>NZ_CP086301.1:0-3525632 GCF_020843965.1 Burkholderia sp. B21-005 | reverse complement strand
CAAGTAGCTGTCGTTTTTTGCATGCACAGCGCCGCTCGCCGGCGCCCTTGTCGCGGTGGCGCAACAAGGCCCGAAGCGGTCGTGCGAGCGTGCGTCGGACGCCTGCGTCACAGTGTGGAGGGGCAGGCGCGGGCCGAAGCGGCGTGCGGGATTCTTGGAGATAAGGCGAGATTCTAACGCCAAACGCGGCCACAGCGGGACTTATCCACAGGCTGCGGTTGTGGGTCGCGGGGCCGGATCGGCCGGGGCCGGCACAGGCGGACGACTCCTAAAGTATTGACCGCCAAGAGAAAAACGGTTTAAATAGCGGGTTCCGCGAAAACCAATCCTGTATTCCCGGCGATTGCGTTCGCCCGAATGCCTCCGGTTAAGGGCACGCGGTCCCCTGAATTTCGACATTCTCGAACAAGTGAGAACATCATGAAACGTACTTACCAACCGTCCGTGACGCGCCGCAAGCGCACCCATGGCTTCCGTGTCCGCATGAAGACGGCAGGTGGCCGCAAGGTCATCAACGCTCGCCGCGCGAAGGGCCGCAAGCGCCTCGCCATCTAAGGCAGGTTGCGCGCTGTGTCCGCCGTCCGCAGTCCTGCGGAAGGTGCCGTCGAGCCGGGTGCGAATCCGTCGCAGACGAAAGCCGCCTTCCCGAAAGCTGCGCGACTTCTGAAAACGGATGAATTTTCATCCGTTTTTCGTTTGCGCCCCTGGCGGCGATCCGCGCACTTCGTGATCTACGGCAAGCCGACCGGTCAGCCTGCCCGTCTGGGGCTCGTCGTCGGCAAGAAGTATGCGCCGCGTGCAGTAACACGTAACCTCGTGAAGCGGCTGGCGCGCGACGCGTTTCGCTTGCGCCGGGCCGAATTCGCCGGTTACGACCTGCTGCTGCGGCAGCACACGCGCTTCGACAAGAAAGCGCTGCCGAGCGCGGCTTCCGCCCCGCTCGCGGCGATGTGCGCGGCCGAAATCCGCGAACTGCTCGACAGGGCAGTTCGGGAAATCGCGCGCCGGGCGTCGAAGCCCGCGTCCGAGTGACGCATCCGTGCCCGGTGCGGCGTTCGCGCCTGCCCGGCCGGTTTTGACGCGGCGTCGAACGGCGCCGCCCAAGGTATGGAAACGGTATTGATCGCCTTGCTGCGCTTCTACAAGGTTGCCGTGAGCCCTATGTTCGGCAACCGTTGCCGTTTTTATCCTTCCTGTTCGGATTACGCGCGCGAGGCAATCCAGTATCATGGCGCCGCGCGCGGCACGTATCTCGCCGTCAGGCGCGTGTGCCGATGCCATCCGTTTTCCGCGGGCGGCATCGACCTCGTCCCGCCGCCCAACTCCGACACTCGCGCTCGCGGCGAAGCCGACGCGCGGTCCCATCGACTCTGAGACAACGCATGGATATCAAACGCACCGTCCTATGGGTGATCTTCTTCATGTCAGCTGTCATGCTGTACGACAACTGGCAGCGCTCCCATGGACGCCCGTCGATGTTCTTCCCGAGCGCCACACAGACGGCCCCCGCCGCTGCCGGCGGCGCATCGGGCACGGGCGCGACGACGACGACCGCAGGTGAAGTGCCTGCCGCCGCAGCGGGCACCGCACCGTCGACGACGGCACCGGCCGCGCAGGCGCAGCTCGTGAAGTTCTCGACCGACGTCTATGACGGCGAAATCGACACGCGCGGCGGCACGCTGGCGAAGCTGACGCTGAAGAAGCAGGGCGACGGCAAGCAGCCCGACCTGTACATCACGCTGTTCGACCACACGGCCGGCCACACGTACCTCGCGCGCACGGGCCTGCTCGGCGGCGACTTCCCGAACCACAACGACGTCTACACGCAGGTCAATGCGGGCCCGACGTCGCTGACGGGCGACCAGAACGCGCTGAAGCTGTCGTTCGAATCGCCGGTGAAGGGCGGCGTGAAGGTCGTGAAGACCTACACGTTCACGCGCGGCAGCTACGTGATCGGCGTCGACACCAAGATCGACAACGTCGGCACGGCACCCGTCACGCCGACGGTCTACATGGAACTGGTGCGCGACAACACGGCCGTCGAAACGCCGATGTTCTCGCATACGTTCCTCGGGCCGGCGGTCTACACGGACGCGAAGCACTTCCAGAAGATCGATTTCAGCGACCTCGACAAGAACAAGGCGAACTTCGAGAAGGCGGCCGACAACGGCTGGGTCGCGATGGTGCAGCACTACTTCGCGTCGGCCTGGATTCCGCAGCAGGGCGCGAAGCGCGACATCTACGCTGAAAAGATCGATCCGGCGCTGTATCGCGTCGGCGTGAAGCAGCCGGTCGCCGCGATCGCTCCGGGGCAGTCGGCCGACGTGCAGGCACGCCTGTTCGCCGGTCCGGAAGAAGAGCGCATGCTCGAAGGCATCGCGCCGGGCCTGGAACTCGTGAAGGACTACGGCTGGGTGACGATCATCGCGAAGCCGCTGTTCTGGCTGCTCGAGAAGATCCACGGCTTCGTCGGCAACTGGGGCTGGGCGATCGTGCTGCTGACGGTGCTGATCAAGGCCGTGTTCTTCCCGCTGTCGGCCGCGAGCTACAAGTCGATGGCGCGCATGAAGGAAATCACGCCGCGCATGCAGGCGCTGCGCGAACGCTTCAAGAGCGATCCGCAGAAGATGAACTCGGCGCTGATGGAGCTTTACAAGACCGAGAAGGTCAATCCGTTCGGCGGCTGCCTGCCGGTCGTGATCCAGATCCCGGTGTTCATCTCGCTGTACTGGGTGCTGCTCGCGTCGGTCGAAATGCGCGGTGCGCCGTGGATTCTGTGGATTCACGACCTGTCGCAGCGCGATCCGTTCTTCATCCTGCCGGTGCTGATGGCCGTCTCGATGTTCGTGCAGACGAGCCTGAACCCGACGCCGCCGGACCCGGTACAGGCGAAGATGATGAAGTTCATGCCGATCGCGTTCTCGGTGATGTTCTTCTTCTTCCCGGCTGGCCTGGTGCTGTACTACGTCGTGAACAACGTGCTGTCGATCGCGCAGCAGTACTACATCACGCGCAAGCTCGGCGGGGTCAAGAAGAAGCCGGCCTGACGCCCGTGGCACACGCGGGCGGCCAGCCGCCCGCGATGCACGTAAAAAAGCCGCATGGTGCGATCCATGCGGCTTTTTTGTTTCCGGCAGATGGCGCGGCAGCGCGGTGGCGTGCGCGTACGTGGGTAGCTGCCGTTCAGGCCTTCTTCGCTTCGATTTTCGATTCGCCGCCGTAGAACTGCTCGATCAGCTCCTGAACGAGGTAACGCTGATGCGGCGGTAGCGCCTCGATCTTCGACGCGAGTTCGATCGTCTCGGGTGTCGGCGGATAGCGCTCGTCACGCGGCAGCGGTTGCGGTGTCGTGTGCTCGATCACGCTCGGCGACGGGCCGTAGTGCAACCAGTGCAGCTCCACGCGCAACCAGCTGGCGAGCGTTTCGAGTTTGTCCGGCGTCGGAATCGTGCGGCCCGTCAGCCATTTGTGCGCCGTTTGCGGCGAAACCGGCTGCGCACCGCGGTGACGCAGATTGAACCGGTTCGCGAGCTCCGTCGCACCGGTGATCTTCTCCGGGCTGCGCCGCAAGGCGAATTTCAGGCGTTCCGAGAACGCTGCTTTTTCTTCGGGTGTCGGCATGGGGGTGATTGTGCAATTCCACCGACGCGTCTCAGACAACCATATAAGATAAACATAGCCTATTTGGATGAATCCCAACCTGTCGTGGAGCGTACGGCGGATTTGGGGGCCCCAGCATCGAGCCACTCCGACAGGCATATTCGTCCGAAATGGACAGTATGTGGCTGCCCGGGATTGATACTCGACTTAGCTCCATCGGGATAAATTCGGCCGAGTTCGAAACCGAGGTGGCGTCCGGTGGCGTGCGGGCCGGCACGCTACAATGCCGGCGTCCCGTTGCCAGACTGTGGCGCGGGCGCACCATTCACTGTCTGCTTACCCGATTCGTCCGATTCCCATGCTCGCTACCGATTCCGATCCGATCGTCGCCATTGCCACTGCTGCCGGCCGGGGCGGCATTGGCGTCGTCCGCGTGTCGTTCGGGCGCGGCGGCGAGGCGGCCGCGCTGCCGCTGATCGACGCGTTGTGCGGGCAGCGGCTAGCGCCGCGCCATGCGAGCTACGTGCCGTTCCTCGACGAGCACGGCGCGCCGCTCGACCGCGGGATCGCGCTGTATTTCCCCGCGCCGCATTCGTACACCGGCGAGCACGTGCTGGAACTGCAGGGGCATGGCGGACCGATCGTGATGCAGCTGCTGCTGCAGCGCTGCCTGGATGCAGGGCGCGGCTTCGGGCTGCGGCTCGCGCAGCCGGGCGAGTTCACGCGGCGCGCGTTCCTGAACGACAAGCTCGATCTCGCGCAGGCCGAGGCTGTCGCCGACCTGATCGAGGCGAGCACCGAAGCGGCGGCGCGCTCGGCCGGGCGCTCGCTCGATGGTGCGTTCTCGCGGCAGATTCATGCGTTGGTCGAGGACGTGATCACGCTGCGGATGCTGGTCGAGGCGACGCTCGATTTCCCGGAAGAGGAAATCGACTTCCTGGAAGCGGCCGATGCGCGCGGCAAGCTCGCGAAGATCCGCGAGCAGCTCGCGCACGTGCTCGGCGACGCGCGGCAGGGTGCGCTGCTGCGCGAGGGGCTGTCGGTCGTGCTGGCGGGGCAGCCGAACGTCGGCAAGTCGTCGCTGCTCAATGCGCTCGCCGGCGCGGAGCTGGCGATCGTCACGCCGATCGCGGGCACGACGCGCGACAAGGTCGCGCAGACGATCCAGGTCGAGGGGATTCCGCTGCACATCATCGATACGGCCGGGCTGCGGGAGACGGAGGACGAAGTCGAGCGGATCGGGATCGCGCGCACCTGGAGCGAGATCGAGCGCGCGGACGTCGTGCTGCATCTGCTCGATTCGCGCACGGGGATGACGGCGGATGACGAAGTGATCGCCGCGCGGTTTCCGGGCGGCGTGCCCGTGGTGCGCGTGCTGAACAAGACGGACCTCACCGGCGTGCCGGCGTGCGTCGAGCATCCGGCGGCGAAAGGCGATCTGACCGAGGTGCATCTGTCGGCGAAGCGCGGCGACGGGATCGACATGCTGCGCGCGGAGCTGCTGCGGATCGCCGGGTGGCAGGCAGGGGCCGAAGGGGTGTATCTCGCGCGCGAGCGGCATCTGATCGCATTGCGGGCCGCGCAGGAGCATCTTGCGCAGGCGGCGGATCATGCGGAGCAGCGCGCTCAGTCGCTCGATCTGTTCGCGGAGGAGCTGCGGCTCGCGCAGGAGCAGCTCAATGCGATTACCGGGGAATTCACTTCCGATGATCTGCTGGGGGTTATCTTTAGCCGGTTCTGTATCGGGAAATAACTAGTCGCCCAAGGTTGTCCAAGGTCGTCTAGCCTCCCCTATCAAACCCATGAAAACACTAGGACTGGTCGCCTAGTGTTTTCAAGGTTGTCTATTAACATCCAGCCTTTGATGGCACACATTTAGGTACACATGGACGTTGTGTCCCAATCGATGTGTACCAACCATGCCGAAAACCGTCGACATGGCGGGTCGAAATCGCTCACTCAAGTTCGCTTGATGTCCATCGTGTACGATCGCGGTGGTTCCCCGTGCTGACGTAGTGCATGTGATCGTCAACAGCCTCTTGGAATTCGTGAGAAACGGTGAAGGTCTTCAATTCCGGTACTTGCTGCATGTCCATCGCGAGCTGGCGAAGTTGGTTATTGATTTCAACGCCGAAGCCTAATTCTGGAATTCTTCGACGCCGCAAATGAAGGGCATCGAATCGTTCCTTTTCCTCCTGCACCGCGATGTACATCGGGTCGGACGGATTGATGGGGGATTGGACCTGCTGGTGCCGTGTTTGCCTTTCCTTGTTCCAGGTCTGGAACTTATCGTCCAGTTCCCGGAAGGCAGGCCGCAGAATATCGAAACTTGTCATCGATCGTACTGGGCGAACTACCCGGTTGATCTCTTCTTCTGCTATTTGAGCGTCACGCATTAGCTCGAGCACCGCATCCTCGATTTCGAGGCTTTCCTTACGTCCGATGGGGCCGCTAAGTCGGCCAATCCGAGACATCGTTTCGAACGTCAGTTGAGCCAAAGTCGCGGTAAGACTTCTCAAGGATTCGTTGATTCGATCGGCCTCTTGAATCTTGTCGTTCAGCTGATGAACCTTGGCCTCGATACCAAAGCCTTTGACAGATTCGAATCGTTCGAATTGACTAAAAAGCAGCAGCAATATACCGACCGTGAAGGAAAGTGAGGCGTTTGCTGTCTGGTTCTGCCAGAGCAAATAGAAACCGTCGACGATGCCGGTAACGGCAAAGATCGCAGCGAGGACAGCCAAAGTCTTTGCCAGAATCGGTTTGTTTGTCTTGGAGGTTGCGGTCACAGCACATCCTACGTTGAATTAACATCGGGAGTGCGATCGTACCGCGAGCGCGATGACGTACAGTGGCCATCGCGCGAAAACAATCATGCGCTACCACGTTTCACTCGAAATTCCGAAGTTTCTCGCAGAAGTCGCCGTAGCGCATGGGGATGCATCGACTTTCGCCGGGAAAGTGCCGTAGGCAGCGTCCGTCCTCTGATACGAACCAGTCAGCGACCATTGCCGCGACATCTACGATGAAGGCATCAGCATCCTTGTTCGAGGCACCTTTGTGTTTATCGAAGGTGCTACCGGACCCGAGGTAGTCGCCGGCACACATCACGCCTGCGCGCGCGACGGCGTGGCCGATGTGTTTGACGGGGAATAGATCGGGGAGGCCGGCCTTGCGCTTATGTAGCTCGCCAGCTACTTGACGCGGCATCAGAACCTCGACTGCTTGTTGAGCTATCAGGTTGCGCAACAACTCGACACTCTCCGCATCCTGCTCGAGGCGATCGTAGATGTTTGAGTCAAGGATGATCTGGATCATCGGAGTTTGTTTGGCTAGGGAGCTGGGACGCGAGCCCGAGAAGGGTGGACAGTCTTCGCGCTGCCTCGGAGGGGGCTTCGACAACGCCGGAGACTTCAGGCCAGGTATAGACGTGCCGTCCTGCTGCCCGAGCACGTTTGAAGTGGCTGTCGTTCAAATTGTTGGTGATTACGACAGCACCTTCCGATAGTGCGACCAGGAACGCGTCCGTGCGGTTCTTCGGGATTGCTTTGCCGGGCCGCTCGGTGACCTTGATCGACTGTAGCGTCTGGAACGTGCCTTCATCTGCCCAGTAGCCCTGATCGAAGCCTGAGTAGCCATTGCTTGATCCATCCGGACCGGCAAAGCCGAAGATGCCGCGCTCCGTCGCTGCGGCGAGAAGTTGCCGGCACAGATCCTTCTCAGCTGTTGTTGTGTTGCCGCTCTGGATGCCCTGCTGGTACTCCGTGGCGAGGTCCGGTGTCATCGCAAGAGTGAACTCGCTACCTGCCAGCGCGGCGACAGGATCGATGCGGGCTTGAACCAGATTGGCCAAGGTGTTGTTGTCGAAGTAGACGTTCATGCAACGAATCCCTGTCGGGCCATTTCGGCCACCTATGCTATGGTTGTGTTGAGACCGCTTTATACGACACTAGATAATCTTCACCGGGTGGGCAAGCCCATGAAAAAACAAGAACCAGAATCTGACGGGGATCAGTCGACATCAAATCATGCGAACTCACTGACGCATACCTATGGCGTGTTAAGTGTTGTTCCCAGCTTCATCGGGATCGTGGTCGCCATAAAGCAATCCGCCGACGTTGCCCAGTGGCTCTTGCTGGCCAGTGGTTGGGTTGCAGCAATTTTTCTGGCTGTATTTCTGATTCATATGTCGAAGCAGTTCTCAAGAGAGGTTGGGGTATCGAGGAGTCGGGCCCGGGCGGACGGGTTAACTATTGGACGCTTAGAAACACGCGTTGAAGATTTGCATATAGAGATAGAGCGACGGCACGCTACTCTCGATTACTTATCGGGATTGTTAATCGGGACGCGTGTTACCCCGAGGCAGACGGCACAGCCACAGGAAGCTCTTCAAGACCGCGATGACGACCAAGAGGATTAATACAAATGATTCAAGTCGACTTTGGCAGCTTCAACTATTTCCCGGCACTGCGCACACGAGTCGCGGAGCTGAAAGGGCTTTCGATGCTGGACGACGCACGAAAGGCTCGGATTCTTCCCTTGATCACGTTGGGGAAATGGCCTCGTGCGGAGGATTTTTCTCGCTCTGCGGAAAAGGCTGCCGAGGCTATGGGGGGGCGCTATTATTTCCTGGATCTGCCCAGCGACGGGCGTCATCACACCGAGTCTAGTAGGGCGCTTACAAATCCCGCCGACGCGTTTGGTTCTTGGCGAGCATTTCTCGACGAGCGTCCTCTCGCAGTTCCCGTAGTCCAATTTGGAGATCGGGCACCGCAGCGCGATGTCATTCAACAAGCTCGCCACTTCGAGCGCACACGAGGCAAGCTCGCTTTCCGGATTCGCGACTTTAACGCCGAAACGGGTCTGGTAATTGCGGCGCTGAGCAGTCTGGACGACATCAACAACGCTATCGTCTTTGTCGACACACAGTACATCCGTCCGGCTGTCAGTGCCTATGAGGCTGCTGCAACGGCAACCATCAACGCTATTCGCGAACAGCATCCAGCGTCCTTCATCTCAGTACTCGCGAGCAGCTTCCCTGCATCTCCTACGACGTTTGCCGACTCGAGTCAGCAGCGCGGTCGCATCGATATTCTCGAGCGAACTTTCCACCAATCCCTTGGTGGCTCTGCGGTCAGTACATATGGCGATTACAGCTCGATCCACGCTGTCGTCTACGATGATCAGCCGATTATGCGGTGGTCGCCTCGAATCGATTATCCCTTGGAGCTCGAGTGGTACTTTGAGCGGCGCCCAGGGGTGCAAGACGCGACTCAAGGCTATGTTGCCATTGCCAATGCAATGGTGGACTTGATGCCAGAGGTTCGTGCATCAGACGTATGGGGGGATCGAATGATTGTCGACGCGGCATCCGGGACACCGCATGGCGCGGCGCCACAATCGTGGATCGCGGTACGTGTGAATCTCCACCTAACGAGGCAAATCGATTTCTCGGAACGCATTGCTGGTGGCGCAGACGGCGATTACGAGGATCAGTCCGAGTAGTCGTACGCTCAATCAGGTACGCCTCGGAATGGCTGGCGTGCCTGGAACGAAGCCACAACCAGCAATGAATATATCGATTTGGCGACGATGCGTCTCGATTGGGTTCTCGGCCATCGGCCTAAGAGCGCGTTGATCCACACGTTTCGCGATGACCCTTTTGCGACGCTTGAAATAGTTCAGCACGTAGGATCGCAAGTCAGACACGGAGATCTGTTGAGCTTGCTCGACCAAATCGGGGCGTAGACCGATGGGGCGGATCGCATGTTGCTTAAGAACGGCTCGTAGCTCGGTTACAGGGAGATAACTTAGCCACACTGCCTTGTCGGTGATCTCATTGGTGCCGGCGTGCTGGACTTCAACGAGCGCGGCGTTCGTTACCTCCCAAACTCCGACCGTGGAAGGCACGCGAGTGAGCACGTTAGCGGTATGCCTTGGGGCGCAAACGATCGTCACGGACTCGAAATATTTGACGAACGTGTCAATTTGACCGTCCAATCGAGACAGATCATCGATGTCGCTTTTGATCTCGAAGGCGGAAAGTTTGCCGTTGGCGAGTACCAAGTCAGCTCTACGACCGAAGTCTGCTATGCATAATTCGGAAATCAATGCTGCGCCCTTAGCAAGCCCCGCGTCCCGCAGATGCTTGCTAAGCAACTTCCGAATCCGTCCCTCGTTCAATAGTGCGCTCATGCCGGGAATGTTACCGTAGCGCCCTTAGACAGTCAGCTTTTTTGGTACACACTACGGTACACAAAGGCCACGTCAGATTGCCTGGGCCTTGATGTGCATAAGGTCTGAGGAAGTTGCTAGGTTCTGTATCGAAGTGAGCGCATGCTCATACGACAGCCCCACGGTGCGGGACATTCCCTGTTCGTCCTGTAATCCCGTCAAGGACGCTAGCAAGAATGCGCGGCTCGAACGTCTTCATGGCGAAACGCTCGCTGCGCTACAGGTACAGGTATTTCTGATGCATGCGGAGCCGATCAAGCCGGCTTGATCGGGTTGTGGCCCGGACCGTCGATGCTGCTCGCTACACCTTGCATGTCAACGCGTCCGAACCCGTTACCGTCATCAATCCCAATGCCGATGATGATGGTAATACCCGCCACCACCGTAATACCCGCCGCCATCCGGCACCACGATGCAGCCGCTCAACAGCACGGCCACACCGGCAATCAGCAAAAGAGTTTTCTTCATCGCGTTCACCTGCTCGGATTCGAGATGAACCGAGCATAGCGAGCGCGCTCAACACGGCGTGTAAGCGATCGTTTCCCCGTGCCGGATTCGGTAACGGCGGATTATTCCGGTCACAATGACCGTAACAAATTCCCAATCCGCAGACGTTTTCACGCCACGACGACGCGGTTTCGCCCCGCATCCTTCGCGCGGTACAGCGCGGCATCGGCGGCTTCGATCAACGCATCGGGCGTCGACAGCTCGTCGGCCGACACGGTCGCGCAGCCGACGCTGACGCTCACGCGTCCTGCCGGCGACGAATGCATCGCGAGATCGAGCCGCAGCACGGCTTCGCGCGCTTCCTCGGCAACGAGCCGCGCACCGCGTGCGCCGGTGTTCGGCAGCACGATCGCAAACTCCTCGCCGCCGTAGCGCGCGACGATATCCGCCGGCCGCCGCACCGCACCGGCCAGCGCATTCGCGACCGCGATCAGGCACGCATCGCCCTTCACGTGACCGAACGCGTCGTTGTATGCCTTGAAGTGATCGACGTCGACCATCAGCAGCGACAGCGGTTCGCCCTGTCGCCGCGCCTGCAGGAACAGCGTGTGAAAGTGATCGTTGAAGTGGCTACGGTTGAACGCGCCCGTCAGCCCGTCGCGCGCGGACGAACGGATCAGCATCGCATGCGCCTCGAACAGCCGCTGATACAGCATCGTCACTTCCCAGGCGAGCACGCACACGAGCACGCCCGGCGTGAACATGCTGAACACGCGTGCGAGATACCAGCCGATCGTGAAACGATTGGTGCTCAACAGGTTCAGTGTCGTATCGGTGAGGCACGCGAGCACCGCGATCGCGAGCCAGAGGTCGAGGGTCGTGCGCAGCCGGCCGGAGGCCAGCACGGCGACGAGCGCCAGCGCATTGAGCATCCACACGACGAGCGCGACGCCGTTGACGGGCAGCACGGCCGCATTGCCCGGCGGATGAAACGCGGGCGGCAGCGACACGTTCAGCGCGAACAGGCACAGCACGCCGGCGGCGACAGCGGGGCCGCCGACCAGCGCGAGCGCCCACCAGCGCGTTTGCCGGGCGCCGATCGGCGCGCGCGCCAGCCGAGCGCGCGCGAGCAGCGCAACCATGACGAAACCAGGGAAACCCGCATGCCAGAAGATCCACATCCACGCGGCGCTTTGCGGTTGTGCGCCGAACAGCCCATGTGGCGCAAAGACGCCGGGAAAGGTCAGCAGCTGCAGCGCGACGGCGAGCGCGGTGAACGCATAGGCGCCGCCGAGCGCGCCGAGCACGGGCTGGCGCGTCACGGTGAACTGCGCACCAAGGAAGAATGCGGCGATGCTCGCGGTGGTGAACACGGTCAGCGCGCACATCGGCATGAACGGCTCGACGGCCGGCAGCGCGACGTTCGCGTGTGGCGCGGCGATCCCGAGCGCGAGCACGATGACGAGTGCCGTCAGCGCGCCGAACCACAGCTGACGACGCGTCGTGTGCTGGATCAGAATTCCTTCCATGGATTCCCCCGGGCGCTTATGCGGAAACGCCCGGTCTTGGCGCCGGGCGACATGCATCCGGCCGCGACGCGATCGGTGCGGCCCGATCCTATCTCGTTATTGGCGTGCGCTCAAATACCGAGGCCGGGGCCGAAGTTGCCGGCGATCCAGCGCGTGACGGCATTGACGTCCGCGTAGTCCTGTTCGGGCAGGCCGTCGAGCATCGACAGCACTTCGTTGCTCGCGCCCGCATCGCGCGCGGCGTCGACGATCGCATCCTTGTTCGCGGGGTAGCGGACGGCGGCCAGCACGTCGGCGATCTGCAGGTCGATCGCTTCGCCGGGGATATCGTGCGGAGGGAGAGCGGGTTTGTCGTTCACGTCGGCGTCTCGCTGGTTGAGCGGGAATCGGTTCGTAGCGGAAGGCGGCACCGTTCGGGGCGACCCGCCCGGACGGCTGCACTGCGGGGAAGGCGATCGACTCAGTGCCCGCGCCGCACGCGGCGCCACGGATGCTTCCAGTCAATATGCGGTGCGTTTTCGTCACGCGGATGCTGGCGCCGATGTTCCTGCCACAGTTCGTCGGAGAACAGCGCAGCCACGATCACGAGTGGCAGCACGAGGAAGATGCCGAGTATGACTTGCTCGATCACGATAGCCTCCTTGCGGTGGCAGGAACCCTTGCTCCCATTCTAGGCTCTGAACTTCGCCCGCGGTCAACTTCTTGCACCGCGGAATACCCCTGTTCGCGGTAGCGCGTCACGGGTGTTTCACGCACGCGCGGGCATCAAAAAGGACACCAACATGCAACTCCAGAACGATAAGCACACGCTTGCATTGCGGCCGCTGGAGCGCCAGGACCTGCGCTTCGTTCACGAGCTGAACAACGACGCGAAGATCATGCGCTACTGGTTCGAGGAACCATACGAAACCTTCTCCGAGCTGTCGCAACTGTATGACCGTCACGTGCACGACCAGCGCGAGCGCCGCTTCGTCGCGGTCGATCCGCAGGACGAACTGGTCGGCCTCGTCGAGCTGATCGAGCTCGACTACATCCATCGTCGCGGCGAGTTTCAGATCATCATCGCGCCCCAACGCCAGGGGCGCGGCTATGCGGGGCAGGCGACGCGCCTCGCGATCGAATATGCGTTCAAGGTGCTGAACATGCGCAAGCTGTACCTGATCGTCGATACGTCGAATGCGGCGGCCATCCATGTGTACGAGAAATGCGGATTCCAGCACGAGGCGGAATTGAAGGAAGAATTTTTCGGCAACGGCGCCTATCACAACGCATATCGCATGTGCATTTTCCAGCGCGATTATTTCGAGCGCCCACAATCGGCCTGAATAACGCCGGGTAAAAACACGAGTGAAAACCCCCGCGGCCCCGCTGCCGCGGGCGCCCGGCCCACTCGAAAAATACGGGTAAATACGAACGCGCTTATACCTGGCATTTTTCTTGTATCAGGTAAATGCGATCCCGCACTGCGGTAAATTCATATTGTTTCGGATGACTTTGTGTGCGGCGCACCAAAATAATCCGGATATCGAAATGAATTATCCAAACCGTTCAATCGCTCCATTGTAACTTTGCTGAAAGCCTTGCTCCATAACGCTTTGCGCCCGGCGATGCGCACCGGGCCGCGGGCCGGCAGACATCGGCGCCCATGCGTGACACGCGAAAAACCGGGTGCGCGCAGGGTGCGACAATTCGCCGCTATTGCGATCGCACAACAAATGTGCTTGCTATCGCTTGCCGGTCTTCTAAAGTGAAAAACGCGGGTTCACGATCACCTTTAAACACATAGCTAACCCAGCCTGGTGCCCGCAAGCCTGGAGACAAAAAACATGATGAAGCGAACCGGTGTCCTTTTTGCCCTTGTCGGTGCATTTTCCGTGGTGTCGATCGCCCAGGCAGGCGGCGATGCGGCTGTCCAGCCGAAGCAGGAAATCCAGCTGACGAAGAATGCATGGGGTTGTCTGTCGAAAGACAATCTGGACTCCGTACTGAACCACGAGCGTGACGGCAAGTCGCAGGCGAAGCAGCAGTACTTCGACGACTACCGTTGCCTGTCGGTGCCGGAAGGCCAGCGCTTCCGCGTGGTGTCGGTCGACCAGGGCGACGTTCAGTTCGTCAGCGCCGACAACAGCGACCAGCAAGGTCTCTGGACCGATTCGCGCTTCGTCAAGCAGTAACCGCACGCGCACCTCTCGCGCCCCCGCGCGCCGGCCCGATTCGCCGGCGGCGCGGCCAAAACGCGGCCCGGCCGATGCCGGGCCGTCGTGCTGTGGAGCGCCCGTCGCGTGCCGGGCGGCGTGCATTCGGTATCATCACGACCCACCGAACCGAATGCCCGCCCGGGCCGTATCCGCATGGCGCTGAAATCCACGATCTACAAAGCCGAGCTGCAAATCGCCGACATGGATCGGCACTACTACGCCGATCACGCATTGACGGTCGCCCGTCACCCGTCGGAAACCGACGACCGGATGATGGTGCGCATCGTCGCGTTCGCGCTGTTCGCGCACGAGCGTCTCGAATTCTCCAAGGGGCTGTCGGACGTCGACGAGCCAGACCTGTGGCAAAAGGACCTGACGGGCGCGATCGACGTATGGATCGAGGCTGGCCAGCCCGACGAACGGCGCATCTCGAAGGCGGCCGGCCGCGCCGGGCAAGTCACGGTGATCGCATACGGCGGCAAGGCCTCGGACATCTGGTGGCAGGGCGTGCGCAGCAAGGTGGAGCGGCTGCGCAACGTGCAGGTGCTGTCGCTGGCCGACGGCGTCGCGGCCGCGCTCGGGCGCCTCGCCGAGCGCACGATGCGTCTGCAATGCACGGTGCAGGACGGCGCCGCGTGGATCTCGAGCGCCGACCACGATCCGGTTGCAGTCGAATGGACCGTGCTGAAGGCGCGCGCCGGCGCGTGACGGCCGACGCTCAGCCGAGCGCGGCGGGCGGTCCCTTGAATTCCAGCATGTTCCCTTCGGGATCGAACAGATAGATCGACGGCCCGTAGCCGCCGGCGCCGTAGCGCTCGGCGGGGGCGCCCGGGCGCGCGCCGTGCGCGGCGCAATGCTCGATCAGCGCGTCGGGGTCGAACGGCTCGACGCGCAGGCAGAGATGGTCGAGATTGCGGCCGGTGCCGGGCGGGCCGCTGTCGGGACGGTCGATCGGGCCGCCGACCGACAGCAGGTCGATCAGCGCGTCGCCGGCGCGCAGCTGCACGAGGCCCAGGTCGGGTTGTTCCTTCTCCACGTGGCAGCCGACGGCGTCGCAGTAAAAGCGCGTCATCGCAGCCATGTCGGTCACGCGCAGCACGACGTGATCGATCGCGCGGATGGTCGGTTTCATGAGCAGGCACTCCTTCATGGATGGCGTGCCCCGAGTGTAGACCGCCGGCGCGGGATGCCGGAACGCGTCACCGATCGACGGACGAAAAAAAGCCCGTTCACGCAGAGCGGAACGGGCTTAATCCATATCAGGAGGAGACATGGAGGAGACAGTTCCAACTATACACACGGCGATGGTGCGTTGCAATATTCCGAGTGTAAAAAATGGTCAGGACGGCGATTTGTCGCAGCCGCACTGCAGCAAAAGGGTGACGGGAAGATGACCAAAGCGGCGTCCGGGCAGCGCTCGCGCGGCTTTTCGTCCGATTGATCGATTTGGATGCGTCCCCGGTTTTGCCAATGCGAATCACAGAGCAAGATTCAGGGCGCGACGGCCCATGCCGATGTCTAGAGTAGGCACCATCTACACTAGAGAGTGCGAGGTTCAGATGAAAACCGCCTATCCGACCGACGATGCCCGCTGGGGCGCCGTGACCGCCCGCGATCCGCATGCGGACGGCGCGTTCTTCTATGGCGTGCGTACCACCGGCGTGTTCTGCCGCCCGAGCTGCGCGTCGCGGCTGCCGCGGCGCGAGCATGTGTCCTTCTTCACCGATCCGGCCGCGGCGCGCGCGGCAGGCTTTCGCCCGTGCAAGCGCTGCCAGCCGGAAGGGCTGCCGCGCGAGCTCGAAATCGTCAATCGGGCATGCGCGGTGCTCGACGCGCATCCGGAGCGGCTCACGCTGCAGCAGCTGAGCGATGCCGTGCACGTGAGCCCATTCCACCTGCAGCGGCTGTTCAAGCGCGTGGTCGGCGTGTCGCCGCGACAGTACCAGGCCGCGCAGCGCGGCGCCGCCCTGCGCGAGGCGCTGCAAAGCGGGCAGCCGGTCACGCAGGCGGCCGTCGACGCGGGTTTCAATTCGCCGTCGCGGCTCTACGCATCGGTGCCGCGCGAGCTGGGGATGGCGCCGTCGGCGTTCCGTCGTCAGGGCGCCGGCCTGCGGATCGACTATGCGACCGCGTCGACGCCGCTCGGCACGGTGCTCGTCGCCGCGACCGAACAGGGCATCTGCCGGATCGCGTTCGGCGACGAACCGGCGCCGCTCGTCGATGAACTGAAGGATGCGTTCGCGCGCGCCGAGCTGGTCGAAGCGCCGTCGCGGCTCGCGCCGTTCGTCGCGCAGATCCGCGCGTACCTCGACGGCACGCGGCACGCGTTCGACCTGCCGCTCGACATCGCGCCGACCGCGTTCCAGCAGCGCGTGTGGGAAGCGCTGACGCACATCCCGTACGGCGAAACGCGCAGCTACTCGGAGATCGCCGAGGCGCTCGGCTCGCCGCGTGCGGTGCGCGCCGTCGCATCGGCCTGCGCGTCGAACCCGGTCGCGCTCGCGATTCCGTGCCATCGTGTCGTGCAGAAGGGCGGCGCGCTTGCCGGATATCGCTGGGGCGTGCGCCGCAAGGCGACGCTGCTCGCGTCCGAGGCGCGCCGTGTGCGCGACGATGAAACCGAAGCCGTTGCGGAGGGCAACGTAGTTTGAGCATCGAAACAACCACGATTACGTCGATCTCGAACGGCGGCCAGGTGCCGCTGTCCACGCAGATGGCGCTGCGCTTCAAGGCGCCGTACGACTGGGCGCGCGTGCTGCGCTTCTTCAGCGGACGTGCGATTCCGGGTGTCGAACAGGTCGTCGACGGCGTGTATCGCCGCATCGTCGATCTGAACGGCGACGCGGGCCGCCTTACCGTCACGAAGCATCCGCGCCGGCATTGCCTGATCGCGACGGTCGAAGGGGCGGCCGCGCGCCATGTCGACGACGCGTTCGCGCGCCGCGTCGCGTCGATGTTCGATCTCGGCGCCGATCCGGCCGCGATCGGCGGCGGGCTCGCGCGCGATCCGTGGTTCGCGCCGCTCGTCGAAGCCGCGCCGGGGCTGCGCGTGCCGGGCGCTTGGTCGGGGTTCGAGCTCGCGGTGCGCGCGATCGTCGGCCAGCAGGTGAGCGTGAAGGCGGCCACGACGATCGTCGGCCGGCTCGTCCAGCGGGCCGGCGAGCGCGTCGTGCACGACGACGGCATGTCGACGCCGGATGGCGCGCCGGCCTGGCGTTTCCCGACGCCGGACGTGCTCGCCTCGTGCGATCTGGAGAAGATCGGCATGCCCGGCAAGCGAGCCGCGGCGCTGACGGGCATGGCGCGCGCGGTGGCGGCCGGCCACGTGCCGCTCGATCCCGCGCAGGCCGACCTCGGGACATTGCGCCGCGCGTGGCTCGATCTGCCCGGCATCGGCCCGTGGACCGTCGAATACATCGCGATGCGTGCGTGGCGCGACCCCGACGCGTGGCCGGCGTCCGATCTCGTGTTGATGCAGTCGATCACCGCGCGCGATCCGTCGCTCGACCGGCTCGCGAGCCAGAAGCACCGTACCGAAGGCTGGCGGCCATGGCGCGCGTATGCGGCGCTTCATCTGTGGAACGACGTGGCGGACCGGGCCGGCGGCGCGCGCGGTGGATGACGGTCGCGGTGGCCTGCCCGCGGGGCGACCGGGCAACGCCGCGATGCAACTCGCGGCGGCCGTGGGTCCGACAGCGATCGGTCGGTCGTCCTCATGGTTGCGACGCCTGACGGCGATCAAGCCGCTACGCCGCCTGTCGCCCGCGGCGTACGGTCGACCGAGCCTCGACGATATCGCCCGGCGGATTCGGCTGCGCGGGTTGCACCTGTCGGCGCGGCTTCGCGCGCCATTCGCACCGTTCGCGTTCCGTCCGACGAATTTCACGGGATCGCCGCGTCCGGCGGTGCCGATGGCCCTCGGGCGCGCACGCGGCGATCGTCGCCATCGGCCCGCCCGGCGGCCCGCTGCGGCGGGCGCGCACCGCCCTGAGCCACCTCAAGCGCGTGTTTCGGCGAGATGTTAAAGTGCCCGCTACCAACGAAGCGACCAATAATCCAGCCGGCCGCGCGCGGCGTTCTGCGCGCGGCCGTCACGCACTTGCGCCTCCATGTCGAACACCATGACTCACCGCCAGTCCGAACTGCTGCTGAATCGTCTCGAAGCGCTGAGCTCGGGCCCGACGCGGCAGCATCTGCCCGACGGCCTGCGCGGCATCGAAAAGGAAAGCCTGCGCGTGACGCGCGACGGGATGATCGCGTTTACGCCGCATCCGCGCGCGCTGGGCTCGGCCCTCACGCATCCGTCATTGACGACCGACTATTCCGAAGCGCTGATCGAACTGATCACGCCGGCGGAACCCGACGCGTCGCTCACGCTCGAACGTCTCGACGATCTGCACC
Source organism: Burkholderia sp. B21-005 (assembly GCF_020843965.1). Classification (NCBI taxonomy): domain Bacteria; kingdom Pseudomonadati; phylum Pseudomonadota; class Betaproteobacteria; order Burkholderiales; family Burkholderiaceae; genus Burkholderia; species Burkholderia sp. B21-005. Next base: position 3,507,223 of record NZ_CP086301.1, on the reverse strand, counting down.
GCTACGTGTATGCGTCGCTCGGCGACGAGATGCTGTGGAACGAATCGATGCCCGGCCTGTTGCCGGCCGACGATGAAATCCCGATCGCCGACTACGGCACGTCGAACATCGGCCGCCTGAAGACGGTGTACCGCCGTGGCCTCGCGCATCGCTACGGCCGCACGATGCAGTGCATCGCCGGCATCCACTACAACTACTCGATGCATGAGGAAGTGTGGCGGCGCCTGCATGCGGATGAAGGCTCGACGGCCACGCTCGTCGATTACCAGTCGGAGCGCTATCTCGCGCAGATCCGCAACTTCCGCCGTCGCAGCTGGCTGCTGATGTACCTGTTCGGCGCATCGCCCGCGCTCGACACGAGATTCCTGCGCGGCAAGCCGCACAAGCTCGATGCGTTCGATGCCGACACGCTGTACCGGCCGTATGCGACGAGCCTGCGGATGAGCGACCTCGGTTACTCGAACACGACCGCGCAGGCCGCGCTGCACGTCGACTACAACACGCTGTCCGGCTATCTCGACGCGCTGTCGACGGCCGTGAGCGAGCCGTATCCGCCGTACGAGGCGATCGGCACGCATCGCGACGGCGAATGGATCCAGATCAACACGAACGTGCTGCAGATCGAGAACGAGTTCTATTCGACGATCCGTCCGAAGCGCATCACGTATTCGGGCGAGCGCCCGCTGCATGCGCTCGCGTCGCGCGGCGTGCAGTACATCGAAGTGCGCTGCCTCGACATCGATCCGTTCGAGCCGACCGGCATCGCGCTCGAGACCGCCCGCTTCATCGATGCGTTCCTGCTCGCGTGCGCGCTCGACGAGAGCCCCGCGCTCGACTGCGACGCGTACAAGGAAGCAAATGCGAACTTCGCCAGCGTGACGATGGACGGGCGCAAGCCGGGCCTCACGCTGATGCGCGACGGCCAGCCGGTCACGCTGCAGGCATGGGCCGACGACCTGATGACCGATATCGAAACCGTCGGGCGCCGTCTCGACGAGATCCGCGGCGGTGACGAGCATGCGCGTGCGATCGCCGCGCAGCGCGAGAAGCTTGCCGATCCGGAGCGCACGCCGTCGGCGCGTGTGCTGCGCGAGATGCGCGAGAACGGGCAGTCGTTCCTCGCGTTCGCGCTCGCGCACAGCGAAGCGCATGCCGCGCATTTCCGTGCGAACCCGCCGACGGCGGAGACGATGCGTGCCGAGCAGGCGCTCGCGGCGAAGTCGCTGGCCGAGCAGGCCGAGCTGGAAGCGAAGGAGGCCGGATCATTCGACGCGTTCGTCGCGGCCTATCGCGCGTATACGCTGAACCGCTTCAGCGTTTGATGGCAGCAACCCGCTGCGCGTCGCGCGGCGGGTAGCCGGCTGCGGGCCGGATGGTCGCGTGTTCACGCGAGCGACCCGGTTCACCCGCTTCAATGATGCGCGTACGTGTCGCGATCGACCACGTGCGGCAGCGCTGGCTTCCCCGATTCCACGTTCGCATGGCCGTCGCTGCCGTAGCCGGCCGCGTCGCCGCGCGCCTGGGCGGCACGCCGCATGATCGCCTGCATGTTTTGCGGAAAATCGGGACTGCTGGCGAGACTCGTCCGGTAGCCGGCGGCCTGCAGTTCCACGAGTTCCTGGCGAACTTCCGCACGCGTCAATGTCGACGCGGCGTGGGCCTGGGCGGCGACAGCCGAGCCGATCAGCAGCAACGTGCAGGCCGCGAGTTTCATGGTTTTCATCGTGTTTGCTCCGTGAGGTCTCCGGAGCCGCGCCGTCGTCGGCACGGGCGGAATCGATGCGGCCAGTCTAGGCTTCGGACGCCAAACGAAACACCCCGCCCGCCATCAGTCACCTTTGCCGGTTGAGCAACATTGCGCCGGCGGCTTGCTGGCGGACGTGTCAGCGGGCCGCCGGCCGCCGGTCAGCGTGCGGGGGACGCCGTGTATCGGCGCCGCGCGCATCGGGCTTGCCCTCCTTGTACAAGCGCGATGCGCCTCCTAACCTTTTTTAAGCGACCGATCGGTCGGCGCCGCGGCATGGTTGCATGCGCAAGCGTCGGGCGTCTTCGCCGCCGTGGAACGCGCGTTTGATACGGGGGCGGGGTGTGCGCGGGCGCGAGGCGCCTACTGCGGTCGACCGCGAAGCATGGGACGGGAGCAAGCGCTAAAGCGCTAACTCCTTTCGATCGCGAAGCATGGGACGGGAGCAAGCGCTGAAGCGCTAACTCCTATCGACCGCGAAGCATGGGACAGGAGCAAGCGCTGAAGCGCTAACTCCCGTCGACCGCGAAGCATGGGATAGGAGTAAGCGCTGAAGCGCTAACTCCTATCGACACGGAGACACGAGACACGATGAATCCCACCGCAGCCCCGCCGCCCGGCATCCTGTTCGCGCAGCCGTTGACGCCTATCGCCAACTCGCTGCTCCTGTCGTTCCTCGTCGCGGTGATCCCGATCGCGGTCGCGCTGATCGCGCTCGGCGTGCTGCGCCGGCCGGCGTGGCAGGCGTCGCTGGCCGGGCTCGTCGCCGGCCTCGCGGTCGCGATCGGTGCGTGGGGCATGCCGGTCGGCCTCGCGTTCAACGCGGTCGGCGCCGGCATGGCGCTCGCGCTCGTGCCGGTGATGTGGATCGTGTTCAACGCCTTGCTGCTGTACAACATCGCGGTGAAGTCAGGCCGCTTCGACCAGTTCCGGCAGTGGATGCTCGACAACCTGCCCGACGACCGCCGCCTCGTGCTGCTCGTCGTCGCATTCTCGTTCGGCTGTCTGCTCGAAGGGATCTCCGGCTTCGGCACGCCGGTCGCGATCACCAGCGCGCTGCTGATCGCGCTCGGCTTCCCCGCGCTCGAAGCGCTCACCTACACGCTGCTGTTCAACACGGCCCCGGTCGCGTTCGGCGCGCTCGGCGTGCCGATCACCGTGCTCGGCGCGGTCACGTCGCTGCCGCCCGCGACGCTCGGCGCGATGGTCGGCCGGCAACTGCCGTTCTTCGCGCTGCTGCTGCCGTTCTACGTGGTCGGCGCATACGGCGGCCTGCGCTCGATCTCGAAACTGTGGCCCGCGCTGCTCGTGTCGGGCGCCAGCTTCGCGATCGCACAGTTCGTCACGTCGAACTTCCTCGGGTACCAGCTCACCGACGTGCTGTCGTCACTCACGTCGCTGATCGTCACGATCGGCTTCCTGCAAGTGTGGAAGCCGCAACCCGATCCGCAATACGCGCTCGCGCGCAGCGTGCCGGCCACGGCCGGCGCCGCGCGCGCGGGCTTCGGCGGCTGGCTGCCGTGGCTCGTCGTGTCGGTGGTCGTGATCGTCTGGGTGCACGCGAACATCGCGGCGATCGGCGACGTGAAGATCAAGTGGCCGGGCCTGCACAACGCGGTGTTCGTGTCGCTGTACCACAAGCCGTATGCGGCGATCTGGGACTTCCAGCCGCTCGGCACCGGCACCGCGATCCTCCTGTCGGCGATCATCACGGCCGTGCTGACGCGCACCGGCATCGGCGCGTTCTTCGAATGCGTGGTCAAGACGTGGCGGCAAACGTGGATCGCGATCGTCACGGTGATGATGATCGTCGGGCTCGCGTACCTGCTGAACTACTCGGGGATCAGCTACACGCTCGGCACCGGCGTCGCGTCGACCGGCGCGTTGTTCCCGCTCGTGTCGGCGTCGCTCGGCTGGATCGCGGTGTTCCTGTCCGGCAGCGACACGTCCGGCAATGCGCTGTTCGGCAACCTGCAGGTCGTCGCCGCTCGCCAGCTCGGCTTCGATCCGGTGCTGATGGCCGCGACCAACTCGTCGGGCGGCGTGATGGGCAAGATGATCTCGCCGCAGAACATCGCGACGGGCGTGTCGACGACCGACCTGAAAGGGCAGGAAGGCGTCGTGTTCGCGCGCACCTTCTGGCACAGCGTGATCCTCACGCTGCTGCTCGGCGTGCTGGTGTTCCTGCAGCAGCACGTGCTGACGTGGATGATCCCTGCGCTGCCGAAATAACGCGCGACGGGAAGCAACAAGGAAGCAACAACGAAGGCACGAGGACGACAACGAGGGAAGGCGCGGGAAAAGCGCCGGAAAGGGCAGGGAAGTGCGACAGGCAATACGCGAAACCGGTGAACGCGCGGCGGCTCAGCGCGCGTTCACCTGCCGTGCCGCGTCGTGCGTGGCGGGCTGCGCCCGCAGGATGCACGCGAGGAACGCATCGATCGCGGGGCTCTGGCGGCGCGCCTTCAGGTAGTACACGTATTCGTCGATCGTCGTGTCGACGCCCCGCAGCGCGACGACGCGCAGGTCCGGATGGCGCTCGGCCTCGCCGCGTGGAAACAGGCTCCCGCCCACGCCATGCAGGATCGCCTCGCGGATCGCTTCGCGGCTGCCGATCTCGGCGACCGACGTGGCCGCGACGCCGGCCGCCGCGAGGATCGTCTCCGTGCAGCGGCGCGTGACCGACCCTTCCTCGCGGATCAGCAGCCGCACATCGGCAAGCTGCGCGGCGTCGATCGCGTCGAAGCGCGCGAGCGGATGGTCGCGATGCACGACGAGCACGAGCGGATCGGTGGAGATCACCTTGCGTTCGAGGCCGTCCGCGTCATTGCGCTGCGACGACACCGCGAGGTCGATGCGAAATTCCTGCAGCGCCAGCAGGATTTCCTCGGAATTGCCGATCCGGCACGTGAGTGCGATCGACGGATGCGCGTGCGAGAAGCGGCCGACCGCGTCCATGATGTAGTACGGCCCCGTCGCGCCGATCCGCAGATGGCCTTCGAACAGGCCGCCGACGTTGCGCAGCATGATGTCGGCCTGCGCCTCGAGCGCGATCATTTTCTCGACGAGCGGCAGCAGCTCGATCCCGGTCTCGGTGACCTCGAGCTTGCGGCCGCTGCGGTAGAACAGCTCGACGCCGTACAACTGCTCGACCTGCCGGATCTGCGCGGCGATCGTCGGCTGGCTCACGCCCAGATGGCGCGCGGCGCGCGTGATGCTGCCCTGCCTGACGGTCGCGTGGAACGCCTTCAGCTGATCGAACACGACTCGGCTTCTCCCCCCTCTTCATCGCGCGTCAGCGTAGCGTACGCATGTGTCGGCCGGATGAAAGGCGCGTCGTGCGCCGCTTCGAAAAAAAGCTGGGGGTAAGCGCAAGAAACCTGTTGGAACCGGTCACGGCCGGGACATGCCGGTGCGGACTAATAGCGGCAACGCACGACCGCCGGCCCCGCTCGACCGGCGCCACCCTTACCGACCCACAGGATCCTCTTCATGTCCGCCAACAATCGACGCGATTTCCTGCGCCTTGCCGCCCAGTCGGCCGGCGCGATGGCCGCCTACGCCGGCTTCCCGCCCGCGATCCGCAACGCACTGGCCATGCCGGCCGCATATCGCACCGGCACGATTCGCGACGTCGAACACGTCGTGATCTTCATGCAGGAAAACCGCTCGTTCGACCACTACTTCGGCGGGCTGCGCGGCGTGCGCGGCTTCAACGACCCGCGTCCGCACCTGCTGCCGAGCGGTGCGCCGGTGTGGCAGCAGCCGCCGGCGTCGGTGTTCACGAAGAACTACCATTCGCGCGGCCTCGACCCGGCCGCGCCGTACGTGCTGCCGTTCTACCTCGACCCGAAGCAGACGACCGAATTCCAGCCGGGCACCAACCACGGCTGGAGCAGCGGCCACCTGTCCTGGAACAACGGCCAGTGGGACCAGTGGGTGAACCAGAAGCAGGACGTGCTGACGATGGGCTACCTGAAGCGTCAGGACCTCACGTACCACTACGCGCTCGCCGACGCGTTCACGATCTGCGACTCGTACTTCTGCTCCGCGCACGCGGACACGGCGCCGAACCGCATCTACCTGTGGACCGGCACGATCGACCCGCGCAATATCTACGGCAACCAGCCGAACGGCCCGGGCATCGGCGAGCGCAACAACGTGAACGGCTATACGTGGACGACCTACGCCGAACGCCTCGAGGACGCGAAGATCAGCTGGAAGGTGTACCAGGGCGGCACCGGCATTCCGGGCGATCCGACCGACAACTACACCGACAATTCGCTGATGTTCTTCAAGCGCTTCCAGGTGAAGGAAGGCGCGAGCGGCCCGCTGGTCGACAAGGGCGCGTCGGACCACACGCTCGCCGAGCTGAAGGCCGACGTGCAGGCGAACCGGCTGCCGCAGGTATCGTGGATCGTGTCGCCGTACAAGTACAGCGAGCACCCGCAGGCGTCGCCGACCGACGGCGCGTTCTACATCAACATGGTGCTCGAGGCGCTGACGTCGAACCCCGAGGTGTGGGCGAAGACGGTGTTCATCCTCAACTACGACGAGAACGACGGGCTGTTCGACCACGTCGTGCCGCCGGTGCCGCCGGTCACGAGCGGCGTGGGCGGCCAGGGCATCGTGTCGTCGAACCTGCTGTCTAACCTCGGCGACGAACTGCTCGACCTGAACAAGTACCCCGGCGAGATGAGCCCGCTGGTGCCGGGCGCGGACCCGGGCGGCCTTCAGCCGATCGGCCTCGGGCCGCGCGTGCCGCTGATCATCATCTCGCCGTGGACGAAGGGCGGCTGGGTCTGCTCGGAGACGTTCGATCACACGTCGGTGCTGCGTTTCCTCGAAGCGCGCTTCGGCGTGAAGGAGCCGAACATCAGCGCGTGGCGCCGGTCGGTCTGCGGCGACCTCACGTCGGCGTTCGATTTCTCCGCGCGCCCCGATACGCGCACGGTGAGCTTCACGGTGCCGCAGCACATCGCCACCGCCGGCCACGCGTATCAAGTGCCCGCGCAGCAGTCGATGCCGGCGCAGGAGCCCGGCACGCGTCCGGCGCGCGCACTGCCGTACGAGCTGTTCGTGCATGCCCGCGTGAACGGCCGCGACGACAGCGTGTCGCTCGATTTCGCGAACTCGGGTGACGCGGGTGCCGCGTTCTACGTGTACGACCGCCGCAATCCGGCGCCGCCGCCGCGCCGCTACGCGGTGTCCTCGCACGACCGCTTCGCCGATACCTGGAGCACGTCGGCCGCGCGCGGCGACTACCATCTCGCCGCCTATGGCCCGAACGGCTATCTGTGCGAGTTCCAGGGCAACACGCGGCTGGCCGCAGACGGCAGCCACGCGAACCCGGAAGCGAAGATCGGCTACGACGTGCGCAACCGCCACGTGTACCTCCAGTTGCGCAACAGCGGCCGTGCGGCGTGCCGTGTGGTCGTCGACAACGCGTACAGCCACGCGCATGCGCGCACCTACACGCTGGAGCCGGGCGCGCGCATCGAGGATCACTTCGAGCTGTCGTCGAGCCACGGTTGGTACGATCTGACGATCACCGCGACGACGCTGCGCGGCGGCGACGACAAGGTCGTGCGCCGCTTCGCGGGCCACGTCGAGACGGGCCGGCCGAGCCAGAGCGACCCGGGGCCGGTGAAGCAGACAGTCTGACGGCGGGCTAACATTGCGCGGTCCGGCATATTCACGCCGGCCGCGCGATTGGTTTTTGGAAACTGAAAACTGTTGACAATATATCGGGCCGAGGGTATACAGGGACCATTCGCCGATATGGCGCCTTCGTTCTCACCCGCCGCTTCGTTGCCTGCCCGACCATGATCGCCCCGACCGCACTCAACGCCATCGAACTCCTGCAAAGCCAGTCGCTCGCGATGATCGTGCAGGACATGCTTGAGCGCGCGATCGTGTCCGGCGAATACGCCCCGGGCGAGAAGCTTAACGAAGTCGATATCGCGACCAAGCTGAACGTGTCACGCGGCCCCGTGCGCGAAGCGTTCCGCGCGCTCGAGCAGGCCGGGCTGCTGCGCAACGAGAAGAACCGCGGCGTGACGGTGCGGGTCGTGCCGCTGCGCGAGGCCGAGGAAATCTACGAAGTGCGCGCGATGCTCGACGAGTCGGTCGCGCGTGCGCTCGCGAAGCGCATTTCGCCCGACACGCTGAAGGTGCTGAAGGGCATCATCCAGTCGATGAAGCAAGCCGCGAAGGCGCACGACGTCACGCGCTACACCGAGCTGAACGTGCAGTTCCACGACGCGATGGTGGTCGGCGTCGGCAATACGCACCTCACCGACACCTATCGCCGGCTCGTGCGCCAGCTCGGGCTGCTGCGCCAGGCCGCGATCGAGGCGGAAGAGGATGCCATCGCGGTGTCCGCGGCCGAGCACGACAAGATCGTGCAGGCGCTCGCGAGCGGCGACGAGGAGAAGGCGGTCGCGCTCGTGCGCGAGCACGTCGCGCACGGCCTCGCGCGGATGCGCCGCACGCACGAGCAGGGGCTGCCCGCGACGGGCAAGGCGGCGCGCGAGAAAGCCGAGCGCGTGTAACGCGGCTGCACAGGCCGCCGCACCCAAAGCAAAGGGACGCTTCGCAGCGTCCCTTTTTTCTTGCGCGTCGCGTCATCGCATCGGCGCGGCGTGACGCCGACGCTTCGTCACCCCTTGTCCGCCTTCCCCGCCGCGCTCGCGAATTTCGCGAGCCACGTGTCGACGGCCGCCGGCCGCCGGCTCTCGTCTTCCGCACGCTCCTTGCGGCGGATCGCGTTGCGCACGACGTGCGCGCCGACATAGCGGATCGGCTCCGGCGGGAAATGGCCGAGCGGGCCGCGCACGATCGGGCTGCGCGTCCACGCGTTGTCGAGGCCGAGCACCAGCGACGACAGGATCTGCCCGCCCATGTAGGTCGGCCCGACGCCGTTGCCCGAATAGCCGAAGCCGTAGAACACGTTCGGCGCGTCGTCGAGGCGGCCGAAGAACGGGAAGCCCGTCACCGAGCGGTCCGACGGGCCGTTCCAGCTCGCGATGACCGGCACGCCCGCGAGCGACGGGAAGAAGTCGCGCAGGCTCCGCGTGAGCTGCGCCTCGTACGGCGAGCGCCGGTCGAACACCGGCGCGATGCGGCTGCGCCAGGAGAACGTATTGCCGCCCTTGCCGAGCATCAGCCGACCGTCGGCCGTCGTGCGGTAGTAGTACACGAAGATCCGCGAATCGAGCACCGACACGCCGTCCACGAGCCCGGTCTTCTCGAGCAGTTCCGGGCATTTCTCGGTGATGACCATGTCGCTCGACACGACCGCGATCGTGCGTTCGAACTGCGGGAAGCGGCTCGCCATCCACGCGTTGATCGCAAAGACCAGCTTGCCCGCGCGCACGCTGCCCGACGGCGTGCGCACGACGGCCGGCTGCCCCGGCGTGAAGTCGACGAGCGGCGTGCGCTCGTGGATCCGGATCCCCATGTCGAGCGCGACGCGGCGCAGCCCGCGTACCAGCTTGCCCGGATGCACGGTCGCGGCGATCGGCGAGTACACGCCGTCGAGATTGCGGGAGGAGCCCGAGCGGCGCGCGACTTCGGCGGCCGGCAGCGGTTCGTAGCTGTGGATGCCGCACGCGGCGAGCGCGTCGAGCACCGGCGCGAGCGTGCCGATCTGCGCGCGCGACGTCGCCGTGTACAGCGTGCCGTCGAGCCGCAGTTCGGCATCGATGCGATGCGCGCGGCAGAAGTCGGCGATGTGCTGGACGGCCGCCTCCGACGCCTTCACGAGCCGGATCGCTTCCGCTTCGCCGAACAGCCGGCGCAGCGTCAGGAATTTCGCGGACCACGTGAGCAGGCACCCGCCGTTGCGTCCGCTCGCGCCGGCGCCGCACAGGTCGGCCTCGAGTATCGCGATGTCGAGCGCCGGGTTCTGCTGCTTCGCCTGGATCGCGGTCCAGAGCCCGGTGAAGCCACCGCCGACGATACAGACGTCGGCCTGCGTCGCGCCCTGCAGCGCGGGGGCGAGATCGCCGTCGTTGAACAGTGCTTGTTCGATCCAGAAGGGTCGCATCGGGTGTCGTGCCGGTAAGAGTCGGGTTGCCGTGCCGCGCACGGCGGGAAAACGAAAGCGAAACCGCCGCACGGCGGCGCGCGGCGGTGGGCCGCGCGCCGCGATGCGGCCGGGTGCGTCGTGTCAGGCTGCCGCTTCGGCGGACACGCGGCGCACGCCCATCGCCTTCAGCGTGTCGGCGATCGCGGCGACCGCGCCCGGAATGCCGGCTTCGCCGAAGTGGCCGATGCAGCCGACGCGGAACGTGTCGACTTCGGTCAGCTTGCCCGGATACAGAATGTAGCCGCGCTTTTTGACCTCCTGATAAAACCGTCCGCCGCGCGCGGCGAGGCCGCCTTCGTCGACGTATTGCGCGACGGCCGCGTCGAGCGCCGCCGTGAAGCGCCATTGCGTCGTGCGCTGTACACCCACTGGTCGTACAGATCCTCGTCGTGCTGACACATCCTGCTTTCTGTTCTCTGCCTATTGTTGACAATCTACAAATCATCAATTTTAATGTCAAGCATGGAACACCCCCATCGGCGCGGCGCGGGCGCCGACGACTCAACCCCTCTTCGAACCGAAAGGAATGAACGTCATGAGTGAAACGCCTGTATCCGTGGAAGTGAACGGCCGTCGCTACAACTGGATGAGCCGCCCCGTGGTGGTGGTCTGCGTCGACGGCTGCGCGTATGAATATCTCGAGATGGCGGCCGAGGCCGGCGTCGCGCCGTTCCTGCGCACGCTGCTGAGGCCGGGCACGGCGCTCAAGGGCGAGTGCGTGGTGCCGAGCTTCACGAACCCGAACAACCTGTCGATCGTTACCGGCGTGCCGCCGGCGATCCACGGGATAAGCGGCAACTACTTCTACGATCGCGACACCGGCGCCGAGGTGCTGATGAACGATCCGAAGTACCTCGTCGCGCCCACCGTGCTCGCTACCTTCGCCGAGCGGGGCGCGCGCGTCGCGGTCGTCACCGCGAAGGACAAGCTGCGCCGCCTGCTCGGCAAGGGGCTCAAGGGCATCTGCTTCTCGTCGGAGAAGGCCGACGAGGCGAGCCTCTCGGAAAACGGCATCGACAACGTGCTCGAGCTGGTCGGCAAGCCGGTGCCGAGCGTGTATAGCGCCGACCTGTCGGAATTCGTGTTCGCGGCCGGCGTGCGCCTGCTCGAGACCCGGCCGATCGACCTAATGTACCTGTCGACGACCGACTACGTGCAGCACAAGTGCGCGCCCGGCACCGACGGCGCGAACGCGTTCTACCAGATGATGGACACGTATCTGAAGCGGCTCGACGAGCTCGGCGCGATCGTCGCGATCACGGCCGACCACGGGATGAACGCGAAGCACGACGACGAAACTGGCGAGCCGAACGTGATCTACCTGCAGGAGCTGTTCGACGCGTGGCTCGGCCACGACGCGGCGCGCGTGATCCTGCCGATCACCGATCCGTACGTCGTGCATCACGGCGCGCTCGGCTCGTTCGCGACCGTCTACGTGCCGGATTCCGCCCAGGTCGACGCGCTGCGCGCGCGGCTTGCCGCGGTGGACGGCATCGAGGTCGTGCTGACGGGCGCCGAAGGCTGCGCGCGCTTCGAGCTGCCGCCCGACCGGATGGGCGACCTGATCGTGATCTCGAAGCAGGACGTCGTGCTCGGCACGCGCCGCATCAAGCACGACCTGTCGGGGCTCGACGTGCCGCTGCGCTCGCACGGCGGGATCTCCGAGCAGATCGTGCCGCTGATTTTCAGCAAGCCGGTCGCGACCGCCGTCACGGGCCGCGCGCGGCTGCGTAACTTCGACATCATCGACATCGCGCTCAACCATCTGCAGTGACGCGGACGCATCCGCCAGGGAGTTACTCATGAACGCCATTGCAGCATCGACGGAGGTCCGCGCGCTTCATCGCGAAGCACTGCGAATCGATGGTGAAAGAATCCATCGCGACGCGGTGATCGAGGTGCGCAACCCATACGACGGCGCGCTCGTCGGCACCGTGCCGAAGGCGACGCTCGACGACGTGCGGCGCGCGTTTGCGGTCGCGCGTGCGTACCGGCCGTCGCTCACGCGCCACGAGCGCGCGGCGATCCTGCGCCGCGCGGCCGACATCGTGCGCTCGCGCACCGCCGAGATCGCGGCGCTGATCACGGCCGAGGCCGGGTTGTGTCTCAAGGATTCGACGTATGAAGCCGGGCGCGTCGCCGACGTGCTCACGTTCGGCGCGGGCGAAGTGCTGAAGGACGACGGGCAGATCTTCTCGTGCGATCTGACGCCGCACGGCAAGAAGCGCCGCGTGTACACGCAGCGCGAGCCGCTGCTCGGCGTGATTTCCGCGATCACGCCGTTCAACCATCCGATGAACCAGGTCGCGCACAAGGTCGTGCCGTCGGTCGCGACCAACAACCGGATCGTCGTGAAGCCGTCGGAGAAGGTGCCGCTGTCGTGCTACCTGTTCGCGGACATCCTGTATGAAGCCGGCCTGCCGCCGCAGATGCTGCAGGTGCTGACCGGCGACCCGAAGGACATCGCGGGCGAGCTGATCACGAACCCGGCGATCGACCTGATCACGTTTACCGGCGGCGTGTCGATCGGCAAGTCGATCGCGTCGCGGATGGGCTACCGGCGCGCGGTGCTCGAGCTGGGCGGCAACGATCCGATCATCGTGATGGAGGATGCCGATCTCGACGAGGCGAGCACGCTCGCCGTGTCGGGTTCGTACAAGAACTCGGGGCAGCGCTGCACCGCGATCAAGCGGATGCTCGTACACGAGGCGGTGGCCGATCGCTTCACCGGGCTGGTCGTCGAGAAAACCCGTGCGTGGGCGTACGGGAACCCGGCCGATCCGTCGGTCGACATGGGCACGGTGATCGACGAAGCGGCCGCGAAGTTCTGCGAGCAGCAGGTGAACGACGCGATTGCGCGCGGGGCGCGCCTGCTGGTCGGCAACCTGCGCGACGGTGCGCTGTACTCGCCGACCGTCATCGATCGCGTGACGCCCGACATGCCGCTTGTGAAGTACGAAACGTTCGGCCCCGTGTCGCCGATCATGCGCTTTCGCGACATCGACGAGGCGATCCGGATGTCGAACAGCACCGACTATGCGTTGTCGTCATCGGTCTGCACGAACCGCTTCGACAGCATCACGCGCTTCATCACGGAGCTCGAGGTCGGCAGCGTGAACGTGCGCGAAGTGCCGGGCTACCGGCTCGAACTGACGCCGTTCGGCGGCGTGAAGGATTCGGGCCTCGGCTACAAGGAGGGCGTGCAGGAAGCGATGAAGAGCTTCACGAATACGAAGACCTATTCGCTGCCCTGGTAAGCAGCCCTGCACGTTCTACCCGCGCGGGTGCGCCTACCGGTCGAGCACGGCGACGACGATCGCCTCCGGCGCATCTTCCTGGACCAGGTGACCCGCGCGCGGCACCCTGATCAGCTTGCCGTTCGCGATGCGATCGGCAAGCGCTTGCCCCTGTTCGAGCGGAATCCAACCGTCGTCCTCGCCCCAGACGATGCGCACCGGAAAGTCCGGCGGCGCGTAACGGGCCTCCGCTTCCTCGATGTAACGCTGGCGCATCTGCGCGATTTGCCGATAGAACGCGGCCTGGCCGGCGGGCGTGAGCCATGGCGCGCGGTAGATCGACAGCACGTCGTCGCTCAACGGCTGCGCGACCGCATTGCCGATATAGGCCGACACGAGCGCGTGATGCGCATAGGCCGGCAACCCGGTGAACGCGGCCTCGTGCTGCGCGACATGCCGCACGAACGGCGAGCCCTGCGGCGCGATCGCGACCGGGTTCACGAGCGTCAGGTCCGAATACGCGATGCCGTCGAGGAAATGCGCGCGCAGCACCGTCGCGCCGCCGTAGTCGTGCGCAAGCACGCGCGGGCGCGAAATATTCCATTCGTCGAGCAGCGCGCCGAACAGCACGTTCTGCCGGCCGAGCGATACGTCCGCGTCAGGCATGTCCGACTGACCGTAGCCAAGCAGGTCGTAGAAGAACACGCGATGGCGCCGCGCGAGCCACGGCGCGATCCGGCGCCACACCTGCGATGAAAACGGCGTGCCGTGCACGAGCACGAGCGGCGGCCCTTCGCCGAGCGAGCCCCAGGCGATCCGGTGATCTTCGAAAATGAAGCGATTGGCGAGATCGAGCATCGGTACCTCCGTGCTAACCTATATTGGTTGTTAACAGGTTACGCCGGTTCGTCCGGGCATGAAACCGATAGGTGCAAATAAATGGTTACTCGATACGAGCCTGCGCGGCAGGCGCACGCATGGAGCGCCGCTGATTTCGTCGGCGGCCATCCGGCGCTCGACTTTCTGAACACGGTGGCCGACACGGGCAAGACGCGCGACGAGGACAAACTCGTCGACTGGCCGGCCGTCCGCGCGTGGGCCGGGAAGTCCGGGTTGCTGGCGGCGGCCGACCTGACGCGGTTCCTGCGTCATCCCCGGCAGGACGGCGCCGACGAACTGGCTGCGCTGCACGGCTTTCGCGAGGATGCGTATGCGGCGCTCGCGCACCTGACGGCCGGCGACGGCGGCAGCGCCGGCGTGCGAGCGGCGGACCGGCTCGCCGTGGCGATTCGCGAGGCGATCGGGCGCAGCACATTCGACGCCGTCGATGGCCGTTTCGCGTGGCGCCCCGATGCGCGCGCCGCGTCGCGCTGGATCGACGCGGCCGCGCTCGGGTTCGAGCATCTGCTGCGCGGTGACGATTTCGCGCGTGTGCGGCAGTGCGGCCGCTGTACGTGGTTCTTCATCGATCGCGGCCGCGGCGTCGGGCGACGCTGGTGCGACATGCGTACGTGCGGGAACCGCGCGAAGGTGGAGGCGTTCAGGGAGCGGTGAGGCGGGGGCCGCGGTGTCGCCGGCCCGGTCCGTCGTTGGTCATTCAGCGATTTCGTGCGGCCGATGCTCGGGCCACAGGGTCCCGGCAACGAACAACCCTGCTGCCAGGAATGGCGCGCCGATCACGAACAGGATCGCCGTGAGCGCCCACCGATCCCAGAACCGGTCGACGACCGCGCGCTCGGGCGTGACGGGGTCGTACAGCACGTTGACGATCTCGCCTTCGTACAGCCCGGGTTGCGATGTCGCCGAGCCTTGCGCGAACGTGACCTGGCGGCCGCTGTCGGTCGTGAACGCGACGCTCACGGAGTAGAGCGACGTGCGGGCAGGGGGCGAGTGGGCCGTTTCGGCGATCTCGACGACATGGCCGGTCGAGCGCGCGTAATGGCGGTCGATCTGCCACTGGCGCAGCCCGACAGCGCCGGCGCCGGCCAGGAAACCGGTGCCGATCGCAATCGGAATCAGCACGATCGCGATGTTCCAGCGGCGCCGGATCGTCTTGCGGGCGGCCGGTGTGGAAAGCGCGTCGGCTTGCCGGTTGCGGCGCTCGTTCACGTACAGCAGGCTGCCGATCGCAAGCGACGCGACCGCGAGCAGGGTGGGCACCGCGACGGGAAACCAGCGTTGCGCGAAATCGTCGATCAGCGCGGGGCGGTTCGGATGGTCCGGGTCGACCAGGACGTCGACGCTTTCGCCGATGTCGTAAGCCGGGACCATCGATGCGGTATTGCCGGCGACTTCGCGGCGCCGGCCGTCGTTCGCGAGATAGGCGACGATCGGGCGGTATGCACGCATCGCGTCGCTGTCCTGCACGATGCGCACGACCGTGCCCGGCGTGCGGACCAGATGGCCGGCCGCGCCGCCCGCGGTGACGGCGAGCGCGGCCGCGACCACGAGCAGCGCAATGCCGAGCGCGAACGCGACGAGTGCGTCCTTACGCAGCATGACCGGATCCGCTGCGTGCGTCGTGCGATGCGTCCGGATGCGATCGGGTGGAGGGCGCGACTCGACGTGCGCACCGATATTGGCGTGACCATGCCCTCTGAATGGTCGCGTCTCGCTCACATGATTCCATGTTCGACGTCCCATGCTCTCTCAGTGCCGGTGGCGATACGGCGATCACCATGCCGGTCGTGTGATATTTGTCGGACGATTCTAGCGGGAAAGCGCAGGAGCGGGGCATGTATGTATGCGCATGCCGTGATGCGGGAGAGCCGGGCGGGCGCCGGAAATGGAAAAAGCCCGGTTAGCTTTCGCTAACCGGGCTTCGGAATTCCTGGTGGGGCGTGAGTGACTCGAACACTCGACCTACGGATTAAGAGTCCGCTGCTCTACCAACTGAGCTAACGCCCCCAACAGAAGAAAGATTATGCACGGATATTTCGGTCTTTGCAACACCTTTCTGCGAATTTCCTGAAAATATTTCGTCTCCCCGACCGCGGCTGTCGGCGCGGTGGCGAGCCATCGCAGTTGGCGCGCTCCCGGTATGATGACGTCCACACCTGTTGCGCGGCGGTCGCGCAACGTTTTCTGGACATTCGAAGATGGACGAAAACGCAGTCCGCGAATTGCTGGATCGCCTGCTGGCCCCGTGGGTCCGCTCGCTCGGTCTGGTCCCCGTATCGATCGGCGACGACAGCGTGACGATGCGCCTGCCGTTTTCCGGCGAATTCCGTCATTCGGGCGGCATCATCTGCGGCCAGGTGTTCACGGCCGCCGCCGACACCGCGATGGTGGTCGCGATCTCGGTCGCGCTCGGCGAATTCCGGCCGATGACGACCGTATCGCTGAACACGAACTTCATGCGTCCGGTGCGCAAGGGCGACGTGCTCGTCACCGCGCGCGTGCTGCGGATGGGCCGCAACCTGGTATTCGGCGAAGTCGAACTGTTCGACGAGGACGGCAAGATGGCCGTCCACGCGACGTCGACCTACGCGCTCGTCAGCTGAGCGGCGCGATGTTCGACCAGATCGTCTTCGCGGGAGGCGGCAATCGCTGCTGGTGGCAGGCCGGCTTCTGGGATGTCGCGCAGCCGGCGCTCGGCTTGCGCCCGCGCGTGATCGCCGGCATCTCGGCCGGCGCGGCGACCGCCTGCATGCTGTATACGCGCGACGCCGCGTGGGTGATGCGCTATTACGAGGAAGCGCTGCGCCACAACCGCAAGAACGCGTACTGGGGCAACCTGTTCGGGCGCGAGCCCGTGTTTCCGCATTACCGGATCTACCGCCAGGCGCTGCTCGACATCTATGGCGAGCCGTTCGCGCAACTCGCCGACGCGCCGGAGATCCGCATCGGCGTGTCGCACGTGCCGCGCTGGCTCGGCGCGCGTAGCGCGGTCGCCGCGGGCCTCGTCGCGTACAACATCGAAAAGTACGTGCGCAAGACGCTGCACCCGACGCTCGGGCGCACGCTCGGCTTCCGGCCCGAGTTCGTGCGCGCGCAGGCCTGCACGAGCGTCGACGAACTCGCCGACCTGATCCTGCAGTCGTCGTGCACACCGCCGTTCACGCCGGTGCTGCGTCGCGGCGGCCGGCCGGTGCTCGACGGCGGAATGGTCGACAACGTGCCGGTCGGCGCGCTCGACCCCTCGCCGGGCGACGTGCTGGTGCTCGTCACGCGGCTGTATCCGCGCCCGCAGATGTTCACGGTCGCGCACGGCGAGCAGCGGCGGCTCTATGTACAACCGTCGAGCAAGGTGCCGATTTCGAGCTGGGATTACACGAGTCCGTCGCAGATGCGGCATGCGTACGACCTCGGGCGGCGCGACGGCGAGCATTTCCTCACGCGCGTCGACGCGATGACAGGCGGCCGCGTGGCCGCCTGAAGGCGGGGAAGGAGAAACGGGGCCGCGCGGCGAGCGCGGCCCGCGCCGGTCAGCGCACGCGGCGCGGCGTCAGCGCTTCCGGGTTGACCACGCTCGACATGTCGCCCTGATCGAACGCGAGGATGTTCCGGAACGCCGCGCTGAAATAGAGTTCGTAGCTTTCGCGTTCGACGTAGCCGATGTGCGGCGTGCAGATCACGTTTTCCATCCGCAGCAGGCTGTAGCCCTGCAGGATCGGCTCGCTTTCGAACACGTCGATCGCGACCATCCCCGGGCGGTTGTGCGACAGCGCGTTCACGAGCGCGTTTTCCTCCAGCAGCTCCGCGCGGCTCGTGTTGACGAGCAGCGACGTCGGCTTCATCCGCATCAGGTCTTCCTGCTTGACGATCCCGCGCGTGTCGTCGTGCATGCGCAAGTGCAGCGACAGCACGTCGCTCTGCTCGAACAGCGCTTCGCGGCTCTCGGCGGCCGTGTAGCCGTCGGCGCGCGCGGCCTCCAGTGAGTGCTCGCGGCCCCAGATCAGCACGTTCATCCCGAACGCCTTGCCATAGCCGGCGACCAGCCGGCCGATCTTGCCGTAGCCCCAGATGCCGAGCGTCTGGCCGCGCAGCACCTGGCCCAGGCCGAAGTTCGGCGGCATGGCCGACGTCTTCAAGCCCGACTGCTGCCACGCACCCTGCTTCAGGTTCGCGACGTATTGCGGAATGCGGCGCTGGGCGGCCATCACGAGTGCCCAGGTCAGTTCGGCCGGCGCGACCGGCGAACCCGTGCCCTCGAGCACCGCGATGCCGCGGTCGGTACACGCTTCGAGGTCGATGTGGCTCGAGATCCGGCCGGTCTGGCTGATCATGCGCAGGTTCGGCAGCTTGGCGAGCAGTTGCGACGAAATCGGCGTGCGCTCGCGAATCAGCACGAGCGCCTCGACCTCCGCGAGACGGCTCGCGAGCTGCCCCAGGCCGCGCACCGTGTTGTTGAAGACCTTCACGTCGTGCTCGGCGAGCATCTCGAAGCAGTTCAGCTTGCGGACGGCGTCCTGGTAGTCGTCGAGGATGGCAATTTTCATGATCAGCGGGAGTCACGCATTGGAAGCGGCGGCGGTGGCGGCGGCGCACGTCGCGCACCCGTCCGCCCGGCCGGGGCCGACATGATGCTACGTCGGTGTCCGTCGTGGTGTCTTTTTAACAGGTTGTTACGCTCCGCCGCAATCGCGCCGGCCTGACCCGGCGCCGCTTTCGCGCGGGAGGCGGGGTGCGCTGTTGTGTCGCATCAAATACGTCCTTTCTGATTCGAACGTTTACGCGACGAGGTTCACCCAATTGTTGCTTCGATCAGAATAATTGGATCATCCGTTCGCGATGAGTGAGGATTTTTGACTATTTTTATCGTCAACCGGGGCCTTGTTGAGCAACTCTGCATCATTTCCGTTGTCGTAGGAGAATTACGCATAGGCTTCAACTTTTTGAAGTTGTAACAGCGGCAGGAGTCGTTTATGGATCATTTGCAGTCGATGCGCGTGTTCGTCAAGGTTGCAGATCTCGGCAGTTTTGCGCGGGCCGCGAGTGCAATGGATATCTCCAACGCAGTCGCGACGCGTCACGTCGCCGATCTGGAGGGCCGGCTTGGCACGCGGTTGCTGAACCGCACCACGCGCAGCCTTTCGCTGACGGAGTCGGGCCAGGTCTATCTGGAGCGGGCGCGCCAGATTCTCGATGAGCTCGAGGATGTCGAACAGATGGTCGTCGCGCGCAATCACGAGCCGGTCGGCACGTTGCGCATCGTCGCGCCGGTCGTGTTCGGCCTGCATAACCTCGCCCCCGTCCTGCAGTCGTACACGGAGAATTTCCCGAAAGTGGTGCCGGATCTGACGCTGGTCGACCGGCAGGTCGATCTCGTCGAGGAAGGTTTCGACGTCGGCATCGTCGTCACGCGCCAGATGCGCAGCGCGAGCATCGTCACGCGGCGGCTGACCACGGGCTGCATGACCGTGTGCGCGACGCCGAGCTACCTGGAAAAGCATGGCGTGCCGACTCATCCGGAACAGCTCGCCGAGCACCCGGCGCTGAGCCTGCCGACCGAATATTGGGGCGACGAGCGTGTGTTCACGGGGCCCGATGGCGAGGTGCGCGTGCGCCCGACCAACGTGATCGTCGCGAACAATACCGCGATGCTGCGCCAGTTCGCGTTGCTCGGGATGGGCGTCGCGATCCTGCCGAGCTACCTGATCGGCGGCGACATCGCGCGCGGCGCGCTGGTGCGGTTGCTGCCGGATTTCCGGCTGCCGCAGGTCGAGATCAACATTGCCTACCCGAGCCGGCGCCATCTGCCCGCGAAGGTGCGCACGTTCATCGACCACCTCGTCGAATATTTCAGCCACGCGACCGACGCGGTGATTGGCGAACAGTGGGCCGCACAGAGTGCGATGCCTGCGCCGATCGGCGTCGAGATGCGTGCCGAGCAGCCCGAATCGACCGACCCGAACCTGCAGCCGCGCCTTGCGCGCTCGGCGCGCCCGCGCGTCGCGGTGCCGTCGCCGCTGTAACGGCGCGGCGGCCGCGCACTGACGCGGCCGGCGCCAAAAGAAAAAACGCGGATCGAGCGATCGATCCGCGTTTTTTTATCGCCGTTTGACCGGCTGACCGGCGTGCAATGCGCCGGGGGAGCCCCCCGGCGGCTGGGTCCTTACGAGCCCGTCTTGCGCGCCGTCGTCTTGCGGGCGGCGGTCTTGCGGGCCGGTGCCGGTTTCTCGTCGGCGCCTTCCGTCACGGTTTCGGCATCCTTCGTCGCCGATTTTGCCGTCTTCTTCGCGGCAGCAGCCTTCGGCTCCTTCTTTTCGAACTCGAAACCGATCTTGCCGTCCGGCTGCTTCACGAGGAACGCCTTGAAGTTGCGGCCCGTGCGCGACGACTTGAAGTTCGGCATCAGATCCGTGCGGCCGTCGGCGAGGAGCTTGGCCATCTGCTCGCGCGTGATTTCCTGCTGCAGGATCACCTTGCCCGAACGGAAGTCGCAGGTCTTCGGATTCGCGACCGAGTGCTCGCACACATAGCTCATCCCGTGCTCGAACACGCGGCCGTTGCATTTCGGGCACGCGCCGACCGGTTCCTGCTCGGAGAAGTCGGGTGCCTCGCCTTCCTCGCCGCCCTGGTCCTGGCCGAAGTCGAACTCGAGCTTGTAGTTCTTCGTTTCGTCGTCGAACGAGAGCTTCAGGATCGCCGAGAACGGACGGCCCATCTTGCTGCGGAAACCGGACAGCGGACCGATGGTCTTCTGCTGCAGCAGCTCCTCGACTTCCGCGATCTCGAACTGCCGGCTGCCCGGAATCTTCGAGATCGAGAACTCGCACTTCGTGCACGCGAAGCGGCGGTAGTTTTCCTTCACCTGGCCGCCGCAGTTCGGGCACGGCGTCTCGAGCGTCGCGTAATCGCCGGGGATCGTGTCGGAATCGTATTCCTTCGCGCGCTTGACGATCTGCTGCGTCATGCGGGCGATTTCCTGCATGAACGCGTCGCGCCCGAGGTTGCCGCGCTCCATCTGCGACAGCTTGTATTCCCATTCGCCGGTGAGCTCGGGCGCGGTCAGTTCCTTCACGCCGAGCCCGCGCAGCAGCGTCATCAGCTGGAATGCCTTCGCGGTCGGGATCAACTCGCGGCCTTCACGGACGAGATACTTTTCGCCCAGCAGACCTTCGATGATCGCCGCGCGCGTTGCCGGCGTGCCGAGGCCCTTCGCAGCCATCGCCTCGCGCAGCTCGTCGTCCTCGACGAGCTTGCCGGCGCCTTCCATCGCGGACAGCAGTGTCGCTTCGGAGTAGCGTGCGGGCGGCTTGGTCACGAGCGCCACGGCGGCGATCTCGTCGGTCTTCACCTTCTCGTTCTTCTGCACCGGCACGAGGTTCGCGTCCGCGCCTTCGGCGTCGCGGCCATACACCTGCAGCCAGCCCGGCTCGACGAGCACCTTGCCTTCGGTCTTGAAGTGATGGCCGGCGACTTCGGTGATCCGCGTCGTGACACGGAATTCGGCCGCCGGGAAGAACACCGCGAGGAAGCGCTTCACGACCATGTCGTACAGCTTCTGCTCCGGCTCGGACAGCGACTTCGGCGCCTGCAGCGTCGGGATGATGGCGAAGTGGTCGGTGATCTTCGAGTTGTCGAAGATCCGCTTGTTCGGCTTCACCCAGCCCTGGTCGAGCACCCGCTTCGCATGCGGCAGGTAGTTGTGGCTCTCCTTGAGCATCTCGAGCGTGGACTGCACCGTCGAAATGTAGTCTTCCGGCAGCGCGCGCGCGTCGGTACGCGGGTACGTCAGCACCTTGTGCTTTTCATACAGCGCCTGCGCGAGACCGAGCGTGTTCTTCGCGGAGAAGCCGAAGCGGCTGTTCGCCTCGCGCTGCAGGCTCGTCAGGTCGAACAGCAGCGGCGACAGCTGGGTCGACGGCTTCGATTCCTCGGACACCGTGCCGATCTGGTCGCGGCATGCGGCGACGATGGTTTCGGCGGCCGGCAGGCTCCACAGGCGGGAGTCGCGCCTTTCCGGATCGAACTCGTCCCGCTTGAATTTCGGGTCGTACCATTTGCCTTCATAGAAGCCGCCCGCGCAGGCGAACGCGGCCTTCACTTCCCAGTAGTCGCGCGGGACGAAGCGGCGGATTTTCTCTTCACGTTCGACGACGATCGACAGCGTTGGCGTCTGAACGCGGCCGACGGTCGTCAGGAAGAAGCCGCCACCCTTGCTGTTGAATGCGGTCATCGCGCGCGTGCCGTTGATCCCGACGAGCCAGTCGGCTTCCGAGCGGCAGCGTGCGGCGTCGGCGAGCGGCTGCATGTCGGTGTCGCTGCGCAGGTGCGCGAAACCGTCGCGAATCGCCTGCGGCGTCATCGACTGCAGCCACAGGCGCTGGACCGGCTGCTTCGCCTTCGCATGCTGCACGATCAGGCGGAAAATCAGTTCGCCCTCGCGCCCCGCGTCACATGCGTTGATCAGGCGGTCGACGTCCTTGCGCTTCATCAGCTTGGTAAGGACCTTCAGGCGCGATTCGCTTTTTGCGATCGGGTTGAGGTCGAAATGCGGGGGGATGACGGGCAGATGAGCGAAGCTCCATTTGCCGCGCTTGACCTCGTACTCTTCCGGGGCGGCGATTTCCAGCAGGTGGCCGACCGCGGACGAAAGGACGAATTCGTCGCTTTCGAAGTATTCGTCATGCTTGGTAAAGCCGCCCAAAGCGCGCGCGATGTCGTTCGCGACAGAAGGCTTTTCCGCAATGATCAGAGCTTTGGACATGACAGGTGTGTGTTGGTAGACCGGGTTCGCCGGCGTGGGTCCCTTTTACGACGGCTTTATAGCACACGCCGCGGCGACGGCGGCGCGGCGTGTAAAAAGCGGCTCATCATAGAGGGGGGGCGCAATGGCGGCAAGCGCCCGGCCCGACGGCACGCGCAACGTCGCGAGAAGCCGCCTGGCCGGTGCGCGATTTACGCCTCGACGTTCAGGATAGTGCGCAATTTCGGTGCGTGCGGCGCGCCGGGTACCGCGCTCAGGTCGGACAACATCCGTTCGACGATCGCAGCGTGCGGCAGCACCGTGCCGAAGAAGCGCGCGGTGTTCGCATCCTCGATCAGGATCGTCGGGAAATTCTCGACGTCGAGATCGTCGAGCCGATCGGCATGGGTTTCGATGTCGATCCACGCGAAGCAGGCGTCGGGATGGGCGTCGGCGAGCTGGTCGAAGGCCGTCCGGTAGTCGCGGCAGGTGCCGCACCACTCGGCGCACAGGCAGGCGACCAGCAGCGTGTCGGGATCGGCGAGGCGCTCGGCGATCCGATCGGCATCGGTGTCGAGATTCAGCGCGGGCATGGAATTCCTTGGGTAACGTCGGCGGCACGGCCGCCCCTATCCGGGGGAATGTAGCATGCCGCACGGGGGCGGGGTGGGCGCCGCGTCAAGCCGCGCGAAGCGTCCGCCGGGCACGCTCGCGACGCGGCCGGCCAGTTCGAGCGCGAGCAGCGCGCGGTGCAGCACGTCGTCGGACAGGCCGCTATGCTCGGCGAGCCACTCGTAGGTAACGGGGCCGTATCCCAATGCGGCCAGCACCGATCGTTCGGCCGGGGTATCGGGTGGCGCGCCGCCGATTGCGGCGGATGCGGCGGCCGGAACGGCGGAGCCGGCCTTCGCGGCAGGCTCGCCCGCGCGTTGCCCCACCGTGCCCGCTGCTTCGACGTTATCAGGGCTCGATCGCGAATGCGCCGAGACGTGGATGGCGTGAGCCGCCGGTTCGCCCAGCCCGTATTCCTCCAGCACGTCGAGCGGCGCAGCGGTGAGCTTCGCGCCGTCGCGGATCAGCGCGTGGCAGCCCTGTGCGAGCGGCGCGTGGATCGAGCCCGGCATCGCGAACACGTCGCGGCCCAGCTCGTTCGCGAGCCGCGCGGTGATCAGCGAGCCGGAGCGCGGCGCGGCTTCGACAACGAGCGCGCCGAGGGCGAGTGCGGCGATCAGCCGGTTGCGCTGCGGGAAATGCGACGCCCGCGCGGGCGTGCCGAGCGGCCATTCGGACAGGATCGCGCCGCGTGCGGCGATCTCGTGCGCGAGCGTGCGGTGCCGCGCCGGATAGACGAGATCGGCGCCCGTCGCGATTACCGCGATCGTGCTGGCGCGGCCGTCGAGCCCGCCGCGATGCGCGGCGCCGTCGATGCCGAGCGCGAGGCCAGAGACGATCGCGAGCCCCGCATCGGACAGCGCATGCGCGAAGCGCGTTGCGTCGGCGAGCCCTTGCGGCGTCGCGTGGCGGCTGCCGACGACGGCCAGCCCGCGTGCGTGCAGCAGGTCGAGCCGGCCCTTTACATATAGCAGCGGCGGCGGATCGTGCAGGTCGCGCAGCCGAGGCGGATAGACGGGATCGTTGAGCGTGACGATCGCGTTGCCCGGTGCATCGAGCCACGCGAGCGCGGCGTCGGTGCGCGCGTCGAGGTCGTGCCGCTCGCTGGCGCGCACCGCCCGCGCGGCGGCCGCGCTGCTCGCCGCGCTGATGGCCTGGTCGGATGCGCACAGCAGCGCCGCCGGCGAGCCGAATGCATCGAGCAGCGCGTGCAGCACGGCAGGCGCGAGGCCCGGTGCATGCGCGAGCTGCAGCCACGCGCGCAGCGCGGAAGGGGTCAGCGCTTGCGGCGACATGAGGTTCCCCTCGAATGCGACGGCCAGCGGACAGCGTGGCGCCATGATAAAATTTTCATCATCCGAAATACTCGACAGGGCCGCGCGCCACCGGCGTCCGGCCATTTGCAGGAGGCATGACCTGCGGCGTTGATATGCCGCGCGTCCGCCTCATCTTCATTGCATCCCGGCAGTGGCGCCAGCCGGCCGGATGGCCGATGCGGCCCGCCGCTCCACCGAATACCGAATACCGAACACCATGGCATTGCTGAACATTCTTCATTACCCCGACAAGCGGCTGCACAAGGTCGCCAAGCCCGTCGACAAGGTCGACGACCGAATTCGCAAGCTCATCGCCGACATG
The DNA here is from genome assembly GCF_020843965.1 of Burkholderia sp. B21-005. NCBI lineage: Bacteria > Pseudomonadati > Pseudomonadota > Betaproteobacteria > Burkholderiales > Burkholderiaceae > Burkholderia > Burkholderia sp. B21-005. The sequence goes on along the minus strand of NZ_CP086301.1, from coordinate 3,482,267 downwards.
GCCGAGACCATGTACGCAGCGCCGGGGATCGGCCTCGCGGCGACGCAGGTCGACGTGCACGAGCGCGTGATCGTGATCGACATCTCCGAAGAGAAGAACGAGCTGCGCGCGTTCATCAATCCCGAGATCATCTGGTCGAGCGACGAGAAGCAGGTCTACGAGGAGGGTTGCCTGTCGGTGCCCGGGATCTACGACGAGGTCGAGCGCCCGGACCACGTGCGCGTGCGGGCGCTCAACGAGCAGGGCGAGACCTTCGAGCTCGACTGCGAGGGCCTGCTGGCCGTGTGCGTGCAGCACGAGATGGATCACCTGATGGGGCGCGTTTTCGTCGAATACCTGTCACCGCTGAAGCAGACGCGCATCAAGACGAAGATGAAGAAACTCGAACGCGCGATGTGACGCGCGTTCGCCCAGCCCGCTCCCGAACGCTTTCATGACCCATACGTTGCGCGTGATTTTTGCCGGCACGCCGGAATTCGCCGCGGCCGCACTCGCCGCGATCCACGAGGCCGGTTTTCCGGTGCCGCTCGTGCTCACCCAGCCCGATCGCCCTGCCGGGCGCGGGATGAAGCTGCAGGCGAGCGCCGTGAAGCGCTATGCCGTCGAGCACGGGATGCCCGTCGCGCAGCCGCCGTCGCTGCGCCGTGCGGGCAAGTACCCGGCGGAGGCGGCCGACGCGATCGAACTGCTGCGCACGACCCCGCACGACGTGATGGTGGTCGCCGCGTACGGCTTGCTGCTGCCGCAGGAAGTGCTCGACATTCCGCGCGCCGGCTGCATCAACATCCACGCGTCGCTGCTGCCGCGCTGGCGCGGCGCCGCGCCGATCCACCGCGCGATCGAGGCCGGTGACGCCGAGACGGGCGTCACGCTGATGCAGATGGACGTCGGCCTCGACACCGGCGCGATGATCGAGGAAGCGCGCGTCGCGATCGCGCCCGACGATACGACCGCCACCCTGCACGACCGGCTGGCCGCCGACGGCGCGCGACTGATCGTCGACGCGCTGGTGCGGCTCGAGCGCGACGGCGCGCTGCCCGCCACCCCGCAGCCGGCCGACGGCGTGACCTATGCGGAAAAGATCGGCAAGCACGAGGCCGCGCTCGACTGGCGCAAGCCGGCCGACGTGCTCGCGCGCCAGGTGCGCGCGTTCGACCCGTTCCCGGGTGGCGTCGCGACGCTCGACGGCGCGGCCATCAAGCTTTGGGCGGCCGAGCCCGTGGCGGCGCGCGGCGACGCGGCGCCCGGCACGATCGTCGACGCTGCGCCGGAAGGTGTGATCGTCGCGTGCGGCAGCGGCGCGCTGCGCGTCACGCAACTGCAGAAGCCGGGCGGCAAGCGGTTGCCCGCGCGCGAATTCCTGGCCGGCTCGCCGCTCGCCGCAGGCCAGCGCTTCGCGTTGCCCGACGGGGCCTGAGCGTCATTCGACCCGACCTGCCGGCCGCACGCAATTGGCCGAACGGCCGAGTCGCACGGCGCGGCAGGCGCGCGTAGAATTTCCTCGCGCTGTTCGGTTTCGAGGTCTTCATGCTTGGCATCACCCATTTCGGCTTCTTCGTGTTCGCGGTGTTCCTGCTGAACATCACGCCCGGCCCCGATACGGCCTACATCGTCGGCCGCAGCGTCGCCCAGGGGCGCGGCGCAGGGCTGATGTCGGCGTTCGGCATTTCGGCCGGCTGTTGTGTTCACGCGCTCGCATGCGCATTCGGCCTGACCGCGCTGCTGGCGGCATCGGCAACCGCGTTCACGGTGATCAAGCTGGTCGGCGCCGCCTACCTGATCTACCTCGGCGCGCGGATGATCATCACGAAGCAGGCCGCCGAGCCGTCGGGCGCCGAAGCCGCGCAGGGCACGGCCGCAAAGCCGCTGCGCCAGCTGTTCATGCAGGGCTTCTGGACCAACGTGCTGAATCCGAAGGTCGTGCTGTTCTTCGTGTCGTTCTTCCCGCAGTTCGTGTCGGCCGACAGTCCGCACAAGGCTTGGGCGTTCCTGACCCTCGGTGCGGTATTCGTTGCGATGAGCACGGTCTGGACCAGTCTGGTCGCCTGGGTCGCGGGTAGCGTCACGCAGCGCTTTTCCGGCAAGCCGGGCGTCAAGAAGTGGCTCGACCGTACGGTCGGCAGCGCTTTCGTCGGCTTGGGCCTTCGGCTTGCAACATCGCAACGCTGAGATTGAATTTTTCGAACAAGACCTTATCTAACAAATCGCTTACAATTTTCCGTCGCGCCCTGTGATGCGCGACGGGTCCCCTGACGGATAAGGAGTGGGTATGTTCAATTGGGTCAAAACGGCGATGCTGATGGCCGGGATCACGGCCCTGTTCATCGTGATCGGCGGCATGATCGGCGGCACCCGCGGCATGACGATCGCGCTGCTGTTCGCGCTCGGCATGAATTTCTTCTCGTACTGGTTCTCCGACAAGATGGTGCTGCGCATGTACAACGCGCAGGAAGTCGACGAGAACACGGCGCCGCAGTTCTACCGGATGGTGCGCGAGCTTGCCACGCGCGCGAACCTGCCGATGCCGCGCGTCTACCTGATCAACGAGGACGCGCCGAACGCGTTCGCCACGGGCCGCAACCCGGAACACGCGGCGGTCGCAGCGACGACGGGCATCCTGCGCGTGCTGTCCGAGCGTGAGATGCGCGGCGTGATGGCGCACGAGCTCGCGCACGTGAAGCACCGCGACATCCTGATCTCGACGATCACCGCGACGATGGCGGGCGCGATCTCGGCGCTGGCCAACTTCGCGATGTTCTTCGGCGGTCGCGACGAAAACGGCCGCCCGGCCAATCCGATCGCGGGGATTGCGGTCGCGCTGCTCGCGCCGATCGCCGGCGCGCTGATCCAGATGGCGATCTCGCGGGCGCGCGAATTCGAGGCCGATCGCGGCGGCGCGCAGATCTCCGGCGATCCGCAGTCGCTCGCCACCGCGCTCGACAAGATCCATCGCTATGCGGCGGGCATCCCGTTCCAGGCGGCCGAAGCGCATCCGGCCACCGCGCAGATGATGATCATGAACCCGCTGCACGGCGGCGGCCTGCAGAACCTGTTCTCCACGCACCCGGCGACCGAGGAGCGCATCGCGCGCCTGATGGAGATGGCGCGTACCGGCCGCTTCGACTAAGTCGCGTCGCGCTCGACACATCGCCCCGCACGCCTCGCGCTGCGGGGTGTTTCATTTGTGCGTCCCATAAAGGGGCCGCATGGCCTCACGCTACAATGCGCGGTTTGGAATCGCGGCGGCCGCGCACGGCCGCAGGGTTCCCGCCGCTCGCGGCGCCCGTTTGCCGATTTTGCTCCGATGACACGAACCCGTTCCTCCGCTCCGTCTTCCTCCGGCCGCCCTGCGCGCCTGTCCGCGCTGCGTCTCGCGCCCGATTCGCTGGGCTTCGCGCTCGACGCGGCTGCGCAGGCAGTCGATGCGGTGCGGCACGGCACCGCGCTGCCGGCGGCACTGGCCGCGGTGTTCGCGCAGATGCCGGCCGGCACGCAGACGCTGGCGCGCGGCGCGACGCAGGACGTCGCATATAGGACGATGCGTCGCCTCGGCAGTGCGGACTGGCTGATCGGCCGGCTCGTCGGCAAGGCGCCGCCCGCGCACGTGCAGGCAGTACTCGCCGGCGCGCTCGCGCTGCTGCTCGATCCGGAGGAGACGGCCGCGTATCCGGCGTTCACGATCGTCGACCAGGCCGTGACCGTGATCGGCGCGCGGCGCGAATTCGCGTTCGCGAAGGGGCTGGTGAACGCGGTGTTGCGCCGTTTCCAGCGTGAGCGCGACGCGCTCGTCGCGGCGCTGCAGGACGATCCGGTCGCCCGCTGGAACTACCGTCCGTGGTGGATCGATGCGGTGAAGCGCGCGTGGCCGGACACCTGGCAGGCGATCCTCGCGGCCGGCGAGCGCCAGGGGCCGCTGACGCTGCGCGTGAACGCGCGCCGCGCGAGCGTCGACGCGTATCTCGACACGCTGCGCGCGAACGGGATCGACGCGACCGCGATCGGCCGCCATGCGGTGCGGCTCGCATCGGCGCTGCCGGTCGATCGCATTCCGGGCTTTGCGGACGGCGTCGTGTCGGTGCAGGATGCCGGCGCGCAGCTCGCCGCCGAATGGCTCGGCGCGCGTGACGGCATGCGCGTGCTCGACGCATGCGCGGCACCGGGCGGCAAGACCGGCCATATCCTCGAGCTGGCTGGCGCGGAGGTCGTTGCGCTCGAAAGCGACGCGACCCGCGCGGCGCGCATCGGCGAGAACCTCGCGCGCCTGTCGCTCGCGGCGGACGTGCGCGTCGGCGATGCCGGCGCACCGCAGGCGTGGTACGACGGCCGGCCGTTCGACCGCATCCTCGCCGACGTGCCGTGCTCGGCGTCGGGCATCGTGCGCCGTCATCCCGACATCCGCTGGCTGCGCCGCGAAGCCGACATCGCGGCACTCGTCGCGGAACAACGCCGCATCCTGACGGCGTTGTGGCCGCTCGTGAAGCCGGGCGGCGAACTGCTCTACGTGACCTGTTCGATCTTTCCCGAGGAGGGCGAATTGCAGGCCCGCTGGTTTGAAGCGGCCTGTGAAGATGCGGTACGATTGGACGCGCCCGGCCAACTGCTGCCGGGCGGCGTGCATGCCGGAGCGGCCGGCGCACTCGACCAGAACACCGATCACGACGGATTTTTCTACGCGCGGTTTCAGAAACGGTGACGATCAAACACCTTTTTCCACTTCGGCTCGCGGCCGTCCTGCTGGTCGCGTTGGCGCTGTGCCTGACTGTCGTTCGGCCGGCGCGCGCCGAGTCGATCGCCGTGCAGCGCGCCTCGCTGCAGGCTGACGGAAGCGGCTGGAGCCTCGATGCCCGCTTCGATTTCGAGCTGAACCCGAACCTCGAGGATGCCGTCAACAAGGGCATCCCGCTCTACTTCACGACCGACTTCGAACTGAGCCGCGCGCGCTGGTACTGGTTCGACGAGCAGCCGGTGTCGGTGTCGCAGACGATCCGCCTGTCGTTCCAGCCGCTCACGCGCGAGTACCGCGTGTCGACGGGCGGGCTGCAACTCGGCTTCCCGTCGCTGAGGGACGCGCTCGCGGTCGTCCGGCACATCACGTCGTGGCACGTGATCGATCGCAACCAGGTGCGGGCCGGCGAAACCTACATGGCCTCGGTGCGCATGCAGCTCGATACGGCGCTGATGCCGAAGCCGTTCCAGGTCGACGCGGTGAACAACCGCGACTGGACGCTCGGCTCGGACTGGAAGCGCTTCAACTTCACGGTGACCGAACGTGCTAAATAAAGTGCGCCGCGCGGCCAGCGGGAAGAGCCTCCTCGTTCGCGTCATCGTATCGACCGTCGCGCTCACCGCGCTGCTGCTGCTCGTGCTGCTCGCGGCCGCGAGCGCGAACACCGAGTTCTTCGACCGCTACTACTCGTGGCTGTACGCGATGAACATCATCGTCGCGCTCGTGTTCCTGCTGGTGGTGCTCGGGCTGATCGGGATGATCGTCGTGCGCCTGAGGAAGGGCAAGTTCGGCACGCGGCTGCTCGCGAAGCTCGCGGTGTTCTTCGCGCTCGTCGGCGTGGTGCCGGGCGGGATCATCTACATCGTGTCGTACCAGTTCGTGTCGCGCAGCATCGAGTCGTGGTTCGACGTGAACGTCGAAACTGCGCTGACGGCCGGCCTGAACCTCGGCCGCGGGATGCTCGACGCGTCGCTGTCCGACCTGCAGACGAAGGCGCGCCTGATGTCCGACCAGCTCGCGAGCGTCGATGCGAACACGAACGGCACGACGCTCACGCTCTTGCGCCTGCGCGACCAGTTCGGCGTGCAGGACGCGACGATCGTCGAGCCGAGCCGCGGCGGCTCGGGTGCGGCGCCCGACCTGCACATCGTTGCGCAGGCATCGGGCAATTTCGCCGTGCTGATTCCGGACGACCTGCCGACGCCGCTGATGCTGAGCCAGGCGCGTGAACATGGCGCATACGCGGCGATCGAGGGCGAAGTCGACGGCGACCCGCGCGCGCATGGCGCGAAGGGCGCGTTGCGGCTGCGCGTCGTGCGGCCGATTCCCGACGCGACGACGTCGCTGCTGCAGCCGGCGGAGCGGTTCCTGCAGCTCACGCAGCCGGTGCCGCCCACGCTCGCGCACAACGCCGACGCGGTGCAGCGCGCGTATCGCGAGTACCAGGAAAAAGCGCTCGGCCGCACCGGGCTGCGCAAGATGTACATCGGCACGCTGACGCTCGCGCTGTTCCTCGCGACCTTCATCGCGATGATGCTCGCGCTCGCGCTCGGCCAGCAGCTCGCGCGGCCGCTGTTCCTGCTCGCGCAGGGCACGAAGGAGATCACCGAAGGCGACTACACGCCGAAGCGCGAGATCAAGTCACGCGATGAGCTCGGCTTCCTCACGCAGTCGTTCAACGCGATGACGCGCCAGCTGTCCGAGGCGCGGCTCGCGGTCGAGAAGAACCGGATCGCGCTCGAGCATTCGAAGACGTATCTCGAGAGCATCCTCGCGAACCTGACCGCCGGCGTGTTCGTGCTCGACCGCCAGTTCCGGCTGACGACGGCCAACCGCGGCGCCGAGCGGATCTTCCGGCAGCCGTTCAGCGCGATGATCGGCACGGCGCTCGACCGGATCGACGTCGTGGCGGAATTCGGCGCGATGGTGCGCAAGGCATTCGCTGATCGCGAGGCGGCTTCCGACGGCGCCAGCGGCGATCGCGGCCACTGGCAGCAGCAGTTCGCGGTCGAAGTGCCGGGCGAAGCCGATCCGCTGACCTTGCTCGTGCGCGGCACGCGCCTCGTGTCGACGGTCGAGGGAGAGGCCGACGATCCGCAGACGTCCGGCTATGTCGTCGTGTTCGACGACATCTCAGACGTGATTTCCGCGCAGCGTTCGGTCGCATGGGGCGAGGTCGCGCGGCGGCTCGCGCACGAGATCAAGAACCCGCTGACGCCGATCCAGCTGTCGGCCGAGCGGCTGCAGATGAAGCTGTCCGACAAGCTCGCGCCGCCCGATGCGGACGTGCTCAAGCGCGGCGCGACGATGATCGTCAACCAGGTGGCCGCGATGAAGCGGATGGTCGACGACTTCCGCGAATATGCGCGCACGCCGCCGGCGGTGCTTGGCAACCTGCAGTTGAACGAACTGGCGAGCGAGGTGCTCGGGCTGTATGGTGTCGGCGAGGGCAAGAGCGCGATCGTCGCCGAACTCGCGCCGTCGCTGCCGGTGATTCGCGGCGACGCGACGCAACTGCGCCAGGTGATCCACAACCTGCTGCAGAATGCGCAGGATTCGGTTGCGGAAGTCGCGCATCCGCGTGTGTTGATCGAAACCAAGACAGTAGAATATGGCGATCCCGACGCCGAGGGCAAAACGCGCGTCGCGGTACGTCTTACCGTGTCCGACAACGGGCCCGGTTTTCCGGCACGCATCCTGACCCGTGCGTTCGAGCCTTACGTGACGACGAAGGCGAAGGGCACGGGGCTCGGATTGGCCATGGTCAAGAAAATCGTCGATGAGCACGGCGCGCGGATCGATCTGCGCAATCGCATGCACGGCGAGACCGTCGAGGGTGCGCAGGTGTCGATCCTGTTCCTGCAGATGGCGAGCGATACGCCAGGCGCCGAACCCGGCGCGCAGGTCGGGACGGCCCCCGCTAAGACAAAAGCAAGTGTGCAGACAAAGGCAGCGTAAATGGCAACCATCCTGGTGGTAGATGATGAAATGGGCATCCGGGAATTGCTCTCGGAAATCCTCAGCGATGAAGGACATGTCGTCGAGGCGGCGGAGAACGCGCAGGCCGCGCGGGAATACCGTCTGAATCAGGCGCCCGATCTCGTGCTGCTCGATATCTGGATGCCCGATACCGACGGCGTCACGTTGCTCAAGGAATGGGCGGCGCAGGGCCTGTTGACGATGCCCGTGATCATGATGTCCGGGCACGCGACGATCGACACGGCCGTCGAGGCAACGAAGATCGGCGCGCTCGATTTCCTCGAGAAGCCGATCGCGCTGCAGAAGCTGCTGAAGTCGGTCGAGCATGGTCTCGTGCGCGGCGCGGCACCGGTGTCCGTCAACTCGGCGGCGAAGGCCGGCGGCGGCCAGGCTTCGGGTCCGGCGGCGGTCGCGTCCGCGGCCGCGTTGCCGACGCTCGGCGACGACATGGCCGCGGCGCTCGGCCTCGCGGGCCAGACGGCCGCGATTCCGTTCGACATCCCGTTGCGCGAAGCGCGCGATGCGTTCGAGCGCGCGTACTTCGAATATCACCTCGCGCGCGAGAACGGCAGCATGACGCGCGTCGCGGAGAAGACGGGCCTCGAGCGCACGCACCTGTATCGCAAGCTCAAGCAGCTGGGCGTCGAGCTCGGCAAGAAGCCGTCGGAAGGCGCCGCGTAAAATATTTTGCGAAAACTACTTGCGCAAAGTAAGAGGGCTGGATATACTTTCTCTTCTTCGTTGGCCCGGTAGCTCAGTTGGTAGAGCAGCGGATTGAAAATCCGCGTGTCGATGGTTCGATTCCGTCCCAGGCCACCAGCAGTTCCAACCCCAAGAATCGGAAGGTTCTTGGGGTTTTTCGTTTGTGGTGGGTTTGCGCGGCATCGGCGTGCGGCCGGCAGCATTCGCCGGAGCGTGATAAAATCCGTGCCCGCTCAATGACTTAGCGCATCGCTTCATGCGCACGGCAGGGCTGCCCGCAGGCGCCGCCGTGACGCGCGGCACCGATGCCGCGCGATGGGCGGTATAAGCGCTCCGCCGCGTTCGCGGACGACGGCGCTGCCTATACTGGTCGAGCCGGCGCAGGCCGGCACGTGTCGGGCCGCCCGGCGGCAGCCGGCCCCGGGGCGCAGCGCGACGCGAGCCTATACATTCACGGAGTATCACGGTGATTCGGACAGACGCTAAAGACGGCGCGCTCGTGCTGTTTTCCGGCGGGCAGGACTCGGCCACGTGCGTGGCCTGGGCCCTGGAACGCTACCAGACGGTCGAGACGCTCGGCTTCGATTACGGCCAGCGCCACCGCGTCGAACTCGAATGTCGCGAAGGCGTGCGCGACGCGCTGAAGCATCAGTTTCCCGCCTGGGCCGGCCGCCTCGGCGACGATCACATGATCGACCTGTCGGTGCTCGGCGCGATCAGCGATACCGCGATGACGCGCACGATCGAGATCGAGACCACGGCGAATGGCTTGCCGAACACGTTCGTGCCGGGCCGCAACCTGCTGTTCATGACGATCGCGGCCGCGATCGCCTATCGCCGCGGGCTGCGCGTGCTGGTCGGCGGGATGTGCGAGACCGATTTCTCGGGCTACCCTGACTGCCGCGACGACACGATGAAGGCGCTGCAGGTCGCGCTGAACCTCGGGATGGACACGCGCATCGTGCTCGAGACGCCGCTGATGTGGCTCGACAAGGCGCAGACCTGGCAGCTCGCCGAACAACTCGGCGGCGACGCGCTCGTCGAGCTGATCCGCGTCGAGACGCACACGTGCTACGTGGGCGAGCGCGCGGAACTGCACGACTGGGGCTTCGGCTGCGGCGAATGCCCGGCCTGCAAGCTGCGCAAGCGCGGCTACGAGGCCTACCTGAAGGGCGAGCGGGTGACCGAAGCGCCGCTGTGACGCGGGTGCGCCGGCAGCGCTTGATGAATAACGGATTCTGATCGACAACGAGCGGCGCGAGCCGGACGAAGCACGATGACTTACGCGGTCAAGGAAATTTTCTACACGTTGCAGGGCGAGGGCGCGAACGCGGGCCGTCCGGCCGTGTTCTGCCGGTTCGCCGGCTGCAATCTGTGGTCGGGCCGCGAAGAGGATCGTGCGGAGGCCGTGTGCCGCTTCTGCGATACGGACTTCGTCGGCACCGACGGCGAGAACGGCGGCAAGTTCAAGGACGCCGAAGCGCTCGTCGCGACGATCGCCGGCCTGTGGCCGGACGGCGAAGCGCATCGCTTCGTCGTCTGCACGGGCGGCGAGCCGATGCTGCAGCTCGACCAGCCGCTCGTCGACGCGCTGCACGCGGCGGGCTTCGAAATCGCGATCGAGACCAACGGCTCGCTGCCGGTGCTCGAGACGATCGACTGGATCTGCGTAAGCCCGAAGGCCGACGCGCCGCTCGTCGTCACGAAGGGCAACGAACTGAAGGTCGTGATCCCGCAGGACAACCAGCGGCTTGCCGACTACGCGAAGCTCGATTTCGAGTATTTTCTCGTGCAGCCGATGGACGGCCCGTCGCGCGATCTCAACACGAAGCTCGCGATCGACTGGTGCAAGCGGCATCCGCAGTGGCGGCTGTCGATGCAAACCCATAAATACCTGAACATTCCCTGAGCCACGGCCTTTGACATCGTGCTGATTACCCGAAAACTCGAATTCGACGCGGGCCACCGCATTCCCGATCACCGCAGCCAGTGCCGGAACCTGCACGGCCATCGCTACGTGCTCGAAGTCACGCTGCGCGGCGATCTCGTCGATACCGAGGGGGCGCCGGACCGCGGCATGGTGATGGATTTCGCCGACGTGAAGGCGCTCGCGGTCGAGCACCTCGTCAACAAGTGGGACCACGCGTTCCTGGTCTACGCGCGCGACGAAGTCGTGCGCTCGTTCCTCGAGCAGATGGCCGACCACAAGACAGTCGTGCTCGACCGGATCCCCACGGTCGAGAACCTCGCGGCGATCGCGTTCGACATCCTCGCGAACGTGTACGACGCGCACTACGGCGTGAACCTGCGGCTGGAGCGCGTGCGCCTGTACGAAACGCCGAACTGCTGGGCCGACGTCGAGCGCGATCCCGCCCGCTGACGCGGCATTGCCGGCCCGAGCATGCGCTCGGCGGCCGGCCGCCGGTCGCCCGCCGCCGGTCGCCCGCCATGCGGTGCCCGATCGGGCCCGCTTCGCCTGTCTCCCCACATTTCACCCGACGGCGCGCTATGATCGTTGCGTGGCGCAGCCTGCGCGCCCGCGATCGGGCTGCTGCCGTCCGGCCGTCCCCCGTTGCCTGTTCCGTTCGATTGCCTGTCCGCCAGGAGGCCGTATCGATGAGCACGCTCACCAATTCCCTCAAACAACGTCTGCATGACGGCGACGAGCCGCTATACGGCCTGTGGCTGTCGCTCGGCTGCGATTCGGCCGCGGAAGCGCTCGCGCACGCCGGCTACGACTGGCTCTGCATCGACATGGAGCACGCGCCGAACGACAGCCGGGACGTCGCGTCGCAACTGCGCGCGCTGGCCGCCGCGCACCTGCCGAGCGAGCCCGTCGTGCGGGTGCCGGGGCGCGAGCCGTGGCTCGTGAAGCGCGCGCTCGACGCCGGCGCGCGCACGCTGATGTTCCCGTGCATCGAGACGGCCGACGAGGCCGCGCACGCGGTGCGGCTCACGCGCTTCCCGTCGCCGGATTCCCCGGACGGGCTGCGCGGCGTGGCCGGCATGGTGCGCGCGGCGGCGTTCGGCATGCGCCGCGATTACCTGCAGACGGCGAACGCCCAGATTGCGGTGATCGTGCAGATCGAATCGGCGCGCGGCATCGACGAAGTCGAGCGGATCGCCGCGACGCCGGGTGTCGACTGCCTGTTTGTCGGCCCGGCCGATCTGGCGGCGAGCCTCGGGCATCTCGGCGACAGCCGTCACCCGGATGTCGAGACCGCGATGGCGCGCGTGCTCGCGGCCGGCAAGCAGGCTGGCGTCGCGGTCGGCATCTTCGCGAGCGATACAGCGATCGCACGCCAGTATCGCGAGGCCGGCTACCGGATGGTCACGCTGTCGGCCGACGTGACCTGGCTGCTGCGCGCGACGCGGCAGGCGCTGCAGGAGGTGCGGTCATGAACGGCGGCGATGGCGCGGGGACGGGCCGCGCGCGGCGCACGACCGGTGCGCGCGGGCGGATCGGCGCGATGCTGGGGCTGTGGGTCGTGTGCGTCGCGGCGTCGGCGCAGAATGCGCCGCGCGCGAAACCGGACCCGGCACACGAGACGCAAGCGGCGGTGGCCGCCTACAACGCCGGCGACTATCGCGCGGCGCTGGTGCAGTTCCACGACGCAGCCGAACGCGGCGATCGGCTCGCGCAGTTCAACTACGCGATGATGCTGCTCACCGGCGTCGGCGTGACCGCGAACGTCGACGAAGGGCTGCGCTGGCTGAAGCGGGCGGCCGACGCGAACATGTCGCATGCGCAGTACGTGTACGGACGGATGTTCGACGACGGCGAATTCGTCGCGCGCAATCCGGCCGAAGCGCACCGCTGGTTCATGCGCGCGGCGAAGCAGGGGCACGTGCAGGCCGCGCTGTCGCTCGCGAACCAGTTCCTCGACGGGCGCGGCACACCGCGCGACAACCGGCAGGCGTTCGCGTGGTACAAGCAGGCGGCCGACGCGGGCGAGCCGACCGCGCAGTACGTGACCGCGTCGTTCTACGAGCGCGGCGGCGACGGCGTCACGCAGAACCTGAACATCGCGCGCGCGTACTATGCGGCCGCGGCCGCGCAGGGCGACGAGACGGCCGAGCTGAAATTCAAGGAGCTGAGCGCGCGATTGAAGACGCCGGAGCCGGCATCGGGCGCCGGTGCGGACCACGTGAGCCCACGCGCGACACCGCAGTGACGGCGGTATCCGCCGCATTCGGCCTGCCCAACGAAAAACGGCGCTCACGGCGCCGTTTTTCATTGCTGCGACTGCTTGCAGCTGCGTGCCATGCCGCAGCGTCAGCTCTTCATCAGCCGCCGCTGTCGCCCGACGCTCATGATCATCCCGATCGCGACGCCGAGCGTCGCCAGCGCGGTGCCGCCATAGCTCATGAACGGCAACGGTACGCCGACGACGGGCAGCACGCCGCTCACCATCCCGATGTTGACGAACGCGTAGACGAAGAACGCGAGCGTGAGCGAGCCCGCGAGCAGCCGGCCGAACAGCGTCGCGCCCTGCGCGGCGATGTAGAGCCCGCGCGCGATCAGCGCCATGTACAGCGTCAGCAGCACGAGGCCGCCGACGAGCCCCCATTCTTCGGAGAACACCGCGAAGATGAAGTCGGTGTGCTTCTCCGGAATGAATTCGAGGTGGGCCTGCGTGCCCTTCAGGTAGCCCTTGCCGAGCACGCCGCCCGAGCCGATCGCGATCACGGCCTGGATCGTGTGGAAGCCCTTGCCGAGCGGGTCGGAGGTCGGGTCGAGCAGCGTGCACACGCGGTGCTTCTGGTAGTCGTGCATCAGCGGCCACTGCACTTCGGGCTGGCAGATGCGCTCCTCGAACACGGCGATCGAGCCGACCGCGATCACGCCCGCGACGAGCACCGGCACGATCAGCTTGAACGACAGGCCGGCGAGGTAGATCACGAAGAGGCCGGCTGCGAACACGAGCAGGCCGGTGCCGAGGTCGGGCTGCTTCGCGATCAGGCCGACCGGCACGAGCAGGATCCCGAACGCGACGACGAAGTCGTACCAGCGCAGCCCGCCTTCGCGGCGCTGGTAGTACCACGCGAGCATCAGCGGTGTCGCGATCTTGAGGATTTCGGACGGCTGGATCACGACGCCGACGTTCAGCCAGCGCTTCGCGCCCTTCTTGGTCATCCCGAACAGCGCGACCGCGACCAGCAGCGCGACCCCGAACGTATAGAGCGGGACCGCGAAGCGCATCAGCGTCGTCGGCGGGATGTTGGCGATCACCCACATCAGCACGAACGTCAGCAGGATGTTGCGTAGCTGGTCCTCGACGCGGCCCGGCATGTCGATCGCCGCGCTGTACAGCGTGACGATGCCGACGCACAGCAGCAGGAACACGATGAGGGCGAGCGGGCGGTCGAAACCCGCGAACATCTGCTTGATCTTGTCGAGCCAGGCGCGCTTGTCGAATTGCATGCCTTTCTCCGTTAATGAGCGGTGCCGGCGTTCACCGCTTTCGCGGTGGCCGAGGCACGGAAGTTGTCGTCGCGCGGCGCGGTGGCGACCGGCTGTGCGCCGCTCGCGGGCCGGTGCGGCCGGTGCGGGCGCCGGATCGGCGGCAGGCTGGCGGCCATCGGCGCCGCGGCGCTCGCGTCGGACGGCTGCGCCGCGCTCGATGCATCGGGCGCCGACGCGGCGTCCGCCGCACTCGCCGCACTCGCCGCACTCGCCGCACTCGCCGCACTCGCCGCGGTCGGCACGACCGGCTGCGGCAGCGCGGTGAAGCCGGCCGCGACGGCGGCGGGCTTCGATGCGTCGCCGACCACGGGCACGCTCACCGGCTCGGTCGCCGACGCGGCGGCGGCCACGGCCGCGGCCTCGTTCTTCGGGTTCTGACGTTCGACGAGGTAGTAGTCGAGCACGCGGCGCGCGATCGGGCCCGCGGCTTGCGCGCCCCAGCCGCCGTTCTCGACGACCAGCGCGACGGCGATCTGCGGATGATCGACCGGCGCGTACGCGATGAACAGCGCGTGGTCGCGCAGGTGTTCGGCGAGCAGGTGGCCCTTGTAGTTCGAGCCCTGCAGCGAGAACACCTGCGCGGTACCGGTCTTGCCGGCCGCGAGGTACGAGGCGCCGCGGAACACCTTGTACGCGGTGCCGGACGGATTCTCGATCACGTTTTCCATCCCGCGCTTCACGACGTCGATGTCGCCCTGCTTGAGCGGGATCACTTCGCTTTCCTTCGGCACGGTCAGGTGGCGTGCCCGCGAGATCGGATCCTCGACTTCCTTCACGAGGTGGGGCTTCATCACGACGCCGTTGTTCGCGAGCGTCGCGGTGGCATGCGCGAGCTGCAGGATCGTGTACGAGTTGTAGCCCTGGCCGATCCCGAGACTGATTGTCTCGCCGTCGAACCACTTCTGCTGCGCGGCCTTCTTGAACGCCTTCTTCTTCCAGTCGGTCGACGGCAGGATCCCGCGCGCCTCGCCCTGGATGTCGATGCCGGTGATCTGGCCGAAACCGAACGGCTTCATGAAGTTCGCGATCGCGTTCACGCCAAGGTCGCGCGCGAGCATGTAGAAGTAGGTGTCGTTCGACACCATGATCGCCTTGTTCATGTCGACCCAGCCCTGGCCCGAGCGCACGTCGTTGCGGAACGTGTGGCCGCCGAACGTGAAGTAGCCGGGATCCTGGAAGCCCCAGCCCGGCGTGCGCTTGCCGAGCGTCAGGCCGGCCAGCGCCATGAACGGCTTGTACGTCGAGCCGGGCGGGTAGGTGCCGTGCAGCGGCCGGTTCAGCAGCGGTTTGTCGGACGAGTTGTTCAGCTCGTCCCAGGTCTGCTGGTCGATGCCGTCGACGAACGAGTTCGGGTCGAAGCTCGGCGACGACACGAACGCGAGCACGTCGCCCGTCTTCGGCTCGATCGCGACGAGCGCGCCGCGCTTGCCGGCGAACGCCTGCTCGGCGACCTGCTGCAGCCCGATGTCGAGCGACAGCACCAGGTTGTTGCCGGGCGTCGCCTGCGTGCGCGACAGCGTGCGCACGGGCCGGCCGCCGGCCGTCACCTCAACTTCCTCGAAGCCCGTGAGGCCATGCAGCTCGGCTTCGTAGCTCTGCTCGACGCCGATCTTGCCGATGTAGTCGGTGCCCTTGTAGTTGTTCGCGTCGCGACGCGGATCGTAATGTTCCTGATCGCTGTCGTTGTCGTCGCTCATCGCATCGATGCGATCCTGGTCGCGCTTCGAGATCCGGCCGATGTAGCCGATCACGTGCGCGGCCGTCATGCCGAGCGGGTACTGGCGGAACAGTCGCGCGCGCACGTCGACGCCGGGGAAGCGGAAGCGCTGCGCGGTGAAGCGCGCGACTTCCGCGTCGGTGAGGCGCGTGCGGATCGGCAGGCTCTCGAAGTTCTTCGAGTCTTCCTGCAGCTTCTTGAAGCGGCGGCGGTCGCGTGCGTCGATCGGGATGATCTCGGACAGCTTGTCGATCGTGTTGTCGAGCGTGTCGTCGAGCTTCGACGGCGTGATCTCGAGCGTGTACGCCGAATAGTTCTTCGCGAGGACCACGCCGTTGCGGTCGGTGATGATCCCGCGGTTCGGCACGATCGGCGCGACCGAGATGCGGTTTTCCTCGGCCTGCAGCGCGTATTTGCCATGCTGCATCAGCTGCAGGTAGAAGAAGCGGCTCGCGAGCAGCCCGAAGCAGACGAACACGAACACGCCCGCCGCCGCGACGCGCAGGCGGAACTTCGAGAGCTGCTGTTGGGTGTCGTTGAATTCGGTCATGCGGTTACATTTGATCCGGCCCACGCACGGCGAGCGCGCGCGGGCGAGGGGCCGCCCCGGAGCGCGGTGCGCGGCGGGTGTGGGGGCGGTGGGTGTTCAAGGTCGGTCCCGGTGCGGCTCAGATGGGGCGCGTATCGTCCGGGTCGACCGGGCGGCGTTGCGGCATCAGCAGCAGGTGGCTCGCGATCGGCCACAGCGCGGCCTCGACGAAGCCGTCCACCAGATAGCGCCAGCCGGGAAACGCGGCGCCCATCACGAGGCGGATCACGAAGGGCACCAGCTGCGCGACGACGAGCAGCGGCGTGACATACAGCACCTGCACGCCGATCGGCATCCACAGCACGCGGCGGTGGATCGTGATCGCGCCGTACGACAGCAGCGTATAGGCGAGCGCGTGCTCGCCGAGCAGCCCTGCGTCGTGCACGTCCATCAGGATGCCGAGCACGAACGCGACGCCCATCCCGACCTTGCGCGGCTGATGGATGTTCCAGAACAGCAGCACGAGCGCGACGAAATCGGGCACGCCGGGCAGGCGGCCCCACGGCATCAGGTTCAGCAGGAACGCGGCGGCGAGGCTGAAGACGATGAAGTACGGGTTGACCGGCTGCAGGATGTATTGCGGACGGTTCATCGCTGGGCTCCTGGTTGCCCGGCCGCGGGCTTCGCGGGCGCGGCAGCGGGCTGGGCTGGAGCGGCGGGGGCCGCCGGCGCGGGTTTCGCACCGGGTGCGGCCGCGGCGGCCGGCTTCGCGTTCGCGTCGGCCTTCTCGGCTTTCTCGCCCTTCGCGGCGGCCTTCGCGCCCTTCTTGCCCTTCGCGTTCTTGTCGGCGGCCGGCTCGAGCTCGGCCGGACGCGGCGGGACGTCGTTCTGGTAATGCAGCACGAGCATCTGGCGCGCGCCGCGCACGGCAGCGACCGGTGCGCAGGTCACGCGGGCGAACGCGGTATCGGCGAGCTTGTCGACGCGCACGACCTTCGCGACCGGCAGGCCCGGCGGATAGACGCCGTCGAGGCCGCTCGTGACGAGCTCGTCGCCCGCGACGAGGTCCGAACTCGTCGGCACGAAGCGCAGATCGAGCGAATCGCCCTTCGGCGTGCCATAGATCACGCTGCGCAGGCCGGTGCGCAGCACCTGCACGGGAATCGCGAGATCGCGGTCGGTGATCAGCGTGACTTCGGCCTGCAGCGGGAACACGCGCGTGACCTGGCCGACCACGCCGTCCTCGCTGACGACCGGCGAGCCGTTCTGGATGCCTTGCTGCGAACCCTGGCCGATCACGATCTTCTGCGTGAACGGGTCGCTCGTGTCGTACTGGATCTCGACCGGGGTCGACTGCGTCGCGATGTGCTGGCGCAGCTCGAGCACCGCGCGCAGATGCATGTTTTCCTGCGCGAGCACGGCGGCCTGATTGGCTTGCGTGGACAGTTGCAGGTTGCGCTTGCGCAGCGCGTCGTTGTCGTGGCGCAGCGACGCGCCCGTGACGGCGATGTCGGCCGCGCCCATGAAGAGGTCGCGCGGCACGAGCGCCGCGCGCTGCAGCGGGTACAGCACGGTGCCGAGCACGCCGCGGACGATTTCGAGCGTGCTGAAGCGCGCGTCCGACACGAGGAGCGCGATGGCGAGGGCGACGAAGAAGATGAGCCGCGCGAGCGCGGGCGGACCTTGCTTGAAGAGGGGCGGCGGACTGTATTCCATGGTCGGCGCCGGGCGCGTGGTGATCGGTTAAATAATGCTCAGACGCGCAAACGGCGTGGCGGTTCGTTCTGAACGAGCGATCCGGCCACGCCGCGAGTGCGTCATATCAAACGGGACTGCTTAGGCGATCACTCGGCGATCACTCGTACGAGAAGATGCTGCCCAGCTTGTCCATGCGCTCGAGCGCCATGCCCGAGCCGCGCACGACGCAGGTGAGCGGGTCTTCGGCGACGAGCACCGGCAGGCCGGTTTCTTCCGCCAGCAGGCGATCGAGGTCGCGCAGCAGCGCGCCGCCGCCCGTCAGCATCATCCCGCGCTCGGCGATGTCGGCGCCGAGTTCCGGCGGCGTCTGCTCGAGGGCGATCTTCACCGACGACACGATCTGGTTCAGCGGATCGGTCAGTGCTTCGAGGATTTCGTTGCTCGAGATCGTGAAGCTGCGCGGAATGCCTTCCGACAGGTTGCGGCCCTTCACTTCCATTTCCTTGACTTCGGAGCCCGGGAACGCGGAGCCGATTTCCTTCTTGATCGCCTCGGCGGTTTGCTCGCCGATCAGCATCCCGTAATTGCGGCGGATGTAGTTGACGATCGCTTCGTCGAACTTGTCGCCGCCGACGCGCACCGAGCCCTTGTACACGATGCCGCCGAGCGAGATCACGCCGACTTCGGTCGTGCCGCCGCCGATGTCGACGACCATCGAGCCGGTGGCTTCCGACACCGGCAGGCCCGCGCCGATCGCGGCCGCCATCGGCTCCTCGATCAGGTAGACCTGCGATGCGCCGGCGCCGTGCGCCGCTTCCTTGATCGCGCGGCGCTCGACCTGGGTCGAGCCGCACGGCACGCAGATGATGATGCGCGGCGAAGGCGAGAACATGCGCGACTCGTGCGCCGTCTTGATGAACTGCTTGATCATCTGCTCGGTGACGGTGAAGTCGGCGATCACGCCGTCCTTCATCGGGCGGATTGCCTCGATGTTGCCCGGCACCTTGCCGAGCATCTGCTTGGCTTCCTTGCCGACCGCCTGGATCGTTTTCTTGCCGTTGGGGCCGCCTTCCTGGCGAATCGACACGACGGAGGGCTCATCGAGCACGATGCCCTTGCCGCGCATGTAGATCAGGGTGTTTGCGGTGCCGAGGTCGATCGCGAGATCGTTGGAGAAGTAGCTGCGCAAAAAACCGAACATTCAGAATCCTGTTTCGCTCTGGGCCGGCCCTGCATAGCGAGCGCTGAGGGCGGCAGCGGAAAAAATAACAGCCTCGGGAAGCGTGGCGGAAGCGGCCGCCGCGGCGCACGAAGCTGCGAGTGATGTCTACCGGGGATCGCACGAAGCACGCACGGCTTGCCGAAACGAGGCGAAACGGTGCGGGAAAAGGCTGCCGGGTTTGGGTCGAACGCGTAATGATACCTTATAATTTCACGGTATTTGAATCGAAACGGGCGGTATTTTTGCCGCTTCGGCCCCGATTTTTGAGGGTGGGATCGCACCCTCCAACCCCCCGCCGCGGCGCTGCTTTTGATGCGCCGCGCAGCCTTGTTTTTCCGGTGATCGCATGGCCCTGACCCTGACCGATGTGAAACGCATCGCGCACCTGGCGCGACTCGAAATGGCCGACGCCGACGCCGAGCACATGCTCGGCCAGCTCAATGAATTCTTCGGCCTCGTCGAACAGATGCAGGCGGTCGACACCGCCGGCATCGCGCCGCTCGCCCACCCGATCGAACAGATCCAGGAAGTCGCGCAGCGCCTGCGCGACGACGCCGTGACGGAAGTCGTCAATCGCGACGACAACCAGCGTCCGGCGCCGGCCGTCCAGGACGGCCTCTATCTGGTGCCGAAGGTGATCGAGTAAGCATTCGATGACAAGCGCGCCGGCGCCGCGCCGCGCGCCACCCAGAATTCCCAGGAAAACCACTCAATGCACGCAAAAAGCCTGACCGAACTGCGCGCCGCGCTCGCCGCCAAGGAATGCTCGGCCGTCGAGCTCGCGCAGCTCTACCTGAAACGGATCGACGCGGCACGCGACCTGAACGCGTTTGTCCACGTCGACGCCGACCTCACCCTTGCGCAGGCGAAGGCCGCCGACGCCGAACTCGCGCGCGGCGCGGGCGGCGCGCTGACCGGCCTGCCGATCGCGCACAAGGACGTGTTCGTCACGCGCGGCTGGCGCTCGACCGCCGGCTCGAAGATGCTCGCGAACTACGAGAGCCCGTTCGACGCGACCGTCGTCGCCCGCCTGCAGGCGGCCGGCATGGTCACGCTCGGCAAGACCAACATGGACGAGTTCGCGATGGGCTCGTCGAACGAGAACTCCGCGTTCGGCGCGGTGAAGAACCCGTGGGATACCAACGCGGTGCCGGGCGGCAGCTCGGGCGGCAGCTCGGCCGCCGTCGCCGCGCGCCTCGCCCCGGCCGCGACCGGCACCGACACCGGCGGCTCGATCCGCCAGCCCGC
Source organism: Burkholderia sp. B21-005 (assembly GCF_020843965.1). NCBI lineage: Bacteria > Pseudomonadati > Pseudomonadota > Betaproteobacteria > Burkholderiales > Burkholderiaceae > Burkholderia > Burkholderia sp. B21-005. The sequence goes on along the minus strand of NZ_CP086301.1, from coordinate 3,461,979 downwards.
GTCGTTCGCGGGCGTGACGGGCATCAAGCCGACCTACGGCCGCGTGTCGCGCTACGGGATGATCGCATTCGCGTCGTCGCTCGACCAGGGCGGCCCGATGGCGCAGAGCGCGTCCGACTGCGCGCTGCTGCTGAACGCGATGTCCGGCTTCGACGAGCGCGACTCGACGAGCCTCGAGCGTGAAGACGAGGATTTCACGCGCCACCTCGGCCAGCCGTGGGCGGCCGGCAACGATGCGGGCAAGCCGCTCGCGGGGCTGCGCATCGGTCTGCCGAACGAGTATTTCGGCGACGGCCTCGCCGACGACGTGCGTGCGTCGATCGACGCGGCGCTCAAGCAGTACGAGGCACTCGGCGCGACGCTCGTGCCCGTGTCGCTGCCGAAAACCGAATTGTCGATCCCCGTGTACTACGTGATCGCGCCGGCCGAGGCGTCGTCGAACCTGTCGCGTTTCGACGGCGTGCGCTTCGGCCACCGCGCCGCGCAGTATGGCGACCTGCTCGACATGTACAAGAAGTCGCGCGCCGAAGGCTTCGGCCCCGAGGTGAAGCGCCGGATTCTCGTCGGCGCTTACGTGCTGTCGCACGGCTACTACGACGCGTACTACCTGCAGGCGCAGAAGATCCGCCGCATCATCGCGCAGGATTTCCAGGAAGCGTTCAAGTCCTGTGACGTGATCATGGGCCCGGCCTCGCCGACGGTCGCATGGGATCTCGGCTCGAAGGGCGACGATCCGGTGCAGATGTATCTCGCGGATATCTACACGCTGTCGGTGAGCCTCGCCGGCCTGCCCGGCATGAGCGTGCCGTGCGGCTTCGGCGCGGGCGCGAACGCGAAGCGCCCGGTCGGTCTGCAGATCATCGGCAACTATTTCAACGAAGCCCGGATGCTGCAGGTCGCCGACGCGTTCCAGCGCGCGACCGACTGGCACAAGCAAGTTCCGGCGGGGGTGTAAGCATATGACTCAATGGGAAGTCGTCATCGGTCTCGAGACGCACGCGCAACTGTCGACCGTCTCGAAGATTTTCTCCGGCGCGCCGACGCAATTCGGCGCTGAGCCGAACACGCAGGCGTGCCCGGTCGATCTGGCGCTGCCGGGCGTGCTGCCGGTGCTGAACCGCGGCGCGGTCGAGCGCGCGATCCGCTTCGGCCTCGCGATCGGCTCGACCATCGCGCCGCGCAGCATCTTCGCGCGCAAGAATTATTTCTACCCCGATCTGCCGAAGGGCTATCAGATCAGCCAGTACGAGATTCCGGTCGTGCAGGGCGGCCAGATCACGATCCAGGTGCCGGCCAACGAAAAGGCCGGCAAGCAAGCGTACGAGAAGACGGTCAACCTGACCCGCGCGCACCTCGAGGAAGATGCGGGCAAGTCGCTGCATGAAGACTTCGCCGGCATGACCGGGATCGACCTGAACCGCGCGGGCACGCCGCTGCTCGAGATCGTCACCGAGCCGGAAATGCGCAGCGCGGCCGAGGCGGTCGCGTATGCGAAGTCGCTGCACGCGCTCGTCGTGTGGCTCGGCATCTGCGACGGCAACATGCAGGAAGGCTCGTTCCGCTGCGACGCGAACGTGTCGGTGCGACCGGTCGGCCAGGAAAAGTTCGGCACGCGCGCGGAAATCAAGAACCTGAACTCGTTCCGGTTCCTTGAAGAAGCGATCAACTACGAAGTGCGTCGCCAGATCGAGCTGATCGAGGACGGCGGCGAAGTCGTGCAGGAAACGCGCCTCTACGATCCGGACAAGCGCGAGACGCGTTCGATGCGCAGCAAGGAAGACGCGCACGACTACCGCTACTTCCCCGACCCCGACCTGATGCCGCTCGTGATCGGCCAGGACTGGATCGAGCGCGTGCAGGCCGGGATGCCCGAACTGCCGGCCGCGATGCAGCAGCGCTTCGTCGAGCAATATGGCGTGTCCGCGTACGACGCCGGCGTGCTGACGTCGAGCAAGGCGATGGCCGCGTACTTCGAGGCCGTGGTCGCGAAGGCCGGCGCGGCGAACGCGAAGATCGCCGCGAACTGGCTGATGGGCGACGTGTCGTCGCAGTTGAACCGCGACGGCATCGAGATCGACGCGATTCCGGTCTCGGCAGCACAGCTCGCGCTGGTGCTGCAACGCATCGCCGACGGCACGATCTCGAACAAGATCGCGAAGGAAATCTTCTCGGCGATCTGGGACGAGAAGGCGACCGACGACGCCGCGGCCGACCGCATCATCGACGCGAAGGGCCTGAAGCAGATCTCCGACACCGGCGCGCTGGAAGCGATCATCGACGAGGTGCTCGCGGCGAACGCGAAGTCGGTCGAGGAATTCCGCGCGGGCAAGGAAAAGGCGTTCAACGCGCTGATCGGCCAGGCGATGAAGGCGACCAAGGGCAAGGCCAATCCGCAGCAGGTCAACGAACTGCTGAAGAAGAAGCTCGGCTGAACATGGCCGCGCGTCTGAACCGCGCCTGACGACGGGCCGCCGCCGAACCTGTTCGGGGCGGCCCGTCGCTTTGGTGCATGCGTTATCGTGTGCGCGTGTGCATCGCACCGTCCAACGGAGGAACGAATGGCGAAACAACCGTCGCTCGACGATTTCCGCGTGCCGTACAGCACGCGTGACAAGGAAGCTGCCGCATTCAAGCTCGATGCGTTCGATCCGGCTGCGAAGCCGTTCTCGGCGGGGTCGAAGGATGCCGACCGCGAACGGCTCACCGCCGTGTCGACGGAGCTCGACGTGCAGCAGGAGCGCCTGCACACGCAGCAGAAGAAGCGCGTGCTGCTCGTGCTGCAGGGGATGGACACCAGCGGCAAGGACGGTACCGTGCGCGCGGTGTTTCGCGACGTCGATCCGCTCGGCCTGCGCATCGTGCCGTTCAAGGCGCCGACGCCGATCGAGGCCGCGCACGATTTCCTGTGGCGCGTGCACGCGCAGGTGCCGGCCGCGGGCGAACTCGCGATCTTCAACCGTAGCCACTACGAGGACGTACTCGTGCCGCGCGTGCTCGAGCTCATCAGCGACAAGGAATGCGAGCGCCGCTACCGGCAGATCCGCGATTTCGAGACGATGCTCGCGGAGAACGGCACGACGATCGTCAAGTGCTTCCTGCACATCTCGAAGGACGAGCAGCGCGAGCGGCTGCAGGCACGCATCGACGATCCGACCAAGCACTGGAAATTCGACATCTCCGATCTCGACGCGCGCAAGCACTGGGATGCATACCAGTCGGCGTACCGCGACGCGCTCGCCGCGACGTCGGCCGAGCATGCGCCGTGGTACGTGATCCCGGCGAACTCGAAAACCCATCGCAACGTGATGATCGCCGAGCTGCTGCTGCGCGCGATGACCGACATGAAGCTCGAATTCCCGCCGCCGAAGCCGGAGCTCGAAGGCGTGAAGATCCGCTAGGCTGCGATCCTGTCAAACACATCGAACTGAACTGAACAACGGAACCCGACATGATGCGAGTGATTACCGCCAACCTGAACGGCATCCGCTCCGCCGCGAAGAAGGGCTTTTTCGAATGGCTCGGCGAACAGAACGCCGACTGCGTGTGCGTGCAGGAAATCAAGGTATCGGCCGACGACCTGCCGGCCGACTTCGTCGAGCCGCATGGCTTCAGGAGCTATTTCCACCACGCCGAGAAGAAGGGCTACAGCGGCGCGGGCGTGTACAGCCGCCACGAGCCCGATGACGTGATCATCGGCTTCGGCAGCAGCGAATTCGATGCCGAGGGGCGCTATGTCGAGGCGCGCTACGGCAAGCTGTCGGTCGTGTCGGTGTACGTGCCGTCCGGCTCGAGCGGCGAAGAGCGTCAGCAGGCGAAGTACCGCTTCATGGACGAGTTCATGCCGCATCTCGCCGAGCTGAAGAGCAAGCGCGAGGTGATCCTGTGCGGTGACGTGAACATCGTCCACAAGGAAATCGACATCAAGAACTGGAAGAGCAACCAGAAGAACTCGGGCTGCCTGCCGGAAGAGCGCGCGTGGCTCACGCAGCTGTTCGACGATGTCGGCTATGTCGACGTATTCCGCACGCTCGACCCGCGCCCCGAGCAGTACACGTGGTGGAGCAACCGCGGCCAGGCGTACGCGAAGAACGTCGGGTGGCGGATCGATTACCAGATCGCGACGCCGGGCGTGGCCGGCACCGCGAAGCGCACGTCGATCTTCAAGGACATCAAGTTCAGCGATCACGCGCCGCTGACGGTCGATTACGACTACAAGAAGTGATCGTCGGCGCTACGCGATGCGCGTAGCAGCCGAGCCAATCGGTTGCCGGATGCAAAACGGGCCGCATGTCGAACATGCGGCCCGTTTCGCTTGGGGGCGTCGCTTACTGCCTTACTGCTTGAGCGACGCCATGTCCACCACGAACCGATACTTCACGTCGCTCTTGAGCATCCGCTCGTAAGCGGCATTGATCTGCTGCATCGGAATCGTTTCGATGTCCGACGTGATGCCGTGCTCCGCGCAGAAGTCGAGCATTTCCTGCGTTTCCGCGATCCCGCCGATCAGCGAGCCCGCGAGGCGGCGGCGCTTGAAGATCAGGTTGAACACCTGCGGCGACGGGTGGTCGTGCTCCGGCGCGCCGACGAGCGTCATCGTGCCGTCGCGCTTCAGCAGGTGCAGGAACGGGTTCAGGTCGTGCTGCGCGGCCACCGTGTTCAGGATGAAGTCGAAGCTGTTCAGGTGCGCGTTCATCTGCGCTTCGTCCTTCGAGATCACCACTTCGTGCGCGCCGAGCCGCTTGCCGTCCTCGATCTTCGACGGCGAGGTCGTGAACAGCACGACGTGCGCACCCATCGCGCGCGCGAGCTTCACGCCCATGTGGCCGAGCCCGCCGAGGCCGACGATCCCGACTTTCTTGCCGGGCCCGACATTCCACTGGCGCAGCGGCGAGTAGGTCGTGATCCCCGCGCACAGCAGCGGCGCGGCGCCGGCCGGGTCCAGCGTCTCGGGCACGCGCAGCACGAACGCCTCGTCGACGACGAGCTGGGTCGAATAGCCGCCGTACGTGATGTCGCCCGTCACGCGGTCCTGGCCGTTGTAGGTGCCGACGAAGCCGTTCTCGCAATACTGTTCGAGGCCTTCCGCGCAGCTCGGGCAGGTGCGGCACGAATCGACGAGACAGCCGACGCCGACCAGCTCGCCGACCTTGAAGCGCGACACCTGCGGGCCGGTCGCGGTCACGCGGCCGACGATTTCATGGCCCGGCACGACCGGGTAGATCGTGTTGCGCCATTCGTTGCGGGCCTGGTGCAGGTCCGAGTGGCAGACGCCGCAGTACAGCACCTCGATCTGGACGTCGAGGTCGCGCAGCGCGCGGCGCTGGAATTCGAACGGGGCGAGCGGCGATTGCGCATCGGTCGCCGCGTAAGCGTAGGTTGTGCTCATGCAGGGGGCTCCTTGTCCGGGAAAACATCCGGCGAAACAGACTGCCGCCGCACCATGTGGCGACGCGGCGAGACAGGTGCCCATCGTACGGAGCGAGCCGCCGCGGCGAAATACACGAAGGTCTCGAAGATTTGCCCATTCCTCTCGAATTTCGCGCGAACGGCCGTCAAAATGCTTTCAAAGTGCTACATTGCAAGCCAGATTCTCTTGCCGGACAGGACGACGCCGATGAGCTTCCAGCCCCTTTTCGACGATATGGGCGACCGTGTGCGGCGCCGCATGATCGAGCTGCATTCGAGCCTGGCGCCGAACGAGGGCGATACGCTGGCGGCGCTCGACGGCGTGCGCTTCATCCGCGTGAGCCGTCCCGTGCCGCGCATGCCGGTGCTGTACGAGCCGAGCATCATCGTCGTGTGCCAGGGCCGCAAGCTCGGCTATCTCGGCGACCGCTCGTTCGTCTACGACGCGCAGCAGTATCTCGTGCTGTCGGTGCCGCTGCCGTTCGAATGCGAAACCTTCGCGAGCATGGACGAGCCGTTTCTCGCGATCTCGATCCGCGTCGATCTCGCGGTGATCGCCGAACTCGCGATCCTGCTCGACGAGACGCTCGGTGCGGCGGTCAGCGAGCCGCACGGCGTCTATTCGACGCCGCTCGATGCGCCGCTCGCCGACGCGGTGGTGCGGCTCCTCGAAGCGCTCGCGTCGCCGCACGACACGTGCGTGCTCGGGCCGGCGATCATGCGCGAGATCGCGTACCGCGTGCTGACCGGTGCACAGGGCGACGCGATTCGCGCGGCGCTCGCCCAGCAGCATCATTTCGGCCGCGTCGCGAAGGCGCTGCGGCGCATCCATGCGGACCTGAAGGCCGATCTCGATGTCGAGACGCTCGCGCGCGAGGCCGGGATGAGCCTCGCGGTGTTCCACGCGCAGTTCAAGCACGTGACGGCGACGTCGCCGATGCAGTATGTGAAGGCCGCGCGCCTGCACCAGGCGCGCTTGATGATGGTGCAGGACGGCGTCGGCGCGGGTGCCGCCGCCGCGCGGGTCGGCTATGCGAGCGCGTCGCAGTTCAGCCGCGAGTTCAAGCGGCTGTTCGGCCGCAGCCCCTGTGACGAAGTGCGCTGGATGCGCGAGAGCGGCAGCCGGCCGGTCGAATCGGACGTCGGCGCGTAGCGCCGCGTCACGCGCCGGCAATGCCCGAGGGAAAGCCGCGGCCTGCGACGCTCAGCGCCGCACGATCTTGCGCCGCTGCGCGCTGATGCCCGCATAGTCGGGCAGCGTGTCGACGCGCTTGCCCGTCGCCTTCGCATACAGCGGCATCAGGTCCTGCAGGCGGTTCAGCAGATCCTGCCGCCGCGTCGCGCCGTACGGGTGCATGTAGATGAAACCCGACGTCTTGTTCGCGCGCGTCGCCGCCGCGAGCTTGTCCCACAGCGTGATCGCCGCGCGCGGATCGAAGCCCGCGCGGGCGGCGATGTCGCCGCCGATCACGTCGGCTTCGGTCTCGTCGGTCGGGTCGTAGCGCAGCGTCTGCAGACGTGCGCCGAGGTTCAGCGCCTGCGGCAGTGGATCGCCGACGCCGAACAGTGGCGGCAGCGAGGCCGCGCGCAGCGACGTTTGCGACGCCGTGCTGAGATTGCTGCGCGCGTGTTCGCGCAGCGCATGGGCGATGCCGTGCGCGATCAGCACGCCGAGTTCGTCGTCGTTCAGGCGGACGCGATCGAGCATCCCGCCGTACACGAGCACCTTGCCGCCCGGCAGGCACGCGATGCGGATGTCACGCGAGCGGATCACGTTGACGTCCCACGCCCAGTTCTTCACGCGATCGTTCCACTTCACCGAATACGGCGCCAGCTTCAGTACGATCGCGCGCAGGCGTTTCACGCGCGGCTGGTTCGCGGGCAGCAGGCGGTCGCTGTCGGCGGCCGCTTGCACGATCTGCGCGTATTCGCTCGCGGTCACCTGTTCGAGCAGCGGCGACGGGATCAGCGTGCGGAACGCGATCGCATTGCCGTAGCGGACCTGCTGCGACGTCGGCGTATAGGCTTTCGTCGGCACGGCCGCGCCGCTCGGCTGCGCGGCTTCGGCGGCAGACGGCGCACCGATGGCCGCCGGCGTGGACGGCGCAGCCGCCGCGGTGGCGGGCGCGGAGCCGGCCGCGGCTGCACCGGCGTCGGTCGCATGCACGCTTGCCGCCGCACCGAGCGCCGCGACGCCGGCGCTCAGTGCGGCGGCGACGCGTGCGGCGCGAAGCAGGCGATCATTGCGCACGGCTCGCCTCGCCGTTGCGCGCGACACCGTTCCACGGCGCGATCTTGAACAGCAGCAGCATGCCGGGGATCGCGAGCGCGGTGCACACGATGAAGTAGTCGAACCAGCCGATCTTCGCGACGATGAAGCCGCTCGCGGCCGAGGCGAGCGTGCGCGGCACGGACGCGAGGCTCGTGAACAGCGCGAACTGCGTGGCCGTGTAGCGCGGGTCGGTCGTGCTCGCGATGTACGCGACGAACGCGGCCATCGTCAGGCCGGTGGTGAAAGTTTCGACGCCGTAGACGATCGCGAGCGCGACCGTCATCGGGCTGAACTGCGGCGTGACGACGATGCCGAACACCGACAGCGCCGACGCGATCGCATGGCTCGTCGATACCGTGAAGTCGTACAGCATGGCCAGCACGGGCGAGCCGGGGCCGAGCTGCGCGAGCCACGCGAAGCCGAGGGTCGACACCATCTGCAGCGCGCCGAAGATCCACAGCCCGCGGCCGATCCCGATCTTCACGAGCCACACGCCGCCGATGATGCCGCCGGCGACGCTCGCGACGAGCGCGGTGGTTTTGGCGACGATGCCGATCTCGGTGCGCGTGAAGCCGATGTCGAGGAAGAACGACGTCGACAGCGTGGTCGCCATCGTGTCGCCGATCTTGAACAGGAAGATGAACGCGATGACCAGCAGCGCGCCGGTCCAGCCGTCGCGCTGGATGAATTCGCGGAACGGCAGCACGATCGCGTCGCGCAGGTTGCGCGGCGGCGTGCCGACCACTTCGGGCTCGCGCACGACGAGCGTCATCAGGATGCCCGGCAGCATGAATGCGCCGGTGATTGCGAACACGGCGTCCCACGGCATGTGGTCGGACAGGATCAGCGCCAGCGAGCCGGGAATCAGCGCGGCGAGCTTGTAGGCGTTCACGTGCACCGCGTTGCCGAGGCCCTGCTCGGTGTCGCGCAGCAGTTCGCGGCGGTACGCGTCGATCACGATGTCGGCGCTCGCCCCGAAGAACGCGACGAGCGTGGTGAGCGCGGCGACCGTCCAGATCGAGTCGCGCGGCGACACGAAGCCGAGCGTGGCGATCGCGCCCGCGACCAGCAGCTGCGTGAGGAGCAGCCAGCCGCGCCGGCGGCCCGGCCGCCAGCCGGGCAGGCGCGGGATGTAGCGGTCCATCAGCGGCGCCCACAGGAACTTCCACGTATACGGGAACTGGATCAGCGCGAACAGGCCGATTTCCTTCAGGTTCACGCCTTCGGAGCGCAGCCATGCCTGCACGAGGTAGACGAGCGTGAACAGGGGCAGACCGGACGTGAACCCGAGGAACACGCAGATCAGCATGTGCGTGTTCAGATAGGCTCGCCAGCCGGGGTGATCCTCGTGAGCGGTGAGCGCGGGCGCCTCGTGTGGCGTTTTGGACATGGAATGGAACTGGGTAGCGTTGACTGATTGCGGCGGCAGCGCAGGCGGCGGCGCGGGTAGCGCAGCGGCGCGGCCGCACGTGCGTGCGGGCCGTCGGCGTCCGTCAACGGCTCCCCGGCTCAGCTGCGCTTGACGCGATAGACAGCAAGACTACCACGCCAGTTCGCTCCCCATCGAATCGGCTGGCCTTCGTGCAGCACGACGCGGTCGAGGATCGTGACGCCGACTTCCGGCGCGAGCGCCTCGAAATCCTCGATCGTCAGCACCCGGACGTTCGGTGTGTTGTGCCACTGGTAAGGCAGTGACTTCGACACCGGCATCCGGCCGTTCAGCACCGACAGCCGGTGCGCCCAGTAGCCGAAGTTCGGGAACGACACGATGCATTCGCGTCCGACTCGCGCGGTTTCGCGCAGGATCGCGGCCGTCTGGTGAATCGTCTGCAGCGTCTGCGACAGGATCGCGATGTCGAAGCTGTGATCCTCGAACAGGCGCAGGCCGTCCTCGAGGTTCTGCTGGATCACGTTGATGCGGTTCTTCGCGCTCGCGAGCACGCCCGCGTCGTTGAGCTCGATCCCGTAGCCGGTCACGTCCAGTTCTTCCATCAGCAGCGCGAGCAGCGAGCCGTCGCCGCAGCCGAGGTCGAGCACCGTCGAGCGCGGTTCGACCCAGCGCGCGATCGTGCGGAAGTCCGCGCGCGCGGACAGGGAATTCAGCGCTTGCTGGTTCATGCGCCCACCTCGTTGGCGATTCGTTCGTAATACGCGCGGATCAGGTTGTGATAGCGCGCGTCGTCGAGCAGGAACGCGTCGTGGCCGTGCGGCGCATCGATTTCCGCGTAGCTGACCGTGCGTTTGTTGTCGAGCAGCGCCTTCACGATCTCGCGCGAGCGGGCCGGCGCGAAACGCCAGTCGGTCGAGAAGCTCGCGATCAGGTATTTCGCCTGCGTATGCGCGAGTGCGGCCGTCAGGTTGCCATCGAACGCCTTCGCCGGGTCGAAGTAGTCGAGCGCGCGCGTGATCAGCAGGTAGGTGTTCGCGTCGAAGTAGTCGGCGAACTTGTCGCCCTGGTAGCGCAGGTACGACTCGACCTCGAATTCGACGTCGAAGCTGAAGTTGTACGCGTCGAGCGCGCCGTCGGCGCGGCGCAGCGCGCGGCCGAATTTCTCGGCCATGTCGTCGTCGGACAGGTACGTGATGTGGCCGATCATCCGCGCGACGCGCAGGCCGCGCTTGGGCTTCACGCCGTGCGCGTAGTAGTCGCCGCCGTGGAAGTCGGGATCGGACAGGATCGCCGAGCGCGCGACCTCGTTGAACGCGATGTTCTGCGCGGACAGCTTCGGCGTCGACGCGATGTCGATGCAGTGTGCGACGCGCTCCGGATACATCAGGCTCCACGCGAGCGCCTGCATCCCGCCGAGGCTGCCGCCCATTACCGCGGCGAAGCGCTCGATGCCGAATGCGTCGGCGACACGCGCCTGCGCGTGCACCCAGTCCTCGACGGTGACGACCGGAAAGCGCGCGCCATACGGCTTGCCGCTCGACGGGTCGATGCTCATCGGGCCGGTCGAGCCGAAGCACGAGCCGAGATTGTTCACGCCGATCACAAAGAAGCGGTTGGTGTCGAGCGGCTTGCCCGGGCCGACCATGTTGTCCCACCAGCCGGTGCTGCGCGGATCGTCCGCGTAGACGCCGGCGACGTGATGCGACGCGTTGAGCGCGTGGCAGACGAGCACCGCGTTCGAACGCGCGGCGTTGAGCTCGCCGTACGTCTCGACGACGAGCTGATAGTTGCCGATCACGCTGCCGCTTTGCAAGCGCAGTGGTTCGGCGAAGTGCATGGTCTGTGGAGCGACGATGCCGATCGATTCCATTCGTTCCGCCTTATGACTGGGCAGCTAAATGGTGTCGGCGATGCGCGGAGTCGGAGATGCGCGGCTGACGACCTCTTTAGCCGCATTTGTAGTGAACCTGCCGGGGACAAAGACGCATCAAGGCCCCAGCCGGTTCGCGCGCCCGCAATCGAGTCAGCAAATCGGCGCGCTTCCGACCTGCCGCCAAGGAGGCGGCAGTCGAAGGAGTATAGCGGAATTCCGTGGGGCGCGGATTTCACGCCCCGCCGGCGGTCTGCGCGGCTTACCAGCGATATTTTGCCGAGAGTTGCCCCCGGACGACCGAGTAGTCGGACAGATTGCCTTCCACGCCGACGCTGGCCGAAATCGAGAATTGCCGGCTCAACTGCCCGGTCGCGCCGATCCGGACGGCAGCGCGGTCGCGCGGCACGCTGAACGAGAACGCATTGCGATCGAGCGTCAGCGAGCGCGAGCCGGGGCCGTGCCACCAGTTTGCCTCGATGAACGGCCGAAGTTCGCGTCCATGTGGCATTGCGGTTATGCCATGCACGCGCACACCCAGGCGGGTGAGCACGTCGGTGGAGCCCTGGCCGTCGATGCGGCCGCCGGCCGTGCCGTGTGCATCCGCGCGATAGTCGGATACGACGAGCTGCGCTTCGGGCTCGACGAAGAATCGTGTGTCGCCGCGTTCATAGAAGCCGAACGAATAGCCGGTTTCGAGCGAGCCCGTGACGGTGCGTGACCGGTACGAATCGGCCGCGAGGCTGCAGCCGACGCTGTTCGCATACGCACCGTACATGAACCATGCGTCGACATAGGGGCCGGTCAGGATGTCGCGGTTGCCGTACCACGTGCCATACAGCCCGACGTTGTAGCCGGAGACGCTGCCGCGCGCGGTGGCGTTCATCACGCGGTGCTCGATCGCGTTCCACAGGGGGCGCGTCGACCAGTTTGTCTGGCTGCCGTACATGCCCATCGCGCCGACCCGCAAGCTGCCGCCGTGACCGTCGTCGAAGCGGAGCAGGTCGGCGCCCGCGTGGATCAGGCGGCCGTTGCCCGACACGCTGCGGCCGCCCGACATCGACGTCATCTGGCCTTCGGCACGCAGCCAGACCGCACCGTCGAGCGCGCCAGCTGCTTCGGTGCGCAGCGAGCGATCGTCGCGCTGATGAAGCGTGTGGATTGCCATCGTCGCCGCTGCATCGGCGTTCGCCAGATACGCATCCGGCTCCGGGGCGGCAGTGCGGGGGGGCGGATCGATTTCCGGGCGGATCGACGGATCGGGATCGACGGGGCCGGGGGGCTGCGGCGGCTGCGGCGGTACGGGTTTTGCCGCGGAGACGAGATACCAGTCGTCCTCCCGGCCGCCCTGGCCGCTGCGCTTGAGCATGTAGTCGTAGCCGCCGGCAGACAACGTGCCGAAGCCTTGCCGGTAGCCGTCCGATGCCACATCGAGCGTGAAGGCCGACGCGTCGGTCGTGCCGCCATTGCGGGTTTCGACGATCGGGATGCCGATGGTCGTTGGTGCGCCGTCGCCGCCCGAACGCTTGATGACGATGCCGGTGTCGCCCGACGCGTGGCCGCCGTCGATCACGAGGCGATCGGTGGGCGATGCGTCGTCCTGCAGCGTCGTATGGAGGATGAGCTTGCCGTGGCGCGCCGCATAGTCGCCGGTCACGACGAGCGTGCGCGGCGTCGGCGGCACGCCGGCTGCGGGCGCGTCGAATGCGATCGTCGAATCGTTCAGCGCGACGGAGCCGACCGTCGAATCGGCGGTGACGGTCCAGCGGCTGTTCGTGTCCAGCGACAGCGCGCGGACCGCGTCGGTCGCGCCGGTCCACGCGGACCCGTTCGCGAGCTTGACGTCCGTCATGGCATCGGTCGGACTGCCGTCGTCGGTGGGGTGGTTGACGATGTCGCCCTGGGCATAGGAGCGGGAATCGAGCGTCAGACTCACGGGTGCGCCGGACTCGGCATGGACGGACAGCAGCTTGCCGTTGCCGCCGATGGCGCGTGCGCCGTTCTTCAGCGCGATGTTCGCGTCGGACGCGTCGATCGCGCCGTGGCGTTCGCTGACCAGCGAACCGTCGTCGATCGTCAGCGTGCCGCCGTAGACGGCCGCTGCAGGGGCGCCATCGCCAGTCGCGAGCGCGCTGGTCCGCAGCAGGTCGATCGTGCCGCCGGCGCTCGAATAAAGCGCGACGGCTTCCTTGCCGTGGGTTTCGACGCTCGTATCGACGAGCGACGCGACGGAGCCCGTACCGGCCGACATCACGCCGCGCGCGCGCTCGCCGCTCGTCGTGATGCCGCCGCGCGTCATCGAGAACTTGCCGCCGAGGCGGGCGATCGCGCCGATCGCGCGCGCGCCGGTGGTGGTCACGAACGTATCGGTTGCATCGACGACCGGCGTATCGGTGTATTCCTTCGATGCATAAAGTCCGTGCGCGCTTTTGCCGTGCGTGATGACGCGCGTGCGCGCGAGCTTGACGCTGCCCTCGCGCGTGTCCACGCCGAGCGCGTAGTCGCCGGCGGTTTCCAGGTACGAGTCGTTGAATGCAACGGTGGACGAGCTCGGCAGATACAGCACCGACGCATAGTCGCCGTCCGTACGGATATCGGTGCGGGTCAGTGTCGCCCGGACGCCGCCGTAACTGATGGACAGGCCGGTGCCGAACAGGCCGCTGGTACGGATCAGCGTGTCGGACACGTCGATGGTGCCGCCCGGCGCGAGGATCGCCGTGATGCCGCTTGCTTCCTTGCCGCGCGTCACGATCACGCTGTCGGACAGCGTGAGGTGCGCATTGTTGCCGTCGATGGACGCACCATGCGAATAGTCGCCGTCGGTATCGATGGACACGCGCTCCGCGGATGCGCTGCCGCCGTTACGAAGGTCGATGCCGATGCTGGAACTGCCGCGGGTCCGGATTTCGGTATCGCGAAGGACAACACGCGACTTGCTGCCCCACGCGGCGGCACCCGCCGAACTGTTGCCGGTCGAAAAGATGCGGGTCCTGCTGCGGGTCGTCAGCGTGCCGCCGTTGATCGCGGAAAGCACGTCTTGGCCGGACTCGTGCGTCGAATATTCACCCGGAGCGACTTCGAGTTCGATGCCGTCGGCTCGCTGCGGGCCGCCGCCCGTGACTTGTGCGGTTGACGGCGACGACATCGCCGCGCCGGCGAGCAGGGCCGAATGTGCGACATACAGTCGGACGCGCGCTCGAGCCGAGAGGAAATAACTGCGGTTCACTAGATCACCATTCTTGTCTTGAACAGATGAAAAGTAGTTTCGTTGAGCGAATTTGGATATTGGACGAGTTCGAATTTTCGGAAGAGACCGACGAACGACACGGAGGAAACGTGAGGCGCGAAGGTGCTTCGGCGCCGACCGTCTGAATGACTGTGGGCGTTGGGGACGCGTCTATCGGGCCTGGAGCTGCGCTGGCCAATTGCGTGTCACTTGGCGTAAGCGTTTCCGGCCGGGTTGGTGAGGGAATCCTGAAAGAGGCGAGATGCAGTGGCGACTGCTCGCACGACAATTCCGTCGGCACGCGGATCGATGGCGCATTGGTCCGCCGAGGATGTCGGAGAAGGGGCGCGCGCCCCCGCGCCCCGGTAACGAGCCGGCGCGCAGGACGCGCACCGGCGCTCGGACTTTACTGATACATGATCGAGTACATCACCGAGGTGTTCACCGTGCCTTGACCTGCTGCGCCGCCCGTCGCGACATACTGAGCGTAATACGGCAGGTCGGCAGCACCGTTCGACAGCGCGACCGCCTTCGAATTTTCATCGGCCTTGCCGACGCCGATGTTGCTCGTGTCGCCGTTGAGCAGGCCGACTTCGACGTTCTTCGCGGTGCCCGATGCGTTGAGCAACTGGCCGGTGGTCGAGTTGACCGTGGTGCCCGGCTCGAAGTGCGTGTAGACGTTGCCGGTGGCCGGCGAGCAGTTCTTCAGGCCGATCTTGAACGGCGTGCGGCCGGCCGTCGCGCCGCCGCTGGCGAGCGCCGACGTCGACACCTTCGGCAGTGCGACCGTGAAGTCCTTGCTGCCCGTGCCGTTGCCGTCGATCGTGCAGGTCTGCGTACCGATCTGGCCGTTGATGGTGATCGTGCCGTCGGCGGCGTGCGACACGGCCGGCAGGGTTGCTGCGGCAACAACGGCGAGTGCTGCGATGCTGGAGAGTGCGAGCTTCATATCAAATCCTCTGGTGCTGGTTGAGAAAAAAATGGACTTCGTCATCAGGTCGCCCGCCTGCCGTGACAGGTCGTACGAACGACATCCGACTTGGTCCGAAAGCCAACCTTCCGATGCAATCTGTCAGGACTGCAAAATGGAAGGTCGTTCGACCATCGATCGGGCGATGGCCGTCAGTGAGTACCGGCCGCTCCGCGCTACCCGGCGACCGGCACTACCGAATTACTGTGCCGTTCGGCGTGCTGCGACTACTGGTAACTCATCGTGAACGTAGCGACCCCCTTCACCGTTCCGCTGGACACCTGACCGGTCGCGATATATTGCGCGGTCAGTGGAATGTTGCTAACCGTTGCGGACGGGCCGACATACCATTGATTCGTGTTGCCGATGGCGGCCGAATCCGGACCGTAGCCGACGGGCTGTCCATTTCTCAAAATGCGCAGCTTCACGCCTTGCGCCGATGAATCCGGTGTGAGCGTCAATTGATTTCCCGTATTGCCCTGATTCGTCAAATCCGTCAGCGTCACGTGGACGTTCGATCCGGACTTGCAATTCAATCCGATGTTGAATCCGGTATCGCCCGCGGTCATGCCCACTGCACCGAGCTTGCTCGCGGCCACCGGCGGCAATGGGAACCTGATATCCGGCGTGGTGACGGTGCAGGTGTTCGGCATGGTTACAAATTTTCCTTTTCCGGCTTCGTTCCAGTAAAACTGATACATGTATCCGTATGTTGGATAAGCTCTGTTTTTCGCACCGATCTGCCATACGCCGACAGCAACCTGCGGCATGCCCGCGTTATAGATGCGGTCGTTAATCTTGACGAGTTCGATCTTGAGGCGATATCGACCTTCAATCGGCTTTGTCGTCGAATTAGGGGGCGCCCAATCCTGCGTTGAGCCGCCGCTGACCATCATCATCTCTCCGGTCTCGAGGTTGGTGACGCGAATTCCATACGAGTCCGCTGCGGGATAGTTGGTCGAAACCCACGTCACCCCGGGGATGCCGGATGGCCTCTGCAAGTTCCTGAAATAGAACGAATATCCGCCGGGTGGGTAGGTGTTGGCGTCGCATCGATATGGCATCGTCAGAATCGTTGTCGCCAGGACCGCGCCGTCAGGTGCATTCTGTGGAACCAGGACCGTGCCGAATGCAAAGCTGCGCTGATAATCGTTGCCTGTTTCGTCGTTGTAGCATTTTGGAATCTGTGCGTGGCTGGCGACCGAGTAGACCGAGCCGGCGATGCAGAATGCCGTAAGCATCAGGTATTTGAGCATGGTCCTTCCGTTTTGCATTGGGTGATATTCCGCTTGGGTAAGCACTTTGGAATTCCGGGTGTTCTAGTGCGAACCGTTGCTGGAAGGAAGCTTCGCGTCAATGGTGTCGATCGAATCATCGGTCCCTTCCTGTGCGTCGGTTGCGGCGGCGTTATGCGACGGTGCAGCGCTGTCGCATGTCGATTCGACACGCGTGTACACGTCGCTCTTGTTGTGCTTGACAGGCAGTTGGTAACTGAAAGAGCAGACTTCGGTCTTGCGATTGCCCCATTTCGCCGTCAGGGTGCCGGTGTCGCCCAGGCCGCGGGCGAACAACTTGCCGCCTTGTCCTGCCAGGCCGATGGTCTTGCCGTCCGCGTCGATGACGGCGCTGCCGAACGGCACAGGCGAGCCATCAGGCTGACGCATCGTCAGCAGAACCGCGCGACCGCTGACCGTCCCGAACTTGAGCTTCACCACCGAATTCGCACGCGGCGCGATCTGCTGGCTGGTCGTCAGCATTTCGACGTCGATCGGGATGCCCTTCGGGTCCAGTTCGACGGTGTTCATCTTGTACGGCGTCAGATACGGGAGCACCGCGTAGCCGCGCCCGTCGATCCGCACGTCGGTGCCGTTCGTGACTTGCGCGCCGACAGCGTCTTTCGCCTCGACGATCGCGGCGGTGTCGCCGAGATCGTTGGTGAGCGTGATGCCGCCCGCGTGACCGACGAGTGCGCCCGATACGCCGCCGGACACGCTCGAGTAGCCGCTGCCGCCGGTCGCGCTGCCGGAGAACGTCGCGAACGGGCTGCGATACTGCGCATTGCCGCCTCCGGACGTCGCGCCGCCACCGGAATTGACGTTGACGCCATACGAGAACGCATTGGACTTTCCGACGGTGCCGGTCAGCGACGTCTGCCCGGTCGTACCGCCCTGGCTGTTGCGTGCGACGCTCGCGCTCAGCGTCGGTGCGTACGAGCGTCGGCCGAGCGGAACCGTTATGTTCGCGTATACCTGGTTGCTCAGTTGGCCTGTGGAGCCGTCGCGCTGCCGCGAGACCGACAGGTTGTAGCTCAGGTTGAGGCCGGCGACGCGCAGGCTGTTGTTGTAGCCGAGCTGGAACTGCGTCGTCGTACCCGGCTGATTCCAGTAGTTGACCGTCGAGCCCACCGCGAACAGGCTGCCGCGCTTTTCGCCGAGCGTCTGATTGAGCGTCAGCTGGACCTGGTTGCGTTGCCGGTAGACGCTGTTTGTATCGTTGCCCGCGGCCGCGAGCTCGCGGGCATACATCGCGTCGCGCATGGTCCAGTAGCCGCGCGACGAGTAGCGATACGCGGCGACCGCGACGTTCGTGCCGGTCGCCTCGACGGACTTGCTGTAGCTGACGCGAACGCTTTGCCCGGTCGTTGCGGAGGCGCCCGGAATACGCGCGCTCGCATGCGTGACGTCGGCGGCGAACGCGCCGAACGACGTATTGAGTGCCGCACCGACCAGCCCGGCCAGGTAGTTCTCCGCGACGATCGCGCCGACGTAGCCTGTTATCAGGTTGCTGATGCCGCGCTGATAAGTGGCCTGCGCGAAATTCGGATGGCGTTCGAGCTGCGGCTCGCGCAACTGCCCGAGCGCGACGCCGAACCGCGAGATGCCCGGACGCAGTGATTGCACGACGGCCGCATACGGCACCGTGAAGCTGTGAGTCTTGCCGTCTGCTTCGGTGACCGTGACGAGCAGGTTGCCGCCGTAGCCGGTTGCGTACAGGTCGTTGATCTCGAACGGCCCAGGCGCGACGTTGGTTTCGTACAGCACCGCACCGTTCTGCGAAACCGAGACGTGCGCGTTGCTCGTTGCGACGCCGCGCACCACGGGTGCGTAACCGCGCATCGAATCGGGCAGCATCCGGTCGTCCGTCTCGAGCGTGACGCCGCGCATGCCCACGCTGTCGAACAGCGTGCCGTCGGTGTAGGTCTCGCCGATCTTCAACTGGCTGCGCCATGCCGGCAGGTCGCGTTGAACGTACGTGTTGAGGCTTTGGTATCGGCTGTCGCCCTGCGTTTGCGCGGTGTAGGTGCCGTTGTGCCGGAAATGCCAGTTCGCGACGTTGACGCCGGCGTTCAGCCCGACGTACCCCTGCGTGCTTTCGTATCCCGACGACGTGTTGCGGAACACGTTGGCGTTGTACTTGAGCGTCGCGCTCGTCACGCCGCTGTCCCACAGTTCCGGACTCACGTAGCCGCGCGGATTGCGCAGCAGCGACGCCTGCGGAATGCTCACGTTCAGCCGCAGCTCCGACATGTCGAATTCGACCGTCGCGCCGGCCACCAGTTTGTCGACGCTCGTGCATTCGCCGGCCTGCACGCGCACCAGCTCGGCACGCGCGGCGTCGGTCAGCGCCTGATCGTCGAGGTTGAGGCGGCTCACGAGCGTGCGATCGAAGCACGGCGTCGCGTCGGTCGCGCCTGCCGCTGCATCGAAGCGCACCGTCGAGCGGCCGGTCCACGTTTCGTTGACGTAAAGGTCGACCAGGTAGTCGCCGGCAGGCACAGGATTGCCTTTCGCGAAGCGATCGAGGTCGAGCCGATGGCCGCGTGGTTTCATCATCAACGTATCGTTGAACTGAACCTGCGCGACGTCGAAGCGCTCCGCCGGGGCGGCCGTCGTGTCGGCAGCCTGCACACCGGCCGTCCAGCCGCCGAGCGTCGCCATGACGAGCAGATAGCTCGGCTTCAGCGCAAAGCGTGCGGTAGCTTCCAACGGTTGATTTTGATGATTCGCTGGCATGAATTCGATAAATTAATGCCGCATCGTCATATTGCGAGCGACGGTCTGCCGACGCCGGCGCGATTGAGCGCCGTCGATCAGCGACGGATTGAGTCAGGAATGCCCGGGTGGCGTCAGTGCGCTTTCTTCGGCGCGTAGCTGCCTTCGATGCCCGCGCCGTAGTCGTTGAGGAACGTGTAATCGACCTCGATCGGTGCGCCCGGCATCGATTGCACGTTGCCGACGTCGAACTGCTCGGTCGCGCCAGGCTTGACCATGCCGCCCTTGTCGTTGGTCCAGGTCGTGCCGCCGGACTTGACGGTGAGCTTGGTGAACGTCACGTGGTAAGGCGTGGGGTTCTTCGCCTGCAGCGCATAGCCGCCACCGGCTTTCGGTGCGAAATTCCAGGTCACCTTTTCCGCGGACTCGTCGGCGACGCCTTGCAGCGCGGCCGGGCGGAAGAACAGCTTGATGCGCGAGCGGAACGCGAGTTGCAGCAGGTTCGGCGTATTGGCGTCGTCCGCGGCTTGCGGCGGGACGTCGAGCACGTTGAGCCAGTACAGCGTTTCCTTGTCCTGTGCGAGCGGTTCCTGCGTGTAGATCAGCCGCAGGCTCTGGCCTTTCTTCGGATCCAGACGGAACAACGGCGGTGTCAGCATGAACGGCACTTTCGATTCGTCGGGCAGCGCGTTCGCGTTGCCGTCGTCGATCCAGGCCTGCACGAGCGACGGACGATCGCCTTCGTTGGTCAGCTTGACCGTGACCTCACGCTCCTTCTCCGGATACACCACGCGCGTTCCACCGATCACGACGCTGGCGTCTGCCGTTGCCGCGCCGAACAGCGACACGGCCAGCGCCGCGGTGCCCACGCTCAGACTCAAGTTCGTTGGCATTCTCATCGCCGATTTCTCCTTGTAGATAAACAGACTCGCTGGTGATTGGGAGGGCGACCCGCGCGCCGCCGCTGAAGCGCGGGCGCGGGCCGCCGGTCGCGAAGCCGGATTACTGGTACGAGACCGAGTACATGACCGACGTGCCGACCTTGCCGGCCGTTGCGGCGCCGCCGGTCGCGACGTATTGCGCGAAATAGTTGAGCTCCGCCGAGCCGCCCGCGATCGGCACGGTCTGCGAGTTCTGCTGCGCTTGCGCCGCGCCGAGCTTGATGTTCGAGCCGTCCTTGTTCAGCAGGCCGACCTCGACGTTCTTCGCGTCACCCGTCGCGTTGAACAACTGGCCCGTCTGCGCGTTGACCGTCGTGCCCGGCTCGAAGTACACCGATGCGTTGCCGGAATTCGGCGAGCAGTTCGACAGGTTGATGCGGAACGGCTTGCGGCCGGCGGTCGAACCCGCCACGGAGAGTGCCGACGTCGACACATTGGGCAGCGTGACGGTGAAATCCTTGCCGCCGCCGTCACCCGAGATGTTGCAGGTCTGGGCGGTGATTTCGCCGGTGATCGTGATCGTGCCGTCGGCTGCCTGAGCCGACGAGGCCGCGGCGAGGAGACCTGCCGTCGCCATCAGAATGGGAAGTGCTTTTTTAGACATTTAAGTACCTGTTAGTAAGGGCCTCGCGTCGAAAGACGACGCACGGACGTTTCCATCGCGCTGTCGCGCGTCGCTGCCACGGGGCGGCAGCAGTGGCAGGAAACAGGCGCTATTTTTCCAAAGTAAGGCGATTGAAAGAATGGGACGAGTTCTAAGTCGATAACTTATAAGCGGCGTCAGGTACTAAATTTCTTTTAAGAATTGTCATGGCCCAGTGCGAACGCACGGCATGTGCGATACGTGCAGCGTCTGGCGGCAAGCTGGAGACGTAATAGCGTCGCTCGGTGGCAACCGCATCGCCAATTTCCCGAGTCGACTCGACCATCGCGATTGCATTCAGGCGACGGTATATTCAGGATGTCGAATTAATATGGGCCGCGCGTCGGATACGACACCGGGTCCCGAGTCAGGCTGTCAATATAGCTGGCTGCGGGGCAGGCAAGGTTGCACCGGGCGTCCCGATGACCATGGAATGGGCGCTAGCACGTCGGTGATGTCATCACGCGATTCCGCTGGATGAAAGCGCCCCGCGGCGCTTCCGTCGTCGCCTCGCGCTTTATCGCAGAATTAGTCGCAAATGCGCATCGGCCTGCTCGGCGGGCGGCTTCTGGAACCCGCCCTTCGCGAAGCGGTGCCACCGGCCGATCACGTAGCTGACGAGCAGGCTCGCGCGCGCGGCGGGATCGTAGTCGGCCGGCAGTTCGAACGGCGTCGCACCGTCGGGCGCATCCGCCTCCGTGCGCGCAACGCGCAGGCATTGCTTGACGGTCGCCTCGATCCGGTCGAGCAGCTGGTTCACGCGTTCGGTGAGGCGCTCGTCCTCTCCGACGAGTGCCTCACCGGTCAGCACGCGCGTCATGCCCGGATTCTTCGCGGCGAAATTGAGCATCGTCAGCGCGATCGTGCGTGCTTGCAGCACGCCGTTCGGCTCCTTCGCGACGATCTGGTTGACGAGGCCGAACAGCGTCTGCTCGATGAATTCGATCAGCCCTTCGTACATCTTCGCCTTGCTGGCGAAATGCCGGTAGAGCGCCGCTTCCGACACGTCGAGCCGGGCCGCGAGCGCGGCGGTCGTGATTTTTTCGGCCTTGGGTGCCTCGAGCATCGCGGCGAGCGTCTGCAGAATCATCACGCGCCGCTCGCCCGGCTTCGGGCGCGGGCGGGACGGCGTGGCCTGGTCTTCCTTTACGGCTTGGTCCTGCGGGTAAGTCGGCTGCATTTCTGTCGCCCCGATCGTGTGCCCAGTCGGAGCGATTTTAACGAACGAATGCGCTGGTCGACATAATGTGGACGGCCGATGCTCGGCAGATGGCCCGGCAGGTGGCCGGTGATCCATACGGTACCGATGCCGAGCCGCTTGTAGCGTTTCAGGTGGCTGCGGGTATCTTCGACGAGGATCGCGTCGGCCAGCCGCGCATGCGCGGCACGCAAGGTCCGGCGCAGCATCGTGTGGTCGGGCTTCGCGCGCCAGGTGCGCCGGTCGCGCATGTGCTCGATCGCGATCACGCGCTCGAACAGCCGCTCGATGCGCAGTTCGCGCAGTACCGCACGCGCGTAGTTCTCCGGCGCGTTGGTCAGCACGAACTTGCGGCCCGGCAGCGCGGCGATGATGCGCGCGAGGCCGCGCTCGGCGCGCAGCATCGCGGGCAGGTCGGCAAACGTGTGGACGACCCGCAGGAAGTCGTTCGGATCGATCGGATGATGGCGCGTGAGGCCGAGGAGCGCGGCGCCGTAGCGCTGCGTGTAGCCGGTGCGCAGCCGGTCGGCCTCGGCACGCCCGACGTGGAGCGTGTCGATGATGTACTGCGTCATCGCGCGGTTGATCTCCGGAAAGATCGCGTGCGATGCGTGGTGCAGCGTGTTGTCGAGATCGAACAGCCAGACGGGCGCGCCGGCCCGCGGCCGGCTGCGGGAGATGCGCCGGCGTCGCAGCGACGCCGGCAGGTCGGGACGCTTGGGCAGGCGGCGTGTGCTCAATGCGAGCGGATCATCGTGCCGAACGGCTGCTCGGTCAGGATTTCCAGCAGGACCGAGTGCTCGATCCGGCCGTCGACGATGTGCACCGACTTCACGCCGCTCTTCGCGGCGTCGAGCGCCGACGAGATCTTCGGCAGCATGCCGCCCGAGATCGTGCCGTCCTCGAACAGCGCGTCGATCTCGCGTGCCGACAGGTCGGTCAGCAGGTTGCCGTCCTTGTCCATCACGCCGGGGATGTTGGTCATCATCAGCAGCTTCTCGGCGTTCAGCACGGTCGCGAGCTTGCCGGCGACGAGGTCGGCATTGATGTTGTACGAGAGACCGTCCTCACCGAAGCCGATCGGCGAGATCACCGGGATGAACGCGTCGTCCTGCAGCGCCTTCACGACGGCCGGATTGATCGCCTCGACTTCGCCGACCTGGCCGATGTCGATGTACTGGCCCGGGTTGTCGCGGTCCGGCATCAGCAGCTTGCGCGCGTGGATCAGGCCGCCGTCCTTGCCCGTCAGGCCCACCGCATGGCCGCCGAAGTGGTTGATCAGCGTCACGATGTCCTGCTGCACTTCGCCGCCCAGCACCCATTCGACGACTTCCATCGTCTCTTCGTCGGTGACGCGCATGCCCTGGATGAAGGTGCCGGCCTTGCCGATCTTCTTCAGTGCCTGATCGATCTGCGGACCGCCGCCGTGGACGATCACCGGATTGATGCCGACCAGTTTCAGCAGGATCACGTCGCGCGCGAAGCCTTGCTTGAGCCGCTCTTCCGTCATCGCATTGCCGCCGTATTTGATGACCACGGTCTTGCCGTGGTAGCGGCGGATGTACGGCAGCGCTTCCGCGAGGATTCCTGCTTTCAGCGTGGGGGCGATCTGCGAGAGGTCGATGGGCTCGGACATGGCGGCAGCTCTGGCTGGGAACGTTGAAACAGGGCGAATTGTACAGGAGTGGCGCAGCGCAGCATCGGGTTTTTGGGCTGGCCGGACGGTGGGTGGTGCGGGCCGTGGGCCATACGCGGCGGCCCGCCGGCCATGGCGCGGGGCCACGCGACGGCGACGCGGCTCGGGCGGGCGGCGCATGTGCCCGGACGTGTTTGCGGGACGCATCGGCCGACCGGCCGACGTGCAAAATCCGTCCGCCGCGCTATGCTTGTCGCGTAGGGTGACGTTCATGCCCGTTACCGCGCCTTCGCCATGACCGATTCCGCCGTCGACGCCCGCTCGACCCCGCGCCGCGCCCGCTGCCCGCACTGCGGGCGCGGCTTCGATTGCGGCGCCCGTACCCAGCCGTTCGACTGCTGGTGCGCGTCGATGCCGGTCGTGCCCGGCGGCGCGCCGCCGGCGGCCGGCACGCGCTGCCGGTGCCCCGAGTGCCTCGCCGACGAGATCGCCCAGCGCATGGCCGGTGCGGCCGGCTGACGGCGCAGGCTCGTGCAACCGGCCGGGACGCCGGCTTGTCCGGCCGTCCAGTCGTGCATTCGTGCGTGCGTTCGTCCGCCACGATCCGGCCCCCGGTAGAGGCGCCGTGCGCTAAACGGGTAAACTGCTCGGATGCAACGAATCACCACCACCGGGCGCGTCAACCTCAGTCACCTGTTCTGGCTGCGCAATCTCGCGATCATCGGCCAGCTCGTGACGATCGGCGTCGTGCAGACCTATTTCGGCGTGCACCTGCCGTTGCCGGCGATGCTGATGGTCATCGCGCTCGAAATCGTTTTCAACGCGCTGACCTGGGTGCGCGTGCTGCGCGCGCGGCCCGAGACCGATTTCGAGCTGCTCGGCCAGCTGTGGGTCGACCTCGGTGCGCTGTCGGCGCTGCTGTTCCTGTCGGGCGGCACGACTAACCCGTTCGTGTCGCTGTACCTGCCGTCGCTCGCGATCGCGGCGGCCGTGCTGCCGTGGCACCTGATGATCTGGCTCGCGGCGTTCGCGGTCGCGTGCTACGCGGCGCTCGGCTTCGATTCGGTGCCCCTCAACATGGATAACCCGGCGAACCTGTTCGACTACTACCGCACCGGGATGTGGGTGAACTTCATGGTCAGCGTCGGGCTGATCGCGTGGTTCGTCGCGCGCATGTCGAACGCGCTGCGCCAGCGCGATTCGGCGCTCGGCGAAGCGCAGGCGCACCTGCTGCGCGACGAGCGGGCGGTCGCGCTCGGCGTGCAGGCCGCCACCGTCGCACACGAGATGGGCACGCCGCTGTCGACGATCGCGATGCTCGCGGAGGAGCTGCGCGACGCGGCACGCGCCGATCCGGGGCTGGCGCGCTACGAGGCCGACCTGAAGGTGCTGGAAGAGCAGATGACGCTCTGCACGTCGGCGCTCGCGCGCCTGCGCAGCCGCGCGAGCGCGCCGGCGAGCCGCCAGCCGGTGGACGACTGGCTCGATACCTTCGTCGAGCACTGGCGCCTGCGGCATCCGCACGTGCAGTTCGAACTGCTGGGCGCGCGCCCGTCGGGCGTCGCGCTCGACGACACGGTCGCGGCCGGCCAGATCCTGACGATCCTGCTCGACAATGCCGCGCGGGCGAGTCTGCATCGCGTGACGCTGGCCGCGAAGCTCTCGCACAACGAGCGGGCGGCCGACCAGATCGAATTCGAAGTATGCGACGACGGCCCGGGCATTCCGGCCGCGTTGCGCGAATCGCTCGGCGCGATGCCGGTCGACAGCACGCAGGGCGGACACGGAGTCGGCCTGTACCTCGCGTTCAGCGCAGCCGTGCGCCTGGGCGGCGAGATCGAGCTGTCCGATGTCATGCCGCGCGCGGCGGGCGGTAACGGGCGCGCCGCTGGGGGCGCGAATGGTCACGCCGCTGCTGCGTCGGGCCAGCGCACGACCGAACGAGCGGCAGCCACGCCGGACAGCCGCCCGGCCGGCTCGCCGGGCCGCGGCACGCGCGCGGTGCTGCGCCTGCCGGTGGCGCGCATCGCGGCGCCGGCCGCCTCAACCAACACGTAGACGGAGAAACCACATGAGCGAGAACAATTTCCTGGTGATCGACGACAACGAGGTGTTCGCGGGCACGCTCGCGCGCGGCCTCGAGCGCCGCGGCTATGCGGTCCAGCAGGCGCACGACAAGGAGGCGGCGCTGCGGCTCGCGGCCGGCGGCAAGTTCCAGTTCATCACCGTCGACCTGCATCTCGGCGAGGATTCGGGCCTGAGCCTGATCGCGCCGCTGTGCGACCTGCAGCCCGACGCGCGGATCCTCGTGCTGACCGGCTATGCGAGCATCGCGACCGCCGTGCAGGCCGTGAAGGAAGGCGCCGACAACTATCTCGCGAAGCCGGCGAACATCGAGTCGATCCTGGCCGCGCTGCAGACCAACGCCAGCGAAGTGCAGGCCGACGAGGCGCTCGAGAATCCGGTCGTGCTGTCGGTCGACCGGCTCGAATGGGAGCACATCCAGCGCGTGCTCGCGGAGAACAACAACAACATCTCGGCCACCGCGCGCGCGCTGAACATGCACCGCCGCACGCTGCAGCGCAAGCTCGCGAAGAAGCCGGTGCGCCAGTAAGCGGCGCCGCGCCGTCGGCCTGTCGCAACACGGCACCAACGGCACCAACGGCACCAACGAAAACGGGCGGCCCGCCGGGCCGCCCGTTTCGCATTCGACGCCGCGCGCGTTACAGCACGTAGCGCGACAGGTCTTCGTCCTGCGACACTTCGCCGAGCGCACGCTCGACATATTTCGCGTCGATCGTCACGCGCTCGCCGGCGTGGTTGCCGGCCGAGAACGACACTTCCTCGAGCAGCTTCTCGATCACCGTGTACAGCCGGCGCGCACCGATGTTCTCGGTCTTCTCGTTGACCGCATATGCGATCTCGGCGAGGCGGCGGATGCCGTCCGCGGCGAACTCGAGGTGCACGTCTTCCGTGGCGAGCAGCGCCTGGTACTGCTTGACGAGGCTCGCGTCGGTCGCGTCGAGGATTGCCTCGAAATCCTCCACCGACAGCGAGTCGAGCTCGACGCGGATCGGAAAGCGCCCCTGCAGTTCGGGAATCAGGTCGCTCGGCTTCGCGAGGTGGAACGCGCCGCTCGCGATGAACAGGATGTGATCGGTCTTCACCATCCCGTACTTCGTGTTGACGGTCGTGCCCTCGACGAGCGGCAGCAGGTCGCGCTGCACGCCCTGGCGCGACACTTCGCCGCCGCTGCCTTCGTTGTTGCGCGACGTGATCTTGTCGATCTCGTCGAGGAACACGATGCCGTTCTGCTCGACGTTCTGCACGGCCTTCGTCTTCACTTCCTCGTCGTTGAGCATCTTCGCCGCTTCCTCGTCGGTCAGCAGCTTCAGCGCTTCCTTGATCTTTACCTTGCGACGCTGCTTCTTGCCGCTGCCGAGGTTCGAGAACATCGAGCGGATCTGCTCGGTCATCTCTTCCATCCCCGGCGGCGCCATGATGTCCATGCCGGCCGACGGCTGCTCGAGGTCGAGCTCGACTTCCTTGTCGTCGAGCTGGCCTTCGCGCAGGCGCTTGCGGAAGGTCTGGCGCGTCGCGTTGTTGTCGTCGTTAGCGTGATCGGCGTTGCCGCCGAAGCCGACCGCGCGCGGTTGCGGCAGCAGGACGTCGAGGATGCGGTCTTCCGCCTGGTCGGTCGCCTTGCTGCGCACCTTGCGCATCTCGGATTCACGCGTCTGCTTGATCGAGATCTCGATCAGGTCGCGCACGATGCTGTCGACGTCACGGCCGACGTAGCCGACTTCGGTGAACTTGGTTGCTTCGATCTTGACGAACGGCGCATCGGCGAGCTTCGCGAGGCGGCGCGCGATTTCGGTCTTGCCGACGCCCGTCGGCCCGATCATCAGGATGTTCTTCGGCGTGATTTCCTGGCGCAGCGGCTCGCCGACCTGCTGGCGGCGCCAGCGGTTGCGCAGTGCGACCGCGACGGCCTTCTTCGCCTTGGCCTGACCGATGATGTGCTTGTCGAGTTCCGAGACGATCTCGGCAGGGGTCATGGTGCTCATGGTGCGGTCCTTACTCGATCGTTTCGATGATGCGGTTGTGGTTCGTGTAGATGCACATGTCGCCGGCGATCTCGAGCGACTTCTCGACGATTTCGCGCGGGGACAGCTCGGTGTTCTCCGCGAGCGCGCGGGCCGCGGCCTGCGCGTACGCGCCGCCCGAACCGATCGCGCAGATGCCGCCTTCCGGGTCGAGCACGTCGCCGTTGCCGGTGATCACGAGCGTGGTGGTTGCATCGGCCGTGATCAGCATCGCCTCGAGGCGGCGCAGCATCCGGTCGGTGCGCCAGTCCTTCGCGAGCTCGACGGCCGCGCGGGTCAGGTTGCCCTGGTGCTTCTCGAGCTTCGCCTCGAAGCGATCGAGCAGCGAGAACGCATCGGCGGTGCCGCCCGCGAATCCGACCAGAACCTGGTTGTTGTAGATCCGCCGCACTTTCCGCGCGCCACCCTTCATGACGATGTTGCCGAGGGTTACCTGGCCGTCGCCGCCGAGCGCGACCTTGTCGCCGCGCCGGACCGAAACGATGGTCGTGCCGTGAAATTGCTCCATCTGCGTTCCTTGAGAAAAACGGGGAAGAGTCGGGCGGCGCGAGGCGCCGCCGCGTGAATCGCAGTGCGCCGGGGAGCGGCCCGGCGCGCGTCCGATTCATTTTAGGGCGGGCGCCGGGATATCAAGAGGAGGAGGGGCAAATCGGCCGGCCGGGAACCGGCGCCGGAAAAACAAAAAGCGCGCGGCAGGCCGCGCGCTTCCGGGAAGCAGCGTGTCAGAGCGGAACGCCGCTCGATCAGTCGCCGAACAGCTTCTGGCGCAGCTCGCGGCGCTCTTGCGCCTCGAGCGACAGCGTGGCCGTCGGGCGCGCGAGCAGGCGCGGAATGCCGATCGGTTCGCCGGTTTCCTCGCACCAGCCGTAATCGCCGGAATCGATGCGGGCGAGCGACTGCTGAACCTTCTTGAGGAGTTTGCGTTCGCGATCGCGCGTACGCAGCTCGAGCGCGTGCTCTTCCTCGATCGTCGCACGATCGGCGGGGTCGGGCACGATCACCGTCTCGCGCAGATTCTCGGTCGTCTGGCCGGCATTCTTGAGGATGTCCGCCTGCAACTGTTCGAGCCGATTTTTGAAGAAGGCGAGCTGATCCTCATTCATGTAATCCTTGTCGCTCATCTTCAGGATTTCGGCTTCGGTCAAGAGTTTCTTCGTCATCTGCTTGCTTCTTCAATGTGCGGCAAATCAGGAGATATTGCCTGCACTTTGGGATTACCCGCAACCGCGCTTGCAATCATTTGCGATCTGCCGCCGCGGGGCCGAAAGCCTCTGGAAAACCGGTTCTCAAATACCAGGACAGGCCTGGCGCTGATTTGCGCGCGGCGAACCGGTGCTGCGCGGCAAATCGCATCGGCCGCGGCCGGGTGGCGGATGGGCGATCCGGCGCGGTTGCGACGCCCGGTATTGGTTCAGCAAGAACCGGGCCTGTTATTGCCGTACTCCAGCGGGCACGTATTGTAACTGAATCGCAAGCGGGCGCCGTATCGGGTCGATCCCCGTCGGCTGCGCCAATATCTAGAAAATATAACGCGCAAATCGCGAAAAAGCGATGACGGTGAAACCCTTGCCGCGCAAGGGCGCCACACAAGCACCGCGGCCGCCCGCGAAGGCGGCCGCGTGGAAGGCGTCCGATGCCGGGGCCTGAACGCTCAGGCGAGGCAGGCGTCGAGGCCGTCGGTGATCAGGTCCTGCGGCAGATCGACGCCGATGAACACCATCTTGTTGGTCTTCTTCTCGACCGGCAGCCACTTCGCGGCGAGGTCGCTGCCCATCATCTGGTGCACGCCCTGGAACACGACCTTGCGATCGACGCCCTTCATGTACAGCACGCCCTTGTAGCGCAGCATCCGTTCGCCGTAGATCTGCAGGATGCCGCCGAGGAAGTCTTCCAGCTTGTTCGGGTCGAACGGGCGGTCGTTGCGATACACGAACGACTTGATCTTGTCGTCGTGGTGCGCGTGGTGGTGGTGATGGCCGTGGTCGTGATCGTGCGCGCATTGACCGTGATCGTGGTCGCAATTCGCGTGATCGTGATCATGGCCGTGATCGTGGTGATCGTGGTGATCGTGCGCGTGATCGTCCTCGGCGAGGAAATCCGGGTCGATCTCGAGCTTCGCATTCAGGTTGAAGCCGCGCAGATCGAAGATTTCCTTGATGTCGGCTTCGCCGAAGTTGACGATCTTGATCGTCGCCTTCGGGTTCATGTGCATCAGGCGGTGCTTGAGGCCGGCGACGGTCTGGTCGTCGACGAGGTCCGACTTCGTGATGAACAGGCGGTCGGCGAAGCCGACCTGGCGCTGCACGACTTCGTGTTCGTCGAGCTGCGCGTTCGCGTGCTTCGCGTCGACGAGCGTGATGACTGCGTCGAGCAGGAAGTCGTCGGCGATTTCGCTGTCGATGAAGAACGTCTGCGCGACGGGGCCCGGGTTCGCGAGGCCGGTGGTTTCGATCACGATGCGGTCGAAGTCGAGCTTGCCTTCGCGCTTCTTCGCGGCCAGATCGCCGAGCGCGCGGGCGAGGTCGCCGCGGATCGTGCAGCAGATGCAGCCGTTGCTCATCTGGATGATCTGCTCGTTCGAATCCTGCACGAGGATCTCGTTGTCGATGTTCTCTTCGCCGAACTCGTTCTCGATCACGGCGATCTTCATGCCGTGCTGTTCGTTCAGGATGCGCTTGAGCAGCGTCGTCTTGCCGCTGCCGAGGAAGCCGGTGAGGATGGTGACGGGAGTGGCCATGTCGGTCGCCTGTGGTTCGTGAATCGGGGTCAAAACCAGGATGTGCGTCGCGCCTCCCGCTGCGAACGGGGGCGCACAACCATCCATTGAAACATACCTGTCAAGCCCCCGCCCGTCGTCCGGACGACAGGCGAAAGCGCTGGCCCGCCAGATCGGGCTGGCGCGCCGGGATGTCCGCCAAGATCGGGGCGATCAGACGATTTGCAACAGCAGGCCCTTCAGATATTCGCCTTCCGGGAACGCGGCGAGCAGCGGGTGGTCGACGCCCGCGCCGAGCCGCTTCAGGATGCGCGCGTCGACTTTCGCGTCGGCCGCCGCGCCCGCGACGATCTTCTGGAACAGGTCCATGTCGATCGCGCCCGAGCACGAGTACGTGAACAGCAGGCCGCCCGGGCGCAGCAGCTTGAAGCCGCTCAGGTTGATGTCCTTGTAGGCGCGCGCCGCGCGATCGACGCTGTCGCGGGTCGGCGCGAACTTCGGCGGATCGAGCACGATCAGGTCGAAACGCTCGCCTTCGTCGACGAGGCGGCGCAGCGTCTTGAATGCATCGGCGTCGAGCCAGGTCGCGCGTTCGGCGTCGAAGCCGTTGGCCACGACGTTCTGCTGCGCGAGCGCGAGCGCATCGCCCGACGAGTCGATCGACACGACGCGTTTCGCGCCGCCCTTGAGCGCCGCGAGCGAGAAGCCGCCCGTGTAGCAGAAGCAGTTCAGCACGTCGCGGTCGGCCGCGTACTGCGCGACCAGCGCACGGTTGTCGCGCTGATCGACGTAGAAGCCCGTCTTGTGCCCGTTCGGCACGTCGACGTGATAGCGCACGCCGTTTTCGTTCGAGATCAGCGTCGCGGGCGGCGCATCGCCGGCCAGCACGCCGGTCGTCTGTTCGAGCCCTTCCTTGTCGCGGATCGACACGTCCGAGCGCTCGTACACGTTCGGGCAGCCGGTCGCGCCGGTGAGTGCCGCGACGATCGCCTCCTTCCATGCTTCGACGCCCGCGGCCATGAACTGGCAGACGAGCTGGCCGCGCGGCGCGGCGCCGGCTTCGGCCGTGTCCGCGACGTAGTAGTCGACGATCAGCCCCGGCAGCCCGTCGGCCTCGCCGAACACGAGCCGCACCGCGCCCGTGCCCGACACCATCGTCGTACGGTGCGCGACCGCGCGCTGCACGCGGCGCTTGAAGAAGGCGTGATCGATCGGCTCGTTCTCGTCGAAGCTCCACACGCGCACGCGGATCTGCGACTGCGGGCTGTACGCGCCGCGCGCGAGGAAGCGGCCGTCGTGCGCACGCACGATGACGGTCGCGCCGGGCGCAGGCTTGCCGTCGACGCGGTCGATCGCATTGGCGTAGATCCACGGATGGCGGCGCAGCAGCGATTTTTCCTTGGACGGCTTGAGGGTGACGGTTTGCATGATGAGATCGAAATGGGCCGTGCGCGAAGCCGGCCGTGGCCGGCCGCCGCGCGCGGCGGGTAATACGGGACGCGCGTCAGTCGCGCTTCTTCGCGCGCGGATGCGCGCTGTCGTAAATCTTCGCGAGGTGCTGGAAGTCGAGCGACGTGTAGACCTGCGTCGCGGAGACGCTCGCGTGGCCGAGCAGTTCCTGCACCGCGCGCAGGTCGCCGCTCGACTGCAGCACGTGCGTCGCGAACGAATGGCGCAGTACGTGCGGGTGGACGTTGGCGGGGATGCCCGCGGCGAGCGCCGCGCGCTTCACGCGGTCGCGCACGACGCCCGGCGCCATCCGGTTGCCGCGCACGGACACGAACAGCGGATGCGGGTCGTGCTTCACGAATTCGCCGCGCACCGCGAGCCACGCGTTCAGCGCATCGATCGCCTTGCGGCCGACCGGCACCTTGCGTTCCTTGTTGCCCTTGCCGCGCACGGTGACTTCGGCTTCGGCGAGATCGAGCCAGCCGGCCGAGCGGTAGCCGTCGGCCTGCGTGTACATGACGTCGAGCCCGACCAGTTCGGCAAGGCGCAGCCCCGATGAATAGAACAGCTCGAGGATCGCGTGATCGCGGATGCCTTCGGTCGTGCCGGCGAGCGGCGCGTCCATCAGCGCCGAGGCGTCGTCGACCGACAGCGCTTTCGGCAGGGTTTTCGGGCGCTTCGGCGCGCGCACCGCGGCGACCGGGTTCGCGGGCATCTCGATGCGCTGCGCGAGCCAGCGGTAGAACGCGCGCCAGGCGGACAGCCGGTGCGAGATCGAGCGCGCGGACAGTCCGCCCGCATGCGCGCGCGCGACCGCGCCACGCATGTCGGCGGCCGTCAGCGCGTGGAGCGGGCGGCCGGCGGCGAGCTTCTTCAGTTCGTCGAGTTCGTGCGTGTACGCACGCAGCGTGTGTTCCGACAGCTGCCTGACGTGCTTCAGGTTCGACAGGTAGGCGGCGATCGGATCGTCGGTCATCGCGGGCGCGACATCAGTGCGGCAGCAGGCGCGTGAGCGCGGCGCTTGCAAGCGTCGCGATCTGCGCGAGGAAGTCGGTCGCCATTCCGTCGTGGAAGCGGCGCGGATCGGGCGAGCCGAGCACGAGCAGGCCGAACGCGGGCGCATCGGTGCCGGCGAGCGGCGCGCGCAGCGCGAGCAGCGCGACCGACGCGGCCGTGCCGTCGCCGGCCGGCGCGGCTTCGGCGCCTTCCGCCGCATTCACGGCCGGTGCCGCGAGCGCGGGCGCGAGCCACTGGGCGGCCTCGAAACCGGTGTTCGCGCCGCAGTACGGCGTCGACAGCCCGTTCGTGAACAGGCGCACTTCCTCGCCGACCTGGCGCGCGAAATCGGCCTGCGCGTAGGTGTCGGCGACGTCCCACACGCGCAGCGCGGTTTGCGGCACGTCGAACACGTCGGCGAGGCCTTCGGCGATCGTGCGCGGCAGCGCGTACGGGTCGCGTTCCGCGATCACGCGCGCGGTCCAGCGGCTGAACTTCGCGGACAGGCTGTCGTTCTCGTGGCCGTAGCGCACGAGCTCGGCGAGCCGGCGCTCGAGATGCTTGTTCTTGTCGCGCAGCATCTCCATCTGCCGCTCCTGCAGCGAGATCGCGGCCTTGCCGTGCGGGTTCGCGAGGCGGATCGTCGCGAGCAGTTCGGCGTGCTGCGCGAAGAATTCGGGATTGGCGAGCAGGTAGTCGGCGACTTCGCGATCGTTCATGTGGCTGGAGCGTTCAGTTATCAAGGACGTTGCAGGGTCAGGCGTTCAGGTCGATCTCGCCTTCGAACACGGTCGCGGCGGGCCCGGCCATCATCAGCGCGGCGGCTTCGTCGCGCGCGCCGTCCCAGCCGATCGTCAGCGTGCCGCCGTGCGTATGGACGGTCACGGGCGAATCGAGCAGGCCGCGCCGGATGCCGGCCGCGACCGCCGCGCACGCACCGGTGCCGCACGCGAGCGTCTCGCCCGCGCCGCGTTCGTACACGCGCAGCTTCACTTCGTGGCGCGACACGATCTGCATGAAGCCGGCGTTCACGCGCTGCGGGAAGCGCGCATGGCGTTCGATCAGCGGGCCTTCTTCCAGCACGGGATACGCTTCGACGTCGTCGACGACCTGCACCGCATGCGGATTGCCCATCGACACCGCCGAAATCCAGCGCGTCGCGCCGCCGACGTCCAGCGGCCACAGTGTGTCGGGGCCTTCGGCGCGGCCGTCGAGGCCCGACGTATCAAACGGCACCTGCGCCGGCGCGAACACGGGCGCCCCCATGTCGACGACGACTTCGCCGTTGTCCTGCAGCGTCAGCGTGATCAGGCCCTTCATGACCTGCACGCGCACGCTGCGCTTGTCGGTCAGGCCGCGGTCGCTGACGAACTTCACGAAGCAGCGTGCGCCGTTGCCGCAGTGTTCGACCTCGCCGCCGTCGCAATTGAAGATCCGGTACTTGAAATCCGCGCCGTCGACGGTCGGCTTTTCGACGAGCAGCAACTGGTCGGCGCCGATGCCGAAGTGCCGGTTGGCGAGCGCACGCACTTGCGCTTCGGTGAGCGGCGGCAACGCACGCGAATAGCCGTCGAGCACGACGAAGTCGTTGCCCGCGCCGTGCATCTTGGTGAACGAGAGTTTCACTGGGTCCGGAATTCCATGACGAACAAGGCGGCCAGCACGACGCGAACGGCCGGCGGCCGTGCCGGGCGGCGTCGTTCGTCGTGCTGATCTCAGCCGCAAATGATACATGCAGCGGACAGGGGCGTCCTGCACGGCCATGCCGGCATCGCGCCGGAAATGGCGCTGCGTCTCGAAGCGGGGCTTGGCGCAGGCGCGCGCATGACGGCGCGCCCGCGGGTGTCGCCCGGCAGGGTCAGTACAGGCTCGGCTCGCCGGGCGGGCGCGTCTTGAAGCGCTTGTGAACCCAGTAGTACTGCTCGGGCATCAGCGGGATCTGTTCCTCGAGGAATTCGTTCATCCGCCGCGCGTCGAGATCGTCGTCGCCGGTCGGGTAGTCGGCCCACGGCTTGAAGACCTTCAGCCGGTAGCCCTTGTAGTTCGGCAGCACCTCGCCGATAAAGGGCAGAACCTGCGCGTGGCCGGTCTTCGCGAACCGGCCGACGGCCGTCAGCGTGCAGGCGGGTACGCCGAAGAAGGGCACGAACGTCGAGTTGCGCAGCCCGTAGTCCATGTCGGCGCCCAGCATCACCGGCTTGCGGTCGCGCAGCCAGCGCAGCACGGTACGCGCGCTGTCGGCCCGGCTCGCCAGTTCCGCGCCGAAGCGGCTGCGGCCGGCTTTGGCCGCGGCTTCGATTTCCGGGTTCTTCATCGGCGTGTAGAGCGAGCCGCACGTGCGGCCGAGTGCGAGATTGATCGCCATCGAGCCGGCCTCGATGCCGACGAAATGGAAGCCGAGCAGGAGGGTCGGCGGCATGTCCGGATCGCTGAGGTCGACCTCGCTCTCGACCGTGAACAGCTTGCGGTAGGCCTGTTCCGACGCGAACCACTGATAGCTGCGCTCGACGTAGCTGCGGATCGCATGGCGGAAATGCTGGCCGGCCACTTCCTCGCGTCGTTCGTCGCTCCAGTCGGGGAAGCAGAGTTTCAGATTGGTATGTACGATGCGCTTTCGCCGGCTGGGAATCTGGTACAGCAGCCAGCCGAGGCCATCGCCGAACCGTGCGGTCAAACCGTACGGCAGCAGGGCGAGCAGCTTCAGAAAGCCGATGGCGAGATGCGTGCCGAGGCGGCCTAGCATGCGGAATCTCCGTGGGGCCGGCTGGCCGGCACGTTGCGAACAGGGGGGATGGACAGCGGGCGATGCAGCACGGGCGACGCTCTGTGACAATTCACGAAAGTCGCTATAATACGGGCTTCGCCGAGTTAACTGACAACTTGCGGGGCGAAGCCGGCTGGCGCGAAGCGCGCTGCCCGGTCCTGGTAATCCGCTAAAGCGTCGCCGCTTCAGGCCCAACGAAGCTGGCTACGTGAAACCAACCGTAACCACACAGGAGCCTGAAAAAGTGGCAAACGATTATCTCTTCACGTCCGAATCCGTCTCTGAAGGCCATCCGGACAAGGTCGCGGACCAAATCTCGGACGCGATTCTCGACGCCATCCTCGAGCAGGACAAATATTCCCGCGTTGCGGCCGAAACGCTGTGCAACACGGGTCTCGTCGTCCTGGCTGGTGAAATCACCACGACGGCGAACATCGATTACATCCAGATCGCGCGCGACACGATCAAGCGCATCGGCTACGACAACACCGACTACGGCATCGACTACAAGGGTTGCGCGGTGCTCGTCGCGTACGACAAGCAGTCGCCCGACATCGCGCAAGGCGTCGATCGCGCACATGACGACAACCTCGATCAAGGCGCGGGCGACCAGGGCCTGATGTTCGGTTACGCATGCGACGAAACGCCGGAACTGATGCCGCTGCCGATCTACCTGTCGCACCGCCTCGTCGAGCGCCAGGCCAGCCTGCGCCGTGACGGCCGCCTGCCGTGGCTGCGTCCGGACGCGAAGTCGCAGGTGACGGTTCGCTACGTCGACGGCCGCCCGGATTCGATCGACACCGTCGTGCTGTCGACGCAGCACGCACCGGACATCGAACTGCCGGCGCTGCGCGAAGCCGTGATCGAGGAAATCATCAAGCCGACGCTGCCGGCCGACCTGATCAAGGGCGACATCAAGTTCCTGGTGAACCCGACCGGCCGGTTCGTGATCGGCGGCCCGCAGGGCGACTGCGGCCTGACGGGCCGCAAGATCATCGTCGACACGTACGGCGGTGCCGCACCGCACGGCGGCGGCGCGTTCTCGGGCAAGGATCCGTCTAAGGTCGACCGTTCGGCAGCGTATGCCGGCCGCTACGTCGCGAAGAACATCGTCGCGGCAGGCCTCGCATCGCGCGCGCTGATCCAGGTGTCGTACGCGATCGGCGTCGCCGAGCCGACCTCGGTGATGGTCAACACGTTCGGCACGGGCCGCGTGTCGGATGCCGTGATCACGAAGCTCGTGCGCGAGCATTTCGACCTGCGTCCGAAGGGCATCATCAAGATGCTCGACCTGCTGCGCCCGATCTACGAGAAGACGGCAGCTTACGGCCACTTCGGTCGCGAAGAACCGGAATTCTCGTGGGAAGCAACCGACAAGGCACTCGTGCTGGCCGAAGCGGCCGGCGTGGAGCCGACGGCACGCGTCGCGTAAGCGTCGTCCCGCCTGAAACAAAAAACCCCGGCATGCCGGGGTTTTTTTATGCGTGTCGAGCGCCGGCGAAATGACGGCAAGCGTGGCGGGCACGGCCCGCCGGCGCGGTTTCAGCGTGCGCTGAACCCAAACCACCCGTTGCTGGCCGCGAGGCGGCGCGGGCGGTTGATGCGGCGCTGCGGGCCGAGCGTGCGACGCAGCGCGAGCGCGCGCAGCGACGACGGCTTCTGCAGCAGCGAACGCAGGCCGGCGCGGCGTGCGAACGCCTGCGCGCTCATCATCGAGAAGAATGCGTGGAACCACGCACGGATGCCGTCCAGCCGGCTGTGCGCGTGCGTGTGCTCGGCGAGCGCCTGCGTGCGGGCGCGGTGATGGCGCAGCGAGCGGGCGGGAGCGGACGGCACGACGCGCTTCGCAACGCGGTTGAGACGGGAAGTCAGACGGAATGGCATGTGAACGATGCTTCGCTTGTATGGATGGCGCCCTTGAAGAGCGCACTGGTATGAACGGCCTCGGATGACGCAACGGATCTTACCGAAAGTCGTTGCGCGCCGCGCCCGCCAGAATTGACAGGCCGCGACAGGCTACAAGGGTTTCATGACGCGCAAAAGTCGCGATAAACCCTTGTGCCGCAAGCGAGTCGCCGCATACCGCCTGTCGCTGAGGCTCGCGCCGCGCCGTACAGTTCCCTTGATCCCGATCAAATCGGCGATTGGCATGCCCCTGCGCACGACAATGGTGCTGTTCGCGGTATCCGGTGCCGATTTACAATCGTTACATTCACACAATAAACGTCTGGCATCCCATGTCGTCTTCATTGCAGTCGGAATCGATCCGCGCGCAAGTCGCGGAATTGCGCGAACGTGGTTTCGTCGTCGCGCGCGGCCTCGTCAGCGAAGCGCAGTGCGCGGCGCTCAAGCGCATCGCGGAGCGCCAGTTGCAGGAAGCGGCGGAGCCGATCGAGTTCGAGGCGGATTTGCGCTACCCGGGCGCGCCGGACTCGAAGCATGCGCCGGGCGGGCATACGGTGCGGCGGCTGCTGGACGCCTATGGGCGCGATCCGGCGTTCGCCGAGCGCGCGATCGCGCCCGAAATCGGCGCGTGGATGCGCGAGTACTTCGGCGAGCAGCCGGTGCTGTCGCGCACGCATCACAACTGCATGATGACGAAGCACCCCGCGTACGGGAGCCTGACGGGCTGGCATCGCGACTTCCGCTACTGGTCGTTCGAACGCGCGGACATGGTGTCGGTGTGGCTCGCGCTCGGGCCGGAAACGAATGAAAACGGCGCGCTCTGGCTGGTGCCGGGGTCGCACACGGCCGAATTCGGGCCGGAAGCGTTCGACGATGCGAAGTTCTTCCGCGGCGACCTGCCGGAGAACCGCAAGATGATCGATGCGGCAACCTGCCCGCCGCTCCAGACGGGCGACGTCGTGTTCTTCCACTGCAACACGCTGCATTCCGCGGGGCAGAACCGCTCCGACCAGGTGAAGTTCTCGCTGGTCTACACGTATCACGGGGTGAGCAACCGGCCGGTGCCGGGCACGCGTTCGGCGACGAAGCCGGAAGTGCAGTTCTAGCAGCGGTCCGGACGGCGATGCCGCCGTGCCGGTTGCCCGACGCCGGTCGCCCGCTGCCGGTCGCCCGCTGCGGCGCTGCTGCCGCGCGGGCGGATGAAGAACGGGCGGCCTGGGCCGCCCGTTGCGTTTTGAGCAGCCCGCCGCGCGCCGCGAGTCGTCGCGAGCCGCGCGGCTGCGCGATCAGCGCTTGTTGCCCGGCATCGCGAGGCCGATCAGGCCGATCAGCGAGGCGACGGCGCCGCCTGCGATCAGCAGGATCGTCTTCGTGGCGGGCGAGCCGGTGAAGAAGCGCGACATGTTGTCGTTGATCGAATGGAACGACTGGCCGCCGAAATACAGCAGCACGACGCCGCCGACGAGCAGTGCAACCGAGATGACCCGGGACATACCAACCTCGCTGTAACGGTGATTCGAGACGCCGCAGTGTAGGCGACGTGCGCGGTCGCGTCCATTGCCGTGCATGCTCGCGCCGCGTTCGCTACCATAGCCGTCGTGTGTTTCCTTCGCCGCCGGCGCGCGATGCTCGCGTGCGGCGCGCGTCCCTTCCTCGACGTCCTGACGGAACCGACCCATGGCCTACGAAGCAGCTTCCGAACGTTATGCCGACATGCAATACCGCACCTGCGGCAAATCCGGGCTCAAACTGCCCGCCCTGTCGCTCGGCCTGTGGCACAACTTCGGCGACTCGACGCCGATCGACACGCAGCGCGACATCCTGCGCACCGCGTTCGACCTCGGCATCACTCACTTCGACCTGGCGAACAACTACGGGCCGCCGTACGGCAGCGCCGAAACCAATTTCGGCCGGCTGCTGAAGGAAGATTTCCGGCCGTACCGCGACGAGCTGCTGATCTCGACGAAGGCCGGCTGGGACATGTGGCCGGGGCCGTACGGCAGCGGCGGCGGGTCGCGCAAGTACGTGCTCGCGAGCCTCGACCAGAGCCTGCAGCGGATGGGCCTCGACTACGTCGACATCTTCTATTCGCATCGCTTCGACGCGCACACGCCGCTCGAGGAAACGGCGGGCGCGCTCGCGTCGGCCGTGCGGCAGGGCAAGGCGCTGTACATCGGCATCTCGTCGTACTCGGCCGCGAAGACGCGCGAGATGGCCGAACTGCTCGCGCAATACCAGGTGCCGCTGCTGATCCACCAGCCTTCGTACAACATGCTGAACCGCTGGATCGAGCAGGATCTGCTCGGTACGCTCGACGAGATCGGCACGGGCAGCATCGCGTTCACGCCGCTCGCGCAGGGGCTGCTGACGTCGAAATACCTGAACGGCGTGCCGGCCGATGCGCGGGTGAACAAGCCGGGTGGCGGTTCGCTGAAACAGGATCACCTGAGCGCGGACAACCTCGAGCACGTGCGCAAGCTCAACGGCATCGCGGAGCGGCGCGGCCAAAGCCTCGCGCAAATGGCGCTCGCGTGGGTGTTGCGCAATGGCCGCGTGACGTCGGCGCTGATCGGCGCGAGCCGCGCGGAGCAGGTGCGTGAAAACGTGGGCGCGCTGAAGAACCTCGAGTTCTCGGCCGACGAACTCGCGGAGATCGATCGCCATGCGACCGAAGGCGGCATCAATCTGTGGGAAAAGCCGTCAACCGATCAGGCGATCTGATAGGTAGCAAGGACAGTCGATACGGGATGCGAATGATCGCATGCCGTATCGCGGCGCACGCAAGCAAGCCGTCACGTCGCTGCGGTGCAGCGATGTGACCGGTGCGCGAACGGGTCGCTAGAGCAGCGCGGGGAGGCCTTCGACGAGCAATACCGCAACGCCGACGCCAAGCATGACGCCGAGCACGCGCAGCAGGTTGTGGCGGAATTCGGTCGCGCATGGCACCGCGCCGAGAAATAGCGCGCCGGCCAGCGCCATCGGAATCAACAGGATGAAGTCGCCGATCGTGAAATAGGTCGTCATGCGTGTCTCCATAGTCGGCCGGCGCAGGCGCACACGCCTGTACCCGCCCATGCCGGGCATTTTCTAGTGTGCCGACCCGATTGCGAGTGGGGCCGGCAGTTCGAGTATAGGCAACCTCGCGGCGTTTTTCGCTATCCGAACCATTAAAAGTATGCGGAAAACCCCGGGAATTCTGTATTTTCCCCGGGAATCAGACGAATGCCTTGCGCCAGTCTTTCCGGCTCCTTTCCGTTTGCACACAAACGTCGTACGGGTTCGATACGAGCCGCCGCACCCGCGGGTACGGCGGCTGTCCGCTTACGCGCGATCGGGTTGCGCGCAAGCGGCTGGTGTGCGGAACACGAGCACGAGCCCCGCGACGATCGCCCCCATGCCGGCGAGCGCGAGCGGCGCCGGCCGGTTGCCGAGCCAGACCGCGTCCATCAGCGTGGTGACGACGGGCACGAGATAGAACAGGCTCGTCACGTTGACGAGATCGCCGCGCTGCATCAACCGGTAGAACAGCAACTGCGCGATCACCGAGATCACGATGCCGAGCCACAGCAGCGGCACGACGAACGCCCAGCTCGCATCGAGCGAGACGGGGCGGAACGGCAGGATCGCCACGCACAGCGCGAGGCCGATTGCGTTCTGCAGCGGCAGTACGTCGCCAGGCGCCGCGCGCACGCGCTTTTGCAGCAGCGAGCCGATGGTCAGCGCGGCGAGCGCCGTGAGCGCGCATGCGATGCCCATGATCGGCAGGCCGGCGCCGCCCACGCCGCGGCCCACGACGAGCGCGAGGCCGGCCAGCGACAGCGCGAGCCCCGCGACGCGCATCGGTTGCCAGCGCCGCTCGACCATCGCGAGCGTGACGATCGGCTGCACGCCGAGGATCGTCGCGAGCACGCCCGGTGCGATCCCCTGATCGAGCGCGAGCAGGTAGAAGATCGAATAGCCACCCATCATCAGCAGGCCGGTCAGCGCAGCCATGCGCCGCTCGCCGCGCGGCGGCAGCCAGCGGCCGCGCATGACGGCCAGGACGAGCAGCACGAGTGACGCGAGCGCGAAACGTGCGGTGAGAAAGACGAACGCGGATGCGTGACGCAGACCGAGTTCAGCGAAGATCGCGCCGCTGCTCCACAGCAGCACGAAGAGCGACGTCACGCCATGCGCGGCGAGCGCGCGTTTGAACGAAACCATGTGAATCCACCTGTCGAACGGATCGATACGTTCCATGTCGCGCGCGCGGCAACGCGCCGTGCGTGACGACGCACGAACGGCCGCAAACGGGCGAATGGAAAACGAAAAAGCGAAAGCCGGCTGGTCAGCCGACGCGTGCCGCCGGCGGGGGCGGCGCGGCGCCGACGAGCGGCGGTGCGACAGGAGGAGGAAGGACCGACGGATGCGCGCACGCCTGCGGCCGCGAGTCGAACTGCGGCCGGGATTTTGCGAGAGCGGACGTGAACGGATGCATCGTGTCGAAATGCGCTTGAACGCGAATGAGCTTCAACGGTACCGCAAGGCGGCCATCCGGCGCAACTGTCTGCGCAAAGACTCGGTTGCGTGCGGGAACGTCATGTGATGCCGCCGCGTTCGCGCAGGCGCGGCCATGCCGACCGCGAGCACGCCGGCGAGCGCACGCAGCACGAGCATCTGACGTCAGTGCGGCGTGAAGGCGGCGACGAGCGTGAGCAGTGACGACAGCAGCAGCGACATCGTCATCAACCGGTGGCGGCTCGCACCTTTCGACACGAAGCCTGCGAACAGTACCGCGACGCTCGCGCGCGAGTCGTTGCGCGAGCCGCGTTCGAGATAGGGCAGGTAGGCGTCGCGGTGCATGGCCGCGGGCGTGGTTCCGTGGGTGCGGTCACGCGAGATATCCCGACGGCCGTGGCAAAGGCCAGACGATACGCGCGTCGCGCAATTCGCGTGCGTATCGCATGCCCGGCGGGATTCGGCGGACAGTCACATTCGACAGGGTATGATGGGGGTATCCGCCCGTGCAAGCGCACGCGCGACGCAGTGGTTGATTGGAGACATTCGACGAATTCGCGGCACTTCACCCGCTTCTTCTTCTTTTCGCGCTTCGATAAACCGTGAACAATGGGATCACGCGCAACACCCCGCCGAGGGCGGCGCGGATCGTGCGTTTGCCGGCTCGCCAGCGGGCCGGGTTTCAAGATTCAAGAGTGGGGAACCATCATGCATGTCGGGTCGATTGTCTGCACTACCCATATCGCTGTGCCGAAGGGCGCGCGCGGCATCGTTCAGCGCGTTCTGGGCGACATGGCCATGGTGACCTGGTACGCGGGCGTGCCGGGCGAGTCGAAAGAACTCAACACCGAGCCGTTCTTTCTCGAGGACCTGATCGACACCGGCGAATCCGTGCTGCCGGCCGGCGCCGCGGTTCACTGAGCACGCGCGTCGCATCGGACGCTCGTGTTTCGGCGCGGCTGACGGCACAATGCGGGGCATGAAAGACGCCACTTCCGCCCCCGCTGCTCCCGCCGGCCCGCCGTTCGCCGGCCTCACGCCCGAGTGCGTGCTCGACGCGCTCGACAGCGTGCTGATGCCGGCCGGGCTGCGCACCGACGGGCGCCTGCTC
This sequence comes from Burkholderia sp. B21-005, assembly GCF_020843965.1. Taxonomy (NCBI): domain Bacteria; kingdom Pseudomonadati; phylum Pseudomonadota; class Betaproteobacteria; order Burkholderiales; family Burkholderiaceae; genus Burkholderia; species Burkholderia sp. B21-005. Next base: position 3,418,891 of record NZ_CP086301.1, on the reverse strand, counting down.
GCCCTCAACAGCTACGAGAACCGCGTCTACCAGGTCGGCATCGAAGACGGCCCGCCCGTCGTCGCGAAGTTCTACCGGCCCGAGCGATGGTCGGACGACGCGATCCTGGAAGAACACGCGTTCGTCGCCGAACTTGCCGCGCGCGAGATTCCGGTGGTGCCCGCGAGCGGCTTCGACGGCCGCACGCTGCACGCGTTCGACGGCTTCCGCTTCTCGATCTTCGAGCGGCGCGGCGGACGCGCGCCCGATCTCGACCGCAGCGACACGCTCGAATGGCTCGGCCGCTTCATCGGCCGCATTCACGCGGTCGGCGCGACGCAGCCTTACGTCGCGCGTCCGGTGCTCGACATTCGCACCTTCGGCTACGAGCCGCGCGACTACCTGCTCGCGCACGATTTCATTCCCGACGATGTACGACCCGCCTACGAGACGGCGGTCACGCTCGCGTTGGAAGGCGTCGAGGCCGCGTTCGAGCGTGCGGGCGAGATCCGCCTGCTGCGCACGCACGGCGATTGCCATCCGAGCAACGTGCTGTGGACCGACGCGGGGCCGCATTTCGTCGACTTCGACGACAGCCGGATGGCACCGGCGGTCCAGGACCTGTGGCTGCTGCTGCCGGGCGATCGCGAAGGCGCGTCGCGCGCGCTCGCGGACCTGCTCGCCGGTTATGAGGACTTCTGCGAATTCGAGCCGCGCGAGCTGCATCTGGTCGAAGCGCTGCGCACGCTGCGGCTGATCCACTACGCAGCCTGGCTTGCGCGCCGCTGGGACGATCCGGCGTTTCCGGCCGCGTTCCCGTGGTTCAACACGCATCGCTACTGGGAGGCACGCGTACTCGAGCTGCGCGAGCAGATCGGCGCGATGCAGGAAGGGCCGCTCTGGCCCGTGTGACGGCACGCGCGGCAGCGTCGCCGCGCGGCATGTTCAAAGCGGGCCGCCACCATTGCGCGCGGCCCGCATCGCTCAGAACTTCAGCATCATCCTGATCACCGCGGCGAAGCGCCTGCCGTAAGGCGGCGCGATCAGCCCGCGGGTATTCAGGCGCGCCTGCGTGAGCACGGGCTTCATCTTCGAGAACGTCACGAAGCCGTCGTAGCCGTGATACGCACCCATCCCGCTCGCGCCGACGCCGCCGAACGGCAAGCTGCCGCACGCGATGTGCATCAGCGCGTCATTGACCGTCACGCCGCCCGAGATCGTTTCGCGCATCACGCGGTCGACCGTGCCGCCATCCTCGTCGAACAGGTACAGCGCGAGCGGGCGGGGGCGCGCATTCACGTACGCGATCGCCTCGTCGAGCCGCTCGTACGGCACGAGCGGCAGCAATGGCCCGAAGATTTCCTCCTGCATCAGCTGCGACGCGGCCGGCACGTGCGTGACCGCGCACGGCACGAAGCGGCGCGATGCGGGATCGGACTGCGCGTCCGACAGCGGATGCAGTTGCGCGCCGGCCGCCTGCGCGTCGGTCGCAAGCTGCTGCAGCCGGGCGTAGTGGCGCGGCGACACGATCGTCGTGTAGTCGCCGTTGGTCGACAGGTCCGGATACAGCTTGGCGAAGCGCGCCCGCGCGCGCTCGATGAACGCGGCTTCCATCCCGCGCGGCAGCAGCACGTAGTCGGGCGCGATGCAGGTCTGGCCCGCGTTCAGCGTCTTGCCGCCGATGATCGCGTCGACCGCGGCATCGAAGCGCGCATTCGGGCCGATGATCGCGGGCGACTTGCCGCCGAGTTCGAGCGTGACGGGCGTGAGATTGTCGGCCGCGGCGCGCATCACGTGGCGGCCGACATGCGTCGAGCCGGTGAATAGCAGGTGATCGAACGGCAGCGCGCTGAACGCGGCGCCGATCTCGGCATCGCCGTTCACGACCGCGACGTGGTCGCGCGAGAAGGTCTTCGCGATCAGTTGCTCGAACAACGCCGACGTGCGCGGTGTCAGTTCGGACATCTTGATGATCGCGCGGTTGCCGGCCGCGAGCGCGCAGATCAGCGGCCCGGCCGCGAGCAGGATCGGATAGTTCCACGGCACGACGATGCCGACCACGCCGAGCGGTTGCGGCAGCACCTTCGCGCGCGCCGGCCGCAGCCACTTGTTCATCGGCTTGCTGATCGGCCTCATCCAGCGCTTGCCGTGCTTGAGCGCGTCGTCGATCTCTTCCTTCGCCATCCAGATTTCCGACAGCAGCACTTCCTGCTTCGCGCGGTGGCCGAAGTCGGCGCTGATCGCGTCGGCGAGTGCATCCGCGTGATCGAGCAGCATGGTGCGCAGCGCGCGCAGGTGCTGCGCGCGGGTGTCCCACTCCGGATAGGGCGCGCGCAGGTAGGCCGCGCGCTGGTCGCGCAGCAGCGCCGTCAGCGCATCGACCGATGGCAGCGCTTGCGGGGCCAGTTCGGGTAGGTCGTTCTTCATGTCGTCTCCTCCAGTTGGGCGTGGCACGTCGGCCAGCAGTCAGGCCGCACGTGAGCGCTCGGCGAGCGTGGCGGGGCGGATCAGGGTGGCGCGCGTCGCGCGGCGCGGGGCCGGATGCGATGCGCGGGTGAAAACAGGGTGCGGCGTGCGGCAAGCGTCGCATCCGCGCGACGGTGTTCGCGTCCGAAAACGGGGGTGTACGGTGCGCGCGTGCGGCCGGATGCGATTTCCGGCTGCTGCGCGATGGCGCGCGGCGGGCGCTTGCGCGCGCACCGAAGCGCGGCTGCGCGATGCGCGCGACGACCGTCGCACCGACAGGTCATGCCGCTGATTCGACGAGCCGTCCAAACGGTCGGCGACACGTGGCGTCGTTCGATTTCGACCGGCCGCGCGCACGGTGCCGGTCACCACCGTCCGGGCGTCCGTTTGAAATGAAATGCGGGCCGCGCGCGGTGCGTCCGGATCCCCCGGTCGGCACGCGGCCTGCAGAACGTCGCGCTGCATCGTCGTCTCCCCAGTTTCGCGACAGCGCGGCTTCTGGCGGCCGGTGCATCGCGTCGCATCCATCGATACATCTTAAATTTAGTTCACGCGGGCGTTTAGAGGAATCGCTCTTGAATCGGCGTGCCGCGTGCGCGACGGCCATTCCTACAATGCCCGAACATTACAAGCGGGAGCCGGCCGCGCCGCGCGCCGTTCATGACACGAAGGAGACGTGACATGCAATACGACTACATTATCGTTGGCGGCGGGTCGGGCGGCTCGAGCCTCGCCAGCCGCCTCGCCGATGCATGCCCCGACGCGACGATCGCGCTGATCGAGGCCGGCTCGCACACCGAGCGCAACCTGCTCGTCAACATGCCGGTGGGGATCGCGGCGCTCGTGCCGTTCAAGCTCGGCACGAACTACGGTTACGAGACGGTGCCACAGCCGGGCCTCGGCGGCCGTCGCGGCTATCAGCCGCGCGGGCGCGGGATGGGCGGCTCGAGCGCGATCAACGCGATGATCTACACGCGCGGCCACCCGGGCGACTACGACGAGTGGGCCCAGCTCGGCGCAACGGGCTGGGGCTGGCAGGACGTGCTGCCGTATTTCCGCCGCGCGGAAGGCAACGAGCGCGGCGCCGATGCGTGGCACGGCGCGGACGGCCCGTTGACGGTTTCAGATCTGCGCTTTCGCAATCCGTTCTCCGAACGATTCATCCAGGCCGCGCACGCGGCCGGCTATCCGCTGAACAACGATTTCAACGGCGCGACGCAGGAAGGCGTCGGCTTCTATCAGGTCACGCATCGCGACGGCTCGCGCTGCAGCGTCGCGCGTGCGTATATCTATGGCCGCAACCGGCCGAACCTGCATGTGATCACCGATGCGACGGTGCTGCGCGTGGGCTTCGACGGCAAGCGTGCGGTCGGCGTCGTGGTGTCGCGCGACGGACGCGTCGAGACGCTTGGCGCGCGGGCGGAGGTAATTCTGTCGGCCGGCGCGTTCAATTCGCCGCAGCTGCTGATGTGCTCGGGAATCGGTCCGGCGGAGCAGCTCCGTCGGCACGGGATCGCGATCGTGCAGGACGCGCCGGACGTCGGCGCCAACCTGATCGACCATATCGACTTCATCATCAACACGCGCGTGAATTCGTCGGAGCTGGTCGGCATCTGCCTGCGCGGCATCGCGAAGATGACGCCGGCGCTCGCGCGCTATTTCTCGAGCCGCACGGGGATGATGACGAGCAACGTCGCGGAGGCCGGCGGCTTCATCAAGAGCGATCCGTCGCTCGACCGACCGGACCTGCAGCTGCATTTCTGCACGGCGCTGGTCGACGACCACAACCGCAAGATGCACTGGGGTTTCGGCTATTCGCTGCACGTATGCGCGCTGCGCCCGTTCAGCCGTGGCACGGTCGCTCTCGCGAGCGGCGATGCGCGCGACGCGCCGCTGATCGATCCGCGCTTCTTCAGCGATACGCGCGATCTCGACCTGCTCGTGCGCGGTGCGCAGGCGATGCGCCGGATCCTGTCGCAAACGCCGCTCGCGTCGCAGGGCGGGCGCGAGCTGTACACGCGGGCGGACCAGAGCGAAGCCGAGCTGCGCGCGACGATCGTCGCGCACGCCGACACGATCTATCACCCGGTCGGCACCTGCCGGATGGGTTCGGATGCGCGCGCGGTCGTGGATCCGCAACTGCGCGTGCGCGGTGTCGACGGGCTGCGGGTGGTGGACGCGTCGGTGATGCCGACGCTGATCGGCGGGAACACGAATGCGCCGTCGGTGATGATCGGCGAACGCGCGGCGGACTTCATCGTCGCGACGCGCAAGGGCGGGGTGCCGCGCGGCGAGGCGACCGCGGCGGTGCACGGCCGCTGAGCGGCCATGCACCGTCACGCGAGCGGCGCGATGCTCAGGCGAACGTATCGACGAGGCCCGCGCGGCTCACGGTCGCGCCGGCCGCTGCGGATTGCGCAGCGTCGACCGGTGCGTCGCCGGCTGACGATCCGGCGCGTGCGCGCAGCGACGGCCGGCCGCCGGCGAAGCTCTGTTGCAGGTTCTGCTGCTGCGACGCGAAGCCGCCGTCGCTGACGGTCGCGCTGCCCAGGCCGAGGCCGCCCGCTTCCATCGCTTCGCGCAGCTTCGGCAGCGCGGCTTCCACCGCGTCGCGCACCTGCGCGTGCTGCGAGACGAACAGCGCATGCGCGTGATTGTCCGCGACACGCAGCACGACCTGCAGCGGGCCGAGGTCCGGCGGGTTCAGCGTCAGCTCGGCGCTCTGCTGGTGCGCATTCGACAGGAACACGACCTTCTGGCTCAGCGCGTCGGTCCAGTCGGCGGTGCCGACATGCGGGGCCAGCACATGGGCATTGGCCGCGGCGACCGAGCTGGCGGCGGGCGATGCCTGGAGGTTCGCCTGGGCGGCTGCCGCAGCCGTTGCGGCGGCAGCGACCGATGCGTCGGCGGCCGGGCTGGCGGCTTCCTCGGTGGCTGCGAGCGCATGCGCGGCCGGCTGGCCGGTGGCGCCGGCCTGCAGCGCCTGGGCGGTGGCTTGCGTGGGCGTCGGCTGCGTCGCGAGCGCGCCTTTCGCGTCGGCGAGCGTGCGGTCGAAGGTCGGGACTTTCGGCGTCAGCGGTGCGGCGGCGGCCGATGCGGACGTCGTCGATGCCGGCGCTGTCGTTGCCGCGGCCGTGCCCGTCGCGGGCATCGCGATCGCACCCGCGCCGCCGGTCAGCTTCGCCAGCGCGGCCTGCAGCGCGTCGCGACCCGACGCCGGCAACGCCGGCTCGGCGGCCGCATCCTTGCCGGCATGATTCGTCAGCGCGGCCGTGGCGTCGGGCTGCCCGGACACGGCCGTCGTTTGCGCGGCCGTGGCGGCGGTATCGGCATTGGCACCGGCCGGCGCCGCGTCGTTCACGCGCGCCTGCAGTTGCGCCTGAACGGCGGCGGCCGCGGCGAGCGCGGCGGCGTCGGCGTTGGGCGTCGCATTCGCGTCGTCGGTCGACTTGTCGTCGACGCGGTCGGCGGGCTTCGCGCCGGCGGCTGGCGTCGACGATGCCTGTTGCGTCGCGGCATCCGGCTTGCCGGCGTTCGCCGTGTCGTGCCGTGTGACGACGCTTCGCTTCAGCGTCTGCGCGAACGGCACGGCGGCCTGGCTGGTTGCGGCATCGTTGCCGGCGGACGTCGCGGAGGCGGACGAACCCGCGCCGCGGACGGCCTTGATGGCGGTGCCGGCGGTGTCGAGCAGCGCGCCGAGCAGGGGCAGGGGAGGCATGGCGATTCTCTCGTTCGAAAGCGTTGAGCGGTTACGCCGAGCGGGCCGCATCGGCCCGCATGCGCAGAATCTTCGCGGCGTGTTCGTCGGCGTCGCGCTGTTCGCGCTTCGCGGCACGCTGCGTTTCCTGCGCGACGCCGCGCGCCTGCAGGGTTTCGTATGAACCGACGGTGCGTTTCTTCTGTTGCCAGTTCGGGCGCGCCTCGTCGATGCGGAGCTCGGCCGCGGCCAGCACGTTGCGCTGCTGCGCGATCGCCGCGTCGAGCGTATCGATGAACGCCTGGAAATTGCGCCAGTTGCCGGCCGGCATCCCGTGCTGCGCGGACTGCGAAAAGCGCGCGTGGTATTCGTCGCGATAGCGCAGCAGCGCATCGAGCTGTTCGGCGGCCGCGGTGCGGTCGCGCTGCGCGGTGCCGAGCTGCTTCGTGGCCGTGTCGAGATCTTCCTGCGCGCGGTCGAGCAGCAGTTGAAGGGGAAAGCCGTGTGCCATCGGGATCAGCCTCCGTGTACGTCGAACAGCGCATCGAGCCCGGCGAGGCTCGACGCGAATGGCGCGCATTCGCGAAAGCCCTGCTGCAGGAACGATTCGATGCGCGGATAGAGCGCGATCGCGCGGTCGAGCTGCGCGTCGCGGCCCGGTGCATACGCGCCGACCGCGATCAGGTCGCGATTGCGCTGGTAGCGCGACAGCATCTGCTTGAACTGCCGCACGCGGTCGAGATGCGTTTCGTCGATCAGCGCGGTCATCGCGCGGCTGATCGACGCCTCGATGTCGATCGCCGGATAGTGGCCGGCCTCGGCGAGCGCGCGCGACAGCACGATGTGGCCGTCGAGGATCGCGCGCGCCGAGTCGGCGATCGGGTCCTGCTGGTCGTCGCCTTCGGTCAGTACCGTGTAGAACGCGGTGATCGAGCCGCCGCCTTCGGGCCCGTTGCCGGTGCGCTCGACGAGCGCGGGCAGCTTTGCGAACACCGACGGCGGATAACCCTTGGTCGCGGGCGGCTCGCCGATCGCGAGCGCGATCTCGCGCTGCGCCATCGCGTAGCGCGTCAGCGAATCCATCAGCAGCAGCACGTGCTTGCCCTGGTCGCGGAAATACTCGGCGAGGGACGTCGCGTAGGCGGCGCCCTGCATGCGCAGCAGCGGCGACACGTCGGCCGGCGCCGCGACGACGACCGAGCGCGCGAGCCCGTCCTCGCCGAGGATCTGTTCGATGAATTCCTTCACTTCGCGGCCGCGTTCGCCGATCAGCCCGATCACGATCACTTCCGCGCTGGTGTAGCGCGCCATCGTACCGAGCAGCACCGACTTGCCGACGCCGGACCCCGCGAACAGGCCCATCCGCTGCCCGCGGCCGACGGTGAGCAGCGCGTTGATTGCGCGCACGCCGACGTCGAGCACGCTGTGGATCGGCTCGCGATCGAGCGGGTTGATCGACGGCGCCGACAGCGCGGCGTCCACCTTCGATGCGAGCGGGCCGAGGCCGTCGAGCGGGCGGCCCGACGCGTCGACCACACGCCCGAGCATTTCCCAGCCGACCGGCAGCCGTTTGGCGCCCGCGAGCGGATCGGCGACGGGCGCGCTTTCGCGCGGCCACACGCGCGCGCCGGGCAGCACGCCTGCGACGTCGGTGGTCGGCATCAGGAACAGGCGATCGCCGGAGAACCCGACGACTTCCGCTTCCGCGTGCGGCAGCGTGCTGCCGGGCGGCAGTTCGATCGTGCATTCGGCGCCGACCGACAGGCGCAGCCCGATCGCCTCGAGTACGAGGCCCGCGGCGCGCGTGAGGCGCCCGCACGGCCGCAGCGGCAGCGCGCGGTGGCTGCGCGTCGCGAGCCCGTTCAGATGCGTGCGCCAGTGCGCGAGATGCGGATTGTGCGGTGCGCGCGGCGCATCGTCCGCAGCGGGTGCCGCGTGCGGATCGGCGCCGTGTGCGGTGTCGTGTACGCCGTCGGGGCCGAACGACGCGAGCGCGAGTTCGCGCTCGAGCGGCGTCATCCCGTCGTACAGGATCGATTCGGGCGTGGGCGTCACCATGCGCTCACCTTGCCGATCGCGGCGGCGACGCGCTGCCAGCGGGTGGGCAGCGTCGCGTCGACCTCGCCCGTCGCGGCGTGCGCGCGGCAGCCGCCGCGCTCGATCGACGTGTCGGTGCGCACGGTCCAGCCGAGCGTATCGAGATCGTCCTGCAGATAGGCTTCGACGACGGGCAGGTCGGCCGGATTCACCGCGAGATGCGGCGCGCCGGACAACGCCGGTTCGGCGGCGAGCACGTCGCGCACGGCCGCGACGAGCGCCGCGGGATCGTGCTTCACGTGCTGGCGCACGACCTGCTGCGCGATGTCGAGCGCGAGCTGCGCGAGATCGGACGCGAGATCGTGCTCGACGCTCGACACGGCTTCGCGGAACGAGGCGGCGAGCGCCGCGAGCTGTGCGGCCTGTTCGCGGGCTTCGGCCTGGCCGGCCTCGAAACCCTGCTCGCGGCCCTGGTCGAAACCGGCCTGGTAACCCAGCGCCTGGCCTTCGACGTGACCGGCTGCATGGCCTTCGGCATGCGCGGCGTCGCGCACGCGCTGCAGTTCCTCGGCGAGCGCGGCGGCGGCCGCGGCCGCGTCGTCGGGCGGCGGCGGGGGCGGCGGCGGATCGAACGACGCCATCTCCCACCGCTGGTACGCGGTGAGGGTGGCGGCGCGCTCGCGCACGGGATCAGACATATGCGTCTTCCGCCTTGCCGCCGATCACGATCTGGCCGCTCTCGGCGAGGTTGCGCACGATCTGCAGGATGCGGCGCTGCTGCGTCTCGACCTCGGACACGCGCACCGGGCCGCGTGCGTCGAGATCCTCCGCGAGCAGTTCGGCCGCGCGTTGCGACATGTTCGCGAGGAACTTCTGGCGCAGCGCGGGCGGCGCGCCCTTCAGCGCGATGATCAGCGTTTCCGACTCGACTTCCTTGAGCACCATCTGGATCGCGCGATCCTCGAGGTCGAGCAGGTTCTCGAACACGAACATCTGGTCGACGATCTTCTGCGCGAGGTCGGCGTCGTACTGGCGCACGCTTTCGAGCACGCCTTCTTCATGATTGCTCGTCATGAAGTTGAGGATCTCGGCCGCGGTGCGGATGCCGCCCATCGGGCTGCGCTTCAGGTTGTCGCTGCCGGACAGCAGGCCGGTGAGCACGTCGTCGAGCTCGCGCAGCGCGGCCGGCTGGATGCCGTCGAGCGTCGCGATCCGCAGCAGCACGTCGTTGCGCAGCCGTTCGGTGAAGCACGACGCGATCTCGGACGCCTGGTCGCGGTCAAGATGCACGAGGATCGTCGCGATGATCTGCGGATGCTCGTTCTTGATCAGTTCGGCCACCGCGCCCGAGTCCATCCACTTCAGGCCCTCGATGCCGCTCGTGTCGCTGCCCTGCAGGATCCGGTCGATCAGCACGCCGGCCTTGTCCTCGCCGAGCGCCTTGGTCAGCACCGAGCGGATGTACTCGCTGGAATCGAGCGACAGCGCGGTGTGCTGCTCGGCTTCCTTCGCGAATTCCTGCAGCACGCCCTCGACCTGCTCGCGCGTGACGTTCTTCAGCGCGGCCATCGCGGCGCCGATCTTCTGCACCTCGCGCGGCGCGAGGAACTTGAATACTTCAGCGGCCTCTTCCTCGCCGATCGACATCAGCAGCAGCGCGCTCTTGGTCAGGCCTTCAGCGTTCATCGGACACCCAGTTCTTCACGACGGTGGCGACGATCTTCGGATCCTGGCGGGCGATCGTGCGCGCGTAGTCGAGGTTGCGTTCGTAGCGGTTCTTTTCGTTCTCGAAGCCGAGCAGCAGCGGATCGGTCTCGTCGGCCCTGTCCGGGGCGGGCAGGCCGTCGAGCGTGACCGGATCGTCCGGCGCCGCGAGCGCCGGGGCGACCGGCTCGGGCGGCGGGAACGCGCGGCGCATCGCCGGGCGCACGAACATGAAATAGAGCGCCGCCGCGGCTGCCGCGATGCCAAGCCACTTCGCGGCTTCCTTCGCCATCGCGATCATGTCCGGCTGGCGCCACCACGGCAGGTCGGCGTACGGATCGCCGACGGTCGAGAACGCGCTGTTCACGACGTTCACCGAGTCGCCGCGCTTCTCGTCGTAGCCCATCGCGTCCTTCACCAGCTGCTCGATCTGCGCGAGCTTGGGCGGCGGCAGCGGCTGCATCGTCACGTGGCCCTTCGCGTCGGCGACCGGCTGGTAGTTGACGACGACGGCGACCGACAGCCGCTTCACGTTGCCCATCGGCTGCTCGACGTGGCGGATCGTCTTGTCGAGCTCGTAGTTGGTGGTCTGGTCCTTGCGGTCGCTGACGGGCGTCGACTGCGCGCCGTTCTGGCCGTTGCCGGCGACGATCGGCGCGGAGGCCGGCTGCGGCGGCGTGTTCGACAGCGCGCCCGGCACGCCCGATGCGCCGCCCTGCGCGAGCTCGGTCGCGCTGCTGGTCTGCTGGCTGCGGATCGCGGCCTGCTGCGGCGTGCCGTTCGGGCTGTAGCTTTCCGAGGTCTGCTCGAGCTTCGAGAAATCGATGTCGGCGCTGACCTGCGAGCGCGCATTGCCGGTGCCGAAGATCGGCGCGAGGATCGCATCGATGCGCTTCTGCGTATTGTGCTCGACCTGCTGCACGTACTTGAGCTGGCTCGCGTCGAGGCCGGAGGCCGACGCGGTCTGCGTCAGCAGGTTGCCGTCCTGGTCGACGATCGTCACGTTCTTCGCCGGCATGTCGGGCACGCCGGACGACACCATCCGCGTGATCGCCTGCACCTGGCCCTCGTCGAGCACGCGGCCCGGGTAGAGGTCGACGAACACCGACGCGCTCGGCGCTTCCTTGTCGCGCACGAACACCGACGGCTTCGGGATCGCGAGATGCACGCGCGCGCCGCGCACCGCGTTGATCGATTCGATCGTGCGCTGCAGCTCGCCTTCGAGCGCGCGCTGGTAGTTCACCTGCTCGGCGAACTGGCTGATGCCGAATTTCTGGTTGTCCATCAGCTCGAAGCCGACCGAGCCGCCCTTGGGCAGGCCCAGCGCGGCGAGCTTCAGGCGCGTTTCATGCACCTGATTCGACGGCACGAGGATCGCGCCGCCGGCGTCGGCGAACTTGTACGGAACGTTGGCCTGCTGGAGCGCGGCGATGATCGCGCCGCCGTCGCGGTCCGACAGGTTGCTGTACAGCACGCGATAGTCGGGCGCGCGGCTCCACAGCACGAGCGCGGTGATCGCGGCGATCGCGAACGCGACGGCGATCACGAACGGCAGCTTCGGGTTGCCCTTCATCCGCGAGATGCCGGGAATGCGTTCCGCGAAACCGCCGAACCCGAAGTCCGCGCCGGCGCCGCCTGCTCCCGGCAACGCGGCGGCCGCGGTGGCGCCTGGCACCGGGCTGGCGAGGCCCGTGCGGGCGTCGGGGTTGATCAGCGAGTTGGCCTGCGAATCCATGCGTGGAGTTTCTCCGGAGCGGGACGACTGAGCCGCTCGGACGAGCGGACGGACAATGACACGTTGCGATTATCGGGATCCGGACGCGACTCCGATCGACCGAAAAGAGCGGGGTTTCCCCCGTACTTTCGCGGCTTTGGCGTGCGCCGCGCTGCTATCCTTTTTCGCGATCCGGCATGGTGCGCATGGTGCGGCGCCGGCGCAAACGCCCGGTAGGTCCGGGTCTCTTCTCTTAGGTCTGGGGACAGCATGACTGCCAACGTCAGCGGAATCGGTTCGGTGTTGCAACAGATGCAGGCGATGGCCGCGCAGGCGGGCGGCGGCGTCGCGAGCCCGACGGCGGCGCTCGCCGGCTCGGGCGCCGCGACGGCCGGCACGTTCGCGAGCGCGATGAAGGCGTCGCTCGACAAGATCAGCGGCGACCAGCAGCACGCGCTCGGCGAGGCGCAGGCGTTCGAGGTCGGCGCGGCGAACGTGTCGCTGAACGACGTGATGGTCGACATGCAGAAGGCCAACATCGGCTTCCAGTTCGGGCTCCAGGTCCGCAACAAGCTCGTGAGCGCATACAACGACATCATGCAGATGTCGGTGTGACGAGGCGGTCACGCCGGGCGCGGCCGGGCCGGCGCGCCTAAAGCTTTTCAATTCCCTTCCGATAACTCCGGTACAAGGCCGCGTCGTGCAACGCAGGGCGGCGGCTTCCGCATAGCCAACGCATCACAAGGAGAAGAAGCGCATGTTTTCCCCAGGACACGCTGGAGCCAGTGCGTACGCGCGTGTCGGCGTCGAGACGGGGGTGATGGGCGCCTCCCCGCACCGGCTGATCGCGATGCTGTACCAGGGCGCGCGGCAGGCCATCGCACTCGCGCGCATGCACCTGCAGCAGGGCAACGTGCCCGCACGCGGCGAAGCGATCGGCAAGGCGATCGGGATCGTCGAGAGCGGCCTGCAGGCGGCGCTGAACCGCGACGCGGGCGGCGAGATCGCCGGGCGCCTGGATGCGCTGTACGCCTATATCGTCCGGCGGCTGCTGGAAGCCAACATGCGCGCGAGCGATGCGATGCTGGTCGAGGTCGACGGACTGCTCGCCACGCTCGAGGAAGCGTGGACGGGCATCGCCCCCGAAGTCGCGCGGATGACCGCGCAACAGGCGGCGGACGCGGCGCGATGAATCTCAAGGCCGAGTACTTCGCCCGCTACGAGGCGCTCGCGGCCGTGTCGGGCCGCATGCTGAGCGCGGCACGCGGTGCCGACTGGAGCGCGCTGCCGGAGTTGCAGGCCGAATTCCTGCGGCTCGTCGACGGGCTGAAGGAGGCCGATCCGGGCGTCGCGCTCGACGACTCGGACCTCGGCCGCAAGCTCGGGCTGATCCGCCGCATCCTCGCCGACGACGCCGCGATCCGCGATCTCGCGAGCCCGGAAGTCGCGCGGCTGTCCGCGCTGTTCGAGGCGCGGCGCTCGACCAAGGTATTGACCGATCTCTACCGCGCTCGCGGCTAGTGCCCGTTTGCCGGGGCGGCGATGGCCGCGTGCCCGGCTTCGCAACGATGTGGCTGAGGTGAGCAGGCTCCGATCATGACCGGTATCGACTCCGTTGCGGCCGCCCTGCTGGCGAGCCGCCTCGACAGCCTGCTGAGCGGCACCGTGTCGCCGTCGGCCGGCGGCGGGGCGGCCTCGCAGGTCGGCACGCCCGGCGCCGGCGCATCGTCCCCGGCGCCGGCGGGCGGCTCGCCCGTCGCGCCGCCGGCATCCGCGCAGACCGCGCTGTCCGACGTCGCGCTCGTGCTCGACGCGATCTCGCGCTCGGGTGGAGTCGCGACACCCGTGATCGCCGGGCGCACGCCGCTGCTGGCCGATCCGTCCGTGCTGCTGAGCGCGGCGGCCGTGCCGCGGGGCGGGCAGCTGGCAGCGGGTCCTGCCGCGCCTGTCGGCGCTTCTTCCGCTGCATTGCCCGCGTCCGACGTCGCGGCCGCGCGCGCGGCGTCGGACGCGTCGCCCGTCGCCGCGCTGCGCGCAGCGCTCGCGCAGGCCGTGAGCGAAAGCGGCCTCTTTTACGAATCCCATCTCGCGCAGTGGCTGGCCGGCCAGCGCCCGCTCGCCGCGCTGATGCGCGAACCGCAGGCGCGCCTCACGGCCGCGCCGGTGCAGCCGGCCCCGGATGCCGCGCAGCACGACGCGCCTGATGTGCTCGACGAACTGCTCGCGCAGCGTCTGCCGCTGCCGGCGGCCGCGCGTACGGCCGTGCAGCCGGGCGCACCCGCGCCGGGCGGTGCGGCCCCGCACGCGCCCGCGCAGAACGCGCCGGCGGCCGTCCGGCAAGGCATGGCGTCGAGCATGGCCGGAACGACCGACCCGCTCGGCGAGCATCCCGATGCGCGCTGGACGCCCGCGCGCGCCGAACTGGCCACCGCGTCGGCCGATCCGCAGGCGCAGGCATCGGCTGCTCCCGTGCATCCGGCCGCCGTGCCGATCGTGCGGCAGCAGCTCGATGCGCTGGCGACCGACCAGTTCCGCTGGGCGGGCGAGGCGTGGCCCGGCGCGCGGCTCGACTGGACGATCGAGCCCGACGATCCGGGCGGCCACGCGTCGCGCGGCGGCGACGACGCGGGGGACGGGATCGCGTGGCGCACGCGGCTGACGCTGACGCTGCCGTCGCTCGGGACGGTCGACGCGGAACTGGTGTTGAACGGCACGCAACTCGTCGCGCGGCTGCGCGCGAATTCGGCGGGCGCCGACCGGCTCACGCGCAACGAGGCCGCGCTGCGGCAGCGGTTCGAGGGTTCGGGGCTGCGGCTCGGCGGACTGTCGATCCGCGCGGTCGGCGACGAACCGGACGGCTTCGACCCGCTCGTCGCGCAGGGGGCCGCCGCCGCGTATGCGCGCAGCGCGGCTGGCGGCACGCCGGGCGCCGACGAGGAGACGCCGCGATGAGCATGGCGTCCCGCAAGCGCGCGGCCGCGCTCGTCTACGATCCGAAAGGCGGCGATGCCGCGCCGCGCGTGGTCGCGAAGGGATACGGCCTGCTCGCCGAGATGATCGTCGCCCGTGCCCGCGATGCGGGGCTGTACGTGCATACCGCGCCGGAGATGGTGTCGCTGCTGATGCAGGTCGATCTCGACGACCGGATTCCGCCGCAGCTTTACCAGGCCGTCGCGGATCTGCTCGCATGGCTGTATTCGCTCGATCGCACCGAGCCCGAGCCGGGCGACGCCGCGCCGCGCTTTCCGCTGCCGCCGCTGCGCCGCTGAGGACACGGCGGCCGGGTTTCTTGCGAACGGCTGTCGCTGTCTTTCGCGATCATTTCGCCGGTATTTTTCTTCTATTTCGAGGAATCGGCGCGCAATCCGCGCGCTTCATCGGCCATCGCTTGAATTTGTCGCCCGCCCGCCGTGCGCGGTCCGATTGAGCGGTCGCGTCATTTGTGTAATGATATCCATTCTCATTTTCATGTTACCCCGGGCGGCGCGCGTTTTCCGTGCGTCGCCCGTTGCTTTGAACGAATGGACATTCTCGCGTGAACGCGCCCGAAACGATCGCCCCGCCGCAGGCGGGCATGCCTCCCGCGGACGTCACCGTGCTGCATCCGGCCGCACGTCCCCTGAGCGACGTCGAACGGGCGGCGCGCCGCCAGCGTTCGCGCCGCGCGACCTTCATCAAATGGCTGCGCAAGGTGCACGGCTGGGTCGGACTATGGGGCGCGGTGCTCGGGCTGCTGTTCGGCGTGACGGGCGTGCTGCTCAACCACCGTGCGCCGCCGCTGAAGATCTCGACCGGCGAACCGCAGGTCGAGCAGATGCAGATCGCGTTGCCGGACCCCGTGCCGAAGTCGCCCGCGGCGATGACGAAGTGGCTGCAGCACGAACTGCACTTCGACGGCCGGCCGGGCCGCATGCGCAAGGAACCTGCGCAGCCGGTCGCCTGGGGCGACAAGCGCGTGATGCAGCCCGAGCACTGGCAGATGGGCCTGTTCGGGCCACACCAGAACCTGCAGGCCGAATACTGGGTCGGCAACGGCTACGTGTCGGTGAAGCGCACCGGCAACACGTTCCTGACGACGCTGAACAACCTGCATCGCGGCGTCGGCATGAATCTCGGCTGGGTGCTGCTGATGGACACGATCGCGGGTTCGCTGATCCTGTTGTCGCTGACGGGCGTGCTGCTGTGGACGGAGCTGAACAAGCGCCGCACGGTCGGCGTCGTGCTGGTGGCCGGCTCGGTCGCCGCGGCGCTTGCCGCGGGCCTTGCTTGACGCAACGGGCCTGAAGCAACGGTTGAAACGTGCCGGCTCGGTGCCGGCGCATGGTGCGCGCATCCGGCGCGACGGCCCTGCGCCGATGCCCGCGCCGTCCGGCCTCAGAGGCCGCAGGTCGCGCCGTTGTTGGCCGCGATCTCGCGGGCGGCCTTCGCACCCTCGACCTGCAGGATCGTCGGCAGCGACACGTTGTTCTTCGCGGCCGTGACTTCGGCGAGGATCGAGATCGCGATTTCCGGCGGCGTGCGGCTGCCGATGTAGATGCCGGCCGGCCCGTGCAACCGCGCCAGTTCCGCGTCGTTCAGGTCGAATTCGAGCAGCCGCTCGCGCCGCGCCGCGTTGTTGCGCCGCGAGCCGAGCGCGCCTACGTAGAACGCGGGCGTCTTGAGCGCCTCCATCAGCGCGAGATCGTCGAGCTTCGGGTCGTGCGTGAGCGCGATCACGGCCGAACGCGCGTCGAGCTTCATGTCGAGCACGGTGTCGTCGGGCATCGTGTGCACGACGCGCGTGCCCGGCACGTCCCACGCATCCGTGTACTCCTCGCGCGGATCGCAGACCGTCACCTGGTAGTCGAGCCCCACCGCGATCTGGCACAGATAGCGCGACAACTGTCCGGCACCGATCACGAGCATCCGGTAGCGCGGCCCGTGGATCGTCACGAGCCGTTCGCCGTCGAACGCGAGCCCGTCGGTCGCCTGCGCGGGCGACAGCGACACGCGCCCGGTCGCCAGCGTCATCGTGCGCGTGACGAGACGGCCGGCTTCCACCTCGGCGCACAACGCGGCAATCCCGCT
The DNA here is from genome assembly GCF_020843965.1 of Burkholderia sp. B21-005. Taxonomy (NCBI): domain Bacteria; kingdom Pseudomonadati; phylum Pseudomonadota; class Betaproteobacteria; order Burkholderiales; family Burkholderiaceae; genus Burkholderia; species Burkholderia sp. B21-005. Next base: position 3,402,227 of record NZ_CP086301.1, on the reverse strand, counting down.
GTCGCGCGTGAGCGGCTCCAGCACGAGCTGGATCGTGCCGCCGCAGGGCAGCCCGAAGCGGTGCGCTTCCTCGGCCGTCACGCCGTACTTGACCGCTTCCGGGCGCGCATCGGCCGCGATGCCGCTCGCATGCACGCGGGCGATCAGGTCGTCCTCGATACACCCGCCGGACACGGAGCCGACCACGAGCCCGTCCTCGCGCACCGCGAGCATCGCGCCTTCGGGGCGGGGCGACGAGCCCCACGTCTTCACGACCGTCACGAGCAGCACGCGGCGCCCTTCGTCGAGCCAGCGCGCGCTCGACTTCAACACGTCGAGATCCACACTTTCCATCGTCGTTCCCTCATTGATTGGGCGCATTATGACCCGGCCGCCGCAGCCTTGCTTGCCGTGCGCCGGCGCCTGGCCGATCGGTGGCGGGGATCGGGAGGATCGGTTCGGACGGCCGGTTCGGACCACCCGCTCAGGCTGCCCGCGCACGCTGCCCGCCGTGCCACAAATGCAAACGGCGCGCCCGCGAGGCGGGTGCGCCGTTGCAGCGGGGCGACGCAGCGCGTCGCCGCCGGAGGTCAGTCCGCGTGGCCGCGGGCGAGCTTCGAGTGGTGCCGCGAATACAGGAAGTAGATCACGAGGCCGATCACCAGCCAGATGCCGAACGCGGCCCACGTGACGGGCTGCAGGTTCAGCATCAGGAACAGGCACGCGCCGACCGCGAGGATCGGCACTACCGGCACGCCCGGGCAGCGGAACGCGCGCGGCAGCTCCGGGTGCGTGCGGCGCAGCACCAGCACCGCGATCGACACCATCGAGAATGCGGCGAGCGTGCCGATGTTGATCAGCTCGGCGAGCACGTTCAGCGGCACGAGCGCGGCGATCAGCCCGAAGAACAGGCCGACGAGCCAGGTCGTCAGGAACGGCGTCGCGAAGCGCGGATGCACGCGCGACAGCATCGCCGGCAGCAGCCCGTCGCGCGACATCGCGAAGATGATCCGCGTCTGGCCGTAGCTCATCACGAGGATCACGGTCAGCATGCCGAGCACCGCGCCGAGATCGATGAAGCCCGCGACCCACTTCTCGCCGGCGATCTGCAGCGCATACGAGATCGGGTGCGACACGTTCGCGTACTGGGCCGCCGGCACGATGCCGGTCGCGACCGCCGCGACCGTCACGTACAGCACCGCGCACACGGCGAGCGACGCAATGATGCCGATCGGCAGGTCGCGCTTCGGATTCTTCACTTCCTCGGCCGCCGACGACACCGCGTCGAAGCCGATGAACGCGAAGAACATCACGGCCGCCGCGCCGAACACGCCGTTCCAGCCGTGCGGCATGAACGGTTTCCAGTTCGCGGGCGTCACGTGGAACAGGCCGACCGCGATCACGAGCAGCACCACCGACACCTTGATGAACACCATGATGTTGTTGATGCGGGTCGACTCACGGATGCCGATCGACAGCAGCGTCGTGATCACCAGCATCACGAGGAACGCGGGCAGGTTGAACCACGTGACGACGCCGGGGATCGCGCCGGGCGCGGCCGTCAGCACGGTCGGCAGCGCGAGCCCGAAGCCCTGCAGCAGCGACTGCAGGTAGCCCGACCAGCCGACCGACACGGCCGACGCCGCGAGGCCGTATTCGAGCATCAGGTCCCACCCGATGATCCATGCGACGAGCTCGCCGAGCGTCGCGTACGAGTACGTGTAGATCGAGCCCGCGACCGGAATCGTCGACGCGAATTCGGCGTACGACAGCGCCGCGAGGCCGCACGCGATCGCCGCGATCACGAACGACAGCATCAGCGCGGGGCCGGCCTGAACGGCGCCCGTGCCGGTCAGCACGAAGATCCCGGTGCCGATGATCGCGCCGATGCCGAGGAAGGTGAGGTCGATTGCGCCGAGCGCTTTCTTGAGCCCGGCGCCATGCGCGCCGGCGATCATGCGATCGACGTTTTTCTTGCGGAAGAGGGACATTGCGGATGAGTCTCCAGCGCGCGCGAACGCGGCGGCGCCGAGTGAGGGAAAGAAAACCCGCAATTTTAGCCGATTTGGCGCGCAAGCCCCGCTGCGGTGCAGCGGCGCGCGGCGGAATCGTCCGATAAAACAAGCGCTTGCACGCAGCGTGCGGCGACCGGGGCCGGCCCGTGGCCGGCCGGCGCGGCGCGCGTCGCGCGATTCCGGTGAATCCGAGGGATCAGGCGCCGGACGCGGGCGCCATGTCGACGAGCCGGTTGCTCATCACGTAGAACGTCAGTTCTGCGTTGTTCGACAGCCGCATCTTCTCGAGCAGCCGCGACCGGTACACGCTGACCGTCTTCACCGACAGCGACAGCGTGTTCGCGATGTCGGTGAGGCGCTTGCCCGACGCCAGCATGCAGAGCGTCTGGTATTCGCGATCGGACAGCTTCTCGTGCGGCAGCGGTTCGTTCTCGAACGACACGTATTCGGCGAGCGCCTCGGCCATCGCCGGGCTCACGTACTTGCGGCCGGCCGCGACCTGCTGGATCGCGCCGATCATCTGCGCGGCATTCACCGTCTTCGACAGATAGCCGGACGCGCCGGCCTTCAGCGCGCGCACCGCGTACTGGTCCTCGCGGTACATCGAGAACATCAGCACCGGCGTGCCCGGCAGCTTGCGCTTGATGCGCTTGAGCAACTCGATGCCGTTGGTGTCCGGCAGCGAGATGTCGAGCAGGATCACGTCGAAGGTCTGGCGGTCGACGGCGGCCACCGCATCGCTGCCGGTCTCGGCTTCGGTCACTTCGCGCGCGACGCCGCGGTCGATCAGCAGGTGGCGGATCCCTTGCCGGACGATCGCGTGATCGTCCACGAGCAGGATGTTCAGGCTCATCGCGACCTCACGAAAGCGATGCGCGGCGCGCGGCGGCCGGCACGGCGAACAGCGAGTTCCACGCGAAGCGCGCGGTGACGCGCGTGCCGCGGCCCGATTCCGGCGCGCTCGTGTCGAAGCTGCCGCCGAACGCCTCGCAGCGTGCGCGCATGCCGGCGAGGCCGTAGCCGACACGCCGGCGGCGGGAGAAACCGGTCCCATCGTCAGTCACGATCAGGGACAGATGCGAGCCGTCCGTGTCGATCCGCACGTCGACGGACGCCGCGCGCGCATGCTTCGCGACGTTCGACAGCGCTTCCTGCGCGACGCGGAAGATCGCGAGGGCGCTCGCGCCGGCGAGCTGCGTGAGCCGTGCGTCGGCCGCGCAGACGAAACTCGTGCGCAGGCCGGTGCGGGCCGCGTGGCTGCCGACCCACGCCGACAGCGCGCCGACGAGCCCGCCGTCGAGCGCCGGCGTGTCGCGCTCGTCGATCAGGCGGCGGTTGGCATCGGTCGCGGCGTCGAGTGCCCGCTGCGCCAGTTCGAGCGCGCGCAGGCAGCCTTCAGGCGCATCGGCCGGCAGCCACGTTTGAACGTTTGCGAGCGCGAAACGGGCGGCGGTGAGTTCGGCGCCGAGCCCGTCATGCAACTCGCCGGCCAGATGGCGGCGGGCCGCTTCGTCGGCAACCATGAGTTGGGTGGACAGCGCCGCGATCCGGGTGGCGGACACGTCGCGTCTGGGCAGGGCTTCGGCCACGGATGCGGCGGCGTCGCAGCTATGCACGAGCGGCCGCGACGGGAACGGGGCGTGGGCGCCTGCGGGCGCGTTGAGCGACGTATCCATGACTCTCCCTGCTGTCAGAAAGCGGTTCAGACACCGGCTGGCTGCGTGGAATGGCTGCCGTTTCGATGACGGCCGCCGCCAGAAAGTCGCCCCATGCCGAAGTAACAAAAGTTACATCTTGTAACGTTTGAATCCGACCCTTCAATGACCGTCCGAGCAGCAACCGCGCGGGCCGAATAATATCTCAAAAATTCTGAAAAAGTCATGTCGGGCGGACATTTAAGGGTAAATGTGAATAATCGGAACGAAGCTGTTGTAGGAAAAACACCGACACGAAAGCACCGGGCCCGTCCGTATCAAAATGTAACTATTTGAGATGAGATGGTCCCAGTTTGTTACGAATTCGCCAAGTGGGGACGAAAAAAAACCGGAGCTTTCGCTCCGGTTTTTGATGCCGCACAAATTCGGGGATCGATCAGTCCACGAATGCGCGCTCGATCACGTAGTGACCCGGCGCGCTGTTCTTGCCTTCGACCAGGCCCGCCTGCTTCAGCAGGTCGGTCGTGTCCTTCAGCATCGCGGTGCTGCCGCACAGCATCACGCGGTCATTTTCCGGCGAGAACGCCGGCACGCCGAGATCCGTGAACAGCTTGCCCGTCGCGATCAGGTCGGTGATCCGGCCCTCGTTGTCGAACGCTTCGCGCGTGACCGTCGGGTAGTAGACGAGCTTTTCCTTGATGATGTCGCCAAGGTACTCGTGGCCCGGCAGGTCGTGCTTGATGAAGTCCATGTACGCCAGCTCGCCCTTCAGGCGGCAGGTGTGCGTCAGGATGACCTTGTCGAAGCGTTCGTAGATGTCCGGATCGCGGATGATCGACATGAACGGCGCGAGGCCCGTGCCGGTCGACAGCATCCACAGCGTCTTGCCGGGCAGCAGGTTGTCGGCGACGAGCGTGCCGGTCGGCTTCTTGCCGATCAGCACCGAGTCGCCCACCTTCAGGTGTTGCAGGCGCGACGTCAGCGGGCCGTTCTGGACCTTGATGCTGAAGAATTCGAGGTGCTCTTCGTAGTTCGGGCTGACGATCGAGTAGGCGCGCGCGAGCGGCTTGCCGTCGACTTCGAGGCCGACCATCGTGAATTCGCCGTTGTTGAAGCGCAGGCTCGGCTCACGGGTGCAGGTGAAGCTGAACAGCGTGTCGGTCCAGTGATGGACGGATTGGACGGTGGCGGTGTCGTATTTGCTCATGGCTTTGAAAACGGACGCGCGTAGCGAACGCGTGTAACGGGCCCAAAAACGGGCAAAAAAACCGAGTGCGTCGGCCCGATCGCGGATCGGCCGGCCGGCGCGTCGGACACGCGCCTTCTCGATGACAGACGTTTGAGGAACTGGTTATTTTACCCTGCTTGGGGCAGATGCGGGCTTGACCCGCCCGGCTGCGCGGATTTGGCGCAACGAATCATTTCAACTTGCTTTCAACGATCGGCCGCGAGCTTCGCGCCGAGACCGACGAGCGCGGCGCCGCACAGCGCGTCGAGCGGGCGCCGCACGCGCCGGTAGCCGCGCTGCGCGCGCGGGCTCGCGAACAGGAACGCGACGCACGAATACCAGCCGGCGGACAGCACGCCGATCGTCACCAGCACCGCGCCGTTGAACCACAGCGGCACGTGCGCGGGCAGCATCGCCGCGAACACGCTGGTCCAGAACGCGCACGATTTCGGGTTGGTCAGGCAGGTGAGCAGGCCGCTGCGATACGCGCGCAGATAGTCGCGCAGGTGCGGCGCGGCCAGCGGCGCGCTCGCATCCGCGGCGTCGGCCGGCGCCGCGTCGCGGCGCACGCCCGAGCGCAGCAGCTTGATGCCGAAATACACGAGATAGACGGCGCCGCCGATCCGGATCGTCTCGTACAGCCATTCGACCTGGTGCAGCACGGCCGCGAGGCCGAGCATCGCGAGCGTCGCCCAGGCGATCGATGCGGTGCCGACGCCGAGTGCCGACGCGGCGCCGAGGCTGCGCCGCCCTGCGAGCGACAACTGCGAAATCATGAAGAAGTTCGGGCCGGGCGTGATCGCCGCGACGAGGTAGACGACGGCGATTTGCAGCAGGATCGGGAGGTAGTTCATGACGGCGGGGCAGCGGGCGGGCGAAGCGTTACTGGTTACTGTAGCGCGCACCGTGCAACCGCGCTTGCGGCGTTGTGGTATCAGGGCGTCAGGACGTCACTGCGGATCGAGGCGCAGCCGCGCGATATACGGCAGGTGGTCGGACAGCCATGCGGTTTCGCCGGACGGTGCCTGCCATTCGAGCGGCGTCAGCCCGCGCACGAACATCTTGTCGAGCGCGAGCGCCGGGGAGAACGCGGGGAACGTGCGGCCGGACTGGCCGAGCAGCGTCGCGACCTCGGACATTCCGATCTCGCCGAACAACGCGACCGAATCGTTGCGCCAGTCGTTGAAGTCGCCGGCGAGCACGAGCGGGTCGTCGCCCGCGTTGCGCACGATCCAGTGCGCGATCCAGTGCATCTGGCGCAGCCGCGCCGCGCGCGTGAGCGCGAGGTGCGCGCACAGCAGCGTGACGGGCCGCGCGCCGGCGAGCGTCGCGCGCGCGACCAGCAGCCCGCGCCGCTCGAAGCGGTGCGCGGAGATGTCCCAGCGGCCGCCGAGGTCGAGCGGATGCGGCGACAGGATCGCGTTGCCGTGCCGCCACGACGGCTTGAACACGTTCGGCCCGAGCGCGATCTGCCAGTCGAGCGCCTGCGCGATCTCGGTGGCCTGACAGTGCCACACGTCGTCGACCGCGTCGTCGATCGGTGCGCCGAAGCCGGATGCAAGCATCGGGCGCGGCATGCGGCGCGCCATCGCTTCCTGCAGAAAATACACATCCGCGTGCGTCGATTGCATCCAGTTGCGCATCGCATTCCACGCGGTGAAGCCGAGCGGTGAGCGGCCCTTGTGCAGGTTCCAGCTGACCGCGGTGATTTCGTCGGGCGCGGCGTGCGGTTCGGCGAACGGCAGGGACAGGGCGTCGGCGGACATGGCGCTCAGTCCTTTGCGACGTGCGCGCGCACGCGGTAGACGAGGTGCGGATGCTGCTCGACGAGCGTCCAGTCGGTCCAGGCCTCGCCGCCGACCGACAGCCCCGGATGGCTCGCGACGATCTGCCGCGGCGACGCGGGCACGCACGGATCGCGGCGCGTCGCGTTTGCGTCGTCGAGGGTTTCCTGCACATCGAGCGCGAGCGACACCGTGTGCGCGGCGTCGTCGACGGTGAGCGGCGCGACCGTCACCGAGCGCGAGCGCTCGGTCGGCACGACGCGCGCGGCATTGCCACAGCCGACGGGCACGGCGGACGGATAGTGATGGGTGTCGGTGCGGGTTTGACCGACGGTGGTGCGCTGCTGGAACGTGTCGATCGTCTGACCGTCACGCACCACCTGGATCTCCCATGCGACGGCGGCCGGTGCGGGGCTCTGCGCATGGGCCGCGAGCGCGACGCTCGCGAGCAGGACGGCCAGGCCGTGTTTCAGCATGAAACTTCTCCGGAAACGCGGGGTAGCGGGGAATGGACGCACATCTTACGCCCGATCGATTTGGACGGTGGTGTGACAGGACGCGTCGCAGCGGGTTCGCAGCACGTTCCGGTCCTGATCGAAAGGTAGGTGCGCGTCACGCGTTTTCAAGCGAAAACGCGCGCGAACTCGACGACGCGCGCACGCTCGGTGACGAGGCGGTTTTCGATCGCGTCCGAATCGTGGCCAGGCCGGCGCGACGGCCGGTGAACCATCGATCATACGCCGCGCGGCGCGACGCTGCAGTGCGCGCGCGGTGTTAGCAGCAGACTCGGACGGCTGCTTGCTTGCGCGCCGATGCGGGATCGCTACACTGAAATCGTAAGGGTCTGATGGTCGTGTGGCGGCAGCAGAAGCGAGGTTGGTATGACGACGGCGATGGTGAAACAGGAACTGGCGGTGGCATCCTTCAGCACGGTGTACGACCTCGAGCAGGTCGAGACCGCGCTGAACGACCTGAACGAGAGCGCGAGCGATGCACTGCGCGCCACCTACGAGCGGATGCTCAAGACCGGCAATCTGCGCTTTTGCGTGAAGCCGAACCGGATGCCGTCGTTCGACGAACTCGGCGACGCACTGCCCAATTTCACCGAGCCGCTCGACGACGTGCGCAAGCAGGTCGCGCTGTGCCTCGAGACCGACGACCGGCTCGAACTGATGCCGATCCTGCTGCTCGGGCCGCCCGGCATCGGCAAGACGCATTTCGCGAAGGCGCTCGCGAAGCTGCTCGGCACCGCGTACCACTACGTGCCGATGAGTTCGCTGACGGCCGGCTGGATCCTGTCGGGCGCGTCGTCGCAATGGAAGAACGCGAAGCCCGGCAAGGTGTTCGAGGCGCTCGTCAACGGCAGCTATGCGAACCCGGTGATCGCGGTCGACGAGATCGACAAGGCCGGCAGCGACGCGCAATACGATCCGCTCGGCGCGCTGTACGCGTTGCTCGAGCACGACACGGCGCGCGCGTTCGTCGATGAATTCGCCGAAGTGCCGATCGATGCGGGCAACGTGATCTGGATCGCGACCGCGAACGAAGCGCAGACGATTCCGGAGCCGCTGCTGAACCGGATGAACATATACGAGATCGCCCCGCCGGATGCGGCCGGCGCGCGGCGGATAGCGCAGACGATTTACGACGAGATCCGCACGTCGCACGCGTGGGGGCGGCGCTTCCCCGACACGCTCGACGACGACGCGCTCGACGTGCTGGCCGCGACGCCGCCGCGCACGATGCGCCGCGCGCTGCTGCATGCGTTCGGCGCCGCGCGGCTCGACGGCCGCGACGTGATCGCACCATCCGACATCCGCGCCGACGAGGGGGCCGCGAAGCGCCGGCCGATCGGATTCTGAGCCGGCGGCGCACGGTTCGCCCCGGCCCGCACGCATCGCACCGCGCGCGTACATGCCGATACACATGGGTTGGGCAAGCGGGCGAACCGGGACGTACAATTCCTATCTCTCCCCTCGACGCGTGAGCGACGCGAAACGCCATGGAGCAGACGGATTGTGTGGTGATCGGCGCAGGTGTCGTCGGTCTTGCAATTGCGCGTGAGCTGGCCGCGCGCGGGCGCGAAACGATCGTGCTCGAGGCGGCCGACGCGATCGGCACGGGTACGAGCTCGCGCAACAGCGAGGTGATTCACGCGGGTCTCTACTACCCGCGCGGCACGCTGAAGGCGATGTCGTGCGTGCGCGGGCGCGAACTGTTGTACGAATTCTGCGAAACGCATCATGTGCCGCACCGGCGCATCGGCAAGCTGATCGTCGCGACGAGCGTCGCGCAGGTGAAGCAGTTGAAGGCGCTCGCCGCGCGCGCGGCGGAAAACGGCGTGCTCGACCTGATGCCGCTCACGCGCGCCGAGGCGCAGACGCTCGAGCCCGCGCTCGACTGCGTGGAGGCGGTGTTCTCGCCGTCCACCGGCATCATCGACAGCCATCAGCTGATGCTCGCGCTGCTCGGCGACGCGCAGCGCAACGGTGCGACGTGCGCGCTGAAATCCCCGGTCGAATCGATCGATGTGCTGCGCGGCGGCCGCTTCGTCGTGCGCACCGGTGGCGACACGCCGACCGAAATCGAGGCAGCGTGCGTGATCAACAGCGCGGGCCTCGGCGCGCAGGCGCTCGCGCGCCGCACGCGCGGCCTCGACCCGCACTGGGTGCCGCCGCTCTATCTCGCGCGCGGCAACTACTTCAGCCTGTCCGGGCGCGCGCCGTTCTCGCACCTTGTGTATCCGATGCCCGACCGGGGCGGCCTCGGCATCCACCTGACGCTCGACCTGGCCGGGCAGGCGCGCTTCGGCCCGGACGTCGAATGGGTCGATGCGCTGCGCTACGAGGTCGATCCGGCGCGCGCGCAGGCGTTCTACGCGTCGATCCGCGCATACTGGCCCGAACTGCCCGACGACGCGCTGCAGCCGGCCTACTCCGGGATCCGGCCGAAGCTTGCGGGGCCTGGCGAGCCGCCGGCCGATTTCATCGTGCAGGGCGGCGCGCAGCACGGCGTGCGCGGGCTCGTGAACCTGTTCGGCATCGAGTCGCCGGGGTTGACCGCGTCGCTCGCGCTCGCGCAGCGCGTCGGCGACATGACGTCAAACGCGTGACGCACACGGGCGGCGCCGGTCCGCACCCGTCCGGGCCGACCGTGCGACACCCTGTGCGAAATCCCTTATCTCCGGCATTTCGGCGCGCACATTTGTGCGCTTGGCGGTTATTCTGTCGAACGGCTGTCGACAGAACGGCTTTCAAACCAATAACGTTGGAGCGAGTCCCCCATGAAAACAACCCGTCGGAGTTTCCTGATCACGAGCATTGGCGCCGTGTCCGCGCTGGCGCTGTCGCGTGAAGCGCTGGCCGATGCGCCGATGCTGTCGGAAACCGATCCGACCGCCGTGGCGCTCGGCTACAAGGCCGATGCCACGAAGGTCGACAAGACGAAGTATCCGAAATACGCAGCGGGCCAGGATTGCGCGGCCTGCATGCTGTACCAGGGCAAGAAGGGCTCCGCTTCGGGCCCGTGCGGCGCGTTCCCCGGCAAGCAGGTGTCGGCGAAGGGCTGGTGCAGCGCATTCTCGAAGATGGGTTGACGTGCGCAGCGGCATCGTGCGGTGCCGCAATGTGGCGAAAACCGCGAAACGCCCGCCATCGGAAGATGGCGGGCGTTTTTTATGCTTGAAAACGGTTCCGTCGCTTTCTACACTCGCTGCACATCAGCGCGCCGCGGTACCTCCGCGCGCCGCACCGCCCGATACGGCGAATTCACGAGGACGAGGCACGCATGGCGACGATTGCGAATTCAACGAAAACGGCCCGGCCCGAGCGTGCGCTGAATCGCCGCGCGGTCGTGGCGGCGGTGATCGGCAACGCGCTCGAGTGGTACGACTTCACGGTGTTCGGCTTCATGACGGTCGTGATCGCCGAGCTGTTCTTCCCGACTACCAGTGAATACTCTTCGCTGCTGCTGACCACCGCGACGTTCGGCGTGGCATTCTTCATGCGCCCGATCGGCGGCATCGTGTTCGGGCTCTATGCGGACCGCGCGGGCCGCAAGGCCGCGCTGTCGCTCGTGATCCTGCTGATGACGGCCGGCATCTTCCTGCTCGCGATCGCACCGCCCTATGCGGCGATCGGCATCGGTGGCCCGCTCCTGATCGTGTTCGGCCGCCTGCTGCAGGGTTTCTCGGCCGGTGGCGAATTCGGCAGCGCGACCGCGCTGCTGATCGAAGCCGCGCCGTTCTCGAAACGCGGTTTCTACGGCAGCTGGCAGATGGCGAGCCAGGCGGCCGCGCTGCTGATCGGCGCACTGGTCGGCGCGGCGATCACGCGCGGGCTGTCGCACGACGCGCTGCGCAGCTGGGGCTGGCGCGTGCCGTTCATCCTCGGGCTCGTGATCGGTCCGATCGGCTTCTATATCCGCCGTCATCTCGCCGATTCCGAAGCATTTCTGCATGCGCAGCAAAGCGCGCGCCGCGCGACGCTCGGCGAAGTGTTCACGCGCTATCCGCGCGAGGTGCTGTGCGGGCTCGGCTCGGTGATCGCGCTGACGGTCACGATCTACGTGCTGATCAGCTATCTGCCGACCTTCGCGGTGAAGCAGCTGAAGCTGCCGTATGCGGAATCGTTCTACGCGGTGATCGTCGGCAATCTGTTGCTGATGGTGCTGTCGCCGATCGCGGGCGCATGGTCGGACCGCATCGGCCGCAAGGGGCTGTCGCTGTGGTCGCTCGTGCTGACGCTCGCGCTGATGTACCCGCTGTTCGCGTGGCTCGACGCCGCGCCGAGCATCGGGCGGCTGATCGCGGTGCAGGCCGTGCTGTCGGTGACGCTCGCGGGCTACTACGGGCCGTTCGGCGCGATGATCGCCGAGCTGTTCCCGGCCAACGTGCGCTCGACCGGGCTGTCGATCGCGTACAACGTCGCGGTGATGCTGTTCGGCGGGTTCGGGCAGTTCATCGTCACGTGGCTGATCAAGGCGACGGGCACGCCGCTCGCGCCCACCTATTACGTGATGGCGGGGCTCGCGCTGTCGATCGTCGCGGTCGCATTCGTGCCCGCGCGCAGCGCGGATCTCGACGCGCCGGCCTGAGCGCGCATCGCAGCGCGCGCACCGCATCGTTTCGAAGGCAGCAACGATGCGCGCGGCATGGCCCCAAAAACGGCGTGACGTGCCGCTACCTGCGCATACGAATTGTTTAGTTGACGAAGGAAACACGCGCCGGATCGGCGAAATGGCCGCCCGCGCGCGCAGAGGCACTTTTCGCGCGTGCCAGACATCCGCAAAAACCCGCGTGGATGCGTCTAGAAGAGTTTTTTCTCCAGCTTGTTGCAGAATCGATAGCTCAAGTAATATCCGCGTACCCGGCCCCTGGGGGACCGGTTCCGATCTGGAAACCTGGAGGAAACATGGAATACAACCGTCTGTTGCACACCCTGCGTGTTACCGCCATTGCAGGCGTGGCAGCGGCATCGCTCGGCGTCGCGGGTTCTGCATTCGCACAGATCCCGAACAAAACGCTCGTCTACTGCTCAGAAGGCAGCCCGGCGGGTTTTGATTCCGCGCAATTCACGACCGGCGTCGATTTCACGGCCGCCACGTTCACCGTCTACAACCGACTCGTCGAATTCGAGCGCGGCGGCACGAAGGTCGAGCCGGGCCTCGCGGAGAAGTGGGACGTTTCGTCCGACGGCAAGGTGTACACGTTCCACCTGCGTCATGGCGTGAAGTTCCACACGACCGACTTCTTCAAGCCGACGCGCGAATTCAACGCGGACGACGTCGTGTTCTCGTTCGAGCGCATGCTCGACCCGAACCAGGCGTTCCGCAAGGCCTACCCGGTGTCGTTCCCGTACTTCACCGACATGGGCCTCGACAAGCTGATCACGAAGGTCGAGAAGGTCGATCCGTACACCGTGAAGTTCACGCTGGCCGAACCGAACGCACCGTTCATCCAGAACATGGCGATGGAGTTCGCGTCGATCCTGTCGGCCGAATACGGCGACCAGCTGATGAAGGCCGGCAAGGCCGCCGACATCAACCAGAAGCCGGTCGGCACGGGCCCGTTCATCTTCCGCAGCTACACGAAGGACGCGACGATCCGTTTCGACGGCAATCCTGACTACTGGAAGAAGGGCGCGGTGAAGCTGTCGAAGCTGATCTTCTCGATCACGCCCGACCCGGGCGTGCGCGTGCAGAAGATCAAGCGCAACGAATGCCAGGTGATGAGCTATCCGCGTCCGGCCGACATCGCGACGCTGAAGGCCGACTCGGGCATCGACATGCCGTCGCAGCCGGGCTTCAACCTCGGCTACCTCGCGTACAACGTCGAGCACAAGCCGGTCGACAAGCTCGAGGTGCGTCAGGCACTCGACATGGCGATCAACAAGAAGGCGATCCTCGAATCCGTCTATCAGGGCGCGGGCCAGGCGGCCACCGCGCCGGTGCCGCCGACCCAATGGTCGTACGACAAGAACCTGAAGATGCCCGCGTACGACACCGCGAAGGCGAAGGCGCTGCTCGCGAAGGCAGGCTTCCCGAACGGTTTCGACATCACGCTGTGGGCCATGCCGGTGCAGCGCGCATACAACCCGAACGCCCGCCTGATGGCCGAGATGATCCAGGCCGACTGGGCGAAGATCGGCGTGAAGGCGAAGATCGTCACGTACGAGTGGGGTGAGTACATCAAGCGCGCGCACACGGGCGAGCAGGACACGATGCTGATCGGCTGGACGGGCGACAACGGCGACCCGGACAACTGGCTCGGCACGCTGCTCGGCTGCGAGGCGATCAAGGGCAACAACTTCTCGCACTGGTGCTACAAGCCGTTCGACGAGCTGGTCCAGAAGGGCCGCACGACGACGGGCCAGGACGCGCGCACGAAGATCTACACGCAGGCTCAGCAGATCTTCGCGCAGCAGCTGCCGTTCTCGCCGATCGCGAACTCGACGGTCTACCAGCCGGTACGCAAGAACGTGGTCGACATGCGCATCGAGCCGCTCGGCTATGCTCGCTTCGACGGTGTCGGCGTGAAGTAATACGGCCCGTGTAAGCTGTCTGCATAGATCGAGAAGGCACTATTCATCCGGCGGCGGGAGGCCAAAAGCTTCCCGTCGCCGGTCGCACATTTCCCACAAGAAAATACGAGACGCATCATGTTCACATTCGTGTTGCGCCGCGTGGGCATGGTGATCCCGACCTTCATCGGCATCACCATCCTGGCGTTTGCGCTGATTCACCTGATACCGGGCGACCCCATCGAAGTGATGATGGGCGAGCGCGGCGTCGATCCCGCGATGCATGCGGAGGCAATGAAACGGCTCGGCCTCGACCAGCCGCTGCCGCTGCAGTACATCCACTACATCGGCCGTGCGGTGCACGGCGACCTCGGCACGTCGATCATCACCAACACCAGCGTCGCGGGCGAATTCTTCGCGCGCTTCCCGGCGACCGTCGAGCTGTCGCTGTGCGCGCTCGTGTTCGCGCTCGCGGTCGGCCTGCCGGCCGGCGTGATCGCCGCGCTGCGACGCGGCTCGGCCATCGATCACGGCGTGATGGGCACCGCGCTCACCGGCTACTCGATGCCGATCTTCTGGTGGGGGCTGATCCTCATCATGGTGTTTTCGTCGTATCTCGGCTGGACGCCCGTGTCGGGGCGCATCGCGGTCGAATACGACTTCCCGCACCCGACGGGCTTCATGCTGATCGACGCGCTGCTCGCGCCGGACGAAGGCGCGTTCAAGTCGGCGGTCAGCCACCTGATCCTGCCCGCGATCGTGCTCGGCACGATCCCGCTCGCGGTGATCGCGCGGATGACGCGCTCGTCGATGCTCGAAGTGCTGCGCGAGGATTACATCCGCACCGCCCGCGCCAAGGGGCTGTCGCCCGCGCGCGTGGTCGTCGTGCATGCGCTGCGCAACGCGCTGATCCCGGTCGTCACCGTGATCGGCCTGCAGATCGGCACGCTGCTCGCGGGCGCCGTGCTGACCGAGACGCTCTTTTCGTGGCCCGGTGTCGGCAAGTGGCTGATCGATGCGATCGGCCGTCGCGACTATCCGGTCGTCCAGGGCGGCATCCTGCTGATCGCGACGCTCGTGATCGTCGTGAACCTGGTCGTCGACCTGCTGTACGGCGTGCTGAATCCGCGCATCCGCCACACGAGGTAATTCCATGAGCAATCTGCAAAACACCCTGCCGAGCGAGTCCGCGCCGGCCGGCGGCCGTGCGCTCGCGCTGCGCGAGTTCTGGGCCAACTTCTCGCGCAACCGCGGCGCCGTCGGCGCCGGCATCGTCGTGCTGGTGCTGATCCTGGTCGCGCTGCTCGCACCGCTGATCGCGCCGCACAGCCCGGTCGAGCAATACCGCGACTACGTGAAGATCCCGCCCGCGTGGCTCGAAGGCGGCAACTGGCACTTCATCCTCGGCACCGACGAAGCGGGCCGCGACATTCTTTCGCGCCTGATGTTCGGCGCGCGGATGTCGTTCTGGATCGGCTTCGTGTCGGTCGTGCTCGCGCTGATCCCCGGCATCGTGCTCGGGCTGGTCGCCGCGTTCTTCCAGAAGTGGGCCGACACGCCCGTGATGCGCATCATGGACGTGCTGCTCGCGCTGCCGTCGCTGCTGCTCGCGGTCGCGGTCGTCGCGATCATCGGCCCGGGCCTCACCAACACGATGTTCGCGATCGCGATCGTCGCGCTGCCGGCCTATGTGCGTCTCACGCGCGCGTCGGCGCTCGGCGAACTGCAGAAGGAGTACGTGACGGCGTCGCGCGTGGCCGGTGCCGGCACGGTGCGCCTGATGTTCTCGCAGGTGCTGCCGAACTGCACGGCACCGCTGATCGTGCAGGCGACGCTCGGCTTCTCGTCGGCCATTCTCGACGCGGCCGCGCTCGGCTTCCTCGGCCTCGGCGTGCAGCCGCCGACCGCCGAGTGGGGCGCGATGCTCGCGTCCGCGCGCGACTACATCGACAACGCGTGGTGGATCGTGACGATGCCCGGCCTGTCGATCCTGATTTCGGTGCTCGCGATCAACCTGCTCGGCGACGGGCTGCGCGACGCGCTCGATCCCAAACTGAAGCGGATGGCCTGACCATGAGCCAAGATCTACTGACTATCCGCAATCTCGCGGTGAACTTCAACGGCCTGCCCGCTGTCGACCGGATCAACCTGTCGATCGCGCCGGGCGAGGTGGTGGGCGTCGTCGGCGAATCGGGCTCGGGCAAGAGCGTGACGATGATGGCGCTGATGGGCCTGATCGATGCGCCGGGCAAGGTGACGGCCGACGAGGTCACGTTCAACGGCGTGGACCTGCTGAAGGCGTCGCCGAAGGCGCGCCGCAAGATCGTCGGCAAGGACATCGCGATGGTGTTCCAGGACGCGCTGTCGAGCCTGAACCCGAGCTACACGGTCGGCTACCAGATCAAGGAGGTGCTGAAGCTGCACGAAGGACTGCGCGGCGACGCGCTGCACCGGCGCGCGCTCGAGCTGCTCGACCAGGTCGGCATTCCCGATGCGAAGAACCGCATCACGGCGTTCCCGCACCAGATGTCGGGCGGGATGAACCAGCGCGTGATGATCGCGATGGCGGTGGCGTGCAATCCGAAGCTCCTGATCGCCGACGAGCCGACCACCGCGCTCGACGTGACGATCCAGGCGCAGATCATGGATCTGCTCGTGAAGCTGCAGAAGGAGCGCGGGATGGCGCTCGTGCTGATCTCGCACGACCTGGCCGTGGTGTCGGAGGTCGCGCAGCGCGTCGCGGTGATGTACGCAGGTGAGGTCATCGAGACCAATCGCGTGCCGGACATCTTCCGTGCGCCGCATCATCCGTACACCGAAGCGCTGCTCGCGGCGATTCCCGAGCACAATAAGGGGGCGCGTCGCCTTGCCGCATTGCCGGGCATGGTGCCGGGCCGCGATGATCGCCCGTCCGGCTGCCTGTTCGCGCCGCGCTGCAAGTACGTCGTCGACGATTGCCGCAAGGCGCGTCCGGCGCTCGACACGCTGGTGTCCGGCAACGATGCGATGCGTGCGCGCTGCATCAAGCCGCTCAATGTTTCCAACCTCGACCTGACGGGAGGCGCACGATGAATGCAGTCCACGAAACGCGTGCCACGTCGCACGGCGACGAGGAAGCGGTGCTGGTCGCGGATGGCCTCGCGAAGCACTACTCGGTGAAGCGCGGGATGTTCGGGCAGGGCACCGTGAAGGCGCTCAACGGCGTGTCATTCACGCTCAAGCGCGGCAAGACGCTCGCGGTCGTCGGCGAGTCGGGCTGCGGGAAATCGACGCTCGCGCGCCAGCTCACGATGATCGAGACGCCCACCGCGGGCAGCCTGGTGATCGACGGCAAGAACGTGGCCGGCGCGAACCGCGCGACGGTCGCCGACCTGCGCCGCCGCGTGCAGATGGTGTTCCAGAATCCGTTCGCGTCGCTGAACCCGCGCAAGACCGTCGAGCAGACGCTCGGCGAGCCGCTCGAGATCAACGCGAACCTGACGGCCGCCGAACGCGCGGCGCGCATCGCGCAGATCATGCGCACGGTCGGCCTGCGGCCCGAGCACGCGAAGCGCTATCCGCACATGTTCTCGGGCGGCCAGCGCCAGCGCGTCGCGATCGCGCGCGCGATGATCCTCGATCCGCGCATCGTCGTCGCCGACGAGCCGGTGTCCGCGCTCGACGTGTCGATCCAGGCGCAGATCCTGAACCTGTTCATGGATCTGCAGGAGCAGTTCAAAACCAGCTACGTGTTCATCTCGCACAACCTGTCGGTGGTCGAGCACGTCGCGGACGACGTGATGGTGATGTACTTCGGCAGCGTCGCCGAGCTCGGCGACAAGGCGACGATCTACGCGCGGCCGCGGCATCCGTACACGCGCGCGCTGATGTCGGCGACGCCGGCGATCTTCGAGGAAGACCGCCGCGTGCAGATCAAGCTGCAGGGCGAGCTGCCGTCGCCGCTCAATCCGCCGTCGGGCTGCGCGTTTCACCAGCGCTGCCCGTACGCGATCGACCGGTGCCGCGTCGAGGAACCGCAGTTGCGCGACGTCGACGGACGCCGTGTGGCCTGCCATCGCGCCGAGGAGGTGGGGGAGGCGAATGCCTGATGGTTTGGCGGCGCGCGCGTCAGACGTGCGCCGTTCGGGGACTGGCAGCGCGCGTGTGATGCGCGCGTGCCGCAACGCACGGCGCTGGAGCGTGCGCACGGTCACGGGCGCGGCGCTGGCCGGCGCGTGCGTGGCCGCCAGCGTGCTGGTCCCGGCCGACGCCGCGCGTGCCGAAGGGCGCGCGCCGGCGAGTTCGCCGATCCATCCGTCGCAGGTTCCGCCGCCCGGCATCAGCCTGCCGGGCTTCCATGCGCCGTCCGTGTCGAACGGCACGGTCGCGCGCGGCACGGTGCGCGTGCAGCCCGCGCGCATGCCGTTCTATGTCGCCACCCGGGGCAGGGTCACGCTGTACGTGCTCGGCACGCTGCATACGGGCGACCCGTCCGACTATCCGAGCGTCCAGCCGTTCCGGCCGCGCATCCTCGGGGCGCTCGCCGCGTCGCCGACGCTCGCGCTCGAGCTGTCGCCGGACGATCTGCTCGAATCGCAGGACGACGTGTCGAAGTACGGCGTGTGCCGCTACCCGTGCCTGCAGCGCCTGCTGCCCGAGCCGCTGTGGCAGCGGCTCGCCGCGCGCCTGCACGGCAATCCGGCCGCGCTCGCGGAAATTCGCCGGATGCGGCCGTGGCTCGCGGCGCTGGTCGTCGAGACCTACGACTCGCTGTCGGCCGGCCTGCAGACCGAATTCGGCACCGAGGCGCAGCTGCAGAACGTGTTCCTGAAGAAGAAGGGCGGCCGCGTGATCGGGCTCGAGACGCTTGCCGAGCAGATGCGTGCGTTCACCGGGCTGACACTCGCGGAGCAGCGCGAGATGCTCGCGCAGGACATGGTGCAGACGCCGGCGCAGAACGCCGCCGACATCAAGGCGCTGCATCGGCTGTGGCAAATTGGCGACGCCGATGCGATCTCGGCGTGGGCGGTCGCGAAGAGCGAGCGGCTGGCCCGTTCGAAGGCGCTGTCGGCGTCGATCGACAACAAGATCCTGTACGAGCGCAACCGGCGCTTCGTTGCACGGATGACGGCAATCGCCGCGCCGGACCGGCCGGTATTCGTCGCAATCGGCGCGCTGCATTTGGGCGGCCCGCGCGGCGTGCTCGAATTGTTGCGCCGGCAAGGATACCGGGTCGACGCGAACTGATCGCGCCGGGTGCCGCGCATCGATCCTTCCCTGTTTGATCGACGACGCGCGCGCGGTGTGAAGCGGCTGCGCGGCCGCGCGATCCGATAAGGAAAACCCTCGAATCCTCAGGAAATAGCGTTTAAAACGATTGACATCCGGTTCTGCCAATCTCTATTCTTCATCCCACAAGTTGAAAAAATGAAAAGAATAGATAAGTTCTACGGGGTAGCAGAAAACAAAGCGCGGGGTTAGCGTAGCCGGCACGTGATGCGCGTGCCGGCCGCGGAGTGTCTGCATGCACGGCGGGGCCAAACATCGTCGGTACAACACATGCATGCGGCAGACTTGCGGATAAGCGACGTTCCGTCGTCCGACCGGGGGAAGCAGTATTCGGGCGGCGGCGGACGTTTTTTAATCCGGAGCATTTTTCCGGTCACCGTCGCTAGACGGTTTCGGGGGGCGAATCGACAGACGGCGAAGTCCGCGGCGATTGTGCCAACAGAAGAGCGCCACGAGGGCGCTTTTTTCTTTGGTGCGGCGGTTTTCGTCAGGCGGCAGCGGGGCTTGCGCGCTTCTCAAGCGTCTTCGTCGGCCTGCAGCGCGCCGGGCGCGACGACGTCGACCCCTGCCGCTTCGAGCGCCGTGCGGATCCGCTTCGCGAACGCGAGCGCATGCGGGCCGTCGCCGTGCAGGCAGACGGTCTGCGCATTGAGCGGCACCCACTCGCCGCTTACCGCGCGCACCTTCCGCTCGCGCACCATGTCGAGCGTGCGTGCGAGCACGGCATCCTCATCGTCGATCAGCGCGCCGGGCTGGCTGCGCGGCACGAGCGAGCCGTCCGCGCGGTAGCCGCGATCGGCGAACACTTCCTCCACCGCGGCGAGCCCCGCGTGGCGCGCGGCCGCGACGAACACGCTGTTGGCGAGCCCGAACACGGCGAGCGACGGATCGAAGTCGTGGATCGCGGACACCACCGCGTCGGCGATCAGCGGGTCGCGCGCGGCCTGGTTGTACAGCGCGCCGTGCGGCTTCACGTGCGCGATGCGGCCGCCTTCGGCCTGCGCGATCGCCGACAGCGCGCCGAGCTGGTACAGCACGCCCGCATAGATGTCGCCGGCCGGCAGCTGCATTTCCTTGCGGCCGAAATTCTCCGGGTCGTGAAAACTCGGGTGTGCGCCGATCGACACGCCTTTCTGCACGGCCCAGCGCACGCAGTCGCGCATCGCATTGGCGCCGCCTGCATGCCAGCCGCACGCGATGTTCGCCGACGTGACGAGGTCGAGCAGCGCCTCGTCCGATCCGCATCCTTCGCCGAGATCGGCATTCAGATCGATTTCCATGATGTTCCTCGTCCACGGATGGCGTGGCGTGTCCTCCTTGTTGCTTACGACATTGTCACGCCGCGCGCGATTGCTCGCGACGGCGAGTTTCCTCGCGCATCTCGATCGCGACGTCGATCTGCCGCAGATAGGCACGTTCCGCGGTCAGGGCGGCGCGCGCGGCGTCGGGTGTCGTGCGCACGAAGCGGATCGGCAGGTTCAGGCGCGCCTGGGCGAGTTTCCAGAGATCCGCGCGGATCACCGTGCCGATCTTCGGATAGCCGCCGGTGGTCTGCGCATCGTGCATCAGCACGATCGGCTGGCCGTTCGGCGGCACCTGGATCGTGCCGGGCAGCACCGCGTGCGACAGCAGCTCGACCGGCCGCTCGCGCGCAAGCTCGGCGCCGGCGAGGCGATAGCCCATCCGGTTGCTGTTCGCGGTGACGAGCCATTCCTCGTCCCAGAACGCCTGCTGCGAATCGGCCGCGAACGACGCGTAGTCGGGGCCCGGCAGCACGCGCACGGGCATCGCCCACGGCGCGTGCGCGGGACGATGGTGGCGGCGCGGTGGTTCGTCGACGCGCACGAACGCGCACCACGTGGGCGCCTTCACGCCGAATTCGGGCGCATCGGTCGCGAGGCAGCCGGCGCCGGCCGGCGGCACGCCGACCGGGAGCCGATCGCCGTCGCGCAGCGCGCGGCCGCCGAGGCCGCCGAAGCGCGACGCGAGATCGGTGCTGCGCGAGCCGAGCATCGGCAGCACGTCGATGCCGCCCGCGATGCACAGGTAGCCGCGCATCCCGCGCTTCGCGGCCGGCAGCACGAGCGTCTGGCCGGCTTCGACCGGCAGGCTCCACCATGAATACACGGGCTTGCCGTCGAGCGTCGCGCCGAATTCGGTGCCGGTGATCGCGATGCGCGTCGCGCGCGTGAAGCGGAACGCGGCCGGGCCGATCGTGAGTTCGACGGCCGCCGCGTCGGGGCGATTGCCGACCAGCCGATTGCCGACCTCGAGCGCGAGGCCATCGAGCGCGCCGCCCTGCGCGACGCCGAAATGGCGCGTGCCGCGGCGGCCGAGATCCTGCACGGTCGACAGCGGGCCGGCGCGGACGACCTCGATCGTGCCCGGTGCGGTGTTCTGGCTCATGTCGCGTCGACTCCGGCAATGGTGAAGCGCACGCGGTCGCCGGGCAGCAGCAGCGTCGGCTGCGCCCGCGTGGGGTCGAACAGCACGTGCGACGTGCGGCCGATCAGTTGCCAGCCGCCGGGCGACGTAGCTGGATAGATGCCCGTCTGCGCCCCGCCGATGCCGACCGAGCCGGCCGGCACTTCCAGGCGCGGCGCCGCGCGGCGCGGCGTGTGCAGCGACGCATCGAGGCCGCCGAGATACGCGAAGCCCGGCTGGAAGCCGACGAAGAACACGACGTATTCGGCGGCCGTGTGGCGCGCGACGACTTCGTCGGCCGACAGCCCCGTATGCGCGGCGACGGCCGGCAGGTCGGGGCCGGCGGCGCCGCCGTATTCAACGGGAATCTCGATCTCGCGGCCCTCCGCGTGCTCGACGTCGGCGGTTTCCCACGCGTCGCGCAGCGCCGGCGTGAGCGACTCGGCCGTCGCGGCGAGCGCGTCGAACACGATCGTCAGGTTGTTCATGCCCGGCACGACGTCGATCACGTCGGGCCACGCGCGCGCGACCTCGGCGACGGCCCAGACGCGGCGCTGGCAATCGAGCGTGGCGGGCGGCGGCACCTCGCAGACGAGGGCGGCATCGCCGAGCGGATAAATGCGGGGTTGCGTCATCGGACTGGCACGGTTCGGACGGCAATGTTAGCGCACATTGTCGATAAAATATCGACAACTTCCCAATAAGCGTTTTCGCCTAGCTCGTATGCCGGGGCTTCTGTCGTACACTCGGCACTCCCTGTCATCCGGCTTGCGCCGCCTTTCCATGAAGCGTCCTGCGACCAAGATCGTGTCATCCGAACACCTCGTTTCCGAGTCGAGCGCGGAGCTGTCGGAGCTCGAATACGGCCTCATCATGGCCGGCAACGCATTCAACCGATGGATGGTGCGCTGCATGTCGGCCGCGGGCGCGAAGGACATGACGGCGGTCGAGGTGTCGCTGCTGCATCACGTCAGCCATCGCGAACGCAAGAAAAAGCTCGCCGACATCTGCTTCGTGCTCAATATCGAGGATACGCACGTCGCGACCTATGCGCTGAAAAAACTGATCGCGCGCGGCTATGTGAAGAGCGAGAAGAGCGGCAAGGAAGTGTTCTTCTTCGCGACCGACGCGGGCCGCGAGCTGTGCCTGAAGTATCGCGAGGTGCGCGAGCATTGCCTGATCGAGACGCTGAAGGACAGCGGCCTCACCAACGCGCAGATCGGCGACGCCGCGCAACTGCTGCGCCACGCATCGGGCCTCTACGATACGGCCGCGCGTGCGGCGGCCTCGCTGTAAACGATTGCGAACGGGACGGTGAACGCGGTGACGCGCGGCATGCCGCTGGCGCGGTGTCGCGCGCCGCGTCATCCGGCGGCCGGGTAAAGCGCGCCGTCGGTCACGATCCAGCGCATCGCGAGATCGTGCGCCTCGGCCGGCAGCGCATCCACGCGGCACGCTTCATACGCGATGCCGACCGTCACCGGCAGCGTGTCGCCCGGCCACACCGCGAGCGTGCGGTCGTAGTAGCCGCCGCCATAGCCGAGCCGGTAGCGCTCCAGATCGAATCCCACACACGGAATCAGCAACAGGTCGGGCACGACGACGACCCCCGACGCCGGCTCCGGAATCCGGTGATGCCCTTCGCGCATCGGCGTGTGCGCATCCCACGCATGGAACGCGAGCGGCGTGTGACGCTCGCCGATCACCGGCAGCGCGGCACGGCGGCCGGTGCCGGCCGCGGACCATGCGAGCACCGCGTCGCGCGCGTCGAATTCGCCCGGCAGCGGCCAGTAGAAGCCGACCGTGCGCGGTGCGAGGCGTTCGAGCAACCCGCGCAGCCGCGCGTCGAGCGCGGCGTTCGCGGCGGGCTGCGACGCGGCGTCGCGACGCGCGCCGGCCAGCGTTTTGCGCAGTGCAACCTTCGGGTTCGGCACAGGGTTGCATGCTATGCTTTCGCTCAATTCGTGCTCCATTCAAAACGATGTCGAACAGCCTTTTCCGAGTATATCGCGCGGTCGCGCTCACGCTTTCGGCCGCCGCGCTCGTCGCGGGCACGGCCGCGTGCGCCGCACCGGGCGACGACACGCTCGCCGGGGATGACCAGATCTTCGTGCAGCTTCGCGAAGCCGCGCGCCGCAACGACGCCGCGAAGGCCGCGCAGCTCGCGTCGATGATCCCGAACTATCCGGTCCCGTCCTACGTCGAGTATTTCCAGATCAAGCCGCAGCTGTTCGATTCGACGGGCCGCGCACGTGTCGACGCGCCCGACGCACCCGTGCAGTCGTTCCTGCAGCGCTACGACGGACAGGCGATCGCCGACCGCATGCGCAACGACTACCTGCTCGTGCTCGGCGCGCGCCACGACTGGCGCAACTTCGACGACCAGTACAAGCGCTTCGTGCTCGACGACGACACGCAGGTCAAGTGCTACGCGCTCGAATCGCGCGCGGCGCGCGGCGAGAACGTCGCCGAGGCGGCGCGCGCGCTGCTCGTCGAGCCGAAATACTACGGCGACGCCTGTGTCGACCTGATTACGGCGCTGACGGTCAACCAGCAATTCACGAGCGACGACGTGTGGCAGCAGGCGCGCCTCGCGTACGAGCAGAACTACACGACGCTCGGCGGCAAGATCGTCGACGCGCTCGGCCCGCGCCCGGTCGACTTCGACCAGGCGACCAGCGCGCCGCCGCTGTACCTCGCGCGCGGCGTCGGCCCCGACGCGGCGTCGCACCAGCTCGCGCTGATCGCGCTCGGCCGCATGGCGCGCAACGATCCGGACGCGGCGGCAGGGATGCTGACGTCCGTCACCGGCTCGCTCACCAAGCAGGAACAGGCGATTGCGTGGGGCGCGATCGGCTACCAGGGCGCGATCAAGCGCTCGCCGCTCGCGTCGGTCTGGTATGCGAAATCCGCGAACGCGCCGCTGTCGAACCCGGGCTACGAATGGCGCACGCGCGCCGCGCTGCTCGCCGGCAACTGGCCGATGGTGCGCTGGTCGATCGAGCAGATGCCGCCGTCGCTGCGCGACGATCCGGCCTGGATCTACTGGCATGCGCGCGCGCTCAAGCAGAGCGGCGACACGCTGCAGGCGAACCAGGAATTCGAGCAGGTCGCGGGCCAGTACAACTTCTACGGGCAGCTCGCCGGCGAAGAGCTCGGCCAGCGCACGAGCGTCCCGCCGCGCACGAAGGTGAGCGACGCCGAGATCGGCGCGATGAGCAAGATTCCGGGCTTCGCGCTCGCGCAGCGCTTCTATGGGCTGAACCTGCGCCTCGAAGGCAACCGCGAATGGAACTGGCCGCTGCGCGGGATG
Source organism: Burkholderia sp. B21-005 (assembly GCF_020843965.1). Classification (NCBI taxonomy): domain Bacteria; kingdom Pseudomonadati; phylum Pseudomonadota; class Betaproteobacteria; order Burkholderiales; family Burkholderiaceae; genus Burkholderia; species Burkholderia sp. B21-005. The sequence goes on along the minus strand of NZ_CP086301.1, from coordinate 3,377,542 downwards.
ACCGATCGCCAGTTGCTCGCGGCCGCCGAATACGGCAAGCGCGTCGACCTGCTCGACCGCACGGTCAACACGGCCGACCGTACGAAGGCCGAGCACGACTTCACGCTGCGCTACCCGTCGCCGTACCGCGACATCGTCGAGCGCTATGCGCAGTCGTCGGGCCTCGACATCGAATGGGCGTACGGGCTGATCCGCCAGGAATCGCGCTTCATCACGAACGCGCGTTCTTCCGTCGGCGCGGGCGGACTGATGCAGCTGATGCCGGCCACCGCGCAGCTCGTCGCGAAGAAGCTCGGGATGGGCACGATCACGCGTGCGCAGATGCACGACATCAATACCAACATCCAGCTCGGCACCTGGTATCTGGCGGACATCTACAACAATTTCGACAGCTCGCCGGTGCTGGCGACCGCCGGTTACAACGCGGGTCCGGGCCGGCCGCGCCAGTGGCGCCAGGTGCTGACGCAGCCGGTCGAAGGCGCGATCTTCGCGGAGACGATTCCGTTCAACGAGACGCGCGACTACGTGAAGAACGTGCTGTCGAACACCGTCTACTACGCGGCGCTCTTCGAGGGCAAACCGCAGTCGTTGAAGAAACGCCTGGGCATGATCTCGCCCTGATCCGCAATCTTCATACTGCCGCGCGAGACGCGGCAGTATGCTCAAGGGGCTGTCACGCTCATGACCGGCCAGCCCCGTCTATGATTCTCCTGGTCAGGGGAACGAGCGTTGCCGGCCGCATCGCGGCGTCGCGCGTCGCTTGTCAGGCTCGGCCGGACGGCGCGCCCTGCTTCTTGCACGCGCCCGAAGGACGTCCCGTTGGGGGGCGCCGGCAAGGCTCGTTCGCAAGCCCGTCATGAGCGTGAACCGCCCGTTGGAGGACTCGACCATGGATCGCCAGACCGTCGCGCTGCTGGGCGGCACCGGCTTCATCGGCAGCCGGCTCGTCAATGCGCTGATCGACGCCGGCAAGCATGTGAGGATCGGCACGCGGCGGCGCGAGCACGCGCGCCACCTGCAGATGCTGCCGGTCGAGATCGTCGAACTCGACGCGCTCGATACGCGCACGCTGGCCCGGTTCGTCGCCGGCGCGCACGCGGCCATCAACCTCGTCGGCGTGCTGCACGGCGGCCGCGGCACGCCATACGGGCCCGGCTTCGAGCGCGCGCACGTCGCGCTGCCGGCCGCGCTGGCCGCCGCATGCGTCGAAGTCGGCGTGCGGCGCGTGCTGCACATGAGCGCGCTCGGCGCCGATTCGCACGGCGCGAGCATGTACCAGCGCTCGAAAGGCGACGGCGAGGCCGCGCTGCACGCGGTCGCGGCGACCGATTCGCTCGCGCTGACGATCTTCCGCCCGTCGGTCGTGTTCGGCCCCGGCGACACATTCCTCAACACATTCGCGAACCTGCAGCGCACGCTGCCGGTGCTGCCGCTCGCGATGCCCGATGCGCGCTTTCAGCCGGTGTTCGTCGGCGACGTCGTGAGCGCGTTCGTCAACACGCTCGATCTCACGGCCGCGCACGGCAAAACCTACGAGCTCGGCGGTCCGACCGTCTACACGCTCGAGCAGCTGGTGCGCTATTGCGGCACGCTGGTCGGCCGGCAGGCACGCATCGTGCGGCTGCCCGACGCGCTTGCGCGGCTGCAGGCGAGCGTGTTCGAATGCCTGCCCGGCGAGCCGATGATCACGCGCGACAATCTCGCGTCGATGTCGGTGCCCAACGTGCTGTCAGGGCCGCTCGCGCCGGAACTCGGGCTGTCGCCCGCGAGTCTCGAGAGCATCGCGCCCGCGTATCTCGGCGACGGCGCGCAGCGCTCCCGCTTCGACTGGTTCCGCTCGCGCCGCTAGGCGTCGCGGGCCACCGCCTCCCTCATTCACTTTCGCGCCTTTCGGAACACCGCCATGAAACTCGTCATTGGAGACAAGAATTACTCGTCGTGGTCGATGCGGCCGTGGCTGCTGCTCGCGCATTTCGGGATCCCGTTCGACGAGATCGCGATCGAGCTGCGCCGCGACGACACGGCCGCGCGCATTCGCGAGTATTCGCCGACCGGCAAGGTGCCGTGCCTGATCGACGATCACGGCACCGCGATCTGGGATTCGCTCGCGATCGCCGAGACGCTTGCCGAGCGCTATCCGCAATTCCCGATGTGGCCGGCCGATCCGCTGGAGCGCGTCCACGCGCGCTGCATCTCGGCCGAGATGCACTCGGGCTTCGCCGCGCTGCGCACGCAGATGGGGATGAACGTGCGCGCGTCGATGCCGGGACGCGGCGCGACGCCCGATGCGCTGGCCGACGTCGCGCGCATCGACGCGCTGTGGAGCGCGTGCATCGAGGCATCGGGCGGGCCGTTCCTGTTCGGTGAGTTCGGGATTGCCGATGCGATGTATGCGCCGGTCGTGATGCGCTTCAATACGTATGCGCCGGCGCTGTCGCCGGAGGCAGCCGGCTACGCGGCACGCGTGACGGCGCTGCCGGCCGTGCAGCGCTGGATCGACGCCGCGCGCCGCGAAACCAATGTGATTGCCGAATACGAACCGACCCCTTGACGTCCTCGTCCGCCTAAAGGCGGAGGATTCCCACACCTGGCGATGCACGTCCGCATCGGAGAATGTTCACGGCAGCGTTGGTATCTCGATCATGCACGACACCACAGCCACTGCAGGCCCACTCTCTCATTCGCAGTCCCGCGATACCTTTCGGCCGCGTCGTGCTGTCTTTCGACCCGCACGACGAACAGGACTGGGTAGAACCGCTTTCGTCGACTTCCTCGAACGTGGCCCCGTGCGCCATCGCCTTGTAACGGAGCTTGTTTCGGAAGGACGACCAGGATGCGTCGTAGACGCTCTTCGCCATCCTGGTTCTGGCGAGCTTCGCGGCCGACACGTTGCCGACCGCGAGGTAATCGAAACGCCGCACCAGATCGAGCGCGAGCTTGTGCTGGAAATCGGCACGGGCATTCGCCACTTTGGCGTGCAGCTTCGCGATATGTCGCTTGTGCTTGCGCGCCCGTTGCGCTTTCGCGAGCTTCTCGGCCGCGCGTCGGCCGAATTGGTCGTTCGGCAGCTTCTCGCCGGTCGAAAGTGTGGCAAAGTCTTTCAGGCCGAGATCGATGCCGACACCGGAACGGATCGGGCGGACCTGAACATCGGGCATCTCGATCGCGATGTTCAGAAACCAGTTGCCGCGCGCATCCTGTGCGAAGTTGGTTCCGTCCTTGATCTTGCCTTCAGGAAGTGGGCGGCTGTTGAACACGCGAAAGGTGTTGCCGCCAAAGCGAAACGCGTCGCCCTCGCGCTTCAGGTCGCGGCCCTTCAGCGGCACCCAGCCCAGCGATTTCCTGCCGCGATAGCGCAGGTAGGGACGTCGGTGCTGACTGCGCGAATTCGCATATTGTTCGCACGTCGCGTTGATCGTTCCGGAGTGAATGCCGAGCGCCTTGCTGCTCCCCGTCGTCAGCACGTTCAGATCGAATCCCGTCGGCCACTTCTTGTTCCACTTGACCGCGTGCTTCTGCGTGTCATTGCAGAAGTTCCAGACGTAGTTCACCGCACGGCTCTGCTTGTTGAGCAGTCCGTTGAGCGACTTCACGCGGTAGCGGTAGACAAGGATCATGCCGGTGATCCTAACCCGTGGAAGAAGCTGCTTGTCAACAGCACTCCTTTCTTTCCCGCCATCAATGACGGCGTTTCTCGGAGCAATTCGCCATGAACATCTACGCAGTAGGCGGAGCGATCCGCGACGAATTGCTCGGCGTGCCGGTGCAGGATCGCGACTACGTGGTGGTGGGCGCGACGCCCGAGCAGATGGTCGCCCAGGGCTTCCGGCCGGTCGGCAAGGATTTCCCGGTGTTCCTGCATCCGGACACGCAGGAGGAATACGCGCTCGCGCGCACCGAGCGCAAGACGGCGGCCGGCTATCACGGCTTCCAGTTCTACTTCGCGCCGGACGTGACGCTCGACGAGGATCTCGCGCGGCGCGACCTGACGATCAACGCGATGGCGCGCGAAGTGAGCCCGGAGGGCGCGCTGGTCGGGCCGGTGATCGATCCGTTCGACGGGCAGGCCGACCTGCGTGCACGCGTGTTCCGGCACGTGGGCGACGCGTTCGTCGAGGATCCGGTGCGGATCCTGCGGATCGCGCGTTTTGCCGCGCGCTTCGCGGATTTCACGGTCGCGGACGACACGCTCGCGCTGATGCGGCGCATGGTCGACGCGGGCGAAGCGGACGCGCTGGTGCCCGAGCGCGTGTGGCAGGAAATCGCGCGCGGGCTGATGGAGGCGAAGCCGTCGCGGATGTTCGCGGTGCTGCGCGAGTGCGGCGCGCTCGCGCGCATCCTGCCCGAGGTCGACGCGCTGTGGGGCGTGCCGCAGCGCGCCGACTACCACCCGGAAGTCGACACGGGCGTGCACGTGATGATGGTCGTCGACTACGCGGCGAGGCAGGGCTACTCGCTGCCGGTGCGCTTCGCGGCGCTCACGCACGATCTCGGCAAGGCGACGACGCCCGCCGACGTGCTGCCGCGCCACGTCGGCCACGAAGGCCGCGGCGTCGACCTCATCAAGCCGTTGTGCGAGCGGCTGCGTGTGCCGAACGAATGCCGTGATCTGGCGCTGGTGGTCGCGCGCGAGCACGGCAACCTGCATCGTGTGATGGAGATGGGCGCGGCGGCGCTGGTGCGGTTCTTCGAGCGCAGCGATGCGCTGCGCAAGCCGGCGCGCTTCGCGGAGATGCTGCAGGCGTGCGAAGCGGATGCCCGCGGCCGGCTCGGGCTCGACACGCAGCCGTATCCGCAGGCCGAGCGGCTGCGCGTGGCGCTGGTGGCGGCGCGCAGCGTCGACGCGGGCGCGATCGCGCGCGGTGTCGGCGACGATACGATGCAGATCAAGGACGCCGTGCATCGCGCACGGGTCGAGGCCGTCAAGCAGGCGCTGGCGATCGGCGAATAGCGCGGGAGAACCGGGCGGCGCGGTGCGGCGCCCGGCCGCCAGCCGTCATTGCTTCGTGCGGGTGGTGGCGCGGCGGGCCGGGGTGGCGGCGGCCGGACGTTTGCCCGCGGCCGCGCGCGGCTTGCCGGCAGTGGGCTTGGCAGCTGGCTTGGCCGCCACGCGGGGCGGCAGCTCGGCGGCAGGCGCGGCCGCGTTCGCGTCGCGCTCACGCTCACGTTTCTGCGCCGGTTCGCGGCGGCTCACGCGCGGCTCGCCCGGCGTCGGGCCGGCATCGCGCGCGTGCGGCTTAATTTCCATCGCCACGGACCCGAATTCGGCGCAGCTGTCGTCGAAGAGCGGTAGCGTGCCGACCGCGATCAGTTCGGCCGGCCCGTCCCCGACATTCGCGACGCGATGGCGCTTGCGCGCGTCGAAGTGCAGCGAGTCGCCGGGCGACAGCGGGTAATCCTTCTTGCCGATCGTGTAGCAGACGCGGCCGGTCAGCACGTACACGAACTCGTCGCCGCCGTGCGCGACCCATTCCGAACGGTAGCCCTCCATCATCCGGACCTTGAGCGCGTGGATCTGACTGCCGTCGAAGGTGGTCGACAGCCGTTCGTACCATTGCGACGTGGCGTCGACCGCGTACGGCTCGCGGCGGCCCGCGCGTGAGTCGGGCTGCGCCTGGCGCGGCTGCTCGATCAGCGTGCCGAGCGGCACGTTCAGCGCCTTCGCGACGTTGACGAGCGACGACAGCGAGATACCGGTGAGATGACGCTCGACCTGCGACAGGAAGCCGATCGACAGGTTCGCCTCGGTCGCGACTTCCAGCAGCGTCTTCTTCGCTTCCCGGCGCAGGCGCCGAATGCGCTGGCCGATACGCATGAGGTCTGAATCCATGAATCTCTTTCGTGACAACGAGTCGGGAGGCGAGCGGACGGGTGGTGCAGTCGCCGGGACGTTGCGTTCCGCGAAGCGCACGAAGCACGGCCGTCGGGACGGCAATGCCGGCGCATTGTACCGCGCGGCGGCGCCCGCACGGCGCCACGCCGCGCATGGCCGGGCCGCCGTCGCGCGCCGTGTCGGTAATTTTAGCCCTACGAAAATTTTGGCTTGACCTCAATTTCAGCGTGCTCTAGATTCTGTCGACGCATCAAACAAAGTTAAGTGAGACAAAAATTTTTCCCGAGACCGGCCGCCGGAACGGCGCCGCGGCCCGGCTGCCCGCGGGGCCTTGCGCCGTCCGCGCACGGGCGCCGCGCCGCGTCAGGCGTGCGCCATGCCGCGTGACACCGCCGGCTGCCGACAACAATCAAGAGCGGGTATCCGATGATCGATCGACTGAAATACAACTTCTCCGGCCTTCCCTCGTATGACGCGTGCGTCGCCGACACGCAGCGCGGCCTGTCGCGCGTGCTCGACGCGCTGCGGCTCGACGCCGTGGTCGTCACGTCGCAGGACGAATACATCACCGAATACCTGCCGCGCAGCAACAACCCGCGCTACGCGCTGTCGGGCTTCGACGGCTCGGCCGGCTGCGGGATCTTCCTGAGCGCGGCGACCGCGCAGGCGCTCGGCGTGCCGCCGTTCGTGCTGTTCGTCGACGGCCGCTATCACCTGCAGGCCGAACAGCAGTGCGACCCGGCGCAGGTGCGGATCGAGAAGCTCGGGATGAACGTGACGATCTGGCAGGCGCTGGGTGACTGGCTCATCGCGCACGCGAGCCGGCTCGCACGGGTCGGCTACGACGCGCTGCGGATCAGCGTCGCGCAGCGCGACCGGCTGGTCGAGCAGACGCAGCCCGCGTCGCTCGACTGGACGAGTCTCGGCGAGCGCGAGATCGACCGCGCGATCGCGCTGCCGGGCTGGGTGGTCGAGCGGCCGATCTTCGAGCTGCCGGACACGATGACCGGCGCGAGCGTCGCGCAGAACCTCGACGCGCTGAACCGCCGGCTCGCCGCGCACACCGGCGCGGCGCCCGGCAAGACGGCGTTCTTCACGTGTGCGTCGGACGATCTCGCGTACCTGCTGAACAGCCGCGGCTATCACATCCCGAATGTGTCGTCGCACCTGGGCTTCCTGTTCGCGGTCGGCGCGCAGGTCGCGCTGTTCCTGCCGGAAGGCTGCGACCGGTGCCCGGTCGAGCTGGCGTCGTATCCGGCGCTGCACGTGATCCGGCGCGACTTCGCCGAACTCGAGCGCTTCCTCGCGTCATGCGCGATCGACCACGTGTGCTACGGCTTCGAATCGGTCAACTGCGCGCTCGTCGAGTCGGTGCGCCGCGTGTGGCCGCATGCGCGCCACGCCGATTTCAACCCGGTCGAGGCGATGCGGGCCGGCAAGACGCCGGCGGTGCTCGACCGCTTCCGCGACGCGTTCGCGCGCAGTTCGGCGGCGATCGCCGAAACGATGCGCTGGGCGAAGGCCGGCGAGCCGGGGCGGCGCCATACCGAATACGACCTGGCCCGCACGATCAACGACGCGTACGGCGCCCGCTCGGCGGTCGCGCTGACGTTCCCGTCGATCGCGGCGAACGGCGCGAACAGCGCGTTCGCGCACTACACGACGGCGAGCGCGGAGGTCGAGCTGACGGAGGGCGAACTCGTGCTGCTCGACAGCGGCGCGTATTACGACGCCGGTTTCGCGACGGACTGCACGCGCGTCGTGCTGCGCCGCACGCGGCCGGAAACGGTCGCGCAGCCGTGGCAGCGCGAGATCTATACGGTCGCGCTGAAGGCCTGCATCAAGGGGCTCGTCACGCGCTTCCCGAAGACGGCGACGGGTGGCGACGTCGACGCGGCGGTACGGCAGGTGTGCCGCGACCACGGCTACGATTTCGGCCACGGCACCGGGCATGGCGTCGGGATCCACGTCCACGAGGGCGGCGTGCGGTTCGCGCCGGGCGCGAAGTACGGGCTGGTGCCGAATGCGGTGATTTCGGTCGAGCCGGGCATCTACGTGCCGGGCAAGGGCGGCGTGCGGATCGAGAACATCGTGATCGTGCGCGCGGACGACGACGCATCGGACACTGTCGCGTTCGAGAACATCGTCACCGTCGGCTACGACTGGGACCTGATCGACGTCGAACTGCTGGACGACGACGAGCGCGCGTACCTGCGCGACTACGAACGGCTTTGCGTGGAACGCGGCACGCAGGTCACCGCGTGTCCGCTGCTGTAAGGCGGGAAAGGCGCTCGCGGCCGCAGCCGGGCCGCGCGGTGCGCGGCCGGCGCGTCGGAGCGCCGGCGTGATCGGTACGTCGGAGCGTTGGCGTGATCGGTACGTCGATGCTTCAGCGCATCAGCGCCGACACGCGCCCGTCGGGCCCGTAGACGCCGGCCGGCGCGGGGGCCGAGCGCAGCACCGCGAGCGCGCGCTCGTTGTAGTCCATCCGGATCCGGATCAGCATCCCGTTGGTCGCATTGGCCTGGCGCGCGCGTTCGGCGGCCTGTAGCAGCAGCTGCCAGCGGCCCGCGAGGCGTGCATCGCGCTCGGCGGCCTGGTCCATGCCTTTCTTGCCGGCCGGAAAGCCGAGCGCGGACAGCTGCGTGTCGCGCGTGCGCTCGAGCTGCGCGAGCCGGTCGATCAGCACGCTCTTCTTCTCGACGATGCCGGGCAGCATGTCGAGCGGCTCCGGTGTCGTGAGCGCTTTTTCCTCGTAGGCGAGCAGGGACGCGAACGCTTCGACCGTCGCGTGTTCGTCGTTGACCGTGGCCAGCAGCTCTTCTCTCATCGCGTCATGCTCGTCGCGCCGGCACGCGGTGGCGCATGCCGGCAAACCAGGGGACCGGTCAGGGCGTGACGGGCCCCTGGCCGGCTCAGTTGCCCTGCGAGCGCTGCTGTTGCAGCAGGTCGCGGGCGGTATTCAATACGCCGTCGGCGATCTTGTTCACGTCGATCGTCAGCGTGCCGTCGTTCAGCGCGTCCTTGATCGACTGGACGAGGGCCGTGTCGATGTCGGCGCTGCCCGAGGCCGACTGCGAACGCAGCTGGCCCGACAGACCCGACAGGTTCACGGTCGTGTCGCCGCCGGTCGATCCTGCGTCGGCCGCCTGCGCGGGCGACGACGAAGCCGCGCCGGATTGCGCGCGGGTCGCGCCGTTGCCGGTCGACGCGAGGGGGCTCGGTTTCGGAGTGGAATCGATCTTCACGATGGGTTTCCTGTACGGTATGACCCAGATAACGGCCGGGTCGGCCCGAACTTTAGCATCGTGAGCCCGAAATTCTCCGAATAAACAATTCTTTGCAATCTTGCGGCGGGATCCGCCCCTACAGCGGAATTTCCACGGTCCCGGCGTCCTTGACGATCGCCGTGACGATCTGCCCCGCGGCCATCCTCACCCGCACCGACTGGCCCGGCGCCGCATTCGCGAGCGCGTTGCCCTCGGCCGAGATCGTGAAGCCGGGCCCGGCCGCGACGACCCGCACTGTCTGGCCGGCCGACACCGACGCGGCGCTCTTCAGCATGTCCTGGCGCAGCGGCAGCCCGGCCGAGATCCGGGCCAGCGCGGTCGCGCCGACCGCCTGCGCGGGATCGGTGATCACCGCGAGCGGCAGCACCGTCAGGTCGCCGTCGCGCGCGACGAGGTCGGCCACGGTGAGCGGCTCGCCGGGCGCGATCTGCCGCGCGGCGACGTAATAGGTGGCCTGCACGGCAACCTTCGCCTGCAGGTAGACGGTCCACGGCCGTTCGCCCGCGCAGCGCACGCCGACCGTCGTGCGGCCCCACAGGCGCGCGCCGGTCGGCAGGAACGGCTCGAGCGTCGTGCACGCGGCGAGCCCGCGCGGAAACGCGGCCGCGACGGTCGCGGTGGTCTTGCCCGGCAGGCCCGCGATCTGCTGCTGCAGGAACGCGAGGGCCGTGCGCCGGATCGCGTCGGGGTCCTGCTGGCCGGGCGGCGTCGCCGGCTGGGGCGCAGCCGCCGCCTGGGCCGCGGTGGCGGACGCCATCGGCGCGCGCGGGGCCGGCGCGGCCGGGAGGGGGCGGGCTGACGCGACGCGTGGGGCGATCGCCGCTCGCGCAGGATTCGAGGCCGGGTCGGCCGTACCGGCGACGACGGTCGCGACGGCGCCCGGATCGGCCGCGCGCGGCGCGCCGTAACCGGTGTTCATGCGTGCGGCCGCGTAGACGGGGCGCGGTGCGGGCGCCGGCACGGCGGCCGGCGGCGGGACGTTCGTCACGACCATCGAGCCGGCCGGCTGCGCCGCGTAGCCGGCCGCGGCAGTGCCAGCCGCACCGCCCGCCATCGCCATGCCCGCGCCCGACGCCGCACCCACCGCCGCGCCCGCCACCGTTCCCGCATTCCCGCCGAACTGCCCGCCGCTTGCTGCATTCGCATGCGCGAGCGCCGTCTCGGCCGTCTCGCCGCGTCCGGGGATCACGATCATCCCGTCGTCCGCGTGCGCAACCGGCACCGCGAGCCACAGCGCCGCGGCGAGCGCGAACGCACGCGGCACGCGCGTCCGGCGTCCGTCGTTTCCGCGAAGTGCGCTGCCTGTCATCGCCGTGTCCTCGAAACCGTTGATCCGATTCGCATTCTAGGGAGCGGGGCCGTCGCGCAAACGATGAATAGAGGGGGCCTTTGCCGCGTTATTCGCCCGATTGCCGGTTGCGCGCGACGCCTACCATCGCTGTCATGGAAAAAAGCCCCTTGGGTCGCCATCCGGCGCAACGGGCGTGCAGCGCTTCATACGGAGAGACGCACACATGCTGGACAAACTCGATGCCGAATTCGCGTTCGGCCGACAGGCGCTCGACGTGCGCGCCTATCGGCAGGAACTGCTGTCGTCGAACATCGCGAACGCCGACACGCCGGGCTACCAGGCCCGCGACGTCGATTTCGCGTCGACCCTCGCGCGCTCGCTGAAGCAGACCCACGGCGGCCTCGCGCCGAGCAACGCCGCGCAGCTGCCGATGGCGCAGCCGGCCGGCGTGGCGAGCGGGATGACGATGGTGTCGACGGCGCCGGGCCACATGGCCGGCACCGCGAAGCTGATTCCCACGGGCGGCCCGGCCGACGACTACGGTCGTTCGCAATACCGGATGCCGCTGCAGCCGTCGCTCGACGGCAACACGGTCGATCTCGACGTCGAGCGCGTGCAGTTCGCGAACAACGCGCTGCACTACGAAACCGGGATGACCGTGATGACCCAGCAGATCAAGGCGATGATCGCCGCGATCTCGACGAACTCGTAAGCGCGCGCCGCTTTCGTACCCGAACAAGGAGCCTCCATGCCCTCGTTGATGAACATCTTCGGCGTCGCCGGTTCGGCGCTGTCCGCGCAATCGCAGCGCCTGAACGTCACCGCGTCGAACCTCGCGAACGCCGACAGCGCGACCGGCCCCGACGGCAAGCCGTACAAGGCCAAGCAGGTCGTGTTCGCGACCGACCCGATGGGCGGCGCGCGCACTGCGTCCGGCCAGGGCGTGGGCGGCGTGCGCGTGACGAAGGTGATGGACGATCCGTCGCCGATGAAGTCGACCTACGACCCGGCGAACCCGTCCGCCGACGCGAACGGCTACGTGCAGATGCCGAACGTCGATCCGGTGCAGGAGATGGTGAACATGATCTCGGCGTCGCGCTCGTACCAGGCCAACGTCGAGACGCTGAACACCGCGAAGACGCTGATGCTCAAGACGCTGACGATCGGCTCGTAAGCCGCGCCGGGCGAGCTTCGACATCGAGGCACCGAGACATCGAGACCCCAGACCCGACAGTTCCGACACAAGGCCATTCAGGATGACATCCACCAGCACGACGATCGGCAGCAACGGCACCAACGTGTCGACCCTGCCGACCGACACGATGAACACCAGCAACGTGTCGACGACCGGCACGTCGGCGAGCGACCTGCAGGCGACGTTCCTGAAGCTGCTCGTCACGCAGCTGCAGAACCAGGATCCGACGAGCCCCGTCGACAGTTCGCAGATGACGTCGCAGCTCGCGCAGATCAACACGGTGAGCGGCATCGCGCAGCTGAACACGTCGCTCACGTCGCTGTCGAGCCAGCTCGCGGCGGGCCAGCAGACGCAGGCCGCGCTCCTGATCGGCACGAACGTGCTCGCACCGGGCAACGGCGTCGCGGTGAAGGGCGGCGCGGCGTCGCCGTTCGGCGTGTCGCTCGCGAACGACGTGTCGAACCTGACGATCACCGTGAAGAACAGCTCGGGCGCCGTCGTCAACACGATCAACGCGGGCAAGCAGTCGGCCGGCACGGTGCCGTTCAACTGGACGCCGACCGACGCAGCGGGCAACGCGCTGCCGGACGGCAAGTACACCGTGAGCGCGCAGTACACGGGCAGCGACGGCAAGACGTATGCGCCGACCGTGCTCGCGGCCGCGCAGGTACAGAGCGTGATCAAGCAGGCGGACGGCACGGCGGGGCTCGTGCTGTCGAACGGCACGACCGTGGGGCTCACCCAGGTCGCGTCGATCTTCCCGAACACCGCATCGTCGTCGTCCTCCGACGCCACCACCACCAACTGATCCAGCTTTCTCGAAAACGGAGACCGAAATGGGTTATCAACAGGGTCTGAGCGGCCTCGCCGGCGCATCGAACGCGCTCGACGTGATCGGCAACAACATCGCGAACGCGAACACGGTCGGCTTCAAGTCGAGCACCGCGCAGTTCTCCGACATGTACGCGAACTCGATCGCGACGTCGGTCAACACGCAGATCGGGATCGGGACGGCGCTCGCGTCGGTACAGCAGCAGTTCGGCCAGGGCACGATCAATACGACGAACTCGTCGCTCGACGTCGCGATCAACGGCAACGGCTTCTTCCAGATGTCGAACAACGGCGTGACGACGTACTCGCGCGACGGCACGTTCCAGCGCGACAAGAACGGCTACATCGTCAACGCGCAGGGCCTGAACCTGATGGGCTACCTGGCCGACAAGAACGGCGTGGTGAACACCGCGCAGACCGTGCCGCTGCAGGCGCCGACGACCAACATCTCGCCGACCGCCACGACCAAGATCACCGGCCAGTTCAACCTGAACTCGCAGGACAAGGTGCCGACCAAGACGCCGTTCGACGCGACCGACACCTCGACGTACAACTATTCGACGTCGGTGCAGGTGTACGACTCGCTCGGCGGCTCGCAGGCGGTCAACATGTACTTCGTGAAATCGGCGGCGGGCACGTGGGAAGCGTACGCGGGCGTGCAGGGCGGCGCCACGACCGACCTCGGCACGGTCACGTTCGATTCGTCGGGCGCGATCAAGAGCACGACGACGGGCACGCCGGCCGTGCCGACCACGTCGGTCGGCCAGTTCCAGTTCACCGTGCCGACCACCGACGGCTCGACGACGCCGCAGCCGCTCACGCTCGACCTGACCGGCACCACGCAATTCGGCGGCAAGGACGGCGTGAACAACCTCGCGCAGGACGGCTATGCGAGCGGCACGCTGACGACCTTCTCGATCGGCTCGGACGGCAAGCTGACCGGCAACTACTCGAACGGCCAGACGGCGGTGCTCGGCCAGATCGCCATCGCGAACTTCAACAACCCGAACGGCCTCGTCAACCTCGGCGGCAACCAGTACGCGGAAACGGCCGCGTCGGGCGTGCCGCAGATCTCGGCGCCGGGCAGCACCAACCACGGCACGCTGCAGGGCAGCGCGCTCGAGAACTCGAACGTCGACCTGACGTCGCAGCTCGTCAACCTGATCACCGCGCAGCGCAACTACCAGGCGAACGCGCAGACGATCAAGACGCAGCAGACCGTCGACCAGACGCTCATCAACCTGTAACGCGCGGATAACCGGCAGCCATGGACCGACTGATCTACACGGCGATGACGGGCGCGTCGCAGTCGCTCGACCAGCAGGCGATCGTCGCGAACAACCTCGCGAACGCGTCGACGACGGGTTTTCGCGCGCAGCTCGCGACCTACCGCGCGGTGCCGATGAATTTCGGCGACGGCAGCACGAGCGACCCGACGACGACGCGCACCTACGTGCTCGCGTCGACGCCCGGCGCGGACTACGCGCCGGGTCCGATCACGCGCACCGGCAACCCGCTCGACGTCGCCGTGCAGGGCGCGGGCTGGCTGTCGGTGCAAACGGCCGACGGCAGCGAGGCGTACACGCGCGCCGGCAACCTGCACGTCGATGAAAACGGCCAGCTCGTCAACGCGAGCAACCTGCCGGTGATCGGCAACGGCGGCCCGATCTCGGTGCCGCCGAACGCGGAAGTGACGATCGGCAAGGACGGCACGGTGTCCGCGCTGATGCCGGGCGACCCGCCGACGGCGGTCGCGATCGTCGACCAGATGAAGCTCGTGAACCCCGATCCGGCCACGCTCGCGCGCGGCAACGACGGGCTGTTCCGCACCGCCGACGGCAATCCGGCCGACAGCGACCCGAGCGTGGTCGTCACGCCGAATTCGCTCGAAGGCAGCAACGTGAATCCGGTGACCGCGATGGTCGCGATGATCGACAACGCACGGGCGTTCCAGCTGCAGTCGAAGCTGATCCAGACGGCCGACCAGAACGAGCAGTCGGCGAACCAGCTGCTCAACTTCAGCTGAGCGGCACGGCCCTCGCTACCAGGAGAAGATTCAACATGAACCGTTCGCTCTACATTGCCGCCACCGGCATGAATGCGCAGCAGGCGCAGATGGACGTGATCTCGAACAACCTCGCGAACACCAGCACGAACGGCTTCAAGGCGTCGCGCGCGGTGTTCGAGGATCTGCTGTACCAGACCATCCGCCAGCCGGGCGCGAACTCGACGCAGCAGACCGAACTGCCGTCGGGCCTGCAGCTCGGCACCGGCGTGCAGCAGGTCGCGACCGAGCGCCTGTACACGCAGGGCGGCCTCACGCAGACCGGCAACTCGAAGGACGTCGCGATCAACGGCGCGGGCTTCTTCCAGGTGCTGATGCCGGACGGCACGAATGCGTACACGCGCGACGGCTCGTTCCAGACCAACGCGCAGGGCCAGCTCGTCACGTCGAGCGGCTACCAGATCCTGCCGGCGATCACCGTGCCGCAGAACGCGCAGTCGCTGACGATCGGCAAGGACGGCGTCGTGTCGGTCACGCAGCCGGGCTCGAGCAACGCGGTGCAGATCGGCTCGCTGCAGATCGCCACCTTCATCAACCCGGCCGGCCTCGAGGCGAAGGGCGAGAACCTGTTCGCCGAAACCACCTCGTCGGGCGCGCCGAACGTGGCGCAACCGGGCCTGAACGGCGCGGGCGTGCTCAATCAGGGCTACGTCGAGGCATCGAACGTGAACGTCGTGCAGGAGCTCGTCAACATGATTCAGACGCAGCGTGCGTACGAGATCAACAGCAAGGCCGTGACGACGTCCGACCAGATGCTGCAGACCGTCACGCAGATGAAGAGCTAACCGGAAAGTCCAGTCGTCGCCATGAAGCAGGTTCGCCTCCTCCCGTCAGCCCCCGTGCGCGCCGTGTGCGCGCTCGCGGTGGCCGCGCTCGCCGGCTGCGCGCAGATTCCGCGCGATCCGATCATCCAGCAGCCGATGACGGCGCAGCCGCCGAGGCCGATGTCGATGCAGGCGCCCGGCTCGATCTACAACCCGGGCTACGCGGGCCGGCCGCTGTTCGAAGACCAGCGGCCGCGCAACATCGGCGACATCCTGACGATCATGATCGCGGAGAACATCAACGCGACCAAGTCGTCGGGGGCGAACACCAACCGGCAGGGCAACACCGACTTCAGCGTGCCGACGGCCGGCTTCCTCGGCGGGCTGTTCGCGAAGGCGAACATGTCGGCGGCCGGCGCCAACAAGTTCGCGGCGACGGGCGGCGCGAGTGCTGCGAACACGTTCAACGGCACGATCACCGTGACCGTCACCAACGTGCTGCCGAACGGCAACCTCGTCGTCAGCGGCGAGAAGCAGATGCTGATCAATCAGGGCAACGAGTTCGTGCGCTTCTCGGGGGTCGTCAACCCGAACACGATCTCGGGCGCGAACTCGGTCTACTCGACGCAGGTCGCCGACGCGAAGATCGAATACTCGTCGAAGGGCTATATCAACGAAGCCGAGACGATGGGCTGGCTGCAGCGCTTCTTCCTCAACCTCGCACCGTGGTGATGACGATGTCGCAGCCTCTTTTCCACCGACTGTCGTCCCGCGCGCAGGCCGTCGCGCGGATCGCCGCCGCGCTCGTGCTGGCGGCCTGCGCGTTCGGCGCGCCGAGCGCGCACGCGGAACGCCTGAAGGATCTCGCGCAGATCCAGGGCGTGCGCGACAACCCGCTGATCGGCTATGGCCTCGTCGTCGGCCTCGACGGCACGGGCGACCAGACGATGCAGACGCCGTTCACGACGCAGACGCTCGCGAACATGCTCGCGAACCTCGGCATCTCGATCAACAACGGGTCGGCCAACGGCGGCCCGTCGTCATTGAGCAACATGCAGCTGAAGAACGTCGCGGCCGTGATGGTGACCGCCACGCTGCCGCCGTTCGCGCGGCCGGGCGAGGCGCTCGACGTGACCGTGTCATCGCTCGGCAACGCGAAGAGCCTGCGCGGCGGCACGCTGCTGCTCACGCCGCTGAAAGGCGCGGACGGGCAGGTGTATGCGCTCGCGCAGGGCAACATGGCGGTCGGCGGCGCGGGCGCGAGCGCGAACGGCAGCCGCGTCCAGGTGAACCAGCTCGCGGCCGGCCGCATCGTCGGCGGTGCGATCGTCGAGCGCTCGGTGCCGAACGCGATCGCGCAGATGAACGGCGTGCTGCAGCTGCAACTGAACGACATGGACTACGGCACCGCGCAGCGGATCGTGTCCGCGGTCAATTCCAGCTTCGGCCCGGGCACCGCGACGGCGCTCGACGGCCGCACGATCCAGCTCGCCGCGCCGGCGGATTCCGCGCAGCAGGTCGCGTTCATGGCGCGCCTGCAGAACCTCGACGTGAGCCCGGACAAGGCCGCCGCGAAGGTCATCCTGAACGCGCGCACCGGCTCGATCGTGATGAACCAGATGGTGACGCTGCAAAGCTGCGCGGTCGCGCACGGCAACCTGTCGGTGGTCGTCAACACGCAGCCGGTGGTGTCGCAGCCGGGGCCGTTCTCGAACGGGCAGACGGTGGTCGCGCAGCAGTCGCAGATCCAGTTGAAGCAGGACAACGGGGCGCTCAAGATGGTGACGGCCGGCGCGAGCCTCGCCGACGTCGTGAAGGCGTTGAATTCGCTCGGCGCGACGCCGGCCGACCTGATGTCGATCCTGCAGGCGATGAAGGCGGCCGGTGCGCTGCGCGCGGACCTGGAGGTGATCTAAATGGCAGCGAACCTTCCCGACGCGAACGATCTCACGCAGCGCTTCGCCCTCGACGTGCAGGGCTTCGACGCGCTGCGCGCGCAGGCGAGGCAATCGCCGCAGGCCGGCGCGAAGGCGGTCGCGGGCCAGTTCGACGCGATGTTCACGCAGATGATGCTCAAGAGCATGCGCGACGCGACGCCCGACGGCGGGCTGCTCGATTCGCACACGTCGAAGATGTACACGTCGATGCTCGACCAGCAGCTCGCGCAGCAGATGTCGAAGCGCGGGATCGGCGTCGCCGATGCGCTGATGAAGCAGCTGATGCGCAACGCGGGGCAGGGCGGCGACACGGCGGCCGACGCCGGCGCGGACGGGCTCGGCGCGGTGGGCCTGGGCGCGGCCGGCGCCGGCACGTCGGGCAACGAAGGCAGCCTCGCCGCGATGAATGCGATGGCGAGGGCGTATGCGAACGCGGCGAACAACGGCGGGCTCGCCGGCGCACGCGGCTACTCGGCCGGCAGCGCGCTCACGCCGCCGGTGAGGGGCGCGAGCGGCGTGCAGGACGCCGACGCGTTCGTCGACCGGCTCGCCGCGCCGGCGCAGGCGGCGAGCGCGAGCACCGGCATCCCGGCGCGCTTCATCGTCGGCCAGGCCGCGCTCGAATCGGGCTGGGGCAAGCGCGAGATCCGCGCGAGCGACGGCTCGACGAGCTACAACGTGTTCGGCATCAAGGCGAACAAGGGCTGGACGGGCCGCACGGTGTCGGCGCTGACGACCGAGTACGTGAACGGCACGCCGCGGCGCGTCGTTGCAAAGTTCCGCGCGTATGATTCGTACGAGCATGCGATGACCGACTATGCGAACCTGCTGAAGAACAACCCGCGCTACGCGGGCGTGCTGAGCGCGAGCCGCAGCGTCGAGGGTTTCGCGCACGGGATGCAGAAGGCCGGCTATGCCACCGACCCGAATTACGCGAAGAAGCTGATCTCGATCATGCAGCAGATCGGCTGACGGGCAGGCCCCGTCCGCCGTCTTTCGGACCGCGCCCGGCACCCCGCCGCGCGCGGTTTCAACGTTTGCGCGAAAAATATCGGCAATTCGATCTAAACTTTCGGTGAGCACTGCCGCTAAGTGTGTGAGACCTGCTACCGGGCCCTGTTCTGGCCCGGTTTTACTGCGCACCGGTCGTCCGGGCGCCCTGACAAGAAAACCGGCTAGCCATGAATATCGAAACGTCGACCGATCCGAGCCTGGATGCGGGCCATTCCGGGCCTGACTACGCCCGCCGCAATCCGCTGGAGATCGGTGTGCAGCTGCGCAATCTCGTGAACCGCGGCGACTTCCTGACGGTCCAGTACCCAGGCGGCCAGCTCGTCACGCGCCTGCTCGAGGTCGACGTCGGCGCGCGCACGTTCACGTTCGACTGGGGCGCGCTGTCCGAGCAGAACGCCAGCATCCTCGCCGCGTCGCACTGCACGTTCTCGGCCGCGCCGGAGGGCGTGCGCGTCGAATTCACCACGAACACGCCGCGCGAGACGCGCTACGAGGGGCTGCCCGCGTTCGTCGCCGATTTCCCCGACGTGCTGATGTGCATCCAGCGCCGCGAGTACTTCCGCGTCGATGCGCCGATCGTCGATCCGTTTCTGTGCCGCGGCACGCTGCCGGACGGCGAGAGCTTCGTGTTCGAGGTGCATAACCTGTCGCTCGGCGGCGTCGGGTTGCGCACGGCCGACGAGCGCGTCGAGGCGCTCGAGGTCGGCACGCTGTTGCCGGACGTCGAGCTCGAGCTGACCGGCCACGGCAAGCTGTCGCTCGAGCTGCGCCTCGTGTCGCAGCGTTCGACGCAGATGCCGAACGGTTCGCGGCGCTACCAGCTCGGCTTTCGCTTCATGTCGCTGCCGGGCAGCGCGGAGAACACGCTGCAGCGCCTGATCACGCAGCTCGAGATGAAGCGCCGCTCGCTCGCGCGGGCCTGACGCACCCCCTCGCGGCCCCGCTCGGGGCCGCCTTCGCACCGGCGCCGGCAGCGTCCGCCGGGGCCCTCGACCGGCGACGCGCGAGCGCGCGTCGCGCGTGCATTTTTTCCTCAATTTTTTCGATCCGCGGCCGTTATACCGGGAGTCACGCAACCCGGCGGCCGCAGCGCGGCCGGCTCATCAGGATCGCGCATGCCCAACACACTCATGAACCTCGGCGTCAGCGGCCTCAATGCCGCGCTCTGGGGCCTCACGACGACCGGTCAGAACATCAGCAACGCCGCGACGCCCGGCTATTCGGTCGAGCGCCCCGTTTATGCCGAGGCGAGCGGCCAGTACACGTCGAGCGGCTACATGCCGCAGGGCGTGAACACCGTCACCGTGCAGCGGCAGTACAGCCAGTACCTGAGCGACCAGCTGAACAGCGCGCAGTCGCAGGGCGGCGCGCTGTCGACGTGGTATTCGCTCGTCGCGCAGCTGAACAACTACGTCGGCAGCCCGACGGCCGGCATCTCGACCGCGATCACCGGCTATTTCACCGGGCTGCAGAACGTCGCGAACAATGCGTCCGATCCGTCGGTGCGGCAGACCGCCATCAGCAACGCGCAGGTTCTCGCCGACCAGCTGAAGGCGGCTGGCCAGCAGTACGATGCGCTGCGCCAGAGCGTCAACACGCAGCTCACCAGCACCGTGTCGCAGATCAACACGTACACCGCGCAGATCGCGCAACTGAACCAGCAGATCACGGCGGCGGGCAGCCAGGGGCAGCCGCCCAACCAGCTGATGGACCAGCGCGACCTCGCGGTGTCGAACCTGTCGAGTCTCGCCGGCGTGCAGGTCGTGCGCAACGACAGCGGCTACAGCGTGTTCCTCGCGGGCGGCCAGCCGCTCGTCGTCGCCGACAAGAGCTACCAACTCGCGACGGTCACGTCGCCGTCCGATCCGAGCGAACTGACCGTCGTGTCGCAGGGGATCGCCGGCGCGAACCCGCAGGGCCCGAACCAGGCGCTGCCGGATGCGTCGCTGTCGGGCGGCACGCTCGGCGGCCTGCTCGCGTTCCGCAGCCAGACGCTCGACCCCGCGCAGGCGCAGCTCGGCGCGCTCGCGACCAGCTTCGCCGCGCAGGTCAACGGGCAGAACGCGCTCGGCATCGACCTGTCGGGCAAGCCGGGCGGCAACCTGTTCACGGTGGCGAACCCGGCCGTCTATTCGAACCAGGGCAATACCGGCAACGCATCGCTGTCCGTCTCGTTCGCCAACGCAGCGCAGCCGACGACGAGCGACTACACGCTGTCGTACGACGGCACCAACTACACGCTGACCGACCGCGCGAGCGGGTCGGTGGTCGGCCAGTCGACATCGATGCCGGCGTCGATCGGCGGGCTGGCCTTCTCGTTCGCGTCCGGCTCGATGAATGCCGGCGACCAGTTCACCGTACTGCCGACGCGCGGCGCGCTGAACGGCTTCGGCCTCGCGACGACGAGCGGTTCGGCGATCGCGGCCGCGTCGCCGGTGGTCGCGGCGGCGTCGAGCACCAACCTCGGCACGGGCAAGATCACGCAGGGCGCGGTGAGCGCCGGCTACCAGGTCCCGACGACGCCGACCAAGCTCACCTACGACGCGGCGTCGAAGTCGCTGTCGGGCTTCCAGGCCGGCACCACGGTGACGATCGCGGGCACGCCGCCCACCTCGGTGACGATCACGAGCCCGACCGACAGCGTGCCGTACGACGCGACGGCCGGCGCGAAGCTGACGATCATGAGCACCACGCAGCCGGCGCCGGCGGGCGTGATGAACGGCGTGACCGTCACGCTGTCCGGCGCGCCGTCGGACGGCGACGCGTTCACGATCGGACCGTACGCGGGCGGCACGAGCGACGGCTCCAACGCGCTCGCGCTGTCGCAGCTCGTCACCGCGAAGTCGCTCGGCGGCGGCACGACGACGCTGACCGGCGCGTATGCGAACTACGTGAACGGCATCGGCAACACGGCGAGCCAGCTGAAATCGTCGAGCGCCGCGCAGACCTCGCTGGTCGGCCAGATCACGACCGCGCAGCAGTCGGTGTCGGGCGTGAACCAGAACGAGGAAGCGGCGAACCTGATGCAGTACCAGCAGCTTTACCAGGCGAACGCGAAGGTGATCCAGACGGCGGCGACGCTGTTCCAGACCGTGCTCGGCCTGTTCAACTGACCGGATTCGAGGAATAGAAGCGATGCGAATTTCCAGCGCCCAGTTCTTTCAGCTGAACGTTTCCCAGATGAACGATCAGCAGGCGCAGCTCGCGCAGCTGTACCAGCAGATCGCGAGCGGCGTGAGCCTGCAGACGCCGGCCGACAACCCGGTCGGCGCGGCGCAGGCCGTGCAGTTGTCGATGACGTCGGCGACGCTGTCGCAGTACGCGACCAACCAGAACGCGGCGCTTGCGTCGCTGCAGGCCGAGGATCAGGCGCTGCAGAGCGTGAGCGGCGTGCTGACCAGCGTGCAGACGCTCGTCGTGCGTGCCGGCGACGGCTCGCTGGCCGACAGCGACCGCTCGGCGCTCGCGACGCAGCTGCAAGGCTATCGCGACCAGCTGATGACGCTCGCGAACTCGAACGACGGGGCCGGCAATTACCTGTTCGCCGGCCTGAACAATTCGTCGGCGCCGTTTACCAGCAGCCCGAACGGCAGCGTCAGCTACGTCGGCGACTCGGGCACGCGCCAGGTGCAGATCGCCGATTCGAGCAGCGTGGCGCAGGGCGACACCGGTTCGGCGGTGTTCATGTCGGTGTCGTCGCTCGGCAGCGCACCGGTGCCGTCGGCCGGCGCCGCCAACACGGGCACCGGCACGATCACCGCGGTGACGGTCACGAGCCCGTCGGCCGCGACCAACGGCCATCAGTTCTCGATCGCGTTCGGCGGCACGGCCGCCGCGCCGACCTACACGGTGACCGACAACTCGGCCAAGCCGCCGACCACCACGGCCGCGCAGGCGTACACGGCGGGCTCGGCGATCGCGCTCGGTGGCGGGATGACGGTGGCGGTGTCGGGCACGCCGGCCGCCGGCGACACGTTCGCCGTGACGCCCGGCCCGCAGGCGAGCGGCGGCGCGGACGTGTTCTCGACGCTCGACTCGATGATCTCGGCGCTGAAGACGCCCGTGACCGGCAACCCGGTCGCTGCCGCGGCGCTGTCGAACGCGCTGATGACGGGCTCGATCAAGGTCGGCAACACGATGCGCAACGTGACGACGATCCAGGCGTCGGTCGGCGGGCGCGAGCAGGAGGTCAAGGCGATGCAGGCCGTCAACCAGACCGCGTCGCTGCAGACCACCAGCAATCTGACGGACCTGACCAGCACCAACATGACGACGACGATCAGTCAGTACCTGCAGGTGCAGAACGCGCTGACCGGCGCGCAGAAGGCCTACGTGCAACTGCAGAACCTGTCGCTGTTCCAGTACATCAATCCGTGATGTCCGCGGCGCCCGCTGCGATGTGAGCGCCCGCTTACATCGCGCGGCGCGCCGGCCGGTCGCCGCAGGCCACGGCGCACGGCCACGGCTGCGGCCGGCCTGCACGCCATCGCGCCGGCCCGGTGTCCATCCCCACGGGCGCGGCCGTCGCACCGGCGGATCGCGCTTGCCAGCCCCATTTCCGCTCCGTAAACTCGCGCCAGATTCCAGACCGGCGCACCGTCCGCAGCCGGCGTTCGACAGGAGCCCTTTTTTCCCCATGTCCGATTCCTACTTCCCGCGCTGGCGGGTGCAATCGACCGGCGCGTCGCGCGTGGTCGGCCCCGACGAACGCCTCGCGTGGCCGCAGATGGTCGCGATGGGCGTGCAGCACGTCGTCGCGATGTTCGGCTCGACCGTGCTCGCGCCGCTGCTGATGGGCTTCGACCCGAACCTGTGCATCTTCATGTCGGGCATCGGCACGCTGCTGTTCTTCGTGCTGGTCGGCGGCCGCGTGCCGAGCTACCTTGGCTCGAGCTTCGCGTTCATCGGCCTCGTGATCGCGGTGACGGGCTACGGCGGCAGCGGCCCGAACCCGAACATCGCGGTCGCGCTCGGCGGGATCGTCGCGTGCGGCGTCGTGTACGTCGCGCTTGGCGCGCTGGTGCAGGCGATCGGCACGCGCTGGATCGAGACGCTGATGCCGCCCGTCGTCACCGGCGCGGTGGTCGCGGTGATCGGGCTGAACCTCGCGCCGATCGCGGTCAAGGGCGTGTCGGCCTCGACGTTCGACTCGGTGATGGCGCTCGTCACGGTGCTGTGCGTCGGCGGCGTCGCGGTGTTCGCGCGCGGGATGATGCAGCGCCTGCTGATCCTCGTCGGGCTCGCGATCGCGTATGCGCTCTACGCGATCGCGACCAACGCGATGGGCCTCGGCAAGCCGATCGACTTCTCGATCGTCGCGCATGCCGCGTGGTTCGGCGTGCCGGCTTTCCGTGCGCCCGTCTTCGATCCGCACGCGATGCTGATGCTCGCGCCGATCGCGGTGATCCTCGTCGCAGAGAACCTCGGCCACATCAAGGCCGTCAGCGCGATGACGGGCCACAACCTCGACCGCTATGTCGGCCGCGCGTTCATCGGCGACGGGCTCGCGACCATCGTGTCGGGCAGCGTCGGCGGCACGGGCGTGACCACCTACGCGGAGAACATCGGCGTGATGGCCGTCACGCGGATCTATTCGACGCTGGTGTTCGCGGTCGCCGCGCTGATCGCGATCGGGCTGGGCTTCTCGCCGAAGTTCGGCGCGGTGATCCAGACGATTCCGGGCCCGGTGCTCGGCGGCGTGTCGATCGTCGTGTTCGGGCTGATCGCGGTGACGGGCGCGCGGATCTGGGTCGTCAACAAGGTCGACTTCTCCGACAACCGCAACCTGATCGTCGCGGCCGTCACGCTGGTGCTCGGCGCCGGCGACTTCTCGCTGAAGATCGGCGGCTTCGGGCTCGGCGGGATCGGTACCGCGACGTTCGGCGCGATCATCCTGTACGCGATCCTGCGCAAGGAAAAGGAACCGGGCCCGGTGGTCTGATTTGGGTGCGGGCGGTGCAATGCCGCCCGCTGGCAACATTCGTTCACTATGTCGGATAGCGCGTTGCCGTTCCCACATCCGATGGTGACCCGGCGCCTGCGGCACGATACTGCGTGCGCGCCCACTCCAGCCGCTTATCCGCCGTCCAACATTCCTGACAGTTCTGCCGTGGGCCCTCGAGAGGCTTTGTGGTATACGTCTGACCTTATCGCGGCAGGTCGGGGCGGACACTAGCATTGTGAGTTCGACTTTGCTGGCGCATTCCAGGGCGCACGGGCGGCCCCGCGGCACTTCGCGCCCGATTCGAGGGACAAGAACAATGCAGAAGACAGCACAAGCCCTGAGAGAACTTGCGCTGGGCCCGCAGCACAACCGGCAAGTGCAGATCAGCTTTCCGGACGATGACGCGCCTTACAGAATCCTGTTGCCGAACGTATTCGAGGCGTCTGAAGCGCTATCGCAGGATTTTGCGTACAAGATCGAAATCCTGTCGGATAACGACCACCTTGCGCCGAAGGATTTCATCAACAAGCGTGTGACCATCAGCGTGGCACGCGGCGACGGAAGCCGACGATATTTTAACGGCCATATCTTCGCGTTCCGGCACGTTCGCACGGACGGCGGCTGGGTGTTCTACGAGGCACACGTAGGGCCGTGGCTGCGTTATCTGAAATACAGCCAGCACAACCGCCTGTTCCTCGATCAGAACCTGCATGACCAGACAGCGACCGTTCTTCAGGAATACGGTGTGTTACCCGAATGGGCGTGGCAGGTCGGTGAGGACGATCCGCGCATGACGATGGCCTGCCAGTTCGACGAAGACGACCACAATTACCTTCATCGGCGCTGGGAGCACGCGGGCTATCTGTACTGGTACGAACACACGGCCACGGCGCACAAGTTGACTGTCTCCGATCCGACGCGCCCCGCGCCCACGATCGATGGTAGCAGTCATGAAATCCGCTTCCACAACGGCATGGGCGCGGAGGAATCGGACAGCATTCTGAGCTGGTCCCCGTTCCAGCAGACCACATCGACGCATGCGGAACTATCCCGTTTCGACTTCAAGAGCCCGACGCCGACTCGCTTCAGACGAGCCTGTTGAACCCCGAATCCACGCTACCGCAACTCGAATGGAACGAGTACGTCGGAGCATACGGTTATCGGAACATGGAACACGGGTACCAGATTGCCAATCGCCGGATGGAGGAAATCGAAGCGAAGATCAAGCGCTTCGACGCGAAGGGCAACAATCGCTTCGTGCAGCCGGGGCGCTGGTTCCGGCTGACGGACCGCTATGGCTCGGCATTCAGCCGCGATCAAAGCGACGATGAATACCTGATCGTGTCGGTCAGGCACGTTGCGACGAACAACTATCTGCAGGACACGGGTGTGCTGGCGGAATACCGCAACGAATTCTCGTGTGTTCCGAGGGCGACCCCGTGGCGACCGGGGCGCGGCTTCAACAGCGTCGACACGAAGATCCTCGCACCGCAGACGGCGACGGTTGTTGGCCAATCCGGTACGAGTATTCATACCGACGAACACGGTCGCGTCCTGATCCAGTTCCATTGGGACCGCGACGGCAAGTACTCGACATGGGTGCGGGTCGCAAGCGGCTGGGCCGGTGGCGGGCAGGGTATGGCGGCGCTGCCCCGCATCGGCTCCGAGGTCATCGTGCAATGGCTCGATGGCAATCCGGACCACCCGATCATTACGGGACGCGTGATGAACGCGCGTAACGTACCGTCGTGGAAGCTGCCGGACGAGAGTGCGCTGATGGGCATTCGCAGCCGGGAGTTGAACGGGGCGGACGGAAATGCATCGTCCGGCCGCAGCAACCACCTGATTTTCGATGACACGGCGAACGCCATTCAGGCACAGCTTCGGTCCGACCATGCGGCCAGCCAGCTTTCGCTCGGCAAGATCACGCGGATCGAGGATTGGCAGGGGCGCAAGGATGCCCGTGGCGAGGGCTTCGAGCTGCGTACGGATGAGATCGGCGCGATCCGCAGCGGGAAGGGCATGGTGATCAGCACGGAGGTGCGTCCGGCCGCGCAGGGGCATCTCTCGGACGTGAGCGAACCGGCAGCGCGCCTGACCAAAGCGCAAACGTTACACGCGCAGTCGGCCAAGCTCGCGCAGCACTATCAGGCACAAGACAGCGGAGCGGGCCAGACGCCGATCGCCGACGCGCTGAAGTCGCAGGTGGACGGCATCCAGGGCGCGGGGGCGACGGGCAGCAGCGGCAAGGGCGATTTCCCGGAACTCAACGAAGCGCACCTGTTGCTGGCAGGTGCGGCCGGCATCGCCGTCACGACGCCCGCGACCGCGCACGTCACGGGCGGACAGCACGTGGCTGTCACGGCCGGTGACAGCGTATCGGTCGCGACCGGCAAATCGTTCTTCGCTAGCGTCTCCGACAGGTTTTCGCTGTTCGTGCACAAGATGGGGATGAAGCTCATCGCGGCGAGCGGCAAGGTTCAGGTGCATGCGGAAAACGACGAGCTGGAGCTGCTGGCGAAGAAGGTCCTGTCGATTATCAGCACGACAGACTGGATCAACATCACGGCGAAGCAGGGGATTCGCTTGACGGCTGGTAACAGCCAGTTCGAGGTCAGCGCGAAAGGCATCGTTGGTTATACGCCCGGCGAGAACAAGGTGCACGCGGGCAGTCACGATACGGTCGGGCCGCAGAGCGTGCCGGCCAAATTCCCCGGCAACGATCTGTGCGCGCCAGTTGCGCAGGACGCCGCGCAAAGCGGTCAGGCGTCGGTTGCTCTCTCCTAACCCGATGAACGTCGCTACCACTCCCATGCTGCCTGTTGACGAATCCGCTGCGCCGTTGATGCAAGGCTTTCTGCTGGTTGAGCCTACGATGCTCATTCACACACCAGACCTTGCAGCGCTGGATATGCGCCCTTGTACGCCACGCGTGCTCGCACATCGCGAAGAGTTGATGCCGCGCCTGATCGATCTCGGGGCGCTCGATCCGCAGAATCGGCATATCGCCCTTGAGTGTTGGCGGGAAGAGGTCGAGACCGAGCGGCCGCCTGTCGTGTGCGCGTGGCTCGATACCCCGGCCAGTGTCGATACGCTGGTCGAACACATCGCCCATTATTTGGTAGGCCCCGGCGCGCACGGCCAATCGGTGTTCTGGCGGTATTACGATCCGCGCGTTCTCAGTTTGACGCTCGCGGTTCTCGAACCGGCCCAACGCCGCGCCTTGTTCGGACCGGTCAGCGCTTGGCAGTTCGCTTGGGCGGGCTACCGTTGGTCCATCGCCGTCCCAGAAGCGAAGGCTGAACCCGACGATCAACCCAACGGCTGGCCGCGTCCGGATCAATGGCCGCGCCTAAATCGCAGCGAGGTTGCCGAGCAAGTGCGTCAGCGACTGCCCGCGCTAACGGTTAATCAAGCCGCGCATTTGCCGGCCGCGATCGATCAGGCGTTGCTGCACGCGGTAGAGAGTCACGATGCCACGAACACCGACGCGTTAGTGGAACAGGTCGTACCGCGTCTACAGCAAGAATTGATAGCCGCATAACACCCGCATCCCATACGAATATACCGAGGCACAAGGATCACACTATGGCGACCATCCCGGGCTGTCCGATCTGCGATCGCGACTCACTGTTGATCTACCCTGTCCGCTACGCAATTGCGTGTCCGCGCGGTGCGGCCAAAGCGCCCGCGCTGTCTGGTAATTTTCGGATCGACGCACGCGCCCCTCAGGCCGTCGCGACGGCCAAGTACACCTTGCGGTCGCTGCGGCAAGGCTACTTGTACACGTACGATGAAAAGCGCAAGAAGCTGCGCGCCTACATGGTGCTGGATGACGGCGTGCTGTATCAGTTCGCCCCCAGCATCGTGCCGCCGCCGGGTAATGCGGCCGAAAACAACCTTACCCAGAATATTTGCCCGTCCAGCGACATGGCCCCCGAGTCCTACGGCCGTTGCGTGGGCGTTCAACATACCCCGGGCACCGACGAAGCCACGAATTTCTGGATCGGCTGGTCAAACGTACGTTGGACTCGCGATACGATCTTTAACAAGATCGGCGACGCTGGATGGCGCGGGCAGCATATGCAGTGCATCAACGTCCCGGCGATGGTTGCCGGCAGTGCGGCCGACACGGGCGAGTTTCAAGCGACGCGCAGCAAGATCGCCCACTTCGCGATGGACGATCGTGCGATGAAGGAGGCGTTCGGCTTCAGCAATCGCTCGCCCAAGGACGAAATCAAGCTGCGTCAGCGTCATGCCGACGAGCGCATCGGCGCGGTGATGGCTGAATCGCCCCTCAAAAAAGGTTTCGTCACCGCGATTAACGATCCAGTCGGGATCGCCAACGATCTGTCCGAACTCACGGTCCCGAACCTGAACAATGGATTTGATGCGGGTATGTACTGGAAGTACGTGTCGGCGCAGCTCCTGGAGCGTGCCGAGGCGGGCATCCGGGCCAACGCGAAAATGGCGACCAAAGTGAGTTACGCGGCGTCGGAAGCGGCGAATATGGCGAATGGCTCCACGATGCCTCCGACGCCAATGTCTGGCGACACGATAGATGCCGCCCTTCTGTACCGGGTTGCGAAGGGCTGGTTCAAGACCGGAAGCTTTAAGAAGGCTACAGACGAAGAGGAAAGGCGTGCGCATAACGTGCCGGAGGCTGCGCAAGAATCAGCCGACGAAGCATGGGACGAGGCGTATTACAAGAAGGGACCGGACGGCAAACCGGAGATTGGCCCTGACGGAAAACCGGAGACCGTGATTGATACCCAGGCGCTGCAACGGTTCCGGGAGAACGAGTATCCCCGCGCGCTCGATGCGTTCAAGCCGAAATGGGTACCGCTTGTACAGGCGCACGCGGACTGGCTCAAATCGCCGCTGCTGGCCGACTGGATGGCCGGCAATCACGACACGAAGGACCTACGCAGCGGCTATGCGTACAGCGAATCGTGTGCGCAGTCAATCGGGGCCGCGGCCGGCACCGAACCGTGCCAGAAAGTGCTTAATGACTGGTTGAACGGTCAAGCCTCCGACGCCCGCAATTTGTACGTCCGCGCGCTGATGTTCAACCAGGAAACCTTGATGAAGGCGGCCGATGCGCAGGTGCACGGCTCGGACATTCAGTACGAAAACATCCTGAACCTGTACAAGGAAGCGTTCAAGCGGATCGCGAAACTGGGGAATGCCTCAAGCCTGCGCGACCGGCTTATCGTGACCACAGCCAACACGATCGTCAACGTACTGGTGAAGGGCGGGAAGGGTGCGGCCATCGGCTTCGCGACGATCCGGCTGTCGTTACATGCGGGCGTGTCGATCAAGGCCGCTCACATCACGCCGGCCGAGATGCGCAACTGGGTGTTCAAGCAGGGTGATGCGCTGGGCTTGAAGATGGACGGCGATCGGCTCGAACGGCAGGCCGCTGCTGCCAATATCCGTCGCGAGGTCTTCAAGGCCGCAGCGCCGTCCGACCCGGCGGTGTTTGCCTATGCGATCGATACCGATGCATGGGTGAAGTCCGGCAAGATGGACGCGAGTGAGGTTAAAGCGATCAAGCTTCCGGGCGTGGAGGCGACTCGTAAATGGCTTGGGTCCTCGTCGCCCGTCGAATTCAATCAAGGTATCGCCACCGCGATCTTCCAACTCGCCACGCTAAGATTCGCGTACAAGGATTTCGCCGGCAGCGATCACTTTAACCATAACGAAACCTTGCTCAAATTTTCTGGCGCGGTCGTCTCGATCATCGGTAATCTTGTCGAGACAGTCTCCGAAACCGTCGCCAAGGCCCCCGAACATCCGCTCTCGGCATTCCTCATGAAACATTGGGCTTGGTTCAATCACGATACGGCTGAAATCACCGCCAAGGTCGGTCGATGGTCCGGAGCGGTTGCGGGTGCCATCCTTTCAGGCTACGACCTATTTAAAAACGCCCCGGAAGCTTGGAGAAACAATGAGAAGGGGCTTTCTCGACTTTATGCCATTGGCGGGGTTCTCGGTGTATATATCGCGATTTCTCCACTTCTCTCGACGGTCCCGTTTATCGCCGCATGGATGCCGCCACTTTGGCCGATTCTGGTGATTTCAATCGCGATCGGCTTCGTGATCGTATATTTCAAATCCGCGGCCATTAACGATTGGGTGTCGCGGTGCAAGTTCAGTAAGACACCGGGGTATCAATCGATGAACGAAGAGTTGAGCGCCTTCAATTCGGCGATGGCGGGCTGACGTATGGACGAGCGCTTAATGAAGAAGTGTGTCGGTGCACCGATTCCCGAATGGGACCGCGCTCACCGCTTGTCCATCAGCCAACCGGCTGGTCCGGAAGTCAAGGACCTCGGCACGATTTTTAGCATCAACTCGACCTTCATGGACGTAATTGACCCTGGGTTTCTGGATAAGCAGTGGGTCATCATGGCAGTTTTAATTGCGTTTCTGGCGATGGGAATTGGTCCATGGATTTATTACTTCACTCATAGCGATGGGTCATCCGGCGACTTCGTGATGAACGGCATCGCTATTTTTGCCGTAGTTCTTTTTGGCTCGATCGTCTGGAATCTCGGCAGGGGGTTATTTTTTGGCCTGCTCTATCGACCGATACGGTTCCATCGTGCCTCGCGCACGCTCTATTCAATTCGCGCACGGCGGTTCTTTGCGAAGGCTGGCGAAGGTGATGTCGTGTGGGAAGCAACGTGGAATGACGATGCGATCTTTTGCCTGCATCAAGAAGTCACACCTTACGGCACGGTATTTCACATCCGGCACTACACGGTAGACGACCAGGGCAACGTGACGCGGGTGTTCTCGATCGGTCGTGAGTGGACCAGTTCGCAAACTCGTCTGGCGCTAGCGCAGTGGAACTACTGGTGCATGTACATGAACAACGGTCCTCACGGGCTCCCCAAGCCGATGCTGTTTCATACTCAGCATGAAACGCCGCGCGAATCATTCTTGTTTGCGTTGTACAACTTCGGTATGAACGTGCCGCTGTTCATGCGATTGATCGCGATGCCTGCGGTTCTGACGTTCACGATCATGCGGATGTTGGCGAACGTGACGTGTCGTGCTCCGGTCTGGCCGGAAGCGATTGCGCGTATCTCCGTGGTCTCTCCCGACGATCTCTATGCCGAACCACGTGCGAGCACGCCGGTCGGCTGGGCCGCGACGGTCTTGGCCCAGCAACGCGGCGATTATCCGGACGACGATCATGCGCGAGTCCCGAACTGGACGAGCGAGCCGGATGGTCTCAAGTACGCGGCCGCTTGGCTCAAGGACCCCGCCACGGCTGCTACAGCACAGCGAGAAGAAACATGAAAGACGAAAACGGACGCGGCGTGATTTACCTGCACGATAAGCCGGCCCATGGTGGCGAAGTGGTCTGCGCGAGCGACGATCTGACAGAGTGCGGCGCGCGATTGATTTCGTCGCTTGAGTAAAACGACATTGCGTGCGAGGGAGTCGACAGACCGGATGGTGAAAACAGCATTGGCCGATGCATTGCCGCGCAACTCCGTGTGGATTTCCGACGCCCAACGCCAAGCACCGCGTGCCGAAATTCGGCAGCGGCTCGTGACCACGCTGATGCGTTCCGGCGATGCCTTCTCGTTGTTGCCGGCGGCGGCGTTTGCTGCATGGCTCCCGCCGCTATGGATTGTGCTTGTCGCCGCAATCGTCGTTGGAATCGTAATTGCACACTTCAAGGCCGCGGCAATTAAAGACTGGATATCCCGATGCAAGTTCAGCAAAGGCGAACACTACCGATCGTTGGATGATGAGCTGAAAGCGTTCAATTCAGCAATAGGAGGTTGAGGATGGACGAGCGTTTAATGAAGAAATGCTTTGGCATGCCAGTTCCAGAGTGGGATATGGCACACCGCTTGTCCATAAATCACCCTGCAGGTCCCGATATCCAAGATTTCGGATCAATCTTCTGCATCAACTCCAAATTCATGGATGTGATTGAGCCATCCTTTCTGGAAAAGCAGTGGTTTATTGCCGGCGTGGTGGTTGCGTTTGTTGCCATGGGTATCGGGCCATATATCTACATACTCACCCACTCCGATCCTGCCCCCGATCCTTGGATGTTCGTATTCAACTGCTTGGCGATTCTTCCTGTAATTCTATTTGGGTCGATCGTTTGGCAGTTGGGCCGCGGCCTGTTTTTCGCCCTTCGATATCGCCCGATCCGATTCCACCGTGAATCGCGCAAACTGTACGCAATCCGGACACGACGTTTTTCCGCGAAGCAAGGCGAGGGGGACGTGGTATGGGAGGCTCCCTGGACCGACGATTCGATTTTTTGCCTGCATCGCGAAGACAGTCCGTTCGGTACGGTTTATCACATTCGGCACTACACGGTCGACGAACAACGCAACGTCACGCAAGTGTTCTCTATCGGACGGGAATGGAGTGGCAAGATTCAGGTCAAGATGGCACTTGCCCAGTGGAACTACTGGTGCAAGTACATGGATACTGGCCCGAATGGCCTGCCTAAGCCGATGTTGTTTCATACGCAACATGAAACACCGCGCGAGGCATTTCTGTTTTCGCTCTACAGCTTCGGGATGCGTGCGCCGGTTTTCATCCGTCTGTTGATGATGCCGATGATCTTGATCTTCACGGCGTTGCGGATGTTGGCGAATGCAACGTGCCGTGATCCGATCTGGCCGGAGTCCATCCGGGATATATCGGTGGTCGCTTCGGACGATCCATACGCCGAACCTCGCGTAGGCACGCCGGTCGGTTGGGGGGACACCGTGTTGGCACAGCAGCGCGGTGAGTATCCGGACAATCCCAGGGCGCAAGTCGAGAACTGGACAAGTCGAGCCGACGGCATGGCGTACGCAGAGGCATGGCTCGACAATCCAACCGCGGACATATGAGAGGCGAGGAGCGCGATGAAAGACGAAAACGGACGCGGCGTGATTCGCCTGCACGATAAGACGACTCACGGTGGCGAAGTGATTACCGCGAGCGACGATTTGACGGCGCTGGGTGTCCCGGTCGCCCTGAAAGATCACCTGACGGAATGTCCGAAGTGCGGCGGTCAGTTCCGGATCATTCCGCAAAACAGTACCCGCAACCATCACGGTACGCCGGTCGCCTTTCACGACGATCTGACAGAGTGCGGCGCGCGATTGATTTCATCGCTTGAGTAAACGGTATTGCGTACGAGGGAGTCGACGGATCGGATGGTAAAAACAGTGTTGATCGATGCATTGCCGCGCAACTCCGTGTTGATTTCCGACGCCCAACGCCAAGCACTGCGTGCCGACATTCGGCAGCGACTCGTTACTGCGCTGATGCGCTCGGGCGACGCCGTCACCGATCCGAAGCTCGCACGCTTGCCTGGTCCGGTTCGCTACCATGTTGTCGGCCCCGCGAATCTCGACGCCGAGGAGGCCGGATCGGCTCCATCGGACAGCGCGCAGCGTGAAGTGAGCGGACATTGGCGGCGGCCGCCCTTCCGGATGCAGCCGTACGGCCCACAAGCGGCATTGCGCAAACTGATATTCGTCGGTCCAACGCTCGTGCGCCCCGATCGACTGTGGTGGTAGCTGCATGGATCACCTGCTGTTGCATTACGAATACGAACTCGGGTTGTTCGCACGGGCGCTGGGCGATTTCGCTATCCGGTACCCGAAGATCGCGGCTCGGCTCGGCATCCAGAGCGGCCGGACAGACGATCCGCATGTGGCGCGTCTGATTCAAACCTTCTCATTCCTCGCCGCGCACCTCGATTCGAAGCTGGTCGACGACTATCCCGAATTCACCGAGGCGCTGCTCGAAGTTGTCCACCCGCACTATCTGCGCACCGTGCCATCGTGCGCGATTGTGCGATTCGAACCACGGGCGATCATCGGTCAACTGACTGAACCCGTTGTCGTGCCGCGCGGCATGGCGTTCAATGCGCGCACGGCCCCGGTACGATTCCAGTCGACGTACGATGTGACCATCTCGCCGTTGCAAATCCGATCCGCGCGGTATGCACCGACGACGATGGCACCGTCAGCCGTGAGATTGCCGGCAGATGCAACCGGCGTGCTGTCGATCAGCTTCACGTCGGCTGATGGTCCGTTCACGGCGGCCATACCGGACGGTCCCATACGGGTCTACCTTGCCGGCGAGCGGCCGTTCGTCTCGTCGCTGCTGGACGCTTTGCTGTTGCGCGCGGCTGCCGCGTACGTTGAGGTCGATCGATGTGGGCGCTGGCGGGCCATGTCGAAGGTGCCGTTCGAACCGGTCGGTTTCTCCGACGACGAACGCTTGTTGCCGGATAGCCGAACCACGAGCCGGACTGCGACCACCTATCGTTACCTGTTGGAATACTTCGCGTTTCCGGAGCTGTTCGATTTCGTCGATCTCGATCTGGGGCGCGTGCGGCGAGCTGCAAGCGCTCCCGATGCTCGGGAACTCACCTTGCATGTCGTATTGCGTGATACGCCTGTCGACTCCGTCGCCGCGCTGGCGCTCGCGTCGGTCGACGCAACGGCGTTCAAGCTGTTTTGCACGCCCGTCGTGAATCTCTTCTCGCAGCCGGCCCAGCCCATTGTGCTGAAGGGGGAGGAGGCCTATCCGGTCCAACCCATGCGACTGGCGAAACATTCGCCGCTGAGCGTGTATTCGATCGATGCGGTCTATCTTGGCGAGCTGTCCAAGAAAAATCATAAAGACGATGACGTGCCGCTCGAAATCGATCGCCCCAGAATCCTGGTGCGGCCTTATCAGGCACTCAGTCACGGTCCCCACCCTGACCCGACGGCGGTCTATTGGGTAGCGTTTCGCGATCGCGATCCTGGATCGCCCGGCCGTCAACGCATGATGCTGTCTCTGGTCGGACTGGACGGACGGTCAGCCAGGCCGAGCCTACCGCAAATCGATGTGATGACGACGGTGACGAATCGCGACCTGCCGGCGCGTTTGCCGATCGGCAATCCGGTGGGCGATTTGCTGCTCGAGAACAAGACGCTGGATTGCCCGATTCAATTGATCACTCGGCCGACGTTGACGGCCGAGTTGCCGCGTGGCTCCGGCGCATTGTGGCGCGTGCTGTCGACGTTGTCGCCGCATCCGCTGGACCTGACGCGCGACGGGCTGTCGGGCCTGAAGGCATTCTTGCGGCTCCACGCGGTACGCACGACGCCGCTCGCGCAGCGCTGCATCGACGCGATCACCGATCTCAACTACAAGCCTGCGATCAAATGGATGCCGCTCGATAGTCAGCTTCCGTCGTTCGTCCGTGGCATCGAAATCACGCTGTCGTTTGACGAGACGGCAACGCGCGAAGTCAGCCTGGTCGTGTTCACGAAACTGCTCGAACGGTTCTTTGCGCAGTACGGGCCGATGAACAGCTATGTTCAGCTGTTGGTCTGTTCGGCGCGAACCGGCCAGGAACTGACGCGAGGCGCCGCTACGCCGGGAGTGCAGCCGCTGATTTGATCGCGGTCCGGCTTGACTGTCGACACACGCGAGAGGACGGCGCATCGCGGCCGTTTCGATCAGGTGTCGGGAGCGCGATGCGTCAGGCTTTCACATTCGACTGCGCTGCGAGCCACGCGCAGAACTGCGCGACGAGCGGATCGTCGGCCGGCGCGCGCGGCGCGATCCACCAGTAGCTGCGCGTCGCGATGCGCGGCCCGTCGAGCGGCATCACCAGGCGCCCGCTCGCGAGTTCGTCGTCGATCAGCGGCAGCGGCCCGAGCGCGACGCCCAGCCCGTCGACGGCCGCCTGCAGCGCCAGATAGAAGTGGTCGAACGACTGCCGCTTGCGCCCCTTCGGCGTCACGCCGGCCGCCGCGAACCAGTCGCGCCAGCCTTCCGGCCGCGTATCCGAATGCAGCAGCACGTGCCGGGCGAGATCGTCCGCGCGGGTAATCGGCGCGCGCTTGAGCAGCGCGGGGCTGCAGACCGGAATCACGCTTTCGTCGAGGAAGTGGCCGCTCGTGCAGTTCGGCCAGTGGCCGGGGCCGCGGCGGATCGCGACGTCGAAGCCGTCGAGCGCGTCGAGCGGCGCGTTCGACGTGGACAGCTTCAGCTCGACGTTCGGCACGTCGCGCTGGAACCGCGACAGGCGCGGCAGCAGCCATTTCATCGCGAAGGTGGGCAGCGCATTGATCCGCAGCACGCGTGCGGCGCCGGTGTTGCGCAGCTGCTCGGTGGCGAGCGCGATGCTGTCGAACGCGGCGCGCACGGTGTCCAGATAGCGGCGGCCTTCGTCGGTGAGCCTCACGCGCTTGCCGTAGCGATGGAACACCGGCTTGCCGAGCCACGCCTCGAATCCGGCGATCTGCCGGCTGATGGCACCGTGAGTCACATGCAGCTCGTCGCCGGCGGCGCTGAAGCTTTCGTGTCGTGCCGCTGCTTCAAAGGCCCGAAGCGCGGAAAAGGGCGGGAGATCGCGTGCCATGCTTGTGATTCTAGATCACAAGAGCGCGTCGATAAAATCGTTTGGCCGGCATGCTGAACGGCGGTAATCTCGGGGCACCGTTTGATGAGGAGCCCCATGCAATCCGTTTCCCCGCCGCCCGCCGTGCCCTCGCGCCGGGTCGGCCTCGCCGAGCTGTTCACCGGCTTCCTGTCGCTCGGCCTGATGTCGTTCGGCGGCGCGCTGCCGTTCGCGCGGCGCACGATCGTCGACGAGCGCAAATGGCTGTCCGCCGACGAATTCACCGATCTGCTCGGCCTGTGCCAGTTCCTGCCGGGCGGCAACGTGATCAACCTGTCGGTCGCCGTCGGCATGCGCTTTCGCGGCGTCGCGGGCGCGTTCGCCGGCATTCTCGGGCTGATCGCGGGGCCGACGCTCGTCGTCGTCGCACTCGGCGTGCTGTATGCGAAGACGCAGGGCGATCCGCGCGTGCAGCACCTGTTCGGCGGGCTCGCGGCCGCGGCCGCGGGCCTGCTCGTCGCGATGGCCGTGAAGGTCGCGAAGCCGCTGCGGCACGCGCCGCGCACGGCGGCAGGCATCGCGGCGCTCGCGTTCGTCGCGATCGCGGTGCTGCGCCTTCCGCTGCTGACCACGATGCTGGTGCTGACCCCCGTCAGCATCTGGCTCGCGTCGCGGCGCCGCGATACGCCGGCATCGCAACGCACCGCCGCCCGCGACGGAGGCCGGTCATGAACGACACGCTGATCGCGATCGCGACGATCTTCAGCCAGCTGTCGCTGCTCGCATTCGGCGGCGGCAACACGATCCTGCCGGAGATGCAGCGGCAGGTGGTCGACGTCCATCATTGGATGAGCGCGCACGAGTTCACCGCGCTGTTCGCGCTCGCGCAGGCCGCACCCGGGCCGAACATGATGATCGTGTCGCTGGTCGGCTGGCACGTGGCCGGCTGGGCCGGGCTGCTGGTCGCGTCGATCGCGAAGTTCGGGCCGTCCTCGATCGTCACGGTGCTCGCGCTGCATGCGTGGGAGCGCTTTCGCGACCGCCCGTGGCGCCGCTACGTGCAGCAGGGGCTGTTGCCGGTCACGGCCGGGCTCGTCGCGGCCAGCGCGGTGCTGATCTCGGAAGCGTCGAACCGCACCGCGATCCAGTGGGGCATCACCGCCGCATGCGCGGTGCTCGCGTGGCGCACGCGCATCCACCCGCTGTGGCTGCTCGCGGCCGGCGCGCTGATCGGCCTCACCGGCATCGGTCAGTGAGCGGGAGCCGGTCGGCGGTGGCCGACCGATGCCGGGCGTGACCGAACGCTACGGCGACGCCGACCGGTCGCTGTTCACGAGGCCGAGCAGCCGGCCGCGCTCGCCGCCGACGTCGTCCGTCGCGGCCGGCCAGTCCACCACGTAACCGGCGTCGAGCGCGTCGCGCATGATCGCGTCGTAGTCGGCCTTGCCGAGCCTGCCGCTGCCGCGCATCGCGTCGGCCACCTCGTGCTTCAGCTTCGGCGTGAACGACGGATAGGCCGCCACCAGCGCCGCATACTGGCGCGCATCGACTTCGCCCGATTCGCGATTGAACGCCCAGACGGCCACCAGCACGATCGCGACGAACGGAATCACGGTGTAGCGCAGGAAGAACTTCGCGGGTGTCATGGCATGCGGCGGCGTGTCGACAGGGGTAGCGGGTCGGGGTGAAGCGGAGCGCGGGAGGCGGCGAAGGTAGCTGGCGAAGGTGGCCGGTATACTCGGCCGGTTTTCCGGCACCGACATGCGCGATGGCGGCATGCGCGCGCCCGACGCCGACCAATTATATTGGCGCGGCCGCGCGGGAGCCGCGCCGTCCGGCACCGGCCGGAACCGATGAATCAGGCGCCGCCCGCCTCGCCTCGTGCGGCCGGGCGGCGCGTCACACGGGAGGATCGATGGATCTCGACGGCGCCAGCCGCAACCTCACCGTCGCCGCGCTGCTCACGCTGTCCGGCGGCTACCTCGACGCGTACACGTACGTCGGTCACGGCCACGTGTTCGCGAACACGATGACCGGCAACGTCGCGCTGCTCGGCATCAACGTCTCGGCCGGCGAATGGGCGGAGGCGCTGCATCACGTGCCGCCGCTCGGCGGCTTCGTGGTCGCGGTATTCGTCGCGCACCTGTTCGGCCTCGCCGCGCAGCGCGGCTGGATGCGCCACACCGCGTTCGTGAGCCTGATCGTCGAGATCGCGTTTCTCGGCCTCGCCGCGAGCGGGCTCGTCGGCGCGTCGAGCGCGTGGCTGATTCCCGGCATCTCGTTCGTCGCGACGCTGCAGACGCTGTCGTTCACCCATCTCGAGGAACTGTCGTACACGTCGGTGATGACGACCGGCAACCTGCGGCGCGCCGCGCAGAAGCTGTTCGTCGGGCTGATTCCGCGCTACGACGTGCTCGCGCTGCACGACTCGGGGCTGCTCGCGACGATCAGCTTCTGTTTCCTGGCCGGCGCGGTGATCGGCGGCTTCGTGACGCGGCTCGTGCCGGACGTCGCGCTGTGGGGCGCGGTGCTGCTGCTCGTCGGTGCGTTCGCGGAGATCGTGCGGCGGGCGCGGCGGCGCGCGGGTGGTGGTGGTGACGGCGGCGCTGGCAGCAACGGCGGCAACGGCGGCAACAGCAGCAACGGCGGCAACAGCAGCAACGGCATCAACGGCATCAACGGCAGCAATCCCGACGGCGGCACGCCACGAGAGGCAAACCCCGCGCGTTAAACGTTGCGCCCGGGCGACAAAATCGCGCGTTGCCACGCTTTTCAATTTCTTTCAGCGCGCGCACTGGTCTTATGATTCAGCCCACATCGCGCACGCCATGAGCGTTCCGCGATCGCCACCCGGCCGCGCACGCGGCCGGCCATGAATGGAGACACCTACAAAAAGGGCAAGCTCATGAAGCAGACCACCCGACTCGCAGTCATCGCAGGGGCCGCGGCGCTGGCCTTCGCCAGCCAGTACGCAGCAGCACAAAGCTCGGTCACGCTGTGGGGCGTCGCCGACGCCAGCATCCGTTACCTGACCAACGCAAACGCCAAGAACGACGGCCTGCTGTCGATGGCCAACGGCGCGATCACGAACAGCCGCTTCGGCATCTACGGCACGGAAGATCTCGGCGGCGGCCTGAAGGCCGTGTTCAACCTCGAAAGCGGCGTCAACCTGCAGAACGGCGGATTCGCCGACAGCGGCCGCCTGTTCAACCGCGCAGCGTACGTCGGCCTGCAGAGCCCGTACGGCACGGTGACCCTCGGCCGCCAGAAGACCCCGCTGTTCGACCTGCTGGCGGACACCTACGATCCGCTGACGGTCGGCAACTACCTCGAAAACGCATGGCTGCCGGTCGCGCTGGGTGGCGGCCTGTATGCGGACAACCAGATCAAGTACACGGGCAAGTTCGCGGGTCTGACCGCGAAGGCGATGTACTCGACGGGCACGAACTACGAATCGACCGGCGCCGGCGGCTTCTCGGGCCAGATCCCGGGCTCGCTCGGCAAGGGCAATGCATGGGGCGTGTCGCTGTCGTACGTGGCGGGGCCGCTCAGCATCGCGGCCGGCGCGCAGCAGAACAGCGACAACTCCGCGCGCAAGCAGACGATCTACCACGCGAACGTCGTGTACGCGTTCAGCAAGGCGAAGGTCTATGCGGGCTACCTGCGCTCGAAGGACGACACCGGTTTCGTCGACAGCCTGCTCGCGCAGCAGTCGATCCCGGTCGCGAAGGGCACGGGCCGGATCGACGACGGTCCGTTCGCGGGCGTGAGCTGGCAGGTCAGCACGCCGCTGACGCTGACGGGCGCGTTCTACTACGACCACATGCGCAACGCGATGACCACGAACGGCACGCTCGCGAGCGGCAACCGCTACGCGATCGTCGGCATCGCCGAATACGCGCTGAGCAAGCGCACGGAAGTCTACGGCACCGTCGACTTCAACAAGACGAACGGCGCGGCGAACGTCGAGCTGCCGGGTCGCAGCAACCAGACCGGCATCGCGATCGGCCTGCGCAATATCTTCTGACGAAAGTCGGAAAACGCACGCGCGGGCCCCGGCCCGGCGCGCATCGAAGAGGCTCCCGCGGGAGCCTCTTTTTTTTCGTCATGCGAGCGTCCTGCGCGCGCACGGCCATTCAGCGACCGCTCCATCGGAAACGACTCGCCCGTAAGGGTTCCGTCGGCAATCCGGAACATACTTTGACAGTGCGCGCGAAGTGTTTCCGCTACGCTGCGTGCAGGGTCCGCCGTGCGCCGCGACGCACGCGCGGGCGTCGTTCCGGTGCGCGTTTTCGCGTGCGGCCGGCCTGGTGCGTAATTTGTGTATCCGGTGATGACAAACACGGTCTGCCGGTTTTTTTCGTGGGACGATGCGCTCACGATTTTCTTGAAAGGGGATGACGATGGGTATCCTGAACACCGTGGGTGAAATTGCTGGCGCCGTGGCGGCCGTCGAGGCAGCGGAGAAGCTCGATCCGGATGCAGGCCTGCTGACCAAGGCGGCAGCGGCCGTCGCCGGCTTCAAGGGCGCCGAGGCGATCGAAGGCATGCTCGAGAAGAAGGAAGAGCAGCCCCAGCAGGCAGACGATACGCAGGCGACGGACGGCAGCGACACGTCGCAGGCCTGAGCATGGCGGCGGGTCCCGCCGCGGGTGCGCCGTTCGCGCGCCCGGGCGGACCGGCGCCGCGCGACCGGCAGGTCGGGCATGTGGTCGATCGGTGACGCATGGCACACCCGGCAGCTGGTTTGACCGGCGAGAGGCGACGTCTCTCGCCGTTTTTTATGGGGCGCGCGCGCCGCGGCGCCACGTCCCGCACGAATACCGGAATCTTGCTATCGTGCCGTCATCCGAACTGCGATGAGGGCTTGCGATGGAATTCGACTACGACCTGTTCGTCATCGGGGCCGGCTCCGGCGGCGTGAGGCTCGCCCGGATGTCGGCGTCATACGGCGCGCGCGTCGGGATAGCGGAAGAGGAGCAGATCGGCGGCACCTGCGTGCTGCGCGGCTGCATCCCGAAGAAGCTGCTCGTCTACGCGTCGCACTATCCGCACGAGCTCGAGGACGCGAAGGGCTTCGGCTGGACCTTCGGCGCCGGCACGCTCGACTGGCCCGCGCTGATCGCCGCGAAGGATCGTGAGATCAACCGGCTCAGCGACATCTACATCAACCTGCTGCAACAGTCCGGCGTCGAGATGCACGCGGGGCGCGCGACGCTCGTCGACGCGCATACCGTCGCGATCGGCGATCGCACGATCCGCGCGCGCCACATCGCGATCGCGACCGGCTCGCGCCCGTCGCTGCCGCCGCGGCCCGGCATCGAGCATGCGATCACGTCGCGCGAGGCGTTGTCGCTCGCGAAGCTGCCCGAGCGCATCGCGGTGGTCGGCGGCGGCTATATCGCGGTCGAGTTCGCGGGCATCTTCAACGGCTTCGGCAGCCATGTCGACCTGTTCTATCGCGGCGAGAAGATCCTGCGCGGCTTCGACGACGACGTGCGGCACTTCCTGACCGACGAGATGACCAAGCAGGGCGTCGCGATCCATGCGCGCGCGGTGGTCGAATCGATCGTGCGTGCGGACGACGGCACGCTCAGCGTGCGGGTCGGCGATGCGCAGCACGGGCCGTACGACGCGGTGCTCTATGCGACCGGCCGCGTGCCGAACGTCGAGGGGCTCGGGCTCGAGCGCGCGGGCGTGCTGCTCGACGCGCGCGGCGCGATCGCGGTCGATGCGTATTCGGCGACGTCGGTCGCATCGATCCATGCGATCGGCGACGTGACGTCGCGGCCGCAGCTCACGCCGGTCGCGACGCGCGACGGCGCGCTGCTCGCGGCGACGCTGTTCGGCGGGCGCCGCGCCGCGACCGATCACGAGTGGGTGCCGTCCGCGGTGTTCAGCCAGCCCGAGGTCGCGACGGTCGGGCTCACCGAGGCGCATGCGCGCGCCGTGTACGGCGAGCTCGACATCTACCGCACGTCGTTCAAGGCGCTGCGCCACACGCTGTCGGGCCGCGACGAGCGCACGCTGATGAAGCTCGTGGTCGCGCGCGACAGCCAGCGCGTGGTCGGCGCGCACATGGTCGGCCGCGACGCGGGCGAGATCATCCAGGGCATCGCGATCGCGATTCGCGCGGGCGCGACGAAGGCGCAGTTCGACGACACGATCGGCATTCACCCGACCGCGGCCGAGGAGTTTGTGACGCTGCGGCAGAAGGTGGCCGACTAGCGGCAACCGGCGCGTGTTGTCGGCGCCGGCTTCGCTTGCGCGTCGCGTATCACGCGCTGCCGTACGGTCCGCATGCGCTGAAGTACGCGACAGACCGAGCATGTCGGCCGCAGCGCACGGGCACCGT
Source organism: Burkholderia sp. B21-005 (assembly GCF_020843965.1). NCBI lineage: Bacteria > Pseudomonadati > Pseudomonadota > Betaproteobacteria > Burkholderiales > Burkholderiaceae > Burkholderia > Burkholderia sp. B21-005. The sequence continues at coordinate 3,334,641 of NZ_CP086301.1, read as the reverse complement.
GTTCGCCCGTCGCGCCGCCATCATGCCGACGTGATGCGATTCGATTGAACGGCCGCGCGCGTTGCGCGGCCGTTTTCGTTTTGCATCGGCGTGCGGCGGCGTTCAACGCTTGCGCCGCATCGCCGCGGGATGACGCTCAATGCACGCCAAGCGCGTCGAGCAGCCGGTACCAGCTCATTGCGAGCACCAGCGCCGGCGTGCGCAGCGTCGCGCCGCCGGGGAAGTCGCGATGCCGGATCCTGCCGAACAGGTCGAAGCGGCTCGCCTGGCCGTCGATCGCCTCGGCGATCAGCTTGCCCGCGAGCGCGGTCGTGTTCACGCCGTGCCCCGAGAAACCCTGCGCGAAATACAGCGTCGGCGCGACACGCCCGAAGTGCGGCGCGCGGTTCATCGTGATGTCGACGAAGCCGCCCCATGCGTAGTCGACCTTCACGTCCGCGAGTTGCGGGAATGTCTTCAGCATGTCCGCGCGCATCGCGTCGGCGAGATTGCGCGGCGGCCGCGTCGAATAGCTGACCTTGCCGCCCCACACGAGCCGCGTGTCGGGCGCCGGCCGGAAATAGTCGAGCACGAAGCGGCTGTCGCAGATCGCCGCGCGCGCGGGCATCAGCGCGGCGGCGCGCGCCTCGCCGAGCGGCTCGGTCGCGATCACGTAGGTGCCGACCGGCATGATCTTTTTCGACAGCGCGGGCGCGAGCGTGCCGACGTAGGTGTTGCATGCGAGCACGACGAAGCGTGCGCGCACGTGCCCCTGGTCCGTTTCGACGACATGACCGCCCGCGACGTCGCGCACGCGCGTCACGCAGCTGTCCTCGTGGATCCGCACGCCGGCGTCGGTCGCCGCGCGCGCGAGCCCGAGCGTGTAGTTCAGCGGATGCAGGTGACCGCTGTCGGGGTCGTACAGGCCGCCGCGATAGCGCGCCGATTGCACGTAGTCGCCGAGTTCGTCCGCTTCGACGAAATGGAAGCGGTCGTAGCCGAAGCGCTTCGCGGCCTCGTCGCGCCAGCGCTTCAGCGCATCGGCGTCGCGCTCGGTGTTCGCGGTGGTCAGGTAGCCGGGCACGAGCGCGCAGTCGATGTCGTGCTGCGCGATGCGCGACTTCACGAGCGACAGCGTCTCGAGCCCCATGTCCCAGATCCGCTTCACGTCGCCTTCCGGCATGAAGTTGCCGAACGTATCGATGCCGCACGCGAAGCCGCCGATCAGCTGGCCGCCGTTGCGTCCGCTCGCCGCCCATCCGACCCGCGACGCCTCGAGCACGGTCACCGAATGGCCGCGCTCGGCGAGGTTGAGCGCGGCGGACAAACCGGTGAGGCCCGCGCCGATCACGCACACGTCGGCGTCGGTCGCGCCGGCGAGCGGCGCATGGCGGGTCGTATCGTTGACGGTCGCCGCGTAGTACGACGCGACGTGCGGCTGGTTGGCGAATGTCTGCATGGTCAGGAGAACGGAGAAAGAGGGCTCAGAACAGCTCGCGCACGCGGTGGTACAGCATCCCGAGTTCGAGCGCGGGCTGCCGCCACGCGTCGCCGCCGGGAAAGCGCCGGTGGCGCAGCTGGGCGAACAGGTCGAACGCGCGCGTGTCGCCCGCGATCGCGCCGGCGATCGTGCGCCCGGCGATGCCGGTCAGCGCGACGCCGTGTCCGCTGAAGCCCTGGACGTAGAAGAAGTTCGGATCGAGCGCGCCGAAGTCCGGCGCGCGGTTGCGCGTGACGTCGACGAAGCCGCCCCACGCGTGATCGACGCGCACGTCGGCGAGCTGCGGGAACACGCCGACCATGCGCCGCCGGATCGTTTCGGCCAGCGTGGCGGGCGATGCGCCCGCGGAGTTCGCGCGGCCGCCGAACAGCATCCGGTGGTCGGCCGACAGCCGGAAGTAGTCGAGGAAGAAGTTGTTGTCGCACACGGCTTCGCGTTGCGCGATCAGCGCGTCGGCGCGTGCGCGGCCGAGCGGTTCGGTCGCGATGATGGTCGACGCGATCGGCGCGATGCGTGCGGCGGTCGCGGCCGGCAGGATGCCGCCGGGGCCCGCGTTGCAGCACGACACGACGAAGCGGCAGCGCACCTCGCCCGACGGTGTGCGCACGACCGGCCGCGCACCGCGCACGACTTCGAGCGCGGGCGTATGCGCATGGAGCGCGACGCCTTCGCGGCGTGCGGCCTCGGCGAGGCCGAGGCAATACTTGAGCGGATGCAGGTGACCCGACAGCGGATCGTAGACGCCCGCCAGATAGCGGGACGACGCGATGCGTGCGCGGATCTCGCCGGTGTCGAGCCACGACAGCGACGGATGGCCCCAGCGCGAGCGCGCGGCGTCCATCCAGGCGCGCAGGTCGTCGATGCGGCGCGGCTTCGTCGCGACCGTGAGGTAGCCGCGCGTGAAGTCGCAGTCGATCCCATACCGCGCGATCCGCTCGGCGATCAGTGCGACGCCGTCGAGCGACAGCGACCACGCGGCGCGTGCCCCGGCGGCGCCGAGCTGCCGCTCGATCACCTCGTCTTTCGCGAACCCCGTGATCGCCTGGCCGCCGTTGCGACCCGACGCGCCCCAGCCGGGCCGGTGCGCGTCGAGCACGGCGACCGACAGCCCGCGCGCGCGGCAACCGAGCGCCGTCGACAGGCCAGCGAAGCCCGCGCCGATCACGCACACGTCGACGTCGATCGTATCCTCAAGCACCGGGTGATCGACCATCGGCCGCGGGGCGGTCGCTTCGTAGTACGAGTCGCGCGCGAGCGCATCGGCGCGGCGGGTGAAAGACTGCGTCATCAAACCGACTCCCTCGAAGACGGCCGGCGCCGGTGCGCGACGCACCGCGGTCCGGCCGGGTGAAACGGCGCGGGACGCCATGCGTGCGGCACGGCGTCCCGCGCGGCCAGCGTCAGAACGAATAGATGAACTGCGTCGCGAGCAGGTCGTTGGACTTGCCGTACGAACCATCGTTGCGCAGGAACACCTTGTTGTTCGCCCAGTCGTGCCGGTATTCGACCTTCACGGTGATCTGCTGGGTCGGATAGAACAGCAGGTCGAGCGCGACGTCCTGGCGGATGGCGCCCTTGCAGTCGAAGCCCAGGCCGCCGTTCGCCTTCGACGTCGCGAGGCAGTCCGCATCGACACCGAAGCCGTTGGACGGATCCATCCCGTTGCCGTTCAGCGCGATGCCGCCGCCGCCGCCGCCGTTCTTGCGGTTCACGAGCGCATCGTAGCGCAGCGTCACGCCCATGCGGCCGACCACCGGTGCGTTGAACTTGCGGTGCGCGAGCAGCGACAGGCCGTACCACTGCGCGAGCCCGCCGTTGTACGCCGCATGCTGCTGCTGGCCGTAGTCGAGCTCGGCGTTGTACTGGATGTCGGCCAGCGTGTAGGTCGCGTCGACTTCGCCGAAGAAGAACGTGCCGTACGCGCTCGGCGCGGCGCCGCCCGGGCCGTAGTGGACGTTGCCGTCCGAATCGATCGCGCTCGCCAGCGTCTGCCGGCCGATGTTGATCGACCCGCCGATGTCGAGTGCGCTCGACCACGTGTAGTCGGCGCGCGCGGTGAAGGTCGGCACCTTGTTGCTGGTCGTGATTGGGTCGCCGAGCGCGTTGGTGCCCGTCTGCGTGACCGAGCCGTACGTGCGGTACTGTTCGTTGCCGACGAAGAACTTCCACGCCCAGTTGCCCTTCGTGTAGTTCGCGCCCGCACCGACGTAGCTGCCCGGATCGGAGAAGTCGTACAGCAGGTTGTGCGTGAGCGTGAGCATCTGGTTCGACTGCTGCACCTCGTAGCCGCCGAAGCTCGGGATCAGGCCGGCGACGAGCGTGGTCGACGCGGTGATCGGCACGTTGATGACCGCGGTGTTGAGCAGGTTGTCGGTGATCGAGCCGCGCGAGTTCTGCAGCAGCGTGATGCCGTTGCCGCGGTTCGGCATCAGCGTGATCTCGGCCGACGGCGCCATCGGGCCGACGCCGAAGGTCTTCTTGATGTCGAGGTACAGGTCGCCGAACGTGCTGTTGAAGTAGTTGTACGCGTTCTCGTGGTTCGCGAACAGGAACGACGACGTGCCGGCCGCGCGATTGTAGATGTAGGTCGGGTCGATGTAGCCCGTCACCGACAGGCCCGCGAGCGGCCCGGTGCTGGCCGCGTCCGTCAGCGAGTCGACCTTCAGCTGCTGGTTGGCGATCTGCTGCTTCATTTCGCTGACTTCGTCGTTGGTCAGGGCGGCCTGGGCACGGCCATAGTCCGGCGAGGCCGGATCGGCGGCCACGATGACCGGCCTGGACGCGGCCGTCGCGCCGGCCTGCGCGACGGGTGCGCCGCCCGGCTTCCCGGCGAGCTGCGCCTGCATGGCCTTCATCTGCTTCTGCAACGCGGCCACCTGCGCCTGCAATGCCTTGATTTCGGCGGAGGTCGAGTCAGCCAGCGCGATGCCCGGCAACGCGCCGGCTACCAGCAGGCAGATCAGTTTCTTCTTCATTGCGGATTCTCCTTGTCGTGTGCCTGTCAATCTGCGTTTCGGTGCGCGCCGCAAACGCGCGGCGCGCAGGTCTTGTTATCGATGGATGGGGAGGAGGGGCGTCAGGCCGCCGCGAACGCCGCCTTCAGGTCGGCCACCCGACGCCGTTCGCGCGCGATCATCATCTGGTTCACGACGATCACGCCGATCGTCACTGCGGTGATGAACAGCGTTGCCAGTGCGTTCATCTCGGGATTCAGACCGAGCCGCACGCGCGAGAACACCACCAGCGGCAGCGTCGTCGAGCCCGGCCCCGACAGGAACGCCGACAGCACCAGGTCGTCGATCGACAGCGTGAACGACAGCAGCCAGCCGGACAGCAGCGCCTGCGAGATCAGCGGCAGCGTCACCACGAAGAACACCTTCAGCGGCGTCGCGCCCAGATCCAGCGCCGCTTCCTCGAGCGACTTGTTCATCTCCTTCACGCGCGACTGCACGATGATCGCCACGTACGACACGCACAGCATCACGTGACCGATCCAGATCGTCACCATCCCGCGCCCCTTCGGCCAGCCGAACATCTGCTCCAGCGCAACGAACAGCAACAGCAGCGAGATCCCCTGGATCACTTCCGGAATCACCAGCGGCGCGTTGATCATCCCGGTGTACAGCGTGAAGCCCTTGAAACGGCCGAAGCGCGCGAGCACGAAGCCCGCCCACGTGCCGATCACGACCGACGCGGTGGCCGTCAGCAGGCCGATCTTCAGCGACAGCCACGCGGCGGTGAGCAGCTCGTCGTCCTGCCACAGCGCCGCGTACCACTTCAGCGAGAAGCCCGACCACACCGTCACCAGCTTCGACTCGTTGAACGAGTACGCGACCAGGCTGATGATCGGGATGTACAGAAACAGGAAGCCGAAGGCGAGAACGCCCGTCGACAGCGGTTTGTTCGGCTTGATCATTTCGCTCCCTCCAGTTCCTTGACCTGGTAGTACTGGAACAGCGCCATCGGCACCAGCAACAGCAGCACCATCGCGACCGTCACCGCGGACGCCATCGGCCAGTCCATGTTGTTGAAGAACTCATCCCACATCACGCGGCCGATCATCAGCGTGTCGGCGCCGCCGAGCAGTTCCGGAATCACGTACTCGCCCACCGCCGGAATGAACACCAGCAGGCTGCCGGCGATGATCCCGTTCTTCGACAGCGGCAGCGTGATGCGCGTGAACGCGACCCACGGCTTCGCACCGAGGTCGTACGCGGCCTCGAGCAGCGTGAGGTCCATCTTCACGAGGTGCGCATAGAGCGGCATGATCATGAACGGCAGGTACGAATAGACCATCCCGATGTAGACACCGGCGTCGCTGTGATAAAGGCGCAGCGGCGTGTGGATGATGCCCAGCGCGATCAGCGTGTGATTCAGCAGGCCATCGTCCTTCAGGATGCCGATCCATGCGTACACGCGGATCAGGAACGACGTCCAGAACGGCAGCATTACGGCCATCATCAGCACGTTGCGCCGGCTCGGTTCGGCACGGGCGATGTAGTACGCCATCGGGTAACCGATCAGCAGGCACAGCACCGTCGACACGGCGGCCATCTTCAGCGAGCTGAGGTAGGTCGCGATGTACAGGTCGTCCTGCAGCAGGAACGCGTAGTGCGACAGCTGCAGCGCGAAGTGCACGACGCCGTCCTTGAACGCCACGAGGGACGTGTACGGCGGGATCCCCATCACCTGGTCGGCGAAGCTGATCTTGAACACCAGCACGAACGGCAGCGCGAAGAAGATCGTGAGCCACAGGAACGGCACGCCGATCGCGACGTTGCGGCCCGACGGCAGGAAGCGCGACAGCGCGGCGAAGCGGCCGCGGCGCTTCGACGCCGGTGTCGCGGCGGCTGCACCGGCGGAAACCGGCGCGGACGGAGTGGAAGCGGAGGTTCTCATCATGTCGTCCTCACTGCGTCAGCACGACGCCGCTGGCCGGCGACCACGACACGAACACGTCGTCGTTCCACGACGGCGCACCGTCATGCAGCAGGTGCGAGCTCGACAGGTTCGACACGACCGTCTTGCCGCTCGGCAAACGCACGTGATACAGCGAGTAGCTGCCCATGTACGCGATGTCGGTCACGACGCCGCGCGCCCAGTTGTGATGCGAGCCGGGTTTGTCGCGCGACACATGCACGCGCTCGGGCCGCACCGAGATGCCGACGGGCATCCCCAGCGGCCCGGTCACGCCGTGGCTCACGTACATGCGCGCCTCGAGGTCGTCGCTCTCGACGAAGATGTGATCGGGTTCGTCCTCGACCACGCGTCCTTCGAACAGGTTCGTCGAGCCGATGAATTCGGCCGAGAAGCGGCTGTTCGGGTATTCGTACACTTCGCCGGGCGTGCCGATCTGCACGATCTTGCCTTCGCTCATCACCGCGAGGCGGCTCGCCATCGTCATCGCCTCTTCCTGGTCGTGCGTGACCATCACGCAGGTCACGTCGACCTTCTCGATGATGTTCACGAGTTCGAGCTGGGTTTTCTGGCGGATCTTCTTGTCGAGCGCGGACATCGGTTCGTCGAGCAGCAGCAGCTTCGGGCGCTTGACGAGCGAGCGGGCCAGCGCGACGCGCTGCTGCTGGCCGCCGGACAGCTGGTGCGGCTTGCGCTTCGCGTACTTGCTCATCTGCACGAGCGCGAGCGCGTCGGCCACGCGTTCCTTGATCTCGTTCTTCGGCGTGCCTTCCTGCTTCAGCCCGAACGCGACGTTCGACTCGACCGACATGTGCGGGAACAGCGCGTACGACTGGAACATCATGTTCACCGGGCGGCGATACGGCGGCAGCGACGCGAGGTCTTCGCCGTCGACGAGGATCTTGCCGGAGGTGGCCGTCTCCAGCCCGGCGAGCATGCGCAACAGCGTCGACTTGCCGCAGCCCGAGCTGCCGAGCAGCGCGAACAGCTCGTTCTTCGCGATCGTCAGGTTCACGTTGTCGACGGCGGTGCTGTCGCCGAACTTCTTCACGACGTTTTCGATGCGCACGAACGCGTCGTTCTTCGAGCGGGCCGCGGCGGCCGGCTGGGTGTGGCGTACGGCAGCGGAAGAGGGTATCGATTGCATGGGAGTCACCATTCGTTCTTCACGGATTGCTGGCGCGAGTGTCCCCGCGCGAGGCGCGCAACGCGACTCGCGGACAACGGCTCGTGCCGGATGGAACAGGGCGCGCGGTGCGCGCGGGCAGACGGAAAAGTCCGCGGATCCCGGGCGGGCAGGCGTTCAGTCGATGCCTGCGCCGCCGTGACGGGACGCGGTCAGTGGCCCGTCTTCAGCTGCGCCCAGAGACGGTTCTCGAGGCGCAGGATGTCGGACGGCATCGGCTTCATCAGCACCATCTTCTTGAGCACGTCTTCCGGCGGATAGACGGTCGGGTCCTGCGCGACGGCCGGCGTGACGAACGGGTGCGCGGCCTTGTTCGCGGTCGGGTAGAACACCGTGTTGGTGATCGCCGCGTTGACCTTCGCGTCGGACACGTAGTTGATCCACTTCATCGCGGCCTCGGGGTGCGGTGCATCCTTCGGGATCACCATCACGTCGAACCAGAGCAGGCCGCCTTCCTTCGGGTTCGCGAACTTGATGTCGTACGAGCGCTTCGCCTCTGCCGAGCGGCGGTGCGCGATGCCGATGTCGCCCGACCAGCCGAGCGCGACGCACACGTCGTTGTTCGCGAGGTCGTTGATGTAGCCGGACGAGTTGAACTGGGTGATGTACGGGCGGACTTTCTTCAGGACTTCGAAGGCAGCCTGGTAATCGCCGGGATTCTTGCTGTTCGGATCCTTGCCCATGTATTGCAGCGTGGCGGCGAACACGTCGACGGCCTGGTCGAGGAACGACACGCCGCAGCTCTTCAGCTTCTCCATGTTGGCTGGGTCGAACACCAGTGCCCAGCTGTCGACCGGCGCCTTGTCGCCGAGCGCCTTCTTCACCGCCTGCGCGTTGTAGCCGATGCCGTCCGTGCCGTAGGCCCAGGGCACGCCGTACTGGTTGCCCGGGTCCGCATCGGCGATCATCTTCATCAGCAGCGGGTCGAGGTTCGCGAGATTCGGCAGCTTCGACTTGTCGAGCTTCTGGTACACGCCGGCCTGGATCTGCTTGGCCATGTAGTTCGACGTCGGCACGACGATGTCGTAGCCCGAGCTGCCCGCCAGCAGCTTCGCCTGCAGCGTGTCATCGCTGTCGTAGTTGTCGTACTTGACGTGGATGCCCGTCTGTTTCTGGAAGTTCGGGATCGTGTCGGGGGCGATGTAGTCGGACCAGTTGTAGATGTTCAGCTCATCGGCATGCGCCGACGGGCTGGCGACCGACGTGAACGCGGCCGCCGCGGCAAGGGCGGCAACGGAACAGGCTTGGCGAAGAAAGCTGGAACGCATGGTGGAATTCCCCTGGATGATGGTGGCGTGCGGCGCCCGCCGCACGCCTGAAGGCAAGGTCGTTACGAAAGGCCCAGTTGCTGGGCGGTCGCATCGACGGCCTTCTTCGCCTTCGATACGAGTTCATCGATTTCCTGACGCGAGATCACGAGCGGCGGCGACAGCAGCATCCGGTCGCCGGTCGCGCGCATGATCAGGTTGCCGTTGAAGCAGAAGTCGCGGCAGATCGTGCCGACGTCGCCGCCGTTCGCGAAGCGCCGGCGTTCGGCCGGCGCTTCGGCGAGCTGCAGGCTCGCGACGAGGCCGTGGCCGTGCACCTCGCCGACGATCGGATGACGCGCGAAGGTTTCGCGCATCAGCGCCTGGAAGTACGGGCCCGTGTCATTCTTCACGCGCTCGACGATTCCTTCATCACGCAGCAGCTTCAGGTTCGCGACCGCGACGGCTGCCGCCACCGGGTGACCCGAGTACGTGAGGCCGTGATTGAATTCGCCGTTGTCGATGATCGGGCGCGCGACGCGCTCGTGAATGCCCACCGCGCCCATCGGCACGTAACCCGACGTGAGGCCCTTGGCCATCGTGATCAGGTCCGGCTCGAAGCCGAAGTGCTGGTGTGCGAACCATTCGCCGGTGCGCCCGAAGCCGCCGATCACTTCGTCGGCGACGAGCAGGATGTCGTACTTGCGGCAGATCCGCTGGATTTCCGGCCAGTACGTCGACGGCGGGAAGATCACGCCGCCCGCGCCCTGGAACGGCTCGCCGATGAACGCGGCGACGTTCTCCGCGCCGAGTTCGAGGATCTTCGCCTCGAGCTGCTGCGCGCGTGCGAGGCCGAACGCTTCGGGCGTCTCGCCGGCTTGTGCTTCACCGAAGAAATACGGCTGGTCGATGTGCACGATGTGCTCGACCTTCGACGGCATCTGCTCGTGCATGTAGCCCATCCCGCCGAGCGTGCCGCCCGCGATCGTCGAGCCGTGATAGCCGTTCTTGCGCGAGATCACGAACTTCTTCTGCGGCTGGCCCTGCACGCGCCAGTACTGATGCACGACGCGCAGCACGGTATCGTTGCCTTCCGAGCCGCTGTTGCAATAGAAGAAGTGGTTGAAGCCCGCGGGCGTGACTTCGGCGAGCAGCGCCGACAGTTCGATCACCGGCGGGTGCGTGGTCTTGAAGAACGTGTTGTAGAACGGCAGTTCCTGCAGCTGGCGATACGCGGCGTCGGCGAGTTCCTTGCGGCCGTAGCCGACGTTGACGCACCAGAGGCCGGCCATCCCGTCGATCACCTTGTTGCCGTCGGAGTCCCACAGGTAGACGCCGTCGGCCTTCACGATCACGCGACTGCCCGCGCGATTGAGCGCGCCCATGTCCGAGAACGGGTGAATATGGTGCGCGGCGTCGAGCGCGCGGTATTCGGCGGTCGAGCGGGCCTGCGTCGTGCGGGCCGCCGGGGCGGCGGGCTGGATCCACGCGGATTCGTTGCGGTAACTCATGTTTCCTCCGTATTTCCGTATTGGGTTGGTGCGCGCGCTTACACGTGCAGCAGCAGATGACGGCGTTCCCACGAGCTGATCACGCGGAAGAACGCTTCGTATTCGGTTTCCTTCAGCGCGAAATACGCCTTCAGGAACTTGTGGCCGAGAATCTCGCCGAGCGGCTCGCACGCGGCCATCAGCGTGAGCCCTTCCTCGAGATTGCGCGGCAGCTGGTACGGCAGGTCGTAGCCGTCGCTGACGAGCGGTTCGGTCGGCTCGAGGCGCTGCGTCATGCCGAGATAGCCGGCCGCGAGCGTCGCCGCGAGCGCGAGGTACGGGTTGCAGTCGACGCCGGGGATCCGGTTCTCGATGCGGCGTGCGGCCGGGCCCGAGTGCGGGATGCGGAAGCCGACCGTGCGGTTGTCGTAGCCCCACTGCACGTTGATCGGCGCGGCCATGAAGCGCGACAGCCGGCGATACGAGTTGATGTACGGCGCGAAGATCGGCATCAGGGCCGGCGTGTACTTCTGCAGCCCGGCGAGGTAGTTGTAGAACAGCGAGGTCGCACCGCCCGTCTCGGGCGACGTGAACAGGTTGCGGCCCGTTTCCTCGTCGACGATGCTCTGGTGCACGTGCATCGCGGAGCCCGGCTCGCCTTCCATCGGCTTGGCCATGAACGTCGCGTACATGTTGTGGCGCAGCGCCGCCTCGCGCACCGTGCGCTTGAACAGGAACACCTGGTCGGCCAGCGACAGCGCATCGCCGTGCATGAAATTGATCTCCATCTGCGCGGCGCCGACTTCGTGGATCAGCGTGTCGATGTCGAGACCCTGCGTTTCGCAGTACTCGTAGATGTCTTCGAACAGCGGATCGAACTCGTTGACGGCCTCGATCGAGTACGACTGGCGGCCCGTTTCCGGACGGCCCGTACGGCCCACCGGCGGACGCAGCGGCAGGTCGGGATCCTTGTTCATGTCGACCAGGTAGAACTCGAGCTCGGGCGCGACCACGGGCTTCCAGCCCTTGGCCTTGTACAGGTCGAGCACGCGGCGCAGCACGTAGCGCGGCGAGATCTCGACCGGCGAGCCGTCGAAGTGCACGCAATCGTGGATCACCTGCGCGGTCGGGTCGCTGGCCCACGGGATCAGGCGGATCGTCGACGCGTCGGGCACGCACACCATGTCGGGGTCGGTCACGCCGGTCAGCGAGCCGTCTTCCGGATATTCGCCGGTGACGGTCTGCACCATCACGGCCTGCGGCAGGCGCATCGATTCGCCGGACGTGAACTTGTTGCGCGGCGTGATCTTGCCGCGTGCGATGCCGGCCATGTCGGGAATGATCGCCTCGACTTCGGTGATCCGGTGCTGTCTCAGAAAGTCTTCCATGTCTTGCATGTCCGTTCTCGTTGTGTGGGTCGGCGCGCTCATGCGAGCGCGGCAGCGGCCGTGGTGTGCGTGCGGGCGGCGCGGCGGGCGCGGCAGGCGTCGCCGAACGCGTGAAAGATCGCGCTCGACAGCGGGTCCTGCGCATGCCGCCATTCCGGATGCCATTGCACGGCGAGTGCGAAAGCCGGTGCGTCGACGACGCTCACGGCCTCGATCAGGCCGTCCGGTGCGACGGCTTCGACGGCGAGGCCGGAACCGAGCTGCGCGATGCCCTGCTTGTGCAGCGAGTTCACGTGCACGTCGTCGCGTCCGCCGGCGAGCGCATGCAGCTTGCCGCCGGGCGTCAGGTGCACGACGTGCGCGGGGCCGTATTGCGATTCCATCGGCGCGGCGTCGTCCTCGCGGTGATCCGCGAGGCCCGGCACGTCGTGCACGCGCTGATGCAGCGTGCCGCCGCAGACGACGTTCAGCTCCTGGAAGCCGCGGCAGACGGCGAGCACCGGCACGCCCGCCACGATCGCCGCGCGCAGCAGCGGCAGCGTCGTCGCATCGCGTGCCGGGTCGTGCTTCGTGCCGGGTGTGCTCGGCTCGCCGCCGTACAGATGCGGCTCGACGTTCGAATAGCTGCCGGTAAACAGCAGGCCGTCGACCGTGTCGAGCACGTCGTCGACCGACTGCCGATCGCCGAGCGCGGGCAGCACCATCGCGAACGCGTGCGCGCCGTCGACGATCGCCGCGACGTACTTGTCGCCGACCGTGTGCGACGCGTGTGCGCCGATCTGCATGAAGTCGGCGGTGATGCCGACGAGGGGTTTCCTTTCCATGACGTCAATCAGTTGTCCATAAGGCTTGCACGTGCGTTGCGCCGGAGACGGCAAAACGCGGGCGCGACAGAGCCCCGCAGCCTGGCGCAGAGCGTCAAGGCCGCTGATGAATGGGCACGACGGGGTCGCGTGGCGGCCCGCGCTGTGCGCGACGGTCAGGCCGTCGTTCGTTTCGTTGCGATGCGCGACGCGGCAATCGATGCGCGAACGCGTTCCGTCACCGCGCAGACGGCGCGGCAGACGAACAGGCAGCTGAAACGGACGACGAGAAAAGGGGGAGAGGCGCTATGGCAGCAGCGACGCGACTTCGTCGGTATCGACGGCCACGAATGCACGTGCGGATACGGCGTTGTGACGCCGAACGGAACGACGGGACAGGATGGTGTAGATCGACAGGTGCAGCAGGCGAGGACTATGCCAGCCGCAACTGCCATCGGAAGCGGGAGCAGCGCTGCGCAAACTTCGCACATCGCCTCGATCCCACCTCACCAGAGGGCCACGGACTCTCACGATTACACTCGACTGGTTTGTTGAAAGTATTGAACACCTGATCGTTTCGGCGCGCGGGGCGTTTAAAATAATCGAGGTGCCGGGCCTGCGTCATTTACATCGATCGGCATCAATTTTTACGTTGCGATAACGTTTTTCGGTGCCAATGAATGGTCAATGACGCTGACCTGAGAGCCAGCATATACGAGCCAAAAACGGCGTCAAATGTTTTTTGACGGTCCCGTGTCAGGGCTTTCCCGAGGCATTCCGAACAAAATATTCGTAAATGGAATGCGGTTTCGGGTGTTCATTATTTCGAACGCCTTTCAGGGTTTTCCCCGCTGATGCGCGGCATAAAGTGATTAGAATATTCAACGGCTGCCCAACGCGTCGCTTCACCTTTTCACCGCACTACTATCGTGTCCGAAACCGAATCGATGTCTACCGAAGTCGCCGAGCGCCTGCGTTTCGTGCGCAACAAGCATGGCCTGTCGCAGCGCGAACTCGCGAAGCGGGCCGGCGTGACCAACGGCACGATCTCGCTGATCGAACAGGGCCGCGTGAGCCCGTCGGTCGGCTCGCTGAAGAAACTGCTCGAATGCATCCCGATGAGTCTCGCGGAGTTCTTCACGTTCGAGCTGGTCGAGTCGCGCTCGGTCGTGTCGCGCCGTGACGAGATGCCGAACCTCGGCAACGACACGCTCGCGTTCCACCTGGTCGGCGCGGGCGTGAAGGATCGCAACATGTGCATCATGCGCGAGATCTACCAGCCGCTTGCCGATACGGGGCCCGAGATGCTCGTGCACGCGGGGCACGAGGGCGGCGTGGTCGTGTCGGGCCGGCTGGAGCTCACCGTCGACAGCGCGACCTGGCTGCTCGACCCCGGGGACGGCTACTACTTCGAAAGCCGTTTGCCGCACCGTTTTCGCAATCCCAGCGCGGAACAGCTCTGCGAGGTCGTGTCGGCCAATTCGCCGGCGACCTTCTGACCGCGCATCACCGCATTCGCCGCCGGCAGTGTTGCCATTGCGCGCCGCGCCGCTGCGCGAATGCCACGACAATTGAGGCATCCTGATGAATAAGTTGACTTTGGCTGACTGGCAGGACAAGGCGGCGTCGCTCGAGATCGAAGGGCGCGCATTCATCGACGGCGCGTCGCGCGACGCGCACGGCGGCAAGACGTTCGACTGCGTGAGCCCGATCGACGGCCGCGTGCTCGCGAAGGTGGCCGATTGCGGCGAAGCCGATGTGAACGCCGCGGTTGCGGCCGCACGCCGCGCGTTCGACGCCGGCGTGTGGGCCGGACTGAACCCGCGCGCGCGCAAGGCTGTGCTGCTGCGCTGGGCCGCGCTGATGCGCGAGCATCTCGACGAACTGTCGCTGCTCGAGACGCTCGACGCGGGCAAGCCGATCGGCGATACGACGACGGTCGACGTGCCGGGCGCCGCGTATTGCGTCGAGTGGTTCGCCGAAGCGATCGACAAGGTCGGCGGCGAAGTCGCGCCGGCCGATCATCACCTCGTCGGTCTCGTCACGCGCGAGCCGGTCGGCGTGGTGGCGGCCGTCGTGCCGTGGAACTTCCCGATCCTGATGGCCGCATGGAAGTTCGGCCCGGCGCTCGCGGCCGGCAACAGCGTCGTGCTGAAACCGTCGGAGAAGTCGCCGCTCACCGCGATCCGCGTCGCGCAGCTCGCGCTCGAGGCCGGCATCCCGGCCGGCGTGTTCAACGTCGTGCCGGGCGCGGGCGAACCGGGCAAGCTGCTCGCACTGCATCGCGACGTCGACTGCATCGCGTTCACCGGCTCCACCGCGGTCGGCAAGCTGATCATGCAGTACGCCGCGCAGTCGAACCTCAAGCGTGCATGGCTCGAACTCGGCGGCAAGTCGCCGAACATCGTGCTGCCGGATTGTCCGGATCTCGACCGTGCCGCGCAGGCCGCGGCCGGCGCGATCTTCTACAACATGGGCGAGATGTGCACGGCCGGCTCGCGCCTGCTCGTGCATCGCGACATCAAGGATGCGTTCATCGAGAAGCTGGTCGCGGCCGCGCGTGCGTACGTGCCGGGCAACCCGCTCGATCCGTCGGTATCGATGGGCGCGATCGTCGACGGGATCCAGCTCGAGCGCGTGCTCGGCTACATCGACGCCGGGCGCAAGGAAGGCACGCTCGTCACGGGCGGCGCACGTGTGAACGAGGCATCGGGCGGTTTCTACGTGGAGCCGACGGTGTTCGAGGTGAAGCCCGATGCGCGGATCGCGCGCGAGGAGATCTTCGGTCCCGTGCTGTCGGTGATCGTGTTCGACGACATCGACGAGGCGGTCAGGATCGCGAACGATAGCGAGTACGGGCTCGCGGCGGCCGTGTGGACGTCGGATTTGACGACCGCGCACGACGTGTCGCGCCGGCTGCGCGCGGGCACGGTATGGGTGAACTGCTACGACGAGGGCGGCGACATGAACTTCCCGTTCGGCGGCTACAAGCAGTCGGGCAATGGCCGTGACAAGTCGCTGCACGCGCTCGAGAAGTACACCGAGCTGAAGTCGACGCTGATCCGGCTGCGCTGACGCAGTCGGTGGGCGGGCGCGGTGCCGGCCGGCACTGCGCCCGCGTGTGCTGCACTCGCGTCAGGCCGAGCGCAGTGCCGGGTGGAAGCCCGCGGCCTCGATGACCGACTGCACGCGCTCGGCGCCTTGCGCCGATTCGACCTTGACGATCTTCGCGGCCACGTCGATGTCGAGCTTCGCGGCCGGGTCCGCCGCCGTCACGGCGCGCGTGATCGCATTGGCGCAGCCGCCGCAGGTCATGTCCTGGACTTCGAATTCCATCGTGTTCTCCTGAGTTGACGATTGACGAGTACGTCCAGCATGAAGCTTGCCATGGTGGGAAGGTCAAGCCCGTTCGCAGCGTGCGATGTTGCGACAGCTGTTTGTAAACGTGAAGTCAGACGAATAGCGATTCATCCGCGCGCGTCAGCCCGAATTTGTCCCGATTGACGGCCACGCATTCTCGGCGAACCCTCGCGGAGCCTTGCGCCGCAAGGCGCATGCGGAATCGACGATGCACGATCTCCATGATCCGAGTAAGGGTACTTCGAGTTGAAAATGCGAATCGATCTTAGTATCGATTCCCCTCGATATTTCTTTTCATTACGAACATGACTCGTTTCGCCATCGGCTTCGCACTGGCCCTGTTGGGCGCATCGGCAACGTCCGCCTTCGCTGCCGACGATGTCGTCAACCTGACGCTGAAGGACCACAAGTTCTCGCCCGATGGCGTGACGATCCCGGCCGGCAAGAAGGTGAAGTTCGTCGTAAAGAACCTCGACGCGACGCCCGCGGAATTCGAAAGCGACGATTTCAAGGCGGAGAAGGTCGTGCCCGCCGGCAAGTCGGTCGAGATTCTCGTCGGGCCGCTGAAGGCCGGCACCTACGAGTTCCACGACGAGTATCACGAAGCGCAGTCGAAGACGCACCTCACCGTCAAGTAAGCGGACATCACCATGCTGTCGACCGCCCTGATCGTCTTTCGTGAAGTGCTCGAGGCCGCGCTGGTGGTCTCGATCGTGATGGCCGCCACGAAGGGCGTGCCGCGGCGCGGCTGGTGGGTCGGCGGCGGGCTCGTCGGCGGCGTGATCGGCGCGGGCCTGATCGCCGCGTTCGCCGACGTGATCTCGCAATGGGCGTCCGGCATGGGGCAGGAAGTCTTCAACGCGGGCGTGATGTTCGTCGCGACGCTGATGCTGGCGTGGCACTGCATCTGGATGAGCAGCCACGGCCGCGAGATGGCGCTGCACATGGGCAAAGTCGGGCGGGCCGTCGTGGCCGGCAGCCGGCCGCTGACGGGGCTGGCGATCGTGGTCGGCGTCGCGGTGTTGCGCGAAGGCTCCGAGGCCGTGCTGTTCCTGTACGGCATCGCGGCGGGCGATCCGGGGCAGACGCCGCAGATGATCGCCGGCGGGCTGCTCGGCGTGCTCGGCGGAGCCGGGCTCGGCTACGCGATGTACGCGGGCCTGCTGCAGATTCCGCTGAAGCGCCTGTTCTCCGTCACCAACGCGCTGATCGTGCTGCTCGCGGCGGGGATGGCGAGCCAGTGTGCCGGCTTCCTGCTCGCGGCGGGCCTCGTGCCGTCGTGGGGCGATGTGGTCTGGGACACGTCGTGGATGCTCAAGGAATCGAGCATCGTCGGCAAGGCGCTGCACACGCTGGTCGGCTATACCGCGCGTCCGGCGGGGATCCAGATCGTCGCGTACCTCGTCACGCTGGTCGCGATCGTCGTGCTCACGCGGCTCGTCGGCCGCCCGCATACGGCCATGAGGCCGCCGCGTTCGGTCGCCTGAGCCGGCGGGTCCGAATGCAAAAAGGGGCGTCGTGTGGACGCCCCTTTTTCTTTGCGTTGACGGTTCGCGCGCAGTCGGCGCGTGACCCGTTCAGCGATGACCGTCGATCCACGCGCGGGCCCATTCGAGCCCCGCTTCGCGCGCTTCGTCCTCGGTATCGAACACGCCGAGCACGCCCGACGCTTCGACGAGCCGATTGTTCTGCGTGATCGTGCCGCTCGCCGCGAAGCGTTCGGGCTGCAGGATCTCGTCCTGCTGCAGGATTGCGTGGCCCCAGATCTGGTAGCCGTGATAGGTCTGCGCTTCCATTATCGCGTCACCTTCGCGGAACGGTCGTTCGTGCCGACGCGCAGCACGTTGCCGTCCGGCGTGTATTGCCGCGGGATGTGGGAGAAATTGAGCGCGTGCGGCGTGTCGGGCGCGACCGGCTGCATCACCGTGAGCCGGCCCGGCGCGGGCTGCGCGACCGGGCGCGGTGCGACCGGCGCGTCGACCGTCGCGGCGGGCGGATGATGCGGGGCGGCCTTCACGGCTTGCGCGACGCGGCGATTGTGCGGCTTGACCGCGGCCTTCGGCTGCACGCTCGCATGCTTTTCGACGGCCTTGCCGCCGGCGTGCGGGGTCGGTGTCCGTGCTGCCGGCTGCCGCGCCTCAGGCGGGTTCCAGACTTCGACGTAGTGCTCGGCCGCCCAGCCCGTCGACGCGAAAGTCAGCGCCAGCAATCCGCATCCAAACAGTCTTACCATGGTCTCTCCGTCATCTTGCTTGCGGCTCGCGTCGCGGTATCCGGTGCGGGATCGGCCGCCCGTGCGCATTCGGGGAAGGCGGTTCAGGAGAACACCTCGAGCCCGTGCTTCTCGACGATTTGCAGCATACGCGCGGCGATGCCGCTCGGACGCTTGTCGCCCTGTTCCCACTGGCGGATCGTCGATGTGGTCGTGTTCAGATAGAGCGCGAACACGCTCTGGCTGACGTTGACCGACTTGCGGATACGGGCGATCGCCTCCGGATCGAACTGCGGTGCAGCTTCGATGCAGAGCGCGTCGTATTCGCGCATCGTCTTCTTGTCGATCAATTGCGCGCGATAAAGGCCCGACGCGGCGCTGTGGACCGCCTCCGTCGCGTCGCTCTTGAATCGACTCTTAGCCATTGCAAATCTCCACCCACTCGTTCAGTGCGACCAGCGTCGCGATGTCGACGTCGGTGTGTCGACCGACATCCGCGGCGAGCTTCCGGAAGGCGCGCAGCTCGCGTGCATCGATGTTGTCGCGGTCACGTTTCGCGAACAGGAACACGAACACCCACGTATGCCCGACCTTGCCCAGCACGATGCCTCGCTGGCGATTGTCGTCCAGGCGCTTCTTCCAGACGTTGCCGCCGAGGTCGATGCCCTGGCCCCGCGCCAGTTCCCGAACCGCCCGGCACAGGTCGCGATCGCCGATTCCCGCTTTTCCTGCTGCCTTGTGAAACCACTTCGTCTTGAACACGCGTCGTACGGAAGCAGACATGTCGAGCCAGTCGAGTTAGCACAGGATTATATACCACTACGTGGTACATATTTCGACCTGGCCGAACGGCCTGCTTCGTGCGCTGCTTCGTGCCGATACGTGGTCCGGACGGGGCGGCGACGGCCCGTCCGGGAGACCTGCGTTACTCCACCGTCACCGACTTCGCGAGGTTGCGCGGCTTGTCCACATCGGTGCCGCGCGCGCACGCGGTGTGATACGCGAGCAGTTGCAGCGGCACGACGTGCAGGATCGGCGACAGCTGCCCGTAGTGTTCCGGCATCCGGATCACGTGCAGGCCGTCGTCGTTGACGATCTGCGTGTCGGCATCCGCGAACACGTACAGCTCGCCGCCGCGCGCACGCACTTCCTGCATGTTCGACTTCAGCTTCTCGAGCAGCGTGTCGTTCGGCGCGACCGTGACGACCGGCATCGCTTCCGTGACGAGCGCGAGCGGCCCGTGCTTCAGTTCGCCGGCCGGATAGGCTTCCGCGTGGATGTACGAGATTTCCTTCAGCTTCAGCGCGCCTTCGAGCGCGATCGGGTAGTGCAGCCCGCGGCCGAGGAACAGCGCGTTTTCCTTGCGTGCGAATTCCTCCGACCACGCGATGATCTGCGGCTCGAGCGCGAGCACGCTGTTCAGCGCGGCCGGCAGGTGGCGCAACTGCTTCAGGAATTCCGCTTCCTGCGCGGCGTCGACGTGCCCGCGCAGCTTGCCGAGCGTCGCGGCCAGCACGAACAGCGCGACGAGCTGGGTCGTGAACGCCTTCGTCGACGCGACGCCGATCTCGGTGCCCGCGTGCGTCAGGAATTGCATCTCGGTGAGGCGCACCATCGCGCTCGTCGCGACGTTGCACACCGCGAGCGTATGCGTATGGCCGAGCGACTGCGCGTGCTTGAGCGCGGCGAGCGTGTCGGCCGTCTCGCCCGATTGCGAGATCACCAGCACGAGCTGGCGCGGGTTCGGCACCGACTCGCGGTAGCGGTATTCGCTCGCGATCTCGACCTGGGTCGGGATCTTCGCGATCGATTCGAGCCAGTACTTCGCGGTGAGGCCCGAGTAGTAGCTCGTGCCGCATGCGAGGATCAGCAGGCTGTCGATGTCCGCGAACGCGGCGGGGGCTGCATCGCCGAACAGCGTCGCGTCGAACGCGTCGGTTTGCGGCACCGTGTCGCCGATCGCGCGCGGCTGCTCGAAGATTTCCTTCTGCATGAAGTGGCGATACGGGCCCAGCTCGACCGCGCCGCCGTACGCGCTGACGACGCGGATCTCGCGCTGCGCGAGCGCGCCGTGGCGATCGACGATCTTCACGCCGTCGAGCGACAGCTCGCACACGTCGCCTTCCTCGAGGAACGTGAAGCGGTCGGTGCTGCCGGCCAGCGCCAGCGCGTCGGACGCGAGGAAGTTCTCGCCGTCGCCGTGACCGACGACAAGCGGCGAACCCTGGCGCGCACCGACGACCGTGTGCGGCTCGTCCTTGTGGGTGACCGCGATCGCATACGCGCCGTGCAGCTGCTGCACGGCTTCGCGCACGGCGTCGAACAGGTTGCCGCGATACAGGCTGTGCACGAGGTGCGCGATCACTTCGGTGTCGGTCTGCGACACGAATTCGTAGCCCTTCGCGCGCAGCGCTTCGCGCAGCGTCTCGAAGTTCTCGATGATGCCGTTGTGCACCAGCGCGAGCGCGTTCGACGAGAAGATCGGGTGCGCATTGTGCGTGACGGGCGCGCCGTGCGTCGCCCAGCGCGTGTGCGCGACGCCGGTCGTGCCTTCGAGGTGCGATTCGTGGACCTGCGCGTCGAGATCGGCGACGCGCGCGACGCTGCGCGCGCGCTTCGGAGCGCCCGGCTCGAGCACGGCGACACCGCACGAATCGTAGCCACGGTATTCGAGGCGCCGCAATCCTTCGATCAGCACCGGAACGATATTACGCTGCGCAACTGCGCCGACAATGCCGCACATGAAAATCTACCCTCTATGTGGAAGCGGGCGCCGTGGGGCGCCCGCGTGATGTCAATTTTTCTTCTTGACCGGGCGGACGTAGCCGCTCTTCGCGGTCTGCGTCTTCTCGTTCAATGCGAGGACGCCCTCGGCGACGTCCTTCCAGATCGTCGTGCCGGCCGCGATCGTCACGCCGCGGCCGACGCGCACCGGCGCGACGAACTGCGTGTCCGACCCGACGAACACGTCGTCCTCGATCACGGTGCGGAACTTGTTCGCACCGTCGTAGTTGCAGGTGATCGTGCCCGCGCCGATGTTCACGCGCGCGCCGATGTCGGCGTCGCCGATGTACGTCAGGTGGTTCGCCTTCGAGCCGTGGCCGATCACCGCGTTCTTCACCTCGACGAAGTTGCCGACGTGCGCTTCGTCCGCGAGCTTCGCGCCCGGGCGCAGCCGCGCGTACGGGCCGATCACGGTGTCCGCGCCGAGCTCGGCGCCGTCGATGTGCGTGAAAGCGTCGATGCGCGTGCCCGCGCCGACCGACGCGTTGCGGATCACGCAGTTCGCGCCGATCGTCACGTTGTCGGCGAGCGTCACGTTGCCTTCGAACACGCAGTTCACGTCGATCGACACGTCGCGGCCGCAGCGCAGCGTGCCGCGCACGTCGAGGCGCGCCGGATCGGCGAGCGTGACGCCGTCGACGAGCAGCGCATCGGCGACGTTGCGCTGATGGATGCGCTCGAGTTCCGCGAGCTGCGCCTTGCTGTTCACGCCGAGTGTTTCCCATTCCTCGTCGGGCTGTGACGTGACGACCTCGAAGCCGGCCTCGATCGCGAGTTCGACGACGTCGGTCAGGTAGTACTCGCCCTGCGCGTTTTCGTTCTTCAGCGCGCCGAGCCACATCGACAGCTGGCCCGTGGGCGTGACGATGATGCCGGTGTTGATCTCGGCGATCTTCAGCTGTTCGGGCGACGCGTCCTTCTGCTCGACGATGCGCGTGACGGAGCCGGCCGTGTCACGCACGATGCGGCCGTAGCCGGTGGGATCGTCGAGCGTGACGGTCAGAATCCCGTAGCTGCCTTCGCGCGCGGCGTCGACGAGACGCCGCAGCGTCGACGCGCGCGTGAGCGGCACGTCGCCGTACAGCACCAGCGTCGGTTGCGCGGGATCGAGCAGCGGCAGCGCCTGGCGCACCGCGTGGCCGGTGCCGAGCTGCTCGGCCTGCAGCGCGAACTGGACGTCGGGTGCGCCGACGGCGGCCTGGACCTGCTCGGCGCCATGACCGACGACGACGACGAGCCGCGACGGCTGCAGCGTGCGCGCGGTGGCGATGACGTGGGAGAGGAGCGGCCTGCCGGCCAGGGGATGGAGCACTTTCGGCAGCGCGGAACGCATGCGCTTGCCGGTGCCTGCCGCCAAAATCACGATATTCATGGCGCCAGCTGTCAGAGGAGTTCGAAGCCGACCATTTTAGCATGCGGTCCCTGGCGTTCCGGGCCTGTCGCGGCGGGGCGACAGCGCCGGAACGCGGCCGCGGGCCGCGGTTCCGGGAGGTGTTCGGGCCCTGCTTACAGGTCGTCGAACTGGACGATCGAGATCGGTCGGGCGCCGTCGCGCGTCGCGGCGGTGTCGTCACCGGATGCACACGGCTCCTCGTCGAACGCGATGTCGCCCTGCGGATCGGCCTGGCCGGTCGCGCGCAGCGACGCGAACGGGAACTGGGTCGTATCCATCAGGTGCGACGGCACGACGTTCGCGAGCGCGCTGAACATGTTGTCGACGCGGCCCGGGAAGCGCTTGTCCCAGTCGCGGATCAGTGCCTTCATTTCCGCGCGCTTCAGGTTCGGCTGGCTGCCGCACAGGTTGCACGGGATGATCGGGAATTCGCGCAGCTCCGCGAATTTCTCGAGATCGGTCTCCTTCACGTACGCGAGCGGGCGGATCACGACGTTCTTGCCGTCGTCCGACTGCAGCTTCGGCGGCATCCCCTTCAGCTTGCCGCCGTAGAACATGTTGAGCAGCAGCGTCTGCAGGATGTCGTCGCGGTGGTGGCCGAGCGCGATCTTGGTCGCGCCGAGCTCGCCGGCCACGCGGTACAGGATCCCGCGGCGCAGCCGCGAGCACAGCGAGCAGGTCGTCTTGCCCTCGGGCACGAGCCGCTTGACGATGCTGTAGGTGTCCTGGTTCTCGATGTGGAACGGCACGCCGATCTGCGTCAGGTATTCGGGCAGCACGTGCTCGGGGAAGCCCGGCTGCTTCTGGTCGAGGTTGACCGCGACGATGTCGAAGTCGATCGGCGCGCGCTCGCGCAGGCGCAGCAGCACGTCGAGCATCGCGTAGCTGTCCTTGCCGCCCGACAGGCACACCATCACCTTGTCGCCCTGCTCGATCATGTTGTAGTCGCCGATCGCCTGGCCGACCTGGCGCACGATCCGCTTGAACAGCTTGTTGTTCTCGTACGCTTCCTTCTGCTCGCGGCGCGTCAGCGCGCGGCGGCCGGTCTCGGCGACGGTGGCTTCGATGGCGGCGCCATCGGCCGCCGTGTCATGCATGTGGGGGGCGTTCATGCGCGCTCCTCGTCCTTGATGCGAAAGACTTCGACGCCGACGGCGTCGCAGTCCGGATAGGCGTCCGGTTTCTCGGTACGGACACGTACCGCGCGCACGGTGTCGTGCGCCAGCAGGTTCGCGGCGATCGCGTCGCACAGCGTTTCCTGCAGGTGGATGTGGCCGCGCGCGAGACACTGCGCGACGCTCTGCTTCATCAGGTCGTAGTCGACGACTTCATGCAGCCGGTCGTCGACGGGGGTGGACAGCGCGAGCGGCACGAACAGGTCGATATTGATGACGACGCGCTGCTCGCCGCGCTTCTCGTGTTCGAAGGCACCGATGTTGATGTGCACCTCGTAGTCGCGCAGGTAGAGCCTGCGGCAGTCCGCGAGGCGGGGGTGCAGGAGAGCGGAAAACATGGTCGTCCCAGTCAAATTGGCGTGCGCGCACGCAAAGCGGCGCGGACGGCGGCAATCAGGCCGCGCGATCCGCGCAGTTCATTCATTCGGGCCGGCGGCGGGCGGCACCAGGTGCTCGCCGCCGTCGACGGTCAGCGTCGCGCCCGTGACGCCGGGCGCGGTCGCGAGATAGCAGGCCGCCGCCGCGATGTCGTCCGCGTGCGGCGCGTGGCCGCGCACGAGCGCCGCGACGCGCACCTTCGGCGCGAGGGCCA
This sequence comes from Burkholderia sp. B21-005, assembly GCF_020843965.1. NCBI lineage: Bacteria > Pseudomonadati > Pseudomonadota > Betaproteobacteria > Burkholderiales > Burkholderiaceae > Burkholderia > Burkholderia sp. B21-005. The sequence goes on along the minus strand of NZ_CP086301.1, from coordinate 3,310,614 downwards.
GCGCCAGCGCGGCGGTCGCGCGGTTCAGCGCGGCCTGCATCAGCGCATGCGACAGCCGGGCCGGCGCCGGGTGAAACAGGGCCTGGTCCAGCACGTGGATCACGCACGCGCGCAGCGTTTCATCGCCGCGCGCGGCGTCGGGCGTCGCATCGGCGAGCGCGCGGGCCAGCGCGAGCGGCGCCGTCACGTTGCGCGCGAGCGCGCCGGCGAGCGATGCGCCGTCGACCGTCTGCGCGTCGTCGGTGCCGGCGCATGCGCTCACGAACACCGCACAGGCGGGCCGGCCGAGCGCCGCGCCGCAGGCGGCGACGAGCGCGCCCGCGTCGGCTTCCAGGGCCAGATCGGCGTCGAGCACGGCCGCGCGGCGGCCCCGGGCGGCGACTTCGGCAATGAGCGCGTCGCCGGCCGCGCGCGGCGCGCCCGGGCTGCGTTGCAGCGCGACGTCCCAGCCGCGCTGCGCGAAGGCGGTTGCGAGCGCACGACCGAGCGACGCGGCGTCGGCCGCGCTGTCCAGCGCGCCTGCGACGAGCGCGATGCGCGGGGTCGACGTATCGGCTGAAACGGTCATTTACAATGCCGGGATGAACCCGAAAGCTCACGAATCCGCTAGTTTACCTGCTCCCGGCCCTGACGCGCTCGCGCAGTCCGAAACCCTCGCCGCGCAACTGCGCGACGAGATCGCGGCGGCCGGCGGCTGGCTGCCGTTCGACCGCTTCATGGAGCGCGCGCTGTACGCGCCCGGCCTCGGCTATTACAGCGGCGGCGCGCGCAAGTTCGGACGCCGCGCCGACGACGGCAGCGACTTCGTGACGGCCCCCGAGTTGTCGCCGCTGTTCGCGCAGACGCTCGCGAATCCCGTCGCGGACGCGCTCGCGGCGAGCGGCACGCGTCGCGTGATGGAGTTCGGCGCGGGCACGGGCAAGCTCGCGGCCGGGCTGCTCGCGGCACTCGATGCGCTCGACGTCGAACTCGACGAATACCTGATCGTCGATCTATCGGGCGAGCTGCGCGAACGGCAGCGCGACACGATCGCGGCCGCCGCGCCGGCGCTCGCCGGCAAGGTGCGCTGGCTCGACGCGCTGCCCGAGCGCTTCGACGGCGTCGTGGTCGGCAACGAGGTGCTCGATGCGATGCCGGTGCGCCTGTTCGCGAAGTCGGGCGGCGCGTGGCTGGAGCGCGGCGTCGCGCTCGACGCGCGGCACGCGTTCGTGTTCGACGACCGGCCCGTCGGTGCTGCCGGCCTGCCGCCGGTGCTCGCGACGCTCGACGTCGACGACGGCTATGTGACCGAGACGCACGAAGCCGCGCTCGCGTTCACGCGCACCGTGTGCACGATGCTCGCGCGCGGCGCGGTGCTGCTGGTCGACTACGGCTTTCCCGCGCACGAGTACTACCATCCGCAGCGCGAGCGCGGCACGCTCATGTGCCACTACCGCCACCACGCGCACGACGACGCATTCCTGTACCCGGGGCTGCAGGACATCACCGCGCACGTCGAATTCACCGGCATCTACGACGCGGGCGTCGGCACCGGCGCCGACCTGCTCGGCTACACGTCGCAGGCGCGCTTCCTGTTGAACGCGGGTATCACCGACGCGCTGGCCGCGATCGATCCGTCCGACATTCACCAGTTCCTGCCGGCCGCGAACGCGGTGCAGAAGCTGATATCGGAAGCCGAGATGGGCGAGCTGTTCAAGGTGATCGCATTCTCGCGCGGGATCGACGGCACGCTCGACGCGTTCGCGCGCGGCGACCGCTCGCACGCGCTCTGACGGGGCGAGGGCCTGTTTCCATATGGAACGCACATGCGAATGCCCGAAATCGCTCGTAGGGCAAGGAGTGAGGAGCGCCGTTTGGCCGCGCCAAACAAGCGACGAGCGACGCCGCCATACGGGCGATTTCGGGCATTCCCGTGACATGATTTTTTTAATTTGGGGTTGCCACGAGAACGGCCGCTCGCCGCGTTGCGCTCCTTGCGAATACGTCCAGTATTCGCGGCGTCGCGCGCCTCGCGAGCGGCCGTTCTCGTGGCAACGCATGCGCGTTCCATATGGAAACAGGCCCTAGCATGCTGCGCTGGCTGATGGCGTCGTTCTTCGCGGTGATGATCCTGACGCGCTGCTGGCCGTGGCTCGGCAAGCTCGGCATCGGGCGGATGCCGGGCGACGTCACGCTGACGCTCGGCGGGCGGCGCTACCCGTTCCCGTTCATGTCGACGCTGGTGCTGACGATGCTGGTGTCGATGGTCGCGCGGCTGCTCTGAGCCGCGCCGCATGCGGCGGCGCGTCGCGGTCCGGCCGCGGCGCGCGCGATGGTCCCGCGCATTATGGTTCGCGCATCACAGTTCAATCTCGCCGAGGATCCGGTGCGCGAGCGCCTTCGCTTCGTCGAACGCCTCTTCCTCGCTCGGGCTCGTCGTGTGGACGTCGTAGCGCATGTTCTCCGTCTCGTCGCCGTCGTCCCGGGCGAGGATCACGTAGCCCTGGAATTGCCCGTTGGCGGTGTGCTGCGTATGCGCCTTGGCCGTGTAGATGCCTTTCGTGAACGTGTTCGTGTCCATCGTGCCTCTCCCGCAATAGGACACTTCATCGTAGCACTGCGGCGCAGCATGTACAGCGCCGCTAATCGGCGACCGATCAGCGCGCCGCCCCTGTCATCCCCATGCCGTCACCGTTCGAGCAGCGCGACGACCTCGTCGAGCGTCGGCGCGTGCGCGCCTGTATGCCGGCACGCGGCTGCGCCCGCCGCGAGGGCGAACACGAGATGCTCGCGCCACGACCGCTGCGGCGCGGCCATCAGGCTGAACAGCAGGCCGCCGATCGACGCGTCGCCCGCGCCCACGGTGTCGACCACCTCGACGCGCGGCGGGCTGGCCTCGAGCACGTCGCCGTCCGCGTAGAGCGTCGCCGCCTGCGCGCCGCGCGTGACGAGCACGGCCGCGCGCGGATTCAGCGCGCGCACCGCGTCGACCGCGTCGGGGCCGTCGCCGCCGAACAGGTGGCGCAGGTCCTCGTCGGACACCTTGATCAGGTCGGCGAGGCCGGCCATCTTCTCCAGTGTCGGCCGGTACGCGGCCGTCATCAGGTTCCGGTAGTTCGGATCGAAGCTGATCTTCACGCCGCGCGCGTGCAGGTCGGCCGCGAGCGCGACGAGCGTGCCCGCGAGCGGTTCGCGCACCAGGCTGATGCAGCCGAAGTGCGCCCATTGCACGTGTTCGGTCCAGCCGGCCGGCAGCCGCGCCGGGTCGAACGCGAGGTCCGCGCTGGCATCGCCGATGAAGAAGTACGCGGGCGGCCGGGTCTCGTGGACGATCGCGAGCAGCGGCGCGCGCGGCACGCGCTGCAGGAAGCGCAGGTCGAGCCCGGCCGCGTCGCTGGTGCGCCACAGCACGTCGGAGAAGCAGTCCTCGCCGATCGCGCCGGCGAGCGCGCTCGGCACGCCGAGCCGCGCGACCGCGCGTGCGACGTTCCAGCCGGCGCCGCCCGGCACCGAGGTCCACTGCGCGTCGCCCGCGCGCACCATGTCGGTCAGGATGTCACCTGCCGACACGAATGCCGGAAACGTGCCGCCGCTCATTGCGTCGGCTCGCTGCGCGCCGCACGGGCAAGGGTCGCGAGCACGTCATAGCACGCGCCCATCGTGTGATAGTCGGTCTTGCCGGCCGGGCTCTTCTCGTCGCTGTACTTGCGGTTGTCGCAGGTGAGGATCCGGTACCACGCGCCGTAGCGGTGATCGACGAAATGCGCCCAGCTGTAGCGCCAGATCTCGTCGTACCAGTCCCAGAAGCGCTCGCTGCCGGTGCGCGCGCCGAGCATCGCGGCCGCCGCGAAGGTTTCCGCCTGCACCCAGAAATACTTGTTGTGGTCGCAGATCGTGAAGTCGGGGCCGAAGCCGTAGCAGAGGCCGCCGTGATCGGCGTCCCACGCGTGCGTGAGCGCCGCGTCGAACAGCTCGGCCGCGCGCGGCACGAGCCAGTCGAGCGGGCGGTGCCGTTCCAGGATCAGCAGCAGCTTCGCCCATTCGGTCTGGTGCCCGGGCTGGAAGCCCCACGGACGGAAGATGTTCGAGCTGTCGTCCTTGTTGTAGTCCCAGTCGACCGACCAGTCCGCATGGTAGTGCTCCCACACGAGGCCGCCCGACAGCGCGGCCTGGCGCTGCGTGATATGGGTTGCGAGCTTCTCCGCGCGGTCGAGGTAGGTGACGTGGCCGGTCGCCTCGTAGGCCGCGAGCAGCGCCTCCGTCATGTGCATGTTCGCGTTCTGGCCGCGGTACGACGACACGTTCCAGTTCGGCGTCGCGTCGTCCGCATAGAGGCCCGCGGCCGCATCCCAGAAGCGGTGCTCGGCGAGCTCGTAGGTCGACGCGATCAGCGCACGCGCTTCGTCGATGCCGGCCATCGTCGCGTGCGCGGCGGCCAGCAGCACGAACGCGAGCCCGTAGCAGTGGCGCGTGGCGTCGAGCGTCTCGTGCTTCGCGCCGTCGCGCCAGTCGAGTTCCCAGTCGTAGCCCTGCAGGTCGTCGTCCCAGTGCGCGTCGCGCAGGAAGCGCAGCCCGTGGCGCGCGTACTCGAGATGGCGCGGATCGCCGAAATGCCGGTACGCCATCGCGTAGTTGAAGACGAACCGGCAGCTGCTGACCAGATGCCGCGACGTGCGGTTGTAGATGCTGCCGTCGTCGCGGAAGTAGTGGTAGAAGCCGCCCGTCGGGTCGAACGCGTTCGTCGCGTAGAAGCGCAGCGTGTCCTCGATGTGCGACAGCAGGAACGACGGATCGCGGAAGCTCGCGACGAACGGCGCCGCTTGCGCGTGGTTGGCCGGCGTGGCCGTGCGGGATTGGACCGGGGGCATGTTCATGATTCGGTGACCGTGGCGGTATCGAGTGCCGGTGAGCCGGCGGGCTGGCTGCTGGCCCGCACGATCAGCTCGACGGGCAGGGAGATCTCGGTGCGCTCGGGCGCTTCGGCGAGCAGCAGTTCGACGCCGCGGCGGCCGAGCGCTTCCTTGTCGACGGCGAGCGTCGTGAGCGGCGGGTTCGCGTGCGCGGCGGCGGGGATGTCGTCGAAGCCGACGATCGCGATGTCTTCCGGAATTCGCACGCCGCGCGCGATACACACGCGCTGCGCGGCCAGCGCGGCGGCGTCGTTGTACGCGAACACGGCGTCGGGGCGTGGGCCTGGCGCGTCGAGCAGCTGCTGCATCGCGCGCGCGGCGCCGGTGTCGGGGTCGAGCCCGGCGTCGATCGTCACTTCGTACGCGGGATCGAACAGCCGCCCGGCCTCGAAGAACGCGCGGCGATAGCCGATCGCGCGCTGCGCGATGCTGTAGTGCGCGGCGGAGCCGCCGATGAACGCGATCCGCGAGCGGCCGGTGGCGAGCAGGTGGCGCATCGCGAGCGCCGCGCCCGTCGCGTTGTCGATGTTCACCGAGCGCAGGCCGGGCGCCCACAGGTCGATCAGCACGAGCGGGCGGCCGGTCGCGGCGAGCGCCTCGATCGTCTCGGGCTCGATGAAGCCGGCCACCGCGATCGCGTCGGGCGCGTGCGGGCGCATCTGGCGCAGCACGTCGTCGTTCGGGCCGACCGTGAGCAGCGTCGGCACGATGCCGCGCTCGCGGCACGCGTCCTCGACGCCGTGCAGCACGTGCGAGAAGAACGGACTGGCGGGAAAGCGGTTGTGTTGGCGGTGCAGCAGGAAGGTGAGCCGGCGGATGCGCGGGCGCAACTGGGCCGGATCGTAACCGAGCCGCTGCGCGATCTCGACGATGCGCGCGCGCGTGGCTTCGGACAGGCCCGGCTGGTTTTTCAGCGCGCGGGAGACGGTGCCGATCGAGACCTCTGCCGCCCGCGCTACGTCGCGAATGGTGGTGCCCATCGTTCGGGGTCCGGTTTGTTTAGGGTGAGGGCGATTGTATAGTAAAACTCGGCGCCAAATTCGGGCCGAATAACCGGGGAATACCCGGAAATAACGGGTTTTTAGGTGCTAATCTGCGAAAACGCCGTTACTAAAAATACTAAACAAAACGTGAAAAAGGCAAGGTGATCGGATGGAACGGGGTGGTGCTGGGAGGCGGCGCGTCGCATGCGTTCGGCTGTTCGGCGCAAAAGGGCCGTTCGACAGGCGGTCACCGGGGATCTGGGCGGCACGGGCGTGCAGCGCCGGTAATGTCGTTCCGGCAAGCCGACGGGTCGAGCGGCCGCCCAGCATGCGGCCGGCCGCTGCCCGCCGTTCGGCCCGCCGCGCAGCCCCTCGCTCACCGTCGTTCAGGCCGCCGCCTAGCCCATCGCTCAGCCCGTCGTTTAGCCCGTCGCTCGGCTCGTCGTTCAGCCCACCGCTCAGCCCACCGCTCAGCCCGTCAGTCCGCCGCACAGCCCGCAGCCCAGCCCGCAGCCCAGCCCGCCGTTCAACCCGCCGCCGCGAGCGGCGGCTCGCCGCGCTCGCGCAGCGCCGCGCGGCCCGCATCGAGATCGACGACCGCGAGCCCGCCCGGCTGCTGTTTCGCCCGCCGCTTCGCGAGCGCGGCGACCGACGCGATCTCGTCGCTGCCGTAGCGCATCGCGCCGTGCGCGCCTGCCGGCACGCCGACCGCGCCGATCGCCATCGTCACGAAGCCGAAGAACGCGGGGTTGCCGTAGCGGTCCTCGCCGCGCAGCCCGCCCGCCAGCCGGTCGGCCTGTGTGTAGAAGCGCTGCGCGCCGTCGTTGAAGCGGGCGATCGCGTCGGTCGCCCGCGCGCGCCAGTCGTCGCGCTGGAACAGCACGAGGAAATCGTCGCCGCCGACGTGCCCGAGAAAATCCCGCTGCGGATCGCACACGCCGGCCAGCACCGTCGCCGCGAACTTCAGCACTTCGTCGCCCTGCCAGTAGCCGTACTGGTCGTTGAACGGCTTGAACTGGTTCAGGTCGACGTAGCACGCATGGAAGCCGGCGTCGCGCTCCAGCAGGCGGTCGATATGCGCGCTGATCGGGATGTTGCCGGGCAGGAAGGTCAGCGGATTCGCGTAGCGCGCGGCCTCGATGCGCATCTCGGTCACCGCGCGCACGAGGCTCTCGCCGGTGCCGAGCCCGAGGTAGCGGCCGTGTTCGGTGATCACGAAACCATCCGCGAGATAGCGCTGGTCGTGGCTCGCGAGCAGCATCGCGAGCTGCTCGACCGACGTCGCGTTGTCGATCATCAGCGGCGCGTCGTTCGCGAACTGCAGGCACGGCTTCTTCCCGAACACTTCGCGGTGGTACGGCAGCGTGAAGCGGTCGATGAAGCCGCGCCGGTTCACGAGCGCGACCGGCCGCCCGCGTTCGACGAGCGCGACCGCGTGCAGGCCGGGCATCCGGTTGAACAGGTCGAGCACGTCGTTGTTGGTCGCCTCGCGCGGCAGCGCCGGCGCGGGGACGAGCATCTTCGCCGCGATCGTGCCGGTCGGCCGCGCGGTGCGCGTCGCGCCGGGGAACACGGCGATGTGCGGGGTGCGGATCGCGTCGCGCGCGGCCGGCGCGACGACCGGCGACGGCCGCGCGTTCGGCCGGCCGAGCAGGAAGCCCTGCACGCAGCAGATGCCCATGTCGCGCACGACGACCAGGTCGCACGCGTTCTCGATTCCTTCCGCGATCAACTGCGCGCCGCTCGCGTGCGCGAAGTGCTGCATTGCCCTGACCGCCTCGAACTTGAGCGGGTCGCGCGCGATGTCGTGGATGAAGAAGCGGTCGATCTTCACGACATCCGGGTGCAGGCGCAACCACAGGTTCATGCTCGCGTTCGCGGTGCCGTAGTCGTCGAGCGCGAACTGGATGCCCGCGTCGCGCAGCGACGCGACCGCCGGCTCGATGCGCGCGACGTCCGGCATCGCGGTCTGCTCGGTCAGCTCGATCACGATGCGCTCGGCGCCGACCCCCGCCCGGCCGAGCAGTTGCCGCGCGCGCTCGCGTTCACGCGCGAGTTGCACGATCGTTCCCGCACTGAAGTTGAGGAACAGCTTGCCGTCGCAGCCGAGCGCCGCGAACGCGTCGAGGCAGGTGCGCGCGGCCGCCTGCTCGAGCGCGATGGTCGTGCCGTCGCGGGCGGCCTGCGCGAACAGCGCGGCCGGCGGCTCGAGGTCGGTGCCGCGCGGGCCGCGGATCAGGCCTTCGTAGCCGACGACCGTGCCCGATCCGAGGTCCACGATCGGCTGGAACACGGCGGCGAGCGCGCGCTCCGCGATCAGGCGCGTGGTGGGAGCAACGGACGAGTCAGGATGGGGCGCGGGCATGGGGGAGGGCGGCCGAGGCGACGGGACGCCCGACTTTAACGGCAGCGCGCGCGAAGAATTGAATGAAGATTTCGTGACACGATGCGCGGCGATGGTGCATGCGTCACGTCGGGCTGAAACGGAGCGCCGGGGGAGGAGGTCGAGGCGGGAGCGGAAAGGCGCCTACCCCGGCGCGGCCAGCCATGCCGGCCGCGCCGCTGCCGCGTCAGCGCTTGCCCGCGTTCAGCGTGCCCTGCGTGCGCGCCGTGCCGGCCGCGGCATCCTCGCCGTCGCGCTCGCCGCTCAGGTCGCGCGCCCCCCAGCGCTGCGCGAGCGCCGCGCATGCCATCAGCTGGATCTGGTGGAACAGCATCAGCGGCAGCACGATCGCGCCGACCGCCTGCGCGGAGAAGATCACCTTCGCCATCGGCACGCCGGCCGCGAGGCTCTTCTTCGACCCGCAGAAGATGATCGTGATCTGGTCGGCCCGGTTGAAGCCGAGCCGCTTGCTGACAACCGTGGTCAGCACCAGCGCGATCACGAGCAGCACGACGTTGACGACCAGCAGGCCGCCGAGCGCGCGCGCCGGAATCTGGTGCCACAGCCCCTGGTTCACGGCCTCGCTGAACGCGACGTACACGACGAGCAGGATCGAGCCCTGGTCGACGAAGCGCAGCACGCCGCGATTGCGCTCGATCCAGCCGCCGATCACGGGCCGCAGCAGCTGGCCGGCGACGAACGGCACGAGCAGCTGCATCACGATGCTGCCGACGGTACTCCACGGCGACGCGGCCGCGGCCGACTGCGACGTGATCATCAGCCCGACGAGCGCTGGCGTCACGAAGATCCCGAGCAGGCTCGACGCGGACGCCGCGCACACGGCGGCCGGCACGTTGCCCTTCGCGATCGACGTGAACGCGATCGACGACTGGACCGTCGACGGCAGCGTGCACAGAAAGAGCACGCCGGCATAGAGCGTCGGCGTGACGAGCGGCTGCAGCACGGGCTTCAGCGCGAGGCCGAGCAGCGGGAACAGCGCGAACGTGCTGAGCAGCACGACCGCATGCAGCCGCCAGTGGGTCGCCCCCGCGACGACGGCTTCGCGCGACAGCTTCGCGCCATGCAGGAAGAACAGCAGGCCGACCGCGATGTTGGTCGCCCAGTTGAACGCATGGGCGGCCGGGCCGCGGCACGGCAACAGGCTCGCGAGCACGACGGTGCCGACGAGCGCGAGCGTGAAGTTGTCGGGAAGGAAACGGGGACGGGCCATCGGGAGCTCGATTCGGAAACGGCGGCGCGCATCTCGCGCGCGCGAAGCCGATATTGTCCCGGCTGCTCATTCAATAGACAAATTCATTGTGAGAATCGATTGATGAATCCATTGCATGCGGCAGGCCCGCCCGAGCGCGCGCGAATGCGCAGAAGAATGTTCTTCCACGATTGGCCGCGGAAGTGAAAAAACCTAGCAGTAACATGGTGTTACACCGATGCCGGCGACCTAACACTTTTTGGCTCGACACCGTTTCGGACCGCTCATAAATTACTGCTGAAAGGCTTGCGTCAGCCGGAAACACCGGCGGCGAGCGGCAACAGGCAATGAATGATGACGGAACGGGTGAAACTGAAGGTCGGACGATGGGTGGCAGGCGTGCTCGGCACGCTGCTGATGCCGCTTGCGCTCGCGCAACCGCCGCACGGCGGTCATGCGTTCGGCGGCCACGGTTTCGGCGGCGGCGACATGCGCGCGTACGGCCAGTCGGCCGCCAGCGCACAGGTCTGGCGCCGGGCGCTGCCCCCGGGTGGTGCCCGTCCCGGCGGCGTGAGCGGCTACGGATCCCGCTGGGGTCTGCGGCCGACGCCGTCTTACGGCCATTACGCCGCGCAGAGCCCGTATCGCCCGATCAGCGCCGATTCCCGCCAGATGCCGCGCCCGCAGGGCGGCGGCAACGTGCCGTTGCGTGCCGGCTCGATCCGCGCCGACGTCGCGCGCTACAACGAGGAGCGCGGCGGCCGTCCGATGCCGCCGCCCCGCGCGCAGGAAGAACCTGCCCACTCGCCGTATTTCTCCCCCTTCTACCGAAACTGAGCGCCCCGCGCGTTCGCTGAGCGCCGCCGCGCGCTCGTCCCTCGCCGACTGTGATGCGAATTCGCCACAGTCGCGCGCAGATTTCCGCTGATTTTCCCGCCGCATTGCGCTATCTTTCGCGCCCGGCACGGGCGCCATCCCGCGGCCGTCTCGTCGCGTGCCTGCCCCGCGCGGGCCCGCCGCGACGCGTCCGACCATGTGTCGATTCCGCGAAGTTAATGCCGCCGCTATACCCGCAATAAGTGTGCGCAATTTTGACCGGACAAATGATCCGTAAAGATGGCTGCGCCCCATACGACGCAAGCAATCGGCTCCAAAAAACAACGCTCGCGCCACTTATCGACATTCGACAAAACCTGGAGATCCCATGAAAGCATTCGCTCGCCGTGCGTCGCGCACGTCCGTCAAGCTGATCGCCGCGGCCGCCTGCGTGGCGGCCGCCGCACCCGTCCACGCGCAGTCGAGCGTTTCGCTCTACGGTCAGGTGGACGAATGGGTCGGCGCAACCAAGTTCCCGGGCGGCGATCGCGCGTGGAACGTGTCGGGCGGCGGGATGTCGACCTCGTACTGGGGCCTGCACGGTGCGGAGGATCTCGGCAACGGCTACAAGGCGATCTTCACGCTGGAGAGCTTCTTCCGCGCGCAGAACGGCCAGTTCGGCCGCTTCCAGGGCGATACGTTCTTCGCGCGCAACGCGTACGTCGGCGTCAGCTCGCCGTACGGCACGGTGACGGCAGGCCGCCTGACGACGCACCTGTTCCTGTCGACGATCCTGTTCAACCCGTTCTACGACTCGTACACCTTCTCGCCGATGGTGTACCACGTGTTCCTCGGCCTCGGCACGTTCCCGACCTATCCGAGCGACCAGGGCGCGGTCGGCGATTCGGGCTGGAACAACGCGCTGTCGTATACGTCGCCTTCGTTCGGCGGCCTGAATTTCGGTGCGATGTACGCGCTCGGCAACACGGCCGGCGACAACCGCTCGAAGAAGTGGAGCGCGCAGTTCAACTACGCGAACGGCCCGTTCGCCGCGACCGCCGTCTACCAGTACGTGAACTTCAACAACGGCCCGCAGGACCTGAGCTCGCTCGTGACCGGCATGAAGAGCCAGGGCATCGGGCTGGTCGGCGCGACCTACGACCTGAAGTACGTGAAGCTGTTCGGCCAATACATGTATACGAAGAACGACCAGGTCGCCGGCAGCTGGCACGTGAATACCGCGCAGGGCGGCGTGTCGGTGCCGCTCGGCGTCGGCAACGCGATGGCGTCGTATGCGTACTCGCGCGACGCGGGCGGCCTCGACCAGACGCGCCAGACCTGGGCCGTCGGCTACGACTATCCGCTGTCCAAGCGCACCGACGTCTACGCCGCGTACATGAACGACCACATCAGCGGCCTGTCGAGCGGCAACACGTTCGGCGCAGGCATCCGCGCAAAGTTCTGACGAGACGATTGCGGCGCGCGAATCCGCAACGCGCGCCCCGCCCGCCAGCTTCCCGCCCCGAAACGGCGCCGCTTCCTGCTGCGCCGTTTTGCCATTGTTGACCTTTTTGTTTCCTTGCCTTTGTTACCCTATCTCGTAATTGCATGATTCCCAGGAATTGCGAGCTAGTTCGATGGATACCCTCGTCAGCATGAATGTGTTTCGCTACGTCGTCGAAGTGGGCAGCTTCGTCGGCGCGGCGGAGCGCATGCAGATGTCGGCCGCGATGGCGAGCAAGCACGTGATGCATCTCGAGCAGCAGCTCGGCGCGCGGCTGCTGCATCGTACGACACGACGTGTCGCGCCGACCGAGGCGGGACGCGAATACTATGAGCGCCTCGTGCAGGCGCTGTCGGAACTCGACGAAGCCGGACAGGCGGTCGGCGCCGCGAGCGTCGTGCCGCAGGGCCGCCTGCGCGTGACGTCGCTGTCCGCGTTCGGATTGCGGCACGTGATGGAGGCCGTCACCGAATATGCGGGCCGGTTCCCGGACGTGACCGTCGACATGACGCTGTCCGATCGCGTGGTCGACCTGATCGAGGAAGGCTATGACGTCGCGGTGCGCGCGGCGCCGAACGGACTGAAATCCTCGTCGCTGGTCGCGCGGCAGATCGCGACCGCGCACATCCTGCTGGTCGCGTCGCCCGAGTATCTCGAGAAGCACGGCACGCCCCAGACGATCGCCGATCTCGCGCACCACAACTACCTGCGCCGCGATTCGAATTCGACGATGCTCGATTCGCTGGTGATCGACGCGGCCGCCGCGTCGCGCGTGAACCTGAACGGCAACCTGATCGTGAATCATCTCGAAGGGCTGCGCGCGGCCGTGCTCGCGGGCGCGGGCATCGCGCTGCTCGGCACCGAGGTGGTCGGCGACGACATCGAATCCGGCCGGCTCGTGCCGGTGCTGCTCGACTCGGTGCCGCCGCATGAGGCGCCGATCTATGCGGTGTATGCGAGCCGCCGCCACGTATCCGCGAAGGTGCGCTCGTTCGTCGACTTCCTCGCCGGGCGTTTCGAAGGGCAGTCGTTGTGCCCGTCGATCGAATCGCGCCTGCGCGTACTGCCGATCACGCGGATCAAGCGCGCGGGCTGACAGCTGCTACCCGCCCGCGGGCGGATATGAAAAAAGCGCGAGCCGTTGCGGTTCGCGCTTTTTCGTTTTTGGTCCGACGTGATGCGCGGTGGTGGCGCAACCCGCCGGGTGCGTCAGCGTGCGATGCCGAGCCGTGCCTTCGCGTCGTCGTACTCGCGCTTCATCCGCTCGACGAGCTCGCCGACGCTCGGCAGGTCGTCCATCAGGCCGACGCCCTGGCCGGCACCCCAGATGTCCTTCCACGCCTTCGCCTTGTCGCCGCCGAAATTCATCTTCGTCTTGTCCGATTCCGGCAGCGCGTCCGGATCGAGGCCGGCCTTCTCGATGCTCTCGCGGATGTAGTTGCCGTGCACGCCGGTGAAGAGGTTCGTATAGACGATGTCGGACGATTTCGCGTTGAGGATCGCGTGCTTGTAGTCCTCGACCGCGTGCGCTTCCTGCGTCGCGATGAAGCGCGTGCCCATGTACGCGAAGTCCGCGCCCATCGCCTGCGCGGCGAGGATCGAACCGCCGTTCGCGATCGAACCGGACAGCACGATCGGGCCGTCGAACATCCTGCGCACTTCTCCGACGAGCGCGAACGGCGAGGTCGTGCCCGCGTGGCCGCCGGCGCCGGCCGCGACGAGGATCAGCCCGTCGACGCCGGCTTCGAGCGCCTTCTGCGCGTGACGCAGGTTGATCACGTCGTGCAGCACGATGCCGCCGTAGCTGTGCACCGCGTCGACGATCTCGCGCGCCGGCGCGCGCAGGCTCGTGATGAAGATCGGTACCTTGTGGTCGACGCATACGCGCACGTCATGCTCGAGGCGCACATTCGACTGGTGGACGATCTGGTTGACCGCGATCGGGCCGATCACCGCGTCCGGGTGCTTCGCCTTGTGGTCGGCGAGCTCGGACTGGATCTGCGTGAGCCACTCGTCGAGCAGTTCGGCCGGACGGGCGTTGAGCGCGGGGAATGATCCGACGATACCCGCCTTGCATTGCGCGAGCACGAGTTCGGGGTAGCTGACGATGAACATCGGCGACGCGATGACGGGCAGCGTCAGGTTCTGCAGGACGGCGGGCAATGCCATGTGATGTCTCCAGTCTCGAGGGGCGGCCGGACCCGGCGCGATCGCGCCGATGCCGGCATCCATGCTTGGCGGGTCGAACAGTGCTTCGAGTGTAGCGGTGTAGCGCTGCGCCCATATTAATACGAACGGTCGTGCGATTCTACGCGAGCTTAGCAAACCGAGCGGCGTGGCGACAATCGAGTGAGTGTTCTCTTTCTACGCATTCGGGCCTCTGCCGCGCGCAGCAGTCGGCCGGGCGCTCCTACAATACCCGCCATAACAAACCCACGAGAAACAAACCATGTCGTTTGAGGCGTTTGCATCGTTTCGCGTGACGATGCAGGACACCGACATCTTCGGTGTCAAAGGAGGCGCGGGGCCGCCGCTTCTGCTGCTGCACGGCCATCCGCAGACCCACATGATCTGGCATCGCGTCGCCGCGATGCTGGCGAATCACTTCACGGTGATCGCGACCGACCTGCGCGGCTACGGCGCGTCGGGCAGGCCGCCGAGCGACGCGCGGCATGCGCCGTATTCGAAACGCGCGATGGCGGCCGACCAGGTCGCCGTGATGCGGCATTTCGGCTTCGAGCAATTCCACGTGTGCGCGCACGATCGCGGCGCGCGCGTCGCGCACCGGCTCGCGCTCGATCATCCGGCGGCGGTCGAACGGATGATGCTGCTCGACATCGCGCCGACGCTCGCGATGTACGAGAAAACCGATCGCGCGTTCGCGACCGCGTATTTCCACTGGTTCTTCCTGATCCAGCCGGCGCCGCTGCCCGAAACGCTGATCGAAGGCCGCACCGATGCGTATATCGAGCGCGTGATGGGCAACCGTTCGGCCGGGCTCGCGCCGTTCGCGCCGGAGGCGCTCGCCGCGTATCGCGCCGCGCTCGCGCAGCCGGGCGCCGGGCATGCGATGTGCGAGGACTACCGCGCGTCGGCGACGATCGATCTCGAACACGACCGCGCGGATCTCGAGCGCGGCAACAAGGTCGCGTGCCCGCTGCGCGTGCTGTGGGGTGAGCACGGGATCGTCGGCCGCTGCTTCGATCCGCTCGACGAATGGCGGCGCGTCGCGCGCGACGTCAGCGGCCGCGCGCTCGATTGCGGGCACTACATTCCGGAAGAGGCGCCCGTCGCGCTGATCGACGAGATGCTCGCGTTCTTCGACGCGCACGACGCGGCCGCGTGAGCGGCGCCGGCCGCGGCGGGTCGCGCGCCGACGGTCAGCGGCGCGCGGCGTCGTCGTCGACGAGCGGCGGCAGGCGGCGCGGCACGGGCGTCGATTTCACGATCGCCGTGCTCGTTTCCGCGCGCTCCGTCACCTTCGACAGGATGTCGTCGAGGTGATCGATCGTGCGCAGGTAGAGCCGGCAGATGAAGCAGTCCTCGCCGGTCACCTTGTCGCATTCGACGAATTCGGGAATCCGCCGCAACACCTCCTCGACCAGATGCAGTTGCCCCGGCAACGGCTTCACGCGGACGATCGCCTGCAGCGTGTAGCCGAGCGCGCGCGGATCGAGCTCGACGGTGAAGCCCGCGATCACGCCCTGCGCCTCGAGCCGCCGCACGCGGTCGGCGGTCGCGGGCGCCGACAGCCCGATCTGCCGCGCCAGTTCGCTGGTCGCGATGCGCGCATCCTCGGCAAGCGCCGCGAGGATCGCGCGGTCGGTCGCGTCCAGTGACGCGACGGCGGGCGGGGAAAGGCGTTTCGACATGATCGCTTTGCTTTCGAAGGTGAATCGGTGGTTTCGCTTCAGTTTAGTCGTGGATGCGCGGAAAGCAAGTTCCTAGAATCGAAGTCATCTTCTCTCGCTAAACGGAGTCCATGATGGCCTCGAACGAAACCCGCCGCGGTGCCGCCGAGATGGTCGTCGCGATGATGATGTCCGGCACGATCGGCTGGCTCGTGATGTCGTCGCAGCAACCGCTCACCAACGTCGTGTTCTTCCGCTGCCTGTTCGGCGCCGCGACGCTCGCGATCGTCTGCGCGGCGCTCGGCTTCCTGCGCCGCGCGCTGTTCTCGCCGCGCATGCTCGCGCTCGCGACGCTCGGCAGCGTTGCGATCGTCGCGAACTGGCTGCTGCTGTTCGCCGCGTATTCGCGCGCGTCGATCTCGATGGCGACCGCCGTCTACAACACGCAGCCGTTCATGCTCGTCGCGCTCGGCGCGATCGTGTTCCGCGAACGGGTCAGCGCCTCGACGATCACGTGGCTCGCGCTCGCCTTCGTCGGGCTCGTGTGCGTGGTGCGGGTGGAGCCGGCGGTGCTCGCGGTACCCGGCGAATATCTCGAAGGCGTCGCGCTGTCGCTCGGCGCGGCGTTCCTGTACGCGGTGTCGTCGATCGTCACGAAGCACCTGAAGGGCACGCCGCCGCATCTGCTCGCGCTGCTGCAGGCCGGCCTCGGCATCGTGCTGCTCGCACCGTTCGCCCACTTCGGCACGTTGCCCGCGACGCCCGCGCAGTGGCTCGATCTCGTCGTGCTCGGTGTCGTGAACACCGGCCTGATGTATGTGCTGCTGTATGGCGCGATCCAGAAGCTGCCGGTCGCGATGACGGGCGCGCTGTCGTTCGTCTATCCGGTCGTCGCGATCATCGTCGATCGCGTCGCGTTCGGGCAGACACTCGCGTGGACGCAGGTGCTCGGCGCGCTCCTGATCCTGCTCGCGGCGGCCGGCGTGAACCTCGGCTGGCGCATCGTGCCCGCGCGTCGCGCGACCGTCGGCAACTGAAACGCTCGTGCGATTCGGCGGGCTGTTTCGGCTCGTCGCCAGGGCTGGCTGCCGCGCCTGTTGGCGCCGCGTCCGGGAACGCGGATTGCCCGCGAAAAATGCCGTAAGGAGTTGTAGGGAAACACCCGATGCGACGCCGCAGCGTCGCTCGTATGATGCGGGCTGTGACGTTGATCACGTTCACAGGATTCCGATCTCATGCCGTTCGCCAGACAGGCCGAACGGCATTTTTTTATGCGCCGCTCCGGGCGAGCAGGCGCCGCCGCGCGTCAAGCCGCGCGAGCAGCGCGCGTCTCGCGTCGTCGTCCGACGCGCGCCATCCCTTGATCTCGTCGCGCGTGCGCAGGCACCCCGCGCACCAGTCGGTACGCGGGTCGATCCTGCATACGTCGGTGCACGGCGACGCGACCGTGCCGACCACCACCGACACGTCGCTCATGCGTCGTTCCTCAACGCGACGTCGGCGACCGGCGCGCCCGTCAGCGAGACGAGCTCCTGCGGCGACAGGTTGAACACCGCGTGCGGATGGCCGGCGGCCGCCCACAGGCTGTCGAGCGCGAGCAGGTCGGCGTCGATCAGCGTGACCGGTTCGACGAGATGGCCGATCGGACACACGCCGCCGATCGCGTAGCCGGTGTGGTCGCGCACGAACTTCGCATCGGCACGGCCGACCGGGCCGACCTGGGCGGCGACCTTCTTCTCGTCGACGCGGTTCACGCCGCTCGCGACGACGAGCACCGGCAGCCCGTCCGATTCGCGCCGAAACAGGATCGACTTCGCGATCTGCGCGACCGAGCAGCCGAGCCCGGCCGCGGCCTCGGCGGAGGTCTTGCCGGTTTCGGCGAGCATCACGATGCCTTTCGAATGCCCGCGCTCGCGCAGCAGCAGCGCGACGCGCCGCGCGGAATCGGGGAGGGAGTCGAATGAAGTGGGTGTCGTCATGGAGAATCCGTGAGTGTCGGGGTCAGACGCAGCTCGGCGCGTCGCTCGCGCTCTGCGCCTTGGCGAGCAGCGCGCGGCCGGCGCGCGACACGTTCGCGCGGCCGATCGCGTTCGAGATGAAGTCGCCGGCGGCGACCACCTGCGCGAGGTCGATGCCGGTGTCGATGCCGAGGCCCTGCATCAGGTACAGCACGTCCTCGGTCGCGACGTTGCCGGTCGCGCCCTTCGCGTACGGACAGCCGCCGAGGCCGGCGACCGACGCGTGGAAGATCTCGATCCCTTCGAACAGCGCCGCGTAGATGTTCGCGAGCGCCTGGCCGTAGGTGTCGTGGAAGTGGCCCGACAGCCGTTCGCGCGGAAACACGCGCGTGACGGCCGACAGCACTTCGCGCGTGCGCTTCGGCGTGCCGACGCCGATCGTGTCGGCGATGTCGATCTCGTCGCAGCCGAGCGCGGCGAAGCGTTCGACGACGTCGACGACCGACGCGACCGGCACCTCGCCCTGGTACGGGCAGCCGAGCGTGCACGACACGCTGCCGCGCAGCCGCACGCCGGCATCCTTCGCGGCCTTCGCGACCGGCTCGAAGCGCGCGATGCTTTCCGCGATGCTGCAGTTGATGTTCCGTTGCGAGAACGCCTCGCTCGCCGCGCCGAAGATCACCACTTCGTCCGCGCGTGCGGCGAGCGCGTTCTCGAAGCCCTTCAGGTTCGGCGTGAGCACCGAATACACGGTGCCCGCGCGACGCTCGATGCCGGCCATCACGTCGGCGCCGTCGGCCATCTGCGGCACCCATTTCGGCGACACGAACGACGCGGCCTCGATGTTGCGGAAACCGGCGCGCGACAGCCGGTCGACGAGCGCGATCTTCACGTCGGTCGGCACGAAGGTCTTTTCGTTCTGCAGCCCGTCGCGCGGGCCGACTTCGACGATCTTGACGGCGGTGGTGAACGTCATGGTTGTCTCCAGTTTGTATAGGGCGGAATTCAGTAGCCGCGCGCGTAGTCGACGATGCCACCGACACGCTCGCCGCGCTCGAGCGCGCGGATCTTGCCCGCGATCTGCTCGACGGCTTCGTCGCGCAGCGTCTCGGCCGAACAGTGCGGCGTGATCGTGATGCGCGACGCGTGCCAGAACGGATGATCGGCCGGCAGCGGCTCGTGCTGGAACACGTCGAGCGTCGCCGCGGCGAGCTGGCCGCTCGCGAGCGCGTCGAGCAGGTCGGCTTCGACGAGATGCGCGCCGCGTGCGACGTTCACCAGGTACGCACCCGGCGCGAGCCGGGCGAAAGTGCGCGCTGACAGGATCCCGTCGGTATCGCGCGTGCTCGGCAGCAGGTTCACGAGTACTTTCGCGCCGTCGATGCACGCGTCGAACGCGTCGTCGCCCGCGAAGGTCTCGATACCGTCGAGCTGCTTCGGGCTGCGGCTATAGCCGCGCACCGGCAGGCCGAGCGCGGCGAGCGCCTGCGCGACCTGCGCACCGAGCACGCCGAGGCCGAGCACCGCGACGGTGAAGCGCGCGCGCGGATGCGGTTCGAGCACCTGCCAGCGGCGCTCGCGCTGCAGCGCTTCGTATTCGTCGAAGCGGCGCAGGTAGCGCAGCACCGCGTGCGTCACGTAGTCGATCATCTGCTGCGCCATGCCCGAATCCTCGAGGCGCACCAGCGGCACGTCGCGCGGCAGCGTGCCGGGATGCGCGCGGTCGAGCGCGAGCAGCGCGTCGACGCCCGCGCCGAGATTGAAGATCGCGCGCAGGCCGTCGCGCGGCGCGAACAGCTCGCGCGGCGCGCGCCACACGAGCGCGTAGTCGGCGGCGGCCGTGTCGCCCGGCTGCCACGCGCGCAGCTGGGCGTCGGGCAGCGCCTGCGCGATCGCGTCGCGCCATGCGTCGGCTTCCTGGTGCGGCGAATAGAACAGGATCTTCATGTGCTTACTTCGCGAACAACTGGCCGATGTCGGCGAACGCCTTGAATTCCAGCGCGTTGCCGCACGGATCGAGGAAGAACATCGTCGCCTGCTCGCCGACCTCACCCTTGAAGCGGATATGCGGCTCGATCACGAAGCGCGTGTGTGCAGCCTTGAGTTTATCGGCGAGCGCATGCCATTCGTCCATCGACAGCACGACGCCGAAATGGCGCACGGGCACGTTGTCGCCATCGACCGGATTCACCGCGCTCGCGCCGGTTTCGTCCGGCGCGAGATGCGCGACGAGCTGGTGGCCGAAAAAGTCGAAGTCGACCCAGTGATCCGAGCTGCGGCCCTCGGGGCAGCCGAGCAGGCCGCCGTAGAACGCGCGCGCGTCGGCGAGGCTCGATACGGGAAAGGCAAGATGGAACGGGCGCAGCGCGCCGGCGGGCGTAGCGGACATCGGGCGTCTCCTGTCGATCGGAACCGGCGCGGCGGCGCGCGGGTTCGATCCGATGCATGGCAAGCGGGAAGCCCACATTCTACGGTTTCGCGGCGTGTTGCGCCGCCGCGGGGCCGCCGACGCGCGCCGCACGGCCCGCACCGGCGCGCCGGCCCCGGTGGCCGTCCCGCACAAAAGCAAAGCACAAAATATTGGTTCGGCCGCCGCGCGCGGCGCGCCACAATCGAACCTCGTCTCCAAGCAAAGCAAGCGAGGGCAATCATGCGCGCATGCAGCAAATCGGCGTGGCCGCCGCGGCTCGTGACCGTTCCGGGCCTGCACGGCAGCGAAGGCGCCCACTGGCAGACCTGGCTGGAGCGGCAGTTCCCGCGTTCGCTGCGGGTCGAGCAGGCCGACTGGGACGCCCCCGATCTCGCGCGCTGGGCGCAGTCGGTGCGCGCGCTGCTCGAGCGCGAGCGCGGCCCGTTCGTGCTCGCCGCGCACAGCTTCGGCTGCCTCGCGGCCGCGCATGCGCTCGCGCAGTGGCCGCAGACGGCCGACGTCGCGGGCGTGCTGCTCGTCGCACCGGCCAGTCCGAGGAAATTCACGTTCGCCGGACCGTTCGACGCGCGCCGGCTCGCGGTGCCGTCGATCGTGATCGGCAGCGAGACCGATCCGTGGATGCCGCTCGCCGATGCGCGCACGCTCGCGCAGCGGCTCGGCAGCGCATTCGTGAACCTCGGTGACGCGGGGCACATCAACACCGCGGCCGGCTTCGGGCCGTGGCCGCGCGCGAAATATTTCGTCGACACGCTGGTGCATTGCGCGGCGCCGCTGCGCTTTCGCGATGCGGACGACGGCTTCGACGCCGCGCTCGTCGACCGCGCGCTCGCGCACGCGATCTGACACTCATCGGCACGCGCTGCGCGGCGGGGGCCGCGCAGTGTCGTGACACCGCTACGACGCGGAGACGGGCGCCACCGCGGCCGGATCCGAGTAGCTCGACCGGCCGTTCTCGACGTGACCCGCGAAGCGGCGCGAGAACGTGCCGTTCGCGCCGTCGCTCACCGTAACGTCATACCAGTGGTGGCTCGATGCGAGCGCCCACTGCTCGACGCGCTCGTCGCCGCCGTGCAGCGTCACCTGGCGCGCGGGCGCGCCGTATGCGTTGTCGGCCAGCGTCAGCGTGACGTGACCCGCGCCATGGTTGCGCAGCTTCAGGTACAGGTTGCCGTTCGCGATGTCGTAGCCGGCCTTCACCTCCGGCTGCGCGTGGTTGCGGCGGCGCGCGGTCGCGGTCGACACGTTGCCCGCGAACATCCGGACGAAGCCGTTCGGCCCATACACCGAGAACGCATACACGCCGTTCGTCTCCGTCAGGTCGAAGTCCGCGTGCAGCACGCGGCGCGCGCCGACCGTGTAGCGCCACGGGCCGTCGGTGCGGTTCGTCGCGTACACCTGGAAGTGCGCGCCCTGGTTGCCGCGGTTCGCGAACTCGATGCGCAGCGTGTTGCCGCCGTCAATGCTCGCGTTCACATGCAGTTCGTATGGCAGCGCGCGTGCGGGCCGCACGCCGGGTTCCTGCGGGACGATCGGCGATGGCGTCGCGGGCACGGTGGGCGCGGGTTGCGACGTGCATTGCTGGTCGGCGATCGAGCGGTACTGGCTCGTATCGGGCAGCGACGGAAACGATGCATCCGACGAGCGGAAGTCGAACGCGGCGGTGAGGTCGCCGCACACGGTGCGGCGCCACGGCGTGATGTTCGGCTCGTCGATGCCGAAGCGCTCGCCGATGAAGCGGATCACCGACGTGTGGTCGAACACCTGGGAGCACACGAAGCCGCCTTTCGACCACGGCGACACGACTGTCATCGGCACGCGCGGCCCGAGGCCGTACGGCAGCCCGTCGGCGGTGTAGCTGCCGCCGCGGCCGGGGTTCACGACGGTATGCAGCTCGCCGTCGGTCGTCACGGTCGATGCGCCCTGCGCGGCCGATGTCGGCGGTTGCGGCGGCACGACGTGGTCGAAGAAGCCGTCGTTCTCGTCGTACATGATGAACAGCACGGTCTTCGCCCACACGTCCGGATTCGACGTCAGCGCGTCGAGGATCTGCGACGTGTAGTTCGCGCCGTACGCGGGCGTGTATTTCGGATGCTCGGAGAACGCGGCGGGCGGCAGCAGCCACGACACCTGCGGCAGCCGGTCGTTGATCACGTCGTCCTTCAGGTTATCGAGCGTGCGCACCGTCTGCGCGCGCTGGTACAGCGACGAGCCAGGCTTCGCGTTGATGAAGTTCGTGAAGTTCTGCAGGATGTTCGTGCCGTAGTTGCCGTTGTACGGGTCGGCCCAGGTGAGCCCCTGCTGGTAGATCTGCCACGACACGCCGTGCGCCTCCAGCCGTTCGGGGAAGGTCGTCCACGACAGCAACTGGTACGCGGGCGGCAGGTCGCCGTCGACGTAGTCGGCGTTGTCGAGCAGCGGGCCGCCGAACTTGCCGGTCGGGTCGACCGTCCCCGTCATCAGGTACGAGCGGTTCGGGTGCGTCGGCCCCGGCAGCGAGCAGAAGTAGTTGTCGCACACGGTGAACGCATCGGCGAGCGCGTAGTGGAACGGGATGTCCTCGCGCACGTGATAGCCCATCGTCATGTCGGTCTTGTTCGCGGGCCACTGGTCGTAGCGGCCGCCGTCGATCGCCGCGTGGGTCTTCGCCCACGAGTGGTCGAGCGCGCCGAGGCACTGCGCGCTGGTCGTCTTCGTGTCGAGCCGGAACGGCAGCACCGGTTTCGTCGGGTCTTCCTTCGACGGCTGGTACCACACCGGCTTGCCGTTCGGCAGCGGGATCGGGAAGCGGTCGTTGTAGCCGCGCACGCCGCGCAGGTGTCCGAAGTAATGGTCGAACGAGCGGTTCTCCTGCATGAACACGACGATGTGCTGCACATCGCGGATCGTGCCGGTGCCGCGCGCGGCCGGAATCGCGAGCGCGCGGCGGATCGATTCAGGAAACGCGTTGAGCGCGACGGCGGCGCCGGCTGACTGTGCGACGGTATGCAGGAAACGGCGGCGGCTGGATGACGTCATGTTATTTCACCTCGGTTCTGCGATCGGGGACGGGACAGGAACGGCGGGATCAGTGCGGCGACGACGCGGCGATGGCGGACGCGCCCGCGTTCGTCGCGGGCTTGGCGTCGTCGTCATCGTCGGGCGGGTAGTGGACGACGGGCGGCGCGAGCGGTGCGGCTTCCGACGCGGCGGCGCTCGCGCCTGCACCGCTGTTGAATGCGCTCGCGGAGCCGGACGATGCCCCGGCCGGTGGCGAGCCGTCGGCCGCGTGCGTGTCGTGCGGCGCGTCGTCGCTGCAGGCGGCGACGAAGGTGGCGGCACACAGAACGACGACGAGGGCAACGCGACGCATGACTTCTCTCCTGGCAGGCGGATCGGGAAACGATTTCCAGTATGCCGATGCGATGCGACGATTCGGTGAATCGTTTGCAACCGGGGCGTGATCGCGAAAGGCTTTCGTGAAGCTGACCGGATGCTTTCGCGAAGCATCGCATGCTCGCAGGGCGGGATTTTCCAGCGGATGCGGAGGCCGCATGTATTTACATGCGACGCGCGTGCGATGTGACGACGGAAGTGGCTGGTCGGCTGGGTGCACGTTCTGAAGGCCCCCGTGCGGGTTCGGCAAACCGGCGCCGGCCCGCTAGCGCGCAAACAGCGGGTACGTCGCGCCTGCGATCAGCGCGGCGGCGAGCCAGACCACGCTCCACGAACTGACGGCGAGCAGCGGCGGAATCGCGAGCGGCGTGGCGAACAGCCCGAGATAGACGATCGTGTTCGCCATCCCGAGCGCGGTGCCCGCGTGGTTCGCGCCCGCGAGCGTCGCGAGTTCGGTGTACGCGACGCCGTGCCACGCCGATACGCAGATGCCGGCGAACACGAGAATCGAGACGATCGCGGCGAGCGGCACGTGCGGGCTGCCGGCGGTGGCCGCCGCGAGCAGTGCGAACGATCCGGCCGCGACACACACCGACCCGCGCAGATACGCGCGCCGGTTGCCGTGCCGGTCGGTATGACGACCGCTCCAGACCCGCATCACCATGGCGCCGAGCTGCAGCGCGACCATCGCCGCGCTGATGCCGGCGAGGCCGAGCTTGCCGAAATCGTGCAGGAACACGGTCGCGAACGTGAGCACGGCGAACTGCGGCGCACACAGCGCGCCGATGCCGAGCACGATGCGCCACACGCGACCGCTCGCGAGCGGGCTGCGCGCGGCCGCGGCCGGCGGTTGCTGCGCGGCAGGGCGGTGCGCGACGGGTCCGTGCACGGCGGCCGGCGCGTCGGGCGGTTCGTGCAGCCAGCGCCACGTCAGCGCGGCCGATCCGGCACACAGCAGCATCAGCGCGCCGTACACCGCGGCGAAGCCGGCATGCGATGCGAGCGACGGCAGCAGCGCCGCGCCGACGCCACCGCCGAGCGGCACGGCCGTCTGGCGGATGCTCATCGCGAGCCCGCGTTCGCGTTCGCCGAACCAGCGCATCACCGCGCGTCCGCTCGAGCCGTTCACGCTGCCGCCGAGCAGGCCGACGCAGCCCATCGCCGCGACGACGCGCATGAGCGGCGGCACCGCGTGCGCGCTCGGGACGATCGTGATCACCATCAGCGCCAGCATCGCGGCCGTCGCGACGAGGCCGGTGAGCAACACGCGGCGGTCGCCGAAACGGTCGGCGGCGATCCCCCACGGCAGCTCCGACAGCGCGACGCCGAAGCCGAGCGCGCCGAGCACGAGGCCGAGTGCGCCGTTGTCGAGGTGGTAGGCCGAGCGCATCCACACGGCGGTGGTCGGAATGCCGGCCGCGGCGGCGGAAAAGCTCATGTTCGCGGCGACGCCGGCCGCGAGCACGCGCCAGCGATGGGCCGGGCCGCGCGCGTCGTGCGCGGGCGAGGACGGGGAAGCGAGGCAGGAGGTATCCATGGCGACAAAGCCCGTTCGGAAATTGACATCGCCAGTGTGGCGACCTACATTCATCCTGAAAATCGGAAAGTTTTTGATGAATCGTTCGATAAAACGGGATGATTGAGATGTCCGGACAAGACAATGCCCATGGCGCGGCGCCGCTCGCGCTACCCGACGCCGCGCTGGCCCGGCCGAACTTCGACATCGCGGCGTTGCGCAGCCTGGTGGCGGGCGTGGATCTCGGCAGCTTCGCGAAGGCTGCCGATCGCGTCGCGCGTTCGTCGTCGGCGGTGAGCGCGCAGATCCGCAAGCTCGAGGAGCAGGCCGGCACGCCGCTGTTCGTGAAGGCCGGGCGCGGGCTCGCGCTGACTGACGCCGGCGACGCGATGCTGCGCTATGCGCGGCGGATGATCGAACTGAACGACGAAGCGGCCGCGGCCGTGCGCGGCGTGAATCTCGACGGCTGGGTGCGGGTCGGCCTGCAGGAGGATTTCGGCGAAGCGATCCTGCCCGACGTGCTCGGGCGTTTCGCGCGTGCGCATCCGAAGGTGAGGATCGAGGCGCGCGTCGCGCGCAACGCCGAGCTGCTCGAGCGGCTCGACGCGAACCAGCTCGATCTCGCGCTGGTGTGGGGCGACCCGGCGTCGGCGACGCTCGTGTCGCGCGCGGGCATCGACAGCGACGCGATCGCGCAGGTGCCGATGCAGTGGATCGCGGCGGTCGGCGCGGCGGGCTTCGGCATGCCGGACGGCGGCGGCCCGGCGGATGCGGGCGACGACGGCGACGCGAGTCTTCGTGTGATGCGCGCGTCGGGCGAGCCGCTGCCGCTCGTCGTGTTCGACCGGCCGTGCCGCTTCTTCGGCGCGGCGACCGACGCGCTCGATCGCGCGGGCGTGCCGTGGCGCGTCGCGTTCACGACGCCGAGCCTGGCCGGGCTGTGGGCCGCGGCGGCAGCCGGCCTCGGGCTGACGGTGCGCTCGCACTATGGGCTGCCCGCGTCGGTGCGCGTGCTCGACGCGACGTCGTTCGGGCTGCCCGAACTGCCGAGCCTGCCGCTGATGCTGCTGCGGCGTACGTCGTCGGCGACGCCGACCGTCGAGCGGCTCGCGCGGATCGTCACGCAGGCGGTGCGGGACGCGACGCAGGCAGAGGTTGGGGCGCTGGCGGCTTGACGCAACATTCCGGAGCGCCGGCTCGGCATGCGTCGGCGCGCCTCTGCCGATCGGCTGAATGGAGCGATCAGGTGAACGGGACTACAGTGGACACCTGAAACGGAGGTCATCATGCAAGACGCGAACCTGCCCAACGGCATTGCAATCGGCCCATCGCAGCAGGGCGACGTAGCGAGCCCGGCCGACGGGACTCACGTCGATCCAGTCGGGTCGGCGAAGTTGCCCATTCGCTTCGGCGTTCTACAAGGTCAGGCGTGGATCGCGGATGATTTCGACGCACCGTTGTCGGCGTATCTGCTGGACGCGTTCGAGGGACGCTGATGCGCTTGCTGCTCGATACGCACATCTTCGATCGTGACCAACGACCCGAAGCTTGACGCGCGGGCGCGCAAGCTGAACTGATCTCGGGTGCGGATGAGCGCTTCGTCAGCAGCGCCCATCGTCCGAGCCGCGCGTCGCGTCGCGGCCTATGCGGCGGCACTGTCCGGCGCGATTGACCCGAGCGTGGCGAGAATGGCGGCCAGCCTGTCCCGCAACCCGTCGCTCGCCGGCACGAACGGCAGCCGCAACCCGTCCTCGCACCACCCCTGCGCGGCCAGCACCGCCTTCACCGGGGCCGGATTCGGCTCCGCGAACAGCGCCGCGACCAGCGGCTGCAGCGCGACCGACAGCTCGCGCGCGTCGGCGAGCCGGCCGTCGCGCAGCAGCGCATGGATGCGCACGTGCCACTCGGGCAGCACATGCGCGCTGCTCGCGATCGCGCCATGCGCGCCGGCGCACAGCGCGGCGAAGTTCTGGTTGTCGTCGCCGGAAAGGATCGCGAGCGGCGTGTCGTGCACGAGCCGGCTCATCCGCTCCAGCGTGCCGCCGCATTCCTTGATGCCCGCGACGCGCGGGTCGCGCGCGAGCGCCTGCAACGTCTCCAGTTCGACGTTCACGCCGGTGCGGTACGGGATGTTGTAGACGAGGACCGGCAGGTCGGCCGCGTCGACGATCGCTTCAACGTGGCGGCGGATGCCGTCCTGCGTCGGCCGAACGTAGACGGGCGGCGTGACGAGCAGCCCGTCGGGCCGTAGCGCGGCGAGTTCGCGTGCGCGCGCGGCCGCGAAGTGCGTCGCGCTCGCGGTGAGCCCGACGACGACCGGCAGGTCGGGCACCGCATCGCGCAGCGTCGCGAACACGGCGTCCTGTTCGCGCGCGTCGAGCAGCACGCCTTCACCGGTCGTCGCGCCCGCGACGAAACCCGCGATACCCGCCGCCGCATAGTGGCGCGCGAGTCGCGCGAGCGCGCCGTGGTCGACCTCGCCGTCGTGGAACGGCGTGATGAGCGGCAGCCAGATACCTTCGAAACGTGTGTGCATGCAAAGCCTCATGGTGGAAACGGAGTGGGAAGGAACCGTTCCGCCGGCGAGGTGCCGGAGCGAGGCGTGCGAGCAAGGAAAAAGAAACGACCTGCGGGCATCCCGTCCGGCATTCGCCTGACGGGACGCGACGTCCCCGTCAGTCGAGGAGTCGTTTTTTCAGTTTCAGCCCGGCCGCGCGCGCACCTGCCGCGAAGGCGGCAAGGATCGACGACGAGCGCAGGGCAGCGGACATGGATGAACCGTGAAAAGGGCTGAACGGCGATCTTAACATCGGAGCCGGCGCGCACGCGAGCGTGCGTGCGCCGGTTAGCAGAATTCGAGATTTGCTTTGCACGACAGATTGGAAGGCGTGCGACGCCCGGCCGCTAGAATGCCCGCTTACGTTTCGATGACAGCGCGCACGCGTGCCGTCACGCACCTTCAACACCACTGGAACGGGGCATATCACGATG
Source organism: Burkholderia sp. B21-005 (assembly GCF_020843965.1). Lineage (NCBI taxonomy): Bacteria > Pseudomonadati > Pseudomonadota > Betaproteobacteria > Burkholderiales > Burkholderiaceae > Burkholderia > Burkholderia sp. B21-005. Next base: position 3,282,710 of record NZ_CP086301.1, on the reverse strand, counting down.
GCAAGCATCAAGGGGATCGGTCGCTGGCTGCACACGGGCACCGCGGCGGCGCTGGTCGTGGCGGCAACGGCCGCGCACGCGGACACGTCGATCCTGAACGTGTCGTACGACGTGACGCGCGAGCTGTACAAGGACATCAACACGAGCTTCGCCGCCGCGTACAAGCAGCAGACCGGCGAAACCGTGACGATCAAGCAGTCGCACGGCGCGTCGAGCGCGCAGGCGCTGTCGGTACTGCAGGGGCTGCAGGCCGATGTCGTGACGATGAACCAGCCGAACGACATCGACCTGCTCGCCGAGCGGGGCCAGTTGCTGCCGAAGGACTGGCGCGCGCGCTTCCCGGACAGCAGCTCGCCGTACTCGACGACGATGGTGTTCCTCGTGCGCAAGGGCAACCCGAAGGCGATCAGGGACTGGAGCGATCTCGCGAAGCCGGGCGTGCAGGTGATCATCGCGAACCCGAAGACGTCGGGCAACGGCCGCTACGCGTATCTCGCCGCATGGGGCTATCAGAAGCAGAAGGGCGCGACCGACCAGCAGGCGCTCGACTTCGAGAAGGCGATCTTCCGCAACGTGCCGGTGCTGGACTCGGGCGGCCGCGGCGCGACGACGACCTTCACGCAGCGCGGCATCGGCGACGTGCTCGTCACGTTCGAGAACGAAGTCGCGCTGATGGACACGGGCGCGTCGGGGGCGGAATTCGATCCCGTGTACCCGTCGGCGAGCATCCTGGCGGAGCCGCCCGTCGCCGTCGTCGACAAGGTCGCCGACAAGAAGGGCACGCGCAAGATCGCGCAGGCGTATCTCGACTACCTGTACACGCCGCAGGCGCAGGAGATCATCGCGCAGCACCACCTGCGCCCGCGCGACGCGAACGTGCTGAAGAAGCACGCGGCCGAGTTCAAGCCGCTGAAGACGTTCAGCGTCGAGCAGGTTTTCGGCAGCTGGGCGAACGCGCAGAAAACCCACTTCGCCGACGGCGGCACGTTCGATCGCGTGATCGTCGACCGCAAGTAGGCGGCACGCCGCACGCCGCGCGCGTGCCGGCAGGATGACCGAGCAGCCGGCCGCCGATGCGGCCGGTTTTTTTTCGCGCCGGCGCGCGCAAGGCCACTGCGCATCGCTCGCGCCGCACCCGCCAGGCCGCCGCGCATCGCCCCGCATCGCTGCGCATTCCCGGCCGCCGCCCCCCGTGCTACGCTCATCGCCTCCTTGCTTCCGGCCTTGCGCGATGAACGTCGATTCGTCCTCCCCAGCTTCCCGCGGCCGTGGCCGCAAGCTCTGGTCGGGCACCCGCCCCGTGATCGCGTACGGGATGCCGCCGCTTGGCTGGCGCGACCTCTATCACCGTGCGCTGACGGTGAGCTGGCCCGTATTCTTCCTGTCGCTCGCGATACTGTTCCTGCTGCTCAACGGCGGCTTCGCGGCGCTCTACCTGCTCGGCGACGCGGCGATCGCGAACCAGTCGCCGGCCGGCTTCGGCGGCGCGTTCTTCTTCAGCGTCGAGACGCTCGCGACGGTCGGCTACGGCGACATGCATCCGCAGACCGTCTACGCGCACGTGGTCTCGACCTTCGAAATCTTCATCGGGATGTCGGGCATCGCGATGGCGACCGGGCTCGTGTTCGCGCGGTTTTCGCGGCCGCAGGCGAAGATCCTGTTCGCGCGGCTGGCGATCGTGCGCCCGCTGAACGGGCGGATGACGCTGATGGTGCGTGCCGCGAATGCGCGCCAGAACGTGATCGCCGAAGCGCAGGCGAAGCTGCGGCTGATGCGCGTCGAGGGTACGCACGAGGGTTATACGCTGCGCAAGATCCACGACCTGCCGCTCGTGCGCAGCGAGCATCCGATCTTCCTGCTCGGCTGGAACCTGATGCACGTGATCGACGAAACGAGCCCGCTGTTCGGCGAGACGGCCGAATCGCTCGCCGCGCGCGACGCGTCGCTGCTGATCACGATCGAGGGCTCCGACGAGACGACCGCGCAGGTCATGCAGGCGCGCTACTCATGGACGCATGCGGACATCTGCTGGCGTCACCGCTATGTCGACCTGATGCATGACGAAGACGGCATCACGCATATCGACTACACGCATTTTCACGAGGTCGTGCCGGTCGACGCCGATAGCGACGAACGCGGTTCGCCGGGCGTGATCGAGGACGGCTCGGCGGCGCAGGCGTCCGGGCCCGCTGCATGACGTTGCCGACCGGCGCGAACGGGCGCCGGCGCTCGGATGCAACCGCCGCAACCGACTGCCGCGCCGCGCACGCGTCACGGATGCAGCAGACGCGACGCTTCGCGCTGTTCGACCGCCACCGCGCGGCGATGGCCGTCGCGGTCCTCGGCGCGCGTGACGTAGTCGCCGAGCACGCCTTCGTGCGGCAGCAGGTGCGCGTCGAACGCGATCTTCAGCGTGCTGGCGAGCAGCAGGTCGGCCGCGGTGAAGCGGTCGCCGACGAGCCAGCGGCTGTGGGCGAGCGTTTGCGCGAGCGCACGCTGCACCCGCGTGATGTTGCCCCAGCCGAACGCGACCGGATTGCTCGACGCGCCGGTGAATTTCTCGGCCATCGCCGGTTCGAGGCAGGTGGGCGTGAAGAACATCCACTGCAGGAAGCGGCCGCGCAGCGGATCGTCGGGCGCGATGCCGAGTCCGGCGCCCGGGCAGCGATCGGCGAGATAGAGCAGCACCGCGCCCGATTCGGCGAACGGCTCGCTGCCGTCGTCGAGCGCGGGGAGCTTGGCCATCGGATTGACCTGGACGAACGCGTCGCTGCCCTGTTCGTGCGAACGCAGGTCGATCGGCACGAGCTCGTAGACGGCGCCGATTTCCTCCAGCATCCACAGCGCCCGGAATGCCCGGGTTTTGGGCCAGTAGTAGAGCTTCATCGCGCCTCCGCGTTGGGGTGTGCATGTCGATTCGGTGGATGCTCAAGCGTACCCGAGCGGGAGAGGTTCGGACAGGGGCGGGCGGCGCGAGCGGCGGATCGTGGCACGGTGTTGAGCGGCCGTTCGCGCGTGTTCGAACGGTTGGGAATGGGCGGAGAATCTCCCGCAGAGCCCCGTTCGGCGGTAGTTCATGATTTAACTAGTCATGAATTAACTAGTTATGAATTAACGAAGGAGTGCGCGGCTGAAACGAGCGCGACTACAGTGTCCGGCCGACCTTGCGGCAGCGTCGGCGCGCGGGCCGCATGAGCTTGGACGAGGGTCGTCGACGGACCGCGAAATGCAGGAAACCCAGTCATCTCGCGCGGGTCGCCCGAATCATCGAATTCAAGACCAGGGAATCGCATGCGCCGCATGCCGGTTCGATCGCACACGGAGAACAGCAACGAATGGCGAACGACGATCGCACCACGATCATTCCCCGGCGCACGCCGGAATCGGCCGCGATGCGGGCCGAGCTCGCGCGAACGATGGCAATCATCGCCCGGCTCAACCGTCTGACGTTCGACGATGCGCACGAAGTCCGCACCTTGTTCGGAGAACTGATCGGCAAGTCGATGGATGACGGCTTCCTGCTGATCCCGCCGTTCTACGCGACGGGCGGTGCCGACACACGGATCGGCCGCAACGTGTTCGTCAACCAGAACTGCACGTTCTATGACCTCGGCGGCCTCGATATCGGCGACGACGTGATGATCGGGCCGAACGTCAGCCTCATCACGTCGGGCCATCCGGTCGAGCCGTCCCGCCGGCGCGACTTCGTCGTCGCGCGGCCGATCGTGATCGGGAACAACGTGTGGATCGGCGCGGGCGCGACGATCATCGGCGGCGTGACGATCGGCGAGAACTCGGTGGTCGGCGCGGGTTCCGTCGTGACGCGCGACGTTCCGCCGGATACGCTGGTCGGTGGAAATCCGGCGCGGATCATCCGTTCGATTGCCGAGTGACGGTGCCTGCGGGCCTCTCTCGGCGGCGTGAATGTGGATAACCGGGCCTTCGGCCCACTCGAAACGCTGTGGATGCGAACGGTGAGTGTATGGCCGGAGGCAGAATCGACGGGGCTTTCCGGCATTCGACACCGGTCGCGGGCAGGTGCATGAGCCGACGTTGCCGATGCGCTGGCCGCGCATTCCTGCGCGGCGTCGGTTGTGGATATCCCGGCTCCAAATCACTCGGCACGCTGTGATTTTCATCGGTGAGCATGACCGCATGCGGCCGGATGCGCGATGCAGGGTGTGGACAACTACGGCCCCAACGACGAAAAATGCTGTGCTTTCGAAGGGTGAGCGTCGGCGGCCGATTGCGCGTGAGGCTTGCCTGGTGCGGACTTCCGGGAGTCGCGCGGGTGTCGCGCGAGAATTCGGGGCGCCGCGCATTCTAACGGCACGCGCGGATCGGCGATAGATCCGGACCCATATCACGGTGTGGATATCTCGCAGCCGAATTCACTCGAAGCGCTGTGGATTTCAATGGTGAGCGTCGGCGGCCGATCGCGCCGCGTGCCCGTTTCCGATCTTCGACACGGCTTCGAGGGTCGCGCATTCTAACCGCACTCGCGATCGCGCGTTCCATTCGAGTCCGTGCGCCGGTGTGGATAGCCGGTCGCCGAAGCCAGTCGACGTGCTGTGTATTTCAGCGGTGAGGGTCGTGTGCATGCGGCTCGGCCGCGTCTGCGCGAATCCGGATGCGCGGGCCGCCGAGCGGTTGCGGGCGCGGCTGTTCGCGCCGAAGCGGCGGCTTCGGGTGACAGGATGGCCACGCTCACCGTTGGATTTCACAGCGTCTCGACTGGTCTTGGGTTGGGCTGTCCACATCCGAATCAGCGCCCTCGTTCGATCGTCGTGTCGTCGCTCACTGCTGGAATTCATAGTGTTCGGAGTCGTCGCGGGTCAAGGGATTCGCGCCCGAACCGGCGTGCTCGTTTGATTGTCTGCCGTCACTCACCGTCGAAATTCACAGTGTTCGGAGTCGTCGCGGGTCAAGGGATTCGCGCCCGAACCGGCGTGCTCGTTTGATTGTCTGCCGTCACTCACCGTCGAAATTCACAGCGTTTAGGGTCGTCGCGGAGCGGGCTGTTCACACCGTATTGGCGCCCTTGTTCGAGCGCGTGCGGTCACTCACCATCGAAATTCACAGTGTTTGGAGTCGTCGCGGTGAGAGCTGTCCACGCCCGAATCGGCACCGTTGTTCGAGCGCGTGCCGGTGCTCACCGTCGAAATTCACAGGGTTTGGCGTGTCCGCGGGCGCCGATATCCACACTCCTACCGGCGTCTCTGCGCGTCGATCTCGGCACGTCGCCGCTTGGTTTCCCGGTGCATTACCTGGTCGGCGGCGTGCGCTACCGCTTCGACGCGGGCCCGGCGAGCTTCACCGTGAACGCGTCGTTCGACTGCGCAGCGGCGCGCGCCGAGGCCGGACGGAGATGTGGATATCCTGCCGCCGAATCGACTCGCGACCCTGTGCATCCGGAAGGTGAGGGCGAACGTCGCAGCGGCGAAGCAGGGATGCGGCGGTGTGGATATCTCCTGCCGGCATCGACTCGTCGCGCTGTGGATTTCAACGGTGAGCGTCGGAATCCGCTTGAGCGGCGGACCGATTGAGGTGTGGACATCCGGCCCCCGACGCGACTCGAAACCCTGTGCGATTGAACGGTGAGCGCGATCACCAACTCGGCCGGCAGCCCCCCGCATTGTGGACATCCCGCGCCCGCAACCACTCCGAACGCTGTGAAATCGATGGGTGAGCACGCCCTCGTTCCCCCGCCCAAACCCTTGTCGCACGGGCCGCGAGCGCCCGCCGCCGCGCCCGCGGCCTGCGTCCCGCTCATCCCTCGGCCATTTCGAGGCAAGCGCCCACCCATCCCGACCGCCCCCCAACCGCCGCCCACTACCCCGCGCGAAAACTCTCTCAATTCCCGCCCGAAACCTGCGCAGTTTTTCTCACTTCGGCACCGGCCGAGCAAGATGAGAAAAAAATTTCTCGGCTCCCCGCGAAAAAATAGAGCCATCCAGCCACCTCCGGCCGGCGTCGCCCGACGCCCCGGTGCGCGGCCCAGAACAGCACAATCAGGAGACATCCCCCATGACCGCCCGCCTGCCCGTCGACGGCCCGCCCGCTCTATCCGACTATCGTCTGACCGACAACCTGACCGCCACGCGCGGCCGGATCTTCCTGACCGGCACGCAGGCGCTGGTCCGCCTGTTGTTGATGCAGCGCGCATCCGACGCCGCGCAGGGGCTCAACACGGCCGGCTTCGTCAGCGGCTACCGCGGCTCGCCGCTCGGGATGGTCGACCAGCAGCTGTGGAAGGCGCAGAAACTGCTCGACGGCAGCGGCGTGCGCTTTCTGCCCGCGATCAACGAGGAACTCGGCGGCACCGCGGTGCTCGGCACGCAGCGCGTCGAGGCCGACCCGGAGCGCACCGTCGATGGCGTGTACGCGATGTGGTACGGCAAGGGCCCCGGCGTCGACCGCGCCGGCGACGCGCTCAAGCACGGCAACGCATATGGTTCGTCGCCGCACGGCGGCGTGCTGGTGGTGGCGGGCGACGACCATGGCTGCGTGTCGTCGTCGATGCCGCACCAGAGCGACTTCGCGATGATCGCGTGGCACATGCCGGTCGTGAACCCGTCGAACATCGCCGACATGCTCGAGTTCGGCCTGTACGGCTGGGCGCTGTCGCGCTATTCGGGCGCATGGGTCGGCTTCAAGGCGATCTCGGAAACCGTCGAGTCCGGCTCGACCGTCGATCTCGACGCGCTGCAGACGCAATGGCCGGCACCAGCGGGCTTCACGCCGCCGGCGGGCGGTCTGCACAACCGCTGGCCCGACCTGCCGAGCCTCACGATCGAGGCGCGCCTCGCCGCGAAGCTCGACGCGGTGCGCCACTTCGCGCGCACCAACAGCATCGACAAGTGGATCGCCCCGAGCGCGCAGGCGAACGTCGGCATCGTCACCTGCGGCAAGGCGCACCTCGACCTGATGGAAGCGCTGCGCCGTCTCGACCTGACGGTGGCCGACCTCGACGCGGCCGGCGTGCGGATCTACAAGGTCGGCCTGTCGTATCCGCTCGAGATGACGCGCATCGAGACCTTCGTCGACGGGCTCGCCGAAGTGCTGGTGATCGAGGAGAAGGGCCCCGTCATCGAGCAGCAGATCAAGGACTACCTGTACAACCGCGCGGACGGCGCCCGCCCGCGCGTGCTCGGCAAGCATGATGCGCAGGGCGCCTGCCTGTTGTCCGAATTGGGCGAGCTGCGGCCGTCCCGGATCCTGCCGGTGTTCGCCGAATGGCTCGCGCGCCACAAGCCGGCGCTCGATCGCCGCGAACGCGTCGTCGATCTCGTCGCGCCGCGGATCCTGTCGAACGAAGCGGACGCGGTGAAGCGCACGCCGTACTTCTGCTCGGGCTGCCCGCACAACACGTCGACGAAGGTGCCGGAAGGCTCGATCGCGCAGGCCGGCATCGGCTGCCACTTCATGGCGTCGTGGATGGAGCGCGACACGACGGGCCTGATCCAGATGGGCGGCGAGGGCGTCGACTGGGCCGCGCACGCGATGTTCACCAACACGAAGCACGTGTTCCAGAACCTCGGCGACGGCACCTACTTCCACTCGGGCATTCTCGCGATCCGCCAGGCGGTCGCCGCGAAGGCGAACATCACGTACAAGATCCTCTACAACGACGCGGTCGCGATGACGGGCGGCCAGCCGGTCGACGGCAGCATTTCGGTGCCGCAGATCGCGCGTCAGGTCGAGGCGGAAGGCGTGTCGCGCTTCGTCGTGGTGTCCGATGAGCCGGAGAAGTACGACGGCCATCACGGGCAGTTCCCGGCCGGCACGACGTTCCATCACCGCAGCGAGCTCGACACGGTGCAGCGCGAGCTGCGCGAGACGCCGGGCGTCACCGTGCTGATCTACGACCAGACCTGCGCGGCGGAGAAGCGTCGCCGCCGCAAGAAGGGCGAGTTCCCCGACCCGGACAAGCGCCTGTTCATCAACGACGCGGTGTGCGAAGGCTGCGGCGACTGCGGCGTGCAGTCGAACTGCCTGTCGGTCGAGCCGCTCGAGACGCCGCTCGGCCGCAAGCGCCGCATCGACCAGTCGTCGTGCAACAAGGACTACTCGTGCGTGAACGGCTTCTGCCCGAGCTTCGTGACGGTCGAAGGCGCGGCGCTGAAGAAGGCCGCGGGCGCGGCATTCGATGAAGCGGCGCTCGCCGCGCGCGTCGACGCGCTGCCGGTGCCGGCGACGCATCTCGACGCGGCGCCGTTCGACATGCTCGTGACGGGCGTCGGCGGCACGGGCGTCGTGACGGTCGGCGCGCTGATCAGCATGGCCGCGCACCTCGAGGGCAAGAGCGCGTCGGTGCTCGACTTCATGGGCTTCGCGCAGAAGGGCGGCTCGGTGCTGTCGTTCGTGCGGATCGCGTCGAGCGACAAATGGCTGAACCAGGTGCGCATCGACACGCAGCAGGCCGACGTGCTGCTCGCGTGCGACATGGTCGTCGGCGCGAGTGCCGAGGCATTGCAGACGGTGCGCCACGAGCGGTCGCGGATCGTCGTCAACACGCACCGGATTCCGAACGCGTCGTTCGTGCAGGATCCCGACGCGAACCTGCACGCGGACGCGCTGCTCGAGAAGATGCATCACGCGGCCGGCGACGGCTACCTGTCGAGCTGCGACGCGCAGGCGCTCGCCGCGAAGTTCCTCGGCGACTCGATCGGCGCGAACATCCTGATGCTCGGCTACGCATGGCAACTCGGCCTCGTGCCGGTGTCGCTCGCCGCGATGATGCGCGCGATCGAACTGAACAACGTCGCGGTGCCGATGAACAAGCTCGCGTTCTCGATCGGCCGGATGGCGGCCGGCGACGCGGCGGGCCTCGACGCATTGTGGAACGCGCGTCACACGGTGGCCGCGCAGGCCGCGCCGGAGACGCTCGCCGAACTGATCGCCGATCGTGAAGCACGCCTCGACGCATACGGTGGCGCGCGTTACGTCGAGCGCTACCGCGCACTGGTGAACGCGGCGCGCGCGAAGGGCGACGACGCACTGACGCGTGCGGTCGCGACGACGTTCTACCGGCTGCTCGCTGTGAAGGACGAATACGAGGTCGCGCGGCTGTATGCGGACGGCGCGTTCCGCACGGCGCTCGAGGCGCAGTTCGAAGGCGTGCCGGGGCAGGCCTATCGCGTGAAGTTCAACCTGGCGCCGCCGACGGTCGCGAAGGCGGGACGCGACGGCAGCGCGCCGAAGAAGCGCGTGTTCGGCCAGTGGATGTGGCCGGTGTTCGGCATGCTGGCGCGCGTGCGCAGCCTGCGCGGCACGTGGCTCGATCCGTTCGGCCGCACGGCCGAGCGCAGGATGGAGCGCGCGCTCGCGGACGACTACGAGACGACGCTCACGCGCGCGCTCGCCGCGCTGACGGCCGGTAATGCGGCGCAGGTCGCTCAGCTGGCCGACTTGCACGCCCGCGTGCGCGGCTTCGGCCACGTGAAGGTGCGCAACCTGGCCGGCGTGAAGCGCGCGGAGCGCGAGCTCGCGCTGCAGCTCGGCATCGACGCGGCGACGAGCGCGGCCGTGCAGCACGCGCTCGACGAGATGAAGGGTGCGGGGATGCTGAAGGGCATTCCGGTCGTCGTCGCGAAGTAACGCGAACGCGCGGCGCGGCGATTCGCTGCGGGGACCGGGGGCGACGCGCCCGCGCGCCTGAAGGGCATTCCGGTCGTCGTCGCGAAGTAACGCGAACGCGCGGCGCGGCGATTCACTGCGGGGACCGGGGAACGACGCGCCCGCGCGACGGCCGGCGGGGCGCCGCGGGCAGGCGGGCGCGTGGGTTCGCAGGCCGCCCGCCTGCCGGCCTGCGCGCTTGCGCCGCCTACGCGACGCGATTGCCGGCGATGCAGCGCGAGTAGTACGCGAGGCTGCGTTTCGGCACGCGTTGCTGCGTTGCCGGGTCGACGTGGATCAGCCCGAATTTCTTCGCGAAGCCGCTGGACCACTCCCAACTATCCATTCCGGCCCAGTAGAACAGCCCGCCGAGGCGCACACCCTGCCGATACGCGTCGTGCGCGGCGTTCAGATAGCTCGCGAGGTAGTCGATACGCGGGCCGTCGTCGACGAAGCCGCCGCTCGGCGCGGGCTCGGCGATCGCGAACCCGGTCTCGGTGACGAGGATGCGCGGCGCGCCGTAGTCGCGGTGGACGCGCAGCAGCATCTCGGACATCCCGTACGGCTCGACCGGGTATCCCAGCGTCTGGATTTCGTTCGCCGGGCTGGCGGCCAGCGTGAAGCCCGCGCCGTTGGCGCCGGCCTTCACGTAGAAGCAGTTGTAATACTGCACGCCGAGAAAATCCGGGTTTGCCGCGATCGTCGTCATGTCGCCCGGCTGCACGAGCGGCGCCAGCGCCGCCTGCAGCTCGGCCGGATAGCCCTTGCCGTACAGCGGGTCGAGAAACGCGCGATGCCAGATCGCGTCGAACTGCGCGGCGGCGGCCTGATCGGCGGCCGCATTCGTGGCCGCATGCACGGGCCGCCCGCTGATCGTGGTGCCGATCTGCGCCGCGCCCCGCACGTTCGAACGCACGGCCTGGAACATCAGCCCCTGCGCGAGGTTCTGATGGTGGATCGCGGCGAACATCGCCCCCATGGACTGCGCGCGCGGCGGCGACGCGCCGTACGCGTAGCCGGACAGCGCGACGCCGTTGGGTTCGTTCAGCATCATCCAGTGCTTGACCCGGTCGCCGAGCCGGCGCGACACCTGCTCCGCGTAGTCGGCCAGCCGGTACGCGATGTCGCGGTCGCGAAAATCGCCGGCCCACACCGGAATGTCCCAGTGAAACAGCGTCAGGTAGGGCGTGAGGTGCTGCTCCAGCATCGCGTCGACCATGCGGTCGTAGGTGGCGAGGCCCGCTTCGCTCGCCGCGCCGGGGCCGTCCGGCTGCACGCGCGGCCACGCGGTCGAGAACCGGAACGCCTGGACGCCCGCGTTCGCGAGCAGCGAGAGGTCGCCCGGGTAGCGTTTCTCGAATTCGATGCAGCGCGCATTCGTCGAGCCGTCGGTGATCGTGCCGGGCTGGTCGGCGAACACGTCCCAGTTGCTGCGCCCGCGGCCGTCGCGGCTTTCGATTTGCGGCGCCGCGGTGGCGACGCCCCACACGAAGTCGTCGGCGAAGCGGGCGGAGGCGTCGGAGTCGATCGAATCGCCGCCGCAGGCGGACAGCATGCCGCTGCCGAGCATGGCGGTGCCTTGCGCCAGAAATCGTCGGCGGCTCTGAAGCGAGATGGGTTTGATCATGGGCTTACTCGTTTTTCGGCGAATGGCATCCGCGTTTTTGATTAGGATTGCGATTAAAGAGGCATGAGGCGCGGCGAAGCGCGCGCGCGCCGGATCAATGCGTCCGGCCCTCGACGTTCGCTGAAGACACATGGGATGAGCGGGCCTGAGGGAATCGTCCGGCCCGGCATGCATGCGGGCGCCGGTATCGTGACGGCCCGCAACAAATAATAAGGACGTCCCGTTTAATTTTTTTGAATATGCCGCCGGTCGAATCCCGGCTTCTAGAGGGAGGCGTCTAGTCCGACGTTGGATGCGACGGGCGTCGCAGCAGGCCGCTGCGCGGCCCCATCGTCAGACGATGCCTTTCTTGCGTGTCGACAGCGCCGTTTCCGACAGGTCGATCTCGCGAATCAGCTTCGTCAGTGTCTCGTCGGAAATCTTGCTTTCGCCGCGCAGCCGGTACAGCACCGAGCGTTCCGCGCGCACCGCCGCGATCCGCATCTGCAGTTCCATCGTCTCGGTCTGCTTCGCTTCCGCGCGCGGCGTCGGGCCGTCCTCGGCGAGTGCGGCGAGGCGGCGGCGGTACTGGTCCATCACGCGCGCGGAGATGTCCGCGCAGCGGGCGGCGCCCGATTCGTCGAGATCGGCCGAGATCGCGTCGTGCGACGAGTCGATCGCGCGAATCGCGGCCTGCGCGGCGGCCGCGCGCGCGGTGCGTTCCTCGTCGGCGAGCGGGTTGCGCGTCGAGCGCACGCCGCGCAGCAGCAGCGGCAGCCCGATTACCGCGACGATCAGCGAACCGAGTATCACCGCCGACGCGACGAAGATCGCGGTGTCCCGCCCCGGCAGCGGTGCGCCGTTGGACAGCGCGACGGGGATCGACAGCACGCCCGCGAGCGTGACCGCGCCGCGCACGCCGCCGACCGTCATCACCGCGATCGTGCGGATGCCGGCCATCGTGCCCGTGAGGCCATGGCGCGCGGCGCGGCGGCTCGCGATCCAGCGCAGCAGCCAGACCCACAGGAAGCGGATCGCATACAGCGCGAGCATCATCGCGCACACGTTGAAGATCATCCGGCCGACGAGCGCGTCGCTCGTGTGGTGCGCGTCGACGAGCGCGCGGCCGATGATGTGCGGCAACTGCAGCCCGAGCATGATGAACACCATGCCGTTGAACACGAACTCGATCATCGCCCACGTGCTTTCGGCACGCACGCGCGACGCGACGGTGCTTTTGCGGGAGAAGCTGGTGTAGTTCATCATCATCCCGGCCGACACGGCCGCGAGCACGCCCGACAGGTCGAGGTGCTCGGCGAACAGATAGGCGGCGAACGGCACGAGCAGCGTCATCACGATGCCGGGGGCCGGGTCACCTTCCTGCTCGGCGTTCAGCAAGCGCGTCGACAGCGCGCTGAACAGCCACGCGACGATCGCGCCCGTCGCCAGGCCGCCGGCGGCGACGATCACGAACGTGATCGACGCCTCGCGCAGCGAGAACACGCCCGTGAGCGCGGCCGCGACTGCGAACTTCAGCGCGACGAGGCCCGATGCGTCGTTCATCAGCGCCTCGCCTTCGAGGATGTGCATCAGTTGCGGCGGAATCCGGCCACGGCCGGCGATGCCCGACAGCGCGACCGCGTCGGTGGGCGACAGCACGGCCGCGAGCGCGAACGCGATCGGCAGCGGCAACTCGGGTATCAGCCAGTGCGCGAAGTAGCCGACTGCGAGTACGGTCATGAACACGAGCCCGAACGCGAGCATCAGGATCGCGCGGCGCTGCAGGTACAGCTCGCGTTTCGGAATCCGCCAGCCGTCCGCGAACAGCAGCGGCGGAATGAACAGCAGCATGAAGATTTCGGGATCGAACGTGACGTGCAGATTGAGTTTCGGCCACGCGAGCATCGCGCCGAACGCGATCTGCATCAGCGGCAGCGGAAGCCGCAACGGCAGCACGCGCGTGGCCGCGCCGGACAGCGCGACGGTGAGCAGCAGAATCAGGACTGTAAAGACGATTTCCATCGATACGGCAATTGTGGAGAATGAAACGATCGGACGGAGTGTAGCGTGACGGCGTGACGGGTGCGTTCGAGTGCGCCGGTGCGCATGCACGCAAACGGTGCATCCGGCCTGCGCCACGCTGGTGCGGCGGCGCCGCACGCAGGCGTGGCGCGCGTGTTCAGGGCTTGCACGAAGCTTGCTTGATGCTTGCGTACCGTCCGGCACCGGCCGGACAACCGAGGATTCGACCATGACATTGCGCGCGCCATTTCGAACCACCGCCGCGTTCGGCTGCATCGCCAGGAGGAAGCCATGACGATCGTGCAGCAGGAGCGCCCGGCCACCGCGTCGCCGTATCGTTTCGAGCGGGAGATGAGCTCTGGCCTCGAACGCCTGGCGACGCGGCATCGCGACCTGACGCTCACGACCGTGTTTCAGCCGATCTTCAGCCTGTCGCACCAGCGTGCGGTGGGCTACGAGGCGCTGTTGCGTGCGCATGACGTGCTCGACCGCGCGGTGTCGCCGCTCGACGTGTTCGGCGAGGCCGCGCGCCAGGGCGAGCTGCTGCAGCTCGACCGGCTCGCGCAGGCGCTGCACCTCGAGAACTTCGCGCTGCTCGGCGCCGAGCGCGAGTGGCTGTTCCTCAACGTGCATCCGGGCGTGCTCACCGATCCGTTCCAGGCCGCCGCGCTGCTCGCGAACCTGAAGCGGATCGGCATGCCGCCGCGCCGCGTCGTGCTCGAAGTGCTCGAACAGCGCGCGGAAGACGTCGAGCGGCTCGCCGACGCCGTGCGCGAGTTCCGCGCGCAGGGCTTCCTGATCGCGCTCGACGATTTCGGCGCCGGCCACTCGAACCTCGAGCGGATCTGGCAGCTGAACCCGGACATCGTGAAGCTCGACCGGATCATGCTGTCCCACGCGGCGCACCGCACGGGGCTCACCGCGATCCTGCACGGGCTCGTCACGCTGCTGCACGAGGCCGGCAAGCTGGTGCTCGTCGAAGGGATCGAGACCGAGCACGACGCGCAGATCGCGCTGTCGTGCGAGGCCGATTTCGTGCAGGGCTATTACTTCGGCCGCCCGGCGCCCGGGCTGCCCGACAGCGCGGCGGCGACCGGCTGCATCGGCGAGCTGACCGAGCGCTTTCGTGAGCAAACCGAAGCGCGCGAGCGGCGTGACGCGCAGCGGCTCGCGCCGTACCTGCGCGCGTTCGAGCGCGCGGCCGAGCGGGTGGCGGCCGGCGAGCCGCTCGACGAGGTGTGCTGGAACTTCCTCGCGCTCGACGCCGCCGCGCGCTGCTTCCTGCTCGACGCGCGGGGCCGCCAGGCGGGCCGCAACGTCGTGCTGCGCGCGGACCGCGCGCTCGCCGAGGCGCGCTTCTCGCCGCTGTCGGATGCGCAGGGTGCGAACTGGCTGCGCCGGCCGTACTTCCGCACGGCGATCGCCGAGCCCGGACGCGTGCAGGTGACGCGTCCGTACCTGTCGATCAACGAGGCGCAGCCGTGCGTGACGCTGTCGGTGGCCGTGCGCATCGGCGACGCGCAGCACGTGCTGTGCGGCGATATCGACTGGGTCGACGAGGAGATCGGCGGCGCATAGCGCGGGCGGCGTGCAGGCGCCGCGCTGGCGCGGTTCACGCCGCTCGGCTAGGATGCGCGAATTGTCCTGACGATTCGCGAGCCGCCGATGAACCGTACCGCCCGTTCCTCCGTCCTCCTCGAAGTGATCGCCACGACCGTCGGCGACGCGAAGGCTGCCGCCCGCGCGGGGGCCGACCGCCTCGAACTCGTGACCGCGATCACCGAAGGCGGGCTCACGCCGAGCGTCGGCCTGATCGAGGCCGTCGTGGCCGCGGTGCCGATTCCGGTCAACGTGATCGTGCGCCCGCACAGCCGCTCGTTCGTCTATGACGCCGACGATCTGCGCGTGATCGAACGCGACGTGCGCGCGGCCGTCGCGGCGGGCGCGAACGGCGTCGTGTTCGGCGCGCTCGATGCGCGCGGCGACATCGATCTCGACGCGCTCGCCCGCATCGCGGCCGCCGCGGACGGGCGCGACCTGACGTTCCATCGCGCGTTCGACGTGTCGCGCGACCTGAACGCCGCATTCGATGCGCTGCTGCGCGTGCCGGCCGTCACGTCGGTGCTGACGTCGGGCGGCCATCCGTCGGTGCTCGACGCCGTCGCGACGATCACGCGGATGGTGCGGCAGGCGGCCGGCTCGACCTGCACGGTGCTGGCCGGCTCGGGGCTCACGGTCGATGCGGTCGGCGATTTCGTCCGCGCGACCGGCGTGCGCGCGGTGCATTTCGGCTCGGGCGTGCGGGTGCGCGGCGAGGTGCTGGCGCCCGTCGACGCCCAGCAGGTCGAGCGCGTGCGCGCGGCGCTCGACGGCGCGGCGGCGCACGTGTGACGCGCACGCTTCGCGATGCGCAGGGCGACCGGCGCAGACGATCGGGTGAAAAAAAGCCGGGGCATGCCCCGGCTTTTTCGTTGGTACGTGGTGCTGCCGCTTACGCGTTCGCCTGCATCGCGTCCGCGTCGCTCGCGCGGATGCCGAGGCGCTCGAACAGCGCACGATCCTTCTGCGACTGCGGGTTGCTCGTCGTCAGCAGCTGGTCGCCGTAGAACATCGAGTTCGCGCCGGCGAGGAAGCACATCGCCTGCAGCCCGTCGTCGAGCTGCTCGCGGCCGGCCGACAGGCGCACGACGGCCTTCGGCATCGTGATCCGCGCAACCGCGATCGTGCGCACGAATTCGAACGGGTCGAGCGGTGCGGTACCTTCGAGCGGCGTGCCTTCGATCGCGACGAGGTTGTTGATCGGCACCGAATCCGGATACGGATTCAGGTTCGCGAGCTGCGAGATCAGGCCCGCGCGTTCGCGGCGCGATTCGCCCATCCCGATGATGCCGCCGCAGCACACGTTGATGCCCGCATCGCGCACGCGGTCGAGCGTGTCGAGGCGATCCTGGTAGGTGCGCGTCGAGATCACCTGGCCGTAGAACTCCGGCGACGTGTCGAGGTTGTGGTTGTAGTAGTCGAGGCCCGCGTTCGCGAGTTCCTGCGCCTGCTCGTCTTCCAGCATGCCGAGCGTCATGCAGGTTTCGAGGCCGAGTTCCTTCACGCCACGCACCATCTCGGTCAGCGCCGGCATGTGGCGCTCCTTCGGGTTGCGCCACGCGGCGCCCATGCAGAAGCGGCTCGCGCCGTTCGCCTTCGCCGCGCGCGCGGCGTCGAGCACCGTGTCGACGTCCATCAGCTTCTCGGCCTTCAGGCCCGTGTCGTGGTGCGACGATTGCGAGCAGTAGCCGCAATCTTCCTCGCAGCCGCCCGTCTTGATCGACAGCAGCGTCGACAGCTGCACCGCGTTCGCGTCGAAGTGTTCGCGATGCACCTGCTGCGCGCGGAAGATCAGGTCGTTGAACGGCAGCTCGAACAGCGCGACGACGTCGGCGACGCGCCAGCGCTGCGAGGCCGGAGCGGCCACGGGAATCGCGTCGGGTTGCACGGTGGCGGTCTGGGCTTGGGTCATATCGTTTTCCTGTCCTGGACGGGGATGAGGGATCGGGGGATCTGTTTCTGTTGGGTCAATGCTGCGCGGCGCGCAGCGTCTCGACGAGCGCGGCGATGTCGAGCATCGCCGCGGCGGATTCGGCGGCGGCCGGGCTCATGTGCGGAATGCGACCGATCAGCGGCGCGCCGTGCTCGCGGGCGAGCCAGTCGCGCATCGTCGCGACGTTCTCGTCGGGGAACGACATCGCCGGGTCGACGTGGTTCGCCACCCAGCCGCCGATGCGCAGGCCGCGCGCGGCGATCGCGTCGGCGGTGAGCAGCGCATGGCTGATGCAGCCGAGCCGCACGCCGACGACGAGCACGACGGGCACGCCGAGCGCGACCGCGAGATCGGCCATGTCCTGCGTGTCGTTCAGCGGCACGCGAAAGCCGCCGGCGCCTTCGACGACGACGATATCCGCGCGCGTCAGCGCTTCGCGATGGCACGCGACGATCGTGTCGATGTCGAGCGTCACGCCTTCTTGTGCCGCGACGATATGCGGCGCGGCGGGTGCCTTCAGCAGGAACGGCGTGCGCAGTTCGGGCGGCAGCACGACGTTCGCGGCTGCGTCGAGCTGGTCAGCGTCCTCGTTGCGCCACACGCCGTCGCGTTCATACGCGCCCGCCGCGACGGGCTTCAGCGCGGCTGCACGCAGGCCATGCCGCGCGAAGCCGTGCAGCATCGCAGCCGAGACGAAGGTCTTGCCGATTTCGGTGTCGGTGCCGGTGACGAACAGCGAGAGCGGGGCGGTCATGCCGCAGTCTCCCGCCGGGCCGCCCCAAGGGAGGCTGCAGCCCCCTCGGGGGGCAGCGAACGCAGTGAGCGTGGGGGCTGTTCTGCCTCCCGCCGGGTCTGCCCCTCGCTGGCTTCGATCAAGGCTGCTTCGAGCCGTGCGAGATCGTCGAACGAATGCGCTGCCGACAGTGATACGCGCAGCCGCGACGTGCCGACGGGCACCGTCGGCGGCCGGATCGCGGGCACCCACAGGCCGTGCGCGTCGAGCGAGCGCATCGCCGCGAGCGTCGCGTCGTTGCTGCCGATCACGAGCGGCTGCACGGTCGTGTGCGAGTCGACCGGCTGCCAGCGCGTCATGTGCAGCAGCGCGCGCGTGCGCTCGATCAGCGCGGCGAGGTGCGCGCGTCGCGCGTCGCCTTCGTCGCCGGCGATTACCTTCAGGCTCGCCGATACCGCATGCGCGACGGCCGGTGGCGCGGCCGTCGTGAAGATGTAGCTGCGCGCACGCTGGATCATCCATTCGATCACGGTCTCGTGCGCGATCACGAACGCGCCCGCGACGCCGGCTGCCTTGCCGAGCGTGCCGACGTAGATCAGGTTCGGCGAGCGCAGCGCGGCGGCCGCGAGCGCGCCGCGGCCCTGGGGCCCCAGCACGCCGAAGCCGTGCGCGTCGTCGACGACGAGCCACGCGCCGTGGCGTTCGGCCAGCGCGACGAGTTCGGCGAGCGGCGCGATGTCGCCATCCATGCTGAACACGGTGTCGCTGACGATCAGTTTCGTGTCGGCGTCGGACGCGTCGAGCAGCGCGGCGAGCGCGGCCGTGTCCGCATGCGGATAGACCTGTACGTTCGCGCGCGACAGCCGCATGCCGTCGATCAGCGACGCATGATTAAGCGCATCGGAGAAGATCGTCGCGCCCTTGCCGGTGAGCGCCGTCATCGCGGCGAGGTTCGCCATGTAGCCGGTGCTGAAGTACAGCGCGCGCGGCGCGTCGGAGAAGCCGCCCGAGAAGGCCGCGAGTTCCTCTTCGAGCGTTGCGTGCGCACGCGAATGGCCGCCGAGCAGATGCGAGCCGCCGCTGCCGGAGCCATAGCGCCGCGCGCCTTCGGCGAACGCGGCGACGAGCGCCGGATGCGCGGCGAGGCCGAGATAGTCGTTACTCGCGAAGCCGACGATGTCGCGGCCGTCGACGCGCATGTGCGCGTCGCACGCGGTGTCGGCGGTGCGGCGCACGCGGCGCAACCCTTGTGCGTCGAGCTCGGCGAGGCCGCGTTGCAGCGTATCGAGCAGGTTCGTTGCTGCCGCCCCCTCGGGGGGCAGCGAACGAAGGGAGCCTGGGGCCGTTTGTGTCATTGCATGATCTCCGCGAGCGTCGCATCCAGCGTGTCGCGCGTGCGTTGCGCGAGCCACGCGATGTCGTCGTCGCTCATCACATACGGCGGCATCAGGTACACGGTCGTGCCGATCGGACGCAGCAGCAGTTCGCGTTCGAGCGCGCGCTCGAAGAAGCGCCGCGAGAAGCCGCGTGCCGCGTCGCCGTCGAGCGCGACGTCGAATGCGAACAGCGTGCCGCGCTCGCGCAGGTGACGCACCTGCGGATGCGCGTCGAGCGGCGCGAGCGCGGCGCGCATCGCGGCCGACTTGCGCGCGTTGCCGGCGAGCACGTCGTCGCGCGCGAACAGGTCGAGCGTCGCGACCGCCGCGCGGCACGCGAGCGGGTTGCCGGTGTACGAATGCGAATGCAGGAAGCCGCGCGTCGTGTCGTCGTCGTAGAAGGCCGCGAACACGTCGTCGCGCGTGAGCACGAGCGATAGCGGCAGGTAGCCGCCGCTGATGCCTTTCGACAGGCACAGGAAATCGGGCCAGACGCCGGCCTGTTCGCACGCGAAGAAGGTGCCGGTGCGGCCGCAGCCGACCGCGATCTCGTCGGCGATCAGGTGCACGCCGAACTCGTCGCACAGCGCGCGCAGCCCGCGCACGTACGACGGATCATGCATCGCCATGCCGGCCGCGCATTGCACGAGCGGCTCGACGATCAGCGCGGCGATCCGGTCCGCGCGTTCGGCGAACAGGCGCCGCACGTCGTCGAGCGCGCGGCCCGCAACGTCGGCGGCCGTTTCGCCCGGCTGCGCGCCGCGTGCGTCGGGCGACGCGACCACGTGCGCGTTGCGGATCAGCGGGTCGTACGCATCCTTGAACAGCGCCACGTCGGTCACGCCGAGCGCGCCGATGGTCTCGCCGTGATAGCTGTTCGCGACGCACACGAATTCGCGCTTGTCCGCGCGGCCGCGGTTGCGCCACGCGTGGAAGCTCATCTTCAGCGCGATCTCGACCGCCGACGCGCCGTCCGACGCGAAGAACGCATGGCCGAGCGTGCGCGCGGTGAGCACATGCAGCCGCTCGGCGAGCTCGATCGCCGGCTCGTGCGTGCAGCCGGCGAGCATCGCGTGCTCGAGCGTGTCGAGCTGGTCCTTCAGCGCCGCGTTGATGTCCGGGTTCGCATGGCCGAACAGATTCACCCACCACGAGCTGATCGCATCGAAGTAGCGGCGGCGGTCGCGGTCGTACAGCCACACGCCGGCGCCGCGCGCGACGGGAATGAGCGGCAGGCGCTCGTGGTGCTTCATCTGGGTGCAGGGATGCCAGACCGCGCGCAGGCTGCGCGCGACCCAGTCGTCAGTGGCTGGCGTACTCAAGGCGACTCCGGGGGGTAAAACGGCGGCGGGCATCGAACGGATGCCGCGCGGCGACAGACGGAAAACGCGCTGAGATTAGCGTGTTCCGCCGCGCGTTGCACTACCGGTTACAAACGCCGCAAAGCCTTGCCGGGCGGGAGTTCGGCGCAGATCCGGGGTGCTCGGAACGGTACGCGCCAGATATCCCGAAATGCGCGCAGATGACGACGTTCGAGTGAGACCCCCCGACAGAAAAAAATCGTTGGGCGGACCGGCTCGCGAGGACCAAAAATCGGGGCGGGAAGGAAAAAGGGCGCGAGGTGCGACGCAATGCATGTGGTGGCGGGCGAATGGATGAGGAATCGGGCGCAGGGGATCGGGAAAGGCGCCGGGAAACGGCTTCACGGATATCGTGGGCGGGCGCGCTTCGGCGGCTCACATGATCCGGCGAACGGGCATGCGAACCCCGCTGCGGGCCACGCGAGCGTTCAGTACAGGGAGAGGAGCGAGAAGGAGACGATGCCGAAAGCGCCGGATCCCGGGCGTCGCGATATGCGAACGCCGCTGCGGGCCACGCGAGCGTTCAGTACAGGGAGAGGAGCGAAGGGGACGATGCCGAAAGCACCGGATCGCGGGCGTCGCGATATGCGAACGCCGCTGTGGGCCGCGCGAGCGTTCAGTACAGGGAGAGCAGAGAAGGGAACGATGCCGAAAGCGCCAAATCCCGGCCGTCGCGATTCGCGCGTCAGCGCGACGCCAGCGCGTGCGTATCGGCGTCGCCGTTGTCGGCCGTCTGCGTCGCGCCGTTCCACACGACGCGGTCGTTGACCGCATACAGCCGGCATGCGCCCGCACCTTGCTTCGTGCAGTTGTCGAGCGCGAGTGCCATCGGGTCGTCGCCGCCTTCGGCCCATGACCACGCGCCTTCGGCGGACACCGCGAACGCGCGGCTCGGATGCTGGCTCAGGAAGCGGCGATAGCCTTCGCGGCCGGCCGCGTCGAGGAACGGCACTGCCTCGACCGCGTCGATCGACGCGTAGCCGGTCGCATTCGGTTCGTGCGGGTTCGCGACCGCATAGCGCACCGAGGTCGGCAGGTTCAGGTCCGCGAGGAACGCATGCACGGCCGGCCACCACACGGGCACGCCGTCGCGGTCGACGATCAGCCGGTGCGCGTCGTCCTTGTAGCGGCCGAAATCGATGAATTGCGCCTGCGTGCCGTGCGAAACGTATGCGTCGTGCATCTGCGCGACGAGCGCGGGCGTCCACACCGAATCGTTGTCGCCGTACAGCCACAGCGAGCGCACGGCCGTATGCGCGCCGTACTGGTCGAATGCTTCGACGAGATTGCGCTGCCAGCCGTCGCAGAGGTCCTGGCGCAGCCCGCCGGAGAAGTTGACGATGCCGCGCACGCCGGGCGCCGCTTCGGTGCCGTACGCGACCGAAGCGAGGCCGCCATGCGACGTGCCGGCGACGACGATGCGCGACGCATCGACGTACGACTGACGCGACATGTAGCGGACCGTCGCGGCGACGTCGGCGGCCTGCGCGAGGCCGTTCTTGCCGACGTTGCAGCCTTCCTGCTGGTACGTGCCGCCCGACCCGGCGAAGCCTTGTCGGTTCGGCGCGATCACCGCATAGCCGCGGCGCACGAATTCACGGGCGAACGCGAGCGGCCGGCTGCGCGGCTGCAGATGGAGATCGCCGGTGTTCTTGCCGTGGTTGAAGACGACGAGCGGGAAGGGGCCGGGGCCGTCCGGCTTGAACAGCGTGGCCTCGAGCATCACGGTGCCCGACGCATCGGCCGGAATGCTGATGACTTGTTCGTTGAGGTTCGCGGCGACTTGCGGGAGGCGTGAATCGCCGTAATCGAAGCGCTCGGCATGGGCGAGCGAGCCGCCGGCCGCGGCCGCGCCGGCATTTGCGTTCGGCAGCGCACCGGCCTGAGCGGCCGACAGCGCACAGGCCGCCATCCATCCCACCAATACTTTGCTGAACGCCATTCGTAAGCCCTGCCATGCAACATGACCAATCCGAAGGGCCATCGTAGCCCGACAAATTCAGGTTGTGCAATGCGGGAATTACCCGGCGTCTGACACGGCAACTATTTGTCAGCGTTCACTTACTTCGCCGTCGACATAACGCCAGAAACCGTGCTCGTCGCGGGTGAAGCGACTGGTCTCGTGGATCCGGTACGCGCGCCCGCCGACCTTGTAGCGGGCCACGAATTCGACCTCCGCGTGCCGTTCGTCGAGCGGCGCATGGCGTTTGACCGCGAGGCCGAGCCAGCGCGGCGCGTCGGGCGCATTCGGGTCGGCATCGAGATCGGCCGGGCAGGTGTGCGCGTCCCAGGTCGCGCGCAGATAGTCGGTCGCGCCGAGCACGTACGCGCTATACCGCGAGCGCATCAACTCGAGCGCGGTGGGCGCGGCTTCGCCGCCGTCGATGAAGCGGCCGCAGCACGCCGTATAGCGCGGGGCCGGGGCTTTGCCGGCAGGAGTGGGGGACGCGCCGCCGCACGGGCACGCGTCAGGTCGGGTCAAAATCATGCGAATCGTGAATTAACGACGCCGGGTTGTCATGCCGGCTCACCAACTGAGCTCGACGCCGTCGTACTGGAAGAAGCGGCCGTTGGCCTGCGACAGGTCCGCACCGGCTTCGGCGATCACGCGGCGCATGCCGGTCACGCTGGTTTCCGGATCGATCGCGGCCTGCGCGCCGCCCATGTCGGTGCGCACCCAGCCGGGATGGAGCGAGATGCACGCGGCGTGGCGCGTCTGCAGCGACGCGATGCGCAGCACGTCGTTCAGCGCGGCCTTGCTCGCGCGGTACAGCCAGCCGGTCGTGCCGGTCGCTTCCGCGATGCTGCCCATCCGGCTCGAGACGACGGCCAGCACGCCGCGCGCGTCCTCGACGAGCGGCAGCAGGATCGGCAGCAGCTGCATCGGCCCGCGCACGTTCGTATGCATCACCGCGTCGAAATCCTCGGCGCCGATCGTCTCGACGCCCTCGGTGCGGGGCCCGTACACGCCCGACACGAGCACGGCCGCGTCGAGCCGTTCGCCGTCGAGCTTCCAGCCGAGCGCCGCGATCTGTTCGGGTTGCGCGATGTCGAGCGCATAGGCTTGCGCGCCGAGTTCGCGCAGCGCGGCGAGCGATGCGTCGTCGCGCGCGGTCGCGATCACGTTCCAGCCGTCGCGGCGGTATTGCCTGACGAATTCGCGCCCGAGGCCGCGCGATGCGCCGACGATCAGTACGGTTTTCATGTTCGCCGCTCCTTTGCGTTGCACCGCCGTGGCGGCAGTGTCGGTGTCAGATCAGTTCGATACCCGTCGCGACCAGGCTCGTGCGCATCGTCAGCCGGAGGACGCGCGGCGCGTGCGCGCCGCGCCGGCGCCGGTTACTTCGCGTCGCCGCACGACGGCTTGAGCGTATCGGCGACCGCCTGCGCGACGTCGTCGAGCCGCGCGGCATCGGCCGCGACCATGTCGTTGTCGGGCGCATGCTGGCCGCGCGCGGTGAGCGCCGCGACGCAGCGCTTGTAGGTTTCGTCGAGCGCGTCGAAGTTCGACACGGCCATCCCGAGGTTGCGCATTCGCCCGTCGTGCACGCCATACACGAGCCCGTGCACGGTGAGCGACTGGCCGCGCGCCCACGCGTCGTTGACGATCGTCGTGCGGCACACATTGACGACCTGCTCGATCGCGTTCAGCTCGATCAGGCGGCGATAGCGCGCCTCGCCGACCGGCCATTCGTCGAGCAGCGCCGCGTGGCGTTCGCGCACGTCCTGCACGTGGTGTAGCCAGTTGTCGGCGAGGCCGACGCGGCGGTTGTGCAGGGCCGCGTTCACGCCCGAGCAGCCGTAGTGGCCGACGACCATGATGTGCTTCACGCGCAGGATGTCGACCGCGAACTGGATCACCGACAGGCAGTTCAGGTCGCTGTGCACGACGACGTTCGCGATGTTGCGATGCACAAAAACTTCGCCCGGCGGCAGGCCGATGATCTGGTTCGCGGGCACCCGCGAATCCGAGCAGCCGATCCACAGATATTCCGGCGCCTGCTGGTCGGCGAGACGCGAGAAGAAATCGGGATCGTCGGCCAGCTGGCGCTTGACCCAGGCGTCATTGTTGTCGAACAGGTGTGAAAGCGGATTGTCTTGGGTATTCATCGGGTGTGGATTCCGTTGGCGGAAAGCGGGTCGATAACGGGTTCGATTCAATTGGATTCGGTCGTGCGTCAGGCGGCGCGCTGCGCGTCGCCCGCGCCGTCGTCGGCGTCCGGCGTCGCGTCGAAGCGATCGGGGTAGCGCACGCTGAACCGCAGCGACGCGTCGTACGGGAAAAAATCGGGCAACTCGCCCTGCAGCAGCTTGTCCTTGCTGGCCTGCCACAGCGAGGCTTCGAAAAAGTCCGCGTGATGCTTCATGAAGACCGCCCGCACGCGCGGGTCGCCGAGCAGGAACGGTCCGTAGGTTTCCGGAAAGATGTCGTGCGGGCCCACGGTATACCACGGTTCGCCGGACAGTTCGTCTTCCTCGTTGCGCGGCGGCGGCACGCGCCGCACGTTGCAGTCGGTCAGGTATTCGATCTCGTCGTAGTCGTAGAACACGACGCGGCCATGGCGCGTGACGCCGAAATTCTTGTAGAGCATGTCGCCGGGGAAGATGTTGGCCTTCATCAACTCCTTCACCGCGTTGCCGTACTCCTTCACGCCGTGCTCGATGTCGGCGTCGGTGCCGTTCTGCAGGTACAGGTTGAGCGGGATCATCCGGCGCTCGATGTACAGGTGCTTGATCACGAGGTTGCCGTCCTCGTATTCGAGCAGCGACGGCACCTCCTTCTCCAGCTCGCGCACGAGCGCATGGTCGAGCCGCGAGATCGGCAGCGCGACGCTCGAGTACTCGAGCGTGTCGGCCATCCGTCCGAGGCGGTCGTGGCGCTTCACGAGCTGGTACTTCTCCATGATCTGCTCGCGCGTCGTTTCCTTCGGCGGCGGGAAGTGATCCTTGATGATCTTGAACACGTACGGGAACGACGGCAGCGTGAACACGAGCATCACGAGGCCCTTGATCCCGGGCGCGACGATGAAGCGGTCGCTCGAATGCGACAGATGGTGCAGCAGGTCGCGGTAGAACAGGTTCTTGCCCTGCTTCTGCAGGCCGACCGACGTGTAGATCTCGGCCTTCGGCTTGCCCGGCATGATCGTGCAGAGAAAATCCACGTACGCGGACGGCACGCCCATGTCGACGAGGAAATACGAGTGCGAGAAGCTGAAGATGATCTGCAGCAGGTCGCGGCGCAGCAGCACGGTGTCGAGGGCGAGCAGGCCCGGGCGCACGTGGCGGATCGGCACCGCGAACGGCAGTACGCGATCGGCGTTGATGATGCGGCCGACGATGTACGCGCTCTTGTTGCGGAAGAACAGCGACGACAGCACGTGGATCTGGAAATTCGGCGCGGCGTCGAACTCGCCGAATTCGTCGGTGATCGCCTGCATCACGCAGCCGATGTCGCGCGCGAGATCCTCGAACGGCGGCTCGAGCTGGAAGTTCGTGACGATGCGCTCGAGCGTGGCCGCGAGCCCGTCGGTGCCCGGGTAGTACGCGCGATAGGTCGGCTTCGCGGCCGGCTCGTCGTTCTCGAGGTATTCGGTCGAGATCGCGGGCCGCACGAAGATGAAATCGTTGCTGAAATACGAGCGGTGCAGGATCTTGCAGCACACCGAATTGAAGAACGTTTCCGCGCACTCGGGCTGGCGATGCGACGTGAGCAGGCCGATGTAGTGCAGCTTGATCTGCTGCCACACCTCGTCGTCGATGTTCTCCGCGTCGTATTCGTCCTGCAGCACCTCGACGCATTCCTGCACGCGATCGTCGTACGACGTGATCCGCTCGCGCGCCAGCCGCTGCAGCCCGTGCCAGTCGGCGCGCTCGTATAGCGTCTTCGCCTCGACCGCGGCTTCCCGGAAGATCCGGTAGTGACGGTCGAAGTTTTCGAGCATCGTCTGCGCGACGTCGAAACCGATCTGCGACGACAGCAGCTTGGGGAAGTGATTCATTGCGTGCAGGCTCGTTCGAGAGGGACTGTAAGCACTCGCCATTTTAGCGCCCAAGTCGGCATTTCAATGAGTTTCGGGGGCCGGCGCCAAGCGCCGTCAATGCGCGGGTTGTTCGCCGTTGCATGCTGTTCGGTGCATCTTCGCGTAAAGATACGGGTACGGAACGGATTCTGACACGAACTTTTTTGCCCGGCCGACGCCCGCCGGGCACGCGTTTCACGCGACGGCGATAGAATCGACGCGATGCCCGCCGCGGCCTGCCGCCCGCGCGCTCATGTACTCGCATTCACCCCCGCATGCGTACCCGCATTTGCAGCTGCATTTGCAACGACAACGACGAGACACCCGACCGATGAACGCACTGGAACACCAACTCGACTATCCCTTCGCCGACACGCTGCCCGCCGCGGGCGACACGTTCGAGGTCGCGCCGGGCGTGCGCTGGCTGCGCATGCCGCTGCCGTTTTCGCTCGATCACATCAATCTCTGGCTGCTGCGCGACGAGATCGACGGGCAGGCCGGCTGGACGATCGTCGACTGCGGGATCTCGTCGGATGCGATCCGGACGCACTGGGAGCAGATCTTCGATCGGCATCTCGACGGGCTGCCGGTGCTGCGCGTGCTCGTCACGCACTGCCATCCCGATCACTTCGGCCTCGCGAACTGGCTGTGCGAAGGCGGTGACCAAGGCCGCTGGAACGTGCGGCTGTGGATGACGCTCGGCGAATACATGTTCGGCTGCCTGATGGCGGCCGGCAACGGCTCGAACGCCGGCGGCGCGGCCGCGGCCGATCACTTCGCGCGCCACGGCCTGACCGATCCGGCCGCGCTCGACAAGCTGCGCAGCCGCCGCAGCTACTACTCGGATCTCGTGCCGGCCGTGCCGCCGCGCTACCGGCGCCTGCGCGAAGGCGACGCGGTGAAGATCGGCGCGCGCACGTGGCGCGTCGTCACCGGCTACGGCCATTCGCCTGAACATTGCGCGCTGCACAGCGAAGCGGACGGCGTGCTGATCTCCGGCGACATGGTGCTGCCGCGCATCTCGACCAACGTGTCCGTGTTTGATCTCGAACCGGAAGCGAACCCGCTCGCGCTGTATCTGGAATCGCTCG
The DNA here is from genome assembly GCF_020843965.1 of Burkholderia sp. B21-005. NCBI lineage: Bacteria > Pseudomonadati > Pseudomonadota > Betaproteobacteria > Burkholderiales > Burkholderiaceae > Burkholderia > Burkholderia sp. B21-005. The sequence continues at coordinate 3,255,351 of NZ_CP086301.1, read as the reverse complement.
GCCGCTACGAAACGATGGCGCCCGACACGCTCGTGCTGCCGTCGCACGGCAAGCCGTTCCGCGGCGTGCGCACGCGCATCGCGCAACTGCGCGCGCACCACGACGCGCGGCTCGACGAAGTGCGCGTCGCGTGCGCGGAACAGCCGGCCAGCGCCGCCGACATCGTGCCGATCATGTTCCGCCGCCGCGAGCTCGACATCCACCAGATGACGTTCGCGCTCGGCGAGGCGCTCGCCCACCTGAACCTGCTGTGGCTCGCGGGCGAGCTCGTGCGCGAGCAGGGCGACGACGGCGTGATTCGCTACACGCGGGCCTGATTGCCCCGGTCGCTCGATGCGCGACGCAACGTCGCCGTCGTTTGCGTTTCAAGCGCCATGCGCCCCGCGATCCATGCCACGCAAACCGGATCACGCGTGGGCCTGCGAAGCTCGACGCATGACCCGCCTGACGGGAGCGGGGCGCATGGAAATGACTATCGATCCGCGCGCCGTCGACGACACCGTGCTCGCGCCCGGATTGATCGACGATCCGAGCCGGTCGGCAAAGCGCAATCCGCCGCGCTGACCGACGCTGGCGTGCGCGAATCGAAGCGGCGTTTCAGGCAGCGGCTCGCCGATTCCAATCAGGACGTCACGCGCAACGGCGAGCGATCGTGATCGCTAATCACGCGACGGGTTCGTAACGCCACCCGTCGCGCTGCCATTGCATCGTGTGCGTCGGTTCGAGCGCCGCAAGAAACGCGGCGTCGTGCGACGCGACCACGATCGCGCCGGGGAAGCCGGCCAGCGCGGCTTCGATCGCGCGCACCGATTCGAGATCGAGGTGATTGGTCGGCTCGTCGAGCAGCAGCAACTGCGCGGGCGTGCCGCGCCACAACGCGCACGCGAGCGCGGCCTTCAGCCGTTCGCCGCCGCTCAGGCGATGCACCGGCTGCGTCGCGCGTGCGGCATCGAGCTGCAGCAGCGCGAGCCGGCTGCGCAGGTCACCTTCGGCGAGCGGCGTATCGAGCAGTCCCAACTGCTCGACGATCGAGCGCTCGGGGTCGAGCAGCGCGAGCCGCTGGTCGAGATACGCGGCGCTCACGTGCGTCGTGCAGGCACCGGAGCGCGGCGCGAGTTCGCCGGCGAGCATGCGCAGCAGCGTCGATTTTCCGCAGCCGTTCGGGCCCGTCAGCGCGATGCGCACCGGGCCGCTGGCCGACCACGTGATCGCGTCCGCACGCCCGGCGGCATGCCACGGCAATTGCGCACGCTCGAGCGTGAACAGCTGGCGGCGGGCGCTGACCTCGGTGCCCGGCAACGACACGAGCACCGGCGCGTCGGCTTCGACGCGTGCGGCCGCCTCCTGCACGCGCTCGTCGAGCGTCGCCTTGAAGTCGTTCTGATGACGCCGGACCTGCCCCATGATGTTGCGCGCCGCGCCCTTGCGACGCTGACGTGCCATCGACGACAGGTTGGCCGTCTTCGCGTCGCGCAGCGCGCCGGCCGCGTGGCGCTGGATCGTGTCGTGTTCCTGTTCGAGCCGGCGTCTCTCGCGTCCGCGCTCCGCGTGCGCATGCTCGAGCGCGGCCTGCGCGGCATCCTGTTCCGCGTCGCGCTGGGCGCGATACAGCGCGTAGTTGCCGCCATACGCGCGCACGCCGTGCGGCGTCAGTTCGACGATGCGCTGCACGTGCGCGAGCAACGCGCGGTCATGGCTGACGATGACGACGCCGCCGCGCCAGCCGTCGAGCGCCGCGCGCAGCCACGCGCGGCCCGCTGCATCGAGATGGTTGGTCGGTTCGTCGAGCACCAGCAGCCCGGCCTCCGACAGCAATGCGCCGATCAGCGCGACGCGCGCCAACTGGCCGCCGCTCAGCGCGTGCGCCGGCGTGTCGGCGCGCACGTCATGCAGGCCGGCCGCGTCGAGCGCCGCGCGCAGCCGTTCAGCCAGGTCCCAGCGATCGCCGATTAGATCGAAGTCGAGCGCGTGCGCGCGGCCGTCCGCCAGGCGTGCAAGGGCCGCGAGCGGCGCATCGAGCGCGGCGATTTCCGCGACGGTGCGCGTGCCGGCCGGCGCGTCGTCGTGCTGCTGCGCGACGTAGACGACGGGCGTGTGCCGGTCGATCGTGCCCGCGCTGGGCGTGCGCCGGCCCGCGATCAGTTGCGCGAGCAGGCTCTTGCCGACGCCGTTGCGGCCGACGATGCCCGTCGGCGTGCGATCGATGGAAAGGTCGAGCGAATCGAACAGCGTGACGCCGTCGTCGAAGCGGAAGGAAACGTGATGAAGCGCGACGAGCGCGCCGGTTGGCGTGGCAGCAGCCATAAGCACCTCCGAAAATGCGTGAAACCCTTCGCGCGGCGTGCGTGGCACGGCGGCGAAAACATTTTTGGGAAGGCTTAGTTGGTCACTTTGGCTGGCGTCCGGTATGAGGAATGAGCGCGCAGTGTAGCAAGCGTGCCGCGCAGGCCGCAAGCGACGGGCCGGGATGCCGTCGCTTGCGCGCCACGCACGGTTACTGCACGGAGACGGCCGTGAAGTTCTGGCGGCCGAACGGGCTGACGTGATAGCCGCTCACGTTCGCGCGCGTGAGCGCGGCCGCGGTCGGGTAGCCGAGCGGAATCCACAGCGCCTGATCGTGGATGACCTTCTGCGCCGATTCGTACAGCTTCGCGCGCTTGGCCTGGTCGGCGGTCGACTTGCCGTCGGCGATCAGCTTGTCGAGCTGCGCGTCGCAGAAGCGCGCGAAGTTGATGCCTGACTTCACCGCGTTGCAGCTGAACAGCGGCGACAGGTAATTGTCCGGATCGCCGTTGTCGCCGGCCCAGCCCATGAACAGCATGTCATGCTGGCCGAGCTTCGCCTGCTTGATCAGCTCGCCCCATTCGATCACCTTCACCTCGGCCTTCACGCCGATCTTCGCGAGGTCGGCCTGCAGCAGTTCCGCGCCGGCCTTCGGGTTCGGGTTCAGCACGCTGCCCGTCGGGCGGGTCCAGATCGTCGTCGAGAAGCCGTTCGGGAAACCGGCCGACGCGAGCAGCTGCTTCGCCTTCGCGGGATCGTACGCATACGGCGCGATGTCCTTCGCGTAGCTCCACGTGTTCGGCGGATACGGGTTGTTCGCGGCGGTCGCCGTGTTGTCGAACACGACCTTCAGGTAGGTCGAGCGGTCGAACGCGAGGTTCAGCGCCTCGCGCACCTTCTCGTTGTCGAGCGGCTTCTTCTGCGTGTTCAGCGCGACGAACGCGGTCATGAACGCGGGCGTCTGCACGACCTTCAGCGCGCTTTCGCCCTTCGCGGCGAGCACGTCCTGCGGCTTCGGCGACAGCGCGATCTGGCATTCGCCGGCCTTCACCTTCTGCATGCGCACGGACGCGTCGGGCGTGATCGCGTAGATCAGCCGATCGACTTTCGGCTTCGCGCCCCAGTAGGCCGGGTTCACGTCGTAGCGGATCAGCGCGTCCTTCGTGTAGCTCTTCAGCACGAACGGGCCGGTGCCGATCGGCTTCGCGTTCAGGTCGGCCTGCTTGCCGGCCTTCAGCAACTGGTCCGCGTATTCGGCCGAGTAGATCGACGCGAAGCCCATCGTCAGGATCGGCACGAACGTCGCGTTCGGCTCGTTCAGCACGAACTTCACCGTGTTGTCGTCGACCTTCGTGACCGACTTCACGAGCTTCACGAGGCCCATCGACTGCGCGTGCGGAAAGCCGCTCGCGCCGGCCACCTTGTGCCACGGGTTCGCATCGTCGAGCATCCGCGAGAACGTGAACACGACGTCGTCCGCGTTCAGCGGGCGGCCCGGCTTGAAGTAGTCGGTGGTCTGGAACGCGACGTTCGGACGCAGGTGGAACGTGTACGTGAGGCCGTCGGCGCTGGCTTCCCATTTGTCGGCGAGCGCCGGCACGACCTTCTTCGCGGCTTCGTCGTACGACACGAGCGTGTTGAAGATCACGTCGGCCGATGCGTTGGTGGTGACGAGCGAGTTGTACTGCACGACGTCGAAGCCGTCCGGGCTCGATTCCGAGCAGACGGTGAGCGGCTTGGCGACGGCGAGGCCGGGAGCGGCGAGGGCGGCGGCGAGCGCAGCCGCGGCGAACAGCTTGACGTGCATAGGTTCTCCCACGTGACTTGTGATTTTTGCCGGATGTCGGAATGCATGCGGAATGCAGGCGCGGCCCGGTGATGGGCGGGGCCGGCGCGGCTGGCGAATAGCATACCGGCAAAGCGCGCGGCGCGTGAAAAAAGGCGTCGGAACGAGGTGAATTGAGCGAACAACGGCTGCGTTCGCGACGGAATGCGTGTTGGGGCGGCGGTAAAGGAGGGGGGAGGCGCACGGTTGCGAAGGCAACGTGGGAAGGCGCGGATCAGCGGGCGCGACGCACTTGGCGGGGGGAGTCGCCGCAGCAGCGAGTGGCGAGTGGCGAGTGGTGCGGCGGGAACGAAGAAAACCGCGCGGCCGCGACGCCGATGCAGCGCCGGTCCGGCACGCATGGCGTGCCGGATGCGCGATGCACTCAGTGCGCGCCGGCCTTCGGCTTGCGCGGCGCCTTCTCGAACAGGCGGTCGTAGAGCCAGCGCGGCAACACGTGCAGCACCTTCGCGACGACGCCCATCTGCCACGGAATCACGCGGAACGCGTGCTGCCGCGCGATCGCCTGCGCGGCGCGGGCCGCGAAGCGATCGGCGTCCATCAGGAACGGCATCCGGTACGGGTTGTGCGCGGTCATCGGCGTGCGGATATAGCCGGGCGCGATCGTCACGACGCCGACACCGGCCGGGCGCAGCTCGACGCGCAGCGCCTCGAGATACTTGATCGCGGCCGACTTCGACGCGCTGTACGCGCCGGAGCCGGGCAGGCCGCGCACGCCGGCGACGCTCGCGACGCCGACCAGCGTGCCGTGGCGCGCGGCCGTCATCGGGCCGACGAACGGCTCGAACGTCGCGACCATCCCGTAGTAGTTGATGTCCATCACGTCGCGGAACGTGGCGAGGTCGCCCTGGCCCGTGACGGCGCCCTGGCTGATGCCCGCGTTCGCGATCACGACGTCGGGGCAGCCGTGCGCGGCGATGAACGACGCGGCGGCCGTCGCGAGCGCATCGGCGTCGCGCACGTCGGCGCTATAGACGGAGACGGACAGCTTGGGGAAGCGCCGCGCGAACGCATCGAGGGCATCGGTGCGGCGCGCGACGAGGGCGAGCGTGGCGCCCTGGCGGGCGTATTCCTCGGCCATCGCGAGGCCGAGGCCGCTCGACGCGCCGGTGATGAAGACCTTCAGCGGAGTAGTCATGCCGGCGCGCGGGCGGGGATCAGAGCTTCTTGTCCTGAACCTGCTTCACGAGGTAGTCGAGCACTTGAGCGGTGCCCGGGATGCTGTTCGTGTAAGCCGGGCCCGTCTTGTACTTGCCCTGGACGACGACCGTCGGCACGCCGTCGATTGCGTAGCTCTTCAGCAGCTCGGCCGACTGCTTCACCTGGCCCTGCACGCTGAACGAGTTGTACGCGTCCATGAACTGCTTCTTGTCGACGCCCTGCGTCGCCAGGAAGTCGGCCTGCGCCTGCGGCGTCAGCAGGTAGTTCTTCTGCTTGTGGATCGCGTTGAAGATCGCCGGCGTGACCTTCTCCGAGATGCCGAGCGCGGACACCGCGTAGAACAGCTTCGAGTGCGGGAGGAAATCGTCACGGAAGGCGACCGGCACGCGCTTGAATTCGATGTTGTTGCCTTGCTTCTTCACCCAGGCCTCGATCGTCGGCTCGAATTCGTAGCAGTGCGGGCAGCCGTACCAGAAGAACTCGATGACCTCGACCTTGCCGGCCGGTGCGGACACCGGCTGCGGCGACTTCATCACCTCGAAGTCCTTGCCGGACACAGGCGCGGCGGGCGACGCCTGGGCGAAGCCCGCGGCGGCCAGGCCGAGGGACAGGAGGAGCGTGCTAAGTAGTTTTTTCATGTTGTAAGCGTCGAATCAGTTGCTCGGATTACGAAACGTAACGGGTTCTGCGTGGGCGCGGCCGGTTGCTTACTGCTTCGTGAAGCGGATCACCGCCGTGTCGACACCTGCATCGGACAGGCGCTGACGGGCCGAGTTCATATCCTCGAATTTCGAGAACGGGCCGACGCGCACGCGGAAATAGGTCACGCCGCTGACATCGCGCTTCGACACCTTCGACTCGAAGCCCTGGAAGCCCAGTCGCGCGCGCTGCTGCTCGGCGTCGCCTTCCGTCTTGTACGCGCCGACCTGCAGGAAGTAGCCGGTGTTCGCGTCGTTCGCGGTCGGTGGCTTCGCTGCAGCGGCGGACGTGGCCGACGTCGCGGACGGAGCCGGCTTCGGCGTGTTCGCGGCCAGTTGCTGTTGCTGCTGTTTCTGCGCGGCCGCCTGCTGCGCCTGCTTCTGCGCGGCGAAGCGCGCGAGATCGTCCTCGCCGCCTTGCTGCTGTTGCTGCGCCTGTTGCGTCTTCTTCGGCGGCGGCGTGTTGTCGGCCGGCTTCGGCGCGACCGCGACGCCGTTGCCCGACGATGCATTGTTCGATGCGGTGGTGTTGCTCGAGCCGCTGGAGCCGTTCGCGTTGCCCGACGGCGGCACCTCGACGATCTGCGGTTCGGGCAGCAGGCCGCCCTGGGTCTGGTTCGCGGCCTGGCCGGGCGCGGTGTTGGGCGGCGCGGACTGCGCGGCCTGCGGCACCGGCTGGCCGGGCGTCTTGCCCTGCAGCGCGCGGTTCGGGTCGAACTGCTGCGGCTGGCTCGCGCCGGTGTCGGTCGGCGGCGGTGCGACCTTCGACACGAACGGCGACGGCGAACGCGTGATGTAGAGCGCCACCACCACCGCGATCGCGAGGCCGACGATCAGGCCCAGCACGATTCCAAGAAATGTCCCTCCGGCTTGTTTCGATTGCTTCGAAGTTCGGCGTGGTTGTGCCATTGCTTGAGTCACCTGCAAAAAGAATCGTGAAAAGGCCGCGGCAGGCGCTCCTGCCCCGGCCATTCGCTGCCCCGTTCGGGCCGCTTACATCTTGGCGGGCGCGGACACGCCGAGCACCGCCAGACCATTCTCGAGCACCTGCCGGGTCGCGGCGAGGAGCGCGGCGCGCGCGTTGCGCGGCGCTTCGTCGTCCACCAGCACGCGCTCCGCATTGTAGAACGAGTGGAATTCACCAGCGAGATCGCGCAGGTAGAACGCGACGGCATGCGGTGCCAGCTCGTTCGCCGCGTGCGTGAGCATGTCCGGATACTCGGCGAGCTTCTGCATCAGCGACACGGCCTGCGGGCTCGTGAGCTGCGCCAGGTCGGCGCCCGGCAGCTGCGCCACGTCGACGTTGTAGCGCGACTTCAGTTCGTTGAGCACCGAGCAGATGCGCGCATGCGCGTACTGGACGTAATAGACCGGATTCTCGTCGTTCTGTTTCAGCGCGAGGTCGATGTCGAACACGAATTCGGTGTCGGCCTTGCGGGAGATCAGGAAGAAGCGGACCGCGTCGCGGCCGCGCGTGATGGTCGCCTCGTCGATCAGGTCGGGTGCCGCTTCCTGGCCCGGTGCCGCGCCGCCCGACCATTCGATCAGGTCGCGCACCGTCACGTAGCTGCCCGCGCGCTTCGACAGCTTCACTTCCTGGCCATCGCGCATCACGGTGACCATCTTGTGCAGCACGTAGTCGGGATAGCCCTTCGGGATGCCGATGTGCAGACCCTGCAGGCCCGCGCGCACGCGCGCGATCGTGCCGTGGTGGTCCGAGCCCTGGATGTTGATCACCTGCGTGAAGCCGCGCTCCCATTTCGTCACGTGGTACGCGACGTCCGGCACGAAGTACGTGTACGTGCCGTCCGACTTGCGCATCACGCGATCCTTGTCGTCGCCTTCGTCGGTCGTGCGCAGCCACAGCGCGCCGTCCTGCTCGTAGGTCATGCCGGCCTTGATCAGCGCGTCGACCGTCTTCTCGACCCGGCCTTCGCTGTACAGCGACGACTCGAGGTAGTACTGGTCGAACTTCACGCCGAACGCCTGCAGATCCATATCCTGCTCGTGCCGCAGGTACGCGACCGCGAACTTGCGGATCGCGTCGAGATCGTCGATGTCGCCCGCGCCCGTGACCGGCTCGCCATCCTTCGCGGCGACCGTCTCGCGATTCAGGTAGTCGCGTGCGATGTCGGCGATGTATTCGCCGTTGTACGCGGCTTCCGGCCAGCCCGCGTCGCCCGGCTTCAGGCCACGCGCGCGCGCCTGCGTCGAGATCGCCAGGTTGCCGATCTGCACGCCGGCATCGTTGTAGTAGAACTCGCGGTGCACCGCGTAGCCCTGGCTCGCGATCACGTTCGCGAGCACGTCGCCGAGTGCCGCCTGGCGGCCGTGACCGACGTGCAGCGGGCCGGTCGGGTTGGCCGACACGAATTCGAGCAGCACCTGCTTGCCCTTTTCGCGTTCCGACGTGCCGAACGCGCGGCCCTGCTCGAACACGGCGGCGATCACCGCCTGTTTCGCGGCGGCCGTCAGGCGCAGGTTGATGAAGCCGGGGCCGGCGATTTCGGCCGCGTCGACGAGCCCTTGCGCGGCCGGCTGGGCCGTGAGGGCGGCGACGATCTTCTCGGCGAGCTGGCGCGGGTTCGTGCCGAGCGGCTTGGCGAGCTGCATCGCGACGTTGCACGCGACGTCGCCGTGCGCGGCGACCTTCGGGCGCTCCAGCGTGATGGCCGGGGTGACGAACACTGCGTCGGCGCCTTTCAGCGCGTGTGCGACCTGCGTGACGCTATCCGCGAGCAGGGCTTCGAGGGTCTGTTTGTGTGCTGGCAGCATGCTGGTAGAAGGCTTCGTTGGTGGCTGCCGGAAACACCGGCCGGCCGGCGCGCTTTTTAAGCGCGCGTTTCAGGGATCGCAGAATTTTAACAGGTGCTAATATGCCGCTCAGGCGCCCCGGCTTCGCGAGGCCGGACGCCGGTCTGCCGGCGTCCCCCCAACCGCGCCGCGCAGGCACAACAAGATGAAAAGGGAATTGTCATGATTACGTTCAAGAGCAAGGCGGCACAGGATCTCGACGTGCTGAAGGATTTCGCCGTGTATGTGCTGGGTCTCGTCGGCAAGCAGCTGGGCGAGCGCGGTGTGATTACGCACGACGAACTGGACCACGCAATCGCCAAGCTGGAAGGCGCGGTCGCGCAGGCGAAGCAGGAGCGCGCCGAGCACGCGGGCCACTTCCACGAGGACGACGTCGACCACGCACACCATGAAGTGCCGCCGAGCCTGGCACAGCGCGTCGCACCCTTCCTCACGATGCTGCGCGAAGCGAAGGCCGGCGAGGCCGACGTGCACTGGGGCTTCTGAGCTTCCTTGCCCACCCGATCGGCAGGTCGGCAAGGCAAAAAAAGCCCGCTTTCGAGCGGGCTTTTCATTTCGTCTGATAAAAAGGGCGACTGGCCGCCCGCTGGCATCGGTCAGAGTTGCGGCGCGAGCGCGCGCCGTGCGTCGGCGAGCGACAGCGACATCCGCCGCGCGTAGTCGTCGAGCTGATCCTGCCCGATTTTGCCGACCGAGAAGTACCGGCTGTCCGGATGCGCGAGATAGAAGCCCGACACGCTCGCGGCCGGCAGCATCGCCAGCGATTCGGTCACGCTCATCCCGATTTCCTCCGCATGCAGCGCGGCGAACATGTCGCGCTTCACGAGGTGGTCGGGGCAGGCCGGGTAGCCGGGCGCCGGGCGGATGCCCGCGTACTTTTCGGCGATCAGCGCCTCGTTGTCGAGCGTCTCGCCGCTCGCATAGCCCCACAGCTCGCGGCGCACGCGCGCGTGCATCGCCTCGGCGAACGCTTCCGCGAAGCGGTCGGCGAGTGCCTTCAGCATGATCGCGCTGTAGTCGTCGTGGTCGGCCTCGAACTGCTTTTCCTTCACGTCGACGCCGAGGCCGGCCGTGACCGCGAACATCCCGATGTAGTCGGCGATGCCCGATTCCTTCGGCGCGATGAAGTCCGCGAGCGAGCGGTTCGGGCGCATCACGCCGTCGACCACCGGACGCACGCTCTGCTGGCGCAGGTTGCGCCACGTGAGCAGCACTTCGGAGCGCGAATCGTCGGTGTAGATCTCGATGTCGTCGTCGTTGACCGTGTTCGCCGGCAGCAGCGAGATCACGCCGTTCGCCGTGAGCCAGCGGCCCTGGATCAGGCGCGCGAGCATCGACTTCGCATCGGAGAACACGCGCCGCGCCGATTCGCCGACGATCTCGTCGTTCAGGATCGCCGGGTACGGGCCCGCGAGATCCCAGGTCTGGAAGAACGGGCCCCAGTCGATATAGTTCGCAAGCTCGTTCAGGTCGTAGTTCTTGAACACGCGGCGGCCGATGAACTTCGGCTTCACGGGCTGGTAGCTCGCCCAGTCGAGCTTCGCCTTGTTCGCGCGCGCCTCGGCGAGCGTGACCATCGGCTGGGCCTTGCGGTTCGCGTGCTGTTCGCGGATCCGTTCGTAATCGGACTTCAGTTCGTCGAGGTACTTCGTCGCGCCTTCGTCCGACAGCAGGCTCGATGCGACCGACACCGAGCGCGATGCGTCGGGCACGTAGACGACCGGGCCTTCGTAGTGCGGCGCGATCTTCACGGCCGTGTGCACGCGCGAGGTCGTCGCGCCGCCGATCAGGAGCGGGATCTTCTTCACGCGGAAGTAATCGTCGCGCTGCATTTCGGACGCGACGTACGCCATTTCCTCGAGGCTCGGCGTGATGAGGCCCGACAGCCCGATGATGTCCGCGCCCTCGACCTTCGCCTTCGCGAGGATCTCGTTGCACGGGACCATCACGCCCATGTTGACGACTTCGAAGTTGTTGCACTGGAGCACGACCGACACGATGTTCTTGCCGATGTCGTGCACGTCGCCCTTCACGGTCGCGATGACGATCTTGCCCTTCGCGCGCACGTCGCCGCCCGCTTCCGCGAGCAGCCGTTTTTCTTCCTCGATGAACGGGATCAGGTGCGCGACGGCCTGCTTCATCACGCGCGCCGACTTCACGACCTGCGGCAGGAACATCTTGCCCTGGCCGAACAGGTCGCCGACGACGTTCATCCCGTCCATCAGCGGGCCTTCGATCACGTTGATCGGGCGGCCGCCGGCTGCGGCGATCTTCGCGCGCACCTCTTCCGTATCCTCGACGATGAAGTTCGTGATGCCGTGCACGAGCGCATGCGAAAGCCGCTTCTCGACCGGCTGATTGCGCCACTCGAGGTTCTCTTCCTTCTTTGCGCCGCCCGCCTTGAACTTGTCGGCGATCTCGAGCAGGCGGTCGGTGGAATCCTCGCGGCGGTTCAGGATCACGTCCTCGACCCGCTCGCGCAGTTCCGCGTCGAGATCGGCGTACACGCCGAGCTGGCCCGCGTTCACGATGCCCATGTCCATCCCCGCCTGGATCGCGTGGTACAGGAACACGGTGTGGATCGCCTCGCGCACCGGGTCGTTGCCGCGGAACGAGAACGACACGTTCGACACGCCGCCGCTCACCTTCGCGTACGGCAGGTTCTGCTTGATCCAGCGGGTCGCCTCGATGAAGTCGACCGCGTAGTTGTTGTGCTCCTCGATGCCGGTCGCGACCGCGAAGATGTTCGGGTCGAAGATGATGTCTTCCGGCGGGAAGCCGACTTCGTTCACGAGGAAGTCGTACGAGCGCTTGCAGATCTCGGTCTTGCGCGCGTAGGTATCGGCCTGACCCGTCTCGTCGAACGCCATCACGACCGCGGCCGCGCCGTAGCGGCGGATCAGGTTCGCGTGATGGCGGAACGCTTCCTCGCCTTCCTTCAGCGAGATCGAGTTCACGATCGCCTTGCCCTGCACGCACTTGAGGCCGGCCTCGATCACTTCCCACTTCGACGAGTCGATCATGATCGGCACGCGCGCGATGTCCGGCTCGGATGCGATCAGGTTCAGGAAGCGCACCATCGCCGCCTTCGAATCGAGCATCGCCTCGTCCATGTTGATGTCGATCACCTGCGCGCCGTTCTCGACCTGCTGGCGCGCGACGGCGAGCGCCTCGTCGAACTGGCCGTTCAGGATCATCCGCGCGAACGCCTTCGAGCCGGTGACGTTGGTGCGTTCGCCGACGTTGATGAAGAGCGTCCCGGACGTGACGTTGAACGGCTCGAGGCCGGCAAGGCGCATCATGTGATCGGTCATGGCGGTGCGAATTCGTGTGAGGTAGGGCGGGCGTTGGGGCGGTCGGTCAGGCGGCGTCGCTGTAGTGGCTCGGCCAGCGGCGCGGTTTCACGTCGGCGAGCGCCTTCGCGATCTCGGCGATGTGCTCGGGCGTCGTGCCGCAGCAGCCGCCCGCGAGGTTCACGAGCCCGGCTTGCGCGAATTCCTTCAGCAGGCCCGACGTGACGTCCGGCGTCTCGTCGAAACCGGTGTCGCTCATCGGGTTCGGCAGGCCCGCGTTCGGGTAGCACGACACGTAGGTGTCGCACAGCTTCGCGAGCTCGGCGATGTACGGGCGCATCAGCGCCGCGCCGAGCGCGCAGTTCAGGCCGAACGTGAGCGGCTTTGCGTGGCGCAGCGAATTCCAGAACGCCTCGACCGTCTGGCCCGACAGGATGCGGCCCGACGCGTCGGTCACGGTGCCCGAGATCATGATCGGCAGGCGCTCGCCGGTGTCTTCGAACAATTCGTCGAGCGCGAACAGCGCGGCCTTCGCGTTCAGCGTGTCGAAGATCGTCTCGACGAGGAACAGATCGACGCCGCCGTCGAGCAGCGCCTTCGCCTGCTGGTAATACGCGCTGCGCAGTTCGTCGAACGTGACGTTGCGCGCGCCCGGGTCGTTGACGTCCGGCGAGATGCTCGCCGTCTTCGGCGTCGGCCCGATCGCGCCCGCGACAAAGCGCGGTTTGTCGGGCGTGGCGTAGCGCACGGCCGATTCGCGCGCGAGCCGCGCCGATTCGATGTTCATCTCGACGACGAGGTCTTCCATCCCGTAGTCGGCCTGCGCGACCGTCGTCGCGCCGAACGTGTTGGTTTCGACGATGTCGGCGCCGGCCGCGAAGTACTGGTCGTGGATTTCGCGGATGATCTGCGGCTGCGTGATCGACAGCAGCTCGTTGTTGCCCTTGATGTCGCGCGGGAAGTCCTTGAAGCGCTCGCCGCGATAGGCGGCCTCGTCGAGTTTGTAGCGCTGGATCATCGTGCCCATCGCGCCGTCGAGGATCAGGATGCGCGATTTCAGCAGCGCGGGCAGTTCGGCGCCGCGCGTGTAGGGCGCGTCGAGCGGGACGGGAGCAGCGAGAGGGGTCGCAGACATGGCGGAAGACCGGCGAAGACGGGAAAACCGTCATTGTAGCCGGTGCGCCGGGGCGCCGCCCGGCCTTGCGCGGCGCCGGCGCGAAGCGTGCGGGCAAGCGTGGTTGGTGCAGCGAAGGCGCGCCAGGTCGCGCACGGGCCCCACCAAACGAAAACCCCCGCCGGCGAACCGGACGGGGGCTTGGATCAGAGTGCTCGCGGCGCCGCGCCAGCGCGCGGCGATTGGCCCGGCGATGCGCCGGACCGGGCGTCGTCAGTGCAGGACGACGGGCATCATCATCAGGCTGTCGAACTGTCCGAGGAATTCGTCCACTTCGTCGAGCGACGGCTCATCCTCGATCAGCTGTTTCACGTGTGCGCGGAAACGCTCGGCAAGTTCGCCGTCAATGAAGATCTCGCGTTGCGCGTTCTTGTCGACGATTTCGTATCCGCCGGCATTCATCAGATGGTGGCCGGCCTGCGGCGCAAATTCGACGACGCAGTAGTTGGGGCTGTTGTAGATCATTTGCATGGCGGCACTCCTCTTCGCAGTGGCATCTGGCCTTGTTGTCCCGTAGGTGGGGCAGGCTGTGCCGGTTTCAAGGGGCTTGCGCTGCACACCCCGTTCTCCCGTTTGCGTGGGGTGTATTGGTTAGAAGCCGATGTCTATCAAACGTTTCTTATTGTGATCCGGTGCACTGAAATAGTTGTTAAAGAGTGTCATCGGCCATTTCGGCCATCACTTTAATCGGTCGAAATTGCCGATCTGTCGGTCGTCACGGCGCGGCGGGCGTCGACGCGGGCGGTGAACCCGTGGGCGCGGACGGTTGCACGTCCGCCGGCGGCGCCGGTTGTGCCGGCTCCGCGGTTGGTGCGACGGCAGCCGGGGTGCTGGCGGGCGCACTTGTTGCGCGTGGCGTCGCGTCGTCGGCAGGTGCGCTCGGCGGGGCGAGCCGGCCGTGCCACAGCAGCTCGATCTGCGCGCCGTTCGGTTCCGATTGTACGAGCCTCGCGGGCAGCCAGTCGAGCGACGGCGCGAGCCACATGTCGATGCGGCGCGTGTCGCCCGCGCGGCGCGGCAGCCGCATGAAGTGGCGCGCGCGAACGATGCCGGTCTGCGTCTGCACGTCCTCGTCGCCGATCACCGTGATCGGCCAGGTCTCGCCGCTGTTGTTGTCGATCACGAAGAACTGTTGCGTGACGCCCGGCTTGTACGCGGACGGATTGCCGCGCACGAGCCCCGACAACTGCATCAGCATGCTGAAACGATCCTGCACGCCGTCGGGCAGCGGCGCGTTGTTCGGCGTGCGCGTGAAGACGACCTGACGGATCTCGCGGTTGAAGATCGCGATGTCCTCGGGCCGCTTGCCGCGTTTCTCGACATATCGATCGGGCGCGACGCCGAACGCGTCGACGCGGCCTTCGCTGCGGTACGTGAACGGACCGACGAACGGCACGGGCATCGACACCGACAGGTCGTAGGTGTGTCCGTCGGTGCGCCAGTGGATCGTGCCGATCATGTTCTGCATCCCGTTGTAGAACGTATCGTATTGCAGATCGCCGGACGACGGCGCCACGAACTTCACGCCGCTCGTCGCGGGGCCCGGCGTCGCGGCACTGCTGGCGCCGCCGGCCGATGCCGCGTGCGCGCCCGATGCGCCTGCCGTGCCGCTCGCGGCGGAGGCGGCGGCCGGCGGCGGCTCGCCGTGCTCGGCCGTCTGCGTCGACGTCAGGACAGGCTCGGGTGATGGCGCGGGCTTCGGTGCGGCGGGAGCCGGCTTCGCCGGCGCAGGCTCGGCCGGATGTTCGGTTGGCTTCGGCGCGGGCTGGCGCTCGATCGGACGCGGCTTCAGCAATTCGATCTGGACCGGTATCTCGGCGGGCGCGGGCGGCGTGAACGATTCGCGGTTGCGCGTCAGCCACAACGCGGCGAGCGCGTGCAGCACCAGCACGACGACGATCGCGATGCCCGCGCGCAGCCAGTGGCGGGGCAGGGCATGACGAGGACGGGTGTCGGCAGGCGGCATCGGCGAAAACGGGACAGGGTTAGGGCAGTCGTGGCGGATCGTGCCGTGCATAACGCACGTCACAACCGCACGTCACACCCATCGGACCGCCGGCTGCGCCGCGCGTTCGCGCTGTATCGCGCGGGTTCGCCCGGGTGTCGCGCGCCTCGCGTGTCAGGCGTCGCGCGCGTCCGGACTATAGCCGAGTTCGTAAGACAGTTTCTGCGCGCACGCGCGCAGCGCGGAGTCCATCTCGCCGCCCCACGCGATGTCGAACATGCCTTCCTGACCCAGCGCGACGATCGCGAGCGCCAGTTCGCCGACCGCATCGAACACCGGCATGCAGAACGCGTGGATCGTCGGCAGCAGCATCCCTTCGACGCGCGCGGCCTGGTGCGAGCGCACGTCGGCGAGCACCGCGTCGACTTCCTCGAGCGTGCGCGGGCCGCCGTGATGCGGCGAGCGGCGCGTGTCGGCGAGCTCGCGTTCGAGCATCGCCGCGGTCTTGCTGCGCGGCAGGTACGCGGCGAACAGCAGGCCCGTCGCGGAGCCGAGCAGCGGCATCACGTCACCGAGCTTCAGCGACGCCTTCGCGGGGTGGCTCGATTCCATCCAATGCACGATCGTCGGGCCCTGATTGCCCCACACCGCGATGCCGACCGTCTGGTCGACGCGGTCGCGCAACTCGGTCAGCGCGATCCGCGCGAGCTTCACGCCGTCCACGCGCGCGAGCCGCGCGAGGCCCATCTGCAGCGCGAAGCCGCCGAGTTCGTAACGGCCCGACACGGGATCCTGCGACACGACGCCGAGCCGCGAGAAGCTCACCAGGTAGCGGTGCGCCTTCGCAGGGCTCATGCCCGCGCGCTGCGCGAGGTCGCGCAGCATCATCGCGCGCGGCTCGCTCGTCAGCACCTCGAGCAGGCGGAAGCCGACCTCGATCGACTGGATGCCGGAGCGGACCTTCTCGCCGCCTTCGCCATGCTCGCCGGAGCCGGTGTCGTCGGTGTCGGAATCAGCGAGATCGTCGTCGGGAAGCGGGTTGGCGGGCATGGGCAACGGGGGCGCGACAAGGCGGCAAGGGTCGGGACGAAAGCGGCACGCACGATCGTGGCGCGCCACACGGATTCACCATCGTAAAATAGATTCCCTCCATCGTCACTACAACGGCAGACACCCCATGAAACTTGCATCGCTGAAGGACGGCACGCGCGACGGCCAGCTGATCGTCGTGTCGCGCGACCTGCACACCGCGGCGATCGCCGATGCGATCGCACCGACGCTGCAGCGCGTCCTCGACGACTGGGCGTTCTACGCGCCGCAACTGCGCGACCTGTCCGACGCGCTGAACCACGGCCGCGCACGCAACGCGTTCGCGTTCGATCCGGCGAACTGCATGGCGCCGCTGCCGCGCGCGTTCCAGTGGGCCGACGGTTCCGCGTACGTGAATCACGTCGAGCTCGTGCGTCGCGCGCGCGGCGCCGAGATGCCGCCGGAGTTCTGGACCGATCCGCTGATGTACCAGGGCGGCAGCGACGACTTCCTCGGCGCGCGCGACGACATCGTGTGCGCGTCCGAGGAGTGGGGCATCGACTTCGAGGCGGAAGTCGCGGTGATCACCGGCGACGTGCCGATGAGCGCATCGCCCGACGACGCGCTGAAGGCCGTACGGCTCGTCACGCTCGTGAACGACGTGTCGTTGCGTAACCTGATTCCGGCCGAGCTCGCGAAGGGCTTCGGCTTCTTCCAGAGCAAGCCGGCCACCGCGTTCGCGCCGGTCGCGGTGACGCTCGACGAGCTCGGCGACGAATGGCGCGAAGGCCGCGTGCACCGGCCGATGATCGTCCACTGGAACGGCAAGAAGGTCGGCCAGCCCGACGCGGGCACCGACATGGTGTTCCACTTCGGCCAGCTGGTCGCGCACGCGGCGAAGACGCGCAACCTGCGTGCCGGCTCGATCGTTGGCTCGGGCACCGTGTCGAACAAGGACGCGAAGCGCGGCTACTGCTGCATCGCGGAGAAGCGCTGCCTCGAGACGATCGAGCACGGCGCGCCGCAGACCGAATTCATGCGCTATGGCGACACCGTGCGCATCGAGATGTTCGACGCGGCCGGCAAGTCGATCTTCGGCGCGATCGAGCAGGCGGTCGCACCGCCCGACGGCGCGGCCTGACGCACGCGCGAAGCCCGGCTCCCGGCCCGCGCGCCGGGTTTCGCCTGATGTTTGCCCGCGCGGGCTTGGCTACACTCGATTCAGGCGTTCAAACGCCTCAAGCACCGGGAGCTGCGCATGGCCGATCTTGCCGCATACGGCGGTTACGAAGC
Source organism: Burkholderia sp. B21-005 (assembly GCF_020843965.1). Lineage (NCBI taxonomy): Bacteria > Pseudomonadati > Pseudomonadota > Betaproteobacteria > Burkholderiales > Burkholderiaceae > Burkholderia > Burkholderia sp. B21-005. Next base: position 3,237,815 of record NZ_CP086301.1, on the reverse strand, counting down.
ATTGAAGGTGACGCGCCGTGATCATGGCGTGCTCGATATCGTGATGAGCGGCGAGGGCGCGAACCGCAGCGGCCTCGCGACCGCGAACGAACGCATGCACCGCGAACTCGCCGACATCTGGCGCGACGTCGACCGCGATCCCGATACGCGCGTCGCGGTGATCCGCGGGGAGGGCAAGGGCTTTTCGGCGGGCGGCGATCTCGCGCTCGTCGAGGCGATGGCGAACGACTTCGACGTGCGCGCCCGTGTGTGGCGCGAGGCGCGCGACCTCGTCTACAACGTGATCAACTGCAGCAAGCCGATCGTATCCGCGATGCACGGCCCGGCCGTCGGCGCGGGGCTCGTCGCCGGGCTGCTCGCCGACATCTCGATCGCCGCGAAGGATGCGCGCATCATCGACGGTCATACGCGGCTCGGCGTCGCGGCCGGCGATCACGCGGCGATCGTGTGGCCGCTGTTGTGCGGGATGGCGAAGGCGAAGTACTACCTGCTGCTGTGCGAGCCGGTGAGCGGCGAGGAGGCCGAGCGGATCGGCCTCGTGTCGCTCGCGGTCGAGCCGGCCGAGCTGCTGCCGAAGGCGTACGAAGTCGCGGAGCGACTCGCGCACGGGTCGCAGTCGGCGATCCGCTGGACCAAGTACGCGCTGAACAACTGGCTGCGCAGCGCCGGGCCGACGTTCGATACGTCGCTCGCGCTCGAATTCATGGGCTTCTCGGGGCCCGACGTGCAGGAAGGCATCCGCTCGCTGCGCGAGCGGCGCCCGCCCGACTTCCCCGGCGACGCACCGTTCTGACGCGCGCTATCATCGAACCAGGGCGGCCGCGCGACCCGTGCCGGCCGCTTCGCTCACCCAGTCAACCAGGATGCCCGTAATGACGAACGAAGCCTCCGGCTCCAACCCCTTCGCCGGCTTTGCCGGTTTCAAGCCTGCCGACATGCTCGACCGGATGTGGGACATGATGCGGATGTCGCCGTTCGGCGGGATGGCGTCGTTTCCCGGCGCCGCCTCGGGGTTGCCGCCGTCGCTGTCGAGCATGTCCGACATGATGGCGCCGCTCACGAGCGTCGAGGAGCTCGACAAGCGGATCACCGATCTGCGCGCGGTCGAGCAATGGCTCAAGCTCAATCTCGGGATGCTGCAGTCCGCGATCCAGGCGCTCGAGGTACAGCGCGCGACGCTCGCGACGCTGCGTGCGTTCGGCGCATTCGCGCAGAGCTCGATGTCGGCGGCCGAGGAAGCTGCGGTCGCGGCCGCGCAAGCGGCGTCCGCGCCGCGCGCCGATGCGCAGCACGCGCCGGACGCAGCGGCAGCCGCTGCCGAGGCGCCGCCGGCAGGCGACGCCGCGCAGCAGGCGTTCGACCCGGCCGGCTGGTGGAACCTGCTGCAGGCGCAGTTCAATCAGCTCGCGAGCCTTGCGATGACGCAGCCGGGCGTGCAGGCGGATCAGCCGGGCGATGTATCGCCCGGGCAGGCCGCGCCGACGGCGCGGGCGGAACCGCCCGCACCGGCCGCGGCCGCTGCCGCCGCGCCGCGCAAGCCGGCCGCGAAGCGCGCGAAGCCGTCCGATTCGGCCGCGGCGCGCGCGGCGGCCGCTTCGTCGCCCGCGACGCGTCCGCCGAAGCGCTCGACCTGACGCGAACCGGATGGCAGGTCGATCATGCGGCTCGCGCTCGTTCTGATGGGGGGCGGCGCCCGCGCCGCCTACCAGGTCGGCGTGCTGAAGGCGCTGGCCGAGATCGCGCGGGAGGCTGATCCGCATCGGCATACGGTGCCGTTTACGGTCGTATGCGGCTCGTCGGCCGGGGCGATCAATGCAACGTCGATCGCGAGTCACGCGGACGATTTTTCGCACGGCGTGCGGCGTCTGCTCGAATTCTGGGAGCCGCTGCGCGCGGACTACGTGTATCGCACCGACTGGCTCGGCATCGCGGCGGCGGGTGCTCGCTGGCTCGCGGCGATGACCTTCGGCTGGGCGGCACGCCGTTCGCCACGCGGGCTGCTCGACAACGCGCCGCTCGCGCACCTGCTGCAGCGCGAGCTGAGTTTCCACCGGATCGAGCAGATGCTCGAGAGCCGGCTGCTGCATGCGCTCTCGATCACGGCGCTCAGCTATTCAAGCGGGCGGCATCTGACGTTCTACCAGGCCGCCGAGCCGATCCAGGCATGGCGGCGCGCGCAGCGCACCGCGCGGCTCGTCGACCTGTCGGCGTCGCACCTGCTCGCGTCGTCGGCCATTCCGTTCGTGTTCCCGGCCGTGCCGCTCGTGCTCGACGGACAGATCGAGTACTTCGGCGACGGGTCGATCCGGCAGGTCGCGCCGCTGTCGCCGGCGATCCACTTCGGCGCAAACCGGATCCTCGTGATCGGCGCGGCCGATCCGCGGCCCGAGATTCCCGCCGCGAACGGTTCGGGGCGGGTGCGCGGCTATCCGACGCTCGCGCAGATCGGCCAGCAGGTGCTTGCGAGCGTGTTTCTCGACTCGATCGGCGCGGACATCGAGCGCATCGAGCACATCAACCGGATGATCGAGCACCTGCCGCAGCAGGTCGAAGTGGACAGCGGCTGGCGGCACGTGGACGTGCTCGCGATCGCGCCGTCCGAGCGCATCGAGCTGATCGCCGCGAAACACCTGAAGGAGATGCCGGCGACGATGCGCGGGCTGCTCGGCGCGATCGGCGGCAGCCAGCCGGCCGGCGCGTCGTTCGCGAGCTACCTGCTGTTCGAGGAGGCGTTCACGCGCGAGCTGATCGAGCTCGGCTATCGCGACGGGCGCGCGCAGCGCGACACGCTGGCGGACTGGATCGCGGGGGCCGATGGCTGCAGCGCACCGACGACCGGCACCCCGCCGGACGGCGGCATCGCGACGGGCGAAATACGGGTCTGATGGGAGCCCGGCTCCCCGGAAACGGAGTTGAAGCAGATGCGCCTTACAGATTGGTTGCGTTTTCGCGACGCCCACCCGCGACCGATTGCCGCGCCGCCGTTGGCGGCGCGCGACCGGGCCGGCGTCTCGGAACCGTCATGGGTGCGTGCTATCATGGCCGCCGCCGTATACACCATATCGAGCAGCCTGCCGTCCGGCAGCCGTACGGGTAACCCGTCCGGGAGCCGTGTGACGCCGGGGCCGGCTCGTCTACGAGCCGGCCTGCGCCGGCCCCCACATGAGGCACGCGCGGCCGGTTCCGTTCGAGCGGAGCGGGGCTGCGGCATGCCTCGAGGCGGCGGCGCGGCCGCCCGGCTGCCGGATGCGGAATCTGCGTCCGGCGGCTGGATTCCCGCGTAAAATTAGAGTCTTGGCTGCAAAAAAGCGCGCTCGCGCGCCTACGCGGCAACAGTCACGTTTAGAGAAGTCGCATTGCGCAGAACAGGGGTGGGACCATCATGAACACCATGCTTTATCCGGAACTTTACAGGTCGCTCGAAGCTGTCCGCTGGGACATGGAGAAGGACATTCCGTGGGACAAGTTCGACGCTTCGCTGCTCACCGACGAGCAGGCGAAGACGATCAAGATGAACGCGATCACCGAATGGTCGGCGCTGCCCGCGACGGAAATGTTCCTGCGCGACAACCAGCACGACAGCGACTTTTCCGCGTTCATGAGCGTGTGGTTCTTCGAGGAGCAGAAGCATTCGCTCGTGCTGATGGAATACCTGCGCCGGTTCCGCCCGGAAATGGTGCCGACCGAGGAAGAGCTGCACGCGGTGCGCTTCCAGTTCGATCCGGCGCCGCCGCTCGAGACGCTGATGCTGCACTTCTGCGGCGAGATCCGCCTGAACCACTGGTATCGCTGCGCGGCCGACTGGCACACCGAGCCGGTCATCAAGCACATCTACGAAACGATCTCGCGCGATGAAGCGCGCCATGGCGGCGCTTACCTGCGCTACATGAAGAAGGCGCTGAACAACTGCGGCGACGTCGCGCGCGCGGCGTTCGCGAAGATCGGCGTGCTGATGGCGTCGGCGCGCCGCACCGAGAAGCCGCTGCACCCGACCAACCTGCACGTGAACCAGGCGCTGTTCCCGCGCGACACCGTGCAGTCGCGCCTGCCCGATCCGGAATGGCTCGAGCGCTGGCTCGACGAGCAGATCCGCTTCGACGGCGAGTGGGAAAAGAAGGTCGTCGACCGGATCCTGCACAACCTGTCGATCCTGTTCGAGCGCACGTTCGCGACCGCGCAGGAGCTGAACCGCTATCGCAAGGAAGTCACCGGCCGCCTGCAGTCCGAAAGCGGCCCGTCGTCGGCCGCGCAACCGGCCTGAGGCCGCGCGGCGGCGCAGCCGCCGTGACGCTCCGCCGGTTGCGATCGTCGCAGTGAATTCCTGCATGAAGCCCGCCCGGCCCGCCGGCGGGCTTTTTATCTGGCGCCGCCGCGTCCCGCCGCGACGTGCACTGCGCGCCACTCACGCCATCCGAACTCCATCATGTCCGCTACCTTCGAACGCAAGCTGATCACCCGCGACGCCCTGGTTGCCCTGCGCGCTTCGCTGCCTTCGCCCGTCGTGTTCACGAACGGCGTGTTCGACATCCTGCACCGTGGCCACGTCACGTATCTCGCCGATGCCAAGGCGCTCGGCGCCTGCCTGATCGTCGGCGTGAACAGTGATGCGTCGGTGCGCATGCTCGGCAAGGGCGACGACCGTCCGATCAACCGCGAGGACGACCGGATGGCGCTGCTCGCGGCGCTGGAGAGCGTCGACTGGGTCGTGAAGTTCGAGGAAAAGACGCCGGTGTCGCTGATCGAGGCCGTCCGTCCGGACATTCTCGTGAAGGGTGGCGACTACGACATGGACGCGCTGCCGGAATCGGCCATCGTGCGCGGCTGGGGTGGTCGTGCGCTCGCGATTCCGTTCGCGCATGACCGCTCGACCACCGCGCTGCTGAAGAAGGTGCGCGCGCAGCAGTCCTGATGCGCGCGCCGCGCCGTCAGGGCGCGGATGCCGCGAGCGGCTCCGCCGTGATGGCCGGCGCGGCGATCGGACCGCCGATCACGGGCTGATCGGTCGCCTGCGCGAGCGGCATCGCATGCACTGCATCGGGCCGCACCTGCCGGGACAGCACGCCCGGTTCGCGCGCGCCGGCCGCCGGCGGCGGCCCGAACACGCCGCGCACCGCCACGAACGCGAGCAGGTTCGCGAGAAAGAGAACAGCGATCAGCCAGCGCAGCATCGTCGACACTCCTCGTCGTGGTTCAGTCGTTCAACCGTTCAGTCGGGCCGGCCGCATGGCAGAGGTTGCCATTGCAGCTGGCGATCGTTCGCGACGGCCGAGCCGCGTGGGCGGCCGGCTGCCTGCATGGGCGCACACACCGGCGCCCGTTTTTCCATCCTTCCCGTGACGAAGCACGCAGCCGGGCATCCATCGACGCCGTCGGCGCGATGCTGGCCAGTTTCCGTCAATCCTGCGCCGCCGCGTCCGCGGCGATCAACGCAAGCCCCGACAGGATCAGCGCGTCGTGCCGCGTATGCGGCAGCGTCAGCGCGCGCGCGACATCGTCCGCCGCCCCGCCTGCCAGCACCAGCCGCACGGGCGCCTGCCACGCATCGGCGAGATCGCGCCATGCGCGCTCGATCAGCCCGGCCTGCGCGTACAGGCAACCCGCCGACAGCGAGCGCGGCGTATCGACCTGGAACGGCTCGGCCTGCGCGCCCGCGAGCAGCCCGCTCGCGATGTCGGTGGTCAGCGTCGGCAACTGCGCGGTGTGCGTGCCGAGCGCGCGCATCATCAGTGCCCAGCCCGGCGCGATCAGCCCGCCGGTGAAGCGACCGTCCGCGCGCAGCGCTTCGAGCGTCGTCGCCGTGCCGAACGTCGCGATCAGCAGATGCTCGCCCGGGAACGCCGCACGTGCGCCGATCAAGCCGGCCCAGCGATCGCTGCCGAGCTGTTCGGGCGTCGTGTAGCCGTTCGTCACCCCGCATTGCGCGGGCCGCGAGCGGATCGTCGTGCGCGGCAGGCCCGGCCAGCGGGCGTCGAGCAGCGCGTCGAGCCGTGCGGCCACGTCGGCGCCCGCGACGTTCGAGATCCATGCGCCATGGGGACGCGGCAGGGCCGACCAGTCGGGATCGGCACCACCGTCGCGCGTATGGCCGAAGGCGCCCGTGTCGACGAGCGTGCGCCGCGCATCGGCGAGCGCCCACTTGATCCGGCTGTTGCCGGCGTCGATCAGCAGATGCGGCTCGTTCATTGCGCTTCGCGCAGCGATACGTCGCCGGCCGCGATCGCCTGCACGCCGTCGGGTGTGTCGAGCAGCAGCTGGCCGGTCGCGTCGATGCCCGTCGCGATGCCGCGCGCGCGTTCGACGCCCTGTTCGAGCAGCACGACTTCGCGCCCGGCGTACGCGTGCAGCGCGTGCCAGCGCGGCAGGAACGGCGCGAGACCGTCGGTGCCGAACTGAGCGAGTGCGGGCGTGAGCGCGTTCAGTGCGGCGGCGAGCGTATCGGTGAGGTTGGCCGATGCGCACGCGGCCGACAGCGCGGCCGGCGGCAGCCCGCTCGCGAGCGTCGCTTCGCGCGCGCGCAGCGCTTCGACCTGTGCGGCGACGGCTTCCGCGCCGCGCACGTTGATGCCGAAGCCGATCACGACGGCGGTCGCGTCGGCGGTGCTCCACACGGTTTCGATCAGGATCCCGGCGAGCTTGCCGACGATGTGCGACGTACCGTCGTCGGTGGCCGTCAGCAGCAGGTCGTTCGGCCATTTGAGGGCGACACGCGAGCGGGCGTCGAGCGGCAGCGCGGCGAGCCCTTCCGCGAGCGCGACGCCGATCGCGATGCTGAGACCGGCGAGCGCGTCGACGGGGCGCGGCACGATGCAGCCGACCGAGCACAGCAGCGCGTTGCCGGGTTGCGCGAACCACGGGCGGCCTTGCCGGCCGCGGCCGGCCGTCTGCTCGAACGCGACGCGCACGAGCGGCGCGGGCAGCGCGTTCGCGGTGCGCGGCAGCGCCTTCAGGCGCGTCGCGACGTCGGCGTTGGTCGAGCCGGTGGCGGTGACAATGTCGAGCGGCCACGCGCGCGGCGCGGCATCCAGGTGCGCCTCGAGCCGGTTGCGCGCGATGCGCGCGTCACCGTCACCGGTATCGGGCGTGTCGGAGGAGGTGGGGGCGTTCATGGCGCATATTGTAGCGACAGGGGGGCGGTGCGTGCCGGGCGGCGGTTTGGCCGCGGCGTTCGACGGTGCCGCGTTTGCCGCGCCGCGCGGAGCGGTCCGTCCCCCCGTATCAGACGTGGCATCCCTGGATCGATCGCGGGATGTCACGTGCGCCGGTCCGCGGCGGACTGGCGGCCCGCCGCACATTGCCGCACCGTCAGGGCGCGATGACCGGATGCTTCAACGCATGCGCGGTCTCGATCCACTGCGCGTGGAACTCATCCGCATCGGGTTTGAGCCCCAACTCACCGTTGCGATACGCCATCGCGAGCGTCTGCACGGCTTCCGGCAGCTCGTGTTCCGCCGCACGCCGATACAGCGCAAGCGCCCGCGCTTCGTCGCGCGGCACGCCGCTACCGTCGCGGTACGCGTTCGCGAGCATGAAGTCCGCCGCCGGGATGTCCGCGCGCGACGCGAGCTCGAACCAGTGCGCGGCCTGCACGGGGTCGGCCGCGGTGCCGTAGCCGCTGCGGTAGATCAGCCCGAGGTAGTACGCGGCGGCCGGGTCGCCCTGGCCGGCCGCTTCGCCGAGCAGCGCGCGGGCGCGTGCGTAGTCCTTCGGGATGTCGCCGCTGCCGAGCAGCAGGGCCTTGCCGAGTGCGAGCTGCGCGCGTCGCGCGGCGAGCGAGTCGGTCTTGCCGTCGGCGGCGGTTTCCAGCCAGCCGCGCCCTTCGTCGCGCAGCCCCGGCTCGCGCGCATCGACGAGCGCGATGCCGAGCGCCGCCTGCGCGTCGCCCGAACCGCGGCGTGCGAGGGTGCGCAACTGCGCGAGCGCGTGCGGTTCGACGGCCTGCGCGACCATCGCCTGCCACTCGTCGAGCTGCGCGGTGCTCGGCGCGGGGCCGGCGGCCCGCCAGCCGGTCGTCGCGACGACGGCCGCGACGGTCACGGCCGCCGCCGCGAGCAACGCGGCGGGCGGGAGTTTCGCGCGCAGCAGGCGCCGCGCGGCGGCGGTGAAGCCGGCCTCGGCCGGCCGCATCGTCCGGATCGGTTGCATCGCGGGTCTCATGGTCATTGCGTGAGGTCGATCTCGTAGATTGCGAGGTTCTTGCCCGAGCCGTCGTCGGCCGCGACCTGCGTGAGGCCGCTCAGGCCGGCTGCCGCCGCGTCGCCGAGTCGATTCGGCGCCGACGTGAACCGCACGTGCGCGACCGAGCTCGCGAGCTTCGTGAAGCGCCAGCTGCGCTGCGCGCCGTCCGCCGCGCGCGTGATCGCGCCGCGCTTCTTGATGAACGAGATCAGCACGTCGCGGTTCGCGTCGGGCGACGCGAAGATCGTCTTGCTGCCGTCGAGGCCCGGGAAGTTGCCGCCGCCGCTCGCGCGGTAGTTGTTGGTCGCGACGATGAACTGCGCGTTCGGGTCGATCGGCGCGCCCTTGTACGTCAGGTTCCTGATCCGGCTGCCGACCGGCTGCGTGACGTCGATCTCGTACGCGAGATCGGCGGACGTGAACATGTCGAAGTTGTAGCCGGGGAAGCTGCTGACGAGCGGCTGCACGGTCGCCTTGGTCGGGTCGATCGTGTTGAAGCGCTTCGCGGCCGTCTCGAGCCAGTTCTTCACGTCGCTGCCGTTCACCTTCACCGCGTACACGGTGTTCGGATACAGGTACAGGTCGGCCGCGTTGTTGATCGCGAGCGCGCCCGGCGCGACGTCGGTGTAGTCGCTGCCGCCGCCGAAGCCGCTCTTGAACGGCGCGCTGACCGACAGCACCGGCAGCGACGCGTATTGCGGCAGGTTCGCCTGCACGTAGGTCCGCACGTAGTCGGCCTGCGCCTCGTTGACGATCTGGATCGCGCCCGGATCGCCGACGTCCGCGAAGTACGAGTTCATCCGGTAGTCGGTCGAGCCGATCGGCGTCTTCACGTAGTCGATCGTCGCCTGGTGCTCGGCGGCGATCGCGGCGGAGACCGACGGGTCGGCGGCGACGTAGCTCTTGTCCGCATTCTGGATCGGCCGCGCCTCGACGGTCGTCAGCGACTTGTCGACGCTCCACGCATTGCCGTCGAACTTCAGGCCGAGCTTGATCACGCCGAGATGCTTGCCCCAGAAGTTGGCCATCACGGTCGGCACGCCGTTGACGGTGCCCTTCGCCTTGTCGACGCCCGGCAGGTTGAACTGCGGCACGGTGCTGTTCGCATCCGGGAACACCTGGTGCGAGTGGCCGATCAGCATCGCGTCGATGCCGGGCACCTTCGACAGCCACCAGCTGCCGTTTTCCATCGTCGGCGAATACGCGGCGTTGTCGAGGCCGCCGTGCGAGATCGCGACGACGAGATCGGCGCCCTTCGCGCGCATCTCCGGAATGTACTTCTCAGCCGCTTCCTTCAGACCGGTCGTATAGACCTTGCCGTCGAGCCAGCGCTTGTCCCAGTTCATGATCGCGGGCGGCGTGAAGCCGATGATGCCGACCTTCACCGGCGCGCTGACCGTCTTGCCGTCGGGCGTGACGGCCGTCACCGTGCGGGTCAGGATCGTGTACGGCGTGAACAGCGGCGCGTTGGTCTTCGCGCTGATCACATTGGCGAGCACCTGCGGGAAGTTCGGGCCCGCGCACTTCTTCTGCTGCGCGGGGGCCGGCAGCCCGTCGACGTCGAACGTGTTGCCGGTCACCTGCGACAGGTACGGCAGCCCGTAGTTGAACTCGTGGTTGCCGATCCCGCCGCCGTCGAACTTCGCGGCGTTCATCACCTTGTAGATCGCGAGCGTCTGGTCGCAGCCGATCGGCTTGACGAGCGCCTGGTAGTCCGACAGCGCGGTGCCCTGGATCGTGTCGCCGTTGTCGAGCAGCAGCGTGTTCGGATACTGCGCGCGCGCCTGCGCGATCAGCGTCGACACGCGCTCGAAGCCGAGCGAGTTGTCGGCGGCGAGCTTGAAATAGTCATATGACAGCACGTTGGTGTGCAGGTCGGTCGTTTCGAGCAGCGCGAGCGTGGCGGTCGTGCCGGCCGGTGCCTGGGCCTGCGACGGCGGAGCGGTGACGTCGTCGCCGCCACAGCCGGCGAGGGCGAAGGCGAGGCTGGCGAGCGCGGCGGCGAAGCCCACGCGGCGGCGGGAAAGCGGGGGGAGACGCATCGGTTGTCCTGTTCGGTGTTCTGTTCTATGAATCGCGACGATGAAGTGCGCGGTGCGCAACGAAATGGCGGCGCGGGCGCCGACGGCCTGATGTGCGCGCGTGAGAGTATCGAAAGGAAACATGACGGAAGAATGAAAGGTCGCCAGCGAGGCAAGCCGATCCGGCCCACGCATGTGCAGGCAGGCGCCTCGGGCCGGCGCGCCGGCCGGGCGCCGCGACGGAAATCCTCACGTCGCTGCGCCGGGCGGTTCGCTACAATGGCCGCTGTCAACCTTTTGCAAACAACCCGCCCTTGGACTTCGAGACTCCTCCCGGCCTGTCGGTCGACGCCGGCGGCCAGGGCCAGACGGTGCGCCTGTACGGCCAATGGACCGCGCTCGCGCTCGCGCGCAACCGTGGCGCGGTCGCGCGCCGCGTCGCGGGCATCGCGTCCGGGCGCGTGAGCGAATGGGATCTGTCCGGCATCGAACGACTCGACCACGTCGGTGGCCAGGCGCTGTGGCGCGTGTGGGGCCGCAAGCTGCCGGACGGCGTCGCGCTGAGCCCCACGCAGCGCACGATCTTCGAGCGCATCGAGCGGCTCGACAGCCAGCGCGAGGCCCCCGAGCGCGTCGTGCACTTCGGCCCGATCACGCGCTTCGGCTTCATGCTGTTCGCGTTCGCCGAGCATCTGCAGGGCGGCATCGCGATGTTCGGCCTCGTGATCCTCGACGCGCTGTCGGTGCTGCGCCGTCCGAAGACGATGCCGTGGAAGGAAACCTCGGCGAACATCTACAGCGCCGGCGCGCAGGCGCTGCCGATCACCGCGCTGGTCGCGTTCCTGATCGGTATCGTGCTCAGCTACCTGTCCGCGCAGCAGCTGCAAACATTCGGCGCGAACCGCTACATCGTGAACATCCTCGGGCTGTCGGTGATCCGCGAGCTCGGCCCGGTGCTGTCGGCGATCCTCGTCGCGGGCCGCTCGGGCTCGGCGATCACCGCGCAGATCGGCGTGATGCGCGTGACCGAGGAGCTCGACGCGATGCGCGTGATGGGCATCCCGCACGGGCTGCGGCTGATCCTGCCGCGCGTGCTCGCGCTCGGCGTCGCGATGCCGCTGCTCGTGATGTGGACCAACATCATCGCGCTGAGCGGCGGCGCGCTCGCCGCGAAATTCGTGCTCGGGATCGACATCAACTATTTCGTGCGCTCGCTGCCGGGCGTCGTGCCGATCGCGAACCTGTACATCGGCGTCGGCAAGGGCGTCGTGTTCGGCATGCTGATCGCGCTGGTCGCATGCCATTTCGGTTTCCGGATCAAGGCGAACTCGCAAAGCCTCGGTGAAGGCACGACCACGTCGGTCGTCTCGTCGATCACGGTCGTGATCCTCGCCGACGCGGTGTTCGCGATCATGTTCCAGAACGTGGGGCTCGGATGAACGCGTCGAACGACTCGGCGGCCGGTGCCGCCAGCGCCCATACGGCGGCAGCCGGCGCCGGATCGGCCGGCACGCCCGGTGACGATTTCGTGATCGAGGTGCGCAACCTGACGAAGCGCTACGGGCGCAATATCGTTCACCAGAAGCTCGATTTCGACGTGCGGCGCGGCGAGATCGTTGCGATCGTCGGCGGCTCGGGGTCGGGCAAGACGACGCTCGTGCGGCAGATCCTCGGCCTCGAGCGGCCGACGTCCGGCACGATCAAGGTGTTCGGCGAGGACACCGCGAAGATCGACGACGCGACCGCGCGGATGATGCGCACGCGTTCGGGGATGCTGTTCCAGCAGGGCGCGCTGTTCTCGTCGATGACGGTGTTCGACAACGTCGCGCAGCCGCTGCGCGAGCTCGGCCGCGTGCCGCCCGACCTGCTGCACGACATCGTGATGCTGAAGCTCGAGATGGTCGGGCTGCCGTGCAAGCACGCGTCGAAGATGCCGGCCGCGCTGTCGGGCGGGATGGTGAAGCGGGTCGGCATCGCGCGCGCGATCGCGCTGGAGCCCGAACTGCTGTTCCTCGACGAGCCGACCGCCGGCCTCGACCCGCAGGCATCCGACGAATTCGTCGAGCTGATCGCGACGCTGCACCGCACGCTCGGGCTGACGGTCGTGATGGTGACGCACGACCTCGACACGATGGTCGCGCTGTCGACGCGCGTCGCGGTGCTGGCCGACCGCAAGGTGCTGGTGGCCGCGCCGGTCGAGGAGGCCGCGAACGTCGACCATCCGTTCATCCACGAATATTTCCTGGGGCTGCGCGGGCGCCGCGCACTGCAGGCGCTGCCGCCCGAGCGGCGCGCGAAGCTGCCGAAGGCCGCCCTCGAACCGGCGCTCTCGAGCGTCGAGCTGTAACCGGCAAGGACAAGGAATCTCCTGATGGAAAACAAATCACATGCGTTCTGGGCCGGCCTGTTCACGATCGCGCTGACGCTGGCGATCGCGGGCACCGTGTTCTGGTTCAACGTCGACCGCACCGTGCGCGTGCCGTACGACCTGCTCGCGCGCACCAACGTGACGGGCCTGTTCCCCGATGCGGCCGTGCGCTTTCGCGGCCTCGACGTCGGCAAGGTGCAGTCGATCGGCTTCGATCGCACGCATCCGGGCCAGATCCGGATCCGGATTCTCGTCGACCGCGACGCGCCGATCACGCAGTCGACCTACGGCAGCCTCGGCTTCCAGGGCGTGACGGGCATCGCGTTCGTGCAGCTCGAGGACACGGGCCGCGACCTGGCGCCGCTGCCGTCGTCGCCGAAGGCGATCGCGCAGATTCCGATGCGGCCGAGCCTGTTCGACCAGATCCAGGAGCGCGGCGACGTGCTGTTGCGGCAGCTCGAGCAGGCGGCGGAAAGCGCGAACGCGCTGATGTCGCCGGAGATGCGCGAGCAGTTGCGCGCGACGGCCGAAAGCCTGCAGCACGCGGCGGACGGGGCGGCGACGCTGTCGAAGCAGCTCGCGCCGGCGGTGGCCGCGCTGCCGCAGACGATGCACGAGGTCGATCGCGCGATGGCATCCGCGAACACGCTGCTGCAGCCGAACGGGCCGCTCGTGTCGAACCTGAACAAGGCCGGCTCGGCCGCGGAGCAGGTCGGCGTCGCGCTGAACGACCTGAACGCGCGGGTCCAGTACGACACGCTGCCGCGTTTCAACGCGCTGGCGGGCAGCGTCGGCGATGCGTCGCGGCAATTGAAGGACGTCGCCGGTGAACTCGGCCGCAACCCGAGCAGTCTGTTGTTCGGGTCGCCCGGCGCCTCGCCCGGGCCCGGCGAAGCGGGCTTCGTCTGGCCGGGCGCGGGTGCGGCGGCCGGCAAATGAAGCGCGGCGCCAGCCCATCGACCGCCCGGCCCGGAGCGAGGCCGGGCACTGACGCCATCGAAACCGGAAACATCATGCAGGAACATGCCATGCCACGAATCCTTGATCGCGCGCTGCGTCCGGCCGCGACCGCACTCGCGATGCTGATGCTCGCGTTCGCCGCCGGCTGCGCCGGCAACGGCGCGGCGCTGTCGAACGTCCGCTACGACCTCGGGCCGGCCGCGTCGGTCGTGACGGCCGGCACGGGCCCCGCGCTGAAGGTGCTCGACGTCGCCGCGCCCGACGCGCTCGACACGGACAAGTTCGTCTACCGCCTCACGTATGCGGATGCGCAGCGCACGGCCGTCTATCGCGACAGCCGCTGGACCGCACCGCCCGCGCAACTGCTCACACAGCGGCTGCGCGGCGCGCTGTCGTCGCGCGGCGCGGTGCTCGAAGGCTCCGACGGCGTGCGCGCGCCGACGCTGAAGGTCGACCTGAACGAATTCGAGCAGGTGTTCGACGGGCAGTCGCAGAGTCACGGCGCGGTCACCGCGCGCGCGACGCTGATGCAGGACGGCAAGGTGCTCGGCCAGCGCACGTTCGTCGCGCGCGCGCCGTCGAGCACGCCCGATGCGGCCGGCGGCGCGCGTGCGCTCGCGGCCGCGAGCGACGAGCTCGTGTCGCAGATCGCCGCCTGGGTCGGCGTGCAGGCGTACGCGGGTAACCCGTGACGCGCAGCGTGCAGCCGCGATGAGCGCGCCGGTCACGCCGCGCGCGTCGTCGCTCGCACGACAGGCGTTCGCCGCGTACGCGGCGCTCATCGTCTATGCATCGCTGTATCCGTTCGACGGCTGGATGTCGCTCGGCATCGGGCCGTTCGACTACCTGTTCGCGCCGATGCAGCGCTATGTGACCGCGTTCGACGTGGTGACCAACGTGCTCGGCTACCTGCCGTTCGGCGCACTCGGCGTGCTCGCGCTGCATCCGCGCTGGCGCGGCGTGGCCGCGACGCTGATCGTGGGCGGCCTCGGCGTGCTGCTGTCGGGGTCGATGGAGGCGCTGCAGACCTACCTGCCCATGCGCGTCGCGTCGAATCTCGACCTCGCGGCCAACGCGCTCGGCGCGCTGTTCGGCGCCGCGCTCGCGGCCCCGGCCACCGGCGCGCTGCTCGACCGCGGCGCGCTGCGCCGGCTGCGCTTCGCATGGTTCGAGACCGACGGCGCGACGCCGCTGCTGCTCGCCGCGCTGTGGCCATTCGCGATCCTGTTTCCATCGCCGTTCCTGTTCGGCATCGGCGACTGGCCGGCCGCGCTGTGGGAGCGCGCCGACGGCTCGATGCAGGACGCGCTGCTCGCGTGGCTGCCGGCCGCGTGGCGCGTGAGCGAATGGCCGGAGCGCGTCGACGGCTGGCTGTCCGACTCCGCGTGGGAAGCCGTGCTCGGCGGGTTGATGCTGTTCGCCGCGCTGGCGATCGCGTCGCTCGCGATGCGCGCCGGCGCGCCGCGCGTGCGACTCCTGATCGCGTTCGTCACGGCGACGCTCGCGCTGAAGGCAGCCGCCACCTTCATGCAGTCGAGCACCGGCCTCCTCGTCGTGTGGGCGACGCCGGGCGCGCGGCTCGGCATCGAGCTCGGCTTCGCGGTGGCGCTGGTGGCGTTGCGCGTGCCGGCCACGTGGCGCGCGCTGCTCGCGGCGGCCGCGCTGCTGGCCGGCGTGGCACTCGTCAATCTGCTGCCGGTCAACCCGTTCTTCGACTTCACGCTGTCGGGCTGGCGGCAGGGCCGCTACGTGCACTTCAACAGCATCGCGCGCTGGCTCGCGTGGATCTGGCCCTACGCGGCACTGATCTGGCTCGGCCAGCGGGTCGAGCACGCGTGGCTGCCGGCCGCGCTGCGGCGCTGAGGCAGCACGCGGGGCAGGGCGGCGCGGCCCGATCGCCGGCAGCGGCGCGCGCCGGTCGTTATAATCGTCCGCACATCCGTTGCCGCGCGCAACGGCAATCGCCCGTCTTTCCGCCCGGCACCGTGCCGGGCCGCTCGTCACCATCATGGATTCCTACTACCAGCACCACGTCTTCTTCTGCCTGAATCAGCGCGACCCGGGCGCCGAGCGTCCGAGCTGCGCGCAATGCAATGCGCAGGCCATGCAGGAATACGCGAAAAAGCGCGTGAAGGAACTCGGCCTCGCGGGGCCGGGCAAGGTCCGCATCAACAAGGCCGGCTGCCTCGACCGCTGCGAGGAAGGGCCCGTGATGGTCGTGTATCCGGAAGGCACGTGGTACACGTATGTCGACCAGGCCGACATCGACGAGATCGTCGAATCGCACCTGCGCGACGGCAAGGTCGTCGACCGCCTGAAGATCTGAACGGGCCGGCCGAATGAACGTTCATACGCAGAAGTCGCTGATCGCCGGCCCCGCCGGGCAGATCGAAATCGCGGTCGACCTGCCGGACGCCGTGCGCGAAGGCAGCGCCGCGCCGCGCGGGATCGCGCTCGTCGCGCATCCGCATCCGCTGTTCGGCGGCACGATGGACAACAAGGTCGCGCAAACGCTCGCGCGCACGCTGGTCCAGCTCAACTACGTGGTGTACCGGTCCAACTTCCGCGGCGTCGGCGCAACCGAGGGCGTGCACGACAACGGCATCGGCGAGGCCGACGACCTGCTCGCGGTGCTCGCGCACATGCGCGCGCAGCCGGCCCATGCGGAGCTGCCGCTCGTGCTCGCGGGCTTCTCGTTCGGCACCTTCGTGCTGTCGCATGTCGCGAAGCGGCTGCGCGACGCGGGCGAGACGATCGAGCGGATGGTGTTCGTCGGCACGGCCGCGAGCCGCTGGCAGGTCGCCGACGTGCCCGAGAACACGCTCGTGATCCACGGCGAAACCGACGACACGGTGCCGATCGGATCGGTCTACGACTGGGCGCGGCCGCAGGAACTGCCGGTCGTCGTGATCCCCGGCGCCGAGCACTTCTTCCATCGCAAGCTGCACGTGCTGAAGCGCATCATCGTCGACGCGTGGCGTTGAAGCGTTGACGCGTTGACGCGTGTAGCGCGGCGCGCATCGTCGCTGCCGCGCCACTACGATGCCGCCGCTCGCGCGGCATCTCGTCGCACCGTGTCGAACCCGGTCGCACATGCCCGCCGCCGCCGCGCGGCGACCTCATCTTGCACCGCGCCCGCGCACGCGTTTCGCGCGGCTTCGAGCGCGATTGTCCGCAGCGAAGCCACGCCATCCTCCCGAAGCCCGTGTGCGGCCACCCGCACGGTTCGCGAAAACGTCGTTCGCGGCCACGTATAATGGCCGCATTTCGCGTCGCCCGCGGCCCGGCCGGGCCCATGCGGCGCTCGTTTCGCCGCCTGTCAGCCCGCTCGCGACGGCCGCGAACCGAACGCGTCCGCATGAGTCCAACCGGCGCGTTTCGCGCCGTCCGACGCAGTCGGACGAATGCCCGGAACGCCCGCCGCCTTGCCGTTCAACCCTGCGCGTTTCGCGCCGCACTTTCTGCCACCAGCCTGAATCGATCATGCGTCTGTCTCCCCAAGGCCTCAAGTCCCTCGCTTCTTCCATCGCCTTCGGCACCGCCGCGCGCAACGTCGCGCTGGGCGTGATGCTGCCCGTTGCGCTCGCATCGACGATCGTCGTCGCCGAGGCCAAGCCGGCCGCCAAGGCCAAGGCCGCGCACGCGGCGCCGGCCGCCGAGCAGTTCACCGGCGCGCCCGCGACCTTCATGCCGGGCGCGGTGCCGCCGCCGGGCGTGAACGCGCGCTCGTGGGTGCTCGTCGATGCGACGAGCAACACGGTGCTCGCATCGGGCAACGCCGACGAACGCGTCGAGCCCGCATCGCTCACGAAGCTGATGACGGCCTACCTGGTGTTCGAGGCGCTCGACAAGAAGAAGATCTCGATGGAGCAGATCGTCACGCCGAGCGAGGCGGTGCGCCGCGTCGGCCTCGACGAGTCGCGCATGTTCATCGAGGCGAACAAGCCGGTGTCGGTGCACGACCTCGTGTACGGGATGATCATCCAGTCGGGCAACGACGCCGCGATCGCGCTGGCCGAACTGGTCGGCGGCAGCGAAGGGCAGTTCGTCACGCTGATGAACGCCGAGGCGCAGCGCCTCGGCATGAAGGGCACGCACTTCGCCGACGTGAACGGCATGCCCGATCCGAACCACTACACGACGGCCGGCGACCTCGCGAAGCTGTCCGCGCACCTGATCCGCGATTTTCCGCAGTACTACGGCATCTTCTCGGAGAAGGAATTCAAGTACAACAACATCCGCCAGGGCAACCGCAACCGGCTGCTGTGGCTGGATCCGACGGTCGACGGCCTGAAGACGGGCCATACGCAAGCGGCCGGCTACTGCCTGATTGCATCGGCCAAGCGCGCGATCCCGGGTGTCGACGGCCAGCGCCGTCTCGTGTCGGTGATGATGGGCGAGCCGAAGGAAGGCGAGCGCACGCAGGACAGCATGAAGATGCTGAACTACGGCTATAGCGCGTTCGACGCGGTGCGCCTGTTCAAGGGTGGCCAGGCGATGTCGACGCCGCGTATCTACAAGGGCAAGGAGAACACCGTGCAGGTCGGCGTGAAGAGCGACCAGTGGGTGACCGTGCCGCGCGGCCTGGGCGACAAGGTGAAGCCGGAAGTCGACGTCAATGCGCCGCTGATCGCGCCGCTCGCGGAAGGCCAGCAGGTCGGTACGGTGAAGCTCGTCGCCGACGGCAAGACGCTGTCGGAGTTCCCGGTCGTGGCGCTGCAGGCGGTGCCGGAAGCGGGTATCTTCGGGCGTATCTGGGACTCGATCCTGCTGATGTTCAGCAAGAAGAAGTAAGCGCGACGGGCCTTTGTTTTCACGACTTCATCCCCATCTGGTACAGCTATGAGCCAAGCCGAATTCGAACCGATCGTCTACCTCAGCGTGTCGTCGCGGGAGGAATTGGTGCCGCTGTCGCAAGCCCGTGTGCCGGTGCTCGACCGCGGGTTCATCTTCGGCGATGGGGTGTATGAAGTTGTCCCCGTTTATGCGCACGACGGCGCGCTCGTGCCGTTCCGGATCGAACAGCACCTGGACCGGCTCGCGCGCAGCCTGAAGAAGATCGGCATCGACAACCCGCACGACGCGGCCGGCTGGCGCGCGCTGATCGAGCGCGTGGTCGCCGCGAATGCGGAAGGCCTCGGCGACGGCAACGCGCTCGTCTACCTGCAGGTGACGCGCGGCGTCGCGAAGCGCGGCCACGCGTTCCCGGCGGATGCGGTGCCGACGGTGTTCGCGATGACGAGCCCGCTGCGCCTGCCGTCGGACGAGGAGCGCGCGCGCGGCGTGCGCTGCGTGACGGCCGAGGATCGCCGCTGGCTGCATTGCGACATCAAGTCGATTTCGCTGCTGGGCAACGTGCTGATGGCACAGCATGCGGCCGAACGCGATGCGTTCGAGACGATCCAGCTGCGTGACGACAAGGTGACCGAAGGGTCGTCGTCGAACGTGTGGATCGTGAAGAACGGCGAGCTGATGGCGCCGCCGCGCAGCAACAAGATCCTCGAGGGGATCCGCTACGCGCTCGTCGAGGAGCTGGCCGATCAATGCGGGATTCCGTTCGTCGCGCGCGAGATCAGCGAGGTCGAGCTGCGCTCGGCGGACGAGATCATGATCACGTCGGCCACGAAGGAAATCCTGCCTGTCACGTCGCTCGACGAACTGCCCGTGCAGGGCGGCAAGCCGGGCCCCGTGTTCGCGGCCTTGTACGACGCGTACCAGCGTGCGAAAGCGCGCGAGTTTGAACAGTTTGACCTAACCCGGAGGAAATGATGAGCGAACCGACCAAAACCATCGAGGTCACCGGCGCGATCGATACCCGGAAGGAGTCGCTGCTGGAGTTTCCGTGCGATTTCCCGATCAAGATCATGGGCAAGGCGCACCCGGAATTCAAGGACACGATCTTCAAGGTCGTGGCCGTCCACGACAACGAGATCGACGTCGAGAAGATCGAGGAGCGTGTGTCGAGCGGCGGTAACTACACCGGCCTCACGATCACCGTTCGGGCGACGAGCCAGGAACAACTCGATAACATCTATCGCGCCTTGACCGGCCATCCGATGGTCAAGGTCGTGCTGTAGGGCCTGTTCCCGCTAATAACGGGCTTGCGCTGGCCCCCAGAAGGGCCGAGCGCAAGAAGTGCGACGAAGCGAATACTCGACGTATTCGCAAGGAGCATGACGCAGCGATCGGCCCTTCTGGGGGCCAGCCCCACGAATGATTTTTCCAAACAGGGGAACGCGCCTTGCCGGCCGCATTGCGGCGTCGCGCGTCGCTTGTTTGGCTCGGCCAAACGGCGCTCCTTGCTTCTTGCACTGCAGCCGGCAAGGCGCGTTCGCAAGCCCGTTATTAGCGGGAACAGGCCCTAGCCCTTCCATCCGCCTTCCTGCGCGCACTCGGCGGGGGTCTTCCCCGCCGCGCGCCGCGCATCCAGTTCGTCGCACAGCAGCTTGAATTGTGCGACTTCCTCGAGCATCCACGCCCTGAATGCCTGCACGCGCGGCGCGTTCAGCAGCGGCGGCGGACACACGAAAAAATAGTGCCACGGGCTCGCCCCGTCGATGTCGAACAAGCGCACGAGGCGCCCGTCGAGCAGGTCGTGCACCGCCAGCGAGCGCCGCACCAGCGCGATGCCCTGCCCCTCGATCGCGGCCAGCAGCAGGTTCGACGAATCCTGGTACAGAATCCCGCGTTTCGGCTCGGTCAGCGTGTCGAGCCCCGCCGCGTCGAACCACGGCCGCCACAGCTCGTCGTCCGAGCGCAGCAGGTTGTAGTGCACGAGATCGGCGGGCGTCTGCGGCAGCTTGCCGCCGTTCAACGTCGGCGCGCACGCCGGAAAGAACACTTCGTCGAATAGCGGCTCGACGTGCAGCCCCGGATAGTTGCCGAAGCCGAAGCGGATCGCGAGGTCGACGTCGTCGCGCGCGAAATCGGTCAGATTGTTGGTCGACTGCAGCTCGACGTCGATTTCCGGATGCCGCTCGATGAACGTGCCGATGCGCGGCGTGACGAAGCGCGCGGCGAACGACGACAGCATCGACACCACCAGCCGCCGGTCGCGGTCGCTTGCCCGCACCTCGCGCGTCGCGTCGGCCAGCATCATCAGCGCGGTCCGCACCTGCTGCGCGTAGCGCATGCCGGCGCCGGTCAGGCACAGCCGCTTGCCGTTGCGCGCGAACAATTGCACGCCCAGCTCCTCCTCGAGCGCGCGCACCTGATGGCTGACCGCGCCGTGCGTGACGAAGAGTTCGTCGGCGGCGCGCGAGAAATTCTCGTGACGGGCGGCGGCTTCGAACGCCCGAATGGCGTTCAGCGCAGGGAGTTGGCGGAGGTCCATTTGCTAATTTTCCTCACATCGACGTGAAAATTGGTCGTTTGGTCGGGCGCCTTTAAGTGACTACGATTGTAGCCATCGAAGCATTTATTGGCGGAGTCGATCATGCAAGAAATTTCTTCAAGCATCACATTCGAAATCCCCGCGGGCGAGACCGTGCCGATGAAGGTGCAACGCAGCACGCGTCTGACGGTGCAATGCGGGCCGGTCTGGGCGACGCGCAGCAACGACGTCGAAGACTACTTCCTCGTCGACGGCGAGACGCTGCGGTTGCGCCGCGGCGAGCGGCTGTGGCTCAGCGCGGAAAGCGGACAGGGCGCGCACGTCGCGTTCTCGGTGTCGCGGCCGGCCGCGGAAGTCGCGCGCGGCGTGCTGGCGCGGCTGCGCAGCCGCGTGAATGCGCTGCTCCACGACGGCTGGCGCACCGTCTGACGGACTTTCCTCCGACGGATACTCGGGATCCGTCCCTTTCCAACGCCGGCGAGACCCATGGGTTTTCGGTAAACTACCGCCCATGTCCGTCTCGCCGGTTCCCATCGTGTCCACGCCCGTCGCCGTTTCCGAATCGCCCGCCGGGTCCCCGGTTCAGCCCGTCGTACCAGTCACCGTGCGCTGGCGGGGCAGCGAGGCGTACCAGACGAGCTTCGACGCGATGCGCGCGTTCACCGACACGCGCACGGTCGACACCGGCGACGAAATCTGGGTCGTCGAGCATCCGCCCGTCTACACGCTCGGCCAGGCCGGCGACCCGGCCCATCTGCTGGTGGCCGACAGCGGCGTGCCGCTCGTCAAGGTCGATCGCGGCGGACAAATCACCTACCACGGCCCCGGCCAGATCGTCGTCTACCTGCTGCTCGACCTGCGCCGGCGCAAGCTGATGGTGCGCACGCTCGTGACGAAGATCGAGGAGGCCGTGATCGAAACCCTCGCGGCGTATAATCTCGCTTCGGTCCGCAAGGCGGGCGCGCCGGGCATCTACGTGGCATCCGGCGTGCACGAAGGCGCGAAGATCGCGGCCCTTGGGCTGAAGATCCGCAACGGCTGCAGCTATCACGGGCTGAGTCTGAACGTGAAGATGGATCTGCGCCCGTTCCTTGCGATCAACCCGTGCGGCTATGCCGGACTGGAAACCGTCGACATGGCGAGCCTCGAGGTTGCCGCCGACTGGAACGACGTCGCCCACACGTTGGTGGGGCGTCTGATTGCCAACCTCGATGGCGAATCCGCGGCCGCCGACAAGCCGCAGGCACTGGAACATTCGAATGACTGACGTTACCGCTTCCCCCGCACCGGCCGATTCGGCCGCGACCGCAGCCTACGATCCGACCGCCAAGCAGAAGGCGCAGGCGAAGACGGCGCGCATCCCGATCAAGGTCATTCCGATCGAGAAGCTGAAAAAGCCGGAGTGGATCCGCGTGAAGGCGGCCACCGGCAGTTCGCGCTTCAACGAGATCAAGACGATCCTGCGCGAGCACAACCTGCATACGGTGTGCGAGGAAGCGAGCTGCCCGAACATCGGCGAATGCTTCGGCAAGGGCACCGCGACGTTCATGATCATGGGCGACAAGTGCACGCGCCGTTGCCCGTTCTGCGACGTCGGCCACGGCCGCCCCGATCCGCTCGACGCGGATGAACCGAAGAACCTCGCACGCACGATCGCCGCGCTGAAGCTCAAGTACGTGGTGATCACGAGCGTCGACCGCGACGACCTGCGCGACGGCGGCGCGGCCCACTTCGTCGAGTGCATCCGCGAAGTGCGCGAGCAGTCGCCGGAAACGCGCATCGAGATCCTGACGCCGGACTTCCGCGGCCGTCTCGACCGCGCGATCTCGATCCTGAACGCGGCGCCGCCCGATGTGATGAACCACAACCTCGAAACGGTGCCGCGCCTGTACAAGGAAGCGCGCCCGGGTTCGGACTATGCGCACTCGCTGAAGCTCTTGAAGGACTTCAAGGCGCTGCATCCGGACGTCGCGACGAAGTCGGGCCTGATGGTCGGCCTCGGCGAGACGGAAGAGGAAATCCTGCAGGTGATGCGCGACCTGCGCGCGCACGACGTCGACATGCTGACGATCGGCCAGTACCTGCAGCCGTCGGAGCACCACCTGCCGGTGCGTGCGTACGTGCATCCGGATACGTTCAAGATGTACGAGGAAGAGGCGTACAAGATGGGCTTCACGCACGCGGCGGTTGGCGCGATGGTGCGTTCGAGCTATCACGCCGATCTGCAGGCGCATGGGGCCGGGGTGGTCTGAGCGCCGCATCCGACTCTCTGCAGCGGTCACGCAGTCGAAGAAAAGCCCGCAGCGATGCGGGCTTTTTCGTTGGCGCGGCTGCTGCCCGCGCATGTGCACGACAATTGTCGCCGGGCCGGATGCGCGATCTGGTTCAGCGTGGAAAGCAAAGCCGAAACGGCATCGATAGCTTCGCAGGATAAGTTCGCTCCCGCCGCGCGCAAAGCTCCTATAGTCGGCTCTCCCGCAGCAATGCCCGCATTCGAAGGAGAGCCGCATGCACCGTTTCCGCTTCATCCGCCGCGCCGCCGCGGCGCTGACCGCCTTTGCCGTGCTCGGCGCGGCGCACGCCGAATCGCGCGAAGTCGTGATCGCGTACCAGGACATGGTCGTGCCGTGGCGCTACGCGCAGGCGAGCGGTGAAGTGGAGAAGGCGACCGGCTACAAGGTCACGTTCCGCAAGCTCGATAGCGGCGCCGACGTGATCCGCGCGCTCGCGTCGGGCTCCGTGCAGCTCGGCGAGGCCGGCTCCAGCCCGATCGCGGCCGGCCTGTCGCAAGGGCTCGACATCTCGCTGTTCTGGGTGCTCGACAACATCAACGACGCCGAGGCGCTCGTCGCGCGCAACGGCTCCGGCGTGACCAGCATTGCCGCGCTGAAGGGCAGGAAGATCGGCGTGCCGTTCGTGTCGACGTCGCATTTCCATACGCTCGTCGCGCTGCAGGCCGCCGGCGTGAATCCGAACGATGTGAAGATCGTCAACCTGCGTCCGCCCGAGGTTGCGGCCGCCTGGACGCGCGGTGATATCGACGCGACCTACATCTGGGATCCGGTGCTCGCGAAGGTCAAGCAGTCGGGCACGGTGCTGACGACGTCGGGCCGGGTCGCGAAGGAAAGCGGCAAGGCGACCTTCGACGGCTTCGTCGTGAGCCGCAAGTTCGCGCGCGAGAATCCCGAGTTCGTCGCGCGCTTCGTGAAGGTACTCGCGGCGGCCGACGCCGATTACCGTGCGCACACCGCCGCGTGGCAGGCCGGCTCGCCGCAGGTCGCGGCGGTCGCGAAGGTGTCGGGCGCGAACGCGCAGGACGTGCCGGCAAGCCTCGCGCTCTACGCGTTCCCGACGCCGGCCGAGCAGGCGTCGCCGACGTGGCTCGGCGGCGGTGCGCAGTCGGGCGCCGCGAAGTCGCTCGCGGCCACCGCGGCGTTCCTGAAATCGCAGGGCACGATCCAGGCGGTGCTCGCCGACTACTCGGTCGGCGTCGATCCGCAATTCGTGCAGAAGGCCGCGCGCTGAGCGCGGTAGTTCAGACATCCCAGGCCACTCATCGCGGAGCCCTCGATCATGAGCACGCTGGAAGTCCGTCAGGTCTCGGTCTCTTATCCGGGCGAACGCGGTCGGCCGACGACGCAGGCACTCGCGCGCGTCGACCTGCGCATCGACTCCGGTGAATTCGTCGTCGCGCTCGGCGCGTCGGGGTGCGGGAAGACGACGTTGCTGAACTGCATGGCCGGCTTCGTCGCGCCGACGACGGGCGACGTGCGCGTCGATGGTGTGCCGGTCACGGGCCCCGGCGCCGATCGCGGCGTCGTGTTCCAGAAATATGCGTTGCTGCCGTGGCTCGACGTGCTCGCGAACGTCGCGCTCGGGCTGCGTTTCGCACGCGTGTCGAAGGCCGAACGCGAGGCGCGCTCGCACGAGATGCTCGCGCTCGTCGGCCTCGAGCGCCATGCGCATGCGCGCGTGTACGAACTGTCGGGCGGGATGCAGCAGCGGGTCGGCATCGCGCGTGCGCTCGCAAGCGATCCGCGCGTGCTGCTGATGGACGAACCGATGGGCGCGCTCGACGCGATGACGCGCGGCACGATGCAGGCGCTCGTACTCGACGTGTGGGCGCGTACCGGCAAGACGGTGTTCTTCATCACGCACGACGTCGAGGAGGCGCTGTTCCTCGCGACGCGCCTCGTCGTGATGACGCCCGGCCCCGGTCGCATTGCGGAAACCTTCGAGCTGCCGTTCGCGCGGCGCTACGTCGAATCGCGCGATGCGCGCGCGGTGAAGTCGTCGCCGGATTTCATCGAATGGCGCGAGCGGCTGATCGCGTACCTGCATCGCGACGAGGCGGTCGCGGAGAGCGCGTGATGCATGAGTTCGCGCGACAGGGCGCGTCCGTCGGGCGCGGCCGGATCAGACCATTGCACAGGCAGGACGACATGAGCACGCAGGATTCGCGGGCGGCCGATCGAGCGGCCGCGGAGTTCGGGCTGGATCAGCGCGCGACGCAGGGTCGCCACGCGGCGCGTCCCGCGCGCGCATCGCATCGCTACCGGTTGCCGGGGCAGGGCAGGACGGCGGCCTTGAGCGCGGCAACGGTCGCGGCGCTGGCCGTGCTGTGGTGGGTCGCGACGCATCGGCAGTGGTTGCCGCCGCTGTTCCTGCCTGCGCCGGAAGCAGTGTGGGCGGCGTTCGTCGACGCGTGGCACGGCCGCATCCAGGGCGGCCTGCCGTTGTCGGAGCATCTGTTGTGGAGTGCCGCGCGCGTGTTCGGCGCGTTCGTGCTCGCGGCCGCGATCGGCGTGCCGGCCGGCATCCTGATGGGCGTGAGCCGCATCGCGCGCGGCGTGCTCGATCCGCTGCTGGAGTTCTACCGGCCGCTGCCGCCGCTCGCGTACCTGCCGCTCGTCGTCATCTGGTTCGGCATCGACGAGACGGCGAAGCTGGTCGTGATCTTCCTCGCGTGCTTCGCGCCGATCGCGATGGCCGCACGCGCGGGCGTGCGCGCGGCGACGGTCGAGCAGATCAATGCCGCGTATTCGCTCGGCGGCAGCTTCGCGCAGATCGTGCGCCACGTCGTGCTGCCGGCCGCGCTGCCGGAAATCCTCACCGGGCTGCGGATCGCGATCGGGTTCGGCTGGACGACGCTCGTCGCGGCCGAGATGGTCGCCGCGACTGCCGGGCTCGGGCAGATGGTGCTCAATGCATCGAGCTTCCTGCGCACCGATATCGTCGTGATGGGCATCCTGATCATCGGCGCGATCGCGTGGCTGTTCGATCTCGCGATGAGGTGGGTCGAGCGGCGGGTGGTGCCGTGGAAGGGGCGGGGGTGACGCGAAGCAGGCGGCGCATGCGCGCCGCCGCTACCGGCCAGCCTCAATCCCCCATCGCATTCCCTTCGCGCCGCGGATCCGCGCCACCGAACCACACCGTCTGCCCCTGCACGTTCAGCCGCTGGATCCCCTGCAGTCCCGAGTTCAACTCGACGACCTGCACGTCGTGCCCGCGTCCCTTCAGCCCGTCGACGAGCGCGTCCGACACGCGCCCGCGCTCGAGCTGCGTCGGCCCGTTCGTGGACCCGACGTTCGGCAGCGCGATCGCCTGCTGCATCGTCATCCCCCAGTCGAGCACGCCGATCAGCGTTTTCGCGACGTGGTTGATGATCGCGGGGCCGCCGGCCGAACCAACGATCATCGTCACCTGCTTCGTCTTCTGGTCGAACACGAGCTCCGGCGACATCGCCGAGCGCGGCCGCTTGCCGGGTTGCACGCGGTTCGCGACCGGCCGGCCGTTCTCGCTCGACACGAACGAGAAATCGGTGAGCTGGTTGTTCAGCATGAAACCGCGCACCATCAGCCGCGAACCGAACGCGTCCTCGACGCTGGTCGTCATCGACAGCGCCTGACCGTAGCGGTCGACGATCGCGATGTCGGAGGTCGACGGCAATTCGGGGCTGCGGTCGTCGGCCAGCGCGAGCGTCGCGCCCTGCGGCGTGCCCGCCTGCGCGACGCCCATGCTGTTGTCGCCGATCAGGCGCGCGCGCTGCGCGAGATAGGTCTTGTCGGTGAGGCTCGCCCAGCTGCCGCCCGGCAGCGGCGCGAAATCGGGGTCGGCGACGTAGCGCGCGCGGTCCGCGAACGCGAGGCGCCCGGCCTCGCTGAACAGATGCGTGGCGAACGGCGTCGGCTCGTAGCCGACCTCGTTGCGCACCGGCTTCTGCGCGCCGATCTGCTGCCAGTCGGGCATCGCCTCGAGGATGCCGAGCATCTGCGCGATCGCGAGGCCGCCCGACGACGGCGGCGGCATCCCGCACACCACCGAGCGCCGGTAGTCGGTACACAGCGGCACACGCACCTTCGCCTTGTAGCGCGCGAGATCCTGCAGCGACAGCAGACCCGGATTGGTCGGGTGCTTGCGCACCTTCGCGACGATGTCGCGCGCGATCGCGCCGGAGTAGAACGCGTTCGCGCCGCGGTCGGCGACCTGGCGCAGCACGGTCGCGAGCGCGGGGTTCTTCAGCACGGTGCCGGCCGCCTTCGGCGTGCCGTCGTTGTTGTAGAAGTACGCGCGCGCGGCCGGGTCGTTCATCAGGTACTTGTCGTTCGCGATCAGCATCGCCAGCCGCGGGCTGATCGTGAAACCGTGCTCGGCAAGCCGGATCGCGGGCTGGAACAGCCGGCGCCACGGCAGCTTGCCGTGCGCGCGATGCGCGGCGTCGAGCATCCGCAGCACGCCCGGCGTGCCGACCGAGCGCCCGCCGACGACGCCTTCGTAGAAGCGCATCGGCTGGCCGGTCGGGCCGTAGAACAGGCGGTCGGTCGCGGCGGCCGGCGCGGTCTCGCGGCCGTCGTACGCCTGCGTCGACTTGCCGTCGAAATACAGCATGAACGCGCCGCCGCCGAGCCCCGACGATTGCGGCTCGACGAGCGCGAGCACCATCTGCGTCGCGATGGCCGCGTCGATCGCGGTGCCGCCGGCCTTCAGCATGTCGTAGCCGGCCTGCGTCGCGAGCGGGTTCGCGGCCGCGATCATGAAGTGCTGCGAGGTCCAGCCCGGCTTGTCGGTCCAGCCCGACGACAGTTCGGGGGAGTGAACGCCGGGCAGCGGCACGGCGGCGCCCGACGCGGCGGCGACCGGGACGACGCCGCCCGACGGCGCGGACGGGGACGTGCAGCCGGCACCGAAGGCGACGAGCGCGAGCGCGAGTGCGGTGGCGAGCGTCCAGGGACGCGAATGCGGACGAATCCGATCGAACATTGAACCCTCGGCAACAGTGAATTCGAAGGCGGCGGCGTGTGCGCGGCACGCGCTCCGCACGGGCGGCGCGCTATTGTCGCCGCGCGGCCGGCGGGTTGTCATCCGACAGGAAACCCTGACGCATCGCGCCCGGCCCGCCCCGGCCGGTCTTTCCGGCCTGTTCGAGGATGAACTCTATGAACGTTGCGGTCGCACGCGTGTGGTGCCGGTTCGGCATGTACAGCATGTACATGTGCGTGCCGAAAATACTGAGCCGATACGCGTCGAGCGACGTGACGACCGTGCCGCGCCGCATGTCGTCCTGCACCACGTAGTCGGGCACGATGCCGACGCCGATCCCGGCGAGGATCGCCTGGCGCAGGAACAGGAAGTTCTCCGAAATCAGCGTCGGCTCGAGCAGCACCTCGTGGCGCTCGTCGCCGAGATACGCGGCGATCCGCAACTGCCGCCCCATCACCGTCGCGGTGACGACCGGCGCGGCGGCCAGCGCGCCGAGGCTCGCCGGCATCCCGTGCGTGGCCGCGAACGCGGCCGACGCGCACGCAACGTAGCGCACCGCCCCCATGTCGCGCGCGACGAGGTTCTGCGGCGGCTCCGGCATCACGCGCACCGCGATGTCGATCTCGTCGCGCATCAGGTCTTCCACGCGATTCTCGAACACCACGTCGAGCACGATGCCCGGATGCAGCCGCTTGAACGCGAGCAGCCAGTCGGACATCACCATCTGCCCGTAGCCGCTCGGCACCGACAGCCGCACGCGGCCCTGTAGGTCCTGGCCGAGCGTCGTCACCGACTCCTGCGCGGCCAGCAGTTCGTTGCGGATGCGCCGGCCGTGCTCGTACAGCTTCAGCCCGATCTCGGTCGGCTCGATGCGGCGCGTCGTGCGGCGCACGAGCTGCTGGCCGATCGAGCGTTCGAGCTGGTTCAGCCGGTAGCTGACGTTCGCGCGACTCACCTTGAGCCGCTGCGCGGCCTTGCTCAGATTGCCCGCGTCGAGGATCTCGACGAGCAGCGTCAGCGCGTTCAGGTCCATGTCCGGTGTCTCCTGATCCGTCCCGTTTAACGGTTCGAAAGCATTCAATGTCAAGTCAGACTTGACAGCTTGTAAAGGCATGCGGGAATTGTCAATGAATCTCGATCAATCGAGAATCGAGTCATGCCCGGCAACCACGCCGGATCGTTTCCCGCCGCGCGGGAGCGCGGAGCCGGCGCCGCCGGCCCGTCCCGCGGCTGCCGCCCGGCGCACCGCACTGGAGACACGATGAATTCAACCGCTTCCCCCGAACCCTCCCGCGCCGGCACCGTCACGCGCGAACGGCGCGACAAGGTGCTCGTCGTCACGATCGACCATCCGCCCGTCAACGCGTTGTCCGCCGACGTGCGGCGCGGCCTTTCCGACGCGCTCGACGCCGCGCAGACCGACGACGCGATCCGCGCGGTGCTGATCGTCGGCGCCGGCCGCAACTTCATCGCGGGCGCCGACATCCGCGAATTCGGCAAGCCGCCGGTGCCGCCGTCGCTGCCCGACGTGTGCGAGCGGATCGAGTCGAGCGCGAAGCCGGTCGTGGTCGCGCTGCACGGCGCGACGCTCGGCGGCGGCCTCGAGGTCGCGCTCGCCGCGCATTACCGGCTCGCGGTGCCCGGCGCGAAACTGGGGCTGCCCGAAGTCACGCTCGGCCTGCTGCCCGGCGCGGGCGGCACGCAGCGCGCGCCGCGCCTGATCGGTGCGAAGGCCGCGCTCGACCTGATGCTGACGGGGCGTCACGCGAGCGCCGACGAAGCGCTCGCGCTCGGCCTCGTCGACCGCCTCGCGCACAGCGACGACACGCTTGCCGAAGGCCTGGCCTATGCGCAGGAACTCGTGTCGCTCGGCGCGCCGGCACGGCGCACGCGCGATGCGCGGGGGCTCGCCGATCGCGCGAGCGCGCAGGCCGCGATCGACGCGGCGCGCGCCGACTTGCCGAAGAAGTCGCGTGGCCTGTTCTCGCCGGCGAAGATCGTCGACGCGGTCGAGGCCGCGCTCACGCAGTCGTTCGACGCGGGGATGAAGCTCGAACGCAGCCTGTTCCTGCAGTGCATCGACAGCCCGCAGCGCGCGGGCCTCGTGCACGCGTTCTTCGCGGAGCGCGAGGCGGCGAAGGCGCCCGAGGCGCGCCGCGCGAGCGCGCGTCCGGTCGAGCGGATCGGTGTGGTCGGCGGCGGCACGATGGGCGCGGGGATCGCGGTCGCGGCGCTCGATGCCGGGCTACCCGTGACGATGATCGAACGCGACGAAGCGGCGCTCGCACGCGGCCGCGCGCACGTCGAGAAGGTCTACGACGGTCTCGTCGCGAAGGGCCGGATGACGCCGGCCGCGCATGCGGCGCGGCTCGCGCGCTTCAAGGGCAGCACGTCGTACGACGCGCTCGCGCAGGCCGACGTCGTGATCGAGGCCGTGTTCGAGGACATGGCCGTGAAGAAGGCGGTATTCGCCGAACTCGCGCGCGTGTGCAAGCCGGGCGCGGTGCTCGCGACCAACACGTCGTATCTCGACATCGACGAACTGGCGGCCAGCATCGACCGGCCGGCCGACGTGATCGGCCTGCATTTCTTCTCGCCGGCCAACGTGATGAAGCTGCTCGAGATCGTCGTGCCGGCACGCGTGAGCGCGGAGGTCGTCGCGACGGCGTTCGCGCTCGCGAAGCAGCTGAAGAAGACGCCGGTGCGCGCGGGCGTGTGCGACGGTTTCATCGGCAACCGGATCCTCGCGGTCTACCGCACCGCGGCCGACTACCTGATGGAGGACGGCGCGTCGCCGTACCAGATCGATCGTGCGGTGCGCGAATTCGGCTTTCCGATGGGACCGTTCCAGGTCGTCGACCTCGCGGGCGGCGACATCGGCTGGGCGACCCGCAAGCGCCGCGCGGCGACGCGCGACCCGCGCGCGCGCTACGTGGAAATTTCCGACCGGCTGTGCGAGCGCGGCTGGTTCGGGCAGAAGACCGCGCGCGGCTACTACCTGTATCCGGACGGCGCGCGCGTCGGCACGCCGGACCCGGAAGTCGAGGCCATCGTCGCCGACGAGCGCGCGAAGAAGGGCATCACGCCGCGCGCGTTCAGCGACGACGAGATCCTGCGCCGCTACCTCGCCGCGATGATCAACGAAGGCGCGAACGTCGTGCACGAGAAGATCGCGCTGCGCCCGCTCGATGTCGACGCGGTGTTCCTGCACGGCTACGGCTTCCCGCGCTATCGCGGCGGCCCGATGCACTACGCGGACACGGTCGGCCTGGCGAACGTGCTCGCCGACATTCGCGCGTTCGCGAAGGAGGATCCGCTGTTCTGGAAGCCTTCGCCGCTGATCGTCGAGCTGGTCGAGCGCGGCGCGGATTTCGCGAGCCTGAACCACATCGACTGAACGCCCACCGCATTCGCAACGGACTCACGATGGACCTCAATTTCACTCCCGAAGAGGAAGCGTTCCGCGCCGACGTGCAGCGCTTCCTCGCCGCCGAACTGCCGGCGCGCACCGCGCGCAAGGTGAAGGGCGGCCTGCATCTGACGCGCGACGACATGCGCGAATGGCACGCGATCCTGAACGCCCGCGGCTGGCTCGCGAGCCACTGGCCGCGCGAGTACGGCGGCCCCGGCTGGAGCGTCGCGCAGAAGTTCCTGTTCGACAACGAATGCGCGCTCGCGGGCGCGCCGCGCATCGTCCCGTTCGGCGTCAACATGCTCGGGCCCGTGCTGATCAAGTACGGCAGCGAAGCGCAGCAGCGCCACTGGCTGCCGCGCATTCTCGACGGCACCGACTGGTGGTGCCAGGGCTATTCGGAGCCGGGCGCCGGTTCCGATCTCGCGTCGGTGAAGACGAGCGCGGTACGTCACGGCGATCACTACGTCGTGAACGGCCAGAAGACGTGGACCACGCTCGGTCACTACGCGAACATGATCTTCTGTCTCGTGCGCACCGCGACCGACGTGCGCAAGCAGGAGGGCATCAGCTTCCTGCTGATCGACATGAACACGCCGGGTGTCGAAGTGCGTCCGATCATCACGTTCGACGGCGAGCACGAGGTGAACGAAGTGTTCTTCACCGACGTGCGCGTGCCCGTCGAGAACCTGGTCGGCGAGGAGAACCGCGGCTGGACCTGCGCGAAATACCTGCTCACGTACGAGCGCACCAACATCGCCGGCATCGGCTTCTCGACGGCCGCGCTCGAGCGGCTGCGCGCGGTCGCCGCGAAGGTCACGAAGAACGGCCGGCCGCTCGCGGACGATCCGTTCTTCGCGGCGCGCGTCGCGCGCGTCGAGATCGAACTCGAGAACATGCGCACGACCAACCTGCGCGTGCTGGCCGCGGTCGCGGGCGGCGGCGTGCCGGGGGCCGAGAGCTCGATGCTGAAGATCCGCGGCACGCAGATCCGCCAGGAGATCACCGCGCTGATGCGCCGCGCGATGGGGCCGTACGCGCAGCCGTTCGTCGAGGACGCGCTCGACGGCGATCGCGACGGCGAGCCGATCGGCCCGGAGGAGGCCGCGAGCGCCGCGCAGCAGTACTTCAACAATCGCAAGCTGTCGATCTTCGGCGGCTCGAACGAGATCCAGAAGAACATCATCGCGAAGATGATGCTCGGGCTGTAACGAGGGACGCGACGATGGATTTCCAGCACACAGAAGACCGCCGGATGCTGGCGGACACGTTGAACCGCTTCATCGCCGAACAGTATGCGTTCCCGGTGCGCGATCGCATCGCGCAGTCGGCCGACGGGTTCGATCGCACGATGTGGCAGCGCTTCGCCGAACTGGGCGCGGTGGGCGCGCTGTTTGTCGAGGCCGACGGCGGCTTCGGCGGCGCGGGCTTCGACATCGCCGTGGTGTTCGAATGCCTCGGGCGCGGGCTCGTCGTCGAGCCGTTCCTCGGCGCGCTGCTCGCCGGCCGCGCGCTGTCGCTCGCCGGCGGCGCCGCGCATCGCGAGCGGCTTGCCGCGCTGATCGACGGCAGCGCGAGCGCCGCGTTCGCGCACGACGAGCCGGGCTCGCACTACGAACTGACGACGGTGCGCACGCGCGCCGAGCGTGCCGGCGACGGCTGGGTGCTGACCGGCGCGAAGGGCGTCGTCGACCAGGCCGCGCAGGCGGCGTTCTTCGTCGTCAGCGCGCGCGTGTCCGGTCATGACGACGACGCGGCCGGCATCGGCCTGTTCGTCGTGCCGGCCGACGCGCCGGGCGTGTCGCTGCGCGACTACCGGAAGATCGATGGTGGCCGCGCGGCCGAAGTGCGTTTCGAGCGCGTCGCGCTGCCGGCCGATGCCGCGCTCGGCGCACCGAATGCGCACGACGGCGAAGCGGGCGCCGCGCTGCTCGAACGCGTGCTCGGCTACGGGCTGCTCGCGCTGTCGGCCGAAGCGCTCGGCGCGATGGACATCGCGAAGGCGTACACGCTCGACTACCTGCGCACGCGCAAGCAGTTCGGGATGCCGATCGGCAGCTTCCAGGCGCTGCAGCACCGGATGGCCGACCTGCTGCTCGAAGTCGAGCAGGCGCGCTCGGCGGTGATCAACGCGGCGGCGCAGCTCGACGCGCCGCGTGCGGTGCGCGAGCGCGCGCTCGCGGCGGCCAAGTACAGCATCGGCCGGATCGGCACGCTGGTCGCCGAGGAAAGCATCCAGCTGCACGGCGGGATCGGGATGACGTGGGAGCTGCCGCTGTCGCACTACGCGAAGCGGCTGGTGATGATCGATCACCAGCTCGGCGACGAGGATCATCATCTCGCGCGCTATATCGCGCTGTCGAAACAGTAAAGACGAACGACGCGAATGGAGGAGACAACGATGACGAACGACCCGCGCGCATTGCCGCTGGCCGGCTTGAAGGTGCTCGATTTCTCGCGCGTGCTCGCGGGCCCGTGGAGCGCGATGGTGCTCGCCGATTTCGGCGCGGACGTGATCAAGATCGAGCATCCGGCGCGCGGCGACGACACGCGCGACTGGGGGCTGCGGATCGGCGACACCGAGACGACCTACTTCAACAGCGTGAACCGCAGCAAGCGGTCGATCTGCGTCGACCTGCAGACGGAAACCGGGCAGCGCATCGCGCGCGAGCTCGCCGCGCAGGCCGACGTGCTGATCCACAACTTCAAGGCGGGCGGCGCGGAGAAGCTCGGGCTCGGCTACGACGCGCTGGCCGAGCTGAATCCGCGGCTCGTGCATTGCGCGATCTCGGGCTACGACCGTTCGGGCCCGGAGGCCGCGCGGCCCGGCTATGACCTCGTCGTGCAGGGCGAGGCGGGGCTGATGGCGCTGAACGGCGAGGCCGACCAGCCGCCGCTGAAGTTCGGCGTCGCGGCGGTCGACCTGTTCACCGGCATGTATTCGGCGCAGGCGGTCCTTGCCGCGCTGTACGAGCGCCATGCGACGGGGCGCGGACGGCGCATCGAGATGGCGCTGTTCGACTGCGGGCTGATGATCACCGCGTACTACGGGCTCGACGCGCTGCTGATGGGCGAGGATCCGCCGCGCTACGGCAACGCGCATCCGTCGATCGTGCCGTACGGCGTATTCGATGCGGCCGACGGCCCGGTCGTGATCACGGTCGGCAACAACACGCAGTTCGCGCGTTTCTGCGACGCGATCGAGCGGCCCGACCTCGCCGCGGACGAACGCTACAAGACCAACCTCGGCCGCTCCGGGAATCGCGCCGAGCTGCTGCCGGAGATCCGCCGCGAACTCGCGCGCCGGCCGCGCGCGACGCTGCTCGCGGCGCTTTCCGGCGCGGGCATTCCGTGCGGCGAAGTGCTCGGGCTGCACGACGCGCTGACGTCGGAGCGCGCGACCCGCGCGGGGCTCGTCACGCGGCAGCCGCATCCGGTCGCGGGCGACGTCGACGTGCTCGCGCCGCCGTACCGCTTCGACGGCGCGCGCCTGCCGGTACGCGGTGCGCCGCCGGTGCTCGGCGCCGATACGGACGACGTGCTCGGCGGCTGGCTCGGGCTGTCGGGGGACGAGCTGGCGCGGCTGCGCGCTGACCGCATCGTATAGATCGCTTTTGCCGCCGCGGCGCGGGCGGAGCAGTCGACGCGCCGGCCATCCAACAGACGCCCCTCGCAATGACGAGGCGGTTGCCCTGCGGGGACTGGAGGAGGCGCCAAAGCGCCAACACCAGTCGACCGCGAAGCATGGGACCAGAGTAAGTGCTAAAGCACTAACTCTGGTCGACTGCGAAGCATGGGACCAGAGTAAGCGCTAAAGCGCTAACTCTGGTCGACAGGAGGAGACACCATGGAGCTTTCCGTCATCGAATCGGTCACGGCGTGCCGTGACTACCAGCAGCTCGTGCGTGCGCGGCGCCGCTTCAGCTTCACGCTGACGGCGCTGATGATCGCGACCTACTACGGCTTCATCCTGCTCGTCGCGCTCGCGCCGCACGTGCTGGCCGCGCCGCTGTACCGCGGCGCGACGACCACGGTCGGGATCGTCGCGGGCGTCGCGATCATCCTGGTCGCGATCGGCCTGACCGCGTGGTACGTGCTGCGTGCGAACCGTGCGTTCGACCGCCGCGTCGCCGCGATCCTGCAGCGTTCCTGATGGAGGCCCCCATGCGACTCACTTCGCGCGCGCTCGGCGCGCTGGCCGTTCTCGTTTCCTCCGCCGCGCACGCGACCTCCGTCGCGGGCCCGATGCCCGACAAGGTCGAGCTGAACCCGGTCGCGATCGCGATGTTCTTCGCGTTCGTGTTCGCGACGCTCGCGCTCACGCGCTGGGCCGCGCGCCGCACGCGCTCGACGCGCGACTTCTATACGGCCGGCGGCGGCATCACCGGGCTGCAGAACGGGCTCGCGATCGCGGGCGACTACATGTCGGCCGCGTCGTTCCTCGGGCTCTCGGGGATGGTGTTCATGTTCGGCTTCGACGGGCTGATCTACTCGATCGGCTTCCTGGTCGGCTGGCCGTTCGTGATGTTCCTGATCGCCGAGCCGCTGCGCAATCTCGGCAAGTTCACGTTCGTCGACGTCGTCGCGTACCGCTTCGCGCAGCGGCCGATCCGGCTGCTGACGTCCGCGAACGCGCTGACGATCGTCGTGCTGTACCTGGTCGTGCAGATGGTCGGCGCGGGCAAGCTGATCCAGTTGCTGTTCGGGCTGTCGTACGGCACGGCCGAGCTGATCGTCGGCGTACTGATGGTCGTCTACGTGTTCTTCGGCGGGATGACCGCGACCACCTGGGTGCAGGTGATCAAGGCCGTGCTGCTGCTGTGCGGCGCGACGCTGCTCGTGTTGCTCGCGCTCGGGGAATTCGGCTTCAGCGTCGACGAGATGTTCCGCCGCGCGGTGGCCGTGCATCCGGGCGCGCTGTCGATCATGGGCCCCGGCAAGCTGATTCGCGATCCGGCCAACGCGCTGTCGCTCGGCATCGCGCTGATGTTCGGCACGGCCGGCTTCCCGCACATCCTGATGCGCTTCTTCACGGTGCCGAACGCGAAGGAGGCGCGCAAGTCGGTGCTGTACGCGACGGGCTTCATCGGCTACTTCTATTTGCTGACCTTCGTGATCGGCTTTTCGGCGATCGTGCTGCTCGCGCAGCATCCGGAATTCTTCCGGCTCGGCGCGAACGGCACGTTCAACCTGACGCACGACCTGCTCGGCGGCTCGAACATGGTCGCGGTGAAGCTCGCGCAGGCGGTCGGCGGCAACTGGTTCTACGGTTTCATCGCGGCCGTCACGTTCGCGACGATCCTCGCGGTGGTCGCCGGGCTGACGCTCGCCGGCGCGACCACGATCTCGCACGACCTGTATGCGCAGATGTGGGCGCGCGGCAAGCCCGACGAGCGGCTGGAAATGCGCATCTCGCGCGCGGCGACGATCGGGTTGTCGGCGATCGCGATCGCGTTGTCGATCCTGTTCGAGCACGTGAACGTCGCGTTCATGGTCGGCCTCGTCGCGGCGGTGGCCGCCAGCGCGAATTTCCCGGTGCTCGCGATGTCGATCTTCTGGCGCGGGATGACGACGCGCGGCGCGGTGCTCGGCGGCAGCCTCGGCCTCGCGTCGGCGGTCGCGCTCACGGTGCTGTCGAAGTCGGTGTGGGTCGACGTGCTGCACCACGCGCATGCGCCGGTGTTCCTCGACAACCCGGCGCTCGTGTCGGTGCCGCTCGCGTTCTTCGGGATCGTCGTCGGCTCGCTCGCGGACCGCGGCGAGCGCGCGCGGCGCGAGCGCGACGCGTTCGCGCAGCAGGAGTTCTATGCGCAGACGGGCGTGCTGGCGAGTCGCGCCGTGCAGCACTGATCCGTCCGATGAATGGCCGAATCCGTCCGGATCGCCGGACGGATATTTTCCGGAAATCCGGAATCCCGGATTTCCTTGTCTGCCGAATTATGAGAAATACAATGAAAACAATGGCTTGAGGGGTTCCGGAAACCTGGCATCGACCTTGCGATATGAATAGCACGGCCGTCCCCCCGGCCTGACTATTAAACCAAGGAGACAATCGATGACCAATGCCTTCCTCCCCTGTCGGATGTCTTGAGGCATCGCTTGTTGCGGCACGGCAGCCGCGCGGGCGAATGGTTCTTTCCCCTGACATTCGCCTGCGCGCGTGACGCCGTTTCCACCGGCTCATCTACTTCAGCAGGAACCATCGTGAAGAAGAAACCCTTCTACAAAGTGCTCTATGTGCAGGTGATTTTCGCCATCATCATCGGCGTGATCCTCGGCCACTTCTACCCGGCGCTCGCCACCGACATGAAACCGCTCGGCGACGGCTTCATCAAGCTGATCAAGATGGTGATCGGGCCGATCATCTTCTGTACGGTCGTGACCGGCATCGCCGGCATGGAGGACATGAAGAAGGTTGGCCGCGTCGGCGGCAAGGCGCTGCTGTACTTCGAAGTCGTGTCGACCTTCGCGCTGCTGCTGGGCCTCGCGGCCACGCACATCCTGCGTCCGGGCGTCGGCTTCAACATCGATCCGGCGACGCTCGACGGCAAGGCCGTCGCATCGTACGCGGCGAAGGCGCACGGTCAGTCGACCGTCGACTTCCTGCTGCACATCATCCCGAACACGATGGTCGATGCCTTCGCGCAGGGCGAAATCCTGCAGATCCTGCTGATCGCGCTGCTGTTCGGCAGCGTGCTCGCGCACCTCGGCGAGCGCGGCAAGGTCGTGACCGACTTCATCGACGGTCTCACGCGCGTGCTGTTCGGTATCGTGCACATCGTCACGAAGCTCGCACCGATCGGCGCGTTCGGCGCGATGGCCTTCACGATCGGCAAGTACGGCGTCGGCTCGCTGGTGCCGCTGCTCAAGCTGATCGGCACGTTCTACCTGACGTCGATCGTGTTCGTGCTGGTCGTGCTCGGCACGATCGCGCGCGTCACGGGCTTCTCGATCATCCGCTTCGTGTCCTACATCAAGGAAGAGCTGCTGATCGTGCTCGGCACGAGCTCGTCGGAAGCCGCGCTGCCGCAGCTGATGGAAAAGCTCGAGAAGGCCGGCTGCTCGCGTTCGGTCGTGGGCCTCGTCGTGCCGACCGGGTACTCGTTCAACCTCGACGGCACCAACATCTACATGACGATGGCCGTGCTGTTCATCGCGCAGGCGACCAACATCGAACTGACGTGGATGCAGCAGCTCACGCTGCTTGCGGTCGCGATGCTGACGTCGAAGGGCGCGAGCGGCGTCACGGGCGCGGGCTTCATCACGCTCGCCGCGACGCTCGCCGTCGTGCCGACGATCCCGCTGTCGGGCATGGTGCTGATCCTCGGCATCGACCGCTTCATGAGCGAATGCCGTGCGCTGACCAACATCGTCGGCAACGGTGTTGCGACCGTCGTCGTGTCGGCGTGGGAGAAGGAGCTCGACCGCAACAAGCTGCGCCAGGCGCTGACTGGCGGCGGCGAAGTCAAGACGACCGAGGCGGCCGGCGTCTGACACCATGAACGAGCAGGCGGCGGCACCGCCCGCGGCCGCCGCGCCGCGCGGCGGCCGGGGCGGTCGGGGCGGCGATGTGGAGCCCTATGACACAATAGGCGATCCGCATCGCCAGGAAGTCACGTCCGTGAAGCGCCGCCTGCTCATCCTCGTCGTGCTTGCCGCCGCGCTCGCGGCGGCGTGCGCGCTGACGTGGACCATCACGTGGCGGCGCGGCGTCGCCGAGCTGCAGCGCAACGCCGCGGTGCGGGTCGACCGCACCACCAACGCGCTCAAGAGCACGCTCGACCGTTACGAATCGCTGCCTTATCTGCTCGGCAGCCATCCGTACGTGCAGGACCTGCTCGCCGAGCCGAAGCGCGCCGATTTCACCGGGCGCGCGAACCGTTATCTCGAAGACCTCAACGAACACGCGCACGCGACCGTCACCTACGTGGTCGGCGCGGACGGCCTGTGCGTCGCCGCCAGCAACTGGCGCGCGCCCGACAGCTTCGTCGGGATCGAATACCGCTTCCGCCCGTATTTCATCGACGCGATGAACGGCCGGGTCGGCCGCTTCTTCGGGATCGGCACGATCTCGCGCGATCCCGGCTACTACATCTCGCAGCCGGTGCGGCGCGACGGCAAGATCGTGGGTGTCGTCGTCGTGAAACTCAATCTCGAATGGTTCCAGGGCGCCGATGCGTCCGAACCGCTCGTCGTCGCGGACGATCACGGCGTCGTGTTCCTGTCGTCCGTGCCCGCATGGAAATACCACACGCTGCATCCGTTGACGGGGCCCGTCGCCGCGTCGATCTACGAGACGCGCCAGTACGCGCAGCAGCCCGTCACGCCGCTGCCGCTGCGCGTCGAGCAGGTGCTCGGCGCGGACGCGGAGATCGTGCGCCTCGGCCCGGGCCTGCGCGCACCGCGCTTCCTGGCCAGCAAGCGGCGGATCGGCGAACCCGACTGGCTGCTCGTCACGCTCGCGCCGATCGCACCGATCGACGCCGATGCGCGCAACGCGACCATCGTCACGGGCTTCGGCTTCGTGTCGGTTGCGTTGCTCGCGTTCTACTGGCGCATGCGCCGCGCTCGCGTGCGCGAGATGATCCGCGGCCGCGCGCTGCTGCAGCAGGCCTATGCGGAACTGAACCGGCGCGTCGAGGAACGCACGGCCGACCTGTCGGAAGCGAACGAGCAATTGCAGAAGGAAGTCGGCGACCGGATCCGCGCGGAACAGGAATTGCGCGCCGCGCACGACGAACTGATCCAGGCGAGCAAGCTCGCCGCGCTCGGCCAGATGGCGGCCGGCATCACGCACGAACTGAATCAGCCGCTCGCGGCATTGCGCAGCTTCTCGGACAACACGCGCGTGCTGCTCGATCGCGGCGAGCAGGCGGCCGCGCGCGAGAACCTCGAGGCGATCGCCGCGCTGACCGAGCGGATGGGCAAGATCACCAACCAGCTGAAGCTGTTCGTCGGCCGCGCGAAGCCGCGCAACGAACAGGCGCTGGTCGTGCGCGCGCTGCGCAGCGTGCTGTCGCTGCTCGGCGACCGGCTGCGCGGCGTCGCGCTCACGCTGACGCTGCAGGATTCGACCGTGTCGCCCGCGCACGATGTGCCGCTCGACCTCGCGCGCGATTATCCGGACCTCGTCGCCCGCTGCGAGGACTTGCGCCTCGAACAGGTGCTGATCAACCTGCTCGGCAACGCGCTCGACGCGGTCGCGGGTGTCGCGGCGCCGGCGATCGAAGTGACGATCGCGGTGTCGGTCGCGACGCTGGCGGTCGAGGTGCGCGACAACGGCCCGGGCATCGCGCCCGACCTGCTGCCGCGCTTGTTCGAACCGTTCTTCACGACCAAGGAAATGGGGCGCGGGCTCGGGCTCGGCCTCGCGATCTCGTCGTCGATCGCGAGCGACGCGGGCGGCGCGCTGACCGCGCGCAATGCGCCGTCCGGCGGCGCGCTGTTCGTCTTGACGCTGCGGCGCACGCGCACGCATCATCCGGACTCCCTGTCCGAGCCGGCCGGCTCGCGCTAGGGCCCGTTCGCCGCACGACCGGC
The DNA here is from genome assembly GCF_020843965.1 of Burkholderia sp. B21-005. Lineage (NCBI taxonomy): Bacteria > Pseudomonadati > Pseudomonadota > Betaproteobacteria > Burkholderiales > Burkholderiaceae > Burkholderia > Burkholderia sp. B21-005. The sequence continues at coordinate 3,196,746 of NZ_CP086301.1, read as the reverse complement.
ATCAACGAGAGCCGCGCGCGCTTCCCGCCGCGCGGCGTGTCAGGAGCAAGTGACTACGATGGCCAACCGGCTGCAAGTGATCTATATCGAAGACGATGCGCTCGTTCGCCGGGCGAGCGTGCAGAGCCTCCAGCTCGCGGGGTTCGACGTCGTCGGGTTCGAATCGGCCGAGGCGGCCGACAAGGCGGTCGTCGCGGAAACCGCCGGCGTGATCGTCAGCGACATCCGGCTGCCCGGCGCGAGCGGGCTCGACCTGCTCGCGCAGTGCCGCGAGCGCGTGCCCGACGTGCCGGTGATCCTCGTCACCGGCCACGGCGACATCTCGATGGCCGTGCAGGCGATGCGCGACGGCGCGTACGACTTCATCGAAAAGCCGTTCGCGGCCGAACGGCTGATCGAGACCGTGCGTCGCGCGCTCGAGCGGCGCGAACTCGTGCTCGAGAACCATGCGCTGCGGCGCGAGCTGGCCGGGCAGAATATCGTCGCGCCGCGCATCATCGGCCGCAGCCCGGCGATCGAACAGGTGCGCAAGCTGATCGCGAACGTCGCGCCCACCGACGCATCGGTGCTGATCAACGGCGACACGGGCGCCGGCAAGGAGCTGATCGCGCGCAGCCTGCACGAGCTGTCGCCGCGTCGCGACAAGCCGTTCATCGCGGTGAACTGCGGCGCGCTGCCCGAGCCGATGTTCGAGTCGGAGATGTTCGGCTACGAGCCCGGCGCGTTTACGGGGGCCGCGAAGCGCCGCGTCGGCAAGCTCGAATATGCATCCGGCGGCACGCTGTTTCTCGACGAAATCGAAAGCATGCCGCTCGCGCTGCAGGTGAAGCTGCTGCGCGTGCTGCAGGACGGGGTGCTCGAGCGGCTCGGCTCGAACCAGCCGATTCGCGTGAACTGCCGCGTCGTCGCGGCCGCGAAGGGCGACATGAGCGAGCTCGTCGCGGCCGGCACGTTCCGGCGCGACCTGCTGTACCGGCTCAACGTCGTGACGATCGCGCTGCCGCCGCTCGCCGAGCGCCGCGAGGACATCGTGCCGCTGTTCGAGCACTTCATGCTCGATGCGGCCGTGCGCTACGGGCGGCCGGCCCCCGTGCTGACCGACCGGCAGCGCGCGAGCCTGATGCAGCGCGACTGGCCCGGCAACGTGCGCGAGCTGCGCAACGCGGCGGACCGCTTCGTGCTCGGCGTCGCCGACATGCCGCAGGAAGCGGGCGCGAACGGCGACGATGCCGAGAGCGACCAGACGCTGAAGGAGCGCATCGAGCAGTTCGAGCGCGCGGTGATTGCGCAGGCGCTGAACCAGACGGGCGGCGCGGTCGCGGCGACGGCCGACCGGCTGCATGTCGGCAAGGCGACGCTATACGAGAAGATGAAGCGCTACGGGCTGTCGGCGAAAGGCGAAACCGAGCGCTGAAAAACGAACGGACCGCAGTGCGGTCCGTTGTGCGGAGCAGGGCTGCGTGCACCCTGCGAGCGGAGAATCGAGTGGCGGCGCTCAGGCCGCGTTGCTGTCGAGCGCCTTCTTGAGCAGCGCGTCGAGTTCCGCGAACTGCGGTGCGCCGACGTAGCGCTTCAGGATCTTGCCATTCTTGTCGACGACGAAGGTCGTCGGCGTGAGCTGCACGTTGCCGAACTGCTTCGCGACGCTGCCGTCGTCGAGTGCGACCTTGAACGGCAGCTGGCGCGTCTGCGCATAGTTCGCGACGTACATCGGCGGATCGTAGTTCATCGCCACCGCGACGAATTCCAGTCCCTGACCCTTGAAGCGATTGTAGGTCTCGACCATCTGCGGCATTTCCTGCATGCAGGTCGCGCAGCTCGTCGCCCAGAAGTTGACGAGGTAGACCTTGCCCTTCAGGTCGCCGGCCGTCGATACCTTCTGGCCCGACAGCAGCGTGAACGTGGCGTCCGGCACGCTGGACTTGCCGTTGAACGCAAAGAAGCCGGCAACGGCGATGGCCGCGACGACGACCGCCGCGACGATATAGCGGGCGGGGCCGGTGCGGCGCTGGGCGGAAGGCGTGGTGTTCATCTGGTGCTCTCGGAGTCGGTCGATGACGCGGGTCGATGCAAAGGACGTCGAAATTCGGCGCTCATTTTAGCGCGAATGCGCGGCACGCACCGGCGGCCGCCACGGATCCCCGGTGTCAGCCTTGGCGGATAATGGCCGTTTTGCCTGTTCGATCCCCGCCATGCCGAAGGAAGTCATCGATTCGTTGCGTCCCCTTTTTCGTCCGCTGCGACACTTCGCCGCGCTCGCGTGCGTGAGCGCCGCGCTGGCCGCGTGCTCGCCATCCTATGACTGGCGCACGTTGCACAACGACGCCGGCTATACGATCGACCTGCCGGCGAAACCGACCGTCGAGGACCACCCGGTCGCGGTCGGCGGCGCATCGATGCCGATGCGGATGCAGGCCGCGCACGTCGACGGCGCGGTGTTCGCGGTCGGCACGCTCACGCTGCCGGACGACCGCGACGACACGCGCCGCGCGGCGCTCGAGTTCCTGCGCGCCGGGCTGTCGCGCAATCTCGAAGGCGCGCCGCGGACGGCCTCGGTGCCGGTGCCGCTCGCGGCCGGCGGCGCGGTGAACGGGCTCGAGCTGCGGGTCGCGGGCGCGGCCAGCGGCGGCGATCACGCGCACAAGACGATCGTTGCGCGGCTCGTGGCGCGCGGCCGGCATGCGTATCAGGCCGTCGTGATCGCCGACGGGCCGCTCGCGCAGGAACAGCTCGACCAGTTTTTCGGCTCGTTCAAACTGGACTGACACCGGTCGGCGAGGGCGCTATGACACGCGGTGACAACTGAAAGTTCATTCGCAGCTTTCGACGCTAATCTCCGGATTTTGCGGGGATTTTTCAGCTATCCACAGCGCATGTGGATAACTTTGTTGAAAAGTTGGGCGAATCTCGCGCAAAGCCGCGCCGGACGGCCTTCCGGTACATTTGACAACTGCCGCGCCCTTTGAGAAAAATCAATAGAAACAATGGGATACGAATTTCGAGGTGACAAGACGCTCGCGAGCGGCGATCCGGGGCCAGATTCGCGAAATTGTGCATAAGTCAAGTCTTGACAGCCGCATTTTGTCCTCCGATGGCGCTTATAGCGCCGTGAGCGCGCGCCGGTAGCGGATCGCCTCGGCGATCTGCGCGGCCGTGGGCAACGGGTCGCCGGCCAGGTCGGCGATCGTCCGCGCGACCTTCAGCACGCGGAAATACGCGCGCGCCGACCAGCCGAAGCGCTCGCCGGCCTCGCGCAGCAGCCGCTCGCCGTCGTCGGTCGGGCGGCACAGGTCGTCGGTCTCGCGACCGCTCAGCATGTGATTCGTCTTGCCCTGCCGTTCGAACTGCAGCGTGCGCGCCTGGGCGACCCGTGCGGCGACCGTGGCGCTCGATTCGCCGTGCGCCGTCGCGCGCGCGGCGAGTTCGGCCGGCGACAGCGCGGGCAGGTCGATCTGGATGTCGATCCGGTCGAGCAGCGGCCCCGACAGCTTGCGCAGGTAGCGTGAGGCGACGTCCGGCGAGCAGCGGCAGCGCCCGGACGGATCGCCGTGCCAGCCGCACGGGCACGGATTCATCGCGGCGATCAGCTGGCACGCGGCGGGGAAATCGGCCTGCTGCGCCGCGCGCGAGATCGTGATGCGGCCGACTTCCAGCGGCTCGCGCAGCATTTCCAGCACGTGCCGGTCGAATTCGGGCAGCTCGTCGAGAAACAGCACGCCGAGGTGCGCGAGCGTGATCTCGCCCGGCTGCGGCGGATTGCGGCCGCCTACCAGCGCGGCGGCGCTCGACGAATGATGCGGCGAGCGGAACGGCCGCCGCCGCCACTGCACGGGCGAGAAGCCGATGCGGCTGGCGGAAAGGAGCGCGGCCGACGTCAGCGCCTCGTCGTCGGTCAGCGGTGGCAGGAGGCCCGGCAGCCGCGCGGCCAGCATCGACTTGCCGGCGCCGGGCGGCCCGATCATCAGCATGTGGTGTCCGCCCGCGGCGGCCACTTCGAGCGCGCGCCGGGCGCCGCGCTGGCCGATGACGTCCGCGAGATCGGGCGCGGCTGGCGCCGGCTCGCCGTCGAGGCAGGGCGCCGCGACCGGCGCGAGCCGCGCGTCCGGCGCACCGGCGAGGTGCGCGCACAGCGCGGGCAGATCGGGCGCGCCGAACACCGTGACGCCCGGCACGAGCGCGGCCTCGGCGGCGCTGTCGAGCGGCAGGTACAGCTCGGGCGGGCGCGACGCGGCCGCCGGGCCGGACATCGCGCCGGGCCGAGCGCCGGAACCGACGCCCGATCCGGTTTCACCCGCGCGCCAGTCGCGTGCCGCGCCGCACGCCATCGCGAACGCGCCGCGCATCGGCCGCAGCGCGCCGGTCAGCGACAGCTCGCCCGCGAATTCGCGGCCGGCCAGCGCGTCGGCCGGGATCTGGCCGTTGGCGGCGAGGATGCCGAGCGCGATCGGCAGGTCGAAGCGGCCCGACTCCTTCGGCAGGTCGGCCGGTGCGAGGTTGACCGTGATGCGGCGCACGGGGAATTCGAATCCGCAGTTCTGCAGCGCGGCGCGTACGCGCTCGCGGCTTTCGCGGACTTCGAGATCGGGCAGGCCGACGATCGAGAACGACGGCAACCCGTTGGCAAGATGGACTTCGACGGTGACGTCCGGCGCGCGGCCGGCCGCCGGCGCGCGACTGCGCACCACGGCGAGCGACATGGCGAGGCTCCTGTAAATGAATCGGACGGGCAACGGCCGTTCAGGGCCGCATGCCGCGGGAATCGGAGGAATCGGTGCGCGCTTGCCGGCGTGGCGCGGGAAAGAACGAGGAACTACGAAGAGCGAGGAACTACGAAGAGCGGGGGGACTGCGAAGAACGACGGAACGGCTTGCTAGTTGGCCGACTGGCGGGGGCGGGCGCGGGCCGCACGAGGCGGCCCGCGCCCGGACCGGTCGGTCAGGGGGCGTCAGGCCTGGGGCGCTGCGAGCTTCTGCTCGAGTTCCGCGACGCGCTTTTCGAGTTCCTCGAGACGCACGCGGGTGCGGGCGAGCACCTGTGCCTGCGTGTCGAACTCCTCGCGCGTGACGAGATCGAGTTTCGAGAAGCCTTGCGACAGCATGGCCTTCACGTTGCGCTCGACATCCTTGGCCGGCGAGTTTTTCAGCAGGTCGCTGACGCGCGACTGCAGGTCGTTGAAAACATCGCTGGGTTGCTTCATGAGATATCCCTTCCTTGCACAAAAAATGTGCATCTTCAGTTGCGTACGTGCCCATGATGCACGCATGACCGGAAATGGTGCGCCCGTGGCGCGAATTCCGGGCATGGCGCCCGCATGGGTGAATGGCCCGGTGAACCGGGACGTGCGTGCACTCTAGCAACGATCCTTTCGGCGCGCCAGCAAACCGGGCCCACGTTGACCGTTCGGCCGGGCTTCCGCACCTTTCAGCGGGTGATGCGCCCCCCTTTCGGAGCCGTTCGAGACGGTCCTCGCGCAAACATGGCATGCGAGTTGCTGGGAAGAGACCGTCACACCATTCCAACCAATTCGACGGGACCACCCAGCGAGAGGACTTCATGAAACTGATTACCGCAATCATCAAGCCGTTCAAGCTCGATGAGACGCGCGAAGCGCTCTCCGCGCTCGGCGTCTCGGGCATCACGGTGACGGAGGTGAAGGGGTTCGGGCGCCAGAAGGGGCACACCGAGCTGTACCGTGGCGCCGAATACGTGGTCGATTTCCTGCCGAAGATGAAGATCGAGGCGGCCGTGTCCGACGATCTCGTCGACCAGGCGGTGGAAGCGATCGAGCGGGCCGCGCGCACCGGCAAGATCGGCGACGGGAAGATCTTCGTCACGCCGATCGAGCAAGTGATCCGGATCCGGACCGGGGAGACCGGCGCAGACGCGCTGTAACAGACAAAGACAAGCAACAAGAGGAAACCCGAGATGCGCAAACTTCTGATGTCCCTGCTGATGGCCGGCTCGCTGATCGCGGCCGGTGTCGGCCCCGCGCTCGCCGACGACGCGGCCTCGGCCGCGGCTGCGTCCGCGCCCGCCGCAACGGCGTCCGATGCAACGGCAGCCGCTTCGGCCGCTTCGGCCCCGGCCGCCACCGAGGCATCGGCGCCTGCCGCTGCCGCCGCCCCCGCGTCGGCCGCCGACGCATCGGCTGCCGCGGCTGCGTCCGCGCCGGCCGCACCCGCCGCGCCGACCGCGCCGTTCTCCGTCGATTCGTCGAAGATCAGCGCCGGCGACACCGCGTGGATGCTGACGTCCACCGCGCTCGTGCTGTTCATGACGATCCCCGGCCTCGCGCTGTTCTACGCGGGCATGGTCCGCAAGAAGAACGTGCTCGCGACCGTGATGCAGAGCTTCGCGATCACCGCGGTGATCACGGTGCTGTGGACGGTGGTCGGCTACAGCCTCGCGTTCACGCCGGGCAACGGCTTCATCGGCGGCCTGTCGCGCGTGTTCCTGCACGGGATGACCTACGTGAAGGGCGACAAGGCGACCACGCTGACCGTCAGCCACCTGGCGACGACGATTCCGGAATCGGTCTACTTCGTCTACCAGATGACGTTCGCGATCATCACGCCGGCGCTGATCTGCGGCGCGTTCGCCGACCGGATGAAGTTCTCGGCGATGCTCGTGTTCATGACGCTCTGGTCGCTGATCGTCTACGTGCCGATCGCGCACATGGTGTGGGAGCCGACCGGCTGGCTGTCGGCGGACGGCGTGCTCGACTTCGCGGGCGGCACGGTGGTGCACATCAACGCCGGTATCGCGGGCCTCGTGTCGTGCCTGATGCTCGGCAAGCGCGTCGGCTTCGGCCGTGAATCGATGGCGCCGCACAACCTCGTGCTGACGATGATCGGCGGCTCGATGCTGTGGGTCGGCTGGTTCGGCTTCAACGCGGGTTCCGCGGTCGCGGCCGATGGCCGTGCCGGCTTCGCGATGCTGACGACGCAAATCGCGACGGCCTGCGCGGCGCTCGGCTGGATGTTCGCCGAGTGGCTCACGCACGGCAAGCCGTCGGTGCTCGGCATCGTGTCGGGTGCGGTCGCGGGTCTCGTCGCGATCACGCCGGCGGCCGGCTTCGTCGGTGTGCCGGGTGCGCTCGTGATCGGCATCGCGGCAGGCGTCGTGTGCTACTGGTCGGCGACGTGGCTCAAGTCGAAGCTCGGCTACGACGATTCGCTCGACGCGTTCGGCGTGCACGGCGTGGGCGGGGTGCTCGGCGCACTGCTGACCGGCGTGTTCGCGGTCAAGGACATCGGCGGTTTCGACGGCAGCCTGCTGCTGCAGGCGAAGGGCGTGCTGATCACGCTGGTGTACAGCGGCGTGCTGAGCTTCGTGCTGCTGAAGTTGATCGACCTGACGATCGGCCTGCGCGTGAGCGAAGAGGAAGAGCGCGAAGGCCTCGACGTGGTGCTGCACGGCGAGCACGTCGAATAAGTCGTACGGATGACGGCGGGCCGCCGCGCAGACGGCGCCCGCCCCGAATGAGCGCAGCGATTTCGGCCCGCCACCCGGCGGGCGTTTTTTTCTCCTGCCTCCTGCCGCCGCAGCGCATAACCCTTCGACCTATCGGGTCAATAGCCGAAAACTTCCTCCAAATCCTTGTGAAGCCGGGAACAATCCCCAAATGGGCAAAGCAATTGCTCTACAATCTTCATTCTCCCGCTCGCGAGTGATTCATGGTTCCCCACCTCGTTACCGCGTTGAACGGTCCGCTGCTCGAACTCGAGCAGAAGATCCTCGACGCGACGCCTGCGATCGAACGCTGGTTCAGGCTCGAATGGCAGGAACACACCCCGCCGTTCTATTGTTCGGTGGACCTGCGCAACGCCGGCTTCAAGCTGGCGCCCGTCGACGCGAACCTGTTCCCCGGCGCATTCAATAATCTGCCGTCCGAAGTGCTGCCGCTCGCCGTCCAGGCCGCGATGGCCGCGATCGAGAAGATCTGCCCGGACGCGAAGAACCTGCTCGTGATTCCCGAGCTGCCGACCCGCAACGCGTTCTACCTGGAAAACGTCGCGCGGCTCGCGACGATCATGCGCCAGGCCGGCCTGAACGTGCGCTTCGGCTCGCTCGATCCGAGCATCACCGACATGACGCCGATCACGCTGGCCGACGGCCAGAAGATCGTGCTCGAACCGCTCGAGCGTTCGCAGCGCCGCCTCGGCCTGAAGAATTTCGATCCGTGCTCGATCCTGCTGAACAACGACCTGTCGGCCGGGATTCCCGCCGTGCTGGAAAACCTGCACGAGCAGTACCTGCTGCCGCCGCTGCACGCGGGCTGGGCCGTGCGCCGCAAGTCGACGCACTTCTCGTGCTACGACGACGTCGCGAAGAAGTTCGCGAAGATGGTCGGCGTCGATCCGTGGATGGTGAATCCGTATTTCGCGCACGTCGAAGGCGTCGACTGGCAGGCGCATGAAGGCGAGCAGGCGCTCGCCGACGCGATCGACGGCGTGCTGAAGAAGATCGCGCGCAAGTACCGCGAATACGGGATCAGCGAAAAGCCGTACGTCGTCGTGAAGGCCGACGCGGGCACTGCCGGGCGCGGCGTGATGACCGTGCACGATGCGGCCGAGATCGGCCGCATGTCGAAGGCCGAGCGCGCGCAGATGGCCGAGTCGAAGGCCGGCCTCGCGGTGCGCGACGTGATCGTGCAGGAAGGCGTCTATACGTTCGAGCGCGTCGGCGACGAAGTCGCGGAGCCGGTCGTGTACATGATCGACCGCTACGTGGTCGGCGGCTTCTACCGCACGCACGGCGGCCGCGAGCGCGACCAGAACCTGAACGCGCCGGGCATGCACTACGTGCCGCTCGGCTTCGAGCACACCGCGCTGCCGGATGCCGGCGCCAAGCCGGGCGCCGCGCCGCCGAACCGCTTCTACATGTACGGCGTCGTCGCGCGCCTGTCGCTGATCGCGTCGTCGATCGAACTGGAAAAGACCGATCCCGAAGCCATCCAGGTGTAACGGCTTCGCTACGTACAGGACCCGCATGGACATTCTCTTTATCGCCGACCCGCTCGAGCGCTTCAAGATCTACAAGGATTCGACCTACGCGATGATGGCGGAGGCCGCGCGGCGCGGGCATGCGATCTACACATGCCAGCCGCACCAGCTCGCGTGGACGGGCTCGGGCGTCGAGGCGGACGTGCAGCGCGTGACGATCGTCGGCGACACGACCGACCTGCATCGCCATCCGTGGTACGAGGCAGGCGCCCATGAATCGCGTCAGATGACGTCGTTCGGCGCGGTACTGATGCGCAAGGATCCGCCGTTCGACATGGAGTACGTGACGGCGACCTGGATGCTCGAGCTGGCCGAGCGTGCAGGCGCACGCGTGTTCAACAAGCCTCAGTCGATCCGCGATCATTCGGAGAAGCTCGCGATCGGCGAGTTTCCGCAGTTCGTCGCGCCGACGCTCGTCACGCGCGACGCCGCGCGCTTGCGTGCGTTCCACGCCGCGCACGGCGACGTGATCGTGAAGCCGCTCGACGGGATGGGCGGGATGGGTGTGTTCCGCGTGAAGGCCGACGGGATGAATCTCGGCGCAATCATCGAGATGCTCGGCCATGACGGCACGCGCTCGCTGATGATTCAGAAGTTCATCCCCGAGATCACGGCCGGCGACAAGCGCATCCTGCTGATCGCGGGCGAGCCGGTGCCATATTCGCTCGCGCGGATCCCGCAGGGCAGCGAGGTGCGCGGCAATCTCGCCGCGGGCGGGCTGGGCGTCGCGCAGCCGCTGACGCCGCACGACCGCGAGATCGCCGCGACGCTCGGGCCGGTGCTCGCCGCGCGCGGGCTGCTGCTGGTCGGGCTCGACGCGATCGGCGACTGGCTGACCGAGGTGAACGTGACGAGCCCGACGTGCTTCCGCGAAATCATGGAGCAGACGGGTTTCGACGTCGCCGCAATGTTCATCGACGCGCTGGAGCGGGCGGCCGCGTAGCCCGCTTCGCGCGCAATTCCGGCGGCGGCCGCGCAGGCCCCCCGTCGCCGGAGCGGTTCGACCGGCCTGCTACAATGCCCGCTTGCCCGGTGCCGCGACCAGCGCGCCGAAGGCCCGGCGGTCGGGCCGAAACCGTTGCAAGGCTGAACATGAAACGATTCCCGCACTCGCTATGCTCGTGGCCCCGCCGCGAGGCGTCGGCCCGCCAGGGGCGGCCGGAGGCGGTCTGACATGGCCGGGATTCTGATCATCGCGCACGCGCCGCTCGCCACCGCGTTGCGGGACTGCATCGCGCACATCTACGGCGGCGTGCCCGCGCGCATCGGCTGTATCGACGTGCTGGCGGACAGCGACCCCACCCAGGTGATGGCGTTCGCGCATGCGGAGCTCGCGCGGCTCAGGGAAGAGAACGGCGTCGTCGTGCTGACCGACATGTACGGCGCGACGCCCGCGAACATCGCGGGCCAGCTCGCGAAGCTCGACAACGTGCGCGTGTTGGCGGGCGTAAACCTGCCGATGCTGGTGCGAGCCGTCTGCTACCGTACCGTGCCGCTCGACAAGCTCGTCGACAAGGCGCTGTCCGGCGGCGCGAAGGGCGTCCATGAAGTGGCGGCCGGCACGCCGCCGCCGCCGACCGAAGCCGGCTGCGGCCAGTGCGCGCCGATTCCGCCCGAGCCGCAACCGCGCACCGAATCGCACTGACCGACCCGTTTTCCGTTTTAGACCGATCCGCCGACGCACGTCACCGGCGGCCTCGACCGACCCGACCGAGAATCATGCTTCAACAAGAAACCACCATCGTCAACAAATTGGGGCTCCATGCACGCGCATCGGCCAAGCTTACGCAACTGGCCGGCAACTTCCAGTCGGAAGTCTGGATGACGCGCAATGGGCGCAAGATCAACGCGAAAAGCATCATGGGCGTGATGATGCTCGCGGCGGGCATCGGCAGCTCGGTGACGATCGAGACCGAAGGTCCCGACGAGCGCGAAGCGATGGATGCGCTGCTCAAGCTGATCGCGGACAAATTCGGCGAAGGTCAGTGATCCCCGCGCGGGATCGTTGCCGTTTCGGAGCAGAATGCCGCGTTTTCCGCGGCATTTTTTTCGTCCCGAGAATTGGTGCGGAAAGAACAATGCTGCGGTGCATGCAGTCAGCACGGAGGTACGGAATTTATAATCGCTAACCGGGGTCATAAGCGCATCGCAGCGGTGTGCCGCGGCTTTACTTGTACAGAGGAGGTGCGCGTGTCCTTCACGCTGCATGGCATTCCCGTCTCACGTGGTATCGCGATCGGGCGAGCGTATCTGATCGCGCCGGCGGCGCTCGACGTCGTCCATTACCTGATCGAGGCGAACCAGATCGACGCCGAGGTCGAGCGTTTTCGCACGGCGCGCGAGGTCGTGCATCGCGAACTCGAGGCGCTGCGCGCCGACCTGACCGACGACACCCCGAGCGAAGTGGGCGCGTTCATCGACGTGCACGCGATGATCCTGAGCGACGCGATGCTCGTGCAGGAAACCATCGACCTGGTGCGCACGCGCCGCTACAACGTCGAATGGGCGCTGACCGAGCAGCTCGAGCTGCTCACGCGCCACTTCGACGACATCGAGGATGAATACCTGCGCGAGCGCAAGGCCGACATCGAACAGGTGGTCGAGCGGGTGCTGAAGGCGCTCGCCGGCGCGCCGTCCGCGTCGCAGGCGCTCGGTCGCGCGGCCGCGCGCGGCCAGAACGAAATGATCGTCGTCGCGCACGACATCGCGCCGGCCGACATGATGCAGTTCAAGTCGCAGTCGTTCCAGGCGTTCGTCACCGATCTCGGCGGCCGCACGTCGCACACGGCGATCGTCGCGCGCAGCCTCGGCATTCCGGCCGCGGTCGGCGTCCAGCATGCGAGTGCGCTGATCCGCCAGGATGACCTGATCATCGTCGACGGCGACCAGGGGATCGTGATCGTCGATCCCGCCCCGATCGTCCTCGAGGAATATTCGTACCGCCAGTCCGAGAAGCTGCTCGAGCAGCGCAAGCTGCAGCGCCTGAAGTTCTCGCCGACGCAAACCATGTGCGGCACCAAGATCGAGTTGTACGCGAACATCGAGCTGCCCGACGACGCGAAGGCCGCGGTCGAGGCCGGCGCGGTCGGCGTCGGGCTGTTCCGCTCCGAGTTCCTGTTCATGCATCAGAAGGAGATGCCGGAAGAGGAGGAGCAGTTCGCCGCGTACAAGCGTGCGGTCGAGTGGATGAAGGGCATGCCGGTGACGATCCGCACGATCGACGTCGGCGCGGACAAGCCGCTCGAGGCGCTCGACGAAGGCTACGAGACGGCGCCGAACCCCGCGCTCGGCCTGCGTGCGATCCGCTGGAGCCTGTCCGAGCCGCAGATGTTCCTCACGCAGCTGCGCGCGATCCTGCGCGCGTCCGCGTTCGGGCAGGTGAAGATCCTGATCCCGATGCTCGCGCACGCGCAGGAGATCGACCAGACGCTCGACCTGATCCGCGAGGCGAAGCGCCAGCTCGACGACGCGGGGCTCGCATACGATCCGAACGTGCGCCTCGGCGCGATGATCGAGATCCCGGCTGCGGCGATCGCGCTGCCGCTGTTCCTGAAGCGCTTCGACTTCCTGTCGATCGGCACCAACGACCTGATCCAGTACACGCTCGCGATCGACCGTGCGGACAACGCGGTCGCGCACCTGTACGACCCGCTGCATCCGGCGGTGCTGCATCTGATCGCCTATACGCTGCGCGAAGCGAAGCGCGCCGGCGTGTCGGTGTCGGTGTGCGGGGAAATGGCGGGTGATCCGGCGCTCACGCGCCTGTTGCTCGGGATGGGGCTCACCGAATTCTCGATGCACCCGAGCCAGTTGCTGGTCGTGAAGCAGGAGATCCTGCGCGCGCACCTGAAGGCGCTCGAGAAGCCGACGGCCGACGTGCTGGCCGCGTTCGAGCCCGAGGAAGTGCAGGCGGCGCTCAAGCGCCTGGCGGTCGCGGAACCGCGCGCGGACGACGCGGCCGCCTAGGCGACGCGGGCCGCGCCGTGAAACCGCCGCGAAAGTCGTGAAACCTCACGCATGCGCCGTTCGGCGCATGCTCGCGCGCGTCAGTGCCGGCCCTGGCACACGGGGCAGTCGGCCTGGCGCGCGATCTTCATCGTCGTCCATTCCATCCGCAGCGAATCGAGCATCATCAGCCGGCCGTTGAGCGTCGTGCCGATCGCGCCGATCACGCGCAGCGCCTCGGCGGCCTGCATCGCGCCGATGATCCCGACCGTCGGCGCGAACACGCCCATCGTCGCGCACGCGACTTCCTCGAACGGCTGGTCTTCCGGAAACACGCACGCGTAGCAGGGCGCGGCCGGGTCGCGGAAGTCGAACGTGCTGATCTGGCCGTCGAAGCGCAGCGCGGCGCCCGACACGAGCGGCACGCCGTGCGCGACGCACGCGCGGTTGATCGCATGGCGCGTCGCGAAGTTGTCGGTGCAGTCGAGCACGACGCTCGCCCGCGGCACGTGCTCGTCGAGCCACGCATCGTCGACGCGCGCCGCGACTGCATGCACGGTCACTTCCGGGTTCAGCCGCGCGAGCGTTTCGCGTCCCGATTCGACCTTGCTGCGGCCGACCGAGGCCGTCACGTGCAGGATCTGGCGCTGCAGGTTCGTGAGGTCGACCGTGTCGGCGTCGACCAGCGTGATCGTGCCGACGCCGGAGGCCGCCAGATACATCGCGGCCGGCGAGCCGAGACCGCCCGCGCCGACGACGAGCGCATGCGCGTCGAGGAAGCGCTGCTGCGCCTCGATGCCGATTTCGTCGACGAGGATGTGGCGGGAGTAGCGAAGGAGTTGATCGTCGTTCATGGGAAGTCGTGAGCGAGGCGGCGGACGTAGCGTTATTTTAGGCGCGCATGAAAAACGGGCCATCGCGGTCTTCCCGCGATGGCCCGTCGGATGCCGGCCGGCGCTTACTGCGGTGCCGACGCGGGCTTCGGTGCGGCGGCCTTCGCGCCCGACGCCTTCGTGGGCGTCGCGGCCTTGGTGGCCGGGCTCTTCGTCGTGCTCTCGGCGAGGCGCGACTTCGATTCCTGCACCGGCTTGCCTTCGAGCTTGTTGAGCGCCTGCTGCATCATGAAGTCGTCGGCGCTGCCGAACTCGATCGGCTTGCGATCGCGGTCCTTCTGGCGTTGCTCCGGCGTCTTCTTGTCGTTCTGCTCTTCGAGGACGCGCAGCTGGTCCATCCGGCGCTGCTCGCGCTCTTCCTGTTCCTTCTTCTCGTTCGGGTCCTGCGTGTTCGCGAGGTGGTTCGTGTAGTCGACCTCGCGCGTCACGAGCACGTCGTCCGGATCGCCGTCCGCGTACTGATCGACCGGCACGTCGGGCGTGATGCCCTTGTTCTGGATCGAACGGCCGCTCGGCGTGTAGTAGTAGGCGGTCGTCAGGCGCAGCGCGGTGTCGGCCGTCATCGGACGAACCGTCTGCACCGAGCCCTTGCCGAACGTCGTCTTGCCCATGATCTGCGCGCGCTTCGAATCCTGCAGCGCGCCGGCGACGATTTCCGACGCGGACGCCGAGTACGCGTTCGTCAGCACGATCATCGGCACGGTCTTGAAGACCGGCGGCAGGTTCTTCAGCGGATCGCCGTCGAAGGACGGCAGGCGGTAGTTGTCATAGGTGTCGCGGTAGACCTGCTTCGAATCCGGGATCTGGCCGTTGGTCGACACGACGACGGAGTCGGGCGGCAGGAACGCGCCGGCGACGCCGACCGCGCTCTGCAGCAGGCCGCCGCCGTTGTTGCGCAGGTCGACGATCAGGCCCTTCAGGTTCGGCTGCTGGCGTGCGATGTCCTGCAGCTTCGCGGCGAGATCGGGCGTCGTGCGCTCCTGGAAGCTCGTGATCCGGATGTACGCGTAGCCCGGGTCGAGCAGTTTCATCTTCACGCTCTGCACGCGGATGACCGCGCGCGTGACCGTGACCGGGAACGTGCGGTCGTCGCTCTTGCGGAAGATCGTCAGCGTGACCTTGGTGCCCGGCTCGCCGCGCATCTGCTTGACGGCCTTGTCGAGCGTCATGCCGCGCACCGGCTTGTCGTTGATGCGCGTGATCAGGTCGCCCGGACGGATGCCGGCGCGGAACGCGGGGGTATCCTCGATCGGCGAGATCACCTTGACGAGGCCGTCTTCCTGCGAGATCTCGATGCCGAGACCCGCGAAGCGACCCTTGGTCTGCTCCTGCAGCTCGTCATAGTCGGTCTTGTCGAGGAACGACGAATGCGGGTCGAGGCTCGACACCATGCCCTTGATCGCCGCCGTCAGCAGCTTCTTGTCGTCGACCGGCTCGACGTACTCGCGTTTGATCTGGCCGAACACTTCCGCGAACAGGCGGAGCTGGTCGAGGGGAAGCGGCGCCGTGGCGGTTTGCTCGGCCGACGCCGAAACCTGCAGCGTGGCGAACACGCCCGTGGCGAGGCCCGCGGCAATCAGGCCGATGTTCTTCAATTTCATTCGCATAGAGAGTCTGGTGCGGTCGGGAAGCGCGTGGCGGTAGCGGGGATGTAGCGGACAAGTATAACTGTTCGTCCGAATACTCAGTGGAACGCTGCGGAAATGGTCCAGGCCCAGCGGTCCCGAGGCCCAGGGCCCCCGGGCCCTGGCCGGGCGCCGCCGGACGCGCAGCGGATTCGAAAGCGGATTCGACAGCATCGGGGCTGCGAAGGTTCGCGCCGCGCGCCGGGGCGGGCCGGACCGGTCGCGCGCGACGCGGCCGGCCCGGCGTGACGGGCGTCAGCCCGCCTTGCCCTGCTTCGCGACGGCGGCCTGCGCCTTGGCGATCGCGTCCTGGTCGCCCAGGTAGTAGTGCTGGATCGGCTTCAGGTCTTCGTCGAGTTCATACACGAGCGGCACGCCGTTCGGGATGTTCAGGCCGACGATGTCGCTGTCCGAGATGCCGTCGAGGTACTTGATCAGCGCGCGCAGCGAGTTGCCGTGCGCGGCGATCAGCACCTGCTTGCCGGCGCGGACGGCCGGCGCGATCGATTCGTTCCACAGCGGCAGCACGCGCGCGACCGTGTCCTTCAGGCACTCGGTGAGCGGCAGCTGCTCGCGCGGCACCTTCGCGTAGCGCGGGTCGTTGAACGGCGCGCGTTCGTCGGTCGGCTCGAGCGCGGGCGGCGGCGTGTCGTAGCTGCGGCGCCACACGAGCACCTGGTCGTCGCCGAACTTGGCGGCCGTTTCCGCCTTGTTCAGGCCCGACAGCGCGCCGTAGTGGCGCTCGTTCAGGCGCCACGAGTGGACGACCGGCAGGTACATCAGGTCCATCCGGTCCTGCACGTGCCACAGCGTGCGGATCGCGCGCTTGAGCACCGACGTATACGCGATGTCGAACGTGTAGCCGGCCTCCTTGAGCAATTCGCCGGCCTGGTAGGCTTCGTTGCGACCCTGTTCGGTCAGGTCGACGTCGACCCAGCCGGTGAAGCGGTTTTCCTTGTTCCACGTCGATTCGCCGTGGCGGATGAGAACGAGTTTGTACATGGATCTTGCGGTCGGTAGTGATAGGGAAGCGGGGCGCGTCGCGCGGTACCCAGGCCCGGGTCCGCCATCGCGCAAGACGGTTATTTTATAATGGCGGGATTGTCCTTTTCCGATTTCTCTTTTTCCGGCGGAATTCCGTGACGTTCTTCACCAATTACACGAACCTGGCCCTTATCGCCATCCTGCTGGTTTCCGGCGGCCTGCTTGCGTGGCCCGCGCTGCGTCGCGGCCGCGGCGGCCTGTCGGCCGCGGAGGCGACGCAGCTCATCAATCGCCGCAACGCGGTCGTGATCGACCTGCGGGCGGCGACCGACTTCGCTGCCGGCCACCTGCCGTCGGCGCGTCAGGTCGCCGCCGGCGAGATCGGCGCGAAAATTGCGCAGGTCGCTAAAAACAAGAGCACCCCCGTGTTGCTCGTCTGCCAGAACGGCCAGCAGTCGCAGAAGGCGGCGCGCGAGGTCCAGGCGGCAGGCTATGCCGAGGTGCACGTGCTCGAGGGCGGCGTGGCCGCGTGGCAGCAGGCCGGGATGCCGGTCGTCAAACAAGGAGTGGCGAAGTGAGCAAGGTTTTGATGTACAGCACCCAGGTGTGTCCGTATTGCATTCAGGCCGAGCGCCTGCTGAAGCTGCGCGGCGTCGAGCAGATCGAGAAGGTGCTGATCGACCGCGATCCGACCCGCCGCGAGGAAATGATGTCGCGCACGGGCCGCCGCACGGTGCCGCAGATCTATATCGGCGACACGCACGTCGGCGGTTACGACGATCTGTCGAAGCTCGACCGCGAGGGCGGCCTCTTGCCGCTTCTGCAAGCAGCCTGATTAGGGCAGAATGGCCGCCGGCCGCGCCGCGGCTTGGGCGCACAGGATTCAACCGAGGCGGCCGGCGTGAAGCCGGGCCGCCCCGTCACCACTTTTAGGGAAACACCATGTCCGACGTCGAAAATCAACCGTTCTTCAACATCCAGCGCGTCTACCTGAAGGATATGTCGCTCGAGCAGCCGAATTCGCCGGCGATCTTCCTCGAGCAGGACATGCCGTCGGTTGAAGTCGAAGTCGACGTGAAGGCCGAGCGCCTGGCGGAAAGCGTGTTCGAAGTCGTCGTGTCGGGCACCGTCACCGCGAAGGTGAAGGACAAGGTCGCATTCCTGATCGAAGCGAAGCAGGCCGGCATTTTCGACATTCGCAACATTCCCGACGAACAGCTCGACCCGCTCGTCGGCATCGCTTGCCCGACGATCCTGTTCCCGTACCTGCGCTCGAACATCGCCGACGCGATCACGCGTGCGGGCTTCCCGCCGATCCACCTGGCGGAAATCAACTTTCAGGCGCTGTACGAGCAGCGTCTCGCGCAGCTTCAGCAGCAGCAGGCCGGCGCAGCAGGCGCGCCGAATGGCGCGCCGAACGGCACGACGCTGAACTGACGTTTCACTCCGGACCGGTGCTGGGTATGAAAGTAGCCGTTCTCGGCGCCGGTGCCTGGGGCACCGCGCTCGCGGGCCATCTGGCCGCGCGGCACGACACGCTTCTCTGGGCGCGCGACGCCGCGCTGATCGCCGGGCTGCAGGCCCGGCACGAAAATTCCCGCTATCTGGACGGCATCGCGCTGCCCGATGCGCTGCGCTACGACGCCGATCTCGGCGCCGCGCTCGCTCACGGCGCCGCTGACGACGCGCTGTGCGTGATCGCCGCGCCGGTGGCCGGCCTGCGCACGCTGTTCGGTGCGATGCGCGACGCGGGCTGCGTGCCCGCGCATGTCGTGTGGGTCTGCAAGGGTTTCGAGGCCGATACGCATCTGCTGCCGCATCAGGTGATCGCGGCCGAACTGCCGGGGCAGCACAGCAATGGCGTGCTGTCGGGGCCGAGTTTCGCCCGCGAGGTCGGGCTTGCGCTGCCCGTCGCGCTGACGGTCGCGAGCGCGTCCGCCGAATGCCGCGAGCGCACGCTCGCCGCGTTCCATCACGGCGCGATGCGGATCTATACGGGTGACGACGTGGTCGGCGTCGAGGTTGGCGGCGCGGTGAAGAACGTGCTGGCGATCGCGACCGGCATCGCCGACGGGCTCGGGCTCGGGCTGAACGCGCGCGCCGCGCTGGTCACGCGCGGCCTCGCGGAAATGTCGCGCCTCGGCGTCGCGCTCGGCGGCCGCGCGGAAACCTTCACGGGCCTCACGGGCCTCGGCGACCTGATCCTGACCGCGACGGGCGACCTGTCGCGCAATCGCACGGTCGGCTTGCAGCTGGCGGCCGGCCGCTCGCTGAACGACATCCTCGGTGCGCTCGGCCACGTGGCCGAAGGCGTGCGCTGCGCGCAGGCCGTGCTCGCGCTCGCGCGCGCGCAATCGATCGAAATGCCGATCACCGAAGCCGTGTGCGGCGTGCTGTTCGACGGCGTCGCGCCGCGCGATGCGGTCAGCGGCCTGCTGCGGCGCGACGCGCGCGCCGAATAACACCGACGAAGCACGCCGATTTCTTGCGGCCGGGCGCGCTCGCGCAAAGCGGGCGGCGCCAAAGCGCACTACGCTTGAACAGTCTCCGGCATTTCGGGAGGGTGTCATGCTGCGGATCGGTTCCACCACGCTCGACGCGCAACGCGTCGACATCACGACGCTCGACGTCGACGCGATCGTCAACGCCGCGAACGGTTCGCTGCTCGGTGGCGGCGGTGTCGACGGCGCGATTCATCGCGCGGCCGGCCCGGGCCTGCTGGCCGAGTGCCGCACGCTTGGCGGCTGCGCGACCGGCGACGCGAAGCTCACGCGCGGCCACGGGCTGCCGGCGCGGTACGTGATTCATGCGGTTGGCCCGGTGTGGCACGGCGGCGGGCGCGGCGAGCCCGACCTGCTCGCCGCGTGTTACCGGCGCGCGATCGAGCTGGCCGAAGAGGTTGCGGCGACATCGATCGCATTCCCGGCGATCAGCTGCGGCATATACCGCTATCCGGCCGACGAGGCCGTCGACATCGCGGTCGGCACGGTCGCCGACATGCTGCCGCAGGCGCCGAACCTCACGCGCGTGGTGTTCGCGTGTTTTTCATCCGACATATACGACCTGTATCGCGCGCGGCTCGCGCGCATCTAGCGCGGGCGGCCGGGCGGGCGTGTCAGGCGCCGCCTTCGAAGCCGGCTTGGCGCCACGCCTCGAACACGACCACCGCCACCGTGTTCGACAGGTTCAGGCTGCGATTGCCCGGCCGCATCGGCAGGCGCACGCGCTGTTCGTTCGGGAAGCGCTCGAGCACGTCGGCCGGCAGGCCGCGCGTTTCCGAGCCGAACACGAACCAGTCGCCCGGCACGAACGCGTGGTCGTGGAAGCGGCCCGAACCGCGGGTCGTGAACGCGAACATTCGCGCGGGATCGGGCGCTTCGGCCGCGACGAACGCATCCCAGTCGCGGTGCACGCGCATTTCCGCGTACTCGTGATAGTCGAGGCCCGCGCGGCGCATCTTCGCGTCGTCGAGCGGAAAGCCGAGCGGCTCGATCAGATGCAGGCGCGCGCCGGTGTTGGCGCACAGGCGGATCACGTTGCCGGTGTTCGGCGGAATTTCGGGAGCGACGAGGATGACGTTGAACATGGTTGGGTCTGGCTGGGCCGGCCGGGGCGGAGCAACGTGCACGCCATCCCTGCCGGCCGGTTCGTGACGGCCGTCGCCGCGTGCGGGCGGCCGGCCTCTCTATCTAATTAATCCCTGGCGGTGCGCAGCGCAACCAGATTCGTCACGCGCGCGGCGCCCGCCATCTTTAATGCATGCGCGGCGGCCGCGAGTGTCGCGCCGGACGTCATCACGTCGTCGACGAGCGCCACGTGGCGGCCGGTGAGATCGTCCGTCACCGCGAACGCCGCGATCACGTTGTCGCGCCGCGCGCGCCGGTCGAGCCGCGACTGCGGCGCGGTTTCGGTCACGCGCGCGAGCAGCGTCGCGTCGGCGCGCACGCCGAGCCGGCGCGCGAGCGGACGCGCGATCGCCCACGCCTGGTTGTAGCCGCGCGCGACGAGCCGTCCGTGCGACAGCGGCACCGGCGCGATCACATCGAAGCCGCCCGCGGCGCGCAGCGCGTCCGTGTCGTCGACCCGCTGCGCGAGCCGGGCCGCGAATTCCGCGCCGAGCGCGAGCCGCGCATGAAACTTCAGGCCGCGCGCGAGCCCGTCGAGCGGCGCGCGGTAATCGGCGAGCGCGAGCGTCGCGTCGAACGGCGGCGGTGTCGCGCGGCATGCATCGCACCGGTAGGCGAACGAAGCCGCGGCGCCGGCGTGCCGGCCACGGGCTGCGCGCGGACGCGGCCGCCCGATGCCGAGCGGCACCGCGCAGACATCGCAGCGCAGTCGCGCTTCATTCCAGTACGCGGTGTCGCAGGCGCTGCAAATCACGGCGTGTGACAAATTGCCGCACAGTGCGCACCGATTCGGCAACGCGAGCGCGACGACGCGCACGGCCAGCGCGCGAACCTGCGACAAAACGACGCGCATCGGGAGCGGGGCGAAACGGCGATCCATCGCGACGACTCCTGGCGGCCCCGTCTCGCTGAAGGCTGCGAGGCGAGCGAGTATACTTCGGGCTCTTCGCAAGTGTGCCCGACATGTCCCCAGCTTCGACTTCACCCGGCCGTCCGGCCAATGACGCCCGGCGTTTGCGGCGGATCTTCGATCGCCGTGCCGCCGCGTTCGACGCGGTCGCGTTCCTGCCGCGCGAGATCGCGCAGCGGATGAACGAGCGCCTCGAATACATCAAGGTGAGCCCGGCGGCCGTGCTCGATGCGGGCTGCGGCGCGGGCGACGACCTGCCGGCGCTGCGCGCGCGCTTTCCCGAAGCCCCGGTGTTCGGCGTCGACCTGTCCGGCGCAATGCTCGCGCGGGCGGGGCAGCGCGAGGTCGAGCAGACGAGCTGGCGCCGCTGGCTGCCCGCGTCGCTCGGCCGGGCACTGGGCCAGCGCGGCCCGCGCGTCGCGCACGCCGACTTCTCGGTGCTGCCGTTCGCGGCCGGCGCGTTCGACCTGATCTGGTCGAATCTCGCGCTGCACTGGCATTCGCGTCCCGACACGGTGTTCCCCGAGTGGCAGCGCGTGCTGCGCGTGAACGGCCTGCTGATGTTCAGCACGCTCGGCCCCGACACGTTGCGCGAGCTGCGCGCGGCCTGCGCGGAAGCCGAATCGGCGCTCGGCATCGCGCCGCCCGCGGCGCGCGTAATCGATTTCGTCGACATGCACGACCTGGGCGACATGCTCGTCGAGAGCGGCTTCGAGATTCCGGTGATGGACCAGGAAGTGCTCACCGTCACGTACAAGACACCCGATTCCCTGCTGGCCGACGTGCGCCGCTGGGGCGCCTATCCGTTCGACCGCGCGGCGCCGCAGCGCGCGACGCGGCGCTTTCGCGCGGCGCTCGGCGACGCGCTGGAAGCGCGCCGGCGCGCGGACGGCACGATTCCGCTCACGTTCGAGGTGATCTACGGCCACGCGTGGAAGGCCGTGCCGCGCACGACTGCCGAGGGGCACGGGATCGTGCGCATCGAAGATATCGGCAAGGGGCGTCCGAAGAATCGGTAAAGCGGTAAAGAGGGGTTTTGTTATGTCCGAAATTAGCGGCGCAAAGCGGGGTCGAATTGACGTGAAAAACGGCCGGAAAGCTTGTGGCGCTTGGCTCGCGGGCCGATAGCCGCTTGCTTGTGGATGCCATTGAACCCGCCTATAATGCGTCAGCTTGTCGTCCTGGGGTCCCCGCAATACGGGGCGACGAGTCCGATGCAGGCATGCATCGCATGCCATTCGCGTGAGGCGGCGATGGGAGCAGCGAGGGTGTTGGCGGAGACGACGAACGGTGAACCGGTCCTCGCAGACTGGCTCATGAAACGCAATTGTTCGGTGTCGCCGCGCCAGTTCGTGCTGTTTTACGCGTCGCTCGCGAGCTTCTCGCTGGTGATCGCGGCATTGCTGATGTGGCGTGGGGCCTGGCTCGTCATGCCCTTCACCGGAATCGAATTGCTGGCGGTAGGCGTCGCGTTTGCGATCTATGCCCGTCATGCGGTCGATTACGAGCGCATCAGGCTGTTTCCGCACCGGCTCGTGATCGAGCGGATGGATGCGGAGCGGTTCACGCAGATCGAATTCAACCCGCGCTGGGTGCGGGTCGAGCCGGGTGCGACGCCACGCGATCCGATTCGACTGGTATCGCGCGGGCAGACCGTCGTAATCGGGCAGCATCTCGCGCAGCACAAGCGTGCGCAGTTCGCCGACGAACTGCGCGTGTCGCTCAGGCGCTGCGGCTGACGAGGCGCGGGCAGCGGCCGGAACAGGCCGGCGGCTTGCGACGGGGGAGGGGTTTGAATGGAAATTTTGGGTAAGGATGCTATGAAAACAATCAAGCGAGCCCTCACGGGCGTGCTGGCATGCAGCGGATTGCTCTTTGCCGGCGCTGCTCTGGCGGTCGGTGATAGCCCGGGCGGCCCCCGCGTCAACGAGATCAACTTTCAGCCGCCGGTCACGAAGATCGCCGAGGAGCTCTACGATCTCCACACGATGATGCTGATCCTGTGTACGGTGATCTTCGTCGGCGTGTTCGGCGTGATGTTCTATTCGATCTTCGCGCACCGCAAATCCAAAGGCCACAAGGCCGCCAATTTCCATGAAAGCACGACCGTCGAAATCATCTGGACGATCGTGCCGTTCGTCATCGTCGTGCTGATGGCGCTGCCGGCCACGAAGGCCGTCGTCGCGATGAAGGACACGACCAACGCCGATCTCACGATCAAGGTCACCGGCTACCAGTGGAAGTGGGGCTACGACTACGTGAAGGGCCCGGGCGAGGGCATCGGCTTCCTGTCGACGCTCAGCACGCCGCGCGACGAAGTGATGGGCAAGAAGCCGATCACCGAGACGTACCTGCAGGAAGTCGACAACCCGCTCGTCGTGCCGGTCAACAAGAAGATCCGCATCATTACGACCGCGAACGACGTCGTTCACTCGTGGTACGTGCCCGCATTCGGCGTGAAGCAGGATGCGATCCCCGGCTTCGTGCGCGATACGTGGTTCAAGGCCGACAAGGTCGGCACGTTCCGCGGCTTCTGTACCGAGCTGTGCGGCAAGGAACACGCGTTCATGCCGGTCGTAGTCGTTGTGCTGTCGGACGACGACTACGCGAAGTGGGTCACCGCGCAGAAGGCCAAGCTGGCCGGCGCCGCGGTCGATCCGAACAAGGTCTACACGATGGCCGAACTCGTCTCGCACGGCGAGGAAGTCTACAAGGCGAACTGCGCGGCCTGCCACCAGGTGAGCGGCAAGGGCCTCGGCGCATTCCCGGCGATGGACGGCAGCCCGATCGTGAACGGCCCGATCGCCGGCCACGTCGAGCGCGTGCTGAACGGCAAGGGCGCGATGCCGTCGTGGGCGTCGCTGTCGGACCTCGACATCGCATCGGTCGTCACGTACGAGCGCAACTCGTGGGGCAACCACAAGAACGATCTGCTGCAGCCGAAGCAAGTGGCTGACGCGCGCAACGGCAAGCTGCCGGAAGACACGGCGGGCGCCGCGGCACCGGCCGAAGCGGCCTCGGCACCGGCGCAAGCCGCGTCGGGCGCGGCCGATCAGTCGGCAGCAGCATCGGCGGCAGCGCCGGCATCGACCGCGCTGTCGACGATCTACTTCGAAACGGGCAAGAGCGTGCTGCCGGCCGACGCGAAGGCGGCGATCGCCGCAGCGGCCGACTATGCGAAGGCACATCCGGACGCGAAGCTCGCGCTGTCGGGTTTCACCGACAAGACGGGCTCGGCCGACGCGAACGCCGAACTCGCCAAGCATCGTGCACAGGCTGTGCGCGACGCACTGAAGGCAGCAGGCGTGGCGGAAGACCACATTATTCTCAAAAAGCCGGAAACGATCACGGGCGGGGCTGACGCGAAGGAAGCCCGGCGAGTCGAGATCGGGCCGGCGGCTTGACGTGTCGCTGAGTTAGTCGACGTATTCGCATTAGGAGATTCTCATGTCTAGCATCGGGCACGACGTAGTCGCGGACCACGCGCACGACGACCACGCGCACGAAACACCACACGGCTGGCGGCGCTGGTTGTTCGCCACCAACCACAAGGACATCGGTACGCTGTACCTGCTGTTCTCGTTCATCATGTTCCTGTCGGGCGGCGTGATGGCCCTCGGCATCCGTGCCGAGCTGTTCGAGCCGGGCCTGCAGATCATGCGTCCGGAGTTCTTCAACGAACTCACGACGATGCACGGCCTGATCATGGTGTTCGGCGCGATCATGCCGGCGTTCGTCGGCTTCGCGAACTGGATGATTCCGCTGCAGATCGGCGCGTCCGACATGGCATTCGCGCGGATGAACAACTTCAGCTTCTGGCTGCTGCCGGTCGCGGCCGTGCTGCTGGTCGGTTCGTTCTTCGCGCCGGGCGGCGCGACGGCCGCCGGCTGGACGCTGTACGCACCGTTGTCGACCCAGATGGGCCCGGGCATGGACTTCGCGATCTTCGCGGTCCACATCATGGGCGCATCGTCGATCATGGGCGGGATCAACATCGTCGTGACGATCCTGAACATGCGCGCACCGGGCATGACGCTGATGAAGATGCCGATGTTCGCATGGACGTGGCTGATCACGGCCTACCTGCTGATCGCCGTGATGCCGGTTCTGGCAGGCGCGATCACGATGGTGCTGTTCGACCGCCACTTCGGCACGTCGTTCTTCAACGCGGCAGGCGGCGGCGACCCGGTGATGTACCAGCACATCTTCTGGTTCTTCGGCCACCCCGAGGTGTACATCATGATTCTGCCGGCGTTCGGGATCGTGTCGCAGGTGATCCCGGCGTTCGCACGCAAGACGCTGTTCGGCTATAGCTCGATGGTGTACGCGACGGCTTCGATCGCCATCCTGTCGTTCATGGTCTGGGCGCACCACATGTTCGCGACGGGCATGCCGGTCACCGGTCAGCTGTTCTTCATGTACGCGACGATGCTGATCGCGGTGCCGACGGGCGTGAAGGTGTTCAACTGGCTCGCGACGATGTGGCGCGGCTCGATGACCTTCGAAACCCCGATGCTGTTCGCGATCGGCTTCCTGTTCGTGTTCACGTTCGGCGGCCTGACGGGCCTGATGCTGGCCATGGCGCCGCTCGACATCCAGTACCACGGCACTTACTTCGTGGTGGCGCACTTCCACTACGTGCTGGTGGCCGGGTCACTGTTCGCGCTGTTCTCGGGCTGGTACTACTGGGCGCCGAAGTGGACGGGCTGGATGTACAACGAGACGCGCGGCAAGATCCACTTCTGGGCGTCGATGATCTTCTTCAACCTGACGTTCTTCCCGATGCACTTCGTCGGTCTCGCGGGCATGCCGCGCCGCTATGCGGACTACCCGGCGCAGTTCACGGACTTCAACCAGGTGGCGACGATCGGCGCATTCGGCTTCGGCCTCGCACAGGTGTACTTCCTGTTCGCGGTCGCGCTGCCGGCCTACCGTGGCGGCGGCGAGCTGGAAAAGGCGTCGGACAAGCCGTGGGATGGCGCGACGGGCCTCGAGTGGACGGTGCCGAGCCCGGCTCCCTTCCACACGTTCGAGCAACCGCCGCACGTCGAATAAGTTTCACCCAGCGTTCCGCCGCTGCCTGCCGCGCAGGCAGGCGCGGCGGGCGCGGAATCGAGTTTCAGCGAAGTTTCAGATGAACCGGAATCCACAAGAAAGACGAACGCCCGAGCAGATTCGCGCGGGCAACAAGCGGCTCGGCCTCATCCTGCTCGTCATCGCCGCCGTTTTTTTTGTGGGTGTCGTGATCAAGCAGTGGTGGCTGTCCACCCACTGATGCAGTAACTGACGCAGTAGCGAGGAAGTCGTCGTATGTCGAAGCCGGAAGAGGGCGCCGCCGATCGCGCGTTCAATCGTTCGATGCTGGTGAAGCTCTTCGTCGTGGCCGGACTGATGTTCGGCTTCGGCTTCGCGCTGATTCCGATGTATCGCGCGATTTGCCAGATCACCGGCATCAACAACCTGGTGCAGCGGGATGTCAGCGAGCGCGAGGCGAAGAACTCGCAGGTCGACTATGGCCGCACGGTGTCGGTCGAGTTCGATGCGAATGCGCGCGGCCCGCTCGGTTTCAAGCCGGAGCACAACAGCCTCGACGTGCATCCGGGCGAACTGACGACGATCGTCTACGACGTGACCAACGGGCAGGGCCGGCCGGTGGTGGCGCAGGCGATTCCGAGCTATGCGCCGAAGCAGGCGACGGAGTTCTTCAAGAAGATCGAGTGTTTTTGCTTCACGCAGCAGACGCTGGCCGCGAACGAGTCGCGCAAGATGCCGGTGGTGTTCGTGATCGATCCGAAGCTGCCGAAGGACGTGAAGACGATCACGCTGTCGTACACGTTCTTCGAACTGAATACGCCGGCCGAGCCGGCGCCGGCACCGCGCAAGACGGCGGCGCAGGGCGCGGCGAAACCGGACGCATGACGATGGAGACGGAGCGATGACGGAGACCAAGCGGAGCGGGTCGTTCGGCCAGGCGTTGCGAGCGGTGTTGTGGTCGTTCTTCGGGGTGCGCAAGCGGCGCGACCTGGAGGCCGATGCGACGCAGCTCAATCCGCTGCATGTGCTGATCGTCGCGTTGATCGCGGCCGGCGTGTTCATCGGCGTGCTGATCCTGATCGTGCGTGCAGTCGTGGGCTGAGGCCCGCGGCCACGAAAGAATGCAGTGCGTGGCGCCCGGGCGCTGCGTGCGGGAAAGAGCGGCGGCGGTCGCGCCGCGCAAGAAATACAGCCGGAGCGGTTTCCGGTACATAAATTGGACTGAAGTGGAGAATCAAGCATGAGCGGTCAAAACCAGACCCCGTACTATTTCGTGCCGCATCCGTCGCAGCACCCGATCAGCGCGGCCATCGGCCTGCTGGTCATGCTCGGATCGGTGGCGCTGTGGATCAACGGTCACGACTGGGCGCCGTACACGGCGCTGCTCGGCCTGCTGTGGTTGCTCTTCACGCTGTATCACTGGTTCGGCGACGCGATCGCCGAGTCGGAAGGCGGTCATTACGGCAAGAACGTCGACAAGTCGTACCGCTGGAGCATGAGCTGGTTCATCTTCTCGGAAGTCATGTTCTTCGGCGCGTTCTTCGGCGCGCTGTTCTATGCGCGTGAAATCGCGCTGCACCAGCTCGGCAGCCTCGACTACAAGCTGATCTGGCCGGATTTCTCCGCCGTGTGGCCGAACGAAGGCCCCGCCGCGCTCGCCGGTCACTTCAAGACGATGGGCCCGTGGCCGATCCCGACGCTGAACACCGCGTTCCTGCTGTCGTCGGGCGTGACGCTGACGATCTCGCACCACGCGCTGCGTGACGACTACCGCAAGAAGGCGATCGCCTGGCTGGCCGCGACGCTCGCGCTCGGTATCTGCTTCCTGTTCCTGCAGGGCTTCGAGTACTACCACGCGTACAACGAACTGAACCTGACGCTGAACTCGGGCGTGTACGGCTCGACGTTCTTCCTGCTGACGGGCTTCCACGGCTTCCACGTGTTCCTCGGCGGCACGATGCTCGCGGTGGTGCTGGTGCGGATGATCCGCGGCCACTTCAAGCCGGATCACCACTTCGCATTCGAAGGCGCCGCGTGGTACTGGCACTTCGTCGACGTCGTCTGGCTCGGCCTGTACGTCGTCGTCTATTGGCTGTAAATGAAACAACGGCCCGCGCAGCGATGCGCGGGCCGTTTTCGTTGGCGGGGACGGGGCAGCGGCCGGCTGCTTGCGCTCAACGCCCCCGGCGCCGCCGCGACTCAGTCAGGCGGCGCTTTTGCTTGGTGGCGCCGCTCTGCGGCGAAATGTCACGGCAGCCGTCGTGGCGAATGCATCAACGCCCGATCGGCAGGCCGGTCGAATGGATCCAGCCCATCCAGTTCGCGAACAGGATGAACAGGAACAGCGAGACCGACAGCCCGACGCGGGTGGCCAGCGACCAGACCATGCGTTTCGTATGGCCGCGGTCGTGCATCATGAAGTAGAGCGCCGAGCCCATGCTGGCGATGATGAGGACGAAGGCGATGGGAACGAGGATGTGCATGACACGAACCGGACGACGGCAATTCGAAAGGAAGAGGATAATTATCGCACTTCGCTTTCGCGAATGCGCCTGGCGGGCGGCCCGATGAAGATCCGCTGGCTGCCTGCGCTGCTGATTCTCGTCGTCGTCGCGGTCACGATCCGCCTCGGGTTCTGGCAGCGCGACCGCGCGCAGCAGAAGGAAGCGCTGCAGGCGAGCATCGTGCGCTATGAGCACGCGGCGCCCGTCGACGTGGGTCCGCAGCCGCTTCCGCTCGCGTCGATCGAGTTCCACCGCGTGCGGGCGCGGGGCCGCTTCATGCCGGAGCAGGCGGTGTTCCTCGACAATCGGCCGTATAACGACCAGCCGGGTTTTTACGTCGTGATGCCGTTTAAACTCTCGGGCGGCGGCGTCGTGCTGGTGAACCGCGGCTGGCTGCCGCGCAACATCGCCGATCGCACGGCGATCGAGCCGTTCGCGACGCCCGACGGCGACATCGAGATCGAAGGCATCGCGCGCGCCGATGCGTCGCGTGCGTTCGAGCTCGGCGAAGGCGGCTCGGCCGCGCACCAGAAGATCCGGCAGAACCTGGACGTCGCCGCGTATGCGAAGGAAACGGGGCTGCCGCTGCAGCCGTTCGTGATCCAGCAGACGAGCGACGACGGCGACAAGCTCGTGCGCGACTGGCCGGCGGCGACGACCGGCGTCGAGCGCAATTACGGTTACATGTTTCAGTGGTGGGCCATGGCGGCCGCCGCGCTCGGCTTCGGCCTGTACGCCGCGCGGCGTGCGGCGAAGAAGTCGGCCGGCGCGTGAGCGCCATGCCAGGACGCGGCGCCGGCGCCGCGGGTTCGTTTCGAGAGGTCTGATTTGTCCATGCAATCTTCCCGTCAGGGTCCGGCCGCGACGCCGGTTTCGCCGGCGGCCCGCAAGCGCGGCCGCTGGATGCTCGTGCTGCTCGGGCTCGTGTGCGCGGCGCCGATACTCGCGTCGTACTTCACCTATTACGTGATCAAGCCGAAGGGCGGCTCGACCAACTACGGCACGCTGATCGAGCCGCAGCGGCCGATCCCGGCCGACCTGCAGGTCACCGACGAAACCGGCAAGACGGTGCCGCTGTCGTCGCTGCGCGGCGTGTGGCTGTTCGTGATGACCGACGGCAGCGCGTGCGACGACGCATGCGCGCAAAAGCTCTATTTCATGCGCCAGATCCGCGTCACGCAGGCGGGCGAGCGACACCGGCTCACGATGGTGTGGCTGCGCAGCGATGCAGGCGCGGTGCCGCCGAAGGTGCTGGAAGCCTATCCGGACACGCGCCGGCTGGTCGCCGATCCGGCCGCGATCGCCGCATGGCTGCCGGCCGACGCCGGCACGAAGGACAGCGACCACCTCTACATGGTCGATCCGAACGGCAACCTGATGATGCGTTTCCCGAAGGACCCGAACCCCAGCAAGATCAAGGCGGACGTCACGAAGCTGCTGAAGTGGTCGAGCATCGGCTAAGGCGAGACAACGAGGCAACCATTCGATGTCGTATCTACTGCAACTCGGCCTGATCGGCTTGTGCATCGCGCTGCTGCCGCTGTCGTACGTGTGGGTGAAGGCCGACGACGACAAGTTCCGCAAGCTGGTGTGGATCACCACGTTCCTGACGCTCGACCTGGTGATGTTCGGCGGCTTCACGCGGCTGACCGATTCGGGGCTCGGCTGCCCGGACTGGCCCGGCTGCTACGGCACGTCGTCGCCGTTCATCGCGCACGCCGCGATCACGGCCGCACACCAGGCGATGCCGACCGGCCCCGTCAGCATGACGAAGGCGTGGATCGAGATGATCCACCGCTATTTCGCGATGGCGATCGGCGTGCTGATCATCGCGCAGGTCGTGATCGCATGGTCCGCGCGGCTGCGCCGCCGCCCGCTGCACGTGTCGCCGTGGTGGCCGACGAGCCTGCTGCTGCTGATCGTCGTGCAGGGCGTGTTCGGCGCGTGGACGGTCACGATGAAGCTGCAGCCGGTGATCGTCACCACCCATCTGCTGCTCGGTCTCATGCTGCTCGGCACGCTCGGCTGGCTCGCGGCGCGGCAGACGCCGCTGCCGTCGCATGATCCGGAGGCCGGCCGCTACCGCGCGGCCGCGCTCGTGGCGCTGGCGCTGCTGGTCGTGCAGATCGCGCTCGGCGGCTGGGTGAGCACCAACTACGCGGTGCTCGCGTGTACCGATTTCCCGACCTGCAACGGCCAGTGGCTGCCGGCGATGAACTTCGGCCAGGGCTTCCATCTGTGGCGCGCGCTCGGGATGACGAAGGACGGCGAGGCGATCACGCAGGACGCGCTGGTCGCGATCCACTGGA
Source organism: Burkholderia sp. B21-005 (assembly GCF_020843965.1). NCBI lineage: Bacteria > Pseudomonadati > Pseudomonadota > Betaproteobacteria > Burkholderiales > Burkholderiaceae > Burkholderia > Burkholderia sp. B21-005. The sequence goes on along the minus strand of NZ_CP086301.1, from coordinate 3,165,911 downwards.
CCCACCGCACGTTCGCGTTCGTCGTCGTCGCGTATCTGGTCGCGTTCGCGCTGAAGATGCGCCGCTTCGAGTCGCTGCGGCGGCCCGCGAACGGCGTGCTGCTGGTCGTCCTGCTGCAGTTCCTGACGGGCCTGACCAACATCGTGCTGCAGTGGCCGCTGCCGGTCGCCGTCGCGCACAACGGCGGCGCCGCGATCCTGCTGCTGCTCGTCGTCATGTTAAACTTTCGCATCCTTTCAAGCCGCCCCGGCCGTGTCGTGCAGCCCGCGCGCGACGCCGCCCCGGCGTGACCGTCCCCATGCAAAGCACCCTTTCCCAATCGCCCGGTAGCCGGTTTTCGCAGTACATGGCGCTGACGAAGCCGCGTGTCACGCAGCTCGCGGTGTTCTGCGCGGTGATCGGCATGTTCCTCGCGACGCCGGGCATGGTGCCGTGGCATGTGCTGATCGGCGGCACCATCGGCATCTGGCTGCTGGCCGGCGCTGCATTCGCGATCAACTGCCTCGTCGAGCAGAAGATCGACGCGATGATGCGCCGCACCGCGTGGCGTCCGTCCGCGCGCGGCGAGATCACGACGCCGCAGATCCTGCTGTTCTCGGCCGTGCTCGGCAGCGTCGGCGCCTGGACCCTCTATACGTTCACGAACCCGCTGACGATGTGGCTGACGATCGCGACGTTCGTCGGCTACGCGGTGGTCTATACGCTGCTGCTCAAGCCGATGACGCCGCAGAACATCGTGATCGGCGGGGCGTCGGGCGCGATGCCGCCGGCGCTCGGCTGGGCCGCGGTCACCGGCGCGGTGCCCGGCGACGCGTGGATCCTCGTGCTGATCATCTTCGTGTGGACGCCGCCGCATTTCTGGGTGCTCGCGCTCTATCGCCGCAAGGACTACGAAAACGCGGGCCTGCCGATGCTGCCGGTCACGCACGGCGAGAAATTCACGCGGCTGCACATCCTGCTGTACACGGTGATCCTGTTCGCGGTCACGCTGATGCCGTTCATCTCCGGGATGAGCGGCGTCGTCTACCTGGCGAGCGCGGTGCTGCTCGGCGCGGTGTTCCTCGCGTATGCGTGGAAGATCTACCGCGACTATTCGGACGAACTCGCCCGCAAGGCTTTCCGCTACTCGATCGTCTATCTGTCGCTGCTGTTCGCCGCGCTGCTCGTCGATCACTATGCGCGCCCGCTGCTCGGCGTGTAACCGCACGGTTTGAACGCAATGCTCCATTCACGGTTCGGGCGCCGCGCGCGCCAAGGCTGGATGCTCGCATGCGCATTCGCGGCAGCCACGCTGCTCGCGGGCTGCGACAACGCGCCGAAATTCCAGAATCTCGACATCACCGGCAACACGCAGTTCGGCAGCGATTTCTCGCTGCCCGACACGACCGGCAAGGTGCGCACGCTCGCCGACTTCAAGGGCCGTGCCGTCGTGATGTTCTTCGGTTATACGCACTGTCCGGACGTGTGTCCGACGACGATGGCCGAACTGTCCGAGGCGCTGAAGCAACTCGGGCCCGACGCGGCGAAGCGCGTGCAGGTGTTGTTCGTCACAGTCGATCCGGAGCGCGACACGCCCGCGCTGCTCGGTCAGTACGTGCCCGCGTTCGATCCGTCGTTTATCGGCCTGCGGCCGGCCGACGAAGCGCAGCTCAAGAAGGTCACGAAGGATTTCCGCGTGTACTACGCGAAGGTGGCCGGCAAGACGCCCGGCAGCTACACGATGGATCACACCGCCGCGAGCTACGTGTTCGATCGCGACGGCAAGCTGCGCCTGTTCGTGCGCGACGGCCAGGGCCCGGGCCCGTGGGTCCACGACCTGAAACTGCTGGTCGACTGAGCGGTGTCCGCCGGGCGCACGGCCCGGCGATTGCGTGACGGCCGCCACGCGCCGTCGCGCATTCTCTCTCCTCGTTGTCCGCGTGCGCCGCTCGTCGGGCGGCGCGTCGGCATGCGCGTGCGTCGCGCTGGTGTCGCGTTACGGCAGCGCGGGCACGTTGAAGCCGGAGGCGGCACGCGTGATCCGGAATTCCGTTACGCGATACGTGGCGAGCCCCTCGGTGACGAACGGGTCGGTCTCCAGGATCGCGTCGAGTGCGTCGCGATCGATACGGGCCGCGAGGATCACGCCGCCTTCGCGCGGCACCTTCGGCCCCGCCGCGATGAAGATGCCCTTGTCGAACTGCGGCTGCAGATACGCGCGATGGCGTTCGAGCGCGTCGTCGATGCGCTCGAGCGACGCGGCGTAGTGGATGTCGATGACGTACATGGATGGCCCCGGAATGACGCCGGCGCTTCGCGTGCCGGCCAGTTGGACTTTGTAGCACAGTGGATGCCGGCTGTCGCGCGGGCGGCTGCGTTGAGGGGCAATGGCTGCACGTCGGTCGCCGGTTCGCCGCGGTCGGCGCGTTCCGGGGCGGCGCTGCCGGCGGCCGGTCGAACCTGCTATTGGGCACGAAGGCGACCGACGAAGCGATGGTGGCCTGACGCGTGCAGGCTAATGCGTGGCGCGTGAACGCAACTAACGGCCGAGCGGTGCCGGTGCCGCCGGCACCGCTGCGGTGCATACCCATATGAGCGGGATGTATTTCACTTCCCGCCGATCCTGTGACACCATTTGCGCCTTCCTGCGAGTCGGGGCATACCCGTATCGCACCCCATTTCAAGTAAGCAAGAAAGCGAGAAACAGATGAAGCGTCGCAGTCTCCTGAAGGTATTTTCCGTGCTGGCCACCGGTGCAGCGCTGACGCTGTCGGCGGGCGCGCACGCCGAAGACAAGGTGATCAAGGTCGGCACGGTTGCCGGCCCGGATTCGGAAGTGTGGCAACTCGTGCAGAAGGTCGCGAAGGAGAAGGAAGGCCTGAACGTGAAGGTCATCGAGTTCAACGACTACGTGCAGCCGAACGCGGCGCTCGACTCGGGCGACCTCGACGCGAACAGCTTCCAGCACCAGCCCTACCTCGACAGCCAGGTGAAGCAGCGCGGCTACAAGCTCGTCAGCGCGGGCCTGACCTACATCTCGCCGATGGGCGTGTACTCGAAGAAGTTCAAGTCGTTGAAGGATCTGCCGCAAGGCGCGAAGCTCGCGGTGCCGAACGATCCGTCGAACGAAAACCGCGCGCTGCTGTTGCTGCAGACGCAAGGCGTGATCAAGCTGAAGGCGGGTGCCGGCACGGGCGGCAACAATGCGACGGTGCTCGATATCGCCGAGAACCCGAAGAAGCTGAGGATCTCCGAACTCGACGCCGCGCAACTGCCGCGCGTGCTGTCGGACGTCGACGCGGCCGTGATCAACACGAACTACGCGCTCGCCGCGAACCTGCAGCCGACCAAGGACGCGATCGCGCTCGAAGCGCTGACGAGCCCGTACGCGAACCTGATCGCCGTGCGCGCGAAGGACAAGGACCAGCCGTGGGTGAAGAAACTGGTCAAGGCGTACCAGTCGCCGGAAGTGAGGGAATTCATCAAGAAGCAGTTCAAGGGCTCGATGGTCGCGTCGTTCTGAACGTCGCACACCGGTCGGACCGCTGAACGCAAAGGGCCTGCATCGCGCAGGCCTTTTTTTTGGGGCGCGGCGTGTGCATGGCGCTTACCTCTCGCCGTATCGCGAGCAGATCGGCGGAACGGCTGGATTGCATAGTGGTTGCGTATGCTCGGCAGCGACTCTACGACGCACTCATGATCGCGCCGCTCGCACGGCAGTAGCATCGCGTTGTTGCGATTCCGCGCGTCGCGCGCGCTGGATCGGTTGTACCGCCACGCCGTTGCGGCTCTCGCGCAGCGCGTTGCGCAGGCAGCTTTGGGTCGGTCGATAGCATAACGTAACGTCACATGATCGACCGGCGGGTTGTGCCGCTATCGGCGCACGCCGCCGGCTGTGGGTGCGCTTTTCTCGGCGGCGCGACGCGCAAGAGATGTCGATTCTCACCGCAGCCGCTTTGTCCGCGTGAAAACGCGACCGAGTGATACATTGCGCATCGGCTGAAGCAATGCAAAATATCAAATTGTTTTAAATATCCGTGAATGGTTGAGGTCGGCATATGTAAATGCCATCTCAATTTATTGGCGGGATCGATTATTTCCCCGTCGCGCGTTTCCTCGCCATTCGAGATCCGGGCCGGTTAAACATTCGACGCCGCCGGGGCACGGCTGTCATTGCCTTGAGACAAGTTCTATTCGCAAGTGCGCGTCATATGTATGAACAATGCATCTGCGCACCATGAATTTGTTTTTTTAGTACTTGTCCTATTTGTTTGATCCAATCATTAGAGCTTGTCAGATGGTGGTCCATCATCGGAAAGTAAATAATATGCCATGAATCGCGCCCCGTCATTTAAAGCTTAGACCATTAAAATGACGAATGCGTGTTTCATACCATCAACAATCGTTTTTTTGGATCAACATAATGAAACTCGCAACTAGCACCAAAGTTATTTCGACGCTTCTGGCCGTGACGGGGCTGGGTCTGATGTCGGCCGCCCACGCGGCAGACGGCACGATCACGTTCACCGGCAACGTGACTGCGGCAACCTGCAAGATCGACGGTGCTGCCGCGGGTACCACGTCGAACAAGGCGGTCGCCATGCCGACGGTCAGCACGGGTGCGCTGAACGCGGCCGGCTCGGTCTCGGGCCGCACCGCCTTCGGCTTCAAGCTGACGGGTTGCGCGGTGGATACCGAAACGTCGAAGGGCAATCCCACCAAGGTCCAGGTTGCGTTCGAGAACGCAACGAACGTGACGGCCGACGGCAAGCTGTCGCTTGACAAGGGCACGGCCGAAGCCCCTGCGGCGGCGAATGTCGTGCTCCAGCTCCTGAACGAGCAACAGGACCCGATCAAGGTCGGCGCGAACGCACCGAGCCAGAACTCGCAGGTCGTCTCGATCGGCGGTGACGGTTCCGCCCAGCTGAACTTCTTCGCCGAGTACCTGGCGACGGGCGCAGCAGTCGGTGGTTCGGCGAACTCGAAGGTTCAGTACTCGATCGTCTATCAGTAAGCCTTGTGCTCACGCCAAGGCCCGCCCGCCGGCGGACCTGGTGGCGTGCCTCGCACGCCACCCGCTCCGATCCGCCCGTCGCTCACAACGACTAGAAATCCGTCCGAGTCATCATGAACGTCATCCTCAAATCGCTCCAGGCCATCGCACTGGCCACCGTCCTGATCGCTTCGCAAGCCAGCGCGAGCGTCGTGATCTCTGCGACCCGCGTCATTTTTCCGGGAGGCGAGCGCGAGGTGACGATCAAGCTCTCGAACGAAGGTTCGGCGCCGGCGTTGGTCCAGGCCTGGATCGACAAGGGCGACGCGAACGCGTCGCCCGACACCATCGATGCGCCGTTCGTGCTCACGCCCGCGATGTTCCGCCTCGAGCCGAGCAAGGGGCAAACCTTGCGGTTGATGTATACGAACGAACCGCTTCCCGCCGACAAGGAATCGCTGTTCTGGCTCAACGTGCTGGAGATTCCGCCGAAGGCTGCGGCGAGCGACGCTCACAACCAGCTTCAGGTCGCGTTCCGGACGCGAATCAAGATCATGTATCGCCCGCAGAATCTGCCGGGTAAAGCGCACGACGCGCCGGCGCAGGTTCGCTGGCAGATCGAGCGCGGCCCGGAAGGCCGCTACGTGTTGAAAGCGACCAACCCGACGCCTTATGTCGTCAATGTCGGCAGCGTACAGCTTCATTCGGGTGCGGATCAATATGACGCTGGCGCGGGCTACGTCCTGCCCGGCGGCACGCAGGAATTCCCCGTTGCGGCACTGAAGGTACCGCCGGCGGCGGACGCGAAAGTGCGATTCGGCAGCATCAACGACTGGGGTGCATCGACCAACAACGAAATGCCCGTTGCGATGCGGTAGTGCCGCACGGGCTGCGGCCCGCCCGGACCGTCGGCCAGTCGCCAGTCGCCAGTCGCCAGTCGCCAGTCGCCAGTCGCTTGACGCGGCGCGCATGCGCGTCGGTCCGATCCGGCATCAATTCAGTATCAGATTTCGTCTGCACATCGACATCGTCACGCGCGTGTTCCGAGTGGCAGCGCCAATGTTCTCGCGTTCGAATCCAATTCAAAGCCAATAGGAGTCCTGCGGAATGACCTCGTCGATCCGACATCCTCGCCCGGATGCAATCTGCCTGCCACGGCTCAGGCCGATGTGCATGCTGGTGCTGTCCAGCCTCGCCGCGTGGTCGGCTGACGGTCGCGCGGACGCCGGTAATTCCGCGCCCGCCGATGCGATGACGATGCAGGTCGCGCAGGCGCAGTTCGCGCAGGTTCAGTTCGATCCGGATTTCGTGAACAACGGAAACGGTCGCGCGATCGACATCACGCGCTTCGAGCGCGGCAACTTCACCACGCCGGGCACGTACGGCGTCGATCTCGTCGTCGGCCAGGGCTGGGTCGGCCGTTACGACATCGAGTTCAAGGCCGCGCCGGGCACACCGGAAGCTCAGCCCTGCTTCGACGCGAAGGTCTTGCGCCACATCGGGATCGACTTCACCAGGCTGCCGGCGGAAATCGTCGAGGCGATTACGGTCAAGGGCGAATGCAGGCGTATCGGCCAGATCGTGCCCGAGGCGAGCGCGTCGTTCGACTTCGGCGAACAGCGCCTGACGCTCAGCATCCCGCAGGCGTCGCTGGTGCACCGCGCGCGCGGCTACGTCAGCCCCGATCAATGGAACGACGGCGTGCCGGTCGGCATGCTCGACTACAACCTGAACGTCTACAGCTCGAAGGTCAAGGGCAGCAGCGCGGACACGCAGGGCTATCTCGGGCTGAACGGCGGCGTCAATATCGGCAACTGGCATTTCCGTCACAACGGTTCGTACTCGTGGTCCGAGCGCGGCGGCGGCCACTATCAGGATATTGCGACCTACATGCAGCGGGAGCTGCCGTCGCTGTCGTCGCAGCTCGTGATCGGCGAAACGTTCACGTCCGGCGAGTTGTTCGATTCGACGCAGTTCCGTGGGGTGCGGCTGTCGAGCGACGACCGGATGCTGCCCGACTCGATGCGCGGTTATGCGCCGGTCGTGCGCGGCGTCGCGAACACGAACGCGAAGGTGACGATTCGCCAGAACGGCGTGACGCTGTACGAAACGACCGTTTCGCCGGGGCCGTTCGAGATTGGCGACCTGTATCCGACCGGCTATGGCGGCGACCTGCGCGTGTTCGTCACCGAGGCGGATGGGGCGGTGCACACGTTCTCGGTGCCCTATGCGTCGGTCCCGCTGTCACTGCGCCCCGGCATCCAGCGCTACAGCTTCGTCGCGGGTGCGCTGCGCAGCCAGCAGAACACCAGCAACCCGCTGTTCGCGCAGCTCACCTACCAGCGCGGCCTGACGAACCTGCTGACCGCCTATGGCGGCCTCACGGTCGCGGCAGGTTACGCGTCGGCGATGATGGGCGGCGCGTTCAATACGCAATTCGGCGCGTTCGGCGTCGACTTCACGCAGGCCGCCACGTCGATCCCCGGCATGAAGCGCTTCAGCGGCTCGAGCCTGCGGGTCAGCTATTCGAAGTCCGTCGCGCCGACCGGCACCGATGTGTCGATCGCCGCGTATCGCTATTCGACGAACGGCTATTTCAACCTCAACGACGCGATGAGCGCGCGCGATGCGGTTCGCGAGGGCTATTCCGTGGATACCGTCGGACGGCAGCGCAATCGCGCGTCGCTGATGGTCAGCCAGCGTTTCGGCGAGAAAGGCGGGCAGCTGAGCGTGACCGCGTCGACGTCGAATTACTGGAATCGCGCGGGCTCGGACGTCAACTACTCCGTCGGGTACAACAACTCGTTCCGGAACGTGTCGTACAGCCTGTCGGCGACACGTCAGCGCGGCCAGGGCAACCAGTCGAGCACGCTGTACTACGCGAGCGTATCGATTCCCCTCGGCAAGTCCAGCCCGATGATGCTGACGGGCAACGTGTCGCGCGATACGGAAGGCCGCACGCAGTTGCAGTCGATGCTGTCAGGCTCGCTCGGCGTGGACAACAACCTGTCGTACAGCCTGGCCGCGAACCACGCGAACGGGCAGGGCGACGCGAGCACCGACGGCAGCGGCAGCCTCACGTATCGCGCGCGCTTCGCGGAACTCAATCTCAGCGCCGGCGGCAGTTCGAACTATCAGCAGGGTTCGATCGGCATTCGCGGCGCGGCGGTCGCTCACCCGGGCGGCATTACGTTGTCGCAGCCGTTGTCCGAAACCTTCGGCATCGTCGAGGCGAAAGGCGCGGAAGGTGCGCGCGTCACGAACGCGTCCGGCGTGCGGGTCGACCGCCGCGGCTATGCGATCGTGCCTTACCTCACGCCGTACAACATGAACACCGTCGAGCTCGACCCGAAGGGCATCTCGATGGACGTCGAGTTGAAGGAAACCAGTCAGCAGGTCGCGCCGCGCGCCGGTGCCGTGCCGCTGCTCAAGTTCGACACCGACACCGGCCGAGCGGCCGTGATCCAGGCGCGCAAGCTGGACGGCACGCCGCTGCCGTTCGGCGCGGCGGTCAGCGACGAAACGGGCAAGAGTCTCGGCGTCGTCGGTCAGGCGAGCAGGATCTTTGCGCGTGGCCTGAAGGACAAGGGCGAACTCACGGTGACGTGGGGCGACGACGTGTTGTCGGGCTGTCGCATTGCGTACGACCTGCCGGTCCGGCAACCCCGGAACAAGGCCGAGGCCTTCGAGCAGGTCAAGGGTGTTTGTCAGGCGAAGACGAACGCGGCGTCGCGTTGATGCGGCCGTGACGCACCGCTATCCATTTATCGGGCCGGGCCGGCTTCATTGCTCGACGGAAGTCGGCGCAACGGCAGTCGGTCAAAACCAGACAGGAACGTTTATGAAGTGGTGGACAAGTGCAGGCGCCGATGGTGTAACGCGGCGATCGTCGAGGCACGCCGCAGCGATGACGCGTTGTGCGCGCTTTCTGATGCTGTGCCCGATGCTCTGGTCCGGGTACGCCTTTGCCGGTTGCCAGCCGAGCTACGGTTATGCGAGCATTTCGCCCACACTCCCGGCTAGCATCAGCGTGACACAGGACGGAATGGGTGTCGGCATCCAGTTTCCATCGTCCAGTCCCGCAATGCTGTCCGTTGGGGAGGTTGCCGATATCGGCGGCTCATGCATGTATGACGAGTTCGTCGTCAGTCCGGCCGGGGTGCCTATCCCGAATGTGACCTACAAAACGAGCTCTGGCGCAGTCGCTGCCGTTTTCGAAACCGGAATACCGGGGGTGGGATACGCAATGGAGGTTAGGAACGATAGCTCGGGCTCGGCCACATGGGTTGCGGTCGGTGCGGACACAGTGTCGGTACCGGGCACGCCAATCAATAAAGGCATTTTAAGGGGAAAGGTGACGTATGTTGCCGCCGGGCCTGTCGCGACGGGATCCTATACATCCAGAAGGCAGGTGCTCTTCAACTTTCGCCCGAAGTACAAAGGGAATTTCGTGGGGAACAGTACTGCTTCGACAGCGCTCAGCGCGGCGAGCATGGCCGTAGTGGCAAGAACGTGCAAGATCGCGTCCGGCACGTCCAGAACGGTTCCGTTGCCCAGCCTGTATGCAGGCAGCTTGAAATCGGTCGGCGATGTCGCTCCGGCGCGGTCGGCGCCATTTTCGTTCGATCTGCGATGCGACGCGGATCTGAATATTTACGCGACACTGAGCGACGTGACGAATCCCTCGAATACCGGCAACGTACTGAGCCTTGGCCGTGCGTCGACGGCTTCGGGCGTCGGGATTCAGATCCTGAAACGAGGCACCGATACGCCGTTGCGTTTTGGTCCCGATTCGTCGGCCAAGGGCAATACGAACCAGTGGTCGGTCGGACGATCCAGCACGGCCAACACGATGATCCAGGTGCCGTTCGAAGCGAGATATGTCAAGACGGCCGAGAAGATTACGCCGGGCACTGTGGAAGCACTCGGCACGATCACGTTCTCGTATCAGTAGCGCGGAATCGGCCGGCCGGGGCTTGGCCGGGCGACAGTCGCCGCGCCGCTGATCTCGGCCGGCCACGACCCGTTCAGCTCGACCTGCATCGCGATCGGCGCGGGCGCGGTGGCCGGCTTCATCACGGGCTGGCTCAACGTGCGCCTGAAGATCATGGATCTGCTCGCCAGCATCCTGATGATGATCGCGCTCTATTCGGTGAACCTGCGGATCATGGGCCGGCCGAACGTGCCGCTCATCACCGAGCCGACGGTCTTCACGGTGCTGCAGCCCGACTGGATGCCCGACTATGTGCTGCGCCCGGCGCTGCTCGGGATCGTCGTCGTGGTCGCGAAGCTCGGTCTCGACGGGTTCTTCTCGTCGCAACTCGGCCTCGCGATGCGCGCGACCGATGCGAACCCGCGGATGGCGCGCGCGCAAGGCATCGCGACCGGCCGTACGACGCTCGCCGGGATGGCGCTGTCGAATGCGCTCGTCGCGCTCGCCGGCGCGCTGTTCGCGCAGACGCAGGGCGGCGCGGCTATCTCGATGGGGATCGGCACGATCGTGATCGGGCTGGCCGCCGTGATCATCGGCGAGACGCTGCTGCCGGCACGCCGGCTCGTGCTGACGACGCTCGCCGGCTCGAACGGCGCCGGCAAGTCGATCTTCCTCAATGCGGTTAGCGGCGACCAGCCGGTCGATGCGGGACGCATCGCGATCGATGGCGCGGACGTCACGCGCAAGGCCGCGTGGGATCGCGCGCACCTCGTCGCGCGCGTGTTCCAGGACCCGATGGCCGGCACCTGCGAGGCGCTGACGATCGAGGAGAACATGGCGCTCGCGACGGCGCGCGGCGTGCGGCGCGGCTTCCGGGCCGCGCTCGACCGCCCGTCGCGCGAGCTGTTTCGTGACAAGCTGCGTCTGCTGAACCTCGGCCTCGAGAACCGGCTGACCGACCGGATCGGGCTGCTGTCGGGTGGCCAGCGGCAGGCCGTGAGCCTGCTGATGGCGTCGCCGCGGCCATCGCGGATCCTGCTGCTCGACGAGCATACGGCCGCGCTCGACCCGAAGACGGCCGCGTTCGTGCTGGAGCTGACCGCGCGCATCGTCGCGGAGAGCAAGCTGACGACGATGATGGTCACGCACAGCATGCGGCAGGCGCTCGACTACGGCGACCGCACGGTGATGCTGCACCAGGGGCAGGTCGTGCTCGACGTGTCGGGCGACGCGCGCAAGGGGCTCGATGTGCCGGACCTGCTGCAGATGTTCGAGAAGGTGCGTCACGAGCAGCTCGACGACGACGCGCTGCTGCTGGGCTGAAGCAACGCGATCGGAGTGGTGCGATGCGGAAGGCTGTATCGCACCGCTTCAGCCGCAGGCTGGGCGGCGTGGATTGGCCAGGCACGGGAGACGGTGGCCCGGCCGCGCCGCGACATGACGCCCGCCCGGGCTTTTTCCCTGGGTATCCTCTGACGAAAAGCCGGTTTCTCACCGGTGCTGTGCGACGCGGGCGCATTGCCATATACTGGATATCCATACAGTTGTGGGTGGCGTCATGCTCGCATCCTCCATTTCTCCCGAATCCCTTCATCCGTCGCTCTGGCGCGGCTCGCAGCTCGCGCGCGGCGGTCCGCGCACGATCGACACGGGCTTCGCGCCGCTGTCCGCCGAACTGCCCGGCGGCGGCTGGCCGGTCGGCGCTCTCGTCGAACTGCTGGCCGCACAGCCGGGCTGCGGCGAGATGCGGCTGCTCGCGCCGGCGCTCCCGCGTATCGTCAGCGCACGGCGTCCGCTCGCGCTCGTCGCGCCGCCGCAGTCGCCGCATGCGAGCGCGCTGGTCGCTCTCGGCGTGCCGTCCGACGCGCTGCTGTGGCTGCGCACCGGCAGCCGTACCGATGCGTTGTGGGCCGCCGAGCAGGCGCTCAAGACGGGCTGCTGCGGTGCGCTGCTGCTCTGGCAGGACGCGCGGCCCGACGCGCTGCGGCGTCTGCATCTCGCGGCCGCGCGCACCGGCGACACGCTGTTCGTGATGCTGCGGCCGCTGGCGGCCGCGCGGCAGCCGTCACCGGCCGTGCTGCGCGTCGCGCTGCATCCGGTGCCGGGCGGTGTGTCGCTCGACATCGTCAAGCGTCGGGGGCCCGCGCGCAGCGAGCCGCTCACGCTCGATTTGCCATCACCCATCGTGGAGAGCCGCTATGCGCGTCTTGCTCGGCATCCATCTGCCGCGCCTGCCGCTCGACGTGTGCGCCCCGCCGCCGTCTGACGCAGAGGCCGGTGCGGCCGGTTGCGCGGTGCTCGAGCAGGGTGTCGTGCTGATCGCCGATGCGGCCGCGCGCCGGCACGGCGTGCGCGCGGGCATGAAGCGCGGCGGCGTGCTGACGCTCGCGCCCGACACGCGGCTCGTCGAACGCGATCCCGCCCGCGAGGCCGATGCGCTGCGCGCGGTCGCGCTCGCGTTGCTGCGCTTCTCGCCGTGCGTCGCGCTCGACGACGAAGCGACGCTGCTCGTCGACGTCGGCCCGAGCCTGCGCCTGTTCGGCGGCCTGCCGTCGCTGTGCCGCCAGGTGCGCGCGACGCTCGCGGCGCTTGGCTATGCGGCGCGCCTGTCCGCCGCGCCGACCGGGCGCGGCGCGTGGCTGCTCGCGCGCACGTCGGCGCGTGCGCGTATCCGGCGCCGCGTGGCCGGGCCGGCTTCGCTCGTCCGTGCGCTCGATCGTTTGCCGTGCGTGCTGCTGCCCGACGCGCGCCCGTATGCGGGCTGGTTCGACGGCCTCGGCTGCCGCACGCTCGCCGATCTGCGCCGCCTGCCGCGCGCGGGGCTGCAGCGCCGCTGCGGTCCGGCGCTGCTCGCCGCGCTCGATCGCGCGTACGGCGATGCGGTCGAGCCGCTCGCGTGGATGGCCGTGCCGCCCGTGTTCGACGTGCGGCTCGAATTGCCGGAACGCGTCGAATACGCGGAAGCCGTGCTGTTCGCCTCGCGGCGGCTCGTCGTGCAGCTGTGCGGCTGGCTGGCCGCGCGGCAGCTGTCGCTGGCCGCGATGACGTTCGAGCTCGAGCACGAGCGCGGCCGCCAGGCCGTGCCGCCGACGCCGCTCGAACTCGCGTTCGCCACGCCCGTGCGCGACGACGCGCACTTCATGCGGCTGCTCGGCGAGCGGCTCGCGCGTGTCGAGTTGCCGGCCGCGGTGATCGCGGTGCGGCTGTCGGCCACGCGCGTCGAATCGGTCGCGCCGCCGGCCGACGATCTCTTTCCCGAGCCGGGCGGCACGAAAGAGACGCGTGCGCGGCTGTTCGAGCTGCTGGTCGCGCGGCTCGGCGCGGAGAATGTGCTGCGCGCGGCACCCGTTGCCGATCACCGTCCAGAAGCGGCGAACCGCTGGCTGCCGCTCGATGCGCAGGCGGGCAAGCCGGCCGGCGGGTTGCCGGCTGCGCCGCCGCGTCCCGCGTGGCTGCTGGCCGAGCCGCAGCCGCTGCTGATGCGCGCGAACCGGCCGGTGTTCCATACGCCGCTCAGGATGATGTCGTCGCCCGAGCGGATCGAGGCGGGGTGGTTCGACGGTCAGCTCGTGGCGCGCGATTACTACGTCGCGCAGGACGAGGCCGGCGCGTGCTACTGGGTCTTTCAGGAGCGGTTGAGCAGCCAGGCGGATCCGCACTGGTTCCTGCACGGCCTGTTCGGGTGAGTGGCGATGGTTGCGGAATTCAGTTGGCTGCCCGATTACGCGGAATTGTTCTGTCGTTCGAACTTCTCGTTCCTGCATGGCGCGTCGCATGCGGAGGAACTGGTCGAGCGCGCCGCCGAGCTCGGCTATCGCGGGATCGCGATCACCGACGAATGCTCGCTCGCCGGCGCGCCGCGCATGCATGTCGCGGCGAAGGCGCAAGGGCTGCCGCTGATCGTCGGTTCGTTCTTCGAGGTGACGCCGGATGAAGTCGCCCCCGGCCACGATCCGGGCCCCGGCGCGTTCGGGCTCGTGCTGCTCGCGCAGAACCGCGAGGGCTACGGCAACCTGTCCGAGCTGATCTCGTGGCGGCGCATGGCGTCGCCGAAGGGCACGTACCGGCTGACGTCGAGGATGCTGTCGGCGCCGCCCGCGGAGTTCGCCCACTTGCGGGGCATGCCCGACTGCTTCGCGATTCTCGTCCCCACCTATCCCGTTCGGGCGGACGTACTCGATGCGCAGGTCGCCTGGTTTCGCGCGACGTTCGGCGCGCGGGCGCGACTCGGGCTCGTGCAACTGCAGCGCCCGCTCGACGGCGCGCAGCGCGAGGAGATTCGCGCGGCCGGCGAGCGGCGCGGCGTGCGTATCGTCGCGCTCGGCGACGTGACGATGCATCGGCGCTCCTGCAAGCCGCTGCAGGACGTGATGACGGCGATCCGCGTCGGGATGCCGGTTTCGGAGTGCGGGTATGCGCTCGCGCCGAATGCGGAACAGCATCTGCGCGCGCGTGGGCGAATCGCGAAGCTGTTTTCGCCGGAGGAGCTCGACGAGACCTGCGCGATTCTCGATGCGTGCGATTTCAAACTCGACACGCTTCAATACGAGTATCCCGACGAGATCGTGCCGAAGGGGCTCACGCCGACGCGCCATCTGGAACAGGAAACCTTCGCGGGGGCCGCTTTGCGTTATCCGCAGGGCATTCCGGAGAAAGTCGAGAAGCAGATCCGGTATGAACTCGACCTGATCGCTCGGCTGAGCTACGAACCGTTCTTCCTGACCGTCTACGACATCGTCAAATACGCGCGCAGCCAGAACATCCTGTGTCAGGGCCGGGGGTCGGCGGCGAACTCGGTCGTGTGTTATTGCCTCGGCATCACCGAGGTGAATCCCGAGCAGAGCACGATGCTGTTCGAGCGCTTCATCAGCGAGGAGCGCGGCGAGCCGCCCGACATCGACGTATATGGAACCCCGTTTTCTACCGATGAGTGGCACGCTTGCCTGTCAGCCTTTTGTTTCGGTACTTCACCTCCTTAGATGAATCGGTAGATATACGGAATCAATCGGGATAGCGCGAAAGAGCACCGTTTTCCAGGGCATCGGCCACACAGTGTGCCCGGATGTCTGACGGATGCCTTGTTCGATGGAAATGTTCTGCATCGGTTGTACATCTCATGGCCACATTGCCTCTCTCGTTGCCGGCATATGCCGAACTCTTCTGCTTATCGAACTTCACCTTCTTGGAGGGGGCTTCGCATGCGGAGGAGTTGGTCAAGCGAGCCGCTCAGTTGGGTTACTCCGGGATTGCCATCACGGACGAATGCTCTTTGGCGGGGGTTGTACGGGCGCATGTGGCGGCCAAGGATCTAAATTTTCCGTTGGTCATCGGGTCGTACTTCAAGCTGACTCAGGCCGATTCGTCGCCTGCCCTTGACCTGATCTTGCTGGCCCAGAACCGCGAAGGGTATGGCAATCTGTCCGAGCTCATCACGCTGGCACGCATGCGCTCCCCCAAAGGTGGCTATCGCCTCACGCCACAGGACCTCTTGAAACCGGAGAAGGCGTATGCCCATCTGAGAGGCATGCCAGGGTGCCTCGCGATCCTGATTCCCAAGTTCCCCGCGAAACCGGAAGCGCTGGACGCTCAAGTCGAGTGGCTGTTGGAGACGTTCCCAGGGCGTGCATGGGTCGGCCTATGTCTGCATCAGCGCGCAATGGACAATCCCCATGCTGGTGTTGTTGAGCACATAGCGTATGGCAATGGCATCCCAGTCGTTGCAGTCGGACATGTAACCATGCATGTTCGTTCCAGAAAGCCGCTGCAGGACACAATGACGGCGATCCGTATAGGCAAGCCCGTTGCGGAGTGTGGCTATGAGCTTGCACCGAATGCCGAGCAGCATCTGCGGTCGCGGATGCGCTTGGCGCATCTCCATCATCCAAACGCGTTAAACGAGACGATCGCGATTCTTTCACGTTGTGGGTTCTCGCTCGATGAGTTGCGCTATGAGTATCCCGATGAACTAGTGCCGGCTGGGCTTACACCAACCGAATATCTTCGACAGGAAACATACATTGGAGCGCATCGTCGCTTCTCGAGCGGCATCCCTCTCAACGTCCAGACGCAGCTCCAGCATGAGCTCGAGCTCATCACGGAATTGAGCTACGAGCCGTATTTTTTGACGGTGTACGACATCGTCAAATTCGCACGTAGCGAAGGAATTCTCTGTCAGGGGCGTGGGTCAGCAGCCAATTCCGCGGTCTGTTATTGCCTTGGCATAACGGAGGTGGATCCTGCGCGATCGACGATGCTGTTCGAACGGTTCATCAGCCGGGAACGCAACAGTCCACCGGACATAGATGTGGATTTCGAGCATCAAAAGAGAGAAATCGTTATGCAATACATCTATCGAAAGTATGGGCGTGACCGCGCAGCTATCGCTGCAGCGGTATCGACATATCGTGCACGAGGTGTGCTTCGGGATGTAGGGAAAGCGGTCGGTGTTGATGGCCAGATTGTCGATAGAGTTGCCAAGGCGCATCACTGGTTCGACGGCACCGCAGATTTACTCGAGCGATTTTCAGAATCAGGGCTGGACCCATCAGCACCCATCATTCAAACTTGGGCATCGCTTGCCGCGCAGCTGTGTGGTTTTCCTCGACATCTTTCCCAGCACTCCGGTGGCTTTGTCATCAGTCGAGGCAAGTTGTCACGCCTTGTACCGATCGAGAATGCGGCAATGCAGGACCGTAGTGTGATTCAGTGGGATAAGGATGACCTCGAGTCGCTCGGGTTGCTCAAAGTGGATGTGTTGGCGTTGGGAATGCTGAGCGTCATTCGCCGGGCGCTTGACCTAATATCCCTGCACCGTGGTGAACCGTTTGAGATGCAGGATATCCCGTCAGAGGATCCGGAGACGTACGACATGATCTCGAACGCGGATACGGTTGGAGTATTCCAGATCGAGTCGAGAGCGCAACAGTCGATGTTGCCACGATTGAAGCCACGGACGTTCTACGACCTCGTGATTGAGGTGGCGATCGTGCGTCCTGGTCCGATTCAAGGTGGTGCTGTCCATCCGTATTTGAAGCGACGTCAAGGAATAGATCCGGTTAGCTATCCGAGCAAGGATCTGGAAACAGCACTAGCTCGAACGCTCGGTGTGCCGATCTTCCAGGAGCAAGTGATGCAGGTCGCAATTCTCGCGGCCGGTTTTTCTCCAGGAGAGGCAGACGGACTACGGCGTGCGATGGCAGCCTGGAAGCGCAAAGGCGGGTTGGAGCCCTATCACGATCGCCTGGTGAGTGGCATGTTGATACGTGGCTACGAAAGGGAATTTGCCGAGTCGATTTTTGCTCAGATAAAGGGGTTTGCCGACTATGGCTTCCCGGAAAGCCATGCGGCAAGCTTTGCGTTGCTTGTCTATGTCAGCAGCTGGTTGAAATGTCACGAGCCAGAGGCCTTCCTTGTATCGTTACTGAATAGCCAGCCAATGGGGTTCTACTCGCCCTCACAGCTTATCCAGGATGCGAAACGTCATGGGGTTACGGTCTTGCCTGCAGACGTCGCGATCAGCAACTGGGAGTCGTCTCTGGAATATCCAGAAGTGGGGTGTCGTCCCGTTGTTCGGCTTGGTCTCTCTCTTCTGCACGGGATGCGAGCGGAGGCGGCTGATCGAATTGAAATGGCCCGAGCCGTTGGGCCTTTTTCGTCAACGATTGATCTGGCTCGGCGGGCTCAGCTGGATCGACATGATTTGCATGTTCTGGCTCGATCCGATGCACTTGCGTCGCTGGCCGGTGGTCGTCGAAGCGCGCTGTGGGAATCCGTTGTCGCTGCTCCGGACAAGGATCTGCTTGCTTCAGCAAATGTGGTTGATGAAACACCTGATCTCGGATTGGCATCCGAAGGGGACGAGATACAGAGTGACTACCAGTCTATGGGGCTGACGCTGCGACGACACCCCCTAGCGTTGCTGCGTCCGATACTACATGCGAAGAAGCTCATGCCAGCCGCTACGTTAAACACCTACCCAAACGGAAGGCTCGCGCGTGCATGTGGGTTGGTCACCGTACGACAGCGGCCGGGAACTGCGAAAGGCGTAATCTTCGTCACGCTTGAGGATGAAACCGGAAACGTGAACGTTATTATCTGGCCGAAGTTGATGGAGAT
Organism: Burkholderia sp. B21-005; assembly: GCF_020843965.1. Lineage (NCBI taxonomy): Bacteria > Pseudomonadati > Pseudomonadota > Betaproteobacteria > Burkholderiales > Burkholderiaceae > Burkholderia > Burkholderia sp. B21-005. The sequence continues at coordinate 3,147,891 of NZ_CP086301.1, read as the reverse complement.
GCAGCGTAAGGAAGTCCTTGGTGCTAGGCTGCTAGCGGCGTTGGGTGTTTGGCAAAGTGTTGACGGGGTGCAACATCTGGTTGCCAAGCGTCTGGTGGATCTATCCCATCTTCTAGGCGAGTTGCCGACGGTCAGTCGTAACTTTCACTAGAGAGAAATCAAGGAGGAGGCGCACACGATGTCGATACAAAGCGTTGAGAGCAGATGCATTTACTGTTCGAGCCTCGGGCCATTCAGTGACGAGCATATGATTCCTGCGGGGCTAGGTGCCGACGATAACCGGTATCTACTTCGCGACATGGTTTGCAAGACGTGCAATACAACTGTTTTCTCACCACTTGAACTCGAGTGGTTGCGGAACTCGCCGACGGCGATTGGCCGAATTTTTATGCAGGCAGAGGGGAGAAAGCGAGGTAGCAAGAAAAACCCTCCAAAACTAGGCGCGGGAACGAAGGTCGTTGTTACCCCTGAGGGCTATACTGCCGAGGCGGAAATCGGCTACGAAGGTAAGGCGACGATTCTTCCGCAGATGATTCTCGTCGATGAGCATCAGTGCAGTGTGACGGGATCAAACAAAGAGGAGTTCAATCGGTTCATTTCGCAGGTTCACGAAGGGTTTGGATCATCGATCGCATGTGCGTCTAAGCTCGACGAGACAGCAACACACAAGTTCCAAATCGCAACATTTGTGTGGGAAGGCGGGCGCTACGTTGAGCACCATCAAGTGGGCGCCGACGAGCTACCTGCTTCTTGCTTTTTGCACCTTCCCATCGTGCCAAATGAGCACGGAAAATTCACGTCCAACAGCAGGCTTTTCCGACGTCCGAATGGACAAATAGTGTTGCGTCTTAGAGGCGACCTGCAGCTCGACAGTGCGCTGACCGCATTCCGAAAAGTTGGTGAGAACCTCGATCTATCGACGCTTGTGGAAAGTGATCTCAAGAATCCACTTGTCAATCTTGGCTTCTCGTTTCAACTTGACGTGACCGGCCGAGTACTCGCCAAGACGGGGCTCAATATTCTGGGACATCTCCTGGGGGCGGACTATGTTGGGCATCCAGCCTTTCAGAGCATTAAAAAATCGATCATGACCGGTAAGCCATCCATTCCTCCCTACACGAACGAAGCAAAGGCTCCGTTTAGGATGTTATTTTCCGGCTTGCCCAACACACATCATGGTTTCTTGCTCTCGGCTCACCCATGGCACGAACAAACGTGCGGCATCGGAATGGCGACCCGGTTGTATGGATCCCAAATCGAAGTAGTGCCGCTCGGACACGGCTTACCTCACCCTCCAATTGACCTGCCAATGATATTCACTGTCGATTACGGTAAGCATCTCATTGAGCAGTATGGCTTGATGGACTACATGAGGAAGTATCCAATCACCCCATCATCACCTAGCGTCTACCCCGAACTGTCGGATTAGATTTTGCATGCGCGTCGCACGTTCGCTGTGCAACTCTGCGCGACCTCGAAGGGCATCTCTCAGACAAGCACGATAGCGTCGATGCTCTCCTGATCGGGATACTTCTTCACGAGGAAGATTTGCGCAGTTGCCTAGGGAGTATTCGATCAAGTTCCTCATCGGTGAAGGATAGCTCCTCAGCATCCTTGAGCGCATTCTGCGCAGCAACATAAGCTGTCCCATCTGTTCGCGGCGCAACAGAGTAAATTGCCTCAAGCGCTGTATTAATCCGGTCACGCTCCCCTCTGACTTCGGCGAGCTCGCGTCCATCCTTCAGGTCCACTAGAAGTGATAGTAATGCTTCGCGGACGGCCCAAAGTTTCGATGCGACGTCGGTGTGTTTCTGAGTTTTCTCCGCGAGACTTGCTTCCTTAAAGTACAGCGTTACGCCAAGCAGTATCGTTGAGCATACCGCACCAACGACAGTGCCAGCGTGGGTGTCGCCGAACACGGCCAACAATAGGCTGGTAGTAGTGGTTGCCGACAGCAGAATTTCCACTGCCTTGAAGAAACGATGTCGAGCGGTATATCGATCCGCCATCTTTTCGTGGGTCTTGTGGGAATACGCGACACGCCCGTACATCTCGCGGAGCTGACCATCGAGCGTAACCTCGGGTGTGTCCAGGTTCGTGCTACGCTGGGAAAGCGGTTCCATATATTTCCCTATATTTTCTTCGAGCAGACCAGTTCTCACCACGAAGCTGGTGAGCGATGGCTTCGAGTGCGCGCAGTTCGGCCGCGCGCGCCTTGTGCTGGAACACCGGCCCACGTGAAACGTAGGAGTTGCTACCGGGGGCCAACCAGTATCCCTGGCTGATGTTGAGGTTTGCGAGAAAGTGGAAGAAGTCCCGCGTCATGTAGTCGTAGTAGACATACGACTTGTCCCGATACGCCCATGTCGCGAGAAACTGGTAGGCCAGAGTGTCGATGAGCATGCCACTTATCCCGACGTTGCAGCAATCACGCCAGGCTCGCGTCATTCTGCCCAGTTCTACGAGGTTGCCATTGCACATCCCGTCACGTAAGGAAAACGCTTCCATCTCTTGCTTAGGCTTACATGATCGCCAACTTCCACCGCTGTTCGAGTCTGCGAAGGTGTAGTAGCCGCCGATATTGAGAAAAGCGGGTAACACGTCGAATCGGGTACCGTCATCGAACCTGATCACGACAACTTGCCCGTCCCCGACCATATCCGTGACTCGATACGTGTTCCGAATAGAGGCTTTAATCAAACTGAGCAGCGCTGATTGCCCGTTACCAACATGATTGTTGAACCGTTGATGCAGTGAAGCGGGAAGCTCGTACACGAGATCTACATCACTGACGCTGGGGATAGCCGTGTTTCGGCCATATGATCCAGCGTAAAAGCGATTTGCCATGCTTGACGAGAGGCCACGAAGGTCACGATTCAATTGTGCTGCAATGCGTGCAGTCCTATACGCGATGGATTCGCGTTTCTCTCGCCCTATCCGCAGGTTTCTGCAGAAGGTGGCAAACCATTCCCCCTCGCCCATACGCCTCCTTGTTCTCAGTTATCACGGAGCGAAAACGATTATAGCTCTACGTCTCCGCGATATACCAATGGCGTCTATGCAGGCAGATCTAGCAAGCGGGGCTGGAGATGTTGTTGTTCGGAAACCCATGATCGAGCTAGAGGCGACGAATTCCTATTTCTCGTGTTTCTCGGTATGTACCCACTGGTCTACTTCGACCCATTGAGCTGGTGTGAGTAACGTCTGAGCAATACCGTCTACCTCACACGAAAGCCTAGTGGAGTGTCCTCGTCGCTGGATCTGGATTTTCACAGGTTGCTTGTTGAAGACGACTTCCAAGGCATCAAGTAAGCACGGAGGGAAGTCACTGCGCTCGATTGTTTGCCTGATATCCAGCGCTAGCTCCCCCGTAGGAATACGGCCAAATGCCTCAGTCAAAGATAGAGGACGTCGCAGTGATTCCTGCTCTAGTAGTTGCGTCAATCGCAAGTTCTCTCGTGCAAGCATTTCATTACTTTCTCTAAGAATATCGATGTGCATGCGCGTCTTGGCATCCAGATCAATAGCTGGATACTTGGTGGTCTGATTCGTAACCTGTTCCCTTGGTTTGGGGTATGTACCTTTCGAGCGAGTGCCTTGATACTCGCTGATCCGGGTCGCGATGTATGCCTTCAGATGCCGATTATTCTGAATCGTTTGCGCACGTGGTCCGCCGAACAAATCAGTCGCCGTCGCGGCGACGCGACTGTAGTTCATGAGACCTCGCATCGCTTCGATCCTGTCGCACGCGGCCTTGATACGTTCGAGGCTGACTCGGGCCTTTGCACCCACCCGCTCCATCAATTGCGCCAGCAACTGTTCTGCCGTTCCATCGAATTGATCAGCCACGGCGTATTCTCCTATCGTGTTGCTTCGACTGATTCGACAGGGCCTTTTGACTTGATGGCATCGCTTCTGCAATCGTTGATGCGACCCACCTATGAAACTCATCGCGCTGTTCTACTGAGAGAGGAAGCGGTGTGCGTCCGTCGATCGATTTCTGGACGCCTTCATACCCGACAAGATGCTCTACCATGTAGGCCAAAAGATAGGCTGCTCGATGGCGCAGCCGATCATCACCGATATCCATTAGCAGGTGGCGACAGTCTTCGGTCCGAAGAATCCTGTCCATAAATTGCGAACATGCGTCCTTCGAAAGGCTAGACGCTTTCTCAAGCCCCCCTTGGATGACCGCCGCGTCGAGGATATTCCTGACCAGCCCGAAGTCGCCGGACTTCTCAAACCGCACTTCAACTTCACGCCTCAACTCGTCGTCGTGCTCACCTGCCACCATCAAGAAGTGCCCGGGCGTTGGCGGGCACTTCTGTTTGAACGCACTCCATTCCTTCGCAAGGCGAGCCGACTCGGTATACATGCGGTAGCGATTGATCCACTCAAGGATCAAGGGCTCGCTCTTTCGATCGAAGTCGGCGATCTTCTCTTTGATCAGTTGCTTGTCAAACACCAATTTATGCCGCTCGGCCTCAGCGAGATCGGGAACGTCCTTCCATGCGAGCTCAGACAACGCGTCGTACAGGGCTTTACGCTCGCGGCCGAGGAGACGGAGCTCAAGCATGAGTTCATTCATCGCAAGGCCCTGATGAATGAGGAACGCCGGCCCGGTACTGAAGAAGCGGCAGTTACCACATCCGCCTTCCACGGGTGAGTAGTGTCGGACGATCTTGCCAGGATCTTCCTCCTCGGACGGGATGCCGATATGGCATCCGCTGCCGCCCACGGGGCAGATCCCGCCCGGTACGGTCTTCCAGCTCGATGGCTGATCCAGAATGTCATCGTCACGGTGGCGAGCGTATCGTCGATTGAATGTCCACAGCGCTCGCTGAGCACTCAACGGCTCGCGGTAACAGTCCCACTCGTCGGCCGTCCCGCTGTTCTGAAGGGCCTCCACTAGTCTTGCCTTGAAGGCGCCCGGCTCCGCCTTGCTGTAATACATCGTCATTACTGCGGTGGCATGGCCAGCGATGAACTCCTGGACTATGCTGACGGGAACGCCCATCTCGATCAGACGGGAGATTCCGGCGACCCGAAGTCCATGGATCTCGTATATGCTGGCCCGCCCCTCATGGCTGGAGCTTGATGTACTCGTCTGGGTGAGTCTTACAACTCGTCCCTCGGCTGCGAGCCTCTTTTCGGTCTCGATCGATAGCGCATTGAACAACTTATAAAGCTTGTTGTGCGATACAGGTTGGTGGTAGCGCGTTTGCTTGCCGTCGTCCCTGTAGTAGTCGTTGCTTAAGTCCGCGAAGAGCGGTGTAAATGCCGGCAACAAGTCAACATACTTGTCATTGACGTGCAGCCTGTCGGAAATCGAGTCGACGAAGGAGATGGGGACTGGATCGGGGTGGTACTGATTCATCCAGTCGATCTGCTGCGCAATCAGTGTGTATGGACGGTTCAACCACTGCGCAGTTTGCGACGCTATGCTGGAATCGTGATCCTCTCGAATATTCGGCCACGGAAGTTCATATCCGCGTCGACTCGAGGGGTCCCACATTTGGGTCTTGTTGGTATTGATAAAGATACCGAGGTCTTCTTCCTCCAGCATCGGATCAATGAGTGGCTGAAGTACCCCGCTCGGTCGCCCGTATCGCTGACGGTGCGTGCTTCCATCGGGGTACCGCCACTTTCGGAGGGGGTGCTTGTTCACGACGTATCGGTGTTGGCCGACGTCCCAGATATGTTCGTCTAGCAGGCCGCGATCTAGCCACCGAGCCTGCTTTGCTCGAATCGGTAGAAGAAGTAAGAGAGCAAGAAGTGCGCACCTTGACGGGCTCCATACTGGCTCACTTCGCCCGCTGACGTGACATCGCCATTCGAACCAGTCCGCGTGGCAGATGGTCTTTGCCCAGCGAAATGTCGGTGTTCCCGTGTCGTCTGACTCTAGAAGGACATCGATCATTGCATCGTGCACGCTGTTGGGTAGCCGGCGTCGAGAAGACTTGTGCTGTTGGCTTATGTTGAACGGGTTCTCGATGGCTTCGAACGGACTTTCGTTGATAGGCAGCACCGCGTCTGGCGCAAGCTTTAGGGCGTTGACAACGCAACGAAAGGCATGAGCGGTTGAATGCCAGTATCCCCACGCCGTTCCGGTTGAAATTTTCCCTTGCTGAATGCGGCTCGCGAGATAGTACTTGAACGTAAGCTTGCTTGTCGGATCAGCCGGATCGATCAGGTCACGAATGGTAATGTCGGCAGGAGATCGGATTTCCCTTTGTGTCGCCCATTGAACAATGCTGCGTAGTGAGGCTCGAGTGCTTGCTCTTCCAGATTCACTCGTTTGGATAACGAGCTCCGCAAATCGACTCCATGCAGAGCCGCTCTTGTTACCGATAGCGCTAGGTGTCCACACCTCATTCTGCGCCTTTGCTCCTTGTCGACGGCCCCCGTGAAGACCGCTGAGGGGCCATGGACTGAGTTTGGTATTGTCACGCTGCACTGGCTCTACGAGATGCTTGGTCAGGCTGTAGGCATAGTGGCTCTCCTTGAAGTCGGAAAGCCAACTCCTCAGTTGTGCTGGGACATCATTGACGTCACGGACATCAGTCGATGAAATCAGCAGTTGCAGTAACGGTCGGTAGTGTGGCTTTATCGTGCTCCATGGCCAATGAGGCGCAGCGATTCGACAGGCTTCCGGGTACGCCATTTGGGATGACGGGAGAAGTATTGAGCCACGTTGGACAAGGTTGACCAACGTGAGCTCTGCGGCATTCGCGACGTTAAGCAATGACATCCCGTCGGGAATGCTGGATAGCGCTGCGCACGGAATGGCGAACGCTTTAAGACGCGCTAGCACTTGGCGGTTGTGCTTTCGCGCCCAGCTGAGATCATATCCATGGCGGTGTTTGTTCCAGCTAAATTGCTGAGCAACGCAGAGGATTTCAATTGCAGTATCAAGTGACTCTTGTGACAATGCATCAAGTAGCTGGAGAAATTCTGACTTTCCAAGGTGTAGCCAAGAGGAGGAAGAACCATTTAATCTCGGCATCCCGTCGGAGGAATACTTGAGCGACTGAGTGACCTCGTCGATCACGAAGGCGCGTTGCTGTTCAATGCCACTCGGATAACTTTCTTTGAACCACGCGGCGAACTCTTGCCACGTGAATGCATCACGATTTTTCCCAGAGGGAAGCTGTTGGTGAAAAGTTCTGAACAGCATGAGCGGAAACCACAGACGGAAATTCGAGGTCGATGAGTCAAAAGCTCGCGATAAGGAGCCACCGGACAATTCGAAGCAGCGGTCAAATCGCGCGGTGATCTCGTCACGAAGGTGCTTTCTGTAAAGCTGGAGACAGAGCTTGCGGATTTGCGCGGCCGTAAGCGAGGAGTCGAGAATGACGACCTGGTCTCCGGCGTTGAATCGCACTTCCCTGCGAGACCAGAATCCTTGCGTGACTCGGAGCGAGGATTGATCTCGCGACACGGCCGGAGCGGAGAAGGCCTTCGGGAGTCTCATGATGGCTCATCGACACTAAGTGATACGGGTCCAATGGGAGGGCAAATCCAGCGAGGTGCGCTCCCTCCGATCAGGCATATCGCTCGGTGGGATATCGTGCTGTTGCGCTACAGATTCGACTACCGCGTGCCGAACCGTATCGTTCGTCAGGTGGTAGTAGATCTGCGTGCTTTCGACACGAGCGTGACGCAGGAGCACTTGGGTTGTCTCGATAGGGTGCCGGAGGATGTTCGCACAGTAGAAGCCGGCGAGGTGACGCAACGAATGTGGACCCAGATGCAGACTTTCGAGCCCAAGCCGCTTCATGCTCCTGCTCCATGCTTTTTTCACTGCTGGAAGCGACATCGGCAAGCCGAACCTCGCTCTGTCCAAATGGATGTACAGCCACGGGTGAAAAGGCCATCGCTTCGGTCTCCCGTGGAAATGCTCCTCCATGTATGCTTTGAAGCACTTCAGAAAATACACGCCGATGCGTGGATCAATCCATATCGCTTCGTTGCCGAAAGACGTGGCATCGGGCCCCGAGTCTAGGTGGAACGTCATTCCCTTGAATCCCGCGTACATCCCACCGCGGCGGCCATAGCGCGTTCGGGGAACAAGTCGATGGAGCTCGGGGTGCCCATCCTTGAACTCCTCATTCGACCAGTTGGATTCGAGATAGCTGGCACGGGTGGTCGATCGATGCTTACCTTGCGAGTCCCGCCAGTTCCACAAACCTGTTTCCGGGTCATCGAGCCGGATGCGAGCCTCACCATATCGACCGATCCCGAAAACATCCTCGGTGTACAGATGAAGAAGCTCCGAAGTTCGAAGTGCCAATCCAAACATCTGTAGGTACAACATCTTGTCGCGCGTGTTGTTGCATTGCTCGACCAAATCCACAAACGCCGCTAGCGGGAAGCACTTGGGAGTGGAGCGTGATGACCGCTGAAGGCGCCGATGCCAATGCGGAGCGTGATGAAGATGGACGGATTTTTCCTTTCGCCGAGCCGGAAATAAGTGAAGCATCGGATCCCAACGTTCCCGCCGGCGGAACTCGGAGTACAACTCCCAGGCTGTCATCAACCGTCGCTCAGCGGGGTTCAGGCGCTTGGAGCCATGGAAGGCTGCCTGCCATGTATCGAACGCATTCAGGGCCGCAAGATATTTCAATATCGTCGTGCGCCGCACCGGGCGCCAGAACAGGCCTAGTGGATAGGATCCGTCTGGCCTATCGGTACCCAGCTTCTTGGCTGTCAAAAATTCGCCGACCAGCGAATGAGCATCCTGTTCGGTCAGGGCGTTCTGGCCGTGGCGTGCCCAGCAAAAGTCGTGAAGGTGTAGGACAGCGCGGATCCGCTCTTCAAGTAACGATTGCTCGATGCCGCCGTCGAGCATGTGGGTGATCCACTCATTGATCACGTAGCCCGGCTCACCATTCAGGAATACGAGCGGAAAGCGGCGATGCGGAAATTCGCGAACGTAGACGTACTTGATCGACCAGAAGTGCCTCGCGTGCATCGCTCACTCCTCGTTTAGAGTGTGACGCTGATGAAGTATTGATGACTTACAAGGCAGAAATGTGACTGAGTGTGGTGCTGCTGGGCTCAGGCCGAGTGCACTGGACGTGACTTGTGACGCGAAGAGAGTGACACCGTGGCTTAAAGCCCAGCGGCTTGAAGCAACTCAGAGGGTTGACACGCGAGCGCTCGGGCGATCTTGACGAGATTCAAGAGCGTTACGTTTCGCTCGCCCCGCTCGATCTTTCCCATGTGACTTCGGTCGATTTGCGCGAGGTGCGCGAGTGACTCTTGTGAGATGTCCAGGATTTCTCGACGAGCTCGAATAGAGCGCCCCAACGCTTTAAGGTGCGCTTCTGCGTCGTTTCGTCCCGATACCCTTTCCATCCGGGTATCGTCCGGTTATCATCCAATGTTGGCCACGGCATTTACGACCCATTTTTAGCGTGGCTTCGATCGTGAGGCGGTATCAGAATCTGCCGTTGCTCCGACTAGGTCCGCCTCTCCATCTTGTTTGTTGCTTTATGAAAGACACCGCACATCTGGTGCGCGGTAGCGCGTCAGCGCCGAGCCGACATGGTCGTGCTTCGGAATCCTCGAAAGTGTTGATAGCTATTGAGCGCGTGCTCTCCAAGCACCAAGGAGAGCGTGACCTCGATCTCCCTCGCGTGGGAAGCGCGCAGCGCTCTCGTGACGAAACACGTAGAAAGAGCCCGACTGGCAAGCGATATACGGACGAGTTCAGAGCTGAAGCGGTGCGGCAAGTAGTGGAACTTGGCGCATCCGTAAAGCAGGTCGCCGCTAGGTTGGGTGTGTCAACGTGGAGCCTGCATCGCTGGGTCAGGGAGCGGCATGCGCCACATCCTGCGGAGAACGCCACCGCCGAGGAGTCGTCCGAAATTCAGTGGCTTCGGGCGGAGCTGCTCCGTGTAACGGAGGAGCGAGATATGCTCGAGAAGGCCGCTGCATACTTTGCGAAGCAGGCAGGATAAATTGGATCGATGAGACGCGAGACTTAAGCACGCGCCCCGACGGGATGGCATTGCCACCGACGTGTTTACGCCGGATTATCGTGCTAGGGGCGATCGTCTCATTCAACTATACGTACAGGTCATCCAAGACTATTCGAGTTCGCCTCCACCGGCTAGGATGATATCCAGAACAAGAGCTTGGTGAGGTGCTGTATTTGCGTGCGCCTTGTATGAGAGAGCTCGCGAGTTTCCGGAGCCGGAAGTGATCGACCCGTCCGGGCCATTTGGTCGGCTTTGGCGGCGGTCCGCTGCGTCACCGATATGAGACATTTGCACGAGACGCTGCAGTCACTAACGGTTTGAGGCGCTGGCCAAGTGGTGTCGCAGCGCCAGGCCAAAGTCCGGTGTTGGCCGACTGGCGGCCACGCCTCTATCGCCTAGATGGTACAGGCCCAACCGGAGGACCTGCCCGGAGTCGGGCAGAATTTGGGCTGCGCGAATGGCTAGGGTGCCTGGTCCTGACCGTGCGACTTTCCCAAGCGCGAGACCTCTACCGAGCGCCATCGGCGGGTTGGCCGGTATCCGGATCACTAAACAACGACGGGAAATCGCGCTCAAACTTGGCGCTGAGTTCATGGTTAGGGAAACGTTCTATCGCAGCCGTCCAAATCTCCAGCGCCGTCGCTGCATCACCACTATTCCAGTGGGCGCCGCCAAGGTCGAACATCGCCACGGCATCGTCTGGGTCGAGCCTAAGCGTCCTCTCGTAGGCGTCGATCGCCTCTGACCACCTGCTAAGGGAGGCGTAAGCTGCAGCCAGCTGAAACCAGCTCTTGGCATCCGGTTGAATGGTCTGAGCCTGTTCCAGCAGGAGCGGCACGCTCTCATCGAACCGCCCCAGTTCCATGAGGGCAATCGCCATGCAATAGCCGTATTCGCCGCCCGCCAATTCATACGCCTTGCGAAAGCAGCGCACCGCCTCCGCCCAGTCCTGGTCATCCTGCGCCCAGTGGCCCAGACGATCCCAAGGCAGCGCGGCATCGTCGGGGGCGATGTGGGCGATGTGCCTATCGAATTCCTCGCGGAATTCACTATAGGTTTTCGAGACATCCTCTCCTCGGCCGCGCAGATAGAACGTCGTCATGAGAAGTTCCCAATTTCCGGCGGGATCCTCAGGGTTCGCCCTCACGTAGCGTTGCCAGAAGGGCAACGCTTGACGGGCGTTGTCCACATTCACGCGTCCGAAGGCCGCGACCAGACGGCAACACCACGGCCAAATCCAACGGAAGCGGTCAGCCTGAGCTACCAGGCCATTGATCTCGCGAAACGCAGCGCGGCCGTCGCCGAGATTGAAAAGAACGTTGGCGCGCCAGCCGATGACCGCAGAAGTCCTGCCCTGCTTTTGATCCGAGAAGATGACTTGGTCGAGATGACGCAAAGCGTCCTCGTACTTGCCCAAACGAACGTAGTGGGTGCCCAGGGAGTTGTGGGCCTCCGCTAGATCGGGATTCAACCGCAAAGCTTCGCGGTAGTGAGCCACCGCCTGCCCATCGTCGCCAAGCACAGCGCAACTGGAGCCGAGGTTTTTGTGGATCTGAGCGGCTAGTTCGGAAGTGGCAGCGAGCGCAGGATCGGCGAGCGCGGCTTCGAAAGCCCGCTTTGCTTCTTGCTCGTTACCGAGAGCATGGAAGGCGTTTCCGATCGTGTAGTGCAGGTCGCCGATTTGATAACGATCATCTGCAAGCCTGATCCGAAAAAAACTGATGGCTTCCTCGATCCTCTCTGGGTGCCGGCTCATGCCATCCATGCCGAGGTTGATTTCGGCCATGTAGCAAACGCCCATTTCGTCACTGCCAACGCCGAAAACGGCCTCGAACTTGGCGAAGCCGACGCTAATCACCTCGTCGGCGTTCTTCTCGTAGAGTTGTACGAGCAGCTTGCGCGCCAGGGCTGTCTCCTGGGGAACGTGAATATCCGGAGGTGACTCCAGGACGTGACTGGATAGGTCCGCCGCGGCCATCCCGACTTGGCCTACGCGCCGATCGCGTGATGACTTTGCCCCGGCACGGGCGAGAGCCGCGAGCCGGCCGAGGCACTCAATCGTTAGCTCCTCAACGAAAGAGACAGTCAGCGACCGCTGGTCGGTCCAGTTTTTCCCGCTATGCTCATATTGACGGGCAACACTTTCCGCCGTGCGAATGCGTAAGGAGCCTGTCGGTGCGTGATAGGCAACGTAAACGCTGTAGGGCTGCATAAGCAGATAGTTGAGGTTCGTGCGGCGAACTTCGACACTGAGCGAACCGTCGGCGTTCAGCGCACTCTCAGTGCCCTTTAGCTGGACGTGTACCCGGGCGTTGGTGGCATGCCCATCAGCCACCACCTCGATCTGGCAGTCCGTTCCGTAGTCCTTGCGGTCCTGCGCCTGAAGGATGAAAGCGCCACTATCGGTGAGCCGCATCTGGAAGGCGGCAATCGCTTCGTCTTCGATCTCGTGATTACCGTCACGACGCGGTAGCTCGTCAAAGTGGCTCATAACGTTGGCTTGATGCGGGCGTTCGGCGGTTCCGGTTGCTATAGACGATACCTACGACGTCGACCGCACGAACTTGAGCGGTGGCGCCACCAGGACTTTCGTTTGTCGATTGAGGTCTTGGTGCGCCCACTCCGCGATCGCCAAGTAGTGTTTGAATGATCTTGTTCGGGCGGCATTATGAGCTGCATTGTAATTCCCCCTACCTCTGCGTGACCGCAACTCCAGCCGTTCCATGCGTTATCTGATATCCCGTTGTCGAAGCGGTTATCCACGGCTGTGGAATATACGGCATTGAATATGGATGCTCGTTACGCGCCGCTCTCGGATCCCACGTGACCACTCCTCGAACTGGGCCGCGAAGGCGTGATTTTTGCCGGCAACCGTCGGCCAAGTCTCTGTTCGCTGCGCTCAGAGGTCCGCCGTCCAACTCAGAGTAATATTTGACGGCTCGAACTGTCGGGCTACAAATAAGGAGGCCGAGATGAGACTGGAATCTGTTTCGATAAAAAACTTCCGTTGCTACCGTGAAGAGACCACGGTATCGATGGCGGACCTGACGACTTTTGTTGGGAAAAATGACATAGGAAAGTCCTCGGTCCTCGAGGCGCTGGAGATCTTCTTCAACAACGAAACTGTCAAGATAGAACAGGGTGACGCGAACATCTACAGCGGCGCCCCCCTCGTTTCTATCACCTGCGAATTTTCTGATTTGCCATCCCAGTTGAGCCTCGACGCAGGGGCAGAGACGACTCTAGCAGCAGAATACCTTCTCTCTGCCAAGGGCACCCTGAAGATCCAAAAGGTATTCGATTGCAGCAAGAAGACGCCGTCCGCCGAAGTGTATATCCTTGCGAATCACCCGACGGCAACCGGGGTTGCAGACCTTCTTGATCTGAAGGAAAAAGATCTTCAAAAGCTTGTAAAAGACCAGAAGCTCGATGCCGCGCTTAAAGGGAATCCAGGTATGCGGCGGGCCTTGTGGGCGGCGGCGAAAGACCTCGAACTGCAGGAAGTGGCTCTTCCTGTCACCAAGCCGAAGGAAGATAGCAAACGGATCTGGGATCAGCTCGAAAACTACTTGCCGATGTATGCGCTGTTTCAGAGCGACCGGAGCAGCCGCGATTCTGACGGGGAGGTACAAAATCCAATGAGGGCAGCAGTGGCAGCCGCCATCGCGGAAGTGCAGGACGACATCAACCGGATTCAGGAAAAGGTTCGCGAGAAAGCCGAGTTAATTGCGAAGATCACTCACGAAGCTTTGAAGACGATCGACCCCAACCTTGCCAAGGAGCTGACGCCGCAATTCATGCCACCGACTGCAGCCAAGTGGACCGGGTTGTTTTCGGTCGGCATGGACACCGACGACGGCATTCCGCTAAACAAGCGCGGCAGCGGCGTCCGTCGCCTTGTCTTGGTTGCCTTTTTCAAGGCGGAAGCGGAGCGCAGGTTGAAGGCCGGCACCAGCAGGAGCATCATTTACGCGATCGAGGAGCCCGAGACGGCACAGCACCCGAACAACCAGCGCATCCTTATAGAATCATTCAAGACGTTGGCTTTGGAGCCCGGATGTCAGGTTTTGCTCACGACGCACAGCCCCGGCTTCGCGTCGGATCTGCCTACCGCCAGTATCAGGTTTGTAACGCGAGACGCGGCTCTTCAACCCGTGATCCTGGAGGGCGCAGACGTATTCGGGCAGGTGGCTGAAACGCTCGGTGTCGTGCCGGATAGTCGTGTCAAAGTCCTACTTTGCGTCGAAGGACCGACAGACGTGGCCGCCTTTAAATCGCTCAGTCGGGCGTTACATTCGACCGACCCAACCCTGCCGAACCTAGCTTCGGATGACCGAGTTGCCTTCGTATTGCTCGGTGGCTCAACGCTCAAGCATTGGGTCACACAACATTATCTCCGGTCGCTCAATCGTCCCGAGGTCCATATCTACGACAGCGACGTGGCCAAGTATGCGGAATCTGTCGCTGAGGTAAACCTGCGCACGGATGGCTCCTGGGCCGTGCAAACGAACAAGCACGAGATCGAATGCTATCTGCATGCGGATGCGATCAAGGATGCTTTTGGCGTCGAGATTGTCGTCGTCGATCAGCCCGGCGCCGACGGGAAGTCTGTCCCGAAGATTTTCGCTGAAGCCTTCTCTGCGAAGCAACAGTACGATGGGGTTATGGGCGATGAAAAAGCAAAGCTACGCCTCGCGGATAAGGCATTTCCCATGATGACCGCGGAGCGGCTGGCCGAAAGGGATCCCGCACGAGAGGTGGAGGGGTGGTTCCGCAGACTTGGGGCGATGCTGTGAGCGCCGGATACGCGGGCCGCGAGCTTGGGGCCCGCGCGATGGGAGTGACATAACTGCCGGCCACGAATGGCACTTTGGGGAGCGATGTGATCACTCCCCTATATGTCGAGTTGAATGACCGCAGTCGGGACTAAAGCGAACACGTAGTCCACAATCACGACAGACCGCTTGTGGCCGAACTGAGTCAGACGATCTAACGCTGTCCGTTTGGCCTAGTCCAGCCTTATACACATCACCGCCGGCATGACCGGATTGCGCAACACGCCGAGCTGCTCGATTTCGACTTCGCACATGTCACCGGCCTTCATCCAGAGCTGTGGCTCGCGCGCCGTCCCGATACCGGCAGGCGTACCCGTGACGATAAGGTCACCGGGCTGAAGTGTCATCACTTCGCTCAACAGCACGACGAGTGTCTCGACATCAAAGATCATGTCCGACGTCGAAGCCTCCTGCACAACCGCACCGTTCAAGCGCGTCTGAATCCGAAGCCCCTTGCAGCCGCGCGGCAGCTCATCGGCCGTGACGAACCATGGCCCGAATCCTCCGGTTCCGTCGAAGTTCTTCCCCATCGTCCACTGTGGAGTGCGGAACTGGTAATCAGGCAGCGTGACGTCGTTGAAAAGCGAATAACCGGCGACGTGATCGAGTGCACGCTCGCGAGTGATGCCGCGGCCGGCCTTGCCGATCACCGCCAGCGGCTCGCCCTCGTAGTCGAGTTGCGACGACTGTGCCGGCAACGCGATCGGTTCGTCGTGAGCAATCAGGCTCGATGCGAACCGCGCAAACACGGTTGGATAAGTCTGCTTCGCAAACCCGGTTTCCATCGAGTGGTCGAGGTAGTTCAAGCCAACGCAGAGGATCTTGTTGGGCCGCCCGAACGGCGGCAGTACGCGTACTGCATCAAGATCGACCGGCGCTCCACGCGCGAGACGCGCGGCAACTTCGGCAAGGTCGGCGCCTGCGCCAGCAGCGAATCCAGACCCGGATAAGCGGTGTCCTCAGCGGTCAGCCCGAACCATTGCCCGCTGTGCTCCACCGCGATGCCGCGGTGCCCATTCTTTTTATAGATTGCAAATCGCATCGCACACTCCTTGCTCGACCTCCATGAAGGCGTCGACTGCTCCGTCAATGTCCTATTGGACCACCGCTGGAAGTGGCGGTGGTCCTTCTTTCGTCTCGTTGCCGTTGCACATCAGCTGCTAGCGCGCATCCCTCCAAACAGCCATCATTTGCGCACTGCCATCACCCCCGCGTCCACATTCCAGATGGCACCCGTTACCCACGAGGTCTTGTCCGAAAGCAGGAAGACAATCGTGTTCGCAACGTCTTCGGGCGTACCGACGCGTCCGAGCGGATGAAACGAATCGAGCGCTTTCATCGCACCGGCAATGTCTTCCTTCGCCATGAAGCCTTCGTAAATCGACGTCTGTACGATCGCCGGCGAGACAGCGTTCACCCGGATACCCGCATCGGCGAGTTCAATCGCGAGATTGCGCGTGAGCGCGTGCAGACCTGCTTTCGCCATGGAATACGCGGATGCCGCCGAGTCGCCCAGCGCTGCCTGCGCGCCGATCGACCCGACGTTCACGATCGCGCCTTGGCGCTTCGCGGCGAGCATGTTCCTGACCACGTCCTGCGTAATGAAGAAAGTGGCGCGATTGAGCGACAGGTACATGTCGTAATCAGATTCTTCGTGGTCGATGAAGGCTTTCGGAACAAAGATGCCCGCAGAATTCACCAACAGCGAAATATCTTTGTGATTCGCGTTGATCTCCGCACGGATGGCGTTCATGCCTTCCTCGGTCATGAGGTTCGCCGCGATCACGGAGACCGGACCGAGCCCGCTCAATTCGGCGCGCACAGCTTCGGCCTTGTCCTTTCTATTACCCGTCAAGACGACGCTACCGCCACTTTTCAGTACTTGTTTGGCCGTTGCGAGCCCGATGCCGCTGGTGCCACCGACGACAAGAAGTTTCTTACCTGAAAAATCGTTCATTTTGATTTCCTTAATTTGAATGTCTGGACCGGTTCCGCATGCGCGGCCGTGCCAAAGCACACCAATACCCGCTTTGCCGCGTCCATGAATCAGCACGTCCCCGGAGAACGCGGGGACGTGGCCGGCATCGCAATACGTGCGCCGGTTAGCCTTCGCGGACTTCGAGCGTCGAGACCACGCGGATCGCCTTCGAGAAATTCGCGCGGTTGACCGAAGTTTTCGTCACAACCCGGTGCAACTCCTCGACACGCTCGCGCGAAGCGTCCGTGTGCAGGCGAACGACGTAGCTCACTTCGTCGTACCCAGGGTTCACGCTCTCGTCGAGCCCGAGGAAACCGCGCAAGTCCAACTCTCCATCCGTCTCGATTTCCAGACTGTGGACAGTGATCCCCATCGCGGCGGCGTTGACGACGTACCCGACCGTCAAACAGGCATTGAGCGCCGCCATCAGCAGTTCCTGCGGGTTGGGCGCGCTATTCGTACCCAGAAGCTGCGTGGGTTCGTCCGCTGCGATTTCGAAATGCCGCTGGTGGGTTACCCCGCCCAGCTCATAGTGGCTGACGGTTGCCACGGAGCGCGTCTGGTGCGCCCATTTCGTCTTGACGTTGAAGCGTGCATTCCGCTTCGTTGGGTCCGTGGCGACCTCTTGCACGAATTGCTGCAAAGCCGGCACGTCGATTCCGTTCGGGTGGGTAGTCATCTGGTGGTCCTCCTGGGGGCGCTCTCGCGCAGGGAAAATTGAAACTCACCAGAAGCCTACCATCTAGTTGGTAGCTTCACAAGAAACTTTCTCACCCCGGCGGTTGCGGTGTTCCTACGAGATTGATCACACAATTTGCCGCCCTGCGGAACTGCAAAAGACCAGGTGCGCCGCTATGCTTGACAAGAAACCAACTAGTAGGTAGACTACGCCTCATTGAGTTTGGCAGTGAGCCGGAGGATGCATGGCAGTTGGTACGCGCGACGCGCTGGTTCAAGCTGGAGAAGGCCTGATGCGCTCGATGGGTTATGCCGCGTTCAGCTATGCGGATCTGGCTGAAACCGTTGGTATCCGGAAGGCAAGCATTCACCACCACTTCCCGACGAAGGAAGATCTGGGCGTTGCAATTGTGGAAGCCTATGTTGCGAGAGTGGTGGAAGCATTCGAGCGAATCGACCGCGAGAATGAGGACTTCTGGGGTCGCTTGAACGGATTTTTCGAGACCTTTCGCGCCAGCAGTGATGGAAGCCTGCTCCCGCTTTGCGGTGCACTTGCCGCCGAGATGGCTGCTTTGCCGCCCGAACTGCAGAAGCTCACGCACCGGTTTTTCGAGCTGCAACTGCGCTGGCTGACCAAGGTCATCGACAAGGGCATCGGCGACGGTGAGATCCCCGCTGGCGTCGGAAGCTACCAGAAGGCGCATCAGGTATTGAGCGTTCTTGAGGGAGCAAGCTTTGTCGAGTGGGCGATGAAGAACGGCGAAACGCTCGACCGCGGCATTATCCGTCTCATCGTCTCCGCAGCATAAAAAGGAATCGATTCCCCAAGCTATTCATCGTTGCACCAATCGTGAGAGCCGTTTTCCACGTGAACATGGCTCTTTTATTTGGCCCCAAACCCTACCAACTAGTTGGTTGTTATCTGGAGAGAAACCATGGAAAACTGGACTGAAACTATCGGCGCCGTCACCCGCCGCGTGCATGAACTTGCACGGTACACCCCGGACACCGTCAAAGGCGTCGGTTTGCTTGGTGCCGCCGGCGCCAAGACAAATCATCTCGACGCAAAGACCCGGGAGCTGATTGCGCTGGCAGTCGCTGTCACCACACGGTGCGACGGCTGCATCGCTTTTCACGCGGCAGAAGCCAACAAGCTCGGCGTGACGAAGGAAGAAGTCGCGGAAGCACTCGGTGTCGCCATCAATCTCAATGCCGGTGCCGCTGTGGTCTATAGCACGCATGTGCTCGACGCGCTGGACCAGCTCGGCCGCGAGTAAATGTCCTGCCCGGCGCTGCCGCTGCGAGCGGAGCGCCACCAAGCAGCAATTTCCAGCTGAGGATGAAATATGAAGCGGGTCAATGTAGAAGTATGGTCGGACTTTGTCTGTCCCTGGTGCTGGATCGCAAAACGACGCCTGGAAAAAGCGATAGAAGGCATGGCGCAGCACGTCGACGTTGTCGTGACACACAAGTCCTACCGTCTCGCGCGAGGCATGGTTCCGACTGGCTTTACAGACGCGCTTTATGCCAAGTTCGGAAACCCCGCAGCAGCGCAAAGAATGATGGATGCGGTGTGCTCGGCCGGCGCCCAGGAAGGACTGAACTATCGATTCGAGACCATGCGCTTTGGTGATACGAGCGACGCGCACTTGCTCGTCAAAAGCGTCCAAAAGCCTGAAGACAAACAACGATTGATCGAAGCGATCTACCGGGCCGCGACGACCGACGGTGTTGACATCTTCGACAGAGCCGCCCTCGTCGAGCTTGCGAAGAACATCGGTATCTCTGCTGCGTCGCTCTCCTTCGACGATCGCGAGATGGTGTCCGAAATCGCGCGAGATGAAGCAGAAGCGAATCGGATCGCAAACGGCGTTCCGCTGTTTGTCTTCAACAACCGAACGTACCTCTCGGGCGCACGTGAAGTCGCTGTGTTCGAAAAAGCGTTGATCGACTCCGCCGAGAACGTACCGGACGAAAGCGCAGACACCGGAGGCATGAGTTGCAGCATCGACGGATGTGCTGGCTAGGCGGCGGCGCCCGATTCATAGGGGAGCCAATTTTCCGGATTTGTTCAATATCCGCGTGAAGCAGCGATCCACCGCGATTCGATAACCGTCCAGTTCATTTCGCATTCAGCGCGACACTTAACCAGCGCCCTGGCGCACCTTCATTTTGAGCAACATGATGAGTAAATTGTTTACGCCCTACGATCTTTCCGGGACGCAGCTCGCCAACCGCGTCGTGATGGCACCGATGACGCGCACGCGTACGCCCGATAACATTCCCAACGACCTCACCGCGCTCTACTACGCGCAGCGTGCTTCTGCCGGCCTGATCATCACCGAAGGTCTTCCGGTGTCCGAAGAGGGTCGCGGCTATCTGTATACGCCGGGCCTGTACACCGACGAGCAGACGGAAGGATGGCGAAAAGTCACCGATGCCGTGCACAAAAAGGGCGGCAAAATCTTTGCCCAGCTCTGGCACGTTGGCCGGCTGTCCCACGTTTCCATCCAGCCTGGCAATGCGGCTCCGGTGTCGTCGGGCGAAGTGCCGGCGACCACGACCATGGTCTACGCATGGGTCGAACCCGGCAAGGAAGGCCCGGTCCTCCCGAGCGTGCCGCGTGCGCTGACCACGGCAGAAGTGCAGCGTGTCACTCAGGACTTCGTTGCATCCGCGCGTCGGGCGATGGACGCAGGCTTCGATGGTGTGGAAGTGATGGCAGCCAATGCCTTCCTGTTCGACCAGTTCCTGAGCAGCAAGCTAAATACCCGCACCGACCAGTATGGCGGTTCCATCGCTAATCGTCAGCGCTTTTTGCTCGAGACGATCGACGCTCTGGCGGACGCCATTGGCGGTGAAAAGGTAGGCGTGCGCATCTCGCCGTTCGGGCGCATCTACGATATGGAGGCCTTCGAAGGCGAAGCGGATGCATGGGCGAGCATGGCCTCTGCCTTGAACGAAAGAAAGCTGGCGTTCGTGCACCTGAACTATCAGACGACTATCTCCGCTGCCGGTACACCGGAGGGCTTTGGTGCGGCTTTCCGCAAGGCCTACCAGGGCACGCTGATCGGCGCCGGCGGCTTCACACAGGAGCTGGCCGAAGCCGAACTCGCGAAGGGAGAACTTGACCTGATCGCATTTGGCACGGCCTTCATTTCCAACCCCGATCTGGTGGAGCGGATGAAGAACGGCTGGCCGCTCACCGAGCCCGATCGGTCGACCTTCTATGGCGTCATTGGTGCCAAGGGCTACACCGATTATCCGACGTTCGAGCAGGAACCCGCGTAATCGGACTGAAATGCCGACGCATCAGTCCGGTCCCCGCCATGAAAGCGAGATGAGGTACGGCGAGCTCGGACTGCTTGCATGGGAAGTCTTCGAATCAACTTTTTCAGGTCATTCGAAGTACTTCCCGTCGGCATTAAAAATGCGTCCAAAGATCTGGCGAAACCACGCCGGCCGGCCATGGTCCGGACCGGTCGACGCGTCGCCTCAGGTTGCATGCCACATTCAGACCGCCCATCGACGTCAATGCAGGCCATCGAAGCTGTTGCGCGTCATGGGGCCGAAAGGTCAAGCGGATATGCCGTCGTACGTCGGTGCGATAGACCCGTAGCTGCATCGCGCGAGGCTCGTCGAATGCTTGATCTCGTACATGGAGAATCCAGTATGGGCTATAACTTTGATCGCTCGATCTCACGCCGCGACACAAATGCGATCGCGGAAGAAGGTTTCGCCAACTATCTGTTCGGAGCGGATGCACCTGCACTTGCACTCGAGATGCCGAGAGAAGAGCTGATATCGATGTGGGTGGCCGACATGCAATTCGCGGCCCCCGATGCCGCCGTCGATGCCATTACCGAGCGCCTCAAACATCCCATCTTCGGGTACACAGCAGACCTGGACGAGCAGCTCTATCAGGCTTTCCACTCGTGGTGCGCGCAACGATATGACTGGCATTTCGCTCGCGAGGAAATGCAGGTCTCACTTGGCGTCATACCCGCACTCTTCGCGCTCGTCGAGTACGTGTGCCAACCCGGCGACAAGGTGCTTGGTCTGACGCCTGCCTACGGATACTTCAAACACGCGGCGAAGCAGCGCGGCCGCGAGTTCGTGACGTCGCGCATGCTCGCATCCGACGATGGCGAATACACGATCGACTTTGAAGACTTCGAAGCGAAAGTAAGCGACCCGGCAGTAAAGCTCTTTTTCCTGTGCCACCCGCACAATCCGACCGGCCGAATCTGGACAAACGACGAGTTGCGTCGCATGGGCGACCTCTGTATCGCAAACGGTGTGAAGATTGTCTCCGACGAGATCCATTGCGACCTGCTGAGAACCGGCAATGCACACACGCCGTTAGCGAAGCTTTTCCCGGGTAGCTCCGACATCATCACGTGCATGGCCGTTAGCAAGACGTTCAATCTCGCGGGAATGATGATCGCAACCATCATCATCCCGGATCCGGAACTGCGCTCGGAATGGAAGCGTCGCCACTACCCGTTCGTGAACCCGCTCAGTCTCGCGGCCGCCATCGGCGCGTATCGCAACGGCGCTCCGTGGCTGGATGCGCTGCGGCTGTATCTCGACGAGAACTTCGCCTTGATTCAACGCTTTCTGGGGGATCACTTGCCAGAAGCCAAATTCCACGTTCCGGAAGCGACCTATCTGGCGTGGATCGACCTGCGGACCTATTTCGACGATTCGGTCAACCTCACACGATTCTTTCTTGAAAAGGCGGGTGTCATCCTCGAGGGCGGTGAAATGTTCGTCGAGAACGGCGACCGAAGAGTGCGACTCAATCTTGCGTGTCCGCGGGCGCAGCTACAACGGTCTTTGGAACGAATCCGCGATGCAATTTTGAGCCAATACCGTTGAATCAAGCTGACGCAAGGCAAGACAGCGCCATCAATTCAAACGAACCCAAGGAACACTTATGCCGCTCATCAATGTAAAAGTCATCGAAGGCGTTTTCTCCGCAGCCGACAAGGAAAGGATCATTTCCACCCTGACCGACGCCATGGTGTCGATCGAGGGCGAAAACATGCGGCCCGTTACCTGGGTCATTGTTGAAGAAGTAAAGAGCGGTGACTGGGGAATTGCCGGCAACGCACTAACAACCGAGAAAGTTAAGGCACTGGCCGCAGGTCAGTAACTGACTAGCCCCCGACGGGCTCCAGCGGCAGTGAAGCGACCATCGCTTACGCCGTTGGAGCCCTTTTTCATTGCTTCCGCGGCATGCGACCTTTAACGCGAACCCAGCGCGATCGATCGAGTCAGCCACGTCACCGGATAGGCAATTCGTCCGCACGGCTTAGCTATACGACACCCGGCACTGCCGCAGGCGCCCGAACCCCAGGTCGATGTATTGGATTGATGCAGTGGCGTCCCCGCTACCGGAATCGTCAAAGTACTACTGGCCGAAGAATGCTGCGCGGACCCGGACCTTCATTGCTCGAGCACCGCCGAACGAATCGGTAGAGCCCGCTAGGGTTCTATATCGACGTCGACTTCGAGCATCAGCGCCGGGAAGAGGTGATCCAGCATATCTACGCAAAATACGGACACGATCGCGCCGCGCTCGCGGCGGCCGTCTCGACGTATCGCCCGCGCGGCGTGCTGCGCGAAACCGGCAAGGCGCTCGGTGTCGATCCGATGCTGGTCGATCGCGTCGCGAAGGCGCATCGCTGGTTCGACGGCAGTCGCGACCTGCTGCAGCAATTCGCGTCGACCGGGCTCGACCCTGCGACGCCGATCATTCGCGCATGGGCCGAACTGGCCGGTCGATTGCTGAACTTTCCGCGCCACCTGTCGCAGCACTCGGGCGGCTTCGTGATCAGCCGCGGCAAGCTCACGCGGCTCGTGCCGGTCGAGAACGCGGCGATGGACGGGCGGCGCGTGATCCAGTGGGACAAGGACGATCTCGAGGCGCTCGGGCTGATGAAGGTGGACGTGCTCGCGCTCGGCATGCTGTCGGCGCTGCATCGCGCCTTCGATCTGCGCACTGCGTGGCGCGGGCCGCAGGAGGACGGCCAGCCGTTCACGCTGAAGCACATTCCGCAGGATGACGAAGCAACCTACGACATGATCTGCCGCGCCGATACGGTCGGCGTGTTCCAGATCGAATCGCGCGCGCAGATGTCGATGCTGCCGCGCCTGAAGCCGCGCGATTATTACGATCTGGTGGTCGAGGTGTCGATCGTGCGGCCGGGGCCGATCCAGGGTGGCGCCGTGCATCCGTACCTGAAGCGGCGCAGGATCAAGGCGGGAGAAGAGGAAGGGGAGATCACCTATCCGAGCGATGCGCTCAGGGACGTGCTCGAACGCACGCTCGGCGTTCCGATCTTCCAGGAACAGGTGATGCAGATCGCGATCGTCGCAGCCGGTTTCACGCCCGGCGAGGCCGACCAGTTACGTCGTGCGATGGCGGCCTGGAAGCGCAGGGGCGATCTCGGCCCGTATCACGACAAGATCGTGAACGGCATGCTCGAGCGCGGCTACACACGCGAATTCGCCGAACAGATCTTCGAGCAAATCAAAGGCTTCGGCGAATACGGTTTCCCCGAAAGCCACGCAGCCAGCTTCGCGAAACTCGCCTATGCCAGCAGCTGGCTCAAATGCCACGAACCGGCGATCTTCCTCGCCGCGCTGCTGAACAGCCAGCCGATGGGTTTCTATCCGCCGTCGCAGCTCGTGCAGGACGCGAAGCGTCACGGCGTGCAGGTCCTGCCGATCGATGTCACGCTCAGTAACTGGGAAGCGTCGCTCGAAGCGCTGCCCGACCAGCCGCCTCCCCACGGCCAGCCCGCCGTGCGGCTCGGCCTGTCGCTCGTGCGCGGCCTCGGCGAAGCCGCCGCGCGCCGGATCGAAGCGGCGCGCGCGGCCGGCCCGTTCGACAACGTCGACGTGCTGGCCCGCCGCGCGCAACTCGAGCGCCGCGATCTCGAGGCACTTGCCGCCGCGAACGCGCTCGCGACGCTCGCCGGCCATCGTCGCGATGCGTTGTGGCAGGCGGTCGCCGCGGCACCCGAGCGCGACCTGCTCGCCGCCGCGCCGATCGACGAACCCGTGAAGCCCGCGCTCGGCGCACCGTCGGAAGCCGACGACATCCTCGCCGACTACGACACCACCGGCCTGACGCTGAACCGCCATCCCGTCGCACTGCTGCGGCCCGCGTTGCGCGCGCAGCGGCTGTTGTCCGCGGCCGAGTTGCGCGAGCGCCCCGACGGCCGGCTCGCGCGCGCGTGCGGAATCGTGACGGCCCGCCAGATGCCGGGCACCGCGAAAGGCGTGATGTTCATGACGCTCGAGGACGAAACGGGGTGCGTGAACGTGATCGTGCGGCCCGAGCTGCTCGCGCGGCAGCGCCGCGAAACACTCGATTCGCGGCTGCTCGCGGTGTCGGGCGTATGGCAGGTCGTCAGCGACGTGAGGCACCTCGTCGCGCAGCATTTCGAGGATCTGACGCCGCTGCTCGGCGGCCTGCGCACGTCGAGCCGCGAATTCCATTGAGGTCCCCGGGCGCGTGTCGCCAGCTCCGCGTGGTGCGTGTCGTCCCATGCATACCAGTCGGCTCAACTGGTTCTATTCGGGTCTTGGATTTCCAGCCCAAAACCGGCCGAATCGCGCGCCGGAACTGTCCCCTTGCATACCAATCCGGGTAAATCCCTATCCCGCATCGCATTGTAAACAAAGGCTTTCCCGCGACTAAAACGCTTGCCGGGCAAGGCTTCCGGCGATTTTCGCCTCGCTAATACCAGTTCGTTGACTGGTATTATGGTGGTTATATAATGCGTTCACTTTCGACGGTCCGAGATCGTCGTCCGACACCCGGAGGCACATGGAAACCGGCTGGTCCGAACTGGCACCCGATCCCCTCGACGACACGCCGCTGTATCTGCAGCTCGCCCGCAACCTGGCGAGCGCGATTCACGCCGGCGCGTGGCGGGCCGGCGAGGCGCTGCCGTCGGAGCGGCTGCTGTCGGGGTCGGTCGGCGTGTCGCGGATCACGGCCCGTCGTGCGCTCGCGCTGCTGGTCGAGCAGGGGCTGATCAAGCGGGCGCGCGGCGCGGGCAGCTTCATCACGCCGCGTGTCGCCGATCCGCTGTCGCGTCTCGTCGGCTTCACCGCGAAGATGCAGCAGCGCGGCTTCGTGCCCGATTCGGTGTGGCTGTCGCGCAAGCTGCGCGCCGCGAGCCGCGACGAGCTCACGCATCTCGGCCTCGCGCCCGGCGCGACGGTTGCGCGGCTCGAACGGCTGCGCCGCGCGGACGGCATCGTGATGGCCGTCGAGCATTCGACGCTGCCGGCCGCGGTGGTGCCCGATCCGCAGGCGCTCGGCGCGTCGCTGTACGAATACCTCGAGGCGCGCGGGATGACCGTGGTGCGCGCGCTGCAGCACTTTCGCGCGGCGAACGCGACGCACGAGATCGCAAAGTGGATGGGGGTGAAGCCGGGCTCGGCCCTGCTCGTGATCACGCGCATCGGCTACGGCGTCGACCAGCGCGCGATCGAAGTGACCGAAACGTATTGCCGCGACGACTATTACGACTTCGTCGCGGAACTGAAACGCTGACGCGCGAGACTGCCCGCGCGCCGTGCGCGACCGAACACGACGAAGCGCAACGGATTTGCAAATCGCGACGCGGATGTCCGCGTCACCAGATCATCAAGAGAAACGTCATGCTGACTGGAAACATCCTTACCCCCGACGGCTGGATTCACGGTTCGCTCGATAGCGAGAACGGCCGCATCACCACGCTCGACGGCACGCCCGCCGATCCCGCGAAGAACGACGCACCGTACATCCTGCCAGGCTTCATCGACCTGCACGTGCACGGCGGCGGCGGCGCCGACGTGATGGAAGGCGGCGACGCGATCGAGACGATCGCCCGCACCCATGCGCAGTTCGGCACGACGAGCCTGCTCGCGACGACGATGACCGCGCCGCGCGACGAACTGATGCAGGTCGTCGCCAATCTCGGCAGCGTCGCGCGCACCCGTACGCCCGGTGGCGCACGCGTGCTCGGCGTGCACCTCGAAGGGCCGTACATCAACCCCGGCAAGCTCGGCGCGCAGCCGGACGCGGCCGTGTCGGCCGTGCTCGACGAAGTGCTGAAGTACCTGTCGATCGCGCCGATCCGCGTCGTCACGCTCGCGCCGGAAATCGCCGGCCACATCGAGATCATCGGCGAGATGGCCGCGCGCGGCGTGCGCGTGCAGCTCGGCCACTCGCTCGCGACCTACGACGACGCCGTCGCCGCGCTCAAGCACGGCGCATGCGGCTTCACGCACCTGTTCAACGCGATGTCGCCGCTGCATCACCGCAATCCGGGCCTCGTCGGCGCGGCGCTCGCGCATGCCGAGTACGCGGAAATCATCCCCGACCTGCTGCACGTGCACCCCGGTGCGATTCGTGCGGCGCTGCGCGCGATCCCGCGCCTGTACGTCGTGACCGACAGCACGTCGGCCACCGGCATGCCCGACGGCGAATACCGGCTCGGCAGCCAGCACGTGACGAAGTGTCTCGGCGGCGTGCGGCTCGCCGACGGCACGCTCGCCGGCAGCACGCTGACGATGGATCAGGCGCTGCGCAATCTCGTGTCGCTCGGTCTGCCGATCGCCGACGTGTCGAACCGGATGTCGCGCTATGCGGCCGACTACCTCGGCATCGCCGATCGCGGCCGCCTCCAGCGCGGCGCATGGGCCGACCTCGTCGTGTTCGATCGCGACCTGAACCTCACCGCGACCTACGTCGAAGGAGAATCGATTGTCGAATATGCTTAACGAAGCGCGCGAGTCCGCCCAGGTCGTCGCCGCGCAACTCGCCGACACCACGCGCGTCGAAGCGCTCGCCGGCCAGCTGCTCGATCACCCGCCGGCCGTCGCGCTGACGGTCGCGCGCGGCAGCTCGGATCACGCCGCCAGCTATTTCGCGAGCCTGACGATGAGCCGCCTCGGCGTGCCCGTCGCGTCGCTGCCGATGTCGGTCGCGACGCTGCAGCAGGCGCCGCTGAAGGTGCAGGACCAGCTCGCGCTCGCCTTCTCCCAGTCCGGCAAGAGCCCCGATCTCGTCAACACGATGGCCGCGCTGCGCGAAGCCGGCGCGCGCACCGTCGCTGCCGTCAACGTGCTGCCGTCGCCGCTCGCCGACGCGTGCGAGCACCAGTTGCCGCTCTTGGCCGGCCCCGAGCTGTCGGTCGCCGCGACCAAGAGCTATATCGCGATGCTGTCGCTGTCCGCGCAGATCGTCGCGTACTGGCAGCGCGACGCCGCGCTGATCACCGCGTTGCGCGGCCTGCCCGACGTGCTCGCGCAAGCCGGCCAGCTCGACTGGTCGCCGGCCGTCGCCGCGCTCGCGGACATCGAGCGGATGATCGTGATCGGCCGCGGCCTCGGTCTTGCGATTGCGCAGGAAGCCGCGCTGAAACTGAAGGAAACCTCCGGCATCCAGGCCGAGGCGTTCTCGAGCGCCGAAGTCCGTCACGGCCCGATGGAGCTGATCGACCGCGACTATCCGCTGCTGGTGTTCGCGCCGCCGGGGCCCGAGCAGGCCGGGCTGCTGCAGCTCGCGCAGGACATGCGCGCACGCGGCGCCGCCGTGCTGCTCGCGGCGCCTGCCGGCACGCCCGGCGCGACCTTGCCACTTGCGCAGTCTGCCCATTCGGCGCTCGACCCGATCGCCGCCATTCTTTCGTTCTACGTGATGGCGGCGGATCTCGCCGTCGCGCGCGGCCGCAATCCCGACACGCCGCGCCACCTGAACAAAGTCACCGAAACGCACTGATAGCCGAGACCGCCGATGAGACGCGCCGAGGAGTCCCAGTTGAAGAGTTCCACCCATGATCCGATCGTCCTGCATGCCCCGCTGACCGGGCCGATCGTCGCGCTGGCCGATGTGCCCGATCCGGTGTTCTCCGGCGGGATGTTCGGCGACGGCATCGGCATCGACCCGCTCGCGGGCAAGCTCGTCGCGCCGTGCGCCGGCGTCGTGTCGCATCTCGCGCGCACCGGCCATGCAGTGACCATCACGACGCCGCAAGGCGCGGAAGTGCTGCTGCACATCGGCATCGACACCGTCGAGCTGAACGGGCAGGGTTTCACCGCGCATGTCGAAGCCGGCGCGCGGGTCGCGGCGGGCGACCTGCTGATCGAGTTCGACCAGGACGCGGTCGCGCGCAGCGCGCATTCGCTGGTGTCGGTGATCGCGATCGCGAACTCCGACGCGTTCGAGATCGTCGAGCGCGCGAGCGGTTTCGCGACCGCCGGCGAGACGCCGCTGCTGACGCTGCGCGGCAAGGGCGAAGCCGCCGCGCAGGCGGCGCAGGCCGGCGCCGCGGCGATGCACGAAGTGCGCCGCGAGCTCGTGCTGACGCAGCCGGGCGGCCTGCATGCACGCCCGGCCGCACGGGCGCGTGAATCCGTGCGCGGCATCGACGCGACGGTCGACGTGCAGTTCGACGGCCGCAAGGCGTCGATCACGAGCGTCGTGGGCCTGCTCGGCCTCGGCGCCGGCGAAGGCGCGACGATCGAACTGATCGGCCGCGGCGCGCACGCGCAGCAAGCCGTCGAAGCGGTCGAACGTGAATTGCTGCGCGAAGCGCACGGCGAAGTCGAGGAGAAGCCGGCGCGGCTGCGTTCGCCGGCGCCGCAGATGGTCGTGCGCAATACCGGCGCGCCGCTCGACCCGAACACGCTCGCGGGCGTATGCGCGGCGCCCGGCATCGCGGTCGGCACGCTCGTGCGTCTCGACGATGCGGAAATCGTGCCGCCCGAACAGGCGTCCGGCACGCCCGCGTCGGAAAGCCGCCGGCTCGACCAGGCGCTGAAGGCGGTCGACGCCGAACTCGACGAAACGGTCCGCAACGCGTCGGCACGCGGCGCGGTGGGCGAGGCGGGGATTTTCGCGGTGCATCGCGTGCTGCTCGAGGACCCGACGCTGGTCGACGCGGCGCGCGACCAGATCAGCCTCGGCAAGAGCGCGGGCTTCGCGTGGCGCGCGACGATCCGCGCGCAGATCGACACGCTGTCGAAGCTCGACGACACGCTGCTCGCCGAGCGCGCGGCCGACCTGCGCGACATCGAGAAGCGCGTGCTGCGCGCGCTCGGCCACACCAGCGGCGCGACGCGCGCACTGCCCGACGAGGCCGTGCTCGCCGCCGAGGAATTCACGCCGTCGGACCTGTCGTCGCTCGATCGCCAGCGCGTGACCGCGCTCGTGATGGCGCGCGGCGGCGCGACGTCGCATGCGGCGATCATCGCGCGCCAGCTCGGCATTCCGGCGCTCGTCGCGGTCGGCGACGCGCTGTACGCGATTCCGGACGGCACGCAGGTCGTCGTCGATGCGAGCGCGGGCCGTCTCGAACACGCACCGACCGCGCTCGACGTCGAGCGCGCGCGCCACGAACGCCAGCGTCTGGACGGCGTGCGCGAAGCGAACCGGCAGTTGGCCGGTGCCGCCGCCGCGACCACCGACGGCCGCGCGATCGAGGTCGCCGCGAACATCGCGACGCTCGATGACGCGAACACCGCGGTCGACAACGGCGCGGACGCGATCGGCCTGTTGCGCACCGAGCTGATGTTCATCCACCGCCAGGCCGCGCCGAGCGTCGTCGAGCACCAGCAGAGCTACCAGTCGATCGTCGACGCGCTGCAGGGCCGCACCGCGATCATCCGTACGCTCGACGTCGGTGCCGACAAGGAAGTCGACTACCTGACGCTGCCGCCCGAACCGAACCCGGCGCTCGGCCTGCGCGGCATCCGCCTCGCGCAGGTGCGCCCCGACTTGCTCGACGATCAGCTGCAGGGCCTGCTCGCGGTGCAGCCGTTCGGCGCGGTGCGCATCCTGCTGCCGATGGTCACGGATGCGGGCGAACTCGTGCGGCTGCGCAAGCGCATCGACGAATTCGCGCGTGCGCAGGGCCGCACCGAGCCGATCGAGGTCGGCGCGATGATCGAGGTGCCGTCGGCGGCGCTGCTTGCCGACCAGCTCGCGCAGCACGCGGATTTCCTGTCGATCGGCACCAACGACCTGACGCAGTACACGCTCGCGATGGACCGCTGCCAGGCCGATCTGGCCGCGCAGTCCGACGGCCTGCATCCGGCCGTGCTGCGCCTGATCGACATCGCGGTGCGCGGCGCGGCGAAGCATGGCAAGTGGGTCGGCGTGTGCGGCGCGCTGGGCGGCGATCCGCTCGCGGTGCCGATCCTCGTCGGCCTCGGCGTGACCGAACTGTCGGTGGACCCGGTGTCGGTGCCGGGCATCAAGGCGCGCGTGCGCCGTCTCGATTACCAGCTGTGTCGCCAGCGTGCGCAGGATCTGCTCGCACTCGACTCGGCACAGGCGGTAAGGGCAGCAAGCCGCGAGGTCTGGCCGCTCGACTGAACGTCGACGGCGGGCGCGCGACCCGTTTCACTACGAAAGCAATTCGTTCAACGACGATTAACGACGAGACATGGACTGGAGGACTGAATGGACGGGAATCCGTTTCTGAAGATACAGGGCCTGGGCCGGGCGCTGATGCTGCCGATCGCGGTGTTGCCGGTCGCCGGCATCCTGCTGCGGCTCGGGCAGCCGGATGTGTTCAACATCAAGATGATCGCCGACGCCGGCGGCGCGATCTTCGACAACCTGCCGCTCCTGTTCGCGATCGGCGTGGCGGTCGGTTTCGCGAAGGACAACAACGGCGTGGCGGCGCTCGCGGGCGCGATCGGCTACCTGATCGAAACCGCGATCATGAAGGACATCGATCCCAAGCTGAACATGGGCGTGCTGTCCGGGATCATCGCGGGCGTGGTCGCGGGGCTGCTGTACAACCGCTACAAGGACATCAAGCTGCCGGACTACCTCGCGTTCTTCGGCGGCAAGCGGTTCGTGCCGATCATCACGGGGCTGGTGTGCGTGATACTCGGCATCGTGTTCGGATACGTGTGGCAGCCGGTCCAGCATGCGATCGACGCGGCCGGCCAGTGGCTGACGACGGCGGGCGCGATCGGTGCGTTCGTGTTCGGCTTCCTGAACCGCCTGCTGCTCGTCACGGGCCTGCACCACATCATCAACTCGCTCGCGTGGTTCGTGTTCGGCAACTTCACGCCGCCGGCCGGCGGCGAGATCGTGCACGGCGACTTGCACCGCTTCTTCGCGGGCGATTCGACCGCGGGCACCTTCATGGCCGGCTTCTTCCCGATCATGATGTTCGGCCTGCCGGCCGCGTGTCTCGCGATGCTGCACGAAGCGCCGAAGGAACGCCGCGCGATGGTCGGCGGCCTGCTGTTCTCGATGGCGCTCACGTCGTTCCTGACCGGCGTGACCGAGCCGATCGAATTCAGCTTCATGTTCCTCGCGCCGGTGCTGTACGTGATCCACGCGGTGCTCACCGGGCTGTCGCTCGCGATCTGCCAGCTGCTCGGCGTGAAGCTCGGCTTCACGTTCTCTGCCGGCGCGATCGATTACGTGCTGAACTACGGGCTGTCGACCAAGGGCTGGATCGCGATTCCGCTCGGCATCGCGTACGGGGTCGCGTACTACGGGCTGTTCCGTTTCTTCATCCGCAAGTTCAACATGGCGACGCCGGGCCGCGAGCCGGCCTCGGCCGATGCGGCGACCGAGTCGTTCGCATCGGGCGGTTTCGTCGCACCGGCTGCCGGTGCCGCGGCGGCAGCGCCGCGTGCGCTGCGCTACATCGCCGCGCTCGGCGGTGCGGGCAATCTGACGGTCGTCGACGCATGCACGACGCGCCTGCGCCTGAGCGTCGTCGACCCGGAGAAGGTGTCGGAGCCTGAACTGAAGTCGATCGGCGCGCGCGGTGTGCTCAAGCGCGGCGGCAACAGCGTGCAGGTGATCATCGGGCCCGAGGCCGACATCATTGCCGACGAAATGCGTTCGGCGATCGGCAGCGGCGCGACCGGTGCCGCGGCGCCGGCCACGGCCGCGCAGCCGGGCACGGGCGCGGGCGCGACGGGCGGCCCGCTCGATCCCGATCCGCTGCGCTGGCTCGCGGTGTTCGGCGGCGCGACCAACGTGGTCGCGCTCGACGCGATCGCGACCACGCGCCTGCGTGTCGTCGTGCGCGACGCATCGGCGGTCGATCGTGATCGCCTCGGTGCACTCGACGTCGCATGGGTGTCGCCGGACACGTTCCACATCGTCTGCGGCAACGCGGCGGCACGCTACGCCGAACAGCTCGGCGCACGTCTGCCGTCGACGGACGGCGGCGCGGCCGCGCAACCGGCCTGATGCGCTGAGGCCGGCCCGGTCCGCCGGGTCGCAGGGCAGCAAAACGAAAACGGCTTGCGATGCGTCGCAAGCCGTTTTTCATTGGCGGGGCGTATGCGCGATGCGTTCATCTGCATCGCTCAGCCGGTCAGCCGGTCAGCGGTCAGCGGTCAGCCGCTCGGCCGCTTGTCGACTAATCTGCCGCTCAGCCAGTCTAACGTTCACGGGTTCGTCAGCGTGAAAGTCGGCTTCCGGTAGCCGATGCCGGCACGATCGAGCTTCGGCAATTCGCGCTGCGTGACCAGCGTCGCGAAACCGGCCCAGTCGCGCTGCAGCGCGGCCGTGTCGACGCGGTGCGTGTCGCCGCGCTTGTAGCGCACGCCGGCCGCGTACGGCAGCTCCCAGTCGGCCCGGTGCCACGCGCGTTCGGCGAGCGCGAGCAGGCGCGGATACACCATGTACTCGAGGAACGTGTCGTTGCGCATCACCTCGCCCCAGGCCTGACCCTGGATGCCTTCGATGCGCGGCGCGGGGCCCGTGCCGGTCACCTCGAACGCGTTGCCGTCGCGATCGCCCATCACTTCGGCGTTCTGCG
This sequence comes from Burkholderia sp. B21-005, assembly GCF_020843965.1. Taxonomy (NCBI): domain Bacteria; kingdom Pseudomonadati; phylum Pseudomonadota; class Betaproteobacteria; order Burkholderiales; family Burkholderiaceae; genus Burkholderia; species Burkholderia sp. B21-005. The sequence continues at coordinate 3,114,602 of NZ_CP086301.1, read as the reverse complement.
GCAGGTTCTCCGGCGCGAGCGAGAACACCTTGTACTCGTCGGTTGCCTGCGAGCCCCAGTAATAGCCGCGTTCGCGCGGGTTCAGCGTGTACGGGAAGTCGAAGTACAGGTAATCAGGCAGCGCCAGCACCGTCTGGTAGCCCTTGCTGCTCAGGTCGCGCGCGCTGTCCGACGCGCCCCAGAAGATCGTGTCCCACAGCGACACCATCACGTGCCGCGTGCTGAAGTCCTGCGGCCCGTTCGCATGCTTGATGCCGTCCTGCCACGCGGCCATCGTGCCGATCCCGTTCGCGTCGACCGCCGCGCTCACCTGTTTCGCGAAGCGCGTCGGCAGCTCGTCGATCGACTTGATCTCGCCGCGCTGGAGCAGCGCCGTGCACGCGGGCGAGCGCGCCCACGGCTTGTCCTGCGCGGCGAGGTCGATGCGCCCCTTGTTCGGATCGGTGCCGTTCAACGGCTGGAAGCCGCCGCCGAGCAGGATGTTCTTCGCTTCGTCGCCGCCGTAGTGCCAGATGCGCAGCGGCGCCTGCGCGTCCGCATGCATCGCCGCGATCTCGCGGATCACCTTCGACGCGAAGTTGAGCGCGCCCGGCACGCACGGGTTCAGGTCGCTGCGCCGGTCGTAGAACTGCACCGTCGTCAGATTCGACGTGTCCTGCGGATCGAGCAGCCGGTACGCGTTCGCGTCCTGTTCGCGGCCGGCCGCATGCAGCCGGCGGTAGCGCGCCTCCATCGACACGACGGCCGCGCGCGCGTGCGCGGGCATGTCGATTTCGGGAATCACGTCGATGAAGCGGTCGGCCGCGTAGCGCACGAGCGCGACGTAGTCGGCGCGCGTCAGGTAGCCGCCGCCCGAGCGGTTGTCGGGGCCGGAGCCGAGTTGCGGCAGCAGGCAGCGCGTCTCGCTCGGATCGTGGCAGCGGCGCGCGCCGATGTCGGTCAGCTCGGGCAGGCCGGGAATCTCGATGCGCCAGCCTTCGTCGTCCGACAGGTGCAGGTGCAGGCGATTGAGCTTGTACGCACTCATCTGGTCGATCAGGCGGCGCAGCGTCGCCGGATGCTTGAAGTTGCGCGCGAGATCGACGTGCATCCCGCGATGCGTGAAGCGCGGCGCATCCTCGACGAGCAGCGCCGGGATCGTGCCGCCGCCGGCCGGCGCAAGCGAGAACAGCGTCTGCACGCCGTAGTAGAGGCCGGCGCGATCGTAGCCCTCGATGAGGACGCCGCGCGGCCCGATCGCGAGCCGGTAGCCGCCCGGCGTCGCGATGTCGGCCGGCAGCCGGCGCGGTGCGACCGCGCCGAGCACCGGCACGCGTGCGCCGTCCAGGCCGAGCGTCGTCGCGCGCTCGCGCAGCGCCGCGACCTGCGCGTCGGGCAGGCCGGCCAGCAAGAGCTCGACGCCGCGCAGATCGAGCGCGCCGGGCAGCGGCTGCTCGCGCTTCACGCTCGGCAGCGCGCGGCTCGCGTCGGGCCGCGCGGCGACGGCCGGCGCGTTGCCCGTCGAGTTGTTCTGTGCGTCAGCCGGCAGCGATTCGACGTAGCGAAGCTCGTTGTCGGTGTCGTTGTAGCGGAGCACCGCGGGCGATGCGCCGTCGACGACGACGTACGGCCGCGGAATCACGTCGCTGTAGCGCCGCACCCAGTATTCGGCGACGAACGGCAGCTCGATGCGTTCGCCGGGCGCGAGCCGTACCGATCCCGGCTGCGGCGTCAGCTCGTACAGGTCGCCGGTGAGCCGGCGTAGCGCGAAGCCCGGACGGTCGATTCGCAGCAGGCGGCGGATGCTGTGCAGGTAGAGCTTCCAGCCGCCGTCGGCGATCGGCTGGTGGCCGCGGTTCTGCAGGAACAGGCGGCCCGTCGCGCAGGCCGCGCCGTCGGCGCCGAGGTCGGCACATGGCACGCCGGCCGCGGCCGCGTGGTTGTTGTCCACGGTGAAGCGCAACGCGAGGCCATTCGACAGCAGTGCGGCGAGATCGGCCGGCTGCGTGGCCGGCCGGGCGGTGCCGGCGATCGCGCCGGCGGCGGTTTGCGCGGGCTCGGCGCAGGTCGCGGCCGGCAACAGCGCCGCGATCAGCAAGCCGGTCAACAGGGAGGGAAACGGGCTCTTCATTCGAACTCCTGAGAAAAAAGGGGGCGTGGCGGCGTCGTGGGACGACGTCGCTGCGGTCGGGTCTTTCAACGGAGCTGCGGGGACACCAGCGCCCGGCGCGAGGCGGTTGCGCCGGACGTATTCGGCACGCGAGTCGCGTGCGTTACGGAACGGGAGGCGGGCACGCGTGCCGATCCGATCGGCGAGGGCACGTCGGCGCGTTCATCGGGAATGGGCAGCAGATGCGGCGGCGTCGATGCGTGCGTCGCCGGCGGTATCAGGGTGGTCGCGCCCGACGGCAACGGCGAGCGCCGTCACCCGGCAACCGGCCGCCGCACGCAAGCGGCGACGCGACGCGCAGGCGCGCGCCACACACGGGATTCGCATGTCTCCCCCACTCAAATGGATTCGGCCTGTCGGCGGCCGCGTCCAACGATCATATGAAACCTTTTATTGGTATTCAAGTGGTATCAATCTGGCGCTAAATTGGGATCGGCCTGCGGCGCGTGCCCCCACTGCCCGGACGAAAAAAAACCTCGCATGAAGCGAGGTTCGTTCCCGACGCAGCGGTGGCGGGCGAGGTGCGCGCCGCCACCGCGCACGCGTCAGTCGCGGCGCGCGCGCGCCGGCGCTTCCTGCGGCTTCTGCCGCGCTTCGAGCCACATCGCGTTGACGATGCCGAACGACAGCGCGACGCCGATACCGAGAATCCAGCTGAAATACCACATGATCCGACTCCTTGCGAAACGGTGGGCGAGGGCGTGTGCGCGCCCCGGCCCGGTTCAATACATCGAGTGCTCGTTCTCTTCGAGCGTCTGGCGCGTGACCTTGCCGCGCATCACGCGGTAGACCCAGCTCGTGTAGAGCAGGACGATCGGCAGGAACACGATCACCGCGAACAGCATCACCTGCAGCGTCATGTGGCTCGACGTCGAATCCCACACGGTCAGGCTGCTGCGCGGGTCGAGCGACGACGGCATGATGAACGGGAACATCGAGAAGCCCGCGGTCAGGATCACGCCGGCGATCATCAGGCCGGTGCAGAAGAACGCCGTCTTTTCCTGTCTGGAGCCGGCGAGCAGCAGCGCGAGCAGGCCGCCCGCGATCCCGACCACCGGCGCCGCCATCATCCACGGATACTCGCCGTAGTTCGCGAGCCACAGGCCCGAACCGGCGGCGACGTCCTTCAGCAGCGGGTTCGCGACCGTGTCGTTCGGCGCGGCGTGCGTGATGTGGAAGCCGCCGATCGTCGATGCGACCAGCACCCCGGCCAGCACGAACAGCACGACCGCCAGGAGCGCCGACACGCGCAGTGCGATCGACGCGCGGCGCGCGATCACGCCGTCGGTCTTCATCTTGATGAACGCGGCGCCGTGCGCGACGAGCATCGTGAGGCTGACGAGCCCGCAGAGCAGCGCGAACGGGTTCAGCAGCGCCCAGAAGCCGCCGTAGTAGGTCACCCGCAGGTCACTGTCGAACTTGAACGGCACGCCCTGCAGCAGGTTGCCGAACGCGACGCCGAACACCAGCGCCGGTACGAAGCCGCCGACGAACAGGCCCCAGTCCCAGCCCGCGCGCCAGCGCGGGTCGGGCCGCTTGCTGCGATAGTCGAAGCCGACCGGCCGGAAGAACAGGGCGAACAGCACGAGCAGCATCGCGAAATAGAAGCCGGAGAACGACGCGGCGTAGACGAGCGGCCACGCGGCGAACATCGCGCCGCCGGCCGTGATCAGCCACACCTGGTTGCCTTCCCACGTCGCGCCGACCGTGTTGACGATGATGCGGCGCTCGTCGTCGGTCTTGCCGAGGAACGGCAGCAGCGCGGTCGCGCCCATGTCGAAGCCGTCGGTGACGGCGAAGCCGATCAGCAGCACGCCGACGAGCAGCCACCAGATCAGCTTGAGAGTTGCATAGTCCATAGCGATTCCTTGTTCCGTTGCGGGGGCGTGCTCAGACCGTGGCACGCTCGCCGGCGGCGAGTTCGTGGTGATAGCGGCCGGTATGCAGCGACGACGGGCCGAGACGCGCGTACTTGAACATCAGCTTGATCTCGATGACGAACAGCGCGGTGTAGAACACGATGAAGCCGGCGAGACTCAGGTACAGGTCGCTCGGCTGCAGGCTCGACGCGGACAGGTGCGTCGGCAGCACGCCGGCGATCGTCCACGGCTGGCGGCCGAGCTCGGCGACGATCCAGCCGAATTCGATCGCGATCCACGGCAGCGGGATCGCCCACACCGCGTAGCGGAGGAACCAGCGGCGGTTGTCCTGCAGCAGCTCGCGGCGCGCGCAGAACCAGAACGCGGCAACGAACGTCGCGACGAACAGGAAGCCGAGGGCCACCATGATCCGGAACGAGAAGAACACGGGCGCGACCGGCGGGATCGTCTTCTTCGCGGCGGCCTTGATCTGCTCGGGCGTCGCGTCCGTCACGTTCGGCGTGAACTGCTTGAGCATCAGCCCGTAGCCGAGATATTCCTTGTGCTGGTCGAACAACGCGCGGGTCGCCTCGCTCGTGTCGCCCTGCTTGATCTTCTGCAGCGCGCCGTACGCGACCATCCCGCTCTGGATGTGCTCCTCGCTGTGCTTCGCGAGCTCGCGCAGGCCGATCACCGGCTCGTCGATCGAGCGCGTCGCGATCAGGCCGAGCGCGTAGGGGATCTTGATCGCATAGTCGGTGCGCTGCGCTTCCTGGTTGGGAATGCCGATCAGCGTGAACGACGCGGGTGCCGGCTGCGTTTCCCATTCGGATTCGATCGCGGCGAGCTTCATCTTCTGCACTTCGCCGGTCGTATAGCCCGATTCGTCGCCGAGCACGATCACGCAGAGCGTCGCTGCGAGGCCGAAGCCGGCCGCGACCGCGAACGAGCGCAGCGCGAAGTCGACGTCGCGCTTCTTCAGCAGGTACCACGACGACACGCCGAGCACGAACATCGCCGCCGACACGTAGCCGGCCGACACGGTGTGCACGAACTTCACCTGCGCGACCGGGTTGAACAGCACGTCGAACAGGCTCGTCATCTCCATGCGCATCGTCTGGTAGTTGAACGCCGCGCCGACCGGGTTGTTCATCCAGCCGTTCGCGACGAGGATCCACAGCGCGGACAGGTTCGAGCCCAGCGCCACGAGGAACGTGACCATCAGGTGCTTGATCTTCGACAGGCGGTTCCAGCCGAAGAAGAACAGGCCGACGAACGTCGATTCGAGGAAGAACGCCATCAGGCCTTCCACCGCGAGCGGCACGCCGAAGATGTCGCCGACGTAGTGCGAGTAGTACGACCAGTTCGTGCCGAACTGGAATTCGAGCGTGATGCCGGTCGTCACGCCCATCGCGAAGTTGATCCCGAACAGCTTGCCCCAGAACTGGGTCATGTCCTTGTAGACCTGCTTGCCGGTCATCACGTAGACGGCTTCCATGATGACGAGCAGCCAGGACAGGCCGAGCGTCAGCGGCACGAACAGGAAGTGGTAGAGCGCCGTGATGCCGAACTGTAGACGTGACAGATCGACGACTTCGCTACTTATCATGGTGGTCTCCCTCGGTAGATGCAGGAGCCGGCACCGAGAGCAGCTTCTCGGCGACGACGGCAGGCGGCAGCGACATGTGCTCGGCCTGCGGATGATTGAAGAATGCGTATTTGAGCGACATCAGGAGGATCAGCTTGACGATCAGCACCAGCGTGATGTCGCGCATGAGGGTCGGGCCGCGCGCCCACGCGGCGATGCGCGCGCGCCAGCCGATCGTGCCGGCGGCCCGCGGGGGAGGCGGCGCAGGCTCTTTGTTGATCGAGATCAAGGCGATTATCCTGAATCGATTTACGTGGGTTTTGGGGCGACTTTACGTCGGATTTATGACGGCACTTGAGCTGTTTTAATCCTTTTAAGCCGACATGCCAATTTTAAAGCGCCGGCTTTCCGATGCCGAGTGCCGCGCTGCGGCAGACCGTCGCGAATCGCGGGCCAAAACTTGAGGTAGATCAAGGGTATGCGGATGGGGCTGGAATCCGTCCGATAGCCGGTCAATAAGGCCGATTAATTAGCGGAGCAATGTGCGAAACGACAGACGAAAAAAAACCGCTGCCGGTCGGGCAGCGGTTTTCGGTGAAGCGCTCTAAATCGCGAATTTATGCGTATTCGGCGAGTGCGGTGCGCATCTTCTTCATGGCGCTCGCTTCGATCTGGCGGATGCGTTCCGCCGACACGCCGAATTCGGCCGCGAGATCGTGCAGCGTCGAGCCGCCCGAACCGTCGTCGTCGACGTGCAGCCAGCGCGCCTCGATGATCCGGCGGCTGCGTGCGTCGAGCGCCTCGAGCGCCTGCGCGATGCCGTCCGTCTGCAGCATGTCGCGCTGACGCGCGGCGAGCACGGCGCTCGGCTCGTTGTGCGAATCGGCCAGGTAGGCGATCGGCGCATACGACTCCTCGCCGTCGTCCACTTGCCCCTCGAGCGCGATGTCGCCGCCCGACAGGCGCGTTTCCATCTCGGTCACGTCTTCGCGCTTGACGTTGAGCTCTTGCGCGAGGCCGTCGATTTCCTCGGGCGTCATCGCCTGCATGCTCTTCTTGTGGCTGCGCAGGTTGAAGAACAGCTTGCGCTGCGCCTTCGTCGTCGCGACCTTCACCATCCGCCAGTTGCGCAGGATGTACTCGTGGATCTCGGCCTTGATCCAGTGGATCGCGTACGACACCAGGCGCACGTTTTGCGCCGGGTCGAAACGCTTCACCGCCTTCATCAGGCCGATGTTGCCTTCCTGGATCAGGTCGCCGTGCGGCAGGCCGTAGCCGAGATAGTTGCGCGCGATCGACACGACGAGCCGCAGGTGCGACAGCACGAGGCGGCGTGCCGAGTCGAGGTTGTTGTCTTCGCGGAATTCGGTCGCATAGCGGCGTTCTTCCTCGGCGGTCAGCAGCGGGATCCGGTTGACGGCCTGGATATACGCGTCGATGTTGCCAAGCTGGCCCGGCAACATCGAATGAGTTGCGAGCGCCAGCGAGCCTGCCGATTCGGCCTTGGCCGGCGTCGGGCTCAGGGTGTTCGGAAGGGTCAGGGCGTGGCTCACTAAAAAACTCCTTTGGAATCAGGGACAAACCCCTGGTCTCGGATGAGATTCCGGGGCCCATCTTAGCACTCCCGTAATTCGAGTGCTAATCCTTAGAGGGCGCGTGGGCATCCAAGTTCCCGGTTTTTCTATCGAACTTGTCGAGTCGATAGTCTAATTTGCGACAGGGCTCGCTGGACGAAGTTCCGTAAACCCTTGTTTCAGATGGTAATCAGTAGACGTTTTCGATTTTTGTAGTTTTGGAAGCAAACAATTTCGCTTCGTGATGCCGATCCGAAAAGTCCTTTACCATACCATTCAGTTCGCTCGGGCCGGCCGCTGCGGCAAGGCTCCATTCAACCCGCAAAGTTGGAGTGTCAGATGAACAATAAGAAGAATCGCCGGTCCCATTCCCGGCTTGCGCTGCATGCGCTGTTGGCGGCGTCGCTGCTGGGCGGATCGGGGGCCGCATTCGCGGACCGGTGGGGGATCCAGGCGGGCGGCGGTTTTTCCGATCGCCACGGGATCGACAAGGCCGATCTCGCCGTGGTGTGGGATCCGGGCTGGAACTGGTGGGAAATCGGCGGCTGGCACTTCGCGTTCGTGATGGAAGGCCACGCCGGCTACTGGCATACCGGCGGCAACGTTCACGCCAATATCGGGGAGTTCGGCGCGACGCCGATGTTCCGTTTCATCAAGAGCGCGGGCCAGGTTCGCCCGTTCATCGAGGCCGGCGCCGGCATCCGGTTCCTGACTCACCCGACGATCTCGAACAATCTGTCGCTGTCGACGTCCTTCCAGTTCGCGGACGTGGTCGGCGTCGGCGCGCAGTTCGGAGAACGCCAACAGTATCAGCTCGGTTACCGTTTTCAACATGTGTCTAACGCGGGTATCAAAGAGCCGAATCCTGGTATAAATTTCCACCAGTTCTACGTGCAGTACAACTTCTGATCCGCACGCCCGCGCACGGCGGGCGCGTTGCCGAGGAGTCAGGCGATGACGAAGGTGGTCGATGCGATTCGCGCGCTCGAGCGCGATCGGTTCCGGGCGATGGTCGACGGGGACGGCGAGGCGCTTGACGCGCAATTGTCGGACAAGGTGTTCTTCGTGCACACCAACGGCAAACGCGAAACCAAGCAGCAGTTCATCGACGCAATCGTCGCCGGCCGCCGCCGCTATCGCCAGATCGAAATCCAGTCGCAGGACCTGCTGCCCGTCGGCGACGCCACCTGCGTCGTCACCGGGCGCGCGCTGATCGAGATGGAAACGAACAACGGCGGGCTGGTGTTTCCGATCGCCTATACGGCCGTCCATACCCACGAGCGGGGCCACTGGCGCCTGCTGGCGTGGCAGGCGACGCGGTGCGCGACCGAGACATGAGCGCGCGTGGCGCTCCTTTTCATGTCCCCACCGAAGCGGCCTCCTGGGCCGCTTTTTGCTGGCCCGTGCGGCGCGGATCGCGCGGCGCACGGGCGGTCACGCCCCGCTCCCTGACGTTCAAACCCTGAAGTGAAACCCGGTGCTCAGGCCGCCGCGCGTCGGTCGGCGCAATGCCAGGCCGAGCGGTTGATCGCGCTGACGACCGCGTCGAGCGCCGCGCTCGCCGCATCGGCGTGCACCCCGACGCCATGCCGCAGCGGCGCATCGCCGATCCGGCAGCCGACCGATACCGCGATCCTGCCGTCCGTCGTGCGCGCGTGTTCGCACGACGCGACGTCGATCGTCGCGCCGGCCGCCGTCGCGAAGGCTGCGGCCATCCGTTGCACGGCGTCTTCGGGCGTCGCGTCGGCCGGCGGCGCAGCCGCGATGTCGCGGTTCTGCCAGCGTGCGGCATCACCGTGGCGCGCGGCCGGGCCGGCGGTCTCGAAGAATTCGCGGGCGAACAGCGCGCAGATCGCATCGCCGGTCACTTCCTCGCCGGACGCGTCGGCGAGCGTCTGCACCGCGTGGCTGAATTCGATCTGCACGCGGCGCGTCGGCGTGAAGCCCATCCCGCGTTCGAGCAGGAACGTCGCGCCGCCCTTGCCGGACTGGCTGTTCACGCGGATCACCGCGTCATAGCTGCGGCCGAGGTCGGCCGGGTCGATCGGCAGGTACGGCACTTCCCACACCGCGTCGGGCCGCTGCTGCGCGAAGCCCTTGCGGATCGCATCCTGGTGCGAGCCGGAGAATGCGGTGAACACGAGGTCGCCCGCGTACGGATGGCGCGGATGCACCGGAATCTGGTTGCAGCGCTCGACCACGCGGCGCACCGCGTCGATGTCGGAGAAATCGAGGCCCGGGTCGATGCCCTGCGTATAGAGGTTCAGCGCGAGCGTGACGAGATCGACGTTGCCGGTGCGCTCGCCGTTGCCGAACAGGCAGCCCTCGATGCGGTCGGCGCCCGCGAGCAGCGCGAGTTCGGCGGCCGCGACCGCGGTGCCGCGATCGTTGTGCGGATGCACGGACAGCACGATGCTGTCGCGGTACGCGAGATTGCGGTCCATCCACTCGATCTGGTCGGCGAACACGTTCGGGCCCGCGGCTTCGACGGTCGCAGGCAGGTTGACGATCATCTTGTGATCGCGGGTCGGCCGCCATGCCTGCGCGACCGCGTCGCACACTTCGCGCGCGAACGTCAGTTCGGTCATGCTGAAGGTTTCCGGCGAGTACTGGTAGGTCCAGTGCGTGTCCGGGCGGGCCGCCGCATGTTCCTTGATGAGGCGCGTGCCGTCGACCGCGAGTGCCTTCACGTCGTCCTTCGACATCCCGAACACGATGCGCCGGAACGACGGGCAGATCGCGTTGTACAGGTGCACGATCGCGCGCGGCACGCCTTCGAGCGCGTCGAAGGTGCGTGCGATCAGGTCTTCGCGCGACTGCACGAGCACTTCGATCGTCACGTCGTCGGGGATGCGCTTGTCGTCGATCAGCTTGCGGACGAAATCGAAGTCGGTTTGCGACGCCGACGGAAAACCGACTTCGATTTCCTTGAAACCGATCGCAACCAGCATGTCGAAGAATTCCAGTTTCTGCTCGATGCTCATCGGCTCGATCAGCGACTGGTTGCCGTCGCGCAGGTCGGTGCTCATCCAGACCGGCGCACGCTCGATGGTGCGGGTCGGCCAGCGGCGGCCATTGAGGCGGACGGGTTCGAACGGACGGTACTTGTCTTGCGGGTTGCGCTTCATCTTCTGGACCTCGGGTCTCAAGTCGCGAGCGAAGACGGGCGGCAGGGGCGACGGTTGGCGCTGCCTCGCACCGTGGCGCAGGAAAAAACGCGCCGCGGATGCGGATGATCTTCGCGAATCGACCGACGGATAGACGGACGAATGCTGACGACTTCGGGTTGTAAAAACTGCGAGAAGGGTGCTGCGAGGAACTGCTGGAGGGACCGTGCGGACAGCACACGGCGCTACGAGAGCCTTAGGCTAGTCGTAGCGATAGCGACCGCGCTAGGCGGCCGGAGGTAATTCGGAGGGTGTTCGGAAAGGAACGCATGGCGACAACTCTATGCCAGGATGCATGCGCGTGTCAAATGGTCGGTTCAAAGGTCGGCGCGAAAGGGGCCGACCCGGATGCGGCCGACCCGGGATACCGTTTACGGTGCGGTCCGGACGATCCGCACGATTGTCGCGACCTGCCGCGCAAGCGCGTCGGGCACCGGAATTTCGCCGCGCAGCACGGCGTCCGTCCAGGCGGCCGTCGTCGCCGCGTCGCGCGATTCGGGCAGTGTGACGGGCGGCGCGTCGGTCGACGAGCGCTCGGCCTCGATCAGCGTGTCGCACACGCCGTCGTGCAGCCAGTCGACCTGCACCTGGCGCCGCGTGTCGGCCGCCGCTTCGCCTTCGGTGCCGCGCGCGAGCAGCGCACCGCCGAGCGCGGCGTCCGGATGATCGCGGAACAGTTGCGCGAGGCTCTCGCGGTACGGCGGATGCGTGTAGTTGACGAGCCGCAGCCCGGCCGGCGCGAACGGCTGCAGGATCTTCACCAGCGTGTGCGTGGAGTTGCGCACGCCGAGCACGCGGCGCATCGACAGCAGGCGCGCGATGCGCGGCGCCAGCGCATCGATCGGCGCGAATGCGACGCGGCGCTCGGCGAGCGTGTCCTCGATCGCGTCGTGCGACGTCGACGGCGCGATCGACAGCGCCGAGAAGATCTCCGCGCTCGTCACGCGGCCCGGATCGCGGTCGACGCCGTGCACGAGCACCGGCACGCCTTCGCGCGCGAGCAGCAGCGCGAGCAGCGGCACCAGGTTCGGCTGCTTGCGCGCGCCGTTGTAGCTCGGAATCGACACCGGGCGGAACGCGGCATCCTGCACGTGCACGGGTTCGAACGACGCCTGCGCGGCGGCGAGCATCGCGGCCAGTTCGTCGGCGCTTTCACCCTTCAGGCGATAGGCGATCAGGATCGCGCCGAGCTCGACGTCCGACACGCGGCCATCGAGCATCGCGCGGTAGAGCTCGAACGTGTCTTCGGCGGACAGCGCGCGTGCGCCGTTCGGGCCGCGGCCGATTTCCTTGATGAAGCGGGCGCAAGGGAACGGCGAGGCTGCGGAGTCGTGGGGAGCGGTCATCGGGCGTGGGGCGGGCGGCCGGCATCGGGCCGCGCGGTGAACGGTAAGGAATGCCCCGAGTATCGCATGGGCGCGGCTCGCTCAAGGGCGCGGCCGCGCGCGTCGGCACCGCGCGGCGCGCTAAACTCGGGTTCCCGGCGGTGCCCTGCGCATCGCGTTGCCGGCCGAATATGACTACGAGAGACATCCCATGAAGCTCTATAGCTATTTCCGCAGTTCCGCGTCGTACCGCGTGCGGATCGCCCTGAACCTGAAGCAGCTGCCGTACGAAACGGTCCCCGTGCACATGCTGCGCGACGGCGGCGAGCAACTGAAGGACGCCTACCGCGCGGTGAATCCGGATGCCGTCGTGCCGACGCTGATCGACGGCGATGCCACGCTGCAGCAATCGCTCGCGATCATCGAATATCTCGAGGAAACGCATCCCGAACCCGCGCTGCTGCCGAAGCAGCCGGGCGACCGCGCGTATGTGCGGGCGATCGCGCTGCAGGTCGCGTGCGAGATCCATCCGCTGAACAACCTGCGCGTGTTGAAGTACCTGAAGCACACGCTGAAGGTGCCGGAGGAAGCGAAGAACGAATGGTATCGGCACTGGATCGAGGCGGGTTTCGCGTCGCTCGAGACGCGCCTCGCGAACGATCCGCGCACCGGCAAGCTTTGCTTCGGCGACACGCCGACGCTCGCCGATATCTGCATCGTGCCGCAGGTGTTCAACGCGAACCGGTTCTCGATCGATACGACGCGCTTCCCGACGATCCAGCGGGTGGCCGATTACGCGTCGACGCTCGACGCGTTCAAGGCCGCCGAGCCCGGCGTGCAGCCCGACGCCGAGTGAATGCCGAGTGACGCCGAGCGATGCCGCGGCCGCCGGCTGGCAGTTTCCGGCGCGCATGAAAAAGGGCGCCCGGAGGCGCCCCGTGCGATGCGGGCCGGCGGCGTTCAGTCGAGTAGCGCGTCCGCGAATTCCACGGCGCTGAACGGCTGCAGGTCCTCGACCTTCTCGCCGACGCCGATGAAGTAGACGGGCACCGGGCGCTGCCGCGCGATCGCGGCGAGGATCCCGCCCTTGGCGGTGCCGTCGAGCTTCGTGACGATCAGGCCCGTGAGGCCGAGCGCATCGTCGAATGCCTTCACCTGCGTGAGCGCGTTCTGGCCGGTGTTCGCGTCGATCACGAGCAGCACCTCGTGCGGCGCGCCGTCGTGCGCCTTCGAGATCACGCGCTTCACCTTCTTCAGCTCTTCCATCAGGTGCAGCTGTGTCGGCAGGCGGCCGGCCGTGTCGGCCATCATCACGTCGATCTTGCGCGCGCGCGCGGCGCTGACCGCGTCGAAGATCACCGCGGCCGGGTCGCCGCTTTCCTGCTGGACGACCGTCACGTTGTTGCGTTCGCCCCAGACCGCCAGCTGTTCGCGCGCGGCCGCGCGGAACGTGTCGCCCGCGGCCAGCAGCACCGACTGGTCGAAGCTCTGCAGATGCTTCGCGAGCTTGCCGATGCTGGTGGTCTTGCCCGCGCCGTTCACGCCCGTGATCATCATCACGAGCGGCTGCGCGCGGCCGAGCATCAGCGATTTCTCGAGTGGCTTCAGCAGTTCGACGAGCAGGTCGTGCAGCGCGCTCTTCACCTGCTGCGGATCGGTCAGCCGGCCGGTTCGCACTTTCTCGCGCAGCGCACCGAGCAGGTACTCGGTCGCATCGACGCCGGCGTCGGACATCAGCAGCGCGGCTTCGAGTTCTTCGTACAGGTCCTCGTCGATCTTCGTGTTGACGAACACGCCGGTGATGCTCGAACCCGTCTTCGCGAGGCCCGTTTTCAGGCGCACGAGCCACGATTTCTTCGCCGAGGCGTCCTGCGTCGGCGGCGGCACGATCTCGACCGCTTCGACGACTTCGTCGGTGCCGTTGTTGGTCGGCGTGACCGTCATCACGACGGCCGGCGCGGCCGGTTGCGGTTGCGCGGGGGCGGGCGGTGCTTCGATCGCCTGACGGGCATCGCGGGCGGGCGCGTCGGACGGCTCGTCCGGTTGCAGCGCGTCGGCCGATTGCGATTCCGTGGAGTCGGACTCCTGCGTTTTCTTGAATCGTTTGAAGAAGCTGAACATGGTCTGACGTCGGGAAGAGGGCGGGGCGCCGCGGGGCGGCGCGCGACAGGGGCTGTCGGGCGTGCGCACGGCGGCCGAAACCGTGCATTTTATCAGTGCGGCGCGGCACTCGCGTCAGCCGGTGCCGCCGCTGTGGTAACGTGCGCCTGTTTGGCGGTGCGCCCCCGTGCGCACCCGGTCCCTCCGTCGTCGATATTCCGTATGTCCCGTTCCTCTTCCGGCCGCCCGGCGGCCCCCTCCGGCCGCGGCAAGCCGCACACGATCCGCATCATCGGCGGTGACTGGAAACGCACGCCGCTCGCCGTGCTCGATCTCGACGGCCTGCGGCCGACGCCCGATCGCGTGCGCGAGACGCTGTTCAACTGGCTCGGCCAGGATCTCGAAGGCCGGCGCTGCCTCGACCTGTTCGCGGGCACTGGCGCGCTCGGGTTCGAGGCCGCGTCGCGCGGCGCGACGAGCGTCGTGATGGTCGAGCGCCACCCGCGCGCCGCGCAGCAGCTGCGCGCGATCAAGGACAAGCTCGGCGCGCGCTCGGTCGAGGTCGCGGAAGCCGATGCGCTGCGGCTCGCGGCCGGGCTGACCCCGGGCGCGTTCGACGTCGTGTTCCTCGATCCGCCGTTCGGCGAGGCGGCCGTGCTCGATCGCGCGATCGTGCTGGCGGCGCCGCTCGTCGCGCCGGATGGCTTGCTCTACGTCGAGACGGGGGCGGAGCTCGACCCGGCCGCGCACGAAGCGCTCGCCGGCTGGCAGGTGGTCAAGCACGGCAAGGCCGGTGCGGTTCACTACCATTTGCTGCAGCGCGAAAATGATGAATAATGCGCGTTCCATACGAGGCGGCGCGCCGGAAAGGCGACGCATGCCCATCTCGGCAGTGGCGTGCGCATCGCACGGCTGCCAACCCGTTTGCGTGATGACAGGAGGAGCGACATGGTAGTCGCCGTGTATCCCGGTACGTTCGATCCGCTGACGCGCGGGCACGAAGACCTCGTGCGGCGTGCGTCGAGCATTTTTGATACGCTGGTGGTCGGTGTGGCCGACAGCCGCGCGAAGAAGCCGTTCTTCTCGCTGGAAGAACGTCTGAAGATTGCGAACGAGGTGCTCGGCCATTATCCGAACGTGAAGGTGATGGGGTTCAAGGGCCTGTTGAAGGACTTTGTCCGCACCAACAACGCGCGCGTGATCGTGCGCGGCCTGCGTGCCGTGTCCGATTTCGAGTATGAGTTCCAGATGGCGGGGATGAACCGCTATCTGCTGCCCGACGTCGAAACGATGTTCATGACGCCGTCCGATCAATACCAGTTCATCTCGGGGACGATCGTGCGCGAAATCGCGCAGTTGGGCGGCGATGTCAGCAAATTCGTGTTCCCGTCCGTCGAGAAGTGGTTGACCGAGAAAGTCGCCGCGATGGGAGGCCCGGCCGCGTGACGCGGCGCCGGCCGGTTTCGTCGCGAAGCCGGCCGCCGGCCTGAAGAAGTGAGATCAGTATGTCTTTGATGATTACCGACGAGTGCATCAATTGCGACGTGTGCGAGCCCGAGTGCCCGAACGGCGCGATTTCGATGGGCCCGGATATCTACGTGATCGACCCGAACAAGTGCACCGAGTGCGTCGGCCATTTCGACGAACCGCAGTGCCAGCAGGTGTGTCCGGTCGAATGCATTCCGCGCGATCCGCAGCATGACGAATCGCACGCGCAGTTGATGGAGAAGTATCACGCGTTGACCGCCGCGAAGGGCGACGACGCGCAGTGACCCCGCCGTGACGCGCGCGTCACGACGTCGCGATTTCCTCGACCGGCGCCCCTCGGCGCCGGTTACGCTTCCCGCTTGTGCTTCAGCCGATCAAGTCGCGCAACGCCGCGACGAGCGCATCGCATTCCGCGTCGGTGCCGACGGTGATGCGCAAGTGCTGGTCGATGCGCGCCGCGCGGAAGTGCCGCACGAAAATTTCCCGATCCTTCAGCTTTGCCGCGATCGCGCCCGCATCGTGCGCGAGGTGGCGCGCGAACACGAAATTCGCGGCCGACGGCACGACGTCGAAGCCGAGCGCCTCGAGCGCGTGCGTGAGGCGCGCACGGGTATCGATCACGCGCCGGCAGGTCGCGTCGAAATAGTCGGTGTCTTCGTATGCGGCCTGGGCAGCGACCTGCGCGAGCCGGTCGAGCGGATAGGAGTTGAAGCTGTCCTTTACGCGATTGAGCGCGTCGATCAGCGCCGCATCGCCGAACGCGAAGCCGACGCGCATGCCCGCGAGCGAACGCGCCTTCGACGTCGTGTGCACGACGAGCAGGTTCGGATAGCGGTCGATCAGCGTGATCGCGGATTGCGCGCCGAAATCGACATACGCTTCGTCGATCAGTACGACCGACGACGGGTTCGCGGCCGCGATACGTTCGATGTCCGCGAGCGGCAGCGCGCGCCCGGTCGGCGCGTTCGGGTTCGGAAACAGCACGCCGCCCGCGTCGTCGAGATAGTCTTCGACACGGATCGAGAAGTCGTCCGCGAGCGGCACGACCGTGGTCTCGACGCCGTACAGGCGCGCGTAGGTCGGATAGAAGCTGTACGAGATGTCGGGAAAGCGCAGCGGCCGGTCATGCTTGAGCAGTGCCTGGAATGCGTGCGCGAGTACCTCGTCGGAGCCGTTGCCGACGAAGACCTGTTCGGGCTTGATGCGGTGATGGGCCGCGACCGTCTCGCGCAGTGCGCGCGCGAGCGGATCGGGATAGCGGCGCAGCGTGTCGCCGGTGTCACCGAGTTCGCGTGCGATCGCCGCGACGACGCGCGGCGAAGGCGGATAGGGATTCTCGTTGGTATTCAGCTTGACGGGGTGTGCGAGTGCGGGCTGTTCGCCCGGCACGTAAGGCACGAGTTGCTGAACGACGTCGCTCCAGTAACGGCTCACCGCTTGGCTCCTGACGGGCAAAAACGACCAGATTACCGCATGTGGGCGACGCGGTGCGCAATTGCACGGGGCCGAGAGGCCGCCCGGCGCCGCCGGACGGCACGTTGCACCATGCCGGTGCGGCTTCAGTTGCGATGCAGCTGCATCGTCGCGCGGTCGAGCTCACCCTTGACGACCATCGGCATCACGGCGAGCGCGCGCTCGATCGATGCGTCGATCACGTCCTGCTCTTCACGGCGCGGCGGCTTCAGCACGAAGTTCGCGACGTCGGGCTTCGCGCCGGCACGCGCGCCTTCCGGGATCAGGTCGCGCGGATGGCCGATGCCGATGCGCAGCCGCCAGTACTGCTGCGACGACAGGTGCGCGGAGATGTCCTTCAGGCCATTGTGGCCGCCGCTGCCGCCGCCGAGCTTGAGCTTCACGGTGCCGGGCGGCAGATCGAGCTCGTCGTGAGCGACGAGGATCTGGTCGGGCAGGATCTTGAAGAAACTCGCGAGCGCGACGACCGACTGGCCGGAGCGGTTCATGTAGGTTTGCGGCTCGAGCAGGTGGACTTCCTCGCCGTGCAGGCGCGCTTTCGCGTAGAAGCCGTGGAAGCGGCGCTCGTCGCGCAGCGTCGCGCCGGCTTCGCGGGCGAGCTGGTCGACCAGCCAGAAGCCGGCATTGTGGCGCGTCGCAGTGTATTCCGCCCCGGGGTTGCCGAGGCCGACGATCAGTTTGATCATGACGTTTCGTAGGCGGCAGCGCCGCCTGGGCGCAGAAAAAGAAAAACCCGCCGGGCGAGCCGCGGCGGGTTGCGTCGACCGTTTCGTGAAACGGATCGAACGGGCGCGTGGGCAGCCCTTAGGCAGCCGGCGTTTCGCCTTCGCCTGCTGCGTCCGACACGGCGCCAGCCGGGATCGTCGCCGATGCGACAACCGGGTTTTCCGCGTCGATGTGCGCGACCAGTGCCACGCCGCTCGGCAGCGTGATGTCCTTCGCGTGCAGCGACTGACCTGCTTCGATCTTCGACAGGTCGACTTCGAGGAATTCCGGCAGAGCCGACGGCAGGCACTCGACTTCGATTTCCGTCGCGACGTGCGAGACGACTGCGCTCGACAGCTTCACTGCCGGGCTGACTTCAGCGTTCAGGAAGTGCAGCGGCACCTTCGTGTGCAGCTTCTTCTTCGCGTCGACGCGCTGGAAGTCCACGTGCAGCACGAGTTGCTTGAACGGGTGGTATTGCACGTCGCGCAGCAGAACCTGTTGCGACTGGCCGGCCACTTCGAGATCGAGGATCGACGAGTGGAAGGCTTCCTTCTTCAGTGCGTGCCACAGCGCGTTGTGATCGAGTTCGATCTTTTGCGGGGCTGCTTCGCCACCGTAGACGATACCCGTGGTCTTACCAGCGTTGCGCAGGCGGCGGCTCGCACCCGTACCTTGCTCTTGGCGCTCGAAAGCGACGACTTTCATGTGATTCTCCATTAGCTGCCCGCGACCAGGCAGTAAAACGGGGCCTGCGAAATGGCGGCCCCTGATGAAACGGGCGGGGTTTCGTCTATCCCGTCCGATTGTGCAAAAAGCGAAGCGTTGCCGCTTCGCTTTCTGCGCATGCTTTTTTGTGTCGTTACGCGATCAGGATTCCGCGAACAGCGACATCACCGAGTCGCCGCGACGGATTCGCGAGAACGTTTCGGCCAGCAGGCTCGCGCTCGTCAGCGAGCGGATCTTCGAGCAGGCCAGCGATTCGGCCGACAGCGGGATCGTATCGGTGACGACCAGCTCGTCGAGCTCCGATGCGGCGATACGCTCGGCGGCGCCACCCGACAGAACCGGGTGCGTCGCGTACGCGAACACTTGCTTCGCACCGCGATTCTTCAAGACTTGCGCGGCCTTGCAGAGCGTGCCGGCCGTATCGACCATGTCGTCCATGATCACGCAGGTGCGGCCTTCGACTTCACCGATGATGTTCATCACTTCGGCGACGTTCGCTTTCGGACGACGCTTGTCGATGATGGCGAGATCGCAGTTGAGCTGCTTCGCGAGTGCCCGGGCGCGGACCACGCCGCCGACGTCCGGCGACACGACGAGCAGATCCGAGTAGTTCTGCTTGCGCAGGTCACCCAGCAGGATCGGCGTTGCGTAGATGTTGTCGACCGGGATGTCGAAGAAACCTTGAATCTGGTCGGCGTGCAGATCCATCGTGATGATCCGCTCGACGCCGGCGATTTCCAGCATGTTCGCGATGACCTTCGCCGAGATCGCGACACGCGCCGAGCGCGGGCGACGGTCCTGGCGGGCATAGCCGAAGTAGGGGATGGCAGCGGTGATCCGGCCGGCGGACGCACGCTTGAGCGCGTCGACCATGATCATCAGTTCCATCAGGTTGTCGTTCGTCGGCGCGCACGTCGATTGCAGGACGAAGACGTCCTTGCCGCGCACGTTTTCCTGGATCTCGACTTGAATCTCGCCGTCGGAGAAACGGCTGACCATTGCTTTGCCGAGGGGGATTCCAAGGATATTGACGACTTCCTGGGCGAGCGCGGGATTCGCGTTGCCAGTAAAGACCATCAGGCCATCAAGGCTGTGGCTGCTCATCGTGCACCTGCTTCAGGCTTGGGCGGGAAATGCGGGAAAATTTTTGGCAGGGGAGGAAGGACTCGAACCCTCGCATGCCGGAATCAAAATCCGGTGCCTTGACCAACTTGGCGACTCCCCTACACTCAACTGATAACTTCACCGGAGTTGTAGGCCATCCGGTAAAGCAAAACTTCATGACGCGAAAGCGAAGAGCGGATGCTCGTTCAGACTCTCGGCAACTGCACCGTTCCAACCGGTGGGCAGCTTGGCTTTCGCCGCTTCTGCCTCGTGCTTGCTTTGAAACGCTGCAAACACGCTTGCTCCGGAGCCGGTCATCCTCGCGGGGGTCACATTATACAACCATTTGACCACCTGCGCAACTTCCGCGTACTTACTTGTCACAACTTGCTGCATATCGTTCCGGCCGAAACTGTCTGGCCATCCCGCATCGCTGTTTTGCTGTGCAAGAAAGTCAGCAATTGTGACTGGCTTCGTATTTCTTGTCAACAACTCATCTGAAAAAATTTCAGCGGTGGGGACATGAACTCGCGGCGTCACAACCAGGAACCAGCGAGTCGGCAATTCTACCTCAGCTAATTCTTCTCCGATACCCTCTGCGAACGCATTTTTTCCAAAAACAAAAAACGGGACGTCGGCGCCGAGTTTGACCGCGAGCGATTGCAGTTCCGTACGCGACAGGTCGAGCTGCCACAGGCGGTTCAGCGCGAGCAGCGTCGTCGCCGCGTCGGAGCTGCCGCCACCGAGGCCCGCGCCCATCGGCAGGCACTTGTCGATCTCGATGTCGACGCCGGCCGCGGTGCCCGTATGCGCTTTCAGCAGGTTGGCCGCGCGCACGACGAGATCGCTTTCCTCGGGCACGCCCGGCACGTCGGTGACGCGTGCGACGCGACCGTCGTCGCGCAGCGTGAAGTGGAGCGTGTCGCCCCAGTTCAGCAGCTGGAACACGCTTTGCAGATCGTGATAGCCGTTCGGACGACGGCCGGTGATGTGCAGGAACAGGTTGAGTTTCGCGGGCGCAAGGCAGTTGCGCAGCGAGCGGGTCGAATCGGTCATGCGTATGTCGGGGCTAGGTTCACGTGCTTACTGGTCGAGCACGAGCTTGATGTCGAGCGGCGGCGTCGCGCGCACGAGGTTGACGCGTTTGACGCCGGTGGCCGGTGCGTCCGCGTAGGCGAGGTAGTCGATCGTCCAGCCGTCCTGGCGAATCTGCTTGACGTGTGTCGCGTCGGCCGGGTCGCGCACCGTCTGCGCGGGCGTGGCGGGCGCGGGCGTCGGCAGCAGCCAGTAGCGCAGGCCAGCCAGCGGCAGCGAGAAGCCGAGCGTGTTCTGCATCAACTCGCCGACGTCGGTCGCGTACTGCGGCTGGCGGTTCGGCAGTTCGAGCGTTGCGGCCTGCGGCGTCGCTTTCACGACTGCGAGCGTCTGGCCGAGCGGGCTGCGCAGTTCGAGCGACACGTCGTCGCCGTGCTCCAGCCAGTCGAAGTTGCCGTACACGTTTTGCTGCCTGCCGAGACGGTCGTTGTACTGCACCGCGAAACGGCCATGGTACGCATGCGTCGCGGCCGTCTGCAACGCGGCGCCAGCCGGCGCGTTCGCCGACGGCGGCGTGCTCGCGCAGCCGGCGAGCGCGAGCGCCGCGCCGGCCGCGGCCAGCGTGCGCTGCGCGCGGGAAGACAGGGAAAGCATCGGGAACATCCGCATCAGAGGCCGTTGATCTGGAGGCGCTTCAGCGTCTGCACGAGCGTGTCGTTGTCGGGCTCGAGCTTTTGCGCGGCTCGCCATGCGATACGCGCGTCGTCCTGCGCGCCGCTTTTCCACAGCACTTCGCCGAGGTGCGCGCCGATCTCGGCATTCGGCTGCAACTCGAACGCGCGCTGCAGCACCTTGGTCGCGCCGGTCGTGTCGCCCATCCGGTACTTCACCCAGCCGAGGCTGTCCATGATGTATGCGTCGTTCGGCGCGAGCGACAGTGCCTTGTCGATCAGCTTGCTGGCCTCCGGCAGGCGCTGATTGCGATCGGCCAGCGAATAGCCGAGCGCGTTGTACGCCTGCGGGTTGTCGGGCTGCGTGCGGATCAGCTCGCGCAGCTGCTTTTCCATCGTCGCGTAGTGACCGGTTTTTTCGGCCGCCATCGCGTAGTCGTAGCGCAGGTCCGGATCGTCCGGGAAGTCCTGGACCGCCTGGCCGAGCCGCGCCTCGGCTTCCGGATAGCGCTTCGCGGTGAACAGGATCGACGCGTCGGTGCGTGCGACCACGGCCGCATCGCGTGGATCGCTGATCGGCAGATCGTCGAGCACCTTGCGGGCCTCGTCGGTCTTGCCTTGTTTCTGCAGCAGCTGCGCGCGCGTGATTTGCGCCGGCAGGTAGTGCTGGCTCGTCTGGTCGACCTTGTCGAGCCATTGCGACGCCTGCGCGTCGTTGCCCTGCTCGATCGAGATCTGCGCGAGGTAGATGTAGCCCTGGCCGACGTCGAGGTTCGACTGCTTGTCGCCGAGCTGCACGTATTGTTTCAGGTACGCGCTCGCGTCGTCGAGCTTCTTCTGCTGGATCTTGATCAGCGCGAGCGCCATCAGCGGCGTCGGGTCCTTCGAGTCGAGCTTGCGCATCGTCTCGAACTGTTTCTGCGCGTCGTCGAGGCGGTCGTCGGCGAGATAGAGCTGCGACAGCGCGAGTCGCCCATCGCGCGACTTCGGATTCTGCTGAACATATTTCTCGAACGACGCGATGCCGGTCGCGCGCTCCGCGGGGCCCATCTGCGACAGCATCAGCGCCGCCGGCAGGTAGTCAGGACGGATCTGCAGTGCCTGCTTCAGCGACCGCGCCGCGCCTTCCTTGTCGTCGACCGCCAGTTGCTGCCGCGCGATCGCGAGCTGCGCCTCGGGGCGGTTCATGTCGTTCTTCAGCATGTCCTTCAGCACCGCGAGGCCAGCGACGCGGTCGGAGCCGCGCACCAGCAGCGCCTGCAGCGCGAGGATCGCGGGACCGCGCGTTTCGCCGGTCGCGCGGGCCAGCTCGCGCGCGAGCAGCGGCTGCGCGTCGGCCGGCTTGCCGGCGAGCACCAGCAGCGCGGCGTCGACTTGCGATGCGCGGTTCGAATCGGGCGCGTACTGGCGCCACAGATTGGCCGCGGACAGCGCGTCGGCCGGGCTTTGCGCGCCCAGTGCGATCTCGGTCGCACGCTGCGCCATGCGCGGATCGCGCGTGTCGCGGGCGAGGGCGAGGTAGGTCTGGTAGGCCGGCGCCGGCTGGTTGCGCTGGAGCGCAACTTCGGCGGCCAGCACCTGATAGACGATCTGGCTCGTCAGCGGGACGCCGGGGAGATTCTTCTGCTCGTCCGCCATCACATGCTCGAACGCGCCCTGCGGCTGCGCGTCGTCCGATGCCGGATCCTGCGCGTGAGCCGGGAAGGCGGTGAGGGTCCAGGCGGCGAACAGCGCGGCGCCGAGCGCGCGGCGGACCGGGAAGGCGCGCGCGCCGTGCTCGGCGGCGGGGCGCTTCAGAAGCAGCTTCGAGGGCAGAGTCATGGAAATCCGTTCGATGTTTCAACCGATTGTAACGCGCTCGCTACAATACACGCACGATCGTGAATCCCGTTTCAGACCCGCAAAATATGCCAGAGTTGCCAGAAGTCGAAGTCACGCGCCGGGGCATCGAGCCCTTTGTCGCGGGCCGCCGCGTCGAGCGTGTCGACATCCGTACCGCGATGTTGCGCTGGCCCGTGCCGGCGGGGCTCGCGGAGCAATTGCGCGCACGCGAGGTGCTCGCCGTCGAGCGTCGCGGCAAGTACCTGCTGTTCGAGGTCGACGCGGGCTGGTTCATCGTTCATCTCGGGATGACGGGCACGCTGCGCGTACTGCCCGCGGCCGGCGTGCCGGTCGCCGCGAAACACGACCACATCGACTGGATCTTCGACGAGTTCGTGCTGCGCTTTCGCGATCCGCGCCGCTTCGGCGCCGTGCTGTGGCACCCGCGCGAGGCGGGCGACGTGCATGCGCATCCGCTGCTCGCGAGCCTCGGCGTGGAGCCGTTCTCGCCGGCGTTCACCGGCGCGCTGCTGCACGCGCGCACGCGCGGCCGCACGGTGTCGGTCAAGCAGGCGCTGCTCGCGGGCGACATGGTCGTCGGCGTCGGCAACATCTATGCGTCGGAGAGCCTGTTTCGCGCCGGTATCCGGCCGACGACGGCCGCCGGCAAGGTATCGCTGCCGCGCTACGAGCGACTGGCCGACGCGGTGCGCGCGACGCTCGCCGACGCGATCGAGCGCGGCGGCAGCACGTTGCGCGATTTTGTCGGCAGCAACGGCGAAAGCGGCTATTTCCAGCTCGACTGCTTCGTCTACGACCGTGCGGGGCTGCCTTGCCGCGTATGCGGCACGCCGATCCGCCAGATCGTGCAGGGTCAGCGCTCGACCTATTTCTGCCCGACCTGCCAGCGTTGAGCCCCGTTGAAACCTTTTTTCAAAGATTCGAACACTTGAAGCCGCCCCGCATTGCTCCCGCTCCATTCCCCGTCACGCCGCTGCACCGCACGTTCGCCACGCGCCTGATCGCATGGCAGCGCATGCACGGCCGCCACGACCTGCCGTGGCAGAACACCCGCGATCCGTACTGGATCTGGCTGTCGGAAATCATGCTTCAGCAGACGCAGGTATCGACCGTCATCCCGTACTACCTGCGCTTTCTCGAACGCTTTCCCGACGTCGCCGCGCTCGCGGCCGCCCCGGCCGACGACGTGATGGCGCTGTGGGCCGGCCTCGGCTACTACTCGCGCGCACGCAACCTGCACCGCTGCGCGCAGGTCGTCGTCGCCGAGCATGGCGGGGTATTCCCGTCGACGCCCGACGCGCTCGCCGAACTGCCGGGCATCGGGCGCTCGACGGCCGCGGCGATCGCGTCGTTCGCGTACGGTGCGCGCGCGACGATCCTCGATGGCAACGTGAAGCGCGTGCTCGCGCGGGTGTTCGGTGTCGAAGGCTTTCCGGGCGAGAAGCGTGTCGAGAACGACATGTGGGCGTTGGCCGAATCGCTGCTGCCGGATGCCGCGAACGAGGCCGACGTGAGTGCCTATACGCAGGGGCTGATGGATCTCGGCGCGACGCTGTGCGTGCGCGGCAAACCGGATTGCGCGCGCTGTCCGTTCGCGGGCGACTGCGTCGCGCAATCGACGGGCCGCCAGCGCGAACTGCCGGCCGCGCGGCCGAAGAAGGCCGTGCCGACGCGCAAGACCTGGATGCTCGTGCTGCGCGACGGCGACGCCGTGCTGCTCGAGCGGCGTCCGCCCGCCGGCATCTGGGGCGGCCTGTGGTGCCTGCCGCAGGCGGACGGCGATGCCGCACTTGCGGCACTCGCACGCGGCTTCGGCGGTGGCGGCCCGGTGCCGCTCGCTCCGTTCACGCACACGTTCACGCATTTCCGGCTCGAGATCGAGCCGCGGCTGAGCGACATGACGAACGGCGGGCTGTCGGCCGCGCACGCGCAGGATGCCGAGACGGCGTGGGTGCCGCTAAGCGGGCTCGATGCGTACGGCGTGCCGGCGCCGGTGCGCAAGCTGCTCGATGCGCTGAGCGGGCCGCTGCTGTAACGAAAGGGGATGGGGCGGGGCGCGCTCGGGACGACGCCCGGCCGCCGCGGGGCATCCATCCGTTGGGCGACGCACGGCGTAGGCACCGCTGCGACGCTACGATGTGACCGGGTGGCCGATGCCTACAGCCATCCGTGCCGGTCGAGCACGTGGTGCACGGCATCGATCCGCGCGCCGACATCCGGAAACTCCATCAGCTTCTGCCGCGCGCGCAGGTCGAGCGGCAGCAGTTCCGCGAGGCGGTTCGACACCCAGCTCGGATCGTCGAGGCGGAACGGTTCGGCGAACGGCAGCTTGCCCGGTTCGGATTTCTTCAGCGCTTCGATGATGCGCTCGAGTACCTCGGCGCACGAGCCGAATTGCGCGAGCGCCTGCTCGCCTTCGAGCGGGATGTCGTCGGGCAGCGGCTCCGCGATCCCGACCAACAGCCCGTTGCCTTGGACACGATACGACAGCAGCTCGAAACGCTGCGTGCCGATCGCCTCCAGGTACAGCATCCCGAATTCGCCGGTGTCGCACTCGGTGATGCGCGCCATGCAGCCGATGGTCTCGGGCACCGACACGGCGCCGTCCTGCGCGACTTCGGGGCCGCTCTTGAGCAGGCACACGCCGAACGGTGCGTCGTCGCGCAGGCATGCGCGGGACATGTCGAGGTAGCGCGCCTCGAACACCTTGAGCGGCAGCCAGCCACCGGGAAACAGCACCGTGTGCAGCGGAAACAGCGGCAGGTCGATCAGGGTGGTCGATAGGGTGGACATGGCGCGCCGGTGAGAGGGTGGTGTCGCTAAGGTCGGTCGACCTCAGTGACGAGCCGCGACGACGCGTCGACATCCACTGGCGCGTCACGATGCCGCACGATCACGTTCGCATCGTGCGCGAGGCGCGCGGCGAGCGTTTCCGCGATGAATACCGAGCGATGCTGACCGCCCGTGCAGCCGATGGCGACGGTCAGGTAGCTGCGGTTGTCTTCGCGAAAGTGCGGCAGCCATTTCATCAGGAACGCTTGGATGTCGTCGATCATCTGGTGGACGATCGGCAGTGCGTCGAGAAAGGCGATGACCGGCTGGTCCAGCCCGGTGAGCGGGCGCAGCTCATGGTCGTAGTACGGATTCGGCAGCGCGCGCACGTCGAACATCAGGTCGGCATCGAGCGGCACGCCGCGCTTGAAGCCGAATGACTCGAACATCACCATCAGGTCGTTGTTCTTCTGCTCGATGAAGCGCTTGACCCACGTGCGCAGCACGTTCGCGCGCAGGGTACTCGTATCGATCTGGTGGCCGAATTCGGCGAGCGGCGCGACCAGGTCGCGCTCGCGCTCGATCGCTTCCTCGAGCGACGACAGCAGCCCGATGTTCGCGTCGTGCGACGGCGAACCGGACAGCGGGTGGCGTCGGCGCGTTTCGGAGAAGCGCTGGATCAGCGCCTGCGTGCTCGCGTTCAGGAACAGTACGCGGACATCGTGCTCGAGCGACAGCGAGCGGATCAGGCCGGGCAATTCGTCGAGCGACGCGCTCGAGCGCGCATCGATTGCGACCGCGAGCCGATGCTGGCCGCCGTCGGCAAGGTAGCGGGCGAGTTCGGGGAGCACGTGCGGCGGCAGGTTGTCGACGCAGTAGTAGCCTGCGTCTTCAAGCGCATTCAGCGCGACGGACTTGCCTGAGCCGGAGATGCCGGTGATGAGGACGATACGCATGGGAAGCAGAGAATCCTGACGTTTCATCATAGCACCGGCTCGACGCGTCGGCGCTGCGAGGCCGGCGCGGGGAAGTTACACGAGCTTGCCGGGGAACTGACTGTCGGGATCTTGCATCGCAAGTCGTTGCCGATCCATGAAATCGCGCAACGTGTCGATGCCGCGCAGCTGCAGGATCGTGTTCCGCACGGCTGCCTCGACCAGCACCGCGAGGTTGCGGCCGGCCGCCACCTGGATCGTGACCTTGCTGATCGGCAAGCCGAGCACGTCGACCGTCTGGCTTTCCAGCGGCAGCCGCTGGAATTCGCCGTCCGGGCGGCGCACGAGCTGGACGATCAGCTTCAGCTTCATTTTCCGGCGCACGGCGGTTTCACCGAAGATCGTCTTGATGTCGAGCAGGCCGAGGCCGCGCACTTCGAGCAGGTTCTGCAGCAGCGGCGGGCAGCGGCCTTCGACGAAATCGGGGCCAAGTCGGACGAAGTCGACGGCGTCATCGGCGACGAGGCCGTGGCCGCGGCTGATGAGTTCGAGGCCGAGTTCGCTCTTGCCGAGCCCGGAGTCGCCGGTGAGCAGCACGCCCATCCCGAGGATGTCGAGGAACACGCCGTGCAGCGTCGCGCGCGGTGCGAGGATGCGCGACATGTAGAGCCGCAGGCTGTCGATCACCGCGGCGGCCGACATCGGCGTCGTGAACAGCGGCGTGGACGAGCGCGTACAGCGCAGCACGAGTTCGGGCGGCGCGGCGGCGCCGCCGGCGACGACGAGAAACGGCGGTTCGAGCGCGATCAGCTCGGCCATGTGGCGCGAGCGGTCTTCGTCGGTCTGCCGCTGGTAGTAGTCGATTTCGGCTTCGCCGAGCACCTGGATCCGGTTCGGGTGGATCAGGTTCAAGTGGCCGACGAGGTCGGCGCTCGACGTCGCGTTGGCGACGGTATCGGCCGAAAAACCGCGCTCCCAGCCTTCATGCCCCGTCAGCCAGCTCAGTTTCAGCGTGGCCGCGTTGTCGTCGAAGATGCTCTGGGCGTTGATGCTGGACGTATCCATGACTTTCGTCACTCCAATGAGCCGGTGCATGCGCGCGGCGACGGGCGTCGCCATGCCGGACCGGCGCCGGGCGGCCCTGGACGGCGGCGCGTGCCGCCTCGTTCGGGAAAATATTCCGCCCGGATCAACTCAAGGTTGCCACTGAGTGAGCACGCGATGCAACTCGGCGAGATCTGTTTCGTTGTGCAGACGCTCGCGCGCGTCGCGATCGGATAGCAGTTGCGCGATTTCCGACAGGATCTCGAGGTGCTGTTGGGTAGCTTGCTCGGGGACGAGCAGGAAAATCAGGAGACCGACCGGCTGGCCGTCGGGTGCTTCGAACGGGATCGCGTCGGCGAGCCGCACGAACGCGGCGAGCGGGTGCTTGAGCCCCTTGATGCGCCCGTGCGGAATCGCGACGCCCTCGCCGAGCCCGGTCGAGCCGAGGCGCTCGCGCGCGAACAGGTTGTCCGTGACGGTGCTGCGGGCGACGCCGTTCTGATTCTCGAACATCAGCCCGGCTTGTTCGAAGACGCGTTTCTTGCTGGTGACGGAGAGGTCGATGACGACGTTCTCTATGGGCAGGATTTTGGCTAGGCGATTCATGTTGGCAGGCGATTGGGCGGCCTGGGGTCTCCTTGCGGCGGCAGACTGATTTTCCATGTTCGGCGATATCAAGGCGTTTGGCATCGGCAACCTGCAAGGCAGCTACCGCACCCAACGCCCCCCGGCGATAACCGGGACATTATAGAGCACAGCCGCGTGCGTGGCGCGGCATGGACGGACCGGTTGCACCACTGCCGCACGGACACAAAAAAAACGCCCGGCGAACCGGGCGGCGTGGGTGTTGCGGTGAACGTTATTGCGGCGGCAGTTCGATCTGGTCGATCGACGGCTGCAGCTTGATCGGGTCGTGCGCATGGGTCTGCAGACGCTCCATGTGCTTGACGACCTGGCGGTCCAGCTTGTCGATCAGCAGATCGATCGCAGCGTAGAGGTTGCCGTTTGCGCTTTCGACGAAGATATCCTTGCCCTTCAGGTGCAGATTGATTTCCGCGCGCTGCTGCTTGTCCTTTTCCTTGTGGTTGTCGACCGAGAGGATCACAGTGCCATCGATCACCTGATCGCTATGCCGTAGCACCCTGTCCAGCTTGGTGATCACGTATTCGCGAATTGCAGGCGTGACTTCGAGATGATGTCCACTGATCTTCAGGTTCATAGTGCTTCTCCAAGCGAGTGACCACCCGGCCGCATCGAGGCGGCGCTCCGGTCGACTTGCCCTTGCCGTACGTGACGGCAAATTCGCGGACAGGTCGCCCGGCTTGTCCCCCGTGTGCGCGGTGGCCGGAAGACGCCCGCCGCCGGGCAGGCAGCAGGCTAAAGAGACTTGCGCAGATTCACTGCTGGGATTTTGAGGGCTTCGCGATACTTGGCAACCGTGCGGCGCGCAACCACGAAACCCTGTTCTGCCAGCAGCTCGGCAATGCGGCTGTCCGAAAGTGGCGATTTTGGGTCTTCAGCTCCTATCAGTTGCTTGATGAGGGCTCGGATGGCGGTCGACGATGCGGCGCCCCCGGTGTCGGTCGAAACGTGTGACCCGAAGAAGTACTTGAATTCCAGCGTACCGAACGGGGTCAGCATGTACTTGCCTGTTGTCACACGGCTGACAGTCGACTCGTGTAGGCCCAGCGTATCAGCTATTTCCCGCAAAACCAAGGGGCGCATGGCAATTTCACCATGCGCGAAGAAATTCTTTTGACGTTCGACAATGGCCTGCGCGACACGCAGAATCGTGTCGAATCGCTGCTGGATGTTCTTGATCAGCCAGCGTGCTTCCTGGAGCTGCTGCTTCAGCGATCCGGCCGACGGATCGCCGCGGCTGTTGCGCAGGATGTTCGCGTACAGGTTGTTG
This sequence comes from Burkholderia sp. B21-005, assembly GCF_020843965.1. NCBI lineage: Bacteria > Pseudomonadati > Pseudomonadota > Betaproteobacteria > Burkholderiales > Burkholderiaceae > Burkholderia > Burkholderia sp. B21-005. Next base: position 3,085,130 of record NZ_CP086301.1, on the reverse strand, counting down.
ATCCGCAGGCGCGGCATCACTTCCGGATTGAGTTCCGCGAGCCAGCCCTGGCCGGCCTTCTTCACGATGATGTCGGGCACGACGTAGTCGGCCTCGGCCTTGCCGTATGCGGCGCCGGGGAACGGCTCCAGCGAGCGGATCAGCGCGTGTGCGTCGCGCAGCGCGTCGTCGCTCGCCTTCAGGTGCTTGCGCAGCCGCGTGAAGTCGCGCGCGGCGAGCAGCTCGAGGTGCTGCGACACGATCTCCAGCGCGAGCGTGCGGGTGGGGGACGGATCGAGGCGCAGCAACTGCAGCTTCAGGCACTCGGAGGCCGAGCGGGCCCCGACCCCGGCCGGGTCGAAACTGTGCAGCAGCGCGAGCGCCGCATTCAGTTCGTCGCAGTCGATTTCCAGTTCCGGCGGCAGGTCGTTGAGCACTTCGTCGAGCGAGGCGGTCAGATAGCCGTCGTCGTCGAGCGATTCGATCAGGAACATCACGAGTGCGCGATCGCGCGGGCCAGCCTGCGTGACGCGCAATTGCGCGGACAGGTGGTCGCGCAGCGACGTCGCGGCTTCCTGCACCTGCAGCGGCGGGAGGTCGTCGTCGTCCGAGGCGCCGCTCGAGCGGCCGTACTCGTCGAGATTCCACTGCGGGCCGTCGCCGGCGTCGCCCGACCCGTAGCCGTCGTATTCGTCGGCGCCGGCCGGCTCGTCGCGCTCGGCGCGATCGCTCGACTGGCTACTGCTGTTCGCGGGGCCCGGCTCGATGTTCTGTCCGGAAGGCGCCTGCGCAATCAGCGATCCGTCCGACGCGACACGCAGCGGACTCGAGATCCATTCGTCTTCGTTCTCGAGCAGCGGATTCTGTGCGACGGCCATCGCGACTTCCTGCTGCAGTTCGAGCGTCGACAGTTGCAGGAGCCGGATCGACTGCTGCAGTTGCGGGGTCAGCGCCAGGTGTTGCGACAGGCGGAGTTGAAGGCTGGCTTTCATGGCAGAGAGGGAGTCATACCGGCAGTTTGCCACGACCGAGCCGCATTGAGCCATCGGCGATTACGCGCGGCGCGGCGCCCGGCCGCGGGCAGGGCCGCCGCGCGGGGCACGCGGGCGCAGCCCCGCGCGGCGATGCCGGGCGGGGTGCAGCCAGCCATAAAAGGGGGAGGTTACATGCGGAAGTGTTCGCCGAGGTACACGCGGCGCACGCTTTCGTTTTCGATGATTTCGCTCGGCGCGCCGGCGGCGAGCACCGAACCGTCGCTGATGATGTATGCGTGGTCGCAGATGCCGAGCGTTTCGCGGACGTTGTGATCGGTAATCAACACGCCGATGTTGCGCTGCTTCAGGAACTTGACGATCTTCTGGATCTCGAGCACCGCGATCGGGTCGACGCCGGCGAACGGTTCGTCGAGCAGGATGAAGTTCGGGCTGGTCGCAAGCGCACGCGCGATCTCGACACGACGACGTTCGCCGCCCGACAGCGACAGCGCCGGGTTCTCGCGCAGGTGGCCGATCTGCAGCTCGTCGAGCAGTTCCTCGGTGCGCGCTGCGATCGCGTCCTTCGACAGTCGCTTGCCGTCGTCGCCGTGCTGCAGCTCGAGCACCGCGCGGATGTTTTCCTCGACGGTCAGCTTGCGGAACACCGACGCTTCCTGCGGCAGGTACGACAGGCCGAGCGATGCACGCTTGTGGATCGGCAGCAGGCTGATCGAGCTGCCGTTCAGCGAGATCTCGCCCGCGTCGAGCGGCACGAGGCCGACGATCATGTAGAACGACGTCGTCTTGCCGGCACCGTTCGGGCCGAGCAGGCCGACGACTTCGCCGCTCTTCACGTCGAGCGACACGTCCTTGACGACCGTGCGCGAGCCGTAGCGTTTCTTCAGGTTGCGCACGACGAGCGAGCTCGTCGTGCCGGCCGGCTGGCGGTTCGGTAGCGCGTTCATTGTCCCGGCGCTCCCTGGATCGTGGTCGACGGCGACAGCTTCGCCGGCGCGCCGTTCAACTGCCCGGGGCCGCCGCTCTTCGGCGACAGCATCGCGCGCACGCGGCCGTTCGGATTGCCCGGCGCCGCGACGTCCTTGCCGCCCTTCGCGGTGTAGAAGTCGCGCTGGCCGTCGTACGTGATCACGCTGCCGTGCACGGTGTCGGCGATCGTCGACGAGCCCTGCAGGCGGCGCACGGTCGCGGCGGTCGTCAGGGTCGTCAGGTCCTGCTTGCCGTCGTAGTCGATGCGCTCGGCGTCGCCGTCGATGTACTCGTCGAGACCTTCGCGTTTCTGACGGAACGTCGCGTGCTTCTTGCCGCTGCCGAACGACGTCGCGTACTGATAGCCTTCCGGATCCTGGCGCACTTCGACGCGATCGCCCTTGATGATGATCGTGCCCTTCGTGATCACGACGTTGCCGGTCGCGACCGTTACCTGCTTCAGGTCGTCGTAGGTGAGGTTGTCCGCCTCGACGTTGATCGGCTTGTTCTGGTCAGCCTTCTCGGCATGGGCGAGCGGCGCCAGCCCGACGAGCGGGAGCGCCACGAGCGTCGCGGCGAGCGCGGCGCGGACGGCGCGCGCAGCGCCGCCGGAATTCTGTCGAGGGAACGGTTCGTTCATGCAGTCACGTGAGGGATGCGTTACCTGGATTGACCTTTCGAGCCGCCGGACGTGTCCGCCGCGGCAATCGTGCCGCGCACGTTGCCGTAAAGCTCGATGACCCGGGTGACGTTGTTGTACTTCATGCCGTCGGTCGCGTTGACGAGCGACAGGCCGCGCTGAAGTTTAACCGGCTTTTCGGTCTTGATCACATCGTCATTGACGAAGATCCGGAAATGCTGGGAATCGGCCTGCATCTGCGGATCGCCGCCGCCGGCCACGCGCAGGATGCGCGCGTCGTCGTACAAGTCGACGATCGACACGTCGCCGTTGACGGTGCCGCGCTTCGCGGTGGTCGTGACGACCGGCTTGCCGGGCTGGAATGCGCGCATGGCCGGATCGGTCAGGTCGCTGTTGTCGGTGTCTTCATAGTGGATCAGCTTCGCGGCCGTCAGCCGGTACTGGGTCGTGCCCGACTGGTCGAGCTCGGTGACCGAGAAGTTGTCCGCGAAATAGTCGGGCGTATGGCGCTTCGGCTGCGCGGTGCCCTCGCCGGGCGGCGGCAGCGTTGCCTGCAGCAGCCACCACGTGATGCCCGCGAGCGCGGCGACCGCGATGAGCGGCAGCAACTGGGTCCAGCGGAAATGCGTGTTCATCCGTCAGGCTCCGCAGGCAGCCGCGAGCAGCGCGTCGTAGCGGCGCTGCGCGCGCAGGATCGCGTCGCAGACTTCGCGCACCGCGCCGTGGCCGCCGCGGGCCTCGGCCACCCAGTGCGCGCGGGCGATCACTTCGGGGTGCGCGTTGGCCGGCGCGGTCGCGAAGCCGCAGCGCAGCAGCACCGGCAGGTCGGGCCAGTCGTCGCCCATGTAGCCGCATGCGTCGGCGCCGATGTCGAGCGACGCGATCAGGTCGGCGAACACGGTGAGCTTGTTCTCGACACCCTGGAACAGGTGCGCGATCTTCATTTCCTTCGCGCGCGCCGCGACGATCTCGGAGCGGCGGCCGGTGATGATCGCGGTCGCGATGCCGGCCTCGCCGAGCAGCTTCACGCCATGGCCGTCGAGCGAATTGAACGACTTCATCGCGTCGCCGGACGCGGTAAACAGCAGGCCGCCGTCGGTCAGCACGCCGTCGACATCGAAAATCATCAGCTTCACGCGGCTCGCGCGTTCGGCCGCAGTCAGCGCTGCGCTCATCAGATCACCTTCTTCGAAAACAGGTCGTGCATGTTCAGCGCGCCGATCAGCGCGCCGTCGGCATCGACCACCAGCATCTGGTTGATCCGGTGGCGCTCCATCAGTTCCACGGCCTCGACCGCGAGATGTTCGGGGCCGATCGTACGCGGTTCGCGGGTCATCACGTCGACGATCGGCAGCGTGCGGAAATCGCCTTCGCGCGCGAGCACGCGGCGAAGGTCGCCGTCGGTGAAGATGCCGGCCACGCGGCCGTCGGCGTCGACCACGGCCGTCATGCCCAGCCGTTTCGCGGTGATCTGGAACAGCGCGTCCGACAGCGTGGCATCGAGCCCGACGCGCGGCACGTCGTCGCCCGAGCGCATCACGTCGCGCACATGGGTGAGCAGGCGCCGGCCGAGCGCACCGCCCGGATGCGAGCGCGCGAAATCCTCGGAGCCGAAGCCGCGCGCGTCGAGCACCGCGACGGCGAGCGCGTCGCCGAGCGCCAGCGCGGCGGTCGTGCTCGCGGTGGGGGCGAGGTTCAGCGGGCACGCTTCCTTCGACACCGCGGCGTTCAGGTTCACGTCGGCAAGCGTGCCGAGGCTCGATTCCGCACGGCCCGTGATCGCGATCAGCTTCGCGCCGATCCGCTTGACGAGCGGGAGGATCGCGACGAGCTCTTCCGACTCGCCGGAATAGGAGATGCCGATGAAGACGTCGTCCGATGTGACCATGCCGAGGTCGCCGTGGCTGGCCTCGGCCGGGTGGACGAAGAAGGCCGGCGTGCCGGTGCTCGCCAGCGTCGCCGCGATCTTGCGGGCGATGTGCCCCGATTTGCCGATGCCGGATACCACGACGCGCCCGCGGCAGCCGAGCAGCAGCGCGACGGCCTGCACGAAGTCGCCGTCGAGCTGGTCGCGCAGCGCGCGCACGGCGTCCGCCTCGATGTCGAGCACGTCGCGGGCGAGCGCGAGCGCCCGATCATCATTGATTTTCGCTATCATGCGCGGAGTATAGCAAAGGCGTTTGTTCGCCGCGCCGCACCTTCGGACTCGTCCGAGGTCGCTTGCCCCCCGCCACCACCCGCGCCCGCATTGCCGTGGCCCCGACGAACGAGGACGCTTTGCCCGTGATTTCCCCGCTCGAAATGACCCTGCTGCTGCTGCTGGCCTCGGTGGTGGGCGTCGTCGTCTTTCGCTCGTTGAATCTGCCGCCAATGCTCGGCTACCTGACCGTCGGCATCCTGGTTGGCCCGCACTCACTTGGCATCGCCGCGGACCTCGAGCGGGCCGAGCACCTCGCGGAATTCGGCGTGGTATTCCTGATGTTCTCGATCGGCCTCGAATTCTCGCTCGCGAAGCTGAGGGCGATGCAGCGGCTCGTGTTCGGACTCGGGCTGCTGCAGGTGGTCGTGACGCTCGTGCTCGCGGTCGCGCTCGGCGCGCTGTTCGAGCGCTGGGTGCACATCACGTGGCAGGGCAGTGTCGCGCTCGGCGGCGCGCTCGCGATGTCGTCGACGGCGATCGTGTCGAAGATGCTCGCCGAGCGGCTCGAGATCGAGACCGAGCACGGCCGCAACATCTTCGGCGTGCTGCTGTTCCAGGATCTCGCGGTGGTGCCGCTGCTGATCGTGATCGCCGCGTTCGGCGCGGAGTCGTCGAAGGATCTCGCGATCACGCTCGGCTTCGCGGCGGTCAAGATCGTGATCGCGCTCGCGCTGCTGCTCGTCATCGGCCAGCGCTTCATGACGCGCTGGCTCAACGTGGTCGCGCGGCGCCGCTCGCAGGAACTGTTCGTGCTGAACCTGCTGCTCATCACGCTCGGCGCCGCGTTCATCACCGACCGCTTCGGCCTGTCGCTCGCGCTCGGCGCGTTCATCGCGGGGATGCTGATCTCCGAGACGCCGTTCCGTCACCAGGTGGAAGAAGACATCAAGCCGTTTCGCGACGTGCTGCTCGGGCTGTTCTTCGTGACGACCGGGATGCTGCTCGATCCGCGCGTGATCTGGGAGCACCCGTTGCTCGTGCTCGGCTTCTTCGTCGGGCAGATCCTGTTCAAGGGGACGATGATCGCGGGGCTCGCGCGCCTGTTCGGCGCGACGCCGGGCGTCGCGATGCGTACCGGCATCGGGCTCGCGCAGGCCGGCGAATTCGGCTTCGTGCTGCTGAACCTGATCCTCGACCGGCATCTCGTCGATTCGACGCTGCTGCAGGCGATCCTCGCGTCGATGCTGCTGTCGATGCTGGCCGCGCCGTTCCTGATCCAGAACGCCGACCGGATCGTGATGCGGCTGTCGTCGACGGAATGGATGCAGCAGTCGCTGCAGATGACGCGGATCGCGACGCAAAGCCTCAAGCAGCGCGGCCACGTGATCATCTGCGGCTACGGCCGCGCGGGCCAGAACCTGGCGCGCATGCTCGAGCAGGAAGGCATTTCGTACGTCGCGCTGGACCTCGATCCCGATCGCGTGAGCGCGGCCGCGACGGCCGGCGAATCGGTCGTGTTCGGCGACGCCGCGCGTCGCGAGTCGCTGGTCGCGGCCGGTATCCATCGCGCGGCGGCCGTTGCGATCACGTATGCGAACACACCGTCCGCGCTGCGCGTGCTGCACCACGTGCACGAGCTGGAGCCGACGCTGCCGGCGATCGTGCGCACGGTCGACGACGCCGATCTCGAGAAGCTGCTCGCGGCCGGCGCGACCGAGGTGATTCCGGAAATCGTCGAGGGCAGCCTGATGCTCGCGTCGCACACGCTGGTGCTGGTCGGCGTGCCGATGCGCAAGGTCGTGCGGCGCGTCGAGGAGATGCGCGACGAGCGCTACCGGCTGCTGCGCGGCTATTTCCACGGCGCGGACGACGCGGACGACGACGATCACGAGCAGGTGCGGCTACAATCGGTGCCGGTCGACGCGCGCGCGGACGCGGTCGGGCGCTCGCTGGAGGAGCTCGGGCTGTATGCGCTCGGGCTGGAAGTCACGGCGATCCGCCGGCACGGGATTCGCGGCGTCGAACCCGACCCGCTGACCAAGCTGCGCGCGAGCGACATCGTCGTGCTGCGCGGGCTGCCCGAGGCGCTCGCGCTCGCGGAGGAGCGGCTGTCGCGCCATCGGCGCGAGCCGCCGGCCGCGGTCGCCTGAGTCGCGATTTCGTTGACCTGACCCGTATTGATTCGAAACGGTGCCCGATCTTCGCGCACCGTTTTTTTCGGAGAGTTTCATGCCGCATTCGTCGTCGGGCGCACCGCTCGATCCGGTCGCCTTCATCCACAGCCAGATCCGCACCGTGCCCGACTGGCCGCAGCCGGGCGTGATGTTCCGCGACATTACGACGCTGCTGCAGAGCCCGAAGGCGCTGCGCATCCTCGTCGACCTGTTCGTCGAACGCTATGTCGATGCGAAGCTCGACTACGTCGCGGGGCTCGACGCGCGCGGCTTCATCATCGCGCCGATCGTCGCGTACGAGCTGAGCGTCGGTTTCGTGCCGATCCGCAAGGTCGGCAAGCTGCCGTACAAGACGCGCTCGGAATCCTACGACCTCGAATACGGCAGCGCGACGGTCGAGATCCACGAAGACGCGTGTCGCCCCGGCGACCGCGTGATCATCATGGACGACCTGATCGCGACCGGCGGCACGATGATGGCGGGGCGCAACCTGCTGCAGCGGCTCGGCGCGGTCGTCGTCGAGGGCGCGTCGATCATCGACCTGCCCGATCTCGGCGGCTCGACGCTGCTGCGCAACGCGGGGCTGCCCGTCTATACCGTCACCGAATTCCCCGGTCACTGAACGCCGGCCTACGCCACGAGGTCACGATGCCCAACTTCATGCTGTTTCTCGCCACGTCGATCGCGATCACGTTCGCGCCCGGTCCCGATAACCTGCAGGTGCTCGCACGCGGCATCTCGCAGGGCCGTGCGGCCGGCTTCGTCGCGGCGCTCGGCTTCACGGCCGGGATCCTGTTCCATACGACGCTCGCGGCGCTCGGCGTCGCGGCCGTGCTGCGCTCGTCGCCGGTCGCGTTCCAGGCGCTGAAGCTCGCGGGCGCCGCGTACCTCGTGTGGATCGGCATCAAGGCGCTGCGCAGCCAGGGCCTCGCGAATGCGCATGCGCGTGCGCCGCAGCCGCTTCGCGCGATTTTCCGGCAGAGCGTGATCGGCAACCTGATGAACCCGAAGGTCACGCTGTTCTTCGTCGTGTTCCTGCCGCAGTTCGTCGATCCGCACGGCGCGCAGGGCGTGACGCTGCAGATGTTCGAGCTCGGTGCGCTGTTCATGCTGCAGACGGCCGCGATCTTCTCGCTGTTCGGCGTCGGCGCGGGCGCGATCGGCGCATGGCTGAAGCGCCGTCCGAAGGCCGGCGTGTGGCTCGACCGCATTGCCGGCGCGACCTTCATCGCGATCGGCATTCGCGTCGCGCTGAAGGACTGAACCCGATGACGTTTCCGTGCATTGCGGCCGCGCGCCGCTTCGATCCGCTCGCGCACCTGCGTTTCGAGATCGCGGGCGAGCAGGTCGGCTGGGTGCGTCGCCGGGACGTCGCGAAGCTCGAGCGCTGGCCCGACGTGTTCGAGCTGACCGACGAGCGCGTCGTGCTGTCGGCGCGCTATGACACGGTCGATGCACGCAGCATGGCGCTCGCGAGCGCGATCGGCGCGCTGGCGGCCGAAGGCGCGATTCCCGGTTGGCGCGACGAGATCTATGCGATCCGCAACCGCTTCGACGATCCGCCGCTCGCGTATATCGAGCGCGCCGCGTCGCGTTTTTTCGGCACGCAGACTTATGCGGTGCACCTGAACGGCATCGTAGAATATGCGGCTGCGCCGGGTTCGCCCGCCGCGCCGCAGATGTGGCTCGGCCGCCGCAGCGCGACCAAGGCCACCGACCCCGGCATGCTCGACAACGTCGTCGCGGGCGGCATTGGCTGGGGCTTGAGCGTTCACGAGACGCTCACGAAGGAATGCTGGGAAGAGGCCGGCATGCCGGCCGAACTGGCGGCGCGCGCGATCGCGGGCCGGGCTGTGCAGGTGCTGTGCTCGCTGCCGGAAGGCACGCAGTCCGAACTGATCTTCGTGTACGACCTGCCGCTGCCGCGCGACTTCGCGCCGCACAACCAGGACGGCGAAGTGGCCGAGCACGTGCTGGCCGGTGTGCCCGAGGTGATCGGCTGGCTGCGCGAAGGCCGCGCGACGATGGATGCGAGCCTCGCGATGCTCGACACGCTGCTGCGCCACCGCTGGCTCGCGGCGGCCGACGCGGCGGGCATCGACGCGCTGTTCGCGCCGGCCGCGTAACGCGCCGAACGGCCTATTTGACGAATACCGAAACGAAGGGAGTAGCGGTCATGTCGACCGATCACAGCTTTATCTTGAAACTGTCGTGCCCCGACCGGCACGGCATCGTTCACGCGGTCTCGGGCTTCCTGTTCGAGCGCAGCAACAACATTCTCGACTCGGCGCAGTTCGGCGACAGCCGCACCGGCGAGTTCTTCATGCGCGTGCACTTCGAGCAGGATGCCGACGGCGCGGATGCCGCGTCGGCGCTCGACACGCTTCGCCAGGAATTCGCACCGCTCGCCGAGCAGTTCGCGATGCGCTGGGAGCTGCACGACGCGGCCGTGAAGCCGCGCGTCGTGATCATGGTGTCGAAGATCGGCCACTGCCTGAACGACCTGTTGTTCCGCTACCGCACCGGCCAGCTGCCGATCGAGATCCCGGCGATCGTGTCGAACCACAAGGAGTTCTACCAGCTCGCCGCGAGCTACAACATCCCGTTTCATCACTTCCCGCTCGTGGGTGGCTCGTCCGATGCGGCGAAGGCCGCGCAGGAAGCGCGCGTGCTGGAAGTGATCGACGAGCACCGGGCCGATCTCGTCGTGCTCGCGCGCTACATGCAGATCCTGTCGCCGAACATGTGCCAGCAGCTCGCCGGCCGCGCGATCAACATCCATCATTCGTTCCTGCCGAGCTTCAAGGGCGCGAAGCCGTATTACCAGGCGTTCGACCGCGGCGTGAAGCTGATCGGCGCGACCGCGCACTACGTGACGACCGACCTCGACGAAGGCCCGATCATCGAGCAGGAAGTCGAGCGCGTCGACCACAGCATGACGCCCGACCAGCTCACCGCGATCGGCCGCGACGTCGAGTGCGTGACGCTCGCGCGGGCGGTGAAGTGGCACGTCGAGCACCGGATCGTGCTGAACGGGACGAAGACCGTCGTGTTCCGCTGATCGGCGGTTCGCGTCGGCCGCTAGCCGTCAGCCGGCCCGCAAGTAACAACGCCGCGCCCTGGATGGGGCGCGGCGTTTTTTTTTATCGCGTGATGCGCGGCGCGTCAGATCAGCCGCAGCATGTACAGCTCGCGTTTCAGGTAGGCATAGAAGATCGGCGCGGCGATCACGCCCGGCAGCCCGAACGCGGCTTCCATGATCAGCATCGCGAGCAGCAGCTCCCACGCGCGCGACTCGATCTGGCCGCCGATGATCTTCGCGTTCAGGAAGTATTCGAGCTTGTGGATCACGACGAGGAACGCGAGCGATGCGATCGCGGTGCCCATGCTGACCGACAGCGACACCGCGACGATCAGCGTATTCGAGATCAGGTTGCCGATCACCGGCAGCAGCCCGACGATGAACGTGACGAGCACGAGTGTTTTGGACAACGGCAGCCGCTGGTGGAAGATCGGCAGCGCGACGAGCAGGTAGATGCCGGTGAAGGCCGCGTTGATCGCCGAGATCTTGATCTGCGCGAACACGATCCGGCGGAACGATTCGGCAAAGCGCGACACGCGCGTGACGAGCGCGGTCGACAGCGGCCGGCGCACCTTGCCGTGCTCGACGCCGATCGCGATCATCGCGCCGATGATCATCCCGAACAGCACATGGCCGAAGCCGCGCGCGACGCTCTTGCCGCCTTGCTGGAGCTGATCCATGTGCGAGTGCATCAGCAGCGCCGCCTTGGTTTTCATCTGTTCGACGTCGACGGGCAGCAGGTTCGCGATCCAGGCCGGCGTGCGGGCACGCGTCTGCTCGACGATCTGCATCAGCTGGCCGAGCAGGCTCTGCAGGTTGGGCACCGTGTGCTCGAAGTGATCGATGATGCCGATCGTCAGGCCCGTGAGCCCGCCGACGATCGCGATCGACAGCAGCACGACGGAGACCCAGCGCGCGCGCATGCTCGTCGTGTGACGTTCGATCACCGGGGCGATCGTGTGGATCAGCTGATAGACCAGCAGGCCGGCCAGCAGCCCGCCCAGCAGCTTGAGTTCGATGACGAGCACCATCGAGACGAGGGCGAACAGATAGCTGCCGCCCTCGATCGCCGACAGCTTCGGCAGGCTGAAGTCGCTCGTCAGCCGCACGCTGCGCAGGTGGGGCTCGCGGCTCTGCGCGTCGCGCGACTCTTGTTGCTTCTCCATCGTGGATTCCTGTCGTTCGTGTGTCGCGCCGCGCGGTGGGCGGCAGGACGGTGCTCGCCCGGCGTCGCACCGGATTGGTGCGGATAGCGAACCTTACGACCGTAAAGTATAGCTGCCATTATGGTCTGTCACGGGACAGTTTGGCTCGTGGTGTAAACGCAGAAGGGAAAACCGCACAAGGGAAAACGAGGAGACCGGCGCCGCGGCGGGCGCCGGCAGGGGCGCGGCCGGGGCGGCCGCGCGCGGGAACGGAAGCGGTCAACCGGCTGCCGCCTTGCGGGGTGAACGCTTGAGCAGCGGCGCGAGGTACTTGCCGGTGAAGCTCGCCTTGGTCTTCGCGACCTCCTCGGGCGTGCCCTGCGCGATGATCTGGCCGCCGCCGGCGCCGCCTTCGGGGCCGAGGTCGATCACCCAGTCGGCCGTCTTGATCACGTCGAGATTGTGCTCGATGATCACGACCGTGTTGCCCTGGTCGCGCAACCGGTGAATCACCTCGAGCAGCAGCGCGATGTCGTGGAAGTGCAGGCCGGTGGTCGGCTCGTCGAGGATGTACAGCGTGCGGCCCGTGTCGCGCTTCGACAGCTCCAGCGACAGCTTCACGCGCTGCGCCTCGCCGCCCGACAGCGTCGTGGCCGACTGGCCGAGGCGGATGTAGCCGAGGCCGACGTCGAGCAGCGTCTTCAGCTTGCGGGCGATCACCGGCACCGCGCTGAAGAATTCGTACGCCTGTTCGACCGTCATGTCGAGCACTTCGCTGATGTTCTTGCCCTTGTAATGCACTTCGAGCGTTTCGCGGTTGTAGCGCTTGCCGTGGCACACGTCGCACGGCACGTAGACGTCCGGCAGGAAGTGCATCTCGACCTTCAGCACGCCGTCGCCCTGGCACGACTCGCAGCGGCCGCCCTTCACGTTGAACGAGAAGCGGCCCGGATCGTAGCCGCGCTCCTTCGCGGTCGGCACGCCCGAGAACAGCTCGCGGATCGGGGTGAACAGGCCCGTGTAGGTGGCCGGGTTCGAGCGCGGCGTGCGGCCGATCGGCGACTGGTCGACGTTGATCACCTTGTCGAAGTGCTCGAGGCCCTCGATGGCCTCGTGCGGCGCCGGCTCGGCCGACGAGCCGTACAGGTGGCGCGCGACCGCGTGATACAGCGTGTCGTTGATCAGCGTCGACTTGCCGGAGCCCGACACGCCGGTGATGCAGGTCAGCAGGCCGACCGGCAACTCGAGGTCGACGTGCTTCAGGTTGTTGCCGTGCGCGTCGACGATGCGCAGCATCCGCTCGGGATCGGGCGCGAGCCGCTCGTCCGGATACTCGATCGTGCGCTTGCCGACCAGATACTGGCCCGTCAGCGACTGCGGGTTCGACTGCACCTGCTTCGGCGTGCCTTCGGCGACCACCACGCCGCCGTGCTCGCCCGCGCCGGGGCCCATGTCGACGACGTAGTCGGCCGTGCGGATCATGTCCTCGTCGTGCTCGACGACGATCACCGAGTTGCCGAGGTCGCGCAGGTGCTTGAGCGTCGCGATCAGGCGGTCGTTGTCGCGCTGGTGCAGGCCGATCGACGGCTCGTCGAGCACGTACATCACGCCGGTCAGGCCCGAGCCGATCTGCGACGCGAGCCGGATCCGCTGCGCCTCGCCGCCGGACAGCGTCTCGGCGCTGCGCTCGAGCGACAAGTAGTCGAGGCCGACGTTGTTCAGGAAGGTCAGGCGCGCGACGATTTCCTGGATCACCTTGTCGGCGATCTCGCGTTTCGCGCCGTCGAGCGACAGGCCGGCGAAATAGCCGAGCGCATCGCGCAGCGGCCAGCCGCTGATTTCATAGATGCCGCGCGCGTAGTCGCCCGCGCCGACCCGCACGTGGCGCGCCTCCCGGCGCAGCCGCGTGCCTTCGCACGACGGGCACGGCTGGTTGTTCTGGTACTTCGCGAGTTCTTCGCGCACCGCGACCGAATCGGTCTCGCGGTAGCGGCGCTCGAGGTTCGGGATGATCCCTTCGAACACGTGCTCGCGGATCGTCGTGCGGCCGCGCTCGTTGATGTACGAGAACGGGATCGTCTGCTTGCCCGAACCGAACAGCAGCACCTTGCGGATCTTTTCCGGCAGATCCTCGAACGCGGCGTCGATGTCGAATTCGTAGAACGCCGCGAGGCTCTGCAGCATCTGGAAGTAGAACTGGTTGCGGCGGTCCCAGCCCTTCACGGCGCCCGCGGCGAGCGACAGCGACGGGTGCGCGACGACCCGTTTCGGGTCGAAGAACGTGATCTGGCCGAGGCCGTCGCATTCCGGGCACGCGCCCATCGGGTTGTTGAACGAGAACAGGCGCGGCTCGAGCTCCTGCAGCGAGTACGAGCAGATCGGGCACGCGAACTTCGAGCTGAACAGGTGCTCGTGGTCGGTATCCATCTCGAGCGCGATCGCGCGGCCGTCGGCGAGGCGCAGCGCGGTCTCGAACGATTCCGCGAGGCGCTGCTTCATGTCCGGGCGCACCTTCAGGCGGTCGACGACGACGTCGATCGTGTGCTTGTCGTTCTTCTTGAGCTTCGGCAGCGACTCGACCTCGTAGATCTTCGCGACGCCTTCGTTCGCGGTGCCGCCGCCCGAGCGCACGCGAAAGCGCACGAAGCCCTGCGCCTGCATGTCCTCGAACAGCTCGGCGTGCTCGCCCTTGCGGTTCGCGACGACGGGCGCGAGGATCATCAGCTTGGTTTCCTCGGGCAGCGCGAGCGCCGCGTCGACCATCTGCGACACGCTCTGCGCCTCGAGCGGGATGTCGTGGTCGGGGCAGTACGGCGTGCCGACACGTGCGAACAAAAGTCGCAGGTAGTCGTGGATCTCGGTGACCGTGCCGACGGTCGAACGCGGGTTGTGGGACGTCGCCTTCTGCTCGATCGAGATCGCGGGCGACAGGCCCTCGATCAGGTCGACATCGGGTTTCTCCATCAACTGCAGGAACTGGCGGGCGTATGCGGACAGGCTTTCGACGTAGCGGCGCTGGCCCTCTGCATAAAGGGTGTCGAACGCGAGCGACGACTTGCCCGACCCGGACAACCCGGTAATCACGATCAGCTTGTGGCGCGGCAGGTCGAGATTGACGTTTTTCAGGTTGTGGGTGCGTGCCCCACGGATACGGATCTGTTCCATGAACCTGGCGAAAATGGAGGGAACCAAACCTGCTACTATAACGGCTTTTCGAGGCCGTCGTTGGGGGCCCCCAGCCTTTGCAGCAACTGGCAGCAAGGCGGTGCCCACGCCGGGGAAGCGGCCGCGCCGCACGGCTTCGGGCGGCCCGCAGGCTGCCCGTGGGACGTCCCGGAAAGCGCCTGCCAGGCCTGCCGGGCCGGTGGCCCTGATCTTCCGCCGCCCGCCGCCGGGCGGACATTCCGATCATTCGAAATTCATTCCCGATGTCCAATCCGTCCGCCACGTCTTCCCGCATGAGTGCGCCCGAACTGCGCGCGACCACGTCGCTCGCGGCGATTTTCGCGCTGCGCATGCTCGGTCTGTTCATGATCATGCCGGTGTTCTCGGTCTACGCGAAAACCATCCCGGGCGGCGACAACGTGCTGCTCGTCGGCATCGCGCTCGGGGCCTACGGCGTCACGCAGTCGCTGTTCTACATCTTCTACGGGTGGGCGTCCGACAAGTTCGGCCGCAAGCCGGTGATCGCCACGGGCCTCGTGATCTTCGCGCTCGGCAGCTTCGTCGCCGCATTCGCGCACGACATCACGTGGATCATCGTCGGTCGCGTGATCCAGGGGATGGGCGCCGTGTCGTCCGCGGTGCTCGCGTTCATCGCCGACCTGACCTCCGAGCAGAACCGCACGAAGGCGATGGCGATGGTCGGCGGCTCGATCGGCGTGTCGTTCGCGGTCGCGATCGTCGGCGCGCCGATCGTGTTCCACTGGGTCGGGATGAGCGGGCTGTTCGCGATCGTCGGCGTGCTGTCGATCCTCGCGATCGGCGTCGTCGTGTGGATCGTGCCCGACGCGGCGAAGCCCGTGCACGTGCCGGCGCCGTTCGCCGAGGTGCTGCACAACGGTGAGCTGCTGCGCCTGAACTTCGGCGTGCTCGTGCTGCACGCGACGCAGACGGCGCTGTTCCTCGTCGTGCCGCGCCTGCTGGTCGACGGCGGGCTGCCGGTCGCCGCGCACTGGAAGATCTACCTGCCGGTGATGGGGCTCGCGTTCGTGATGATGGTCCCGGCGATCATCGTCGCGGAAAAACGGGGCAAGATGAAGCCGGTGCTGCTCGGCGGGATCCTCGCTATCCTGATCGGCCAATTGTTGCTCGGCAGCGCACCGCATACCATTCTGATTGTGGCGGCGATCCTGTTCGTGTACTTCCTCGGCTTCAACATCCTGGAAGCATCGCAGCCGTCGCTCGTGTCGAAGCTCGCGCCCGGTTCGCGCAAGGGCGCGGCCACCGGTGTCTACAACACCACGCAATCGATCGGGCTCGCGCTCGGCGGCATCGTAGGCGGCTGGCTGCTGAAACACGGCGGCGCGAACACCGTCTTCTATGCGTGTTCTGGGCTCGTGGCGGCGTGGCTTATAATCGCGGCCAGCATGAAAGCGCCGCCGCGCAAGGCCTGAACCTTCTTTTCGGACACGCACGGGCGGCGCTCGCCGGCTTGTCCGGCGGGCCGCTCCGACGACTTTCGCGGGCGGCCCGGCATCGAATTTACTGGAGAAACACATGGCATCCGTCAACAAGGTCATCCTCGTCGGCAATCTCGGCGCCGATCCTGAAGTCCGTTACCTGCCGAGCGGCGACGCGGTTGCGAACATCCGTCTCGCGACGACCGATCGCTACAAGGACAAGGCAAGCGGCGATTTCAAGGAAATGACCGAGTGGCACCGCGTGGCGTTCTTCGGCCGTCTCGCCGAAATCGTCAGCGAATACCTGAAGAAGGGCTCGTCGGTCTATATCGAAGGCCGCATCCGCACGCGCAAGTGGCAGGGCCAGGACGGCCAGGATCGCTACTCGACCGAAATCGTCGCCGACCAGATGCAGATGCTCGGCGGCCGTGGCGGCGCGGGCGGCGGCGGTGGTGGCGGTGACGAAGGCGGTTACGGCGGCGGCTACGGTGGTGGTGGCGGCGGCGGCGGCGGTCGCGGCGGCGAGCAGATGGAGCGCGGCGGTGGCGGCGGTGCTGGCGGTCGTGCCGGCGGCGCACCGCGCGGCGGTGCAGGCGGTGGCCAGAGCCGCCCGAGCGCGCCGGCAGGCGGCGGCTTCGACGAGATGGACGACGATATTCCGTTCTAAGAGGAACGTTAGTTCCCGCTGTACGGATAGGCCCGAACTTCCGAGCTAAATCAGTGATTTGGCCTGGAGCTTCGGGTCTTTTTGCGTGTGCACGTTTTTCGATTCGGCTGGAACGTGCCTAACCGGATGATTCCGTTCCGTCGAATGGAGCCTGACGTGACTCGATACGCAAGTCGTGAAGTGCCGATGGCATTGACCAAGGCCTTGGGCGGAGCCATCGATGCGATGGCGTCGCGCGTGCACGCTGAACTAACTGGCGCCGAGCGCGCCGGAGAACCAGCGAATTACGCTTCCGCGATCGCGACCAGATTGCTGACGCGCTCAACCGACTTTCCGCCCTTCGGCCAGCGAACCAAGGCGTCGCCGCCATCGATCGACAGGACCACACCGTCGCTGCGGTCGACCGTGCCCGTGAGTGTGACGCGGTTCACTTTGGCCGCGGGCGCAAACGACGCCTTGCTGCGGCCCGGCAGCATGTCCATCAGGAACGAAAATACGGGGTACACGATTGCTCCTTCGCGAGCTTGAACTAAGGGTTTTCCCTAGTTTAGCATCGCGCATGCGGCACTGCAACATTTCGGCCCCTTGCGCCGAGGGCGCGCGGCGTGCCGGCAACGTTTTCATTTGTGGTGCAGTGCCGCGCATCTGACTTATGTCACCCCGTCGCCATGATTGACCGGCTAAACTGCTTCTTTCGACGTTTCGATCGAAGGAGACACCATGCGGCGGGTCGTATTCAACCAGAAGGGCGGCGTGGGCAAATCGACGATCGTCTGCAACCTGGCGGCGATCAGCGCGAGCGAAGGAATACGCACGCTCGTCATCGACCTCGACGCGCAGGCGAATTCCACGCGCTATCTGCTCGGCGACCGCGCGAGCGACGTGCATCCCGGCGTCGCCGAATTCTTCGAGACGGCGCTGACGTTCAACTTCCGGCCGGTCGACGTCGCGTCGTTTATCCATCCGACGCCGTTCGACGGGCTCGACGTGATGCCCGCGCATCCGGATCTCGACACGCTGCACGGCAAGCTCGAGTCGCGCTACAAGATCTACAAGCTGCGCGACGCGCTGAACGAGCTCGACACCTATGACGCCGTCTACATCGACACGCCGCCCGCGCTGAACTTCTACACGCGCTCGGCGCTGATCGCGGTCGAGCGCTGCCTGATTCCGTTCGACTGCGACGACTTCTCGCGCCGCGCGCTGTACACGCTGCTCGAGAACGTGAAGGAAATCCAGCAGGACCATAACGCGGCGCTCGAGGTCGAAGGGATCGTCATCAACCAGTTCCAGCCGCGCGCGAGTCTCCCGCAGCGGCTGGTCGACGAACTCATCGAGGAAGGGTTGCCGGTGCTGGCGTCGCGGCTGTCGGCTTCGGTGAAGATCCGCGAGTCGCATCAGCAGTCGACGCCGGTGATCCATCTCGAGCCGGCGCACAAGCTCGCGCAGGAGTTTCGCGCGCTGCATCGCGAGCTGGTCGAGTGAGATCCGCGCCATTAAGTGCGGCAATTCATCCGATAATTTAATTCGTTGTTAATAATTCCGATTCCGATTCCGATTTCGGAAATAATCCTGGTAACGATTTCAGAATAAATCCGCAGAAAAACGATTACACGGATGGTTGTTCTGTTTTCATGCGCACCTTTTTTCCAATAACGGAAATGGTGACGGGGTAAATATTGCGGGTCGGACGGCGCGTGCTGCTGTAAGAAAGTAAAAAATCTTTTTGGCGCAAGGCGTTGCAGCATGACCCCACCTGCGCATGCGTCCGCCGCGAGGCGGTTATTCCAACCCTTAAGGGTTTTTACCTAGCATTAATGCCATTTAATTGACAATTAATGCATCTAAAATGCCTTCTTCAACTTCTCGCATTCAATGCCGTCTGCGGGTTGAAAATAAGGGAGCAGGCTGTCGATCTGACTTCCATTTCCTTTGTGTCGTCTCTCGCAATTGCCAACAGGAGCATACCCGATGTCCGTATTTGCCCCCGAAAAATTCGCCGCCGATTATCAGTCCGGAATCGCCGCATGGTTCGCACTTGCCCGTCCGGCGATCAACGGTTTCGAGGCTGTCGTCGAACTCAATGTACAGGCGGCCAAGACGGCGCTGGAGGAGTACGAGGACAAGCTGAAGAACGCGTTCAACACCAGCAACCCGGCCGTGGGCTTCGCGCAGCAGGTTGCCGTCCCGCAGGAAGCAGCCGGCAAGGCCGTCGCGTACGGCCGCCACCTGTTCGACATCGCGGTGTCGACGCAGGCCGAGTGGGCGAAGGTCGCGCAGGTTCAGTACGAGCAGAACGACAAGCGCATGAAGGACGTGTTCGGCGAACTGTCGAAGCACGCGCCGGCCGGCTCGGCCCCGGTGGTCGCCGCGCTGAACTCGGCGCTGTCCGCGGCGACGGCCGCGGCCGACTCCGTGCGCGCAGCGGCGGGGCAGGCGATCGAGGCCGCGCAAAGCGGTTTCGACGCGGTCAGCGAAACGACGGCGCGCGGTGCCAAGCAGACGGCCACCGCCGCACGCAAGGACGCGGCTTCGCGCGAATCCGCTGCATGAGCGCGTGTCGCGCGCAAGCGCGACACGAGTGAAGAGTGAGCGGCGCCGTGAGGCGCCGGCCGCCGCGTGTGCCGCGTGGCGGCCGGCAATCTTCCGGCTCGCCGCGGCGTGCCCGGGCACGGCCGGAACACGCGGATGTGCCGCGCGCATGCGCGCGCGAACGTGCTGCCGCATCGCGAGCCGCGCGGCGCTCACGCGCCGTCGCCGGCCGCAGTGCCGTACCGGCACCGGCACACAATTTTCAGATCGACCCACTGATTTCAAAGCAGGAACTGAACATGACGGACGTAGTGATCGTATCGGCCGCGCGGACCGCGGTCGGCAAATTCGGCGGCTCGCTCGCGAAGATCGCGGCACCGGAACTGGGCGCGACGGTGATTCGCGCGGTGCTGGAGCGCTCGGGCGTGAAACCCGAGCAGGTGAGCGAAGTGATCATGGGGCAGGTGCTGGCGGCAGGCTCGGGGCAAAACCCGGCGCGTCAGTCGCTGATCAAGGCCGGCCTGCCGAGCGCGGTGCCGGGCATGACGATCAACAAGGTGTGCGGCTCGGGCCTGAAGGCCGTGATGCTGGCGGCGAACGCGATCGCGGCGGGCGACGCGGAGATCGTGATCGCGGGCGGCCAGGAAAACATGAGCGCGGCGCCGCACGTGCTGCCGGGCTCGCGCGACGGGTTCCGGATGGGTGACGCGAAGCTGGTCGACACGATGATCGTCGACGGCCTGTGGGACGTGTACAACCAGTACCACATGGGCATCACGGCGGAGAACGTCGCGAAGGAATACGGGATCACGCGCGACGAGCAGGATGCGTTCGCGGCCCTGTCGCAGAACAAGGCGGAAGCCGCGCAGAAGGCCGGCCGCTTCAACGACGAGATCGTGCCGGTGTCGATTCCGCAGCGCAAGGGCGAGCCGCTGCAGTTCGCGACCGACGAGTTCGTGCGTCACGGCGTGACGGCGGAATCGCTGGCGGGTCTGAAGCCGGCGTTCGCGAAGGAAGGCACGGTGACGGCGGCGAACGCGTCGGGGCTGAACGACGGCGCGGCGGCGGTGCTGGTGATGTCGGCGCAGAAGGCGGCGGCGCTGGGGCTGACGCCGCTGGCGCGGATCAAGGCGTACGCGAATGCGGGGGTGGATCCGAGCGTGATGGGCATGGGTCCGGTGCCGGCATCGCGCCGTTGCCTGGAGCGTGCGGGCTGGACGCCGGGCGACCTGGACCTGATGGAAATCAACGAGGCATTCGCGGCGCAGGCGCTGGCGGTGCACAAGCAGATGGGCTGGGACACGTCGAAGGTGAACGTGAACGGCGGGGCGATCGCGATCGGCCACCCGATCGGCGCGTCGGGCTGCCGGATCCTGGTGACGTTGCTGCACGAGATGGTCAAGCGCGATGCGAAGCGCGGGCTGGCGTCGCTGTGCATCGGCGGCGGGATGGGTGTCGCACTCGCGGTCGAGCGCGGTTGAGCGGGGCTTGACGAGCATGCAAGCGTACGGCGCAGGCCTGCGCCGCGCACGCGCGAAGCAGCGTTCGCGCGGAACGAGCAACCCGCAACAGGTGTGATGTTCCGGTGCGCGCCGCGTCAGCGACGCGGGCGCACCGAAGCGGTGGGGCGGCGGCAGGTGCCATGCCGTCGCTGCGCACCATTGATTACTTTTCTTCTCGGTAACTCATAGGATGACTAAGCGAATTGCAGTTGTGACGGGTGGGATGGGCGGTCTTGGCGAAGCGATCAGCATCCGGTTGAACGACGCTGGCTACCAGGTCGTTGTCACGTATTCGCCGAACAATACCGGTGCCGATCGCTGGCTGACCGAGATGCACGCGGCCGGTCGCGAATTCCACGCGTATCCGGTGGATGTGGCCGATTACGATTCGTGCCAGCAATGCATCGAGAAAATCGTCCGGGAAGTCGGCCCGGTCGACATCCTGGTGAACAACGCGGGCATCACGCGCGACATGACGCTGCGCAAGCTCGACAAAGTCAACTGGGATGCGGTGATCCGCACCAACCTCGATTCCGTGTTCAACATGACGAAGCCGGTTTGCGAGGGCATGGTCGAGCGCGGCTGGGGACGCATCGTCAACATCGCGTCGGTCAACGGCTCGAAGGGTTCCGTCGGCCAGACCAACTACGCGGCCGCGAAGGCCGGCATGCATGGCTTCACGAAATCGCTCGCGCTCGAGACCGCGCGCAAGGGCGTGACGGTGAACACCGTGTCGCCGGGCTATCTCGCGACGAAGATGGTGACGGCGATCCCGCAGGACATCCTCGATACGAAGATCCTCCCGCAGATTCCGGCGGGCCGGCTCGGCAAGCCCGAGGAAGTCGCGGCGCTGGTCGCATATCTGTGCTCGGAGGAGGCCGGCTTCGTGACGGGCTCCAACATCGCGATCAACGGCGGCCAGCACATGCACTGACGCGCGACGGCCCGGGCGGCGTTCGCGCGCGCGTCCGGGCCGTGCTCCCGCTGTATCCAGCGCCGGGGCAGCGCGCACGCACGCGGTGATGGATCACGGACGCAGGTTCGCCGTACAGGCGGCGGGCCGTATGCGTCCGCGCTCCGGCCACCGCGTCGCGGCATGCGTGCCGCACCGGCCTCGCATTCCGGAGGAGGCATGGGTGAAACCTGGATGGGACTCGCGATCGGCGGCTCGGCACTGGCCGTCGCGCTGACGATGGCGATCGCGCTTCACTGGCTCGAGCGGCGCCGCGCGCGGCTGCTGCGAAATTTCGATCATCGCGATTGCTGGTTCGTCGCGTACGGCAAGTGCCTCGCGCGCAGGCCGGCGCACCGCACGCGCAGCGGCGCGCGATGACGGTGGCGGTGCGGCAGCGGCGTACTCAAGCGTCGTGCCGCATCCCGCGCAGCCCGTCTGCGGTGCGCGGGACGCTCACACTCAATCGCCCTTCTGCGCGCCTTCGCCCGAATCGTTCTTGTGGAAGATTCGTTTCGTCGTGCGCTTGGTGGCATCCCAGCCCTCGCGCGACACATGCGCGATGCCGTGGCCGACTGTCTTCGCGGCGCTCGCGGTCGCATGGCCGAAGCTGCGCGCGGCGTCGCCGGTCTTGTGCGCGGCTTCCTTCGAATCGCGCTTGATGTCCTGCTTCACTTCCGACATGTCCGCGTGCGCGATCGGGCTGATCAGTGCGAGAACGATTGCGGTGTAAATGAACTGACGTGCTTTCACGACCTGGTTTCCTTGGGCAAATTCATCGGGGGCCCGCGTGGCCGGCCGGCGGCGGAACGAGTGCGCCGGCCGCCGATGCATCGAGCATCACCGCGGCGCGGCCGCTGAGCAGCACGCGATCGCCGCAGCGCAGCGCGAAGCCGTACAGCACGGTGCAAGCGTCGCCGCCGATGCGTTCGGCGTCGACGATCAGCGGCAGCGCGAACGTGTCGAGCCGATCGACGAACGCGTCGACGTTGCGCACGCTCGCGAGATAGCCGGCGCGCGGCCGCGTTTGTTCCGTCTGCTCCTGTTGCGCGCCGAGCAGCGCGCCGTGCACGGCCATCGCCTGCGCCGCATATTCGATCCCGCAGACCGACGCGAGCCGGCCGCGCGAGCGTAGCGGGTTGTGCGGATCGCGGTGGCTCGTCGCGCTGCAGCGAATGCGTGCGGCATCCCATGCTTCGACTCGATCGAGCACGCACATCGCGCCGTCGTGCGGAATGTGCGCGGCGATCCATGCGCGATCGAGCGTCGTCATCGTCGGCGGCGGCTGCATCGGCGTCGAGACGGGCGTCGTCATGGCGCGTGCTCCGCGGCGGCATCCGGCAGCGCGATATCGACCTGCACGCGCGCGTCTTCCAGATAGTCGAGCACAACGCGCGTCGTACGCCGCGCGGCGAGCGCGTCGAGCAGCGGCAGCGCACGCGCGGCCGGATTGCCGGTGCGCAGCGCGTCGAGTTCGCGGTTCGCGAGCGTCGTCGCCGGCGCGTCGGTCAACTGCACATCGATGCGCGCGAGCGTGCGTTCGCTTGCGTCGGGCGCGAACACGAACGCGACGCCGAATGCGTCGACGATCGGCCGCACCGCGCGCAGCGGCTCCGGATAGTCGGTGTCGTAGGCGATCAGCAGGCTCGGCACGCGATCGACCGCGACCTGGCACAGGCTCTCGAGCAGGCCCGCGGCAAAGCTGCCGTCGTGCGCGCACAGCACGTTCGACGTCGCCATCGCCCGGGTGGCGATGCTCCAGTAGCCGGCCGGCGCGTTGTGCACGGAGTTGTGAAAGCGCGTGGGCGACAGGTGGCGGTCGTCGCCGGCGAGGGTCTCGCAGATCGCGTGGCAATTCTGGCCGTCGCCGCCGGACGCGCTGAACACGGTCGCGAGCGTGGCGGCATCGCGCCCGCTCGCGGCTGCCGCTTCGAGCCCGACCGCGAGCGCGACGCGCACCACGGGGCCGGTGCGGCGACGTTCCGCCGGCGGCAGGCCGGCCGGCGGCGGCAGCACGGTGCGCGCGCTCGCATAGGCCGTGCGGCCCGCGAGCACGTCGGCCGCGTGCGGCCAGTCGTTCAGTCCCGGCCCGACGAGGCCGACGCTTTCGATGAAGGCGGTGAGTGTCATGTCGGCTCCCGGCGGCGGGCGTGCTCGGCGCGGCCGAGGATCAGGCTGCAATTCGTGCCGCCGAAGCCGAACGAATTGGACAGGACCGCACGCAGGTGCGCGTCGCGGCTCGCGAGCACGTAGTCGGCGGTCAGCGCCGGGTCGGGTTGCGTCGTGTTGACTCCGGCCGGCACGAACTGCTCGCGCAGCGCGAGCGCGGCGACGACCGCTTCGAGCGCGCCGGCGGCGCCGAGCGTGTGACCGGTCGCCCCCTTCGTCGAGCTGCACGGCGTGCGCGCGAGCAGCGCGCCCACGGCGCGGCTTTCGGCGGCGTCGTTGCTGGGCGTCGCGGTGCCGTGCAGGTTCACGTAGTCGATGTCGCTCGCATCGAGGCCGGCCGATGCGAGTGCCTGTTCGATCGCGAGGCGCGCGCCGAGCCCGTCCGGATGCGGCGACGACATGTGATGCGCATCGCTCGATTCGCCGACGCCGAGCAGCAGGATCGCGTCATCGTCGAGCGCGGCGCGTGCGTCCGACACGCGTTCGAGCAGCGCGAACGCGGCGGCCTCGCCGATCGAGATGCCGTCGCGCGCGACGTCGAACGGCCGGCACGGCCGGCGCGACAACAGTTCGAGCGAATTGAAGCCATACAGCGTCGTCAGGCACAGCGAATCGACGCCGCCGACGACGGCCGCATCGATCAGCCCCGCTTCGATCATCCGGCGCGCGGAGCCGAATACCTTCGCGCCGGACGAACACGCGGACGAGATCGCCATCGCCGGCCCGCGCAGCGCGAAATACGCGCGCACGAATGCGGCCGGCGAATACGGGTTGTGGGTGTGCGCGTAGTGGAATCCGGCGGGCAGTGCGCCGCTCGCCGGATCGCGTTGCTCGTACGCGCGTTCGGTTTCGAGGATGCCAGACGTGCTCGTGCCGATGAACACGCCGACGCGTGTGGCGCCATGGCGCGACACGGCCGCAGCGACGCGCGTGTCGAAGCCGTCCTGGACGAGGCCAAGCTGCGCGAGGCGGTTGTTGCGGCAGTCGAAGTCGGCGAGATCCGCGCGCACAGGCTCCGCATCGACGCCGTCCACCGAGCCGATCCAGGTGTCGAGTTCGGCGCGTTCGAAGTCGCACGGCGTGAGCCCGCCGCGCGCGTGGCGCAGCGCGTCGAGGGTCTCATCAAGGCCGCGGCCGATGCAGCTGGTGGCGGTGAAGTGCGAGAGCAGCAGAGGTTTCACGAGGGTCGCATCCGGTGGCCGGAACGGGCGCCGCAGCAGGGCTGGCGGGCGCGCCGGGCATGGTCAGATTTTATCAAACGGGGGTGCCGGCACGCCCGGCTGGCCGGGCGGTTCGGGCGCGAGCGCGGCGCGCAGCGTGGTCCATTGCAACCGCGCGTCGGCGGCCGCGCGCAGCAGCGCCGGCAGCACGTCGAGCACGACCGGTTCGCCGCGCGCATCGCGCGCCGCGTGGCCGTCGTGCACGAGCAGGATGTCGTGTGGCGCCAGGCCGTTCAGCAGGCGGCGCGTGATGGTGTCCGCATCGTGCGCGCGCGTGTCGAAGCCGCGTCGCGTCCAGCTGGCGAGGTGCAGGCCGAGCTCGCAGAGCACCGGCTCGAGAAACGGATTGCGCAGGCCGGCCGGCGCGCGGAAGAAGCGCGGTCGCGTGCCGGCGATCTCGGTCAGCGTCTGCTGCGCGGCGGCGATTTCGCGCCGCAGCGCGGCGGGGCCCGACAGCGAGAACGTATGCCGGTGCCGCTGGCTGTGGTTCTCGACCGCGTGGCCGCGCGCGACGATCGCTTCGATCCATTGCGGATGGCGGCGCGCGAGATCGCCGATGCAGAAGAACGTTGCGCGTGCGTCGTAACGATCGAGCAGGTCGAGCACGCGCGGCGTGACGTCGGGGTCCGGGCCGTCGTCGATCGTCAGCGCGATCCGGCGGCCGGCATCGGCCGGCAGCCGCGTCCAGTTCGGCCCGAGCAAGGCGCTGCGCGGCCACAGGCCGGCGGCCGTCAGCGCGAGATGCGATGCGACCACGCCGCCGGCGGCCCACGGCCACGCGGCCGGCTGCGCGACGACGGCCGCGAGCGCGCCCGCATGCAGCGCGGCCGTGCCCGCGATCAGCGGCGTCGGTTTCCAGCGGCGCGTATCGCCGGGCTGCCGCGGTGAAACGGATGACGGCGCGTTCATGCGCGAGCTCCTGTCGGATCATGGGGGCGGTCGTTCGCGGCCGCGGCGCGCGGCGCGAGAATCGCCGCGAACGCCAGCGCGAGCATCGCGCCGGGGCCGACGGTCAGCCCGAAAGTTTCGAGCAGCGGCACGCGCGACAGCGCGAGCAGGCCGAAGCCGGCGACCGTCGCGAGGTTCGCGATCAGCAGTGAGACGAGCGTGTACGGCGTGACCGGTTGCGCGTCGTCGCGCTTGCAGAAGAACAGCGCATAGTTCGAGCCGACCGCGACGATCAGCAGCATCCCGACGAGGTGCAGGATCGTCAGTTGCACGCCGGCGAGCGCGAAGCCGGCCGTCACCACGAACACGGCCGCGACGAGCGGCGCGAGCGCGCGCACGACGCGGCGCGGCGAGCGCAGCGCGATCAGCAGCAGCACGGCGATCGCCGCGAAACCCGCGAGCGACAGCCGGATGTCCTCGTGCACGTAGTTCACGTACAGGCGGTCGGCCTCGGCCTTCATGTCGACGAACAGCGCGTCGGGTACGCCGGCGCGCGCGACGGCCGCGCGGATCGGCGCCGCATCGAGTGCAGGCGCGGCCGTTGACGCGGTGCGAGCGGCGTCCGGCGCGCGCAGCGGCAGCATCGCGCTCCAGCGGCCCGCGCGCTCGGTCAGCAGCGCGTCGACGGCGAGCGCCATCGACGTGCCGCGCAGGTCGGCGCGCGTGAGCAGCGGCGCGTGGCGCGCGGCTTGGACATCGGCGACGAACGGTGCGAACAACTCGGGCCTGACCGAGATCGGCTGGTTCGCGACGGCCGCGCGCATGCGCGCGGCAAGCTCGTCGGCCTCCGGCAGGCTCGCCTGGCGCGCGCGCTGCGCGGCGTCGCTCGGCAGGTAGCGCGCGGGACTTTCGAAACCCGCGAGCGCGCCGCGATCGACGAGCGGCTGCAATTGCGCGGCGACCCGTTCCGCGCGTTCGAGCGCGGCCTGTTCGGTCGGCGCGGAAATCACGACGAGGTAGCGCACGTCCGGTGCACCGACATCGGCGCGCAGGCGCGCGTCGAGTGCCTGCGCGCGGGCGGGAACGGGGCTGAGCGCCGCGAGCTCGCGGCTCCACAGAGATTCGCGATGCAGCACGAGCGTCGCGCACGCGGCGAGCACGAGCACGGCGAGCGGCCAGCGCAGCCGTGGCGCCGCAGCGGCCGCACGCGCGAGCACCGCGCCGATGCGCGACACGTCGCGAATCGCGACGTGCTCGCCGCGCAGGTGCGGCAGCACGTAGCGCGTGACGAGCGCGGCGGCCGTCAGCCCGACGATTGAATAGAGCCCGAGCTGCACGAGGCCCGGAAAGCCGGAGAACAGCATCGACGCGAAGCCGCACACGGACGTGAGCACGCCGAGCCGGATCGTCGGCCAGTATGCGGCGAGCCACGCGCGCATCGCGTCGGCGGGCCGCGCGGCGCCGCGCGAGCCGGCCTGCGCCGATTGCACGAACAGGTAGATCGAATAGTCGACGGCCTCGCCGATCAGCGTCGTGCCGAAGCCGAGCGTCAGCCCGTGGACGGTGCCGAACGCGACGCTGACCGCCGCGATGCCGGCCGCGATGCCCGTCAGCACCGGCAGCAGCCCCAGCGCGAGCGTGCGCGGCGAGCGATACAGCGTCAGCAGCAGCGCGACGATCAGCACGATGCTCGCGGTCGACAGCCGCTCGACGTCGTGCCGGATCGTATCGCGCGTGTCGACCGAGAACACACCGGGGCCGGTCATCGCGAGCGTGTACGCGGCCGGGTTCGGCAGCGTTTGCGTCGCGGCGGAGAACGCGCGGCGCACCGCGTCGATCGCGCGTGCCTGCGCGTCGGTGTCGGAGCCGGCGGCGGCCGTCTGCACGACGAGCACCGCGCGCGTGCCGTCGCGCGACGCCCACACGCCGTCGCGCACGGCAGGCTGCGCGCCGCTGTCGAGCGGGTCGACGAGCGCGGTCACTTCGCCGGTCGGGTCGCGCGGCAGCATCGCCTTCGCGACGAGGCCCGCCGACGAGCCCAGCAGGTCGAGGCTGTCGCCGAGTGCCTGGTGCAGGCCGTCCGCGCTGAAGCGCCGCGGCGTGACGGCGGGGCTCAGCAGGTAGCGATGAGCGAACACGAACTGCTGGTCGCGTGCGTCGTTCACGGCCTCGCCGTTGTTGATCGCCGAGAATTGCCGGTCGGCGCGCAGCGTGCCGGCGACGCGCCGCGACAGCGCGGCGCGCGCGGCCGCGTCGCCGCCGTCGATCGCGACGAGGATCAGCCGCGACACGATGCCGTCGCGCAGTTGATCGACGAGCACGCGCTGCCCGGCGCTCGGCGCGCGCGGCAGGAACGCGGACAGGTCGGCCGTGAAATTCGCGCGGGCGATCGCGATCCCGCATGCGACGAGCGCGAGCAGCCACACGAGCACCGCGCGTTGCCGCCACGCGGGCAGGCGCCGGGTGACGGGGGCGGTCGGCCGGGTGCGTTCGTCCATCAGTTCGCCGGGACGGGTTGCAGGCGCATCGTCGAATGGTCGCCGTCGGCCTGCCGGATCGCGACGCTGCGCAACACGTCGCGCGTGCCGTCGAGCGTGATCGTGCTGACGACCTTCAGCATCCGCGAATCGAGCGGCGTGAGCGTCAGCGTCCAGTCGTCGCCACGGCCGGCGAGCGCGACCTTGTAGACCTGCTCGAGCGCGTAGCGGTTGCCGGCGAGCGTCGCGCGGATGCTGTCGATGAAGGCGCCGAGCTCGGGGTAGCGCGCGAGCGCGAGCGTGAATTTGCGGTTGTTGCGCTCGACGGTGAGCATGTCGCCGTCGACGACCAGATGTTCGGGCTTCGGGCTCAGCGTGTGCTTCTCGAGATGGTCGGGCGCGACGAACACGAGCTCGCCCGACGATTCGAGCGGCTGCGCGGCGATCGACAGCGTCTTGGTCTCGGTGAAGGTTGCACGCCCGGACTTGTGCTGCGCGAGCGTCGACATCAGCCGGTCGAGGGTCCATGCCGAACCGGTGTCGGCTGCATGCGCGGGCAGCGCGAGCGCGACGGCGGCCGTGACGGCGAACAGGCGCGCGGCGCGGCGCGGCGCAAGCAGGAACGACAGCGGGAGCGGCAGTTGGAACGGCGGCAGGAAGCGGCGAACGGCGGTCATGCGTCGGAATCCCTCGGGGTGGACAGCCCGGTGCACGCGCGCGCATCGTCGCGGCGCGCGGCGGCGTTGCCGGTCTGCCAGAAATCGAAATAGTTGAACCAGTTGTACGGGGCCGCGCGGCAATACCGGTCGAGTAGCGCGACGTAGCGCGCGAGCGCCGCGTCGACGGCCGCCGCGCGCGTGTCGCGGCGCACGTCGGAGAAATCGGCGAGCGTCTCGAAGTGCACATCGTAGCGATTGCCGTCGCGATAGAGGCCGGTCATGAACAGCACCGGGCGCCGCAGCATCGCGGCCATGTAGAGCGGCCCGAGCGGGAACGCGGCCGGCGCGCCGAGCAGCGGCAGCCGCCGCAGCGACGCGGCCGCGTCATCGAGCAGCGTGCGGTCGGCGAGCATCCCGACCATGCAGTTCGCGTCGAGGCGCTCGCGCACCTTCAGCATCGAGTCCACCTGCCCGAGCGGAATCACTTCCGGCTTCGCGGCCGGATTCACGGCGGCGAGCGTCGCATTGATCTTGCGCGCGTTCTCTTCGAACATCGTGACGACGACGCGCAGGTCCGGACGCGTGCGGCCGATCGCCCGCACGACTTCGAAGCTGCCGAGGTGCGCGCCCATCAGGAATGCGCCGCGCCCGCCGGCGAGCGCGTCGTCCACCCGCGTTTCGCCGTGCAGCCGGATGTCGAACAGGTCGAAGCGGCCGTTCATCAGGTAGATGCGGTCGTGGATCGTCGCCGCGAACGTGAACACGTGCCGGTACACGTCGCGCCAGCGCGCCGGACGGCCGAGCACGCGACGCAGGTAGTCGCGCGACGCCGCGCGGGCGACCGGCGAGAACAGCACGAAATAGGTTGCGATGGCGTGCAGCACGACGCGCGACGGCCGTCGGCCGAACCGCAGCGAGATCCAGGTCATCGCGCGCAGCAGCGCCTCGTTGCTGCGTTCTTCGCGCTCGGCCCATGCGGTGCGCTTCATGGCTGCGCGCCTTCCCGTGCGGCCGGCGGCGCGGACAGCACGCCGGTCGCGACGTCGCGCGCGCCGGCGCGCAGCGTGAAGCGGATCGCACCGCCGGCCGCCGCATCGAACGCGAGATCGAGCGGTTCGCCGGGCGCGACCGGGCTCAGGAATTTCGCGGAAGCCAGCCGCCACGTATCCAGCGGGCGGTTCAGCGATGCGCCGAGCGCGGCGATTGCGTGATCGAGCAGCACGACGCCCGGCACGATCGGATGACCGGGGAAATGACCGGGCAGCGCAGGGTGATCGGCGGGAATCGTGAACGCGAGCAGCGCATCCGTCTCGCTGCGATCGCGCACGTCGGCCGCGGCGGCGCGCGTGTGCCGTGCGACGAGCGCGGCGAGCACGTCGCGCGGCAGCTTGCCCGTTTCGTTGCGCGGCAACGCATCGACGAACACGAGCGGACGCGGCATGAACGCGGGATCGATCCGTTCGCGCAGCGCGCGTTGCAGATCGGCCGCGGCGAGCGTCGGGGCGACCACGAGCGCAACGAGGCGCGTGACCGGTTCGCGGGTCGTATCGGCGTCGGTCGGCGCGATTTCGTCCGGCATGAAGAACACGCCGTCGACGACGCCGGCAATCGCATTCAATTGATGATTCAGATAGGCGAGCGACGTGCGCTTGCCGGCGATGTTGACGAGGTCCGCCTTGCGGCCGTGCAGCAGGAACCGGCCGTCGCCGAGCAACTCGAGCGCGTCGCCCATCGGCACGGGAGCCTCGACGTGTCCGCCCGATACCCACACGGTCGGGCCGCTGTCGTCGCCCGCGGCGTCGCGATCCGGCGCGTCATGCGCATCGAGCCGGATGCCCGGGAACAGTTGCCAGGTCGCGCCCTGCGACGTGCGGCGCGTCGCGATCTGGCCGGTCTCGGTGCTGCCGTAGATCTCGACGAGCGGCGCGCCGAGCGCGGCCTCGGCTTCGCACGCGAGTTTTTCCGACAGCGGCGCGGTGGCCGACAGCACGAGCGCGGCCGGCGGCAGCGCATGGCCGGCCGACAGCAGCGCGCGCAGGTGGATCGGCGACGTGACGAGCACGCGCGGCTGCGGGATCGCGTCGAGTTCGTCGCGAATGTCGACCGGATAGAACGGCTGGCGGTTGCTGAACGCGAGGCCGCCGATCAACGCGAGCAGCACCGTCGACTCGAAGCCGTACATGTGCTGCGCGGGCACGGTGCCGATCAGCGTGGCCGCGCGGCCGTCGAGCAGGCCGAGGCGGTCGGCCGCGGCGCGCACGCAGCCGACCAGGAAGCCCCAGGTCTTGCGGTGCGGCACCGGCGCGCCGGTCGAGCCGGAGGTGAACACGTACGCCATGATCCGCGCCGCGTCGATCTGCGGCACCACGCAGGGTGCGTCGTCGGGGAGGTCGCCGGCAGCGGCGTCCGGATACGCGAAGCGCGGCAGGTCGATCGTGCAGTCCGGCGCGTCGTGCAGGCAGAACGCGTCCGGTGCGAACGACGCGAGCTGGCGCACCATCTCCGGCGTGTGCGTCGACGGCAGCAGGCTGATCCTGCCGGCGACGAGCGCCGCGCACAGGCTGACCGCGAAGCGGTAGCGGTCGCGGCACACGTTGAACACGTGGCCGCCGGCGGGCAGCGCGGCGGCCACGCGCGCGACGTCGGCGACGAACGCGCGCACGGTGACGGGCGTGCCGTCGCGCCAGGCGATCGTCTGGTCCGGCGAGGAATGGAATACCAGCGGGTGAGTCGGCATAAATCGGCTAGAGCGGGAAGCGGTGACCTGCGCGGCCGCGATGCGGTGCCGCGCCGGCCATGAATTCATCGTGACGGTTGCGTCGACGCGCGGTACGCGCGCACCGCGTCGACCATCCGCGGCCGCGCTTCGTGCGGCAGCGCGAAGCGCCGGCACGCATGCTCGGCGGCGAACATCACGGCGACGAGCGGCAGCGACAGATAGTTCGCGAACGTCGACCACGCGACGATCGGCGCGGTCGCGAACATCAGCGTCGACACGGCGGCGATCGCGACGAAGAACAGCGTCCACGCGAGCGTGATGCGCCGCGTGTAGCGCGCGACGGCCGGCGTGATCGTGCCGTGGATCATCGTCGCGAAACGCGTGCACAGCGGCACCTGGCCGGCCGCGAGCGTGCGGCCGAACAGCAGCGCCATCGCGAGGTTGAAGCTCGCGTGTTCCAGATACAGCCCCCATTCGAAATGGCGCGCGAGCGGGATGCGCGCGGCCCACAGCGCGGCGGTGATCAATAGCCACGCCGGCACGAGCCACGCGCGCCTCGGCGAGCGCCATGCCGCACCGAGCGCGAGCAGCAGCGGCGGCACGAGCGCCATCGCGAGGCCGAAGCCATGCGCGCCGGGCGTCGCGGCCGCGTAATGCGCGCCGACCTGGTACGCCGCCACCGCGGCGACCGCGCCGACGCCGCGCACGATGGCGAGCGGCGTGCTCATCGCGCCGCTCCAGGCGCGCGATGCGGGCGCGCATCGCCCCCGGCGGCCGCGGCAGGGCGGCGCACGGGCGGGCAAACGGCGGCGAGGCAAACGGACGGGCGCGGCATGGGTGCTGGAAACATCGGGCGTATCGGGGGCCGGACGCGTTCGTCGGGCCGTCAAACATCATATGAATGGCGGCCGGGACGCTTGTCCGGGCCGGCTGTCGTGCACGCCATTTTAGGGCCGCGGCGTGGCGGTTCGAGAGGGGCGCGGCCGGGTTTTGTAACCGAATGTATGGCAGCGCACTGACGCTTTCGCAACGGCGATCCATTTCCATCCGAAGCGGCTCAAGCGTCTGCTGCGATCGGGGCCCGAAACCGGCCGCGGCGCGGCCCTTCAGTCTGTAACCATTCGCGGTATACGCACCGATACCCATCGTCTAGAATCCGCGTAACTTTTACAAACGACCCCCAATAACGCAGGCGGGGAAGCCGGCAGACGCCGGAGGGACGGAGATTCGCGCGTGCTTCGCACGCGCCGGGCATGCATGACGGTTGCCGTTTCCGGGTGCCTCCCGCTGCCATGGGCCGCCTGCCCGCAAGCATGATGAACGCACTGGAACAAGAGCTCGCCACGCTGATCATCGGCGAATTGAATCTCGAAGACGTCCCGCTCGAAACGGTGACGGCCGGGACCCCGCTGTACGGCGAGGGCTTCGGGCTCGACTCCATCGACATCCTGGAAATCGCGCTGCTGATCTCGAAGAAATACGGCTTCGAGCTGCGCTCGGACAATCCGGACAACAAACAGATCTTCGCGACGCTCGGCGCGCTTGCCGCGTACGTCGCCGCGCATCGCACGAAGTGACGGGCGTACACGGCGCGGCACACAGATGATTACGGCACGCGGCGGCCGTCGCTGGACGACATGCCGCCGCGTCGATCGAGGTGAAACGCGATGAACGGAGCAATTCGATGCGGGCGCTCGTAACGGGCGGCAGCGGCGCACTCGGGCAGGCGATCTGCACGGCGCTCGCGCAGGCCGGTCACGAAGTCTGGGTGCACGCGAACCGGAACCTCGCGCAGGCGCAGGCGGTTGCGCAGCAGATCGTCGTGGCCGGCGGTACCGCGCACGCGATCGCGTTCGACGTGACCGATGGCGACGCGACGCTCGCCGCGCTCGCGCCGTTCGTCGACGACGCGCCGGTGCAGATCCTCGTCAACAACGCGGGCATTCACGACGACGCGCCGATGGCCGGCATGTCGCGCCAGCAATGGCACAGCGTGATCGACGTGACGCTCAACGGTTTTTTCAACGTCACGCAGCCGCTGTTGCTGCCGATGATCCGCACGCGGCGCGGACGGATCGTCAACATCGCGTCGGTCGCGGGCGTGACCGGCAACCGCGGACAGGTCAACTACGCGGCCGCGAAGGCGGGGCTGATCGGCGCGACGAAGTCGCTGTCGCTGGAGCTTGCGTCGCGCGGCATCACGGTGAACGCGGTCGCGCCCGGCATCATCGAATCGCCGATGGCCGACCATGCGTTTCCCGCCGAACGGATCAAGCAGCTCGTGCCGGCGCAACGCGCGGGCCGGCCCGACGAAGTCGCGGCGATGGTCGCGTATCTGGTATCCGATGCGGCCGCCTATGTGACGGGACAAGTGCTGTCCGTCAACGGCGGGCTCGCATGACGACGCGCGCAGCGTCGGCCTGACGCGAAGCAACGGCGCGCAACGCGGCGCGTGGCCCCGGTGCCGCGAGCCTGCGCCGCATAGTGAGGAAATCGAAGTGTCAGTGCATCCAGTCGACGCCGAACGGCGAGCGTGTTCCCTGTCGTCCGCCCCGACCGTGGTCGCGCCCGGACACACGGCAGCCGCGCCTGCCGCATCGCGAGCGGGCATCCCGCGCGCGGCGAACGGCGGCAGCCGTGCGCTGCGGCTCGCCCGGATCGATCACGCACGGCTGGCCGCGCTGCTGCACGCCGCGCAGCAGCGGGGCGACGCATTCGAGCACCTGTTTCCCGGTGCGCTGGGCGCGGTGTGCATCGGCGCGGCCGGCTCGCCGGCCGATGCGATGGCACGCATGCTCGCCGTCGCCGCGCCCGACCTGCCGCTCGCACCGGTGCCGATGACGCTGCTCGATGTCGGCGGCCACGCACGCGCCGGCGCGGTCTGCGAAATCTGGCAGTGCGACGCGCCCGACCTGCGCAGCGCGCGACACGGCCCGCTGCAGTATCGCTACAGCGAAACCGCGGGGCTCGTGTTCGGCAGCATCGTCGTGCAGGAAACGCAGGAAACGACCGACATGGATCGCGACGGCGGCACGCCGCTCGAACGCGCGACATACGATGCCTACCGCGCGCTGTTCGACGTGCTCGATACGCTCGGTCTCCCGCATCCGCTGCGGATCTGGAATACAGTGCCGGCGATCAATGCGCAGCAGTTCGGGATCGAACGCTATCGTCAGTTCAATATCGGCCGGCAGCGCGCGTTCGACGCGTGCCGCCGCGCGCTGACGGGCGGCGTGCCGGCCGCCTGCGCGCTCGGTTCGGTCGTGCCGGTCGCGGGCGACGCGCCGCCGGCCGCGCCGCTCGCGATCCATTTCATCGCGAGCCGCACGCCGGCCGATCCGGTCGAGAACCCGCGCCAGGTCAGCGCGTATCACTACCCGGCCGAGTACGGCCCGCGTGCCCCGACGTTCGCGCGCGCGGCCGCATGGACCGACGGCGCTGCGGCACCGCTGCTGTTCGTGTCGGGCACCGCCAGCATCGTCGGGCACCGCACCCTGCATCGTGGCGACGTCGTCGCGCAAACGCGCGAGACGATCGCGAACCTGACGGCCGTGCTCGAGCAGGCCGCGCGGCAGGGGCACGGCCCGTTCACGCTCGCGGACCTGAGCTATCGCGTCTACGTGCGCGACGCGGGGGATGCCGCGGCGCTCGCCGCGATCGAACGCGTGCTGCGCGATGCGGCCGGCTCCGACGTGCGGACCCTGTTCGTCCACGCGCACGTGTGCCGCGACGATCTGCTGGTCGAGATCGAGGCGAGCGCCGGCCATTCGCTGGAGCAACTGTCGTGAAGCGCGCGGGCCTGTCGCTGCGCGAACCGTCGCCGCATGCGGGCGACGTCGAGGAAGCCTGTCGGCGCTCACCCGCAGGTCATAAACTTTTGTCAGGATCATCGTCTTCGCAATCGGCCGTTCCCATGTCCAAGCTGCACGCCTCGTCCACCCATCTCGTGTTGATTCCGAGCTACAACCCGGGCATCAAGGTCGACACGACCGTGCGCAACGCCCGCGCGCAGTGGAACCCGGTGTGGGTCGTCGTCGACGGCAGCACCGACGGCAGCGCCGAGCGGCTGCAGGCGCTGGCCGAGCGCGATCCGGGGCTGCGCGTGATCGTCCTGCCGGAGAACCGCGGCAAGGGCGCGGCGGTGCTGGCCGGCCTCGACGCGGCCGCTGCGAGCGGCTTCACGCACGTGCTGACGATGGATTCCGACGGCCAGCATCCGGCCGAGCTGATTCCCGAATTCATGGCCGCCTCGCAGGCGAGCCCGGACGCGATGGTGCTGGGCCTGCCGAAGTTCGACGCGAGCGCGCCGCAACTGCGCGTGCAGGGCCGGCGGCTGTCGAACGGATGGGCCGACCTCGAGACGCTATGGGCCGGGATCGGCGATTCGCTGTACGGCTTTCGCGTGTATCCGGTCGCGCCGCTCGCCGCGATCATGCATCGGCAGCCGTGGATGCGCGGCTTCGACTTCGATCCGGAAGCGGCCGTGCGGCTGTGCTGGGCCGGCGTGCGGCCGATCCGCATCGAGGCGCCGGTGCGCTACTTCGGCGCGCACGAGGGCGGGGTGTCGCATTTCCACTACGGCCGCGACAACGCGCTGCTCGCGTGGATGCACCTGCGGCTGTTCGCCGGTTTCGTGGTGCGGCTGCCGATGCTGGCCGCGCGGCGGCTGATGCGCCGGCCGCGTTCCGCGTTCAGCCGGTCGCACGGCCGCGGCGATTGACTACCCTTTTGTCAGCAATCCGTTAAGCAATCGCGCCGTTCATGCCGTATCGGTCGGTAATCAACCTGTCATTCGATGTAAACATCTGGTAATTTTCTGCCGGATTATGCAAAATCGCCGCTCCCAACTACAACTACCGAGGGATCCGGGATGCATATCAAGAAAGCGGCGGCAGCATGTGGCATGGCGTTCCTGTTGAGCGCATGCGGCGGCGTGCAGAATCTCGACGCGAACAGCCTGACGTCGGCGGGGACCAACCTGTACAAGGCGGCGACGCTGTCGGACAGCGACATCGCGGCACTGTCGAACGACTCGTGCAAGACGAGCGACGCCGAATCGAAGATCGCCGCGCCGAACAGCGCGTACGCGAAGCGCCTGACGAAGGTGATGAAGGGCTTCGGCGACATGACGCTGAACGGCCAGAAGATCAACTACAAGGTCTACATGACCAAGGACGTCAACGCGTGGGCGATGGGCAACGGCTGCGTGCGCGTGTACAGCGGCCTGATGGACATGATGAACGACGACGAACTGCGCGGCGTGATCGGTCATGAAATGGGCCACGTCGCACTGGGTCACTCGAAGAAGGCGATGCAGACCGCCTACGCGGTCAGCGCGGCGCGCACCGCGGCCGGCGCGGCATCGCCGGGCGTCGCGACCCTGACGAGCTCGCAGCTCGGCGACATCACCGAGAAGTTCATCAACGCGCAGTTCTCGCAGACGCAGGAAAGCGCGGCCGACGACTACTCGTTCGACCTGATGAAGCAAAAGAGCATGAACCAGAAGGGCCTCGTCACCGCGTTCCAGAAACTCGCGCAGCTCGATGGCGGCAAGAGCTCGATGATGAGCTCGCACCCGTCGTCGTCGAGCCGTGCGCAGCACATCCAGGATCGCATCGCGAAGGGCAGCTGATCGCCGATCGAGGCGCCGGCTTCGTCCGGCGCCCCGGATGAACAAAACCCCACGCTCTTTCGGGCGTGGGGTTTTGTTTTTCGGGGGCTCCGGAAAGCGGCCGCGCCGCTTGCTTACGGCACCATCCCCGGCAGCACGTAGGCCTGCACGAGCGTGATCAGGCCGACGATCACCGCGAACAGCAGGCTGTGGCGCACCGTGAAGCGGAACAGATCGGACTCCTTGCCGACCAGGCCGGTCGCCGCGCATGCCACCGCGATCGACTGCGGCGAGATCATCTTCGCGGTTACGCCGCCCGTCGTGTTCGCGGCGACCGCGAGCGTCTCGGGCACGCCGAGCTGGTGCGCGGTCGCTTGCTGCAGCGAGCAGAACAGCGCGTTGGACGACGTGTCCGAGCCGGTCAGGAACACGCCGAGCCAGCCGAGGAACGGCGAGAAGAACGGGAACGCGGCGCCGGTCCCGGCCAGCATCAGCGCGAGCGTCGACGACATCCCCGAGTAATTCGCGACGAACGCGAATGCGAGCACGAGGCCGATCGACAGGATCGGGCGCGTGAGTTCCTTCAGTGTCTCGCCGAACGTGACGAGCGCGTCGCGCGGCTTCATGCGCAGCAGCGCCATCGAGATCAGCGCGGTCACGAGGATCGCGCTGCCCACCGCCGACACGAGGTCGAGCTTCAGCACCGCGTCGAGTGCCTTCGGCGTCGCGGCGATCGGCGCGGTCTTCACGACGAGTTGGTCGAGCCCGGCCACGTGGAACTTCAGGACGGTCGACGCGAGCGCGCCGTGCGCGGCGAACAGCGCCTTGAACGGCGCGATGCTCCACACGGTGACGACGGCCGTCAGGATCAGGAACGGCGACCACGCGCGCACGGTCTGCGCGAGCGTGTACGGCGACGCCTGGCGGCTTGCGCCCGAACCGTTGCCGCCCGCGCCGAACCCCGCGAGCGCCGCGCCGCCGCCGGACGCGACGAGGCCGCCTGCCGTCTGCTTCGCGCTGCTCGGCTGCCACACCTTCAGGAACACGGCCAGCGACACGAGGCTGACGAGCGACGACGTGATGTCCGGCAGCTCGGGCCCGATGTGGTTCGACGTGAAGTACTGCGTGATCGCGAAGCTGCCGCCCGCGACGAGCGCGGCGGGCCACGTCTGGCGCACGCCGCGCAGCCCGTCCATCATGAACACGAGCCAGAACGGCACCGCGAGCGACAGCAGCGGCAACTGGCGGCCGGCCATCGCGCCGATGTGGAGCGGGTCGATGCCCGTCACCTGCCCGGCCACGATGATCGGAATGCCCATCGCGCCGAACGCGACCGGCGCGGTGTTCGCGATCAGGCACAGTCCGGCCGCGTGCAGCGGCTTGAAGCCGAGGCCGACGAGCAGCGCGGCCGTGATCGCGACGGGCGCGCCGAAGCCGGCGGCGCCTTCGAGGAACGCGCCGAACGAGAAGCCGATCAGCAGCATCTGCAGCCGCTGGTCGTCGGTGATCGACAACACCGAGGCGCGGATGATGTCGAATTGGCCGGTCTTCACGACGATCTTGTAGAGGAACACGGCCGCGACGATGATCCACGCGATCGGCCACAGGCCGTACGCGAAGCCGAAGCCGGCCGCCGCGAGCGCCTGCGGCACGGGCATCCCGTACGCGAGGATCGCGACGCCGAGCGACAGCAGCAGCGTGATCGCCGCGGCCACGTGCCCCTTCATCCGGAGGGCGGCGAGCGCGATGAAAAAGAAGATGATCGGAATTGCGGCGACGAACGCCGACAGCCCGAGGCTGCCGAGCGGCGTGTAGATCTGATGCCAAACCTGCATGGTTGTCTCCTCCATGGATTTATCGGGGTACGGGTTTGAAAGCGGGGTGTCTATTCGGGCTGGCCGCGCGCGCGCAGCAGGTCGGACAGGCTGCGCGGCGCCGGCGCGAGCGGCGTGCGATGCTGCGTCCAGCCCAACTGCTTCGCGGGCGTCAGCGCGCGCAGCCGGGTCGCGGTCCAGCGGAACGCGCGATACGCGCGCGGATGCGCGAACGCGCCCGACCAGAAGCGCCACACGAGGTCTTCCGCGCGGTTGTAGTTCGCGCCCTGGCCGCGCAGCGGATGCGCGACGGGTTCGTCGGGCTTGCGGTTCGCCTCGGTGCGCAGCCGCACCAGCAGCTGCGGGATCGGAATCCGGACCGGGCACACCTCACCGCACGCGCCGCATAGCGTCGACGCGGTCGGCAGGTCGGCCGTCGCGTCGAGGCCGAGCAGGTGCGGCGAGATGATCTTGCCGATCGGGCCGGGATAGGTCGTCCCGTAGGCGTGGCCGCCGATGCGCGTATAGACGGGACAATGGTTCATGCACGCGCCGCAGCGGATGCACTGCAGCGTCGCGCGCAGCTGTTCGTCCGCGTAGGCCTGCGTGCGGCCGTTGTCGAGCAGCACGAGATGCAGCTCGCGCGGGCCGTCGCGCTCGCCGTCGCGGCGCGGGCCCGAGATCAGGTTGAAGTAGGTCGTGATCGCCTGGCCGGTGGCCGAACGCGTCAGCAGGCTCGACAGCGGCACGATGTGCTCGAGCTTCTCGACGACCTTCTCGATCCCCATGATCGCGACGTGCGTGTCGGGTACGGTGGTCGACAGCCGGCCGTTGCCCTCGTTCTCGACGAGCCACAGCGTGCCCGTGTCGGCCGCCGCGAAGTTCACGCCGGACAGGCCGATGTCGGCCTGGGCGAACGCGCGGCGCAGCGCGCGCCGGCCAGTCTGGATCAACTCGTCGACGTCCTCCGTGTAGCGCGTGCCCGGGATGTGCTGCTCGAACAGCTCGGCGATGTCGCCGCGCGTCTTGTGGATCGCCGGCATCACGATGTGCGACGGCTTCTCGCCCGCGAGCTGCACGATGAACTCGCCCATGTCGGACTCGATGCAGTCGACGCCGTGATCCGCGAGGTAATGATTCAGCTCGATTTCCTCGCTCGCCATCGACTTGCCCTTGATCACGCGGCGCGCGTGGTTCGCTTGCGCGATGCCGAGCACGATCGCGTTCGCGTCGGCGGCCGTCTCGGCCCAGTGCACCTGCACGCCGGCGGCGGTGAGCTTTGCCTCCAGCCGCTCGAGCAGCGCGGGCAGTTGCGCGAGCGCGTGCTGCCGCACGGCTTCGCCGAGATCGCGCAGCTGCTGCAGCTCGGTGTCGTCGGGGAACTGGGTCGCGCGCTTGCCCTGCAGGAAGTCCATCGCGCCGCGAAAGCTTTGGCGCAGCGCGGGATCGTCGAGCGCGGCGCGCGCACGGGCCTTGAAGTCGCCGGGGGCGACGAATTGCAGCGGTTGGTCGCTCATCGCGGCAGGTCCTCGCAGGCGGTTGCGGTCGGTTCGGCGGCCGGTTCGGTGACGATCACGACCCAGAGGTGGCGCGGGCCGTGTGCGCCGTACGCGAGGGTCTGCTGGATATCGGACGTCTTCGACGGGCCCGACACCAGCACGACATTGGTCGGCATGCCGGCGTGCCAGCGCTCCGCGTGCACGGCCGCGTGAAGGTCGGCATGCAGCGTGTTCGCATGGACGAGCGCGACGTGCAGCGGCGGCACCAGCGACACCGTGCGCGGCGTGCCGGCATCGGGCGCGAGTACCACGGTGCCGGTCGTCGCGATGCCCGAGCGCGCGACGGTGAAGCCCGCGTCGATCGTGTCGAACAGCTCGGCTTTCCACGCATCGATCGGCCGGTCGAACGGCACCGGCGCGACCGCGTCGGGCAGCGCCCGCGCGAGCGCCGCGGATTCGGGGCGGGCCGGGTCCAGCAGCAGGCGGCGCACGCCGGCGTCGGCGAGACGCGCGGCAAGCTGCGCGGGCCACGCGTCGGCGCTGGCGCACCAGACGTCGGCATGCGACGCGGCGAGCGCGGCCTGCATCGTCTGCGCGAGCGCAAGCGGGTCGGGTGCGGCCGGCGCGCGCCGCGCGGCGTAATGCGTGTCGATGCGCGCATCGAGCGCCGGTGCGGCGTTCGTGGCGACACCGGGCGCGGCGGCGCGCAGGCGCGCGAGGATGGCGTCGCGCGCGCTCATTGCGAATCCCCGCGCAGCGAGCCGGCACCTACCGTGCGGCGCCACAGGAAGCTCGCGAGATGCTCGACGGGCAGCGCGGCGCCGGCCTTCTCGGCCGCGTGACCGATGTTCAGCAGGCAGCCGCAGTCCGCCGACACGAGCCGCTCGCAACCCGTCGCGCAGGCCGATGCGACCTTGTCGC
The DNA here is from genome assembly GCF_020843965.1 of Burkholderia sp. B21-005. Classification (NCBI taxonomy): domain Bacteria; kingdom Pseudomonadati; phylum Pseudomonadota; class Betaproteobacteria; order Burkholderiales; family Burkholderiaceae; genus Burkholderia; species Burkholderia sp. B21-005. The sequence continues at coordinate 3,043,757 of NZ_CP086301.1, read as the reverse complement.
TCACCATCGCGCCGGAGATGTCGGGATGTTTCAGCGAGAACGTGCCGCCGAAGCCGCAGCATTCGGATTCGCGTTCGTGTTCGATGCGCGTGACGCCCGGCAGCGCGTCGACGAGCGCGACGCCGTGCACGCGGGTGCCCATCTCGCGGCGGGCCGCGCACGACGTGTGCAGGACCACGCGTTCGTCCGGGCCGGCGTTCGCGGTGACGGCGTCGAGCCGCACGTCGAGCACATGGACGAGAAATTCGGCGAGTTCATAGGTGCGCTCCGCGATCGCGCGGGCCTTCGGGCCGTGCACGGGATCGTCGGCGAACAGCGCCGGCCAATGGTGCCGGATCATGCCCGCGCAGGAGCCGGACGGCACGATCACCGGCCAGGGCTCGGCGAACAGGTCGAGCTGCGCGGCCGCGACGCGGCGTGCCTCGTCGGGATTGCCGCTGCTGTAGGCAGGCTGCCCGCAGCAGCTCTGGCCGCGCGGATAGTGCACGGTCAGACCTTCGCGTTCCAGCAGGCGCACCGTGTCGAGCCCGGCTTCGGGGACGAACAGGTCGACCAGGCAGGTCGCGAACAGGTAGACGTGCGCGGGGGCGGCGGTGGGGTAGTGCCTTTCGTTCATGTCTCGCTCCAGGGGCGGCGGCCCGGCATGCACATGCGGGACGACGATTTCGCTTTCGCTGCATAATTCCCGCGACGACGCCGAAGCTCAAATTGGTTGGGCCAATCGGCGCGACGGGTATGGCGGATAGGGAGACGGTGATGGCGGCGATGACGGCACGGGGCCGGACCGAAGTGGTGATGCGCAAGATCGAGACGGCGTTGCTCGACGGCACGTGGCAGGCCGGCGCGCGGCTGCCGGCCGAGCGCGTGCTCGCGCAGCAGTACGGCGTCGCGCGCAATACGGTGCGCGAGGCGACTCAGCGGCTCGTCGCGCGCGGGCTGCTGCAGAGCCGGCGCGGCGCGGGCGTGTACGTGACGGACCAGTTGCGCGCGGGCATCGCGTCGCCGTGGGGTCAGCTGGTCGCCGACCACCCGGCGTTGCGCGACGACATTCTCGAATTCCGTCGCGTGCTCGAAGGCGCGACCGCGTATTTCGCGGCGCTGCGCGCCGACGCGAACGACCGGCGCCGGATCCGCAACCTGCTGCGCGAGCTCGAAACCGCGCACGCGAACGACGATGCGGCCGTCGAGGCGTCGGCCGACGCGAAGCTGCACGAGGCGATCGCGCTCGCGTCGCACAACACGATGTTCCTGCACCTGCACACGAGCGTGATCGGGATGCTGCGCGAGCACATCTCGATCAACGTCGCGGGGATGACGACGCACGAGCAGGCATCGGAGCTGCTGCTGCAGCAGCACCGGGTGGTCTGCGACGCGATCTGCGCGCAGCGGCCCGAGGAGGCGCGCACCGCGATGCAGACGCATATCGACTACGTGCGCAGCCACTTCGAGCGAAGCGGCGACGCGCCGTGAGATTGGTTGGACCATGGCCGCCCCAGGCCGCCGTGCCGGGCGCGCGCCGCGGGCGACGCGCGTTTGGCTGCTGCGCGGCGCCGCCTGCGCCGGCCGCGCGATTGACCGGTTCATCCGGCGCCCACTAGAATCGGCTGGAACCGCCTGTCAGCCGCGCGCCGCGGCGATCGCGGACCCGTTGATCCGCCTGTCGAGGAAGCTTCCGTGCTTACGTCTTTGATTCGGCGCGCGCCGGCCGCGCTGTCGTGGCGCGCCGTGTGCCGCCCGGCCCGCGCGCTGATCGTCTGCGCGCTGCTGCCGCTCGTCGCCTGCGCGACGCACCCGCCCGCCACCTCGCTCGATCGCCCCGTCTCCCACGCGTTGTCTGCCGATACCGCGACCCCGCTGCGCGATGCGCTGGCCGCGCCGGAAGCCGCGCATGCGGGGCAGTCGGGCTTCCGGTTGCTGGCCGACGGCGCCACCGCATTGCAGATGCGCATCGCGCTCGCGCGCGCGGCGACGAAGACGCTCGACATGCAGTACTACATCGCGACCGAGGATACGACCGGCAAGCTGCTGCTCGGCGCGGCGCTGTACGCGGCCGATCGCGGCGTGCGCGTGCGGATGCTGGTCGACGACCTGAACTTCCACGACATCGACCGCGTGATGGCCGCGCTGAATACGCACCAGAACATCGAGATCCGCGTGTTCAACCCGTTCGGCGCGTCGCAGCGCGGCGTGGCCGAGCGCACGGCCAACTTCTTCACGCGGATCGACAGCTTCACGCGCCGGATGCACAACAAGGCGATGATCGCGGATAACCAGCTCGCGATCGTCGGCGGCCGCAATCTCGGCGACGAATACTTCAGCGCGAGCCCGACGCTGCAGTTCCGCGATCTCGACGTGCTCGCGGCCGGCCCCGTGACGAACGACATCTCGAAGAGCTTCGACGACTACTGGGCGAGCGCGAGCAGCTATCCGCTGCGCGCGCTGAATCATCAGAAGTTCGATCCGAAGGATCTCGACGCGATGCGCGACGAGCTGCGCGACCACTGGCGCAAGAACGCCGATCCGTACAACGCGAAGCCGCTGAACGCGACGCCGCTCGCGCAGCAGATCGCGCGCAACGAACTCGAACTCGTGTGGGCGCCGGCCGAATTCAAGGTCGATGCGCCGGACAAGGTCGCGCGGCCGACCGACACGTACGTGAGCCCGCCGATGCAGCGCCTGGCCGAGCTGACGCGCGGCGCGCGCAAGGAATTCCTCGCGTTCTCGCCGTACTTCGTGCCGCACGACGCCGGCGTGAAGATCCTCGGCGATACGACCGCGCGCGGCGTGCGCGTCGCGATCGTGACGAATTCGCTCGCGGCGACCGACGCGGTCGCGGTGCAGGCCGGCTATGCGCCTTATCGCGTCCCGTTGCTGCAGCGCGGCGTCGAGCTGTACGAATTCAAGGCGCAGCCGGACCAGCAGCCGACCCGGCTGTTCGGCTCGCGCTCGCGGGCGAGCCTGCATGCGAAGGCGTACGTGATCGACCGGCAAATCCTCGTGATCGGGTCGCTGAACCTCGACCCGCGCTCGGCGCACCTCAACACCGAGCTCGCGCTCGTGATCCACAGCCCGGTGCTCGCGCAGCAGGCCGCGGCGATCTTCGCGCGCGTGACGCAGCCCGACGAAAGCTATCGCGTCACGCTCGCGAAGCAGACTGACGGCGGCCGGCCCGCGCTCGAATGGACCGGCGTCGACGACGGTCAGCCGGCCACCTATCACGTCGATCCGCATGCCGGGCTGAAGCGCAACGTGATGACCGGCATCTTCATGTTGCTGCCGGTCGACGACCAGTTGTAAGGGCCGGAACGACTCAGGCCAAACCCGCGATTCCGGTGCGCGGGGAAAGGTGATATGGTTGTGTGCGCAACGATATACGCATCGTGACGGCACCGGCGGACGGCTCGCGCAATGCGGGCCGGACCGGCGCCGAACGACGCCGAACGAGCCGCCACGCAGCCCGCGCCGCGTGCGACGCCACCAGACGACCGACGATGCGTGCAGCCGCCCGCGCGGCCACGCCAGTCCGCCACCGGAGTGCCCCATGCAACGTGTACCGAACCAGCCGTTCACGCGTCCCGCCCGTTTCTCCGACGCCGAATGGCAGGCGCGCGTGCAGCTCGCGGCCGCCTACCGGATCTTCGACCATCTCGGCTGGACCGAGCTGATCTACAACCATATCTCGCTGCGCGTGCCGGGCGAGGACGGCCATTTCCTGATCAATCCGTTCGGGCTCCATTACCGTGAGGTATGCGCGTCGAACCTCGTGAAGATCGACATCGACGGCAACGTGATCGGCCATTCCGACTGGCCGATCAACCCGGCGGGCTTCACGTTCCACAGCGCGATCCATGCGGCGCTGCCCGACGCGCACTGCGTGATGCACGTGCATACGACGCCGACGATGGCCGTGTGCTGCTCGCGCGACGGGCTGTCGTTCTCGAACTTCTATTCGGCGCAGCTGTACGGGAAGATCGCGTATCACGATTTCGAGGGCATCACCGTGCATCTCGAGGAAGGGCGGCGCATCGTCGAGAGCGCCGGCGGGCGGCCCGTGCTGCTGCTGCGCAACCACGGGCCCGTGACGATCGGTGCGACGCTCGCGCAGACCTTCTCGCTGATGTGGCTGCTCAATCGCGCGTGCGAGGTGCAGGTCGCGACCCATGCGATCGGCGACGCACTGCCGATCGCGCCGCCGGTGCTCGAGGGCTGCGTGCGCGATTCGCTGAATTTCGATCCGAAGCACGGTGCGGGGCAGGACGCTTTCGACGCATTGCAGCGCATCGTCGATCGCATCGATCCCGGCTATCGCGCGTGATGCAGGCGGCGCGCGCCGGTGACGATGCGCGCATGCCGTGCAGGCAAAAAAAACGCGGCCGGATGGCCGCGTGAATACTCGCAGACTCCTTCGGACGAAGGAAACAAGCAACTGTGAGACGAAGTGTAGCGAAAGGCCGTGCGCGGATTCAGGGCTCCCGCTGCAAAGGTCTCTTCCAGGTTCCGGCAGGCTCGCCGACGACGCGCGGGGCTGCCGGATCGGCGGCGATCGACTACCATCATGTCACGTCCCCGTCCGGGTGGCGTACCACGTCGTTCAAGGAGGATTCATGCCGAAGCTGCGTTTGCTCCAGGTGGCGTTGCTCGCGGGCGTGCTGGCCGCCGGCGGTGCCGCTGCCGAAACGGTGCGCCTGTCCGCCAACCTGCAGCCGTCGAGCGAAGTGCCGCCCACCGCGACGAAGGGCTCCGGCGCCGTCGACGCCACCTACGACACCGCCACCCACATGCTGCATTGGACGGCGAAGTACGAACACCTCACGGGGCCGGCGACCGCCGCGCACTTCCACGGGCCCGCGCCGGTCGGCCAGAACGCCGGCGTGCAGGTGCCGGTCCCGAAGGACGAGCTCGCGAGCCCGATGAAGGGCGCGAAGGAGCTCACCGACGCGCAGGTGACCGACCTGATGGGCGGCAAGTGGTACTTCAACGTGCACACGAAGGAGCATCCGTCCGGCGAGATCCGCGGCCAGATGATGCCGGCGAACTGAGCCGGCCACGCGCGCGCCGGCGTTTGATATAGAGGCTCCCGTCGAGCGGCGCGGCGGCGATCGCACGTACCATCGTCACACTGCGATGACGGAGTATGTTCGATGAGTTGGCAAAGCAAGTTCGCGTGCTGGCTGCTGCGCTGGCAGTTTCGTCCCGAGACCACGCGCCCGGTGCTCGATCCTGCCCGCGCGCGGCGCTTCACCGACCTGAGAATGATCGTGCCGCGTCGCGCGCCGGCGGGCTACCGGCTGCGCGAGTGCTACGGTCCCGGCGACGCGCCGCTGCGGGGCGAATGGCTCGAACGCACCGACGCCGTCGCCGCTCGCGGGCCCGGCCGCACGCTGCTGTATTTCCATGGCGGCGGCTACTACTTCTGTTCGACGAAAACCCATCGGCCGCTCGTGTTCGGCCTCACGAAGCGCGCGGGCGTGCGCTCCTTCTCGCTCGACTATCGGCTCGCACCCGAAAACCGCTTCCCGGCCGCGCTCGACGACGCACTGGCCGCCTACCGGCAATTGCTCGCGCTCGGCACGCCGCCCGAATCGATCGTGTTCGGCGGCGATTCGGCAGGCGGCGGCCTCGCGCTCGCGACGCTCGTTGCGCTGCGCGATCGCGGCGAACCGTTGCCGGCCGGCGCGATCCTGTTCTCGCCGTGGACCGACCTGGCCGGCACGGGCGGCACGATGCGCAGCAACGACGGCCCCGACCCGATGTTCGCGGGCGCGGCGCTGCCGAAGGCGGCGAAGCTGTATCTGGGAGATGCCTCGGCGACGCATCCGTACGCGTCGCCGTTCTATGCGGATTTCACCGGGCTGCCACCGCTCTTTATCCAGGTCGGCAGCACCGAGGTGCTGCTCGACGATTCGCGCCGCGTGGCCGACAAGGCGAAGGCGGCCGGCGTGCCGGTGGAGATCGAGGTGTGGCCCGACATGCCGCACGTGTGGCAGCTGTACGCGCCGATGGTGCCCGAGGCGCGCGACGCGCTCGACCGGGCGGCCGCGTTCCTGCGCCGCGTCGCGGTCGAGCGCGCGGTTCAGCGCGTCGGCGAGCCGTCGATCGCCTGATACGCGGCTTTCACGGCCACCGAGCCGTATTTGCGCTCGAGCCGGCGCACGGTGAAGTGGCCGTGCGCCATCTGCTGGAAGTGGTCGATGAACAGCGTGTTGACGGTCGCGCCGAGCACCGCGCCGATCGCCGGGATCGACTTCGCGGCCATCTGCTCGGTGACCTGCACCGAGAAGCGTGACGCGACCGTCTGCACGAGCTTGAACACGGCCGCCGAGCTGTGCGCGGCGATCCCTTTCGTCGTGATGTCCGACGACGCCTTCGAAATCGCCTGCGCGAGCGCGCCGCGCAGCACGAAATAGCCGAGATCGGCGTCCTCTTCGTCCTTGTCCGGGTTGCCGCCCATGCCGAGCACGGCCAGGCACTGCAGCTGCGTATCCACCGACCCAAGGTCCTCGCCCTCGCTGCGCGCGATGTCGCAGACCGAGCGGAAGATCAGCGTCGTCGTCACCGGCAGCTCGACCGGCAGCGCGAGGAAGCCGAATGCGCCGCCCGCCGCGCCTGTGGTCGCGACCGCGAGCTTGTGCAGCAGATTGCTTGGCTTGTCCGGCTCGGCATCGGGCGTCTGCGGCTTGCCGAGCGTGCGCAGCGCGATGTTCAGGCACTTGCGCAACGCGAGCTGCGTCGCGTCGTTGATCTTGCCGGTCGCGAAGTCCGGCAGCCGCGCGATCATCTTCTCGACCGGCGCGCCCAGCATGCCCGTCAGCTTCATCGTCAGCGACGGGCTTTCCAGCACCTGCTTCGCGCGCCGCAGGGCGTCCTGATCTTCCGGCGACAGCGTCGCGGCAGGCGTGATTGAAATCGGTTCCATCTTTCTCCTTGGCGGCCGGGGCGGGTTGAACCGTCGCCAGCCTAGATTACTCCGGCGTGCTAGAATTTTGAGATTGTTTGACTCGTCAAAAGTTGCATCAGCAAAAAATGGCCGTCCATACTGCCGCCCACCATTCGAGCGGGCAAGTCCTGCCGTTCCGTGAATCGCTGCTGGCGATGATCGGGATCTCGTTCGTCACCATGCTCGTCGCGCTCGACCAGACGGTCGTCGGCACCGCGTTGCCGACCATCGTCGCCGAACTCAGGGGCTTCGACCTGTACGCGTGGGTCGCGACCTCGTACCTGCTCAGTTCCGTGATCACCGTGCCGATCTTCGGCCGCCTCGGCGACTATTACGGCAGAAAGCCGTTTGTCGTCGTGTCGATCGTCGTGTTCACCTGCGCGTCGGTGCTGTGCGGAATGGCGAACGACATGCTGTACCTGGTGCTCGCGCGCGGGCTGCAGGGGATCGGCGGCGGGATGCTGGTCGGCACCGCGTTCGCATGCATTCCCGACCTGTTCCCCGATTCCGTCGTGCGGCTGCGCTGGCAGGTGCTGATGAGTTCCGCGTTCGGCATCGCGAACGCGGTCGGGCCGTCGCTCGGCGGGATCCTGACCCAGTCGTTCGGCTGGCGCTCGGTGTTCTACGTCAACCTGCCGGTCGGCCTGCTGTCGCTGTTCTTCGTGTGGCGCTACCTGCCGCACCTGCGGCATGTCGAGCACGACCGCAAGATGCGGCTCGACTGGCCCGGCGCGCTGCTGATCGCGCTGTCGCTCGGCGCGCTGCAGCTGTTCGTCGAATGGCTACCGAAGTACGGCGTCATGAGCTGGGCGTCGCTGCTGCTGGTCGTCGCGGTCGGCGCCGGCGTCGGGTTGTGGCGTTGGGAGAAGCGCTGCGCGCAGCCGATCCTGCCGTTCGACATGTTCGGCAACCGCGCGCTGTCGGCGCTGTTCGTGCTCGCGATCCTCGCCGGCTTCTCGATGTTCTCGCTGCTGTTCTACGCGCCGCTGCTGTTCCAGGGCGGCTTCGGGATGTCGCCGAAGGAGGCGGGGCTCGTGATCACGCCGCTCGTCGTGTTCATCACGATCGGCAGCATCATGAACGGCCGCGTCGTCACGCGCATCCGCAATCCGAACGCCATGCTGCACGTCGGTTTCGTGCTGTTCGCGATCACATGCGCGGGCATCGTCGTGTCGACGCACGCGACGCCGACCTGGATGCTGATGGCGCTGATGGTCGCCGGCGGCATCGGTCTCGGTTTCGTGCTGCCCAACCTCACCGTGTTCGCGCAGCAGACGGCCGGCCGCGAGCACCTCGGCATCGCGACCGCGCTGCTGCAGTCGCTGCGGATGGTCGGCGGGATGCTCGGCACGGCGCTGACGGGCACGCTCGTCAACCAGATGTATTCGAGCGGCGTGCGCGATGCGCTGTCGGGCGACCACGCGCTGCAATGGCATGCGCGGCTCGCCGATCCGCAGATCCTGATCGACCGCGCCGCGCAAGGCGGTCTCGTCGCGGAGCTGACCCGCGCCGGGCATAATGGCGCGCTGCTGCTGGAAGCGGCCCGCGAATCGCTGGTCGGCGCGATTCACCTGGGGGTCGCGATGGCGGCCGTCGTCGCCGTGGTGTCGGTGTGGCAGTGCCGCCGCGTCCCGCCGATCGCGCTGCGGCACAAGATCGAGCCGCATGTCGCGGCCGATTGACCGATTCAACGATTCACCGGACACGAATTCAGCGCATGGAAGAACAGGACCGCGTCGCGATCTTGCAGCAATTCGGACGCACGTATCGCGCGTTCATGACCGCGTTCGAAACGAACGTCGGGCAGCCGATGCCGCGCTGGCGGATCATGGTCGCGCTGCACACGATGGGCGGGCATTCGTCGCAGAAGAAGCTCGTCGAAGTGCTGCGCATCGATCCGGGCGCGCTCACGCGCCAGCTGAAATCGCTCGATGCGCTCGGCTGGATCGAGCGCGCGTCCGATGCCCGCGACAACCGCGTGACCAACGTCACGCTGACCGACGCCGGCCGCGCCGCGTTCGACGCGTGCCTGCCGCGTCGCAAGGCGTTCCTCGAACAGACGATGGCGCAACTGCCGGACGACGTGCTGAATGCGCTGTCGGGCGCGCTGGCGATGCTGGAGTCGCGGATCGCGGATGTCGGCTCGCCGCCGGCATCGCATTGAAGCGCCGCGCGGCAAGCAACGCGACGGCGCGCACGCGTCGGCAGATCGCGGCCGGCGCGGCACCTGGGGCGGGCGGGGCGCACAGGGCGCACCAACCCGCCGCCGCCCAGCGTTTCACTTCATCTCATTGCAACTTCATTTACAGCTCGATGCGCGTGCCGAGCAGCACGAGGAATTGCGCGAGCCATGCCGGATGCGCGGGCCACGCGGGTGCGGTGACGAACGGCGCGTCGGTCACGGCCGCATCGACCGGGATGTCCGCGTATTCGCCGCCCGCGAGCTTCACTTCGGGCGCGCAGGCCGGGTAGGCCGAGATGCGCTTGCCGCGAATCACGTCGGCGGCCGCGAGCAGCTGCGCCGCATGGCAGATCGCGGCGATCGGCTTGCCGGCTTCCGCGAACGCGCGCACCAGCGCGATCACCTTCGAATCCAGGCGCAGGTATTCGGGCGCACGACCGCCCGCGATCGCGAGCGCGTCGTAGCCCGACGCATCGACGTCGTCGAACGTCGCGTTCAGCGTGAACTGGTGGCCGGGTTTTTCGGTGTAGGTCTGGTCGCCCTCGAAATCGTGAATCGCGGTCTTGATCTTGTCGCCCGCGCGCTTGCCCGGGCAGACTGCATCCACGTGATGGCCGACGGCCTGCAGCGCCTGGAACGGCACCATCGTTTCGTAGTCTTCGGCGAAATCACCGGTCAGGAACAGGATCTTCTTCGCGGCCATGGCTTTCTCCATTGAACAGCGTTGAGGGTCCGTTCGCGCCGTGTGCGGCAGACGGGCGCTACGGCGGCGAAGCGGCCCCGAGGACGAAAGCGCAGTGTACTCCGGCAGATTGAAGCGCGCGTGACGGCCGCCCCGCGCGGCGGCGGGGCGGCGTGCGCAAATGTGTCAGAAGAAGGTTTCGACGATTTCCGTCACGCGGAATTGCGGATCGAGGACGAGCAGCTGGCGCCACTTGTCGAAGGTCAGGCACGGGTGCGAAATGTCGAACGCGACCATGTCGCCGACCTTCACGTCTGCGCCCGGCGGGATCTGCAGGTACGCGTGCTGGTCCATCATCCCGGTGACGGCCCAGCCTTCGCTCGCGGCGACGTCGCGCGGCGTGCTGTCGCGGCCCGGGCGGAAGTGGCGCGCCGGCTCGGGCAGGCCCGCGTCGAACGCCGCGTCGCGCTTGCCGAGCGCGATGATCGCGCGATCCTGCTCCGGCACCGACTGCACGTACGCCCACAGCTGCAGTGCCGGCAGCAGCCCTTCACCCATCCTGCGGGCGATCGGGTTGCGCGCGAACACGTCGGTCTGCGCCTTCTTGTAGATGCCGACGTCGTGCGTCAGGTAGCAGCCCGGACGCAGCACGACTTCCGCGAAACCGGCGTCGGACGCCTTCGCGAATTCCTCCGCGACCACGTCGTACCACGCCGAGCCGGCGCCCGACAGGATCGCCGGCGTGCGCGCGAAACGGCCGGCTTCGGCCAGCTCGCGCGTGAGCGCGACCGCGTCCTGCAGGAACGCGCGGATCTCGCCTTCCTCCTTCAGCACGCCTTCGTAGAGTTCGATGCCGGCCAGCTTCAGCGTGTCCGGATAGCGCGCGATCGCGTCGAGCACGGCTTTGCGCTGCGCGGCATCGCGCACGCCCGCGCGGCCGCCCGGCACGCCGAGCTCGATCAGCACGTTCAGCGTCTTCTTCGCGTCGCCGAAGAAGCGGCCGAGCTGGTCGACGCTGTCGGCCGAATCGACGAGGCAGAAGAATTCGAAGTCGGGGTCGGACAGCAGCTCCGCGATGATCGTCATGTTCTGACGGCCGACCAGCTGATTCGCGAGCAGCACGCGCCGCACGCCGCCGTGATACGCGGCCAGCGTCTGGTGCGCGGTCGCGAGCGTGATGCCCCATGCGCCGGCGGCGAGCTGGCGGCGGAACAGTTGCGGCGCCATCGTCGTCTTGCCGTGCGGCGCGAACTGGGCGCCGTACTGCTGGACGAACGCCTGCATCCAGTTCAGATTGTGTTCGATGCGATCCGCGTACAGCACCGCGGCCGGCAGGCTGACGTCTTCCGCGAGCAGGTTCCACTCGAGGCGGCTTGCGTCGCCGAGCGGCACGCTCGCGCTCGGCAGGTTGCCGAGGCCCTTGCCCAACGGATTGATTGTCGGTTCCTGATAGTTTGTAACTTTCATGTCATCCCGCTCCATCATCACTATGCATTGCACTAAAGTTGACATGCCGATGGTACAGAAAGTAGCATCGGCGCGGTGATGTTATTTAGTAACATAAAGCGCCCACCCTTTCAGCAGATGAATTCGCCCGCCACCCCGTCAGCGCCATTCGCCGCCGAGCACCCGGCTCCGGCCGCCCAGCCGCTCCTCGACATCGTCGCGCGGATCGCCGAATGCGCGCCCGAGCTGCGCGAAGCCGAACGCAAGGTCGCGGCATTCATCCTCGCCGATCTCGCGCGCGCCGCGCATGCGAGCATCGGCGCGCTGGCGCGCGACGCGGGGGTCAGCGTCGCGACGGTCACGCGTTTCGCGAAGGCCGTCGGCTGCCGCGACGTGCGCGAACTGAAGGTGCTCGTCGCGCAGGCCGCGGCCGTCGGTCAGCGCTTCCTCGTGCCGTCCGACGCGCATCCCGAAGAAGACGCGAGCCCGGCGTCGGTCGTCTACGACGAGATCCGCGTGGCGCTCGCGCACAACCACCAGCTGCTGCGCAACACGTCGTTCGACGCGGCGGCCGACCGGCTGGCCGGCGCGAAGATGGTCTACGTGTACGGGCAGGGCGGCGGTTCGACCGCGCTCGCCGACGAACTGCGCTTCAGGCTCGTGCGCTTCGGCCGGCCGGTCGCGAGCTACCAGGACAGCCTGCTGCAACGCATGGTGGCCGCGACGCTGTCGCGCGACGCCGTGGTCGTCGCGCTGTCGGTGAGCGGGCGCGTGCCCGAGCTGCTCGAGAGCTGCCGCCTCGCGAAGCGCTACGGCGCGACGCTGATCGCGATCAGCGCGCCGGCTTCGCCGCTCGCGAAGCTCGCCGACCACCTGATCCCGGTCGTCGCGTTCGAAACCGATTTCATTTACAAGCCTTCGACATCGCGCTACGCGATGATGATGGCGATCGACGTGCTCGTCACCGGAGTCGCGCTGCGGCTCGGCGATGCGGGCCGAGAATCGCTGCGCCGCATCAAGCATGCGCTCGATGCGCACCGCGGCGGCGGAGACCGTCAACCGGTAGGAGACTGACCATGCATTCGCATCCCGAAGCCGCCGATACGCTGATCGTCGGTGCGCAGCTGTACGACGGCACCGGCGCACCGCCCGTCACGCGCGACGTCGCGATCCGCAACGGCGTGATCGCGGCGATCGGCAACCTGTCGAACTGGCTCGCCGAAACCGTCGTCGATGCGAACGGCCGCGCGCTCGCGCCGGGCTTCGTTGACGTGCACACGCACGACGACACGCACGTGATCCGCGCGCCGGAGATGCTGCCGAAGATCTCGCAGGGCGTGACGACCGTGATCGTCGGCAACTGCGGGATCAGCGCGTCGCCGGTGACGCTCGCGGGCGATCCGCCCGATCCGATGAACCTGCTCGGTGATCGCGACGCGTTCCGCTACCCGACCTTCGCCGCCTATGTCGCGGCCGTGAACGATGCGCGTCCGGCCGTCAACGTCGCGGCGCTCGTCGGGCACACCGCGCTGCGCAACAACCAGATGGATCGCCTCGACCGCGCGGCGACCGACGGCGAAATCGCCGGGATGCGCACGCAGCTCGAGGAGGCGCTCGCGAACGGGGCGCTCGGGCTGTCGTCGGGCCTGGCCTACGGCTCCGCGTTCGCGGCGCCGGCCGAGGAAGTGATGGCGCTCGCCGAGCCGCTCGCGAATGCGGGCGCGCTGTACACGACGCACATGCGGACCGAGTTCGACGCGATCCTCGACGCGATGGACGAGGCCTATCGCGTCGGCCGTCACGCGCAGGTGCCGGTCGTGATCTCGCACCTGAAGTGCGCGGGCCCGTCGAACTGGGGGCGCAGCACCGAGGTGCTCGCGTCGCTCGAGGGCGCGCGCCGCTACCAGCCGGTCGGCTGCGACTGCTATCCGTACAGCCGCAGCTCGTCGACGCTCGACCTGAAGCAGGTGACGGGCGACATCGACATCACGATCACGTGGTCGGAGCCGCATCCGGAAGTCGCCGGCAAGCTGTTGAAGGCGATCGCGGCCGACTGGGGCGTGACCGAGCAGGAGGCCGCGCAGCGGATCCGCCCGGCCGGCGCCGTGTACCACAACATGTCCGAGGACGACGTGCGCCGGATCCTGTCGCACCCGGCGACGATGGTCGGCTCGGACGGCCTGCCGAACGATCCGCTGCCGCACCCGCGGCTGTGGGGCGCGTTCCCGCGCGTGCTCGGCCATTACGTGCGCGACACGAACCTGCTGCCGCTCGAGGAAGCGATCCGCAAGATGACGTCGCTGTCCGCGCGCCGCTACGGGATCGCGGGGCGCGGCGAAGTGCATGTCGGCTACCACGCGGATCTCGTGCTGTTCGATCCGGCGCGCGTGATCGATGCCGCGACGTTCGACAAGCCGCAGCAACCCGCGCACGGGATCGACGCGGTGTGGGTGAACGGCGTGCTGACCTATGAGAACGGCCAGCCGACCGGCGAGCGCGCCGGCGGTTTCGTCGCACGCGGCGAGCGCGTGCCGGCGAGTGCCGACGCCGCGTTCTGAGCGCGGTCTCCAACCGATTTGCCGCGTGCGCCATGTCGGCGCGCGCATCCGCAACCGTGCGTTGCATGGGCTGGCGCGGGCGCTGACGTGCCGATGCCGGTCGACAAACCAGGAGTGAAACGATGAAGCGATATGGCGTGGGCGAAGCGAAGGGTACCGGCGGCCAGGTGATGCCGTTTGCACGCGCGGTCGAGGCCGACGGCTGGCTGTACGTGTCGGGCCAGACGCCGATGGTGAACGGCGAGGTCGTCGAAGGCGGGATCGTCACGCAGTCGAAGCAGACGATCGAGAACGTGATCGCGATCCTGAAGGAAGCCGGCTACGGCCTCGAGCACGTTGTGCGCTGCGGCGTGTGGCTCGACGACGCACGCGATTTCGCGTCGTTCAACAAGGTGTTCGTGTCGTACTTCGGCGAGCATCCGCCGGCACGCGCGTGCGTGCAGTCGAGCATGGTCATCGACTGCAAGGTCGAGGTCGACTGCATCGCTTACAAGGCGCCGGCGAAGTAACGCGGCAAGGGAAAAGACTCTACAACAAGGCCGGTGCATTGGCGTGCGCCGGCCTTGTTGTGTTGTGGCGGAAGCGATGCGTCGCCGGCGCTTGGTATCGCGAGTGTCACGTCTCGTGACAGTCGCGATAATGCGCGTGGAAATACGTTCGCTATTGATGCGAGTGGTGCCGGATTTTCACACTTTGAATAGAATCTTCGCGACGAGAGCGCGACGCGATACGTCCGTCAGGCGGGCGGCGGTGGTGATTGCCGCGTAGTACTCGAATAGCGTCGATGATTTTCGATAGGGCAAATCAGGTGGATCGCTGGGTATGGTTGTCATTCCGATCAACGATTTTGTGAAATCGAATCATGACGAGCAATACATACCGCTACGGCGTTCATGCGGATCTCACGCCCGCCGAGCTTTTCTTTTTCGTCGCAGTGGAAGAGACATGCGCGCGGATCGGGATCGACGATGTCGAAGCCGTGATCCTGATTCTGGCCGGATGGCCCGTTTTGCCAACGCGGCAAAAATTCGGCGGCGCGACGAAAGGGACGTCCGTAGCATCCGTGATGGCTCGCTCGATTTTTCGCTACCAGCTCGGCAGGAAGATTCTGCCAACCGTGACGCTTCAAAGTATCAAGTCGTTTCGCATCATCCTGACGCGCAAGCTCAGTGTATTCGTGGGGCGTGCCGTTCCGGGCCTCGGCTGGACGCTGCTTGCGCGCGACGTGTTCGGGATCGTTCGCGGCACCGTCTTCCGATACAACGGCCTCGTCAAGCCTGAGGATAGGGTGTTCTGATGGAAAACGTGAGTTGGGACGAGATCGAAGCCTTTGCCAGGTCGGAGGTAGGGCTCGGCCCGTCGAAGCCGCTCTCCGCCGGCACTCGTCTCTGGGAAGATCTGGGGCAAACCGGCGATGAAGCCAATGACTTCATGGGACGCTATTTTGAGCGGTTTGCCGTTGACACGGGCGATTTCGATTTCCACCGGTATTTCTTGATGGAAGGCGAGGGGTTGCTCTATTCGCTATTCCAGCGATGGGTGCTTCGAAAGCCACACGACTTCAAGCGGGAAGCGATTACGCTCGCGATGCTGCATCGTGCGGCCGTCGAAGGAAGATGGGATGCCGCACGATTGGCCGCACTGTAGTGAAAGGGCAGGTTTCGGCGCGTATCGAGGCAGCGACCGCCACAATGCATCCCGCCCGTTTCCGTAGTATGCCCCTGGCCATACCGAGAGGAAAAGCATGGAATGGGCTGCCCTGGTACCGGAGCTGATCTGCTCGGACCTGGCCGAAAGCGTTCGCTTCTATCGTGACGTGTTGGGATTCAGGATTCGCTTCGAGCGTCCGGAAGACGGGTTCGCGTATCTTGAAATCGGGCGGGCTCAACTCATGCTCGAGCAGTACAGCCGGGACGGCTGGCTGATCGGCCGGCTGGAACGGCCGTTCGGGCGCGGGATCAATCTTCAGATCGAGGTTGATTCGCTTGATCCCATCCTTGACCGGACCCGCAGCGCAGGCGTGGCGCTGTTTGTCGAACCGCGAGTGTCCTGGTACCGACAGGACGATATCGAGCACGGCCAGATCGAGATGCTTGTGCAGGACCCCGACGGCTACCTGTTGCGCCTAGTGGAGATCCTTTCGGAGCGTCCGGTGAGCGGATGACCGGGGGCCGGCTGCGCTTCTCCTTGCATTGAAAACAGCCCGGCCGGGCTGCTCTTTTTCGTGGTTGCCTCGCGTGCCGTGAACTGCGGCGGCGCAGGCCGCCTTCACTGCCGCGCGGTCCGCGCATTATCCGGCATCGGCTGGTTGTAATTCGTGCGGAACGGGTTGATGTCCAGCCCGCCGCGGCGCGTATAGCGCGCATACACCGCCAGCTTCAACGGTTTGCACGCATGCAGGATGTCGAGGAAGATGCGCTCGACGCACTGCTCGTGAAAGCCCGTGTGATTGCGGAACGAAATGATGTAGCGCAGCAGGCCCGCATGGTCGATCTGCGGCCCGACGTAGTGGATCTGCACGCTGCCCCAGTCGGGCTGGCCGGTGACCGGGCAGTTCGAGCGCAGCAGGTCGGACACGAGCGTCTCCTCGACCGGCGCTTCGTCCTGGGCGGCCGACAGCAGCGACGGATCCGGTTCGTACACGTCGGTGTCGAGGTCGAGCCGGTCGAGCGACAGCCCGTCGAGCTCTTCCATCTGGAGCTTGCCGAAGTCGTGCGGCGACACGAGCTGCACCGACACGCTCGCGCCGCACGCGGCCGACACGTCACGCTTCAACGTGTCGCGCACCGCGTCGACCGAGTCGAACTTCGATTGGGCGAACGAGCCGAGATACAGCTTGAACGACTTCGATTCGACGATGTTCGGCGATTCGGCCGGCACGTAGAACGTCGCGACCGCGAGCTGCGGCTTGCCGCGCGCGTTGAGCCACGACAGTTCGTACGCGTTCCAGATGTCGGTGCCGAAGAACGGCGGCGCCGACGTGATGCCGAGCTGCTGGCGCGCGCCGGCGCGCGGGATCGGGAACAGCAGCGACGCGTCGTACTGGGCGGCATAGACGGTGGCCTTGCCGAGCGGGGAGTGTTCGGGATTCATTGCACGAAGCCTTTACGACAGGAAGAGCCGGTACGCCGGATTGGCGCTCTCTTCGACATACGGATAGCCGAGCGCCGCGAGGAAGCGTTCGAACTCGGCGCGATCGGCCTGCGGCACCTGCAGCCCGACGAGGATCGAGCTGTAGTCCGCACCCTGGTTGCGGTAATGGAACAGGCTGATGTTCCAGTCCGGCGCCATCGACGACAGGAACTTCATCAGCGCGCCCGGCCGTTCCGGGAATTCGAAGCGGAACAGGCGTTCGTCGAGCGCGAGCGGCGAGCGGCCGCCCACCATGTAGCGGATGTGTTCCTTCGACAGCTCGTCGTGCGTCAGGTCGACGGTCTTGAAGCCGTGCGACTCGAAATTCGCGGCGATCTCGGCCGATTCGCCGCGCCGCTTGATCTGCACGCCGACGAAGATATGCGCGGCTTGCGCATCGGCGATCCGGTAGTTGAACTCGGTGACGTTGCGTTCGCCGACGAGCGAGCAGAAGCGCTTGAAGCTGCCGCGCTCCTCGGGGATCGTGACCGCGAACACGGCCTCGCGCGCCTCGCCGACTTCCGCGCGTTCAGCGACGAAACGCATCCGGTCGAAGTTCATGTTCGCGCCGGACGTGACCGCGACGAGCGTCTGGTTCTCGATCCCTTCGCGTTCCGCGTAGCATTTCGCGCCCGCGACCGCGAGCGCGCCGGACGGCTCGAGCACGCTGCGCGTATCCTGGAACACGTCCTTGATCGCCGCGCACAGCGCGTCGGTGTCGACCGTCATGACGCCGTCGAGGAATTCGCGGCAGAGCCGGAAGGTTTCCTCGCCGACCAGCTTCACCGCGGTGCCGTCCGCGAACAGCCCGACCTCGCTCAGCTCGACGCGCTCGCCTTTCTGCAGCGACTGCGCCATCGCGCACGAATCCTCGGCCTGCACGCCGAACACCTTGATCTCCGGCCGCACCGCCTTGACGTACGCAGCCACGCCGGCCGCGAGGCCGCCGCCGCCGATCGGCACGAAGATCGCGTGAATCGGGCCCTGGTGCTGCCGCAGGATTTCCATCGCGATCGTGCCCTGGCCGGCGATCACGTACGGATCGTCGAACGGGTGGACGAACGTGAGGTCGCGTTCGGCCTGTACCTTCACGGCGTGCGCGTACGCATCGCTGTACGACTCGCCCGCCTGGATCACCTCGACGCTCGGGCCGCCGTGCGCGCGCACCGCGTCGACCTTCACCTGCGGCGTCGTGACGGGCACGACGATCACCGCCTTGATGCCCATCCGGGCCGCCGAGAACGCGACGCCCTGCGCATGATTGCCGGCCGATGCCGTGATCACGCCGCGCGCGAGCGCGTCGGCCGGAAGGTGCGCCATCTTGTTGTACGCGCCGCGCAGCTTGAACGAGAACACCGGCTGGTTGTCCTCGCGCTTCAGGTACACGGGGTTGCGCAGCCGGGCCGACAGGTTGCGGGCGGGTTCGAGTTCCGTCTCGAGCGCGACGTCGTAGACGCGCGCGGTGAGGATTTTCTTCAGGTAATCGTGGGATGCCATGGGCGCTCGCGTGCGGTGCGGAAGCAGACGGTAAAGGATCAATGATAGCGCCAAGGGTCCGCCCGCATGCAAGCGGCATGCCGGGCGCCCCGTCGCGAAACCGCGCCGGCGGGCGTGTTTGCCGCGCGACGCGTCCCTGTTTACCGGCTTAACCGCATGGTTACCGACCGGACGGACGGCAAATGCCGCCGCGAAATCGTGCCGAACCAGGCCTGGTGCGGGTTGCGGCGAAAGCCCCACGACCTGTCCGGCCTGTCACGGACGGGCCGATCATGGGTTAGAATTCTGTTTTGAATCAAGGATCGGAAGATGCAGAGGCACCCTCGGATCGCCCCGTTGAAGCCGACGCCGCGCGCAGCCAGCCCTGCGGCGGAGCGGCATGCGCGCCGCGCGCGATCGTGCTGATGGCTCCGAGTGCCGCCAGGCCCTGCCAACCCGGAACGGTGAGTCCAGACCCGCTCCGGCCCCATGCGAGATAGTCGCGCGCCTGGCACCAGAACAGATTTCCCCAAGATTGCGCCTACGCGCTTGCCGACGCCCGTGCACGGTGTATCGGCCCTCCGAGTCGTCCGAACATGAACGCACCACAAGTTTTCGATCCGCATGGCGCGGCCGCCGCCGTCGCCGCCGAACCCGCGCCCCGACTGCGCGAGATTCCCTATAACTACACGTCCTTCTCCGACCGCGAGATCGTGATCCGCCTGCTCGGCGCGGAGGCGTGGTCGGTGCTCGACGAGCTGCGCGCCGAACGCCGCACGGGCCGCTCGGCACGGATGCTGTATGAAGTGCTCGGCGACATCTGGGTCGTGCGCCGCAACCCGTACCTGCAGGACGACCTGCTCGACAACCCGAAGCGCCGCGCGCTCCTGATCGAGGCGCTGAACCACCGTCTGACCGAGATCGGCAAGCGCCGCCGCGCCGACCTCACCGCGCACCACGACGACGCGGGCCGCGAACGCGCGGGACGTGTCGAAATGCTCGAGGCCGCCGCGCAGCGCGCGGTCGACGAATTTGCCGACGAATTCGACAAGATGGCCGACCTGCGCCGCCGCGCGACCAAGGCGCTCGGCCGCTGCACGCAGAAGGACAACATCCGCTTCGACGGGCTGTCGCGCGTGTCGCACGTGACCGATGCGACCGACTGGCGCGTCGAATACCCGTTCGTCGTGCTGACCCCCGATACCGAAGCCGAGATCGCGGCACTGATCAAGGCCTGCTTCGAGCTCGGCCTGACCGTGATCCCGCGCGGCGGTGGCACCGGCTACACGGGCGGCGCGGTGCCGCTCACGCCGTTCTCCGCGGTGATCAACACCGAGAAGCTCGAACAGCTCGGCGCGGTCGAGCTCACCGAACTGCCGGGCGTCGCGCACAAGGTGCCGACGATCTTCTCCGGCGCGGGCGTCGTCACGCGCCGCGTGACGGAAGCGGCCGAAGCGGCCGGCTACGTGTTCGCGGTCGATCCGACCTCGCTCGATGCATCGTGCATCGGCGGCAACGTCGCGATGAACGCCGGCGGCAAGAAGGCCGTGCTGTGGGGCACCGCGCTCGACAACCTGGCCTGGTGGCGGATGGTCGACCCGGACGGCAACTGGCTCGAAGTCACGCGCCACGAGCACAACCAGGGCAAGATCCACGACATCCCGGTCGCTCGCTTCGAGCTGAAGTGGTTCGACGGCGCGTATGCGCCGGGCGAGAAGCTGCTGAAGAGCGAGATGCTCGAGATCGAAGGCCGCCGGTTCCGCAAGGAAGGCCTCGGCAAGGACGTCACCGACAAGTTCCTCGCCGGCCTGCCGGGCGTGCAGAAGGAAGGCTGCGACGGGCTGATCACGTCCGCGCGCTGGGTGCTGCACAAGATGCCCGCGCACACGCGCACCGTCTGTCTCGAATTCTTCGGCCAGGCGCGCGAGGCGATCCCGAGCATCGTCGAAATCAAGGACTACCTGTTCGAGACGTCGAAGCAGGGCGGCGCGATCCTCGCGGGCCTCGAGCACCTCGACGAGCGCTACCTGCGCGCGGTCGGCTACGCGACCAAGAGCAAGCGCAACGCCTTCCCCAAGATGGTGCTGATCGGCGACATCGTCGGCGACGACGCCGATGCGGTCGCGCAAGCGACGTCCGAAGTGATCCGGATGGCGAACGGCAAGAGCGGCGAAGGCTTCGTCGCGGTCAGCGCGGAGGCGCGCAAGCGCTTCTGGCTCGACCGCAGCCGCACGGCCGCGATCGCGAAGCACACGAACGCGTTCAAGATCAACGAGGACGTCGTCATCCCGCTGAACCGGATGGGCGAGTACACCGACGGCATCGAGCGGATCAACATCGAGCTGTCGCTGAAGAACAAGCTGCAACTGGTCGACGCGCTCGAGGCGTTCTTCCGCGCCGGCAACCTGCCGCTCGGCAAGACCGACGACGCGAACGAGATCCCGAGCGCCGAACTGCTCGAGGATCGCGTCCAGCAGGCGCTGGAGTTGCTCAAGCGCGTGCGTGCACGCTGGGAATTCGTGCGCGACCGGCTCGACCAGCCGCTGCGCGAGGCGCAGCACTACCTCGTGCAGCTCGGCTACGAGGCGCTCGCCGAGAAGTTCGCCGATCGGGCGGACGAGCAGCCGGGCGCGACCGTGTTCCACATCACGCAGGACCGCACGGTCCGCATCTCGTGGAAGCAGGAGATCCGCGCGGAGCTGCGCGCGATCTTCAATGGCGGCGCGTTCAAGCAGATCCTCGACGAAGCGCAGGCGATCCACAAGCGCGTGCTGCGCGGCCGCGTGTTCGTCGCGCTGCACATGCACGCGGGCGACGGCAACGTCCACACCAACATCCCGGTCAACTCCGACAACTACGAGATGCTGCAGGACGCGCACGCGTCGGTCGCACGCATCATGAAGCTCGCGCGCTCGCTCGACGGCGTGATCTCCGGCGAACACGGGATCGGCATCACGAAGCTCGAGTTCCTGACCGACGACGAGATCGCCGAATTCCGCGCGTACAAGCAGCGCGTCGACCCGCACGGCCGCTTCAACAAGGGCAAGCTGCTCGACGGCGCCGACCTGCGCAACGCGTACACGCCGAGCTTCGGGCTGATGGGCTACGAGTCGCTGATCATGCAGCAGTCCGACATCGGCGCGATCGCCGATTCGGTGAAGGACTGCCTGCGCTGCGGCAAGTGCAAGCCGGTGTGCGCGACCCACGTGCCGCGCGCGAACCTGCTGTACAGCCCGCGCAACAAGATCCTCGCGACCTCGTTGCTGGTCGAGGCGTTCCTGTATGAGGAACAGACGCGCCGCGGCGTGTCGATCAAGCACTGGGACGAGTTCAACGACGTGGCCGACCACTGCACGGTGTGCCACAAGTGCGCGACGCCGTGCCCGGTGAAGATCGACTTCGGCGACGTCACGATGAACATGCGCAACCTGTTGCGCAAGATGGGCAAGAAGAAATTCAACGCCGGCAATGCGGCGGGCATGTTCTTCCTGAACGCGACCAACCCGCAGACGATCAACATCGCGCGCGGCGCGATGATGGGCGTCGGCTACAAGGTGCAGCGCTTCGCGAACGACATGCTGAAGAAGGTCGTGACGAAGCAGACGCAGCACCCGCCGGCGACGGTCGGCAAGCCGCCTGTCGTCGAGCAGGTGATCCACTTCGTCAACAAGAAGATGCCGGGCAACCTGCCGAAGAAGACGGCGCGCGCGCTGCTCGACATCGAGGACAACAAGATCGTGCCGATCATCCGCAACCCGAAGTCGACCACGGTCGATTCGGAAGCGGTGTTCTACTTCCCGGGCTGCGGCTCCGAGCGCCTGTTCTCGCAGGTCGGCCTCGCGACGCAGGCGATGCTGTGGGAAGCGGGCGTGCAGACGGTGCTGCCGCCGGGCTACCTGTGCTGCGGTTATCCGCAGCGCGGCTCGGGCCAGTACGACAAGGCCGAGAAGATCGTCACCGACAACCGCGTGCTGTTCCACCGGGTCGCCAACACGCTGAACTACCTCGACATCAAGACGGTGGTCGTGTCGTGCGGCACCTGCTATGACCAGCTTGCAGGCTACGAATTCGACAAGATCTTCCCGGGCTGCCGGATCATCGACATCCACGAGTTCCTGCTCGAGAAGGGGATGAAGCTCGACGGCGTGACGGGCACGCGCTACATGTATCACGACCCGTGCCACACGCCGATCAAGACGATGGATCCGGTCAAGCTCGTCAACGAGCTGATGGGCGCGGAGAAGGACGGCTACAAGATCGAGAAGAACGATCGCTGCTGCGGCGAATCGGGCACGCTCGCGGTCACGCGTCCGGACATCTCCACGCAGGTCCGCTTCCGCAAGGAAGAGGAAATCCGCAAGGGTGCCGCGAAGCTGCGCAGCATCCCGGTCGTGGCCGGCAACGCGCCGGCGCCGGCCGCGGCCGCGAACGGCCCGGACGTGAAGATCCTGACGAGCTGCCCGTCGTGCCTGCAGGGCCTGTCGCGCTACAACGAGGACGCGAACGTCGAGGCCGACTACATCGTGGTCGAAATCGCGCGCCAGGTGCTCGGCGAGAACTGGATGGCCGACTATGTCGCCCACGCGAACAATGGCGGGATCGAGCGCGTGCTGGTCTAATGCGGGCATGACGACCGCCCGGCCGGGCTTGGGATGAGCGGGCGCCGGCGCACCAGCGCCGGCGCCCGTCCACATGGGAGCGACGATGGAATGCGTGTTTTGCCGTGAAGACGGCGGCGAGGTGCTCTGGCAGGACGACATGCTGCGCGTCGTCCTCGCGGCGGGCGAGCACGACTACCCGGGCTTCTGTCGGGTGATCTGGGGCGCGCACGTGGCCGAGTTCTCCGATCTCGGCGAGCCCGAGCGGGCACATTTGATGCGCATCGTGTACGCGGTGGAGCGTGCCGTGCGCCGCGTGATGCAGCCGAACAAGGTGAATCTCGCGAGCCTCGGCAACATGGTGCCGCACGTGCACTGGCACGTGATCCCGCGCTTCTCGAACGACGCCCATTTCCCGCAGCCCGTGTGGGCGCCGCGCCAGCGCAGCGTGTCCGAGGCGCTGCTGCGCTCGCGCGCGGCGCAGGCCTCGCTGCTGCACAATGCGGTGCGCGAGGAAATTCAACGAACGACCGATCCGAGGCAGCCATGAGCGGTTTGACTTCCACGACGCCGATTCCGTCCGGCGTCGTCGTGCACGCGGTGTCGCGCGTGCTCGAATTGCAGTACCCGAACGGAGAGAACTTCCGGATTCCGTTCGAGCTGATGCGCGTCTATTCGCCGTCGGCCGAAGTACGCGGCCACGGGCCCGGCCAGGAGACGCTGCAGACCGGCAAGCGCGAGGTGACGATCACCGCGCTCGAGGGCGTGGGCAACTACGCGCTGCAGCCGACGTTCTCCGACGGCCATTCGACCGGCATCTACTCGTGGGATCTGCTGTACGAACTGGCGACGCAGCAGGACGCGCTGTGGCGCGACTATTTCGACAAACTGAAGGCGGCGGGCGTCGAGCGCGACGCGCCGATGCAGGCGGCACCCGCGCCGCACGGCCACTGCCACTGAAAGCGACGGCGCCCGCTCGGCGCCGTCTTGCCATTTACTGAGGATCAACGCGATGAGTAAAACCCACTTCGGCTTCGAAAGCGTCGAGGAAACCGAAAAAGCGAAGAAAGTGGCGGGCGTGTTCCATTCGGTCGCGAGCAACTACGATCTGATGAACGACCTGATGTCGGCCGGCATGCACCGCGCGTGGAAGGCATTCACGATCGCGCAGGCGAACGTGCGCCCCGGCTTCAAGGTGCTCGACATCGCGGCCGGCACGGGCGACCTGACCAAGTCGTTCGCGAAGGCGGCCGGGCCGACGGGCGAAGTCTGGCATACCGACATCAACGAATCGATGCTGCGCGTCGGCCGCGACCGGCTGCTCGACAAGGGCATCGTGACGCCGTCGCTGCTGTGCGACGCTGAGAAAACGCCCTTTCCGGACAACTACTTCGATGTGGTCACGGTCGCGTTCGGGCTGCGCAACATGACGCACAAGGACGCCGCGCTCGCCGAGATGCGCCGCGTGACGAAGCCCGGCGGCCGCGTGATGGTGCTGGAATTCTCGAAAGTGTGGGATCCGCTGAAAAAAGCGTACGATCTGTATTCTTTCAAAGTATTACCGTGGCTTGGCGACAAGTTCGCGAAAGATGCTGAAAGTTACCGGTATCTTGCTGAATCTATCCGGATGCACCCCGATCAGGACACGCTGAAGACGATGATGGAACAAGCGGGCCTCGATGCCGTCAAATATTACAATTTGTCAGGTGGCGTGGTAGCTTTACACCTAGGAACCAAGTACTAAGGGGTTCTTCCCATACATTCGCCTTACATTTGGAGAAGCTGATGTCCGCATCGCGTTCGTTGTTCAACCGTAGCAAGCCGTCGAAGCCGTGGGCTCGACGGGCCGGCACGCTGCTGATGGTCGGCCTGCTCACGGCCGGCACGTTCGCATCGCTCGACGCCGAGGCCAAGCGCATGGGCGGCGGGCGCAGCATCGGCCGTCAGAATTCCACCGTCACGCAGCGCCAGGCCACGCCGCCCGCGCAGCAGCCGATGCAGCAGGCCGCACCGGCGCAGGCGCAGCGCGCGAACCCGGCCGCACCGGCGCCGGCCGCGCAGCCGAACCGCTCGCGCTGGCTCGGCCCGATCGCCGGTCTCGCGGCCGGCCTCGGCATCGCGGCGCTGCTGTCGCACTTCGGCCTGGGCGGCGCGTTCGCCAGCATGATGGCGAACGTCATCGTGATCGCACTGCTCGCGATGGTCGGCATCTGGCTGGTTCGCAAGTTCATGAACCGCCGCCGTTCGCAGGAGCCGGCGTATTCGGTCGGCGGCTCGGCATCGTCGTCGGGCAGCTACTCGCAAAGCCCGTCGTTCCAGCAGGGCAGCACCGGCAACAACTATGCGGGCAGCGGCAGCAGCTATGCGAACGAAGCGCAAGGCGTGTTCGGCGGCGGCGCAGCGGCTGCCGGTGCGGCGGGCGCGATGGCGGCCGCACCGCTGCAGGTGCCGGCCGGCTTCGACACCGAAGCGTTCCTGCGTAGCGCGAAGGTCTACTTCGTGCGCCTGCAGGCGGCATGGGACCAGGGCAACCTGGCCGACATCCGCGAGTTCACGACGCCGGAAATGTTCGCCGAGATCAAGATCGATCTCGATTCGCGCGGCAACGACGCGAACCAGACCGATGTCGTGCAGCTCGACGCGGAGCTGGTCGCGATCGAGGATCGCGGTATCGAGCAGTCGGCGAGCGTGCGCTTCCACGGGCTGATCCGCGAGTCGGCGAATGCGCCGGCCGCGCCGCTCGACGAGGTGTGGAACCTGTCGAAGTCGGGCAGCCAGGGCTGGCTGCTCGCGGGTATCCAGCAGATCAACACGCACTGAGCGTGACCGGCGGCCGGCTTGCCGGCTGCCCGGGCGATGGTCGCCGCACTGCGACCGCTTGCCGCCCGGGTGTGCGGTTGGCCGCGGTCTGCCGACGATCCGACGTTACAATAGAAACCCGCGTAGGCGCCCGGCCTGCGCGGGTTTTTCTTTCCCAGCCCGATGACCTTTGCCGCCAAGCCTTTTGCTGCTGCTGTCAATCACCTGCTCGCGCGCGAATCGTGGGCGCGCGACCGCCTGATCCCCTACGCGGGCAAGACCGCTCGGCTCGACGTGCCGCCCGTCACGCTCACGCTGCTCGTGCAGCCCGACGGTTATCTGTCCGCGGTGGACGCGCACGATGCGCAACACGTCGACGTGTCGATCGCGCTCGCGGGCGACACGGTCGCCGCATTCCTGCAGGGCGGCCAGCCCGCCGTGATGAAGCACGTGAAGATCGAGGGCGACGCGGAGTTCGCGACGCAGATCGCGAAGCTGGCCGAGCACCTGCGCTGGGAACCTGAAGAAGATCTCGCGAAGCTGGTCGGCGACGCGGCGGCGCACCGGATCGCGACGGTCGTGCGCGACGCCGGCGCGCGCGCGCGCCGCACCGGCCGCAACGTGCTCGATTCCGTCGCCGAGTACTGGCTCGACGAGAACCCGCAAGTCGTTCGGCGCACGGTGCTCGGCGGCTTCGACGCCGAACTGGCGCGTGCGCGCGATGCGCTCGCGCGGGTCGAAAAACGGATCGAGCGACTCGAACAAAAAATCGGCGCGCGCACGGGTTCCGGCCCGCGCGGCGCGCACTGAGGGCCGCAGGGCATGCGCATTTTCCGTTTCATCAAGATTGTCTACACCGTCATCCGCTTCGGCCTCGACGAGGTGATGCTGTCCCGGATCGACGACCGGCGCGTGAAGCTGCTGCTGCGGATCACGACGATCGGCCGCCGCTATTCCGATCCGCCCGCCGTGCGGCTGCGTCACGCGCTCGAAAGCCTCGGCCCGATCTTCGTGAAGTTCGGCCAGGTGCTGTCGACGCGCCGCGACCTGCTGTCGGTCGATTTCGCGAACGAACTCGCGAAGCTGCAGGACCAGGTGCCGCCGTTCGATTCGGCTGTCGCGATAGCGATCATCGAGAAGTCGCTTGGCGCGCCGGTCGACGAGCTGTTCGACGAATTCGAGCGCGAGCCGATCGCGAGCGCGTCGATCGCGCAGGTGCATTTCGCGAAGTTGAAGCAGGGCGTGCACGCGGGCAAGGCCGTCG
This sequence comes from Burkholderia sp. B21-005, assembly GCF_020843965.1. NCBI lineage: Bacteria > Pseudomonadati > Pseudomonadota > Betaproteobacteria > Burkholderiales > Burkholderiaceae > Burkholderia > Burkholderia sp. B21-005. Next base: position 3,016,683 of record NZ_CP086301.1, on the reverse strand, counting down.
CGGTCAAGGTGCTGCGCCCGAACATGCTGTCGGTGATCGATTCCGACCTCGCGCTGATGCGCGACATCGCGACGTGGACCGAGCGCATGTGGGCCGACGGCCGGCGCCTGAAGCCGCGCGAAGTCGTCGCCGAATTCGACAAGTACCTGCACGACGAGCTCGACCTGATGCGCGAGGCCGCGAACGGCAGCCAGCTGCGCCGCAACTTCGCGGGCCTCGACCTGCTGCTCGTGCCCGAAATGTTCTGGGATTTCTCGACGTCGCAGGTGCTGGTGATGGAGCGCATGACCGGCGTGCCGATCAGCCAGGTCGAGACGCTGCGCACCGCGGGCGTCGACATCAAGAAGCTCGCGCGCGAAGGCGTCGAGATCTTCTTCACGCAGGTGTTCCGCGACGGTTTCTTCCATGCGGACATGCACCCGGGCAACATCCAGGTGAGTCTCGACCCGAAGACTTTCGGTCGCTATATCGCGCTCGATTTCGGGATCGTCGGCGCGTTGTCGGATTTCGACAAGAACTACCTCGCGCAGAACTTCCTCGCGTTCTTCAAGCGCGATTACCACCGCGTCGCGACGCTGCACCTCGAATCGGGCTGGGTGCCGCCCGAGACGCGCGTCGAGGAACTCGAAAGCGCGATCCGCGCGGTGTGCGAGCCGTATTTCGACCGCGCGCTGAAGGACATCTCGCTGGGCCAGGTGCTGATGCGCCTGTTCTCGACGTCGCGCCGCTTCAACGTCGAGATCCAGCCGCAGCTCGTGCTGCTGCAGAAGACGATGCTGAACGTCGAGGGGCTCGGCCGCTCGCTCGACCCCGAACTCGACCTGTGGAAGACCGCGAAGCCGTATCTCGAGCGCTGGATGACCGAGCAGATCGGCCTGCGCGGCTGGTACGAGCGTTTCAAGGTCGAGGCGCCGCAATGGAGCAAGACGCTGCCGCAACTGCCGCGCCTGATCCACCACGCGATGGCGGCGCGCCACGATGCGCCGCGTGCGGCGAGCGAGGACTTGATGCGTCAGGTCCTCGTCGAGCAGAAACGGACCAACCGGCTGTTGCAGGCATTGCTGATCTTCGGTCTTGCCGTCGGCGTCGGGGCGCTCGTCGCCCGCGTGCTGCTCGCGCTCGCGTACGGCGCGTGACCGAAAGGAGCCGCGCGATGTCCGAACCGAAACAGCCGTCCGCGCCGGGCGCCGCCGATTTCGCGACGCGCGACCCCGGCGATGCATCGTTCTGGGACGAGCGTTTCGCGCGCGGCGTGACGCCGTGGGAATTCAGCGGCGTGCCGGACGGGTTTCGCGCGTTTGCGCAGCGGCTCGGGCCGTGCGCGGTGCTGATTCCCGGCTGCGGCAGTGCGCGGGAGGCCGGCTGGCTCGCGCAGGCCGGCTGGCCCGTGCGCGCGATCGATTTCGCCGCGCAGGCGGTGGCGGCCGCGAAGGCGCAGCTCGGCGCGCATGCGGACGTCGTCGAGCAGGCCGATTTCTTCATGTACCGGCCGCCGTTCGACGTGCAGTGGATGTACGAGCGCGCGTTCCTGTGCGCGCTGCCGCCGAGCCTGCGCGCCGGCTATGCGGCGCGGATGGCCGAACTGCTGCCCGCCGGCGCGTTGCTGGCCGGTTATTTCTTCGTGGCGAAGAAACCGAAGGGCCCGCCGTTCGGCATCGAGCGTGCCGAACTCGATGCGCTGCTCGCGCCGCACTTCGAGCTGATCGAGGATCTGCCCGTGACCGATTCGCTGGCCGTGTTCGAAGGGCACGAGCGCTGGCTCACGTGGCGCCGTCGCTGAAGCCGGGCGTCGCGGCCGTTGCCGGAGCGCGCCTGGGTTTCGGATATAATTCAAGGTTTTGCAAGCCGTTTCCAGTTTCCGCGGGAAAAATATCATGCCGATCTACGCCTATCGATGCGAAGCGTGCGGTTTCGCCAAGGACATGCTCCAGAAGATGAGCGATGCGCCGCTGTCGCAGTGCCCCGAATGCGGGAAGGATGCTTTTCGCAAGCAGGTCACCGCCGCCGGCTTCCAGCTGAAGGGCTCCGGCTGGTATGTCACCGATTTCCGCGGTGGCTCGGGCGGCACCAGCGCGCCGTCGACGGCGACGGGCGATGCAGGAGCTGCGGCACCTGCCGCCGCGGCGCCGGCGGCAGCCGCCACGAGTTCCGAGAGTACGACGACGAGCGCCGCGCCGGCCCCGGCTGCGGCGCCCGCCGCCGGCAGTTGACAGTCGCGGTCCGTCCGGGCCGCGTCCACACCGCGCTTCCGGCGCGGTTCATTGACGGCAGATGATGAAAAAGACGACCCTGAAATCGGTGTTTCTGACCGGCCTGCTGGTTCTCGTCCCGCTCGCGATCACGCTGTGGGTGCTCGGTCTCATCATCGGCACGATGGACCAGACGCTGCTGCTGCTGCCCGAATCGTGGCAGCCGGAGCGGGCGCTCGGCTTCCGCTTGCCGGGGCTTGGCGCGGTGCTGACGCTCGCGTTCATCTTCGTCGTCGGGCTGGCCACGCAGAACTTCATCGGCCAGAAGCTCGTCACGTGGTGGAACGCGGTCGTGCGTCACATCCCGGTCGTCGGGCCGATCTACACGAGCGTCAAGCAGGTGTCGGACACGCTGCTGTCGAGCAGCGGCAACGCGTTCCGCAAGGCGCTGCTGATCGAATACCCGCGTCGCGGCTCGTATACGATCGCGTTTCTGACCGGCGCGCCCGGCGGCGACGTGGTCAACCATCTGACGGAAGAGTACGTGAGCGTGTACGTGCCCACGACACCGAACCCGACGTCGGGCTTCTTCCTGATGCTCCCGAAGAGCGAAGTCATCGAACTCGACATGTCGGTCGATGCCGCGCTCAAGTACATCGTCTCGATGGGCGTCGTGGCGCCTTCGGCGCCGGCTCCGGTGCCCGCCCGCCGCCCCGTCGAGCCGCCGCTGTAAGTAAAGAATCATCGCCCGGGCCGCGCGTTGCGGCACCCGTTGATCAAACCGAACGAAAGCAAACATCATGTCGATGCGTACTGAATACTGCGGTCTCGTGACCGAACACCTGCTGGGCCAAACCGTGTCGCTGTGCGGCTGGGTGCAGCGCCGCCGCGATCACGGCGGTGTGATCTTCATCGACCTGCGCGATCGTGAAGGCCTCGTGCAGGTGGTGTGCGACCCGGATCGCGCGGAAATGTTCGCGACCGCCGAAGGCGTGCGCAACGAGTTCTGCGTGCAGATCAAGGGTCTCGTGCGCAACCGTCCGGAAGGCACGGTCAACGCCGGCCTGAAGAGCGGCAAGATCGAAGTGCTGTGTCACGAACTGAACGTGCTGAATGCGTCGGTCACGCCGCCGTTCCAGCTCGACGACGACAACCTGTCGGAAACGACGCGCCTCACGCACCGCGTGCTCGACCTGCGCCGTCCGCAGATGCAGCACAACCTGCGCCTGCGCTACCGCGTCGCGATCGAAGCGCGCAAGTACCTCGACGAGCAGGGCTTCATCGACATCGAAACGCCGATGCTGACGAAGAGCACGCCGGAAGGCGCGCGCGACTACCTCGTGCCGTCGCGCGTGAACGCGGGCCAGTTCTTCGCGCTGCCGCAGTCGCCGCAGCTGTTCAAGCAGCTGCTGATGGTCGCGAACTTCGACCGTTACTACCAGATCACCAAGTGCTTCCGCGACGAAGACTTGCGCGCCGACCGCCAGCCGGAATTCACGCAGATCGACTGCGAGACGTCGTTCCTCGGCGAGCAGGAAATCCGTGACCTGTTCGAAGACATGATCCGTCACATCTTCAAGACGACGATCGACGTCGAACTCGACGCGACATTCCCGGTGATGCCGTACTCGGAAGCGATGGCGCGTTTCGGTTCGGACAAGCCGGACCTGCGCGTGCAGCTCGAATTCACCGAGCTGACCGACGCGATGAAGGACGTCGACTTCAAGGTGTTCAGCACGCCGGCCAACGCGAAGGACGGCCGTGTCGCGGCGCTGCGCGTGCCGAAGGGCGGCGAGCTGTCGCGCGGCGACATCGACGGCTACACGGAATTCGTGCGCATCTACGGCGCGAAGGGCCTCGCATGGATCAAGGTCAACGAGAAGGCGAAGGGCCGCGACGGCCTGCAGAGCCCGATCGTCAAGAACCTGCACGACGCATCGATCGCGGCGATCCTCGAGCGCACCGGTGCTGAAGACGGCGACATCATCTTCTTCGCGGCCGACCGCGCGAAGGTCGTCAACGACAGCCTCGGCGCGCTGCGCCTGAAGATCGGCCATTCGGAATTCGGCAAGGCGAACGGCCTCGTCCAGGCCGGCTGGAAGCCGCTGTGGGTCGTCGATTTCCCGATGTTCGAATACGACGACGAAGACGCGCGCTACGTCGCGGCGCACCACCCGTTCACGAGCCCGAAGGACGAGCACCTCGAATACCTCGAGACCGATCCGGGCCGTTGCCTCGCGAAGGCGTACGACATGGTGCTGAACGGCTGGGAAATCGGCGGCGGCTCGGTGCGTATCCACCGCGAGGAAGTGCAGAGCAAGGTGTTCCGCGCGCTGAAGATCGGCGCGGAAGAAGCGCAGCTGAAGTTCGGCTTCCTGCTGGACGCGCTGCAGTACGGCGCGCCGCCGCACGGCGGTATCGCGTTCGGTCTCGACCGCATCGTCACGATGATGGCCGGTGCCGACTCGATCCGCGACGTGATCGCGTTCCCGAAGACGCAGCGTGCGCAGGATCTGCTCACGCAGGCGCCGAGCCCGGTCGACGAGCGTCAGCTGCGCGAACTGCACATCCGTCTGCGTCAGCCGGAACAGCCGAAGGCGTAACGCCTGTCGCAGGTCGTGTGCGCGGCGACGCGCGCACGACGCCCAACGAAACAGGCGCCGCGATGCGCCTGTTTCGTTTTTTGCGGTACAGTCGCACCACTTGCCGCACGTTCGGGCACAGGCCCGGCGCACGGCCCTGTGTCGCATGAAACAAAGATGACGAAGCCGCCGAAAATTCCCGAATCCGTTCTCGTCGTGATCTACACGCCCGAACTCGACGTGCTGGTGATCAAGCGCGCCGACCAGCCCGATTTCTGGCAATCGGTGACCGGATCGAAGGACGCGCTCGACGAGCCGCTCGCGCTCACAGCCGCGCGCGAAGTCGCCGAGGAAACCGGCATCTCGGTCGGTACGCACGACGTGCCGGCCTCCGCGCTGATCGACTGGCACCACCGGATCGAATACACGATCTATCCGCAATACCTGCATCGCTATGCGCCGGGCGTCACGCGCAACGTCGAGCACTGGTTCGGCCTGTGCGTGCCGCACCGCGTCGACGTGACGCTGTCGCCGCGCGAGCATGTCGACCACGCGTGGCTGCCGTACCGCGAAGCGGCCGCGCGCTGCTACTCGCCGTCGAACGCCGAGGCGATCCTGCAACTGCCCGTGCGCGTGTCGCTCGCGCGGGCGCCGCACGGCTCGTCCGCATGAATGCGGAAACCCGCAAGCGCTTCGCGCAATTGCGGCAGATGTTCCTGCAGGAACGCGGCTCCGCGTCGCGGCTCGCGTTCACGGCAGGCAACACGGTGCGACTGTGCACGACCGGCGGCGAATTCTTCCACGCGCTGATCGAGCGGATCGATGCGGCGCGCGAGCAGGTGATGCTCGAAACCTACATCTTCTGCGACGATGCGGCCGGCCGCCCGGTGTCGGATGCGCTGATCCGCGCGGCGCAGCGCGGCGTGCGCGTGCGCGTGATCACCGACGGCATCGGCACCGCGCGCCTGCCGCTGTTCGACACGTGGGCCGACGCCGGCGTCGAGCACTGCATCTACAACCGCTTCCTGTTCGGCCGCTTCGGCTTCTCGCGCACGCACCGCAAGCTCGCGGTGATCGATCAGGCGGTCGCGTACTGCGGTGGCATCAACATCGTCGACGACTTCACGCAGGGCAGCGCGACGCTGCCGTATCCGCGCTGGGACTTCGCGGTCGAGATGGCCGGGCCGGCGGTGTCGGACGTGCGCGCGGCGTTCGAGCTGCAGTGGCACCGCATCCAGTTCGGCCACAAGCCGTACGCGCAGTACGCGGCCGGCCTGCACGGCGGCGAGGCGTTCCCGGACATGTTCCGGCGCTGGATGCGCAGCCACCGATGGATCAAGGCCGGTGCGCTGCGGGTCGTCACCGAGCCGAGCGTCGCGTTCGTCGCGCGCGACAACGTCGTGAACCGCCGCGCGATCGAGAAGGCGTATCTCGCCGCAATCGGCCAGGCGCGTCAGCGGATCCTGCTCGCGAATCCGTATTTCATGCCGGGCCGCAAGCTGCGCCGTGCGCTGACGGGTGCCGCGCGGCGCGGCGTCGACGTGCGGATCCTGATCGGCCGCAACGAGTTCACCGCGCTCGATACGGCCGTGCCTTTCCTGTATCACGCACTGCTGCGCGCGGGCGTGCGCGTGGCGGAATATGACAAGACGATCCTGCACGGCAAGGTCGCCGTGATCGACGACAACTGGGCGACGGTCGGTTCGTCGAATCTGGACGCGCTGAGCCTGATGCTCAACAATGAGGCCAATGTCGTGCTGGTGCGCTACGATGCGCTCACCAACGAGCTGCGCGACGCGATCACGATCGCGTTCGCCGAAGGCCGCGAAATCGACGCCACCCGGTACGCCGCCCGGCCGCGCATCGAGCGTATGCTGAACTGGCTTGCGTACAACACGTACCGCGTCGTGATGAAGGCGTTGACGGTCGGCGGTTACGACTAAGCATTCGCTTCAAAAAATCTGTCCGCACGTTCGTGCGGAAAAGCCGCTCCGGTCCCGCCGGAATCGCGCAAAATAGCGGCTCGGTTAGACACCGGTTTCTAATAATTTCCTTGTTTCGCGAGCGGCCGCACTCAATAATAGTACGGCCGTTCGATTTTATTCGACCCCCCCGAACGGTTAAGAAAAAGCTATGCGAAAAGGCGAACAGACGCGTGCCGCGATACTCGAAGCTGCTTTGGACCTCGCCAGCCGTGACGGGCTGGAGGGGCTGACGATCGGCCTGCTGGCCGAGCGCATGCAGATGAGCAAGAGCGGTGTGTTCGCGCACTTCGGATCGCGCGAAGACCTCCAGGTCGAGGTCGTCCGCGAATATCACCATCGTTTCGAAAACGAGGTGTTCTTTCCGAGCCTGCGCGAGCCGCGAGGCTTGCCGCGCCTTCGGGCGATGCTGGCTCGCTGGACGGAGAAGCGCATCCAGGAGGTGACGACCGGATGCATCTACATCAGCGGAGCCGTCGAGTACGACGACCGGCCTGACAGCCCCGTGCGCGAGCAGTTGATCGCAAGCGTGACGGCCTGGCGTGCCGCGATGCTGCGTGCCATTTCGCAGGCGAAGGAAGAAGGCCATCTGCGTGCGGATACCGATCCGGACCTGATGCTCTTCGAGTTGTACAGCTTCACGCTCGGTTTGCATCACGACGCACGATTCCTGCATTCGCCGGATGCCGTGCGCCTCACGTGGGCCGCGCTGGAAAAGACGATCGTTTCGTATCAGAGCGAGAGCCGTTAGCGGCGCGTGAACCGCCCGCCAGGAGCTCGAGCCGTTTTGCCCACCTTTGGAGAGAGTCATGGGACAGTACGCCGCGCCGCTGCGCGACATGCAATTCGTGTTGCACGAGCTTCTGAACGTCGAAGCCGAGGTCAAGCAAATGCCGCGGCATGCGGACCTCGACGCCGACACGATCAACCAGGTTCTCGAGGAGGCGGGCAAGTTCTGCTCCGAGGTACTGTTCCCGCTGAACCAGGTCGGCGACCGCGAAGGCTGCACGTATGAAGGCGACGGCGTCGTGAAGACCCCGACCGGCTTCAAGGAAGCGTATCGGCAGTACGTCGAGGCCGGCTGGCCGGCGCTCGGCTGCGATCCGGACTACGGCGGCCAGGGCCTGCCCGCGTTCGTGAACAACGCGCTCTACGAAATGCTGAACTCGGCGAACCAGGCGTGGACGATGTATCCGGGCCTGTCGCACGGCGCCTACGAATGCCTGCACGCGCACGGCGCGCCGGAACTGCAGCAGCAATATCTGCCGAAGCTCGTGTCGGGCGAATGGACGGGCACGATGTGCCTGACCGAGCCGCACTGCGGCACCGACCTCGGCATCCTGCGCACCAAGGCCGAGCCGAACGGCGATGGCTCGTACTCGATCAGCGGCACGAAGATCTTCATCTCGAGCGGCGAGCACGACATGTCGAAGAACATCGTCCACCTCGTGCTCGCGCGCCTGCCGGACGCGCCGCAAGGCACGAAGGGGATCTCGCTGTTCATCGTGCCGAAGTTCGTGCCGGACGCCGCGGGCGAGCCGGGCGAGCGCAACGGCATCAAGTGCGGCTCGATCGAGCACAAGATGGGCATCCACGGCAACTCGACGTGCGTGATGAACCTCGACAACGCGAAGGGCTGGATGGTCGGCGAGCCGAACAAGGGCCTCAACGCGATGTTCGTGATGATGAACGCCGCGCGTCTCGGCGTCGGCATGCAGGGCCTGGGCCTGACGGAAGTCGCCTACCAGAACTCGCTGACGTACGCGAAGGAACGCCTGCAGATGCGCTCGCTGACGGGCCCGAAGGCACCGGACAAGCCGGCCGACCCGATCATCGTGCACCCGGACGTGCGCCGCATGCTGCTCACGCAGAAGGCCTACGCGGAAGGCGCGCGCGCCTTCACGTACTGGTCCGCGCTGCAGATCGACAAGGAACTGTCGCACGGTGACGAAGCGGTGCGCAAGGAAGCGGCCGACCTCGTCGCGCTGCTCACGCCGATCATCAAGGCGTTCCTGACCGACAACGCGTTCGAGTCGACCAACCACGCCATGCAGATCTACGGTGGCCACGGCTTCATCTCCGAGTGGGGCATGGAGCAGTACGTGCGCGACGCGCGGATCAACATGATCTACGAAGGCACGAACTCGATTCAGTCGCTCGACCTGCTGGGCCGCAAGGTGCTCGGCGACATGGGTGCGAAGCTGAAGAAGTTCGGCAAGCTCGTCACCGAATTCGCGGAAGCCGAAGGCGTGAAGCCGGAGATGGCCGAGTTCATCAACCCGCTCGCCGACATCGGCGACAAGGTGCAGAAGCTGACAATGGAAATCGGCATGAAGGCGATGCAGAACCCGGACGAAGTCGGCGCCGCCGCCGTGCCGTACCTGCGCACCGTCGGCCATCTGGTGTTCTCGTACTTCTGGGCGCGCATGGCGCGCCTCGCCCTCGACAAGGAAGCGTCGGGCGACCGTAGCGGAGACCCGTTCTACAAGTCGAAGCTCGCGACGGCCCGCTTCTACTTCGCGCGCCTGCTGCCTGAGACGGCAGCGACGATCCGCGCCGCGCGCGCCGGTTCGAAGACGCTGATGGAAGTCGACGAATCGCTGTTCTGATGCGAGTCGGGGCGGTGCGCGCCGCGCGCCGCCCCGACGCAACGGTTCCTGGTACTCACTTCGCCGTGCAGCCCTCACAACCCGCGCTGCACGACACTATCCGGAGACATCCCGTGAGCAATTTCCTGATTCGCAAGGTCGCCGTGCTGGGCGCCGGCGTGATGGGCGCGCAGATCGCCGCCCACCTCGTCAACGCGCGCGTGCCGGTGCTGCTGTTCGACCTGCCGGCCAAGGAAGGCCCGAAGAACGCGATCGCGCTGAAGGCGATCGAGAACCTGAAGAAGCTGTCGCCCGCGCCGTTCGGCGTGAAGGACGACGCGAAGTACCTCGAGGCAGCGAACTACGAAGACGACATCGCGAAACTCGCCGAGTGCGACGTCGTGATCGAGGCGATCGCCGAGCGGATGGACTGGAAGCATGACCTGTACAAGAAGGTCGCGCCGCACATCGCACCGAACGCGATCTTCGCGACCAACACGTCGGGCCTGTCGATCACCAAGCTGTCCGAAGGTTTCTCGGACGAACTGAAGTCGCGCTTCTGCGGCGTGCACTTCTTCAACCCGCCGCGCTACATGCACCTCGTCGAGCTGATCCCGACCGCGCATACGCGTCCCGACATCCTCGACCAGCTCGAAACGTTCCTGACGAGCATCGTCGGCAAGGGCGTCGTGCGCGCGAAAGACACGCCGAACTTCATCGCGAACCGCGTCGGCATCTTCTCGATCCTCGCGGTGATCACCGAAGCAGCCAAGTTCGGCCTGCGCTTCGACGAAGTCGACGATCTGACGGGCAGCCGCCTCGGCCGCGCGAAGTCGGCGACGTTCCGCACCGCGGACGTGGTCGGCCTCGACACGATGGCGCACGTGATCAAGACGATGCAGGACAACCTCGCCGACGATCCGTTCTTCCCGGTCTACCAGACGCCTGCCGTGCTCGCCGAGCTGGTGAAGCAGGGCGCGCTCGGCCAGAAGACGGGCGGTGGTTTCTACAAGAAGGAAGGCAAGGCGATCAAGGTGCTCGACGCGAAGACGGGCACCTACGTGGATGCGGGCGCGAAGGCGGACGAAACCGTCGGCCGCATCCTGAAGCGCCCGCCGGCGGAACGCCTGAAGCTGCTGCGTGAAACGGATCATCCGCACGCGCAGTTCCTGTGGTCGATCTTCCGTGACGTGTTCCACTACATCGGCGTGCATCTCGAGTCGATCGCCGACAACGCGCGCGACGTCGACCTCGCGATCCGCTGGGGCTTCGGCTGGAACGAAGGCCCGTTCGAAGGTTGGCAGGCCGCCGGCTGGAAGCAGGTCGCCGAGTGGGTGCAGGAAGACATCGCGGCCGGCAAGGCGCTCGCGAGCGTGCCGCTGCCGTCGTGGGTGCTCGAAGGCCCGGTCGCCGAGCAGGGCGGCGTGCACACGGCCGAAGGCTCGTGGGCGCCGGCGTCGAAGCGCTTCGTGCCGCGTTCCGATCTGGCCGTCTACGGCAGGCAAGTGTTCCGCGCGCCGCTCATCGGCGAAACCGGCGCCGATCCCAAGTCGTACGGCAAGACGCTGTTCGAGACCGACGCGGTGCGTGCGTGGGTCGATGATCGCGCGGGCGAGGACGACGTCGTGATCGTGTCGTTCAAGTCGAAGATGAACACGATCGGGCCGAGCGTGATCGACGGCCTCGTGCAGGCGATCGAACTCGCGGAGAAGGATTACAAGGGCGTGGTGATCTGGCAGCCGACGTCGCTGAAGCTCGGCACGCCGGGCGGCCCGTTCTCGGCCGGCGCGAACCTCGAAGAGGCGATGCCCGCGTTCATGATGGGCGGCGCGAAGGGCATCGAGCCGTTCGTGAAGAAGTTCCAGGAAGGCATGCTGCGCGTGAAGTACGCGAACGTGCCGGTCGTCGCGGCCGTGTCGGGCATCGCGCTCGGCGGCGGTTGCGAGCTGATGCTGCACAGCACGAAGCGCGTCGTGCACGTCGAGAGCTACATCGGTCTCGTCGAAGTGGGCGTCGGCCTCGTGCCGGCGGGCGGCGGCCTGAAGGAAGCGGCGCTGCGCGCGGCGGAGGCGGCAACGGCCGCGAACGCGACCACCGACATCCTGAAGTTCGTCACGAAGTCGTTCGAGAACGCGGCGATGGCGAAGGTGTCGTCGTCGGCGCACGATGCGCGCGCGATGGGCTACCTGAAGCCGTCCGACACGATCGTCTTCAACGTGTTCGAACTGCTCGACACCGCGAAGAAGGAAGCACGTGCGCTGGCCGCCGTCGGCTATCGCGCACCGCTGCGCGCGAAGGACGTGGCGGTGGCGGGCCGCTCGGCGATCGCGACGATCAAGGCATCGCTCGTCAACATGCGTGACGGCCGCTTCATCAGCGATCACGACTACCTGATCGCGAGCCGCATTGCCGAAGCCGTGTGTGGCGGCGACGTCGAAGCCGGCAGCCTCGTCGACGAGCAGTGGCTGCTCGCGCTCGAGCGCCGTGCGTTCGTCGAGCTGCTCGGCACGCAGAAGACGCAGGAACGGATCATGGGCATGTTGCAGACCGGCAAGCCGGTGCGCAACTGAGTGAGCGAGTGCATAGCATGGGACCAGAGTAAGCGCTGAAGCGCCAACTCTGGTCGACAGGCCAAGGAGTTTCAAATGAGCAAACAACTGCAAGATGCATACATCGTCGCCGCCAGCCGCACCCCGATCGGCAAGGCCCCGCGCGGTGTCTTCAAGAACACGCGTCCCGACGAGCTGCTGGTTCACGCGATCCGGTCGGCGGTCGCGCAGGTGCCCGGCTTCGACACGAAGCTGATCGAGGACGCGATCATCGGCTGCGCGATTCCGGAAGCCGAGCAGGGCCTGAACGTCGCGCGGATGGGCGCGCTGCTCGCGGGCCTGCCGCAGACGGTCGGCGGCGTGACGGTCAACCGCTTTTGCGCGTCGGGCATCACGGCGCTGGCGATGGCGGCCGACCGCATCCGCGTCGGCGAATCCGACGCAATGCTCGCGGGCGGCTGCGAATCGATGAGCATGGTGCCGATGATGGGCAACAAGCCGTCGATGTCGCCGCACATCTTCGATCGCAGCGAAGACTTCGGTATCGCGTACGGGATGGGCCTGACCGCCGAGCGCGTCGCCGAGCAGTGGAAGGTGAGTCGCGAAGACCAGGACGCGTTCTCGGTCGAATCGCACCGCAAGGCGCTCGCCGCGCAGCAGGCTGGCGAGTTCGGCGACGAAATCGCCGCGTACACGCTCACCGAGCGTTTCCCGAACCTCGCGACGGGCGAAGTCGACGTGAAGACGCGCGAGATCGCGCTCGACGAAGGTCCGCGCGCGGATACGTCGATCGAAGGCCTCGCGAAGCTGCGCACGGTGTTCGCGAACAAGGGCTCGGTCACGGCCGGCAACAGCTCGCAGACGTCGGACGGCGCGGGTGCGCTGCTCGTCGTGTCGGAGAAGGTGCTCAAGGAATTCAACCTGACGCCGCTCGCGCGCTTCGTGAGCTTCGCGGTGCGCGGCGTGCCGCCGGAAATCATGGGCATCGGTCCGAAGGAAGCGATTCCGGCCGCGCTGAAGGCCGCGGGCCTGAAGCAGGACGATCTCGACTGGATCGAGCTGAACGAGGCATTTGCCGCGCAGTCGCTGGCGGTGATCCGCGATCTCGGCCTCGACCCGTCGAAGGTCAACCCGGTCGGCGGCGCGATCGCGCTCGGCCACCCGCTCGGCGCGACCGGCGCGATCCGCGCGGCGACCGTCGTGCACGGCCTGCGCCGCCGCAACCTGAAGTACGGGATGGTCACGATGTGCGTCGGCACCGGCATGGGTGCGGCGGGCATCATCGAACGCCTGTAAGCGGGACGCGACGACAAGCGACGACGGTGCGCGGGCCACGAGCTCGCGCACCGTTTTTTCATTCCGGTAGAGGAAGTCAAAGGAGACGGTTGTGGCCGAAATTCAAGTGGAACGCGCCGACGGCGTGATGACGATCACGATCGCACGCCCGGCGAAGAAGAACGCGCTGACGGCGGCGATGTACCAGACGATGGCCGATGCGCTCGCCGACGCGCAGGAAGACAAGGCGATCCGCGTGATCCTGCTGCGCGGCAGCGATGGCAACTTCAGCGCGGGGAACGATCTCGAGGATTTCCTGAAGACGCCGCCGAAGGACGAGAGCGCGTCGGTGTTTCAGTTTCTCGCGCGGATCAGCCAGGCAAGCAAGCCGATCGTCGCCGCGGTGCCGGGCGTCGCGGTCGGCGTCGGCGTGACGATGCTGCTGCACTGCGACCTCGTCTACGCGGCCGACGTCGCGACGTTCTCGCTGCCGTTCGTGCAGCTCGGGCTGTGCCCGGAAGCCGCATCCAGCGCGCTGCTGCCGCGTCTGGCCGGCCATCAGGTCGCGGCCGAGAAGCTGCTGCTCGGCGAAGCGTTCGATGCGCTGGAAGCGCACCGGATCGGCATCGTGAATCGCGTGCTGCCGGCCGCCGAGCTCGACGCATTCGCGGCGAAGCAGGCCGCGAAGCTCGCGGCGCTGCCGGCGTCGTCGCTGCGCGTGACGAAGGCGCTGCTGAAGGATACGGGCGGGGTCGCGGTTGCCGCGCGGATGGCCGAGGAAGCCGGCCACTTCTCCACGATGCTGCGCGCGCCGGAAGCGCGCGAGGCGATGACGGCGTTCTTCGAGAAGCGCAAGCCGGATTTCCGTCAGTTCGACTGACGCGGCGGGCCGCGCCGGCACCGACCCGCCGGCGCGCCCGGATGGCCGGCGTCAGGCCGTGCCGTAATCGACGTGGCCGGTTTCGCGGCAGAAGCTGACGAGCCGCAGACCGGCCGCCTTTGCGATCTCGATCGCGAGCGACGATGGCGCGGAGATCGTCGCGACCATCGGGATGCCGACCCGCGCCGACTTGCGCACGAGCTCGTAGCTTGCCCGGCTCGACAGGAACACGAAGCCGTCGGTCGCGTCGGCGCGTGCCAGCACAAGCGAGCCGATCAGCTTGTCGAGCGCGTTGTGGCGGCCGACATCCTCGAACGCCATCCGGATCGTGCCTGTTGCGTCGCACCATGCGGCCGCGTGCAGGCCGCCGGTGAGCCGCGTGAGGGCCTGATGGGCCGGCAGCGCGTGGGCCGCGCGCGCGAGCGCGTCGGGCGCGAGGCGCGCGAGAAAGCCGGTGTCGGGCACCCGTTCGGGCGCGAGATCGAGCAGGTCGATGCTTTCGATCCCGCACACGCCGCAGCCGGTGCGCCCGGCGAGCGCGCGGCGCCGATCCTTCAGCGCGGCGAACGCCTGCTGGACGACCTCCAGATGCACCTCCGCGTGCGGCAGCGGTGCGTCGACGTGCAGGATCACGTCGATGTCCTTGATGTCGCTGCCGCGTTCGACGATCCCTTCCGAGATCGCGAAACCGACCGCGAACGCCTCGAGGTCGCGCGGCGTGCACATCATCACCGCGTGCGAGATGCCGTTGAAGACCAGCGCGACCGGCCATTCCTGGCCGACGTAGTCGTGGGCGGTCTCGACCGCGCCGCCGCGCGTGCGGCGCACGGACAGCTCGATCGCGCCGCGCGGTTCTTCTGTTTCAGTCGGATTCACGAGCACTCCCGTTGATTCGAGGCAGGGGCGGCGACGATCGTGTCCGCCGCTTGCGCGCAGAGGTTCTAAAATACCCCAGGCAGGCCGGCCGCGCCGGCATCCGCCACTCGGGTAATGACCATGGGACTCAGCGACGCTCCGCTGCTATTCAATTTCGAACACGATTCGTCGGAAAACCTGACGTACATTCCGATGATCGTGCGTTTCAATCTCGACCGCTTCGGTCTGTGGATTTCACTGGAGCAGTGGCAACTGCTGCCGCTCGAGGACCGCAAGCTGCTCGCGCGCTTTCCGGCCGACGACGACACCCTGATCGAGCCCAATTTCGATCACGCGCTGTTCGAAATGCTGCGCACGCATGCCGATCTCGAACCCTCGTGGTTCCAGCCGGACGAGCAGCCGAGCTGGCGCGCGACCGACACGGTGCCGGACGCGCTCGTGCAGCAGAGCGCGCTGGCCGGGCTGCCGGCGCCCGCGCTCGCGCAGTGGCAGCGGCTCGCGCCGTTCCAGCGCTACGTGCTGATGAAGCTGTCGCGCAAGCCGAAGCTCAATCACGACTTCCTGCCGGCGATGCGGGAGTTCGGGCTGACGGCCACGCACTGACGGGCCCCGGGGAGCGCCGCATGCGGCGCCGCGGCGCGGCGCGTGCGGATCAGAGCGGCGGCAGTTGACGCGGCTTGCGGTCGGGGCCGGTCGCGACATAGGTGAGCGTCGCTTCGGTCACCTTCACGATTTCGCCCATCAGGCGCATGCGCTGCGCGTACACCTCGACGTCGACCGTCACCGACGTGTTGCCGGTGCGCGTGATGGTCGCGTAGAAGCTCAGCAGGTCGCCGACGAACACCGGCTGCTTGAACACGAACGAATTGACCGCGACCGTCGCGACGCGGCCGTTCGCCCGCTGGCTCGCGGGGATCGAGCCGGCGATGTCGACCTGCGACATGATCCAGCCGCCGAACACGTCGCCGTGGACGTTGGCGTCGTGCGGTTGCGGGACGACGCGCAGCGCGGGCTGGTTTTGCGGAAGTTCGAGGGTCGAATCGGTCATGGCGGGGGCTTTCATCCTGTAATAAATGCGCCGCCGCGCGCAGCCCAGCCGGCGAGGGCGCCGGCAGCGGCGCGAAGCGGCTTCTGCGACAATACAACGTTCGCAAATTGTACGAGAAAGCGGGCGAGTCGGCCGCCGCAGCACGCGTCCGGCAGCACCGCCGATCCTTCCCCCCATGCGCCGATATTCCGCTTCCGGCGAGCCCGCGCCGGCTCCGACCGGGCCACGCAACGACTGGCAGACCATCCGGTCGCTGCTGCCGTACCTGGCCACCTACAAATGGCGCGTCGCGCTCGCGCTTGGCTGCCTGATCGGCGCGAAGGTCGCGAACCTCGGCGTGCCGGTCGTGATGAAGCGCATCGTCGATCACCTGTCCGCCGTGCAGCAGCTCACCGCGCTCGGCCGCGCCGAGCAGTCGGCCGGCATCGTGCTCGCGGGCGGCGTCGGCCTGCTGGTGGTCGCGTATGCGTTCGTGCGGCTGTCGACGTCGCTCTTCACCGAGCTGCGCGAGATCCTGTTCTCGAAGGTCACCGAGAGCGCGGTGCGCCAGCTCGCGCTGCAGGTGTTCCGGCATCTGCACGGGCTGTCGCTGCGCTTCCATCTCGAACGCCAGACGGGCGGCATGTCGCGCGACATCGAGCGCGGCACGCGCGGCATCCAGCAGCTGATTTCCTATTCGCTGTACAGCATCCTGCCGACGCTCGTCGAGGTCGGGCTCGTGCTCGGCTTCTTCGTGGTCAAGTACGAGGCGTACTACGCGTACGTGACGTTCGCGGCGCTCGTCACGTACATCGTGTTCACCGTGAAGGTCACCAACTGGCGCACGCACTTTCGCCGCACGATGAACGAGCTCGATTCGCGCGCGAACTCGCGGGCGATCGATTCGCTGATCAACTACGAGACGGTGAAGTACTTCGGCAACGAGGAGTGGGAGGCGCAGCGCTACGACGAGAACCTGAAGCGCTACCGCAAGGCCGCGATCCGCTCGCAGAACTCGCTGTCGGTGCTGAACTTCGGCCAGCAGGCGATCATCGGCACCGGGCTCGTGTTCATCCTGTGGCGCGCGACGCAGGGCGTGCTGGCAGGCAAGCTGACGCTCGGCGATCTCGTGCTGATCAACACGTTCATGCTGCAGTTGTACATTCCGCTGAATTTTCTCGGCGTCGTGTATCGCGAGCTGAAGCAGAGCCTCACCGACATGGACCGGATGTTCGGGCTGCTGTCGGCCGCGAAGGAAGTCCCGGACGCGCCCGACGCGCGGCCGCTCGCGGTGGCCGGCGCGCAGGTGCGCTTCGAGCACGTGAACTTCTCGTACGAAGCGTCGCGGCAGATCCTGCACGACGTGACGTTTACGATCGACGCGGGCACGACGACGGCGGTGGTCGGTCACAGCGGTTCCGGCAAGTCGACGCTGTCGCGCCTGCTGTTCCGCTTCTACGATCTCGACCGGCAGGCGGGCGGCGCGATCCGGATCGACGGCCAGGACATCCGCGACGTCACGCAGGACTCGCTGCGCGCGTCGATCGGGATCGTGCCGCAGGACACCGTGCTGTTCAACGATTCGATCTACTACAACATCGCGTACGGCCGGCCGACCGCGAGCCGCGACGAAGTGATCGCGGCCGCGCGCGCCGCGCACATCCACGACTTCATCGAGAGCTTGCCGAAGGGCTATGACACGCCGGTCGGCGAGCGCGGGCTGAAGCTGTCGGGCGGCGAGAAGCAGCGCGTGGCGATCGCGCGCACGCTGCTGAAGGATCCGCCGGTGCTGCTGTTCGACGAGGCGACGTCGGCGCTCGATTCACGCTCGGAGCGCGCGATCCAGCACGAGCTCGAGCAGATCGCGCGACACCGCACGACGCTCGTGATCGCGCACCGGCTGTCGACGGTCGTGCATGCACAGCAGATTCTCGTGATGGACCACGGGCGGATCGTCGAGCGCGGCACCCACGACGAACTCGTGCGCGCGGACGGCCTCTATGCGCAGATGTGGGCGCTGCAGCAACAGCGCGCGGCGGCGGGCGGAGAGGCGGCCGAGGCCGCGTGAGCGGGGCTGCCCGCGCGCGGCGGGAACGGGTGGTTTGCCGGCGCTCCGGTATCGGGCGGCGTTGCGCGGTCACCGCCGGATGGCTCGGCGGTCGGCCGCGAAACGCTCAGCCCGCGGCGCGCAGCCGCGCGTCGAGTTCGCCGAGCTGCGCGGGCGTGCCGACGTTGTCCCAGATACCTTCATACAATTCGCCGGTCGCGCGGCCGGCCTCGATGGTCGCCCTGAAGTAGGGCGACAACGGCCGATGCGCGCCGGGCACGATGTCGCGGAACATCCGCGTGTCGTACACGCCGATGCTGCCGAACGTGACGCGTGGGGCGCCGGCGAGCGCGAGCCGGCCGTCGTCGCGGAGCACGAAATCGCCGGCCGGATGGAACGGCGGGTTCGGCACCATCACGAGATGCATCGCGGGCGCGTCGAGCGCGGCCATTTGAGCGGCGCGGGCGGCGAGCGTCCGGTAGTCGAACGCGCAGTACACGTCGCCCGCGACCGCCGCGAACACCGTGGGCCGGCCGTCGCGCTCGAGCAGCGGCAGCGCCTGCGCGATGCCGCCGGCGGTTTCCAGCGCTTCGCCTTCGGCCGAATACGCGAGCCGCACGCCCCAGCGGGAGCCGTCGCCGAGCGTCGCCTCGAACTGTTCGCCGAGCCACGCGTGGTTGATCACGATCGTCTCGATGCCCGCGCGGGCGAGTGCTTCGATCTGCCAGACGATCAGCGGTTTGCCGCCGGCTTCGAGCAGCGGCTTCGGGCGGGCGTCGGTCAGCGGGCGCATCCGGTCGCCGCGCCCGGCGGCGAAGATCATCGCCGTGGTCAGGGTAGTGCTCATGTTGTTCGGCTGAATGTGAGAGCGGTCAGAACGTATAGCCGACGTCGGCCGCGCCCTTGCCCTCGAACTCGTCGAGCAGCTTCGCGAACGGCACGAGCGGGCGGTAGCGCAGCGCGACCTTGCGCGCATAGGCGACGAAGCGCGGCAGGTCGTTCAGGTAGTGCGGCTTGCCGTCGCGGTAGTTGATGCGCGCGAACAGGCCGAGGATCTTGATGTGGCGCTGCAGCCCCATCCATTCGAGCTGACGGTAGAACTCGCCGAAGTCCGGATCGACCGGCAGACCGGCCTTCTTCGCCCGTTCCCAGTAGTACGCGAAGCAGTCGAGCTCGAACTCCTCGTCCCAGCTGATGAACGCGTCGCGCAGCAGCGACACGACGTCGTACGTCAGCGGCCCGTACACGGCGTCCTGGAAGTCGAGCACGCCCGGGTTCGGCTCGCAGACCATCAGGTTGCGCGGCATGAAATCGCGCAGCATGAAGCCCTGCGGCTGCGCATGGGCGCTCGCGACCAGCAGCGCGAAGGTGCGATCGAGCGTGCCGCGCATCGCGTCGGTGACGGGCCTGCCGAGGTGCCGGCCGACGAACCATTCGGGCAGCAGCTCCATCTCGCGGCGCAGGAACGCCTCGTCGAACGGCGGCAGCACGTCCGGTCGCGACGTCAGCTGGAAGCGGATCAGCGCATCGAGCGCGTCGCGCATCAGCGGGCGTGCCACGACCGGATCGGCCGGATCGAGCACCGAGATGTACGACGTGCGGCCGAGGTCGGTCACGAGCATGAAGCCCGCGTCGAAATCGTGGGCCAGCACGTCCGGCACGTGGTCGCCGGCCGCGGCGAGCAGCTGCGCGACCTGGACGAATTCACGGCACTTCTCGGGCGGCGGCGCGTCGACCGCGATCAGCGAGCCGCCGGGGCGCGTGGCCGACGCGACACGGAAATAACGGCGGAAACTGGCGTCCGACGACGCGGGTGCGAGGGTCGACAGGTCGAGGGCGAAGCGCTCGGCGAGCGGGCGCAGCCACGCGGTCAGTGCTTCGAGGCGGGCGTCGGGCTGGGATGCGGCGGATGGGGGCGTCATGAAACTCGGCGGAGGGGGGAACGTCTTGCCATATAATACCCCACGACTTTTTTGACGCGCCCCGCGTCAGCTTGCGCCGCGCAGGCCCGCCGCCTGTCGCGCCGTCCGCCCGATCGCCTCCCCGGTTTGCGCTCAGCCGCAGTCGCGGTGCGACGGCGTGGCCCGCCGCGCGCGAATGTGCAGCAGGTGCGGTTGACAAGGGGCGATTCGCCAAACGATAGATGCCGCCCAAACCGCTATTCCCGAATGTTTTCCCCGGTGACGGGGCGCCGCGCAAACGGCGGCTCGCGCTCGCGCTCCTGGCCGTGCCGGGCCTCGTGCCGGCCGTGTCGTACGCGCAGCTGTCGGGCGCGGCCGCGCAGCCGCAGCCGCTCGACTCGCCGTGGGATCTGCGTCTCGCCCCGCAGCTCGAGGATCATCCGCTGAAGGACGGCGCGAAGCCGGCCGCCTTCGTGATTGCCGACCATACGAGCGGCACGGCCGAGCAGGACCTGGCCGCGAAGGGCTCGGCCGAGCTGCGCCGCGGCGACGCCGTCGTGAAGGCCGACGCGCTCCACTACGATCAGGATACCGACATGGCCGATGCGTACGGCCAGGTCCGGGTGATCAACGGCGGCACGTCGTTCGCGGGCCCCGAAGCGCATCTGAAGGTCGAGGCGAACCAGGGCGTCATGACGGCGCCGAAGTATCACTTCAACGTGACGGGCGGGTCCGGCAGCGCGGAGCGCGTCGACCTGCTCGACAGCGAGCGCTCGGTGTTCGTCAATGGCACCTACACCGCGTGCCAGTGCTCGACGAACCCCGCGTGGTACATCAAGGGCAGCCGCTTCGACTTCGATACGGGTGCCGACGAAGGCACCGTGCGCAACGGCGTGCTGTTCTTCCAGGGCGTGCCGATCTTCGCGAGCCCGTGGTTGACGTTCCCGCTGTCGGGCGAGCGGCGCAGCGGCCTGCTGCCGCCGACGTTCTCGATGAACTCGAACAACGGGTTCGAGCTGACGCTGCCGTACTACTTCAACATCGCGCCGAACCGCGACCTGACGATCACGCCGCGCATCATCTCGCGGCGCGGCGTGCAGACCGAAGCGACGTTCCGCTACCTGTCGCCGACGTATTCGGGCACGCTGACGGCCAATTACCTGCCGGATGACCGGCTCGCGCACCGCAACCGCTACGCGATCTACTGGCAGCACCAGCAGAACTTCGGCGGCGGTTTCGGCGGCTACGTCTACTTCAACAAGGTCTCGGACAACACGTATCCGGAAGATCTCGGGTCGACGAACGAGTTCATCAACGGCACGCAGACGCTGTACCAGCAGGAAGCCGGGCTCACGTACAACAACGGCCCGTGGTCGGTGCTCGCGCGCTACCAGCACTGGCAGACGCTGCCGCCGTCGATCGCGCCGTACAGTCGCGAGCCGCAGTTGAACGTGAAGTACACGAAGTACAATGTCGGCGGCTTCGACTTCGGCGCGGAAGCCGACTATTCGCGGTTCCGCATCACGACCGCCGATGCGACCGAAGGCGACCGGATCGTCTTCAACCCGTACATCGCGTACGGCGTGTACGGCCCCGGCTACTTCGTCGTGCCGAAGGTCCAGTACCACTTCGCGTCGTACGACCTGAACTACCTGTCGTCGAGCACGCCGAACAGCCCGAAGCGCTTCACCGAGTCGATCCCGACCGTGAGCTTCGACACGGGCCTGATCTTCGACCGCTCGGTGCGCCTGTTCGGCCAGGACTTCATCCAGACCCTCGAGCCGCGCCTGTACTACGTGTACACGCCGTATCGCGACCAGTCGAACGCGCCGCTGTTCGACACCGCGGAATCGGACTTCGGCCTCGCGGAGATCTACCAGCCGAACACGTTCGTCGGCAACGACCGGATCGCGGACGCGAACCGGATCACGGCCGGCCTCACGTCGCGCTTCATCGATCCGCGCACCGGCGACGAACGCGCGCGCTTCGTGATCGCGCAGCAGTACTACTTCGCCGATCAGCGCGTGACGCTGAACTCGGGGCAGTCCGCCGTGCAGGCGCGCCACTCGGACCTGATCGTCGGGGCCGCGCTGAAGCTCGGCTCCGGCTTCATGTCGGAAACGGCGTTCCAGTACAACCAGAACAACAACCAGCTCGTGAAGTCGAGCATCGGTTTCGGTTACAGCCCGGGCGAGCGCCGCGTGATCAACGTCGGCTACCGCTATACGCGGGCGAACACGACGCTCGACAACCAGCCGATCAACCAGTTCCTGGTGTCCGCGCAATGGCCGCTCACGCGTCGCCTGTACGCGGTCGGCCGCTTCAACTACGACCTGGCCGCCAACCGGGTCGTCGACGGTCTGCTCGGCTTACAATACGACGCGGATTGCTGGGCGCTCGGCGTCGGTGCCCAGCGGTTCGCGAACGGCGTGAACTCGTCGGGGCAGCAGAACTCGTCGACGCGATTCATGATGCAGCTGACGTTGAAGGGGCTGTCGAGCATCGACAACGGTCTGGTGGCGGCATTCCGCGCCGGGGTGCCGGGCTATACGCCGCTGCCGTCCGCGCCGCCGCCGATGTCCCGCTTCAGTAACTACGAGTAACGCCGGCTTGTCTGCACCGGTCAGCACGATTTCAATGGAGTATCAGTGGCAATGAAGAAAACCCTTCGTTTCGCGGCAGTCGTGTCCAGCCTCGCCGCGTCCGCCGCGCTGCTCGCCGCCGCGCCGGCCGCGGCGCAGGCGCTTGGTTCGCGAGGCGCGCAGCTCGCCGACGAAGTCGTCGCGGTCGTCAACAACGACGTGATCACGGGTCGCGAACTCGACCAGCGCGTCGGCCTGATCGCGCGCCGGCTGCAGCAGCAGAACGCACCCGTGCCGCCGGCCGACCAGTTGCGTGCGCAGGTGCTGAACCAGATGGTCCTCGAACGCATCCAGGTGCAGAAGGCCAAGGACGACGGGATCCGTATCGACGATGCGACCGTGCAGTCCACGCTGCAGCGCCTCGCGCAGGCGAACGGGATGACGCTCGAACAGTATCGCGCGCGTCTCGAGGCGCAAGGCGTGCCCTGGAGCGTGTTCACGAGCGACGCCCGCACCGAGTTGATGCTGTCGAAGCTGCGCGAGCGCGAGGTCGACGGCAAGATCACCGTGTCGGACGCCGAGGTCGTGAACTACATCGCGAGCCAGCGCGGGCCGAGCGCGTCGCAGCAGCAGGACCTGCGCTTCCAGCACATCTTCATCAAGGCGCCGACCAACGCGCCGCAGAACGAGATCGAAGTCGCACAGAAGAAGGCCGAAGCGCTGCTGCAGCAGGCCACGTCGGGCGCCGATTTCGAGAAGCTCGCGAAGAACAATTCGGAAGCGAACGACGCGAAGAAGGGCGGCGACCTCGGCTTCAAGGCGCCGGGTGCGCTGCCGCCCGAAGTCGTTGACGCCGCATCGAAGCTGCGCCCGGGCCAGGTCAACCCGACGCTGATCCGCGTGCCGGACGGCTTCGAGATCGTGCGTCTCGTCGACCGCCGCCAAAGCCAGGGCGCGAGCGCCGCGGCACCGAAGATCGTCCAGACGCACGTGCGCCACATCCTGTTGCGCGTCGGCGAGGGCAAGTCGGAAGGCCAGGCCCGTCAGCAGCTGCAGGACATTCGCCGGCAGGTCGAGGCCGGCGGCGATTTCGCGAAGTTCGCGCGCACCTACTCGCAGGACGGTTCGGCGTCGCAGGGCGGCGATCTCGGCTGGATCAGCCCGGGCGAGACCGTGCCGGAATTCGAGCGCGCGATGAACAACCTGCAGGACGGCCAGATCAGCCAGCCGGTGCGTAGCGAGTACGGTTATCACCTGATCCAGGTGATCGATCGCCGCGAGGCGGAAGGCTCGGTGCAGCAGCAGATGGATATCGCACGCCAGGCGATCGGCCAGCGCAAGGCCGAGCAGGCGTATGCCGACTGGCTGCGCGAGCTGCGCGATTCGTCCTACGTGCAGTACAAGATCGGCGGCGTCGGCCCGGCGAACTGAGCGAGCTTCACATGACGGCATCCGCGCTGCAGATCGCGATCACGACCGGCGAACCCGCGGGTGTCGGCCCGGAGCTGACCGTGCAGGCGTTGCAGGATGCCGCCCGGCGCTGGCCCGACGCGCATTTCACCGTGCTTGGCGACGCCGCGCTGCTCGACGCGCGCGCGGCGGCCGTCGGGGCCGACCGGGCGCTGCTCGCCGGCGGCGGGCCGGTGTCGGTCGAGCATCATCCGCTCGCCGCGCTCGCGCAGGCGGGCAAGCTCGACGCGGTCAACGGCCGCTACGTGCTCGGACTGCTCGATGCCGCGATCGACGGCGCGCTGGCGGGCCGGTTCGACGCGATCGTCACCGCACCGCTGCAGAAGAGCACGATCAACGATGCCGGCGTGCCGTTTACCGGCCATACCGAATACCTGGCGGAGCGCACGCACACGCCGCGCGTCGTGATGATGCTGGCGGGCACGGGCGAGCGGCCGCTGCGCGTCGCGCTCGCGACCACGCACCTGCCGCTGAAGGACGTGTCGGCCGCGCTGACGATCGACGGGCTCGTCGAGACGCTGGCGATCGTGGATCGCGACCTGCGGCGCGACTTCGGTCTCGCGGCGCCGCGCATCCTCGTGACGGGGCTCAACCCGCACGCGGGCGAGAACGGCTATCTCGGGCGTGAGGAGATCGACGTGATCTCTCCGGCGCTCGCACGCGCGCAAGGGCAGGGCATCGACGCGCGCGGCCCGTATCCGGCCGACACGCTGTTCCAGCCGCGCCATCTCGAGGGCGCCGATTGCGTGCTCGCGATGTTCCACGATCAGGGCTTGCCCGTGCTGAAGTATGCGACGTTCGGCGAGGGCATCAACGTCACGCTCGGGTTGCCGATCATCCGCACGTCGGTCGATCACGGCACCGCACTGGATCTGGCCGGCACGGGCCGCGCGGATCCGGGCAGCATGGTCGCCGCCCTCGACACGGCCGTCGCGATGGCGCGCCATCGCCGCGCGTCGTGACGCACACAGGCGCAGGCCTGACCTAACTCGTCGTATTTTTCGTTTTTCTCAGTCGATGTCGAACAGCAGACAGCACCAAGGCCACTTCGCGCGCAAGCGCTTCGGGCAGAACTTCCTCGTCGATCACGGCGTGATCGACTCGATCGTCACGACGATCGGCCCCGCGCGCGGCCAGCGAATGGTCGAGATCGGCCCAGGGCTCGGCGCGCTGACCGAGCCGCTGATTGCGCGACTCGCGACGCCCGAGTCGCCGCTGCATGCGGTCGAACTCGACCGCGACCTGATCGGTCGCCTGCAGCAGCGCTTCGGCCCGCTGCTGGAGCTGCACGCGGGCGACGCGCTCGCGTTCGACTTCCGCTCGCTCGCGGCACCCGGCGACAAGCCGTCGCTGCGGATCGTCGGCAACCTGCCGTACAACATTTCCAGCCCGCTGCTGTTTCACCTGATGACGTTCGCCGATGCGGTCATCGACCAGCATTTCATGCTGCAGAACGAAGTCGTCGAACGGATGGTCGCGGAGCCGGGCACGAAGGCGTTCTCGCGGCTGTCGGTGATGCTGCAGTATCGCTACGTGATGGAGAAGATGCTCGACGTGCCGCCGGAATCGTTCCAGCCGCCGCCGAAGGTCGATTCGGCGATCGTCCGGATGATTCCGTACGAACCGCACGAGCTGCCGGACGTCGATCCGGTGCTGCTCGGCGAAGTCGTCACGGCCGCGTTCTCGCAGCGCCGCAAGATGCTGCGCAATACGCTCGGCGACTACCGCGAGACGATCGATTTCGACGGGCTCGGCTTCGATCTCGCGCGACGCGCGGAGGATGTGAGCGTGGCCGAATATGTCGGTGTCGCGCAGGCGCTGGCGGCCGTGCGCAAGGGCGCGGAGTAACGGCAAGTTCCGGGTAACTCCCGGGCAACGCGCGCGGCGCGCGCCGGCTCGAGGTTCATGAGGCTGTCCCGACGGGCAGCCTTTTTATTTTCCCGATCCGCTTTCGTCGATTTCGTCGCTTTCGTCGATGACGGACCGCGGCCGCGCCGTGTTACGCGCGGCGGCGCGGCGGCGCGTTGACGAGCGCGATCCCGGTCAGCACCAGCGCGGCGGCCGACATGAAGCGCCAGCCGACCGATTCGCCGAGCAGCAGCACGCCGAACGCGACGCCGAACAGCGGCGACAGGAACGTGAACACGGACAGCCGCGACGCGCTGTAGCGCGTCAGCAGCCAGAACCACGACAGATAGCTGACGAACGCGACGATCACCGACTGGTAAGCGAGGCTCGCGAGCGCGACCGGCGTGACCTGCGCGAACGACATCTGGCCGAGCAGCGCGGCGAGCGCCACCAGCACGACGGCCGAGACCGCGAGCTGGTAGAACAGCGTCTTGCTCGCGCTGGCCCGCGCGAGCGACGTCGAGCGCACGACGACCGTCGTCGCGGCCCACATCGCGCCGCCGAGGATCCCGAGTGCGTCGCCGGCGAGCCCCGCGAGGACCGATGCGCCGGGCGCGCGCGGCTTGAGGAAGCCGTCCGCGAACGCGAGCGCGATGCCGGCGAACGCGAGGCCGACGCCGGCCCACTGGATGCGCTGCAGCCGCTCGCCCGGTGTGAACAGGTGCAGGCCGAGCGCCGTGAAGCACGGTGCCGTGTACAGGAAGATCGCCATGTGCGATGCGCTCGTCAGCGTCAGCCCGAAGAACACGCAGATGAACTCGCCGGCGAACAGCGCGCCGGCGGCGATGCCCGCGCCGAGCGTGCCGTCCGCGCGGAACAGCGGCGTGCCGCGCGAGTGCGCCCACCCCCACAGCAGGAGCGCGGCGATCACCGAGCGCAGCCCGGCCTGGAACATCGGCGGGATCGCCGCGTTCGTACTCTTGATCGCGACCTGCTGGAAGCCCCAGATCGCGCACAGCAGCAGCATCACGCCGATGGCGCGCGTGTCGAGCGCGCGGCGCACGGGCGAGCCGGCAAGCGCGGTCATCGGCGGACCTCGCCGATGCGGCGGGGAAGGGGCACGGACATTGGCAGGGGCAGCGGCGGACGGACGGCGTGTCCGGCACGCCCGAATCGGCGGTTTCGCACGGCAGGCAGTGTGGCTGAATGGGTGGTGGTCGCGTTCCGGCGGCGGCCGGCATGCCCGCTTCTGGTGCGAAGTGGGAGGATGTTACCCGATCGGCCGGGAGGGCGGGAATCGTCGAACGGGGTGGCTTCCACCGGCGCACGGGCGTCGGGCCCATTGCGCGGATGCGCGGTATCAGTCGGCGGCAGACGCGGCGCCGGCGGCGAGATTCACGTGACTCCGGTAGAATTTCCGGCTCTGGAAAGTCCCCACAGGAGTACAACACATGCGTTTGCTGCATACGATGCTGCGAGTCGGCGATCTCGACCGCTCGATCAAGTTCTACACCGAATTGCTCGGCATGAAGCTGCTGCGTCGCGAGGATTATCCGGAAGGCAAGTTCACGCTCGCGTTCGTCGGCTATGAAGCGGAAAGCACGGGCACCGTGATCGAGCTGACCCATAACTGGGATACGCCGTCCTACGATCTCGGCAACGGCTTCGGCCACCTGGCGCTGGAAGTCGACGACGCGTACGCGGCCTGCGACAAAATCAAGGCGCAAGGCGGCAAGGTGACCCGCGAAGCGGGCCCGATGAAGCACGGCACGACCGTGATCGCATTCGTCGAGGATCCGGACGGCTACAAGATCGAGTTCATCCAGAAGAAAGCGCATTGAGCGCGGGATGAGCGGCTCGCGGCGCACGATGGGCGTCGCCGGCAACGCAAACGGGCGATGCGGAGGAATCCGCATCGCCCGTTTGCATTGTGGGTGCGACTGATCGCGTTACAGCGACGGCAGCAGTTCGGGCGGGTGATGCTTGAGCGTGTGCCGTGCTTCGCGGAATTCCGGGAAGATCGATTCGACGGTCTGCCAGAAGGCCGGGCTGTGGTTCATTTCGCGCAGGTGCGACAGCTCGTGCGCGACGACGTAGTCGACGATCGACATCGGGAAATGGATCAGCCGCCAGTTCAGCCGGATCTTGCCGTCGCTCGAGCAGCTGCCCCAGCGCGTCGCGGCCGACGACAGCGCATACATCGAATACGTGACGCCGAGCTTTTCCGCGTAGACCACCAGACGTTCGCCGAAGATCCGCTTCGCTTCGCCCTGCAGCCAGCCCTGCACGCGATCCTTGATCTGCTGCATGTCCGCCTGCACGGGCAGCGGCAGCGACAGCCGCAGCGCGTCGGCGTCGAATGCGACGGCGCCCGCGCCGAGCGCGATCGTGATCGTCTTGCCGAGATACGGGAGTTGCGCGCCGTCGCGCCAGTCGATTTGCGGCAGCGCGCGCTGCTCGGTGCGGGTCTTCCACTCCGCGAGCTTCGCGAAGATCCAGCGCTGCTTCTCGGCGATCGCCGCTTCGATGTCGGCGAGCGTGACCCAGCGCGGCGCGGTGATCGACAGGCCGCTGCCGTCGATCGTGAAGCCGATCGTGCGGCGCGCGGAGCGCTTGAGCCGGTATTCGAGCACGCGGCTGTCGAGTGCGAACGTACGGATGCGGGAGCGATCGCGCGGAGGGCCTGGATCGAGCGGCGCGGTGGGCACCGCGGGCGCCGCAGCCGCTTCAGGTGGCGTGGGCGGCGCGGCGGGCGCCGACGCTGCCGGCGCGGCTGCTGCCGGCCCGTCGAAGAGCGGCAGGTCCATCTGGCGATGATCGAGGGCCACGACGGCAGGCCGTGGCCGCGGACGCTTTTTCATCAGTTCGCTTCGTTTCGTCGTTCGCAACGGCTGCAATCCGGGTGATTCAGACGCGCGCGGCATCGCGCGTGCCGGCATTGCCCGGCTGGCGATATGCATCGGGATCGATGCGGCGCATTTCCGCTTCGATCCACGCTTCGACCTGCGAGTTCAATACGTCGGGCGTCTTGCCCTCGACGGGAATCGGCTTGCCGATCGACACGGTGACGACGCCCGGGAATTTCGTGAACGAATTGCGCGGCCACACACGACCTGCATTGTGCGCGATCGGCACGACCGGCGTATTGGTTTCGATCGCGAAGCGCGCGCCGCCCGTCTTGTACTTGCCCTGCTTGCCGACCTGCGTGCGCGTGCCTTCCGGGAACATGATCATCCAGGCGCCTTCCGACAGGCGCTTTTTGCCCTGGCGGATCACCGACGTGAACGCGTTCTTGCCTGCCTTGCGGTCGATGTTGACCATGTGCAGCAGCCCGAGCGCCCAGCCGAAGAACGGCACGTAGAGCAGTTCGCGCTTGAACACGTAGCAGAGCGGCTTAGGCATCAGCGCCGGAAACGCGAGCGTCTCCCACGCCGACTGGTGCTTCGACAGCAGGACGGCCGGGCCGTCGGGCAGGTTTTCCATCCCTTCGATCCGGTAGTGGATGCCGTTCAGCCAGCGCACGACCCACAGCGTCGACTTGCACCAGCCGGCCGCCATCCAGTAGCGCGCGTCGGGACGCATGAACGGGAACGCGATGAAGCACGCGGTGGCGTACGGCACCGTGTACAGGATGAAGTAGATCAGCAGCAGCAGGGAGCGGACGAAGCGCATCGGCGTGGGTCTGGTTGTAAGGAGGATGCGCGCGGCGGCCGCATCACTCGTGTTCGTGTGAAAGGAAGTCGAGCGCGAACGCGCGCAGGTCGTCGTGGACCTTCGTGCCGTCCGGCAGATTGCCCGCGGCGAGCGTCTTCTTGCCCTTGCCGGTCAGCACGAGGTGCGGCCGGAAGCCGACCGCGACGCCGGCCTGCAGGTCGCGCAGCGAATCGCCGACGACCGGCGTGTGACCGGGATCGATCTCGAAGCGCTCGGCGATCATCTGCATCATGCCGGGTTTCGGCTTGCGGCACTCGCAACGATCTTCCGACACGTGCGGGCAGAAGAACACCGCGTCGATGCGCGCGCCGACCGCGGCCGCCGCGCGATGCATCTTCTGGTGCATCTCGTTGAGCGCGGCCATGTCGAACAGCCCGCGGCCGATGCCGGACTGGTTGGTCGCGACGACCACGCGATAGCCTGCGTGGTTGAGCCGTGCGATCGCCTCGAGGCTGCCGGGCAGCGCGATCCATTCGTCGGGCGTCTTGATGAACGCGTCCGAATCGACGTTGATCACGCCGTCCCGGTCGAGGACGACGAGCTTGCGGTTGGGGCTGATCGGCATCGTTCGGCCTTTATGCGGCGAGCTTCGAGATGTCGGCGACACAGTTCATCTGCTGATGCAGCGCGAACAGCAGCGCGAGACGGTTGGCGCGCAGCGCGGGGTCCTCGGCGTTGACCATCACGTCGTTGAAGAACGTATCGACCGGTGCGCGCAGCGCGGCGAGCGCCGACAGCGCGCCCGTGTACGCACGTGCCTCGAGCTGCGACTGCACGTGGGGCGTCACGGCCTCGAGCTGTTCGTGCAGCGCCTTTTCGGCGGGCTCGACGAGCAGCGTCGGCTGCACCGTGCCGTTCGCGCCGCCTTCCGACTTCTTCAGGATGTTCGAGATCCGCTTGTTCGCGGCCGCGAGCGCTTCGGCTTCCGCGAGGCGCGTGAATTCGCGCACCGCGTCGAGGCGCGCGACGAGATCGTCGACGCGCGTCGGGTTCAGGCTCAGCACCGCGTCGACTTCGCCGGCCGAGTAGCCGCGTTCGCGCAACAGGCCGCGCAGGCGGTCCATGAAGAACGCGAAGATCGCGTCGGTCGATTCGGCGACGCCCGGCACGCCTTCGAAGCGCGCATGGGCCGTGCGCAGCAGCGCCACGAGGTCGAGCGGCAGCTGCTTCTCGAGCAGCAGGCGCAGCACGCCGAGTGCGTGGCGGCGCAGTGCGAACGGATCCTTTTCGCCCGTCGGCGCGAGGCCGATGCCCCAGATGCCGACGATCGTCTCGAGCTTGTCGGCCAGCGCGACGGCGGTCGACACCGCCGTGGTCGGCAGCGCGTCGCCGGAGAAGCGCGGCTGGTAGTGCTCGGCGCACGCGAGCGCGACGTCGTCGGGCTCGCCGTCGTGACGCGCGTAGTACGTGCCCATCGTGCCCTGCAGTTCCGGGAACTCGCCGACCATGTCGGTCAGCAGGTCGGCCTTCGCGAGGCGCGCGGCGCGCTTCGCGTGCGCGGCGTCGGCGCCGATCGCGGGCGCGATCTCGCCGGCCAGCGCTTCGAGGCGCTCGACGCGCGCGAGCGCCGAACCGAGCTTGTTGTGATAGACGACGTTCGCGAGCAGCGGCACGCGGTCGGCGAGCGGCTTCTTCTTGTCCTGCTCGAAGAAGAACTTCGCGTCGGCGAGGCGCGGGCGCACGACGCGCTCGTTGCCTTCGATGATCTCGCCCGGCGTCTTCGTGTCGATGTTCGACACGATCAGGAAGCGCGAGCGCAGCTTGCCGCCGACGTCGGTCAGCGCGAAGTATTTCTGGTTCGTCTGCATCGTGAGGATCAGGCATTCCTGCGGCACCTGCAGGAATTCGTCCTCGAAGCGGCACGGATAGACGACCGGCCATTCGACCAGCGACGTCACTTCGTCGAGCAGCGCTTCGGGCATCACGACCGTGTCGCCGTTCGCGTGTTCGTTCAGCTGCGTGCGGATCGTTTCGCGGCGATCGGCGAAGTGCGCGATCACGCGGCCCTTGTCGCGCAGCGTGTCGGCATACGCGTGCGCATGCTGGATCGCGACGAGGCCGTCGGACAGGAAGCGGTGGCCGAGCGTGGTGTCGCCGGCGTCGATGCCGAACGCAGTCACGGGCACGACGCGATCGTCGTGCAGCACGGTCAGGCGGTGCACCGGGCGCACGAACTTCACGTCGGAGCCGTCCGGGCGCTGGTAGGTCATGAACTTCGGGATCGGCAGCTTCGCGAGCGTTTCGTCGAGCGCTGCCTGCAGGCCGTCGGCGAGCGTCGCGCCGGCTGCCGAGTAATTGACGAAGAACGCTTCGGCCTTGCCGTCCTGCGCGCGCTCGAGATCGGCGATCGACAGGTTCGGGTGACCGAGCGCCGCGAGCTTCTTCGCGAGCGGGGCCGTCGGCTTGCCTTCGGCGTCGAGCGCGACCGAGACGGGCAGGACCTTTTCGCGGACCTGCTTTTCAGGCGCGACGGCGCGCACGTTCTGCACGACGACGGCGAGGCGGCGCGGCGTGGCGTAGCGTTCGAACACGAGTTCGCCTTCGACGAGGTCGCGCGCCGCGAGGCGTTGCGCGAGACCTTCGGCGAATGCGTCGCCGAGGCGCGCGAGGGCCTTCGGCGGCAGCTCTTCGGTCAGCAGTTCGACGAGCAGGGGGGCGGGATGGTTATGCGTCATGTCTGGAATAAATCTCGTCTCGTCAGTCCTGATCGATCTTGCGTTCGACCTTGAGCGGCGGCGCCCATGCCGGTTGCGCGGCGTCCTGGGCGTCGGTGGTGAGGCCCGGCACGCCCGGCGGGTTGCCGAGCATCGGGAAGCCGAGCTTCTCGCGCGAGTCGTAGTAAGCCTGCGCGACGAGACGCGACAGCGCGCGGATGCGGCCGATGTAGGCCGCGCGTTCGGTGACCGAGATCGCGCCGCGCGCATCGAGCAGGTTGAACGTGTGGCCGGCCTTCAGCACGAGTTCGTACGCGGGCAGCGCGAGCTGCGCGTCGATCATCTTCTTCGCTTCCGCTTCGTAGCTGTTGAAGAACGTGAACAGCAGGTCGACGTTCGCGTGCTCGAAGTTGTAGGTCGACTGCTCGACCTCGTTCTGGTGGTAGACGTCGCCGTATGACAGGCGGCGCAGCTCGGGGCCGTTCGGGCCATGCTCTTCCCACTCGGTCCAGACCAGGTCGTACACGTTCTCGACCTTCTGCAGGTACATCGCGAGGCGCTCGAGGCCATACGTGATTTCGCCGAGCACCGGCTTGCATTCGAGGCCGCCGACTTCCTGGAAATACGTGAACTGCGTGACTTCCATCCCGTTCAGCCACACTTCCCAGCCGAGGCCCCACGCGCCGAGCGTCGGGTTCTCCCAGTCGTCCTCGACGAAGCGCACGTCGTTCTGCTTCAGGTCGAAGCCGAGCGCTTCCAGCGAGCCGAGGTACAGGTCGAGGATGTTTTCCGGCGCCGGCTTGAGCACGACCTGGTACTGGTAGTAATGCTGCAGGCGGTTCGGGTTCTCGCCGTAGCGACCGTCCTTCGGGCGGCGCGACGGCTGCACGTAGGCGGCGCGCCACGGCTCGGGGCCGATCGCGCGCAGGAACGTGTGGACGTGCGACGTACCCGCGCCGACTTCCATGTCGATGGGCTGGAGCAGAGCGCAACCCTGCTTGTCCCAGTAGGACTGCA
Source organism: Burkholderia sp. B21-005 (assembly GCF_020843965.1). NCBI lineage: Bacteria > Pseudomonadati > Pseudomonadota > Betaproteobacteria > Burkholderiales > Burkholderiaceae > Burkholderia > Burkholderia sp. B21-005. The sequence goes on along the minus strand of NZ_CP086301.1, from coordinate 2,983,502 downwards.
GCGTCAGGATGATTTGCTGAAACGTAAGCATGAAGAGCCTTCGTGGCGCTGGCGCTCCGTTGCGAACGGCGCTCCGGGCGGGGCCCGGAGGGTCGGCTCGCGCGGCGGCGCGGCTTGTTAGTGTGCTGAAACGTGCAATTTTACCGGATCGGCGACCGGATGCGGCCGGAACGCGGACGAAGGGGCCGTCGGCGGTGTTCCGGCGACCCGTGCGCGGCTTGTGCGCGGGGTGCCGGCGCGCGCGGCGCGCTCGCGCCTGCGGCGTCGCGATGCGCGTGTCGCGTCGGCTGCCGCACCGCTTTGCGCGGGCGTTAAGATGCGCGTATTGCGGCGCGCGCGACGCCTGCCGCGTGACCGATTGCCCACTCCGGACCGCATGGACGATTCGAACGACCTCCTCATTCCGCTGATCCCGCCGCTGCTCGCACTGCTCGGGCAGGCCGCCGACGCGCACGCGCGCGGCGAGCACGATGCGCACGCGCTGTGGCTTGCCGCCGCCGGCCATCTGCACGCGGTCGACATGGCCGCGCTCGCGCAGCTCACGTCGGCGCTCGTCGCGCGACAGCGCACGGCCGACGCGCTCGCGCTGGCCGAATGCGCGGTACGCGTGCATCCGGGCGCCGGTGCCCGTTTCAATCACGGCTACGTGCTGCAGATGCTCGGCCGTCACGCCGAGGCCGTGGCGCCGTATCGCGCCGCCTATGCGCTCGCTCCGCGCTGGCCGTCGCTGCGCAACAACCTCGCGATCGCACTGCGGCTGTCGGGCGGCGACCGCAACGAGGAAATCGCGCTGCTCGACGCGGCCGTGGAGGCCGATCCGCACGACGTGCAGGCATGGATCAACCTGGTCGTCGCGCGGCTCGCGGCACAGGACCTCGACGGCGCGCTCGCGTGTGCGGCCCAGCTCGCGCAGATCGCGCCCGACAATGCGCTCGCGCTGAACAACATCGCGATGGCGATGAAGGAAGCGCAGCGCTGGGACGACGCCGAGCGCTACGCGGCGCGTGCGTGCGAACTGGCGCCCGACGACGCGTCGTTCCGTTTCAACCTCGCGATCATTCAACTCGTGCGCGGTAACTACGCGGCCGGCTGGCGCGGCCACGAGGCGCGCTGGGACGGCGCGGGCGAGCTGCGCGGCCGCCGGCCGGCGCTGCCGGGCCCGCGCTGGCAGGGCGAGCCGCTCGCGGGCAAGACGCTGCTCGTGTGGGGCGAGCAGGGGCTCGGCGACGTGCTGCAGTTCGCGCGCTTCGTCGCGCCGCTCGCCGAGCGCGTGCACCGTGAGGGCGGCCGGCTCGCGTGGAACACGTTTCCGCAGGTGGGCACGCTGATGCAGCGCAGCCTCGGTGCGCACGCGGACGCGTTCAGCGCGGGCGGCAGCGTCGACGAACTGCCTGCCTTCGACTACGAAGTGCCGTTGATCGGGCTGCCGCTGATGCTCGGGATGGAGACGTCGACGCTCGGCGAGTCGGTGCCGTACCTGCATGCCGACCGCCACGCGCGCGACGCGTGGCGCGCGCGGCTCGCGGGCGATGGCCGGTTGAAGGTCGGGCTCGTCTGGACGGGCAGTCCGGGACACCAGCGCAACCCGTTCCGGCGCGTCGGGCTCGATCGCTACGCCGATGCGTTTCGCGGTATCGACGGCGTCACGTTCCATTCGCTGCAGCCGGGCGCGGACGCGGATGTCGCCGCGGCGCGCGCGGCGGGTTTCGCGATCGACGACCGCACGGCCGAACTGAAGAGTTTCGACGATACGGCCGCGTTCATCGGCGCGCTGGATCTGGTGATCACGGTGTGCACGTCGGTCGCGCATCTGGCGGGCGCACTGGGCGCGCGCACCTGGGTGCTGCTCGACGTGAATCCGCACTGGCCGTGGCTGCTCGAACGCACCGACAGCCCGTGGTATCCGACCGCCACGCTGTACCGGCAGCCGACGTTCGGCGCATGGGCGCCGGTGATGGAAGCGCTCGGGCGGGATCTGCGCGGCCTGGCCGCGGATGCGAAGCGGCTGGCCTGAGCGGCCGGCCGCTGCGTCACACGTTGGGGTCGTCGCCGGCCGTCGAGCCGTTGCGGCGGCGCAGGGCCGGCCCGAACGTGAAGCCGAATGCGAGCAGCACCAGCGATACCGCGAGCACGACGTTGTTGCCGCTCGTCACGTACGGCGTGAAGCCGCTCGTGCCTTCGATCCGCACGTCGAGCGAGCCGATCGTGAAGGGTTTCAGCTGGCCGAGCACGCGGCCGTGCGCGTCGATCGCGGCCGTCATCCCGGTATTGGTCGAGCGCAGCATCGGCCGGCCCGTCTCGAGCGCGCGCATCCGCGCGATCTGCAGATGCTGGTCGAGCGCGATCGTGTCGCCGAACCACGCGAGGTTCGTCACGTTGACGAGCACGCCGGGCGGCTGCGGGTTGTCGCGGATCGTCGCGGCGATTTCCTCGCCGAACAAGTCCTCGTAGCAGATGTCGGCCATCACCGGCTGGTTGTGCACGAGGAACGGCTTCTGCACCGGCGCGCCGCGCGCGAAGTCGCCGAGCGGCATCTTCATCAGGTCGACGAACCACCGGAAGCCCCATGGGATGAATTCGCCGAAGGGCACGAGATGGTGCTTGTCGTAGTGATAGATGTCGCGCGAATGCGGCGTCACGCCGTACAGGCTGTTCGTGTAGTCGACGTAACGGCCCTCCGGCGTCACCGACGCGCCGACCGCGCCGAACAGCACGGCCGTGCCCGTCGTGTCGCTGAACTTGCGGATCGCGACGGCGAACGGCTCGGGCAGCTCCTGGATCATCACCGCGATCGCGGTCTCCGGCGTGACGATCAGGTCGGCGGGCTTTTCGACGATCATCTGCTGGTACATCCTGATCGCCGCGTCGATGCCCTCCTGCTCGAACTTGATGTCCTGCTTCACGTTGCCCTGCAGCAGCCGCACGCTGAGCGGCGCGTTCGCTGGCACGGTCCACGTGGCCTGCGACAGCCCGATGCCGGCCGCGACGAGCGCGACGGCGACGCCGGCCGGCGCGGCGATGCGGATGCTTGCGTTGCCGCCGGCGCGTTCAGCGGCGGGCGACCGGCGCGCGGCGACGAGCGCCTGCACGACCAGCGCGGCGAACAGCGCGAGCACCCAGCCGATGCCGTACACGCCGACCACCGGCGCGAAGCCCGCGAACGGGCCGTCGACCTGCGGATAGCCGCTCGCGAGCCACGGAAAGCCGGTCAACACGGTGCCGCGCAGCCATTCGCCGAGCGCCCATGCGCTCGCGAACGCGAACGCGCCGTGCCAGGTCGGAGAGAACGGCCGCGGGTCGGCTTCGCGGCGATGCCACGCATGGCCCGCGCAGAACGACCACAGCCCGGCCGAGAACGCCGGGTACAGCGACAGGTACAGCGAGAACAGCACCAGCGCGCCACCCGCGAGCGGCGCGGCCATCTCGCCGTACACGTGCATGCTGATGTAGAGCCACCAGATGCCGGTGATGAAGTTGCCGAAGCCGAACGCGCCGCCGGTGAGCGCGGCGCCGCGCCAGCTCGACGTGCGCGTCAGCTGCGCGAAAAACCAGACGAATACGACGAGCTGCAGCCAGCCGCCGTGCGGGGTCGGTGCGAAGGCGAGCGTATTGGCCGCGCCGGCGAGCAGCGCGGCCGGATAGTGCCAGCGCGGCAGCGCGCGGCCGGGCGCCGGCGCGAGAAGGCCGCCAGCCGGGCGGGACGGAATCGGATCGTCCATGTGAAGCGAAAGGGGGCGAGCGGTTGAAGGAGACGCGGCCGGCGCGAGACGGTCAGTCTTCGTGCGAGGTTTCGGCGCGGCGGCTCGCGTGCGGGTTGCGGCGCACCAGCAGCACGTGGACCTGGCGCGCATCGCCGCGCTGGATCTCGAACACGAGGTTGCCGAGCTGCAGCTTCTCGCCGCGGTGCGGCACGCGGCCGAAATAATGGGTGATCAGCCCGCCGATCGTGTCGACCTCGTCGTCGGGGAAGTCGGTGCCGAACGATTCGTTGAACTGTTCGATCTCGGTGAGCGCGCGCACGCGGTAGCGGCCATCCGGCCCCGAGATGATGTTGCCGGCCTCTTCGTCGAAGTCGTATTCGTCCTCGATGTCGCCGACGATCTGTTCGAGCACGTCCTCGATCGTGATCAGGCCCGCGACGCCGCCGTATTCGTCGACGACGATCGCGAGGTGATTGCGGTTCACGCGGAAGTCGTGCAGCAGCACGTTCAGGCGCTTCGATTCGGGAATGAACACGGCGGGGCGCAGCATCCCGCGCACGTCGAATTCTTCTTCGGCATAGAAGCGCAGCAGGTCTTTCGCGAGCAGCACGCCGATCACGTTGTCGCGGTTCTCCTCGAACACGGGGTAGCGCGAGTGCGCTTTCTCGAGGACGAACGGGATGAAGTCTTCAGGCTTGTCGGCGATGTTGATCGCATCCATCTGCGCGCGCGGCACCATGATGTCGCGGGCGCACAGGTCGGACACCTGGAACACGCCTTCGATCATCGACAGCGAATCGGCGTCGATCAGGTTGCGTTCGTGGGCGTCCTGGAGGATTTCCAGCAGCTCGGTCCGGGATTCCGGCTCGGGCGAGATGAAGTCGGTCAGGCGCTCGAGCAGCGAGCGCTTTTCTTGCGGTTTGTCGGTGAGCTTACGACTGGGATACGAATCGTTCATGGTGGTGCGCCCGGGTCATGCCGGGGCGCGCGGTCACGGAGTAGGCAAGGATACACCAAGGGCATGGCGCGGCCGTGTCACCCCGGCCGTCCGGCCGGGAGCAGGCGGCGCGCGCAAGCCCCGCTCGGGAACGGCCGCGCCGGGCGCCGCCGTCCTTCGTATCCATCCTATCTCAGAACGAGGCGTCGGGGCAGCGGCGGCAAAAAAGCGGGGCGCAACGGCGACCGGCCGGTCGGTCGGTGCCGGCGGCATTTCGTCGCGGGTCGGGGCGGCCGGGCCGGCGCGGGCGGGCCCGGAAATTCAGAAGCGCATGCCGGCCGAACAGCCACCGCCCGCCGCGCCGTTGGTCGCGGCGCCGCCGCAGCCCAGGATGCCGCAGCCGGACAACGCGACACTCGCGGCGACGAGCAGCGCGGCCAGCGCATAGCGCGATCTGCGTGACGGTTTCATGGGCGCGGGGCCTCCCGCGGGGCCTCCTTTCGCATGCATAGGCGTGGCGCGAGCCGGCCTGTCGAACGTCACCGGCATCGCGCGAGCAGCCCTTCGAGCGCGCGATCGGGGATGCCGCTCGCGCGCAGCGCTTCCACGGTGCGGCTCACGTAGTCGAGCGTCGTGCCGTAGCGGCCGGCCGCGCAGCCGAACACCTCCTTCACGACGGGGTCGGTCAGCTTGCCCGTGTAGGTCGGCGCGTCGCGGCGCATCACGAAGGCCAGCGCGTTCACGCGTTCGCCGGTCTCGAGCGAGCACGGCAGCCACGCGGGCCGGTACGAGCCCATCGGCATCTCGCGTTTCCACAACGTCTCGAGATGCGGCTGCGCGGTCGGGCCCGCGAGCCGGAATGCGATGCCCGAGCACGAGCCGCCGCGATCGAGCGCGAGCACGAGGCCCGGACGTTCGGGCGTGCCGCGGTTCACGCGCGACCACAGGTAGAGCCCGCGATGGTAGCCGTGTACCTTGCCGCGCACGGCGGCGACGGTCGGCAGCCCGGGGTTCCAGATCAGCGAGCCATAGCCGAACAGCCAGAGATCCTGCTGGCCGTCCCAGTCGCGCATCGTGTGCGCGAGCGACGCCGCGAGCTCGTCTTGCGTCAGCAGCCGTCCCTCGCCGATCGACGGCGGGTAGACAGGCGGCAGCATTGCGGCGTGGCGCATGGCGCGGACGGCTCTTACTGGTACGGGTTCGGGAAGCCCAGCTTCGCGAGGATGGCGACTTCGAGCGCTTCCATTTCGGCGGCGTCTTCTTCACTCGTCTCGTGATCGTAGCCCTGCGCGTGCAGCGCGCCGTGCACCAGCAGGTGCGCGTAGTGGGCCGCGAGCGGCTTGCCCTGTTCGTGCGCTTCCTTCTCGACGACCGGGCAGCACAGCACGAGGTCGCCGATCACGGTGCCGTCGGGCGCCGGATCGTACGCGAAGGTCAGCACGTTGGTCGGGTAGTCCTTGTGGCGGTAGCCGTCGTTCAGCGTGCGGCCTTCTTCCTCGCCGACGAAGCGCACGGTGAGCTGCGCGCTCGCGAACAGCGCAGGCTCGATCCATTCGGCGATCAGCTTGCGCTTGGGGCAAGCCTTGCGGACGTCGCCGGTGATTTCGTCGCCGTACTGCACGGACAGGTCGAGCTCGAGCTCGCGCGGCTCATCCGCCATTTCCGCGATTTCCTCATCGCGCGGCGCGGGCTCGGCACCGACGTGCAGGGTCACGCTGTCGTAATGCTCGGGCTGCAGTGCGAGCTTCGCGCGCATCGCCGGATCGTTGTGCTGCGCGACGATCGCGACGGCTGCGTCGCCCGAGCTGCCCGACAGGTCGAACATCAGGCTGCGGCCGTCCGGGAAGTCGATTCGCAGCCCCTGCGCGTCGACGGTTCTGGCCTTGCCCTTCGCATCGAACAGCGAAAGACGGGGGGAATCGGGCGCGGCGGACTGGTCGCGCCCGGACTTGCGAGAACGGGAAGATTTCATGACGGGTGCGGCGATTGGAACGCGTTGAGGATACACCAAACGGCCGATCGCTCCCGAATTCGGACCGGCCGCGCGCGGGCGAAAAAAAGCCCGGCGCGCCGTCGGGCGGGCCGGGCCGGGCCGTGTGCCGGTGCGGCGCGCGGGCGCCGCCCGTGCGTCACGCGTCCTTGTGCTGTGCGTGGAAGTCGTCGTACGCCTCGACGATGCGTGCGACGAGCGGATGACGCACGACGTCCACGCTCGTGAAGCGCGTGAGCGCGATGCCGCGCACGCCGCCGAGCACTTGCTGCGCCTCGACGAGGCCGCTCTTGTGCCCGCGCGGCAGGTCGACCTGGCTCGTGTCGCCGGTAACGACGGCCTTCGAGCCGAAGCCGATCCGCGTGAGGAACATCTTCATCTGCTCGGGCGTCGTGTTCTGCGCCTCGTCGAGGATGATGAACGCGTGGTTCAGCGTGCGGCCGCGCATGTACGCGAGCGGCGCGATCTCGATCATCTGGCGCTCGAACATCTTCGCGGTCTTGTCGAAGCCGAGCAGGTCGTACAGCGCGTCGTACAGCGGCCGCAGGTACGGGTCGACCTTCTGCGCGAGATCGCCCGGCAGGAAGCCGAGCCGCTCGCCGGCCTCGACGGCCGGGCGCGTCAGCACGATCCGCTTGACCTGGTCGCGCTCGAGCGCGTCGACCGCGCATGCGACCGCGAGGTAGGTCTTGCCGGTGCCGGCCGGCCCGATGCCGAACGTCACGTCGTGCGACAGGATCTGCTTCAGGTACTCGCGCTGCGCGGGCGTGCGGCCGCGCAGGTCGGCGCGCCGCGTGTACAGCTTCGGCCCAGGTTCCTCGTCGGGCCCAGCGTCGTCGAGCTGGATGGCCGGTTCGTCGAACGGATGGTCCGGGTCGCCGCGAAAGCGCACGTCGAGCGTGTCCTGGCGGCCGTTGCCGGTGGTGTGACGCACTTCGACCAGCGCGAGCTGGATATCGTCGACCGACAGCGGATCGCGCGAGCGGTTGTAGAAGTTCTCGAGCGCCGCGAGCGCGAGCTTCGCGCCGCGCCCGCGAATCGTGATCCGGTGGCCGCGCCGCGCGAGCGTGACGTCGAGCGCCTGTTCGATCTGCCGCAGGTTCTCGTCGAGCGGGCCGCAGAGGTTGGCGAGGCGCGCGTTGTCTTCGCGCGGCGCGGTGAATTCCAGTGCTTGGACGGTCTTCAAAGTAGCGTCGGGCTCCTGTTGAGCGTCAGTCGGTCAGTGGGTGGCCGCGCTCGCGTCGTCGCTCACGAGCAGCAGCTCGCCGCGCAGCGAATGCGGGTACGCATGGTTGATCTTCACGTCGATCATCTGGCCGATCAGGCGCGGGTGCGACGCGAGCGGCGCCGGGAAATTCACGACCCGGTTGTTCTCGGTGCGGCCCGACAGTTCGTTCGGATCCTTGCGCGACGGGCCCTCGACGAGGATCCGCTCGACCTTCCCGACCATCGACAGGCTGATGCGCGCGACGTTTTCCTCGATGGTCGCCTGCAGATGTTGCAGGCGTTTGAGCTTGACCTCGCGCGGCGTGTCGTCGTGCAGGTTCGCGGCCGGCGTGCCGGGGCGCGGGCTGTAGATGAACGAGAAGCTGGTGTCGTAGCTCATCTCGTGCACGAGCGCCATCATCTTGTCGAAATCCTCCTCGGTCTCGCCGGGGAAGCCGACGATCATGTCGGTCGACAGCGACAGGTCCGGGCGGATCGCGCGCAGCTTGCGGATCACCGACTTGTATTCGAGCACCGTGTAGCCGCGCTTCATCGCCATCAGGATGCGGTCGGAGCCGTGCTGGACCGGCAGGTGCAGGTGGCTCACGAGCTTCGGCACCTTCGCGTAGGTGTCGATCAGGCGCTGCGTGAATTCCTTCGGGTGCGACGTCGTGTAGCGGATCCGCTCGATGCCGGGGATGTCGGCGACGTATTCGATCAGCGTCGCGAAATCGGCGATTTCCGTCGAGCCGGCCGTCAGCGCGCCGCGGTACGCGTTCACGTTCTGGCCGAGCAGCGTGACTTCGCGCACGCCCTGGTCGGCGAGGCCGGCCACTTCGGTCAGCACGTCGTCGAGCGGGCGCGACACTTCGTCGCCGCGCGTGTACGGCACGACGCAGTAGCTGCAGTACTTCGAACAGCCTTCCATGATCGACACGAACGCGCTCGGCCCCTCGACGCGCGCGGGCGGCAGGTGGTCGAACTTCTCGATCTCGGGGAACGAGATGTCGACCTGCGCACGGCCGCTCGCGCGGCGCTGGTCGATCATCTGCGGCAGGCGGTGCAGCGTCTGCGGGCCGAACACGAGGTCGACGTACGGTGCGCGCGACACGATCGACGCGCCTTCCTGGCTGGCGACGCAGCCGCCGACGCCGATCAGCAGGCCCGGCTTCGCTTCCTTCAGCTCGCGCACGCGGCCGAGGTCGGAGAACACCTTTTCCTGCGCCTTCTCACGCACCGAGCACGTGTTGAACAGGATGATGTCCGCGTCTTCCGGGGTATCGGTCTTTTCGAGGCCTTCGGCCGCATTGAGCACGTCCACCATCTTGTCCGAGTCGTACTCGTTCATCTGGCAGCCGAAGGTCTTTACGTAAACTTTTTTCGTCATGGGGATTCGCCGTTCGCAGTGGTTGACCTGGGGGCGTCGTCAAGGGTGTATCGGGACGGCTGCAGCGGTGCAGCGGCTCGTGCCGGCGCCGCGTGGCGGACCGGGGCGCGCGGTGCGCGTCGAGCGAGCCTGTCGTGAACTCGTGAAAAGCCGTCGGGCAAGCCTTCCATTATAGCTTTACGCGCCGTCCCGGGCGGCTGGCGGGTTGCAGTCGCGCGACGCCATTCGCCGCGCTCCGACCCCGATATGGCGGCGCGGCGAGTGTCAGTGTCAGCGTCAGCGGCACGCGTTGAGCAGATCGTCGAGCGCCGCTTCCTCGCGCGCGAAGCGTTCGGCGAGGAAGTCGAGCAGCACGCGCACGCGCGGCGCCATGTAGCGCTTGCTGTGATAGATCGCGTGCAGCGGCGCGTCCTGGTGCCGCCAGTCAGGCAGCAGCACGCGCAGCCGGCCGGCGCGCACGTCGTCGGCGATGTCCCACAGCGACTTCAGCGCGATGCCGTGGCCGCGCAGCGTCCATTCGCGGGTGAGGCCGCCGTCGTTGGTCTCGAACGCGGTCGACACCGGCACCGTGTGAGTCTGTACTTCGTCGCCGCGCGTGAAGCGCCATGTGTTCATCGGGCCCGACGCGATCGTGATCACGTTGCAGGGAAAGCGGGCCAGATCGTGCGGATCGGCCGGCACGCCGTGGCGCTCGACGAACGACGGCGCCGCGCACAGCACGCGCCGGTTCGCGGCGAGCCGGCGCGCGATCAACGCGCCGTCGGGCGGCGCGGCGAAGCGGATCGCGAGGTCGATTTCGTCCTGCCACAGGTTCGACGCCGAATCGGACGCCGTCAGCGAGAACGTGACGCCCGGATGCAGCGTGGTGAATTCGTCGAGCCAGTCGAGCAGCTGGTTGCGGCCGAAATCGGACGTCGACGACAGCCGCACCTTGCCGGCCACCACGTTGCGGCCTTCCTGCAGCAGCGCGTGCGCGTCGTCGAGCGCCTGCAGCGCCTGCCGGCAGCAGTTCAGGTAGAGCCGGCCTTCGTCGGTGAGCCGCAGCTGCCTGGTGGAGCGCTCGAACAGTCGCGTCGCGACCTTTGCCTCGAGTTTCGCGAGGCGCGCGCTCGCGGCGGCCGGCGTGAGGTTCAGCTTGCGCCCGGCCGCGGACAGGCTGCCCAGTTCCGCCGCCTCGACGAACAGCCGGATGTCGCCCAGTCGATCCATTGGATTTTCCAGAATCTTTTGAAAATGGTTCAAATGCCACGCCAATTATCAAAGATAGGCGTATTCGGGACAATGCGCGCACATCCCGCTTTTTGTGCGGTGCGGCACCGACCGGGCGCCGCGTCCGCCGCCTTCCGGAGAACGTCATGCCCATCCCGTTACTGGCGCTCGCGATCAGCGCCTTCGCCATCGGCACCACCGAATTCATCATCATGGGGCTCCTGCCTGAAGTCGCGCGCGACCTCGCCGTGTCGCTGCCGTCGGCCGGCCTGCTCGTCACGGGCTACGCGCTCGGCGTCGCGGTCGGTGCGCCGCTGCTCGCGGTGCTGACGAGCCGCATGCCGCGCAAGGCCGCGTTGCTGCTGCTGATGGCGATCTTCATCGTCGGCAACGTGCTGTGCGCGACCGCGTCCGGCTACGCGATGCTGATGGTCGCGCGCGTCGTCACGTCGTTCGCGCACGGCTCGTTCTTCGGGATCGGCGCGGTGGTCGCCGCGTCGCTCGTGCCGGCCGACAAGCGCGCGAGCGCGATCGCGCTGATGTTCACGGGCCTCACGCTGTCGAACGTGCTCGGCGTGCCGTTCGGCACGTTCGTCGGCCAGCTGCTCGGCTGGCGCGCGTCGTTCTGGATCGTCGCCGCGCTCGGCGTGCTGTCGCTCGGCGGCGTCGCGCTGCTGGTGCCGAACCGTCATGACGGCGGGCCCGTCGGCCTCGGCCACGAAGTGCGCGTGCTGAAGGAGCCGCAGGTCTGGCTCGCGCTGCTGATGACCGTGCTTGGCTTCGGCGGCGTGTTCGTCGTGTTCACGTACATCGCGCCGATTCTCGAAACCGTCACCGGCTATTCGCCACGGGCGGTCGCGCTGATCCTCGTGCTGTTCGGCGCCGGCCTGACGGTCGGCAACATGCTCGGCGGCAAGCTTGCCGACCGCGCGCTGATGCCGTCGCTGATCGCGATCCTGGTCGCGCTGATGGCGGTGATGGCCGTGTTCGCGAAGACGAGCCACCTGCCGGTCGCGGCCGCGGCGACGGTGTTCGTGTGGGGGATCGCCGCGTTCGCGACGGTGCCGCCGCTGCAGGCGCGCGTCGTCGAGAAGGCCGCGAGCGCGCCGCATCTGGCGTCGACGCTGAACATCGGCGCATTCAACGTCGGCAATGCGGGCGGTGCGTGGCTCGGCGGACTGGCGCTGCAGCACGGCTTCGCGCTCGATGCGCTGCCGTGGGTCGCCGTGGCGGTGACGTTCGCAGCGCTCGTCGTCACGTGGTTCGCGATGCGGCTCGATGCGCGCGCGCCGGCGCGCGGCGCGGCGCCGGCCGCGCATTGAGCGGCGCTGCGCCGACGCCATGGCGACGGGAAAACGTTCGCGAGGAACACATTCCTCCGCGATGCTGATAACGGTGTGAAGATAACTTCGTTTGCCGGGGCACGGCCGGGTGATAGCGTCTCGATACGCGCCGTTCGTGGCGCAACCCGATTCCGGCTCACCCCATTCGCAGGGCCGCACGGCGGCCCGGAGGCCATGCTATGTCTTCATCCCTGGCGCTGGTGCGCGACGTGTCTTCCTTCGAGTCCGGCGAGGCCGCCGGTGCGCGGACGTCCGCGTCGCTCGACGTCCTCGAGCAGGTCGTCGGCGTGAACCTCGCGCGCTTGCGCGCCGAGCGGCAGTTGTCGCTCGATGCGCTTGCGCGTCTGTCCGGCGTATCGCGCGCGATGCTCGCGCAGATCGAATCCGCACGCAGCGTGCCGTCGATCAAGGTGCTCTGCAAGATCGCCGCGGCGCTGAAGGTGTCGGTCGCCGCCTTCCTGCGCCGCCACGCGGTGAACGGCTTCGAGCATCTGGCGGCGGAGCGCGCGGCGCGCGTCGTCAGCTCGAGCGGCCGTTTCTCGGCGCGTGCGCTGTATCCGGAGGGCGAACCGGCCGCGGCCGAATTCCACGAGCTGCGGATCGCGCCGCTGCACACGGAGCCCGGCACGCGCCGCGCGCCCGGCACGACGGTCAACCTGGTCGTCAGCGAGGGCACGCTCGAAGTCAGCGTGCACGATCGCCGCCAGTTGCTCGCGACCGGCGACGCGATCGTGTTCGACGCCGACCAGCCGTACAGCCTGCGCAACCCGGGCGACAGCGAGGCGCGCGCGTTCCGCGTGACGGTGAGCCCCGAAGTGCCGCCGCGCTGGCTCGTGCCCGACGCCGCGCACGCGGCCGGCTGAGCGCGTGCGGGTTGCCGGGTCGGACCGGCGCCGGTTTCGTTCGGGACGGCTGCGCCGGCCTGGCGTCGGCTTGGCGTCGGCCGTTCGGACGATGCCGTTAGACGGAGTCGTCAGTAAGGTTTTAGGTGTGGTTGGCTGCGCGGTGCGCGCAGCTGAGGTATGCTTGGCCCGCCGGTTCCGGGGCAGTTCCCGGCCGGTAATCAGTGCGTCTTCAGGGCGGGGCGAAATTCCCCACCGGCGGTAGGCTGGCGAAAGCCGGCGAGCCCGCGAGCGCCCGCGCATCCGCGCGGGGTCAGCAGATCTGGTCGAATGCCAGAGCCGACGGTCATAGTCCGGATGAGAGAAGATGTGCAGATAGTCATGTCCGTCAGGGCCGCTTTGCCGTGCGTGCGAGGCGGGTTGTCGTTCTGTCTGTTTGCAATGCCCTGAAACGTTTTTCGCCCAAATCGAAATTGCGAGGAGCGTTTCACATGTCCTTCATGTCCGTTTCGTCGGCACCCGCCGACGCCTTTGCCGATCTCCCGTTGCTCGACTCCGAACCAGTGCCGCAGCGCATCGCCGCCGCGCTCGACGCGTTGCGCGCGGGCCGCGCGGTCGTGTTGCAGGACGATCACGACCGGGAAAACGAGGCCGACCTGATCGTCGCCGCCGAGCGCATCACGCCCGAGACGATGGCGCTCCTGATCCGCGAGTGCAGCGGCATCGTGTGCCTGTGCCTGACCGACGACAAGGTCCGCGCGCTCGAGTTGCCGCCGATGGTGCAGACCAACGAAAGCCGCAACGGTACCGCGTTCACTGTATCGATCGAGGCACGCGAAGGCGTGCATACCGGCGTGTCCGCGGCCGACCGCGTGACGACGATTCGCGCGGCGATCGCCGACGACGCGAAGCCGTACGACATCGTGCGCCCCGGCCACGTGTTTCCGTTGCGTGCGCAACCGGGCGGCGTGCTGGCGCGCCGCGGTCACACCGAAGGGACGGTCGACCTGTCGATCCTCGCGGGTCTGAAGCCGGCCGGCGTGCTGTGCGAGCTGATGAATCCGGACGGCACGATGACGCGCGGTGACGACGTCGAGCGTTTCGCGCAGCAGCACGGGCTGCCGATGCTGACGATCGCGGAGCTGGTCGAATTCCGCGAGGCGCTGGCGGCCGTGCGCGAGCGCTGCTGCGAACCGGCCTGACAGCCGGTGTGGCGGGCGCGCCGATGCGCCCGCGGTACGGCGTGCGAATCGCGCCGCGCGCCGGTCCTGTCGCTGCGGCGTGGCCGTCCGTCAGGACTGCACGTCGCCGAATTCGCCGCGCAGGCCGGCCGCGACGAGCGCCGGCAGTTCATCCATCCTGCGCATGATCCGCGTGATGCCCATCGCGCGCAGCGCGTCCGCGTAGTTGTCGGGGATGTGGCTCGCGCCGACGAACGCGATCGTCTTCATGCCCGCCGTGCGCGCGGCGTTCAGGCCCGACACGCTGTCCTCGACGACGATGCAGCGCTCCGGTGCGACGCCGAGCGTGTGCGCCGCATGCAGGTAGACGTCGGGGTAGGGCTTCGGCCGCGCGACCTGCTCGGAGCTGAACACGCGATCGCCGAAGATTTCGGTGAGCGACGCGCGCTTCAGCGAGCTGCGCACGCGCACGAGCCGGCTGTTCGATACCACCGCGGCCGGCAGGCTGACCTTCAGCAGCGCGTCGCGCACGCCGGTGATCGGCGCGAGCGATTGCGCGAGACCGGTCTCGATGTTGCGCTCGATGGTCTCGATGAAGTCATCCGGCATCCGGATCCCGAAATGTGCTTCGAGCCCGGCGAGAAAGCGCGACGTCTGCTGGCCGAACGCGGACTTCGCGGCGTCTTCGAAATCGAGGTGGGGGAAGGTGGCGGACAGCGTTTCGAACAGCACGCGGTCGGCAATGACTTCGCTGTCGACGAGCACGCCGTCGCAGTCGCAGATAAGGTGATCGAGCATGGTGGTGAAAAGGCGGGTGTCGGCGACGCCGATCATGCCGCCATGATACGTGCTTTCGCGGCCGTGCCGCGCACCGTTCGGCGAGCCGCGTGCGCGGTCGGGCCGAGCCGGCGTACCGGATCCGGCCCGGTATCGCCGCACGGCGGCGGCGCGCGCGTCACACCTCGATCACGCGCCCCGTCTGCCACGACTTCATCGCGGCCTCCGCCAGCTCGAGCGCGGCGAGCCCGTCGTCGATCGTCGTCCTGACCGGCGTGCCATCGCGCAGTGCATCGACGAAGTGCGCGATTTCGGCCGCGTAGGCGTGCCGGTAGCGCTCGAGGAAGAACGGCTCCGGCACATCGGTGGCGATGCCGTTCGCCGACCACGCGGTCACTTCGGTCGGCCGCACGTTGCCGGCCTGCAGCATGCCTGTGCTGCCGAGCAGCTCGAAGCGCTGGTCGTAGCCGTACGCCGCGCGGCGCGACGTATTGATCTGGCACAGCAGGCCGCGCCGCGTGCGGATCGTCACGGCGGTCGAATCGAGGTCGCCGGCGTCGCCCACGGCCGGATCGGTCAGGCAGCTGCCGGTCGCATGCAGCGTCTGCGCTTCGTCGCCGAGGATCCAGCGGAACACGTCGAAGTCGTGGATCAGCATGTCCTTGAAGATGCCGCCCGAGCTGCGGATGTAGTCGACGGGCGGCGCGCCGGGGTCGCGGCTCGTGACGACCAGCATTTCCGGCGCGCCGATGTCGCCGCGCTCGACGCGCGCCTTCAGCGCGGCGAAGGTCGGGTCGAAGCGGCGCTGGAAGCCGAGCATGCAGGTGACGCCGCGGCGGCGCACGACCTCCGCGCATTCGCGCGAACGTGCGACGCTCAGATCGACCGGCTTCTCGCAGAACACGGCCTTGCCCGCGTTCGCCGCCGCGACGATCAGGTCCGCGTGCGTATCGGTGCTCGATGCAATCACGACGGCCTGCACGGACGTGTCGCCGAGCGCGCGTTCGATGTCGGCGACCTGCGCGCCGTGCGTGTGCGCAAGCGTATCGGCCGACGGCGCATGCCGATCGACCACGTACTTGAGTTTCGCGCCCGGGTGGCGCGCCAGATTCGCCGCGTGGATCTTCCCGATTCTTCCCGCACCGAACAAAGCGAATTCGATCATGCCGTTCTCCTGTTGACTCCGTTGGGTTCCGACAGCGCGCGGCGTCAGAACGAATGGTTGATGCCGATGTTCGCGCCGGTCCGCGAACGGCCCGGCAGCGGATTCGCGAGGTTGTCGTTGTCCATGCCGGGGTTGTTGTTCGCGGCCGAGAAATTCGAGCCGCTCGCGTTGCGCACCTGCGCTTCGACAGGCTGTACGCGCCGCCGAGCGCGAACATCGGCGCGTGGCCGGACGGACCGTGCGTCGCCGCGACGCTCAGCGAGCCGCGAGCTCGCCGCGGAGGTAATCGATGCTGGCGCGCAGCCGCTGTTCGATGTCATCCGCTTCGGCGATCTCGTTCGCGAACGGCTCGAACGAGAACGCGCCGCGATAGCCGCGCGCGAGCAGCTCGCGCAGTTGCCGGACGTTGCCGAGCCGGTCGGCCATGCCGACCAGCACGCGATGGCCGTCGCGCATCCGGTCGACCGGCAGGTCGCTTTCCTCGACACCCGAGATGTGCACGAGGCCCGTCAGGTTCGGGAAGAAGATGTCCTCGCCCGACAGGTGATGGTGGAACGTGTCGTGCACGAGGCGGAATACCTGTTCGCCCGCCGCGGCGTAGATGCCCTTCACCGCGTCCGACTTGCGGCGCAGCGCGCATTCCTCGAAGCCGAGCGGCTCGATGAAGCCGAGGAGGCCGCGTGCAGCGAGGATCGGCTTGAGCGCGTTCAGCGCCTTCACGAGATCCGCGTGGCGCGTGTCGGCGTCGCGGGTGTCGGCGCGGCTGTTGGTCGGGCACAGCACCAGTGCGCGTGCGCCGCATTGCGCGGCGTAGTCGGCGAGCACGGTTGCTTCGTCCGCGCGCTCGGCATTCCATTGCTCGAAGCGCTGCAGCGCGTTGATCGTCAGGATCGTCACGCCGCCGGCCTCGGCCGTCGCGCGCACGGCCGACGCCGGCGTGCCGTCGGTGATCTCGACGCCGTCGAGATCATTGCGGATCTCGATCGAGTCGACGCCGAGCCGCCGGCACAGTGCGACATAGCGGTCGAGCGGCAGGCGCGGCGCGCTCATCCGGTTCAGCGAAAAATGGAATGCTGGTTGCGTCATCGTTCGGTCCTCAGGTCTCGGGTGGGGCGGGCGAATCAGGTGAAGCTGCGCGCGCTGCCGCCGGCCGGCGTGTCCGGCGGCTGCGCGGCAAGCGCGTGCCACGTGGCGCGCAGCCACTGCGCGCACGCGACGTTGTTGTCGAAGATCGAATAGCGGGCGCCGCCGCCGTAGTCCGGAAACGGGATGAACTCGCAGCTGATCTGCCCGAGCCGTGTCGGTCGTGTTTGGACCTGCCACTGCAGCAACTGCCGAAGCGCCGTCTTCCACGTGTCGAGCGCCGCCGCATGCCAATCGCCGTGATAGGCGCCGGGCGCCGGTTCGACGAACGGGTACTGGATTCCGCGGCCGGGCCGGCCGTCCGCGCGGCGCATCCAGCGGTTCGCCGGATTGTTCGGGATCACGCTGCGCGCATGCGCGTGCCGGACCCAGCCGCGTGCGGTCCAGTCGGCGTAGACGGCCGACGGCGACGCCGGGTCGAGCAAGTGGCGCGCGCTGCCGGCCGGCTCGTGCAGGCCCGACGCGTCGAGTTCGCCGCGATTGCCGATCTTGAACAGCAGATGCGAATGGTCGAGCGTGATCCTGAACGGCGCGCCGGCCTGCTCGACGCATTGCGCGACGCGCGCGACCCGCCGGAAATCCTCGCTCCACATGTCGACGTGCACTTCGAGGCTCGGCAGGCAGCCGACCGGCTCGCCGCGTTCGTACGCGCGCAGGTAGAAGGCGGCGACTTCGCGGTCCGACAACGGATGACCGTCCGCATGATGAGCGTACAGCTGGCAGTTGAGCACCGTGCTGCCGAACCGCGCGCCGGCGTCGATGATCGCGTCGACGTGCGTTTCGTCGCGGCCGGCGCACCAGATGCCGCCGATCACGCGAATCGGCAGCGCATGCCGGTCGACCAGCGCGAAGTACGGCGCGAGATCCTCGCCGCGCACGGGGTTCTTTTCGACATAGTCGAACACGCCGGCGCCGGCGATCATCCGGAACCGCTCGGCGGGTGTGGGCAGCGGCAGGCCGTCGTGTTCGAGCACGCCGTCGAGGTTCACGCCGATGAGGATCGCTTCAGCCATCGTCTCCCGTCCGTCCTGGTCCCTGGATGGCTGCCAAATGTACGGACATGCCGCGCGCGCCGCATGACAAACGTTGACGAAAAATCGCCAATGCGGCGGTCGATTTTTTCGCGCCGCGCCTGCGCGCGACGCGCGACGCGGCGTCAGGTCTGCAGATACGCGCTGGTGCGCACGTTGGCCGAGCAGAACACGCGGAATTCGACCGGGTCGCCCGGCGGCGGCTGGTCGACGATGCCGCACGCATGCAGCACATGCTGCAGCGCGGAGATCGCCTGGCCGTCCGGATCCTGGTCGATCGCGATGTCCATCGAGCCGGCCTCGATGTAGGTGCGGTGCAGGTCGATCATCTCGTGCCCGACCCAGACGACGCGTCCGGCCGCTCCCGCCTTGCGCAGCGCCGCCTCGATGCCGGCCGAGCCGGCGCCGCTGTTGTAGATCCCGACGATATCGTCGTACGTGTGCAGCGCGTTCGTGACCGCGCGGTAGCAGCGGTCGTCCTGGTCGAGCGTTTCGACCGGCGCATCGTCGCAGGCGAGGGCGGCGAACGCCTCCTTCAGCTGGTCGACGCAGCCGGCCATCCGGTCGGCGTGCGCGCGATAGCCCATGCGTCCGCCCAGTAACAGCACGCGGCCGGGGCGCGCCGCGAGGCGGCCGATGTAGTAGCCGGCGGTGCGCCCGGCGCGATAGTTGTCGATGCCCGCGTAGTGCACGCGCGCGCCGCCGCCGATGTCGGTGACCATCGTGACGACGGTTTCGCCGCGCGCGATCGCGCCGGCCAGCGCATCGCGCACGCGCGGCGTGTCGCGTGCCGTGACGATCAGCGCCGCGCGCCGATAGGCGGGCCGCTCGATCAGCGCGGCGGCGCGTTCGTCGTCCGCGGCGGGCAGGATGGTCCGGTGCACGACCACGCGCCGGTCGAGCATCTGGAGCGAGCGTTGCAGCGCCTGCTGCAGCCGCCGGAAGAACGGTGCGTCGGTGTCCGGCAGCAGGACGTCGACGTGGAGCAGCCCGTGCCGCGTGTCGGGCAACTGGCGCGGCACGCCGAGCTGGCGCGCGGCCGCCACCACGCGTTCGCGCGCCTGCGCGGACACGCTGCCGCGCTCGTTCAGCACGCGGTCGACGGTGGTCGTGCTGACCCCGGCGAGTGCCGCGATCTCGTCGAAGCGCGCGGTGCGCTTGCGCCAGCGCGGACCGGACGGGTCGGTCATGGTCGTCTCCATGTGGGTCGTCGCCATCGATGCGTGGCGCTGTCCGGAACGCTAAAGCGATGGCGAAATTTCGTCAACGTTTCGATTGAGCGGGCCAGGGCCGTCGCCTAATTTTGAATGCATGACGAAGCGCTCGCCGCGCTTCCCGCGAACGAATAAACCAGGAGACACGCGTGGCCCATACGGACGACCAGGCGCACGATCGCAGCGCGGCGGCGCGCCGTCAGGAATACCGAATGATCGGCGGCGCCGGCGAGCGCGCGCAGGCGGCGGGGCTCGTCAACGCCGAGTGGTACCGGTGCCCGGTGCCGCGGCCGCTGCTGAAGCAGCTGATGCAGCGCGACGATGCGCATGCGATCCGCGACACGCTGATCTGGTACGCGGCGATCGTCGCGAGCGGCGTGCTCGCGTGGCTCGCATGGCGTGCGCATTCCGCGTGGGCGATTCCCGCGTTCTTCGTGTACGGCACGCTCTACTGCAGCCCGGCCGACTCGCGCTGGCACGAGTGCGGGCACGGCACCGCGTTCCGCACGCGCTGGATGAACGACGTGCTGTACCAGGTCGCGTCGTTCCAGGTGTTCCGCCGCGCGACGGTATGGCGCTGGAGCCACGCGCGCCATCACACCGACACGCTCGTCGTCGGGCGCGATCCGGAGATCGCCGCACCGAAGCCGACCGACTGGCTCGGGCTCGCGCTGAACGTGATTGCGCTCAAGCATGTGGCGAGCGAGCTGCGCAAGATGGTCGTGCTCGCGTTCGCCGGCCGGCTCGACGACGCGGAGCGCACCTACGTGCCCGAATCGGAGTGGCCGAAGGTCGTGCGCGAAGCGCGGATTCATCTGACCGTTTATGCCGTCGTGATCGCCGCGGCGCTGTACTGGCACACGATCCTGCCGCTGCTCTACATCGGGTTGCCGAGCCTCTACGGCGCGTGGCTGTACCTGTACTTCGGCCTCACGCAGCACGCGGGCATGCCCGAGAACGTGCTCGATCACCGGCGCAACTGCCGGACCGTGATGATGAATCCGGTGTTCCGCTTCCTGTACTGGAACATGAACTACCACGTCGAACACCACATGTTCCCGATGGTGCCGTTCCACGCGCTGCCGAAGCTGCACGACGCCGTGAAGGCCGACATGCCGCCGCCGTACCCCAGCACGCTGGCCGCGTATGCGGAGATCGTGCCGGCGCTCGTCCGGCAGACGCGCGACCCGTCCCATCACGTCGTGCGGCCGGTGCCGGACGCCGCGCGTGCGTGACCGGCATCGAAGATTCCAACGAAGGAGACACGCATCATGACGCAATGGATCGACACCGGCGCCCTCGACGATATCGACGACGAGGACGTCGCCCGCTTCGACCACGACGGCCGCACGTACGCGATCTACCGGATCGACGGGAACGTGTATGCGAGCGACGGGCTGTGCACGCACGAGCACGTGCATCTCGCGGACGGGCTGGTGATCGACCACGTGATCGAATGTCCGAAGCACAACGGGCGCTTCGACGTGCGCGACGGCCGCGCGCTGTCGGCGCCGGCCTGCGAAAAACTGCGCACCTACCGCGCGAAGGTCGAGGACGGCCGCATCCTGATCGAGGTGTGACGCGATGGCGAACGACCGGGTGATGGCGATCGTCGGCGCGGGACATGCGGGCGGCCGAGCGGCGCAGGTGCTGCGCGAGGGCGGCTGGCGCGGGCGCATCGTGCTGATCGGCGCGGAGGCGCACCTGCCGTACGAGCGGCCGCCGTTGTCGAAGGGGGGGCTGACCGGCGAGCGCAGCGCGGCGCAATGCGGGCTGCGCGATCCGGAGGCGTGGCGCGCGGACGGCATCGATCCGCTCGTCGCGACGGTCGAGCGGATCGATCCGGTTGCGCGCGAGGTACACGTATCGGGCGGCCGCGGCTTCGCCTACGACGCACTGCTGCTCGCGACCGGCGGCCGCGCGCGCCGCCTCGCGATTCCGGGTGCGCAACTCGACGGCGTATTCGCATTGCGCACGCTCGACGATGCGGCGGTGCTCGGCGCGCGGCTCGTGCCCGATGCGCGGATCGTGCTGATCGGCGGCGGCTTCATCGGCCTCGAGGTCGCGGCGTCGGCGCGCTCGCGCGGCGCGCGCGTGAGCGTGCTCGATGCGGCGCCGCGCCTGCTCGGGCGCGCGGTGCCGGAGCCGATCGCGGCACGCGTGCAGGCGCTGCATGTGCAGCGGGGCGTGTCGATCGTCCTGAACCGCCGGCCCGTCGCGATCGAGCGGATGGCGGACGGCACGCTGGCCGTCGTGCTCGACGACGGCGACACGCTGATCGCCGATACGGTGGTCGCCGGCATCGGGATCGAACCGGCCGACGAGCTGGCGCGCGACGCGGGCCTCGTCGTCGAGCGCGGGATCGTCGTGAACGCGCGGCTCGAGACATCGGCGCGCGGCATCTATGCGGCCGGCGATGTCGCGGTGTTCCCGAGCGCGGCGTCAGGGCGGCTCGTGCGTCAGGAAACCTGGCACGGCGCCGAAACGCAGGCGCGCGTCGCCGCCCGCAATATGCTCGGCGCCGACGAACCGTATCGCGAGCTGCCGTGGTTCTGGTCCGATCAATACGACGCCCAGCTGCAGGTCGCCGGCGAGCCCGCGCTCGGCGAGCGGACGGTCGCGCGCGTGCTCGGCGACGACGCGGAAATCCATTTCCACTTCGATGCGGGCGAGCGGCTCGTCGCGGCGAGCGGCTTCGGCCGTGCGTCGGGATTCGTGAAGGAGATGCGTGTCGCGCGCCTGCTGGTCGAGCGCGGGATCGGCGTGAGCCCGGCCGCGGTCGCGGATGCGGGGGTGAAGCTGAAGTCGCTGGTGCCGGCCGCGGGCGAGCGCTAGCGGCGGTGTGGAGTGCCGGCGCAGCAGCGGCCGTGCCAGGAGGGAAGAGGGTGGAGGGAGAAGGGCGGAGGAACCGGAAGCGCGCGGCAACTGCCGCCGCGCGCTCGAACTCGAGTGAAACGTTGCTCAGGCCATCGCGTGCAGACGCAGATACAGGCCGGCCGCGGCGGCGCCGCCGAGCAGCGGGCCGATCACCGGCACCCACGCATAGCGCCAGTCGCTGTCGCGCTTGCCGGGGATCGGCAGCAGCGCATGCATCAGGCGCGGCGACAGGTCGCGCGCCGGGCTCATCGCATAGCCGGTCGGGCCGCCGAGCGAGATGCCGATGCCGAGCACGAGCAAGCCGACGGGCAGCGCGTCGAGCGCGCCGAGGCCGACCTGCGGCGACGCGAGGTACAGCACGCCGAGAATCAGCACGAACGTGCAGATCGCTTCGGTCAGCACGTTGTGCGTGACGCTGCGGATCGCGGGCGCCGTGCAGAACACCGCGAGCTTCAGGTCCGCATCGACTTCCTTCGCGAAGTGCTGGCGATACGCGAGCCACACGAGCAACGCGCCCGCCATCCCGCCGAGCATCTGCGCAAGAATGTAGCCGCCGACCTTCGACCATGCGAACTTGCCCGCGAGCGCGAGGCTGATCGTGACGATCGGGTTCAGGTGCGCGCCGCTGAACGAAGCCGTCACGTAGACCGCGACGAACACCGCCATCGCCCAGCCCATCACGATGACGATCAGATCCGCGCCTTTGCCCTTGGTCTTCGCAAGCAGCACGTTTGCGACCGCGCCGTTGCCGAGCAGCACGAGGATCGCCGTGCCGATGAATTCCGCAATATAAGGTGACATGTTGTCTCTCGTAGATGACGGCGGACTCGCGCGCCGCGCGGTCCGCCGGTGTTGTTGTATTTCGTTTGTATAGGTGTGCTGCGGTTACTGCGTGTCGTCGGCCCATGCCTTGGCGGCGCGCACCGCGCGCTGCCAGCCGGCCATGCGTTGCTCGACCTGCTCCTTCGGCATCGACGGCGAGAAGTGGCGATCGAGCTGCCACTGGCTGCGCACTTCGTCGAGGTTCTTCCAGTAGCCGATCGCGAGGCCGGCGAGGTAGGCCGCGCCGAGCGCGGTCGTCTCGGTGATCTGCGGACGCACCGCGTCGACGCCGAGCAGGTCGGCCTGGAACTGCATCAGCAGGTCGTTCGCGCTCGCGCCGCCGTCGACGCGCAGCTCGCCGATGCTGATGCCCGAGTCGGCCTCCATCGCGGCCAGCACGTCGAGCGACTGGTACGCGATCGCATCGAGCGCCGCACGCGCGAGGTGCGCGGACGTCGTGCCGCGCGTGACGCCGAACACCGAACCGCGCGCCCGCGCGTTCCAGTGCGGCGCGCCGAGGCCGGCGAACGCAGGCACGAGATAGACGCCGTCGGTATGCGGCACGCTCGCGGCGAGCGCTTCGATTTCGGCGGCGGTCTTGATGATGCCGACGCCGTCGCGCAGCCATTGCACGACCGCGCCCGCGATGAAGATGCTGCCTTCGAGCGCGTACTGCACGTCGTCGCCGATCTGCCAGGCGATCGTCGTGACGAGGTTGTTCTTCGACTCGATCGGCTTGTCGCCGGTGTTCATCATCAGGAAGCAGCCGGTGCCGTAGGTGTTCTTCACCATGCCCGACGTCGTGCACATCTGGCCGAACAGCGCCGCGTGCTGGTCGCCGGCGATGCCCGCGAGCGGGATCTTCGACGCGAACACGGTGGTTTTCGTGTGGCCGTAGATTTCCGACGACGCCTTCACGTCCGGCAGCATGCTGCGCGGGATGTCGAGCAGTTCGAGCAGCTCGCTGTCCCACTCGCGCGTGTGGATGTTGAACAGCATCGTGCGCGACGCGTTCGTCACGTCGGTCACGTGCAGCTCGTGCTTCGTGAAGTTCCACACGAGCCAGCTGTCGACGGTGCCGAACGCAAGCTTGCCCTGGCGCGCCTTGTCGCGCGCGCCCGGCACGTTGTCGAGGATCCAGCGGATCTTCGTCGCGGAGAAGTACGAGTCGATCGGCAGGCCGGTCTTCGCGCGCACCTTCGCCTCGAGGCCCTGCTTCTTCAGCGAATCGCAGAAGTCGGCGGTGCGGCGGTCCTGCCAGACGATCGCGTTGTAGACGGGCTGGCCCGTCTCGCGATCCCAGACGATCGTCGTCTCGCGCTGGTTGGTGATGCCGATCGCGGCGATCGACGTGCCGTTCAGGCCGGTGCGCGTGACGGCTTCCGCCGCGACGCCCGCTTGCGTCGACCAGATTTCCTGAGGGTCGTGCTCGACCCAGCCGGGTTGCGGGTAGATCTGTTCGAATTCCTTCTGGGCGATCGATACGATATTGCCCTGGCGATCGAACAGCATTGCGCGGGAACTCGTGGTGCCCTGGTCAAGCGCGAGGATGTACTGGTCCTGCATGTCTCTCATCTCCATCCGTGGATCGGCGTAGTTGTGATGCGCGCCGCATGTCGGGCGGCGCGTCGGTGAATCAACATCGGTAAGGCAACTGCAACTGCAACTGCAAGCGGATCATGCGTGCGGCGCGTGCGCGGCCGCGAACCATGCGTCGACCGCGGCCGTCACCGCGTCGAGCGTGCCCGGCGCGACGTGCAGGCCGAGCTTCGAGCGACGCCACAGCACGTCCTGCGCGCAGGTCGCCCATTCGACGTCGCGCAGGTAGCGCAGTTCGGCGTCGTGCAGGCCCGGCGCGATTTCGGTGCCGAGATCGGCGAGCGAGCGCGCGCCGTCGACCACGCGTACGGCACGCGTGCCGTACGCACGCGCATAGCGGCGCGCAAGCGCGGCGGGCAGCCACGGATGGCGCTTCGCGAACGCATCGGCGAACACGTCGAACTTCGCGTTCGCGATGTCGCCACCCGGCAGCGGCGCGCCGGCGGTCCAGGTCTTCGCATCGCGGCCGAGCGCGCCGCACAGCAGGTCGCCGGCTTCTTCCGCGAGCTTGCGGAAGGTCGTGATCTTGCCGCCGAACACCGACAGCAGCGGCGCGCCGGCGCCGTCGTCCAGCTCGAGGCGGTAGTCGCGCGTGACGGCCGATGCGTTCGCCGCGTTCTCGTCCTCGAGCAGCGGGCGCACGCCCGAATAGGTCCAGTGCACGTCGGCCGGCGAGATCTTGCGCTTGAAGTAGCGGTTGATCGAATCGCACAGATACTGCGTCTCGTCGCGATCGATCGCGACCTTCGCGGGATCGTTCGTGTATTCGACGTCGGTCGTGCCGATCAGCGTGAAGTCGTGCTCGTACGGAATCGCGAAGATGATCCGCTTGTCCGGATTCTGGAAGATGTACGCGTGGTCGTGATCGAACAGGCGCCGCGTGATGATGTGGCTGCCCTTCACGAGCCGCACGCTGTGCTGCGCGCCGCGGCCGAGCGCGCCGTGCAGCACGTCGCCGACCCACGGGCCGGCCGCGTTCGCGACCGCGCGCGCACGCACGACGCGGATCGAGCCGTCCGCGTGCTGCAGCCGCGCTTCCCATTCGTCGCCGTGACGCTCCGCCGACACGAGCTTCGTGCGCGTGAGGATCTCGGCGCCGCGCTCCTTTGCGTCGAGCGCGTTCAGCACGACGAGGCGCGCATCGTCGACCCAGCCGTCCGAATACACGAAGCCGCGCTTGATCGAGTCGATCAGCGGCGTGCCGGCCGCATGGCGGCGCATGTCGATGCCGCGCGAGCCGGGCAGCAGTTCGCGTTTCGCGAGGTGATCGTAGAGGAACAGGCCGATGCGGATCAGCCAGGCCGGCCGCAGGTTCGGCATGTGCGGCATCACGAAGCGCAGCGGCCACATGATGTGCGGCGCCGCGCGCAGCAGCGTCTCGCGCTCCTGCAGCGCTTTGCGCACGAGGCCGAATTCGTTGTATTCGAGGTAGCGCAGGCCGCCGTGAATCAGCTTCGTGCTGCACGACGACGTGTGCGACGCGAGGTCGTCCTGCTCGCAGAGCAGGACCGACAGGCCGCGGCCGGCCGCGTCGCGCGCGATGCCCGCGCCGTTGATGCCGCCGCCGACGACGAGCAGATCGTAGCGATTCGGTTGGGTCACCTGCTGTCCTTATCGTCTGATGGAAATGGGCGAACATGAAATGTTCGAATTCGAAATTTAACGAACGAAATCGAAAAAGTAAAGTTCGAAAAAGCGGGGCCAGTAGCGCGCGCGGCGATCCCGGACGATACTGGCGGAATCGACCGTTTCGCGAGGTGAATCATGCGTATTGGGATGTGGGCCGGCGTTTGCGCCGTCGTTCTGGCAGGGTGCAGCGCCGGCACGCCGCCGCTTGCCGGCAACTGGCGTGCGCCATCATTCGTCGACCTGCAGACGTCGTGCGGCGGCACCGCCCACGATTGGGGCGCGGACGCGCAGCCGGTCTACTCGACGCTGTACGACGCGTACGTGGCGAAACGGTATCGCGGACTCACGCAAGCGAACTATTGCACGTTCGTAAACGAACTTTCGGCGCGCTATGCGGCACCCGATGCGGCGGGGCGCGCCGGCTGGGTCGCGTATTTCAACGGCGCACGCGCACAGGCCGTCAGCTGGCGGGCCGCGGTCGATCCGACGTTGCGCGGCGGATGACGCGGGAAAGCTGAGGGAGGCGGGAAAAGCGGGACAAGCGGGAAAAGCGGCGCGGCCGGGAATCCGGCCGGCGCGCTCAGGTCAGGATCAGTGGTGTTTCATGAATATCGGTATCTGATAGATCGCAATGCGGCGTCGCCGGTCTCGGTCACGCAGTATTTGCGTCCCGAGCCGAGCCCTTCCAGGCGGACGAGCTGCTGTTCGAGCAGTGCGTCGATTTCGTCCCGATCCATGTTGGTTTGATCGGGAGCATCCTTCACAAGCAATAGCGTGGCGAATTCATGCGGACTCAGCATCGTTCTCTCCATGGCGACCAGTATGCCCGCGCGGCTGGCGCGAACGCCGCTGCGCGATACCCCGCGGGGTATGGCTTGGGGGGAAAGCTGTATTCGCCGGCCTTGGGATTCGCACACGCCTTGGCACGGGCATCGTGCGAACGGGCCGGGGAACTGGAGTCTAGTCGAGCGCGCGGGCAACGACAAATCGTGCCCCGTTAATTTTCAGTTTGACAGGCACGCGGGCCGCTAGCGGTTCGGTCGGTGCGCCAACTTCTTGATTTCACTTGAAGTTTCGGGTGCGGTGCAGCATCGGAAGTGTCATTCGGCGACGTACACTTCGGTGCCCGCGGCGGCCACCGCGTCGGCCATCTCCGGCGGCAGCGGCTTGTCGGTGAAGAGCGCATGGACCTGGCTCAGATGCCCCTGGCGCACCAGCGCCGGGCGGCCGACCTTCGAGTGGTCGGCGACGAGATAGACCGTGCGCGCATGCTGCATGATCGCCTCGGCCACGCGCACCTCGCGCGTGTCGAAGTCGCGCAGCGTGCCGTCGGCCTCGATCGCCGACGTGCCGATGATCGCGTAGTCGACCTTGAACTGGCGGATGAAGTCGATCGCGAGTTCGCCGACGATGCCCTTGTCCCACGGCCGCACGATGCCGCCCGTGATCAGCACCTCGCAGTCGGGATAGCCGCTCATCATCGACGCGACGTTCAGGTTGTTCGTGATCACGTGCAGCCCGTGATGGCGATTCAGCGCGCGCGCGACTTCCTCGGTCGTCGTGCCGAGGTTGATGAACAGCGAGGCCTGGTCGGGGATGTGCGACGCCGCCAGCGCCGCGATGCGCCGCTTCTCGTCGTGGAACATCCGCTGGCGCGCGGTGTACGACACGTTCTCCGAGCTGGTCGGCAGGCTCGCGCCGCCGTGGTAGCGGCGCAGCAGGTTCAGGTCCGCGAGCCAGTTGACGTCGCGGCGGATCGTCTGCGGCGTGACCGCGAAGTGCGCGGCGAGATCGTCGACGGTCACGAAGCCGTCGCGCTGCACCCATTCGAGCAATTCCTGCTGGCGCGCGTTGAGGGTGAGGCGGGGATCTCGGGTCATGGCTGGGCGGTCGGATCGTGAGGCGGAGCGCGTATTGTAAGGGGCGGGAAGGGCGTTCGGCCGGCGCAGGGCGCACGGTGGCCCTTCATTCATGCGGAAAGTGCATGGATTCATTTGACAAATGAATTTGCGCGATCGCACGGATCGCGCTGCAATGGCGGACTGTCCGCGCACGCCGATCTTGCGCGCGGCGCGTTCATTCAGCTTTCGACGAGGTGGAACCGATGACTGGCTTCAACTGGCACAACCCGTATCCCACGATCCGCATTCCGGTGTTTGCGCGCAACGTCGTGTCGACGTCGCACCCGCTTGCCGCGCAGGCCGGGCTGCGGATGCTGTGGAAGGGCGGCAATGCCGTCGATGCGGCGCTGGCCGCCGCGGCCGCGATCACCGTGGTCGAGCCCGTGTCGTGCGGGCTCGGCGGCGATGCGTTTGCGCTCGTATGGGACGGCGGGCGGTTGTCCGGGCTGAATGCGTCGGGTGTCGCGCCGGCCGCGTGGAACCCCGACTACTTCCGCAAGCGCCACGGCGAGGACGCGCACGGCATCGCGAACAAGCCGACGCGCGGCTGGGACACCGTGACGGTGCCGGGCGTGATCGCGGGCTGGGAAGCACTGCATGCGAAGTTCGGTTCGCTGCCGTTCGCGGACCTGCTCGAGCCGGCGATCGAGCTCGCCGAGCGCGGCTATTCGGTGTCGCCGATCGTCGCGCACAAGTGGGCGGCCGCGGTGCCCGAGCTGCAGGGGCTGCCGGGCTTCGCCGATACTTTCATGCCGCGCGGGCGGGCACCGCTCGTCGGCGAGCGCATGTGCCTGCCGGGCCATGCGCGGACGCTGCGCACGCTCGCGAAGGACGGCCCGCGCGCCTTCTACGAGGGCGCGCTCGCCGGGCAGCTCGCGGCGTTCGCGCGCGAAGGCGGCGGCGCATTGACCGAAGCCGATCTGCACGGGTACCGCCCGGAATGGGTCGAGCCGATCGGCAAGCGCTTCGGCAGCCACACGATCCACGAGATCCCGCCGAACGGGCAGGGCATCGCCGCGCTGATCGCGCTCGGGATCGCCGAGCATGCGGGCGTGACCGAATGGCCCGTCGATTCGGTCGACTCGCAGCACCTGCAGATCGAGGCGATGAAGCTCGCGTTCGCGGACGTCTATCGCTACGTCGCCGATCCGCGCGCGATGGAACTGACGCCCGAACAGATGCTCCACGACGCGTATCTCGCCGAACGCGCGAAGCTGATCGATCGCACGCGCGCGACGCACTTCGCCGCCGGGCGGCCGCAATCGGGCGGCACGATCTATCTGTCGGCGGCGGACGAGCGCGGGATGATGGTGAGCTTTATTCAGTCGAACTACATGGGCTTCGGCTCGGGGCTCGTCGTGCCCGGGACGGGCATCGCGTTGCAGAACCGCGGGCACGGCTTCTCGATGGACCCGGGCTCACCGAACGTCGTCGCGGGCGGCAAGCGGCCGTTCCACACGATCATCCCGGCGTTCGTCACCGAGGAGATCGACGGCCGCACCGAGGCCGTGATGAGCTTCGGCGTGATGGGCGGCGACATGCAGCCGCAGGGCCATCTGCAGACCATCGTGCGGATGCTCGGCTATGGACAGCAGCCGCAGGCTGCCTGCTGCGCGCCGCGCTGGAAGGTCAATCGCGACTTCACGCTCGACGTCGAGGCGACGATGAACCGCGAGACGGTCGAGGCGCTCGCCGCGCGCGGCCATACGATCAAGTCGATCGACGATCCTTACATGGATTTCGGCTCGGGGCAGTTCGTGTGGCGCCTCGATCCCGACGATCCCGACCGCGGCTACGTGGCCGCGAGCGACAGCCGTCGCGATGGCCTCGCGGCCGGTTTCTGACGGAACGCTTCCAGTTTGTTGCGCGCGACGGGCGGCCGAATGGCCGCCCGTTTTGCCTGATGCCGCGCCTACCGTCGAGCGTGCGCAACCGGTTCGAAGAACTCGTCTAACGAACCGCAACATCCGCGGCGGAACTGCGCCTGTTGGGCATGGTCAGTGCTTTGAAGCACGAACATTCAAGTGCGGCTAAGATGCCAGCATGGTTCGGCCGGACCAATCCACTAAAAATGCAAGCAACACGTCGCCTGCGGGCGCGCCGGGCCCGTGCCGAAGGCATCGGCCGCGCGGCCGCGCGACGACTGGGAGCGCACCACCATGCCTACTGAAACGACGCATGTCATGCCGTGGCGTATCGAGGACATCGACCTGAACCGGATCGATCGTCAGCGTGCCGCCGCAAACGAGGATCTGCTGCTGCTGCTGTGCGCGTCGTCGTTCATCGAAAGCGGCTCGGATCTCTACACGAGCAACCTGAGCGAGTTCTTCAACGACGACCCGGAAGTATCCGCGTGGCTCAACAGTGCGTGGGAGCCCGAGGAACTGCAGCACGGGCGCGCGCTGAAGGCGTACATCGCGCACGTGTGGCCCGAGTTCGACTGGGATACCGCGTTCGCGAATTTCTTCGCCGAGTATTCGAAGACCTGCTCGGTCGACGCATTCGAGAAGACCCGCGCGCTCGAGATGGTCGCACGCTGCGTCGTCGAGACGGGCACGGCCACGCTCTATCGCGCGATCAACGAATGCTCGGACGAGCCGGTGCTGAAGGAAATCACCGACAACATCCGCACCGACGAAGTGCGTCACTACAAGCACTTCTTCAAGTTCTTCAAGAAGTACAACAAGCTCGAAGGCAACGGCCGGCTCGCGGTGCTCGGCGCGTTGATGCGCCGCGTGATGGAAATCAAGAACGAGGATTCGGAGATCGCGCTGCGCCACGTGTTCGCGATCCGCTATCCGGATCGCGTCGGCGACAGCCAGTACAACCGCGAGCGCGTCGCCCGCATCAGCTCGCTCGTGCGGCGCAACCTGTCGGCCGACATGTGCGTGAAGATGCTGCTCAAGCCGCTCGACCTGCCCGCGAAGATCCAGCCGGGCGTCCACTATCCGCTGACGAAGATCACGCGGCACGTGTTCATGCGCTGATCGTCACCGCGCGGCTCAGCGCGTATGCTGCGGCATCATCGTCTGCTTTTCACCGGGGCCGCCATCATGACCGATTCCCATCGCCACGCGCTCGAGCAATGGACGTTCGACGCGTGGCCGCCGGCCGTCGTCGCGCTGTTCGACGGCACCGCGCTCGAGCGTCACGCCGACTTCGCCGCGTCGCTGATCGTCGCGACCGACGACGGCCAGTTGCGTACGACGCTGCTTAGCGTCGGCGAAATCCATGCGCGCGACGCGCATACGCTGCTGCTCGCGCTATGGCCGCAATCGCGCGCGGCGCGTGCGATCGCGCAGCGGCGCGCGGCCGCGCTGACGCTCGTCGCGGACGGCGCATTCTTTCAGGCACAACTGAGGATCGAGCCGCTCGAAGGAGACTTCGGCGGACTGGCCGGATTCGCTGCGACGATCGCGCACGGCGATGCGCAGCGGGTCGGCTATGCGCGTCTCGCGACCGGCGTCACGTTTGCGCTGGAAGGGGATGCGCGCGCCGAGGTGCTCGCGCGCTGGCAAAGCCAGGTCGAGCACCTGCGGCGCGCGGCGGCGCGGCTTCAGTGACCGCGCTGGCCGCTGCGCGACGAACGGTTGCGGTTCGGGTGCGCGGCGTTGCCGCTCGCGGGGCGTGCGCTATTGCCGCCGGACGGACGAGCGCCGCCGCCGGCATTGCCGCCCGCGCCGCCGGCCGTGCGCGGCTTGGCTGCCTTCGCGGCCTTCGGCTGCGCACTGCCTTCGCGCTTCGCGGCCGGCTGGCCTGAGCCGCCTGCACGCGGCTGGCGATTGCCGCCGCCGCCGCCGGCATTGCCGCCACGCGGCTGCTGCCCGCGGCGCTGCTGGATCGGTTCCGGCTTCGCGCTCGGATCGGGTTCGAAGCCCGCGATCACTTCCTGCGGAATCTCGCGCTTGATCAGCCGCTCGATGTCGCGCAGCAGTTGCTTCTCGTCGACGCATACGAGCGACACGGCTTCACCGGTCGCGCCTGCGCGGCCCGTGCGGCCGATACGGTGCACGTAGTCTTCCGGCACGTTCGGCAGGTCGAAGTTGACGACGTGCGGCAACTGGTCGATGTCGATCCCGCGTGCGGCGATGTCGGTCGCGACCAGCACCTGCAGCGTGCTGCTCTTGAACTCCGCGAGCGCGCGCGTGCGGGCCGACTGGCTCTTGTTGCCGTGGATCGCCATCGCGCTGATGCCGTCCTTCGTCAGCTGTTCGGCGAGCCGGTTCGCGCCGTGCTTGGTGCGCGTGAACACGAGCACCTGGAACCAGTTGTGTTCGCGGATCAGGTGCGTGAGCAGCTCGCGCTTGCGATCGCGATCGACCGGGTGGATCTTCTGCGCGACGCTTTCCGCGGTGGTGTTGCGGCGCGCGACTTCGATCAGCGCCGGCGAATCGAGCAGGCTGTCGGCCAGCGACTTGATCTCGTCGGAGAACGTAGCCGAAAACAGCAGGTTCTGGCGCTGCGGCGGCAGCTTCGCCAGTACGCGCTTGATGTCGTGGATGAAGCCCATGTCGAGCATCCGGTCGGCTTCGTCGAGCACGAGGATGTCGAGATTCGACAGGTCGATCGTCTTCTGCTGCATGTGGTCGAGTAGACGCCCCGGCGTCGCGACGACGATGTCGACGCCGCGCTTGAGCGCGTCGATCTGCGGATTGATGCTGACGCCGCCGAACATCACGGTCGAGCGCAGCTTCACGTACTTGCTGTACGCGCGCACGCTTTCCTCGACCTGGGCGGCGAGTTCGCGCGTCGGCGTGAGAATCAGCGCGCGCACCGCGCGCTTCGCACCGCGATGCTCGGCGTAGTACGTGTGCAGGCGCTGCAGGATCGGCAGCGTGAAGCCGGCGGTCTTGCCGGTGCCGGTTTGTGCGCCGGCGAGCAGGTCGCCGCCGCCGAGGACGGCGGGGATGGCCTGCTGCTGGATGGGGGTCGGCGATGTGTAGCCGAGCTCATTGACCGCCTTGACCAGCGGTTCGGCCAAGCCGAGAGATTCGAAAGACATAGATACCACTCTGGAGTTTTATGATCTGCGACGCCTCGCGCGGCCTGCGCGGGGAATGGCGTCGCAAAAAGCAAAGGGGCGCGGCTGCGGTTTTCCCGCAGCCGCGCCCCCGTCTGTGTCGCGCGTTATTTAGTCAAGCGGCGCGGAACGCAGGTCGCTCACCTGTTGCGGCGAGATCGGCGTACCGTTGTTGCCCCACGACATCCGGATATACGTGACGACTGCCGCAACTTCCTGGTTCGACAGCGACTGTGCGAACGGCGGCATCCCGTACGGACGGGGATTCTTGAACGTGCTCGGCGGGTAGCCACCGTTCAGCACCATGCGGATCGGGTTGACTGCCGATTCCATCACGATCGAATGGTTGCCCGCGAGCGGCGGATACGCGGGCGGCTTGCCGGAGCCGGTTTCGGCGTGGCAGGTCGCGCAATTGTCCGCGTAGATCTTCTTGCCCTGGTCGAACAGCGTGTTGCCAAACTGCTTCGACGGCTCGTACTGCATGTTCTTCGGCGCTTCAGCCTTCTGCGGGATCGACTTCAGGTACGTCGACATTGCGCGCGTATCTTCGTCGTTCATGTACTGGAGGCTGTTGTGCACGACGTCGGCCATCGGGCCGAATACCGCGCCCTTGTTCGACACGCCGGCCTGCAGCAGGTCGGACAGCTCCTGCACGTGCCAGTCGCCGAGGCCGAGTTCCTTGTCGTTCGTCAGCGACGGAGCATACCAGTTCTGCAGCGGGATCAGGCCGCCCGCGAAGGCTGCCGAGCTCACCGGGCCGCCCATCATGTTGATCGACGTGTGGCACATCGAGCAGTGGCCGAGGCCTTCGACGAGGTACGCGCCGCGGTTCCATTCGACCGATTTGGTCGGATCCGGCTTGTATTCGCCTTCCTTGAAGAACAGCGTGCGCCAGCCGATCAGCAGGTTGCGGTTGTTGAACGGGAACTTCAGTTCGTGCGGACGGCTCGGCACCGAGACCGGCGGGACCGAACGCAGGTACGCGTAGATCGCGTCCGAATCGGCGCGCGTGACCTTCGTGTAGCTCGCGAACGGGAAGCCCGGGTAGAGCAGGCTGCCGTCCTTCGAACGACCGGTGTGCATCGCGCGGTAGAAGTCGTCCGACGTCCACTTGCCGATGCCGTCCTTGTCGTCCGGCGTGATGTTCGGCGTGTACATCGTGCCGAACGGCGTCGCCATCGGCAGGCCACCCGCGAACGACTTGCCGCCGCGCACGGTGTGGCACGCGATACAGTCGCCGACGCGCGCGAGGTATTCGCCTTTCTTGATCAGCGCGGCCTGGTCGGCCGGCGTGGCCGCGACGGCGGCAGCGCCGTGCAGCGTGTCGTTGCCGGGCCACAGGACCGGCACGAGGGCGACGGCCGCGACGATCGCGACAGCCGAGAGTGCAAACAGGGACTTGCGTTTCATTGTGTCTGTCTCCCTTGCCTTATTGCGGTTCGCTGCCGCAGGCGAGCGGAGTCTTCATCGAACGCGCCGGGGCCGGCACGGGGTTGGCGGGCGCCGGTTGCGCGGCGAGCCACGCGGTCACGGCCGTGACGTCTTCATCCGACAGCTTCGACGCGATATCGTGCATGCAATCCGGTGCCTTTGCGTGGCGGTTGCCCGAGCGCCATGCGCCGAGCTGTGCGCTCAGGTAATCGGCGTGCAGGCCGACGAGGCCCGGGATCGCCGGCTGCATGCCGGTCAGCCCAGCGCCGTGGCAGGCCACGCAGGCCGGCAGCTTGCGGGACGGATCGCCTTGCGTGACGAGTTGCTTGCCGCGCGCGAGCGTGGCGGCCGGCAGCGCCGGCTTGGCCGGCGTCGGGTACGGCGGACGCTCGGCCGAGAAGTGCTCGGCGATCTCTTTCAGGTAATCGTCGTTCAGGTACGTCAGCAGGTAGTTCATCGGCGGGTACTTGCGCCGTCCGTCACGGAAGTTGACGAGCTGGTTGTACAGGTACTCGGCCGGCTTGCCGGCAAGACGCGGGAAATAGTCGTTGTCCGTGCCCTGGCCGTGAACGCCATGGCATGCGGTACAGCCGCGCACACGCTCGGCCATCGTATCGGGTGCCTTGAGCGGCGCCTGCTGGGCGTGCGCTTGCTCCGTGGGCTTGGTCTGCGCTTGAGCAGCGCTCATAAGGCCCGCGCCACCGATCAAGAGAACGGCGAGCAACGGACGGAAGAGGCGTCTTGAAGACACACGAGACTCCATGTTTATTCGTCGGGGACCTGTCCGGGCTACGATCGGCTCGGCGCATGGATGGCAGGGCAGCCGGGCTGCTGCGACGCGGCATTCTATCATCGATGGGTAATGGCGGCTATTTGGCAAAAGGACATGGGTTCCTGTCTGTTTGCGACTTGCGACAATTTGCCGCGCTATATGTACGGATGATGTGAACCGGCGTGCGCTTTGACCATCGAAGACCGTACACTCGCGGGTCGCGCGGCGCCGCCTCCGCCGCAGATCCAGTCATTTCCCCCGTTTCCGGATTCATCGATGACGTTCCCTACCGTGCCGTTGCCGTCTTCCCGCTGTCGTTCCACTTGCCGCCGCGCCGCCGGCCGGCCGTTTCCGGGAGGGCGCGCGCAATGAGGATCGACAGCTTGTGGATCGGGCAGGTCGCGCTCGCGGCGTTGATGGACGCGACGTTCGCGATGGCGGTCGGCTCGGCGCTGCTCAAGGGGTGGCTCGGCAAGGACGGCGCGCGACCGGTCGTCGCGCCGTCGCATCATGCCTGGCTGCGCGCGCAACATTCGCTGGTCGCGGCGGCGCTGGCGCTCGTGCTCGCCGATCTCGGGTGGCTCGTGTATGAAGCCGCGTCGATGAGCGGCGCGGGCCTCGGCGGTGCGTTCGCTGCGATCCCCACCATGCTCATGCAGACGCATGCGGGCTTTGCGTGGAGCGTCGCGTTCGCCGGCGCCGTGCTGCTCGCGATCGTCGCGCTGGCGAAGCCCGAGGGCCCGCTCGCGCACGCGGTGCTGTGGCTCGCGGTGATCGTGGTCGCGGCCGGCAAGGCGTCGCTCGGCCATGCGGCCGACACGGGCCCGCTGTCCGCGGCGGTCGGCGTGCAGACGCTGCACCTGCTTGCCACCGCGGTGTGGGGCGGCCTCGTGCTCGCGGCCGGGCTGGCGGTGCTGCCGGTGCTCGGTTCGTCGGTTGCGCGCGGCGCGCTGATCCGGATCGGCCAGCAACTGTCGCGGACGTCGGCGATCGCGGTCGTCTTCGTGCTCGGCACCGGCGTGCTCAATGCGCTGCGCGGGCTCGGCGGCTCGCTCGCGCCGCTCGACGGCAGCACGTGGGGGCGCGTGCTGTTGCTCAAGCTGCTGCTCGTCGCGCTCGCGCTCGTGCTCGGCGGGCTGAACCGCTTCTCCGCGCTGCCGCGCCTGCGCCGTACCGCGTCGACCGAAGACGCGCACACGTTCCGCAACATCCTGCATCTCGAAGCGCTGACGATGATCGCCGTGTTCGTCGCGGCCGCCGTGCTGTCGTTCTGCGTGCCGGGGTTCGCGGCGCTCGGCTGACGACCGGTTCGGCGCGGGGCCTCGCCCCCGCATGAGTCGCGTGAGCCGCATGCCGCGGATGCAAGAACGGCCGCCTGTCGGGCGGCCGTCTCGACGCGCGATGCGCGGCTGGTCCGCCGTGCATCGCACGTCATCTCATCTCACTTCACCTCTGCATCACCACTCCGCGACGCTGCCGTCCGCGTGGCGCCACACCGGATTGCGCCAGCGGTGGCCGGTCTTCGCCATCTCGCGCACCTTCTCCTCGTTGACGTCGATGCCGAGCCCCGGGCCCTGCGGAATCGCGACGAAGCCGTCTTCGTAGCGGAACACCTCGGGGTTGCGCAGGTAGTCGAGCAGGTCGTTACCCTGGTTGTAGTGGATGCCGAGGCTCTGTTCCTGGATGAACGCGTTGTAGCTGACCGCATCGAGCTGCAGGCACGCGGCCAGCGCGATCGGGCCGAGCGGGCAGTGCAGCGCGAGCGCGACGTCGTAGCTTTCCGCGAGCGTCGCGATCTTGCGGCACTCGGTGATGCCGCCCGCGTGCGACGCGTCGGGCTGGATGATGTCGACGTAGCCGCCCGCGAGGATGTGCTTGAAGTCCCAGCGCGAGTAGAGCCGCTCGCCGAGCGCGATCGGCGTGTTGGTCTGGTTCACGATGTCGCGCAGCGCCTCGGCGTTCTCCGACAGCACCGGCTCCTCGATGAACATCAGCTTGTACGGATCGAGCTCCTTCGCGAGCACCTTCGCCATCGGCTTGTGCACGCGGCCGTGGAAGTCGACGCCGATCCCGACGTGCGGGCCGACCGCGTCGCGCACCGCCGCGACGTTCGCGATCACCTGCTCGACCTTGTCGTAGGTGTCGACGATCTGCAGTTCCTCGGAGCCGTTCATCTTCACGGCCTTGAAGCCGCGCTCGACCACCGCGCGCGCGTTGTTCGCGACATCGCTCGGCCGGTCGCCGCCGATCCACGAATACACCTTGATGCGGTCGCGCACCTGGCCGCCGAGCAGCGCATGCACCGGCACGCCGTGATGCTTGCCCTTGATGTCCCACAGCGCCTGGTCGACGCCCGCGATCGCGCTCATCATGATCGGGCCGCCGCGGTAGAAGCCGGCGCGGTACATCACCTGCCAGTGATCCTCGATCAGCAGCGGATCCTTGCCGACCAGATAGTCGGCGAGCTCCTGCACGGCGGCTTCGACCGTGTGCGCGCGGCCCTCGACCACCGGCTCGCCCCAGCCGACGATGCCCTCGTCGGTTTCGATCTTGAGGAACAGCCAGCGCGGGGGGACGACGAAGGTTTCGAGGCGGATGATTTTCATGTCGCGAGTCTCCTGGGTTGAGCGGCGTGGACGTGCGGACGCGGCGCCGTCGAGTACGTGACGGTTATCCTAGCGTAGCGGGATAAAAAATAGTATTAATAGCACTATTGTGCAGATAGTGGACAGCCGCGGCGTGCCCGCCAACGGAGAACGATCATTCAACGCGACCTGCATGGACAGACATCCTTCCGCCTTGCGACGGCGATCCTGCGTGGCGACTATCCGCCCGAATCGCTGCTGCCGCGGGAGCCGGACCTGATGGAGATGTTCGGCGTGAGCCGCACGGTGCTGCGCGAGGCGCTGCGCACGCTGACGTCGAAGGGGCTGGTCGAATCGCGGCCGAAGGTCGGCACGCGTGTGCGGCCGCGCCGCGCATGGAACCTGCTCGACGCCGACCTGCTCGACTGGTACGCGCGGGTCGCGCCGCCGCTCGCGTTCGCGCTCAAGCTGCAGGAGATGCGCGAAATGATCGAGCCCCACGCGGCCGCGCTGGCCGCGCGTGCGCACGGGCCGGGCGCGTTCGACGCAATCGAGGACGCGGTGCGCGCGATGGCCGCCGCGCGCAACGTCGACGAATGGGTGCGCGCGGACCTGCGCTTTCACCTGAGCGTGCTGGAGGCCGGCGGCAACGAGCTGCTGGTGCCGCTCGGCGCGCTGATCGACCGCACGCTCGAGGCGCAACTGCACCTGAACGCACGCCGGGCGCACGTGTTCAATGCGTCGCTCGCCGAGCATGCGGCCGTCGCCGACGCAATCGGCGTGCGCGACGAGGACGGCGCGCGCCGCGCGATGGCGTCGCTGCTTGCGATCACGCGCGCGCGGATCGAGATGTCGTGACGGGAAGCGGCGGGCGAGGCAGCGCCGTCAGGCGTTCGCGCAGCCGCCCGGCTTGTGGATGCGCTCCGTCGACGCCGGATACTTCGCGAGCAGGCTCGCCGGCCGGCGCGGGCGAGCGACCAGGTCGCCGCCGCAGTTCGGGCAGCGGCCCTTCAGCACCTCTTCGGTGCAGGTCGCGCAGAACGTGCATTCAAAGGTACAGATGCGCGCCTCCGCCGAATCGGGCGGCAGGTCCTTGTCGCAGCATTCGCAGCCGGGGCGCAGTTCGAGCATGACGGTTTTCCTTGGTTTGGGGCGGGTCGGGACGGGCGCCGCCGGACATTGCGTGCGGCGCATGTGCGCGCTACTGTACCTGCATGGATCGGCCCGGCCAACGGTGTCCCGCCCGGGCGCCGTCGTCGCGCACGGGCCGCACCGGGAGACGACCATGCTCTATCGCGGAAGCTGCCACTGCGGCGACGTGAAGTTCGAGGCGGAAGGCGACCTGCAGGGCGTGATGGCCTGCAACTGCTCGATCTGCCGGCGCAAGGGCGCGCTGATGTGGTTCGTGCCGCGCGACCACATGACGCTCCTCACGCCCGACGACAATCTGTCGACCTACATGTTCAACAAGCACGTGATCCGTCATCGCTTCTGCAAGCGCTGCGGGATTCACGCGTTCGGCGAGGGTACGCATCCGAACGGCACCGCGATGGCCGCGATCAACGTGCGATGCCTCGAGGATGTCGATATCGACGCGCTGCCCGTCACGCATTTCGACGGCCGCTCGCACTGAGCGGCGCGTCGTCGCGTGAGCGTGCGGGCGGCCGTCAGGACGGCTCGACCGGCGCGGCCTGCGGCGTGGGCGTTTCCGCCTGCGGCGCGGGGCCCGTCGTGCGCGTGCCGGCTTCGACCGGGCGCTCGATCAGCGGCGCGAGCGCCGGCGCCATCGACTTCAGCAACTGCACGGCCATCGCGCTCGTGA
Organism: Burkholderia sp. B21-005; assembly: GCF_020843965.1. Taxonomy (NCBI): domain Bacteria; kingdom Pseudomonadati; phylum Pseudomonadota; class Betaproteobacteria; order Burkholderiales; family Burkholderiaceae; genus Burkholderia; species Burkholderia sp. B21-005. Next base: position 2,943,918 of record NZ_CP086301.1, on the reverse strand, counting down.
AGTCGTAGCGCGCCGCGTACGGCTCGTGCGCGGTCGCCGTCAGCACGCCGAAGAAGCGGTCGCCGAGCACAAACACGAACGTGCCGCTGCGATTGACCTTGCGCGACTCGATCAGCCGCGCGCCGCGCGCGTAGACATTGAAGCGCTGGTCGCCCGTCCCGGTCTTGCCGTACACCTCGAGCGTCTTGCCGTCGGGCAGCGTGAAGCCGCCCGCGAGACGCCGCGCGGTGCCGTGCTGCACGACGTCGCGCAGCAGCGTGCGCGCCACGTTGACGATCTCGGGCGACAGCACCGGCTGCGGCTGCGCGGCCGCGCGCACGAAGCGCGTTTCGTACGGCGTGCCCTTCGCGAAGTCGAGGCGCGTGATCGTCTCGGTCGGTGCCTTCTGGCCACCGTTCGCGATCAGGCCGATCAGTTTCGCGAGCGCATCCGGCTGGTCGCCCGATGCGCCGATCGCGGCCGCGTACGACGGCGTGACTTCCGCGAACGGGTAGCCGAGCGCGCGCCACGCCTTCGTGACTTCCCCGTACGCGCGCAACTCGACCATGCGGCGGATGCGGCGGTCCTGGGTCGCGTGGTAGCGGGTCTTGTACAGCCACGAGTACGTGTAGAAGCGCGCATCGCGGCTGTCGCGCTGGACGTCGGCGAGCGGCGCGTTCGGGTGGGCGCGCAGGTAATTGAGGGTCCACAGCGCGAGCGGGTGGACGCTCGCGATGTAGCCGCGATCGTTGAGGTTGAAGCGGTCGATCGCGTACTTCGCATAGAGCGCGGCGAGATCGTCGTCCGACAGCGTCGCGGCCGGCGTGCCCTTCAGCTGCGCGCGCATGTGAGCCGCGAACCACGCGAGCGATTCGTTCGGCGCGACGCTGCGCAGCACCGTCGCGATCTTGGGCGGCGACTTGCGCACGTCCTGCAGCATCAGCGCGAGCGCGTCGTCGGGCGTCTTGCCCGCGTAGCGCGTGTAGTAGCGCTTCACGTAAACCTTGCTTTCGCCGTCGACGAACTGCTCGAGGTAGTGCTTGCGCTGCTCCGGATCGCCGAGCCACGACGTCGACGGGCCGGCCGCCTTCAGCATTTCGTAATGGACGATGTCGCGCATCAGCCGCACGAACACCAGGTTGACCGAATGCTCGAACGCCGTATGCAGCGTCAGGATGCGGCCGTTGTCCGACTTTTCGAAGTTCGAGAACACCTGCGCGCCGCCGCCGGTGTAGAACACGTCGGGGCTCGCCGAGTACTTGCGTTCGACCGCCGCATCGAGCATCGCCTGCAGCGAGCGGTCGCGCGTATGCGACAGGTAGTCGAGCGCCCAGTGCGACAGCCCGTCGATCGGATCGGGCTTCACGTGCGCGAGTTGTGCGTTCGACAGGTTGCCGTAGCGCGCGTGCAGCTCGGAGACGATCTGCAGGTAGGTGATCAGCGTGCGCAGTTTCGCGGTCGAGCCGAGGTTGATGCGGCCGCCGCGGTTCACGTCGAACGGCTGGTTCACGCTGTCGGTCTGCACGCGCAGCATGTTCGCGCCGTTGCGATGCTCGTACAGCGTGAAGCTGTACGTCAGATGAGACGGGTCGTCCTTCGGCGCGAGCATCTCGAAGCCGTACAGGCCGGCCGCCTGCGCACCGGCGCGGGTCGACGCCAGCGCGAGTCGGGTGGCGACCGCCTGCTGCACGCCGTTGTCGAGCGTGCTGGTGGCTTCCAGGTCGAACTGGTCGAGCTGGTACAGGTCGTTGATGCCGAGCGCCGAGAGCAGCGACGCGCGCGCGGACGACACGGCCTTGCGCGACACGAACGACTGCACGTGCGCGGCGGCCGGTGGCGCGCTGCGCTCGATCTGCGCGGCGAGCGCCGCATCGCGCAGCGCGGGAGAGATCACGCCGCCGTTCGACAGGAGCCGCAGGTAGCTGTCGGTCAGCTTCTGCAGCGCCGGATAGCCGTGATTCAGGAAGTACGACGGCGCGCGCTGCGCGATGATCAGCGACAGCACCTCGCGGAACGCCTTGCCCTGTGCGTCGACGTTGTCACCGGTCGTCGGCGCGGACAGGATGCGGTTCACGTCGTTGAAGTCGCGGCCGTACCACGCGGCGAGACCGTCTCCGATACCGGTGATTTCACCCACGTGCGGCCGCGCGGCGAGCGGCACCGAGTTCAGGTAGCGCACCAGAATCGCGCGGCGCGCGAGCATCGTCTGCGGGCCGTTCAGGTACGCGAGGATCGACGCGGACGCGATCTGGCGCAGCTTCTCCGGCGGCGTCGCGGTGCGGCCGTCGGGTGAATGGCGGAACTTCTCGATCTGCGTCGCGAGCGTGCTGCCGCCCGGGCGCGCCTGGTGATGGTTGACGACGTGCATCGCCTGGTCGGCGAGCGCGCGGCTGAAGCGCCCCCAGTCGATCGCCGGATTGCGGTTCGGCTGGTTCGCGTCGAGCAGGTAGCGATCCTCGATGAACATCAGCGAATCGGCGACCACGCGCGGCACCGTGTCGAAGTCGGCGTAGACGCGCTGCGGGAACACGGTCGCGAACAGCGGCGAGCCGGTCGAGTCGAACAGCATCAGCCCGGTCTGGTCTTTCTCTTCGTAAGGAAGGAACAGGCCGTGATCGGCGAGTGACAGCATCCGGTCGGAATCGCGCGCCTGCTTGCCGACGACGAAGCCGCGCGCGAGCAGACGTTGCTGGAACGCGGGAATCATCGAATAACCCAGGCGCTGGTCGTACGGCCCGTTGGCAGGGAAGCGGATGTGGTCGCTCGTGCCCGCCTCGACTGTGTAGCCGACGTCGCGGGTGAGTTCGGACAGGTAGTGCGCCTGCATGCGCGACGTCGCGATCTCGGTCATCACGAGCCGCGCAATGATCGCGACGGCGATCACCAGCGCGGCCAGCAACGACCACTTGATCCACGTCCAGACCGATGCACCACCGGTCACGCGCGGCAGGATGCGATTCAGTGGCCGATTCATGGCGGCGTCTCCCTGGAGGCACGGGCTCCGGCCGCACCTCATTAAGGATTAGTGTAGTCCTCAACGGCCGGCTGCCAAGAGCGGTTCACTACTGAGATGCAGCGACGCAACAGGTGTGCCCGCACCGTGCGCGAACCGTGGCGTGGCCGCCCGGGGCCCGGCTGGCGTGGTTTCGGGGCGAACCGCGGGTGGGTCGACGGCGCCCGTCGTCGATGCAAAAAAGGTGCGCGATCGAACCCTTCTTTCACCTGACGAAATACTCGACCAGGTGATCGACGAACAGCCGGGTCTTGCGCGGAAAGTGCCGCCGGCTCGGGTACGCGATATTCATCTCGAGTTCCTCCAGCCGATAGTCGGGGAGCAGCGCGAGCAGCCGTCCGTCGGCGAGATCCGGTTCGACGAGGAAGTCGGGCAGGACCGCGATGCCCATGCCCGACAACGCCCAGTTCCGGATCAACCCGATGTTGTTCGACGATGCGGATTTATTCGGCCGCACGGCGACGCGCGTCGGCTCGTGATCAAACGACAGGTATTCGCCCGCGAAATCGGCATGGAACGTCAGGCACGCGTGCGACGCGAGATCGTGCGGATGGGTTGGTGCGCCGTGTGTTTCGACATACCGGGGTGCCGCACAGACGATTCGCTTGAGTCGCGTGAGCGGGCGCGTCACCAGCGTGTTGGTGCTGATGCGCTGCGACAGCAGCAGCCCGACGTCGAAGCCCTCCGACACGAGGTCGACATGGCGGTCCACGATCGTGACTTCCGGCACGATGGCCGGATGCAGCGTCTTGAACGCATCGATCGCCGGTGCGAGCACGTGCATGCCGAACATGACCGGCGCGGCGATCTTCAGCGATCCGATCGGTTCGTGATGCATCGACGCGATCGTTTCCTCGACGCGGTCGATTTCCTCGATCACGTGACGGATCTGCGCGAGATACAGATGACCGGCGTCGGTCAGCGACAGGCTGCGCGTCGTGCGGTTCAGCAGGCGTGCACCGAGCCGGTCCTCGATGCCCATGACGAGGCGGGTGGCCGACGAGTTGGAGATGTTCAGTTCCGTGGCTGCACGCGCGAAACTGTGAAGTTCGGCCACCTTGATGAATAGCCGCATTGGCAGGAGTTCGTCCATTTTTTTATCGAGAAATAGAATTGTTTGTTTGATTCTATCTGTCGATTCATTTATTTGAACGACCGATTCAGGCGAATAAGTATTATGGAATGATGTGTTGATCGACCGCTGGAACGGTTTCAGAATAACGGGTTCCGGGGCCATATCCCTGCTGGATTTCATTCTTGGGATTGGTCCTATATAAACCTTACGAATCGATTTGTATTTAGTAATCGTACGAAAATAGGCGTGATTTTTCTGATAAAGACGTTCGATATTCGTAGTGCGATTCGAATCGAATAGGACGGGTCACTATCGCCACAGCAGTTTCGCGGGATCGTACCGGCGCACGGCTTCGACGAAGCAGTGGATCAGGTAGTCGCATGCCACCGTGTTCAGCGCATCGCGCCGCGTGAGCACGCCGGCCGACACGGTCGGAATCGTCTCCTTCACGTCGATCGTGACCATCCGCTCGCGTATCCAGTCGATCTCCATGAAGAGCTTCGGCACGCATGACACGCTGTCGGTATGCACCGACAGCGAGAACGCCGCGCTGAACGACGTGCATTCGACGATCGGCTGCGGTGCCGGGTAGCCGTGCGCGATGAACACATTCTGCAGCAGCCGGCCGATGCTTTCCGGCGACGTATTGAGCACCCACTGCGCATCCTGCAACTGCGCGAGCGACGTGCAGTGGCGCAGCGGATTGCTCGCGCGCGTCATCAGGATCAGCTCCGATTCGATGAGCGGCCGGAACGTGAATTCGGGCGACAGCCGCGTCGCATCGACGATCGCGATCACGAAGTCGAGCGAGCCGTCGCGCAGGCGCGGCAGCGCCGTGTCGAGAAAGCCTTCGCGCACGTCGAGGCGGATTGTCGGCATGCGCTGGCGGAACGCGTCGAGCGCGGCCGGCAGGAAGCCGAGCGACATCAGCGGCGTCAGCGCGCACGCGAGCGCGCCTTCCTTGCCGCCCGACAGATGGATCACGTCGTCGCGCGCGTGCTGCATCTCCGCGAGGATCAGCCGCGCGCGTGCATAGACGGCCTGGCCGAAGCGCGTGAGCTGCGCACCGCGCGCGTTGCGCGTGACGAGCGGCACGCCGAGGTCCTGCTCGAGTTCGCGGATCGCCTTCGTGAGCGCGGGCTGGGACAGATGAATCGCACGCGCGGCGGCGCGCAGGCTGCCGTGTTCGGCGATGGCGGCAAGCGCCCGGAGCTGGTGGTGTTTCACGGCGTGGCGGGGCGCGGCGGCAGTAGCGACGTTCGTATCCTACACCGCGATCGCGCCGGCAAAGCGCGCGATAACCGGGCGTTATCACGATCGAAAAATGTCGCTCCGGGCTGCGTATTTTGAATGCCTAGACTGCATGCGCAGGCCGTCGAACAGGCCGCGCACCACACACGCAACAGATACGCACAACCAGTACGGAGACATACCTTCATGAAGGCGCCCCGAGCGGACAGCATGTTCGGCGGGCATGTCGGCGACGTTGCCGCATCCCCGTCCAATCGCCAGCTGATCGTCGCGATCACGATCGGCAACGGCCTCGAATTCTTCGATCTCACCGTGTTCAGCTTTTTCGCGGTGCTGCTTGGAAAACTGTTTTTCCCGGCCGCGTCCGCGCAGCAGCAATTGCTGATGTCGGTCGCGACGTTCGGCGTCGGCTTCATCGCGCGGCCCGTCGGCGGCGTCGTGATCGGGCTGGTCGCCGACCGCTTCGGCCGCGTGCCGGCGATGAACCTCACGCTCGTGACGATGGCGATCGGCACCGGGATGATCGGCGTCCTGCCGACCTACGCGCAGATCGGCGTCGCGGCGCCCGTGCTGGTCGTGCTCGCACGGCTGCTGCAGGGCTTTTCCGCCGGCGGCGAAGTCGGCGTATCGACGTCGCTGCTCGCCGAGCGTGCACCGCCTGGCGAACGCGGCTATTACACGAGCTGGCAGTTCGCGAGCCAGGGCGCGGCGGCACTGGCCGGTTCGTTCGTCGGCTTCCTGCTGTCGTATTTCCTCGAACCGGCCGCGCTCGAATCGTGGGGCTGGCGCGTGCCGTTTCTCGCCGGCGTGCTGATCGCGCCGGTCGGCCTGTATCTGCGTGCGCGCTTCAATGCGATCGAACAGCACGCGCCGGCCGCGGCCGCGCGGCGCTCGTCCGCGGTGCTGGGCACCGTGCTGCGGCGTGATGGCGGCGCCGTGCTGACCGCGCTCGGCCTCGTGGTCGGCGGCACCGCCGCGCACTTCATCGTCCTCTATTACATGTCGACGTACGCGATCCGGGTGCTGCACCTGTCGATGGATACCGCGCTGTGGTGCGGGATCCTGTCCGGTGCGGTGATGTTCGTCGCCGCGCCGATCGGCGGACGCCTGTCGGATCGTGTCGGCAGCAAGCGCGTCGCGCTGTGGACGCGCGTGGCGCTGACCATGCTGATCCTGCCGGGCTTCTGGCTGATCCGCGCGGTGCCGTCGATCGCGACGATGTACGCGGTCGTGATGCTGCTCGCCGCGCTGCACTCGGTCAATGCGGGCGCGAACGGCGTGATCCTCGCGGAGCTGTTTCCAAAGAGCACGCGCGCGACCGCGCTGTCGATCGCGTATGCGGGCGGCGTGTCGATCTTCGGCGGCTTCGCGCAGTTCATCGTCACCTGGCTGATCGGGGCGACCGGCAATCCGGCCGCGCCGGCGTGGTACGTGATCGTCTGCGGCCTGCTGTCGCTCGTCGCGCTCGCGTTCGCGTCGGACCGAAGCGATCAGGATCACTGACCGACCGATTTCCTTCTTCTTCGATTCATTCCATGACCACCCACGATTCGTTTTCGCCGTCGCCGGCCGACGTTGCCGCCGGCGATCTGTGCGACCTGCCCGCGCGCACCATGCTCGAGTTGCTGAAGTCCCGGCAGATCAGCGCCTGCGACCTGCTCGACGCGCATCTCGCGCGCATCGCAACGGTCAACCCGCGCGTGAATGCGCTCGTCACCGTCGTCGATCCCGATGCGCTGCGCGCCCGCGCACGCGAGCTCGACGCGTGCTGGGCCCGCGGCGAATGGCAGGGGCCGCTGCACGGGCTGCCGGTGTCGCAGAAGGACCTGACCGCGACGCGCGGCGTGCGCACGACCTTCGGTTCGCCGCTGTTCGCCGACCACGTCCCGCAGCACGACGCGCTGATCGTGCGGCGCTGCGCGAGCGCCGGCGCGCTGATGATCGGCAAGTCGAATACGCCGGAATTCGGCGCCGGCTCGCATACGTTCAACGAGGTGTTCGGCGCGACGCGCAACCCGTGGGACCTGACGCGCTCCGCCGGCGGCAGCAGCGGCGGCGCGGCCGTGGCGCTCGCATGCGGGATGAATCCGCTCGCGTGCGGCAGCGACATGGGCGGTTCGCTGCGCAATCCGGCCGCGTGGAACAACGTCGTCGGGCTGCGGCCGTCGCCCGGGCGCGTGCCGCGCGCGCCGGACCTGAACGGTTGGGCGACGCTCGGCGTCGACGGGCCGATGGCGCGCGATGTCGCCGACACGGCACTGCTGCTGTCCGCGATCGCCGGGCCGAGCGGCGAAACCGCGACCGAAATCGCGGAGCCGGGCGCGCGCTTCGCGCAGCCGCTCGAACGCGATTTCCGCGGCACGCGCATCGCGATGTCGCGCGACTTGCCCGGCGTGCCGGTCGATCCCGAGATCCGGCGCACGGTCGATGCGCAGGCGCGCGTGTTCGCGTCGCTCGGCTGCGAAGTCGAATTCGACGATCCCGATCTCGCCGAAGCCGAAGACCTGTTCCGGATCGAGCGCGCGTGGATGATCGGCACGCTGCTGGACGGCTTCGACGAGCGGCAGCGCGCGGCGCTGAAACCCGAACTCCGCGACGAATACCGGCTGCATCGTTCGCTCGCCGCCGCGGATCTCGGCCGCCTGTTCGTGCGCAAGACGCGCCTGTTCGAGCGGATGCGCGCGTTCATGCAGCGCTACGCGTTCTACGTGCTGCCGACGACGCAGGTGATGCCGTTCGATGCTGCGCTGCGTGCGCCCGCCGATGTGCTCGGCGTCGAGAACACGACCTACATCGACTGGATGCGCGTGTGCTGGCTGCTGTCGTCGACCGAGGCGCCGATCCTGTCGGTCCCGTGCGGATTTTCCGAGGCCGGCCTGCCGATCGGCATGCAGATCGTCGGCGGCTACCGCGACGACTGGGGCGTGCTGCAGTTCGGCCATGCGTACGAAGTCGCGGCCGGCCGGCGCTGGACGCCGCCGCCGGTTGTTGCCGACGCACTGCGCTGACCGCCTTTCTCGACTGACCCCGACCGTTCCGGTTTGCACCGGAGCAGGCCGCGCGCCTGCGGGGGGCGTGCGCCCGTGTGTCGCCATTCGACCCGCGCACTGGAGATCGTTCGATGAAGAAGAAGCTGTTGGCCGGCGCGGGTGTCGCGCTGATCGCGGGTGCGGCGCACGCCCAGAGCAGCGTCACGCTGTACGGCATTATCGATGAGGGGCTGACCTATGCGAGCAACATCGCGACGCCCGGCCCGAACGGCGCGGTGAGCGGCAAGCCCGCGCTGCGGATGCTGGGCGGCGTGCAGCAGGCAAGCCGCTGGGGGCTGCGCGGCAGCGAGGATCTCGGCGGCGGGCTGGCGGCGGTCTTCACGCTCGAGAACGGTTTCGATCCGAGCACCGGCAAGCTCGGGCAGGGCGGGCTGATCTTCGGCAAGAAGGCGTTCGTCGGGCTGTCAGGGCCGTTCGGCACCGTCACGCTCGGGCGGCAGTACGACACCAATGTCGACTTCCTCGGGCCGCTCGAGGCCGCCGCGCTGTTCGGCGGCTACATGGTCGCGCACCCCGGCGACCTCGACAACGTGAACAACGCGAACTCGACCAACAACGCGATCAAGTTCACGAGCAACGACTACGGCGGGGTCCGCTTCGCGGCGATGTATGGGGTGGGCGGCATCGCGGGCGCGGCGACGCGCAACCAGGTGTGGTCGGCAACAGTCGGCTACACGCGCGGGCCGCTCGCGGTGGCGGCCGGCTACCTCAATGCGCGCAACCCGAACGTGTCGTTCTTCGGCACGACCGGCAGCCCCGCGCCGACCGTGGGCGGCGTGCCAGGCAACAACATGCTGTCGCCGGTGTATTCCGGCTATGCATCCGCGCGCACGCTGCAGGTCGCGGCGGTCGGCGGCACCTATGCGATCGGCGCGATGACGCTCGGCGCGATGTATACGAACACGTCGTTCCGCCAGCTCGGCGACCTGTCGTCCGGGCCGAACCCGGGCGGCGTGGCCGGCAACGCGGTGTTCAACAACGCGGAGGCGAGCGTGCGCTATCAGTTCATGCCTTACCTGTTCGGCGGCGTGGCGTACGACTACACGCGGGGCGGCGGCGTGAACGGCCGCGACGGCGCGACGTATCACCAGGTCGCGGCGGGGCTCGACTATTTCCTGTCGAAGCGCACCGACGTCTACGTGAGCGCCGTCTATCAGCGCGCATCGGGCACCGACTCGACGGGGCACTTGGCAGTCGCGGCGATCAACGGGCCGGGTGCATCCGCGAACGACCGGCAGTTCCTGGCGCGGGTCGGCATGCGGCACAAGTTCTGATCCGCACGGCGGCGCTCGAGCGCGCGGTGATATCCTCGCGAAACGCCCGCGACCGACGGGCGGATACCGACTGCCCGGACGCGGCCCGACGCCGTGCCGCGCGGCGTTTCCGAGGGAGAGCCGAACCATGAGCCGCAAATTCATTCTGAAGGGCGACACGACCGACCGTGGCGGCGTCGTGCTCGACGGCATCGCCAATTCGTCGTTCGACGGCCGCGAGCTCGCCTATCTCGGCGCGCCCGTGTTCTGCGCCGCGTGCAAGACCCAGGGCGTGATCGTGTCCGACGGCGGCGAGCGGACGATGACCGTGATGGGCAAGGTCGTCGCGCTCGAACACGACCTGTGCCAGTGCCAGTGCACGCCGCAGCCGAAGCTGATCCCGTCGCAGGGCACGGGCACCATCTCGGGCTGATGCCCGTCGAATCGGTGCGACGCCCGCCGCGGGCTGCCCGTCGTCAGACGCTGCCTTCGGTCTCGATCACCAGGATGCGTGCTTCGCCGAGCGGGTGCGCGACGTGTTCGGTGCCGATCGTCGCGTGGAATACGTCTCCCGTTTCGAGCACCGTCGCGTGCTCGATGCCCGCTTCCCGGTAGCGCATCTCGACACGGCCGTCGAGCACCGCGAAAACTTCCTCTCCATCGTTCACATGCCACCGGTACGGCTGATCGGTCCAGTGCAGGCGGACCGTGATGCCGTTCAGGTTCGCGATGTCCAGCGCGCCCCATGGGCGTTCGGCGGTGAACGCGGTGCTGCGGATGATGTTCATCGATAGGTCCGTGAGTGTGGATGCCGCGCAGGGCGGGCGGCGTGGTCGCGTCGCTTGCCCGCGGGATTCAGTGTGCTCGGGATCAGCGCGCCATCGCGCGCAAGGCCGCGTCGATCGTCTGCCTGCGCTTCTCCAGCGCTGCCGCCGAGCGCTCGGTCACGCGCTTCAGGACCGACGCGGGTGCCGTATCCGGCGAGCCCGCGTCGAACGGCGGCGCGGGCGCGTATTCGAGCGCCAGCTGGATCGACTGCGCCTCTTCGTCGCCAACGAGTTCGGCGGCGATCGTCAATGCGAAGTCGATGCCGGCCGTCACGCCGCCGCCGGTGATCAGGTTGCCGTCGCGCACCACGCGCTCGCGCACCGGCACCGCACCGAGCGGCTCGAGCAGCCCGTGAAACGCCCAGTGCGTCGTCGCGCGGCGTCCGCGCAGCAGGCCGGCCACGCCGAGCAGCAGCGCGCCCGTGCAGACCGACGTCACGTAGCGCGCGGTGGCCGCGCGCTGCTGCACGAACGCGATCGTTTCCGCATCGAGCAGCAGGTTGTTGATTCCGATTCCGCCGGGCACGCAGATCACGTCGAGCGGCGGGCAGTCGTCGAACGTGCAGGTCGGCGTGAGCGCGAGGCCGCTGCTCGACGCGACGGTGTCGTGCGATTTCCAGACCAGGTGGACAGCCGCGTCGGGCAGCGAGGCGAGCACGTCGTGCGGGCCGGTGAGATCGAGTTGCTGGACGCCCGGAAACACGAGAAGGCCGATATGCAGGGTCATGCGAACACTCCGTGGGGAAGGGGGCGCCGCGACCGGCGCACGATGGACAGATCGATTCTAGGCGCGTAGTGTTTGGCGAAATTGCCATATCACCCACGTTTTCAGCCAATCGCTATGTCTACCGCGCCGCGCTCGATCCTGATTCTCGCGTTCCCCCGTGCGCAGTTGCTCGACGTGAGCGGGCCGCTGCAGGTGTTCGCGTCCGTCAACGAACTCGCCGAGGAACGTGGTCAGCCCGCGCCGTATGCGCCGCGCGTCGTCGCCGCCGAGGCCGGGCCGCTCGAGACGTCGTCCGGTCTCGTCGTGATGGCCGATTCGCTGCGCTCCGCCGGACGGCCGGATACGGTGATCGTGGCCGGCGGCAAGGGCGTGCGCGCCGCGTCGCAGGATGCGCGGATGGTGCGCTGGGTCCGGCAGCAGGCGCAGCGCGCGCGACGGGTCGCGTCGGTCTGCACTGGCGCGTTCCTGCTCGCCGAGGCCGGCCTGCTCGACGGGCGGCGGGCGGTCACGCACTGGGCGCGCTGCGACGAATTCGCGGCGCGTTACCCGAACGTGCGCGTCGAGCCCGATCCGATCTTCATCCGCGAAGGCGCGCTGTGGACGTCGGCCGGCGTGACGGCCGGCATCGATCTCGCGCTCGCGCTCGTCGAGGAGGATCTCGGGCGGGCGGTCGCGCTCGACGCCGCGCGCGAACTCGTCGTGTTCCTGAAGCGGCCGGGCGGGCAGGCACAGTTCAGCGCGATGCTGTCGATGCAGCGTACCGACGACCGCTTCGGCGAACTGCATGCATGGATCGCCGAGCACCTGACGGCCGACCTGTCGGTGCCCGCGCTCGCCGAGCGCGTCAGCATGAGCGAGCGCAGCTTCGTGCGCCACTACCGCACGGGGACCGGCCGCACGCCCGCGCGCGCGGTCGAACAGATTCGCGTCGAGGCCGCGCAGCGTTTGCTCGGTGAAACTGCGTGGCCCGTCAAGCGGATCGCCACGCGGTGCGGCTTCGGTTCGGAAGAGACGCTGCGGCGCAGTTTCGTGCGCGTGCTCGGCGTGTCGCCGCAGGGCTATCGCGAGCGGTTCGTGCGGTAACGCACGGGCGTGCCGCGGGCGGCCGGCGCGCGGCAGCCGGGGACGGAACGATCGTCGTGTCGAACTGAACGAAAGCCGGTTACTTTCCAGTCCGAAGCGCGTTGACTATTCAGAAGTGGAGACCAATGGACGGGGGCTTGTGCCGCGCCCGTTGCGCGCTCTATTCTGTCCTGTTGGCGATTCGAAGGGGGGGCGCAGCATGGACCGCATCCAGGCAATGGAAGTTTTCACCCGCGTGGTCGACGCGAACAGCTTTACGCGCGCGGCCGACACGCTCGCGATGCCGCGCGCATCGGTCACGACCATCATCCAGAATCTCGAGGCGCTGCTCGGCGTGCGGCTGATGCACCGGACGACGCGCCGGCTGTCGCTGACGCCGGAGGGCGCCGCGTACTACGAGCATTGCATGAAGATCATCTCGGAGATCGCGGAGGCCGACGCGAGTTTCCAGTCCGGCAACCGCAAGCCGAGCGGCGTGCTGCGCGTGCACATGCCGAGCTCGCTCGGGCGGCGCGTGGTGTTGCCGGCGCTGTCGATCTTCCGGCAGCGCTATCCGGACATCACGCTCGACCTCGGCTTGTCGGACCGCTACGTCGATCCGGTCGAGGAGGGCATCGACTGCATGATCCGGGTCGGGCCGCTCGAGGATTCGTCGATGGTCGCGCGGCGGATCGGGATGCTCAAGCGCGTGACCTGCGCGTCGCCCGACTATCTGGCGCGTCACGGCGAGCCGCAGGAGATCGCCGACCTGGCCGACCATCATGCGGTCAATTTCCGCGCGAGCCACGGCGCGCGGGCGATTCCGTGGGTGTTCATGATCGACGGCAAGCCGCTCGAGGTGCGGATGAACGGCAGTGTCACCGTCAACGATTCGGATGCGTACGTGACGTGCGGGCTCGAAGGGTTCGGGATGATCCAGCCGACGCTGTTCATGGTGCTGCCGAACCTGCGCGACGGCTCGCTGGTCGAGGTGCTGCCCGACTGCAATCCGAAGCCCAAGCCGATCTCGATCGTGTATCCGCACAACCGGCATCTGTCGCAGAAGGTGCGGGTGTTCGCGGACTGGCTGGCGGAGCTGTTCGAGTCGACGCCGGCGCTGGAGGGCGGCGAGAACTGGCGCGGGAAGGTGCGTGCGGATGCCGTGGAGGAGCGCGGATCGGTGGTGGCGTAGCGCCGCGCGCGTGGCCAGAAGGACGGGCGACGCTGCGTGTGCCGGATGAAGCAATGAAAAAAGCCGCTGTTCCTTGCGGAACAGCGGCTTTTCGCATTTGGTGGCGAATCAGGGATTCGAACCCCGGACCTGCGGATTATGATTCCACCGGAATTATCAATAAAAACAATGCTGTAAAGGGAATTCCTGCACCGCAATCTAGCAAGATTTCTCCCTCTAAACTCCCTATCTCCGCGAGCCCGCCCACAACGTTGCGGTGCAATTTCAGGTCACGTCGTGGCTCGCGTCTCCAACTGCAACTTCGCCCTGTTGTGCACTGAATCTAACGTGCTCCCGTCGGCCGTCGGGCCAAATTTTCGTTACCAAACCAGTTGGAGTTAGAGCGTCGTGAACGTAGATGGGGTGGCCGGCGCTGAGATGGCTAGCCGCTGCTCGCCCATCATCGCGTGACAGAAGCTTTTCCCATCGAGCGAAGCTCATCTCGGTGAGGTCGAGCGAGTCAGATTCTTTCGAGTTGAGCGGCTTGAGCATATGTACTTTGCGGGTTGAGATCCGTTGGTCTAATCGGATGTTGCTATCCGATAGAAAAATTTTTTGCCACCGTGGACGTGGTCGCATATCTCCGATGGTTGTGCGAGTCGATACGTGCTGAACGTCGATCTGAATTTTCTTAGATTATTCAAGTAATTAATTGTTCCTTTGTAATTCAATTCGTCTATCAAGCGCGTGTGGTCTGTTGGGACTAAAGCGGATCAAATGATTCTACTAAATGATCATATTTAGTGGGGTGAATGGGGTGCATTTGGTGAACTGCAATTCTTCGGGGGATTGTGGCTTTGCGGCGCGCTGTGTACTGTTCGTCTGCGTTCGATTCACGGTGACGCTTTCGATAATTAAAGATCGGTGATATCCATGGCAAAACAAAAACTTACCATTTTGGCGATTGCATCAAATTCCGGAACTTCTAAGAAAACGGGTCTGCCATTCGAGATTCGGACAGCCCATTGCGTACTTACTCAACATTCTGAAGCTGGGGGTGAGCAAGTTGTCGTTGGTACGATCAATTTGCCTCGCGAATTCAAGGATATTCAGCCGGGCGATTATCTGGCTGAGTTTTCGTTCGGTATGGGTTACGGACAAGATCAAGGCCGCTTGGTGCCGCAGATTGTCTCGTTGTCGCCATTCGGACCGGCGAAACCGCAGCCGAAGGCGGCATAAGCGATGTATCGCCTGGTGGTCGTTGCTGTTGCGCTGGTGGTGGTGCGTGAGGGCTTCCGGCGTTGTTTGGCCTTTGTGCGCGGTTGAGTCGGAGGGCGTATGGCGCTGACGGCGATTGTTTGTGGGCCTGCTGGTGTTGCTGGCGTTACGTATGTGTCGTCGGGTGGGCATTCGGTGGTGTGCGGCACTGATTCGGTAGGGAATACGTTGCAGTTGCAAGTTTCGACGCTTGCGAGTGATGAGCCGGTGGCCGGTGGCGAGACGGTGGGCCTTGAGATCGGTGGGGCTGTGTTGGCAGTGCTGGGGGTGGCTTATGGCCTGCGGGTGCTGCGTGACCATTTCAATTCGGGCGGGGAGACGTGCTCGCCATGCTGCGTCTGGACGGACATGAGTCTTTTTCGGTATCCGAAAGCGAAGCACGCGCGGAAGTTTGTCCCCCCGGTATACAAGCGCTACCAGACATACAAGCGCTGGTTACAAGTCGAATTTTCGCGCGTGTGTGTGTATTGTCGACAGCCGGATAGTAGTGCACCGAATTTGAACTTCGGTGCGGACCATTACCGGCCCAAAGGCAACACCCGCTTCGCGCATTTGGTTTGCGATTACGATAACCTCTATTATTGTTGCGGGAGTTGTAACAGTCGAAAGAGTGATGATTGGCCCGCAGATGAGTCGGCTGGGCCTTTTGTAGTGAATCCGTGTGACCACGAGATGGCGAGTCATCTCCGTTTTGATGCGACGACCGGGGAGATTCGTGCAACGTCCGATTATGGTCGGCACACGGAGGCGCTACTTCAGTTGAATGATCCAGAGTCAGTGGAGTACCGCAAAAGCACCATGTTGATGGTTGGTCTGTTGACGGCCGAGATTGCTCGGCTTGCGGATGAACAGAAAGAGTGTGAAGCGGATCTTCGTGACGGCGTGTTGTCACAAACTGAATTTGATGCTGAGGTTGCGACGATCCAAGCCGCCCGAGGCTCGTTCGAAACCAGCTTGTTGAGACTGACTGGCGGCGCACCCTTGGCGTTATCTAGAAAGCGGTCCGCATAGGGGGCGGATGGCCTCTAGTTCGCGGCGTCGATTGGGATGCCTCGTAGGCGGTGTGAGGGGGCAGTGCTACGACATTTGCGGAGCGATGTCGTGTTTGCGGAGCAAAGAAAAAGGGCCCAGCTTGCGCTGAGCCCTTTCGCATTTGGTGGCGAATCAGGGATTCGAACCCCGGACCTGCGGATTATGATTCCGTCGCTCTAACCGACTGAGCTAATTCGCCGAAGAATTGAATTATGCAGATGTGCCGCCGGGCTGTCAACACCTTTTTTCATCTTCCCTGAAAAAAGTTGCCGGCGGCCCGGGTTGCAGGCGGGGTGCCCCCCGCCTGCCCGACCTCATCAATCCTGCGCGTAGATGTTCGAGTCCTTCGTCTCCTTGACGAACAGCAGACCGATCACGAACGTGCCCAGCGCGATCACGATCGGATACCAGAGCCCCGAATAGATGTTGCCCTTCGCCGCGACGATCGCGAACGCGGTCGCCGGCAGGAAGCCGCCGAACCAGCCGTTGCCGATGTGATAGGGCAGCGACATCGACGTGTAGCGGATCCGCGTCGGGAACATCTCGACCAGCATCGCGGCGATCGGGCCGTAGACCATCGTCACATAGATCACGAGGATCGTCAGTATCACGATCGTCATCGGCCAGTTGAGCTGCGCCGGGTCGGCCTTGGCCGGATAGCCGGCGCCCTTCAGCGTCGACGCGAGCGTCTTGTCGAACGCCGCGCCCTGCGCCTTCGCATCGGCCGCCTTGCCGTCATAGGCCGGGATCACCGTGTCGCCCACCTTGATCTGGGCGGTCGAGCCTGCCGGCGCCGCGACGTTCTCGTAGTTCAGGCCGGCCTTCGCGAGCGCGCTCTTCACGATGTCGCACGAGCTCGTGAACTTCGACGTGCCCACCGGGTTGAACTGGAACGAGCAGGTGGCCGGATCGGCGATGACCGAGATCGGTGCCTTCTGCGTCGCGAGTTCGAGCTGCGGGTTCGCGTAGTGCGTGAGCGCCTTGAACAGCGGGAAGTAGGTGAGCGCCGCGATCAGGCAGCCGGCGAGGATGATCGGCTTGCGGCCGATCCGGTCCGACAGCGAGCCGAAGAACAGGAAGAACGGCGTGCCGATCAGGAGGGCGATCGCGATCAGGATGTTCGCGCTGGCACCGTCGACCTTCAGCGTCTGCGTGAGGAAGAACAGCGCGTAGAACTGGCCCGTGTACCAGACCACGGCCTGGCCGGCGGTCAGGCCGACGAGCGCGATGATCACGATCTTCAGGTTCTTCCACTGGCCGAACGCTTCGGTCAGCGGCGCCTTCGACGTCTTGCCCTCGGCCTTGATGCGCAGGAACACCGGCGATTCGTTCAGCTGCAACCGGATCCACACCGACACCGCGAGCAGCAGGATCGACGCGACGAACGGTACGCGCCAGCCCCAGCTGCCGAACGATTCCTCGCCGATGAGCGTGCGCACGCCGAGGATCACGAGCAGCGACAGGAACAGGCCGAGCGTCGCGGTCGTCTGGATCCACGCGGTGTAGAAGCCGCGACGGTTCGCCGGCGCATGCTCGGCGACGTAGGTCGCCGCGCCGCCGTACTCGCCGCCGAGCGCGAGGCCCTGCAGCAGCCGCATCGCGATGAAGATCACGGGCGCCGCGATGCCGATCGTCGTGTAGCCGGGCAGGAAGCCGACCACGAAGGTCGAGATGCCCATGATCACGATCGTCACGAGGAACGTGTGCTTGCGGCCGACGAGGTCGCCGAGCCGGCCGAACACGATCGCGCCGAACGGCCGCACGGCGAAGCCGGCCGCGAAGCCGAGCAGCGTGAAGATGAAGGCGGCGGTCGGATTGACCCCGGAGAAGAAGCTCTTGCTGATGTAGGCCGCGAGTGACCCGGCCAGGTAAAAGTCGTACCACTCGAACACGGTGCCGAGCGACGACGCGAAGATCACCTTCTTTTCTTCGGCCGTCATCGGCGAGTGCGAAATTTGCCCGCCTAAGGTTGCCATGAATCGTCTCCAAGTCCCTTGATATAGATATGCGGCCGCCTTGGGTGGGCGGGCCTGTCGACGATTATTGGCACGGAAACTTACGGCGCACTGACTGCCGGGCACAAAACGACTGCGCGTTAACCCGTGCCGAATCACCCGCTTCACCCCTCGATCGGGTGGCAACCGGGCGGTAAAGCGCCGGTTTCGATGCGATCGCGGCGTGGCGCGCGGTGGAGGCTCGCGCGTGTCAGGATGGATCCGCGGCGGGCTCCGACAGCGGCAGGCTGATGCGCACGAGCGTGCCGGCGAGGCGCGGCGCGTGCTGATAGACATGATCGTCGAGCGTCAGCGTGCCGCCGTGCTGCGTCGCGATCTCGCGCACGATCGCGAGCCCGAGGCCGCTGCCGTCGCCTTCGCGGCCGAGAATCCGGTAGAAGCGCTCGACCACGCGGTCGCGTTCGGCAGCCGGGATGCCGGGCCCGGTGTCCTCGACTTCGAGATGCACGCGGCGCGCCGCCGGCTCGGCCCGCACGCGCACGGTGATGCGGCCGCCTTCGGGCGTGTAGCGGATCGCGTTGTCGACCAGGTTGCCGAGCATCTCGCGCAGCATCACGGGATTGCCGTCGACGTCGAGCGGCGCGTCGTCCTCCGGGCCTTCGTAACCGAGGTCCATGCGCTTCGCGAGCGCGGCCTGCACCCAGTCGCGCACTGTGCGGCGCGCCAGCGCGCCGATTTCGACCGGCTCGAACGTCAGCCCGCTCGCGCGGTTCTCGGCGCGCGCGAGCGCGAGCAGTTGCGTGACGAGCCGCGCGGCCTGCTCGGAACTCGTCGCGATCTGTTCGAGCGAGCGCTGCACGTCGGGCGGCACGGGGTGGCGCAACGCGAATTCGGCCTGCGTGCGCAGCCCCGCGAGCGGCGTCTTCATCTGATGCGCGGCGTCGGCGATGAAGCGCTTTTGCAACGCCATGTTCTGCTCGAGCCGCGCGAGCAGGTCGTTGAACGACGTGACGAGCGGCTCGATCTCGGGCGGCGCGCGCTGCGCCTCGACGGGCGACAGGTCGTCGGGCCGCCGCCCGCGGATGTGCGCCTGCAGCGCGTTGAGCGGCGCGAGCCCGCGCGACAGCCCGAACCAGACGAGCAGGATCGCGAGCGGCAGGATCACGAACTGCGGCAGGATCACGCCCTTGATGATGTCGTTCGCGAGTGCGTTGCGCTTGTCGAGCGTCTCGCCGACCTGCACGAGCACGGGCACGGGCACGGACTGCGCGCCGCCCGGCTCCGGCAGTGCGACGGTCGTATACGCGACGCGCACGTCGTTGCCGCGCAAAAGGTCGTCGCGGAACACGACGACGCCTGGCGGCGGCCGGTCCTCGTCGCGCGGCAGCGGCATGTCGGCCTCGCCCGCGACCAGCTCGCCGCGCGTGCCGAGCACCTGGAAGTACACGCTGTCGACGTTGTCCGCGCGCAGGAAGTCGCGCGTCTGCTGCGGCAGCGTCAACTCGGCGACGCCGTTGACCGGATGGATCTGCCGCGCGAGCACGTATGCGTTGGTCTCGAGCGCGCGGTCGAACGGGCCGTTCGCGATCGTCTTCGCGACGAGATAGGTGACGGCGATGCTCATCGGCCACAGCAGCAGCAGCGGCGCGAGCATCCAGTCGAGGATTTCGCCGAACAGCGAGCGCGGGCGCGGCGCCTCGGGCGCATCGGTTTCGTCGGGCGGCGCGAACGGGTTCTCGTAGCGCGCGTCGCGTGCCTCGTCGGCGGCCGATGCCGGCGTGCCGCTCGGGTGGCGGGAATGGGCTGGGGTGGCCATCGCGGCGCGCCCGGCTTCAGCGCAGCGGCGTGCCGGCCACCGCGGGCTGGGGCGCTGCCGTGTCGGCCGGCGCGGCAGGCGCGACCTTCTCGAGGCAATAGCCGAGGCCGCGCACGGTCGAGATCCGCACGCCGCTCGGTTCGATCTTCTTGCGCAGCCGGTGCACGTAGACTTCGATCGCGTTGTTGCTGACTTCCTCGCCCCATTCGCACAGATGATCGACGAGCTGCTCCTTCGACACGAGCCGGCCGATCCGCTGCAGCAGCACCTCGAGCAAGCCGAGCTCGCGCGCGGAGAGATCGAGCACGTGATCGTTCGCATACGCGATGCGGCCGACCTGGTCGAACGCGAGCGAGCCGTGGCGCACGACGGTCGGGCCGCCGCCCGCGCCGCGCCGGGTCAGCGCGCGCACGCGCGCCTCGAGCTCGTTGAGCGCGAACGGCTTGGCCATGTAATCGTCGGCGCCGAGGTCGAGCCCTTTCACGCGTTCGTCGACGCTGTCGGCGGCGGTCAGGATCAGCACGGGGAGGTTGGAATTGCGGGCGCGCAGGCGCTTGAGCACGTCGAGCCCGGACATTTTCGGCAGCCCGAGATCGAGGATCAGCAGGTCGAATGTCTGCATCGACAGCGCCGTATCGGCGTCGACGCCGCTCTTCACGTGGTCGACCGCATAGCCCGATTGGCGGAGTGACCGGGTGAGGCCGTCCGCGAGTATGCTGTCGTCTTCGGCGATGAGAATTCGCATGGTGCTGACCGATGGCCGGCGGGCATTCGCGCCGGCGCGGCTGTCTCCGAAGTTATTCGTGTACAACGCTCTGCATTGCGGGCTTGCACAAAACACTGTTTTTTTATACAGTGTCTGCATTCATGGGCAGCGCTTGAAAGTTGGCGCGCCTCTAACAGACGCTGCTCATCATAGCAAAGGACGATTCATGGAAGATAGCAAGAAGGGCTCCGGGATGACCGCCGAGAAGAGCAAGGCGCTGGCGGCCGCACTCGCACAGATCGAGAAGCAGTTCGGCAAGGGCTCGATCATGCGCATGGGCGACGGCGACGTGGCCGAGAACATCCAGGTCGTGTCCACGGGCTCGCTCGGTCTCGATATCGCGCTCGGCGTCGGCGGCCTGCCGCGCGGCCGGGTCGTCGAGATCTACGGTCCGGAATCGTCGGGTAAAACCACGCTGACGCTGCAGGTCGTCGCCGAGCTGCAGAAGCTGGGCGGCACGGCGGCGTTCATCGACGCGGAGCACGCGCTCGACGTTCAATATGCAGCGAAGCTCGGTGTGAACGTGCCGGAACTGCTGATCTCGCAGCCGGACACCGGCGAGCAGGCGCTCGAAATCACCGACGCGCTGGTGCGCTCGGGCTCGATCGACATGATCGTCATCGACTCGGTCGCGGCGCTCGTGCCGAAGGCCGAAATCGAAGGCGAGATGGGCGATTCGCTGCCGGGCCTGCAGGCCCGCCTGATGTCGCAGGCGCTGCGCAAGCTGACGGGCACGATCAAGCGCACGAACTGCCTCGTGATCTTCATCAACCAGATCCGGATGAAGATCGGCGTGATGTTCGGCAACCCGGAAACCACGACGGGCGGCAACGCGCTGAAGTTCTATTCGTCGGTGCGTCTCGACATCCGCCGGATCGGCTCGATCAAGAAGAACGACGAGGTGATCGGCAACGAAACCCGCGTGAAGGTCGTCAAGAACAAGGTGTCGCCGCCGTTCCGCGAAGCGATCTTCGACATCCTGTATGGCGAAGGCATTTCGCGTCAGGGCGAGATCATCGATCTCGGCGTGCAGGCGAAGATCGTCGACAAGGCGGGTGCCTGGTACAGCTACAACGGCGAGAAGATCGGTCAGGGCAAGGACAACGCGCGTGAATTCCTGCGCGAGAATCCGGAAATCGCGCGCGAGATCGAGAACCGTATCCGCGAATCGCTCGGCGTGGTCACCATGCCTGAAGGTGCGGCTGCGGTCCAGGACGAAGCCGAGGCGATGGACGAAGAAGAGTGATGGTCGGGCGCCGAGGTCAGGCAGGCAAGCCGGAGGAGAGCGACGTGCCCGAAACGGCGGGTCGCTCCGGTCGGCGAGCCGGATCCTCGGGTGCCGACCGGCCGGTCGCAGGCGGCAACGCCGCGAACCGCACCGCGACGAGGGCATCCGACGATGCCCTCGTTTCGTTTGAGATTGCCGCGCCGGACGATCCGTTCGACGACGACGAATCGTTCGACGCGCACGACCGCTCCCGCCGTCGTGTTTCCGGCGTCAGCTTCCCCGGCGAGCGCGCAGCCGATGCGTCGGCGCCGGCCAGGGAAGACGTCTATACCCGCAGCAGCCAGCATCCGCGCCGCACCCGCCGGGCGTCCGGCGCGTCTTCAAGCACGTCTGCCGGCGACGATCCGGGCGCCAGCCAGCGCAAGTCGTCGAAGCCGCCGCGTTCGTTGAAGGGCCGCGCGCTCGGCTATCTGTCCAGGCGCGAATACAGCCGCGCGGAACTCGCGCGCAAGCTGGGGCCGTACGTCGGCGAAGACGAATCCGTCGAGCCGGTGCTCGATGCGCTGGAAAAGGAAGGCTGGCTGTCCGACGCGCGCTTTGCCGAGAGCCTCGTGCATCGCCGCGCGTCGCGCGTCGGCGCCGCGCGCATCGTCAGCGAACTGAAGCGTCACGCGGTCGGCGACACGCTCGTCGAGGAAGTCAACGCGCAGTTGCGCGAGACCGAATGGACACGTGCGCAGGCCGTCTGGCGCAAGAAATTCGGTGCACTGCCGCAAACGCCGGCCGAGCGCGCGAAGCAGGCGCGCTTCCTTGCCGCGCGCGGCTTCTCGAGCGGGATCATCGTGAAGTTGCTGAAGGTCGGCGACGATTTCCTGGTCGACGACTGACCGGCTCGTCACGCGCGCTGCGCGCGATTTTGCTGCAATGCAACCGTTTCCGGACAGGCGGGAATACCCGCCGTCGCGGCCGGCTGCCTCAAATACCCGATATGCTAAAATCCACGGGTTTTCCTCTTCGGCCTCAACCTCCAGCATGCCGCTATCCGAGCCCGTGCCCCGTCAGTTGCGACATCGACGCGCAATCCGAGCGGAAGCCTACGAGCGCGGCGACGGCTTGTGGGACATCGAAGCCTGCCTGACCGACCACAAGCCGCGCGATGTCGCGCTTGCGTCGGGCATCCGGCCCCAGGGCCTGCCGATCCACGAACTCTGGCTGCGCGTGACTATCGATCGTGATCTCAACGTCGTCGACGCCGAAGCGTCTTCGGAATGGGTTCCCTATCCCGGTCACTGTCAATCCGCCTCTCCCGCCTATCGGGCCCTCATCGGGCTCAATCTCTTCCGCAATTTCCGCCGCAACGCGAACCGGCTGCTCGCCGGCGTCGCAGGCTGTTCCCATCTCACCGAACTGTGCGCCGTGCTGCCGACGGCAGCGATCCAGGCGTTCGCCGGCGATGTGTGGAACGTGCGCGAGGAAGGTGGCGAAGGGCCGGATCATGGCGGTGCGCACGACGAAGCGCCTTTCCAGCTCGGCCGCTGCCGGGCGTTGCGGTTCGACGGCGAGGTCGTGCGGCAGTACTACCCGCGCTGGTATGGCGCGAGCCGGCCGGACGTGCCCGGTGAAGGCAGCACGAAGGAATGAACGGAAATCATTCGAAGAAGCGTCTTAAGCGACTTTTCATCCAACTCTCAGACTGAAGGGAATCACGCATGAAGATTCACGAGTACCAGGGTAAGGAAATCCTGCGGAAATTCGGAGTCGCGGTACCGCGCGGCAAGCCGGCGTTCTCGGTTGACGAGGCCGTCAAGGTGGCAGAAGAGCTGGGCGGCCCGGTGTGGGTCGTGAAGGCTCAGATTCACGCGGGTGGCCGTGGCAAGGGCGGCGGCGTGAAGGTGGCGAAGTCGATCGAGCAGGTTCGCGAATACGCGAACCAGATCCTCGGCATGCAGCTCGTCACGCACCAGACCGGTCCGGAAGGCCAGAAGGTCAACCGTCTGATGGTCGAAGAAGGCGCCGACATCAAGCAGGAACTGTATGTCAGCCTCGTCGTTGACCGCGTGACGCAAAAGATCGTTCTGATGGGTTCGAGCGAAGGCGGCATGGACATCGAGGAAGTTGCCGAAAAGCACCCGGAACTGATCCACAAGGTCATCGTCGAGCCGTCGACGGGCCTGCTCGACGCGCAAGCCGACGACCTCGCCGCGAAGATCGGCGTGCCGGCTGCTTCGATTCCGCAAGCGCGCGCGATCCTGCAAGGCCTGTACAAGGCATTCTGGGAAACCGACGCATCGCTGGCTGAAATCAACCCGCTGAACGTCGCCGGCGACGGCAAGGTCATCGCACTCGACGCGAAGTTCAACTTCGACTCGAACGCGCTGTTCCGCCACCCGGAAATCGTCGCGTACCGCGACCTGGACGAAGAAGATCCGGCTGAAATCGAAGCGTCGAAGTTCGACCTCGCGTACATCTCGCTCGACGGCAACATCGGCTGCCTCGTGAACGGCGCAGGCCTCGCGATGGCGACGATGGACACCATCAAGCTGTTCGGCGGCGAGCCGGCGAACTTCCTGGACGTCGGCGGCGGCGCCACGACCGAGAAGGTCACGGAAGCGTTCAAGCTGATGCTGAAGAACCCGGACCTGAAGGCGATCCTCGTGAACATCTTCGGCGGCATCATGCGCTGCGACGTGATCGCCGAAGGCGTCATCGCCGGTTCGAAGGCCGTGAACCTGAACGTGCCGCTCGTCGTGCGCATGAAGGGCACGAACGAGGACCTGGGCAAGAAGATGCTGGCCGATTCGGGCCTGCCGATCATCTCGGCGGACAGCATGGAAGAGGCTGCGCAGAAGGTCGTCGCGGCTGCCGCAGGCAAATAAGCGCGCTCAATGAATACGCATGGCGGCGCGGTTTGCTCGCGACGCCAATCGAACAGAGGTCAAAATACATGTCGATTCTGATCAACAAGGACACGAAGGTCATCACGCAGGGCATTACCGGCAAAACCGGTCAGTTCCATACGCGCGCCTGCCGTGAATACGCAAACGGCCGCGAAGCATTCGTCGCGGGCGTGAACCCGAAGAAGGCCGGCGAAGATTTCGAAGGCATTCCGATCTACGCGAGCGTCAAGGAAGCGAAGGCAGAAACCGGCGCGACCGTGTCGGTCATCTACGTTCCGCCGGCGGGCGCAGCCGCCGCGATCTGGGAAGCCGTCGAAGCCGACCTGGATCTCGCGATCTGCATCACGGAAGGCATCCCCGTGCGCGACATGATCGAAGTGAAGGACCGCATGCGTCGCGAAGGCCGCAAGACGCTGCTGCTCGGGCCGAACTGCCCGGGCACGATCACGCCGGACGAACTGAAGATCGGCATCATGCCGGGTCACATCCACCGCAAGGGCCGCATCGGCGTCGTGTCGCGTTCGGGCACGCTGACGTATGAAGCCGTTGCACAGCTGACGGCACTGGGCCTCGGCCAGTCGTCGGCAGTCGGTATCGGCGGTGACCCGATCAACGGTCTGAAGCACATCGACGTGATGAAGATGTTCAACGACGATCCGGATACGGATGCAGTCGTGATGATCGGCGAAATCGGCGGTCCGGACGAAGCCAATGCCGCCGAGTGGATCAAGGACAACATGAAGAAGCCGGTCGTCGGCTTCATCGCTGGCGTCACGGCGCCTCCGGGCAAGCGCATGGGCCACGCCGGCGCGCTGATCTCGGGCGGTGCGGATACGGCCGAAGCGAAGCTGGAAATCATGGAAGCGTGCGGCATCACCGTCACGCGCAACCCGTCGGAAATGGGCCGTCTGCTGAAGAAGGCGCTGTAATTCCCGCGTGGTTCGTCCTGCAAAAAACGCCGGCTTAGCCGGCGTTTTTTGTTATGCTCGCGCAATGAATTTGTAAGCCCCGGGCATGCGCGACGCATGTACCGGCAATGAACCGGGCCGCCCGTCAAAGGGTCGTCGCCCCGCACCTATATCCACTCATGCTTGAATTCCTGACGTCGCTGCACTGGGGCGCCGTGTTCCAGATCGTCATCATCGACATCCTGCTCGGCGGTGACAACGCGGTCGTGATCGCGCTCGCATGCCGCAACCTGCCGGCCAACCAGCGGCTGCGCGGCGTCGTGTGGGGCACGGCCGGCGCGATCCTGCTGCGGGTCGTGCTGATCGCATTCGCGGTCGCGCTGCTCGACGTGCCGTTCCTGAAGTTCGGCGGTGGCCTGCTGCTGCTGTGGATCGGCATCAAGCTGATGGCGCCGGACGCCGACGCGCACGACAACGTGAAGCCGGCCGACCGGCTGTGGGACGCGGTGAAGACGATCGTGATCGCCGACGCCGTGATGAGCCTCGACAACGTGATCGCGATCGCCGGCGCGGCCGAGCAGGCCGATCCGTCGCACCGGCTGGCGCTCGTGATCTTCGGGCTCGTCGTCAGCGTGCCGATCATCGTGTGGGGCAGCACGCTGGTGCTGAAGCTGCTCGACCGGTTCCCGATCGTCGTCGCGTTGGGCGCGGGGCTGCTCGGCTGGATCGCCGGCGGGCTGATGGTGCACGACCCGGTCGGCGATCGTTGGCCGGTGCTCGATACGCAGGCCGCGATCTACGGCGCGAGCATCGCCGGCGCACTGTTCGTCGTGGGCGCCGGATACGCGCTCCGGCGCCGCCGCGGCGTTCCGCACCCGCAATAACGTTGGCCGTCCGGCCGACTGCCGGGGCCGCGGCCCGCTGGCTACGATCGAAACGCCTGCCTGATTCGGCAGGCGTTTTTCGTTTCCGGAGCCAGTCATGTTCGAAGCCTTTTCCGTTTCCCTGTTCCGTCGCATCTCCGCCGATCTGCGGCGCGCGCGCCGGCCGGTGCCGCGTTGGCGGCCGGCCGGCTTCACGCTGATCGAGCTGATGATCGTGCTCGCGATCGTCGGCGTGATCGCCGCCTATGCGATTCCCGCGTACCAGGATTACCTCGCGCGGTCGCGCGTCGGCGAGGGGCTCGCGCTCGCGTCGTCCGCGCGGCTCGCGGTCGCCGACAATGCCGCGAGTGGCGCGGGCCTCGATGGCGGCTACAGCCCGCCGGTCGCCACCCGGAACGTCGAATCCGTTCGGATCGACGCCGATACGGGCCAGATCACGGTGGCGTTCACCACCCGCGTCGCCGCGGCCGGCGCGAATACACTCGTCCTGGTGCCGTCCGCGCCGGACAAGGCCGACACCCCCACCGCACGGGTGCCGCTGAAAAAGGGCGCGATGCAGGCCGGCGCAATCGCCTGGGAGTGCTTTGCCGGGGGCAAGGCCGCGTCATCGCTGCCGGCGCCGGGCGCGGGCCCGTTGCCGGCGGAGGCGGCGACGTTGCCCGCGAAATACGCGCCGGCGGAATGCCGCGCATAGTGCAGGCGGCCCGCGGGCCGCTGCGCGGCCGCGCGCACGGCGCGGCGCATGCCGTGCCGGCCGGCCGAGCCGGTCCGCCCGTATCGGGTGACGGCGTGCCGGGGCCGCACAGAGGGGGGAAAGTTTTGTATAGTGCGCCGGTTGCTGACATCCGGTTCGCTCATGCCTTCTACTTTTTCCCGTTCGTTGCCGCTCGTTGCGCTGGCTGTCGCCCTGATCGTGCCGTACTCGATCACGAATCACACGTATCCGATCCCAACCTTCTATTCCGAGTTTGCCGCGCTGGTGCTGTATCTGCTGGTGGGGCTCTCCGTCGTCCTGCTCGCGCGCACGGGCCGCCCGGCCGAGCCGTTCGCCGCGCCGGCCGCGTTCGTCGCGCCGCTCGGGTTCGCGGCGGTGCTGCTCGCGCAGGTCGCGCTGATGCCGCTGAAAGTGCCGTCGATGAACTGGCTGGCGCTCGGCTATCTGGCCGCCGCGCTGGTCGCGATGCAGGCCGGCTACACGCTCTCGCGCGAGGGGCTCGCCGAAGCCACCGCGCGAATGATGGCCGGCGCGCTGCTCGTTGGCGGCGTGTTTGCGGTCGCGAGCCAGGTCGTGCAGTTGTTCCATCTCGAATCCGCGGTGTCGCCGTTCGTCGTCATATACAACATCGCGGTCGATCGCCGTCCGTACGGCAACATGGCGCAGGCGAACCACCTGGCGACCTACATCGCTTTTGCGCTGGCGGGCGCGCTGTATCTGGTGCAGACGCGCCGGCTCGCGGTATGGGCATGGTTCGCGCTGTCGATCGTGCTGTCGGTTGGTCTCGCGCTGACGGTGTCGCGCGGCCCGTGGCTGCAGGTCGCGGTGATGGTCGTCGCGGGCTTCTGGATGGCATGGCTCGAGTCGCGCCGCACGCCGGGCAACCGCCGCGCATGGCTGATACCGGCCGCGCTCGCGGTGGCCTTCGTCGCGGTGAACGTCGCGGTGCGCTGGGCCAACCTGCACTTCCACCTGGGGCTTGCCGAGTCGGCCGCCGAACGGATGCGCGACGCAGGGCAGATCGCGCCGCGGCTCGCGCTGTGGAAGTACGGGCTTGCGATGTTCCGCGAGCATCCGGTGCTCGGCGTCGGCTGGGGCGAATTCCCGTCGCACCAGTTCGCCCTCGTGCGCACGCTCGGCGGTGTCGAGATCGCGAACAACTCGCACGACATTTTCATCGACCTGCTCGCGAAGTCCGGTCTGCTGGGTCTCGGCGTGCTCGTCGTTGCGCTCGTGACGTGGTTCGTGCGCGCGGTGCGCGCGCCGCAGTCGAGCACGCGCGTGTTCGGCCTCGCGCTGATCGGCATCCTGCTGATGCATGCGCTCGTCGAATATCCGCAGCAGTACATGTTCTTCCTGCTGCCGGCGATGTTCGTGATCGGCCTGCTCGACGTGAAGCCGCTGCGCCTCCTGCCGGGCCGCGCGGCGTTCGGGCTGTTCGCGGTGCTGTCGGTCGGCGGCGTGCTGGCGGCGGTGCCCGTGCTGCGCGACTACCAGCGCGCGGAAGTGCTGTATTACGGCAACGATCCGGCCGCGCAGTATCGCGATGCGCCGTCGCTGCTGTTCGGCGCGTGGGGCGATTACGGGGTGGCCACGCTGCTGACGATTTCGCCGGAGAACCTGCCGCTCAAGCTCGTCGCGCACGAGCGCGCGATCGCGCTGCTGCCGGGCGAGACGGTGCTGCGTCGCTATGCGGCGCTGCAGGCGCTGGCCGGTCGGGAAGCCGATGCGCTCGATACGGTCGAGCGCCTGCATGTGTTTGCGAAGGAGTTGAAGGACTGGCCGCAGCAGTTGGCGTTGCTGTACAAGCTGTGCGACCAGCAACCGGCGCTGAAGGCGTTCAAGGCGGCCGTCGTCGCGAAGTACGGCGAAGTGCCGGCTGATGCGGACGATGACGACTCCGACGACGATTCCGAGTGACACCACGCTGAACACCGCGCTGACACCGCGCGGCGCCGGGCGGGGACTCCCGGCGCTGGCCGCATTGCGATGAGGCGGGTGGGCGGTGGCGGGCCGGGACGGTGCGGCGATTGCTTCCCGCAGGGAATGGATGCCTGCCGAATCCGGTGCGATTCGCGTCAACCATTGTCAAATCGCGGCCACGCGCGAGGCGGCGCGTGCACAATGCGCGAAAGCGTTCGCGTGCGCGGCCGCCCGATGCGGGCGGCTGCCGCGAACGCGGCCCCCGGATCTCCGGGAACCCGCCAAGCAGGATCGCGACCGGGCAGCCATTGGTCGTGCGGCCGTAACGGCGCGCCGGTCCGATGGCCGCGGCGCAGGGCGATGCACGCGATGCGGCCGGGCGATGTCCGCCGGCGCGGCGTTCGTCCGGAACAGTACTGAAGAACGATATTCGACCATGGCCCTTCGCTCGACCCTCCTGATCCTGCCTGCCGTCGCCGTGCTGTTTTCCGGCTGCGCGATGCTGTCGTCGTCGCAGGAAAGCAAGCTGACCTGCCACATTCCGCGCGCCGTCTATCCGGATAGCGCGAAGCCGCTCACGCGTCCGGTCACCGTGCTCGTGCGCGCGCTGATGACGACCTCGGGCGAAGCGCAGAACGTCACCGTGACGACGAGCAGCCGCAATGCGGCGGCGGACCGCGCGGCCGTCGACGCGATGACGCACGCGACCTGTGCGCAGACCGGCGCCACCGCGAATCCGTTCCTGCTCACGCAACCGTTCGTGTTCGAGCCGCGACGCGCGCAATGATGGGCGGTCGGTTACGCCGCGTCTCGCCTGCCGCTTGCTGTCGTTTCCTGTCCGGCGCCGCCGAGGCGCCGATGTTCAGTGCTGCGGCATCAGGTTCGCGCCGTGGCACGCCGGCTCGGCTGCCTTGCGCAGCCCGAGCATCGTGAACCCGTTGCGCTCCTGGCGGATCAGCGCGTAGCGTCGCGCAACCGTGTTTCCGTCCTTGCCCGTCAGATCCAGTTCGACCTGGAAGCGATCCTTGCTGTCCGAGCAGCCGCGTACCGGTCCGTATGCGAACCCGGTATCGGGCGCCTTGCTTTCTGCAATGAACGCCTGCCGGGCTTGCAGCGCCGCCGCAGCGGCCGCAGGTTCGCTCCATGCGCGCGCGAGCGCATCGTCCACGCCCAGCCATTCATCGACGAAATCGCGGCCGTTGCCCGCGACCGGCTGCACGCGTTGCACGGTGTCGCCGTCGACGCGATAGCGGAAGATGCCCGGCCGTGTCATCACGTCGCTGTCGCGCGAGCCGACCGTCGTGCGCAGCTCGAAGCCGTCGGGGCGCACCTTGAAGCGGATCGCGTCGTCGTCGAGCACGTAGCCGTGATCCGTATGGAACAGCGTGCGTTGCGCGGCCGCGCCGTTTGCCGGCGCGACCACGTCCGCGCCGAACCGGCTCCAGCGCGACGAGCACCACGGCGTGCCGTGGACGACCGCCACCTGGCCGCCGGGCAATGCGCCGAACCAGAAGCCGCCGCCGTAGGCGCCGCCGATGTCCTTGTAGTCGTCGGCCTGCCAGCGCAGCACGCGCCGCCAGCCACCGTTTTCCCATGCGTAGGCCGTGAGCAGGTTGTCGTCGCCGCATGCGATGTCGAAGCCGGCGCGCACGAAGAGCAGCGAGCGGGACGTGCCGTCGCGCTCGACGTCGACGTCCGGGTTGCGGCCGAATGCCGATTCGCCGTTTTTCGGCTGGGCGGATTGGGCGGGTACGCCGAGCGCGGCCGCAAGCGTGCGTTTCAGCGCAGCCGGTTCGACGTGTTCGTCGCTGCACGCAAGCCGCGCGTCGATCGCGCCGACGAGCGCCTGCTTGTATGCGCGAAGCGCGTCGCGCAAAGGCGGCGAGACGTCGACGGTGCCGCCGCCGTCGCCTTGCGGATTCCGGACTTGCTGTACGCGGTGCTGCGCGTCGAGCGTCGCGCGTGCGGCGGTGTCGGCGGCGGGGCAGGGGCTGGCGGCGGAGGCGGTGGCCGGTGAAGTGCAGGCGATGGCGAGTGCGAGTGTTACGCGGTTCAGCAAGTTTTTCATCGAAGCCTTTTTTCGTTCTTTTCTTCGTTCATCACGGGGAGCAGTCGGTCGGAGACCGAAGCGGAATCGACGCCCGGCGTCGTATGCGTCCGAGCGTAGGTCGAAGCCGCTGCCGAGATAGCTGCCGCGGTTGTTGCCCGTGTGGTCGATCAGGTAACCGAGATGCAGGTGCGCATTGGTCGGGCTGCTGTACAGGTGCACCCGGTTCTGCGATGTCGCGTCGTCGAGCATGAGCTGGTTGTAGCCGGCGCCCGCATACTCTTTCGACCGGTATCCGGACAGGATGCCGTTGCTGTGCCATTGCGGACTTGTCGCGCCGTTGTAGACCTTGCCGACGATGATCGGGCGATCGCAGTCGCCGCCGAGGAAATCGACCAGCACCTCCTCGCCGCTGCGGTGCAGGTGAACGGCGCCGTAACCATTGCCCGAATCCGACACGGTGGCACGGGCCGGTATCCTGGATTTGCCCGCCGACAGGGTTTCCGACCGGTCAGCCGGCGACATCCTCCGCCTTCCAGTCCCCCGACTTCCCACCCCGCTTCTCCCTGACGCTCACCTCGGTGATCACCATCCCCCGATCGACCGCCTTGCACATGTCGTACACGGTCAGCAGCCCGACCTGCACGGCGGTCAGCGCTTCCATCTCGACACCGGTGCGCCCGAACGTCTCGACTTGCGCGACGCAGTGCACGCCGGGCAGCGCGTCGTCGAGTTCGAAGTCGACGGCCACGCGCGTCAGCGCGAGCGGGTGACACAGCGGAATGAGGTCGGCGGTGCGCTTGGCACCCTGGATCGCGGCGATGCGCGCGACGCCGAGCACGTCGCCTTTCTTCGCCTTGCCGTCGCGGATCAGCGCGAACGTCGCCGGCAGCATCCGGATCGTGCCGCGCGCGATCGCGATGCGTTGCGTTTCCTGCTTGCCGCCGACGTCGACCATGTGCGCGTGGCCGGCGGCGTCGAAATGGGTAAGTCCTGACATGTCCTGCTCCGATCTCTTGTGTTGCGGCCGCTCGATCCACCGCATCGGGCACCGTGCCGCGAACACCTGCAACGTTTCAACGGGCGCCTATCATAGCAGCGGCCTGCGCGACGCCGGGCGTGCAGACGGCGCATCCGCCGCAGCGAACAGTCGCGATCCCGCCGGTACAATGACCGGGATCTTCAGACCAAACGCCGCGATGCGCGCCCGGCGCGCGGGACGCGTCGTCTTCATCCTGCCATGCGTGTCAAACAGTTGCTTGCCGTGTTGCTGTCGGCGGCGCTCGTGCTGCCGCCGAGCGGCTACGCACAGCGTCCGTCCGCGCTGCCGCTCGAGCCGGCGGCCGGCGCTTCGCCGTCGATTTCCACGGTGCCGTCCGGCATCGCGACCGGTGTATTCGGCACCTACGGCGGCGCGGAAAGCCGGTTCTCCGGCGCCGACGGCGCGTCCGCGCCCGTCGCGAGCCTGCGCGCACCGCTGCGCGCGCTGGAACTACCCGACCTCGGCGACGGCTCCGGCGGTTCGCTCACGCCGCAGGCCGAGCGCCGTCTCGGCGAGCGCGTGATGCGCGAGGTGCGGCGCGACCCGGACTACCTCGACGACTGGCTCGCGCGCGACTACCTGAATGCGATCGCAAAGCGGCTCGCGGCCGCGGCCGCGGCGCGCTACATCGGCGGCTACACGCCGGACTTCGAGCTGTTCCCGGTGCGCGATCCGCAGATCAACGCATTCTCGATGCCGGGCGGTTTCATCGGGATCAACAGCGGCCTGGTCGTCACGACGCAAACGGAATCCGAACTCGCATCGGTGGTCGGCCACGAGATGGGCCACGTGCTGCAGCGGCACATCGCGCGGATGATCGGCGCGAACGAGAAGACCGGCTACACCGCGCTCGCGACGATGCTGCTCGGGGTGCTGGCGGGCGTGCTCGCGCGCAGCGGCGATCTCGGCAGCGCGATCGCGATGGGCGGGCAGGCGTATGCGGTCGACAACCAGCTGCGCTTCTCGCGCTCGGCCGAGCGCGAGGCCGATCGCGTCGGTTTCCAGCTGCTCGCGGGCGCCGGCTACGACCCGTACGGGATGCCGGGCTTCTTCGAACGGCTCGAACGCGCGTCGATGGGCGACGCGGGCGTGCCGGCCTATGCGCGCACGCACCCGCTGACGGGTGAACGGATCGCCGACATGGAGGATCGCGCGCGCCGCGCGCCGTACCGGCAGCCGCGCCAGTCGGCCGAATACGGCTTCGTGCGCGCGCGGCTGCGCATTCTGCAGAACCGTGTGCCGAATGACATCGCGGCCGAGGCGCGCCGGATGCAGCTCGAGATCGACGATCGCACGGCGCCGAACGTCGCGGCGAACGAGTACGGGATCGCGCTCGCGAACACGCTGCTCGGCCAGTACGACGCGGCCGACAAGGCGCTCGCGTCGGCCCGCGCCGCATTCGACGCGCGCGAGCGGCGCGCGGACGATCCGCAGACGAGTTCGCCGAGCCTCGACGTGCTCTCCGCCGACCTCGCCCGCCGCGCGGGCCGGACCGACGACGCGGTGCGGCTCGCGGCGCTCGCGCAGCGGCGCTGGCCGGCGTCGCACGCGGCGATCGTCGCGCACCTGCAGGCGCTGATCGCCGCGCGCCGCTTCGACGAAGCGCAGTTGCTCGCCCGCAAGCAGGCGAAAGCGGACCCCGAGCAGCCGGACTGGTGGGACTACCTCGCGAAGGCGAGCGACGGCAAGGGCGACGTGCTCGCGCGGCGCCGTGCACTCGCGGAGAAGCTGGCGCTCGACGGCGCGTGGCCGTCGGCGATTCGCCAGCTGAAGGAGGCGCGCGACGCGAAGGACGTGTCGTTCTACGACCAGTCGATCATCGGCGCGCGGCTGCTGGAATTCGAGGCGCGCTACAAGGAAGAGCGCGAGGACGAGAAGAACGGCCGCGGATAGCGGCCGCCAGGCGGGCAGGGCGGGGGCGCTTCAGCTTGCGGCGCTGCCGTTGCCACCGTCCGGCGTGTCGCGCCGCGCCCGCTGCGCGGGACTCGCGACGAAGCCGAACGTTGCCGGCACATCGGCACCCGCCAGGTTGCCGAGCGCCAGCGTGCGCCCGTCACGCCAGCGCAGCACGGGCGGCGTCGCGTCGAAGTCCGCATGATCGGCGAACAGGCCGAGGTCGTGGTCGTGCAGCGCCGCGATGCGCGGCGGTGTGCCCGCCGCGCGGAACAGCACACCGCCCGCATCGTCAAGCCATGCGGCGTCGGGTTCGAACGGCGCACCGGTCTGGTCGGCCAGCGTGAGCTGCCCGTCGCGTTCGGCCAGGCGCACGACCCACGGCGTGTAGGCGAGCTCGACGTACACGCGCTGCGGCCCGTTCTGGAAGAACCACTGGCCGTGCGCGTCGCATTCGTAGTTGCGTCCGATGAACGCGTTGAGCGCCGCATGCCGGATCGGCGAGCCGAGCTCGCCGGCGGCCTGCGCGGCGTCGTCGCGCAGCCGCCACTCGCCGCGCCGGTCGAGCAGCAGCCAGCCGGTGCAATGTGGCACGTTGGGCCACTTGGCGAGGGCCTGCCTGACGATGTCATCCATGGTCGACGAATTTCGAGCAATAGCCGAACACCCGCGCCGACAGCCAGTCGAGGCGGCCGGGGAACGGTCCGGTCATGAATCCCGCATGGCCGCCGTCCGCGGGCTGGTCGAGCTCGACGGCCGGCGACACGTCGGCGGCGCTCGGCAGCGCGGATTCGGGCAGGAACGGATCGTTGCGGGCGTTGAGGATCAGCGTGGGCACGTCGATTGCGGGCAACAGCGGGCGCGTCGTGGCCTGGGTCCAGTAGTCGTCGGCGTCGGCGAAGCCGTGCAGCGGCGCGGTCACGACCTCGTCGAAGTCGCGCATCGTCACGGCTCGCAGCATCGCGTCGCGGTCGAACAGGCCCGGATACTGGTCGAGCTTCGCGAGCGCCTTGCGCTTCAGTGTCTTCAGGAAGCTGCGCGTATAGACCATCGCGAAGCCCTGCGACAGCGCGCGGCCGCCCGCATGCACGTCGATCGGCGTCGAGATCGCGGCGGCCGCGTGCACGATCGACGTGTCGCTGCGGTGCTCGCCGAGCCAGCGCAGCAGCACGTTGCCGCCGAGCGACACGCCGGCCGCGACGATCGGCCCGCGATGCTGCGTGGCGAGCCGCTGCAGGATCCAGTCGACTTCGGCGCTGTCGGCGAGATGGTAGAAGCGCGGCTGGCGGTTCAACTCGCCGCTGCAACTGCGAAAGTGCGGGACGACCGCATGCCAGCCCTTCGCGCGCGCGGCGGCCATCATCGCCAGCGCGTAGTGCGAGCCGGAACTGCCTTCGAGGCCGTGGAACAGCACGAACAGCGGCGCGTCGGGTGGCGGCGCGGCACTGTCGAGGTGCGCGACCCAGTCGAGATCGATGAAGTCGTGGTCGGGGGTTTCCCATCGCTCTCGTCGGTAGGCGACAGCCGGACGCCGTGCGAACAGCGCGGGCACGATGGTTTGCACATGGCTGTTCGGCAGCCAGCGCGGTGCGCGATAGCGCAGTGAATCGTCGTCGGGGGCCGGGGCCCCGGTCAGCGGCGAGGTGGGCGGAGAAGCCGTACTCATGATCGCCCCGCTAATGCGTTGCTTCGTTGTTCGTCAGTGCAGCGGACCCTGCCCGTGACGGATCTTCGCGGCGAATTGTCCGGCCGCTTGTTCAGGAATCGGGCTCGCGTGAATATGCGCGATGCGCCACTCGCCGCGTTCGTGGATCATCACGTACGTCGCGAAAACCATGTCGGGTTCGGCCGTCAGGTCGGCCTGCTGATGGGCTTCGGCGATCGTATAGACGACGGTGCCGAGACTGTCGTATACGCGGATGTCGAGCGGTTCGATCGTCACCGGGCGCGTCACGAGCCGGTTGGCCAGCCCGCTGCGGATCTGGTCGAGGCCGTGCAGATGCTCGCCGTCGGCCCAGACGCAGCTGGCGAAGTCCTCGTCGATCCACAACCCCAGCAGCGCGTCGAGATTGGCATCGGCGACGGCCTGGTAGTAGGCGTTCAGCGTATCGGCAGCGGCTTCGAAGAGGCGGGCAAAACGTGGCATCGGGGTTATCTCTCGCGCGCGTCGCGCGCCGTATTCAGCACGGCGGCCCGGGTGGGGCCGCCGTACACCGGTGAATCGGATTGCCCGGCACGTCGTGCGACGCTGCCGGTCAGGGTCAGCGCTGCCCGACGAGCATGCCGCGCAAATCGCCGAATACCTGCTCGGGACCGAGTTCGCGCAGGCATTTCAGATGGCCGAGCGGGCACTCGCGTTCGAAGCAGGGACTGCATTCGAGATGAAGCCATTGTACCTTCGCCAGGTCGGACAGCGGAGGGGTGTGGCGCGGATCAGTCGATCCGTACAACGCGACGAGCGGCCGTCGCAGCGCGGCGGCGACGTGCATCAGCCCGGAATCGTTGGTCACGACCGCGTTCGCGCGCGCGATCAGCGCGCACGCCTCGGACAGCGACGTCTGCCCGCACAGGTTGCGCACGTTCGGCGCGTGGTCGGCGATCGCCTGCGCGGCGGCGGCGTCCTTCTGCGAGCCGAGCGCGATGATCTGCGTGTACGGGAACGACTGGTGGACGATCGTCGCGAGCGTCGCGAAGTGCTCGGGCGGCCAGCGCTTGGCCGGGCCGTATTCCGCGCCGGGGCAGAACACGACGAGCGGCTTGCGCGTATCGAGATTGAAACGCGCGGAGACGCGCGCCGTCTCGTTCAGGTCGGCGTCGAGGCGCGGCGGGGGCAGCGTCTTCATCGACTCGGGCAGCTTCGCGCCCGGCGCATACGCGAGCGCCGCGTAGTGGGTCGTCATCGGCGGACGCTCGGCCGATTTGTCGGGGTTCGCGTGCCGCACGTTGAGCAGGCCGTAGCGGTGCTCGCCCGTGTAGCCAATCCGCAGCGGAATGTTCGCGAGCCACGGGATCACCGCGGACTTCAGCGAATTCGGCAGCACGTACGCCGCGTCGTAGCCGACGTCGCGCAGGTCGCTCGCGAGCTGCCAGCGGCGCAGCAGCTGCAGCTTGCCGTGCGCGAGGTCGGTCGCGTAGACATCGTGGATCTCGGGCATCCGCTCGAGCACGGGCGCGACCCAGGTGGGCGCGACGGCATCGATCGCGATGCGGGGATGGATTTTTTTCAGCAGCGCAAAAAGCGGCTGCGCCATCAATGCGTCACCGATCCAATTCGGTGCGATAACCAGCGCTCGACGCATCAGGTCGACTTCCGATGTCGTAATGAAGCACGGCGCGCATGCACCGCGTTCGGGTTGTCAGAACAGGAAAAGGGCGGCGCGCCGGCGTTCCGGCTGCGCCGCCTTGTGTGCGGCAGGCCCGCGGGCCCGGCCGGGCTCAATGGCCCTTGACCACCTCGCCGTCGCGCAGCTTGTAGCGCGTGCCGCAGTACGGGCAGCGCGCCTCGCCGTGCGAGACGTCGATGAACACGCGCGGGTGCGCGCTCCAGCGCGCCATGGCCGGGTTCGGGCAGTAGGCGGGGAGATCCTTGGCCGTCAGTTCGACCAGCGGCATTTCCTTGATTTCACTCATGAGACTTTCTCTTATCACTCTTTGATGGGGCGGTCGGTGGCGCGGCGCGCTCAGACCTTCGTCAGCCAGTGCGCGTACTTCGCGTTCTTGCCCGACACGATATCGAAAAACGCCGACTGGAGCTTTTCCGTCACGGGGCCGCGCGCGCCGCTGCCGATCGTGCGGTTGTCGAGTTCGCGGATCGGCGTGACTTCGGCGGCCGTGCCCGTGAAGAACGCTTCGTCGGCCGTGTAGACCTCGTCGCGCGTGATGCGCTTCTCGATCACCTGGATGCCTGCGTCCTTCGCGAGCGTGATGATCGTGTCGCGCGTGATGCCGTCGAGGCACGACGACAGGTCGGGCGTGTACAGCTTGCCGTTGTTTACCAGGAAGAAGTTCTCGCCGGAGCCTTCCGACACGTAGCCGTCGACGTCGAGCAGCAG
This sequence comes from Burkholderia sp. B21-005, assembly GCF_020843965.1. NCBI lineage: Bacteria > Pseudomonadati > Pseudomonadota > Betaproteobacteria > Burkholderiales > Burkholderiaceae > Burkholderia > Burkholderia sp. B21-005. The sequence goes on along the minus strand of NZ_CP086301.1, from coordinate 2,906,074 downwards.
CGCTTCGTCGTAGCCGTCGGCGGTCGCTTCCTGGTTCGCGAGGATCGAGTTCACGTACCAGCCCGACGCCTTCGCGCGCACCATCGACACGTTCACGTGGTGGCGCGTGAACGACGACGTCTTCACGCGGATGCCCTTCGCGAGACCTTCCTCGCCGAGGTACGCGCCCCACGGCCACGCGGCGATCGCGACGTGGATCGTGTTGCCCTTCGCGGACACGCCGAGCTTTTCCGAGCCGACCCAGATGATCGGGCGCAGGTAGCCCGACTCGAGCTTGTTCTCGCGCACGACTTCGAGCTGCGCGGCTTCGAGGGTTTCCCGGTCGAACGGCACGTCCATCTGGAAGATCTTCGCCGAATTCAGCAGACGTTTGGTGTGCTCGTGCAGGCGGAAGATCGCGGTGCTGCCGTCGGCCGTCCGGTACGCGCGCACGCCCTCGAAGACGCCCATGCCGTAGTGCAGCGTATGCGTCAGGACGTGGATCTTGGCGTCGCGCCAGTCGATCAGCTTGCCGTCCATCCAGATCTTGCCGTCGCGGTCGGCCATTGACATGGGGTTCTCCTGTGAAGCAATTGGGTACAGCGGCTTGTGTGCAGCATTGAGCCGGAAAGACGCTTATTTTAGCGTCATTTGGTGTCGAGCCGGTCGGTCGGCGCAGGGCCGAGGCTATAATCGTCCGGTACCGATTCCAATAACGACGGGCCGTGCCGGCAGGAGACGCCGGAGCCCGCACGAACCGCCCGCCGCGGCCCGCTTTCCGATGCTCGCTCGATTGTCCGCCACCGACCGCTTCGCGCTGATCCAGGGCGCGCGCGACTATTCCCCGACACTGATGGCAATCCTCTCGTGGGGGCTCGTCACGGGCGTCGCGATGAGCAAGTCGGTGATGACGCTCGGGCAGGCGAGCGCGATGTCGATCCTGGTCTACGCGGGCTCGTCGCAGCTCGCGGTGCTGCCGCTCCTCGTCGCGAAGCTGCCGATCTGGACGATCCTGCTCACGGCCGCGATGGTCAACCTGCGCTTCGTGATCTTCAGCGCCGGGCTTGCTCCCCATTTTTCCTACCTGCCGCTGTGGCGGCGCCTCGCGATCGGCTATTTCAACGGCGACGTGATCTACCTGCTGTTCCAGAAACAGGGCTTTGCCTATGGCCAGGTGCCGGGCAAGGAAGCCTACTTCTGGGGGATGGCGCTCGCGAGCTGGCTGTCGTGGCAGGTGTCGTCGCTCGCCGGCATCCTGCTCGCGAGCGTCTTTCCCGCGAGCTGGGGGCTGGAGCTGGCCGGCACGCTCGCGCTGATCCCGATCATGGTGTCGGCGGTCGCGAACCGCTCGACGCTCGCCGCCGTCGCGGTCGCGGGCATCGTGTCGCTGATCGCGTTCGACCTGCCGTACCGGCTCGCGCTGCCGATCGCGGTGCTGGCCGCGCTCGCGGCCGGCTGCACGGCCGATTTCTTCGTCGAACGCGCCGACTGGCGCCGCATCCGCACCGAAACCGTGCACGAGAAGGAAATCGAATGAGCGCGACGGAAATCTGGATCGTGATCGTCGGGATGACGATCGTCACGGCCGTCACGCGCGCGCTGTTCCTGCTCGGCGGCGAACGCACCGTGCTGCCCGAGCGTGCGCAGCGCGCGCTGCGCTACGCGCCGGCCGCCGCGCTCGTCGCGGTCGTGCTGCCCGACGTGCTCGAAACGCCGGCCGGGCTGTCGTTCGCGCTGTCCAACCATCCGTTCTACGCGGCGCTCGCCGGCCTCGGCTGGTTTTTGTGGCGGCACAGCATGCTCGGCACGATCGTCATCGGAATGCTGGTCTTCACCGCGCTGCGCCTGATCTTCTGACGAATCGCCGCGCCGGCCAGCCGGGCCCCGGCCGCTTGCGCCTGCGCATTGCTGCATTGCGGCAATGTGTCGGCGGCCGCGTGCGATCCCAAATAGGCGGAATTCGCCGCCGCACGGGTCAGTCTGCCGGATGGATCGGCTAGAATGCCCGTTCGAGATTTTTTACCCGTGCGCGTCATGCGAACCGCCAGCCACGGCCGCATCCGGCGCCCTTTCGCGGCTGCCCGCGCACGTCCAGCGTGAACCCCCTTTCCCCATCCACTACTTCAATCTGTTCAACATGAGCCAAGTCAAGCGTCTTACCGACCTGATCGCCGCCGGCCAGCTCGCCGGCAAGCGGGTGTTCATCCGCGCCGACCTGAACGTCCCGCAGGACGATCACGGCAACATCACCGAAGACACGCGCGTGCGCGCGTCCGTGCCGGCCATCCAGGCCGCGCTCGACGCCGGCGCGGCCGTGATGGTCACGTCGCACCTCGGTCGTCCGACCGAAGGCGAATTCAAGCCCGAAGACTCGCTCGCGCCGGTCGCGAAGCGCCTCGCCGAACTGCTCGGCCGCGACGTGCCGCTGGTCCCGAACTGGGTCGAGAACGGCGTGAACGTCGCGCCGGGCCAGGTCGTGCTGCTCGAGAACTGCCGCGTGAACAAGGGCGAGAAGAAGAATTCGGACGAGCTCGCGCAGAAGATGGCGAAGCTCTGCGACGTGTACGTGAACGACGCGTTCGGCACCGCGCATCGCGCGGAAGCGACCACCCACGGGATCGCGAAGTACGCGCCGGTCGCGTGCGCGGGCCCGCTGCTGGCCGCCGAACTCGACGCGCTCGGCAAGGCGCTCGGCAACCCGGCCCGCCCGCTGGTGGCGATCGTCGCCGGTTCGAAGGTGTCGACCAAGCTGACCATTCTCAAGTCGCTCGCCGGGAAGGTCGACCAGCTGATCGTCGGCGGCGGCATCGCGAACACGTTCATGCTCGCGGTCGGCCTGTCGATCGGCAAGTCGCTCGCGGAAGCCGATCTCGTCGCCGAGGCGAAGGCGATCATCGACGAAGCGCGCGAGCGCGGCGCGTCGGTGCCGATCCCGTCCGACGTCGTGACGGCCAAGGAATTCTCGCCGACGGCCGTGGCCACGGTGAAGCAGGTCGCCGACATCGAAGCGGACGACATGATCCTCGACATCGGCCCGGATACGGCCAAGGCGCTCGCGAGCCAGCTCGAGAAGGCCGGCACGATCGTGTGGAACGGTCCGGTCGGCGTGTTCGAGTTCGACCAGTTCGGCAACGGCACCAAGACGCTCGCCGAAGCGATCGCCAAATCGTCCGCGTTCTCGATCGCGGGCGGCGGTGACACGCTCGCGGCCATCGCGAAGTACGGCATCCACGACCAGGTCAGCTATATCTCGACCGGCGGCGGCGCCTTCCTTGAGTTCCTCGAGGGGAAGAAGCTGCCGGCGGTGGAAGTGCTCGAAACGCGGGCGGCCTGAGCGTGGCGGCGCGCGCAGGGGTGACCAGGGCCGCGCGCTCCGCGAGAGCGGAGCAGCCGGCCGGCGCGGGCAAGCGCAAACGCGCGCCCGCGCGGGCGAACTCAGCCCCGCGCGCACCGGCGGCCGCCGGCGACGCGGCCGTGCAGCACCACGAGATTCAGAACAAAGCGATGCCGGGCGCAAGCACCGGCACGCCCCCCGGAACGGCGGCCGCTGGGCCTGCCGATTCCGGCTCTCGCAGCGTTTCACCCAGCGCATCCACCTTGATCCAGATGAGGAGTTTCATGCAGCGCGCCACCAAGATAGTCGCCACGATCGGCCCGGCTTCCAGTTCGCCGGAGATTCTGCTGCAGATGATGCAGGCGGGCCTCGACGTCGTGCGGCTCAATTTTTCGCACGGCACGGCCGACGATCACCGCCAGCGCGCCGAGATGGTGCGCGAGGCCGCCCGCAAGGTGGGCCGCGAGATCGCGATCATGGCCGACCTCCAGGGCCCGAAGATCCGCGTCGGCAAGTTCGAGAACGGCAAGACGACGCTCGAGCCGGGCCAGGCCTTCATCCTCGACGCGGGCTGCGAGCTCGGCAACGACGAGCGCGTCGGCCTCGACTACAAGGAACTGCCGCGTGACCTGAAGCCGGGCGACCTGCTGCTGCTGAACGATGGCCTGATCGTGCTGACCGTCGAGCGCGTGCTCGGCGACGAGATCCACACGGTCGTCAAGGTGGGCGGCGAGCTGTCGAACAACAAGGGGATCAACCGCCAGGGCGGCGGCCTGTCGGCGCCCGCGCTGACCGCGAAGGACATGGAGGACATCCGCACGGCGATGTCGCTCGGCGCGGATCTCGTCGCGGTGTCGTTCCCGAAGAACGCGACCGACATGGAAATGGCGCGCCAGCTCGCGAACATCGCGGGCGCGCCTTACGGCATCAAGCCGAAGATGATCGCGAAGATCGAGCGCGCGGAGGCGATTCCGGCGCTGCAGAGCATCCTCGACGCGTCCGACGGCATCATGGTCGCGCGCGGCGACCTCGCGGTGGAAGTCGGCAACGCGGCCGTGCCGGCGCTGCAGAAGCGGATGATCCGGATGGCGCGCGAGTCGAACAAGCTCGTGATCACCGCGACGCAGATGATGGAGTCGATGATCCTCGCACCCGTGCCGACCCGCGCGGAAGTGTCGGACGTCGCGAACGCGGTGCTCGACGGCACCGACGCGGTGATGCTGTCGGCCGAGACGGCCGCCGGCAAGTACCCGGTCGTCACGATCGAGACGATGGCGGCCGTGTGCGTCGAGGCGGAAAAGTCCGAGCACGTCGAACTGGACAAGGATTTCCTCGACCGCACGTTCACGCGGATCGACCAGTCGATCGCGATGGGCGCGCTGTTCACCGCCTATCACCTGGGTGCCAAGGCGATCATCGCGCTGACCGAATCGGGCGCAACCGCGCTGTGGATGTCGCGTCACTACACGCACGTACCGATCTTCGCGCTGACGCCGCGCGTCGGCAGCGAGCGCACGATGGCGCTGTACCGCAACGTGACGCCGCTGCATGTCGACTTCAACAGCGACCGCGACTCGGCGCTGCAGGCGGCGCTCGAGATCGTCGTCAAGCAGGGCTACGTGCAGCACGGCGACATGGTCGTGCTGACCGTCGGCGAGCCGATGGGGCAGGCGGGCGGCACCAACACGCTGAAGATCGTGCGGGTCGGCGAGCATTACTGAGCTGAGCTGAGCGCCCCCAAACCTGTCGCTTCGCGCCAAGCCCCCGAGGGGGGCAGGAAAACCTGGGGGCGGCCCGGCGTTTTCTTGAGAGCGCCGGCATGCGCCGGGCCGGCCCGCCGGCCCGCCCGAGCTGATCGGGCACCGTTTACTGACGGAAGCCGCGCGGGGTCTGATACCCCGCGCGGCTTTTTTTCTGTTTTTTGCCCGCATTGTGCCGTGCGAAGGTAACAAATTGCGAGTACGCGCCACCGGGCGGTCGGAATCGGAGGCGCTTCGCGATAAAATGCCGCTATTCGACGCTCAGCCGCGCCGTGCCGCCCCGGTTCGAACGGGGAGCGAGCGCCGCGCCGGCGTCAGGGCGCACCGGTTTTCATTCCAAGGAGTTCCACAATGCCTCTCGTATCAATGCGTCAATTGCTGGACCACGCGGCAGAGCACGGTTACGGCCTGCCGGCCTTCAACGTGAACAACCTGGAGCAGGTCCAGGCGATCATGGCGGCGGCGGATCAGGTCGGCGCGCCCGTGATCATGCAGGCATCGGCCGGCGCGCGTAAGTACGCGGGCGAGCCGTTCCTGCGCCACCTGATCGAAGCGGCGGTCGAGTCGTATCCGCATATCCCGGTCGTGATGCACCAGGACCACGGCCAGTCGCCGGCAGTCTGCATGGGCGCGATCCGCAGCGGCTTCACCAGCGTGATGATGGACGGTTCGCTCGAAGCCGACGGCAAGACGGTCGCCTCGTACGAGTACAACGTCGACGTGTCGCGCAAGGTCGTCGAGATGGCGCACTCGATCGGCGTGACGGTCGAAGCCGAACTCGGCGTGCTCGGCTCGCTCGAGACGATGAAGGGCGACAAGGAAGACGGCCACGGCGCGGAAGGCACGATGACCCGCGAGCAGCTGCTGACCGATCCGGAGCAGGCGGCCGACTTCGTGAAGCTCACGCAGTGCGACGCGCTCGCGATCGCGATCGGCACGTCGCACGGCGCGTACAAGTTCTCGAAGAAGCCGACGGGCGACATCCTGTCGATCCAGCGCATCAAGGAAATCCACGCACGCATCCCGAACACGCACCTGGTGATGCACGGTTCGTCGTCGGTGCCGCAGGAGCTGCTGGAAGAAATCCGCCAGTTCGGCGGCGACATGAAGGAAACCTACGGCGTGCCGGTCGAGGAAATCCAGGAAGGCATCAAGCACGGCGTGCGCAAGATCAACATCGACACCGACCTGCGTCTCGCGATCACCGGCGCGATCCGCCGCTACCTGTTCGAGAACCCGGGCAAGTTCGATCCGCGCGACTACCTGAAGCCCGCGCGTGAAGCGGCGAAGAAGGTATGCGTCGACCGCTACCTCGCGTTCGGCTGCGAAGGCCAGGCCGCGAAGATCAAGCCGGTGTCGCTCGACAAGATCGCCGAACAGTACAAGTCCGGCGCGCTCGCGCAGGTCGTGCGCTGAGACTGTAGTACGATTGCCCCGCCGAAAGGCTGGGGCCGGCTGCCCGCTGCCGGATCTGATCCGGCCCCGGCAGCCGTTCCGTCCGGCCGAACGAGGGCCGGCCGGCAACCGGTGGGCACGATCGCCCGCCGGTTCGCCGACGCATTGCAAGACCGCCGTTCCCGCCTGCCGCGGGGAACGGCGTTTCCCTTTTTGTTTGGCTCCTTATCTGCGAAAAGACGATGTCTACCCTTTACGAATCCACGCTCCGCTCGCTGCCGCTCCTCGGTCGCGGCAAGGTCCGCGATAACTACGCGGTCGGCAACGACAAGCTCCTGATCGTCACGACCGATCGCCTGTCGGCATTCGACGTGATCATGGGCGAGCCGATTCCGAACAAGGGCCGCGTGCTGAACCAGATGGCGAACTTCTGGTTCGACAAGCTCGCGCACATCGTGCCGAACCACCTGACGGGCGATGCGCCGGAAGCGGTCGTCGCGGCCGACGAGGTCGAGCAGGTCAAGGGCCGCGGCGTGGTCGTCAAGCGCCTCGAGCCGATCATGATCGAAGCGGTCGTGCGCGGCTACCTGGCCGGCAGCGGCTGGAAGGAATATCAGGCGTCGGGCGCCGTGTGCGGCGTGCAGTTGCCGGAAGGCCTGCAGAACGCGCAGAAGCTGCCCGAGCCGATCTTCACGCCGGCCGCGAAGGCCGAGCTGGGCGAGCACGACGAGAACATCACGTTCGAGGAAACCGAGCGCCGCATCGGCACCGAGCTGGCCGCGACGATTCGCGACATCTCGATCCGCCTGTACAAGGAAGCGGCCGACTACGCGGCGACGCGCGGCATCATCATCGCCGACACGAAGTTCGAATTCGGCCTCGACAATCACGGCAAGCTGTACCTGATGGACGAAGTGCTGACGGCCGATTCGTCGCGCTTCTGGCCGGCCGACCAGTACCAGGTCGGCACCAACCCGCCGTCGTTCGACAAGCAGTTCGTGCGCGACTGGCTCGAGACGCAGCCGTGGGGCAAGACCGCACCGGCGCCCGCGCTGCCGGCCGACGTCGTCGAGAAGACGGCCGCGAAGTACCAGGAAGCGCTCGAGCGCATCACCGGCCAGCCGCTCGCCTGAGCGAGCTTTGCATGGGACCCGAGTAAGCGCTGAAGCGCTAACTCGGGTCGACAAGGACATACGAAAATGAGTGAAGTCCAGACCGCCCACACGCACAGCGCGCCGCTCATCGGCGTGCTGATGGGTTCGAGTTCCGACTGGGACGTGATGAAGAACGCGGTCGCGATCCTGCAGGAATTCGGCGTGCCGTACGAAGCGAAGGTCGTGTCCGCGCACCGGATGCCCGACGAGATGTTCGACTATGCGGAGAAGGCGCGCGAGCGCGGGCTGCGCGCGATCATCGCGGGCGCCGGCGGTGCCGCGCACCTGCCCGGCATGCTGGCCGCGAAAACCACGGTACCGGTGCTCGGCGTGCCGGTCGCGAGCAAGTACCTGAAGGGCGTCGATTCGCTGCACTCGATCGTGCAGATGCCGAAGGGCGTGCCGGTCGCGACGTTCGCGATCGGCGAGGCCGGCGCCGCGAACGCCGCGCTGTTCGCGGTGTCGATCCTGTCCGGCACGTCGGTCGACTATGCGAACCGGCTTGCCGCGTTCCGCGTGCGCCAGAACGAAGCTGCGCACGCCATGGTGCTGCCGCCGCTGGCATGACGGCACACCGGCGGCCGCACTGCCATTCCGGCGGCCGCCTGACTTTCCTCACAGCGGCGGGCAGCGCCCGCCGCGACCGACCACTGACATGACCGCAACTCCTGATTCCGTTTCCCCGATCCTGCCCGGCGCGTGGCTGGGCATGGTCGGCGGTGGCCAGCTCGGCCGCATGTTCTGCTTTGCCGCCCAGTCGATGGGCTATCGCGTCGCCGTGCTCGATCCCGATCCGGCGAGCCCTGCCGGCGCGGTCGCCGACCGCCACCTGCGCGCGGCCTACGACGACGAAGCCGCGCTCGCCGAGCTGGCCGGACTGTGCGAAGCCGTGTCGACTGAATTCGAGAACGTGCCGGCCGCGAGCCTCGATTTTCTCGCACGCACGACGTTTGTCGCGCCGGCCGGCCGCTGCGTCGCGGTCGCGCAGGACCGGATCGCGGAGAAGCGTTTCATCGAGGCCTCCGGCGTGCCGGTCGCGCCGCACGTCGTGATCGAATCGGCGGCGGCACTGGCCGCGCTCGACGATGCCGCGCTCGACGCGGTGCTGCCGGGCATCCTGAAGACGGCGCGTCTCGGCTATGACGGCAAGGGCCAGGTGCGCGTGAGCACCGCGCGGGAAGCGCGCGATGCGCATGCGGCGCTCGGTGGCGTGCCGTGCGTGCTCGAAAAGCGCCTGCCGCTGAAGTACGAAGTGTCCGCGCTGATCGCGCGCGGCGCGGACGGCCGCTCGGCCGCCTTCCCGCTCGCGCAGAACGTGCATCACAACGGCATCCTCGCGCTAACCATCGTGCCGGCGCCGGCCGCCGATGCCGCGCGTGTCGAAGAGGCGCAACAGGCGGCCGTCCGGATCGCCGATACGCTCGGCTACGTCGGCGTGCTGTGCGTCGAATTCTTCGTGCTGGAAGACGGCTCGTTCGTCGCGAACGAAATGGCGCCGCGCCCGCACAACTCCGGCCACTACACGGTCGATGCGTGCGCAACGAGCCAGTTCGAGCAGCAGGTGCGCGCAATGACGCGCATGCCGCTCGGCAACCCGCGCCAGCATTCGCCGGCCGCGATGCTGAACATCCTCGGCGACGTGTGGTTCCCCAATGGTGGGGCGGCCGAGGCCGTCACGCCGCCGTGGGACACGGTCGCCGCGATGCCGGCCGCGCACCTGCACCTGTACGGCAAGGAAGAAGCGCGCGTCGGCCGCAAGATGGGCCACGTGAACTTCACGGCCGAGACGCGCGACGCCGCCGTCGCCGCTGCCACCGCGTGTGCGCAGCTGCTGCGCGTGCCGCTCGACTGAGGCGCCAGCCGATGTCCATCGATCTCCCGAACTCCGTGACGCGCGCGCAGATCGACGCGGCCGCCGCGCTGCTCGACGCGGGGCAGCTCGTCGCATTCCCGACCGAAACCGTGTACGGACTCGGCGGCGACGCGGCGAATCCCGAAGCCGTCGCGCGCATCTACGCGGCGAAAGGGCGCCCGGCGAACCATCCGGTGATCGTGCATCTGCCGCCGGGCGGTGATCCGGGCTACTGGGCCGACGACCTGCCGGCCGATGCACAGGCGCTGATCGATGCATTCTGGCCGGGCCCGCTGACGCTGATCCTGAAGCGCCATGCGCGCATTCCGGACGCCGTGAGCGGCGGGCAGGATTCGGTCGGCCTGCGCTGCCCGTCGCATCCGGTCGCGCAGGCGCTGCTGGCCGCGTTCAGCGCGCGGCGCGGCGGCCATGGCGGCGTTGCCGCGCCGTCCGCGAACCGCTTCGGCCATGTGAGCCCGACTACCGCTCAGCACGTGCGCGACGAATTCGGCGACACGGTGCATGTGCTCGACGGCGGCGCGTCCGAAGTCGGCATCGAATCGACGATCCTCGACCTGTCGCGCGGCTTCCCGGCGCTGCTGCGCCCGGGCCACGTGACGCCGCGGCAGATCGCCGACGTGCTCGGCCGCGCGCCGCGCCTGCCCGACGGCGGCGACGCGACCGCGCCGCGCGCGTCCGGCACGCTGAAGGCCCATTACGCGCCGCGCACGCCGCTCTCGCTGCTGCCGTTCGATGCGCTCGAGCCGCTGCTCGCGGCCGCGCAGACCGATGGCGAACGCGTCGCGCTCGTCGCACGCGCGTCGCGCGCGGGACGCTGGGCGCAGGCCGACGGCGTGCATTTCGTCGCGGCGCCGGAAGATCCGCAGGCGTATGCGCGCGACCTGTACGGCATGCTGCGCGCGCTCGATCGTGCGGACGTCGCGCGGATTCTCGTCGAGAAGCTGCCGGACACCGTCGAATGGATTGCGGTCAACGACCGGCTCGGCCGCGCGGCCGCGGCATTCGAAGCGCACGACTGACGCAGCGTCGCGCATCCGATCCGGAATAAAAAAACGCCCGACTGGCGAACCGGTCGGGCGTTTTCGTTTGAGCGCGTGGCAGGCGGCTTACTTGCCAACGCCCGATGCCGCGATCTGCTTCTCGACGTACTGCGCGAACAGCGCGTGCAGGTGCGTCGTCGGGTGGACCAGGTCGGCGAACATGTAGGTCTGGTCCGCGTTGGCGGTCGTGTAGGTCTGCGGCGAGCAGAACAGCGACGAGCCGAAGGCGGTCGCATCCGCGACGCCGTACTGGGTCGCCGCCGCTACCATCGCCTTCAGGTTGCAGCCGGTGTCGGTGTTCGACACGCTGAAGCCGTTCGCCTGGTAGTTGGCCGCGATGCCGTCCTGCCACTTGAACGAATCGACCACCACATACTTCGTCGTGTCGACCTTCAGTGCGGCGAGCGTGCCGACCAGCGTCTGGTTGAAGAGCCCCGACAGTTGCGTGAACGCGGCCTGCGTGCCGCCCTGCAGCGCGAGCGGCGTGCCGCCCATGTCCGGCACGTTCGCGACGAACACGTGCGACGCACCGGCCGCGACGATCTGCTGGACGATGCCGCCGAGCTGCTGCGCGGCCAGCCCGATCGCCTGCGCGGCCGCGAGTTGCGCGGCCGGTGTGTTGCCTTGCGCCTGCGCGACCTGCGCCTGATAGAAGATGTCGTTCGCGCCGCCGTTGATCAGCACGATCTGGCCGGCATTGAAGCTGCCGTGCTGCGTCAGGTACTGCTTGACCTGATCGGCGATCGGCGTCGTCGTGGCCTGGGCGTAGTCGGCGTTCGGCACGCTCGAGGCCGCGTGGCCGATGCCCGGCTGCAGCGTCACGCGCGAGCCGCCCTGTGCGTAGCCGAGGGCGCCCGTGGCCTGCAGCGGAATGCCGAAGCCGCCCTGGTTCGCGGGCTGCAGCGTGTCGCCGTAGTACTGCGCGACGTCCTGCGTCCACACCTGCCCCGGGTTGGTCGTGAAGCGGCCACCGCCGAAGCCGAGCTTGATCTGCGAGTAGGTGCCGGCGTCGGACAGGCTGTCGCCGAACGATACGATCTGCATCTTCACGCCCGACGGCGGCGTGTTCGACGCGCTGCTGTTGTTGTCGTCGCCGCCGCCGCAGGCGGCGAGCAGCGCGAGCGCGGCGCCGGCGATCGCGACCTGCGCGGTGCGCAGCATGCGCTGCCGGGTGCGGGAAGGTGCGTGTTGTTGTGATTGCATCGTTCGATCTCCTCGTAGATATGGCCTGATGTGTTTCTCATCTGCCGCGTGCCTGCCCGGTTCCGGGCTGCGCGGCGGCCGTTGGCTGAAACGGTTTATTGGTCACGCGCAGCCGCAAGCGGCACGGCGCGCGGATCCTGGTTCGCGGCCTCTGCAATCTGCGCATGATAAGCGCTCGCCCATTCGGGCGGGCCGAAAATCGCGCGCAGCTTGTTGCGCCATCCGTCGATGCGCAACGCGTCGGCCGCCATCGACACCCACTCGTGGAACGTCGCGACGAGCGGGTTGTTCGAGCCGAGCGGCTCGACGATCCCATAGCGCGGCGGATCGTCGGGCGACTCCTCGACGTAGCTGCCGAACAGGCGATCCCAGATCACGAGCACACCTGCGTAATTGCGGTCGATGTAGCGCGGGTTGCGGGCATGGTGCGCGCGATGGATCGACGGCGTGTTGAGCACGTATTCGAGCCAGCCGAGCTTGCCGATCGCCTGCGTGTGCACGAAGAACTGGAACGCGAGGTTGATCAGCACGACGCCGACGATCTGCTGCGGCGGAAAGCCGACGAACGCGAGCGGCAGCCAGAACGCCCACATGCCCGCGACGGGATACATCAGGCTCTGCCGGAACGCGGTCGAGAAATTCATCCGCTCGGACGAGTGGTGCACGACGTGCGCGGCCCACAGCCAGCGCACGCGATGGCTCGCGCGATGGAACACGTAGTAGAGGAAGTCCTGGCCGATGAACAGCACGGCGAACGACAGCCAGCCGTCGTGCCACGTGAACAGCCGGAAATGTGCGTAGCAGTACGCATAAACGGGGATCACGAACAGCCACGCGAGCTTGTCGGCGCCCTGGTGCATCAGCGCGAGCGCCGCGTTGCACAGCGTGTCGCGCCACGCATAGACAGGGTCCTGCGCGCGCGTGCGGGCGAGGTGCCAGGCCTCCCACGCGATGCAGAGCAGGAAGACGGGCGCCAGCGCGAGCAGAAGCAATTCGACGTCGAATCGCATGGACGTGTCTCCTCCTTTCCCCTGCAAGCCGTGAGGCCGGGCCCATGGCCCGTTGTAGATATCGGTCAGGCCAACAGCCTACGCAATCGCCACGCGCTAGGCGAGAGGGCAGCGTAGAGGGTTCCCTCTGAGGACAGGGTTTCTACGGAAACCATGTGCAACGGGGCCGCGCGGTGCGGCCCCGTTTTATGGCGCAGCGCGCGGGCGGTGCGCGGCTGCGCCGCGTCGCGCCGCGCGCGCCGTCAGTGCGCGCCCGCGTAGATCCATTCGAGCAGCGTGTCGTGCGCGGCGCGCGCGGCTTCCGCGTGATCGTCGTTGATGAAACTGACGACGACGTAGCTCTGGCCGTCCGCGCCCGCGACGTAGCCCGCGATCGCGCGCACGTCGCGCAGCGTGCCCGTCTTGATGTGCGCATTGCCGAGCACGCCGGCGTTGGTCAGGCGGTTCTTCATGGTGCCGTCGATGCCGGCGACCGGCAGCGAATCGACGAACGCCTGCGCGACCGGGCTCGCGTTCGCGGCCTGCAGCAGCGCGGCGAGCGACAGCGCGCTCACGTGCTCGTCGCGCGACAGGCCCGAGCCGTTCTCGAGCGCGAGGTCGGGCATCGCGATCCCGCTCTTCTGCAGGAACGCGTGAATCGCGCGGCTCGACTGCTCGGGTGTCGCGGGCGGCTTGCCGGCGACCGCGCCGATCGTCAGGAACAGGTTGCGCGCCATCACGTTGTTGCTGAACTTATTGATGTCGTAGACGATGCTGCCGAGCACCGGGCTGTGATGGACGGCGAGCGGGCGCGCGGTGGTCGGCACCTTGCCTTCGCTGACCGGTCCTGCGATCGTGCCGCCGTCCTGCTGCCACAGCGCGAGGAAGCCGCGCGCGAAGAACGTCGTGTGATCGAGGATCGCGAGATTGGTCGTGCGCGCGCCGCAGTGCAGCGGATAGTCGCCGGCGAACGACGCGGTCATGATCCCGCTGCCGGCCGACAGCGTCGGACGCGCGGCCGCGGCAGCCGCGCCGCACGATCCGCTGCCTTCGTACAGCTGGTTGTCGATCGACAGGTTCGCGAGCGGCGGCAGCACATCGACGGCGACCTTGCCGTCGTCGCCCGGCGTCACCGTAAACGACACGGCCTTGAACGCGTACAGCAGCGGATCGGGGCCGACGTTGTACGGTGCGCTCACGTCGTCGTCGAACGACGGCAGGTCGCGCGTCGACGCAGCGAAATAGCTCTTGTCGAGCACGAGGCCGCCGGCCACGCGCTTGATGCCCGCCTTGCGGAGCTTGTCGACGAGGTCGATCAACTCCTCGGGCACGAGCTTCGGATCGCCGGTGCCCTTGATGTACAGGTTGCCCTCCAGCGTGCCGTCCGGATCGACCTGGCCGTCCGCATACGCGGTGGTGCGCCAGCGGAAGTCGGGGCCGAGGATCGACAGGCCCGAGAAGGTCGTGACGAGCTTCATCGTCGATGCCGGCAGCATCGGCCGGTTCGCGTTCCATTCGATCAGCGGCTCGGGATTGCCGACGCGCTCGACGACGACGCTCATCGCCGATGCCGGCACCTTCGCGCGCTGCAGCGCGACGAGCACGGACGCCGGCAGGCCGGCCGCGCGCGCGGCGGGCGACACGACGACGGTCTTGCGCGCTTCCTTGAGGGGCTTCTTGCGGGCCTGCGCGGAAGGTGCGAACGCAAGGGCCGTGCAGGTGGCGACGACGGCGGCCGCACGCAGGCAGAGGCGGGCGCGGGGCGCGAACCGGGCGGAGAGATCGGAAATCGGCATGGGCGAATACGGGAAATGCAGGGGTTCGGGCAGGGCGCGCGGGGCGCCGGAGCGCACATTGTAGAGACAAGTGCGGACACGTCCCTTGCAATCCGCCTTTCTGTTGCATTGCAGGGGGCGCACGCGATTCGCGGCGCTACAATGGTCGCCATGTTGACTCGCCCCATGGGTTCCGGTTCCGATGCGGATTCTCCTTGTTGAAGACGATCGAATGATTGCCGAAGGCGTACGCAAGGCGTTGCGCGCCGACGGCTTCGCGGTCGACTGGGTGCAGGACGGCGACGCCGCGCTCACGGCGCTCGGCGGCGAGGCGTACGACCTGCTGCTGCTCGATCTCGGCTTGCCGAAGCGCGACGGCATCGACGTGCTGCGCACGCTGCGCTCGCGCGGGCAGTCGCTGCCGGTGCTGATCGTCACCGCGCGCGATGCGGTCGCCGATCGTGTGAAGGGGCTCGACGCGGGCGCCGACGACTACCTCGTCAAGCCGTTCGACCTCGACGAACTGGGCGCGCGGATGCGCGCGCTGATTCGCCGCCAGGCCGGGCGCAGCGAGTCGCTGATCCGCCACGGCGCGCTGACGCTCGATCCCGCGTCGCACCAGGTGACGCTCGACGGCGCGCCCGTCGCGCTGTCCGCGCGCGAGTTCGCGCTGCTCCAGGCGCTGCTGGCGCGGCCCGGCGCGGTGCTGTCGAAGAGCCAGCTCGAGGAGAAGATGTACGGCTGGGGCGAGGAGATCGGCAGCAACACGGTCGAGGTCTACATCCACGCGCTGCGCAAGAAGCTCGGTTCGGACCTGATCCGCAACGTGCGCGGGCTCGGCTACATGGTCGTCAAGGAAAGCTGACGCGTGAGGTCGATTCGTCATCAATTGCTGATCTGGCTGCTCGCGATCGTTGTCGCCGGCGTGGGCCTCGCGGGCTGGCTGATTTACCGGCAGGCGCTCGCCGAAGCGAACGAGCTGTTCGACTACCAGCTGCAGGAAATCGCCGCGGCACTGCCGTCCGAGCCGTTCTCGCAGGTGTTCGGTTCGCGCACCAACGGCGACGAAGGCATCGTGATCCAGATCTGGAACCGCAACGGCGTGCTGATGTACTTCTCGCATCCGCGCGCGCCGATCGCGCCGCGGGCGGAACTCGGCTTCTCGACCGAGCGCACCGATCGCGGCGAATGGCGCGTGTACGGCGCGATCGTCGGCGACAACGTCGTGCAGCTCGCGCAGCCGCTGTCGGTGCGCAACCGGCTCGCGGCGAACGTCGCGCTGCGTACGTTGTGGCCGCTGATCGTGCTGCTGCCGTTCCTCGGCGCGGCGGTCTGGGTGATCGTCGGGCGCGGGCTCGCGCCGCTCGCCCGCGTGACGCGCGCGGTCGAGGCGCGCCGCCCGGAAGCGCTCGATCCCTTGCACGATGCGGGCCTGCCGCTCGAGGTGCAGCCGCTCGTGCGCGCGCTGAACGGGCTGCTCGCGCGGCTGTCGGCGGCGCTCGACACGCAGAAGGCCTTCGTCGCCGATGCCGCGCATGAACTGCGCACGCCGCTCGCGGCCGTGCAGATCCAGGCGCAGCTCGTCGCCCGCGCGAAGGACGATACATCGCGTCGCGAGGCGATTACGGATCTTCAGGACGGCGTGTCGCGCGCGACGCGTCTCACCGAGCAACTGCTCGCGCTCGCGCGCGCCGAACCGGACGGCGCGACGATGCGCGAGCCGATCGATCTGCAGGCGCTGCTCGTCGAATGCGTGGCCGCGCATGCGCCGCTCGCGCAGCGGCATCATATCGATCTCGGCTTCGAGGAGACCCGCGCGGCGACCGTCGTCGCGGACGTCGGCGCGCTGCGCGTGATGTTCGGCAACCTGCTCGACAACGCGGTGAAGTACACCCCCGACGGCGGCCGCATCGACGTGTCGCTGACGCGCGACGCGGCCGGCCGCGCGTGCGTGCAGATCGGCGACAGCGGGCCCGGCATCCCGGCCGACGAGCGCGAGCGCGTGTTCGACCGCTTCTACCGCGACAGCTCCGCGCGGGCGCGCGCCGACGTGTCGGGCAGCGGGCTCGGGCTCGCGATCGTCAAGCGCGTGGCGGCGCAGCAGGGCGCGACGGTGTCGCTCGGCGACGCGGCCGCGGGCGGCCTGCTCGTGAGCGTCGTGTTCCGCGACGCCGAGATGCCGGCACAGGCTTCCGAATCCGCATGATGCGCGGCGCCGCGCGGGCGCCGGCGCCAGCCCGTCATCAGCGTGAACAGGGTCCAGGCCTCGCTTGAGGTCGATTAAGCCTCCTTTAAGTCAGGGTCGTTACGCTGCGTCCTAACAAAGAGGAGGTCCTACGATGAACACCCGATTCCTTGCGCGCGGCGCCGTCGCGGTCGCCGTGGCGGCCGCCCTGTCCGCCGGCTATGTCGCGGGCACCCGCCGCGCCGATCCGCAGATCATCACGCCCGCGCAGGCCGCTGCGCTGATGCCGGCCGAGGCCGCGGCGAAGACCGGCATTCCCGATTTCTCCGGGCTGGTCGAAACCTACGGCCCGGCGGTCGTGAACATCAGCGCGAAGCACGTCGTGAAGCAGGTGTCGCGACGGGTGCAGCAGCCGCAGCTGCCGATGGATCCGAGCGATCCGTTCTACCAGTTCTTCAAGCACTTCTACGGCCAGGTGCCGGGCATGGGCGGCGACGCGCAGCCGGACGACCAGCCGAGCGCGAGCCTCGGTTCGGGATTCATCGTCAGCGCCGACGGGTACATCCTCACCAATGCGCACGTGATCGACGGCGCGAACGTCGTCACGGTCAAGCTGACCGACAAGCGCGAGTACAAGGCGAAGGTCGTCGGCTCCGACAAGCAGTCCGACGTCGCGGTGCTGAAGATCGACGCGAGCGGCCTGCCGACCGTGAAGATCGGCGACCCGGGCCAGAGCAAGGTCGGCCAGTGGGTTGTCGCGATCGGCTCGCCGTACGGCTTCGACAACACGGTCACGTCCGGCATCATCAGCGCGAAATCGCGCGCGCTGCCCGACGAGAACTACACGCCGTTCATCCAGACCGACGTGCCGGTGAACCCCGGCAACTCGGGCGGCCCGCTGTTCAACCTGCAGGGCGAGGTGATCGGCATCAACTCGATGATCTACTCGCAGACGGGCGGCTTCCAGGGCCTGTCGTTCGCGATCCCGATCAACGAGGCGATCAAGGTCAAGGACGAGCTCGTGAAGACGGGCCACGTGAGCCGCGGCCGCCTCGGCGTCGCCGTGCAGGGGCTGAACCAGACGCTCGCGAGCTCGTTCGGGCTGCAGAAGCCGGACGGCGCGCTCGTCAGCTCGGTCGACCCGAACGGCCCGGCCGCGAAGGCCGGCCTGCAGCCGGGCGACGTGATCCTGGGGGTGAACGGCTCGCCGGTGGCCGACTCGACGTCGCTGCCCGCGCAGATCGCGAACCTGAAGCCGGGCTCGAAGGCCGACCTGCAGGTGTGGCGCGACAAGTCGAAGAAGTCGATCAGCGTGACGCTCGGCGCGATGACCGACGCGAAGCTCGCGTCGAACGACGGCGGCCCGGTCGAGCAGGGGCGCCTCGGCGTCGCGGTGCGGCCGCTCACGCCGCAGGAGCGCAGCGCCGCCAACCTGTCGCACGGGCTGATCGTGCAGCAGGCCGGCGGGCCGGCCGCGACCGCGGGCATCCAGCCCGGCGACGTGATCCTGGCGGTCAACGGCCGCCCGGTCACGAGCGCCGAGCAATTGCGCGATGCGGTCAAGGGAGCGGGCAACAGTCTTGCTCTCCTGATTCAGCGCGATAATGCACAGATCTTCGTGCCGGTCGACCTGAGCTGACCGGCGGCCGTTGCGGGCCGGCCTCGCCGGCCCTCGCGGGCGCTGCCGGCGTTCGGCCCCGTGGTGCTGTGTTCCGACCCGAAAGGAGAGAGCCATGCAATATCTACGCAACGTGTCCCGAATTGCCGCCGCCGCGGCACTGGCCGCCGGCCTTGTCGGCGCCGCGCCCGGCGCCTACGCGCAATCGGACGGCTTGCCCGCGGCGAGCCAGCAGGGCGATGTCAGCTATGTATCAGGCGGCATCGGCAAGGATCAATCGACGGCATTCGAGCAAAGCGAAGCGGCGTGGCCGCTGGCGCTGCGTTTCACCGGCGCGGGCGGCGAATTCCTGGCCGACGTCCATGTGCGGATCGTCGACGCCAAGGGCACCGAATTGCTGAAGACGGACGCGCGCGGGCCATACATGCTCGTGAAGCTGCCGCCGGGGCGCTACACCGTTCACGCGTCGTACCAGGGCAGCGACGAATCGCGCGCGGTCACGGTCGGTGCGAAGGGCGGCGCGAAGGCCGCGTTCCGGTGGAATACGCAATAGCGGATCGCGCGGGCCCGGCCTGGTCGCGCAATCGGGTGCAGTTTCGCCCATAATGAGAGCCACGGCACCTGTGCCGTGGCTTTTTCGTTTCCTGTACCCGGCTTGCCCGCCGGGGCCGCCGCCCGGAGAAGAAACGATGTCCGATGCCGCCGACCCTCGCCTAGAAATCGTGCCGAACCGCCATCGCGTGCGCGTGATTCATCGCGGCATCACGTACGCCGACTCGCAGGGCGCACTGACCGTGCGCGAAACGGGCCTGCCGGATATTCATTACCTGCCGCGCGGCGACGTCAACATGCAGCGGCTCGTGAAGTCGAGCGTCACGACGGCGTGTCCGCTGAGGGGCCTGGCCGTGTATTTCCACCTGCAGACCGAAGACGGCGTGATCGAGAACGCCGCGTGGAGTTACGAGGAACCGGGGGAGACCGCGTCCGTGCTCGCGCACTACGTCGCCTTCGATGTCGCACGGGTCGACAATCTCATCGAGACGTCCTGAGACGGCGTCGGTTCATCGGGGGAGGCATCATGGAACTGACCGACACGTTACGCGTACCGCTCGCGCCGGCTGTCGTGCGTGAGGCACTTGAGGATCTCGCGTTGCTGCGGGCCAGCTTCGACCATTGCGAATCGTTCGTGAAGCTCGCGCACGGCGAGTTCGCGCTGACGATCACGGTCCCGCTCGGCCCGCTGCGTGCGCGCTACGACGTGCGGGCGCATTCGGCGAGCGAACAGGGCGACGCGGAAGGGCAGCCGCGCCGCGTGCTCAACTTCAAGGCGCGGGCCGACGGCCTCGGCGCGCTGCGCGGGCAGGTCGAGCTCGTGCTGCTGCCGGACGACGACGAGGCCACGACGCGCATCGAATACGTGGTGTGGGCGACCGCGAGCGGGCCGCTCGCCGAGTTGCCGGCGCGGCAGATCGAGAATGCGCTGCACGAGTGGACCGACGATTTCTTCCGCGAATTCTGCGCGGTCGTGCAGGCGAAGCACGGTCTTGTGCCGAACCGCGCGCGTTCGAGCCCGCAACGTCGCCAGCATGTGTTCCTGCGGCCCGCGTCGCTGATGGCCGCGGCGAAGCGTCCGCTGCCGTCGCACCTCGGCAGCGCGCTGAGCGGCCGTGCCGCGAGCGCCGTTCATCATCGCGAATCCGGCCCGCTGCCCGTCTGGGCATGGGCGGCGATCATCGTGTTCGTCGCGTTGCTGCTGTATGCGGCGCGCTGGATCAACGGCGCCTGAGCGGCCGCGCCCGCTGGCGCGTTGCCCGGCCGATCCTCGGCGGCGCGGCGCCCACTAGCGCCGCGCGTCGGGCCCGGCCCCGCGAAATTCCCTCCGATATGCCGACGGCGACGTGCCGAGCGCGCCCGCGAAATGCTGGCGCAGCGACACGCTCGAGCCATAGCCGGCCGCCTGCGCGATCGCGTCGATCGACTGTCCGGTGGTTTCCAGCAGATGCTGCGCACGCGTGAGCCGCTCGGCCTGCAGCCACGCGGTGACGGTCGTGCCCGTCGCCTGGCGGAAGTGGCGCGTGAACGTGCGCCGGCTCATCAGTATGCGTTCGGCGAGCGAATCCACACTGTGTGCGACGTCGAGATGCGCGCGCACCCAGTCGAGCAGGCCCGCGAGCCGCGCGTCGCGCGGATGCGCGGCGACCGGCTGCGGCACGTACTGCGCCTGCCCGCCCTGGCGGTGCGGCGGGATCACGAGACGGCGCGCGATCTGGTTCGCGGCGTCCGAGCCGAAGCGCCGCCGCACCACGTGCAGGCAGCAGTCGAGCCCCGCGGCCGTGCCGGCCGACGTCATCAGGTTGCCGTCGTCGACGTACAGCACGTCGGGGTCGAGCTTCACGCGCGGAAAGCGCTGCGCGAAGTCGTCGGCCCACGCCCAGTGCGTCGTGGCCGGGCGCCCGTCGAGCAGCCCGGCCGCGGCGAGCACGTACGCGCCGAGGCACAGGCCGACGACCTGCGCGCCGCGCGAGGCCGCCGCGCGTACCGCGTCGACCAGCACGTCCGGCGGCGCTTCGGCCGGATCGCGCCATGCCGGCACGATGACGATGTCCGCGTCGTCGAGCGCGTCGAGCCCGTGCGGCGCGATGATCGTGAAGCCGCCCGTCGTCGACAGCGGGCCGCGCTCGGCCGAGCACACGCGGAACTCGAACGCGGGCGTCGCGGCCGCATCGCGCTCCTGGCCGAACACGACGGACGGCACCGACAGGTGGAACGGGCTGATGCCGTCGTACGCGATCACGGCGACGACGGTCGGGGCGGGGGCAACGGACGACGCAGCGGCGCGCATGACGGGCTCCGGAATGGCGATGGCCCGATTTTATCGAAGAATGGCTATCGGGCCACTGTCGTCAAGCGCGACGCGATCCGACAATGCATCCCATCGCGCTGCTGTCCGCCCCGTTTCGGAGCGGGGCGGCGCGGCCGAACCCGGAGCCTGCCATGTCGAACGCCGTATCGCCTTCCGCTTCCCGCCGTGCCCTGATCGTGATCGATGTCCAGAACGAATACGTGACGGGCAACCTGCCGATCGAGTATCCGAGCGTCGACACATCGCTCGCGAACATCGGCCGCGCGATCGACGCCGCGCATGCGGCCGGCGTGCCCGTGATCGTCGTCCAGCACGTCGCGCCGGCGGGTGCACCGATCTTCGCGCCCGGCACGGACGGCGTCGCGCTGCATCCGGTCGTCGCCGACCGGCCGCATGCGCACCTGATCGTGAAGGCGCAGGCCAGCGCGTTCGCCGGCACCGATCTCGCCGCGTGGCTCGACGCGCACGGCATCGACACGCTCTCGGTCGCCGGCTACATGACGCACAACTGCAATGCGGCGACGGTCTATCACGCGGCGCATGCGGGGCTCGCCGTCGAGTACCTGACGGATGCAACCGGTGCGTTGCCGTACGCGAACGAAGCGGGCGCGGCGAGCGCCGAGGAGATTCACCGCGCGTACACGGTGGTGTTCCAGTCGAATTTCGCGGCCGTGATGTCGACCGATGCATGGATCGCGGGACTCGGCGGCGCGGCGATGCCGACGCGCGATTCGGTGGCCGCGTCGAACCGGCGGGCCCGCGCGCAACGCGCGAAGGCGGCCTGAGCGAACCGGGGAAAGTAGAGGAATCGATCGGGCGGCACGGCGCTGCCCGCCCGCGCATGGCCGGATTGACCGACCAATGACGATGAAACGGCGCATGTCGCGCCGTCGGCGGGGCGCCCGTCAGTCGCCCGTCTTCAGCATCGCCGGGCTGTAGCGCATCATGTCGAAGCAGCCGTCGACGAGTTGTTCCGCATGCTGCTCGGCGTCGATTTCGTCGGGCAGCATCAGCATGTCGCGCACGAAACCGCTGACGAGCGTGTGCAGCATCAGCGTCGCGCGCCACGTGTCGAGCCGCTCGGGCAGCAGCTTGAGCCTGACGGCGCCCGCGAGATCGGCATCGATCGCGTGCAGCGCCTCGCTCATCCCCGCGCGGTTGCGCTGCAGCAGCGGCTCCATGTCCGCGACGTATTCGCACTTCATGAACAGGATGCTGAACACGCGTCGCAACTGCGAGTCGCGCTGCACGCCGAGCAGGCACCAGATCAGGATCTTGCGGATCTTGTCGAGCGGGTTGCCGCCGGGCGCGTCGAGCGGCATCCGCTTGAGCTCGTCGATCGGCAGGAACACGCGGTCGAACATCGCGTCGAACAGCTCGCTCTTGTTCGCGAAATGCCAGTAGATCGCGCCGCGCGTCACGCCGGCATGCTGGGCGATGTCCGCGAGCGAAGTGTGCGACACGCCCTTCTCGAAGAATACGTGTTCGGCGGCATCGAGAATGCGATTGCGCGTCTCGAGCGCCTCCTCCTTGGTACGTCTGACCATGTGCAGGCCTGAATGGATCGATCGTAGGTGAATATAGGGTCTGCAACCCTCGTCGCCGTCTCCGGGAGCCGCTATGCTCTCGATTGGAAATAATTCGTAAGATTGGGCGGGTCGCGACGGGCGATCGGGCTTTTTACATACATTCGTGAATGTATATACAATACCACCCTACGATCGAATGGCCCAAGTGGCAATCAGTTAATATCCCACTCTGCTGATTCCCGCCAAAGTACCAGTCCGCAGTTCGCGGCATCTCGTCGGCATGGAGGTCTCGTGCCGACTTGCTGTATCCAGCAGTCCAGTAATTCAGGTGTTCGATCTGCGCCGCGAGGCGCATCCGTGTTGCGCTCCCGCGGGGCGCCGCACTCATTCCATTGGTTACAAACAGAGGTCGCTCCATGCGCGTCGAACGGGTTCCATACCGCTTGATCACTGTCGCGGCAGCCGCGGTTTTCCTGGCTGCCTGCGGAAAAAAAGAATCGGCACCGCCGCCGCAAACGCCGGAAGTCGGTGTCGTCACCGTCCAGCCGCAAGCCGTCCCGGTCTTCACCGAACTGCCGGGCCGCACCAGCGCCTTCCTCGTCGCGCAAGTGCGCGCACGGGTCGACGGCATCGTGCTGCGCCGTGAATTCACCGAAGGCGGCGACGTCAAGGCCGGCCAGCGCCTCTACAAGATCGACCCGGCACCGTACATCGCTCAGCTGAACAGCGCGAAGGCGACGCTCGCGAAGGCGCAGGCGAACCTCGTCACGCAGAACGCACTGGTCGCGCGCTACAAGGTGCTGGTGGCCGCGAACGCGGTCAGCAAGCAGGAATACGACAACGCGGTGGCCACGCAAGGGCAGGCGGCTGCGGACGTCGCGGCCGGCAAGGCAGCGGTCGATACCGCGCAGATCAACCTCGGCTATACGGACGTCGTGTCGCCGATCACCGGCCGCGTCGGCATTTCGCAAGTCACGCCGGGCGCTTACGTGCAGGCGAGCCAGGCGACGCTGATGTCGACGGTGCAGCAGCTCGATCCGGTCTATGTCGACCTGACGCAGTCGAGCCTCGAGGGGCTGAAGCTGCGCCAGGACGTGCAGAGCGGCCGCCTGAAGACGAGCGGCCCGGGCGCGGCGAAGGTGTCGCTGATCCTGGAGGACGGCAAGACCTATTCCGACGCCGGCAAGCTGCAGTTCTCGGACGTGACGGTCGACCAGACGACGGGCTCGGTGACGATTCGCGCGGTGTTCCCGAACCCGGGCCGCGTGCTGCTGCCGGGGATGTTCGTGCGCGCACGGATCGAGGAAGGCGTGAACGAGAACGCGTACCTGGTGCCGCAGATCGGCGTCACGCATGACGCGAAGGGCCAGGCGGTCGCGCTGGTCGTGAACGCGAGCAACAAGGTCGAGCCGCGTCCGCTCAAGACGACCGGCATGCAAGGTCAGAACTGGATCGTCGAAAGCGGCCTGCAAGCGGGCGACCGCGTGATCGTGCAGGGCGTCGAGAAGGTTCGTCCGGGCGCGACGGTGAAGTCGGTCGCCGCGCAGTTGCCGGCCGCCGATGCCGCATCGGGTGCAGCCGCATCCGCCGCGCCGGCCGCCGCCGCTGCCTCGGGTGCCGCCGCTTCGGGTGCCTCCGCATCGGATGCCGCCGCATCGGGCGCAGCGCCGGCGAGCGCCGCCGCTGCTTCGAGCGCGAAATAACAGGGAGCCTGTTTCATGGCAAAGTTTTTTATCGATCGCCCGATCTTTGCGTGGGTGATCGCCATCATCCTGATGCTGGCCGGGGTTGCGGCGATCTTCACGCTGCCGATCTCGCAGTATCCGACGATCGCGCCGCCATCGATCCAGATCACCGCGAACTACCCGGGCGCTTCCGCGAAGACCGTGGAAGACACGGTGACGCAGGTGATCGAGCAGCAGATGAGCGGTCTCGACAACTTCCTGTACATGTCGTCGACGAGTGACGACTCGGGCAACGCGACGATCACGCTGACCTTCGCACCGGGCACCAACGCCGACATCGCGCAGGTCCAGGTGCAGAACAAGCTGTCGCTCGCGACGCCGGTTCTGCCGCAGGTCGTGCAGCAGCTCGGTCTGTCGGTGACGAAGTCGAGCAGCAGCTTCCTGCTGGTGCTCGCCTTCAACTCCGAAGACGGCAGCATGAACAAGTACGACCTCGCGAACTTCGTGGCGTCGCACGTGAAGGATCCGATCAGCCGGTTGAACGGCGTCGGTACCGTCACGCTGTTCGGCTCGCAGTACGCGATGCGGATCTGGCTCGACCCGACCCGCCTGACGAACTACGGCCTCACGCCGGTCGACGTGTCGAGCGCGATCGCCGCGCAGAACGTGCAGATCGCGGGCGGCCAGATCGGCGGCACGCCGGCCAAGCCGGGCACCGTGCTGCAGGCGACGATCACCGAATCGACGCTGCTGCAGACGCCCGAGCAGTTCGGCAACATCCTGCTGAAGGTCAACCAGGATGGCTCGCAGGTTCGCCTGAAGGACGTCTCGAAGATCGAACTCGGCGGCGAAAACTACAACTTCGACACGAAGTACAACGGTCAGCCGACCGCGGCACTCGGTATCCAGCTCGCGACCAACGCGAACGCGCTGGCGACCGCGAAGGCCGTGCGCGCGAAGATCGACGAGCTCGCACCGTTCTTCCCGCACGGCCTCGTCGTGAAGTATCCGTACGACACGACGCCGTTCGTGAAGCTGTCGATCGAGGAAGTGGTCAAGACGCTGCTCGAAGGCATCGTGCTCGTGTTCCTCGTGATGTATCTGTTCCTGCAGAACCTGCGGGCGACGATCATCCCGACGATCGCGGTTCCGGTGGTGCTGCTCGGCACGTTCGCGATCATGTCGATGGTGGGCTTCTCGATCAACACGCTGTCGATGTTCGGCCTCGTGCTCGCGATCGGCCTGCTGGTGGACGATGCGATCGTGGTGGTGGAGAACGTCGAGCGCGTGATGGCGGAAGAGGGGCTGTCACCGAAGGAGGCGACCCGCAAGGCGATGGACCAAATCACCGGCGCCCTCGTCGGCGTGGCGCTCGTGCTGTCGGCGGTGTTCGTGCCGGTCGCGTTCTCCGGCGGTTCGGTCGGCGCGATCTATCGTCAGTTCTCGCTGACGATCGTGTCGGCGATGGTGCTGTCGGTGCTGGTCGCGTTGATTCTGACGCCCGCACTGTGCGCGACGATCCTCAAGCCGATCCCGCAGGGCCATCACGAAGAGAAGAAGGGCTTCTTCGGCTGGTTCAACCGCACGTTCAACAACAGCCGCGAGAAGTACCACGTCGGCGTGCACCACGTGATCAAGCGCTCGGGCCGCTGGCTCATCATCTATCTGGTCGTGATCGTCGCGGTCGGGCTGCTGTTCGTGCGCCTGCCGAAGTCGTTCCTGCCCGATGAAGACCAGGGCCTGATGTTCGTGATCGTGCAGACGCCGTCGGGTTCGACGCAGGAAACGACCGCGCGAACGCTCGCGAACATTTCCGACTACCTGCTGAAGGACGAGAAGGAAATCGTCGAATCGGCGTTCACGGTCAACGGCTTCAGCTTCGCCGGCCGCGGCCAGAACTCCGGTCTGGTGTTCGTGCGCCTGAAGGACTACTCGCAGCGTCAGCACGCGAACCAGAAGGTCCAGGCGCTGATCGGCCGGATGTTCGGCCGCTACGCGGGCTACAAGGACGCGATGGTGATCCCGTTCAACCCGCCGTCGATTCCGGAACTCGGCACGGCCGCCGGCTTCGACTTCGAGCTGACGGACAACGCCGGTCTCGGCCACAACGCGCTGATGGCCGCGCGTAACCAGCTGCTCGGGATGGCCGCAAAGGATCCGACGCTGCAGGGCGTGCGTCCGAACGGGCTGAACGATACGCCGCAGTACAAGGTCGACATCGATCGCGAGAAGGCGAACGCGCTCGGCGTGACGGCGGACGCGATCGACCAGACGTTCTCGATCGCATGGGCGTCGAAGTACGTGAACAACTTCCTCGACACCGACGGCCGGATCAAGAAGGTGTACGTGCAGTCGGACGCGCCGTTCCGGATGACGCCGGACGACCTGAACATCTGGTACGTGCGCAACGGGGCGGGCGGGATGGTGCCGTTCGGCGCGTTCGCGAGCGGTCACTGGACGTACGGTTCGCCGAAGCTCGAGCGCTACAACGGCGTGTCGGCGATGGAAATCCAGGGTCAGGCCGCACCGGGCAAGTCGACCGGTCAGGCGATGACCGCGATGGAAGGGCTCGCGAAGAAGCTGCCGGTCGGTATCGGCTATTCGTGGACCGGCCTGTCGTTCCAGGAAATCCAGTCCGGCTCGCAGGCGCCGGTGCTGTACGCGATCTCGATCCTGGTCGTGTTCCTGTGTCTCGCGGCGCTGTATGAAAGCTGGTCGATCCCGTTCTCGGTGATCATGGTGGTGCCGCTCGGCGTCGTGGGCGCACTGCTCGCGGCGACGATGCGCGGCCTCGAGAACGACGTGTTCTTCCAGGTCGGCCTGTTGACCACCGTGGGCTTGTCCGCGAAGAACGCGATTCTGATCGTCGAGTTCGCGCGCGAACTGCAGATGACGGAGAAGATGGGGCCGATCGAGGCCGCGCTGGAAGCAGCGCGCCTGCGGCTGCGTCCGATCCTGATGACGTCGCTCGCGTTCATTCTCGGTGTGATGCCGCTCGCGATCAGTAACGGCGCGGGTTCGGCGAGCCAGCACGCGATCGGTACCGGCGTGATCGGCGGGATGATCACGGCGACGTTCCTCGCGATCTTCATGATCCCGATGTTCTTCGTGAAGATTCGTGCGATCTTCAGCGGCGAGAAGGAAGACGTCGACGACGCGCTGCGCCTGGCTCAGGAGCACTCGCACCACGAAGAGAAGCCGGGCAACGGCGACGAAGGCAACAAGGGACAGTGATGATGCAAAAACACGCTTTGACTGCAATCGCGGTCGCGCTCCTTGCCACGGGCTGCACGATGGCGCCGCATTACAAGCGGCCCGACGCACCCGTCGCACAGGCGTACCCGGCCGACGGCGTCTATGCGACGCAGCCGGGTGCTGCCGGCGCGCGCAGCGCGAACGGCCAGGCGGCGACCGCCATCGGCTGGCGCGAATTCTTCGTCGATCCGCGCCTGCAGCGGCTGATCGAGATCGCGCTGAAGAACAACCGCGACCTGCGCGTCGCGGTGCTGAACATCGAGGCGGCGCGCGCGCAGTACCAGATCACGCGCGCCGGCCTGTTCCCGACGCTCGACGGCACGGGCACCGGCAATATCCAGCGCGTGCCGCAGGGCCTTTCGCAGACCGGTGCGCCGTACATCTCGCGCGCCTACAACGTCGGCCTGTCCGCGTCGTGGGAGCTCGACCTGTTCGGCCGCGTGCAGAGCCTGAAGGACCAGGCGCTCGCGCAGTACCTGTCGACGTCGTATGCACGGCAGGCCACCGAGATCTCGCTGGTGTCGCAGGTCGCGGATCAGTACCTGACGCTGCTGTCGACCGACGACCTGCTGAAGGTCACGGAAGACACGCTGAAGACCGCGCAGGCGTCGTACGACCTGACCAAGCTGCAGTTCGACAACGGCACGGGCTCCGAGCTCGAGCTGCGTCAGGCGCAGACGGTGGTCGAGCAGGCGCTGTCGAACCAGCAGGCGCAGGCGCGCGCGCGTGCGCAGGCATTGAATGCACTGGTGCTGCTGGTCGGCGAGCCGCTGCCGGACGATCTGCCCGCAGGCATGCCGCTCGACGCGCAGAACCTGCTGACGGACGTGCCGGCCGGCCTGCCGTCGGACCTGCTGACGCGTCGCCCCGACGTGATGCAGGCCGAGCAGACGCTGCTGGCCGCGAACGCGAACATCGGCGCGGCACGCGCGGCGTTCTTCCCGCGCATCTCGCTGACGGGCGCGTTCGGCACCGGGAGCCCCACGCTCGGCGGGCTGTTCAAGGCCGGCACGGCGGCGTGGTCGTTCGCGCCGCAGATCACGATGCCGATCTTCGAAGGCGGGCAGAACATCGCGAACCTGAACCTCGCGAACGTGCAGAAGCGCATCGAGATCGCCAACTACGAGAAGGCGATCCAGTCGGCGTTCCGCGAAGTGTCGGACGGGCTGGCGGCACGCGGCACGTACGACCAGCAGATCGCCGCGCTCGAGCGCAACGAGCACGCGCAGCAGCGTCGTTTCGATCTGTCGGACCTGCGCTACAAGAACGGGGTCGACAGCTACCTGTCGGTGCTGACCGCGCAAACCGATCTGTACACCGCGCAGCAGTCGCTGATCAACGCGCGTCTGGCCCGCTGGACGAACCTGGTCACGCTGTACCGCGCACTGGGCGGCGGCTGGATCCAGCAGGCCGGCGAGACGCCGCGCGCGCCGGACCAGACGGTCGACTACGACAAGCCGGCCGCGCCGGCGCCTGCGTCGGCCACGTCGACGAACGGGTAACCTGCGGTTGTCCTGCCTGCGTACGGTCGCTTCGCGCGCAGGCAGGACGGTGCGGGTGTTAGTCCTGCAGTAAGTTGGCTGTTACTAAACGATACGAAGCGCAACTGAGTGCGCGGTAACCTTGCGTGCGAATGCTGCGGCGATCTACGCGGAACACGCATGTATCGGCAGCGGGCTTGAAATCCAGCGGCCGAGCGCCGTCGAGCGCGACGCGTACCGGCTCACCCTGCAGATTCTTGTTTCGCCCGATCGATGATCATCCCTCTCCGGTAGCCTGTCGGCCATCGGCAGTCCTTGCTCACTCCCCCTATTCATGCTCATCGCCCGATGGAAGCGAACTGCAGGCTCGTTTGCTGTTGAACGGTGCATATAACAATTAGCTATCCAAAATTCGAATTCGTCTGATTGATTCTTCTTTCTCGTCCGCGCAAATTTGCGTGGAGCATTCCTCACCCATTGTCGAGAAAGGAAATCCGGATGAAGAGCGAGCAGACCGCACAGACCCATCTTTTTGCCACCATCGGGGCACTCACTGAGCGCGGTGGGCGGGTAACCAATGCTACCAGCGGCCTGACAGTCGCCGGCCTTGTCGTTGCCCGCGTTGGAGATGTCGTCACTTACGAGGATGGCAGCGAGGCTGTCATTATGGATGGCGCAGGCGAATATGCGATTTGCAGCGACAAGCCGTTTGCGCTGGTGGGTAGCCGGTTGAGCAACGGCGATCGTATCGTCGAAACGCTTCAGCGGTTTTGGGGAATTCACGTACCGGCTGGCGAAACGGCCGAGGGATTGTTTAACGAGGATTATGTGCCGCCGCCTGCGGTGCCGCGCCACCGGTTGGCTGTACGGGGAGCCACGACCGCGCGAGGCGGTGCGTTGCGCGAAGCTACCGGCACGTGGGACACCGGCGTTCGTCTTGGCAAGGCCGGTGTCGTGGGTAATCAGATTCACTACGCAGACGGTTCGACCGCGCGAATCATAAGCGGCCTTGGGCTGGTGGATAACGGAGACTTCCAGCCGCTGGCTTTCGTCGGTAGCGAACTAGATAACGACGACGTCATTACCGATAGCCCTGAGCGTGATGGTCTGGTATCTGCTGATGCCTTCACCGTTGTGAGGCGGCCAACTGTTGCGCATCGAGGCAAGACCTCATGATTCGTTATTTCCTTGCCAAAGGTGATCAGGGCGGCAGCGCCACGATTACGGAAGGACTGGAGGACGTCACCTGTTCCAATCCGCCGCCGCGCGTACATATTGCAACGCTCTACATGAAGACGTACTGCACGGCATGCAAGCAGGAAGGGTTTGTCGCCCCGGAGGGCCCACGCTGGCCCGGCACTGGACCAAACGGCAAGCCGTGGGCGTTGAGTGGTGATATCAACGTCTGTGATTGCAATCCGCCACCTGTTTTCTACGCCGAGCGCGGCATGAAGATGATCTTTGCCGCTGAAGAGGTGGCGCGGTTGACAGGGAAGAATGACTCGGGTGTCGCCCCTGCAAGAGGTAGCACAGCAGTCCACGATCAGCAGTTCGTCATTCGCAACAAGAAGTCCAGGCAACCGGTGGTGGGCGTTCGGTATTGGATCACAAATTACCGTGGTGACGTGCTGGCGTCAGGGACTACTGATGCGCAGGGCCATACCATGCGAGTGGTCACACCGAAGTCTGAATCGGTAAAACTGGAAATCAGCGGGGAAGAAGAATGAGTGACGGCGATCGTGTAGCAATTGCAGAGGCGAGGACGGACATGAAACAAGGTTCGGTAATCGAAGCATTAATATCGAACGGGCCGCCCATCTGTCCAAACATGACTGATGCGGAATTTCGCCGTATGGTTCTAACGTTACGCGACAGAGCCGTACAAATGATCGACGTACGGCTCGTAGACTTGCGCAAGTGGGGGGCGGTCGAACGTCAACGCGTCGCAACGTGGTTTGGCTCAAGCGACGAAACGATTCGGCAACGTCTGACAGTCGGCCTCGCACGAGTAAGTCGGGTGATGTGCGATCTCAAGCCTGGAAATTTTGTTCGTCACTCAGAGGAGCTTGATCGATATCTTGGTTGTACGCCGAATAACAAGGACCCTGATGGCGCCGTCGCTCATGTTTGCGGCCCTGACACTGCTACACATACTATTTGTATTCGTGAGAATTTTTGTGGGATGCGTCCCATATCCAGCGCGAAGGACTCGATGTTATCGACACTCATTCACGAGTGCACTCATTTTTCCGACACTTTTGGCGCTCAGGATCATCAATATTTCATGCGTGAGTGCCTGGTATTGGCTCGCACGCGTCCCGATCTCGTAATCAATAATGCGGATAGCATTGCCGGGTATATCATCTATGAGGATTAGAGGTAGCGGGGCAGGGCGACCCTTGTTGAATCTGATTGGGTCACGGAAAGTCGATATGGTAAAAGGATCGGCATGTATTGCGCTGGCATTTCTCTCCGCCGGAACATTCGCCTGCTCCCCGGTCCATACGCTTGATGTTTCGTTTGGGAGAGATTCTGCCAAATTGCCCGGCGATGAGCTCATAAAACTGGCCAATTGGGCGATAGACCTTCAACTCAAATATCCCAATCTTGATCGTACGTCTGTCGGTGGCCTTGCCGAAGCTGACGAAAGACAGCCGCGCGTGCTGGCTCAACAACGCGCGGAAAGTATCAAGGGACTTCTAATCACATTGGGGCTTGGTCGAGCACCTATCGACGTCGACGCCAGGCTTTATAAGCCGCATCATTTGAACGGTTTGCCGGATAATGGCCGACGAGTAGAAGTCGACTTCCTTCCCGGTTGCCCGCATGAATGCCCTTGCCAAGTGAAATGAGGTCTTGGCCGCGATCTGCCGTGCAGTGCTGCATATTTTGACAGTATTAAGCGGCCCCTTACGCACCATGTGGTAAGCGCCGGCCCGTCACAAGCCGACGCATGCGTGGTGTCCATCAGTGCAGATCGGCCGGGCGTCCGTCGAAGTCATGTCCTGCACGGCGGATCTCGCACTTCGCGTCCTTCTCGCCCTTCACGCCGTTGAACACGATGTTCAGGATCACGGCGGAGGCCGACGCGAGCAGGATGCCGCTGTGCAGGATCGGTGCGAGCGCGGGCGGCAGCTTCGAGAAGAAGTGCGGCGACACGACCGGCACGAGGCCCATGCCGACGCTCACGGCGACGATGAACAGGTTGTGCGTGTTGTTCACGAAGTCGACCTTAGACAGCACCTTGATGCCGTTTGCCGCCACCATCCCGAACATCACGATGCCTGCGCCGCCGAGCACGAACGGCGGCACCGACGCGACGACCTGCGCCATCTTCGGGAACAGGCCGAGCAGCACCAGGATCACGCCGCCCGTCGCGCAGACGTACCGGCTCTTCACGCCCGTCACGCCGATCAGGCCGACGTTCTGCGAGAACGACGTGTGCGGGAACGAGTTGAAGATGCCGCCGATCAGCGTGCCCAGGCCGTCGACGCGCAGGCCGCGCACGAGGCGGTCCTGGTTGACCGGACGATCGACCATGTCGCCGACCGCGAGGAACATGCCGGTCGATTCGATGAACGTGACGAACATCACCGTGACCATCGTCGCGATCGACAGCGGGTCGAAGTGCGGCAGGCCGAAGTGGAACGGCATCACGAAGCCGACCCACGGTGCGAGCGCCACGCCGTCCGTATTCACGCGGCCGACCGCAAACGCGATCACGAAGCCGGCGACGATGCCGAGCAGCACCGAGATGTTCGCGAGAAAGCCGCGGCCGAACTTGTTGATCAGCAGGATCAGCGTGAGCACGAGCAGCGACAGGCCGAGATAGACCGGGCTGCCGTATTCGGGATTGCCGACACCGCCGGCGGCCCAGTTGATCCCGACTTCCATCAGCGACAGCCCGATCACCGCGATCACGGTGCCGACCACCACTGGCGGGAAGAACCGCAGCAGCTTGCCGATCATCGGCGCGAGCACGATGCCGATGATGCCGGCCGCGATGGTCGAGCCGAAGATGTCGAGAATGCCGAGGCCGGGGTTGGTGCCGATCGCGATCATCGGGCCGACCGCGGCGAACGTGCAGCCCATGATGACGGGCAGGCGGATCCCGAAGATCCACAGGCCGAGCGTCTGGATCAGCGTGGCGATGCCGCACGAAAACAGATCGGCGCTGATCAGGAACGCGATCTGGTCTTTCGGCAGCTTCAGCGCGCCGCCGACGATAAGCGGCACGGCGACAGCGCCGGCGTACATGACGAGGACGTGCTGGAGACCAAGCGTTACAAGCTTGCCGGTCGGCAGCACCTCATCGCACGGATGGACCGTGTTCGATTGCATCTGTCTCACTCCATGATCTTGTTTTCGGGGTGGTACGAAGTTATGCGGAATGCACCATCGCAACAAGAGCACTGGGTACTATTCCGCTCTTTGCTGGTTCGATATGCCGTTTCGGCATGCAACAGGGGGAAGATCATCGGGAAACGCCGCTGGAGTGAGGTTCCCCGGTTTTATAGCCCTTCAAAATAGTGCGGACCCCCATGTCAAATATCGCCGGCTTTATGGTGTGTATCGGGACGGCGGCATAGTGGCAAAAACGACCTGCGAAAAATCGTGCCGGGTTAACCCGCGAGCGGCCGTTTTCACGCGCAAGATGCAGCCTCGTGAAGCCGCCGCGCGCGGCCGCGTTTTCGCGTTGCCGCGGCGGCAAAAGCGCCGCGCAAATCGGGGCGCGGGTCGCGATCCCGCTATCATCGATATCCGTTTACTCGACTACACCATTCAGCCATGCGCCTGCTCGGAATCGACCTCGGTACCGGCTCCATCAAACTCGTCACACTCGATGCCGACGGC
This sequence comes from Burkholderia sp. B21-005, assembly GCF_020843965.1. NCBI lineage: Bacteria > Pseudomonadati > Pseudomonadota > Betaproteobacteria > Burkholderiales > Burkholderiaceae > Burkholderia > Burkholderia sp. B21-005. The sequence continues at coordinate 2,872,102 of NZ_CP086301.1, read as the reverse complement.
GTCGAGCGCGCGGTTGCGAGCGAACCCTATGCGTTGTCTTCGCCGCAGCCCGGCTGGGCCGAAATCGCGCCCGACGTGTGGTGGCAGGCACTCGTGCGCGCCGCTGCGCGGCTGCCGGCCGCCGAGCGCGAGCAGGTCGCCGCGATCGGCTTCTCCGGCCAGATGCATGGCGTCGTGCTGATCGACGCGGCCGGGCAGCCGGTGCGGCCCGCACTGTTGTGGCCCGACACGCGCGCGGTGCGTGAAGCGGACGCGGCCGACTGGCCCGGCGCCGGTTTGCCCGTCGCCGGATTGCCCGTCGCCGGATTGCCCGTCGCACCGAATCCCGTCGCGCCCGGCATGGCGGGCCCGCTGTTGCGCTGGCTGGCCGCACACGAACCGCAGGCGCTGCGGGCCGCGCGCCGGGCCGTGCAGCCGAAGGACTGGCTGCGCATCGCACTGGGCGGCGAGATCGCGGCCGATCCGAGCGATGCGTGCGCGACCGCGCTCGCGACGCCGGACGGCGCGTGGGATACGGCATTGATCGACTCGCTGGGCCTGTCGGCCGACCGCTTCGCGCCGGTGCAGGCGTCGAGCGCGCGCTGCGGCGTGCTCGCCGCGACGGCGGCGGCGGCACTCGGGCTGCCGGCCGGCGTGCCGCTTGCGACGGGGGCGGCCGATACCGCGTGCGCGGCGCTCGGCAGCGGGCTCGTCGCCGCCGGCGACGCGCTGCTGACCACCGGCAGCGGCGGCCAGATCGTCGTGCTCGCGGATCGCTTGCCGCCCGCGCGGCGCGGGCTGCATCGCTATCGCACGGCGGCCGGCGGCGGCTATTACACGATGGCCGCGATGCAGAACGTCGGGATCGCGCTCGAAGCGGTGCGCGGCTGGCTCGGCTATGCCGGCTGGCCGGCGGCGTACGACGACGCGTTCGCGCAGCCGCCGTCCGAGCGGCTCTGCTTCCTGCCGTACCTGACGGGCGAGCGCTCGCCGTGGATGAATCCCGATGCGCGCGGCGGCTGGCTCGGTCTGGGGCTCGGTGACACGCGCGGCGCGATGATGCGCGCCGCATTCGAAGGCGTCGCGTTCGCGTTGCGCGCGGGGCTCGATGCGATCCGCGACGCGAACCCGGCCGATCCGGTGACGACGCTGCGCCTCGCCGGCGGCGGCTCGGTCGATCCGCGCTGGCGCCAGTTGCTCGCGGATGCGCTCGGCGCCTCGCTCGACGCGGTCGATTGCCCGAACGCCGCGACGCGGGGCGCCGCGCTGCTCGCGGGCGTCGCGATCGGGCACTGGCATGAAGACGCGCTGCGCACGCTGGCGCCGGCTGCATCGCCGGTCGCCGCGCCGCGCGACGATCGCGCGCTGGCCGCACGCCATGCGCGTTTCGTCGATCTGTATGCGCGAACGGATGCGTGGTTCACGACCGCCGTTTAAACTCGGGCACTTGTCCTGTTGCGACGGCGGTGACGCATCGCGGCAAGCCGACGACTGTTTCGCGCACGCGACGGGCGGCGGGATCGGGGATCATGCCGGGCACGGTTTCGCCGTGTCGCGCGGCACGGCTTGGCCTGACACGCACGCGCTGCCGCTCGGGAAGCTCGACGACGGCTTCGACTCGATGAAGACGGGCGAATCGATTCGCCCGATCGTGCTGTATTGAACGGAAGGGAACCCCATGCTCGAACTCGTTTCTTCGCATGCTTGCCACGGTGGCGAGCAACGCTTCTATCGCCACGATTCGAAGGCGATCGGCCTGCCGATGAAGTTCTCGGTGTACCTGCCGCCGCAGGCGGCGCACGGCCGCGTGCCGGCGCTGTTCTACCTCGCGGGGCTCACGTGCACCGAGGAAACGTTCGCGATCAAGGGCGGCGCGCAGCAGTACGCGGCGCAGCACGGCCTCGCGCTCGTGATGCCCGATACGAGCCCGCGCGGCGCGGATGTGCCGGGCGAGACCGATGCGTGGGATTTCGGCGTCGGCGCGGGCTTCTATGTCGACGCGACGCAAGCGCCGTGGTCGACGCATTACCGGATGGAGTCGTACGTGACGGGCGAGCTGCGCGAACTCGTCGCGGCCGAGCTGCCGATCGACGGCGCGCGGCTCGGGATCTTCGGCCACTCGATGGGCGGGCACGGCGCGCTGACGCTCGCGCTGCGCCATCCCGACCTGTACCGCTCGGTGTCGGCGTTCGCGCCGATCGCCGCGCCGACGCGCTGCCCGTGGGGCGAGAAGGCGTTCTCGGGCTACCTGGGCGCCGACCGCGACGCGTGGAAGCAGCACGACGCGAGCGAACTCGTCGCGCGCGCGGATGCGCCGAAGTTCGCGGACGGCATCCTCGTCGACCAGGGCCTCGCCGACTCGTTCCTCGCGAACCAGCTGAACCCCGACGTGTTCGAAGCCGCGTGCGCGAAGGCCGGCCAGCCGCTGACGCTGCGCCGACACGCGGGCTACGACCACGGCTACTACTTCATCTCGACGTTCATCGCCGATCACGTCGCGCATCATGCGCGCGTGCTGGCACGGTGAACCGCGCACGAAGCCTGTAACTCGCGGCGCGCGGTGCGCTCGCGTGAAGCATGAAAAAACGCCGGCTGTGCCGGCGTTTTTTCATTGGTGCCGCCCGACGATCAATGGCGCCGCAACAGGCTCGCGCCATACACGAGCGCGGACAGCGCGGTGATCCAGAAGCTCGTCGGCCAGTCGGTGTGATACGCGAGCGTGATCCCGAGCCACGCTTCGAACAGCGCGAACAACGCGGCGAGCAGCACGCCGGTCGACAGCCGCGTCGACACGTTCTGGGCGGCCGCGGCCGGCCCGACCAGCAGCGTGAACACCAGCAGCACGCCGACGATCTGCGTCGCCGCGGCCACCGCGAGCGCGCATACCGCGAGGAACAGCATCGACACCGTGCGCAGCGACACGCCCTTGGCTTCGGCCAGCTCGGGCTGCAGCGACGCAAACAGCAGCGGCCGCGCGATCAGGGCGAGCGCGACGAGGCTCACCGCGCCGATGCCGGCCAGCACCGCGAGCGTGTCGCGGCTGACCGCGAGCACGTTGCCGAACAACAGCGCGGTGACCTGCGTCGCGAACGACGTGTAGAAGTGCAGGAACAGCAGCCCGAAGCCGAGCGCCCCCGACAGCACCACGCCGATCGCGACGTCGCGGCCCGCGAGCCGTTCGCCGAGCGCGCCCATCCCGATTCCGGCCGCGAGCGTGAAGCCGACCATCCCCCAGATCGGCGAGATGCCGAGCAGCACCGCGCCGGTCGCGCCGGTGAAGCCGACGTGCGACAGCGCGTGGCCGGCGAAGGTTTGTCCGCGCAGCACCAGGAAGTAGCCGACGATGCCCGCGAGCACCGCGACGATCCCCGACGCGGCGAACGCGTTGATCATGAAGTCGTATTCAAACATCGTGCGAATGCCCGGGATGAGCGTGTCCGTGGTGGTGATGGCCGTGGCCGCCGCCACCGCCGTGCGAGTGGCCGTCGTCGTCCTCGTGTTCGTGATCGTGCTTCTCGACTTCGACGTCGCCCGACATCACGAAGATCTTGCCGTTCACGCGCATCACGTCGATCGGCGAGCCGTAGAGTCGCGACAGCACCGGCTTGGTGATCACCTCGTCGACGGTGCCGAGCGCCGCGACGCCGTTGCCGAGATACAGCACGCGGTCGAGCGCGTTCAACAGCGGATTCAGTTCGTGCGCGGAAAACAGCACGGTGATGCCGAGCTCGCGCTGCACGTTGCGCACGAGCTCGACGACGCCGCGCTGGTGGTTCGGGTCGAGGCTGATCAGCGGCTCGTCGAGCAGCAGCAGCTTCGGGCTGCCGAGCAGGCACTGCGCGAGCAGCAGCCGCTGCCGTTCGCCGCCCGACAGTTCCGACAGCGGCCGGCGCGCGAGCGCCGCGCCGCCGACGAGCTCGAGCACGCGCTCGACGTCGCGCCGCGTCGCGGCGTTCGGGTGCGGTAGCCCCCAGCGATGGCCGTCGGCGGCCATCGCGACGAAGTCATAGCCGCGCATCCGGCGATTCGCGAGGCCGCTCCTGATCTGCGGCATATAGCCGATCGACGCGTTGCCGCGCACGAGCGGCACGCCGCCGACCGACAGCGTGCCGCTCGAGACGGGCACGAGGCCGAGCACCGCGCGCATCAGCGTCGTCTTGCCCGCGCCGTTCGGCCCGAGCACGCCGACGAATTCGCCGGGTTCGATCGAGAAGCTGACGTCGCGCAGAATCGTGCGGCCGCCCAGTTCGAGCGTGACGCGATCGAGTGCGAGTGCGTGGGGAGTAGCGGTCATTTTGTTGCGTCGATCATTTCTTGCTGGCGGAAAGCGCGGCCGCGAGCGCGTCGAGCTGGCCGGCCATCCATTGCTGGAAGGTCTTGCCGGCCGGCTGCGTCTCGGTGACGCTCACGCTCGGCACGCCGCCGTCGCGCGCGATCTTCAGCAGGCGCTTGGTCATCGGCGCTTCGGCCTGGCTGTTGTAGATCAGCACGCGCACCTGCTTGTTGCGCAGGTCGTTCTCGAACGCGGCGACGTCCTGCGCGCTGGCTTCGGTGTCGTTCATCGTCGCGAGCTGGAAGCGCTGGTTGCGCATGTCGAGGCCGATCGCGTCGGACATGTAGCCGAACACAGGCTCCGTGGCCGTCACCGGCACGCCCTTGTACTGCGCGCGCAGCGCGGCGACCTTGTCGTCGACGGGTTTCAGCGACGCGACGAACGTCTGCAGGTTCGCGTCGTAGTCGGCCTTGTTCGCCGGATCGGCACGGCCGAGCTCGGCCGCGATCGCGCGCGCGGCGGCCGGCATGGTCGCCGGGTCATACCAGACGTGCGGATTGTCGCCGGCCTTCTTGCCGACGAGATCCGCGACGACGATCGTCGCGCGCTTCGCCTGCTTCGACGCGCCGAGCAGCTTGCCCATCCACGGATCGTAGTTCGCGCCGTTGTAGATCACGACCTGCGCATGCTGCAGCGCGCGCGCGGTCTTCGGGCTCGCTTCGAACAGGTGCGGATCCTGGTCGGGATTGCTGAGGATGCTGGTCACCGCGACATGGCGGCCGCCGATCTGCGATGCGACGTCGCCATAGAAATTCTCGGCGGCGACGACGTTGACGGTCGCGGCCTGCGCGAAGGAGGGCGCCGCGATCGACAGCGCGGCAGCCGAGGCGGCCAGCAGGCGAACAAGCGGCAGGGCGCGTCGTGGCGCGCGCTTCAGGGCAATGGACATGGAACTCCTCGTTGGAAGGGGGCGGCGCCGAGCGCCGCGCGGGGCGTCAGCGGTGCGCGGGCTTGCCCTTGCAGTGCCCGCACAGGCCGTTCAGCTCGACGACCTGGTGATGGACTTCGAACCCGTGCGCGGGCGCGCTCGCGGACAGCTGCTTCGCGAGGTCGCTGCCCGGGATCTCGACGGTCTCGCCGCACGAATCGCAGATCAGGAACTGGCCTTCGTGCGGCACGCCGATCTCGCAGCACGCGAAGAACGCGTTCTTCGATTCGATCCGGTGGATGAAGCCGTGCTCGACGAGGAAATCCAGCGCGCGATAGACGGTCGTGGGCGGCACGCGGCCGCGCTGCGGCTCGAGCTCGGCGAGCAGGTCATACGCGCCGATCGGGCGCTGCGCGGCCAGCACGCGTTCGTAGACCTGGCGGCGCAGCGGCGTCCACGCGAGCCCGTGCTCGGCGGCAAATGCGTCGGCCCGGGACAGCCGGGCGTCGATGGGCGATGAGGTGGCCATGGCGTGAAGCAGGCGAGAAACGAAGTATGGCGATGATATAACGTATCTCCCCACCGTGCAGCCCGAATTCCTTCCCGCGCATCCGCTCCGTCCCCTTCATCGCCGTTTCAGCCGCGCCGCACCCGGTGCGCCGCGCCTTGCCGGACGCGGGTCACGAGCCAGCGCTGCGCTGCGCCGTGCCGCAGCGCATCATCGAAAGCCGCCGCGTCGCCTTGACAGCGCGAATCGCGTATCCGATCATTCGATCACCAACAGAGCAATTGATCGGTCAGCGAGCGTTCGCTCACCTCGCGACCTTCGAGCAGCAGAACGAACCGGAGACAACCAGTGAGACTGGAACAGAAGGTCGCGATCCTGACGGGCGCGGCAAGCGGCATCGGCGAGGCGGTCGCGCAACGCTATCTGGACGAAGGCGCGCGCTGCGTGCTGGTCGACGTGAAGCCGGCGGGCGGTTCGCTCGCACGATTGATCGAGGCCAGTCCCGGCCGCGCGGTGGCCGTCACCGCGGACGTCACGCGCCGCGACGACATCGAGCGGATCGTCGCCACCGCGGTCGAGCGCTTCGGCGGCGTCGACATCCTGTTCAACAACGCGGCGCTGTTCGACATGCGCCCGCTCCTCGACGAATCCTGGGACGTGTTCGACCGGCTGTTCGCGGTCAACGTGAAAGGGCTGTTCTTCCTGATGCAGGCCGTGGCACAGCGGATGGTCGAGCAGGGCCGCGGCGGCAAGATCGTCAACATGTCGTCGCAGGCAGGGCGTCGCGGCGAGGCTCTCGTTTCGCACTACTGCGCGACCAAGGCCGCGGTGATCAGCTACACGCAGTCGGCCGCGCTCGCGCTTGCGCCTCACCGGATCAACGTGAACGGCATCGCGCCGGGCGTGGTCGACACGCCGATGTGGGAGCAGGTCGATGCGCTGTTCGCGCGCTACGAGCAGCGTCCGCCCGGCGAAAAGAAGCGGCTCGTCGGCGAGGCCGTGCCGCTCGGCCGGATGGGCGTGCCGGGCGACCTGACGGGCGCCGCGCTGTTCCTCGCGTCGGCCGACGCCGACTACATCACCGCCCAGACGCTGAACGTCGACGGCGGCAACTGGATGAGCTGACTTGACGATGCTCGCACGCGTAACTCAGGCGGGGTCGCTAAACGCGGCCGCCGCCGCACGAGGGCCCGCATGATGGCCGAGATCGTGGTCGCCGGCGAACTGCTGGCCGAATTCGTCGCCGCCGAGCGCGGCCAGGGTTTCGACACGCGGGGCCTGTTCGCGGGCCCGTTTCCGAGCGGCGCGCCGGCGATCTTCGCCGACCAGGCCGCGCGGCTCGGCGCGCGCGTCGCGTATGCGGGCTGCGTCGGCCGCGATGCGTTCGGCGACGCGATCGTCGCGCGGCTCGAGCGCGACGGCGTCGACGTCGCGCGCATCCGCCGCGTTGCACGCCCGACCGGCACCGCATTCGTCGCGTATCGCGACGACGGCTCGCGCAGCTTCGTCTTCAGCCTGTCCACCAGCGCGGCCGCGTGCGTGGACGCATCCGACGTCGACACCGCGATATTCGACGGCTGCCGCTACTTCCACGTGATGGGCTCGTCGCTGACGAGCGAATCGGCGATCGCGGCGGTGCAGCGCGGCGTGATCGAAGCGGCGCGCGTCGGCGCGAAGGTGTCGTTCGACCCGAACGTTCGGCCGGAGATGCTGAGCTTCCGGCCGATGCGCGCGGCACTCGACGCGATGCTCGCCGCGTGTCACCTGTTCCTGCCGAGCGAGGCCGACCTGCCGTTCTTCTGCGGGCCGCAGCCGGCCGAGCGTGCGATCGCGGGGCTGCTCGCGACGCATCCGCTGCTCGAGCGCGTCGTGCTCAAGCGCGGCGCGGCCGGCAGCGCCGCATTCGATCGTGCGAGCCGCGTCGACGTGCCGGCCTGGCCGGTCGACGAACTCGATCCGACCGGCGCCGGCGATTGTTTCGGCGGCACGCTGGTCGCGAGCCTCGTCGCGGGCCTGCCGATCGACGTCGCGCTGCGCCGTGCGAATGCGGCCGGTGCGATCGCCGTCACGCGGCGCGGCCCGATGGAGGGCAACAGCAGCGCGGCCGAGATCGATGGCTTCCTGACCGAACGAGGTGTCGCATGTCCGGCCTGACCTCCACCGCCGAACGCCCGCGCCACGCGCACGCCGACGCCGTGCTGCGAATGATCTTCGACGCGAATCGCGCGGATGCGCAGCGCGGCATCTATTCGATCTGCAGCGCGCACCGGCTCGTGCTGGAGGCCGCTTGCGAGGCCGCGCGCGCGGACGGCTCGCCGCTCCTGATCGAGGCGACCTGCAACCAGGTGAACCATCTTGGCGGCTATACGGGCATGACGCCGGCCGATTTCCGGCGCGACGTCGATGCGATCGCGCAGCGCTGCGGGCTTGCGCCATCGGCGCTCGTGCTCGGCGGCGACCACCTCGGCCCGAACCCGTGGCGGCACCGCCGCGCGGCCGACGCGATGCGCGAAGCGGCCGCGATGGTCGCCGCGTATGTCGAAGCCGGGTTCGAGAAGATCCACCTCGATGCGAGCATGGCGTGCGCGGACGATCCGCCGCGGCTCGACGACCGGACGATCGCTGCGCGCGCGGCCGAGCTGTGCCGCGCGGCCGAAGACGCGGCGGCGCGTGCTGGTGTCGCGCCCGTCTACGTGATCGGCACCGAAGTGCCGACGCCGGGCGGCGAAGTGGCCGGCGGCGCGGATGGCGATGCGATCGCGCGGATCGCGGTCACGCGCGGCGACAGCATCGCCGCGACGCTCGATGCGCACCGCGGCGCATTCGCGGCGGCCGGGCTCGACGATGCGTGGACCCGCGTGGTCGCGATCGTCGCGCAGCCGGGCGTCGACTTCGACGATCGCCACGTGCTCGACTACGACAGCGCGAAGGCCGCGTCGCTCGGCGCGAGCATCCTGCGCACGCCGCGTCTCGTGTTCGAAGCGCATTCGACCGACTACCAGACCGAAGGCGCGCTCGCCGCGCTCGTGCGTGACCACTTCGCGGTGTTGAAGGTCGGCCCCGCGCTGACCTTCGCGCTGCGCGAGGCGTTGTTCGCGCTCACCTTCATCGAGGACGCGCTGATCGGCGACGTCGCGCAGCGCTCGCGCTTGCGCGAGGTCGTCGACGCCGCGATGCGCGCGCAGCCCGAGCACTGGGCGCCGTACTACCGCGGCGACGAAACCGAGCAGCGGCTCGCGCGCCAGTTCAGCTACAGCGACCGGATCCGCTACTACTGGCTGCAGCCGGCCGTCGCGGCGGCGGTCGAGCAGTTGTTCGACAACCTCGCGCGGCAGCCGGTGCCGGAGACGCTCGTCGCGCAGTGGCTGCCGGACGTGTACGCGGCGTGCCGCGCGGGCGGCCTCGCGAAGGAACCGCGCGCGTGGGTGCGCCACCGGATCCGCGAGGTGATCGCGCACTATGCGCGCGCGTGCGGCATGCAGCGGCCGGCGTGACGGGCCGAGAAGGAAACGCAGCAACGCGACACACGCAATACGTAATCGGTAATACGCAACACACGATACGCAACACCGACGACAGTTCGAACAATCACAGGAGACATGCCATGCAACGAAAGATGCTCGATGCCGCCGCACGCTGCTTCGCCGGAGCCGCGCTCGCGACGGCCGCGTGCGCGGCGTCCGCCGGCACGCTGACGATCGCGACGCTGAACAACCCGGACATGATCGAGTTGAAGAAGCTGTCGCCGGCGTTCGAGAAGGCGAACCCCGACATCAAGCTGAACTGGGTGATCCTCGAGGAGAACGTGCTGCGCCAGCGCGCGACCACCGACATCACGACCGGCAGCGGCCAGTTCGACGTGATGGCGATCGGCACCTACGAGACGCCGCAGTGGGGCAAGCGCGGCTGGCTCGCGCCGATGACGGGGCTGCCCGCCGACTACGACCTGAACGACATTGTGAAGACCGCGCGCGACAGCCTGTCGTACAACGGCCAGCTGTATGCGCTGCCGTTCTACGTCGAGAGCTCGATGACCTTCTACCGCAAGGACCTGTTCGCGGCGAAGGGGCTCAAGATGCCCGACCAGCCGACCTACGACCAGATCGCCGAGTTCGCGGACAAGCTCACCGACAAGGCGAAGGGCACCTACGGGATCTGCCTGCGCGGCAAGGCCGGGTGGGGCGAGAACATGGCGTACGTGTCGACGGTCGTGAACACGTTCGGCGGGCGCTGGTTCGACGAGAACTGGAATGCGCAGCTGACGTCGCCGGAATGGAAGAAGGCGATCGGCTTCTACGTGAACCTGCTGAAGAAGGACGGCCCGCCGGGAGCCAGCTCGAACGGCTTCAACGAGAACCTGACGCTGACCGCCTCGGGCAAGTGCGCGATGTGGATCGACGCGACGGTCGCGGCCGGGATGCTCTATAACAAACAGCAGTCGCAGGTCGCCGACAAGATCGGCTTCGCGGCCGCGCCTGTGGCCGCCACGCCGAAGGGCTCGCACTGGCTGTGGGCGTGGGCGCTGGCCGTGCCGAAGACGTCGAAGCAGCAGGACGCCGCGCGCAAGTTCATCGCGTGGGCGACGTCGAAGCAGTACATCGAGATGGCCGGCAAGGACGAAGGCTGGGCGTCGGTGCCGCCGGGCACGCGCACGTCGACCTACCAGCGTCCCGAGTACAAGGCCGCCGCGCCGTTCTCGGATTTCGTGCTGAAGGCGATCGAGACGGCCGACCCGAACGATCCGTCGCTGAAGAAGGTGCCGTACACGGGCGTGCAGTACGTCGGGATTCCTGAATTCCAGTCGTTCGGCACGGTGGTCGGCCAGGCGATCGCGGGTGCGGTCGCCGGCCAGATGACGGTCGACCAGGCGCTGGCCGCCGGGCAGGCCGCCGCCGACCGCGCGGTCCGGCAGGCCGGCTACAAGAAGTAACGCGGCCCGCACCGTGCGCGCCACCGCGCACGGTGCACGTGACCGAAGCAACAACGCGGGCCGGCCGTTCGCGCCCGCGCCTCAACCGGAGGGACTCCGATCATGCGTCACTTGCGTCTTCCCCTGAGCCACGCGCCGTCGGTCGGCGACGCGTCGTCGCCGCCGGGCGCGCCGCGCCGCGCGCGCGGCGGCCCGAGCTGGCTCGTGTCGCCGTCCGTCGCCGTGCTGCTGCTGTGGATGTCGATTCCGCTCGCGATGACGATCTGGTATTCGTTCTCGCGCTACAACCTGCTGAACCCGGACGTGAAGGGCTTCGCCGGGCTCGACAACTACCGCTTCCTCGCGACCGATCCGTCGTTCCTGCCCGCGATCTGGCACACGCTCGTGCTGATCGGCGCGGTGCTCGCGATCACGGTGGTCGGCGGCGTGCTGATGGCCGTGCTGTTCGACCGCAAGTTCTACGGGCAGGGCATCGCACGGCTGCTCGCGATCGCGCCGTTCTTCGTGATGCCGACGGTCGCCGCGCTGATCTGGAAGAACATGATCCTGCATCCGGTGTACGGGCTCGTCGCGAACGCGATGCGCGCGCTCGGGATGACGCCGGTCGACTGGTTCGCCGATTACCCGCTCACCGCCGTGATCATGATCGTCGCGTGGCAGTGGCTGCCGTTCGCGTTCCTGATCCTGTTCACCGCGATCCAGTCGCTCGACCAGGAGCAAAAGGAAGCCGCCCGCATCGACGGCGCGGGCCCGATCGCGATGTTCTTCTACATCACGCTGCCGCACCTGAAGCGCGCGATCGCCGTGGTCGTGATGATGGAGACGATCTTCCTGCTGTCGATCTTCGCGGAGATCTACACGACGACGGGCGGCGGCCCGGGCAATGCGACGACCAACCTGTCGTACCTGATCTACGCGCTCGGCCTGCAGCAGTTCGACGTCGGCCTCGCGTCCGCGGGCGGGATCATCGCCGTCGTGGTCGCGAACGTCGTGTCGTTCTTCCTGGTGCGGATGCTCGCGCGCAACCTGAAGGGGGAGTACGAGAAATGAGCGACCTGACTTTGGAAGGCCGGCGCGCGCCGGCCCCGTTCGACCTCGTGCGGCGCGCGCTGCCCGGCGCGCTGGCGTGGCTGATCGCGCTGCTGCTGTTCTTCCCGATCTTCTGGATGGCGATCACCGCGTTCAAGACCGAGCAGCAGGCCTACGCGTCGACGCTGTTCTTCGTGCCGACGTTCGACAGCTTCCGCGAGGTGTTCGCGCGCAGCAACTACTTCGGCTTCGCGTGGAACTCGGTGCTGATCTCGGCGGGCGTCACGGTGATCTCGCTGCTGCTCGCGGTGCCGGCGGCCTACGCGATGGCGTTCTTCCCGAACCGCCGCACGCAGAAGGTGCTGCTGTGGATGCTGTCGACCAAGATGATGCCGTCGGTCGGCGTGCTCGTGCCGATCTACCTGCTGTGGAAGAACGCGGGGCTGCTCGATACCGTGTCGGGCCTCGTGATCGTGTACACGCTGATCAACCTGCCGATCGCGGTATGGATGACCTTCACGTACTTCAACGAGATCCCGAAGGACATCCTCGAAGCGGGGCGCATCGACGGCGCGTCGACGTGGCAGGAGATCGTCTACCTGCTGATGCCGATGGCGCTGCCGGGCCTCGCGTCCACCGCGCTCCTGCTCGTGATCCTGTCGTGGAACGAGGCGTTCTGGAGCATCAACCTGTCGAGCTCGAACGCCGCGCCGCTCACCGTGTTCATCGCGTCGTACTCGAGCCCCGAGGGTTTGTTCTGGGCGAAGCTGTCCGCCGCTTCCCTGCTCGCGGTCGCGCCGATCCTGATCGTCGGCTGGCTGTCGCAGAAGCAGCTCGTGCGCGGGCTCACGTTCGGGGCGGTTAAATGAGCGCGGCCGGCAAAGGTGCGGCCGGCGCAGGTGCGGCCGGCGAAGGCATGGTCGGCCATGGGTTGAACGTGCTGATCTGCGATTGCGACGGCGTGCTGATCGACAGCGAGGCCGTCGCCGCCGACGTGATCGTGCGCGAGCTCGACGCGCGCTGGCCGGGTGTCGATGCGCGGCCAGCCGTGATGCCGCTGCTGGGGCTGCGCATCGAGCGCGTGCTGGCGGGCGCAAGCGAGGCCGTCGGCCGCACGCTGTCGGCCGACGACGTCGACGCGATCCGCCGCGCGGTCGAGGCGGCGGCCGTCAACGCGCCGATGGTCGACGGCATCGAGACGGCACTCGCGGCGATCAGCCTGCCGACGGCGTGCGCAAGCAACAGCTACCGCGCGTATGTCGAGGCGGCGCTCGCGCGCACCGGCCTCGCACGCTTCTTCGGCGACCGGCTGTTCTGCGCGGACGCCGTCGCGCGGCCGAAGCCCGCGCCCGACGTGTATCTCGCGGCCGCGCGCGCGCTCGGCGCGGTGCCCGCGCAATGCCTCGTCGTCGAGGACAGCGTGACGGGCATCACCGCGGCCGCCGCGGCCGGCATGACCGTGCTCGGCTTCGTCGGCGGCGGGCATGCGTCGGCCGCGCAGGTCGACGCGCTGCGCGGGATCGGCGCGCGTCACGTATTCGACGACATGCACGAGCTGCCCGGCTACGTCGCGCGCTGGCAGGCGACGGGCGCGGTGCTGCCGGGCTAGGACGTGAGCTGAAACAGACCCTCACCACGAACGATTGCGCGCCGCGTCGAACGCGGCGCATCACGAACGAACGGAGACAGACCATGGCAAGCGTGCTCCTGCGCAACATCGCGAAGCGCTACGACGACACCGAAGTGCTGCGCAACGTGAACCTCGACATCGCCGACGGCGAATTCGTCGTGTTCGTCGGCCCGAGCGGCTGCGGCAAATCCACGCTGATGCGGATGATCGCCGGGCTCGAGGACATCTCGAGCGGCGAGCTGCTGATCGACGGCGCGAAGGTCAACGACGTGCCGAGCGCGAAGCGCGGCATCGCGATGGTGTTCCAGTCGTATGCGCTGTATCCGCACATGACGCTGTACGACAACATGGCGTTCGGCCTGAAGCTCGCTGGCGCGAAGAAGCCCGAGATCGACCAGGCGGTGAAGCAGGCTGCGAAGATCCTGCACATCGATCACCTGCTCGAGCGCAAGCCGAAGCAGCTGTCGGGCGGCCAGCGGCAGCGCGTCGCGATCGGCCGCGCGATCACGCGCAAGCCGAAGGTGTTCCTGTTCGACGAGCCGCTGTCGAACCTCGATGCGGCGCTGCGCGTGAAGATGCGGCTGGAATTCGCGCGGCTGCACGACGAGCTGAAGACGACGATGATCTACGTGACGCACGACCAGGTCGAGGCGATGACGCTCGCCGACAAGATCGTCGTGCTGTCGGGCGGCGCGGTGCAGCAGGTCGGCACGCCGAACACGCTGTATCACGCGCCGGCGAACCAGTTCGTCGCGGGCTTCATCGGCTCGCCGAAGATGAACTTCCTGAAGGGCACGGCCGAGTCGGCCGATGCGACCGGCGTGCTGGTGCGCTTCGACAGCGGCGAGACGCAGCGTGTGGCGGTCGATGCGGCGGGGCTGCAGCCCGGCGCGGCCGTGACTGTCGGCGTGCGGCCCGAGCATCTGCTGGTGGGCGCGGCGGGCACCGGTGTCGCCGCGCGGACGATGGCCGTCGAATCGCTCGGCGATGCCGCGTATCTGTACGCGGAGTCGGCGGTCGCGCCGGACGGGTTGATCGCGCGGATTCCGCCGCTCGACACGTACCGCACCGGCGCAGCGCTGCACGTGCACGCGCAGGCCGAGCATTGCCACCTGTTCGACGAGCAGGGTCAGGCGTTCCGGCGGCTGAGCGCGCACGCGAAGGCGGCGTAACGGCTTGCGCCGGTTACAGGCGCAAGTGCTCGGCCATGTGGTCGACGAATGCACGCAGCTTCGGCGTCGGATGGCGGCCTGATGGCCACAGCACGTAGAACGGCGTGCGGCTCACGATGTGTTCGGCGAGTACCGCACGCAGCGTGCCGTCGTCGAGCGCGTCGCGCACGAAGAATTCGGGCAGGCACGCGATGCCGAGCCCGCGCCGCGCGAAGCACAGACGCGTCTCCGCGCTGTTACTGACCATCGAGACCGGCACCGCCGGTGGTGTGCCCGAGCGCGACGCGCGCAGTGGCCAGATCTCGAGCTTGCCGCTGCTCGGGAAGCGGTAGTGCAGGCAGCGGTGCCGTGCGAGATCGGTCGGTGTGCGCGGCGTGCCGTGCCGTTCGAGATAGTCGGGCGACGCGACGAGGTGCTGGCCAAAATGGCCGAGCAGCCGCGACGACAGCCGCGAATCCGTCGGCTGGCCGGTGCGCAGCACCGCGTCGAAGCCTTCTTCGACGACGTCGACCAGGCGGTCACTGAAATCGATGTCGAGTTCGATCTCCGGATACGCTGCCATGAAATCGGCGAGCAGCGGCAGCAGCAGCGTGCCGATCGTCGGCAGGCTCACGCGCAGGCGCCCGCGCGGCGCTTCGGCGCTGTGCGTCAGTTCCTGCTCGGCCGCGTCGATCTCGGCGATCACGCGCCGGCATCGCTCTAGGAAACGCGTGCCTTCCGCGGTCAGCGTGATGCTGCGCGTGCTGCGGTGAAACAGCCGCACGTTCAGCCGGGCCTCGAGCCGCGCGATGCGCTTGCCGATCGCGGACGCCGACAGCCCGAGCGCGCGGCCGGCCGCGACGAAACTGCGCGTTTCCGCGACCTGGACGAACACGACGAAGCCGCCAAGATTTTCCATGCAGGTTCCCGATTGCGGACATCGATGTCCGGAGTGTCCGGAACTCTAACCCGGTTTTTCTTCTTGCGCCGGCTCCCTACGATGGGCGTTCCTTCACTGTTCGAGGTCACGCCATGTCATCCCTGCCTGTCATCGCTCGTCGCGTCGAAGCCGGGAGCGCATCATGAGCGATTGCCCGTCGATGGACGGCCGTGTTGCCGGCCGGCCGGCGCAGGCGGCCGAACGCCTGCCGGTCGCGAACCTGCTGGCGCTCGCGACGGCCGGCTTCATCACGATCCTCACCGAAGCATTGCCGGCCGGCTTGCTGCCGCTGATGAGCGTCGACCTGCATGTGACCGAGGCGCTGATCGGCCAGCTCGTGACCGTGTATGCGCTCGGCTCGATCGTCGCGGCGATTCCGCTCGTCGCCGCGACACGCGCGATGCGCCGGCGCGGCCTGCTGCTCGCGGCGCTGGCCGGCTTCGTCGTGTCGAACGCGGTGACGGCCGTGTCGCCGTACTACGCGCTCACGCTCGTCGCGCGTTTCGTCGCCGGGATGGCGGCCGGGCTGCTGTGGGCGCTGCTAGCCGGTTACGCGAGCCGGATGGTCGATGTGTCGCTGCGCGGCCGCGCGATCGCGGTCGCGATGCTCGGCGCGCCGGTCGCGATGTCGATCGGTATTCCGGCCGGCACTTCGCTCGGCGCAGCGTTCGGGTGGCGCGTCGCGTTCGCGGGCATCACGCTCGCGGCGCTGGCACTGATCGGCTTGATCCGCCTGCGCGTGCCCGATTATCCGGGGCAGCCTGCCGGCGCGCGCGAACCGGTGTTCGGCGTGATGGCGCTGCCTGGCGTGCGGCCGGTGCTGACGGTGATGTTCGCGTACGTGCTCGCGCACAACATGCTGTACACGTACGTCGCGCCGTTCCTCGCGGGCATGCGGATGGGCGCGCAGGTCGATGTGGTGTTGCTCGTGTTCGGCATCGCGTCGCTGGTCGGCATCGCGCTGACGGGCGCCTGGATCGGTGCGGCGCAGCGGCGCCTGACGCTTGCGAGCATCGCGTTGTTCGCGCTCGCGGCGGCGATACTCGGCGCCGGCTCCGGGATGACGATCGTCTATGCGGGCGTGGTGCTGTGGGGGCTCGCGTTCGGCGGTGCGCCGACGCTGTTCCAGACGGCCACCGCGAACGCGGCCGGGGAGTCGGCCGATGTCGCGCAGTCGATGCTCGTGACGGTGTGGAATCTCGCGATCGCGGGCGGCGGCATCGCGGGCGGGATGCTGCTCGGCGCAACGGGCGCCGGCGCGATTCCGTGGGTGCTCGTCGCGCTGCTGGCGGCCGCGTGGGCCGTCGCGTGGCGTGCGCGCCGGCATGCGTTCCCGGCGCCGCGCGCGGCCTGAGCCGGGGTGGTCGACGGCGGTGTCAGGCCGCCTTCGCCTCGAGTGCCGCACGCGCGCAGGTCTCGTCGGTGACGAGCCCCGACAGCCAGCCGCCGCGCAGCGCGGCGATTACCGCGTCGCGCTTTTTCGGGCCGCCCGCGAACGCGATCGTCGGACGTTTCGGCGGCGCGTCGAGCGCGACGCTCGTCACGCGCGCGCTCGTCGACACGTCGACCAGCCTGCCCCGCGCATCGATCGGCACGCCGAGCAGCTCGGCGACCGCGCCGAGCGCGGTCATCTCGTCGCGTTCCTGTTCGGTGATGAAGCCGTCCTCGTAGAGCGGGCAGTGCGGGCCGATGTTGCCGATCCCGACGAACGCGACGTCGGCCTGCGCCGACAGCGCATCGACGATCCGGTACAGACGGTGATTGCACCATTGCGCGCGCTCGGCGTCGCTGTCGGCGAACAGCGGCGCGGGCAGCAGGAAGTGCTTGCTGCCGGTCTTCTCGGAGATGTACTGCGCGACGTCGTAGCGGTTCGACGAGCCATCGGCCGCGATCGCGCCGACCATCGACACGAGTCGGTGCTGCGGCCGCTCGATCTGCGCGATCTGCGCGACCGCCGCCTTCAGCGTGCGGCCGCTGCTGATCGCGATCACCATCGGCCGCGTTTCGTTCAGGTAGCGCTCCATCACCTGCGCGCCGGCGACGGCGAGCTTGCGGTCGATTGCTTCGGGCGCGTCGGCATCGACCGGCACGACTTCGCACATCGCGAGCCCGTAGCGTTTCGACAGTTGCGCGCCGAGATCGAGACAGTCGGCGAGCTGGTGATCGACGCGCACGCGGATCAGGTTCTTCTCGACCGCGAACGCGACGAGGCGCTGCGCGACCGGGCGCGACACCTGCAGCTTCTCGGCGATTTCATTCTGCGTGTCGCCCGCGACGTAGTAGAGCCACGCGGCGCGCGTGGCGAGATCGAGTTTTTCTGAGGACTTGGACACGATAGCGGTTCGGTTTGGATCGGGGGGGCGCCCCCGCGGGCCAGCCGTCAGGGGGCGCCGACGGCATCCACTGTAACGCATGCCGGGCGCGCGGCCGACGGCCGCTGCGCGTCGCCGCGGCGGCGCTTACGCGAGCCGCGCGCGCGACGGTTCGTAAAGCGGGCGCACGTGGCGATACAGTGCGCGGAATGCGTCGAGGCGCTCGCGCAGCAGCGCATGGCGCGCGGCGTCGGGCGTGTATTCGGCGCGCACCGGCGGCTTGGTCAGCACCACCTGCGGATCGCCTCCGACGGCGAGCCAGCCCAGGCGCGCCGCACCGAGCGCCGCACCGGTTTCGCCGCCGCCGTGCTGGCGCGTGTGCACGTTCAGCGCATCGGCGATCAGCTGCGCCCAGTACGCGCTGCGCGCGCCGCCCCCGATCAGCGACAGCCGGTCGGTTTCGACGCCGGCCGTGTGCAGCGCGTCGAGGCCGTCCGCGAGGCCGAGCGTCACGCCTTCGAGCACCGCGTAGCCGAGATGCGCGCGTTCGGTCGCGTGCGTCATCCCGAAGAACACGCCCTGCGCATACGGATCGTTGTGCGGCGTGCGTTCGCCGGACAGGTAGGGCAGGAACAGCGGCGCCGTGGCGAGCGCGTCCGCGTCGAGCGCCTCGATTTCGGCGAGCAGCGCCGGCTCGTCGGTACCCGTCAGCTTGCAGACCCAGCGCAGGCAGCTCGCGGCCGACAGCACGACGCTCATCAGCTGCCAGCGATCGGGAATCGCGTGACAGAACGCATGCACGGCCGAGGCGGGATTCGGCATGAAGCGGTCGCCGACCACGCTCAGCACGCCCGACGTGCCGAGCGACACGAAGCCGTCGCCCGCGTGGATCGCGCCGATGCCGAGCGCGCTCGTCGCGTTGTCGCCGCCGCCGCCCGCCACCACGACAGCCTCCGACAGCCCGAGTTCGCGCGCGACATCCGCGCGCAGCGTGCCGGACGGCGCGTTGCCTTCGACGATGCGCGGCATCTGCTCGCGCGTCATGTCGCACGCGGCGAGCAGCGCGTCGGACCAGTCGCGGCGCGCGACGTCGAGCCACAGCGTGCCGGCCGCGTCGGACGGGTCGGACACCTTCGCGCCGGTGAGCCGGAAGCGCAGGTAGTCCTTCGGCATCAACACGCACGCGGTCGCGGCGAACACGTCGGGCTCGTGCTTCGCGACCCACAGCAGTTTCGGCGCGGTGAAGCCGGGCATCGCGAGGTTGCCGGCCAGCGCGTGCAGATCGGGCGCGCGTTCGGTGAGCAGCGCGCATTCGTCGGCGCTGCGCATGTCGTTCCACAGGATCGCGGGGCGCAGCACGCGATCGTCGCGGCCGAGCAGCACGGCGCCGTGCATCTGGCCCGACAGGCCGATCCCGCGCACCTGCGCGAACGCCTGGGGGTGCCGTTCGCGCAGCGCCGCGAGCGCGGCGAGCGTGCCTTGCCACCAGTCGTCCGGATGCTGTTCAGCCCAGCGCGGGTGCGGCCGCGACACGCCGAACGGCGTGCCCGCGGTGCCGACCACGGTGCCGTCCGGGGCCAGCAGCAGCACCTTCACTTCCGAGGTGCCGAGGTCGATGCCGAGATACATGAGCGATCCGTTCCATCAGTGAGGAGCCGCTACTTTAGCCGTACGCACCCGCGCATGCCAACGCAGGTTCGCCCGGATGCGCGGCTGCTTGGCGCGCCGGCCGCCGGGCGAGGGCCAAGGGGCCGTGAATCAGCGCTGCGCGAGCCAGGCGTCGACACGTGCGAGCCCGGCGCGCAGCGCGTCGAACAGCGCGGCGTTGCCGGCGAGCGAGCCCCACAGCGCGCGGCTCGCGCACAGCGCGACGACCGGGTCGTCGGCTTCCACGATCGCCCGCGCGGTGCCGTCATCCATCACGCCGTCCTGGTATTCATACGGCAGCAGCCCGCGCGCCCAGCGTTCGAGAAAGCGCAGGAACAGCGCCGGCAACACCGCGGTGGCGACCGGCGCCGCGCCGCGCGCGAACGATTCGACGAGGGTCGGCGCGATGAAGCCGGGAATCTTCGAGAAGCCGTCGGCCGCGACGCGCTGGTTCGTGTCGAGCACGTACGGGTTGCCGAAGCGTTCGAGCACGACGTCGCGATAGCGTTCGAGGTCGAGCGGGCTCGGGCTGAGGCACGGGATCACGTCCTGCGTCACGTAGTCGTGCGCGAAGCGGCGGATCGCCGCGTCGTGCGTGCCCTCGTGGATGTACGTATGGCCCGCGAGCGTGCCGGCCCAGGCGATGCAGCTGTGCGTCGCATTGAGGATGCGGATCTTTGCTTCCTCGTACGGGTGCACGTCGTCGACCAGTTCCGCGCCGGCCAGCTCCCAGCGCGGCCGGCCGGCCGCGAAGCGGTCCTCGATCACCCACTGGATGAACGATTCGCCCATCACCGGGCACGCGTCGTCGACGCCGGTGGCCGCGCGCACGCGTTCGCGCACGTCGTCGGTCGGGCGCGGCGTGATGCGGTCGACCATCGCGCTCGGCGTCGCGACGTTCGCATCGAACCACGCGAGCAGGCCGGCCTCGCCGCGCCGTTCGAGGAATTCGCGCATGCCCGCGCGAAAGCGCGCGCCGTTGTTGCGCAGGTTGTCGCAGCTCTGCAGCGTGAGCGGGCCCGCGCCGCGCGCCACGCGTTCGGCGAGCAGCGCCGCGAGCGCGCCGTACAACGTCGTGCGTGCGCCCTGCAGGTCGGCCGCGAGATCGGCGTTCGCGATATCGAGCCGGTTGTGTTCGTCGAGGTAGTAGCCGCCTTCGGTGACGGTGAACGACACGATGCGGCACGCCGGGTCGGCGCCGGCGTCGATCAGCGCGGCGAGGTCGATCGACCACGGCAGCACGCGCGAGATCGCGCGGATCGTCTCGTATGCGCGCTCGCCTTGCGGCGTGACGGTTTCGAGCGTGTACGCGCCGTGCTGCGCGGCGAGCGCGTCCATCGTCGCGCGCATGTCGTCGCGGATGTTGCCGACGGTCAGCGACCAGCGCTCGCCGGCCGGCACGGCCGCATTCACGCGATGCAGATACCACGCCTGGTGCGCGCGGTGGAACGAGCCTGCGCCGATGTGCAGCAGCACGGGCGTGCGGGCGGAGGGCGATTCGGTCATCCGGTGTCTCCTGTCGCGATCGGATCCCGGCCGGCCTGGCGGCAGCACCCGCGATCCGCGCCGTCGAATACGATCATTTGCTCATTATGTGAGCGAATGATCGTATTCGGGCGAACGAAAGTCAAGGCGACGACACGGCATTTCGATGGTGCGCTGCGGGGCGGGAGGGCGGGCGTCAGCGTGCGTCGCGTGCATTGCGGGTGAGCGCGACGAGTTCGTCGAGCAGCTTGCCGGCCGGCCCCGGCAGGATCCCGTGGCGGCGGCGGAACGCGGTGAGCGTGCGCACCGCGACCACTTCGCGCACCGGCAGCGTATCGATCGTGCCGGCGCGCTGTTCGGCGCCGTACATCGGTTCGGCCATCCAGCTCAGGAAGCCCGCGTGCGCGACGAGACTCTTCAGCGTCGTGACCGAGCGCGTCTCGACCGCGATGTCGGGCAGCGCGAGCCCGTGCGCGTCGAAGGTCGCGCGCATGTGGTCGAACGGCGGGGTGCCGCGCGGCGGAATCGCCCAGCGCGCGTGAAGCGTGTCGGCGAGCGTCGGCGCGCGTCCGAGCGCGCGTAGCGGATGGTGCGGCGCCGCAACGATATGGCTGCGATCCTCCCAGCGGCACTCCGGAATCGCGACGATCTCGTCGGTGTCAGGGCCGTGCGCGGACAGCGCGAGATCGATCTCGTGCTTGTTCAGCCCATCCGCGAGTCGGTCCCACACGCCTTCGAGAATCTCGACGCGCAGGTTCGGCCAGCGGTCGAGCACGCGGCCGACCGCGACCGGCAGCACGAGGCTCGCGATGCTGCCCACCGTGCCGACCTTGATCGTGCCCTTCGCGAAGCCGCGCATCGCATCGAGCTCCTCGCGCGCGTGCTCGGCCTCGTGCTGCAGCAGCGTTGCGTGCGGCAGCAGTGCCTCGCCGAACGCGGTCAGCTGCACGCCTTTCGAGTGACGCTCGAACAGCGGCGCGCCGACCTGATCCTCGAGCCGCTTCAGGATCCGGCTGAGCGCCGGCTGGGTCACGTGCAGCGCGTCGGCCGCGCGGCCCAGGCTGCCGCAGGTGACGATGGTCGTGAATGCACGCAATTGCCGGAGATCGAAAGTCATGCCGAATCGTAATGGCTTTTCGCAGAAAATACAGTATCCGAGAATGACTCGCGCTTCGATACTGTGGAAACCGCCAAGCCATCGAGGAGACGCCCGAGCATGTCCGGCACCCCGTCCCAATCCGCCGCCCCGATCACCGTCCGCGACGCGGTCATTGACCTGTTTCGCCAGTTCGGCATCGATCGCGTGTTCGGCAACCCCGGCTCGACCGAGCTGCCGATGTTCCGCGATTTCCCCGCCGATTTCCGCTACGTGCTCGGCCTGCAGGAGGCCGTCGTGGTCGGGATGGCGGACGGTCATGCGCAGGCCACCGGCAATGCGGCGGTGGTCAATCTGCATTCGGCGGCCGGCGTCGGCAACGCGATGGGCAACCTGTTCACCGCGTTCAGGAACCGCACGCCGCTGATCGTCACCGCCGGCCAGCAGGCACGCGCGATCCTGCCGTTCGATCCGTTCCTCGGCGCGACGCAGGCCGCCGAGATGCCGAAGCCGTACGTGAAGTGGAGCATCGAGCCCGCGCGTGCGCAGGACGTGCCGGCCGCGATCGCGCGCGCCTACCGGATCGCGATGCAGGAGCCGCGCGGGCCGGTGTTCGTGTCGATCCCGGTGGACGACTGGGACCAGCCGGCCGAGCTGCTGCCGCGCCGCGACGTGAGCAGCGTCGTGCGGCCCGATCCCGACGCGCTCGCCCGGCTCGGCGACGCGCTCGATGCCGCGCGGCGTCCCGCGCTGGTGGTCGGCGCGGCCGTCGATCGGGCCGGTGCGTGGGACGACGTGGTGCGGCTTGCCGAGCGGCACCGCGCAAGCGTGTACGCCGCGCCGATGTCGGGGCGCTGCAGCTTTCCCGAGGACCATCCGCTGTTCGCCGGCTTCCTGCCCGCGATCCGCGAGAAGATCGTCGCGCGGCTCGACGGGCACGACCTCGTGTTCGCCTTCGGTGCGCCCGCGTTCACCTATCACGTCGAAGGCTTCGGCCCGCATGTGCCGCCGGGCGCCACGCTCGTGCAGCTCGTCGACGATCCGGGCATCGCCGCATGGACGCCGTCGGGCGACGCGGTCGTCGGCAACCTGCGACTCGCGGCGCGCGACCTGCTGGCCCGGCCGGCGCCGCCCGAGCGGCCGATGCCCGCGCCGCGGCCGCCGCGCCCGCGCGCCGAAGCACCGGCCGCCGGCGAGCGGATGTCGGTGGCGTTCGCGCTGCAGACGCTCGCCGACCTGCGCGACGCGCACGACATCGTCGTCGAGGAAGCGCCGAGCGCGCGGCCGGTGATGCAGACGCACCTGCCGTTCACGCGCAGCGGCACGTTCTACACGATGGACAGCGGCGGCCTCGGCTACGGGATGCCGGCCGCGGTCGGCGTCGCGCTCGCGCAGCCGGGGCGGCGCGTGATCGGGCTGATCGGCGACGGGTCGAGCCTCTATTCGGTCCAGGCGTTGTGGAGCGCCGCGCAGCAGAAGTTGCCGATCACGTTCGTGATCCTGAACAATCGCCGCTACGCGGCGCTGCAGGACTTCGCGCCCGTGTTCGGTTTCGGTCCCGACGATCCGGTGCAGGGCACCGATCTGCCCGATCTGGATTTCGTCGCGCTCGCGCAAGGGATGGGATGCCGCGGCATCCGCGTCACCGATGCCGCACGCCTGTGCGACACGCTGACGGATGCGCTGCGGGCCGATACGCCCGTCGTCGTCGACGTCGAGGTTGCCTGACGCGCAGCGCGCGTCGTTCCGGAGAATTCATGCAAACCGTATCGATGCTGATCGGCGGCCAACGCCGTCATTCGTCCAGCGGCGCGACCTTCGTGCGCCGCAATCCGCTCGACGGCGAAGTCGCGTCGGCCGCGCCGGCGTGCACGGTCGACGATGCGCGCGCGGCGGCCGACGCGGCCGCGCGCGCGTTTCCCGAATGGGCGGCGCTCGGCCCCGGCGCGCGCCGCGCGCTGCTGCTGAAGGCGGCCGCCGCGCTCGAAGCGAAGCACGAGCAGTTCGTCGCCGCGATGGCGGCCGAAACCGGCGCGTCGGCGCTGTGGGCCGGCTTCAACGTGCACCTTGCCGCGAGCGGGCTCGTCGAGGCCGCGTCGCTGACCACGCAGGTCGGCGGCGAGCTGATCCCGTCCGACGTGCCCGGTTCGCTCGCGATGGGCGTGCGGCAGCCGGCCGGCGTCGTGCTCGGCATCGCGCCGTGGAACGCGCCGGTGATCCTTGCGACGCGCGCGCTCGCGCTGCCGCTCGCGTGCGGCAACACGATCGTGCTCAAGGGCTCCGAACTGTGCCCGGTCACGCACGGGCTGGTCGTCGAGGCGGTGCAGGAGGCCGGGTTGCCGCCGGGCGTCGTCAACTTCGTGACGAACGCGCCCGAGGACGCGGGCGCCGTCGTCGACGCACTGATCGCGCATCCGGCCGTGCGCCGCGTGAATTTCACCGGATCGACGCGCGTCGGGCGGATCATCGCCGAAGCGTGCGCGCGTCATCTGAAACCGTCGGTGCTCGAACTCGGCGGCAAGGCGCCGTTCGTCGTGCTCGACGATGCGGATCTCGACGCGGCGGTTGCGGCGGCCGCGTTCGGCGCGTTCGCGAATTCCGGGCAGATCTGCATGTCGACCGAGCGGATCATCGTCGACGCATCGATCGCCGACGCGTTCGTCGCGAAGCTCGCCGCCCGGGCCGCGTCGCTGCCGCTGGGCGACCCGCGCCACGGGCCCGTCGTGCTCGGCTCGCTGATCGACATGAAGGCCGTCGAGCGCTGCAACACGCTGATCGACGATGCGCTCGCGCACGGCGCGACGCTGCTGTGCGGCGGCAAGTCCGACACCACGCTGTTCCCGGCGACGCTGCTCGATCACGTGACGCCCGCGATGCGGATCTACGCGGAGGAGTCGTTCGGGCCGGTGAAGGGCATCGTGCGGGTCGACGGCGAGGCGGCCGCGATCGACTGCGCGAACGACAACGCGTTCGGGCTGTCGTCGGCCGTGTTCAGCCGCGACGTCGCGCGCGCGATGCGCGTCGCGGCGCGCATCGAATCGGGCATCTGCCACGTGAACGGTCCGACCGTGCACGACGAGGCGCAGATGCCGTTCGGCGGCGTGAAGGACAGCGGCTTCGGGCATTTCGGCGGCAAGGCCGGGATCGCCGCGTTCACGGACCTGCGCTGGATCACCGTGCAGACCACGCCGCGCCACTATCCGTTCTGAGAGGCGACCGACGATGAGGATTGCGATTCTGGGTGCCGGCGCGATGGGCTCGCTGTTCGGCGCGCGGCTGGCCGAGCACGGCGAAGCCGTGACGCTGATCGACGTGAACGACGCGCATCTCGATGCGATCCGTCGCGACGGGCTGCGCATCGACGACGATCGCGGCGAACGCCGCATCCGCACGCTGCGGGCCGTGCGGCCGGAAGCCGCGAATGCGGCGGCAGGCGACGCGCCCGATGCACCGTTCGACTTGCTGATCGTGTTCACGAAATCGCTGCACACCTGCGCGGCGCTCGAAGGCGTGCACGCATTGCTGACGCCGCGGACATCCGTGCTGACGCTGCAGAACGGCCTTGGCAACGTCGAGACGCTGAATACGTTCGTGCCGCTCGAGCGCATTCTGGTCGGCGTCACGACGTGGCCGGCCGACTTCGCGGGCGCCGGGCACGTGCGCTCGCACGGTGCCGGCACGATCCGCATGATGACGGCGGACGGCGCGTCGCGCCCGTTCGCGGCGGCCGTGGCCGACGCGCTGTCGCGCGCCGGGCTCGCGTGTTCGCTCGATGCGGACGTCTGGGCCGCGATCTGGGAGAAGGTCGCGTTCAATGCGGCGCTCAACACGCTGTGCGCGGCGACGGGCTGCACGGTCGACCAGCTCGGCCGCGATCCCGAAGGGCCGCGGCTCGCGCTCGCGATCGCGGCGGAGACGGCTGCCGTCGCGCGCGCCAAAGGCGTCGCCGTGGACGGCGAGCGAATCGCGCGCAATGTCGAGCACGCGATCCGCGAGCATCGCGGCCACCGGCCGTCGATGCTGCAGGACGTGCTCGCGGGCCGCCGCACCGAGATCGGCGCGATCAACGGTCAGGTCGTCGCGGCCGCGCGCGAGACGGGCGTCGCGGTGCCGCACGTCGAGACGCTGCTCGCGCTGGTCCGGCTGATCGACGCGCAGCTCGACTGAGCATCAGGCCGGCGGCCGGCTTGCGCCGCACGACGATACGGGCGCGCCGCGTGAGGCGATGCCGCCGGATCGGGACGGGTTGGACAGGATGCCGGGGCCGGCGCCGATGCATTGACGTCGGCCGGCCGCGCAGCACGAGATCCGGGCACGCGCCAGCGTCAGCCCGGGCAACAGGAGACGCCATGAAACTCATCGAATACCGTTGTGTTGCCGCGCGCCGTTCGCGCACCTTGCCGCCGATGCGCGGCAGCCGGGAGGCCGCATGAGCACGCGCGACGGAGTGCAGCCGCCGGCGGTCGATATCGGCGCGACGCTCGACGACGGGCCGTTCACGACGATGCAGCGTTGCGTGGTGCTGCTCGCCGCGCTCGCGATCGTGCTCGACGGCTTCGACGGCCAGTTGATCGGCTTCGCGATTCCGGTGCTGATCCGCGAATGGGGAATCACGCGCGGCGCATTCGCGCCGGCGGTGGCCGCCGGGCTGATCGGCATGGGCATCGGCAGCGCGTGCGCGGGGATCGTCGCGGATCGTTTCGGCCGCCGCCAGGCCGTGATCGGCAGCGTGTTCCTGTTCGGCGTCGCGACCTGCGCGATCGGCTTCGCACCGGATGTCGCGGCGATCGCGATGCTGCGCTTCTGCGCGGGGCTCGGGATCGGCGGCGCGCTGCCGACCGCCACGACGATGACGGCCGAATACACGCCCGCGCGGCGCCGCACGATGATGGTGACGGCGACGATCGTCTGCGTACCGCTCGGCGGCATGCTGGCCGGACTGTTCGCGCACGAGGTGCTCCCGCGCTATGGCTGGCGCGGGCTGTTCTTCGCCGGCGGCGCGCTGCCGCTCGTGCTCGGTTTCGTGCTGGTGCGCGCGCTGCCCGAATCGCCACGCTATCTGGCGCGCCGCCCCGCGCGCTGGCCGGAACTCGGCGCGCTGCTCGCGCGCATGCAGCGGCCGATCGCGCCGGGCACCGTGTTCACCGATCTGCGCGATGCGCGCGCACCCGGCGCGCGCGGCGGGTTCGGCGCCTTGTTCGCCGGCCACCAGGCGCGCGACACGATCGCGCTGTGGTGCGCGTTTTTCATGTGCCTGCTCGCCGTGTATGCGGCATTCAGCTGGCTGCCGACGATGCTGGCCGCGAGCGGGCTGAGCGTGTCGGTCGCGGGCTCGGGGTTGACCGCCTACAACCTCGGCGGCGTGATCGGTGCGCTGCTGTGCGCATGGGCGATCACGCATGCCGGTTCACGCTGGCCGCTCGCGCTGTGCAGCATCGGCGGCGTGGCGAGCGCGATATGGCTGATGGGTATCGATGCGGGACGCCACACGGGCTGGCTGATCGTCGGGCTCGGCCTGCACGGTTTGTTCGTCAACGCGGTGCAGTCGACGATGTATGCGCTCTGCGCGTACATCTATCCGACGGCGGTGCGTGCGACCGGCACCGCGAGCGCGCTCGCATTCGGCCGGCTCGGCGCGATCCTCAGCGCGTTCGCGGGCGCGATCGTGATCACCGCGGGCGGCGCGACGACGTACCTGGCGATGCTGGCCGCCGCGATGGGCGTGGTGTGCGTCGCACTGCTCGCGATGCGGCGGCACATTCCGCGGTTCGCGCGCGAACGGGCGTTGCCGCGCGAAGGGGAGGAGCTGGCCCGCACGTCGTCGTGACGCGCGGGCGCATGCCGTGCGTTACAGCGTGGTGCGCACGTGCCAGAGCTCGGGGAACAGCACGACGTCGAGCATCTTGCGCAGATACGGCGCGCCGCTCGTGCCGCCCGTGCCCTGCTTGAAGCCGATGATGCGCTCGACGGTCGTCACGTGACGGAAGCGCCATTGGCGGAACGCATCCTCGAGATCGACGAGTTCCTCGGCCATCTCGTACAGCTCCCAGTGCTGCTGCGGGTGACGGTAGACCTCGAGCCACGCGGCCTCGACCGTTTCGTCGTGACGCATCGGCTGCGTCCAGTCGCGCTCGAGCCGCTCGGGCGCGATCGGGAAACCGCGCCGCGCGAGCAGGCGCACGACCTCGTCGTAGAACGACGGCGCCTCGAGCGTCGCGCGCACCTGCTCGAGGATGTCGGGCCGGTGCGCATGCGGCTGCAGCATCTGCACGTTCTTGTTGCCGAGCAAGAATTCGAGCTGCCGGTACTGGTACGACTGGAAGCCCGACGACTGGCCGAGATACGGCCGCATCGCCGAATACTCGGACGGCGTCATCGTCGACAGCACGTTCCACGCCTGCACGAGCTGCTCGAGGATCCGCGACACGCGCGCGAGCATCTTGAACGCGGGCGGCAGCGCGTCGCCACGCACCGCGTCGAGCGCGCCGCGCAGCTCGAACAGCGCGAGCTTCATCCACAGCTCGCTCGTCTGATGCTGGATGATGAACAGCATCTCGTTGTGATCGGGGGACAGCGGATGCTGCGCGTCGAGGATCGAATTCAGCGACAGATAGTCGCCGTAGCTCATCGACTTCGAGAAATCGAGCTGCGCGTCGTGCCAGCCGGCTTCGCCTGCCGCATCGCCGGGCACGTGCGGCGCTTCATGAGCGGGTTGGGCCGCGCGTGCGCTCGAGAACGGGCAGCCCGCCGGCGCATTGTCGCCGGGTGGCTGCATATGACCAGAATTCACGACTCTCTCCAGATTTGAATGACGGGGGGCGCGGCGCGCGGCCTGCGCGCGCCGATCGACGCCGATCAGGTCACCGCGCCGCGCTCGGCGAACTCGGGTGCCTTCCACGCATCGGTGGCCAGGATGTCGCGCAGCGTCTCGACGGCATCCCACACGTCGACGAAGCGCGTATAGAGCGGCGTGAAGCCGAAGCGCAGCACGTACGGCTCGCGGTAGTCGCCGATCACGCCGCGCGCGATCAGCGCCTGCATCACCTCGTAGCCGTGCGGATGCTCGAAGCTCGCCTGCGAGCCGCGCTGGTGATGCGCGCGCGGCGTGACGAGTTTCAGCGACAGGCCCGCGCAGCGTGCTTCGACGAGTGCGATGAACGCATCGGTGAGCGCGAGCGACTTGCGGCGGATCGTCTGCATGTCGGTCTGCAGGAACACGTCGAGCCCGCATTCGACCATCGACATCGACACGATCGGCTGCGTGCCGCACAGGAAGCGCGCGATGCCCGGATCGGGCGCGAAGCCCGGCTGCATCGCGAACGGTGCGCGATGGCCCCACCAGCCCGACAGCGGCTGCGAGAAATGCGCGTGATGGCGCTGCGGCACCCACACGAACGCCGGCGAACCGGGGCCGCCGTTCAGGTACTTGTACGTGCAACCGACCGCGCCGTCCGCGTGCGCGCCGTTCAGGTCGACCGGCACCGCGCCGGCCGAGTGCGCGAGATCCCACAGCATCAGCGCGCCCGCGTCGTGCACGAGCTGCGTGACGGCCGGCATGTCGTGCATGTAGCCGGTGCGGTAGTTCACGTGCGTGATCATCGCGACGGCCGTGTCCGCGCCGAGCGCGTCGGGCAGGTCGGCCGGATCGTCGATCAGGCGCAGCTCGTAGCCGCCGCCGAGCTGCTCGATCAGCCCTTGTGCGATGTACAGGTCGGTCGGGAAGTTCGAGCGCTCCGACACGATCACGCGGCGCTCCGGCGCGCGCTCGGCCTGGTGCCGCAGCATCGCCGACAGCAGCTTGAACAGGTTGATCGAGATGGTGTCGGTCACGACGGTCTCGCCCGGCGCGCCGCCGATCAGCGTCGCGAGCTTGTCGCCGAGGCGGCGCGGCAGCGCGAACCAGCCGGCGGTGTTCCAGCTGCGGATCAGGCCTTCGCCCCATTCGGCGCCGATCACCTGTTGTGCGCGGGCGGCCGACGCGCGCGGCTGTGCGCCGAGCGAGTTGCCGTCGAGATAGATCACGCCGTCGGGCAGCGCGAACTGGTCGCGCAGCGCGGCGAGCGGGTCGTCGCGGTCGAGGATGAGCGCGTCTTCACGGGTCTTGATCATGATGTCGGGTCAGTGGGTCGGGTAATCAGGAGGCGTGGCCGGGCAGCGCGCGCAGCACCGCACGCACGGGGCTTGCGTCGAGCGTCGCGAACTTCAGCGGCAGCGCGATCAGCTCGTAGTCGCCGGGCGGCACGTCGTCGAGCACGATCCCTTCGAGGATCGCCATCCGGTGTGCGCGCACGCGATGATGCGCATCCATGGTCTTGGATTCCTGCGGGTCGAGCGAAGGCGTGTCGATGCCGATCAGCTTCACGCCGCGCGCGGCGAGCAGGTCGACGGTCTCGGGCGCGACCGCGCAGAAGCCGCTGTCCCATTGCTCGACGCTGGCGCGCGCATAGGTGCGCAGCAGCACGCGCGGCGGCACGCCGTCGAGCGCGGCCTCGATGTCGGCCGGGCGCACGACCGGCGCTGCGCCGATGCAGTGGATCACGCGGCACGGGCCGAGATAGGTATCGAGCGGCACCGCGCCGATCGGCGCGCCGTCGGCGTCATAGTGGAGCGGCGCGTCGCAGTGGGCGCCCGTATGCGGCGACAGCGTCAGGCGCGCGACGTTGACCGGCGAGCCGGCCTCCATCCGCCACACGCGTTCGACGGAAACGGGCGTATCGCCCGGCCACACGGGGGTGGCGGGGCTGACGGGCGGCGAGATGTCCCAGAGTGTGTCCATGGCATGACGAATCGGTGAATCGATCCTTCGAATGATAGGTGGACGCTCGCAGAAAGTGCTTGCGAAATAAACATGGACAATCCGCCGAATTGGCAGATAATTCGAATGAGAGGGAAAAGGGGGACCAAAAATGCATGCGATCACGCTCGATGCCACCGACTGCAGGATTCTGGCGGTACTGCAGGAGGAAGGCAGAATCAGCAATCTCGACCTGGCCGAACGCATCTCGCTTTCGCCGTCGGCCTGTCTGCGCCGGATGCGTCTGCTCGAGGAGCAGGGCGTCATCGAACACTATCGCGCGTGCCTGAGCCGCGAGAAGCTCGGCTTCGAGCTCGAGGCGTTCGTGCAGGTGTCGATGCGCAACGAAGAGAATCAATGGCACGAGCGCTTCGCGGAAGCGCTGCGCGAATGGCCGGAGGTGGTCGGCGCGTTCGTCGTGACGGGCGAGAGCCACTATCTGCTGCGCGTGCTCGCGCACAACCTCAAGCACTATTCGGATTTCGTGCTGAACCGGCTCTACAAGGCGCCGGGTGTGATGGACATCCGTTCGAACATCGTGCTGCAGACGCTGAAGGACGAAGCGGGCGCGCCGGTCGGATTGGCGCGCACCGGGGCGATCAAAGCGGTGTGAGGCCGTGGAAGCCGCCGCCGTGGAACACGAGCGGCGGCGTGGTATCCGATACCGCGCGCACGCCGCAGCGTTCCACTTCGCCGACGAAGATCACGTGATCGCCTTCGTCGTAGCGGCTGCGGTTGTGGCATTCGAACCACGCGAGCGCACCGTCGAGCACCGGCATGCCCGAGTTGCCGGCCACGTGCGCGATGCCTTCGAAGCGGTCGCCCTTGTAGGTCGAGAAGCGCTTGCACAAGTCGATCTGCGATGCCGCGAGCACATTCACCACGTAATGGCTGTTGCTGCGGAACACCGGCGTCGACGCCGATTTGTGCGCGAGGCTCCACAGCACGAGCGGCGGATTGAGCGACACCGAGTTGAACGAGCTCGCGGTGATGCCGATCAACTGCCCGGACGGCGCCTGCGTCGTGATGACGGTGACGCCCGTCGCGAACTGGCCGAGCGCCTGGCGGAATGCGGCCGAATCGAAATCCGGCGGGTTGGCATGGTTCATCGGGCGGCCATCCGGAACGAAACGGACGGGCGCGGCGCGCGGCGGATGCAACGGGCGCGGCGGACGAAAGGCGACAAGGCCGGGGCGATCGGTTGGGAAGGGGTGCGCATGGTCGGATTTTAGCGGAATCGCGACCGCCGGGCCCGTGCGGACGGCGCATTGCGGAGTGAGCGTGAGGTAGCGAACACTGTCGCGCGGCGCCGCGATCGAGGCGGAACGGCCGTTCTGTCGCGTTTTGCCGCGCGCCATCCGCGGCCGCGCTGTGCGCCAGATGCTAGCGCGCCGCCGCCAGCCCGAGCGACAGCGCGCCCGTCAGGATCAGGCTCGACGCCCACACCGCGTCGAGGTTGAACCAGCTGCGCGCGACGAACTTCAGCCCGAGATAGCGGTACACGAGCCACGCGAGCACGCCGCCCGCGCCGATCATCGCGGCTGCGTGCACGGCCGCGACGACGAGGGCCATCCCGAGATGCGCGTCGACGAGCGCGGCCGCCGCGCGATGGCCGGCATCCCGGTCGAGCCCGCAGAGCCCGAGATAGATCGGCACCAGCATCAGTCCCGCGCCGTGCGCGAGCGCGACCGCGAACGACCACAGCCCGAGCCGCGCGGGCGCAATCCGCGCAAGCGCGCGCGGGTGGCGACGCCGGATCAGCAGCACCGCGCCGAAGCCGATCACGAGCGCGCTCGCGCCGATCCGGATCGCCGACTGCCACGCGAGCAACGCGGCGAGCAGCCCGAACGGCAGCATCACCATGAAGACAGCGAGCGCATGGCCGAGCGCGAGATAGCCGAGCGCCGCGACCAGCGCGCCGCCGCGGCGCGTCATCAGCGCGTTCGATACCGCGAGCGGCCAGCCCATCGCCGGGTTGAGTCCGTGATAGACGCCGCTCGCGAGCACGGCCGCCCACAGCGCGAGCGGCGCGGAGAGGCCGGTGCTCAACGCTTGACCGACGGATAGCAGAATGAGTCCGTCGAGCAGTCGCCGCCCTCGAGCCGGATCTGGTGCGCGCGATAGCCGTCGGGGAACTCGACCCAGTAGTCGTCGGCGAGCGTCAGGCCGCCCTCCGGCCCCACATGCGCGAGCACCTGCGCGGCCGGCACGCCGTCCGGATAGAACTGGTCGTCCCACGTCGAGTAGAGCGAGTTGGTCCAGTACACGCGCCGGCCGTCACGGCTGATCTCGACCATCTGCGGGCCGCCCGCGAACGCGCGGCCGTTCGTGTGCGGCGCGCGGCGCACGATGCCGCCGATGCGCACCGACCCCGCGAGCACCGGGTGATGCGGATCCGACACGTCGTACTGGCGCATTTCGCCCGTGCCCCAGCACGACACGTACAGGAAGCGGTCGTCGAGCGACAGGTCGATGTCGGTCACGAGCGGCGGCACCGCGCCGAACCCTTGCAGCAGCGGCGGCAACTCGTCGGCCGCGGCCGGCTCGGGCGGAATCGTCGCGGTCTTCTTCACATGGAACTGGCCGTCCTCGCGCCACCAGGTCCAGATCGACCCTTCCAGGTTGGTCGTATCGACCACGACGCCGACGAACCCGTATTCGCGCACCGGATCGTGCGCGGGCCGCACCTCGAGCGCCATCTGGTGCTGCGCGCCGAGATCGATCGTCTGCACATTGCGCCGCGCGCGCAGGTCCCAGAAATGCAGCCGGTGGCCGTAACGGTTCGCGAGCAGGTCTTCCGGCACGATGCCGTTCTCGAACTGCGGCGGCAGCGCCCATTCGCTCGACACCATGTAGTCGCGCGGCAGGTTCCACCAGAAGTCGTAATGCTTGTCCTGCGGGCCGCGGTCGATTTCCCAGCGGCCGAGCACGTCGAAGGTCTCGCAGTCCATGATGAAGATGCCGGGCGCGCCGTCGGTGCCGTCCTTGCCCGCGCCGCCGAGCGTGCTCACGTAGATGCCCTCGGGGCCGCAGTGGACCGTATGCGGCCGCGAATAGCCGGTCTTCGCGAAGATCTCGTCGGGTTCGATGATCTTGTGGATGCGCGCCTGCGTCGGGTGCGGCTTCGTGTCGATCACGTAGATCCGCGACGAGCGCAGGCCGGGGATGATCAGGAAGCGGCGCTCGAGAAACGCGTGGCCGGTCAGCGGCGACAGCGACGACGAACACGCATTCCAGCCGAAGTGGTGAAACTCGTCGCCGGTGTTCGGCATCGTCACCGTGTGCACGATCTTGCCGTAGGTCGAGGAACCGGGCTTCACGTCGATCACGGCGAGCGCGTCGGGTCTGGAAAAATCGGGGCTCAGCAACAATGTATAGGCGAACTCTTCCGCCGGCGCCTGCATCGCGAGTTCCGGCGAAGCGTGAAATGTCGGGTCAGGCCGCATGCTCATCGTAATGCCTCTCTCGGTTGTATCGGATCACGGGCGCACGGCCGTTCGTTGCGGACGTGCGGGTCGAACAGTTGCGTGATGCGCATGCACCGGCGGCCGCACGCGTGGCAGGACGCGCGGTGCGGTGCATCAGATCGGGACAGCGGGGAAACGCGGTGCGCTGGATCGCCGCGCATGCGGCGCAACGGGCGCAACGGATGCATGGTGGCGCAATGGTGCGATGGAAGTGCCAGCGCGCGGGGCACCGGCGGGCGGAGCTGCAATCCGGACGATTTCTGTCGGGGCGTGCATAGCGATGTTCCGGCGGATGATGTTGGCATCGGGGCGGGCATGCATCGGACGCTGCGTGCAGCCGGACGGTGTGCCGTCGCGGGCAAGCGTGCCTAAGTGTAGTCGAGAAACGCCCCGCGGGTGGTGCGCGGCACGCACGCGTTTCTGCCTGATTCGCGCGCGAGTGAGATACTTGAACGCGTGCCGCTTCGCGCCGGGCAACCGGGCAGCGGCGATACGGACCGGCGGCGCCGGCGCGCGCTTGCGTGCCGGTCGCCGTCATCAACGAGGTGATGATTTCATGGTGAACGAGATGCTTGAAACCGCGACCGTGGGCGGCGGGTGCTTCTGGTGCACGGAGGCCGTGTTTCTCGATGTCGACGGCGTGACGGCCGTCCAGTCGGGCTATGCGGGCGGCCATATGCGCAATCCCGGCTATCGCGACGTGTGCGACGGCGACACCGGTCATGCGGAGGTCGTGAACGTGACGTTCGATCCGGCGCGCATCGGTTATCGCGAGATCCTCGAGATCTTCTTCGCGACGCACGATCCGACCCAGCTGAACCGGCAGGGCAACGACGTCGGCACGCAGTACCGTTCGGTCGTGTTCACGCATTCGGATGAGCAGCGCGACGTCGCGCTGGACGTGATCCGCGAACTGGAGCGCGAGCAGGTGTTCGGGCAGCCGATCGTCACGCAGGTCGTGCCGCTCAACGACAACTACTGGCCGGCCGAGGAGTATCACCAGAACTATTACGCGCGCAATCCGGGGCAGGGCTACTGCTCGGTCGTGATCGGGCCGAAGCTCGCGAAATTCCGCCAGAAGTTCTCGCACCGGCTGAAGTCGCTGCGCGGCGCGTAATCGGGCGACAAGCCCGCAGGCGGCGCCGCTAGACGGGCGCCGCCGGGCCCTACGCCGCCTCGCTGCGCCATTGCGCGCACGCGGCGGCGATCTCGCGCGCGAGCGCGAGGCACGACAGCGGCGCGGAGCCTTCCGCCTTGTTGTTGATCGTGATGATCACCGGCTGTCCGGCCAGCGCGTAGCGCGCGGCCAATTCGGCGAGCGCCGCGCGCGTGGCCGGATCCTCGTCGACGAGCTTGTCGAACGGCTCGTACTTCGCCTTGGCCTGTTCGTACTTGAATCCGCCATGCAGGCTCCAGCGCACGATCAGCGGGCCCGGCGCGTCGCCGTCGAGCAGCGCGAGCGCGGCCGCCTGGCGTAGCGGGTCGGGCATCCGCGCATGCAGGCCGACGCAGTAGCGCACGCCGAGCGCCGCGAGCGCGCGGATGAAGCGCGGCGTGAGCAGGCACGCGTCACGAATCTCGATCGCGTAGCGCGTGCCGTCGGCGTCTGGCGGCAGCGACGGCAGCGCCGCGAAGAACGCCGACAGCCGGTCGATCAGCGCGGCCGGTTCGACGAGCAGTTGATCGGGCATCGGCGAAAACTGGAACACCAGCACGCCGGCCTTCTTGCCGAGTCCTTCGATGCACGGCTGCACGAATTCCCGGGTGGCGAGCTGCGCGTCGAGAAAGGTCGGGTTCGGGCCCGACGGCTCGCCGCGCCGGCCGCGCACGACCGCGTCGGTAACGGACGCCGGCGCCTTCACGACGAAGCGGAAGTCGTCCGGCACCTGTTGTGCGTAGCGCAGGTAGTCGGCCACCGACAGCGGGCCGTAGAACGACCGGTCGAGGCTCACACTCTTCAGCAGCGGATGCGCGCCGTACGCCTCGAGCCCCTCGCGCGACAGTTTCGTCTGCGCGAAATCGCCGTCGTAGACGATGCCGTCCCAGCCGGGGAAATACCACGACGATGTGCCGAGCCGCACATTCGGCGGCAAGGCGGCCGCCACGTCGGCAACTTCCGCGGAAACCGGTGCGGGCGGCACGCCGCGCTGGCGCCGGCCCTTCTTCGGCGGCGTGGCAGGCGGCAACGGTTCGTCCCACAGCAGGCCTGAGGCGGGGGAGGGTTCCGGCTCCTGGTCGGAGGAAGGGCGGGGCGACGCACGGCCCGCGCGCGCAGGCGACGTTGCCGGTTGCGCAGCATTGTGCGCGCCCGGCGTCACGCGATCGCCGGCGCCGGCAGGGTTGTCGTCGTCCGAGGGCGCAGCCGCTGCGCGTGCGTCGTCGGGCGGCGCGCCGAACAGGTCGAACTGCCCATCGGCGGGCGACCCGTCCGGTTCGTCGTGCTGCTGTCGTTGCGGCGGCGTGTTGCGCCGCGTCCTGCCGTCACCCATGCGTGCCCAGCGTGAAGTGCCGCCTAGCGCGGCAGCGTGTGTTCGTACATATAGCGCCGCGACCACGGCAGCGTTTTCGCGCTGCGTCCGGCCTTGCGGCACACGATCTGGAAGATCGACACGTCGTCGTGCTCGAATGCATACGCGCAACCGGCGAGGTACACGCGCCAGATGCGGAATTTTTCGTCGTCGACGAGCGCGCGCGCCTCGTCCGCCTTCGCCTCGAAGTTCTCGGTCCAGATCTCGAGCGTGCGCGCATAGTGCCGCCGCAGGCTTTCGACGTCAATCGCCTCGAGCCCGCCGCGCTGCGCCGCTTCGAGCGCGAGGCTGATGTGCGGCAGCTCGCCGTCCGGAAACACGTAGCGGTCGATGAATTCGCCGCCGCCGAGCGCCGTCTCGCCGCTTTCGGCGTCGGTCGACGTGATCCCGTGGTTCATCGCGATGCCGTCGTCGGTCAGCAGGTCATGCACGCGCGAGAAATAGAGCGGCAGATTCTTGCGGCCGACGTGCTCGAACATCCCGACGCTCGTGATGCGGTCGAACTGCCCGTCGATCTCGCGATAGTCCTGCAGGCGGATCTCGATCTTGTCCTCGAGCCCGGCAGCCTTCACACGTGCGGTCGCGAGATCGAACTGGTTCTGCGACAGCGTCACGCCCAGACAGGTCGCGCCGAACTTCTGCGCGGCGCGCAGCACGAGCGCGCCCCAGCCGCAGCCGATGTCGAGCAGGCGCTGGCCGGGCTCGAGCTGGATCTTGGTCAGGATGTGGTCGATCTTCTTGATCTGCGCGGTGGCCAGATCCTCGTCGCCGTTCTCGAAGTACGCGCACGAGTACACCATGTTCTCGTCGAGCCACAGCTGGTAGAACTCGTTCGAGACGTCGTAGTGATACTGGATCGCCTTCCTGTCGGTGTTCTTCGTATGATTGAAGTAGCGCTTCACGCGCGCGAGCTTGCTGGCGCTGGTGACGGTGCTGCGCGCGAGCGAGTAGCTGATGTTGATGATGTCCGACAGCCTGCCCTCGATGTCGATCTTGCCCTTCACGTACGCCTCGCCGAGATTGTCGAGGCTCGGTTCGAGCAGGAGCGGCAACGCGGACGCGCTGTTGACCTTCAGCGTGACCTGCGGCGCGCTGAAGGTGCCGAAATCGAGTTGATCGCCGTTCCACAGCACGAGGCGCGCCGGTATGTTCGCCTTCGCCCGTACTTCGTCCGCCCACTGTGCCAGCTTCTTTTCCCAGAACATTTGGATTCTCCGTTTGTTCGTTGAATCGAATACAGCCAAGTATCTTGACCGGCGCCCGCTCCTCGCGAGGCGGGCGCCCGGATGCAACACGAGACACGACCGGCGTGCGCCGGCGCCGCTGCCGCAGCCTTGCTTACGGCGACAGGCGCGAGAGGGTCCAGCCTGGCGCCGCCGCGGCGTCGCGCGTGTAGAGCAGGCGATCGTGCAGCCGCGACGGGCGGCCCTGCCAGAATTCGATCGCGTCGGGTACGACGCGATAGCCGCCCCACTGCGGCGGGCGCGGCGGATTCTCGCCGTAGCGTTCGGCCACAGCCTTCTCGCGCGCTTCGAGCGTCGCGCGGCTGTCGATCACGGCGCTCTGCTCGGATGCCCACGCACCGATGCGCGAGCCGAGCGGGCGCGACGCGAAATAACGGTCGCTTTCGTCAGTGCTGGTTTTCTCGATCCGGCCTTCGATGCGCACCTGGCGCTCGAGTTCGATCCAGTAGAACAGCAGCGCCGCGTACGGATGGGCGGCGAGATCGCGGCCCTTGCGGCTTTCGTAATTGGTAAAGAAGACAAACCCGCGTTCGTCGACACCCTTGATGAGCACGATGCGGGCCGACGGCCGGCCGTTGTCGCCGACGGTGGCGAGCGTCATCGTGTTCGGCTCCGGAAGCTTGGCGGCGAGCGCCTCCTTGAACCAGCGATCGAACTGGGCGAAAGGGTCGGGGGCGGCATCGGCTTCGTCGAGCGAAGCACGCGAATAGTTGATGCGAAGATCGGCGAGAGTTGTCATGTTATGCAAACGCTTCAATCCGGGGCCAGTATAGCGAACGCGCGAGAATCGTGCGTGCACAGTGGCGCGTGTAGGCGGCGAGTTCAGGCAAAATAGAGGGCTGTACGCTTACGTTTTCCTTGCTGCCATGTCCGCCCCCGACGCTGCCCCGCCCAGTTCTTCTGATCTTACCCCGAGCCCGACAATCCAGCTTGACGTGGATCGCGAACGCCGTTTCGGCGGCATCGCGCGGTTGTACGGCGCCCCCGCGCTCGCCGCGTTCCAGCGCGCGCATGTCGCCGTGATCGGCATCGGCGGCGTCGGTTCGTGGACGGCCGAGGCGCTCGCGCGCAGCGCGATCGGCACGCTGACGCTGATCGATCTCGACAACGTCGCGGAAAGCAACACGAACCGGCAGATCCACGCGCTCGACGGCAATTACGGCAAGCCGAAGGTCGATGCGATGGCCGAGCGGATCGCGCTGATCGATCCCGCGTGCCGCGTGAACCGGATCGAGGATTTCGCGGAACCCGACAACTTCGATGCGCTGCTCGGCGGCGGCTTCGACTACGTGATCGACGCGATCGACAGCGTGCGTACGAAGGTCGCGCTGATCGCGTGGTGCGTCGCGAAAGGGCAGCCGCTCGTCACGGTCGGCGGCGCGGGCGGGCAGCTCGACCCGACGCGCATCCGGATCGACGATCTCGCGCTGACGATCCAGGATCCGCTGCTGTCGAAGGTGCGCGCGCAGTTGCGCAAGCAGCACGGCTTTCCGCGCGGGCCGAAGGCGCGCTTCAAGGTCAGCGCCGTGTATTCGGACGAGCCGCTGATCTATCCGGAAGCGGCCGCTTGCGACATCGAGGATGGCGCGGAGCCGTCCGCGGCCGCGCATGTCGCGGGGCTCAACTGTGCGGGATTCGGTTCCAGCGTGTGCGTGACCGCGAGCTTCGGTTTCGCGGCCGCCGCGCATGCGCTGCGCGCGCTCGCGGCGCGGGCCGCGGGCTGATCCGGAAATCGCTCGACGCGCAGCAGCATGCTGCGATGGCGCGGCGCGACGGCCGGCCCATTGCGGGCCATTGCGGCCCGGCCGGCCGTTCGTCAGTTGAGCGCCATGCTCAGCTTGCGCCGCCACGCGGCGACGAGCTCGGGGCTGTCGCCCGCCAGCTCGAACACCGACAGCATCGTGCGGCGGCCGAGGTCGTCGCCATACACGCGGTCGCGCAACACGATTTCCAGCAGCTGCTCGAGCGCGCCTTCGTAGGCGCGTCGCGCGATCAGGCTCTGCGCGAGGTCGAAGCGTGCGTCGAGATCGGCGGGGTTCGCCGCGATACGCGCTTCGAGCGCGTCGGTCGGCGGCAGGTCGGCCGTCGCGTCGAGCGCATCGAAACGGGTCTTGATCGCCTGGTAGCGCGGGTCGGCGCCCTGCACGGTCTGCGGCGACAGGCGCTCGGCCTCCGTGCGCGCGGCATCGACCTGGTTGTTCGCGAGCAGCAGTTCGATCAGGTCAAGCCGTGCATCGTCGAAACCGGGGTTCAGCGCGAGCGCCGCCTCGAGGTGGGTGAGCGCATCGTCGTAGCGTGACTCGGCGATCGCGTATTGCGCGGCGCGGCGTTCGGCTTCCTCGGGCGCCGGCAGCAGCCGGTCGAGGAACGCGCGCAACTGGCCTTCCGGCAGCACGCCGATGAACTGGTCGACCGGGCGCCCGTCGGCGAACGCGATCACGTGCGGGATGCTGCGCGTCTGGAAGTGCGCGGCGAGCTCCTGGTTCTCGTCGACGTTCACCTTCACGAGCTTCCAGCGGCCCTGATAGTCGGCTTCGAGCTTTTCGAGCAGCGGACCGAGCGTCTTGCAGGGGCCGCACCACGGCGCCCAGAAGTCGACCAGCACGGGGGCGTCCAGCGACGCCTCGATGACGTCTTTCTCGAAAGTGGCAAGCGTGGTGTCCATGTCGTTCTCTTCCAGTCGAATGTCGTCAGGATGGGGGCGGCGCGCGCCTTTTTCAACGCGGCTTCGATTCGGGCAGCGGAATCCACTCGGTTTCGCCGGGCACCTTGCCCATTTCCTGGTTCGTCCACGCCGCTTTCGCGCGCTCGATCGCGTCGCGGCTGCTGGCGACGAAATTCCATTCGATGAAGCGCTCGCCGTCGATCTTGTCGCCGCCCAGCAACATCGCGCGCGTGCCGTTGCCGCTCGCGAGCGTGACGGTCGCGCCCGGCGTGAGCACGGCCATCTGCTCGGCCGGCACCGGCGTGCCGTCGATCGTCAGGTCGCCGTCGACTACGTAGACCGCGCGCTCCTCGTGCGACGCGTCGAGTTCGAGGCGGCCGCCGGCCGCGAATTCGGCGGCGACGTACAGCGTGCGCGAGAACGTCGTGACGGGCGAGCGCAGGCCGAACGCGTCGCCGGCGATCACCGTCAGCGTCACGCCGTTTTCGTCGCGCTTGGGCAGCGTGTCGGCCGCATGGTGCTCGAACGACGGCTCGGTGGTTTCGTGGGCGACGGGCAGCGCGACCCAGGTCTGGATCCCGTGCACCGTATGGCCGTTCGCCCGCTGCGCGTCGGGCGTGCGCTCCGAGTGGACGATGCCGCGGCCGGCCGTCATCCAGTTCACGTCGCCCGGCACGATCTCCTGCCGCGAGCCGAGGCTGTCGCGGTGCAGGATCGCACCGTCGAACAGGTAGGTGACGGTGGCGAGCCCGATATGCGGGTGCGGGCGCACGTCGAGCCCGGTGCCGGCCGGCAGCGTCGCGGGCCCCATGTGATCGAAGAAGATGAACGGGCCGACGAGGCGCGCGGCGAGCGCGGGCAGTGTGCGGCGCACCTGCAGGTTGCCGATGTCGCGAATGTGCGGCTTCAGCAAGGCTTTGATCGGTTCGGTCATGACAGGCCTCGTGGCGAACGGCGGGGATGCCGGTCATTGTACTGGCGGCGCGGCGGCGACGCGCGCACCGGGCATGGCGATGCGCCGGCTGGCGATACCGGACGCAGCGGGCACGCGCGATGCGGCTTTCCTGTCGACGCGCGGCTCCGCACGTGGCCGATTCCATGCGCGCCGCGCGGGTATCGGGCCGGGCGGCGGAACCCGGTAGACTGAGCCGCTTCGGAACAACCATTCAAATCGAGGAGACGCCGATGATGGCCCCGAAGGACTTGCTGCTCGCGCTGGTCGTGATTCTGGCGTGGGGCGTGAACTTCGTCGTGATCAAGGTCGGGCTGCACGGCATGCCGCCGATGCTGCTCGGCGCGCTGCGCTTCACGCTCGCGGCCGTGCCCGCGGTGTTTTTCGTCCGCCGGCCGCAGATTCCGTGGCGCATGCTGATCCTGTACGGCGCGACGATCCAGCTCGGCCAGTTCGTGTTCCTGTTCACCGGCATGTACGTCGGCATGCCGGCCGGTCTCGCGTCGCTCGTGTTGCAGTCGCAGGCGTTCTTCACGCTCGTGTTCGCGATGCTGTTCCTCGGCGAGCGGCTGCGCATGCAGAACCTGATCGGGCTCGCGATCGCCGCGGCCGGGCTCGTCGTGATCGCGGCGCAGGGCGGCCGCGCGATGACGCTCGCCGGCTTCCTGCTGACCATCTGCTCGGCCGCGATGTGGGCGATCGGCAATATCGTCACGAAGAAGGTTGGCCGTGCGAACCTCGTGTCGCTGGTCGTGTGGGCGAGCCTCGTGCCGCCCGTGCCGTTCTTCCTGCTGTCGCTGTGGTTCGAGGGGCCGCAGCGGATCGGCGCCGCGCTGGCCGGACTGAACGGCGCGTCGATCTTCGCGGTCGTCTATCTCGCGTTCGTCGCGACGCTGCTCGGCTACGGCTTGTGGAGCCGCCTGATGTCGCGCTATCCGGCCGCGCAGGTCGCGCAGTTCTCGCTGCTGGTGCCGATCGTCGGACTCGCGTCGTCGGCGCTGCTGCTCGACGAACACCTGACGCGCGCGCAGCTGGCGGGCGCCGCGCTCGTGATGGGCGGGCTCGCAGTGAACGTATTCGGTGGGAAGCTGGTGCGCCGCTTCGCGGCGTCGTGACGGGCCGGCACGCAGCGCGTGCCGGCGGTGGGGAAGAGCGGGCGGCCGTGCGTCAGGCCATCCGGTTCTTCGCGAGCGGTGGGTTCGCGGCGAAGTAACGCTTGATGCCGCGGAAGATCGCGTCGGCCATCTGGTCGCGATAGCTTTCGTCGTTCAGCCGGCTCTCCTCTTCCGGGTTGCTGATGAACGCGGTCTCGACGAGGATCGACGGAATGTCGGGCGCCTTCAGCACCGCGAATCCGGCCTGCTCGACCGAGCCCTTGTGCAGCTTGTTGATGCCGCCGACTTCCTTCAGCACGTAGCCGCCGTAGCGCAGCGAATCACGGATCTGCGCGGTCGTCGACATGTCGAACAGCGCGCGGCTCACGGCGGCGTCCTGCGTCTTGATGTTGATGCCGCCGATCAGGTCCGACGAATTCTCCTTGTTCGCCATCCAGCGTGCCGCGGCGCTCGTCGCGCCGTGGTCGGACAGCGCGAACACCGACGAGCCGCGCGCGGACGGCGTCGTGAACGCATCCGCGTGGATCGACACGAACAGGTCGGCGCCGACGCGGCGCGCCTTCTGCACGCGCACGTTCAGCGGCACGAAGAAGTCGGCGTCGCGCGTCATCATCGCGCGCATGTTCGGTGCGCCGTCGATCTTCGCGCGCAGCTTCTTCGCGATGTCGAGCGCGATGTGCTTCTCGTACGTGCCGCCGCCGCCGATCGCGCCCGGATCCTCGCCGCCGTGGCCCGGATCGATCGCGACCGTCAGCAGGCGCATGGTGCCGCCCTTGCCGGATTTCGGTGCGGTGAACTTGTAGGTGTCGCCGTCGTCGTCGCTGTCGTCGCGGCGCGCGATGACGGGCGGCGGCTTGACGGTCGGCTTCGCGGGCGTGGAGGGCGTCGCGGCGGCCGGCGGCGTGCGCGGCGTGGCCGGCGTGTTCTGCGCGAAGCGCTGGAAGAACGCGTCGGTGTTGTCGCCCGCGG
Organism: Burkholderia sp. B21-005; assembly: GCF_020843965.1. Lineage (NCBI taxonomy): Bacteria > Pseudomonadati > Pseudomonadota > Betaproteobacteria > Burkholderiales > Burkholderiaceae > Burkholderia > Burkholderia sp. B21-005. The sequence continues at coordinate 2,828,460 of NZ_CP086301.1, read as the reverse complement.
CGGGCGCCGACGGCGCGGCCGGGCCCGCGAGCGAGGTCGGCGGCTGCATCTGCTGCGCGCGCGCGGTGTCGTTGAGCGCCTGTTCCTTGCGTTCCGTCTGCGCGATCAGGTCGGACAGCGGATCGGGCGCGACGGCCGGATACAGGTCGAACACGAGCCGGTACTTGTAGGTACCCACCGGCGGCAGCGTGAACACTTGCGGCTTCACCGAGCCTTTCAGGTCGAACACCATCCGCACGACGTGCGGCTGGTACTGGCCGACGCGCACCGACTGGATCTGCGGATCGTTCGGCGCGATCTTCGACACGAGGTCGCGCAGGGCCTGATCGAGATCGAGCCCGCTCAGGTCGACGACGAGCCGGTCGGGGCCCTGCAACAGCTGTTGGCTATTCTGCAGCGGCTGGTCGGATTCGATCGTGACGCGCGTGTAATCGCGCGCGGGCCACACGCGCACGCCGAGCACCGACGACGCGTGCGCGAGCCGCGGCGCGGCGAGACCGAGCACCAGCGTCGACGCGCCCGCGCGCAGGATCTGGCGGCGCCGCCAGTTGTGCGTCGCGGTGGCCGCCGATTCGATCGAGCGGAACGGTTTGATCAACATCTTTCGAGACATGCCTTTCCTGAAGCGCTGAACGCCCGGACGGTGAGGGCGCGACCGTCGCCATCCACGTCGAGCGAGAAAACCAGATCGGGCACGCCGAGCAGGGTGCCCGCCTGTTGCGGCCATTCGACGAGGCAGATCGCGCTGGAATTGAAATATTCGCGAAAGCCCGCGTCGGACCATTCGGCCGGATCGTTGAATCGATACAGATCGAAGTGATAGACCTCAAGTTCCCCATCGTCGCGTGCGAATGCATACGGCTCGACGAGCGTATAGGTCGGGCTGCGCACGCGTCCCGGATGGCCGAGGCCGCGCAGGATCGCGCGCACGAGGGTCGTCTTGCCCGCGCCGAGGTCGCCGATCAGCTGGATCTGCAGCCCGTCGAACGCGTGCGCGCGGGCGAGTTCGCCGCGCGCCGCGTCGAGCGCGTGCGCGAAGCGGGCGCCGAAGGCCTCGGTCGCCGCTTCGTCGGCGAGTGCGATCACGCGCTCCGCGAGCGGGGCGGGCAGCGTGTCGGCATGAGGCGTATGGGACGTGGCTGGCATTCTCGTAAAATAGTGCGATGAACCGCTTACCGGAACTCGCCGCATCCGACAGGCCTTCGACTCGTACCGAAGGCGTGGCGCCGTGCGCGCTCGATGATGCGACGTTGACTGCGCTCGCCACTCGCATCAAGGCGTGGGGGCGCGAATTGGGTTTCGGGGCGATCGGCATCAGCGATACCGATCTCTCGGATGCCGAAGCAGGCCTCGCCGCCTGGCTGGAAGCCGGGTACCACGGCGAAATGGATTATATGGCGAAACACGGGACGAAACGCGCGCGGCCGGCCGAACTTGTGGCCGGTACGCGACGTGTGATCTCCGCGCGGCTCGCCTATCTGCCGGCCCAAACGCTCGCGGCCGACGCGCCCGATGCAGCCTCCGGCGCACTCGTTCCGCACGACTGGCGCGCCCGTGAGCGCGCGCGCCTGGACGATCCGCAGGCGGCGGTCGTGTCGATCTACGCACGCGGCCGCGACTATCACAAGGTGCTGCGCAACCGGCTGCAGACGCTCGCGGAGCGCATCGAGCACGAGATCGGCGCATTCGGCTACCGCGTGTTCACCGATTCGGCGCCGGTGCTCGAGGTCGAGCTCGCGCAGAAGGCCGGTGTCGGCTGGCGCGGCAAGCACACGCTGTTGCTGCAGCGCGACGCGGGTTCGCTGTTCTTCCTCGGCGAAATCTACGTCGACGTTCCGCTGCCGACCGACGCGCAAACGGCGCCCGACGTCGCGCCCGAGACGCCCGGCGCGCACTGCGGCAGCTGCACGCGCTGCATCGATGCATGCCCGACCGGCGCGATCGTCGAGCCGTATCGCGTCGACGCGCGCCGCTGCATCTCGTACCTGACGATCGAACTGAAAGGCAGCATTCCGGAGCCGCTGAGGCCGATGATCGGCAACCGCGTGTACGGCTGCGACGACTGCCAGCTCGTATGTCCGTGGAACAAGTTCGCGCAGGCCGCGCCCGTCGCCGATTTCGACGTGCGGAACGGGCTCGACCGCGCGACGCTCGTCGAACTGTTCGGCTGGGATGCCGACACGTTCGATACGCGGATGCAGGGCAGCGCGATCCGGCGCATCGGCCATGAAAGCTGGCTGCGCAATCTCGCGGTCGGGCTCGGCAATGCATTGCGCGCGCCGGCCGACCGGCTCGCGCCCGATGCGCGCGACGCGATCATCGCCGCGTTGCGCGCCCGGGCCGACGATCCGTCGCCGATCGTGCGCGAGCATGTCGAATGGGCGCTGCGTGCCGCATGAACGCGGCGTAAAGTATCGTCGGCGCGCGGCGGCGGCGCGCGTTTCATCGGGGAGAAGAAGCTCATGTTCAACGCTGTCATCGACGCACCGTTCGGCAAGGTCGGCATCCGCACCGACGCCGCGGTGGTGCGCGAGATCGTCTATCTGCCCGAGTCGGTCAAGTCGGTCGAGCCGGATTCGCCGCTCGCGCGGCGCGCGGTCGAGCAGATCGAACGCTATTTCGAGCGTGCATCGGCCCGCTTCGACCTGCCGCTCGCCGACGTCGGCAGCGCATTCCAGCATCGCGTGTGGAACGTGATTAGCGACATTGCGCCGGGCACGGTGCTGACCTACGGACAGGTCGCGAAGCGGATCGGCAGCGCGCCGCGCGCGGTCGGCCAGGCGTGCGGCGCGAATTATTTCCCGCTCGTGATTCCGTGCCATCGCGTCGTCGCGGCCGGCGGCCTCGGCGGCTTCGCGAACCACGACGACAATGGCTATTACCAGAAAGTAAAGCGCTGGCTGCTGGCGCATGAGGGCGTGCTGTACCGATGAGTGAATCGCTGCTTTCCCCCGACTCCGCGTCCGACACCGACACCGACGGCGACGCGGCGGCCGCATCGCCCGCGCTGCTCGCGAGCCGCGCGTCGATCGACGTGTTCTGCGATGCGCTGTGGCTCGAGCACGGGCTCGCGCGCAATACGCTCGATGCGTACCGGCGCGATCTGGTGCTGTTTTCGCAATGGCTGGCCGCGACGCACGACGCGCCGCTCGACTCGGCCGACGAAGCGATGTTGACCGGCTACATCGCCGCGCGCAGCGACGGCAAGGCGACGTCGTCGAACCGGCGCTTGTCGGTGTTCCGTCGCTATTACGGCTGGGCCGTGCGCGAGCATCACGCGAGCGCGGACCCGACGCTGCGGATCACGTCGGCGAAGCAGGCCGCGCGGTTTCCGTCGACGCTGTCCGAGGCGCAGGTCGAGGCGCTGCTCGGTGCGCCCGACGTCGGCACGCCGCTCGGCCTGCGCGATCGCACGATGCTCGAGCTGATGTATGCGAGCGGGCTGCGCGTGAGCGAGCTCGTCACGCTGAAGACCGTCGAGGTCGGGCTCAACGAGGGCGTCGTGCGCGTGATGGGCAAGGGCTCGAAGGAGCGGCTCGTGCCGTTCGGCGAAGTCGCGCACGGCTGGATCGAGCGCTACCTGCGCAACGCGCGGCCGGCGCTGCTCGGCGCACGCGCGGCCGACGCGCTGTTCGTGACCGCGCGCGGCGACGGGATGACGCGCCAGCAGTTCTGGAACATCATCAAGCGCCACGCGCAGCAGGCCGACGTGCGCGCGCACCTGTCGCCGCATACGCTGCGACACGCGTTCGCGACGCACCTGCTGAACCACGGCGCCGACCTGCGCGTCGTGCAGCTGCTGCTTGGCCACAGCGATATCTCGACCACGCAGATCTACACGCACGTCGCGCGCGAGCGGCTCAAGACGCTGCACGCGCAGCACCATCCGCGCGGCTAGCACGGTGCGTGCGCTGGCCCGTGCGCGGCATGCGACCGGCGCCGCGCGTTACGCGAGTTCGCGCAGCTTGTGCTTCAGCACCTTGCCCGTCGAAGCGGCCGGCAGCGCATCGAGCACGCGAATCCGCGCAGGGCGCTTGTAAGGCGCGAGCCGTTGCGCGCACCACGCCTGCAGCGCGGCCTCGGTCGCGCTCGCGCCCGGCACCAGCTCGACGAACGCGAGCACTTCCTCGTTGCCCTCGACCGCGCGGCCCACGACGGCCGCCTGCACGACGTCCGGGTGCGCGTTCAGCACCTGTTCGACCTCGACCGGATACACGTTGAAGCCCGAGCGGATGATCAACTCCTTGCTGCGGCCCGCGATCGTCACCGAGCCGTCCGCTTCCTGGCGCGCGAGATCGCCGGTGCCGAGCCAGCCGTCGGGCGACACGGCCGCGCGTGTCGCATCCGCGTTGCGGTAGTAGCCGAGCATCACGTTCGGCCCGCGCACGCGGATTTCGCCCACTTCGCCCTGCGGCACGTCGGTGCCGTCCGGTGCGACGATCCGCATCTCCACGCCCGGGATCGGCACGCCGACCGAGCAGTCGGTACGCGGTGCGTCGAGCGGCGTCTGCGTGATCGTCGGGCTGCTCTCGGTCATCCCGTAGCCGTTGTGCAGCGGCACGCCGTACACGTGCTCGACGCGCGCCTTCAGGTCGGCGTCGAGCGGCGAGCCGCCCGAATACGCGAAGCGCAGCCGCGGCGCGCGCCATGCGTGCGCGTGCGTGTGCAGGTGCTCGAGCAGCTTCGCGTGCATCGCGGGCACGCCCTGGAAGATCGTCACGCCTTCGTCGGCGAGCGCGACGCGCACGGCCTCCGGCGAGAAGCGCGGCGCGAGCCGCAGCGTCGCGCCCGCGTACAGGCTGCCGAGGCAGACCGACGCGAGCCCGTACACGTGCGACACGGGCAGCACCGTATAGACGACGTCGTCGGGCGACACGCGGCGCAGCGTGCTCGACATCGCGGCGATGAACAGCAGGTTGCGATGCGACAGCATCACGCCTTTCGGCGTGCCCGTCGTGCCGGTCGTGTAGATCAGCGCCGCGCATTGGGCGGCGCCGTCGGCCGCCACCGGTTCGTCGGGCGCGCTCGGATCGACGCGGTACGACCACGCGCCGATGTCGACCGGCAGCGCGTCGGCGGGCGTCGCGTCGTGGCGCGCCGCGTGCGTGTGCGCGTCGGGCGACGCTTCCGTTGCGAACGCGATCAGCTTCGGGCGCGCGTGCGCGGCGATCGCATCGAGTTCGCTGGCCGACAGCCGCGCGTTCGACACGAGCGCCCATGCGTCGACGCGCGCGACCGCGAACAGCAGCACGATCTGCGCGACGCTGTTTTCCGCGACGATCATCACGCGATCGCCCCCGCGCACGCCCAGGCGCGCGAGCCGCTCGGCGGCAGCATCGACGGCTTGCGCCAGCTCGCCGTACGACAGGCGGCGCGCGTCCTCGATCAGCGCCGGATGCGCGGGCGCGTGCGCGGCCCAGCGGGCGGGCACGTCGGCGATGCGGCCGGGCAACGCGGCGAGCAGTGCCGCGACGTCGAGCGGCGCGGATGAGCGGGCAGGCGAGGACATGGCGTCTCCAGAAGATGGGCCGGGCGGTGGCGCGGCGAGTTTTACGAACGATCGTGCCATGACGGCGGGCGCGCCACAATCGGCCATTCGGTCAATGGCACTTCGCGAAGTCCGCAATGATGATGGACGGGCGCGCTGCGGCGACCGGCGCGCCCGTCCGGAACAAAAGGGCCGCGAGTATACCGTCGGCGCGCCGCAACCCACCGCGAGCACGCGCAGGGGCGATGGCGCGCGCGCCCGCTGGTCGTTCGCCATTAAAATGCCGCCATGAGCAAATCCAGACACGTGTCCGAGACACCCGCGACCCAGCTGCTGCGTCGCCACGGTGTCGCATTCGGCGAGCATCCGTACGATTACGTCGAGCACGGCGGCACCGGCGAGTCGGCGCGCCAGCTCGGCGTCGACGAACACAGCGTCGTGAAGACGCTCGTGATGGAGGACGAGCATGCAAAGCCGCTGATCGTGCTGATGCACGGCGACCGCACGGTATCGACCAAGAACCTCGCGCGGCAGATCGGCGCGAAGCGCGTCGAGCCGTGCAAGCCCGACGTCGCGAACCGCCATTCCGGCTACCTGGTGGGCGGCACGTCGCCGTTCGGCACGCGCAAGCCGATGCCCGTGTACGTCGAGTCGACCATCCTCGAATTGCCGACGATCTACCTGAACGGCGGCCGCCGCGGCTATCTCGTCAGCCTCGCGCCGGTGGTGCTCACGACGCTGCTCGGCGCGATGTCCGTGCAGTGCGCGAGCGTCGACTGAGGGTTTCACCTTCGTGGCAGGCCGTGCGCGTTCGGTAGAATGGGCGCCGTTTCGGCCGGTCGGCCCGCACGGCCGGCCGCCATGGCCTGCCGGCGGTTCGCCGCGACGGCACCTGCCGCAACCGGCCGGCATGCCGCGCCCGGCCGCCCCTTCACCGATACGTTGAAAGAAGAGTTCTCCGCATGCAGATCCTGCTCGCCGCACTTGTTGCCTACCTGATCGGTTCGGTGTCGTTCGCCGTCGTCGTCAGCGCCGCGATGGGCCTGGCCGATCCCCGTTCGTACGGGTCGAAGAATCCCGGCGCGACCAACGTGCTGCGCAGCGGCAACAAGAAGGCCGCGATCCTGACGCTCGTCGGCGACGCGTTCAAGGGCTGGCTCGCCGTCTGGCTCGCGCGGCACTTCGGGCTGCCCGACGTCGCCGTCGCGTGGGTCGCGATCGCCGTGTTCCTTGGCCACCTGTATCCGGTGTTCTTCCGCTTCCAGGGCGGCAAGGGCGTCGCGACCGCGGCCGGCGTGCTGCTCGCGGTGCACCCGGTGCTCGGGCTCGCGACCGCGCTGACCTGGCTGATCGTCGCGTTCTTCTTCCGCTATTCGTCGCTCGCGGCGCTGGTGGCGGCCGTGTTCGCACCGCTGTTCGACGTGTTCCTGTTCGGCACGAGCCACAACCCGGTCGCGTGGGCCGTGCTCGCGATGAGCGTGCTGCTCGTGTGGCGTCACCGCGGCAACATCTCGAAGCTGCTGGCGGGGCAGGAAAGCCGGATCGGCGACAAGAAGAAGGCCGCGGCCGACGGCGGCGCGCAGGACGGCGGGAAGCTCTGAGGAAGGGGGTGCTGCTGTCGCCGCCCGCCGGGGCATCCCGCATGCGGGGCCCGGCGGCGCGGAGTGACCGGTCGACGGCGTCGATCAGTCGCGGAAGTTGTTGAAGTCGAGCGGGGTGTCGGTCACGTCCTTGCGCAGCATCGCGATCACGCTCTGCAGGTCGTCGCGCTTCGTGCCGGTCACGCGTACCGCGTCGCCCTGGATGCTCGCCTGCACCTTGATCTTGCTGTCTTTCACGAGCCTGACGATCTTCTTCGCGAGGTCGCCCGTCACGCCTTTCTTCACGGTGACGATCTGCTTGACCTTGTCGCCGCCGATCTTCTCGACCTTGCCGTAGTCGAGGAAGCGCACGTCGACGTTGCGCTTCGCGAGCTTGTTGATCAGCACGTCCTTGACCTGACCGAGCTTGAAATCGTCGTCGGCGAACAGCGTCAGCTCGCGCTCCTTCTGCTCGACACGCGCGTCGGAGCCCTTGAAGTCGAAGCGCGTCGAAATTTCCTTGTTCGACTGCTCGATGGCGTTCTTCACTTCGATCATGTTCGCTTCGGAAACGACGTCGAACGATGGCATGGCATTCTCCCTTGAGATGCAAGCGCCCGGCTTGCGCGCGGGCACTCGCTATAATTGCGGACTGTTTGCCATTTTACCGATGCCCCTGCGTTTGCCCAAGGCCGGCCTGATGCCGCCCCGGCGGACGTGACCGCGAATGCCGATGCCACCTGACGATTCCGCCCTGTCGCTGCTCCCCGACCATCCGCTTGCCGCGCACAATACGTTCGGCATCGACGCGACCGCGCGCTTTGCCGCCCGCATCACGCATGCGGCGCAGTTCGCGGCGCTGCATCGCGATCCGCGCGTCGCGCACCTGCCGCAACTCGTGCTGGGCGGCGGCAGCAACGTCGTGTTCACGCGCGATTTCGACGGCGTCGTGCTGCTCGACGAGATCGCCGGGCGCCGCGTCGTGCGCGAGGATGACGACGCGTGGTACGTCGAGGCCGGCGGCGGCGAGACCTGGCACGCATTCGTCGCGTGGACGCTCGAGCACGGCATGCCGGGCCTCGAGAATCTGGCGCTGATTCCGGGCACCGTCGGCGCCGCGCCGATCCAGAACATCGGCGCGTACGGCCTCGAGATGAAGACGTATTTCGACTCGCTGGTCGCCATCGAACTCGCGACGGGGCGCAGCGAGCGCTTCGACGCCGCGCGCTGCGCGTTCGGCTATCGCGACAGCTTCTTCAAGCGGGAAGGGCGCGGCCGCTTCGCGATCGTCGCGGTGACGTTCCGGCTGCCCAAGCACTGGACGCCGCGGCTCGGCTACGCGGATGTCACGCGCGAGCTCGACGCGCGCGGCATCGCGCCCGGCGCGGCGACGCCGCGCGACGTATTCGACGCGGTCGTCGCGATCCGCCGCGCAAAGCTGCCCGATCCGCTCGAGCTCGGCAACGCGGGCAGTTTCTTCAAGAATCCGGTGATCGACGCCGCGCGGTTCGATGCGCTGCGCGCGCGCGTGCCGGACGTCGTGTCGTATCCGCAGCCGGGCGGCCAGGTGAAACTCGCGGCCGGCTGGCTGATCGACCGCTGCGGCTGGAAAGGGCGCACGCTCGGCGCGGCGGCCGTGCACGACCGTCAGGCGCTCGTGCTGGTCAATCGCGGCGGCGCGACGGGCGCCGACGTGCTCGCACTGGCGCGGGCGATCCAGGACGACGTGCGCAAGCAGTTCGGCGTCGAGCTCGAACCCGAGCCGGTGTGCGTGTAACGCGGGCGTTCGACCCGCACCTTTCATGCGCTTTCGCCCGCGCAAACAAAAAAGCGCCGATCATCGATCGGCGCTTTTTTTCGCATGCCGCCGGATTCCGGTGGCGCGCGAGGGCTGCGTTCAGTGCTTGAGGCGGCCGAGCAGCAGGAACTCCATCAGCGCCTTCTGCACGTGCAGGCGGTTTTCCGCCTCGTCCCACACGACGCTCTGCGGGCCGTCGATCACGCCGGCCGTCACTTCCTCGCCGCGGTGCGCGGGCAGGCAGTGCATGAAGAGCGCGTCCGCGTTCGCGTGGCCCATCATTTCCTCGTCGACGCACCAGTCGGCAAACGCCTGCTTGCGCGCTTCGTTCTCGGCTTCGAAACCCATGCTCGTCCATACGTCGGTCGTCACGAGATCGGCACCCTTGCACGCTTCGTTCGGATCCTCGAACACTTCGTAGAACGGCGCGCTGTCCGGCGACACGAGCTTCATGTCGAGCGCATAGCCCGGCGGCGTCGACAGGCGCAGCTTGAAGCCGAGGATCTGCGCGGCTTCGATCCACGTGTACAGCATGTTGTTCGCATCGCCGACCCACGCGACCGTCTTGCCGGCGATCGGGCCGCGGTGCTCGTAGTACGTGAAGATGTCGGCGAGCACCTGGCACGGGTGGTAATCGTTGGTCAGGCCGTTGATCACCGGTACGCGGGAGTTCTCCGCGAAGCGCGTGATCACGTCCTGCTCGAACGTGCGGATCATGATGATGTCGACCATTCGCGAGATGACCTGCGCGGAATCCTCGACGGGCTCGCCGCGGCCGAGCTGCGTGTCGCGCGTGCTCATGAACACCGCGTGGCCGCCCAGCTGGAAGATGCCGGCTTCGAACGACAGCCGCGTGCGCGTCGAGCTCTTCTCGAAGATCATCGCGAGCGTGCGGTCGTGCAGCGGGTGATAGGTCTCGTAGTTCTTGAACTTGCGCTTCAGGATACCCGTGCGTTCGAGCACGTACTCGTAGTCTTCCAGCGAGAAATCCTTGAACTGCAGGTAGTGACGAATGGTTTTGGCGGTCATGAAACGAAATACGGCGGGTTGGAGCCGGCTGCGGAGCCGGACGCCGCCGCCGTCGGGTGTGGATAACTTCGAAGCAGCATAAAGGATTTTCTGTGCTTTGACGAGCCGCGGCACAAACCGGGGCGGGATCGTCACGCACGCTGGAGAACGCCGGAACAGGGGCGGCGAGACGACGCGCGATGGCGCGCTGCGGTATAATCCAAAAGTTTTCTCCAGCCCGGCAGGCAAGGCTTTTCGCGCTCTGCCGGACACAAGCCATGCGCTGCACACATCCGGTGCGGCGCGCCGGCGGCACGCATCGACGGCCTGTTTTCGGGATATCGAAGTGCGTGTGTCGTCCACTCCAGCTTTGTGTTCGCGTATCCAGGCGCCGTCGCCTGGACATCGCCGGGCCGTCACTTGGGTAACCACATGGCTGAAACCCCTCCGACCGAATTCTTCATCCAGGGCATCACGAAAGACGGGAAAAAGTTTCGCCCGAGCGACTGGTCGGAGCGTCTGGCCGGCGTGATGGCCTGCTTCGGGCCGGGTGCGAGCGGGCCGAACGCGCGCCTGAAATATTCGCTGTACGTGCGCCCGACGATGCTCGGCGACCTGAAATGCGTGATCCTCGATTCCCGGCTGCGCGACATCGAGCCGATGGCGTTCGATTTCGTGCTGAATTTCGCGAAGGACAACAACCTCGTCGTCACCGAGGCGTGCGAGCTGCCGGACTACAACGAGAAGAAGTGAGATCGACGGGCGTGCGCGCATGCCGCGCCCGCGTCTGGTGGTCGTCCGGCGCGATGCGCGGACGACACGCAAAAAAGCCCGCCTAGGCGGGCTTTTTTGCGATCGCAGGAAACAGGAACGCCCGCCGAAGCGGGCGCGCCAGATTTACGCTGCTGCCTGCAGGCCCTTGACGGCCGCGGCGAGGCGGCTCTTGCTGCGAGCGGCCTTGTTCTTGTGAACGATCTTCTTGTCGGCGATCGTGTCGATCGTCTTCACGGCAGCCTTGAACAGCTCGGCAGCCTTTGCCTGGTCGCCGGCTTCAACAGCCTTGCGAACCGACTTGATCGCGGTACGGAATTTCGAGCGCAGCGCCGAGTTGTGCGAATTTGCCTTCGCGGCTTGGCGGGCGCGCTTGCGTGCTTGTGCGGAGTTAGCCATGACGGTTCCTTATCCTGTCCTGTTTCCAGAGCTTGGAGCCTGACGGCCAAGCGCTGCTTTTCGATCCGTCCCCTGAGAACGATTGCCCAGGGGCGCATAAAAAACGGTGAGTTTAACCGAGGCCGAGACATGAAAACGACAGGTGCCGTGCATGTAACAGGCTCAGAAACCGGCAATTATAGCAACAAAATCAAGCGCGTGGCAAGTTCAACGTAACGCCCGCCAGGCGAGGGCGCCGGCGACGCATGTCCTTTTCGGCATCCGTCCGTGCCGGGACACGCAACGTCCGTATAATAAGCGCCCCATGAATCTATTCCGAGCCCTGCTGACGGTCAGCGGCTTCACGCTGCTGTCGCGCGTGACCGGACTGGCCCGCGAGACGCTGATCGCCCGTGCGTTCGGCGCCAGTCAATACACCGACGCGTTCTACGTCGCCTTCCGTATTCCGAACCTGCTGCGCCGCCTGTCTGCCGAAGGCGCGTTCTCGCAGGCGTTCGTGCCGATCCTGGCCGAGTTCAAGAACCAGCAGGGGCACGATGCGACCAAGGCGCTCGTCGACGCGATGTCGACCGTCCTCGCGTGGGCGCTTGCCGTGCTGTCGGTCCTCGGGATCGCCGGCGCGTCATGGGTCGTGTTCGCGGTCGCCTCCGGCCTGCATACCGACGGGCAGGCATTCCCGCTCGCGGTCACGATGACGCGGATCATGTTCCCGTACATCGTGTTCATCTCGCTGACGACGCTCGCGTCCGGCGTGCTCAACACCTACAAGAGCTTCTCGCTGCCCGCGTTCGCGCCGGTGCTGCTCAACGTCGCGTTCATCGCCGCGGCCGTGTTCGTCGCGCCCCATCTGAAGGTGCCGGTGTATGCGCTCGCGTGGGCCGTCATCGTGGGCGGCGTGCTGCAGTTCCTCGTGCAACTGCCGGGGCTGAAGAAGATCGACATGGTGCCGCTGATCGGCATCAACCCGCTGCGCGCGCTGCGACACCCGGGCGTGAAGCGCGTGCTCGCGAAGATGGTGCCCGCGACATTCGCGGTGTCGGTCGCGCAGCTGTCGCTGATCATCAACACCAACATCGCGTCGCGGCTCGGGCAGGGCGCGGTGTCGTGGATCAACTACGCCGACCGCCTGATGGAGTTCCCGACGGCGCTGCTCGGCGTCGCGCTCGGCACGATCCTGCTGCCGAGCCTGTCGAAGGCGCACGTCGACGCCGATGCGAACGAGTATTCGTCGCTGCTCGACTGGGGGCTGCGCGTCACGTTCCTGCTCGCGGCGCCGAGCGCGCTCGCGCTGTTCTTCTTCGCGACGCCGCTCACCGCGACGCTGTTCAACTACGGCAAGTTCGACGCGCATACCGTCACGATGGTCGCCCGCGCGCTCGCGACCTATGGGATCGGCCTCGTCGGCATCATCCTGATCAAGATCCTCGCGCCGGGCTTCTATGCGAAGCAGGACATCAAGACGCCGGTGAAGATCGCGATCGGCGTGCTGATCGTCACGCAGCTGTCGAACTACGTGTTCGTGCCGCTGATCGGTCATGCAGGCCTCACACTGAGCATCGGCGTCGGCGCGTGCCTGAACTCGCTGCTGCTGTTCCTCGGGCTGCGCAAGCGCGGCATCTACCAGCCGTCGCCGGGCTGGCCGCGCTTCTTCGTGCAGCTCATTGGCGCGACGCTCGTACTCGCGGGCCTGATGCATTGGTGCGCGATCAGCTTCGACTGGACCGGCATGCGCGCGCAGCCGCTCGATCGCATTGCGCTGATGGCCGCGTGCCTCGTGCTGTTCGCTGCACTATATTTCGGTATGTTGTGGGTGATGGGCTTCAAATACGCTTACTTCAGAAGGCGCGCCAAGTGACGACCGCAATGACCCGCGTCCTCGACTACTTCAGCACGCTCGTGGCGGACGACGACAGCCTGCCCGTCACGGAGACCGCGCTGTCGCTCGCACAGGACGCCTATCCCGACCTCGACCTGCAGGGCACGCTGGCCGAACTCGACATGCTGGCCGCGCGGCTGCGCCGCCGGCTCGCCGACGATGCGAACCTGAAGGACCGCGTCGCCGCGCTCAACGAATTCTTCTTTCGCGAACTCGGCTTCGCCTGCAATCACAACGATTACTACGACCCCGATAACAGCCACCTGAACGCGGTGCTGAAGCGGCGGCGCGGGATTCCGATCTCGCTGTCGGTGCTGTATCTCGAGCTCGCCGAACAGATCGGCGTGCCGGCGCGCGGCGTGTCGTTTCCCGGCCATTTCCTGCTGCGCGTGACGCTGCCGGACGGCGACCTGATCATCGATCCGACCAATGGCCATTCGCTGTCCGAAGCCGAGATGGTCGAGATGCTCGAGCCGTACGTCGCGCGTGCGGCGGGCGCGGTCGACAGCGCGTTGCGCGCGTTGCTGCAGCCGGCCACGAGCCGCGAGATCATCGCGCGGATGCTGCGCAACCTGAAGACGATCTATCTGCAGACGGAACGCTGGCAGCGGCTGCTCGCGGTACAGCAGCGGCTCGTGATCCTGCTGCCGGAGCACCTCGACGAGGTGCGCGACCGCGGCTTCGCGTATGCACGGCTCGACTACCTGCGCCCCGCGCTCGAGGATCTCGAGCAGTATCTCGGCGAGCGGCCCGATGCGGACGATGCAACCGTCGTCGAATCGCAGGTGACGGAATTGCGGCAGCGGATGCAGCGCGACGACGAGGACTGAGCCGCTGGCGCGGCGCCGGGCGCCTCGAACGAAAAACGCCCGCATAGCGGGCGTTTTTTGTTTGCAGTTGTTTGCACTTACTTCGGCTGCATCCGGATCGCGCCGTCGAGACGGATCACTTCGCCGTTGAGCATTGGGTTCTCGACGATCTGGCGCACCAGCATCGCGTATTCGTCCGGTTTGCCGAGCCGCGGCGGGAACGGGACCATCGCGCCGAGCGCGTCCTGCACGTCCTTCGGCATGCCGAGCAGCATCGGCGTCTCGAACAGCCCCGGCGCGATCGTCATCACGCGGATGCCTTGGCGAGCCAGGTCGCGTGCGATCGGCAGCGTCATGCCCGCGACGCCGGCCTTCGACGCCGCGTACGCGGCCTGGCCGATCTGGCCGTCGTAGGCGGCGACCGACGCGGTGCTGACGATCACGCCGCGCTCGCCGCCGTCGTTCGGCGTGGTCGCGGCCATCGCGGCGGCCGCGAGCCGGATCATGTTGAAGGTGCCGACCAGGTTCACGTTGATCGTCTTCGCGAACACGTCGAGCGGATGGGCGCCGTCCTTGCCGACGGTTTTCGCGGCGGGCGCGATGCCCGCGCAGTTCACGAGGCCGCGCAACGTGCCCGCGCGCGTCGCGGCGTCGACGGCTGCCTGCGCATCTGCCTCGCTCGACACGTCGCAGCGCACGAATACGCCACCCAGTTCGTTCGCGAGCGCCGTGCCGGCCGCCTCGTTCAGGTCGGCGAGCACGACCTTGCCGCCGGCCTGCGCGAGCATGCGGGCCGTTCCGGCGCCGAGGCCCGATGCGCCGCCCGTGATCAGAAAGACGTTGCCGCGAATCTCCATCACTGTCTCCTTGGTTGGGTCCGATGCCGGTCGGCACCTGCGTCCGATCGATTGTACGGGGCGCCGCCAGGCGGCGGAGAGACCGGCACGATCGTGCGAATCCCCGTCAGCCGAAGCGGATCAAGCAGACGAAAAAAAACCGCCCGGAAAGGGCGGCTTGCGGGTGCACGACGCGGTGCTTACTTCAGTGCGTCAAACGCACGCTCGCGGATTTCGTCGACGCTGCCGAGGCCCGAGATCTTGCGGTACTGCGGGGCCTTCAGGCCGTTTTCCTCGCCGCGCTTCGCCCAGTCGCCGTAGTACGTGATCAGCGGCTTGGTCTGCGCTTCGTACACCTCGAGACGCTTCTTGACGGTTTCTTCCTTGTCGTCGTCGCGCTGGATCAGCGGTTCGCCCGTCACGTCGTCCTTGCCCTCGACCTTCGGCGGGTTGAACTTCACGTGGTACGTGCGGCCCGATGCCGGATGCGTGCGGCGGCCGCTCATGCGCTCGACGATTTCCGAGAACGGGACGTCGATTTCGAGCACGTAGTCGATCGCGACGCCGGCGTCCTTCATCGCGTCAGCCTGCGCGATCGTGCGCGGGAAGCCGTCGAACAGGTAGCCGTTCGCGCAGTCGGCGTCTTTCAGGCGCTCCTTCACGAGGCCGATGATCAGCGCGTCCGGCACGAGCTTGCCGGCGTCCATGTAGCCCTTCGCCTCGACGCCGAGCGGCGAGCCGGCCTTGACGGCCGCGCGTAGCATGTCGCCCGTCGAGATTTGCGGGATGCCGAACTTTTCCTTGATGAAGTTTGCCTGGGTGCCCTTTCCCGCGCCGGGCGCGCCCAACAGGATCAAACGCATGGTGATATCTCCAGTATGTAGATTCGTCTGGCGAGACGCAAAAGTGTCGGCGACAGCGTGCGCGGGGCTTGCCTGGCGCGCGGCGAACCGGTCTGATGCTGCGCGTCAGCGAAAAGCGACGCGCGGCTGCCGGGACGGGCCGTGGCGGGGTCAAGCAAGAACGCGCGGGTCGCGGACGGCTCGCACAATCGCCTGATTATGCCACGGGTTATTTTGAACCCGGACGAAAAAGGGCCTGCACGCGTGCGAGATCGGCCGGCGTGTCGATGCCGGCTTCGGGCGCGTGCTCGGTAATCAGCACGGCAATGCGCTCGCCGTGCCACATCGCGCGCAGCTGTTCGAGCTGCTCCGCCTGCTCGACCGGCGCCTGCGCGAGCGACGGATAGGTGCGCAGGAAGCGCGCGCGATACGCGTAGAGGCCGATGTGGCGATGGACCGGAAAGGCCGGCGCAGGCATGGCTGCGACGTCGGGCCAGTGCGGCAGATAGGCGTCGCGGCTCCACGGAATCGGTGCGCGCGAGAAGTACATCGCGACGTTGCGCGCGTCGAGCGCGACCTTGACGATGTTCGGGTTGAACACGTCGGCCGCGTCGTGGATCGGGTGCGCGGCGGTCGCGATCGCGCAGTCCGGATGCGCGGCGAGGTGCGACGCTACGTCGCGCACGAGCACCGGGTCGATCAGCGGTTCGTCGCCCTGCACGTTGACGACGACGGTGTCGTCGCTCCATCCGAACGTCGCGGCGACTTCCGCGAGCCGGTCGGTGCCGGACGGATGGTCGGCGCGCGTCAGCACCGCTTCGAAACCGTGATCGCGTGCCGCGTCGAGCACGCTCTGCGCGTCGGACGCGATGAGCACCTGCTGCGCGCCCGCTTCGCGCGCGCGCTCGGCGACGCGGACGACCATCGGCTTGCCGCCGAGATCGGCGAGCGGCTTGTTCGGCAGGCGCGTCGACGCGAGCCGGGCAGGAATGACGGCGATGAAGGGCTGCTGATGAGTCATCGGGGCTGGGCGGTGAGAAGGGCTGGGGTGGGCGACGCGTCGAAAGCAGGCCGCCCGGCAGGGTTCGGCACGCGGCCGCGTGCCGGTGCCGCAGGGCGGCGTTCAGCTGCCGGCCGGGCCTGCGGGGTCGACCGGCGTGCCTTCGACGGTCTGGCGTGCTTCGTCGACGAGCATCACGGGGATGCCGTCGCGGATCGGGTAGGCGAGCTTGTCCGCGTTGCAGATCAGCTCCTGCGCGGCGCGGTCATAGTGGAGCGGGCCTTTGCAGATAGGGCACACAAGGATTTCAAGCAGGCGAGCGTCCACGGAGTTTCTCCACAACGAGGGCAATGAGGCGAGGATCGAGCGCGGCTTCGACGGGGACGACCCACAGCCGAGCGTCGCGCCAGGAAGCGCCCAATTTTACTGCATCCTTCTCGGTGATCAGGATGGCGTCGACTGCGTCGTCGACGAACGGATTGTCGGCGAACGCGTAATGGTCGGGCAGCGCGCGCGTCGCCGGCGCGAGGCCGGCCGCGCGCAGCGTCGCGAAGAAGCGTTCCGGCGCGCCGATGCCGGCCGCGGCGAGCACGCGCTCGTGCGCGAACTGCGACAGCGGGCGGCGCAGCGCCGGCTGGTCGAGGTGCCACGCGGCGCCCGGCGTCAGCGCGAGCGCATAGGTGTCGGGCCACGGCGGCAGCGCACCGCTGTACGGATCGTTGACGAGCGTCGCGTCGCGGTGGCGCGACAGCGGCTCGCGCAGCGGGCCGGCCGGCAGCAGGAAACCGTTGCCGCCGAGCCGGTGGTCGAACACGACGAGTTCGACCGTGCGCGCGAGGCGGTAGTGCTGCAGACCGTCGTCGCTGACGATCACGTCGACGTCCGGGTGCGCGGCGCGCAGCGCCTGTGCGGCCGCGACGCGGTCGGGACACACCCACACGGGCGCATCGGTGCGGCGCGCGATCAGCAGCGGTTCGTCGCCGGCCGCGCTCGCGCGCGACGCGGGCGTGACCGCGGTGGGCGCCTTCACATTCGCGCCGTAGCCGCGCGACACGACGCCCGGCGTGAACCCGGCCGCGCGCAGCGCATCGACGAGTGCGATCACGGTCGGCGTCTTGCCGGTGCCGCCGACGGTCACGTTGCCGACCACGACGACGGGCACGCCGACGTCGACCGGTTGTTTCCAGCCCTGTGCGTAGGCGGTACGGCGCAGCGCCGCGCACAGGCCGAACACGCACGCGAACGGCGTGAGCGCCCAGGCGAGTGCGCCGCGTCGCTGCCATTCGCGCGTGAGGCGCGCTTCGAGCCGCGCGAGCGGGCCGCCGGGCGCGCTCATCGGGCCGGGCGCGGCGTGTCGTGCGCCGCGGCGTGGGACGGATTCGTCAAGACGGATTCTCCGTTGCGCGGCGCATGCCGCAAGGTCTTCGGAAGGCGGCACTCTAGCGCGCCGCACGCGGGCGCGGCAAGCGCGGCCGGGCGACGCACCCGACGGGGCCGGATCGGGGCGGGCTGTGGATAAGTCTGTGAAGAACTCCCCGCCTGTTCGCGCCAAACGCCCGCCGGGCGGACATCGAATCGGTCGAGAATCAATTCGTAAGGTTTAAAAATATATAAAAATCAAGGTGTTGCAAGTAATCGTCTGGATTTTTCCGCGGTTTTCCAGCGTTTTTGGCGGACGATTGCCAGAGTGTGGACACATTTCGCGCATCGCGGCGCGCACGGTCGGCGCTGGACGTCGGGCGCGTGTCGGACTATCGTGTCGCCGCCAGCATTCATTCGATCGCCCATGCTTTCCGACTCTCCTTTTTCCGTTCCCGGCGCCACCCGCGGCGGCGACGAAGTGATTCCCGTTTCGGCGCTCAATCGCGCGATTTCGACGATGCTCGAGCGCTCGTTTCCGCTGCTGTGGATTTCGGGCGAAGTGTCGAATTTCACGCGCGCCGCGAGCGGCCACTGGTATTTCTCGATCAAGGACCAGCAGGCGCAGATGCGCTGCGTGATGTTTCGCGGTCGCGCGCAGTATGCGGAGTTCACGCCGCGCGAAGGCGACCGGATCGAGGTGCGCGCGGTCGTCACAATGTATGAGCCGCGCGGCGAAGTGCAGCTCAATGTCGAGGCCGTGCGGCGCACCGGGCAAGGGCGCCTGTACGAGGCGTTCCTGCGGCTGAAGGCGCAGCTCGAGGCCGAAGGCTTGTTCGCACCCGAGCGCAAGCGGCCGCTGCCGGCGCACCCGCGCGCGATCGGCATCGTCACGTCGCTGCAGGCCGCCGCGCTGCGTGACGTGCTGACCACGCTCGCGCGCCGCGCGCCGCACATCCCGGTGATCGTCTATCCGGCGCCCGTGCAGGGCGCGGGCTCGGCCGAGAAGCTCGTCGCGGCCGTGCAGGCCGCCAACGCGCGGCGTGAGGTCGACGTGCTGCTGGTGTGTCGCGGCGGCGGGTCGATCGAGGATCTGTGGTCGTTCAACGATGAAGCGCTCGCGCGCGCGATCGCCGCGAGCGAACTGCCGGTCGTCAGCGGCGTCGGCCACGAAACCGATTTCACGATCGCGGACTTCGCGGCCGACCTGCGCGCGCCGACGCCGACCGGCGCGGCCGAGCTCGCAAGTCCGCAGCGCGCGTTGCTGTTGCGCGAGGTCGCCGACCGGCAGCGCGCGCTCGCGCGCAGCCTGGAGCGCGGGCTCGAGCAGCGCGCGCAGCAGCTCGACTGGCTCGCACGCCGGCTCGTCAGCCCGGCCGAACGGCTGCAGCGGCAGCGCACCCACGTCGAGCAACTGGCGGTGCGGCTCGCGTCGGCGGCGTCGCGGCCGGTGCGCGACGCGCGTGCGCGTTTCGCGCTCGCGCAACTGCGCTGGCAGCGCGCGCGGCCCGATCCGACGCAGGCGCGCCATGCGCTCGCAGGACTGTCGCAGCGTCTCACCGTGGCGTTGCAGCGCCGTCACGAGCGCGACACCGCGCGGGTCTCGGCCTGCGCGGCGCGGCTCGAGGTGCTGAGCCCGCAGCGCACGCTCGAGCGCGGCTACGCGGCGCTGATCGACGCGCAGACCGGCCGTGCGGTGCGTGCGCCGAGCGCGCTGAAGCCGCAGCGCCGCCTGACCGTGCATCTCGCCGAAGGCTCGGCCGACGTGTCGCTTGCCGACGTGCAGCCGCGGCTGACCGATTCGATCTGACGAGGGCGGCGTACGCGAAACGGAGGTCGCGCGCCCGGCGTCCCGGATCTACCGGTTGCGCCGCGCGCGGGAACGGATGCTGCGCATCGTCGTCTCGTCGTGCCGGATGAAGCACCAACGCCGATTTTCTGCATACCGCGGATAAATGCCCGTGAGTTTGCGGGGATATTCGGACTCGCCTACAATCGGACGCTCGGCAGCATCCAACACAGCCTCCCTACATACTCAACGAAGGAATCGCCATGGCTCATACGCTCCCGCCGCTCCCGTACGCTGAAGACGCACTCGCGCCGACCATCTCGAAAGAGACGATCGAGTACCACTACGGCAAGCATCACCAGGCTTATGTGACGAACCTGAACAATCTGATCCCCGGCACGGAATTCGAAAACCTGTCGCTGGAAGAGATCGTGAAGAAGTCGTCGGGCGGCATCTTCAACAACGCCGCGCAAATCTGGAACCACACGTTCTTCTGGAACAGCCTGTCGCCGAATGGCGGCGGCGCACCGTCGGGCGCGCTGGGCGACGCGATCAACGCGAAGTGGGGTTCGTACGACGCGTTCAAGGAAGCGTTCTCGAAGGCAGCGGTCGGCACGTTCGGTTCGGGCTGGGCATGGCTCGTGAAGAAGGCCGACGGTTCGCTCGACATCGTGTCGACGAGCAACGCCGCAACGCCGCTGACGACGGCCGACAAGGCGCTGCTGACGATCGACGTGTGGGAACACGCGTACTACATCGACTACCGCAACGCACGTCCGAAGTTCGTCGAAGCGTTCTGGAACATCGTGAACTGGGACTTCGCAGCGAAGAACTTCGCGTAAGTCCACGTGTTGTAGCGTGACAATATAGTTTGGAAAGTGCAATAAAGACTGGAAAACCCGGACTGAGCCGCGCAATAAAGTTTTGAAATTGTAGTGAAATTGAAAGCCCTCGGTATGAGGGCTTTCTGCTTTTCATGCTCGTTTTGGTCTTAGCGGTGCATATCGGCGACTTCTTGACTACCAGCAATGCCCGTCGAGTTCCGGTCTGACGATACAATCTGGCACTGTCGTGGGCAGCAAAAGAACAAACGTTTGCGGGGCAATGCATGGCAACCACTTACATCCATCTGTCGGACATTCACTTCGGCCAAGAAAAGGGCGGTACTGTTGTTACCCACAACGACGTCAAGGCACGCCTGATCGATGATGTGCGCAAAGTTACGGGGACGCTACCCGAACCGAGAGTCGACGGAGTCATCATCTCCGGTGACATCGCGTACGCTGGAAAATCCGATGAATACGCGGATGCGGCTCGTTGGCTCGATCAATTGGCAGCTGCAGCAGGTTGTCCTATCACGGCAATTCAAGTCGTCCCTGGAAATCACGATGTCGACCGCACCCGTGTCTCTCATATCATCGGACAGACGCTTAGGAACATCGCAGATCAAGGGGAGCAAGAGCTAGACCGAGTGCTGGTGGCACCTGAGGATCGCGAGATGTTTTACGCGCGGTTCGACGGCTACCGTCCATTTGGCGAGGGCTACGGGTGTCCGCTCGATTTCGAAGGCGGTAACGCTGGAGCGCGGACCGTCGAGCTCGCGCCGAATCGGGTACTTCGCTTTATCGGGCTGAACACGGCACTTATATGTGGTGCCCTGAAGGATGAAGAGGGGAAGCTTTTGCTTGGCGCCCGTCAGCGCGTTCTACCAATCACTGCCGGCGAGGAGCTGGTGCTCATTGCCCATCACCCACTTTCTTGGCTGCAGGATGCCGCCGCCCAACACGAGAGTTTGCCGGCGCCCGGAAGCCTCGACCGAGCCACGATCGACCGGCTGCGCGAGGCGGAACAGATATTGATCGATTGCCAGTTTATCGTGCATCGGGCCCAGCCGATGCTGGCGAAGTTGAAGCTCAAGTCACCTCGCACGTTGAAGGCGTTTCTTTCGGCTAACCGACAATTCCTAGTGAGCGCGCTTTGGCAGCATGACTCGCGTGCTCGAAAGCTTCTGGATGATGGCGACGGATAACGCTGTTTGTATGAGCGAGTACGATTCCCGACGATGCGACGGGCGCTGCTGCGACCGGTCAGACACTTGTTTATTCGGTTGAAAAGGGAATGGGGTTGAACGCCCGGCCTGGCCGATGATCCGCCTTACGATACAAGATAAGGAACGGCCGTAGTGCCTCGGAAGGGGGCGTTGAGACGTTGCTCGCCCGAAGGGCCGCCTTGGGTCAATCAGAGGCGATGAGCGGGTAGAGCAACCAGGCCCGCAAGTCAAGGGTGCTGGAGCGGTACACGAAAGCACGCCAAACTTTTGATCGACGCAACGCTAGTTTGCCCTCGAGATAAGCGCCGTCATTGGTCAACTGCGTTTGCGTAGACGAACAAAGAAGTCCGGAAATGTTCTTTCATGAAGATTTCATGGCGGTCTAGAAGCGCGGATGACGAAGTGAATATGCGAAACTGGTTATGAACAGAACGAATTCCATGATGAATTTGATATGATGGTCGCATTATTTGCCATTCCAACTGCGACGGCGCGAAGTTGGTGCTTTCCGAACTTTATTGCGATACGTTCGAAACTTTATTGTCACGGAACACGTGTCCTGCGCGCCTATGCGGCGCGCGGCACCCAAAAAAAGCCCTCGTGACGAGGGCTTTTTTGTTTTTGTCGGACGTGAATCGACACCCGACATTCGCCGGCTCAGGCGATCATCCCCGCCAACCACCCGAGCGCCGCGCTTGCGATCACGACCGCCCACGGCGGCACGCGCCAGAACACGAGCGCGACGAACGCGACGAGTGCGGCCGCGAAATCGCCTGGCGACACGATCGTGTCGCTCCATACCGGGTGATAGAGCGCGGCGAGCAGCAGCCCGACGACGGCCGCGTTCACGCCCGCAAGCGCGGCCTGCATGCGCGTGCTGCGGCGCAGGCGTTCCCAGAACGGCGCGGTGCCGGCCACGAGCAGGAACGACGGCGCGAAGATCGACACGAGCGCGATCGTCCCGCCGAGCCAGCCGTTCGGCGCATCGCGCAGCGACGCACCGAGGAAGGCCGAGAATGTGAAGAGCGGCCCCGGCACGGCCTGCGCGACACCGTAGCCGGCCAGGAACGCCGAATCGCCGACCCAGCCCGGCGCGACGACGGCGGCCTGCAGCAGCGGCAGCACCACGTGCCCGCCGCCGAACACCAGCGCGCCGGTGCGAAAGAACGCGTCGACGACGGCGAGCGTGTTCGAATGGAACGCGCGGGCCGCGAACGGCAACACGACGATCAGCGCGGCGAACAGCGCGAGCCACAGCACGCCGGCGCGGTGCGACACATGCAGTGGCAACGGATCGTGCGCGCCGCGCTCGGGCTGCGGCAACAGCACGAGACCGGCGATACCCGCCGCGACGATCACGGCAACCTGCAGCCACGCGGCCGGCACGAGCAGCGCGATGGAGGCCGCGATCGCCATCAGCGTAACGCGGCGCGCATCCGGGCACAGCGTGCGCGCCATGCCCCACACCGCCTGCGCGATCACCGCGACCGACACGATGCGCAGCCCGTGCAGCGCGCCGGCGGCGACCGGCATGCCCGTCGCATGCACGCCGAGCGCGAACAGCATCATCAGCAGCGCCGACGGCAGCGTGAAGCCGAGCCACGCGGCGAACATCCCTGCATAGCCCGCGCGCGACAGTCCGATCGCCATCCCGACCTGGCTGCTCGCCGGCCCCGGCAGGAACTGGCACAGCCCGACGAGATCCGCATAGGCGCGCTCGGTCAGCCAGCCGCGCCGCGTGACGAACGTATCGCGGAAGTAGCCGAGATGCGCGACGGGGCCGCCGAACGACGTCAGGCCGAGCCGCAGGAACGCGACGAACACGGGCCAGGCATGGCGGGAGGGGGCGGTGACGGTCGACGTGTTCAAGCGCGGATCGGGGAGGGTGAGCGAGCCGCCACGATAGCGCAATGCCATGACGGCGGGAATGCGAGGTTGCGGCGCTTGCGGTATTGCTGCGCTTGCGCGGCGGTGTCAGTCCGTGCTGCCGGGCAGTCCGCTCGCGCGGCGCAGCGCGTCGACGTCGACGAGTTCGATCTCGCCGACGTGCAGCCGCACGACGCCGTCGGCCTGCAGCGCCTTCAGCAGCTGGTTGGTGGTCTGCCGCGTCAGCGACAGCATCGCCGCAAGCTTTTCCTGCGACAGCCGGATGTGCGTGCGGCCGGCGCTGATCCCGCCGTAGCCGTCGGCGATCATCAGCAGCCGCGCGGCGAGCCGCTGCGCGGCCGGCATCACGCTCATCGATTCGACGGTCAGGAAGCTCAGCCGAAGCTTTTGCGCCATCAGCAGCGCGAACTGCCGCCAGTACTGGGGCGTCGTGTCGAGAATCGCGAGCAGCGCGGCCTGCGGGACGTGCAGCAGCAGCGTGTCGTCGAGCGCGATCGCATCGTGGGTGCGCGGCTGGCCGTCGAACAACGCGATTTCGCCGAACCACGTGACGGGTTCGGCGACCATCAGCAGCGCTTCCTTGCCCTGCGGATCCACCGCGCCTATGGTGAGGGAGCCGGCCAGCACCGCATACAGCCCGCATGGCGGGTCGCCGCGGCGGAACAGCGCGTGGCCGGCCGGCAGGCGCCGCACTGCGGCGCGGGCGAGCAGGTCGGCGCGCAACGCAGGCGGCAGCGCGGCGAACCACGGGTGCGCTTCGATCTGCGGCAGGTAGGGGGCGAGCGACGAGGGCATGGGCACGCGATGTCGGGTAGCTGACAGAGGTTCTCGGGCGTGACGCGCATCATAGCGCTCAATGATCGTTCAGGAGACACCATGAAGACCCTCGAGGACCACCTTTCCCAGTATGCGGCCTACCATCGCGACGCGCGCAACATCGCGACGCACCTGGTCGGTATTCCGATGATCGTGTTCGCGGTCGAGGTGCTGCTGTCGCGGCCGGCGCTCGGCACGCTGGCCGGCGTCGCGCTGTCGCCCGCGCTGTTGCTCGCCGTGGCGTCCGTGGTGTTCTACCTGCGCCTCGACCTGCGCTTCGGCGTGGTGATGACCGCGCTGTTCGCGCTCGGCCTGTGGGCCGCGCAGACGCTCGCGTTGCTGCCCACCGCGCAGTGGCTCGGGATCGGCATCGGCGCGTTCGTGGTCGGCTGGATCGTGCAGTTCGTCGGGCACTGGTTCGAGGGGCGCAAGCCCGCGTTCGTCGACGACCTGGTCGGCCTGATCGTCGGGCCGCTGTTCGTCGTCGCCGAAGTCGCGTTCTTCGCGGGCCTGCGCGGCGACGTGCGCCGCGAAGTCGAGCGGCGCTCGGGGCCCGTCCACGGCGGCGCGCATTCGCATGTCTGACCCGTCGGCCGCGCCCGTCTGCGTGTTCGGCGCGGGCGTGGTCGGCTGCTATCTCGGCGGCCGGCTCGCGGCGGCCGGTACGCCGGTGGCGCTCGTCGGCCGAGCCCGAATTGGCGACGCGATTCGGGTGAACGGGCTGACCTTGACCGACTCGCGCGGCTATCGCGCGACGCTCGAGCCGGCCGAGGTCGCGTTCTCGACCGATCCGGCCGCCGCGGCCACCGCGCGGCTGGTACTCGTCACGGTGAAGTCGGCCGCGACGCATGACGCCGCGGCGCAGCTCTCCGACGTGCTGCGGCCCGGCACGGTCGTCGTCAGTTTCCAGAATGGCCTCTCCAACGCCGACGTGTTGCGCGCTGCGCTGCCGCAGGCGACCGTGCTGGCCGGCATGGTGCCGTTCAACGTGATCGAGCGCGGGCCCGGCGCGTTTCACCAGGGTTCGACCGGCGCGCTCGCGGCCGATGCGTCGCCCGCGCTGCGGCCGTTCACCCGCGCGTTCGCGCGTGCCGGGCTGCCGCTCGCGCTGCACCGCGACATGCGCGCCGTGCAATGGGCGAAGCTGCTGCTGAACCTGAACAACGCGGTCAATGCGCTCGCGAACCTGCCGCTGCGCGACGAACTCTCGCAACGCGCATACCGGCGCTGCGTTGCGCTGGCGCAGCGCGAAGCGCTGCACGTGTTGTCCCGCGCCGCGATCCGGCCCGCGCGGCTCACGCCGTTGCCGGCCGCATGGATTCCCGCGGTGCTGGAACTCCCCGATCCCGCGTTTCGCGCGCTGGGCGGCCGGATGCTCGCGATTGATCCGCTCGCGCGTTCGTCGATGTCCGACGATCTCGCCGCGCGCCGGGCGACCGAAGTCGAATGGATCAACGGCGAGATCGTCCGGCTGGCCGCGCGCTTCGGCGCGCCGGCGCCGGTCAACGCGCGGCTCTGCGCACTCGTTCACGACGCGGAAACGGCGGCATCGCGGCCGGCCTGGCGTGGCGACGCGCTGTGGGCCGAACTGACTGTCGAGGTGACCCGCGCGGGCGGCATGCGAGCGGCGTAGGGCCGCGCGCCTCGCGCCATACCACGCGCGATCCGCAACGGCTAAGATGCGGGATGCGTCGCACGATCAGACGCGTACGCGGAGCAATCGCCATGGTGGATCGCCCGACTCTCGACGCCTACGAAGCCCATGCCGCGCAATACGCGCAGGACTGGCTCGACCAGGCCGCCCCCGACGACATGTATGCGCTGCTCGAGCAGCATTTCTCGCCGGGGCCGACGGCCGATGTCGGCTGCGGCGCGGGGCGCGACACCGCCTGGCTCGCTTCGCAAGGATTCGACGTGCGCGGCTACGACGCGAGCGCCGCGCTGCTCGCCGAGGCGCGCTTGCGCCACCCGTCGCTGACGTTCGAGCTGGCCACGCTGCCGGCGCTCGCCGGCGTGCCGTCCGGCGCGTTCCGGAACGTACTGTGCGAGACGGTCGTGATGCACCTCGACCAGGCCGATGCGGCCGCGGCGGCCGCACGGCTCGCCGCGCTGCTGCTGCCCGGCGGCACGCTGTACCTGAGCTGGCGGGTGGCCGGCAACGGTGGGTTGCGCGACGAGCGCGGCCGCTTGTACACGCCGCTCGATTCGGCGCGCATGCGTGCGGCACTCGGCGCCGGCATGCAGGTGATCGACGAGCATGAAGTCGTCAGCGCGTCGTCCGGCAAGCGCGTGCATCGTCTGATCGCGCGCCGGGCCGACGATGTCGACGGCGCCGCATGAGCGCGGCGCGCATCTTCATTCGCGGTTGAGCGCCGCTTCCCAGTTGATGTCGACGCACAGCACCTGCATGCCGGTCGCGACCGGCGCGGCGATCGATGCGGTCACGCACAGGTGCGCCTCGTTGATCGACAGGTACGGCGGCGTCAGATGCACGCGGCCCGGCGCGCGCATCGCGTGGCTGAAGTAGGGGCGGCGCTCCCAGCTCGCGCCTTCCGAATGCAGCAGCGGCCGGAAGCGTTTCGCCCGCTGCGATACGCTGCCGCGCGCGAGCACGTTGTCGCCGATCTGGCGGCCCGATGCATCGAGCAGGAAGCAGCGCGCGGTTTCCGGCAACCCGAGCACGGCGCCGGCGGCGTCGATCAGCGGCTCGCCGGCGGCGAGCTTCTGGCTCGCTTCCTCCAGCGCGGCGACATACGGCGCGAGGCGTTCGGCCTGCGTGCGCTCGCGTTGGGCGACGCGCAGCCGCAACGCGGCCGACAGCGTGTCCATGCAGCCGGCGGCGGCCTGCGGCTGGACGGGATCGACGCTCGGCCCCGCGAAGTACTGCCCTTGCACGAAATCGACGTCGCATTCGAGCGCGATCAGCGCGTCGCGCTCGGTCGCGAGCCCGCCCATCAGCACGAGCTGGCCGGATTCGTGCAGCAGCGACACGAGCCCCGGCAGCACGCGTTCGAGATGCGAGTGCTCGCTCGCCTGCGCGAGGATGCCGCGATCGAGCGTGACGATGTCGGGGTGCAGGTGCCACACGCGGTCGATGTTCGAATGCTTCGCGCCGAAGCCGCCGAGCGCGATCAGGAAGCCGGCCTTGCGCAACCCGTCGACGATCGCCGCATAGCGCGGCGTCTCGCCGCCCGCCTGTTCGGGCACCTCGAGCACCACGCGATGCGGCGGCAGGCCGAGCGCCTTCAGGTTCGCGAGCAGCGCGTCCCCGTAGACGGTGTCCATCAGCGCGGCCGGATGCAGGCTCAGGAAGAGCCATTCGTCGTGACTGTCGAACGCGTGGAAGTTGCCGAGGTGCAGCGATTCGGCGAGCCGGCCGAGCTCGAGCAGGTCGCCGCGCCGTGCCGCCTGCGTGAACACCTCGTGCGACGCGACCTGGCGGCTTTCCTCGTCGTGCGCGCGCAGCGACGCGTGATAGCCGATCGCGCGGCGGTGCGACACCGAGAAAACAGGCTGGAACACGCTGAACACGGTGTACGCGCCGTACAGCACGGTGCGCCGCTTTCCGTCGTCACCGGCGACGGGGCGGGGCGGCTGGAAGCCGGGGGGATCGATGTCGATCATGCTCATGATGTCGGCCGAAGGAAGACTGCCAGTTTACCTACAGAATAGGCGAGCAAGAAGCATGCACGGCGTCGTGCCCCGTGCGGCGGCCCACCGCGGGAGCCGGCTGCCGCGCGGTGCAGCACGGCCGCACCGACATGGTGCGCGCCGCGCCGTCGTGGCGATCGCGGCGATCTCGACGGCGTGCGCCGGGCGTCACGCGCGTTCGGACGGGTCGGTCTTCTGCGCGCGGCCGCGGATTTCGGGTGCGAGCTGCGCGAAGATCCACGCCGACGCGGCCGTGATGATCCCGACGCAGATGAAGGTTGCATGGAACGCGGGCAGCGTATTGCTCGGCGTCACCGTGCGCAGCATCCCGGTGAAGGTTGCCAGCAGCGCACCGGCGACCGTGACGCCGAGGCTCATCGACAGCATCTGCACGAGCGAGAACAGGCTGTTGCCGCTGCTTGCGCCGCCGGTGCCGAGATCCTTCAGCGTCAGCGTGTTCATCGCGGTGAACTGCATCGAGTTGAAGCCGCCGAACAGCGCAAGGTGGACGACCTTTACCCACACGGGCACCGTGTCGCGCATCAGCGCGAAGCTCGCCATCATCACGCCGACCATGATCGTGTTCGCGAGCAGCACCTTGCGGTAGCCGTGCCGCGTGATCAGGTGCGTGATGATCCGCTTCGAGAACATCCCTGCCGCCGCGACCGGCAGCATCATCAGCCCGGCCTCGAACGCCGAATAGCCGAGGCTCACCTGCAGCAGCAGCGGGATCAGGTACGGCATCGCGCCGCTGCCGATGCGCGCGAACAGGTTGCCGAGCAGGCCGACGCTGAACGTATGGATCTTGAACAGTTCGAGCGAGAAGATCGGCTGCGGCGCGCGCACCGCGTACAGTCCGTACGCGACGAAGCACGCGAGGCTCAGGATCAGCAGCACCAGCACGGCCGCGTGCTGCATGCCGAGATCGGCGAGCCCGTCGAGCGACAGCGAGATCGCGACCATCCCGATCGTGAGCAGCAGATAGCCCTTCAGGTCGAAGCGGCCGACGGCCGGGTTGCGCGAGTCGGGCATCGAGTAGAAGGTCGCGACGCAGCCGGCGACGCCGACCGGCACGTTGATCAGGAAGATCCAGTGCCACGACGCGATCTTCACGAGCCAGCCGCCGAGCGTCGGCCCGATCAGCGGACCGATCAGCCCGGGAATCGCGACGAACGACAGCGCGGGCAGGTAGCGTTCGGCCGGGAACGTGCGCAGCACGGCGAGCCGCCCGACCGGCAGCAGCATCGCGCCGCCCACCCCTTGCACGACGCGGAACACGACGAGCTGCTGCAGCGTATGCGCGTTCGCGCACAGCAGCGAGCCGAGCGAGAACACCAGGATCGCGCTGAAGAACACGCGCCGCGTGCCGAACGTGTCCGCGAGCCAGCCCGAAACGGGAATCATCACCGCCATCGTCAGCGAGTAAGCGATCACGACCGACTGCATCCGTAGCGGCGATTCGCCGAGACTCACAGCCATCGACGGCAGCGCCGTATTGACGATCGTTGCATCGAGCGTCTGCATGAAGAAGCCCGTCGCGACGAGCCACAGCATCACGGTGAGGTTCTTTTCGCCGGGAGCGGCGGCGGGAGGGCGTTGGAACATGGGGGCGGACCGGGGGCGCGGGACAGCCGCCATTGTAGGCAAAGCCACCGGAACACGCAGAATGGGGCCGGGCGTGCCAGCCGTCCGGACCCGATACCGGGCGGACGCCCGTCCGCCGGCGGACCGGTACAGTTCAGCCGAAAGTGTCTGCAGGCGTATCTGTCCGTGTGTTGCCGCTGTCCGGAATACTGGTGTCATCGAACCCACGCGACCCGGAGGCCGCCATGCGCGAACTGCGACTCTACGAGATGGACGGCAACGAGCCGGCCGCGCGGTGGCGGATCGTCGATCGCACCGCGCTGCAGGTCGCGGACGGCGACCTGTGGGTGACGGTCGAGGGCCGACCCGACGATCACTGGCTGCGCGCCGGCGAGTCGCTGGCGCTGCTGCCCGGTATGCGCGTATGGATCAGCGCGGCGGCGGGCGGTGCGGTGTTCGCGTTCGGCCCGCAGGCGGCGCCGGCCGTGCACGCCACGCCGATCGCGTGGCGACGGTTTGCCGCATGGCGCGCCGGCCGCGCTCAGGCCGTCGCATCGCTGCCGACGTAGCGTGCGCGGGGCCGGATCAGCTTGCCGTCCGCATACTGTTCGAGCGCATGCGCGATCCAGCCCGCGGTGCGGCCGGCCGCGAACAGCGTGAACGCGGCGCCGTCGGGCAGCGCCAACGTGCGCTCCAGCACCGCGAGCGCGAAATCGATCGACGGGCGCAGGCCGGTCGCCGCTTCCACGCGCGCGGCGAGC
The DNA here is from genome assembly GCF_020843965.1 of Burkholderia sp. B21-005. Classification (NCBI taxonomy): domain Bacteria; kingdom Pseudomonadati; phylum Pseudomonadota; class Betaproteobacteria; order Burkholderiales; family Burkholderiaceae; genus Burkholderia; species Burkholderia sp. B21-005. The sequence continues at coordinate 2,798,156 of NZ_CP086301.1, read as the reverse complement.
GCGCGAGCCACCTGGAGCGGGGCCCGGTCGGGCAGCGTCGTGTGCAGTGCGTCGAGCAACGCACGGGCACGCGGATCGCCGTCGGGATAGAGCGGGTGCGCGAAGCCGGACAGCACCGTGCGTGCGCCGTCCGCGCATTCGTCGTGCGCGACGCGCAGCGCGAGATAGCGATCGAGGTCGGCGGCACGCACCGCTTCATCGAGCAGGGCGCCCGCACGGAACGTCTCGCCGCCGTGGCGCGGGCCCGACAGCGCGGCGAGCCCGCCCGCGATCGCGCCGAACAGGTGGGTGCCGGTCGATGCGATGCAGCGCACCGCAAAGGTCGACGGATTCAGCTCGTGATCGGCGCACAGCACGAGCGCGCGGCGCAGCAGGTCGGCTTCGTCGCGCCGCCGGATGCGCCACGCGGCGGCGAGCTGCCGATGCACGGGCGCGTCATGCGGCGTGCTGCCGGCCAGCGCGGCCGCCGTCACGCGCAGCAGCAGCGTGGCCGCGTCGAACTGCGCGTCGCGCCCCTGCGCCCACAGGCGCGGCCGCGACGCGGCCGCGGCGGGGAGCAGCACCAGCGTGCGCTCGAGCGGCGCCAGATGCGCCCAGCGGCGAGCCCAGTCGTCCCACTGCGCGGCGTCGAAACCGGTCGACGCCAGCGATGCGGCGGCGAGCCGCGCGGGCGGACAATCCCACAACCGTGCGGCCGCTTCCTCGAGCGTCGCGTCGTTCGCGAGCGCGATCGCATCGGCGCCGCGGTAGTGCAGGCGGCCGTCGGCGATCTGCGTGATCCGCGATTCGAGCACGGGCACGCCCCAGTCGAGCGAGCGTTCGGCGACGCCGCCCGCGCGTTTTGCATCGGCGCGACGGCGCGCGAGCAGGCGCACCTCGTCCGCGTCGTAGCGGCGGCGCTTGCTCGCGCCGTCGGGCAGCGAGCGCAGCAGGCCGCGGCTCACATACGCATAAAGGGTGCTCACGCTGACACCGAGAATGCCGGCGGCTTCCGGCGCGCTGAGGGACGTCATGCGGATCGCTCCTGTCGGGGCGCATGAAACGCAGCCCGGCTACAACTAATCGTTATGCATTGATTCGCGCAATCAAGATTGATCGCACCCGTCGCGAATTCTAGACTCGATTCAGTCTCCTCAACGGCGCGCTTTCACCATGACCCCCGAACTCGCATTGACCCGTTTGTGGCAACTCGCGCACGGCGCGCCTGACGCGCTGGCCCGCGCGGCCGTGACAGGGCAGGACCCGACGCTGCCGTCGACGTTCCACGTCGGCACGCTGGCCGCGGCGACGATCGCGGCAGCCGGCCTCGCCGCGGCCGAATGTCACCGGCTGCGCACGGGTGTCGCGCAGCGCGTCGACGTGTCGATGCGCGACGCGCTCGTCGCGTTCCGCAGCGAACGCTACCTGCGCGTGGACGATGGCCCGCCGCCGGAGCCGCGTCATCCGGTGACGGGCTTCTACGACACGCGCGACGGACGCTGGATCCAGCTGCATGCGAACTTTCCGCATCACCTGCACGGGATTCTCGACGTGCTCGGCTGCGGCCCGCGGCGCGACGACGTTGCCGCGGCGATCCGCACATGGGACGGCACGGCGCTCGATACCGCGCTGGCCGAGGCCGGCCTGTGCGCGGCATTGATCAGAACCCCTGACGAATGGGCTTCGCACGACCAGGCGCGCGCGCTCGCGTCGCTGCCGCTGTTCGAGATCGAGCGGATCGGCGATGCACCCGTCGAGGCGATCGGTCGCGGCGAGCCCGACCAGCCGCTCGCGGGCGTGCGCGTGCTCGATCTCACGCGCATCATCGCGGGGCCGGTCGCGGGCCGCACGCTCGCGTCGCACGGCGCGCAAACGCTGCTCGTCAACGGCCCGCATCTGCCGAACATCGCGTCGCTCGTGATCGACAACGGGCGCGGCAAGCGCTCGACGTGGATCGACCTGCGCGAGGCGGAGGGCGTCGCCGCGTTGCGCGATCTCGCACGCCACGCCGACGTATTCCTGCAGGCCTATCGCCCGGGCGCGCTCGCGGCGCGCGGGTTTTCGCCGCAGGCGCTCGCGGAACTGCGGCCCGGCATCGTCTGCGTGTCGGTATCCGCGTACGGGCACGCGGGGCCATGGTCGATGCGGCGCGGCTTCGACAGCCTCGTGCAGTCGGCGAGCGGCATCGCATGGAGCGAGCAGTACGCCGCGCACGCGGACGGCCCGCGCCATCTGCCGTGCCAGGCGCTCGATCATGCGACAGGTTATCTGGCGGCGTTCGGCGCGATGATCGCGCTCGCGCGCCGGGCGACGGAAGGGGGAAGCTGGCACGTGCGGTTGTCGCTCGCGCAGACGGGGCGCTGGCTGCAATCGTTCGGCGTGGTGCCGGACGGTCTGCACGCACCGGAGTTCACGCCTGACGACGTGAGCGACCGGATCGACCGGAGCGCGTCGCCGTTCGGCACGATCGATGCGGTGCGTCCGGCCGAACACCTGTCGGCGACGCCGCCGCGCTTCGCTCGGCCCCCCGTCCCGCTCGGCACCGACGACGCGCGCTGGCTGTGAGCGCCGGCGGCGCCGTGCCCGTTACTTGCGCAGCTCGACGACGAAGTCGTAGTAGTCGTTGCGGCAGTAGGTATCGGTGAGCTCGATCGCGCGCTGGTCGGCCGTATAGCCGATCCGCGTGATCAGCAGCAGCGCGTCGTGCGGCGCGATGCCCATCTGTTGCGCGATCTCATCGGTCGCATTGACGGCGCGGAAATGCTGCAGCGCGCGCACGATCGGCGTGCCGCGCGCTTCGAGATAGCTGTACAGCGAACCGCCGATCGCTTGCGGATCGGGAATCAGCGTGGCGGGGAACGTCGAGTTCTCGACGGCCATCACGATGCCGTCGGCGAGGCGCAGGCGCTTCAGCCGCGTGACCGATGCGGCGGGGGACAGGCCGAGCTGAATCACTTCGTCGCGGTTCGCCGGCTGGATTTCGCGCTCGAGCCATTGCGAGCTCGGCTTGAAGCCGCGGCGCTCGAGCATCTCGCTGAAGCTCGACAGCCGCGACAGCGGATCCTCGTAACGCGGCTGGATGAAATTGCCGGCGCCCTGCGTGCGGCGGATCAGGCCCTGCTCGACGAGCAGCGCGATCGCCTTGCGCGCGGTGATGCGCGACACGCCGAGCGCTTCGGACAGCACGCGCTCGGACGGTAGCGCCTCGCCGGCCGCCCAGCGATTGTCGTGGATCGCGTCGCCGAGCTTGCGGGCGAGCTGCAGATAGAGCGGCGTGTCGTGGTCGGGGTCGGGGCGCAGGTCCTGCCAGCGGTCGTCCGTGGGTGACTTCATGGAATGGGTATCGATCAGGTTGCCGGCCATTCTAAGTCATCATGCGGCGCCGTTATAGCCGGTTTTTGCCGTGTAATAGGTGAGCGCCGCACCGATTGACTACACTGATGCGTCGTATTTGATGCTTCGGCCGCGATGCGCGGCCACGAATCCGCAGCGAGGAACGCATGACAGACACGATCGCAACGGTCGCCCTGCCGGACGGCGAGACGATTCCGAAGCTCGGCCTGGGCACCTGGGAAATGGGCGAGCGGCCCGCGCGCCGCGCCGACGAGATTGCCGCATTGCGCGAGGGTATCGCGCTCGGGATGACGCTGGTCGACACCGCCGAGATGTACGGTGATGGCGCGACCGAGGAACTCGTCGGCGAGGCACTGGCCGGCCTGCGCGACGACGTGTTCCTCGTCAGCAAGGTGTACCCGCATCATGCGAGCCGACGCGGCGTCGTCGCCGCATGCGAGGCGAGCCTCCAGCGTTTGCGTACCGATCATCTCGACCTGTACCTGCTGCACTGGCGCGGCTCGGTGCCGCTCGAGGAGACGGTCGAGGGGTTCGAGGCGTTGCGGCGCGCGGGCAAGATCCGGCACTGGGGCGTCAGCAACTTCGATACGGCCGACATGGCCGAACTCGTCGACGAGGTGGGCGGCGGCGCGTGCGCGACCAACCAGATCCTCTACAACATCGCGCGGCGCGGTCCGGAATTCGACCTGCTGCCGTGGCTCGCCGACCACCGGATGCCGGCGATGGCCTACAGCCCGGTCGATCACGGGCGGCTGCCGAAGCGCTCGCCGCTCGACGACATCGCGCGGCAGCGCGGCGTGTCGGTGACGCGCGTCGCGCTTGCCTGGGTGCTCGCGCAACCGGGTGTGTTCGCGATTCCGAAGGCGTCGCGGATCGAGCACGTGCGCGACAATCGTGCGGCGCTCGATCTCGTGTTGAGCGATGACGAGCGCGCGCAGATCGACGGTTATTTCCGTCCGCCGCGCAGCAAGCGCGCGCTCGAAATGCTCTGACGGCACCTGCTCAGGCGATGCGTCGGTCAGTGACCATGGCCACCGGCCGATCCGCCGCTGCTGCCATTGCCGTTGCCGACACCGTTGGCACCGCCGCTGCCGGCGCCACCATTGCCGTTGCCATTACCGTTGCCGCCGCTGTTGCCGTGCCCACCGGTTCCATGACCGCCGGCGCCGCTGCCGCTGCCATTGCCGCCATTACCTTGGCCACCGTTGCCACCGGCGCTACCGCCGCCATTGCCGGCACCGCCGCTGCCATTGCCATTCCCGTTGCCATGACCGCCGCTGCCGCCGCTGCCGCCGCTGCCGCCGCTGCCGCCGCTGCCGCCGCTGCCACCGCTGCCACCGCTGCCACCGCTGCCACCGCTGCCGCCGCTGCCGCCGCTGCCACCGCTGCCACCGCTGCCGCCGCTGCCACCGCTGCCGCCGCTGCCGCCGCCACCGCCGCTGCCGCCGCTGCCGCCGCCACCGCCACCGCCACCGCCGCCACCGCCGCCACCGCCGCTGCCGCCGCTGCCGCCGCCGCCGCCGCCGTTGCCATGACCGCCGTTGCCGCCGCCATTGCCGCCGCCGTTGCCGCTGCCGTGACCGCCACCGTTGCCGCCGCCGTTACCTACGCCATTCCCCCCACCATTGCCGGCACCACCACTGCCGTTGCCATTGCCATTGCCGCCACCGTTGCCATGACCACCACCGCCGTGACCACCATGACCACCCGAAGTGCCGCCGCCCGAGGTACCGCCGCCCGAGGTACCGCCGCCCGAGGTACCGCCACCCGAGGTACCGCCACCCGAGGTACCGCCACCCGAGGTACCGCCACCCGAGGTACCGCCACCCGAGGTACCGCCGCCCGAGGTACCGCCGCCCGAGGTACCGCCGCCCGAAGTGCCGCCACCCGAGGTACCGCCACCCGAAGTGCCGCCACCAGAAGTACCACCACCAGAAGTACCACCGCCAGAAGTACCACCAGAAGTACCGCCACCCGAAGTGCCGTTACCCGAAGTGCCACCACCCGAAGTCCCATTACCGTTACCTCCGTTGCCGGATGCATTGCCGCCACGGCCCGTGCCATTCATACCGCCGGATGTCGCTCCCGTGGCTCCGCCGACACCCGCGGGACCGACAGCGCCGCTTCCGCCATTGCCGCCGTTACCCGGGCTGCCACCGCCAGTGGTATTGCCGGCACCGCTGCCTGCCGCGCCACGGCCGGCATAGACGTGTACCGCGCATGCAGCCGGATTGGCAGCGCAGGGTGCCGCGTTCTCGACCAGCGTCATGACGGGGTCCGCGCCGGCAATCGCGTCGGGCGAGGCGGCGGCCGTCGCGTCCTGCGCACTGGCGTACGAGCAGCAGCATGCAAACGCGGCCGCGGCCAGCAGGGTCGTGTGAAAGCACCGGTCCGCCGTGCGGGACAATTGTTTCGTTATGCTCATCATTGATCTCCCCGATGGGCGCGATGCCTCGTCACGCGCGACCGTCAACGTGTGATGCAGGGGACCAGCAACGATGCAATGTCGTTTCGGCGGCCGATGCGTGTCGCACTGGCGCCGGAGGCCAGCCGCGAACTCGGATCGGCACGCGGGCCCGCCGTGCGAATCCCTAACTGCGAGATTCGTGCCACCGGCCGGCTATGCCCGTGGCGCAAGGCGTGCACATATAGCAGACAGCGCGTGAAACGCTGTTGTGAGCATTTTGTTTCTGGAATGAAACGTCTGACCAGATCAGCGCGCCGTCGTATCGGCAGCGCGCGGCCAGCGATGGCACAGGATCGACGCGATCCAGCCGACGAGAAACAGCGCGACGATGCCATAGCCGATCGCGCCGAAGTGCTCGCCGAGCGTATCGAGTGCATCGCGTACGGGGCCCGTCAGCGACAGTTTGTCGGCGAGCAGGCCGGCGGCCTCGATCCCGCCGACGGCCAGCGCGACGACCGCGGACAGCAGCGTGATGCTCGCGTTATAGAGCAGCTTGCGCTGCGGGTCGTCCATCGCCCAACCGTACGCGTGAATCATCAGCACATTGTCGGTCGAGTCGATCAGCGTCATGCCCGCCGCGAACAGCGCGGGAAACAGCATCACCGTATAGAGCGGCAGCGCGTGGCTTGCCTGCGCGGCCGCGATCGCGAGCAGCGCGATTTCTGTTGCAGTATCGAAACCGAGGCCGAACAGCACGCCGACCGGATACATGTGCCAGCTTTTCGACACGAACCGGAACAACGGCCGCAGCAGCCGCGACACGAGGCCGCCCGCCCGATGCGTGTGCGCGCCGCCGTGAGCATGGTCCGGCGCGCCGCGATAGCGCCGCCACACGCCGCGCAGGATCACGAGGTTCATGCATGCGAGCACGAGCAGGAAAGTCGCGGACACCGCCGTGCCGATCGTGCCGCCGATCTCGCGGAATGCGTCGAAGCGGTCGCGCAGCGCGAACGCGGTCAGCGCGATGCCGAGTGTCGCGGCAATCACGATCGTCGAGTGGCCGAGCGAGAAGCACAGGCCGACAGTCACCGGACGCTGGCCGTCCTGCATCAGCTTGCGCGTCGCGACGTCGATCGCGGCGATGTGATCGGCGTCGACCGCGTGACGCAGCCCGAGCCCGTACGCGATCGCCGCGGTGCCGAGCAGCAGCGGATGGTCGCGCAGCACCGTGAGCGCCCACAGCCAGACGGCGATGTTGGCGGCGATCAGGCCCGCATACAGCGTCAGCAGGCGGCGCAGGGCAGGGGTGGGCGGCATGGCGAAGGTTCCGTCGGACGAATCGCGATCCATTGTGACATGTGAAAAAATGCCTGGCGTGCCGATCGCAAACGTCGGCGGCCGCCCGCATCGGCGCGTGCGACGGATGAAAAAAGGCCCGTCCGGAACCGGACGGGCCTGCGACTTGCCACCGGGCATACGCGCCCGGCGCTTACTTCACTTTCGCGTTGATCACGCCTTCCGACACGTTCGCCGGCGTTTCCGCGTACTGCTTGAACTCCATCGTGTACGTCGCACGGCCTTGCGTTGCCGAGCGCAGCGACGTCGAATAGCCGAACATCTCGGCAAGCGGCACTTCGGCGCGTACCAGCTTGCCGCCGCCACCCGCGATGTCCTCCATTCCCTGCACGATGCCGCGCCGGCTCGACAGGTCGCCCATCACGTTGCCCATGAAATCCTCGGGCGTCTCGACCTCGACGGCCATCATCGGCTCGAGCAGCACGGGCTTCGCGCGGCGCATCGCTTCCTTGAACGCCATCGAGCCGGCCATCCGGAACGCGTTTTCGTTCGAGTCGACGTCGTGGTACGAGCCGAACGTCAGGTGCACCTTCACGTCGACGACCGGATACCCGGCGAGCACGCCGCTCTTCAGCGTTTCGGTGATGCCCTTGTCGACGGCCGGGATGAATTCGCGCGGAATCACGCCGCCCTTGATCTCGTCGAGGAACTCGTAGCCCTTGCCGGGGTTCGGCTCGAGCGTGATCACCGCATGCCCGTACTGGCCGCGCCCGCCCGACTGCTTGACGAACTTGCCTTCGACGTCGGACGCCGTCGTGCGCACCGTTTCGCGATACGCGACCTGCGGCTTGCCGACCGTCGCCTCGACGCCGAACTCGCGCTTCATCCGGTCGACCAGGATTTCGAGGTGCAGCTCGCCCATCCCCGAAATGATGGTCTGGCCGCTTTCCTCGTCGGTCTGCACGCGGAACGACGGATCCTCCTGCGCGAGACGGTTCAGCGCCAGGCCCATCTTCTCCTGGTCGGCCTTCGTCTTCGGCTCGACGGCCTGCGAGATCACCGGCTCCGGGAATTCCATCTTCTCGAGGATGATCGGCTTGGTCGGATCGCACAGCGTGTCGCCCGTCGTCGCTTCCTTCAGGCCGACCGCCGCCGCGATGTCGCCGGCGCGCACTTCCTTGATTTCCTTGCGCTCGTTCGCGTGCATCTGCAGGATCCGGCCGAGCCGCTCCTTCTTGTCCTTCGTCGCGTTCAGCACCGTGTCGCCCGATTCCACGACACCCGAATACACGCGGAAGAAGATCAGCTGGCCGACGAACGGGTCGGTCATGATCTTGAACGCGAGCGACGAGAACGGCTCGTCGTCGCTCGGGTGGCGTTCCGCCGGTTTTTCCGGATCGGCGTAGTCATGGCCGAGGATGGCCGGCACGTCGACCGGCGACGGCAGGTAGTCGATCACCGCGTCGAGCATCGCCTGCACACCCTTGTTCTTGAACGCGCTGCCGCACAGCATCGGCACGATCTCGTTCGCGATCGTGCGCTGGCGCAGCGCGGCCTTGATCTCGTCCTCGGTCAGCGACTCATGGTCGTGCAGGTACTTCTCGAGCAATTCCTCGCTGGCTTCCGCGGCGGCCTCGACCATCTTCCCGCGCCATTCGTGCGCGAGCTCGACGAGATTCGCCGGGATCTCCTCGTAGGAGAACTTCACGCCCTGGCTTTCGTCGTCCCACACGATCGCCTTCATCTTGACGAGATCGACGACGCCCTGGAAATGATCTTCCGCGCCGATCGGAATCTGGATCGGCACCGCGACGCCCTTCAGGCGCTCGCCGATCTGGCGCTGCACGCGGAAGAAGTCCGCGCCGACGCGGTCCATCTTGTTGACGAACGCGATGCGCGGCACCTTGTACTTGTTCGCCTGGCGCCACACGGTTTCGGACTGCGGCTGCACGCCGCCGACCGAGTCGTAGACCATGCACGCGCCGTCGAGCACGCGCATCGAGCGTTCGACCTCGATCGTGAAGTCGACGTGCCCGGGGGTATCGATGATGTTGATCCGATGTTCCGGATAGTTGCCGGCCATGCCCTTCCAGAAGGCCGTGGTCGCGGCCGACGTGATCGTGATGCCGCGTTCCTGCTCCTGCTCCATCCAGTCCATCGTGGCCGCGCCGTCGTGCACTTCGCCGATCTTGTGGCTCACGCCGGTGTAAAACAGGATGCGCTCGGTCGTGGTGGTCTTGCCGGCATCGATGTGAGCGCTGATCCCGATGTTGCGATAGCGCTCGATGGGGGTTTTGCGGGGCACGTGAACCTCCTGGTGGTTCGGATCGTAAGCGGGCCGGCTGGGCCGGTCCGGATTGGAACAAGCGAGATTTAAAGGATAGCGCTTGTCCGTGGCTTTTGCAGATGCGGCCAGCGTTTGCCGAATCAAGGCGGGCGCCGCCGGCACGCGAAAAAAAAGCCGGCGCGCAACGGGCGGCCGGCTTCGGTCGATGCGCGGCGGTGCCGCGGCATTCGCCGTTACTGGGGCTTGGGCAGCCCGTCGAGCTTCATGCCCGGCTTGATGCCCTTCGCGGCGAACCAGCCCTTGCTCATTTCGAGCGCATAGACGCCGTTGTTGCGCGGGCAGTGATTGTCGGTCGTCTCGGCCCGCATCTCGTCGATGTCGGTGATCGTGCCGTCCGCGCGGATGAACGCGATCGACAGCGGGATCAGTGTGTTCTTCATCCAGAAGCAGTGCACGGCGTTCTCGTTGAACACGAACAGCATGCCTTCGTTCGGAGCGAGCTGCGACCGGTACATCAGCCCCTGTTCGCGGTCGGCGTCGTTCGCGGCGACGGCCGCGTCGATCACGTACATGCCGGCGCGCAGCTTCACGTGCGGGAACTCGCTCGGCTGCTTGGCGCCGGGCGGCATCTGCGCGTGGGCGGTGTGCACGCCGAGTGCGAGGACGGCGAGCGCGGCGGGAAACACGGCGGCGCGCGCAAGGCGGCCGAGCGACGAGCGCAGGGAGAATCGCACAGCAAGGCTCCTATCGGGAAAACGAGACCCGCATGGTACGCGAAGCGCGCCGGCGGGCACAAAAAGAAAAAGGCAGATCGCCTCGCGGTGATCTGCCTTTCAACGCCGTAAGAACGGCAAGACTGCGTGTTCTTGACTGCGTTATTACAACCAGCTTGCTTAGTTCGAAGCAGCTGCCGGGGCTTCGGCTTCGCTAGCAGCCTTCTTCGCTGCGTGGTGCTTCTTAGCGTGATGCTTCTTGGCGTGGGCCTTCTTTGCCGGTGCCGAAGCAGCTGCCGGAGCAGCAGCCGAAGCAGCTTCCGGAGCCGAAGCTTGTGCGAAAGCAGCCGTTGCGAAGAGACCAGCGACCAGAGCGGCGATCAGTTTGTTCATGTTGTGTTCCTCAGCTTTAGTTAATTAACCAAATGACCCGGCATAGGAGTCATGTCGTCTAACGGTGCCATCCACCTTTCGGTTGACAGACGCTTCGAGAAATTTCTCATTGCGCTGCGGGCGCCGAATCGTATTCGAAGAAAACGTCGCTTTCGTGACGCAAACACGGAAATACCGGTTCGGCTGCCAATGCCGGATAGCTCAGGATGGCATCTGCGTGGTTTAACGCGCGATCTTCGCCGGCGGTTGACGAAAAAGATGACGAAAAAAATCGAAAGTTGCCGACGCGGTCATGCGCCGCGTGCAAAACCGTCCCACGGGGCGCGTGGCGGCAGCGCGATTGTTTCGCCCGGTGCAATGCCGAGCGCGAATATGTCCAACGCGCCAATGCCGACGCGCACGAGACGCAACGTCGGGAAGCCGATCGCGGCCGTCATCCGGCGCACCTGCCGATTCTTGCCTTCGGTGATCGTCAGTTCGATCCACGTGGTCGGGATCGCGGCGCGGTAGCGGATCGGCGGGTTGCGCGGCCACAGCGCGGCGGGCGGCTCGATGAATTCGGCGCGGCAGGGGCGCGTCACGTAGTCGCCGAGATCGACGCCGCGCGCGAGCGTCTTCAGGTCGGCCGGGCCCGGCGCGCCGTCGACCTGCGCCCAGTAGCGCTTGACGAGCTTGTGGCGCGGCTCCGCGATGCGCGCCTGCAGCGCGCCGTCGTCGGTGAGCAGCAGCAGGCCCTCGCTGTCCGCGTCGAGCCGGCCGGCCGGGTAGACGCCGGGCGTTTTTACCCAGTCGCCGAGCGACGGCCGCGTCTCGTGCGCGGAAAACTGGCAAATCGTGCCGAACGGCTTGTTGAGGGCGATCAGGGTCATGGCGGGGCGCCCGCGCGGCGTGCCGCAGGAAGGCGGGACCGGCGGTCTATGGCAAATGGCGGAATCTTAATGCATAATACGGAACGGCAAGTCATCTGTCTTATATAAGACATAAGGGAAGACTTGATACGCAGCGTCGCGCTTCGTGCCGCCGGCCCCGATTGGGGCGCTAGAATAGCGGCTCGCTGTTGCCGTCACGAAGGTGGCAAGGCCACCTCGCCACGCGCGCAGTTTCGACCAGCAATACCTGCTCAGCCACGTCACTGGAGTCGATCATGCCGTATCAGCACATCAAGGTTCCGGAGGGCGGTGACAAGATCACCGTCAACAAGGACTACTCGCTCAACGTATCCGATCAGCCGATCATTCCCTATATCGAAGGCGACGGTACGGGCTTCGATATCACGCCGGTCATGATCAAGGTCGTCGACGCGGCGGTCGCCCATGCCTACAAGGGCAAGCGCAAGATCCACTGGATGGAGATCTTCGCGGGCGAGAAGGCGACGAAGGTGTACGGTCCGGACGTGTGGCTGCCGGACGAAACGCTGCAGGTGCTGAAGGAATACGTGGTGTCGATCAAGGGGCCGCTCACGACCCCGGTCGGCGGCGGCATCCGTTCGCTGAACGTCGCGCTGCGCCAGGAGCTCGATCTGTACGTGTGCCTGCGCCCGGTCCAGTATTTCAAGGGCGTGCCCTCGCCGGTTCGCGAGCCGCAAAAGATCGACATGGTGATCTTCCGCGAGAACTCGGAAGACATCTACGCGGGCATCGAATGGGCCGCGGGCTCCGAGCAGGCGAAGAAGGTGATCAAGTTCCTGCAGGACGAGATGGGCGTGAAGAAGATCCGCTTCCCGGAAACCTCGGGGATCGGCGTCAAGCCCGTGTCGACCGAAGGCACCGAGCGTCTCGTGCGCAAGGCGATCCAGTACGCGATCGACAACGATCGCAAGTCGGTCACGCTGGTGCACAAGGGCAACATCATGAAGTTCACGGAAGGCCTGTTCCGTGACGCCGGCTACGCGCTCGCGCAGAAGGAATTCGGCGGCGAGCTGATCGACGGCGGCCCGTGGATGCGCGTGAAGAACCCGAAGACGGGCAACGAGATCGTCATCAAGGATTCGATCGCCGACGCGTTCCTGCAGCAGATCCTGCTGCGTCCGGCCGAATACGACGTGATCGCGACGCTGAACCTGAACGGCGACTACATCTCCGACGCACTGGCCGCGCAGGTCGGCGGCATCGGGATCGCGCCGGGCGCGAACCTGTCGGATTCGGTCGCGATGTTCGAGGCGACGCACGGCACGGCGCCGAAGTATGCGGGCAAGGATTACGTGAACCCCGGTTCCGAGATCCTGTCGGCGGAAATGATGCTGCGCCACCTCGGCTGGACGGAAGCGGCCGACACGATCATCGCCTCGATGGAAAAGTCGATCCTGCAGAAGCGCGTCACGTACGACTTCGCGCGCCTGATGGAAGGCGCGACGCAGGTGTCGTGCTCCGGCTTCGGCGAAGTGCTGATCGAGAACATGTAAGACCCCTTCCGGGGTGGGCCGGCGGATCGCCGGCCGCTCCGGCGCCTACTGCCGGCGCCGGGGCGTTTCGTGGATGGCAGGTTTGTTGGCAGGGCGGTCCGGCGTGCGGGCCGCGGCGCCGCGATGCGGCCCGCATGCCCTGCAAGGTAGAACATGACGGCCCTCGCAACACCACCGCCCGGCTGAGCCGGCGCGCCCCTTTCGCGACCCACCCGGTCGCTCCCCGCCGGTTACCGCCGGCGCTTCTCAGTCCAACATTCACGTAGCAATGCTTTGACCACCATGTCCACTTCGCCCAAGATCATCTACACCCTCACCGACGAAGCGCCCGCGCTCGCGACCTATTCGCTGCTGCCGATCGTCAAGGCCTTCACGCGCTCGTCCGGCGTCGCCGTCGAAACGCGCGACATCTCGCTCGCCGGCCGTATCATCGCGGCATTCGCCGACGTCCTGCCGCCGGAGCAGAAGGGTTCCGACGATCTGGCCGAACTGGGCCAGCTCACGCTGAAGCCGGAAGCGAACATCATCAAGCTGCCGAACATCAGCGCATCGGTGCCGCAGCTCAAGGCCGCGATCGCGGAACTGCAGGCGCAGGGCTACACGCTGCCGGCGTATCCGGAAGATCCGTCGACCGACGAAGAGAAGGCGGTCAAGGCCCGCTACGACAAGATCAAGGGCAGCGCGGTGAACCCGGTGCTGCGCGAGGGCAACTCGGATCGCCGCGCGCCGCTGTCGGTGAAGAACTACGCACGCAAGCACCCGCACAAGATGGGCGCATGGAAGGCCACGTCGAAGGCGCACGTTGCGCACATGAGCGAAGGCGACTTCTACGGCAGCGAAAAGTCGGCGCTGATCGCCGCGGCCGGCAGCGTGAAGATCGAACTCACGACGACCGACGGCGTGAAGAAGGTGCTGAAGGAAAAGACGGCGGTGAAGGCCGATGAAATCATCGACGCATCGGTGATGAGCCGCAAGGCGCTGCGCAGCTTCATCGAAGCGCAGATCGCCGACGCGAAGGCGCAGGACGTGCTGTTCTCGGTGCACCTGAAGGCGACCATGATGAAGGTCTCGGACCCGATCCTGTTCGGTCACTTCGTGTCGGTGTTCTACAGCGACGCGCTCGCGAAGCACGCCGACGTGCTCGCGCAACTCGGTTTCAACCCGAACAACGGGATCGGCGACCTGTACGCGCGCCTGAAGGACCTGCCGGCCGACACGCGCGAAGTGATCGAAGCCGACGTCAAGGCTGAGTACGCGGTGCGCCCGCGTCTCGCGATGGTCAACTCGGACAAGGGCATCACGAACCTGCACGTGCCGAGCGACGTGATCGTCGACGCATCGATGCCGGCGATGATCCGCGACTCGGGCGGCATGTGGGGCCCGGACGGCGAACTGTCCGACGCGAAGGCCGTGATTCCGGACCGCTGCTACGCGGGCGTCTACCAGGCCGTGATCGAAGACTGCAAGCAGCACGGCGCATTCGACCCGGTCACGATGGGCAGCGTGCCGAACGTCGGCCTGATGGCGCAGGCGGCAGAGGAATACGGCTCGCACGACAAGACGTTCCTGATCCCGGCCGATGGCGTCGTGCGCGTCACGGACGAAGCCGGCAACGTGCTGCTCGAGCACGCGGTCGAGTCGGGCGACATCTGGCGCATGTGCCAGACGAAGGACGCACCGGTGCAGGACTGGGTCAAGCTCGCGGTGAACCGTGCCCGCGCGACCGGCGCGCCGGCCGTGTTCTGGCTCGACCCGGCACGTGCGCACGACGCGCAGATCATCGCGAAGGTCGAACGCTACCTGAAGGATCACGACACGAACGGCCTCGACATCCGCATCATGACGCCGGTGGACGCGACGCGTTTCTCGCTCGAGCGCATCCGTGCGGGCAAGGACACGATCTCGGTCACGGGCAACGTGCTGCGCGACTACCTGACCGACCTGTTCCCGATCATGGAACTCGGCACCAGCGCGAAGATGCTGTCGATCGTGCCGCTGATGGCTGGCGGCGGGATGTTCGAAACGGGCGCGGGCGGCTCGGCACCGAAGCACGTGCAGCAGTTCGTCGAGGAAGGCTTCCTGCGCTGGGATTCGCTGGGTGAATTCCTCGCGCTGGCCGCGTCGCTCGAACACCTCGGCCACGCTTACCAGAACCCGAAGGCCCTCGTGCTCGCGAAGACGCTCGACCAGGCGACCGGCAAGTTCCTGGACGAGAACAAGTCGCCCGCACGCAAGGTCGGCGGCCTCGACAACCGCGGCAGCCACTTCTACCTGTGCCTGTACTGGGCGCAGGCGCTGGCCGAGCAGACCGACGATGCCGCGCTGAAGGCGCAGTTCGAAGGCGTCGCGAAGTCGCTGTCCGGCAGCGAAGCGCGCATCCTGGAAGAGCTGTCGGCCGCGCAGGGCACCGCGCAGGCGATCGGCGGCTACTACCGTCCGAACGTCGAGCTGACGAGCCAGGCGATGCGTCCGAGCGCAACGCTGAACGCCATCGTCGACGCAGTCGCCTGACGTCGGCCGCGCCCACGCGCGCGCCACGGCAACGGCAGCCGCCGACGCGGCGGGCCTCACGGCTCGCCGCTGCGCCGACAATAAAAACGCCCCGGTCGCCCGGGGCGTTTTTCGTTGCAGGCGTGCCATTCAGACGTGAACGATTTCCCATTCGCTGATTTCGGGCGGCACTTCGAGCGTGGCCGTATCCAGTTCGGACGGTTGCTCGCAGTCGCCGCGGGAGATGTGGTCGGCGGCCACTTCCGGGCACGAGAACGCGCCGAGCAGAGCGTTGCCGAACGTCGCTTCCCAGCCGCCGTTACCCGGCAGGATGTAGAACGACCCGAGCGCTGAACCAAAGCGAAATCCCTTCATTTCCGTTCTCCCTTTCTGATTACAAGCGATTCTGTTGTGCCGCCCGCCGGTTGGCGTTTCGTATCGAACGTCGTGGCGAAGCGTCGGTGCATGGAACCCAGTCTACGTCCATGGTCGCGATCGATGGTGCGCGTAGAACGCTTGCTCGAAACAAAAAATCCCATTTAAAAACATCGGGTTATTTCGGGCGTTTTGTATTGCGGAACGATTTTTGGCATCGCGAAACAGCGAATTTGTGCCGTGCACCACGAATTTTTATAACGCAGAGACTTGTTCCGCATCGTGAAAAATCAACGGATCCGTGCATCGAAGGTGTGTGGCGTGCCGCTGGCGGGATGAACGGGGGTGCGAATTGCCCTGATCGGGCGGGGCGAACGCCAGGAGCGAATGCCGTCGACCAGGCGGCCGGTATGAATGTGGTAGGGCGTCGCGGCGTCGGGCGATGGTTGAAAACGCCGCGCGAACGGCGCCCGGGCCGTCGGGCCCGGCAGTGCACTGCGGCGTATCGCCGCTTGCGCGGTGCCGCGCTGCTTCGGCCACGGCCCGCGGTTATGATGACGCGGGCATCAGGTTTCGCGTCGCGCGTGGGCGCTTGCGCACCGGCCGGCGCGGGTGTCGCGACGGCCGCGCGACGCAGCACGAATAACGAGGAATGATTGATGATACGGAGAACCTTCCTGTCGCATGCCATCGGCGTTGCGGCCGCATCGCTGTTTGCGCGCACCGCCTGGGCGCAGCATGCCGCACACGCGGGCATGGCCGGCATGGATCAGATGGACGACATGCCCGGCATGTCGGGCATGTCAGGGATGGCGGGCCACACGCAGCACGCGAAGCCGGCGCCGGCCGCGCTCGCGGCGGCCGATGCGCTGCCAGCCGGCGCGCCGCTCGCGTCGCTGCGCACGCTCGCGAACGAAAGTCGTGAGCCCGGCACGTTCCGCGCGACGCTGGTCGCGCAGCCGGTCGCGCGTCCGCTGCTGCACGGAGCGCGTCCGACAACGTTCTGGCAGTTCGGCACGGGCACGCAGGGGCCGGTGGTCGGCCCGCTGATCGACGTACGCGAGGGCGATACGGTCGAAATCCGCTTCGTGAACAAACTGCCGCAACCGTCGACGATCCACTGGCATGGCCTGCCGGTGCCACCCGACCAGGACGGCAACCCGTCCGACCCCGTCGCGCCGGGTGCGTCGCACGTGTACCGCTTCACGCTGCCGAAGGGCAGTGCCGGCACCTACTGGTATCACCCGCATCCGCACATGATGACCGCCGAGCAGGTGTTCCGCGGGCTGGCCGGCCCGTTCGTCGTGCGCGCCGCCGACGATCCGCTCGCCGGCTGGCCCGAGCGCAACCTGTTCGTGTCCGACCTGAAGCTCGCGCGCGACGGCACGATTGCGCCGAACGACATGATGGACTGGATGAACGGCCGCGAAGGTCAGTTCGTGCTGGTCAACGGTGCGCGCCGGCCGCGGATCGACGTCGCGAGTGACGAGCGCTGGCGCGTGTGGAACGCGTGCAGCGCGCGCTACCTGCGCGTGGCGTTCGACGACGGCCGCGCGTTCGAGCATGCGGGCACGGACGGCGGGCTCTTCGATGCGCCGCGCCGCGTGACGTCGCTGCTGCTCGCGCCGGGCGAGCGCGCGGAACTGCTGGTGCGCGCCGGCGAGCGCGCGTCACGCGCCGTGCTGCAGGCGGCCGAATACGACCGCCGCAAGATGGCGATGTCCCACGACGACGGCCACGGTAGCCTGCCACCCGATCCGGCGCTGCCGCTGGCCGACGTCGCGTTCGCACCGGCCGCCGCCCGTGCGCTGCCGGCGACGCTACGCACGGTGCCGGCGCTCGGCGAGCCGGTCGCGCACAAGGAGGTCGCGTTCGGCGAAGAGATGGACATGGACGCAATGATGAACGGCCCGATGCATGGCCGCCCGGCCGGGATGCGCTTCACGATCAACGGCGCGACCTATGCACCGCATCGCGCGACGTTGACGAGCCGCCGCGGCGACATCGAGCGCTGGACGATCCGCAATGCGACCGACATGGATCATCCGTTCCATTTGCACGGCACGCAATTCCAGGTGATCGAGCGTGCATCGGACGGCACGCGCACGAGTGAACCGTTCCGCGCGTGGCGGGATACCGTGAACGTGCGCAGCGGCGAGACCGTGACGATTCTCGTTACGCAAGACATGCCCGGCGAGCGCATGTTCCACTGCCATATTCTCGAACACGAGGATCTCGGCATGATGGGCACGCTGAAGGTCGTGTAACGCGTATCGATTATGTTTCACATGTATGACGGCATTCGATCTGCATGTGCAACAAGACAATACGTGTTCAATAATCCGGATTGAACGAAAAGGCCGGCCAATCGAATTAACGAATGGCCGGCCTGAAAAAAAGAAACCCGGCGCAATGCCGGGTTTCTTCGTCCAATATCCGGTGCCTTACGCGGCCTGGATGTTCGACGCTTGCTTGCCCTTCGGCCCTTGAACGACCTCGAAGCTCACCTTCTGGCCTTCCTTCAGGGTCTTGAAGCCCTGCATGTTGATGGCCGAGAAGTGCGCAAACAGATCCTCACCGCCCTCGTCGGGGGTGATGAAACCGAAGCCCTTCGCGTCGTTGAACCACTTAACGATACCAGTTGCCATTTTCCTACTTCCCCTGTCACACAGTCGCTGCTACTTACCACGAGCACGCTCGAAAAGCTAAACGACCGGAAAATACAGCCGTTCCCCCCTCACAAGCTCACCTTCGGCCTCTTTCATTTCGCCAACTGGCAAATTGAAAAAAGTGCCAGCTTGATTGTTGGCGCTCTTTATTTGAGTGTCAAGTGGAATTTTTAGACGGTTAGAGGGCCGTTGTAAAGAACCCATTTTCAGGGTTTTTCCGGCTTTGCTTCGCAGCATGCCGCCGAGCGCGCGGACTTGAAAAGTCGCATAATCGGCTCATATACCAGGCTCGAGTGACACGCGATCGAGTCGGCCCGGCTTGTGGGATACTGGATGCGGATGCGACGGTCCGGTGCAGTCTCCCCCTGACGGTTCGTGTTCCGCGCCACGCGTGAAAGCCGGCACCGCAGCCGGCTTTCGTATGGCGCGAAGACGATCGCATGTCGTCGGGAACCAGGGAGGGCGCCGGCCGGTCGGTCGGGTAATGGCAGGATTGCGGGCCTGTCCGAGTTGTTTAGAATGGGTGTATGGCGATTATCCCGGACAAGCAGGACAGTACCGTCCTGGAACGCAAGCAGCAGAAGCTCAAGCCGCCTTCGATGTACAAGGTGGTGCTGCTGAACGACGACTTCACGCCGATGGAGTTCGTCGTGATGGTCGTACAGGAGTATTTCAAGAAGGATCGCGAGACGGCCACGCAGATCATGCTGAAGGTCCATCGCGAAGGGCGAGGGGTATGTGGGGTCTATACGCGGGACATCGCGTCGACCAAGGTTGAGCAAGTCGTTACCCATGCGCGGCAGGCCGGGCATCCGCTGCAGTGCGTGATGGAGGAAGCATGATTGCCCAGGAATTGGAAGTCAGCCTGCACATGGCGTTCATGGAAGCACGCCAGGCGCGCCATGAGTTCATTACGGTCGAGCATCTGCTGCTGGCTCTGCTGGATAATCCGACGGCAGCCGAGGTGTTGCGCGCGTGTGCGGCCAACATTGAGGACTTGCGTCAGAACCTGCGCAATTTCATCCACGACAACACACCGACCGTCCCGGGTACCGACGATGTCGATACCCAGCCGACGCTTGGGTTCCAGCGCGTGATCCAGCGCGCGATCATGCACGTCCAGTCGACGTCGAACGGCAAGAAGGAAGTCACCGGCGCGAACGTGCTGGTCGCGATCTTCGGCGAGAAGGATTCGCACGCCGTCTATTACCTGCAGCAGCAGGGCGTCACGCGCCTGGACGTCGTGAACTTCATTTCGCACGGCATCGCGAAGACGAACGGCGGCGAAGCCGCGAAGTCGACCGACGCGAACGCGGAAAGCGAAGACGCGAACGCGCAGAAGGAAACGCCGCTCGCGCAGTTCACGCAGAACCTGAACCAGATGGCGAAGGACGGCCGCATCGATCCGCTGATCGGCCGCGAGCCGGAGGTCGAGCGCGTCGTGCAGGTGCTGTGCCGCCGCCGCAAGAACAATCCGCTGCTCGTGGGCGAAGCGGGCGTGGGCAAGACCGCGATCGCGGAAGGGCTCGCCTATCGCATCACGCGCGGCGAAGTGCCGGACATCCTGGCGAACGCACAGGTGTATTCGCTCGACATGGGCGCGCTCCTCGCGGGCACCAAGTATCGCGGCGACTTCGAGCAACGTCTGAAGACGGTGCTGAAGGAGCTGAAAGAGCGTCCGCACGCGATCCTGTTCATCGACGAGATCCACACGCTGATCGGCGCGGGCGCCGCATCGGGCGGCACGCTCGACGCGTCGAACCTGCTGAAGCCGGCGTTGTCGTCGGGCACGCTCAAGTGCATCGGCGCGACCACGTTCACCGAGTATCGCGGCATCTTCGAGAAGGATGCGGCGCTGTCGCGGCGCTTCCAGAAGGTCGACGTGACGGAGCCGACCGTCGAGCAGACGGTCGCGATCCTGCGCGGGCTGAAGTCGCGCTTCGAGGAGCATCACGGCGTCAAGTACTCGTCGGGCGCACTGTCGGCCGCGGCCGAACTGTCGGCGCGCTTCATCACCGACCGGCACCTGCCGGACAAGGCGATCGACGTGATCGACGAAGCGGGCGCCGCGCAGCGCATCCTGCCGAAGTCGAAGCAGAAGAAGACGATCGGCAAGAGCGAGATCGAGGAAATCATCTCGAAGATCGCGCGCGTGCCGGCGCAAAGCGTGTCGCAGGACGATCGCAGCAAGCTGCAGACGCTCGATCGCGACCTGAAGAGCGTCGTGTTCGGCCAGGATCCGGCGATCGACGCGCTCGCCGCATCGATCAAGATGGCGCGCGCGGGCCTCGGCAAGATGGACAAGCCGATCGGTTCGTTCCTGTTCTCCGGCCCGACGGGCGTCGGCAAGACCGAAGTGGCGCGCCAGCTCGCGTTCACGCTCGGCATCGAGCTGATCCGCTTCGACATGTCGGAATACATGGAGCGTCACGCGGTGAGCCGCCTGATCGGCGCGCCGCCGGGCTACGTCGGGTTCGACCAGGGCGGCCTGCTGACCGAAGCCGTCACGAAGAAGCCGCATTGCGTGCTGTTGCTCGACGAAATCGAGAAGGCGCATCCGGACATCTTCAACGTGCTGCTGCAGGTGATGGACCACGGCACGCTGACGGACAACAACGGCCGCAAGGCGGATTTCCGCAACGTCATCATCATCATGACGACGAACGCGGGCGCCGAGTCGATGCAGAAGGCGACGATCGGCTTCACGACGCGCCGCGAGACGGGCGACGAGATGACCGACATCAAGCGTCTGTTCACGCCGGAGTTCCGCAACCGCCTGGATTCGATCATCAGCTTCCGCTCGCTCGATGAGGAAATCATCATGCGCGTGGTCGACAAGTTCCTGATCCAGCTCGAGGAGCAGCTGCACGAGAAGAAGGTCGACGCGCTGTTCACCGACGCGTTGCGCAAGCATCTCGCGAAGCACGGCTTCGACCCGTTGATGGGCGCGCGGCCGATGCAGCGGCTGATCCAGGACACGATCCGTCGTGCGCTGGCCGACGAACTGCTGTTCGGCAAGCTCGTCAACGGCGGGCACGTGACGGTCGACGTCGACGAAAGCGACAAGGTTCAGTTGTCGTTCGACAAGCTGGCGAATCCGCCGCACAAGCCGAACGAAGAGACGGTCGAAGTCGAGTAAGCGATAATTCGTTGTTCATGCGAACGGCGCGGGAAGTTCTCCGCGCCGTTTCGTTTTATCTGGCGCCGGTGGCGCAATGGTGGGGCAGGGAGTAGCAACGCAGTGACACAACAACAACGGTCGTTCGACAACATCGTCGCGCGCGAACAAGGGTTGCGCCACGCGCTGACGTCGGGGCAGATGGCGATGATCGCGATCGGCGGCGCGATCGGCACGGGGCTGTTCCTCGGCAGCGGGTTCGCGATCGGGCTCGCCGGTCCGAGCGTGCTGGTCTCGTATGCGATCGGCGCGCTGATTGCGCTGCTGCTGATGGGCGCGCTCGCGGAAATGACGGTCGCGCATCCGACGGCCGGTTCGTTCGGCGCATACGCCGAGCACTACGTCGGCCCGCTCGCGGGCTTTCTCGTGCGCTATGCGTACTGGTTCGCGGTGGTGTTCGCGATCGGCACCGAGATCAGCGCGATCGCCGTCTTCATGAAGTACTGGTTCCCGGCCGTGCCCGGCTGGTATTGGGTGATCGGCTTCTCCGCGCTGCTGATTGCGGTGAACCTCGCGAGCGTCACGCTGTACGGATCGGTCGAATACGCGTTTTCCTTGCTGAAGATCGCGGCGATCGTCGTGTTCATCGTGCTCGGCGCGTATCTCGTGTGGTCGGCGCCGGCGGCGTCGGGCATCGGCTTCGCGAACTACACGGCGCACGACGGCTTCATGCCGAAAGGGCCGTGGGGCACCTGGGTCGCGGTGATCGTCGCGATCTTCAGCTACATGAGCATCGAGGCGGTCGCGATCGCGGCCGGCGAGGCGCGCGATCCGCAGCATGCGGTCACGCGTGCGTTCCGCTCGACGGTGTTCCGGCTCGTGCTGTTCTACCTGCTGACGCTGTCGCTGATGCTCGCGATCGTGCCCTGGACGCAGGCCGGCACCGACGAAAGCCCGTTCGTGAAGGTGATGGCGGCGACGCACGTGCCCTATGCGGCCGGCGTGATCAACTTCGTGCTGTTGATCGCGGCGCTGTCGGCGATGAACAGCCAGCTCTACGTGACGACGCGGATGATGTTCAGCCTGTCGCGTGCGCGGCTCGCGCCGGCGGTGTTCGGCCGGCTCGGCAACAACGGCGTGCCGCGCGCGGCGCTGTGGATCTCGACCAGCGGCGTCGCGGTCGCGGCCGTGCTGGTCGCGCTGTCGCCCGACACCGCGTTTACCGTGATGATGGCGATCGCGATGTTCGGCGCGCTGTTCACGTGGCTGATGATCTTCGTTACGCACCTGCGCTTTCGCGTGCGGTATCGTGGCCCGGCGCTCGCATTCCGGATGTGGGGCCACCCGTTCGGCAGCCTGCTCGGTGCGGGGCTCGTCGGCGCGGTCCTGCTCACGACCGCGTTCACGCGCGAATTCCGGATGACGATGGTGGTCGGCGTCGTGTTTGTCGTGCTGCTGACGCTCGCATACGCGCTGCACTACCGGCACCAGCACGCGCGTTGACGCGTGAGCGCACGCCGCGGGCGGTGGCCCGCGCGGCGAGGCGAGGCCGCTAAGGTTGCGTTAAGCCGGCGGCGATAACATTCGAACCTGTCTGCATGGCGGGCCGGCCCACGTCGGCTCGCTGCGTTCCTGTCAAAAGGGGTTCGAATGAACAAACTTCCCGAAATCACGCTCGCGTTCTGGATCATGAAGATCTGCGCGACGACGCTCGGCGAAACCGGCGGCGACCTGCTGTCGATGACGCTGAACGTCGGCTACGCGGTGAGCTCGATCCTGCTGTTCGGTTTCTTTCTCGTCACGCTCGGTGCGCAGCTCAGGACGACCGGCTATCGCCCGGCCATTTACTGGGCCGTGATCGTTGCGACGAGCACCGCGGGCACGACGATGTCCGATTTCATGGACCGCACGCTCGGCCTCGGCTACGCGGCCGGCTCATCGATTCTCGTCGCGATCCTGCTGGCGATCTTCGCGGTGTGGCGCCTGAGCGGCGAGTCGCTGTCGGTGGACCTGATCCGCACGCGCAAGGTCGAGCTGCTGTACTGGATCGCGATCCTGTTCTCGAACACGCTCGGCACCGCGCTCGGCGATTTCCTCGCGGACAGCTCGGGGCTCGGCTTCGGCGGCGGCGCGCTGCTGATCGGCGCGCTGCTCGCGGCGATCGTGCTCGCGCATTACTTCACGCGGATCTCCGGCGTGCTGCTGTTCTGGGCCGCGTTCGTGCTCACGCGTCCGTTCGGCGCGACGGTCGGCGACCTGCTGACGAAACCGGTCGCCAAGGGCGGGCTCGCGCTCGGCACGGTCGGCTCGTCGGCGGTGCTGCTCGGTGTGCTGGCCGCGCTGGTGATCTATGCGAGCATCGCGCAGGCACGGCGACGCGAACTCGCGCCCGCGCGGATCGCGCAGACGGCCGATCGGTGAGGGGAAACGGAAAAAGGAAAGGGGGCCGCGAGGCCCCCTTTTCGTATCACGCCGTTCAGTGACGGCCAGTGCTGCCGAAGCCGCCTTCGCCGCGATCGCTTTGCGCGAAATCGTCGACGATATTGAACTGCGCCTGCACGACCGGCACGATCACGAGCTGCGCGAGCCGTTCGAACGGGTTCAGCACGAATTCGGTCTGGCCGCGGTTCCACGTCGACACCATCAGCTGGCCCTGGTAGTCGGAATCGATCAGGCCGACGAGGTTGCCGAGCACGATCCCGTGCTTGTGGCCGAGGCCCGAGCGCGGCAGGATCAGCGCCGCATAGCCGGGATCCGCGAGATGAATCGCGAGGCCCGTCGGCACCAGCGTCGTTTCGCCCGGCTGCAGCGTGACGGGTGCGTCGAGGCATGCGCGCAGGTCGAGGCCCGCGCTGCCGGTGGTGGCGTAGGCGGGCATGTAGTCGCGCATGCGCGCGTCGAGAATCTTCAGGTCGAGTTTCATGCGGTCGTCGAATCGGTCGGGAGGGGCGCGGCGGCGCGTGCCGCCGCGCAATGGATCAGATCAGGTGATTGTCGGGCAGGCGCTTTGCGATTTCGGCGACGAGCGCGTGCGCGAGCTCGTCCTTCGGCGCGCGCGGCAGGCGCGTGAGCCCGGCTGCCTCGAACAGCACGACTTCGTTGTCGTCGCGGCCGAACGTCAGCGGGCCGAGGTTGCCGACCAGCAGCGGCACGTTTTTGCGCTTGCGCTTTTCGTCGCCATGCACGTCGAGGTCGCCGCTTTCGGCGGCGAAACCGACGCAGAACGGCGGATCGGGTAGCGCCGCGACCGATGCGAGGATGTCGGGGTTCTCGACGAACGCGAGCGCCGGCATCTTGCGATCGGCCGTCTTCTTCATCTTGTGCTCGGCCGGCTGGTCGACGCGCCAGTCGGCGACCGCGGCCACCGCGATGAAGATGTCCGCGTCGGATACCGCGTGCATGACCGCGTCGTACATCTGCTGCGCGGTCTGCACGTCCTGGCGTGTCACGCCCCACGGCGTGTCGAGCGCGACCGGCCCCGCGACGAGATGCACGTCGGCACCGGCCTGCTGCGCGGCGCGCGCGAGCGCGAAGCCCATCTTGCCGCTCGAGCGGTTCGTGAGGCCGCGCACCGGGTCGAGCGGCTCGAACGTCGGGCCGGCCGTGATCAGCACGCGACGGTGCGCGAGCACCTTCGGTGCGAAGTGCGCGACGATGGCTTCGTAGATCGCCTCGGGTTCAAGCATGCGGCCGTCGCCGATTTCGCCGCAGGCCTGCGCGCCCGAATCGGGGCCGAGCACCGACACGCCGTCGGTGCGCAGTTGCGCGGCATTGCGTTGCGTGGCCGGGTTCTGCCACATCTGGCGGTTCATCGCGGGCACGACGAGCAGCGGACAGTCGCGCGCGACGCACAGCGTCGACAGCAGGTCGTCCGCGAATCCGTGCGCGAGCTTCGCGAGGAAATCCGTCGACGCGGGCGCGATCACGATCGCGTCGGCTTCGCGCGACAGGTCGATGTGCGCCATGTTGTTGTCGATGCGCGCGTCCCACTGGTTCGTATAGACGGGCCGGCCGGACAGCGCCTGCATCGTGACGGGCGTGATGAATTGCGCGGCGGCTTCGGTCATCACGACCTGCACGGTCGCGCCTGCCTTCGTCAGGAGCCGGGTGAGCTCGGCGATCTTGTAGCAGGCGATGCCGCCCGTCAGGCCGAGAACGAGGTGTTTTCCAGCGAGTTCTGCGTGTGCCAACTCAGGCCTCCAAGGGTCAAACGGAACGGCCGGCGCGAAGCCGGCCGTCGACACCGAGTATGCGCGCTCAGCGCGAGCCGCGCACGCGACGCAGTTCGTCGTAGATCAGCAGCACCGCGCCGATCGTGATCGCGGAATCGGCGAGGTTGAACGCCGGGAAGTGCCAGCCGCCGACGTGGAAATCGAGAAAGTCGATCACGTGGCCGTAGACCAGCCGGTCGATCACGTTGCCGAGCGCGCCGCCGAGGATCAGCGCGAGCGACAGGCTAAACAGCCGCTGCTGGCCATGGCGGCGCAGCAGGAAGCAGATCACGAGCGTCGCGCCGATGCCGAGCGCGGTGAACGCCCAGCGCTGCCAGCCGCTCGCGGTCGACAGGAAGCCGAACGCGGCGCCGCGGTTGTACACCAGCACGAGGCTGAAGAACGACGTCAGCGCATGCTGCGCGCCGTACGCGAACGTTTTCAGGATCGCGATTTTCGACAGCTGGTCGAACAGGATCACGATCAGCGAAATGCCGAGCCAGGGCGCGAGCGCGCCGCTGGCCGGTTTCGACAGGGTTTTTGCCATAGTTAAGCCGCGCTCCGGATTTCGCCGTTTTCAAACAGGTTCGAGAAGCAGCGTCCGCACAGCGTCGGGTGGTCGGCGTGCGCGCCGACGTCCTCGCGGTAGTGCCAGCAGCGTTCGCACTTCTGGTACTTCGACGCCGCGACGTCGACGCTTTCCTGCGCTTCGTCGTCGACCTTCGCGACCGTCGCCGCCGACGTGATCAGCACGAACTTCAGGTCGTCGCCGAGGCTCGTCAGCGCATCGTAGCGCGCGCCGCTCGCATGCACGGCCACTTCGGCCTGCAGCGACGAACCGATGCGGTTCGCGGTGCGTGCTTCCTCGAGCGCCTTCGTCACGTTGCCGCGCACGTCGCGCAGCAGCGCCCACTTTTCGATCAGTGCGGCCGAGCCGGCCACTTCCGGATACGCGTAGTAGGTTTCCGTGAACACGGTGTCGCTGGCCGGCTGGAACACCTTCCACGCTTCTTCCGCGGTGAACGACAGGAACGGTGCGAGCACGCGCAGCAGCCCGTGCGTCAGGTGGTACAGCGCGGTCTGCGCGGAGCGGCGCGCGCGCGAATCGGCCGCGCTGGTATACAGGCGGTCCTTCAGCACGTCGAGGTAGAAGCCGCCGAGATCTTCCGAGCAGTACGTCTGCAGCTTCGCGACGACCGGGTGGAACTCGTACTTCTCGTAGTGGCCGAGCAATTCCGTCTGCAGTTGCGCGGAGAACGCGACGGCATAACGGTCGATCTCGAGCCATTCGTCGACCGGCACCGCGTGCTGCGCGAAGTCGAAGTCCGACAGGTTCGCGAGCAGGAAGCGCAGCGTGTTGCGGATGCGGCGATAGCCTTCCGTCACACGCTTCAGGATTTCCTCGGAGATGGCGAGCTCGCCCGAATAGTCGGTCGACGCGATCCACAGGCGGATGATTTCCGCGCCGAGGCGGTTCGCGACTTCATGCGGGTCGACACCGTTGCCGAGCGACTTGCTCATCTTGCGGCCTTCGCCGTCGACCGTGAAGCCGTGCGTGAGCAGGCCCTTGTACGGCGCGCGGCCGTCGATCATCGACGCGGTCAGCAGCGACGAGTGGAACCAGCCGCGGTGCTGGTCCGAGCCTTCGAGGTACAGGTCCGCCGGGAACTGCAGCTGATCCTTGTGCGAGCCGCGCAGCACGTGCCAGTGCGTCGTGCCCGAGTCGAACCACACGTCGAGCGTGTCGCGATTCTTTTCGTACATGTTCGCGTCGTCGCCGATCAGCTCACGCGGATCGAGCGACTGCCACGCCTCGATGCCCGACTGCTCGACGCGCTTGGCGACTTCCTCGAGCAGCTCGAGCGTGCGCGGGTGCAGCTCGCCGGTTTCCTTGTGCACGAAGAACGCCATCGGCACGCCCCATTGGCGCTGGCGCGACAGCGTCCAGTCGGGACGGTTCGCGATCATGCTGAACAGGCGCTGCTTGCCCCACGACGGGTAGAACGCGGTTGCCTCGACGCCTTCGAGCGCCGCTTCGCGCAGCGTCTTGCTGCCGTCGCGCGGCGTCACGTCCATGCCGGCGAACCATTGCGACGTCGCGCGGTAGATGATCGGCGTCTTGTGGCGCCAGCAGTGCATGTAGCTGTGCGTGTACTTCTCGCTGCGCAGCAGCGAGCCGGCCGCGTTCAGCGCGTCGACGATCTTCGGGTTCGCGTCCCAGATCGACAGGCCGCCGAACAGCGGCAGAGATTCGATGTAGCGGCCGTCGCCCATCACCGGGTTGATGAAGTCCGAATCGGTCATCCCGTGCGCCTTGCACGAGATGAAGTCTTCGATGCCGTAGGCGGGCGACGAGTGCACGACGCCGGTACCCGTGTCGGTCGTCACGTAGTCGCCGAGGTAGACGGGCGCGGTGCGCTTGTAGCCGGGGTGGGCCGACGCGAGCGGGTGGTGAAAGCGCAGGTTCGCGAGCTTCACGCCGGGCGCGGTCGCGACGACGCGGCCGGTCAGCTTGAAGTCGGCCATGCAGGCGGCGACGCGTTCTTCCGCGATGATCAGCAGCCCGCGCTCGGTGTCGACCAGCGCGTAGACGATTTCCGGATGGAGGTTCAGCGCCTGGTTGGCCGGGATCGTCCACGGCGTGGTGGTCCAGATCACGATGCCGCCCTCGGCGCGCGGCAGCGCCGGCAGGCCGAACGCCTGGGCGGTCTTTTCCGGCTCGGCGAACGCGAACATCACGTCGATCGTCGGGTCGGTGCGGTCCTTGTACTCGACTTCCGCCTCGGCGAGCGCCGAGCCGCAGTCGAAGCACCAGTTCACCGGCTTCAGCCCGCGGTACACGTAGCCCTTCTCGATGATCTTGCCGAGCGCGCGGATCTCTTCCGCCTCGTTGACGAAGTTCATCGTCTTGTACGGATTCGCCCAGTCGCCGAGCACGCCGAGGCGCTTGAAGCCGACCTTCTGCTTCTCGATCTGCTCGGTCGCGTACGCGCGCGCCTTGCTCATCACTTCGGCCGCCGGCAGCGACTTGCCGAACTGCTTCTCGATCTGGATCTCGATCGGCATCCCGTGGCAATCCCAGCCCGGCACGTACGGTGCGTCGAAGCCGGCCATGTTGCGCGACTTGACGACGATGTCCTTCAGGATCTTGTTGACCGCGTGCCCGAGGTGGATGTCGCCGTTCGCATACGGGGGGCCGTCGTGCAGGATGAACTTCGGGCGGCCCTTGCTGGCCGCGCGGATCTTTTCGTAGATGCCGCGCTCTTCCCATTCCTTGACCCACTGCGGCTCGCGCTTGGGCAGGTCGCCGCGCATCGGGAACGGCGTGTCGAGCAGGTTGACCGGATACTTGGCCTGCGGTTTCGAATCGGCTTTCTTGTTGCTCATGATGGGATCGCTATCTAAATCGAGGGACGCTCGTGCGTCGTGAATCGGGGATGCGCGCGGGTGGGCGGCGCGAGGGCGCGGCGCGTGGCGCCGCCGGCCGGATCAGCTAATTCGGTCGGTCGCCGACGTCGAGAAGCCGGTCGCGCGGCTGCCCGGCGCGCGGGCGCGCTCAACGAAGTACGCGCGCGCATTCGCGACGTCCAGTGCGATCGCGCGCGACAGCGCCTCGAGATCGTCGAACTTCGCCTCGTCGCGCAGCTTCTTCAGGAATTCGACGCGGATCAGCTTGCCGTACGCATCGCCGTGCCAGTCGAGCAGGTGGACTTCGAGCAGCACGCGGCCGGAATCGTCGACCGTCGGGCGCAGCCCGAGGCTCGCGACGCCCGGCAGCGGGGCGGGGCCCAGGCCGTGCACCTGCACGACGAAGATGCCCGCGAGCGCCGGCCGCTTGTGCGCGATCGGCAGGTTCAGGGTCGGGAAGCCGAGGTCGCGGCCGAGCTTCAGCCCGTGCGCGACGTGGCCGCTGATCGCGTAGCCGTGGCCGAGCGCCTGCGCGGCCGCGTCGAGATCGCCCGCGGCGAGCGCGGTGCGCACGCCGGAGCTGGAGATGCGCGTGCCGTCGCTGCCGGAGACCGTGCCCATCTGCTCGACTTCGAAACCGTACTGTTCGCCGGCCGCCTTCAGCGTGTCGAAGGTGCCCGCGCGCTTCGCGCCGTAGCAGAAATCGTCGCCGACCATCATCCAGCGCGTGTGCAGCCCGCCGACCAGCGTGCGTTCGACGAACGCCTGCGGCGACTGGCTTGCGAACGTGTGGTTGAAGTGCTCGACGACGACGCGGTCGACCCCGTGGTCGCGCAGCGCTTCCAGCTTGTCGCGCAGCATCGCGATGCGCGGCGGCGCGCCGGCCGGATTGAAGAATTCGCGCGGATGCGGCTCGAAGGTCATCACGCACACGGGCAGGCCGCGCGCGTCCGCTGCCGCGCGCACGCGCGCGAGCAGGGCCTGGTGGCCGCGATGGACACCGTCGAAGTTGCCGATCGTCAGCGCGCACGGCGCGCGGCTCTCGGCGTTGGGCAGGCCGCGGAAGACTTTCACGATAGCGGATGCAGCGTCGGGGGAATGGGCGGTGGGATGCCGCAAAGCAGAAGATTATAAACGTTCGGGCGGCCCGGCGGCCGAGAAGGGGGGAAACGCGGGGGCGAATGGTAAAATTCGCGGATGAAAAAACTCGTGATCCTGATTTCCGGTCGCGGCAGCAACATGGAGGCCATCGTCCGCGCGTGTGCGCAGGAACGCTGGCCGGCCCAGGTCGCCGCCGTGATCGCCAACCGGCCCGACGCGGCCGGCCTGGTTTTTGCCGCGTCGCACGGGGTGGCGACCGCGGTGGTCGACCACCGGTCGTTCGACGGCCGTGACAGCTTCGACGCGGCGCTCGCCGCCGAAATCGACCGTTTCGCGCCCGATCTCGTCGTGCTCGCCGGCTTCATGCGCATCCTGACGCCCGATTTCGTCAGACGATATGAAGGCCGGCTGCTGAACATCCATCCGTCGCTGCTGCCGAGCTTCAAGGGCATCCACACGCACCAGCAGGCGCTGGATGCCGGCGTCGCAGTGCATGGCGCGAGCGTGCATTTCGTGATTCCCGAGCTCGACAGCGGCGCAATCGTCGCGCAGGGCGCGGTGCCCGTGCGCGCGGGCGACGACGCGGCCGCGCTCGCGCGGCGCGTGCTGACGGTCGAGCACGTGCTGTATCCGCGTGCGGTGCGCTGGTTCGTCGAGGGGCGCCTGCGCCTGGAGAACGGCCGGGCAGTGGTGGCGCCGGAAGAGGCGCGCTGGATTTTCGCGGATCAACCGCATACCGAAACGAGCGAGGGCGTATGAAGCTGCACGGATTCCTGATTGGCCAGACCGAGACCTTGCTGGCGGAGGTGCTGAAGTTCACCGGCCCCGCCGACGCGACGACGAGCCGGTTCTTCCGCGCGCACCCGAAGCTCGGCCACGCCGAGCGCGGCGTGATCGCCGAGGCGGTGTTCGCGGTGCTGCGCCGGAAGATGGAGTTTTCGCACCTCGCCGAGAGCGGCACGGGCAGCCCCGCACGGCGCCTCACGCTGCTGGGCCTGATGCAGACGCTCGGCCGCAATGCGCTGAAGCCGTTCGTGTCCGACACCGAGGCCGCGTGGCTCGAGCACGTGTCGAAGATCGATCCGGCGAGCCTGCCGGTGCGCGTGCGCACGAACCTGCCGGACTGGATCTACCAGGCGCTGTCGGCCCGTTTCGACGCCGACGAACTCGCGCAGCTCGCCGCCGCGCTGAACTACCCGGCGCCGCTCGACCTGCGTGCCAACGCGCAGAAGGCGACGCGCGACCAGGTGATCGACGCGCTGCGCGCGAACGGCATCGACGCAGGCGAGACGCCGTTCGCGCCGCAGGGCGTGCGCGTCGTCGGCAAGCCGGCGCTCACGCGCCTGCAACTGTTCCAGGAAGGGCAGATCGAGGTGCAGGATGAGGGTAGCCAGCTGCTGTGCTCGCTGGTCGCGCCGCGCCGCGGCGAGATGATCGTCGATTTCTGCGCGGGCGCCGGCGGCAAGACGCTCGCGCTCGGCGCGATGATGCGCTCGACCGGGCGCCTTTACGCGTTCGACGTGTCGGAAAAGCGCCTGACCAAGCTCAAGCCGCGCCTCGCGCGCAGCGGGCTGTCGAACGTGAACCCGGTACTGATCGACAGCGAGCACGATGCGAAGATCAAGCGGCTCGCCGGCAAGATCGACCGCGTGCTGGTCGACGCGCCGTGCAGTGGCCTCGGCACGCTGCGCCGCAATCCCGACCTGAAGTGGCGCCAGACGCGCACGTCGATCGAGGAGCTCGCGCCGAAGCAGGCGTCGATCCTCGCGAGCGCCGCGCGTCTCGTGAAGAAGGGCGGCCGGCTCGTGTACGCGACCTGCAGCGTGCTCCACGCGGAGAACGAAGCGATCGTCGAGCAGTTCCTGGCCGATCATCCGGAGTTCGTGCTGGTGCCCGCGCAGCAGGTGCTGGCCGACCAGCGCATCGAGATCGAGACCGGCGACTACCTGTCGCTGTGGCCGCACCGCCACGCGACCGACGGCTTCTTCGCCGCGGTGCTCGAACGGCGCGCGCAGTAACAGCGGCGCGGACGGACGATGGAGAGTCTGCAAAGCCGCCTGCTGTCGCGCCGGCTGGCCTCGGTGATTCGCGATTTCCACCAGCCGGTGATGATCTGGCAGGCGGCGATCCTCGTCGGCGCACTGTGTTTCGCATGGCTGGCCGCGCGCTTCGTGCACGGCTGGATCGATGCGCGCCGCAGGGCGGCCGGACGCGCGCCCGGTGCGGGCGCGGATAGCCTGAAACGTGCGCTGTTCCCGTTGTTCGGCGGCATTTTCGTCGGCGTCGCGCAGCTCGCGTTCGAGCCGTTCATGTCGACGTCGCTGCTGTCGCTCGCGCTCGTGCCGCTGTTCGGCATCGGGCTGATCTACGTGCTGTTCTTCTTCGCGCGGCGCGTGTTTGCGCGCGACGGCCACACGCATGCGTGGCTGTCGATCGTCGAGAAGATCGTATCGACCGTCGTGTGGGCCGCGATGGTGCTGACCGTGCTCGGCATCCAGCGCGACGTGCTCGGCTGGCTCGACAGCGTGCAGTTCCGCGTGGCCAATGCGCATCTCACGCTGCTGTCGGTGATCTCCGGCGCGCTGTGGGTGTGCGTGACGCTGATGGTCGCGATGTGGCTGGGCTCGGTGCTCGAGGATCGCCTCGCGCGCGCGCGCACGCTCGACGCGAACCTGAAGGTCGTGCTGTCGCGGGTCGGCCGCGCGCTGCTCGTGTTCGCGGCGATCCTGATCGGGCTGTCGCTCGTCGGCATCGACGTGACGGTGCTCGGCGTGTTCGGCGGCGCGTTGGGCGTCGGCCTCGGCTTCGGCTTGCAGAAGGTCGCCAGCAATTACGTGTCGGGCTTCATCATCCTGCTCGATCGCTCGCTGCGGCTCGGGGACGCGATCAGCGTCGGCGGGCTGCAGGGCGTCGTCACGCAGATCCGCACGCGCTATACGGTCGTGCGCGGCCTCGACGGCAACGAGACGCTGATCCCGAACGAGAAGCTGATCACGGACGTCGTGCAGAACCAGTCGTCGTACCTGACGCGCGGCTACGCGAAGGTCGCCGTGCAGGTCGCCTATACGAACGACGTCGAGCAGGCGTTGTCGGTGCTGGCGGAAGCCGCGAAGGGAGTGCCGCGCGTGCTCGCGGAGCCGGCGCCGGCTCCGTACCTGGTCGGCTTCGGCGCGGACGGGATCGATCTGGAGCTCGGTTTCTGGATCGAGGATGCGGCGAAGGGCACGTCGGGCGTGCGCTCGGCCGTGAACCGCAACATCTGGCGGCTGTTCGGCGAGCACGGGATCTCGATCCCGTTCCCGCAGCGCGAAGTGCGCGTGGTCGGCCTGCCCGACGGTCTTGCGGCGACAGGCGTGGTAGCGCAGGGCGTGCCCGTGGCCAGTGTCGGCCCGGTGGACGGGCAGGCGTCGGCGGCCTAAGGCGCGGCGCGCCGGCCAGAATCGGTAAATTCGACGGCCAAAACGGGATCGCGGGGCTCTCCGGGTCCGGAGATGGACTATCCGAATTGCGTCAACACAAGAAAATATTCATTTTTTACAAAGACTTGGAACGGTTGAAGTAAAATTCCGGTCTACACGCGGTATGCTTTCATTTTTATGACGTCGGCCCGCGTCGGCGTCGCTCTCACCACAGGTAACTGCCTTGTTGAATTCCCTGCTCGATTTTCTTTCCCACGGGCTCCTGCGTTTTTCGTGGTGGCAGGTCGCGCTGTTCGCGCTCGCCGTCACGCACGTCACGATCATCGGCGTGACGGTCTACCTGCATCGCTGCCAGGCGCACCGCGCGCTGGAGCTGCATCCGATCGCGAGCCACTTCTTCCGCATGTGGCTGTGGATGACGACCGGCATGCTGACGGGCCAGTGGGCCGCGATCCATCGCAAGCACCACGCGAAGTGCGAAACCGAGGAAGATCCGCACAGCCCGCAGACGCGCGGGATCTGGAAGGTGTTCCTCGAAGGCGCCGAGCTGTATCGCGCGGAAGCGAAGAACGAAGAAACGATGCGCAAGTTCAGCCACGGCACGCCGAACGACTGGATCGAGCGCAATCTGTACTCGAAGTACCCGATCCTCGGCGTGAGCCTGATGATGGTGCTCGACGTCGCGCTGTTCGGCGTGCTCGGCCTGACCGTGTGGGCCGTGCAGATGGTCTGGATTCCGTTCTGGGCCGCCGGTGTCGTGAACGGCTTCGGCCACTTCTGGGGCTACCGCAACTTCAACTCGGCCGATGCGAGCACGAACCTGTTCCCGTGGGGCATCGTGATCGGCGGCGAAGAGCTGCACAACAACCACCACACGTTCGCGACGTCGGCGAAGCTGTCGAACAAGTGGTACGAGTTCGACATCGGCTGGATGTACATCCGCATCATGTCGGCATTCGGTCTCGCGAAGGTGAAGAAGGTCGCACCGACGCCGCGCCTGAACAAGCCGAAGACGGTGCTCGACCAGGAAACGCTGCAGGCCGTGTTGTCGAACCGCTACGAAGTGATGGCGCGCTACGGCAAGGCCGTCAAGCGTGCATACCGCCAGGAGCTCGCGCACCTGAAGGAGCTCGGTGCGAGCGACAAGTACCAGCTGATGCGCAGCGCGCGCAAGTGGTTCCACAAGGACGCCGACGGCCTCGACGAGCCGCAGAAGAAGCTGCTGCCGGAAATCTTCGCGAACAGCCAGAAGCTGCAGACGTACTTCCAGCTGCGCCAGGATCTGGCCGCGATCTGGGATCGTTCGACCGCATCGCGCGAACAGCTGCTCGCGCAATTGCAGGATTGGTGCCATCGCGCGGAACAAAGCGGCATCAAGGCGCTGCAGGAATTCGCGACACGTCTGCGTCGCTACGCCTGATTCGAAATCGATTAGAATCTAAGGACGTCACAAACCCCGCGTTGGCGGGGTTTTTTCATTTGGGCCGCCGGTTTTTGATGGCCGATCGGCAGGGTGGATTGGTATGAGGCTTGGGGCAGTGGATTCGATGCCCCGGGCGTGCGCAGAGGATGGGATCGGAGTGAGCGTCAAACCGCTCACTCCGGTCGACCGCGAAGCATGGGATCGGAGCAAGCGCTAAAGTGCTAACTCTGGTCGACCGCGAAGCATGGGACCAGAGTAAGTGCTAAAGCACTAACTCTGGTCGACAGGAGATATGGAGATGCAATCGACGATCAAACCCGTCGAGTACGACCGGCCCGTCGCGGCAGGGACCGTGTGCGGCGTGGGACAAGCATGGGCCAAGGTGCCCGACGCGCCGTCCCCCGAGGAGCGCGCTGCACTGAAGGCGCGCATCAAGGCGCTGCTCGCACGTGAAAAGGCCGTGCTCGTCGCCCACTACTACGTGGACGCCGAGCTGCAGGAACTGGCCGATGAAACAGGCGGCTGCGTCGCCGATTCGCTCGAAATGGCCCGCTTCGGCCGTGACCACGACGCGCAGACGCTCGTCGTCGCCGGCGTGCGCTTCATGGGCGAAACCGCGAAGATCCTGAGTCCCGGCAAACGCGTGCTGATGCCCGACCTCGATGCGACCTGCTCGCTCGATCTCGGCTGCCCGGCCGACGAATTCTCCGCGTTCTGCGATGCGCATCCCGATCGCACGGTCGTCGTCTACGCGAACACCAGTGCCGCCGTGAAGGCGCGCGCGGACTGGATGGTCACGTCGTCGATCGGCCTCGAGATCGTCGCCGACCTGCACGCGCGGGGCGAGAAGATCATCTGGGCACCCGATCGCCATCTCGGCAGCTACATCCAGAAGAAAACCGGCGCGGACATGCTGCTGTGGCAGGGTTCGTGCCTCGTCCACGACGAATTCAAGGGCGTCGAGCTCGACCTGCTGCGCGCCGAATATCCGGACGCAAAGGTGCTTGTGCATCCCGAGTCGCCGGAAAACGTCGTCGCGCAGGCGGACGTCGTCGGCTCGACGACGCAACTGATCGACGCAGCCGTGAAGCTCGACGCGACGCATTTCATCGTCGCGACCGATCTCGGCATCCTTCACAAGATGCAGCTCGCGGCGCCCGGCAAGACCTTCATCGCCGCGCCGACGGCCGGCAACAGCGCGACCTGCAAGAGCTGCGCGCATTGCCCGTGGATGGCGATGAACGGCCTCGCGAACCTCGCCGACGTGCTCGAGCGCGGTCACAACGAGATCTTCGTCGATCCCGCGATCGGCGTGCGTGCGCGTCTGCCGATCGACCGGATGCTCGATTTCGCAGCGGCGCACAAGAAGCGCGTACAGGCGAGCGGCGATCTGCAGCGCGACCAGCAACTGTTCGCGAACGTGGGGGCTGCGTAATGACCGGCCCCCGCGCTCATATTCGTCCGCTGTCGACCGAAGTTGGCGCTTCGGCGCTCACTCTGGTCCCATGCACGGCGCCCTCCGACGGGGCAGCCACCTCGCTTGAGGGCGGCGCGCCGGAAGGCGTCGTGTCGACCGCAGTCTCCCCGCTGTTCGAGGCGGTCCGCGCACAATACGGTGCGGCATTCGAGGAAGCGATCGCGCGCAACGTCGTCGATGCGATCGCCGAAGACGTCGGCACGGGCGACCAGACCGGGCGGCTTGTGCCGGCCGGCGAGCGGCGCCGTGCGCGCATCATCGTGCGCGAGGAAGCGGTGCTGTGCGGCGTGCCATGGTTCGAGGCCGTCATCGCGCGGATCGATCCGTCGATCGTCGTGCAGTGGCGCTATCGCGAAGGCGACCGGATGACGCCGGATTCGACCGTCTGCGAGCTCGAAGGGCCGGCGCGCGCACTGTTGACGGCCGAGCGCAACGGGCTGAATTTCCTGCAACTGCTGTCGGGCGTCGCAAGCGCGACGCGTCGTTACGTCGATCGCGTCGAAGGCACGCGCGCGAAGATCCTCGATACGCGCAAGACGCTGCCGGGCCTGCGGCTCGCGCAGAAGTACGCGGTGCGGGTCGGCGGCGGCGAGAACCAGCGTCTCGCGCTGTATGACGGCATCCTGATCAAGGAAAACCACATCGCGGCAGCCGGTGGCGTCGGCGAAGCCCTCGATGCGGCGTTCGCGCTGGATTCGGGCGTGCCGGTGCAGGTCGAAGTCGAGACGCTCGCGCAGCTCGACACGGCGCTCGCGCATGGCGCGCAATCGGTGCTGCTCGACAACTTTACGCTCGACATGATGCGCGAAGCGGTGCGCGTCGCGGCCGGCAAGGCCGTGCTCGAAGTGTCGGGCGGCGTCAATTTCGATACGGTGCGCACGTTCGCGGAAACGGGCGTCGACCGCATCTCGATCGGCGCGCTGACGAAGGACGTGCGCGCGACCGACTATTCGATGCGGATCGTCGACTGACTGCGCGGCATGTCGTCTGACGAAAAAAGCCGTTGGCGTGCAAGCGCCAACGGCTTTTTTCTGTATGGTGGCCGCGCCGGGAGGGGCGTGCCGGTCAGCGGCGCGAGCGTGGCGTGAGCACGCTCGGCAGCGCCTTCGGCAGCGTGTGCGGCCAGTCGCGGCTGTAGTGCAGCCCGCGGCTTTCGCGGCGCGAGTATGCGCTCTTCACGATCAGCGTCGCGACGTCGACGAGATTGCGCAGTTCGAGCAGGTCGCGCGTCACGCGGAAATTCGCGTAGTACTCGTGGATCTCGTCGCGCAGCAGCGACAAGCGGTGCTTCGCGCGTTCGAGACGCTTGTCGGTACGCACGATGCCGACGTAGTTCCACATCAGCCGGCGCAGCTCGTCCCAGTTGTGCGCAACGACGACTTCCTCGTCCGCATCCGACACGCGGCTTTCGTCCCATGCGGGCAGCGTGGCCGGCGTTTCGGCGTCGAAGCCGGCCGCCTCGATCGCCTCGGCCGCCGCGCGGCCGATCACGAGGCATTCGAGCAGCGAATTGCTCGCGAGCCGGTTCGCGCCGTGCAGCCCCGTATACGACGTTTCGCCGACCGCATACAGGCCCGCGAGATCGGTGCGCCCCGCGAGGTCGGTGACGACGCCGCCGCACGTGTAGTGCGCGGCCGGCACGACCGGAATCGGCTGCCGGGCGATGTCGATGCCGAATTCGAGGCAGCGTGCGTGGATCGTCGGGAAGTGTTCGCGCAGGAACGCTTCCGGCTGATGGCTGATGTCGAGATACACGCAGTCGATCCCGCGCTTCTTGATCTCGAAGTCGATCGCGCGCGCCACGATGTCGCGCGGCGCGAGTTCCGCGCGCGGATCGTGCGCGGGCATGAAGCGCGTGCCGTCCGGCAGCTTCAGCAAGCCGCCTTCGCCGCGCACGGCTTCCGAGATCAGGAACGATTTCGCATACGGATGGAACAGGCAGGTCGGGTGGAACTGGATGAATTCCATGTTCGACACGCGGCAGCCCGCGCGCCACGCCATCGCGATGCCGTCGCCGGTCGCGGTGTCGGGGTTGGTCGTGTACAGGTACACCTTGCCGGCGCCGCCGGTCGCGAGCACCGTGTGCGGCGCCTCGATCGTGATCGTGCGGTCGTTGTCGACGTCGAGCGCATACAGCCCGTGACAGCGGCGGCCGGGCAGGCCGAGCCGGTCCGACGTGATCAGGTCGATCGCATGGTGGTTTTCGAAGAACGTGATGTTCGGATGCTGGCGTGCGCGCTCGGACAGCGTCGCGAGCACTGCATGGCCGGTCGCGTCGGCCGCATGGATGATCCGGCGGTGGCTGTGGCCGCCTTCGCGCGTCAGATGGAAGCCGAGTTCGGCCGCATCGTCCTTCGTGAACGGCACGCCTTGCGAGATCAGCCATTCGATCGCTTCGCGGCCGTGCTCGACGATGTAGCGCGTCGCGCCTTCGTCGCACAGCCCGCCGCCGGCGACCAGCGTGTCGTCGACGTGGTTCTGGATGCTGTCCGCCGAGTCGAGGACGGCCGCGATGCCGCCTTGCGCGTTATCGCTCGCCCCCTCCATCATCGAACGTTTCGCGATCAGCGCGACACGTCGCGTGCTGGCCAGGTTGAGTGCGACCGACAGCCCTGCCAGGCCGCTGCCGACGATCGCCACGTCGAATTTCATGCTGCATCTCCATCGTTACGCTTTAGATCTTGTGCATTCCGTCGGCCGGGGCCGCGGAAAGGGAAGAGCATACCGCGTCGGGCCCGCGCGCGCGTGCGCAAAACAAAAAGCCCCGCATGTGCGGGGCTTTTTGGTCGCCGTCAGGCTACAGAAACCGGAGATTACTTGATCTTGGTTTCTTTGTATTCCACATGCTTGCGGACGACGGGATCGAACTTCTTGATCGCCATCTTTTCCGGCATGTTGCGCTTGTTCTTCGTGGTCGTGTAGAAGTGACCCGTGCCAGCGGTCGACTCGAGCTTGATCTTGTCGCGTGCGCCTTTTGCCATGATTATGCTCCTTGGGCTTAGGCTTCGCCGCGTGCGCGCAGGTCAGCGAGCACGGAATCGATGCCGTTCTTGTCGATCAGGCGCAGGCCGGCGTTCGAGACGCGCAGGCGCACCCAGCGGTTTTCGCTCTCTACCCAGAACCGGCGGTTTTGCAGGTTCGGCAGGAAGCGACGCTTGGTCTTGTTGTTGGCGTGGGAAACGTTGTTGCCGCTCATCGGCGCTTTCCCAGTTACTTGGCATACGCGTGCCATGAGAGCACTCCTAATACGCTAAATTCGGGGTTCGATCGCCGATGAAGGTTCCATCGTACCGCCACGTGATCCATGGCTGCACTCAGAACGCCGAAGCCCTTACAGACAAGGCCCTTCGATGGCTAGAACTGGTTGGAAAAAAGACAGACGATGATTCTAGCAGAAAAAGTTCAGAAAAATCAAACCCAATTTCGCTTCATCGTCGCGGCGCCCCAAGGCGGGTCGCCGGGCCACAGTCTACAGCCAACCGGCGCGCGCGAACGAAAATGTATCGGCGGTGCCGACGACCACGTGATCGAGCAGCTTCGCGTCGATGAGCGCGAGCGCCTCGTTAAGCACGCGAGTCAGCCGCCGGTCCTCGGCGCTCGGCTGCACCGCGCCGGACGGGTGGTTGTGCGCGATGATCAGCGCGGCGGCATTCAGCACGAGCGCGCGCCGCACGATCTCGCGCGGATAGACGGCCATCCGCGTCAGCGAGCCGCGGGCGCTTTCTTCCACGTCGATCAGGCCGTGGCGGGCGTCCAGGTACAGCGTGACGAACACCTCGTGCGGACGCGTGCCGATCCTGAGCCGCAGATAGTCCTCGACCGCGCCGGGCGAGTCGATCTGCAGCCGCTCGCGCGCTTTTTCGACCAGCGCGCGCCGCACGATCTCGGTCACGGCGATCAGCACCGCCGAGCGGGCCGTGCCGATGCCCGGGTGCATGGCGAACACGTCCGGCTCCGCATCGAGCATGTCGCGCAGCGAGTCGCCGAACCGGGCGAGCAGCGCGCGGGCGCTGGCGAATACATCGCGGCCGCCGCCACCGGTGCCGAGCAGCAGCGCGATCAGCTCCGCGTCGGTCAGCGCGGCCGGCCCGCGTTCCAGCAACCGCTCGCGCGGCAGATGCGGCTTCCAGTTTCGCGGGCGGCGCTTGCGCGGCCGGGCCGCGCCCGTGTGGCGGGCTGGAGCGGCCGGGGCATCGACGGTGTCGCGACATTCGGTCGCCGGGGCGGCGAGGCAGGGTGACAGCATGAGCGAAACTCCATTGGCGGCGGGCGTGGATGCGACGTCGTCGCACTTTCAGCCTTGCGCGCTCAGGTGACTTACAATATTGGCTTTGCGCCGGGCCTTTCGGCCAGTTCGGGCGCCGACGAACACGAGTCATTCATGAGCCTCATCGATCTATCCGAAGTGAAGCCCGGTTCCCATGTCACGCTGCATTACCGGCTTGCACTGGCCGACGGCGCCGACATCGTCAACACCTTCTCCGACAAGCCCGCCACGCTGCTGCTCGGCGCGGGGCAACTGGCGCCCTCGCTGGAACAGATTCTGCTCGGGCTGCGGGTCGGCGACCATTCGACTTTTCAGCTAACGCCCGAGCAGGGGTTCGGTCCCCGCAATCCCGACATGCTCCAGCGCGTGACGCTGTCGACGCTGCGCGAGAACGGGATGGTCGGCGACGATTTCACGCCGGGCGAGCTGATCGAGTTCAACGCGCCGGACGGCGGCCGCTATGCAGGGGTGCTGAAGGAAGTCAGCGAAACCTCGGCGCTGTTCGACTTCAATCATCCGCTCGCGGGCCAGGCGCTCACGTTCGAAGTGAAAATCATCGGAATCCTGTAATCATGAGTACCACCGATACGCTGTCCGGGCAGACCGTCGCCGCCGATGCCGAAATCCTGCTGGCCCAGCCGCGCGGTTTCTGCGCAGGAGTCGACCGCGCCATCGAGATCGTCGAGCGCGCGATCGCGATGCACGGTGCGCCGATCTACGTCCGTCACGAGATCGTCCACAACAAGTACGTGGTCGAGGATCTGAAGAAGAAGGGCGCGATCTTCGTCGAGGAACTCGAGGAAGTGCCGGCCGGCAACACCGTGATCTTCAGCGCGCACGGCGTGTCGAAAGCCGTGCGCGACGAGGCGGACGTGCGCGGGCTGCGCATTTACGACGCAACCTGCCCGCTCGTCACGAAGGTGCACGTCGAAGTGGCCAAGATGCGCCAGGACGGCGTCGACATCGTGATGATCGGCCACAAGGGCCATCCGGAAGTCGAGGGCACGATGGGGCAGGTCGAGCGCGGCATGCATCTCGTCGAAAGCGTCGAGGACGTGCAGAAGCTCGAGCTCGCCGATCCCGAGCGCATCGCGCTCGTCACGCAGACGACGCTGTCCGTCGACGACGCGGCCGAGATCATCGGCGCGCTGAAGTCGAAGTATCCGAAGATCCGCGAGCCGAAGAAGCAGGACATCTGCTACGCGACGCAGAATCGCCAGGATGCGGTGAAGTTCATGGCGCCGCAATGCGACGTCGTGATCGTCGTCGGCAGCCCGAACAGCTCGAATTCGAGCCGCCTGCGCGAAGTGGCCGAGAAGCGCGGCGTGGCCGCGTACATGGTCGACGCACCCGACCAGATCGATCCCGCATGGGTCGCAGGCAAGCGCCGCATCGGCGTGACGGCCGGCGCATCGGCGCCCGAAGTGCTCGCCCAGGCCGTGATCGCGCGGCTGCGCGAGCTCGGCGTGCGCAACGTCCGCGCCCTCGACGGCATCGAGGAAAACGTGTCGTTTCCGCTGCCGCGCGGCCTGAACCTGCCGCCCGCCGTCTGATTGCCGCATCGCACTCGCGGTACTCCAAAAGCGCGCCTCCGGGCGCGCTTTTTTTGCGTCATGAAAAACGAGATCGCAACCATTATTCACATTAATAGTGCAACCCGGTTGCTATCCCCGCGCTTAACCGTCTCTCAAAATTGGTTGCAATGCAGGAAAACCCCATCGAATCAGGAATATTGGCGTCCTGTAAATGGAGTTACAATGCGCCCGTTTTCAGGCCGGAATGGCTTTGAAATCGGGTTTTGGGAAGGCGCGGGAGACCTATTCGATGCATGTGAGGTTGGCTTACGCCAGGTTCGTCGCCGCACCGGTTGCAATGCTTGCCGGTTGCAGCAAAAAGAGCGACGACGGGGCGGGTGGGGAGGCTGCGGCATACGCAGTACCGGCGAGCAGCGACGTGCACGCTGCCGGAACCGGTCGTGCGACGCCGGCGGCGTGCCGCATCGCGCAATCGGACGGTGACAAGGATAACGGGGCACGTTTGGCGATCGAGGATTTCAACGCGCAGGGCCCGAAGATCGGCATGCATTCGGCACGGCGGGCAGCACTCGCCGGCAGCGCTGCGGCCAACCGGGCGACGGGCACGTGGTTCGCCCGACAACGAGCCGCCGACCGTGATGCGGCGGCAGCAGGGCGCGTCATACGACGGACGCCCGGGTTTCGGGGCAACGCAGGCGGCGTGCAGATGTCACTGATCCCCTTTCATTTCGATTCGACGAAACAGCGTGTCGCCGCGAGCCGCGGCGCGGCGGGCGGCACGCTTCGTTTCACGAATTCCGACGCAGTCCTGACGAAAGTCGGGCACCACCTTCGCGATGCCCGTTCGGGCGCCGCGCGGGCGGCGGCGGACGGCCGGCTTGCCAAACAGGCGACGGCGTCCGGCATCGGAGCGCAAATCCTTGGCGACAATGGCATGTGCGCCGTCAAGGTGGTCGAGCCCGCGGGCGACGCGGCGCGGAACCTGATCTGCCCGGACGCGGGGTTCGCCCCGGCCCGGACGGAAAAAGGCGTGGACTTCGGTAAACCGGAGGCCGGCCGTTTCGGCACGCTGCCCTACGACTTCAAGGAGGCCAAGTACACCGTCCTCGATGTCGTGACGATTTAGCGACAGGACTCTTGATGGCACCGGAACAGTGCGGTGCTGTTTTTGTATCCGCTCCGGCGGCAGGTCCGGCCGTACAGGCCGGGCGGCGCGCGCCGGGACGATCCACCCTTACCGGTATCGACTAGTACCCGCAGTGTCGCCGAGAAGGCGCGATTCCTCGCTTACCCGCGGGGCGCAACGTCCTCCGGCAGCATGGGCCAAGGAGCTTTAAATGGATATTTTCGTCCAGCAGGTTCTCAACGGGCTGGTGCTCGGCAGTGTGTACGCCATCATCGCGTTGGGCTACACGATGGTGTACGGCATTCTCGGCATCATCAACTTCGCGCACGGCGACGTGCTGATGATCGGCGCGATGGTTGCGCTGTCGGCCATCACCGTGCTGCAGAACCACTTTCCCGGACTCGGCAACGTCGCGACGCTGACGATTGGCCTGGGCATTGCGGCGGTCGTGTGTGCGTTCGTCGGTTTCGCGATCGAGCGCGTCGCGTACCGGCCGCTGCGCCGCGCGCCGCGCCTCGCACCGCTGATCACCGCGATCGGCGTGTCGATCCTGCTGCAGACGGCCGCGATGATCATCTGGTCGCGCAACCCGCTGCCGTTCCCGCAATTGCTGCCGAC
This sequence comes from Burkholderia sp. B21-005, assembly GCF_020843965.1. Classification (NCBI taxonomy): domain Bacteria; kingdom Pseudomonadati; phylum Pseudomonadota; class Betaproteobacteria; order Burkholderiales; family Burkholderiaceae; genus Burkholderia; species Burkholderia sp. B21-005. The sequence continues at coordinate 2,754,089 of NZ_CP086301.1, read as the reverse complement.
CGACCCGATCAACGTGATCAAGGCGACCGACACGACGCCTGGCGCCGTGATCTCGGTCACTGAAATCGTGATCATCGCGGTGGCGTTCATCGTGATGGGCGGCCTGCTGCTGCTCGTGCACAAGACCAAGCTCGGCCGCGCGATGCGCGCAATCGCCGAAAGCCCGAATACGGCAAGCCTGATGGGCGTGAACCCGAACTTCGTGATTTCCGCGACGTTCATGATCGGCTCCGCGCTCGCCGCGCTGGCCGGCGTGATGATCGCGTCCGAATACGGCAACGTGCACTTCTACATGGGCTTCATTCCCGGCATGAAGGCGTTCACGGCGGCGGTGCTCGGCGGGATCGGCAACCTTGGCGGCGCGATGGTGGGCGGCGTGCTGCTCGGTCTGATCGAGCAGCTCGGTGCCGGCTACATCGGAAACCTCACGGGCGGCGTATTCGGCAGTAACTACCAGGACGTGTTCGCCTTCATCGTGCTGATCATCGTGCTGGTGTTCCGTCCGTCGGGCCTGCTGGGCGAACGTGTCGCGGATCGCGCGTAACGGAAGGGGAGCAAACAACATGACATCCATTCAACCGATCGAATCCTCGACGTCGCTCGTCGAAGAGCGCAACACCACCAAGACCGTCATCATCGGCATCCTGACCGCGGCCTTCGTGATCGCGGCGCCGATCATCATCGGCTCGGCCGGCGGCAACTACTGGGTCCGCGTGCTCGACTTCGCGATGCTGTACGTGATGCTCGCGCTGGGTCTGAACGTGGTGGTCGGCTTCGCCGGCCTGCTCGACCTCGGCTACATCGCGTTCTACGCGGTGGGCGCGTACACGGCGGCGCTGCTGAGCTCGCCGCACCTGACCTCGCAGTTCGAGTGGATCGCGGCGCTCGCGCCGAACGGGCTGCACATCCCGTTCCTGCTCATCGTGCCGATCGCGATGGCGCTGGCGGCCACCTTCGGGATCCTGCTCGGTGCACCGACGCTGCGCCTGCGCGGCGACTACCTGGCGATCGTGACGCTCGGCTTCGGTGAAATCGTCCGGATCTTCATGAACAACCTCGACCGTCCGGTGAACATCACCAACGGCCCGAAGGGGATCACGGGCATCGATCCGGTGCACGTCGGCGGCTTCAACCTGTCGCAAACGCACACGCTGTTCGGTTTCCAGCTGCCGTCGGTGTACATGTACTACTACCTGTTCGTGCTCTGCTCGCTGCTGGTGATCTGGGTCTGTACGCGCCTGCAGCACTCGCGTATCGGCCGCGCGTGGGCGGCGATCCGCGAAGACGAGATCGCGGCGAAGGCGATGGGCATCAACACCCGTAACGTGAAACTGCTCGCGTTCGCGATGGGCGCATCGTTCGGCGGCCTGTCGGGCGCGATGTTCGGTTCGTTCCAGGGCTTCGTGTCGCCGGAATCGTTCACGTTCTGGGAATCGATCGTCGTGCTCGCCTGCGTCGTGCTCGGCGGCATGGGCCACATCCCGGGCGTGATCCTGGGCGCGGTGCTGCTCGCGATCTTCCCGGAATTCCTGCGCTCGACGATGAGCCCGCTGCAGCATGCGCTGTTCGGTCATGACATCGTCGATACGGAAGTGATCCGCCAGGCGCTGTACGGCCTCGCGATGGTGATCATCATGCTGTACCGCTCGGAAGGCCTGTGGCCCGCGCCGAAGCATGAGGACAAGATCGCGAAACTGGCGAAGCGCGCCAGCAAGAAGCCGGTGCGCGCTTAATCGACGGACACAGGGGATACACACATGAGCGACAAGCAAATCCGACTGTCCGTGCAGGGCGTGAACAAACGCTTCGGCGGGCTGCAGGCACTGTCCGATGTCGGCCTGCAGATCAAGGAAGGCGAGATCTACGGCCTGATCGGCCCGAACGGCGCCGGCAAGACGACGTTCTTCAACGTGATCACGGGCCTCTACACGCCGGACTCCGGCGAGTTCAAGCTGGATGGCACGGAATACAAGCCGACCGCGGTGCACCAGGTCGCGAAGACGGGCATCGCGCGCACGTTCCAGAACATCCGCCTGTTCGGCGGGATGACCGCACTCGAGAACGTGATGGTGGGCCGCCACGTGCGCACCAAGCACGGGCTGCTGGGCGCGGTGTTCCAGACGCCGGCCGAGCGCAAGGAAGAGCGCGAGATCAAGGAACGTGCGATCGAGCTGCTCGAATACGTCGGCGTGCTGCAGTACGCGGACTATACGTCGCGCAACCTGTCGTACGGCCACCAGCGCCGTCTCGAGATCGCGCGCGCCCTTGCCACCGACCCGAAGCTGCTCGCGCTCGACGAGCCGGCGGCCGGGATGAACGCGACCGAGAAGGTCGAACTCACGCGCCTGCTCGACAAGATCCGTTCGGACGGCCGCACGATCCTCTTGATCGAGCACGACGTGAAGCTCGTGATGGGTCTGTGCAACCGGATGACGGTGCTCGATTACGGCAAGGTGATCGCCGAGGGTCTGCCGCAGGACGTGCAGAAGAATCCGAAGGTGATTGAGGCATATCTCGGCGCAGGGGTGCACTGATGGCAGCGGCAATGTTGAAAATCAAGGGCTTGCAGGTCAACTACGGCGGCATCCAGGCCGTCAAGGGCGTTGACATGGAAGTCCGTCAGGGCGAGCTCGTGACGCTGATCGGCGCGAACGGTGCCGGCAAGACCACGACGATGAAGGCGATCACGGGTCTGAAGCCGTATTCGGCGGGCGACATCGAATACAACGGCAAGTCGATCAAGGGCGTGCCGTCGCACGAGTTGCTCAAGCGCGGCCTCGCGATGGTGCCGGAAGGCCGCGGGATCTTCGCGCGGATGTCGATCATCGAGAACATGCAGATGGGCGCGTACCTGCGCAACGACAACGAGCAGATCAAGAAGGACGTCGAGCGGATGTTCGGCTTCTTTCCGCGCCTGAAGGAGCGTGCGACGCAGCTGGCCGGCACGTTGTCGGGCGGCGAGCAGCAGATGCTGGCGATGTCGCGCGCGATTCTCTCGAAGCCGAAGCTGCTGCTGCTCGACGAGCCGTCGATGGGCCTGTCGCCGATCATGGTCGAGAAGATCTTCGAAGTGGTGCGCGAGATCTCGAAGGAGGGCATCACGGTGCTGCTGGTCGAGCAGAACGCGCGCCTCGCGCTGCAGGCGGCCGACCGTGGCTACGTGATGGACTCGGGCACGGTCACGATGGAAGGCGATGCGAAGCAGATGCTCGACGATCCGAAGGTGCGGGCCGCGTATCTGGGTGAATGAGCGGGCCCGGGGCGACGCGGCGGCGGATGCCGGCGTGTCGCGCCAGGGTTTTCGAAAGGCTGTCACGGGATCTCGTGACAGCCTTTTTTTCGTGCGGCGCGCCCGACGGCGAACTGTGCGCGCGGATGCGACTCCATTGATTCGATAGTGACACCGGCCATCTGCTACGGGCCGTCCGCAACCGGCCGTCCGCAAACCGACACGCGGGCTGCGTAGCATGGTCGATCCATCGGGACACGGAGAGCACGCATGAGTCTGGACTACGGTTTCGTGAAGGCGAAGGTGACGTCGGTGGCGAAGCTCAAGGGCTCGCCGCACGGCAGCGAGATCCAGTATCACATTCACCTGACGCTCGCGTTGCCGACGGGCGACTGGGACGTCGCGATCAACGTCGGCACCAACGACGCGGACGACCTGCTGAACTACAAGCTCGTCTACGATTTCCATCATCCGGTCACGGCGACGCTCGCGGCCGCGGCCGAAGGCTATACGGATCTCACCGGGCAAACGGCGCTGCCGGCGCTCGACTATCTGCGCAGCGACATCCTGAACGAGACGGGCGCATGGCGTGCCAGCGCCGTCATGGATGGCACCGAGAGCGCGGAGCCGATTCCGTCGCTGCTGCGGCTCGTCAACGCCGCGCAGTCGCAGGGGCTCGACGTCGTCGTGTTCGGCCGCACGTATGCGCAAGGCAACGGCATCCACGACACGCACATGAACCAGGGTTCGACGGGCTCGAACTACCTGCACCGCGCGGGCAACGACCACAACGATCACAACGACGTGTGGCAGGACGGCGCGTTGATCGTGCGCGTGAGCGATACGCAATGGGCCGCGTATTTCGCGGCATTCGAGAAGCAGGCCGTGCCGACCGACGCGCTCGGCAATCCGCTGCCGGACGCGGGGCCGATCACGCGCTGAGGCGGGCGGCTGCCGGTGTCGTCAGGCGGCCGGCAGCGTCTTGCCGAACGAGATGCGTTCCTCGACGCGATAGCCGAGCGCCGCATAGAAGCGGCACGCATCGTCGTTGCCGGGCAGCACCTGGAGATTGATCTTCAGGCAGCCGCGCGCGGCGAGCGCGCGTTCCGCATGCGCGATCAGCGCGCGGCCGATGCCGAGTCGCCGCGCGTCGTTCGACACACCGAACGAGTAGAGCCAGCCGCGATGTCCGTCGAAACCCGCCATCAGCGTGCCGACCACCCGCGCGCCGCAGGTCGCGACGAAGAACAGCTCCGGCTGCGTCGCGAGCTTCAGCGCGATCGATCGCAGCGGATCGCGGTGCGGCGGCGCGCCGGCTTCGTCGTACTGCGGGAATGCGTCGCGCCAGACGGCAAGCACGGCATCGGTGTCGGCGCGTTCGAACGGGCGGATGGCGACAGCATCGGCGGCGGCATCCATCGCGGCGGTCTCCTTAGAGCGTGTCGAGGATCGACCGCAGCATCGCCATCATCTGGTCGATTTCCTCGGTCGTCACGGTCAGCGCGGGCATGAAGCGCAGCAGGTTCGGGCGCGCCGCGTTCAGCAGCAGGCCGTCGGGCTGCATGTCGCGCGCCTTCTCGACGATTTGCGGGCCGATATCCTTGCCGAGCAGCAGCGCGCGCAGCAGGCCCTCGCCGCGTTCGCCCTCGAAGCCGCGCTCCTCCGACAGTTCGAGCAGCTTGCGCTTCAGGTATTCGCCGCGCGCCCGCACGCCTTCGAGGAAGCCGGGGGCGACGAGTTGCGAGATCACCGAATAGCCGGCTGCCGTCATCAGCGGGTTGCCGTTGTACGTGCCGCCCTGGTCGCCGGCCTCGAATACCGCGACGTCGGCCTTCGACAGCAGCGCCGCGAGCGGCACGCCGCTGCCGATACCCTTGCCGAGCGTCATGATGTCCGGCTCGATGTCGGACAGCTCGTACGCGAACAGCGTGCCCGCGCGGCCGCAGCCGCTCTGCACTTCGTCGACGATCAGCAGCAGGTTGTGCTGCTTCGTCAGCGCGCGCAGCTCGCGCATGAACTCGCGCGTCGCCGGGATCACGCCGCCTTCGCCCTGGATCGGCTCGAGCATCACCGCGACAGTCTTGTCGGTGATCAGCTTCTCGACCGAGTTGATGTTGTTCAGTTCGGCCTTCGGGAAGCCTGGCACCTGCGGCGCGTAGATCGTGTCCCAGCCCGGCTTGCCGCTGGCCGACATCGTCGCGAGCGTGCGGCCGTGGAAGCTGTGGTCGAACGTGATGATCTCGTACGCGCCGTTCCTGAACTTGCGGCCCCACTTGCGGGCGAGCTTGATCGCGCCTTCGTTGGCCTCGGCGCCGCTGTTCGTGAAGAACACCTTGTCGAATACGCTGTGCTGCGTGAGCAGCGCCGCGAGCTTCGCCATCGGCTCGTTGTAGAACGCCGGCGACGGGTTCAGCAGCTTTTCCGCCTGGCTCTTCAGCGCGTCCACCACGCCGTCGTTGCAGTGGCCGAGGCTGTTGACGGCCCAACCCTGGATGAAGTCCAGATAGCGCTTGCCCGTGTGATCGTAGAGCCACGAACCCTTGCCGTGCGTAAACACGATGTCGGGGCGGTTCGTGATGTACATCAGCGAGTCGATCGGGTAATCGTTCAGGGGCATGGCAGCAGACTCCAGCGGGCGTTGAAAGGGAAACGGGCAATAAAAAAGCCACGGAAGGCCGTGGCTGGTGGATCGAACAGCTTGTGCGTAACCGGTGAAGCGGAGGAGGGTTACGCGCGAGTCCGTGACGAGCCGGCGGCATCCGGGCGGAGCGGCGAGCGGCGACGTCGGAGAGCGGACAGGAAGCGGTTCATGTGCGCAAGCATAAGGCATCCCGCGCCCCACTGTAAACCGCCGCGATGCCACGGATGTGACACGGCGGTGCGCAGCGGGAAGCGCGGGCGCGCCCGGTGCTCAGACCGGATGCGCGAGATCGGCGGCGCTCGTGAACGAGTCCGCGTAGAACTCGTCGGCCGGCAGCGCGTGGTGTTGCGTGAAATCGCGCTGCGCGGATTCGACCATCACCGGCGCGCCGCATGCGTACACCTGATAGCCCGACAGATCGGGCAGATCTTCGATCACCGCGCGGTGGACGAAGCCGGTGCGGCCGGTCCACTGGTCGGCGTCGTCCGGCTCGGACAGCACCGGCACGTACTTGAAGTTCGGGATCTCGCGCGCCCATTGCTCGGCGAGTTCGCCGAGGTAGATGTCCTTCTTGCGGCGAGCGCCCCAGTAGAGCGTCATCGGGCGCGTGATGCCCGTGTGCTTCACGTGCTCGATGATCGCCTTGATCGGCGCGAAGCCGGTGCCCGACGCGAGCAGCACGATCGGCTTGTCGGAATCCTCGCGCAGGAAGAACGTGCCGAGCGGGCCTTCGAAGCGCAGGATGTCGCGCTCCTTCATCGCGCCGAACACGTGATCGGTGAACTTCCCGCCCGGCATGTGGCGGATGTGCAGCTCGACCGGGCCTTCCTCGTGCGGCGCGTTCGCCATCGAGTAGCTGCGGCGCGAGCCGTCCTTCAGGATGAACTCGACGTACTGGCCCGCGAGGTATTGCAGGCGTTCGTTGGCGGGCAGCTGCAGCTTCACGACCATCACGTCGTCGGCACGGCGCTCGAGCGCGGCGATTCGGCACGGCAGCTTCTTCACCTGCACGCCGTCGACGCCGGCGATCTCACGCACGTCGATCTCGAGGTCGCATTGCGCCTTCGAGCAGCACAGCAGCGCGAGGCCGCGCGTGCGCTCGTCGTTGGACAGCGCGGACGCGGCGTGCGGGCCCTGTTCGATCTGGCCCGACACGATCTGGCCCTTGCAGGAGCCGCACGCGCCGTTCTTGCACCCGTACGGCAGATGGACGTTCTGGCGCAGCGCCGCCGCCAGCACGGTTTCGTCCGACTCGACCTGGAACTGCCGGCCGCTTTGCTTGAGAGTAACGTTGAATGCCATAGAACCAAATAGAACAAAATGTGGGAACCGTGCATGTCGCGCACGGCAGCTACAATGCAAACCCGTTGCGCGCCGCGCAACGGTGGCTACTGATTTCGCAACCAACATGATCGCGACTCGAATCCTGCGCCGCCCGCGCGCACTGATCGTCGGCTGCGGCGACGTCGGCCTGCGCTGCGTCGCGCAATGGCGCGCCGCGCGCCGCGACCTGCGCATCGTCGCGCTGACGAGCCATCCGGGCCGCTGCGACGAATTGCGCGCGGCAGGCGCGACGCCGATCGTCGGCAACCTCGATCGCCGGGCGACACTCGGAAGGATTGCCGGGCTCGCCCGCACGATCCTGCATCTCGCGCCGCCGCAATCCGACGGCAGTGACGATCGCCGCACCCGTGCGCTGATCGCCGCATTGTCCGTGCCTGCGCGGCGACCCGCCGCACCGTCGGTGTCCGCGGTCGGCCGGCTTCGCACACTGCGCGTTGCGACCCGACAGGCCGGCGCGCCCGGTCGGGCAGCGCGTATTGTACCCGACGCCCTTCGCGCACCGACGCTCGTCTACGCCAGCACGACGGGCGTCTACGGCGATTGCGGCGGGGCGCGAATCGACGAAACGCAGCCGCTGCGCCCGGCGAATCCGCGCGCGTTCCGGCGCGTGTCGGCCGAGCGTCAGCTGCGGGCGGCGACGGTGCGCGGCGCACTGTCCGCGCGCATCGTGCGCATTCCCGGCATCTACGCGGCGAACCGGCTGCCGCTCGCGCGGCTCGAGCGCGGCACGCCTGCGCTCGATGCGGCCGACGACGTCTACACGAATCACATCCACGCGGACGATCTCGCGACGATCCTGCGCCGAGCGGCCGTGCGCGGCAAGCCGGCGCGCGCCGTGCACGCGTCGGACGACAGCGAACTGCGGATGGGAGAGTATTTCGACGGGGTCGCGCGGGTGTTCGGCCTGCCGCCGCCGCCGCGCATCAGCCGCGCGAACGCCGAGCATCAGCTCGAGCCGATGCTGCTGTCGTTCATGCGCGAGTCGCGGCGCCTGTCCAATGCACGCCTCAAGACCGAATTGTGCGTGACGTTGCGCTACCCGACCGTAGACGAATTCCTTCAAACGCTCGCGCCGCGCGACGCGTCAGGTCAGCGCCGGTAACGCCTCGATCAGCAGGAAGCACAGCAACGCGCCGATCAGCGCGCCGATCAGGTTCGGATGATATTTGTGCTTCCTGTGCATTGTGGCCAGCAGTGCGCCGATCACGATGGCGCCCACGACCGCGAACGCGATCATCACGTACGACAGTTCCAACGAATGATTGATGTTCATGATGTCTCCCCCTGCATCGCTGCTCGTACAGCTTGTGATTTCAGTATAGCGGGGGTTCGTGCGGCCGCGATGCGGCTGGACATCGAACGGTCGTGCGGATTTTCCCTTAGAGGGTTTTGACGGAATCGCGCAGCGCTGAAAGCTCGCCTTCCCCGAGCCAGCGCCACGCGCCGGGCACCAGGTCGTCCGGCAGCGTGAAGCCGCCGATGCTTTCGCGGTGCAGCGCCTCGACGCGGTTGCTCGCCGCGGCGACCATGCGTTTCACCTGATGATATTTGCCTTCGAGGACGGTCAGCGCGAGCGCGTGCGTGTCGCGCGCGTGGGCGGCGACCGCCGCGATCGGCTTCGGCTCGCCGTGGAGCTGCACGCCGGCGCGCAGCGCGTTCAGCTGGGTGTCGTCGAGCGGGTGGCGCACGGTCGCGACGTAGGTCTTCGGCACCTTGCGCTTCGGCGACGTGTAGGCGTGCACGAACTGGCCGTCGTCGGACAGCAGCAGCAGGCCCGTCGTGTCCTGGTCCAGGCGGCCGACGCACTGCACGCCGCGTGCGACGAGCGGCGCGGGCAGCAGGCTGAATACGCTCGCGTGGTGTTGCGGGTCCCGCGAACACTCGTAGCCGGCCGGCTTGTTGAGCGCGAGATACGCGCGGGCGTGGAACGGCCATGCGGTGTCGTCGACCGTGAATACGAGGCCGTCGGTGTCGAACGACGCGTCGGGGTCGGTCGCGCTCGCGCCCGCGACGGTGACGCGGCCCGTTTCGATCAGGCCGCGGCACTGGCGGCGCGAGCCGAAGCCCTGCGTGTAGAGAATGCTTTCGAGATCCATAGCGCGCGCATTCTATCAAGCGGCGTGCCGGCACCGGCACGAACGCGCTCGCGCTGGTAAGCTCCCGGAGCGCTGCGCGCGTTCATTCTTCACGGAAAGTCCATGCCATTCGATTCGCTGCTGTTCGGCCGGAAGGCCGCCGCCATCGTGCTGGCCGCAACGGTTTCGTCGGCCGCATTCGCGCATGCGCACGTCGCGAGCAGCGACCCGGCCGCGAACGCGGCGCTGGCCGCCGCGCCGGCCGCGGTCACGATCGCGTTCACCGAGCCGCTGGAGCCGGCATTCAGCTCGATCATCGTCGTCGACGGCGCAGGCAAGCCGGTGTCCGACGGCCAGGCGAAGATCGACGCCGCGAACCGCAAGCGCATGACGGTGCCGCTCACCGCGCTCGGCGCGGGCACCTATACGGTGAAATGGGTGGCCGTCGCGGCCGACGGGCATCGTACGCAAGGGTTGTACGGCTTCAGCGTGAAGTAGTGCCACTGTGGCGGCAGGCCCGTGCCAGGGCTGCCGTCGTCTTCATCCGACCCGGAGGTTGCCGCATGAATCCAACGACGCTCGATGCACTCGCCGATTTTCCCCGCCAGCTCGAAGCCCATTTCGCCGCCGTGCCCGACGGCTACGCGCGCTGGACCCCCGACGACTGGAGCGGAATCCCGAGCGAGCACTTCTCGCCGCTCGGGCAGCTCTGCCACGTGCGCGACATCGAGATCGACGGCTATCACGTGCGGCTGCGGCGGATGCTCGAAGAAGATCATCCGCTGCTCGTGTCGGTCGACGGCGACGCGCTTGCGATCGAACGCCGCTACGACGCCGCCTACGCCTCCGATGTGCTCGCGGCGATTCGCGACGCCCGGCGCGAGACGCTCGACCTCGTGGCGCGCATCACGCCCGCGCAGTTCGCCCGCACCGGCGAGTTCGAAGGCCACGGCGCGCTGACCGTGCGCGGCCTCCTGCACTACCTGTGCAGCCACGACCAGCAGCATCTGGCCGGCATGCAGTGGCTGCTCGGCAAGATCGACGCGGTGCTGTACGCACGCTGACGCGTGCGGCCCGGTGGCCGGGCATCGTGTCGCGTCGAGCAGATCGTGCGGCCGTTGTCGGTGCGGCAGCCCACCATTCCGGCCGAATGATTGGATCGTTTTTCTGGATAATTCATCCAGCCGTGCCCGGCTGACCGTCGCGGCGTGCGTGCCTACACTCCTAGCTTCATTCAACGCTAAAAGGAGTCAACCGTGGCGACTCACACGCTCGCAGACAAGGTCGTCCTGATCGCAGGCGGCGCCAAGAATCTCGGTGGCCTGATCGCCCGGGACCTGGCCGGCCACGGCGCGAAGGCGGTGGCGATTCACTACAACAGCGCGGCGTCGCAGGCGCAGGCCGAAGAGACGGCTGCCGCGGTGCGCGCGGCCGGCGCGCAAGCCGCGACGTTCCAGGCCGACCTGACGACGGCCGCCGCGGTCGAGAAGCTGTTCGACGACGCGAAGCAGCGCTTCGGCAAGATCGACATCGCGATCAATACCGTCGGCAAGGTGCTGAAGAAGCCGTTCACCGAAATCTCCGAGGCCGAATACGACGAGATGTTCGCGGTGAACAGCAAGTCGGCATTCTTCTTCATCAAGGAGGCAGGGCGGCACCTCGAGGATCACGGCAAGCTCGTCACGCTCGTGACGTCGCTGCTCGGCGCGTTCACGCCGTTCTATGCGGCCTACGAAGGGTCGAAGGCGCCGGTCGAGCACTTCACGCGCGCCGCGTCGAAGGAGTACGGCGCGCGCGGCATCTCGGTGACGGCGGTCGGGCCGGGTCCGATGGACACGCCGTTCTTCTATCCGGCCGAAGGCGCCGACGCGGTCGCGTATCACAAGACGGCAGCCGCGCTGTCGCCGTTCAGCAAGACGGGCCTTACCGACATCGAGGACGTCGTGCCGTTCATCCGCCATCTCGTGACCGACGGCTGGTGGATCACCGGCCAGACGATCCTGATCAACGGCGGCTATACGACCAAGTAACGGGCCGCGCCGGCGGTCGTCGCGTGCGCGCGGCGACCCGCAATGGACCGTTTGCATGGACAATGGACGGGCGCGCGGGCACGAAGCCGCGCGCCCGCTTTTCCTGTGCCGCCGAACTCGGCCGCGCCATGCGACGGGTGCCGGCGACGGTCGTCCGAATCTACGTTTTGCTCCGATGGACAAGCTGGACCAGGTCAGAATCTTCCTTCAGGTTGCCGAGATGGGCAGCTTCATCAAGGCCGCGCATGCGCTCGACGTGCCGCGCGCGACCGTGTCGGCCGCTGTCCAGCAGCTCGAGACGGCGCTCGGCACGCGCCTGTTGCACCGCACGACGCGGCAGGTTCAGCTGACCGCCGACGGCGCGCTGCTGCTCGAGCGCGGCCGGCGCCTGCTCGCGGAAGCCGACGAACTCGACCGGCTGTTCCGGCGTCGCGATCGCGACGTGGTCGGGCGGCTGAACGTCGATGCGCCGAGCCGGATCGCGCGCCGCGTGATCGCGCCGGCACTGCCGTCGCTGTTTCGCCGCTACCCGAAGCTGCAACTGTCGCTCGGCTCGACGGACCGCACGATCGATCTCGTGCAGGAGGGCGTCGACTGCGCGATCCGGGTCGGACGGCTCGCGGACAGCAGCCTCGTCGTGCGGCCGCTCGGGCAGTTCGCGCTGATCAACTGCGCGAGCCCCGACTATCTGCGCGAATGCGGCGTGCCCGAGCATCCGGATGCGCTCGCGCACGGACACTGGGCGATCGGCTATGCGTCGCCGACGACCGGGCGCGAACTCGGCTGGGAATACTGCGCGGACGGCGGCCAGCACACGCTGGCGCTGCCGAGCCGCGTGATCGTCAACAACGCCGAAACCTATATCGCGAGCTGCATCGCCGGGATGGGGCTGATCCAGATTCCGCGCTTCGACGTCGTGCACCTGCTCGACAGCGGTGCGCTGGTCGAGGTGATGCCGGGCCATCGCGCCGCGCCGATGGACGTGTCGGCCGTGTATCCGCATCGCCGGCACCGGTCGCGGCGGCTCAACGCGTTCATCGAGTGGTTCGGGGAGTTGATGGCGAATGCGCTGAGCGACACGGGCGCGCCCGCGCGCGGCGACTGAAAAGGGCGCTGCGCTCGCCTGCGCCGACCGCGATCGGCAGGTGTGAGCGACCGTCGACGGGTGTCGCGGCCGCGGCGTGCGGGTTCAGCCGGGCCGCGCGGCGAACTGCCGGCTGCGCCCGGTGGCCCGCACCGCGTCGATCAGCGCGGCTGCCGTACCGTCGGGCTTCGATGCGAACGCATGAAAGCGCGCGGCCGGCAATGCCGGCAGGCCGTCGTCGGGCCCGCATGCGCGCAGGCCGTCGCGCAACTGGCTGCGCGCGAGCGCCGTGACCGCGAAGCCGGCGAGCGCGGCCGATATGCACCCGGCCATGCTGCCGCTTTCGAACAGCACGCGAAACGGCCGCAGCGCGGCGGCGAGCGCGGACACCGCGGCTTCCCGATACACGCACGGCTCCGGAAACAGCGCGAGCGGCACGTCGCCTTCGGCGTCGAGCGCCGTATCCGACGCGAACGCCCACACGAGCGGTTCTTCCCACAGCAGTTCGCCCGCTGCGTCGACCTGCCGGCATTGCTTGCCGAACACGACGTCGAGCCGGCCCAGCGCTTGCTCGCGCAACAACGACGCGGTGATCCCGACCTTCAGCTCGATCGACGTGCGCGGATGGTTGTCGCGGAACGTGCGCAATACCTGCGGCAGCCACGTGCCCGCGAAGTCCTCCGACGCGCCGACGCGCAGCCGGCCATGCGCGGGCGCGCCGCGCAGCCGGGCACGCACCTCGCGCTCCATGTCGACGATGTTGCGCGCGTACGCGTACAGCGTGTCGCCGGCCGGCGTGAGCGCGACGCGGCGCGTGGTGCGCGCGAGCAGCACCGTGCCGGCCGCCTGTTCGAGCCGCTTGATGTGGCCGCTGACCGCGGACGGCGTCAGCGCGAGGCGCTCCGCCGCTGGCGCGAAGCCGCGGCTGTCGACGACTTCGAGGAAGGTGCGCAACAGCGCGATGTCGAGCGCGGTCGATGCGCGATCGGTCGGCGATTCCATAGGTCGATTCAACGCGATATTCAAAGAATGGATCATGATACGCCGCGAATCATGATGAGAGGCGGCTCTACCATCGACCTTCAAACCGACCCGCCGGAGTACACGATGACCGCTTATCGATTTGCGACGACCGCGTCGCTCGAACTCGCCTATCTCGAATGGAATCCGCGCGGCGAACGCGTGGCCGTGTTGCTGCATGGCTGGCCGGACAGCCCGGTCGGCTGGGAGACGGTGGCGCAAACGCTGGCTGTCCGCGGCTACCGCGTACTGGCGCCTGCGCTGCGCGGCTTCGCGCCGACCCGTTTTCGCGACGCGACGGTGCCGCGCAGCGGCCAGCTCGCGGCGCTCGGGCGCGACGTGCTGGAATTCGTCGACGTGCTCGGCCTCGAGCGGCCCGTGCTGGTCGGACACGACTGGGGCGCCCGCGCGGTCGCGAACGCATGCGGGCTGCGCGACGGCGTCGCGTCGCACCTGGTGATGCTGTCGGTCGGCTACGGCACCAACGATCCCGCGCAGCCGCTGTCGCTGCAGCAGGCGCGCAATTACTGGTATCACTGGTTCATGGCGACGCCGCGCGGCGAGCAGGCGTTGCGCGACGACCGTCGCGCGTTCGCGCGCCTGATGTGGGATACGTGGTCGCCGCCGGGCTGGTACCGCGATGCGGAATTCGACGCGGCTGCCACGGCGTTCGACGGACCCGACTGGATCGACGTCGTGCTGCATTCGTACCGGCAGCGGTGGGGCTTCGCGCCCGGCACGCCGGCCTATGCGGACGACGACGCGCGGCTGAACCCGGCGCCGCGGCTGTCGGTGCCGACGCTCGTGCTGCATGGCGGCGCGGATGCCTGCAATCACCCGGACGGCTCGGCCGGGCGCGAGCGGTTCTTCACGGGGCGTTGCGCGCGACAGGTGCTGGACGGGGTGGGGCACTTTCCGCAGCGGGAGGCGCCGGCGGCGGTCGCGAAGGCAATCCTCGGGTTCTGCGAGCGCGACTGACGCGCGCCGGCCGGCCCGGCGCGAGGCGTGATCAGCTGCCGACGCGGGGCGCAAGCAGGTCGGCGAGTCCGATGTTGCGGAACATCTCGCGGCGAATGCGATCGCCGACGCGGAACACTTCTTCCGCGCCGTCCTGCGACGGATCGACGAACACGCGGTACGGGCGCTTGCCTGACGGCGCGGCGATGATGTCGACGATCGCCGTCGCGACGGTAGCGGCATCGGCGTCCGCGGGCTCGAGTGCGGCGAGGCCTTGCAACGCCTGCTCGGCGACCCTCGCGTAGGGGCCGTCGTCGTACGCGGCCTGCACCACCGTGTCGGCCGGCTTGCCCGCGTGGGCGAAGTGGTTCGTGCCGTGGGTGAACGCGCCCGGCACGACGATCGAGGTTTCGATGCCCCAGCGCGCGAGCTCGGCCGCATAGGACACCGCGAGCGAATCCATCGCGGCCTTCGCGGCGAAGTAGGGTGCGAGGAACGGCGGCGTGCCGCCGCGCGCCGACGAGGACGACACCCACACCAGCAGGCCGCGGCCCCGGCTGCGCAGGTGCGGCAGCACGGCCCGGTTCACGCGCTGCGTCGACACGACGTTGATGTCGTAGAGCTGCGCCAGCTGATCGGGCGTGAACGCTTCCGCCGGGCCGAACACCATGTGGCCGGCATTGTGGACGACGACGTCGAGGCGGCCGTTGTCCGCGATCACGCGCTCGATCGCAGCGGCGACGGATGCGTCGTCGCCGACGTCGAGTTCGACGGTGCGCAGGTCGACGCCGTGCTCGCGTGCGTAGTCGGCGATGGCGGCGACGCGCGGCGCATTGCGGCCGGCGCTCTCGCGCATCGACGCGTAGACCGTATGGCCGGCGCGGGCGAGTGCCTGGGCCGTCAGCAGGCCGAAGCCGCTGGACGCACCGGTGACGAGAATGACTTCCTTCATGATCGATCTCCTGCAAGCGGGTGGGGGCGGGCCGTGGCGGGCGGCCCTTGTGCGGTGTGCGCGGTTCCTGCGTCGGTCAGCACATGCCGCCGTTGGCGCGCAGGATCTGGCCGTTGACCCACGCGCCGTCGGGGCCGGCGAGGAACGCGACGACGCCGGCGATGTCCGCGGGCTGGCCCAGCCGCTCGAGCGGGTTCATCTTCGCCAGGCGATCGACCTGCTCGGGGCTCTTGCCCTGCAGGAACAGCTCGGTCGCGACCGGCCCCGGCGCGACGGCGTTCACGCTGATGCCGCGGCCGCGCATTTCCTGCGCGAGGACCTGCGTCAGTCCCTCGACGGCTGCCTTGGTCGCGACGTACACGCCGTAGGTGGGCAGACGCACGCCCACCATCGTCGACGACAGGTTGACGATGCGGCCGCCGCTGCGCACGCGCTTTGCCGCCTCGCGGCTGACGTTGAAGGTGCCTTTGAGGTTGATCGCGACGGTCTGGTCGAACGTGGTGTCGTCGTAGTCGGCGATCGCCCCGAGCTTCATGACACCCGCGCTGTTGACGACCACGTCGATGCGCCCGAACGCCTGCTCGGCCGCATCGAACAGCGCGGTCACCGCCGCCGGGTCGGCGATGTCCGCCTGTACCGCGATGGCCTCGCCGCCGTCGGCGGCGATCGCGTCGACCACTTCGCGCGCCGGGCCGGCGCCACCGGCGTAGTTCACGACGACCTGGAAGCCGTCCCGGGCGAGGCGGCGAGCGATTTCCGCGCCGATGCCGCGCGACGAGCCCGTGACGAGGGCGACCTGTTTCGATGCGTTCATGTCCTGCTCCTTGGTTCGTGAGGGCCGGGCGATCCGGCGACAGGACTAATGTAGGCTTCCTCGATAAATAAAAATAATGAATAATGATCAGATCAAGAATGACTGAAAGTATGTCTCATGGCGTTCGACAGCAGGCTCCTCAGCGGTATCGGTGTGCTCTCGGCGGTGATCGAGGCCGGTACCTTCGCGCGCGCGGGCGAGGCGATGGGGTTGACGCAGCCGGCGGTGAGCCGCGCGGTCGCGCGGCTGGAAGAGCGCGTCGGCATCCGGATCTTCAACCGGACGGCGCGCGCGATCACGTTGACCGACGAAGGGCGGCGCTTCTACGAGGCGGTCGCGCCGCTGCTGGCCGGCATCGAGGAGGCGGCGGTCGACGCCGGCCGTTCCCGGGCGCGTGTCAGGGGACGGCTGCGGGTCAACGTGGACGGCACCTTCGGCCACTACGTGCTGGCGCCGAGGATGGCCGAATTCCTCGACTGCTTCCCCGAGCTGTCCGTCGAGATCAGCGTGCGCGACCGGATGGGCGACCTCGTCGCCGACGGGTTCGACGTGGCGGTGCGTTTCGGCATTCCGGAGCCGTCGTCATACCGTGCGCGGCTGCTGCTGGAGACGCACGTGCTCACCTGCGCGTCGGCGGCCTATGTCGCGCGTCACGGCGAGCCGCGGCACCCGCGGGATCTCGCGGACGGGCACCGCTGCGTGCTGATTCGCGATCCGGTGACGGGCCGGCCGTACGGATGGGAATTCCATCGCGGCGACGAGGTGGTGCCGTTCGACGCCACCGGCCGGCTGACGGTCAACGATACGGGGGCGCTGCTCGGCGCATGCGTTGGCGGAGAGGGCGTTGCGCAGCTGCTGGAACTCTATGCGAGGGACATCCTTGCCGAAGGGCGGCTGGTGCAGCTGCTGCCGGAATGGGCGGACGAGACATTCCCGCTCTATGCGTATCACCACGCGTCGAATCTCGTTTCCGCCAAGGTGCGCGTGTTTCTCGACTTCGTGCGGGAATTGACGGGCTGAGCGTGTACGGCGCAAGGCGGCCGTTCATTCGGTGCGATGCGGGATGTTGTCGGGGAAGGGATAGGGCGCATGCGGCCCAGGCCAGTCGGGCACGGGCGGTGCGGTCAGCACGTCGCATCCGCCGAGCGCGAGGACGAGCACCGCCGCGAGCGCGCCGCGGCAGAGCGCGGATGACATCGTGCGCATCGACATGGCCTGCCTCCGTGCCGCGCATTCATCATGATGCTTGGACCGCCGGAGGGCGGCACGCGTTGCGGCGTACGGCCGAAAAACAAAAAACCCGCGAAGCAGCGAGCTTGCGCGGGTTTCGAGTGCAGCGCATGACGCTGCGAAATGCTGGTGCCCAGGGCCGGACTCTAGGAATCGAACCGTGGGCCTCAAAGCCTTATCCGGTGAGCGCGCCTAGGCGTAGCTTCATAGGATGTGGTAACCACGGAAGTTACCACAGAAACACGCCCTAAACTGCCGGGATGCCTTGCTGGATAAGGCTTTGAAGGAATTCGATGGTGCCCAGGGCCGGAATCGAACCGGCACGCCTTGCGGCGGGGGATTTTGAGTCCCCTGACTTTGAGGGCTGAGAGGCCCGCTGTACAATCCATTTCCAATATTCCGGCTGAATTACTGGGACAAATTGAGAAAAAATACGACGATCGAACGGGGGATCTACCAGCGCGGCCCGTTCTCATTCCAAGTCAAGCTGATGGTCGACGGCCATCGTATTGTCGGGACGTTTGATTCATTCGAAGAGGCTAGGGCGTTTCGCGACGCCAAGCGCGCGGCCTTGACGCTGGATCCGGATGCGAAGCGCCTGCTTGAGACTCGTGCGAAGCGCAGCGACGTGAAGGCAGCGACGCTGTCGACGATCCTCGATCGGTACAACAAGGAGATTTCGTCGAAGAAGAAGTCGTCGGACTCGGAAGCTCACAAGATCGCGCGCATTCAGCGCAGCAGCCTGGCGAAGAAAAGCCTGTACCGGATCACGCCGGAAGACATCCTCGCCTTTTTGAATGGGCTGCGCCGAGAGCAGCAGGGGCCGATGATTGGCGCTCCGCTGTCGGAATCCACGAAACGTAAGCTGGCCGCACTTTTGTCGCACGTGTTCACCATCGCGCGAAAGCGGTGGCGGATGGATGTGAAAAACCCGGTCATCGAGATCGAACTGCCGCGTGCCGGGCGATCCCGCAGCCGTCGGCTGGAGGACGGTGAAGAGGCGCGGTTGCTGGCGGAGCTTGCGAAGGCACGGAGAGCAACTGTTGTTGTGCCGTTGGTTGGATTGGCTATCGAAACGGCTATGCGGCAAGGGGAGCTTCTTGCTCTGACCTGGTCCGATGTGAGAATCGTCGGTGACCATGGAACAGCCATGCTCCACGACACGAAGAACGGCGACGGTCGGATAGTACCGCTGACGGCTACCGCCTGTGCCATCTTGGGAGCTATGCCGCGCCCTCTCAAGGGCGGGCCGGTTTTCCCGATCAAGACATCCGAGCTACGTTCGGCATGGGAGAACGCGTGCGAGCGGGCTCAGATCGAAGGGCTCCGCTTCCACGATCTCAGGCACGAGGCTACTAGCCGCTTGTTCGAGCTCGGCTTGGATCGGATCGAGGCTGCGTCGATCACCGGACACAAGACGCTGCAAATGTTGAAGGATTACACCCATCTTCGTGCCGAGGGCCTCGCGCGTAAGTTGAACTTGGCGAAGCGGTTGGCGCCGGCGAGCGGTACCGCGTGACCGGGCGGGTGATAGGAGCTGTACGAAGCTTTCAGCCCGTAACCACCAAACTACGCACGACCGTATGAGGCGCGCGCACAAACCGTTACGGCTCCATACCCCAGCTGGGATTAGGCTCCGGCATCGTCAGATCCGGAGCAGGCGGGGTAACCTGAATCTGACGTGCGAGCTTCGGCGTCCGGTCGATGAAGTCCGACAGACTCGCCGTTACGACGCGATCGCCGGCTATCCCAACGACTGCATTAAATTGCAGGGAGCCCGCTGAGCCTGATGCCGTTTTGGATTTGATGGAAAGCAGAGCAGTCAGATATTTCACGAAGTGGTCATATTCGCGGCCGAGTTTGGGGATCGATTCAACCTCGACATGGCGATCCTCTGCGGATTTGACACCGGTCCAGCGCCCCCAATAGTGTTGCGCCCGGAGCTCCAACATTCCCAATTCATCGCAACAGCCGAATACGATGAAGTGAGGGGCGCTCTTGCTGCCGATGCACAAAAATTCGGCGAGTTGACCGAAGGCTTCCCCCCTGTGATCGTATTTCAACAGTTCCGACTGAATATCGGCTGCCGTGCGTTTGAACTCAATCAAGTTCCATCGTGCATTAAGGTCCCTCAGTACCACATCGCCGGCTGCTTCCTGCCGGCCAGCGAGCGGTGCGACGAAGGAGTACCGAGACAACTCCCTTGACGCGTATAGATACTCGACAGTTTTTTCCCACCAAATTGGGCCAACAGATGTTCGAGAGGTAGGCATGACGGATATACCCGAGGCGACCGCGTAGATGGTTTGCGCTTCAAACAGGTCGTTGCGACAGGAACGATTGAACCTGAGGCCGAGGATGGGGAAAGAAGTCCCGAATATCCTTGCACGTCCCATTCCCATGTGCGTTGACGTGGTGCACCCACCCGATCAGGTTTGCGAAGATATTGTTCCCGTATTTTGGCGGTGCGCCATACTGGATCTGCGAGCGACCTGGCCGGCAATTCTCTGGGTCACCCAAAGCATGGAACATGCGACACACGAGCGGCCGATGTTCGTATATCCCGCAGGCCCCCGCCTCGGTGAGGAAAGGGCAGGCTTTACGATGCCCGGTGCTCAAACGACCGTCAGTACGAGCCGGCACGCCCGTATTGACCTGTATGTACTCAGCTTCGAGAGTGGTCAGCTGGACGTCTATCGAGCAGCAATGCGAGCAGCCCTTCGAGCAGGAGACGAACTCGCTAATGTACGGTTTGAACCTGTCGAGGTACGCGTACACGCGCTGTAATTGTGCGCCCAGTTCTTGTCCCGGCTCATTCAGCGATACGTAAAGCGCATTGGCTTCGTCAACGAGTGACTGTGGAATCGGTGGGAGCTTTACGTCCTCAGGGTTCTTGAAAAACTTAACGGGTGTTGATGCCACGATATCTCCCCAGATAAAGAGTTGCAACGTGCTCTTGCAAAGCGCTATATCGGACAGGAGCCGTCAAATCTTGAGCGCCGCGACGGCAGCGACAGGGTTGGAATTACCCAACACCCATGGTAGCAGCCGGGCAACATTCAGCGCGTCGTCGAGGGCGCGGTGATGTGCGCCGACGAGGGTGAGTCCGACAAGCTCACAGGCCTTGGCCATGCCCACTTGCTTGATACGTTTCGTCTTGGCGAAAAGGCGCTTGGCATTCTGATGTGGCAGAGCAATCGGCATGGCGACGCCGTGCCGTGCACTATCGCGTTCGAGTTGCGTGCGGTCCCAAGCCCCCCAGCTCATCCAAACGGAACTTGCATCCTGGTTTTTCGCAACGAAGGCGCGCAGCGCATCAGCGGCCATCGGGAACAGCGGTGCGGCGTCCACGTCGGCCTGCGTGATCCCGGTCAGCTGCTTGCAAAAAGGCGTCAGCGTTGGATTGACGATCGGCCGCGCGAACGATTGGAAGCGATCGAGGACGACTCCATCGGCCGCAATCCAAGCCGCACCGATCTCGATCGTTTCCATGTCAAACGACGGCACGTTTTCGTCGCACGTGGCCTCGAGATCCACAACGAGGATTGGCGGCATATACGTAGCTCCGGTTTCTCGGCTGAGCAGGACAGCGCTTTCTCGGGACATTAGCGTGAGTTTCATAAGCGCCCCGGCTTAGCCCGCCGCAACCGAAGCTCACTGTTTTCCTGAGGGAATAGCTCTATCTCGTCTCCAACTGTCCATCCGAGCGCGTCCAGCAACTCGGTCGGAAGCTGCAAGAGTTTGTCGCCGCTGCCGTCGCCGACGTCGATAAGCGGCAATGCCCAGTTTGCCCCATGTTCTTTCACCGTCACCTCACGATAGCGCCAACACTTGCGGGCCAAAGTCCCATTACGTGAACGCAAGAGCGTTGGCGCGTGCGTCATGTAGCGCGTGGTGCCGTCCACCGTGTTCGCGAAAATACGCTTCCAGCCGTTCAACGTTGAGCCGGCGCCCGATGTGCTCACACTTCCAGCCTGTCGGAATATCGCCATCGAGCAGGTCGTAGAGCAGATCGAAGTCGCCCTGATAGTCGAAACACAGGACTCGTTTGGGCTTTGCCGGCAGGGCGAGCAGCCACGTCCTTAGCTCGTCGCGGAGCTGCCTTGCCGGCATCGAGCGGCCGGGAAACTGGCCGAGCTGGGGCAATACGGCGGCACGAACAAATTCGCTGCATGCCGATTGCTCGAAGTCGGAGCACTCGCCGTAGAACTCACTGCCGTCCTCGCCAACGACCGCCAGGCTGATGAGCTGGCAATCAATAAAGTCCGTGAACTCGGTATCCACGAAGTATCGAGTCTTCCAAACGCTACGCGCAGCGGGCAGTTTAGACATGGGGTTTCGTTGCTTGTGAGATTGATGCATCGTTAGTCAAAATTATACTTTCGACGATCACTTAGTGCTAAAGTGATAATCATCATGAGCGCAACTGATGAAAATTCACTAACCGATGCGCAATTCAGTGCGCTCCTTCTGGCCGATGCGGTCAGGGTCGTCGAATTGGTACCGAGCGACGGCGGTGACCGATGGGAGGTCCGCATTAATGGCACGTTTTATTTGCGCTCTCAACGCGAGCCTCGCCGGCGTTTTGCGAGCCTTGACACGGCCCTGCGCTATTTGAGGGATCGCGACGTTCCGACTGCAACCGTCGATCTTGCGGCATGGCGGAGCAAAGCGGACAAGTAAGTGGTCCGCTGCAGGGCGGCAACCCTGCAGCGGACCTGTCACAACCCACCTCACACACAGGTGATGACTATGACGACGTCAATTGTATCGAACGCGCTCCTCGACGATGCTATCGTTGAGGCGCTGCCGCAACTGTTCACGGACGGTGAGATTGGCGCCGTGCGGGCCATACTGCGCCCAAGCACGGATGCTGTAATCGAAGCGGTCCAACTGTCTCGCGGCGCGTTTTACGCGGCCGTTGATCGCGAGACCCAGAGGCTTCAGCGTTCGAGCGTATCCGCTACTAGGGCGTTTCAGCGCTTTGTCTACAACGTCGAGCTCGCATTCGATTAACCAACGGAGGGAGCAATGTCGTCTTCCGACTACCTTGACGGGATGGCTTTCGCCCAGGCTCGAGCGCGTAAAGTGCAGGCAGACGCTCGAGCAACCGTAGCCGAGTGGAAGGCGTATGCCGATGATCTTCTCGCAAAATTGAGATCTGCTGAGATGGCGGCTCTCAAGAATGGTGCGCAGCTGGCGGGACGGCAAGCGCAGCAGCAGGAGCTTCGGAAAGCGCTGGCCGCTTTGGATCCGACACACAAGTTGCTGGCGGCATTGCCGCAAATCGGCAATACGGCGGTATGTAACTATCTAGACGAGCACGGCTACGAGTACGATGTCACCAGTGGAGAGATGACTCCTAACGCCGGTCGGCGATTTGGTGTGTAGGGCTCCCCTTTGGCAGCGGTACCGCTGGAGGGGCCCGGACGATTGGCCCCTCCCCAACTCTCAGTCCACTGGCGGCATAAGGTCGCGCACTTGGGGCGCGCTGGCACTATCTCCGTTTGGACGATTCGAGCTCCCGCTCTCGGCAGTCGGTATCGAGTTTTGCGTCAGCGTACCCACACCTTTGTGGAATCGTTCGGACGCTTCACCCGGCTCGCGATCGGCCACGCCATCAGCGCCAAGACGCCCGCCAATCCAGCGCAGTACGTTATCGGGTACCCAGTTTGTTAGCGTGAACACCCCATGCATGACCGTCGTCATGATAATTGCGTAGATCGCGACGTATGCGATGAACCCGACGATCCCGGTCAGACTGTTGTGCTCGGCACCCGCTACTGTCGTTGCGTAGCTCAGATTCACGAACTCGGAGATGGGCTGGGCGAGCCAGATCGACCCGAAGAAGCCGAGGACCGTGAGGGCGGGGCGCAGCGTGACGCCGAGAAGCAGCATGTAGCCGGGGCCAGCGTGCCCGACGGCGTCGTGTCCTTCCGGGTGCGCGTGCGCCACACCGAAGAGCTGCGCCGCGATGACGGATTCGAATACGAGCACGAACCATTTGATTACGGCGGTAATGCCCGCGATATACGGAATCATGGGGATGTAGTAAGCGCACGTCCCGCCAAAAGTAAAAATCAGGATGACGAGGGCCGTTAGCACCCCGCTGATCGACGACAGAGCGGTTCCGATGTTGAACACGTTACCGATCGTGAGCGTCGCGGCGTTGGAGCCCGCCAGGCCGGTCGCCGTGAATGTCGCGGCGATTATGGCCTCGCCCGCGCCTATGATCGTGTCGCCGACCGACTTGACCTGAGCCACATGTGACATGCCGCCCCCGGCGAGCCGCTCGACGAACTGATGGATCGCTGCGATCGCCGGACGCGACAGGAGGCGCTTCATATCCTCCCACGAGTGCGGAACGGTGACGGCATCCTGCGCCTGCTGATCGTAAGCATCCTGAACCGCGGCGCTGTGATTTTTGATGTATTCGTCGGCGACTGCCATCGCGTCTCGGTAGTCGACGAGCACGTCACCAATCTCCTTGTCATCGATATTCACCGGCTTCGAGGCGGGCAGAGTGTTCAATGCGCTCTGCATGGAGTCGTTGAGCTGGATTAGCTGGTTGTACCACGTCGCGACGAATAGCCAGCCGGCGCTTTTCGCGTTGTCGATGAACTGTGTGCGATTTGCGCTCTGCTGGGATGAGTCGAGCGCCGACTTGGCGGCTGAAAAAAGCGTGTTCTCGTATGTCGCCGCAGCTTGCTCAATTGCACCCGGCGCTGGTTTTTGGCCCGCCACGATCTGTTCTGCCACTGGCCGCAGAGAGGCGATCATTGCGTGCACGGCGTTCGCATGAGCCTGCATGATTGCCGCTTTGGAAATCGACGCGTTTCCGTCTCCCTGAGAAGATGCGGCCGATTGCTGCCAACTGATCGCACCACACACGGCGGGATTCGTATACGAGTTGTCATTTGCGGCCCACTGATAGTCGGTAACTGTGTATGTCGCGTTCGCCAACGCGTTCGCGGCCGTACCAAGCGCGCCGAGAGGTCCAAAGGCCGCGCCGGCGGCACCAGCGGTCACCGCATCGCCGAAGCCGAGCTCGCCGGTATTGCTGAGGGTCCGAGAATGCTCCTGCTCCGTAATGCGAGTCGATCGACCTGACGCCTCATACTGCTTGTTCATGGCCGCCATGCACGTTTCGTACCGCAGGATATTGGCCGCGAGCGGGCGCGTCTCGGGGAGATTCGGTCGCGCGACAAGCGACGTGCTTGTCACGTAGTCCAAGCCCGCAGAAAGCGTCGCGTCTCCGATTCCGACACCCTGGATCGCGAGCCAGAGCACGAGGACCTGAATCAGCGAATAGCCGGACGCGAGCGGAAGCAACATGCCCGTTCCCGCGACTGCGCGAATCGGCACCCAGACCGACGACATACGGGCGCCGAGAAATTCGCCGTCATGAGCCGAATCGACCGTACCCTTCACGGTCGTATAGACCATGTACAGCATGCCGACAAAAAGCACGGCCGAGTTGAACGGCTGCAGCATCGCACCGAGTGTCGAATCGGTCGTCATGCCCTGTGCATTGCCATTCGCGGTGATCGTATCGATCACCGTGCCAAAGACCTGTCGCAGGTACGCGACTGCTGCGTCGCCCACCGGCGGAGAGAAGGCGTGAAGGCTCATGCTGCCCGCGTCAGCGGCTAGTGCTGCGCCGGAAGCGGTGAGCAACAACACGGCGAGGACGGGGATTCTTTTCATCGTCGCGGTCCCTAGTCAGGACAGCTGCGCGAAAAGCGCCATTGCGAGCGCGACGATTACGAACACCCCAGCGTTCTCGACGAGGTGGAAACGCTTGTTGAGCGCTTCGAACCGGTCGGCGATCGAACCGAAGGGCCAATGCCAGCTCCACATCGTGAAGAGATCCTTGACCAGCAGCCCGTACCAAAATAAGCCACCGCTCACCAGGAGGGCGACCGCAAGCGGATGCCGGCCCGCGGCGATCCAGGCGATTGCGCCGGGGAGCAGCGCCACGTAGGTCAGTGGGAAGTGCCACCAATCACGGCGCCCCATTACGACGCGGTGAAGGCCTGCGGGGAACCAAAGGCTGACGCAGACCAGCACTGCATAGCCGAACAGGGATCGCAGCAACCACGTCGCTACAGGTGCCGCCACAATCGAATGAGGGGTGGAAATCCGCATGGTTGTCCTCAAAGGTGAAAATAAATGGGGCTGACAACGCGCACTAATGCGCAAAAATACGCGTTAATAACATCATCCAAAGGTGAAAGGATGTGGGGATTGAGTTTTGTTATAGTGCAACGAAAAAATCCTTGTTCATCAGTTACTTGGCGAATTGAATTATATTTATAGTGTGATGAAAGTGGTGGAATTTTTATCCGTCTGGAAGCGGGGATGCTATGGCCGCTGATTTTCCCCATAAACTTTCACCTTTCATGTTTTCAATTCACTTAATCGAAAAGGAGAGTGGGAATGAAGCTGGCGCGATTGAAATTACAGCCGTGACGCTCGCTTCGGCTGCCGATAGCGGCAGGCAGCACTGAACCAAGGGTAACGAGGTCACATGTGACGCACTTCGGTCCGCCTGAAGAGCCCGCTGGTCACAGGTGACCCAAACTCGAGAGGTGGTGCGCAGCAACGGGAGACACATGTGACTCACTTTTGCAGACGGCGAGACCCGCGGCGGTCACATGTGACCCAATCGATCGAGCTGGTGCGTAGTAGATGCAACCACATGTGACCCAAGTTGCCGCCGCTAATCATCCTCGCACGCCACATGTGACCCAACCGTCCGTTTTCCAGATTGAAAACCTTCGGCCATCCGAGTCACATGTGACGCAATCGAGCAACCTCAGGCGTTACTTGGCTTGGCGTTCGGCGGAGCTCCGCAGGGAGCGGAGGCGTGACGCCGAGCCAAGTAACGTACGGACACCAGATTTTTGACCTTAGATGACCACAACTCGAACTCCGAAAACAGAGGAAAGCTATGCCAACAGAGCTCTGCAGATTCGCTCCCGAGTTGCACGTGAGCTCGGCTACTTTTCCCCCTATTCGGTCCCCCCAACCACTATCGTCGATCACCTGATTGGTCGTAAACCGACGATCGGAAGGAACACCTGGAAGCAATACAAGAACGCGCTTCGTAGCCATTTCCAATCACTCGCCATCGAAACGGATGATTCGGTCGCCCTTGAGGAACTGCACGTGGCCATTGCGGTGCTTGATGCTGAGTCATCGACCGGTGCGATGAAGCGGGGAACCAGAACCTCGGCGACCAAGCAGAAAGGTTTCAAGCAGGCAGATTTCGACCGCTTCCACGCCTACCTAAATGCCAACATCGGTCGGCATAGGTTCGCGAACGCGCTGCGGACTTGGCTGCTTGCATCCCGGATTACAGGCCTCCGCCCGAGTGAATGGGAGCACGCTGGCCTTGTAGAGATCGGTGGTCGGCCATGCTTGATCGTGAAGAATGGGAAGGCCACGAACCGCCGCGCCAATGGCACGTTCCGTACCCTCGACCTGTCCACAACGTCGACGGCGGACGTGGACGTCGTACACGAGATCCTCGCGATGCTCGAGGGCTATGAGCGCGAGATGCCGTTCGAGCGGCTGCAAGCGGCCCTGACGCACTACATGAAGAGGGCAACGAGAGCGTGCTTCGGTTCACGGAAGACATATCCGACGTTGTACTCGACCAGACACCAATTCGCGGCCGATGCGAAATCGTCGGGATGGACACAGGAGGAGGTCGCTGCGTTGCTAGGTCACGCCAGCGACGACACGGCGGGGCGACACTACGCACGCGCTCGTGCCGGCCAATCGTCGATCCGCGTCGCACCCATCGGCCCGGAAATTCAAACGGTGCGTGCGAAGGCACGTCCGTACATTGCGCACCGCCGAAACGATCCTACTTGTTAACGAACCACTCGAGGACCGACATGAGCTTCCGACGTATGCTATTGCTTGCCGTTGCAGCCACACTGATTTTAGTCTCCGCACTCGCCACCGCAGCGCCCGTCGACGGAAATCCGTGCGGGGGCAAGGATCCTCAGCAAGTCGAGCGAGAAAGCGTTTACTGTGGCGACAACGCAGCATGTATCGCGCGGGAAATGGCCGGTCTGCCCGAGGCGCAACGCTCGCTCGAATGCGAGACGCGCCGGCTCTCGCCTGCGAATGTGCTCAACGTGCCAGCGGTCGCCATGCAGGCGCCGACGCAATGAAGCTGTTGCCAAGACAGATCGAGCGACTGGACGGTTTGCTTGAAAACCTGTTCTACTATTCGCTACAGCAACAGTGGGCGCGGGCGTCCCTGGCGAAGACCATGAGAGGCTTAAGGCTGGCGACGCTGACGCAGTAGAGCCGTGCGCCGCTCTGGTGCCTTGCGCCGGCGACACATCTAGAATAAATGACTTTGGGCGGGCGGTATTACTGTACCCTGATGCCCGATCGTTGTTGGAGAGCAAGATTGACTGAACCGACCTTTGCCAAGCGCATCGCCGCGATGAACGCGATGTACAAGCTGCCGGCGCAGCCGAGCCCCGTATTGCCAGCCGCACCTGCCGACAGGTTGCGAAAATTCAAGGCGACCCTGCTGGACGAGGTCAACGAGATCGACGAGATCGTCATTGCCGTCGAGCGACAGGTGGATCCCCTAGATGTCCTCGTGGCAGTGGCCGATCTTCTTGGTGACGTGATCGTCTATTGCCGGTCCGAAGCGCTGAAATACGGCATCCCGCTCGAAGAGGTTTTGTCTATCATCATGGACAGCAACGAGAGCAAGCTCGGCGCGGACGGCAAGCCCATCTACGACGACAACGGCAAGTTCCTGAAGGGGCCGAACTACTGGAAGCCCGAGCCGAAGATCAGGGAACTCCTCCAGGCCGCCATTGCCAACGCCAAGACCTGAACCGGTTCAGGCGGTTGCGGCTGGCGCCGCAGCCGCCGATTCGTCGATGCGATCGACCGTCACCGTGAATCGATGCCAAAGGTCAACGCCCGAGGAACGCTTCTTCTTGCGACGTGGGTGGTCGAACAGAAGGCCAACCTGCTTGGGATAGACACTCGCGAAGATCGCCGACGCGATGCCGCATGGCTTCGGGCCGATGGGCGCAACGAACATCCGCTTTTCGGCACTAAGTGTGTCGCGCGTGCGTTCGAGGCATTCGAACGCGGCCTCAGGGTCGTTGGCCGAGCAATAATCGAGCTGCAGCTTGTGGCTTTCCAGAGCTGTGAGATGCGGAATGATGGCATCGAGCTCCCAGCCAGGATGGTATGCCGGGATCCCGAACACCACCTTTACGTACTTCGACGCGATCATCTGGTATTCCTCAAGTGCACGGTCGAGCCGCTCAGGCTCGAAGCCGAGGAAGAATACCCCGGCTTCGACCTCCTCGCTGGCTAGGTCGACGATAGCGTTCGGAATGGCCACGTAACCGCGGGTCGGCTCGGACAGCGCGAACAGCTCTGCGCCCTTGCCGTCGCGCGTGTATTCGGCCGGCTCAACGTAGATGATGTTGATCGAGGTGGCGCCGCTCGCCAGCAGCGCGTTGACGGCACAAAACAGCTCGGCAAAGCCGAGTGTGGTGGCTTCTAGCACCACCTTGCGCCAGTCGTACTCGCTTAGCAGTTCGGCGGCCGAGTCGCTGGACTTCTTCTGTGTACCGACGGTCAGCGACATGTCGTCCACACCGAAGCTCAGCTGGACTCGGCCGTTTTCAGGCGCGCTTCGGCAGGCCGATTCACCTCGATCATCCAATTCCTCGCCGTGCAGCAGGATCATGTCCTCGGGAAGTTGGAGGTCTGCAGCGCTTTTGCCGGAGACTGAGAAAAACTTTGTCTTCATCATAACTGCAAGCCGAGTTGTTGGGCGTCGGTGTCCGATAGCTGCCGCGCGAGGCCACGAGCCAGCTCCTTGTATTCGTTCTCGTTGCCCATCACCAGTGTGTGGAACTGCTCCACCGAGATTTCGAGTTTGCGCTTGCGCCTGTAGCTAATCTGGAAGTAGGGCGCGTAGATAGGGTTCAATAGGTAGTCGACGATGTCCTGTCCAACGCCGGACTTCGATTTGGTTTCCAATTGCTCGACCAAGATGCCGTAGCGCAGCGCCTCCGCGATGAAGTCCTGCTCGGCTTTATTGAGCGAGCGACCGCCTGAATTGATCGTGAACTGGTTCTGCTCGGGCTCACTCATGGTCGGGCTGGCCTGCAACGCCCGGAAGATATTGCCCAGCCTCAGCACGAACATCCGCAGCGGCTCACCGAATCGCCCAAACGTCCGGATTTCCTTGATCAATTGTTCCGACGCATCGTATGCCGCGCGGCATTGGATCGATACCGCGTACGGCGCGTCTGGCTGGTCCCGCAACTCCGCGACTTCGAGAGTCTTGTAACAAAGGATGAGGAAATTCCGCAGGTTGTTGTTCGACATCGTGCACAGAGTTTCGAAGCCACTATACAGCGGGCATTCGCGCCCGAAAGGTCGATACAACTCCAGCAGGGATCCGAACAGGTTGTTGTGCACCCAACTGCTGCTGAACTGCCCCTTCTGATCGGTGGCAAAGCTCTTCAGCTCGGCCAGCACCTTGTCGGGATGAAGCGTTTCTCGGTTCAGCAGCGCGGGCAGCGTCACGACTGCTTCAGCCGGCGCGCCCTCGAACAGGAAATCATCGACGGTCAGGCCGCTTTTGCGATCTTTCA
The DNA here is from genome assembly GCF_020843965.1 of Burkholderia sp. B21-005. Lineage (NCBI taxonomy): Bacteria > Pseudomonadati > Pseudomonadota > Betaproteobacteria > Burkholderiales > Burkholderiaceae > Burkholderia > Burkholderia sp. B21-005. The sequence goes on along the minus strand of NZ_CP086301.1, from coordinate 2,724,051 downwards.
GGGCCCTGCTGATCCGTTCGTGGATGCTTTTGCGTAGTGGCGCCTGCTGCAGAGCATGGATGGCGATCTGCTTGTCCGCCATGTTGGGGAACCGCGTGCGCATGTCGGTCAGCACCGCCTTCTGATATGCAGGTGTTTGGCGTTCAGCCAGCCGGTCGTGCGACCTGACGATATCCAGCCGCTCGCTCTCCCTTCGGCCTGCGGCGATGTCCAGGTTGCCAAGGAACACCTCGGCGAAAAAAATCATCGCGGTGTCGCTGAGGGCCAGCAAGTAGTCTAGGTCTACCAGCCGGTAGTCGTGGGTTGCATTGATTGACTCGGAGCCGGACGTGTCGTTGTCGGATGGATGTTCCTTCGACGTGAAGCTGACGATCATCGGGCGCTGGCTGTGCTTTAGGAAGGAGTTCAGCACGTGGCGCTGGTAGGGCACCAGGTTCTCGACCTCGTCGACGTAGACAAAGACGGCAAGCGTCGAAAGTGCCACGTTGGCCTGCAAGTCGGCGATCAAGGACAGGATGAACTCTCGGCCCGGGGGCAGAATAGGACAGTCCATGGCCTTGACATTGGACACCCAGGTCGTGAACCTGCGCCGCAGCGATTCAAGGTACTTGGTCAGCTCGCGCACGCTAGTGGGTGCCTCGGCGAGGTAGTCTGCGGCGCTGGGCAGCCGTAGCGCGGCCAGATCCTCACGGTTGAAGCCGGAGAAGGTGCTCTCGGCGATGGTCTCGACGGCATGCAGGAGTTCGGTGGCGATCACCAGGCCGAAGTAACTCTCGAACACCACGCTCCATTCGTCGTCCTCGATGCCGCGGTGCTTCAGCGAGCTGCAGAACTGAGTGTCGACGCGCCAGTAGATGCCGACATGGTTGATGGCATCGACCGGGATTTCCTTGCGCCGCTTGGAAAATGCGGTGTGGTAATCGAAGTACTTCAGCAGCATGGTCTTGCCGCAGCCGCGCTTGCCGGTGATGTAGACCGAGCGCGTGGCCGACGTGAGAGCCAACCGATCGAAGTAGGGGGGGATGAAGAATTCGCCCCAGACGTCGGCGCTATGTTCCTCTGCGCGGGTGCGCGCGAGCATGGAAGCGTCAATATGCATGATCAAGCCTATCGTTCGACCAGAGGTTTCCAGTTTTCGGAAGCGCCCCAGAGCAACTGAATCGAGTCATCCGGCACGCCGTGGCTGAACGCAACCAACGCGCCGATGTTGCCGTAGCCATTTTCTCCGTTTCCTTCCTTAAATGGCTGGGCGCGATTGTGAACCTCAGCGTAGACCTCAAGGGGCGATTTATCGTACGTCCACTGCTGAGTCTCGATCCACTTCTGGGCCAGCGAGACGAAGCAGGTTTCCGGCGTCAGCAACTCACCGTGGAATAGCGGCACCTCAGGAAACCGGGTGCGCAGGTGATCGCAAGCCGTTTGGTGTGCCATACCGACAGCGATGGCCACGCGCCCGCTGGAATAGTCTTGTTCCCAACTCTCAAGGAAGTTAGCAAGCTGTGTGCCAGTGTAAGTGCCGTCGTCCACGACAATGAATCGCTCCTTCTCGCTCAGTACTGTGACGTCGGATGGGAACAACTTCTCGATGCCGTACCGTTGATTGATCGCCCTAGCGATCACGTCGCCGCTCTTGCCGGGCTTGCTGTAGAGCGCGGCCGACGGTGGACCGCAGTAGAAAGCCAGCCCCGCGGCGCCCTTCAGGGCGTCGGTCCAAGCAACCGTATCCCGCTGGCCAGTCTTGTCGAGGAAGTGCAGCGCAGCCTGCTTCAAGGCTTGGCGCATCGATGACTGCAGCTGTTCGCTGGTCCGGAAAATCAGGTTGCGCAGGATCAACCAAGCAAGTGTCTTTTCCTCGTCCGACACGAACTGTTTGACCCACACCTTGATGCGCTCGACGGACAGGGGGTTGCGCACGTTCGAGCGGCTAAGGGCGTGGACCGCCCGCTCCACGGCAAGTTGATCGAAGCTACCGAGTTGGGGTATCTGCAACATCGTTCGGCCGTTCAGAATTGGATTTCGAAAAGGTTGGTCTTTGATAAGAACCTGGCCGCGACGCCATGGGCCGATGTCGCGAGAGCAAGCCGGCCGGCTTCGCTTTCAAAGAAACGGTAAAGCCTCTCCCGGTACTCGTCGGTCGTGCGCAGAGCAAAGACGCAGTCGCTGATGACGCATGGGCCGTGGACCACCAGCGCGAGCTGGCTCTCAAGCCTCCGGCCCACTCGTGCCAAAAGGATATCGCCGGGTAGCGCCAAGCGGGCATCCTGCGACGCAATTCCGGCGGATCGGTTTCCGAGGGCGAAGCGTTTGGGGACGACGCGGATACCCCGCTCGCTAGTGGACTCAGCAAAGTCGCTAAGGTGGAACACCGGCGTTGGAAACGCCGAGATCGCTGACGAGCAAATCGTCCCTCGTACGACATGCGTAACGGCCGCGCCCACAGCGATCGATTGAAGGGTGCCGTGGCGCGTTTGAAAGCTCGGCCGCGCGTGGAACGTGTAGTCGAGTCGCTTGGCCGCGAGATCCTGAGGAACCTCGATAGCCGCGCTCAGACGTCCGTCATGCCCCATCTGCCGCAGCTTCACTTGGTCGGTCTCTCCAGCCATCTTCGAGAGCACGGCGAGGTAGGTCTGAGCTTCAGTGCTCTTGAACACCCCGCGTGGAAGCTGAACGACTTGCTCGATCTTGTGTTGGCGCATAAGCGCTTGGCGCACGCCACTGAACCGCTCGGCGGTGATCAGCCCATCCGGCAGGATCAATCCGAGCTTGCCATTGCGGCGTAACAGCCGCAGGTTCTGTGCTAAGAAAAGCAGGTCGGCGCCAGCGTCCCGAAGTGAGGCGAGAGCGGCTGAAAGGCCCGCGTCCTCCAGGATCTTGCCGAAGTCGGATCGCCACCGCGGCCGGATGTAGGGCGGATTGCAGACCGCGACGTCCACGGTACCCAGGCAAAGTCCGATCTTGTCCGAGAGCGCTTCATCAAGCGCGTCGTGCACAAAGTGAATATGCTTCGAGTTTGGGCCAATCTGTTCTGCATCTAGTCGCTTCGGGGCCTGGCGATCAACATCGACCGTGACGAGCTGGGCGTCGCGCCATCGGTTGGCAGCGGCCGAACATAGAGATCCTGAGCCTGAACCCAGTTCTAGCACCAGTTTGGGCTTGTGTGCCTTGATGCGCTCGATCAACGAGCGGCCGACTTCAGCAGAAGTGTAGTACCGCCCCCATGGATCGGAGTACTGGCCCGACTGGGTCGGCTGTTGCCTAAGACCACTTGATGACGCCGCCATCTCCCCCCCTTGCGCAACCGCATATTCTAAAGCGATAGCCGACCCCATGTCACGATCGCTTCGTCCAAAAAATCCAGCTTAGGTGGAAGCTTCGACGACTGCAGCGGGCGTTCTAACGGCGGCCGCTGCTGCGGTGCCGTTCGCGATATCAGTGGTCGCGGCGATCGGTTTTAGCAAAGGGCCGGAGCCATCAAAGTGCATCTCGCTAGGCTATGTCACGTCTAAGTATTCCGGCTAACTTAACCTGCACACAGCCATCCAACCGTTACCTTCGGAGCCATAGGAGACGTCGGAAGTAGAGTTGAAAACGGAGAAGTAGTGGTCCTGCAAAATTCCCGACGCCCAAACGGACCAGTATTGAACGCATCGCCATGCTTGGCTTTCACCAACCGCCGTCCAAACACCGTCATTGCAGAACAACGCTTGCCGCCCGTCGTTACCGAACGATCCGTTCGGCCCGCACCGCGCACCCGTCGATGCAATCTGCCCAGCCCGGATGTAGCCGTCTCCGTCGACGTTACCCGTCACCTGCAGATTTCCGCTACCACCGCCCCCGCCGACGATCGTTTGACCGCCTGACCAGGGGTTCAGATACAGCGGACCATTGGCGTTCACCTGCAACTGACCGCCGCCGAGCACCGACGTGCCATTTTGCGCCAGGTACACGTTGCTGTTGGTCGTGATTTGGCCGTTTGCTGTGAGGTTGCCGCTCGCGTTGACGTTGCCACTTTGATCCACGGAGAAAAGTTGCGCGTTCCACGGTCCGTTCACAAGGCGGAAGGTGCCGTTGAGGCTTTCTAGATAAATGGGCTGACCATTCGCGCCTACTAGGCCCAGCACCCCGCCCTCTGGCACCTGATTGAAGCTAATCACCTTGCCATTAGCCAACGATACGGAAGGCGCGCCCACCGAGCCGTTCGAGAGCGCCTGCAGGCTTTGGGAACTAATCAGGTTCGCTCCCGTAACGTTGTGGGGCGTACCGCTCGTATCCGTCATGCCAAGATCCGTCTGCATGTTGGTCAGCTCGGGGTGTCCCGGCACCGCCTTTCGATAGAGGTAATCAGTCACCATTGATCCATTCTCGAACATAAGCGAATAGACCATGTGGCCGCCCCCGGGTGAGTTCGGAATTGTCTTGGGCCCCCATGCGCCGTAGCTGCCGTTCGCAACGCTCGGATTGGTCGAAGAAATATAGCCGCCGGCGCCACCGATCAGCTGCGCAATTTTTCGCATGTTTCCTTCGCTGATCGTCTGCCCCCCCGACGTCACAATGATGGTATCGAGCGTACCTGCGGTGGGCTGGTATGCCTGCGCCGTCACCGTTTGCCCATACGGGTTTTTTACCGAAAAGCCCGTCGCGAACATCTGCGGATACTGGGACTGCAGCATTGGCACCGTAATCGTCGCCGGCGTCGTAGCGCTCGCGTTAGCCAACACGGCGGCGTAGTTATCTTTGATGTACTGCCCGGCAGCGAGGACTACCTGTTTGTCATGGTCTGCGGTCGCACGGTTGACCTTGCTGTCTGCGTCGTCCGACAGCCAGCCCCAAACCGTGGGCATGATGAGGCTCGCAATGATAAGAACGCCGAGTGTTTCAACCAACGTGATGGCGCCTCGCTGGCGCTCAATGTTCGATTTCGATTTCATGGTCGATGAGGATCCCGTTACGCGCCCGCGAGAGGGCGCAAAAGCGTCGTGAAGGACAGGTCATGGGTTGCGCTCGCGCCCGCCCGTGGACGGCTGCGCTGCCCACACCTCGAGGGTGTGGACAGCCCCGGCCGAGCGGCCGGGGTTCCGCACCCGTCCACCGGCTCCTCGCGGCCGTAGCCCTTACGGGCCTGACGCGGCCCTGAAGGGCCTTGCCCCAATGAGAAAGAGACAACTGGCGAAGGGCCGGTTGCAGGCGCTGCTTCGGGCCATGGTCGGTTGCTTTGCCAGTGCGTCATTCCTGCAAAACTTGTCCTACGTTCGCGCGCATCAGACGTGTTCGCCGCGCCATATAGGGAAGCGGCGTAGCCGCCGAGCCGGTAGGGGCCGGTCCGGTAGGACTCGCCCGCCCGCAGGGTGGGTGACCCCGCAGCCCGGCGAGCCGATGGCGCGGGCCACCGACGATTGCACGGCGCTGGTGTTGAGGAGGCCGCCGGTTGTCCACAGGGACCTCTGGTAGAAAGAAGGTAGAAGAAAGGTAGAGGGCGAGATTTGTTGGGAAATACCAAGAAGAACAATGGCTTATGCGCCCGCTGTGCGACGTAACCCCGAGAAAGAGCGACGTAACCCCGACGCCCAGCGACGTAACCCCGAAGAAGACGCGACGTGACCCCGATGGTTTTCATATCTTTGTCCACACCGCCTGCAGCTTGCCTTTGGTGCTCGTCTCTATCCGACCGCCGGCAATGATTCCTACGTCGTGTCGCTCAAGCTCGCGCATAGCGCGCTTCAGCGCATCGACGAAGTCTCTCGGACGCCCTGTGTATTCGAGTTTCCGCTTAAGCCAGTCAAGTGCGTATCGCTGGATGGTCTCGTCGGATGTTGCGGCTAGCCGCTGCAGCGCCTTTGCCATGTCTTGCCGCGGATCGATTCGGAGGCGTTTGTCCCAATCGATGAGCGCGAATTCGCGGTTGGCAAACATAGCTTGCCAACGCGGGTCGACGCGAAGCATGTAGGTTTCGCTCTCGACGTCAAAATCGAAACCGTCGATCAGGTGGAGCGCTCGGCTCTTGCCGATCTCAAGCTTCGGAGCGCCGTCTTTGGTGACCTCGATCACCAGCATCGCGAATGTCAGTGCTTCCATGGCACGATGCAGCCATTTGTACTCGTAGTTGCCGACGTGCCGTCCAATGGAGCGAAGAAAGGCTGCGCGACGAATTGCTACCGGCTCGCCCAGTGGGTGCTTGCTGGCCTCGTGCATGGCTTGCATCCACACGTCCGCCTGCGCTTCGTCGAGTTGCTCACCCCAGAACTTGATGACGGCATCGGAGCGGCTCACGAGCACTGTGTCCTTGTGCATCGTTTTCCGGCCACGCGCGACCGGGGCGAAGAGGCTCGATCGCGCGATGTGATTGGGCATGGCCCGCATGAAATCGTCCATGCCGGGCAGGAAGAGCTGCTGCGGCGACCGTTTTTCGGTCGGTGCATCGGCGCGCGTCAAACGCTCAGCTTCGAGTCGTCGAACCAATGCCAAGGCGGCTCCGATGCCGCGGTTATCTGGGATGTGTGCGTCTACGGATGCATCGGCGCCGCTCATCGACCACCTCGATCGCGGGCGATGACTTCGGCTTTTGTTGGTCGTCCGCGTCGCTTTTTCTCAATGCTGAGTTCGTCGATGTAGCGCGCGAGCTGCGTCTTATTGACAAGACGTTTACCGCCGACCAATACGGTCGGCACGGGGAACTGGCCCTTTGCAAGCTTGTTCCGCGTCGTTTGAGGTGCGTAGCTGAGGCATTTCCCCGCCTCAAGTACGGGTACGAGGGCCTGACGCGGCCACAGGCTCTCCAGATAGTCGAGAGTGGAATTGGTAAGCACAGACGGACTTTCCCTAACGGCCCGGCGCAACCGGGTCGGCCCACGGGCCTAAGCTAAGGAAAGTCGGGGATTGGAGATAGCTGCGCAGTGCAATCGAGAACTGGTGGCCCGTGGACCCAATGTCTCTTCCGCTCGACCTCTATCGAGGTGAACGTTCTCTGCACCCGCCTTGCATAGGGGCTAGCCGCTTCTCCACCACTCAAGGGAGTCGACCCGACGTCGACTATCGACTGGCAGTTCCCTGGAGTTAATCTCGTCCCTCCAGGACAGGGGAGTGTGACCTGCCTCCCCGCAGCATGGCGAGAAGTATCGCAAAGTACCCATCGAGCGTCAACGACGAATGGGTGTGACAATCTGGGAAAATTTTTCGCGAAAAAGAGGGTATTTCGCGGTATCTGAAGGTATCGCAGGGTACGGTAACCCTTTGATTTTAAATGGTGCCCAGGGCCGGAATCGAACCGGCACGCCTTGCGGCGGGGGATTTTGAGTCCCCTGCGTCTACCAATTTCACCACCTGGGCTTTTTGATCCTGGCCGCGCTGCAGTTGCGCGCGGCGAACTGCGGATTATGGCGGAAAACGGGGCGCGGGGCAAGCCGCGCGGCGAGCCGTTCGCGCGTTACTGGCTCAGGTAGACGAACTGGCCCTGCTTGACGATCCCCATCACGCTCGCGCGCTGGTCGAGTCCCACATGATCCTTGTCGCTCGTATTGACGACGCCGTTCGGCACGACGAGCTCGTTCGCGCGTTCGAGTTCGCGTCGCAGCGCCGCGCGGAAGGCCGGCGTGCCGGGCTGCGCGGTTTTCAGCGCGCGGCCGACCGCATCCGCCAGGCGCGGGTACACGCCGGCCGCGTCACCCGCGAACTGCGTGACGGTGCCGGCACCGTATTTCGCTTCATAGGCGTCGACGAATGCCAGCGCGGCCTTGCGCGCCGGGTGGTCGGCAGGCAGGGTGCGCGCGACGACGACCGGCTGCGTCGGGAACAGCGTCCCGTCGACGTCCTTGCCGCCGAGCTTGATAAATTCCGGCGTCGCGATCCCGTGCGTCTGATAGATCGCGCCCTTGTAGCCGCGCTCGATCAGCGTGCGTTGCGGCAGCACGGCCGGCGTGCCCGAGCCCGCGACCAGGATCGCATCGGGCTTCGCCGCGATCAACTTCAGCGCCTGGCCGGTGACGCTCGCGTCGGTGCGGTTGAAGCGCTCGGTCGCGATCACGCGAATCTTGCGCACTTGCGCGAAGCGCGTGAATTCATTCAGCCAGCTGTCGCCATAGCTGTCCGCGAAGCCGATGAAGCCGACGGTCTTCACGCCGTGATTGGCCATATAGCGCGTCATCACGTCGGCCATCGCGCTGTCGCTCTGCGCCATCTTGAACGCCCAGGTCCGCGCGCCTTCCTGCGGCTCGACGATCGCGCCGGAGCCGACCAGCGTGATCATCGGCGTCTGGGCGGCCGCCACCGCGTCGAGCGCCGCGAGCGCGGCCGGCGTGATGTTCGGCCCGACCACGACGTCGACGTGATCTTCGTCGACCAGCTTGCGGATGTTGCGCACGGCAGTGCCCGGGTCCGACGCATCGTCGAGCACCGTCACCTGGACCGGCTGCCCGGCAATCGTCTTCGGCCACATCAGGATCGCGTTCTTGCTGGTGATGCCTATCGCGGCGGCCGGGCCGGTGGACGACAGGTCGACGCCGACCTTGAGGTCGGCATGCGCGGCCGTGCAGCCGAGCACGAGGGCGGCGCCGGCGGCGCGGCGCAACAGGGCGGGAAGCGTCATGCGGGAATCTCCGTCGGGCAACAAAAAGGGGCGCGATATGCGCCCCTGTGGTTATACACGTACACGTCGCTTCAAGAAAACGCCGGCCGCCCCAAGGTGTTCTTGATCCCCGCGGGGCGCCTGGCGCGAAGCGACAGGTCGGGGGCGCTGGTCAAAGCTCGTACGAGTCGGCTTCGCCCTTGAGCGCCTGCTCGATCAGCTTGCGGTTCAGCGTCGGCGACAGCAGCTCGACGAGCGTATACACATAACTGCGCAGGTAGGCGCCGTGCTTGAGCGCGACGCGCGTCACGTTGCTGCCGAACAGGTGGCCGACCGGAATCAGCCGCAGGTTGCGGTCGCGCTCCGGGTTGAACGCGATGTCGGCCATGATCCCGACGCCGAGGCCGAGCTCGACATAGGTCTTGATCACGTCGGCGTCGATCGCCTCGAGCACGATGTCCGGCGACAGCCCGCGCAGCGCGAACGCATGGTTGATCTTCTTGCGGCCCGCGAACGCATCGTCGTACGTGATCAGCGGGTACTGCGCGAGATCGTCCAGCGTGACCGGCTTGCGTTCGAGCAGCGGGTGATCGGCCGGCACCACGGCCGCGTGATGCCACTGGAAGCAGGGCAGCGACACGAGTTCCTTGTAGTCGGCGATCGCCTCGGTCGCGATCGCGAGATCGGCCTGGTCGTGGATCACCATCTCGGCCACTTGCGTCGGGCTGCCCTGCAGGATCGACAGGTGCACCTTCGGGAAGCGCTTCTTGAACTCGGCGATCGCGGCCGGCAGCGAGTAGCGGGCCTGCGTGTGGGTGGCGGCGATCGTCAGGTTGCCCTGATCCTGCGCCGCATAATCTTTTCCGACCCTTTTCAGGCTTTCAACTTCCTGCAGGATTCGTTCGACCGACGCGAGGATGATCCTGCCCGGCTCGGTGAGCGAGCGCACGCGCTTGCCGTGCCGCGTGAAGATCTCCACCCCGAGCTCGTCCTCAAGCTCGATGATCGCCTTCGATACCCCCGGTTGCGACGTGAAGAGGGCCTTGGCGGCGTCGGTGAGGTTGAAATTCTGCCGGACGGCCTCGCGCACGAAGCGAAATTGGTGCAGGTTCATTTATAACCCTTTCGCATATCAACAGAATTTTTTAGTCGTTTGAAATATAAGGCGAGTTTATTACGATTCACCGGAGTTTTTCAAATATGGATATCTGTTTTCGTCATTAGCAATCCAGCCGGGCAGCGGAAGGCCGCCGGCGGTGGCGGCGGAACGGAGATTCGGGCGCGACGTGGCTAGGACGTCGCGCGGTCACCACGAAAACCCTGGGGTCCCCGAATGTATCAGTACGACCAGTACGACCAGACGATCGTCGACGAGCGAGTCGCACAGTACCGCGATCAGGTGCGCCGCCGCCTGTCGGGCGAGTTGAGCGAAGACGAGTTCCGTCCGTTGCGCCTGCAGAACGGCCTGTACATGCAGCGCCACGCGTACATGCACCGCATCGCGATTCCGTACGGCAACCTGCGCAGCGACCAGCTCCGCATGCTGGCGCGCATCGCCCGCGAACACGACCGCGGCTACGGCCACTTCTCGACCCGCTCGAACATCCAGTTCAACTGGGTCGAGCTGGAGCAAACGCCGGAGATCCTCGCGAAGCTCGCATCGGTGCAGATGCACGCGATCCAGACGTCGGGCAACTGCATCCGCAACATCACGGCCGACCAGTTCGCCGGCGTTGCGCAGGACGAGGAGATCGATCCGCGTCCGTGGGCCGAGATCCTGCGCCAGTGGTCGACGTTCCATCCCGAATTCGCATGGCTGCCGCGCAAGTTCAAGATCGCGGTGTCCGGCTCGAAGGACGACCGCGCGGCCGTGCAGATCCACGACCTCGGCGTGTACCTGAAGAAGAATGCGCAGGGCGAAGTGGTCGCGAGCATCCTCGCGGGCGGCGGTCTCGGCCGCACGCCGATCGTCGGCGCGGTGATCAAGGAAGACCTGCCGTGGCAGCACCTGCTCACTTATTGCGAAGCCGTGCTGCGCGTGTACAACCGCTACGGCCGCCGTGACAACCTGTACAAGGCGCGGATCAAGATCCTCGTGAAGGCGCTGTCGCCCGCGAAGTTCGCGCAGCAGGTCGAGGAAGAGTGGCAGCACCTGAAGGACGGCCCGTCGACGCTCACGCAGGCCGAGCTCGACCGCGTGTCGCAGTCCTTCTTGCCGCCCGTCTACGAGAAGCTCGCCGACACCGACGCATCGTTCGAACAGCACCTGCTCGAGAACAAGGCGTTCGCGCGCTGGGTCGAGCGCAACGTCGCGCCGCACAAGGTGCCGGGCTATGCCGCCGTGACGCTGTCGCTGAAGGACCACCGCGTGGCCCCGGGCGACGCGACCGACGCGCAGATGGACCTGGTGGCCGACTGGGCCGACGCGTACTCGTTCGGCGAACTGCGCGTGTCGCACGAGCAGAACCTGATTCTCGCGAACGTGAAGAAGCGCGACCTGTTCGCGCTGTGGGAAAAGGCGAAGGCGGCCGGTTTCGCGACGCCGAACGTCGGCCTGCTGACCGACATCATCGCGTGCCCGGGCGGCGACTTCTGCTCGCTCGCGAACGCGAAGTCGATCCCGATCGCGCTGGCGATCCAGCAGCGTTTCGACGATCTGGACTACGTGTACGACCTCGGCGACCTGTCGCTGAATATTTCCGGTTGCATGAACTCGTGCGGTCATCATCACGTGGGTAACATCGGCATCCTCGGCGTCGACAAGGACGGTGCCGAGTGGTACCAGGTGTCGCTCGGCGGCGAGCAGGGCACGGGCCGCAACGGCGCGCGCCTCGGCCGCGTGATCGGGCCGTCGTTCTCGGCGGAAGAAGTGCCGGACGTGATCGCGAAGCTGATCGACACGTTCGTCGAGGCGCGCACCGACGGCGAGCGCTTCATCGACACGTACGACCGCATCGGCATCGCGCCGTTCAAGGAGCGCGTGTATGCGGCGCGCCAGGCAGTGAACGCGTAACCAACCGGCTAGAAGGAATTTGCAGATGGCTTCGATTATCAAGAACCGCGCAGTGATCGACGACGCATGGCAGGTCGTGCGCGCGGCGGAAGACGGTGCGCTGCCCACGGTCGACGCGTTGCCGGCCGGCAAGGTGCTGGTGCCGTTCACCCTGTGGCAGGCCGAGCGCGCGGCGCTCGTCGCCGCGAAGACGAAGGACGAACTCGGCGTGTGGCTCGCGCCCGACAGCGAGCCGGCCGATCTCGTGGCCGACTTCGGCGCGATCTCGCTGATCGCCGTCGACTTCCCGCGCTTCGCGGACGGCCGCGGCTACAGCATCGGCCGCCTGCTGCGCGAGCGCCACGGCTGGACCGGCGAGCTGCGCGCGATCGGTGACGTGCTGCGCGACCAGCTGCTGTACATGTCGCGTTGCGGCTTCGACGCGTTCGCGGTGCGTGCCGACAAGGACATCCACGACGCGCTGAACGCGTTCGCCGAATTCACGCAGCGTTACCAGGGCGCGTTCGACGAGCCGGCGCCGCTGTTCCGCCGCCGCGCCGACGCAGCGACGCCCGACGCGAAGGTGAGCGCATGAGCAGCGCGAACGCACTGACGCCGGAACTCGCCGCGAAGGTCGAGCGCCTCGACGCGCTGCTCGCGCAGATCGGCGCCCGGCACGAGAAGGTGAAGTTCGCGAGCAGCCTCGCCGCGGAAGACATGCTGCTCACGCACGCGATCCTGTCGAAGGGCGCATCGATCGGCATTTTCTCGCTGAACACCGGCCGCCTGCATGCGGAAACGCTGGGCATGATCGACCGCGTGCGCGAGCGCTATGGCTACGAGATCGAGCAGTTTCACCCGCAGCAGGACGCGGTCGACCAGTACGTCGCCGAGCATGGCCTGAACGCGTTCTACGAAAGCGTCGAGCTGCGCAAGTCGTGCTGCCACATCCGCAAGGTCGAGCCGCTGAACCGTGCGCTGGCCGACGTCGGCGCGTGGGTCACGGGCCAGCGTCGCGAGCAGTCGGTCACGCGTGCGGAGCTGCACGAGGAAGAACAGGACGAAGCGCGCGGGATCGCGAAGTACAACCCGCTCGCCGACTGGACGGAAGCCGACGTGTGGGCGTACCTGAAGGCGTTCGACGTGCCGGTCAACCCGCTGCATGCGCGCGGCTACCCGAGCATCGGCTGCGAGCCCTGTACGCGCGCGATCCGTCCCGGCGAGGACAGCCGGGCGGGCCGCTGGTGGTGGGAGTCGCGCGACACGAAGGAATGCGGGCTGCACATCACGATCACGCCGATTCCCGCGAACGCCGAAGCTGGCGCCGCGCACTGACAGCCGACAAGAAACCGAATATTGCGCCGCCTGCGACAGCGGGCGGCACGAACCCAGAAGAGAAGGACTGAAATCATGAGCACGACGCTCGAGCAATCCGCCTTTGCCCCGCCCACCGGTACCGACAACCGCATGGGCCACCTCGACTGGCTCGAAGCCGAGTCGATCCACATCCTGCGCGAGCTGGTCGCCGAGTGCAGCAAGCCGGCGCTGTTGTTCTCGGGCGGCAAGGATTCGGTCGTCGTGCTGCACCTCGCGCTGAAGGCATTCGGCCTCGGCACGAACCGCAAGACCACGCTGCCGTTCCCGCTCGTGCACATCGACACGGGCCACAACTACGAGGAAGTGATCGACTTCCGCGATCGCCGTGCGCAAGAGCTCGGCGCCGAGCTGGTGGTTGGCCACGTCGAGGATTCGATCAAGCGCGGCACGGTCGTGCTGCGCCGCGAAACCGATTCGCGCAATGCCGCGCAGGCCGTCACGCTGCTCGAGACGATCGAGCAGCACGGCTACACCGCGCTGATCGGCGGCGCGCGCCGCGACGAAGAGAAGGCGCGCGCGAAGGAGCGGATCTTCTCGTTCCGCGACGAATTCGGCCAGTGGGATCCGAAGGCGCAGCGCCCGGAACTGTGGAGCTTGTACAACGCCCGCCTGCACAAGGGCGAGCACCTGCGCGTGTTCCCGATCTCCAACTGGACCGAACTCGACGTGTGGCAGTACATCGCCCGCGAGAACCTCGAACTGCCGTCGATCTACTATGCGCACGAGCGCGAGATCGTGCGCCGCAACGGGCTGCTCGTGCCCGTCACGCCGCTCACGCCGATGCGTGACGGCGAGACGAGCGAGATCGCGCAGGTGCGCTTCCGCACGGTCGGCGACATCAGCTGCACGTGCCCGGTGGCGAGCGATGCGGACGACGTCGAGAAGATCATCGCCGAGACGGCCGTGACCGAGATCACCGAACGCGGCGCGACCCGGATGGACGACCAGGCCTCCGAAGCCGCGATGGAACAGCGCAAGAAGCAAGGTTATTTCTGAAGCACACGAGGACATTCAAATCATGAGCATCATCGAGAACACCGAAGACCTCGGCGTGCTGCGCTTCATCACCGCAGGCAGCGTCGACGACGGCAAGAGCACGCTGATCGGCCGCCTGCTGTACGACAGCAAGGCCGTGCTGTCCGACCAGCTGTCCGCGCTGTCGCGCGCGAAGAACAAGCGCACCGTCGGCGACGAGCTCGACCTCGCGCTGCTGACGGACGGGCTCGAAGCCGAGCGCGAGCAGGGCATCACGATCGACGTCGCGTACCGCTATTTCGCGACCGCGAAGCGCAAGTTCATCATCGCCGACACGCCAGGCCACGAGCAGTACACGCGCAACATGGTGACGGGCGCATCGACCGCGCATGCGGCGATCATCCTGGTCGACGCGACGCGCGTGACGCTCGAGAACGGCGTTGCGCAACTGCTGCCGCAAACGAAGCGCCACAGCGCGATCGTGAAGCTGCTGGCGCTGCAGCACGTGATCGTCGCGATCAACAAGATGGACCTGGTCGACTACAGCGAAGCGCGCTTCAACGAGATCCGCGACGCCTACGTCACGCTCGCGAAGCAGCTCGGCCTGACCGACGTGCGGTTCGTGCCGGTGTCGGCGCTGAAGGGCGACAACATCGTCGGCGCGAGCGAACGCATGCCTTGGTACGCGGGCGAGCCGCTGCTCGACGTGCTCGAGTCGCTGCCGGTCGAGACGCAGGCGCATGACGCGCTGCGCTTCCCGGTGCAGTGGGTCGCACGCCAGGACGGCAGCTCGGCCGACGATTTCCGCGGCTACATGGGCCGGATCGAATCGGGCGAGGTGAAGGTCGGCGACGAAATCGTCGTGCTGCCGTCGAACCGCACCGCGACGGTCGCCGAGATCGTCGCGCCGGTGCCGGGCGGCACCGCGTCCGTCGCGCACGCATTCGCGGGCCAGACGGTGACGATTCGCCTCGCGGAGGATGTCGACGTGTCGCGCGGCGACATGTTCGTCACGACCGCCGAGCCGGTCGAGCCGGCGAAGAAGCTCGAGGCCGACCTGTGCTGGTTCGACGAGACGCCGCTGTCGCCGCAGCGCAAGTATCTGCTGAAGCAAACCACGAGCACGGTGTTCGCGAAGATCGGCGCGGTCAAGGAAGTGCTCGACGTGCATACGCTGTCGCAAGCGACCGACCGCCAGGAACTGAAGATGAACGACATCGGCCGCGTCGCGCTGACGCTGCAGAAGCCGATCGTCTGCGACACGTACGATGCACATCCGGGCACGGGCGCATTCGTGCTGATCGACGAGGCGACGCACCACACGGTCGCCGCCGGCATGATCCGGGCGTTCTCGGCGTAACCGGCGTTGCGCGCCGCCCTCGTGGCGGCGCGGGCCGGCCGCCGTCCGCACGGGCAGAACCGAAGCGAAGCGAAGCGACAAACATGGGCAAGGTGTATCTGATCGGAGCAGGGCCGGGCGCCGCGGACCTCATCACGGTGCGCGGCGCGCGGCTGCTCGAGCAAGCCGACGTCGTGCTGCACGACGCGCTGGTCGAGCCGGCGATGCTCGACTACGCGCCGAACGCGCGCAAGATCGCGGTCGGCAAGCGCTGCGGGCAGCGTTCGACCGCGCAGCACTTCATCAACAAGCAGATCGTCGACGCGGCGCGCGAGCATGCATGCGTCGTGCGGCTGAAGGGCGGCGACCCGATGCTGTTCGGTCGCGCCGAAGAGGAAATGCGTGCGCTCGAGGCGGCCGGCATCGACTACGAGGTCGTGCCGGGCATCACCGCGGCGCTGGCCGGCGCGGCGACGCTGAAGCGCTCGCTGACGTTGCGCGGCGTGTCGCGCAGCGTCGCGTTCGCGACGCACAGCCGCGCACCCGGTAGCGACGAGATTCGCGAGGCGGCGCGCGCCGATTCGATCGTCTACTACATGGGCCGCGACAGCGCGCCCGGTATCGCGCAGGAGCTGATCGACGCGGGCCGGGCGCCCGCGACGCCGGTGGCGATCGTCGAGGCCTGCAGCACGGTGCGCGAACGCACGCTGACGCTGACGCTCGCGCAGATGGCGGCGGGCGACGCGCAGGCGTGGCTCGATCCGGCGGAACCGAGCCTGTTGATGATCGGCGATGCATTCGCCGAACGCGTGCGACCCGCGAAAGCGGGCGATGCGTTGCGCAATGCGGCTTGAGTCGACGTAGCGGTTCCCATGCGGCAGCCGCTCGGCTTCGCGGTGGGTGATTCAAAAGAGCGCTGGCGGAAGCCGGCGCTTTTTTGTTGGTGCCGTTGATCCGGCTACGCGTTGCGGCCGATCTGGTCGATGCAGTAGCGTGCGATGGCATCGAGCACGCCGTCGTCTTCGCCGACCGCCGTCGCGCAATGGATCTCGACATTCGGATGGGCGGCCCGGCAGGCATCGACGAGCTGCGGCAGGTCGCGACGGACATGGCCGCCCTGGCCGAAGAACACGGGCACCACGGTGATGCGCGTGCAGCCGGCCGCGACCTGCGCGGCGACGGCTGTGTCGAGCGAAGGCGTCATCAGTTCGAGGAACGCGAGCGACACGTGCGGCGCGGGTGCGCCGCTGCCGCGCAGCCGCGCGGCCAGCCGCTCGAACGGCTCGGCCCAGCGCGGATCGCGTGCGCCGTGGCCGAACAGGACGATGCCGTGCGAACTCATGTCGAAGCCTCCGTCGTGACGGCGCTCAGTGCCGGTCGACCCACTTGAGCGCGAACAGGCCGAGCGCGAGATAGATGAGGCCCGGCGTCGCCGCGGTCAGCGGCGCAGGCCACGTGTTCAGCGTGCCGATGTGCGAGAACAGCGTGTTGAGCAACTGGAAGCTCATGCCGAGCATGATGCCGCCGAACACCTTCACGCCGACCACGCCGGCGCGCGTATGCAGGTACGCGAACGGCAGCGACAGCACGAGCATCACGAACACCGCGAACGGGTAGAGCAGCTTGCGCCACAGCGCGATGTCGTAGCGCTGCGTGTCCTGCTGATTTTCGCGCAAGTGCTGGATGTAGCGGAACAGGTTGATGATCGACATCCGTTCCGGCGACACGAGCAGCACCGACAGGATCTGCGGCGTCAGGTCCGAGCGCAGCCGGTATTCCGGCAGCGTCACCTGTTGCGACCGGTACACGGGGTTCAGCGCGTCGGCCGGTGCGCCGCTGATCGGCTTGATCGGCGTCAGTTCGGTTTCCGTGACGCCCGTGAGCAGCCAGTGGCCGGGCGGCTCGTAGCGGCCCGTCTGCGCGATCCGCACGTTCTGCAGCTGGAATTTGGAGTCGAACTCGTAGATGCGCACGTTGCTGATCGTCGAATCGGGCGACAGGTTGCCGACGTTGACGAAGCGCGTGACCTGCTCGCCGTTCTCGCGGGCCGCGAGCGTGTCCTTCACCCACACGCCCGACTGGAAGTTCGACGACACCGACGCGCCGAGCGCCTGCAACCGCACGCGTTCGGACAGCTGGTCGGCGTACGGGCCGACGAATTCGCCGATCATGTAGGTGATGATCACGAGCGGAATGCCGATCTTCAGCAGCGAGCGCAGCGCCTGGTTGGTCGCGAGGCCCGACACGCGGAAGATCGTGAATTCCGAGTTCGCGGCCATTTGCGCGAACACGTAGATCGCGCTGATCAACGCGGCGACCGGGATGATCTCGTAGAAGCGCGACGGGGTTTGCAGCGCGACGCGCAGCACCGCGTAGCCGAACTTGTAGTTGCCGTGCCCGACCGAGTTCAGTTCGCTGATCAGGTCGAAGAAGAAGAACAGGCCCGAGAACGCGAACAGGATGAAGACGAACGTGACGTAGATCTGCCGCGCGAAGTATTTTTCATAGAGCCGCATCGATCATGCTCCCGAGCGGCCGAACAGCGCGCGTGTCAACAGCGGACGATTGCGCACGCGCAACCAGAAGATAAGCGCGACGATCGCCGCGACGACCACATGCAGGCCAACCAGGCCGACGCCGAACGACATCTTGCCCTGCTCGATCTGCGCCTGCACGACGTTCAGCAGGTTCGAGTACGTGAGATAGATCAGCACGGCCATCACGAGGTTGATCGTGCGGCTGCGGCGCGGGTTCTGGTACGACAGCGGGATGCCGAGCACCATCAGGTTGATCGCGATCAGCGGCAAGCCCGCGCGCCATGCGAATTCCGCGAGGTTGTCGCGCGTCGGGTTGCGCAGCAGGTCCGGCGTGGGCGTGCTGTTGGTGGTCGGCACGTTGGTGACCGGGGTGCTCGTGATCTTCACGCCGTAGCGCTGGAACTCCATGATCTTGAAGTTCGGCTGGCCGGGCGTGCCGTCGTAGCGGCGGCCATCTTCCAGCACGACGAAACGATCGCCGTCCTTCGTTTCCGTGTGGCCCGTGTGCGATACGACGATATTGACCTTGCCGTTCTCGGTCGACGTGACGAACACGTTCTGCACCTTGCTCTGATCCGGCGACATCTTCTCGATGAAGAACACGCGATGGTTCGACGCCGATTCGCGGAACTGGCCGGGCGCGAGCAGCGAGATCTCGTCGCGCTGCTGGAAGCGCGCCTTGATCATCTTGCTCTGCTGGTTCGACCACGGCCAGCCGACGAACGCGAAGAACGCGATCAGCAGGATGATCGGCGTGGCGAACACGCCGATCGGCTTGATCAGGCGCGTGAGGCTGACGCCGGACGCGAGCCAGACCACCATTTCGGAGTCCCGGTACCACCGGGTCAGCACGAACAGGATCGACACGAACAGCGTGACGACGAGCATCACGGCGAGATAGCCGATCACGGTCAGGCCGATCAGCACGAGCACGTCCCGCGGATCGATTTCGCCGGACGCGGCATAGCCGACGATGCGGATCATCATCGTCGTGAGCATGATCGTGAGCAGCACCATGAACACGGCGCCAGCCGTATACGCAAGCTCGCGCTGGAGGGAGCGTTCGAAGATCATTCTTGATGAGAAGAGGGCGGGAGGCTGCGCACGCGTGGTGGAGCGCTCGCGCCGCCACGGGAAAAATAGCGGATAATTGCGGCTTTCATCCTTAGCCCAGATTTTATCCGAGGACAAGCGCGATGGACTTTAGCATAAAAGGCTGTGATTGGAGCAAAGGCGAGGCCAAGGGGTTCCTGACGGGGAAGTCCGATTGCATCGTGCTGGGCATCTTCGAGGCGCAAACCCTGTCGGGCGCGGCGCTCGACATCGACACGGCCACCAAGGGGCTGATCTCGCGCGTGGTGAAGGCCGGCGACATGGACGGCAAGCGCGGCAAGACGCTGTTCCTGCACGAAGTATCGGGCATCGGTGCGTCGCGTGTGCTGCTCGTCGGCCTCGGCAAGCAGGATGCTTTCAATCAGAAAGCCTACAACGACGCGGTGACGGCCGCATGGCGCGCGCTGCTGGCGACCAAGATCGTCCAGGTCACGTTCACGCTCGCGCAGCTGCCGGTCGACGAGCGCAGCTCCGACTGGGGCGTGCGTGCGGCGATTCTCGCGCTGCGCAACGAGACCTACCGCTTCACGCAGATGAAGAGCAAGCCGGAACCGGCGTCGCACACGCTCAAGCGCGTCGTGTTCAGCGTCGATCCGGCCGATGAAAAGGCGGCGAAGCTGGCAGTCAAGCAGGCCGTCGCGCTGGCGAACGGGATGGATCTCACGCGCGACCTGGGCAATCTGCCCGGCAACGTGTGCACGCCGACCTATCTCGGCAACACCGCGAAGAAGATCGCGAAGGATTGGGGTCTGAAGGCCGAGGTGCTCGGCCTGAAGCAGATCCAGGCGCTCAACATGGGCTCGTTCCTGTCGGTCGCGCGTGCGTCGGTCGAGCCGCCGCAGTTCATCGTGCTGCACTACCAGGGCGCCGCCGCGAAGGTCGCACCGGTCGTGCTGGTCGGCAAGGGCATCACGTTCGACACGGGCGGCATCTCGCTGAAGCCGGGCGAGGGCATGGACGAGATGAAGTACGACATGTGCGGCGCCGGTTCGGTGCTCGGCACGATGCGTGCGGTCGCCGAAATGGGGCTGAAGATCAACGTCGTCGCGATCGTGCCGACCTGCGAGAACATGCCGGGCGGCAACGCGACGAAGCCGGGCGACATCGTCACCAGCATGAAGGGGCTGACGATCGAGGTGCTGAACACCGACGCCGAGGGTCGCCTGATCCTGTGCGACGCGCTGACCTATGCGGAGCGCTTCAAGCCGGCCGCGGTGATCGACGTGGCGACGCTGACGGGCGCTTGCGTGATCGCGCTCGGCGCCCACAACAGCGGCCTGTTCTCGAAGGACGACGCGCTGGCGGGCGAACTGCTCGACGCATCGCGCGAAGCGAACGATCCGGCGTGGCGCATGCCGCTCGACGACGAGTACCAGGATCAGCTGAAGTCGAACTTCGCGGACATCGCGAACATCGGCGGGCGTCCGGCCGGTGCCGTGACGGCGGCGTGCTTCCTGTCGCGCTTCACCGACAGCTATCCGTGGGCGCACCTGGACATCGCCGGCACCGCCTGGAAGGGCGGCGCGGCGAAGGGCGCGACCGGCCGTCCGGTGCCGCTGCTCGCGCAGTTCCTGATCGACCGCGCCGGCCAGTGATGGCAGGTCTCACGACGATGCGGGTGCGCGGGCAATGACGCGAATCGATTTCCATTCGAACGTCGGCGATTCGCTCGCGTACGCATGCCGGCTGCTGCGCAAGGCCTATCAGGCCGGGCAGCCGGTTGTCGTGCTCGCGGACCCCGCGCGCCTGCGCGCGCTCGACGAGCGGCTTTGGACGTTCTCGCCGCTCGATTTCATCCCGCATTGCGGCGTCGACAGCGCGCACGCGGCCGGCACGCCGATCGTGCTGGCCGCCGATCTCGACCAGGCGCCGCATTACCATGTGCTGCTGAACCTCGGCGCGGCCGTGCCCGCGCAGTTCGCCCGCTTCGAGCGCCTGCTCGAGGTGGTCGGCAACGCGCCGGACGAGCTGGCCGCGGGCCGCGACCGCTATCGCTTCTACCGCGATCGCGGCTACGCGCTGAACAATTACAAGCAGGGCAGCTAGCCGCAACCGTCGACGGAGCCTTCCCGTGACACAAGCCGAATCCTCTTCGATCCCGACGCTGACCGACGTGCTGGTGCCGGGCAAGCCGGTGCCGGCGCGTTCTTCCGTGGCCGATATGCCGCCGCGCGACGATGCCGCCGTGCCGGAACACACAGGAACCGACCCCGAATTCGTGGTGGTCGAGCCGGTGCCGACGCCGCACGTCCCGACCGTCGAACTGCCGGGCGACAGCGACGCACCGGCGCTACCCGGTGCCGCCGGGCACGTCGTCGCCGAGGAATCGGCCGGGATGCAGGCGCCGCTGCGATCCGCGCTGGCCGCCGACGATGCGCAGCAGTCTGGCTTGGCCGCGGCGCCGGAGGAGGCCGACGAAGCGGTGCTGTCGCACCGGGGCGCGCCGGCTGCCGACGGGCTGGCTACCGATCATCTCGCCGGCGCGGCGCAGCCGGACACGCATGCGGCCGTCGCGTTGACGCCAGAGGACGCGCAGCATATCGCCGAGCGTCTGCGCAATCGGCTGACGAATTATCTGACCGGGGAAGGGCGCGAGGCCATCGAGGCCCGCTGCCGTGACGCGCTGCACGACCATACGGCGTGGCTGGTCGGCCAGATCACGCGCGAGGTGGCGCTGGCGCTCGAAACCGAAGTGATGGAGTGGGTTCGCGACGCGGTCGACGAAGAGATCGCCCGCCGCCGGACCGGTCGTTCAGGCTGAGTGCACGATCGTTTCGTGCACGGGAACGCGAGTGCGGTTCCGTTCCTCGTCGATGACGATCGACGAGCCGGTCATGTCGAGGAGAGCAGCACGGTGCCCGGCGCGAAGCGCAGCGCGCGTGCGCCCGTTCATCCAGTTCAATGCAGCGACAGCACCCACTGCGCGAGCGTGTGCGCTTCGGCGCTCGTCAGCTGCGTATTGGCGGGCATCGGCACGCTGCCCCACACCCCGATACTGCCCTTCACGATCGATTGCGCGAGGTAATCGACCGCGTCGGCGCGCGCCGCGTACTTGCCGGCGATGTCGTGGAACGGCGGGCCCATCAGCGGCTTGCTGACCGCATGGCAGGCCACGCAGTTCTTGCGCTGCGCGAGCGCGAGCCCGTCGCCGGCCAGGTCGGCGTGCGCGGCCGCCGCGCTGCCGGTCAGCAGCGCCGCGAGCAGCGCGCGCAATATCGTCTGTTTCATGCGGTTCTCCGCCGGCGGGGACGGCCGGCTTCACGGTCCGCGCATTATAAAAGCAAAGGGGAAACGCGTTTTACGCGTTTCCCCAGCGGTCGCCTGAAATGGGGTCGCATGCCCCGCGCGCCGCATCAACCGGTAACGGCGCCCTGGTTCGCCGGGCGGGCGAGGGCCGCATACTTGGCGAGCACGCCGCGCGTGTAGCGCGGCGCCGGCTGCTTCCACGCGGCGCGGCGGCGCGCGAGCTCCGCGTCGTCGACGTTCAGCTGCAGCACCAGCCGGTGCGCATCGATCGTGATCGAATCGCCTTCCTGTACGAGCGCGATCGTGCCGCCGACGAACGCCTCGGGCGCGACGTGGCCGACCACCATCCCCCAGGTGCCGCCCGAGAAGCGGCCGTCCGTGATGAAGCCGACCGATTCGCCGAGCCCCTTGCCGATGATCGCCGACGTCGGCGCGAGCATTTCCGGCATGCCGGGGCCGCCCTGCGGGCCGAGATAGCGCAGCACCAGCACGTCGCCCGCGCGGATCCGGTCGCCGAGGATCGCGTCCATCGCGCTTTGCTCGTCGTCGAACACGCGCGCCGGGCCCGTGATCACCGGATTCTTCAGGCCCGTGATCTTCGCGACCGCGCCGTCTTCCGCGAGATTGCCCTTCAGGATCGCGAGATGGCCTTCCTTGTACAGTGCGCGATCGATCGGGAAGATCACATGCTGGTCCGCGCGCGGCACGCCCGGCACGTCCTTCAGTTCCTCGGCGATCGTGCGGCCGGTGATCGTCATGCAGTCGCCGTGCAGCAGCCCCGCATCGAGCAGGATGCGCAGCACCTGCGGGATGCCGCCTGCCTGGTGAAGATCGGTCGCGACGTACTGACCCGACGGCTTCAGGTCGCAGAGCACCGGCACGCGTTTGCGGATGCGCTCGAAGTCGTCGATCGTCCAGTCGATCTCGGCCGCGTGCGCGATCGCGAGATAGTGCAGCACCGCGTTGGTCGAGCCGCCGGTGGCCATGATCAGCGACACCGCGTTCTCGATCGATGCCTTCGTGATGATGTCGCGCGGCTTCAGGTCGCGCTTCACGGCCTCGACCAGTACGCGCGCCGATTCGGCGGCCGAATCGACCTTCTCCTGGTCGGGGTTCGCCATCGTCGACGAGTACATCAGCGACATGCCGAGCGCCTCGAATGACGAGCTCATCGTGTTCGCGGTGTACATCCCGCCGCACGACCCCGACGTCGGGCACGCGTTCTTCTCGACCCCTTCGAAATCCTCCTGCGACATCCGGCCCGCGGTGAACTCGCCGACCGCCTCGAACGACGACACGATCGTCAGGTCGCGACCCTTCCAGTGGCCGGGGCGGATCGTGCCGCCGTACACGTAGATGCCCGGCACGTTCAGGCGCGCGAGCGCGATCATCCCGCCCGGCATGTTCTTGTCGCAGCCGCCGACCACCACCACGCCGTCCATCCACTGGCCCTGTACGCAAGTCTCGATGCAGTCGGCGATCACTTCGCGCGACACCAGCGAGTACTTCATCCCCTCGGTGCCCATCGACATGCCGTCCGAGATCGTCGGCGTGCCGAAGATCTGCGGGTTCGCGTCGGCCGCCTTGATCGCCGCGACGGCCGCGTCCGACAGCCGCTGCAGGCCCGAGTTGCACGGCGTGATCGTCGAGTGGCCGTTCGCGATGCCGATCATCGGCTTGTCGAAATCGTCCTTCTGGTAGCCGAGGGCGTAATACATCGAGCGGTTCGGCGAACGGGCCACGCCTTGCGTGATGTGCTTCGAGCGACGGTTGTACGGCATGGGGGACTCCATCGTTGTGTTGGCGGCGCTCGCGAATGGCGCGCCGGTTCGGATCAATCAAGAATGGAGTTTCCGGTTTGGGATGTCCAATATATTATTTGTCGCTTATTAAGTCGTTTTGCGAATGAGTGAAGCATGGCTGAGCCGACGCCCGACCTGCGCCAGTGGCGCTATTTCGTGACCGTTGCCGACGAGCGCCACTTCGGCCGCGCGGCCGAGCGCCTGTCGATGACGCAGTCGCCGCTGTCGCAGGCGATCCGGGCGCTCGAGGATGCGCTCGGCGTCGCGCTGTTCGTGCGTACCAAGCGCTCGGTCGCGCTGACGGCGGTCGGCGCGGCGCTGCTGCCCGACGTGCGCCGGCTGCTCGCGTCGGCCGACGCGCTGCCGCCGCTCGCGCGGCGCCTCGCGCGCGGCGAAGCCGGCTCGCTGTCGCTCGCGTTCGTGTCGACCGCCGATTACGGGCTGCTGCCGTCGCTGCTGCGCGCGTTCGGTGCGCGCTATCCGCAGGTGCGGCTGCAGCTCGCGGAGGCGACGAGCGACGTGCAGATCGACGAACTCGTCGCGGGACGCATCGACGCGGGGCTCGTGATTCCCCCGGTGCCGCCGCGCCACGCGGCCGGGCTGTCGTACCTGCCGGTCGTGCGCGAGCCGCTGGTGGTCGCGATGCCGGCGGCCGCGGCGCCCGACGTGTCCGAGGACGAGCCCGTGCATCTGGCCGACCTGGCCGCGCTGCCGCTCGTGATCTTCCCGCGTCGTTTGGCGCCCGGCTTTTATGACATCATTACGGGCTGCTACGGCGCGGCGGGGGAAACCCCGCACATCGGCCAGGAGGCGATCCAGATGCAGACGATCGTCAGCCTCGTGTCGGCCGGCATGGGCGTCGCACTGGTGCCGCAATCGCTGCGTAACCTGCGGCGCACCGGCGTGGTCTACCGGCCGCTCGCCGGCGACGCGCCGGTCGTCGAGACGGGCCTCGTATGGCGCACGGGCGATGTCAGTCCCGTGCTCGCCGGCTTCATCGACGTCGTGCGCGCGCACGGTCTCGCCACGTGATGCGAACGATGGCGCGCCGGCGCCGTCCAATGCGCGGTGCGGCGCCGGTGCGAGCGCCGTATCGCATTCGAAAACTTCATCGCTAATCCATGATCATTCACCCGAATTTCGACCCCGTAGCGATCCATCTCGGGCCGCTGGCCGTGCGCTGGTACGGCCTCATGTATCTCGTCGGCTTCATCGCGGCGATCGTCGTCGGCCGGATCCGCCTGAAGCTGCCGCATGTCGCGGCGCAGGGCTGGACCGCGAAGGACATCGACGACATGATGTTCTACGGCGTGCTCGGCACCGTGCTCGGCGGCCGGCTCGGCTACGTGCTGTTCTACAAGGCCGACTTCTACTTCTCGCATCCACTCGACGTGTTCAAGGTGTGGGAGGGCGGGATGTCGTTCCACGGCGGCTTCCTCGGCGTGACGCTCGCGATGGTGCTGTTCGCGTGGCAGCGCAAGCGCCACTGGCTGCAGGTCACCGATTTCGTCGCGCCGATGGTGCCGGCGGGGCTCGCGGCCGGGCGGCTCGGCAACTTCATCAACGGCGAGCTGTGGGGCCGCGTGACCGATCCGAATTCGCCGTGGGCGATGCTGTTCCCGGGCGCGATGCGTGATGACGCGGCATGGCTGCCGAAGCATCCGGCGCTCGTCGAGAAGTGGCATCTCGCCGACGTGTTCATGCAGTACCAGATGCTGCCGCGCCATCCTTCGCAGCTCTACGAAATCGCGCTCGAAGGCATTGCGCTGTTCTTCGTGCTGTTCTTCTTCGCGCGCAAGCCGCGGCCGTTGGGTGCGGTGTCCGCGCTGTTCCTGATCGGCTACGGGCTCGCGCGCTTCACGGTCGAATTCGCGCGCGAACCGGACGACTTCCTCGGCCTGCTCGCGCTCGGCCTGTCGATGGGACAGTGGCTGTCGCTGCCGATGATCCTCGTGGGCATCGCGCTGTTGGTGTGGGGCTACCGCCGACGCCCGGTGAATGCGGCTGCGTGATGGGGTTGCGTCGTGCGCGAGCAGTGTGACGCATGATGCGTGATGCGATGCCGATGTAGTCGATCGGCATGCGCATCGATCGCAGGAGCGCAAACGAAAAACGCCGGCCCGAGGGCCGGCGTTTTTGCATCTGCCGTGTGCGGCGCGATGTGCGTTACTTCATCTGCACCGAGCCGTTGACCGTGACCGACACGGTCGCCTTGCCGCCTTCGACCGCGATCGGTGCGCTCATCTTCGCGCTGTCCATCGGCGCCGCGGCCATCGCCATCATGCGCGGATACGGCTGCACGTTGCGCCCGCCGCCGACGTTGACGTCGCGGATCGAGTAGCTGCCGTAGCCGAAGGCCTTCGCGGCTTCGTCCGCGCGCGCGCGGAACGACTTGATCGCTTCGGTCGTGAGCTTCTGCTCGGCCGCGCGCTGCGCTTCGGGCGACAGCGAGAACTCGACGTTCGCGATCTGCATCTGGTTCGACAACTGGCCCGCGAGCTTCGACGCCGCCGCGAAATCGCGCGATTCGAGCACGACTTCGGTACGGCCGCGCCATGCGGAGATCTTGCCGTCGCGATCGGTGCTCGGATACACGGAGAACGCACCGGTGTGCGCGGTGACGCCCGACACGCCCTTCGCCTGCGCGAGCGCGGCATCGGCGCGCTGGTTCAGCGCGGACGTCAGGCTGCCCGGGTCCTTCGCCTGCTGTTCGTAGAACAGCGTGATGTGGATGATGTCCTGCGGCACATCGGCGCTGGCCTGCGACGACAGCGACAGCACGCCCGCCGGCTCCGGAAAGTGCGGGTTCGCCGTTTGCGCATGCGCGGCCGGCGACGCGAGCGTCAGCGCGACGGGCACGGCGGCGGCGAGGGCGAGCGACAGCGCGAGTGCGGTTTTCTTGGTCATTGTTGGACTCCTTGTGCGAGGGCGCGCACGCGGATCACGCGTGCGCGACGCGGGCGTGCCGCGCGACGAAAAAACGGCTGTCGGCCCGAGCGGGCGACAGCGGTTGCTTAGGCTGCGCGAACGCGCCGCGAGTTCCGTGGCGGTGGCGTGTGTTGACGGGATTTGACCTTTGGCTTGCGCGCGCCTGCTGCGCGTGCCTACCTCATCAGCTTTTCGGTGATGAAGCGCCATTCGGCGCGCGTGACCGGCGTGATCGACAGCCGGTTGCCGCGTGCGAGCACACGCATGTCGGCGAGTTCGTCGTGTTCGCGCAGCGCGGGGAGCGGCACGAGCGGCGACTTTTTCACGAAGCGCACGTCGACGAGCAGCCAGCGCGGTGCTTCCTGCGTCGACTTCGGATCGTAATACGGGCTTTTCGGATCGAACTGGGTGGGATCAGGGTAGGGCGTCGACGAGACTTCGGCAAGGCCCGCGATGCCCGGCTCGGGGCAGCTCGAGTGATAGAACAGCACGCCGTCGCCGATCTTCATCGTGTCTCGCATGAAATTGCGCGCCTGATAGTTGCGCACGCCGGTCCAGGGCAGCGAGTGCTGCGGCGCGTGGGCGAGATCGTCGATGCTTGCTTCGTCCGGTTCGGACTTCATCAGCCAGTATTGCATGGATCGTGATCGATGCAGAAAGGGCGTGACGGCCTGACTGCATACGCGTTCGGCATGCAGACAGACCTTGAAAAGGAAACGGCATCGGGATGGCCCGATGCCGTTGAATAGGTCCCCGCCTTGGCCGCTAGGCCGGCATCCTGAACCTGAGGTTCAGAATTGGTCGCAGTTAGCAGCACTTCGGGTACATCAGACAGAGTGACGCGCGCGCCCGTGCTACAAATTTCCGCAACCGTGCACATGGCATTGGTTCAAGGAATATATGACCTTGGCGAACCAGGCAGGGAAGCTGACTGAACTGTGTTTCGTTGCGCCAATTTGACCACCGTTGATCGCTGAGATCAAGGGGAATCGACGCATCGATCAAACGTTACTGCGTCTCGTGCTGTGCGAGCACCGCGCCGAGCTGTTCGTTCATCTGGTGCATTGTACGACGGATTTCTTCCGCCGGAAATGCTTCACCGTGCCGCACGCTCGTTTGCAGTCGCAGCAATTCGGATGCAAGCGACAGGGCCGCCATCACCGCGATGCGATCGGTGCCGCGCACCGAGCTGTTCGAGCGGATTTTCGACATTTCGGCATCGACGCGCGCGACGGCCTCGAGCAGCGCCGCTTCGGTCTCGGCCGAGCAGGCGAGCCGATAGGGCTGACCGAGAATCGAGACTTCGATCTGCTTGGTGCTCATGCATGTTCTCCGTGGCTGGCCGCGTCGTCGCTATCCGGGCGCGCCTGTGCATCCAGCAGATCGAGCTGGTTGTCGGCTTGCTCGGCGCTCTTCGTGCGCGGCAGCTTTTCGAGAATCGCGTTCAGTTTGACCTGAGCGTCGTCGATCTTTGCCGACAGCGTGTCGCGCTCCGCCGCGAGTGCATTGCGTTCGTCGCGCAGTTGCGCGAGTTCCGCGCGGACAGTGTCCGCTTCCGCGCGCATTTGCGCGACCTGCTCCTCGAGCGCGAGCCGTTCCGAGTGATAGCGCTTGTTCAGCGAGATCAGACGGCCAATATTTTGAGATAAAGTTTCGAGTTCGTTGAGCATCTGCTGCGTCCTCTAAAGACCCAGCATTTTAGCGCGGAATAACGCGCATTCCGACATCTGTAACGTTTCCAGTCGTAACACCCCCGCTTCTTGCCGCGAATATGCGCGTCCGACGCGCTCCCGGCATGCGTTTGGGCGCTTTCTTGACGCTCGTGCGACCCGCTCCTAAACTGGCGCCGCCTCGGTGCTCGCGCGTGCGTCGCGCGGTTAAACGGGAAGCAGGGCGCGTGCTCCGCACGGAGATCGCCAACCTGCGCTGCCCCCGCAACGGTAAGCGGCCGCGTCGCATGACGCAGGCCGGCTCGGGCGCGTTTCGCGTGCAGGTCGCACGCGGGCGCGGGCCACTGCGCGTGAAACGCGCGGGAAGGCGAGCCGGTACGCCGCCAGCCCGGATACCGGCCGAGGCGAGGAGCCTGCACGGCTTCATGACGCGCGGCCTGCGGGGAAGCGGGGCGCGCAGTGCTTCACGGGACTTGTCTTCGATGCTGACCCCAATCGTTCGCCCGGCGCCCGGTGCGCGCCGCGGCGTGCCGCTTGCCGCCGTCGCGCAGGCTGCGGCATACGCCGATCCGTCCGGAGCGGCGACGTCGCCCGTCGCACGTCAAGCGGCGCCGCGATCCGTCGCGCGGCGTGCTGACGCACCCTTGCCGCCGGAAGTCGCCGTTGCCGAGCCGGTCGTGCTTGACGGTGACGCCGGCGCGACGCCGGTCGACCCGATGGGGCGGCTTCCACTATATTGCGCAGAACGTCGGCCCCGCGAACGTGCGGCTCGACGGATCGCGGCCGTGTGCGCGACCGTGTGGCGTCGGCTCGACCGACGAGCGACCTGCCGCCACGTCGCGCGACGCGCTCGGCCAAACGCGGAATCGGGGGGCCGATCGCCGCACGCGGTATCGTGCGTCGATGGCGGCGAATCGCGCGTTCGGCTGCGCGTGGTGCCTGAGCCATGCGCCCAATGATTCGGGCGGCACGCGGCGCCGCGACGACGCGATCGTCAATCCTGCCGCGCGCGATGACATCGCCGGGTCACCGGTCGTCCGCGCACGCATCAACAACCTGCTCAACGAGGATGACGAGCTTGCGTATGCCTACAACACGCCGCGGCGCGATGCCCGTGCCGCGCACGGCCGGCAACGGCGATAAGCGAAGGCATCGTGCATCGTGCACGATGTCGTGCACCGCATGAGCGCCGCGCGTGCCGCGTCGATCTGGGCCGCACTCGCGGCCGTGGTCGCGCTGCTGTTCGTCGCGTCGCTGTCGATCGGCAGCGTGCCGATGTCGCCGTGGCAGGCGCTCGCGTCGCTCGTGCCGCACGGCGGCGACGCGCTGTTCGCCGACATCGTGCGCACGCTGCGGCTGCCGCGCGCGCTCGCGGGCTTCGCATGCGGCGCGCTGCTCGCGCTGGCCGGTGCGCTGCTGCAGGTGCTGCTGCGCAATCCGCTCGCGGAGCCGTACGTGCTCGGCGTATCGGGCGGGGCGGCCGGCTTCGCGCTCGTCGCGATGATCGCGGGCGCCGCGTGGTGGCTCGTCGATGCGTCCGCGTTCGCCGGCGCGCTCGTGTCGGTCGCGCTCGTGCTCGGGCTTGCTCGCCGCGAGCTGGGGCGCGGTGATTCGCGCGATGCGTCGCCGCGGCTGCTGCTCACGGGTGTCGTGATCGCGGCCGGGTGGGGCGCGCTCGTCACGCTGCTGCTGTCGCTCGCGCCCGATGCGCGGCTGCGCGGCATCATCTTCTGGCTGACGGGCGACCTGAACGGCGTGACGGCGCCCTGGTTCGCATGGGGCGCGCTGCTGCTGGCCGCATGCGTCGCGCTGCCGGCCGCGCCGCAACTCAACGTGCTGCTGCGCGGCGACGCGACCGCGCTCGCGCTCGGCGTGCCGGTCGCGCGGCTGCGCATGCGGATCTACCTCGTCGCGTCGCTGGCCGCCGCGGCCGCGGTGACGACGGCCGGCACGATCGGTTTCGTCGGCCTCGTCGTGCCGCACGCGCTGCGGCTCGCATTCGGCAACGACCAGCGCATGCTGCTGCCCGCCGCGATGCTCGCGGGCGGCGGCGGCGTAATGGCGGCCGATCTGCTCGCGCGCACCGCGATCGCACCCGCGCAATTGCCGGTCGGCGTGATGACCGCGCTGATCGGCGTGCCGGTGTTCCTGTGGATGTTGCTGAGGAGACCGATGCGATGACGCACGCCGTACCGCACACCGCCGGCGACATGACCTGCGCGGCCGTCGACCTGACGCTGAAGGCCGGCGACCGGACCCTGCTCGACGGCTTCACGCAGGCGTTCCGGCCCGGCGAGATCTGGTGCGTCGCGGGGCCGAACGGTGCCGGCAAGACGACGCTGCTCGCGACGCTCGCGGGCCTGTGGCAGCCGGCCGGCGGCCACGTCGAGATCGACCGCCTGCCACTCGCCGCGTGGCCACCCCAACAGCTCGCACGGCGCCGCGCGCTGATGCCGCAGCAACTGCACGACGCGTTCAGCGCGACGGTATTCGACACGGTGCTGCTCAACCGCTTTCCGTATCTCGGCGGCTGGGGCTGGGAACGCGACGGCGACCGCGCGGCTGCGCGCGATGCGCTCGCGACGTTCGGGCTGAGCGCGCTCGCGTCGCGCGACGTGCTGTCGCTGTCGGGCGGCGAGCGGCAGCGCGTCGCGCTGGCCGCGACGCTGTGCCAGGACGCGCCGCTGATGCTGCTCGACGAGCCGCTCGCCCATCTCGACCTGCATCACCAGATCGATGGCCTCACCGCGCTGTGCACATGGCTCGACGCGGGCCCGCGCACGGTGCTGTTCTCGTGTCATGACCTGAATCTCGCGCGGCGTTTCGCGACGCACGCGCTGTTGCTCGACGGCCGCGGCCATGCGTGGGCGGGCCCCGTGCACGA
Organism: Burkholderia sp. B21-005; assembly: GCF_020843965.1. NCBI lineage: Bacteria > Pseudomonadati > Pseudomonadota > Betaproteobacteria > Burkholderiales > Burkholderiaceae > Burkholderia > Burkholderia sp. B21-005. Next base: position 2,692,631 of record NZ_CP086301.1, on the reverse strand, counting down.
CGTGCTGACGCCGGCGCGCGCGAGCGACGCGTTCGGCTACCCGCTCGTGCTGATCCGCGAGAACGGCCGCGACGCGCTGCTGCCCGCGTGGCCCGAGCGGCGATGAACTTCCTTCTTTCGATGCGCGGCACCGGCCGCGCCAACGAGGCAATCTTCCGATGACGAATCCGACCGACTTCCCGCCCGCGATCGCGCCGCTCGACGACGCGTTGCGCAAGCGCCTGCAGCATGTGATCGATCACAAGACCAAGCCGCCCGGCAGCCTCGGCCAGCTCGAGGCGATCGCGTTGCAGATCGGCCTGATCCAGCGCACCGAGCGGCCGCACGTGCAGCGTCCCGTGACGATCGTGTTCGCCGGCGACCACGGGATCGCGGCCGAGGGCGTGAGCCCGTATCCGCAGGCGGTCACCGCGCAGATGGTGGCGAACTTCCTGGCCGGCGGCGCGGCGATCAATGCGTTTTCGGGTGTCGCGCAGTGCGTGCTCGAGATCGTCGATGCGGGCGTCGCGTCGCCGCTGCCGGTATCCGACCGGCTCGTGTCGCTGCCGGTCGGGCGCGGCACGCGCAACTTCGCGGCCGAACCCGCGATGACGCGCGACGAGGCGGCGACGGCGCTCGCGGCCGGCGCCGCGCGCGTGCGCCTGCACGCGTCGCTCGGCACGAACGTGATCGGCTTCGGCGAAATGGGGATCGCGAACACGTCGTCGGCCGCGTGCCTGATGAGCCGCCTGCTCGACGTGCCGATCGACGCGTGCGTGGGGCGCGGCACGGGCCTCGACGACCAGGGGCTCGCGCACAAGCGCGCGGTGCTCGGCCGCGCGCTCGTCCGGCATTCGCACGCGATCGCGCCGCTCGACGTGCTCGCGACGTTCGGCGGTTTCGAGATCGCGATGATGACGGGCGCGTATCTCGCGGCCGCGAGCGAGCGGATGACGATCCTCGTCGACGGCTTCATCGCGACGGCCGCGCTGCTCGTCGCCGAGCGCATCGCGCCCGGCGTGCGCGATTACTGCGTGTTCTCGCATACGTCACACGAGGCCGGCCACCGGCGCATGCTCGAGCATTTCGGCGCGAAGCCGCTGCTCGCGCTCGACCTGCGGCTCGGCGAAGGCACGGGCGCCGCGCTCGCGCTGCCGCTGGTGCGCGCGGCGGCCGCGTTCCTCACCGAGATGGCGAGCTTCGAATCCGCGGGCGTCGACAATCGTGACGCCTGAGCGCGCGCGCGGCGGCGTACGCGCCGAACTGCGCTACTTCTTCGTCGCGCTTGGCTATTTCACGCGCGTGCCGGTGCCGCGTGCGATCGGCTATGCGGCCGGCGATCTCGATCAGGCCGCGCGTTACTTCCCGCTGGTGGGCGTATGCGTCGGCGCGTGGGGCGCGCTCATCTATCTCGCGGCGCTGCGCGTGCTGCCCGCGTCGATCGCGGTCGGCCTGTCGATGGCCGCGACGCTGCTCGCGACCGGCGCGTTCCATGAGGACGGCCTGGCCGACAGCTGCGATGCGTTCGGCGGCGGCTATACGCGCGAAGACGTGCTGCGGATCATGCACGACTCGCGCATCGGCACGTTCGGCGCGGTCGCGCTCGTGATCACGCTCGGCCTGAAATGGCAGGCGCTCGCGGCCATGCCGCCGCTGCGCGCCGCGTGGACGATGGTCGCCGCGCATGCGGCGAGCCGGGCGGCGGCCGTGAGCCTGCTGATGTCGCTCGACTACGTTCGGCCGGAGGGCAAGGCGAAGCCGGTCGCGCAGCGCATGGGCGCGCGCGCGGCGTGGGTCGCGGCCGCATTCGGGCTGCCGTGGCTGTTGTGGCCGGACTGGCGCGCGGGCGTCGCGGCCTTCGTCGCGCTCATGCTCGTGCGGGCATGGGCGGCCCGCTATTTCGTGAAGCGGATCGGCGGTTATACCGGCGACTGTCTCGGCTTCGCGCAGCAACTGGGTGAACTGGCGATCTATCTGGTGGTGCTCGGATGGATCTCGTCCTGATTCGCCATCCGGCCGTCGATGTCGAGCCGGGCGTTTGCTACGGACGCAGCGACGTGCCGCTCGCCGCCTCGGCCGACGCGGGCGCGCGGGCCGTGCGCGAGCGTCTGGCGGCGCTCGGGGCGCCGCTGCCCGAGCAGGTCTGGACGAGCCCGCTGATACGCTGCGCGTCGGTCGCCGAACGTCTCGCGCAGGCGTTGGGCGTGCCGCTGCGGCGCGACGCGGGCTGGCAGGAAATGAACTTCGGCGCGTGGGAGCTGCAGCGCTGGGACGATATCGACCGCGCCGCGCTCGATGCGTGGGCGGCCGACCTGATGCATGCGTGCGCGCATGGCGGCGAAAGCGTTGCACGGTTCGCCGCGCGTGTCGCACGGATCGCGGACGCGGTCGCGCAGAACGACGCGCCGCAATGGGTACTCACGCATGCAGGCGTGATTCGCACGCTCGCAGCGCACGCGTTGCGCGTGCCGCTCGATACGCTGCTGGCGCGGCCGGTGCCGACGGCCGGCGTCGTGTGGTTGCGTGTGGATGATGCCGCGCGCACGTGGGAAGTCGTCCACTGGGACGCGTAGGCGAAGCGCATGCTCGCCTGAAGCGCAAACGCTTCGAAGCCCGGAATCAGTGCGCCGGCCGCCGCGCCCGCGCGGCGTCGAGATCCTCGCACAGCGCGGCCGCGCCTTGCGCGATCCGCGGTGACGGCCGGGTCAGCAGATCGCCGTCGATCGCGAACAGGTTGTTGCGCGCCACGGCCGTCAGCGCGGGCCATGCGCGCCAGCGCGCGAGGCTCGGCAGCGGCGCGTCCGAGCGCGTCGCGCCCGCGCTCGTCGTCACGATCGCTTCCGGATTGGCCGCGAGCACGGCCTCGTCGGTGACGCTCGGCGCGAGCGGCTTCAGCGCCGCGAACACGTTGCGGCCGCCGCACAGCGCAATGACGTCGTTGAACAAGTGCGCGCCGTTGAGCGTCGTCAGCGGCCGGTCCCATACCTGGAAGAACATCGTGACGGGGGCGCGCGCCGCGTAGCGTGCGCGCAGTGCCGCGATGTCGCGCGAGAACGATGCCGCGGCCGCGTCGGCGACCGGTGCCGTGCCGAGCAGCGTACCGAGCTGGCGCAGGGACGTCGCCACGTCGTCGAGGCGCTTCGGTTCGCTGAAGAACAGCGGGATGTGCAGCGCCCGCAGCGCATCGGTCTGCCGTTCGGCATTGCCGTGCCGCCAGACGACGATCAGGTCCGGCTTCAGCGCGGCGATCCGCTCGAGATCGAGCGCCTTGTTGTCGCCGACGCGCGGCACGGCCTGCGCGGCGGGCGGATAGTCGCTGTACGTGACCGTGCCGACCAGCTTCGCGCCGCCGCCGGCCGCGTAGACCAGTTCGGTCGCATGCGGCGCGAGACTGATCACGCGTTGCGCCGGGGCGGGCAGCGTGACGGTATTGCCGGCATCGTCGCGGGCCGTGACGTCGGCGTGCGCGATGGGCGCGTGCGCGAGCGCGACCAGCGTCGCGAGCGGCGGCAGCCGGCGCGACAGGCCCAACAGACGAGCGTTCATGCGGATACCTGTTGCAGCATCGGGACGCACTCCGCGAGCGCACCGGCGACGCGCCGCCATTCGGCTTCGCAGCCCGGCAGGCCGACGCGCACGCTCGACGGTTGCGCGAAGTGCCGCGTCCAGATTCCGCGTGCGGCGAGCGCCGCATGCAGCGCGCCGGCGCGCGGGTCGTCGGTCCAGCTGAAGAGCGGTGTCGCGTGCACGGCGAAGCCGTGCGTGCGCAACAGCGTGGCGAGTCGTTCGCCGTCGGTCGCGAGCCGATCGCGCGCGGCCGCCTGCCATGCGCGATCGGCGAACGCGGCGGTGACCGCGTGACGCGCGGGGCCGCTGACGGTCCATGCGCCGAGCACGTCGCGCAGCGCGGCGACCAGGTCGGGATGCGCGAGCACGAAGCCCGCGCGAATGCCGGCGAGCCCGAAGAACTTGCCGACCGAGCGCAGCACGACCAGACCCTGGCGATCGGTGTACTGCGCGAGCGATGGCGTGGCGCCCGTATCCGCGAAGGCCTCGTCGACGATCAGCGTGCCGCCGCGTGCCGACAGCTGCGCATGCCAGCCGAGCAGCCGTTCGGCCGGCACGCATTCGGCGGTCGGATTATTCGGATTCCCGACGATGACGTGACGTACCGTTGCAGGCAACACGTTCGTGTCGACGTCGAGCGGTACGACGCGATGGCCGTGGCGCGCGAAGGCAGGCGCGTATTCGCCATACGCGAGTGCGGCGACGCCGGCGTCGCCGGTTGGCAGCAGCGCGGGCAACGCGCGGATCGCGGCCTGGCTGCCGGCGACCGGCAGCACGTGCGCGGCATCGGGCGCGTGATAGTAGCTGGCCGCGCACGCGGCGAGCGCATCGCCGTCGTCGGGCAGCCGGCGCCAGGCGTCGGCCGGGACCGGCGGCACCGGATAGCCGACCGGATTGATGCCGGTCGACAGGTCGAGCCAGTCGTCGTGCGGAATGCCGTGGCGGCGCGCGGCTTCGTGCAGGTTGCCGCCGTGCGGGATGCGTGCGTCAGACATGATGGGTAGCGAGGATGAGGGCGCCGCTCGCGACGAGCAGCGCGAGCCACAGCGCGAGCGTGCGCGTGACGAGCGACAGCGCGGCGACGACGTGCACGGCCGTCGCGGGCGCGCCGGTGCCGAGCGCGGGACGGTCTTCGATTTCGCCGTGATAGACGGCCGGGCCGCCGAGCTGCACGTTCAGGCTGCCGGCGCCTGCGGCCATCACGGGGCCCGCGTTCGGGCTGTCCCAGTGGCGTGCCTGCGTGCGCCAGCAGCGCCACGCGGCGGCCGTGTCGCCGAGCAACGTATAGCTCGCGGCGGTGAGGCGTGCGGGCATCCAGTTGAGCGCGTCGTCGAGGCGCGCGGCGGCCCAGCCGAAGGTCAGGAAGCGCGGCGTGCGGTACCCCCACATCGCGTCGAGCGTGTTCGCGAGCCGGAACAGCAGCGCGCCGGGGCCGCCCGCGACGACGAACCAGAAGAGCGCGCCGAAGATTGCGTCGTTGCCGTTCTCGAGCGCCGATTCGACGGCCGCGCGCGACAGCGCACCTTCGTCGGCTTCGCTCGTGTCGCGTGACACGATGCGCGCGGTCAGCGCGCGTGCGGCGTCGAGATCGTGCCGCAGCAGCGCGGCGGCGATCGGTGCGACGTGGTCGGCGAGGCTCTTCGCGCCGAGCGCGAACCACAGCAGCGCGACGTGCAGCGCGGCCGCGAGCGGCCAGGGCAGCACGGCCACGAGCCACGCGGCGAGGGCAACCGGCGGCACCACCGCCGCGACCCATGCGGCGACGCCGACCACGCGGCCGCGCCGGCCCGTGTTCAGCGCGCCTTCGATGCGGCCGGCGAGCCGGCCGAACGCGACGAGCGGATGCCAGCCGGCCGGTTCGCCGACGATGCGATCGACGATCACGGCCGCGACCGCGAGCATCGCGACGACGGGCAGCGACAGCATCAGCATGACGGCGCCCCGGCCTTGAGCTCGAGCGGCAGCCCGGCCACCAGCAGCGTTACGCGTGTCGCGAGCGCGGCGATGCGCTGGTTCAGGCGCCCGAGTTCGTCGACGTAGCGGCGCGTGACCGACCCGAGCGGCACGACGCCGAGCCCGATTTCATTGCTGACGACGATTACCTTCGCGCGTGCGTTGCGCAACGCGTGTTCGAGCCGCTCGACCTGCGCCGCGTACTGCGCGTCGTCGAGCGGTTCGCCGTCGAGCGGGCACAGCAGGTTCGTGAGCCACAGCGTCAGGCAGTCGACGAGCAGGCACGCGCGCGGATCGTCGAGCCGCGCGAGCGTGCCTGCGAGGTCGACGGGCGCGTCGGCGAAGCCCCAGTCGGCCGGCCGGCGCGCGCGGTGATGCGCGATGCGCCGTTCGAACTCGGCATCGGCGGCGCTCGCGGTTGCGGTCGCGATATAGGTGACGGAGCGGCCGCTGTCGGCGGCGAGCCGCTCGGCGTGCGCGCTCTTGCCCGAGCGCGCGCCGCCGAGGACGAAGGTGAGGTCGTGCGGAATCATCGCGTGATTGTAACGGCGCGCGCGCGGCGGCGCGGGCGATAATGCGGCCTTTGCTTCGCCACGACCTTGCACACGATGAACGCACCCGAACCGCCGCCGCGCGGCACGTTGATGATCCAGGGCACGACGTCCGACGCGGGCAAGAGCACGCTCGTCGCGGGCCTGTGCCGCCTCGCGCGCCGCGCGGGGGCGCGCGTCGCGCCGTTCAAGCCGCAGAACATGGCGTTGAACAGCGCGGTGACGGCCGACGGCGGCGAGATCGGCCGCGCGCAGGCGCTGCAGGCGCTCGCCGCGGGCGTGGCGCCCCATACCGATTTCAACCCGGTGCTGCTGAAGCCGACGAGCGATCGCGGCGCGCAGGTGATCATTCACGGCAAGGCGCGCATGAACCTCGATGCGCGTGCGTACCACGACTACAAACCGGTCGCGTTCGACGCGGTGCTCGAATCGTACGCACGGCTGCGCGCCGGCTACGACACGGTGCTCGTCGAAGGCGCGGGCAGCCCGGCCGAGATCAACCTGCGCGAAGGCGATATCGCGAACATGGGCTTTGCCGAACGCGTGGACTGCCCGGTCGTGCTCGTGGCCGACATCGATCGCGGCGGCGTATTCGCGCACCTGGTCGGCACGCTCGCGTGCCTGTCGGACAGCGAGCGCGCGCGCGTGCGTGGTTTCGTCATCAACCGCTTTCGCGGCGACATCAAGCTGCTCGAACCGGGCCTCGACTGGCTGCGCGCGCAGACGGGCAAGCCGGTGTTCGGCGTGCTGCCGTACCTGCACGGGCTGCTGCTCGACGCCGAGGACATGCTGCCGTCGCAGGCACGCAGCGCCGCCGCGCGCGGCGCCGCCGGCGTGCTGCGCGTGGTGGTGCCCGCGCTGCCGCGGATCAGCAACCACACCGATTTCGATCCGCTGCGCGCGCATCCGCAGGTCGAGTTCACGTACTGGAAGAGCGGCCCGGTGCCGGACGCCGACCTGCTGATCCTGCCCGGCTCGAAGAGCGTGCAGCGCGATCTCGCGTGGCTGCGCGACGCCGGCTGGGACGCGGTGATCCGCCGGCACCTGCGCTATGGCGGCAAGGTGATCGGCATCTGCGGCGGGATGCAGATGCTCGGCCGCACGCTCGACGATCCGCTGGGCCTCGAGGGCACGCCCGGTAGCGTGCCGGGGCTCGGGCTGCTCGACTTCGACACGACGCTGCAGCCGGACAAGACGCTGAAGAACGTGACCGGGCATCTCGCGCTGCCCGGCGCGGCCGCCGTGCACGGCTACGAGATCCACATGGGCGACACGCGCGGGCCCGCGCTCGCGGCACCCGCGCTGGCGCTGGCGGCGGGCGACGCACCGGGCGGCGTACGCACGGACGGCGCGGTGTCGGCCGACGGGCAGATCCTCGCGACCTACGTGCATGGGCTGTTCGACGCGCCTGACGGGTGCGCGGCACTGCTCGCGTGGGCCGGGCTCGACGGCGCGGAACGCATCGACTATCCGGCGCTGCGCGAAGCGTCGCTGGCGCGGCTGGCCGATTCGTTCGCCGAGCATCTCGACCTCCGCGCGCTGTACGCCGAGTTCCGCTGACGCACGGCGCGGCCGGCCTGGCATTTTGCGCAGAATCGCGTACAACTCAGGTGGGCGGAGGTCCGCCCGAAGGAGCGCGACGATGAAGGCTCGATGGTGGTTGAGCGTGCTGCTCGCGGCGCTGCTGGGCGCGTCAGCGCTTGCGCACGCGTGCGACTCGTACACACCGGGCGGCGGTTCGACCGGCTCGGGCGACGCCGCACAAGGCAAGAGCGGCGGCTGACAGGCGTATCGGAGACAGGACGTCAGGGCATGATCGGTCATGCCCTTTTTTATGGCTCGATTCGTTCTCAATAGGAATCAATTAAAGCCTTGGTGCGTGTTTATCGGCCGAATCGATTCGAATAGAGTGCAATCCATTCTCAGCCACTCACGAAGGAATTCGCCATGAACCCCAATCGCCTGAACGATCTCGGCGCGACGCTGCTGCGTGTCGCACTCGGCGTGCTGTATCTCGCGCACGTCGCGCAAAAGGTGTTCGTCTTCACGCTGCCCGGCACCGCTCAGTTCTTCGCGTCGATCGGCCTGCCGGGCTGGCTCGCGTACGTGACGACGTTCGTCGAACTGGCCGGCGGCCTCGCGCTGCTCGCGGGTTTCCGCGTGCGCATCGCCGCGCTCGTGCTGCTGCCGTTCATGCTCGGCGCGGTGTCCGCGCATCTGCCGAACGGCTGGAGCTTCGCGTCGCCCAACGGCGGCTGGGAATACCCGGCGTTCTGGGCCGTCACGCTGGCCGTGCAGGCGCTGCTGGGCGGTGGCGCGTTCGCGCTCGGCGCACCGCGCGCCGCAACGCGGACCGCATAAACGGGGCGGGCATCGGCGCGACCCGTTCCGGTGATACCCCGTTTGCCGATATCATCGCTCCCTGTATCCGCAATCGAGCGGCGCCTGCAAGGCGGCAGGCGCCGCGCGGCTTTTTGGGGGAATTCATGACGGTCATCGTGGTGGCGAATCCGAAGGGCGGCGTGGGGAAGAGCACGCTGTCCACCAATCTTGCCGGCTATTTCGCGGCGCAGGGCGCATGGGTCGCGCTCGCCGATCTCGATCGGCAGCAGTCCGCGCATGCGTGGCTCGACCTGCGGCCGGCCGGCCTGCCGGCGATCGAGGCGTGGGAGCTCGATCCGGACGCGCCGTCGAAGCCGCCGCGCGGCCTCGAATATGCGGTGATCGACACGCCGGCCGGCCTGCACGGCAACCGGCTCAGCGTCGCGCTGCAGCTCGCCGACAAGGTGATCGTGCCGCTGCAGCCGTCGATGTTCGATATCCTCGCGACCCAGCAGTTTCTGGAGCGCCTCGCCGGCGAGAAGGCCGTGCGCAAGGGCAGCGTCGAGGTCGGGATCGTCGGGATGCGGGTCGACGCGCGCACGCGCTCGTCCGACCAGCTGCATCGTTTCGTCGAAGGGCTCGGGCTGCCGGTGCTCGGCTACGTGCGCGACACGCAGAACTACGTGCAGATCGCCGCGCACGGCCTGACGCTGTGGGACGTCGCGAAGAGCCGCGTCGAGAAGGATCTCGAGCAGTGGCGGCCGATCGTCGAATGGGCCGAGCGCCGCGCGCCGAAAGCGGAGAAGGTCGGCAAGGCGTCCTGACCGCACTGGCCGAAGCCGGAGAGAACCGACGGCGAATCGACTGCGATCCGGTCGAATGACGAAGGGCCTGATCCGGCATCGCGCCGGATCAGGCCCTTCGTACGTATACGGCTGCACGACACCGGCCGTCACGGCGCGCGCGGCGCCGCGACCGCGACCCGGCGTGTCGCGACACGCCGGCGGCGGCCTGGCTCAGGTCCAGTTCTGGGTCGGCACGTGATCGCGGTGGCCCTTGATCTTGTTGCCTTCGTCGATGAACACGAGCTTCGGCTTCCAGCCGGCCTGCAGCTCGGCTTCGTCGACCATCGCGAACGCCGCGATGATCACGAGGTCGCCGAGTTGGGCGCGGCGTGCGGCCGAGCCGTTCAGCGAGATCATCCCGCTGCCGCGCTCGCCCTTGATCGCGTACGTCGAGAAGCGCTCGCCGTTGTTGATGTTCCAGATGTCGATCCGTTCGTTTTCGACGAGGTTCGCTGCTTCGAGCAGGTCTTCGTCGATCGCGCACGAGCCTTCGTAATGCAGCTCGCAGTGCGTGACGGCCGCGCGGTGGATCTTCGATTTGAGCATGTGGCGCTGCATGGTATCTCCGTGATGCGTGAGAGGCGAGGGCGGGCGGCCCGTCAGATTTCCAGGTTGTCGATCAGGCGCGTCGCGCCGAGCTTCGCGGCCGCGAGCACGACGAGCGGCTCGCCGGCTTCGAGCTCGGCGGCGCTCGGCGCGATCAGGTTCGCGCGGCGGCGGATCGAGATGTAGTCGGGCGCCCAGCCGCGCTCGGCCAGGTGCGTGCACGCGGTCTGCTCGAGCTTGCCGAGGTCGCGTTCGCCGCCGAGCACGCCGTCGCGCACGCGCTGAAGTGTTTTCGCGAGTTCGGGCGCTTCCTTGCGCTCGTCGGTCGTCAGATAGCGGTTGCGCGACGACAGCGCGAGGCCGTCCTCGTCGCGCACGGTCTCGGCCGCGATGATGTCGACCGGCAGCGCGAGCTGCTGGCACATCCGGCGCACGATCATCAGCTGCTGGTAGTCCTTCTTGCCGAACACGGCGACGCGCGGCTGCACGCAGGACATCAGCTTCGTGACGACCGTGCACACGCCGGCGAAGAAGCCGGGGCGGAACTCGCCCTCGAGGATCCCGCCGAGGTCGTCGGGCGGCAGCACGCGGTACTCCTGCGGCTCCGGATACATGTCGCGCTCGGTCGGCGCGAACAGCACGTAGACGTTTTCCTTCTGCAGCTTCTCGATGTCGTCCAGCAGCGTGCGCGGATATTTGTCGAAATCCTCGTTCGGGCCGAACTGCAGCCGGTTGACGAAGATGCTCGCCACGACCGGGTCGCCGTGCTGGCGCGCGAGGCGCATCAGCGACAGGTGACCTTCGTGCAGGTTGCCCATCGTCGGCACGAACGCCGTGCGGTTCTGGCCGCGCAACTGGTCGCGCAGTTCCTGGATCGAGCTGATGACTTTCATGATCGGGTAGCGGGTTCCTCGCGCATGCGCGCGTTGGCGCCGCAACAGCGGCGTCGGGGTCGAAGCGGAGAACGCCGGCGCGCGGGCGGCGCATCGGGCGTCGGCGGATTGTAGAGGATTTGGCCGCCGGGCGCATCGAAAAAAGTACGGTCGTTCACTTTTTAGTCGGGCGTGCCGCTGGCCGGCCACGCGGGCGGGCCCGGCGGCGCAATGCGGTGCGTGGCGGTGTGCGGGGACGACGCGGGCGCGGGGGCGCCCCTTAGGCGGGCAGGTAAGCGAGGCGCACGTAGATCGGCGCGAACGGTTCGGCCTGCGTGATCTCGAGGAGCGACTCGCGCGCGAGCTCGAGCATCGCGATGAAGTTCACGACGACGACCGGCACGCCGCGCGACGTGTCGAACAGGTCGGCGAACTCCATGAAGCGCGCATTCTGCAGCCGGCGCAGGATCAGGCTCATGTGTTCGCGCACCGACAGTTCCTCGCGGGAGATCTTGTGGTGCTGGACGAGCTTCGCGCGCTTGAGCACATCGGCCCACGCGGCGCGCAGGTCGTTCGAATCGACGTCCGGGAAGCGCGGCGTGGTGCTCTGCTCGATGTAGACCTCGGCGCGCAGGAAGTCGCGGCCGAGCTGCGGCAACTGGTCGAGGCGCTGCGCGGCAAGTTTCATCTGCTCGTACTCGAGCAGGCGGCGCACGAGTTCCGCGCGCGGATCCTCGGCTTCCTCGCCGGTGTCGGCCTTCTTGACCGGCAGCAGCATCCGCGACTTGATCTCGATCAGCATCGCGGCCATCAGCAGGTATTCGGCGGCCAGCTCGAGGTTCGACGTGCGGATCTGGTCGACATAACCCAGATACTGCGCGGTGACCTGCGCCATCGGGATGTCGAGCACGTTGAAGTTCTGCTTGCGGATCAGGTACAGCAGCAGGTCGAGCGGGCCTTCGAACGTCTCGAGGAAGATCTCGAGCGCATCGGGCGGGATGTAGAGATCCTGCGGCAGCTTGAAGAGCGGCTCGCCGTACAGGCGTGCGAATGCCGCGACGCCGTCTACCGTGTCGGGCGTCGAATCGGCGCCCGCGGGCGCGGCGACCGCGTCGTCCTGCCGGGCGGCGCTGGCCTCGTCGGCGGCGCTCACGTCGTCAGAAGTTCTGGTAGTAGACGTAGGACGTTTGCTTCACGCGCGATTCCTGCTGCTCTTCGCGCTCGTCGAGGTCGATCGGCTGCTTGTCCCACAGCAGGGAGCGGCCCTTGCGTTGCTCGGCTTCGAGCGTCGGCTTCTGTTGCTTGAGCTGATTCAGGAATTGCGTGACGTCGGACTGGTACGGCATGGCTTGGCTTTCCGTTTCGGGCGGCGCACGATGCGCCGGATTCTCGATGGCGGGATTTTACCGCATCGCGGGGAACAGCCGGCGGCAATCGCGCGTCGAATCCGCTGGCCGGCGCGTGCGGCGCGGCTGGCCGGGCATGACTGGCCGGGCGCGCGCGTCGTTGCGCGCAAGCGTCAAAGCGGCGCCCGCGCGGGCAGGGCCGCTGCCCTGTGGTCAAATACAGGGCTTTCCACGAAACCATGACAACCGAGGGCGAGGTCATATTTGGCGGGTCAGGCGAACCAGCAAGCATATCCGGCGCATGAGGCGGGGCCGCGCGCGGCCCGTCACGTGGGTGATCGCGCACGGCGCGGCGTCGGTGCCGCGGCCCGGGCCGCCCTCGTGGGCTGTCTCGCCGCGTGCGTCGTATTGCCGGCCTACGCAAAGTACGACGTCGACATCGACGCGCCGCGCTCGATCCGCAAGCTCCTCAAGGCCCATCTCGACATTGCGCGCTTCGCGAAGCGCGACGACATCAGCGACGACCAGTTCGACTTCCTCGTGACCGCCACGCCGCAGCAGGTTCGCGACCTGGCCGCGACGGCCGGCTATTTTTCGCCGGTCGTGCGCACCGACGTGCGCACGCGCGACGGCAAGCGCGACGTCCGTGTCGCCGTCGATCCGGGGCCGCAGACCGTCGTGTCGACGGTCGACCTGACGTTCAAGGGGCCCGTCGACACCGAGGATCCGAAGCAGGAGACCGCGACCCGCTTCGCGTTCTCGCTGAAGCCCGGCGATCCATTCACGCAGTCCGACTGGGACACCGCAAAGGGCGAGGCGCTCAAGCAATTGCAGTCGCGCCGCTACCTGGGCGCGAAAATCACGTCGTCGGAGGCGCGCATCGATCCGCGCACGCAGCGCGCGACGCTGGCCGTCGCGTTCGACAGCGGCCCGACATTTACGATTGGCAAGGTTGACGTCGACGGCGTGCGCCGCTATCCGGAGAAGATCGTCACGAACGTCAACCCGCTGTCCGAAGGCGAGATCTACGACGCACGGCGCATCACCGAGCTGCAGCGGCAACTGCAGAACACGCCGTACTACGCGAGCGTCGCGATCGACGTCGGCGACGACACGTCGAAGCCCGAGCTCACGCCCGTGCATGTGAAGGTCAGCGAGTTCCCGTACAACAACATTCGCGGCGGCGTCGGCTACGCGACCGACACGGGCCCGCACGTGCAGGGCTCGTACACGTACCTCGACACGTTCGGCGCCGCGTGGCCGTTCACCGTGTCGGGCCGGGTCGACCAGATCCAGCAGTATGGCCAGGTGCAGCTGTCGATGCCGCCCGGCGAGAAGGGGTGGACCAACAGCGTGCTCGCGTCGTACACGAACACCAACGTGTCGGACACGCGGATCTACAGCGCGCGGATCGGCGCGCAGCGTACGCGCACCGGCCAGTTCATCGACTACGCGTACTCGCTGATGTACTACCAGGACCGGCTCGACCAGAACGGCGCGGGCCCGACCACGAGCCGCGCGCTGGTGCCGCAGTGGTCATGGACGCGCCGCAACGTCGACGATCCGCTGTTCCCGCGCTCGGGCAACCTGATCCACGCGGAGGCCGGCTTCGCGATCAAGGGCGTGCTGACCGACCAGACCTTCATCCGCGGTTACGCGCGCGGCCAGCAGTACGTGCCGATCGGCAAGCGCGACCTGTTCGTGTTCCGCGCGGAGCTCGGCGGCGTGTTCACGAGCGGCAGCTCGACCGGCGTGCCGGCGTCGCTGCTGTTCCGCGCGGGCGGCTCGAACTCGGTGCGCGGCTACGGTTACCAGAGCATCGGCAACAGCGTCGCCGGCTCCGTGCTGCCGACCAAGTACCTGATGACGGGCACCGCCGAATACCAGCACTGGTTCAACCGCGACTGGGGCGCCGCGACGTTCTTCGACATCGGCACCGCGACCGATGCGTGGGGCGAGAAGGTGTTCTACCCGGGTGTCGGCATCGGCGCGCGCTGGCGCAGCCCGGTTGGCCCGATCAACGTCGACGTCGCGTACGGGCTGCGCAACCACAGCGTGCGCCCGTACCTGACGCTCGGCATCGCTTTCTGACCTTATTGCCCGATCCACGACGAACCGCATGACGAAGGACCCGAACGACACCCCGCCGCCTCACGATCCGGATTCGCCCGAGCGCGTGCCCGCCGCGCCGCCGCGCGCACCGCGCCGCGCGCGGGCGGGCCGGATCGTCGGGTGGACGCTCGCGACGGTCGTGCTGCTCGTCGTGCTGGCGGTCGGGCTCGTGCTGGCCGCCGCGACGACCGAGCGCGGCACGCGGCTCGCATGGCAGACGGCCGTGCGCGTGCTGGGCGCTCGGCTGACGGGCACGCTGGAAGGCGGCGCGCTCGCGACCGGCGTGCGGCTGCGCGGCTTCGCGTGGACGAGCCCCGGCGGCGCCGGCACCGAAGTGCGGATCGACCGGCTCGAGGGCCGCTGGGCGCTGACCCGCGCGCCGTGGCGGCTGTCGGTCGCGTACCTGCGCGCGGGCACGATCGACGTGCGGATCGTGCCGGGGCCGTCGACACCGGCCACGACACCGCAGGACCTGAGCCTGCCGCTGCAGGTGCGGATCGACGATCTGCGCGTCGATCACCTGGCGATCCACGAAGGCGGCTCGACGACGCAGCTCGACCATCTCGCGCTGAACGGCCGCAGCGACGGCCGTCACCATGAACTCGCGCTCGACGGCGTCGACACGCCGTACGGCGCGCTCACCGCGCGCGCGAAGCTCGACGGCGTGAAGCCGTTCGCGCTGACGGGCAACGCGACCTACGTGGGCAAGCTCGCCGACGAACCGGTCAACGCGAGCGCGAACGTATCGGGTTCGCTCGAGGCGCTGGTCGCCGACGTCGCCGCGAGCGGGATGAAGCTGAACGGGCGCGCGCACGTCGAGGCCGCGCCGTTCGGCGCGGTGCCGCTCACGCGGGCGTCGATCGCGTTCGAGCACGTGAACCCGCAGGCGATTTCGCCGGGCGCGCCGGCCGCCGATCTCGCGGTGCGCGCGGAGCTGGCGCCCGTGACCGCGCCGGCCGGCGCCGCACCGGCGAAGGGCTTCGCGGTGACGGGCCCGGTGTCGATCGTCAACGCGAAGCCCGGCTTGCTCGGCGAGCACCTGCTGCCGGTCGTCGACGCGCATGCGACCGTGAATCTCGACGCGCATGCGCAGCGGATCGACGGCCTCGCGCTGAAGCTGATCCGCGACGGCAGCGTGACCGGCAGCGGCACGCTGACGGGCGGCAAGGGCCGCTTCGACCTGCAGGTCGCGAATCTCGACCTCAATGCATTCGTCGCCCAATTGCGGCCGATGCGCCTCGGCGGCCCGCTCGGCGTGACGCTCGCGGGCGACGTGACGACCGTCGACTTCAACCTGAACGATCCGAAGCTCGCGCTCGGCGCGCGTGCGAAGGTCGCGCTGACGGCGCAACAGACGGTGCTGACCGATGCGCGCGTGACGGCCGGCAAGGGCCGTATCGACCTGACGGGCGTGTTCCGCCACGACGCGCATTCGAGCTACGACGCGAAGGCGACGCTGACAGCGTTCGATCCGCTGCTGCTCGCCGCGATGAATGCGCCGGGCGCGGCTAGCGGCAAGCCGGCTGCAAAGGCGGCTGCAAAGCCGGCAAAGACGGCCAACGTGGCTAAAGCGACAACCAAGGCGCCGGCCAAGCACGGCGAGACGCGCGTATCGGGCACGCTGACGGCCTCCGGCGCGTTCGCGCCGCAGGTGTCGACAAAGGCGACCTTCAAGCTCGGCGACAGCCTGTACGACGGCGTGCCGCTGACCGGCGCCGGCGTCGTGCAACTGGTCGGCACGCGGATTCTGCCGAGCAACGCGACCCTGTCGATCGCGGGCAACCATGTCGACCTGCGCGGCAGCTTCGGCGCGCCGGGCGACCGGCTGCACTTCGTCGTCGACGCGCCGGAGCTCGACCGGCTCGGCTTCGGCATGCAGGGGCTCGTGCAGGCGCAGGGCGACCTGACCGGCAGCTTCGCGCATCCGAACGTGACGGCCACCTACAAGGCCCAGCACGTCGTGGTCGGCTCGAACCGGATCGGCGCCGCGCAGGGCCACGCCGACATCCGCGACGGCGCGCACGGCGCGCTCGTGTTCACGGCCGACGCGACCGATATCGCGCTCGGCTCGCTGCAATTGAAATCGCTGCGCGCGAACCTCGACGGCACGCGCGCGAAGCACACGCTCGATGCGTCAGCGATGGGGATCGCCGACGGCCGCGTGATCAACCTGACGCTCGCGGCGAACGGCGGCGTGGTCGAGAACCGCGACGGGATGCGCTGGGACGGCACCGTCACGCGCCTCGCGAACCGCGGCACGCCGGCGCTCGCGCTGCAGGCGCCGCTCACCGTCTCGGCCGGCGCCGGCCGCGTGACGCTCGGCGCGACGCGGCTCACGCTCGAAGGCGCGGCGATCGACCTGAAGTCGTTCGTGTTCGATCGCGGCCAGATGCGCTCCGCAGGCTCCGTGCGCGATGCATCGGTCGCGCGTTTCTTCGAGATCCGCCAGGTGCTGACGGGCCAGCGGCCGCCGGTGCGCACCGACGTCGTGCTCGATGCCGACTGGGACTTCTCGCTCGGCGCGAATGCAACGGGCCACGTGCAGGTGAAGCGGCGCGGCGGCGACGTGACGATCGAGAGCGGGCGCGGCATCGCATCGCTCGGGTTGACCGACCTGTCCGCGCGCGCGAGCTTCGTCCCCGGCAACCGGCTCAACGTGGTGGCGCTCGCGAAGGCGAACCGGATCGGCTCGCTCGCCGCGAACGTCACCGTGCCGTTCGCGCTGCGCGACGGCGTGTTCGGCGTCGTCGACGACGGCCCGCTGTCGGGCCGCATCGACGCCGACATCCCGTCACTGAAGGCGACCGGCAACCTGTTCGGGCCGAGCTACCTGCTCGGCGGGCGCGCGGCGCTGAACCTGACGATCGCGGGCACGCCGGTGAAGCCGAACGTGTCGGGGATGCTGACGGGCGACGATCTGTCCGCGACGCTCGTCGACCAGGGCGTGCAGCTGAAGGACGGCATCGTGCGCGTGAAGCTCGCGGAGAACCTCGTCGAATTCCAGCAGGTCGAGTTCCACGGTGGCGACGGCACGCTGCGCGCGATCGGCCGCGTGCGTCTCGACGGCGAGGCGCCGGACCTGACCGCGAGCATCGTCGCGGACAAGCTCGAGCTGTTCGCGGCACCGGACCGCAAGCTGTCGCTGTCGGGCAAGGCGACCGTCGCGAACGACGGGCCGCGCGGCGCGCTGTCGATCGACGGCAAGTTCGTCGTCGATCGCGCGCTGTTCGACCTGCCGGAGAACGGGGCGCCGCATCTGTCCGACGACGTCGTGATCGTGCGCCCGGACGGCACGGTGCGCGGTGACGTGCAGACGGGCACCGCGGTCGCGAAGCCGCAGAAGGTCGACGAAAAGCCGGCGCCGTCGCTCGCGCCGCGCGCCAACATCGACATCGGCCTCGGCAACAACTTCCGCTTCAGGGGCCACGGCGCGGACCTCGGGCTGCGCGGCACGATCACCGTGATGAGCGCGCCGGGCGTGCCGCTGCGCGCGGTCGGCAACGTGCGCGTGACGGAAGGGTCGACCTATACGTCGTTCGGCCGCAAGCTCGCGGTCGAGAACGGTTTCTTCACGTTCAACGGCCCGGTGTCGAATCCGGGCATCAACATCCTCGCGATGCGGCGCAACCAGGAGGTCGAGGCCGGCGTGCAGGTCATCGGCACGATCCAGTCGCCGACGGTCAAGCTCGTGTCCGAGCCGAACGTCACCGACAACGAGAAGCTGTCGTGGCTGCTGTTCGGTCACGGCACCGACCAGGGCAACAACGTCGGCCAGCAGAATGCGATGACCGCCGCGCTTGCGCTGCTCGGCAGCGCGACCGGCAAGCGGGTCGCGCAGAGCATCGGTCTCGACGAATTCTCGATCGGCCGCAGCGATGTCGGCCTGACCGATTCGCAGGTCGTGCAGATCTCGAAGGCGATCAACGAGCGCTTCGTGCTCGGCTACGAGCAAGGGCTGCAATCGGCGAGCAACGCGTTCAAGGCGACGATCAACCTGACGCGCTTCTGGTCGGTGTCCGCGTATGGCGGCACGTTCCAGGGCGTCGACCTGAACTACACGCGGCGCTTCGATCGCTGGTTCAGCCAGCGGTGATCAAGGGGCGCGCTCCGGGCCCGCTCAGCCCGACGCGCCCGGCCCCAGGTTGGCGCGCATGCATGCGTCGAAGGCTTCCCGCGTAGCGGCCACCGTCACGTCGACCTGCAGCCAGCGGCCGCGTGCATCAAGCCGCCGTGCGCGGAAGTAGTGGCGGTATTGCAGCGCGGCGGCGGCCACCGGTGGCGTCACCCGCGCATTCCACGATTCGATCGAGAAGCCGTCGGCGTCGAGCCATTGCAGCAGCCGCGACAGGTCCGCATCGTCGGGCGGCACGACGAGGTCGACGTCGTTCAGCAGCGCATCGGCGGCGGCATCGTCCGCTGCCGCCGCGAGCTGTCGCGCGAAGCCGCCGATCACCGCGAACGCGAAACCGGCGTGCGTCAGCGCGGCAACCAGCGCGCGGGCCGCGTCGGCGTCGCTCGCGAGCGGCGCCTTGCGGCACACGAGCGCGTATTCATGCGTGCGGTCGGTGGCGCCGGCGCCGTGCGGCGCGGGACCGTCGGCGCGCTCGTAGATCAGCACGCGTTCCTCGTGCAACACGAAGCGCTCGCCGAGCAGCCGCGCGACATCCCATGCAAGCGGCACGAACCGGCCGCCGACCCGCAGGTTCTGCGCCATCGCGATGCACCAGCCGCCGGGTTCGAGCAGCGCATGCACGCCGGCGAACACGTTGCGCATCCGTTCGAGATACGGCGCATAGCAATCGACGCCGTACAGTTGCCCGTCGCGCGGGCTGTCGGGCAGCCCGGCGCAGCCGAAGTACGGCACGCTCGTCAGGCACAGCGTGAACGGGCCGCCGGTGCGGCGTGCCGCGGCCTGCGTCGCGTCGCTCGACAGGTCGCCGGCCAGCACCGGGTAGCGGGCGGCTGGCGCGCCCGTGCGCGCGAGTCGTTCGCGTGCGAATGCGACGCGCGTCGGGTCGATCTCGACGCCAAGCGCCGGCACACCGCATCGCGCGGCCGCGACGAGCGTCGTGCCGAAGCCGCCGAACGGATCGACGATCCAGCCGCCCGGCGTCGCGTGGCTGCCGATGAACGGCACCATCTGCTCGACCCAGCCGCAATCGCGCGCGGCAAACGCATCCCGCGCGCGCAGGTCGGCGGGCAGGGTGGTGTCGGCGGCCTCGTCGGTCAGGCGCAGCCAGCTAGTCACGAGGGTCATCGTTGCTCCACAGGATGTCGCGCGCTGGATGCCAGCCGGCGCACAGGTTGCCGTTCGGGTGGAACACGAGCTTGTACACGGCGTCGCGCAACTCGTGCTCGCGCATCGCGCCGTAGTCGGAGGTCTCGAACACGACCTCGAAGCCGTCGCGATGCGTCCAGCGCGCATTCCAGAAGTAGTAGCCGCCCGTCAGCGCGATCGGTTCGTACTGCGCGGAAAACGCGGCGTCCGCCGTGCAGGCAAGCAGCAGCGCGTCGATCGGAACCCGCGTGCGGTCGATGTAGCGCCGCGTCGCGTTGTGCCGATAGGTGTCGGGCAGCGCGGAGAACTCGCGGAAGATCACCGCGCGGGCGCCGAGCGCGCGCGCGTGGGCCAGGTAGCGGAGCACGTCCGCCGGCGTCTCGATGCCGCCGCGCTGCACGATGCAGACGAGCTTGACCGGAAAGTGCGCGCGCGCGGCGGCAAATGCCGTCTCGAATGCGTGCTGGTGCATCACGTGCCGGCCGGGCCGAAAGCGCATGATCGACTGGTTCACGTCGTCGCGGTCGTGATGACGCGACCATTCGAGCCAGGACAGCCCGAAGTCCGCGAGGGCCGGCAGCAGCGCGTCACCGTGTTCGACGAGCCCGGCGCCGTTCGTGTACAGCACGCTGCCGGTCGCGTCCGGACCGTCGTCGCCGGCCGCGCCGAGCGTCGCGACGAGCGACAGCAGCCAGCGCGGATCGTCCGTGTTCTCGAGCCCGGACAGCGAGTACGACAGCGGCACGCCGCGCAGGGCCCGCAGCGCACGCCGCAGCGTGTCGAAATAGTCAGCCGGCGGGCGCAGGCCTGCCGCGACCGGGCCCGACGCGGTTTCGTCGACCAGCGTTTCCGAGCAGAACCGGCAGCGTGCGGAGCAGGGCTGCGCCGCGGCGTAAGGCGTGAACGTGAGCGGCTGCGCGAAGCGGATCGTTCGGCCGGCAACGGTATGGACATGCCAGCGGCGGCTGTCGTCGGCGGGCGGCTCGCGCAACGCGAGCCAGGCGAAGCGCCGGGCGAGCGTGTCGAACGCGCGGCTGCGTGCGACGAGCGGCGCGACGGCGTTGGCGTGCGCGATCGGCACGAGCGGAATCGTGATCGGGGCGCGGGCACGGCTCGGGCGCGGCGAAGCACGCGTGCGTTCCGCTGGCGGGGCGTCGGAAGTGTGTGTCATGTCGTTGTTCTGGGGCGAGGCCCGCCGCCACGGCCAGGGGTGACCGCTCGAGGCGGTCTTCGGAATCCGGCGGGCCCGATGTCGTCGCCATGTTAGCGGAACTCGCGCGCGCTGCGCGTCGGGCGGTGCTGCACGCGCCACGCCATGAAAAAAAGCCCCGCACGTATCGTGCGAGGCTTTCTTGGTCAAGCAGCGGCGTGTGCTGCTTACTTCACGCGCATGCCGGGCTTCGCGCCGCTGTGCGGTTCAAGGATGTAGAGGCCCGGTTCGGCCTTCTCGTCGGCTGCCGACGCGGCGAGCACCATCCCTTCGGACAGCCCGAACTTCATCTTGCGCGGCGCGAGGTTCGCGACCATCACCGTCAGCTTGCCGACGAGCTGCTCGGGCTGGTAGGCCGACTTGATGCCCGAGAACACGTTGCGGGTCTTTTCCTCGCCGATGTCGAGCGTGAGCTGCAGCAGCTTGTCCGAGCCTTCGACGGCCTGGCACGCGACGATCTTCGCGATGCGCAGGTCGACCTTCGCGAAATCGTCGATCGAGATCGGCGCGTCGTCGGCACCGTTCGCGGCAACCGCCTTCGCGTTGGCCTTGGCGTTCTTCGCGTCCTTCGCGGCGTTGGCGGCGGTCGCGCCCGCGGCAGCGGCGCCCGCCGCGTCGGCCTGCAGCGAATCGCGGTTCGCGGCGAGCAGCGCGTCGATCTGCTTCGGATCGACACGCGTCATCAGATGCTGGTACGCCTTGATCGGCTGCGCCGACGACAGGGGCGTCGCGGCGTCGGCCCACGTGAGCGGCGCGACTCCGAAGAAGGCTTCGACGGCTTCGGCCACGCGCGGCATCACCGGCTTCAGCGCGAGCGACAGCAGGCGGAACGCCTCGAGGCTCACGCTGCAGGTTTCGTGCAGCGCGACCGCGTTGGCCGGATCCTTCGCGAGTTCCCACGGCTTCGCACCGTCGACGTACGCGTTCACTTCGTCCGCGAGTTCCATCGTCTGGCGCAGCGCGCGGCTGTATTCGCGTGCTTCGTAGTGTGCGGCGATCGACGCAATCGCATCGCGCAGCTTCGCGACCAGCGGATGGTTCATCGCGCTGTCCTGCACGCGGCCGTCGAAACGCTTGATCAGGAAGCCGGCCGCGCGGCTCGCGATGTTCACGTACTTGCCGACGAGGTCGCTGTTCACGCGCGCCTGGAAGTCGTCGAGGTTCAGGTCGATGTCTTCCATCGTCGCGTTCAGCTTCGCGGCGAAGTAGTAGCGCAGCCATTCGGGGTTCAGGCCGGTGTCGATGTAGCTCTGCGCGGTGATGAACGTGCCGCGCGACTTCGACATCTTCGCGCCGTCGACCGTCAGGAAGCCATGCGCGAACACGTTGGTCGGCGTGCGATGGCCCGAGAACTCGAGCATCGCCGGCCAGAACAGCGTGTGGAAATACAGGATGTCCTTGCCGATGAAGTGATACTGCTCGGCCGTCGAACCCGCGCGGATCCACGCGTCGAAGTCGATGCCCTCGCGGTCGCACAGGTTCTTGAAGCTCGCGTAGTAACCGACCGGCGCGTCGAGCCACACGTAGAAGTACTTGCCGGGCGCGCCCGGGATCTCGAAGCCGAAGTACGGCGCGTCGCGCGAGATGTCCCAGTCGGCGAGCTTGGCTTCACCGGCGTCGCCGAGCCATTCGCGCATCTTGTTGGTGGCTTCGGGCTGCGCGAGACCGCTGACCCATTCGCGCAGGAACGACTCGCAGCGCGGGTCGGACAGGCGGAAGAAGTAGTGCGTCGACGTCTTGCGCACCGGCGTCGCACCCGACACCACCGAGTACGGGTTCAGCAGTTCGGTCGGCAGGTAGGTCGAGCCGCACACTTCGCAGTTGTCGCCGTACTGGTCCTTCGCGTGGCACTTCGGGCACTCGCCCTTGATGAAGCGGTCCGGCAGGAACATTTCCTTGACCGGGTCGTACGCCTGCTCGATCGCGCGCTCGGCGATCAGGCCGTTTTCCTTCAGCGCGAGATAAATGTTCTCGCTCAGCACGCGGTTCTCGTCCGAGTCGGTCGAGTAGAAGTTGTCGAACGACACGCCGAAGCTGTCGAAGTCGCGCTTGTGCTCGGTCCACACGCGGTCGATCAGCTGCTTCGGCGTGAGGCCTTCCTTCTCGGCGCGCAGCATGACCGGCGTGCCGTGCGTGTCGTCGGCGCCGATGTAGTAGACCTCGTGGCCGTGCATTCGCATCGTCCGCACCCAGATGTCGGTCTGGATGTACTCGACCAGGTGGCCGATGTGGATCTGGCCGTTGGCATAGGGCAGTGCGGACGTAACGAGGATCTGGCGGCGGCCTTGCGGCGCCGTAGCCTGCACGGAAGTCAGGTCGGATGCGGACATAGGGTCTGTAGAAGAACGGCGGAAACGACGGAAACTGCGATTCTAGCAGGGGCGCGCGCCGGTCAGCCGGGGCGGGTGTTCGGGAGCGGGCGCCGCAACGGGCGAGAGGGCGGGGGGCGCGTGCCCGGTAGTGAAATGCTGCAATGCAGCACACGATTTTCGGGCAAAAAAAACCGGGGCGGATTCGGCCCCGGAGCAACAACGACAAGAGGAGAATGGTGACGCGCCGGCAGCGCCAGCCGCGTACCGTAAAGACAGACCGCAGGCCGCGACGGAAGTTCGAAATTTTTTTCGATTTGTTACGGATCCTGCTGGAAGCCTTGTGCGGCGGGGCTGAGCGCGTGGCGCACGGCCCCGTTCCCTCTCGTGGCGATGCTTACTGATGCTGCTGCGGCGCGCGCAGGTAGATCTCGACGCGGCGGTTTTGCGCACGGCCGGCTTCGGTCGCGTTGTCCGCGATCGGGTTCGACGCGCCCATGCCCTGGGCCGACAGGCGGCCGCCCGCGACGCCGCGCTGCACGAGCGCGTTCACGACGCTTTGCGCACGGTTCTGCGACAGCGTCTGGTTCAGTTGTGCCGAACCCGTGCTGTCCGTGTAGCCGACGACCGATGCCGTCAGTTGCGGGTTCTGGTTCAGCGTCGTCGCCAGGTCGTTCAGCAGCGGCGTGAAGGCCGGCGTGATCGCGTACTGGTTCGTCGCGAACGTCACCGAGCTCGGCACGTTCAGCTTCAGCGAGCCGTCCGGCTGCTCGGTCACTTGCGTGCCGGTCTGGGCGGCCGACGGTGCGAGCTTGTTCTTGATCGCTTGCCAGTTGTAACCGGTCACGCCGCCGACCAGTGCGCCGACGCCCGCGCCGATCGCCGCGCCCTTGCCGCCACCGGCCAGTGCGCCGATGCCCGCGCCCAGCGCCGCACCGGTGCCGGTGCCGACAGCCGCGTTGTTGCCTTGCTGCGTGGCGCAGCCTGCCAGCAATGCGCCGGCCAATGCGAAGACGGACAAGCGGGTAGCGATTTTCATGTTCATCTTGGATTCCTCTCTTTCTTGGTTGAACGAGTCGACAACGACGACAAACAACAGTTACGGCTCCCTCCACGGGTGCCCGAAAAAGGAGGGCAGGCCCGGGCGCGCGGCAGCCGCCGAGGCGGCTGCATGCCCTGTTCGCCAGCGTGGCTGTTCCGGACAGGGTGACGCGTCAGCCTCTACAATATAGGCGGTTGGCGGCCGATTTGGCCCCATAGCATGCCGCACGCGAAGAGTGCGCCGCCGCGCGCGTTCGCGCAATGGCATGCAACAGATTCTTTCACTTTTCCCGATTTTCGCAGCGTAATTTGATATTTTTTGACGTTTGCGCGGGAGAAAAACGTTTTCACGGAGTTTCGATGAGCATTGACCGGGCACAAGTCGACGCCGCACTGGCGGCTGTCGTCGACCCCAATACCGACCGTCCGTACGCGGCGAACAAGGGCGTGCGCAACGTCGCGATCGACGGCGACGCCGTGGCGGTCGACGTGGTGCTCGGCTATCCCGCGCGCAGCCAGCACGATGACGTGCGCGCGCGCATCGCCGCTGCGCTGAAGGCCGTGCCGGGCGTGCGCGACGCACGTGTCGCCGTGTCGCAGGAGATCGTCGCGCACACGGTGCAGCGCGGCGTGAAGCTGCTGCCGAACGTGAAGAACATCGTCGCGGTCGCGTCGGGCAAGGGCGGCGTCGGCAAGAGCACGACGGCCGTCAACCTCGCGCTCGCGCTCGCCGCGGAAGGCGCATCGGTCGGCATTCTCGACGCGGACATCTATGGCCCGTCGCTGCCGACGATGCTCGGCATTCACGGCCAGCGCCCCGAGTCGCCGGACAACCAGTCGATGAACCCGCTGGTCGGCCACGGGCTGCAGGCGAACTCGATCGGCTTCCTGATCGAGGAAGACAATCCGATGGTGTGGCGCGGCCCGATGGCGACGTCGGCGCTCGAGCAACTGCTGCGCCAGACCAACTGGCGCGAGCTCGACTACCTGATCGTCGACATGCCGCCGGGCACGGGCGACATCCAGCTCACGCTCGCGCAGCGCGTGCCGGTGACGGGCGCCGTGATCGTGACGACGCCGCAGGACATCGCGCTGCTCGACGCGAAGAAGGGCCTGAAGATGTTCGAGAAGGTCGGGATTCCGATCCTCGGCATCGTCGAGAACATGAGCATCCACATCTGCTCGAACTGCGGCCACGAGGAGCACATCTTCGGCGCGGGCGGCGCCGAGCGGATGGCGCAGGACTACGGCGTGAACGTGCTCGGCAGCCTGCCGCTCGACATCGCGATCCGCGAGCGCGCCGACAGCGGCACGCCGACGGTCGCGGCCGAGCCGGACGGCGCGCTGGCGCGGCGCTATCGCGACATCGCGCGCGGCGTCGCGCTGGCGATCGCCGAGCGCGCGCGCGACATGACGTCGAAGTTCCCGTCGATCGTTGTTCAAAATACGTAAAACCCTTGCGGGGCGGGGGCTCACGCTGTTTACGGCGCCGCGAGGCGCGGTATCATGGCGACTTTTCCCGGGTCCCTTTACCCACCCGGCATGGCGGCCGTATCAAACAGCCGCCAGCCGGCATGAGGATCGAATGAACCAACGACATCACGGCGTGCGCGCCGGCCGCGCGCGGCGCGCGCTGCTGGCCGCCGCCGCGCTGGGCCTGCTGGCCGGCTGTACCTCCTTTTCCTCGTCGCACGAAAAGCGCGCCGACGCGCAGTTGCAGCCGACGGTCGGCTCGCAGGCACGCGGCGCGGTGACGTTCGTCGAACGCCCGGACGGCGTCCAGGTCACGTACAACCTGGTCGGCCTGCCGCCGAACAGCGATCACGCGCTGCAGGTGCACGAGCGCGGCGACTGCAACGCGGGCGACGGCTCGAGCGCCGGCCCGGTGTTCGCGCCGGCCGCCGAGCGCCTGCGCGCGGGCGCGCGGGTCGCCGGCGACCTCGGCAATATCCATGCGGACGCGAACGGCGTCGCGGCCGGTTTCATCGTCGCGCCCGATCTGGCCCTCGATGGTGTGCGCTCCGCGCTGAACCGGGCGGCGCTGGTGCACCGCGACCCGAGCGATCCGATCTTTTCGCAGCATGGCGCGGGCGCTGCGCTCGCGTGCGGCGTGATCCGTTGACGGTCGCCGCGTGCGCGAGCCGATGATCGCGTAAAATGTGCGCCTTTCCCGGCCGCCGCCTCGCGGGTACGGCCGTCACCGACTGTCACGCAGCGTTTCCAGGCGCCCCGATATGAAACGACCCCAACGCTCACTTTGTTCGCTGCCCTCCGACGGGGCGCTCAGCCTTCCTGGGACGGCCCGGAGGCTGGCATGAGCATCAAGTCCGACAAGTGGATTCGGCGCATGGCCGAAGAACACAAGATGATCGAGCCGTTCGTGCCCGATCAGGTTCGCGCGTCCGAGGATGGTCGCCGGATCGTCAGCTACGGCACGTCGAGCTACGGCTACGACATCCGCTGCGCGGACGAATTCAAGATCTTCACCAACATCAATTCGACGATCGTCGATCCGAAGAACTTCGACGAGGGCTCGTTTGTCGATTTCAAGGGCGACGTGTGCATCATCCCGCCGAACTCGTTCGCGCTGGCTCGCACCGTCGAATATTTCCGCATCCCGCGCACCGTGCTGACGGTCTGCCTCGGCAAGTCGACGTACGCGCGCTGCGGGATCATCGTCAACGTGACGCCGTTCGAACCCGAGTGGGAAGGCTACGTCACGCTGGAATTCTCGAATACCACGCCGCTGCCCGCGAAGATCTACGCGAACGAAGGGGTCGCGCAGGTGCTGTTCTTCGAAAGCGACGAGGTGTGCGACGTGTCGTACGCCGATCGCAGCGGCAAGTATCAGGGTCAGCGTGGTGTCACGCTGCCGAAAACCTGATCTGGTTGCATATCGTCTCACCGGTTTCCGGGTGACCGCTGCGCGTGACGCGCCGCGGTCGTTCTTTTTGGAGAATCGCCCATGAAGTTTCGTTTTCCCGTCGTCATCATCGACGAAGATTTCCGCTCCGAGAACATCTCGGGCTCCGGCATCCGGGCGTTGGCCGAAGCGATCGAGAAGGAGGGCGTCGAAGTCCTCGGCCTCACGAGCTACGGCGATCTGACGTCGTTCGCGCAGCAGTCGAGCCGCGCGTCGTGCTTCATCCTGTCGATCGACGACGACGAACTCATGCTCGGCGAAACGGGCTCGGACGGCGAACTGCCCGAGCTGGCGACCGCGATCATCGAGCTGCGCGCGTTCGTGACCGAAGTGCGCCGCCGCAACGCGGACATCCCGATCTTCCTGTACGGCGAGACGCGCACGTCGCGGCATCTGCCGAACGACATCCTGCGCGAACTGCACGGCTTCATCCACATGTTCGAGGACACGCCGGAGTTCGTCGCGCGCCACATCATCCGCGAGGCGAAGGTCTATCTCGACTCGCTCGCGCCGCCGTTCTTCAAGGAGCTGGTCAAGTACGCGGACGAAGGCTCGTACTCGTGGCACTGCCCGGGCCACTCGGGCGGCGTCGCGTTCCTGAAGAACCCGCTCGGCCAGATGTTCCACCAGTTCTTCGGCGAGAACATGCTGCGCGCGGACGTCTGCAACGCAGTCGACGAACTCGGCCAGCTGCTCGACCACACGGGCCCGGTCGCGGCCTCCGAGCGCAACGCGGCGCGCATCTTCAGCGCGGACCACCTGTTCTTCGTGACCAACGGCACGTCGACGTCGAACAAGATCGTCTGGCACGCGACGGTCGCGCCCGGCGACATCGTGCTGGTCGACCGCAATTGCCACAAGTCGATCCTGCACGCGATCACGATGACGGGTGCGATTCCGGTGTTCCTCACGCCGACGCGCAACCACTTCGGCATCATCGGGCCGATCCCGCGCGACGAATTCAAGCCGGAGAACATCCGCAAGAAGATCGAGGCGAACCCGTTCGCACGCGAAGCGCTGCGCGAGAATCCGGACTTGAAGCCGCGCATCCTGACGATCACGCAGAGCACGTACGACGGCGTCGTCTACAACGTCGAGATGATCAAGGACCTGCTCGGCGACCTGCTCGACACGCTGCACTTCGACGAAGCGTGGCTGCCGCATGCGACCTTCCACGACTTCTACCGCGACATGCACGCGATCGGCGACGGCCGTCCGCGCACGGGCGCGCTCGTGTTCGCGACGCACTCCACGCACAAGCTGCTCGCGGGCATCTCGCAGGCGTCGCAGATCGTCGTGCAGGATTCCGAGAACCGCACGTTCGACAAGCACCGCTTCAACGAGGCGTACCTGATGCACACGTCGACGAGCCCGCAGTACGCGATCATCGCGTCGTGCGACGTCGCGGCCGCGATGATGGAGCCGCCGGGCGGCACCGCGCTCGTCGAGGAATCGATCGCCGAGGCGATCGACTTCCGCCGCGCGATGCGCAAGGTCGACGCCGAATACGGCGACGACTGGTTCTTCAGCGTGTGGGGCCCGGACGACCTGTCGGAAGAAGGCATCGGTTCGCGCGAGGACTGGATGCTGAAGCCGAACGACCACTGGCACGGCTTCGGCCCGCTGGCGGAAGGCTTCAACATGCTCGACCCGATCAAGGCGACGATCATCACGCCGGGGCTCGACGTCGACGGCGAGTTCGGCGAGACGGGCATTCCGGCCGCGATCGTCACGAAGTACCTGGCCGAGCACGGGATCATCGTCGAGAAGACCGGCCTGTACTCGTTCTTCATCATGTTCACGATCGGCATCACGAAGGGCCGCTGGAACTCGATGGTGACCGAACTGCAGCAGTTCAAGGACGACTACGACAACAACCAGCCGCTGTGGCGCGTGCTGCCGGAATTCGTCGCGCAGCATCCGCGCTACGAGCGCGTCGGCCTGCGCGACCTGTGCACGCAGATCCACGACGTGTACCGTGCGAACGACATCGCGCGCCTGACGACGGAGATGTACCTGTCGGACATGGAGCCGGCGCTGAAGCCGTCGGACGCGTTCGCGAAGCTCGCGCACCGCAAGATCGACCGCGTGCCGCTCGACGAGCTCGAAGGCCGCGTGACGAGCATCCTGCTGACGCCGTACCCGCCGGGCATTCCGCTGCTGATCCCGGGCGAGCGCTTCAACAAGACGATCGTGAACTACCTGCGGTTCGCGCGCGACTTCAACGAACGCTTCCCGGGCTTCCATACCGACATCCACGGCCTCGTCGCGGAAGAAGTGAACGGTCGCGTCGAG
Organism: Burkholderia sp. B21-005; assembly: GCF_020843965.1. Classification (NCBI taxonomy): domain Bacteria; kingdom Pseudomonadati; phylum Pseudomonadota; class Betaproteobacteria; order Burkholderiales; family Burkholderiaceae; genus Burkholderia; species Burkholderia sp. B21-005. Next base: position 2,663,482 of record NZ_CP086301.1, on the reverse strand, counting down.
TACTTCGTCGACTGCGTGCGCGACTGATGGCGACGCAGGGACGAATCCGGACGATGCGCGCGGCGCTGGCCGCGCTCGTCGTCTGGGCCGCGTGGTCGGCAGGGCCGGCGGGGTTGAATGCCGCGCATGCGGAAGTGGCGGCGGCCGACCCGATCGACGTCGCGATGCGGCAGTGTCTCGCGCGGCGCGACCGGTCGTCGACGGCCGGCCAGATCCAGTGCATGGGCGAGGCGCAGCAGCAGTGGCAGACGGTGATGGACCGCGCGTACCAGCGCCTGTCGGACGATGCGCCGGCCGACGTGAAGCGCGGCTGGCAGGACAGCCAGCGCCACTGGGTCACGTGGCGCAAGGATGAAATTCAGCTGCTGAAGGCCGTGTACGACACGACGCGCGGCACGGCATACGCGATGTCGAGCGCCGACATGCAACTGCAGCCGGTGCGCGATCGCGCGCTGGCGCTACGCGCGGCGGCCGACCGCTATGCGCCGCCGCCTGCCGCCGTGCCGGTGGCCGCCACGAGCGGTGCGCAGGGCGGTGTGAGCGCGGCGCCGGGCGCCGCCGCGGCAGTCGGCGGCAAGCCGGCGAACGGGTCGCGCGATCCGGCGATCCGCCGCGTGCGGCCGTGCGGGGAGGATGCCGCGTGCGAGCATGCGCTGTTCGATTTGAACCGCTATTACCAGAAGCTGCGTCGCAAGATGCCCGCGCATTCGACCTCGACGCTCGTGCGCGCGCAACGCGCATGGGTCGGGTTCCGCGATGCGACCGCGCCGCTCGTCGGCGAGGACGGGCGCGTCGACCTGATCGGCGCGCGCATCGCGACGATGAAGCGGCTGTCGGAGACGGCCGGCAACAAGTAGGCATCGCCGCGACGCCGGTCATCCGGCGCGGCAACGCAAAACGGGCACCCTCGGGTGCCCGTTTGCATGTGGCGTGCCGCGTGCGGCGCTTACGCGGATTGCTGCGTGTCGAGGCCGCCGAACCACGACGGCACGAGCGCGACCGCATCGTCGAGTGACGTGAGCACGTGCAGGCTCAGCGCGACGATCTCGGGCGTCGGCGCCTTCAGGTCGGGCACGGTGACGACCGATGCGCCGGCGCCGGCGGCCGACTGCGCGCCGAAGTCGCTGTCCTCGAACGCGACGCACGCGTGCGCCGGCACGCCGAGGCGCTCGGCCGCGAGCCGGTACACGGCCGGGTCGGGCTTGCCGCGCGCGACTTCGTCCCCGCCCGCGATCGCGCGGAAGAACGGCAGCACGCCGACCGCGTCGAGCCGTGCACGGATCACGTCGCGCGCGGACGATGACGCGACCGCGCACGGAATGCCGGCCTGCGCGAGCGCCTCGAGCAGCGCAAACGCGCCCGCTTTCAGCGGAAACTTCGGATGGGGTTCGGGCGCGGCGAGCTGTTCGCGCACGAGGAGGCGCACGGCGTCGAACGTATCGGTGTCGCCGATCAGCCGCGCGAGAATCACCTGGCCTTCGGCGAACGAGCGCCCGACGATCTGCAGGTAGTCGATCTCGGTCAACGTGACGCCGTGTGCGTTCGACACGTCGATCCACGTGTTCATGATGGTCCGCTCGGAATCGACGAGCAGGCCGTCCATGTCGAAGAGCGCGGCGGAGAAGGTCATCGGCGGTATCCGGGAAGCGGGGCAGGCAATGGGCGGCGCGGCGGCCGCCCGAATGAGAAACGGACGCCGGAGGCGTCCGTCCGGGACGACGGGCTTACGTGCCGAGCGCGGCGCGGGCAGCCTTGACCGCCGCACGCACCTGGTCGGGCGCGGTGCCGCCCGCGTGGTTGCGGCTTGCGACCGAACCTTCGAGCGTCAGATAGCCGAACACGTCGTCGCCGATCAGGTGCGCGACGTTCGGCAGTTCCTGCTTCATTTCGTCGAGCGTCAGGTCGGCGAGGTCGATCCCGCGGTCGTCGCAGATCCGCACCGCGTGCGCGACGGCTTCGTGCGCGTCGCGGAACGGCAGCCCGCGCTTCACGAGATAGTCGGCGAGGTCGGTGGCGGTCGAGAAGCCCTGCAGCGCGGCCGCGCGCATCGCGTCCGGCTTCACGGTGATGCCCGCGACCATCTCGGCGAAGATCCGCAGCGTGTCGGCGACGGTGTCGACCGTGTCGAACAGTGGTTCCTTGTCTTCCTGGTTGTCCTTGTTGTACGCGAGCGGCTGGCCCTTCATCAGCGTGAGGAGCGCCATCAGGTGGCCGTTCACGCGGCCCGTCTTGCCGCGCGCGAGCTCGGGCACGTCCGGGTTCTTCTTCTGCGGCATGATCGAGCTGCCGGTGCAGAAGCGATCGGCGATGTCGATGAAGCCGACGCGCGGGCTCATCCACAGCACGAGTTCTTCGGAGAAGCGCGACACGTGCGTCATCACGAGCGCGGATGCCGCCGTGAATTCGATCGCGAAGTCGCGATCCGACACCGCGTCGAGCGAGTTCGCGCAGATGCCGTCGAAGCCGAGCGTCTTCGCGACGGCGTGACGGTCGATCGGGTAGCTGGTGCCCGCGAGCGCGGCCGCGCCGAGCGGCAGGCGGTTCACGCGGGTGCGGCAGTCGCGCATGCGTTCCGTGTCGCGCGTGAACATCTCGACGTACGCGAGCAGGTGATGGCCGAACGTGACCGGCTGCGCGACCTGCAGGTGCGTGAAGCCCGGCATGATCGTGTCGGCGTTCTTCTCCGCGAGGTCGATCAGCGCGCCGCGCAGGTCGTTCAGGAGGCCGCCGATGCGGTCGATCTCGCCGCGCAGCCACAGACGGATGTCGGTCGCGACCTGGTCGTTGCGCGAGCGGCCCGTGTGCAGGCGCTTGCCGGCGTCGCCGATCAGCGCGGTGAGGCGCGCCTCGATGTTCAGGTGGACGTCCTCGAGATCCAGCTGCCATTCGAATTCGCCGCGCTCGATCTCGCCCTTGATCTGCGTCATCCCGCGTTCGATCGCGGCGAGGTCGTCGGCGCTGATGATCTTCTGCGCCGCGAGCATGCTCGCGTGCGCGAGCGAGCCGGCGATGTCGACGAGCGCGAGGCGCTTGTCGAAAAACACCGACGACGTGTAGCGCTTGACCAGCTCCGACATCGGTTCCGAGAAGCGGGCCGACCAGGCCTCGCCCTTTTTGTGCAGTTGGGACGTCATGGCGATTCTTCGAAGGGGAGTTGGGCGGCGTGCGCCGCCGAGGGAATCCCGCAATTCTAACATTCGCGGGGCTGACGGCCGGCGCGCGCCGGTCGCGAACGGGCGCGGATTACCGCGGGCCGCAGGTCAGCGGGCCGATCCGCGGCAGCGTGCCGTCGTCCGGGCGCCGGTAGGCGAACGCGACCGCGCAATCGCGGCCGCCGCCGGAGATTTCCAGATGGTTGTTCGCGACGAGGCCGTCGACGAAGGTCAGGCCGTCATAGCCGACGATCGTGCGCTGACCGCTTTCGACGTGGCGAACCTCGAGCCCGGGCGGCAGCGGCGTGCCGTCCGGCGCGCGCAGCGCGATCGACGCGGCGCTGTAGCGTGTCACGGCGAAGTGCGCGAGCACGCCGGAGCGCGCCTGCGGCACGACATCGAGCGTCGTGTCGGCGATCCGTGCGTCAGCGGGCAGCGCGGTGCCGTCGATCGCGACGCGATTGCTCTGGTACGCATTCAGGTCGGGCACGAGCAGGTAGCCAGCCCGGTTCGTCTCGCCGATCAGCCGGTTCTGGTGCAGCACGGGCACGCGCCCGGTGTCGGTCGAGACGAGCGCGAAGCCGTCGTCGACGCGGCGTGCCGTCATCAGCTGGCCGTTCATCAGCACGATCGCGCCCGTGACGTCGACCGACGCGTTGCGGTGCCCGTCGAACGACTGCGCGAGCAACGTGACCTCGCCCGCGCGGCCGAGATACTGCAGCTGGCCCTGCGCGTAGCGCATGCCTGCGTTGGCGCCCGCCTGCACGTTCCAGCCGACGCCGCCGCCATAGTCGGGCGGCCGTGTCGCGCTCAGCGTGTAGGTCGAGTCGCCGTTCTGCCGCCCGGCGTTCGCCGAGACGGACATGTTGCCGCCGAGCCCGATGCTCAGGCTCACGAAGAAGCCGCGCGTGTCGCGCTGGCGGAAGTCCTGGAAGCCGCTGAACGTGATCGAGGTCAGCCCGCCGAGATTGACCAGGTAGGCGATCGAGCCGATGCGCGAGGCGGCGACACCCGGATACTTGAGGCCGAGATAGCTGAACGACAGCGTCTGCATGCGCAGGAACGGGAATGAGACCGTGACGCGGTCGGTGGCGCGCGACACCGGCACGCCTTCGCGGCTGCCGAGATCGCTGTAGTCGCCGAAGGCGCGCAGCGTCTGGGCATCGATGGAGAAGCGCGGCGTCACGTACTGGTAGCCGATGCCGGCCTGCATGCCCGTGCGGCCCGGCGCGCTGAGCGCCAGCGACGCGTTCGCCACGCCGCGTTCGCCCAGACGTGCGAGCGCGCCGGCGCCTGCGTTGTAGACGCCGGCCGTCGCTTCCGCGTGCGCCTCGACGGTCAGCCGCTCGCTGATGCCGAAGCGCAGCGAGCCGCTCGCGGCCGGCGTGCGCGCATAGTCGAACGAATCGGCGCCATAGGCGCGGCGCAGGAACCCGGCTTCCGCCGAATAGCTGGCGAGGCCGGGGGCGAGCAGGCGCGTGTCGACGTACAGCGGAATGGACGTCGCGATCGAGCGGCCGAGCGCGTCGCGCGTGACGACGGTTGCGTTGCCCGCGCCGGTGATGCCGGGCACGCTGTTGATCACGAACGGCCCGCTCGGCACGTTGCCGCTGAACTGGCGCACGTTGTTCACGTACAGGTCGACCGAGGTCGGCACGACCGCGCTGCCGGACAGCGCGGGCACCGGAAACGTGACCAGATCGGGGCGCAGGCCGAAATTACTGCGCCACTGCACGCCGCCGATGCGCAGCGAGCGGGTCCATGACAACGACGACGAAATCGTGTCGCCGATCTGGGTCGTCGTGAGCGTGCCGGGGTTCGAATGACTCCACGACGTGTCGTAGCGCACATAGCGCCGGCGGTCGTCGTACAGATACGCGACGCCGGTGCTGCTGAATACGCCGTACGGATCGAAATAGCGCGCCTCGCTCCAGACCGCGAGCGGGGCATGGGCGATGGTCTGTGCGTAGGCGTCGTAGTTCAGCACGAAGCCGCGGCCGGACGTGGCAGGCGGCGCGGCCGCGAGTGCGCGCGTATCGAACGTGTGCGGGATGCGCAGCGCGTCGGGCACGCGCAGGTCGAGCGTCTGCCGGCCCGCGTCGTAGTCGTAGCGCAGCCCGGCGAGCGTGTCGAGGGCGACGAGCGCGTTCGACGGCTCCGGCGTGCGGTCGTTCGTCCGGTCGTTCGTCGCGATACCCAGGTCGTTCAGGTCGGCGGAGGCCGCGTACAGTCGTCCGCCGATTTGCTGGAAGCGTGCGATCCGGTGCGTCGGTTCGCCATTGACCGAGACGTCGAGAAACAGTGCGTCGGATGCGGGCGCGGGCATCGGCGCAGGCATGGGCGTGGGCGTGGGCCCCGGCCCCGGCCCCGGCCCCGGCCCCGGCCCCGGCCCCGGCCCCGGCACCGGCATGGGCGCAGGCACGGGCACCTGCACCGGCGCGGCAGCCACCTGCACCGGCGCCGTTAGCGCGCAGCCGGGGCCTGCATGCAGTGTCAGCTCCAGTGCAAGCAACGCGGCGGCGTGCCGGGCATATCGTGCGGGGCAGGCAGCAGCCTGGAGGGCCGTGCGCGTCGTCGGAACGGGCAACGTCGTGCGATCCTTCCGAGCCGGATCAGGGCGGTGTCAGCCGCGCTTCGACCGGCTGCGCGTTGACGGTCGCCTGGATCCTGACGAATGTCGCCGGGCCCGCATCCAGCTTGAGCGGCCAGCGCCGCGTGCTGCCCGCGAGCGCATAGCCGAGCAGGCCGCGCGTGACGTCATGCACGGTGCCGCGCGCGTCGATGAGCCGAACCGCGGAAATCTGAGCACGCCGTCCACCGCGGTTGTCGACCGCGAGCCGCGCACCGGCGCCGTCACGCTCGACGCGCCAGTCAAGGTTCGGGGACGCCGGTGCGCCATCGGGCTCGACGAATACGGGCACGGAATAGCGCAGCCGGATCGTGACGCCGTTCGCGACCGGCGTGCCGGGCGCGGGCAGTTCATCGATCAGCACGCGATAGCTTTCCTCGGCGGGCGGCGCGCCGCGGCTCGTGCGCACGAGCCGGATCAACTGCTCGGCGTTCGCGCCGATCTGCAGCAGCGGCGGCGACGCGGCGAGCGTGTCGGTCGGCGTCATCACGTCGTCGCCGTTTTGCTGCGTCCAGCGATAGGTGCGGACCTGGCCGTAGATCGGCTGTCCGCCAGGATTGCTGAGCGTCATGCTCGCGGCGGCGGCCGACGGCGCCAACTCGATCGTCACGGGCGTGATCTGCAGCGTGGCGGCGGATGCGGCCGCGCACGCCGACACGACGCACAGCGCGGCCAATGCGCGCGGGAACCCTGCCATGGCGCGTCAGAAGTACACGGTGGCGGTGACGGAGGCCTGGTAGGTGTCGGGCTTCGGCGTCGCTTGCGCGGGCACCTGGCCGTACACGTTCAGCACTTGCGCGGAACCGGTGCCGGTGCCGCCGACCGTGTCGGTGCCCTGCGTGTTGCCCCAGATCGTCGAGTGGCCCGAGTCCTGGTAGAGCTGATAGCCGACCGTCGTGCCGGTATTGCCGGTTGTCGTGCCGCCCATCAGCCGGCTGGTGACCGTCGAGCCGCTTACCGTGCCGCCGTCGAGTCCGACGTTGTAGGGCGTCGAGTTCGTGCAGGTGACGGAGACCGTGGTCTGCTGGTTGACTGCCGACGCGAGCACACCGGCCGTGCCGAATGCAAGCGGGTTCGCGGCGATCGTACAGTTGGCCTGGATCGTGAGCGTGACGTTGAATTGGGTGGTGGCGGTGCCGTTCGAATAGACTGCCGCAATGGCGACGGGCTGCAGCGCGGGCGCGAATGCGAAGCTGGCCGCGAGCATGGCCGAAAGAACACGACGTCGGGAATCGTTCATTATGATTGTCTCCTGCCGTTCAAGGGGTCGCCCGGACGCGGAGTGCCTGCCGCGTGGTCTGTTGCCGGTCGCCGTAACCGCTCTGTCGTTGTTGGAAGACTACTCCACGGATTCAGGGGCGCGCAATCGAGAAAACGCCGACCCGGAACGCATTGTGCGGGGTTGCGGACCGATTGCCAGTGGCCCATTTGACATGGATCAAGTAACAGTGCGAACGATTGATGCGCGGCCGGATACGATGAGGCGCCGCCAGGGCCGGAAGCCCGGTCGAGCGGACGAGCATGTTCGGGGGGAACGCATGGCGGATGACGAATTCGACACGGCGCGCCGCTGGATGCGCGCGCTAGCGTGCGTGCTGCTGGCCGCACTGCTCGGCATGCCATGGATGTCGGCCCGAGCGGACACGTGTTCCGTGACGCCGCCGGCGCCGAGCTTCGGCTCGGTCAGTCCGATCACGCTGCAGGCTTATACGACGAACAGCACGATGACGGTCAGTTGCACGTGGGATGCACTGAGCGTGAACACCGGCGTGCTCGTTTGCGTGAACCTCGGCGGCACGAGCCCGCGCTACCTGACCAACGGGACGAACCAGATGCAGTACGACCTGTATCAGGACGCCGGCTATTCGCAGCCTTGGGGCGCCGTCAGTGCCGGCACGACGCCGATCTCCGTCTCGTTGACGAAACCGGTGCTCGGCACGACCGCGAGTACCAACGTGACCATCTATGGCCGCATCGCGTCGAACCAGCCGACCGTGCCGACCGTGAACAATGCCAGCACGGTCTATACGCAAAGTTTCGCCGGCAACCAGGCCGCCTACAGCTTCAGTTTTTCGCTGCTCGGCGTGCTGCCGACGCCATGCGCGTCGCAGTCGACGGCCGGCACGATGAGCTTTGCCGCTACCGCCACCGTCGTCAACAACTGCATCATCAGCGCGACCGGCGTTGCGTTTCCGGCTGCGGGCGTGCTGACGTCGGCGCTGAGCGCGAGCGGCTCGATCAGTGCGCGGTGCACGAGCGGCGATGCATTCCAGATCGCATTGAACGGCGGGGTCAGCGGCAGTGTCGTCGCACGCACGATGCAGCGCACGGGCGGCGGCTCGGTCAGCTATCAGCTCTATCAGGACAGCGGCCACACGCAGCCGTGGGGCGACGGCACCGGCGGCACGTCGATGGCGACGGGCACCGGCAGCGGGTTCGCGCAGGCGATCACCGTGTACGGCCGCGTCCCCGCGCAGACGACGCCGGCGCCCGGCAACTACAGCGACACCATTACCGCGACGATCAGCTTCTGAGTCGCGTCAATCGCGCACCAGCACGACGAGCTTCAGGTCCTCGCGGTGTGCGGGCTTCAGCGTGATCTGCTGGTACATGAGCCGGCCGTCGGCCGGATGGTCGAACTCGCGCAGGCCGCCTTCGCGCTCGAATACGTCCTGCGACGCCCAGTACTGCGCGAACGCGTCGCTGCCAGCCATCAGCGCGTCGATCAGCGCGCGGGTCGGCGCGTCGGCGAGGTGGCGGATCGAGTCGGCGCGGAATTCGGCCGCGAGCCGGCGCGCGCGGGTTTCCCAGTCGACGATCAGCGTGCGCGCGGCCGGCGCCATGAACGTGAAGCGCAGCAGGTTGCGGTCGTGCTCGCCGTCGAGCCAGCCCGTAAACAGCGCGGCGGCCGGCGCGTTCCAGGCGAGGGCGTTCCATTGCCGGTCGAGCACGTAGGCAGGCGTGGCGATCGCGGCGACGGTCGCCGCGAGCGTCGGCGGCAGGTCGCCGGCCGCGACGTCGGGCTCGGCCGGATCGCGCTGCGCGGCCAGCTCGAACAGGTACGCGCGTTCGGCCTTCGACAACTGCAGCGCGACGGCGATCCGCGCGAGCGCGTCAGCCGACGCCGACACCGGGCGGCCCTGCTCGATCCACGTGTACCAGGTCGGGCTGACGCCGCACAGCTGCGCGACTTCCTCGCGCCGCAGCCCCGGCGTGCGGCGGCGCGGGCCGGGCGGCAGGCCGACGGCCTGCGGCGACAGCCGTTCGCGATGCGCGCGGATGAATTCGCCGAGCGCGCGGGCGGGCGTGGCGTCGAGCGGCGGGGTGGGGGCGGAGGACGGCTGGTTCATGCGGAAACGGCTGAAACGACGAAAAAGGGCGCGGGACGCGCGGCGAAGATCGGGCCGGAAATCAGGCAGGTGTAACAAATACCAGAATAACCGCTTAACTTGTACTGGTACAAGCGCGGCCCTATTGTAGCGATTCGCGCGCTGACAGGCAGCGGGCGCCCCACCCAACGAAGGAGCGAACGATGAAACACCACGACCAGGTCGCCGACGCATTCGGCACGACGGCCGCCGCCTACCTGACGAGCACGGTCCACGCGACGGGCGCCGATCTGCAGGCACTGGCGGACGCCGTGCGCGCGACGCCCGACGGCGCGGTGCTCGATCTCGGCTGCGGCGCGGGCCACGCGAGCTTTGCAGTCGCGCCGCACGTGCGCGACGTGGTCGCCTACGATCTCGCCGCGCCGATGCTCGCGACCGTCGACGCCGCCGCGCGCGAGCGCGGGCTCGCGAACATCCGCACGCAGCAGGGCCCGGCCGAGCGGCTGCCGTTCGACGCGGGCACCTTCGACTGGGTGGTCAGCCGGATGAGTGCGCACCACTGGCACGACGTGCGCGCGGCGCTCGCCGAGGTGCGCCGCGTGCTCAAGCCGGGCGGCCGCGTGCTGATGATCGACATCGCGGGCAACGACCATCCGCTGCTCGACACGTATCTGCAGGCCGCGGAAGTGCTGCGCGACGCGTCCCACGTGCGCGACTACCGTGCCGACGAATGGCTCGCGATGTTCCGCGGCGCCGGTTTCGATGCACAGGTGCAAAGCCGCTGGCGCCTGCCGATCGATTTCGAGACGTGGGTCGAGCGGATTCGCACGCCGGCCGACAGCGTCGCGGGCATCCGCGCGCTGTGGGCGCATGCGCCCGACGAGGTGCGCGGCTACTACGCGGTGCAGCCGGACGGGTCGTTCGAGCACGATGCGTTGCTGATCGACGCGCGATGAATCGGCGGCACGGCGGCCATCTCAATCGTGCCGTCGTACCGCTGTGCCGCCGCGCCGTCCGATGAAAAAAGCCGCGATACGCGTGACGCGCGTATCGCGGCTTTCCTATCGCGATGCCGGCGCGGCGCGGGGCGGACCCGCGCCGCGCGCGGATCAGCCCGTGTTGCGCAGGCCGGCCGCGATCCCGTTGATGGTCAGGTGAATCCCGCGGCGCAGCCGCGCGTTCGTGTCGCCCGCGCGGTGACGCTTGATCAGCTCGACCTGCAGGTGGTTCAGCGGATCGAGATACGGGAAGCGGTTCTTGATCGAGCGCGCGAGCAGCGGGTTGGTCGCGAGGCGGCCTTCGTGCCCGGTGATTTCCGCTAGCGCCTGCGACGTGCGCTCCCATTCCGCGACGATCCGCTCGAACACGTGCTTGCGCAGCTTGCGGTCGGCGACCAGCTGCGCATAGCGCGACGCGACCGCGAGATCGGTCTTCGCGAGCACCATGTCCATGTTCGACAGCAGGTTCGCGAAGAACGGCCAGGTCTTGTTCATCTTCTTGAGCAGCGTCAGGCGCTTCGTGCGTTCGGCCTCGTCCGGCGCGCCGTCGAGATACGCGCTCACCGCGCTGCCGAAGCCGTACCAGCCCGTCAGCAGCAGCCGGCACTGACCCCACGAGAAGCCCCACGGAATCGCGCGCAGGTCTTCGATCTTGCGGTTCTTCGGATCCTGCAGCTTGCGCGAGGCCGGGCGGCTGCCGATGTTCAGTTCCGCGATCTCGGTGATCGGCGTCGACGAGAAGAAGTAGTCGGTGAAGCCGGGCGTTTCATAGACGAGCGCGCGATACGACGCCATCGCGGCGTCCGACAGCGTCTGCATCACGGCTTCGAACGCGGGCAGTTGTGCGGGCGCGTTCGACTGCGGCAGCAGCGACGCCTCGAGCGTCGCGGCGACCACCGTCTCGAGGTTGCGCCGGCCGATTTCGGGGTTCGCGAACTTGCTCGCGATCACCTCGCCCTGTTCGGTCAGGCGAATCTGGCCGTTGACGGTACCCGGCGGCTGCGACAGGATCGCCTGGTAGGTCGGGCCGCCCCCGCGGCCGACCGTGCCGCCGCGGCCGTGGAACAGCCGCAGCGTGATCTTGCGTTCGCGGAACACGTCGACGAGCGCGAGTTCGGCGCGATACAGCTCCCAGTTCGACGTCAGGAAGCCGCCGTCCTTGTTGCTGTCCGAATAGCCGAGCATCACCTCCTGCTCGGCGCCCTGGTGCGCGATCAGCGCGTCGATGCCCGGCAGCGCGAAGTACTCGCGCATGATGCGCGCGGCGTCGCGCAGGTCGGGGATCGTCTCGAACAGCGGGATCACCATCAGGCCGTTCTTCGCATGGCTGCCGAGCGGGCCTTCGAGCAGGCCCGTTTCCTTCTGCAGCAGCAGCACCTCGACGAGGTCGCTGACGGTTTCCGTATGCGAGATGATGTAGTTGCGCACCGCGCGCGCGCCGAACTGCGCGCGCACGTCGCGGGCCTTCTCGAACACGCCGAGCTCGCTCTGCGCGAGCGCCGAGTATTCGAGGTACGGCGAGCGCAGCGGGCGCGGATCGGCGAGTGCGGCCAGCAGCACGCGCAGCTTGTCTTCCTCGGCGAGCGCCGCGTAGTTGGCTTCGACGCCGGCACGCGCGAACAGCTCCGCGACCACGGCTTCGTGGATGTCGGAGCTCTGGCGCAGGTCGATGCTCGCGAGATGGAAGCCGAACACTTCGGCCGCGCGCACCAGCGGAGCCAGGCGCGGCGCGGCGAGCGACGCGCCGTGGTGTTCGTCGAGCGAGGCGGTCAGCACCTTCAGGTCGGCGACGAACGCTTCGGAATCAGCATACGGAATCGCGCGCACCGGCGGCGCGCCGCGGCCCGCGCTGCGCACCGGCACCGTGCCTTCGCCAAGGCGCACGCGCGCGCTGGCGGCGAGCCGCGTGTAGATGCCGATCAGCGCACGGCGATACGGTTCGTCGACGCGGTGCGGCGACTGGTCGGGGGACGCGGCCGCGAGCGCCTTCACCGCGTCGTTCGCGCCGACCAGCAGGTTCGACACCGACAGCTCGGCGCCGAGCTTGTGAACCTGTTCCAGATAATGTTCGAGGATCACCGCGGCCTGGCGGTTGATCGCTTCGTCGAGCGTCGGGCCGGTGACGTTCGGGTTGCCGTCGCGATCGCCGCCGATCCAGCTGCCCATCTGGAAGAACGCGGGTACGCGCGCGGACAGGCCGTGCTCGGCGAGCGCGGCCTCGATGTCGCCGTACAGCGCGGGCAGCTCGTCGAGGAACGTCGCGCGGTAGTACGACAGCGCGTTCTCGATCTCGTCGCCGACCGTCAGGCGCGAGTCGCGCAGCATGCGGGTCTGCCACAGCGCGGTCACGCGCGCACGCAGCATCGATTCGTTGTACGAGCGTTCGCGCGCGGTGAGCGGCTGGTCGCGTTCGGCGAGCAGCCGCGCGATGTCGTGCTGCGCGTCGAGGATGCTCTTGCGCTGCACTTCGGTCGGGTGTGCGGTCAGCACCGGCACGATCAGCGCATCGTCGAAGAAGCGCTGCAGCAGGCGCTTCGACGCGTTGCCGGTCGTCTTCAGCTGTTCGAGCGCATACGCGACGGTGCCGGGCTGCGGCGCGGAGCCGGCCAGCGCGTGGATGCGGCGGCGGCGGTTGTGGTGGCGGTCTTCCGCGATGTTCGCGAGGTGCGAGAAATAGCTGAACGCGCGCACGACGCTCACCGTCTGCTCCGGCGTCAGCTTGCGCAGCTTTTTCTCCAAAGTCTGCGCGGCTTCGCTGTCGTCTTCGCGGCGGAACTTCACCGCGGTCTGGCGGATCGTTTCGACGACGTCGAACACCGTGTCGCCTTCCTGTTCGCGCACCACGTCGCCGAGCAGGCGGCCGAGGAAGCGGATGTCCTCGAACAGCGGGCCGTCCTTGTCCTCGCGCGTGCGCACGCCCGGCTTCGCCGTGCGGGCAGCCGGGCCCGACGTCTTGATCGCGCGTTTTGTCCGAGGTATCGAGTCTTTCGGTTTCGTTGCCGTTTTCGCACGGCCGTTCGCGGCGGTAGCGATGGTGCCCGTCTGGGCGTCGGGGGAGGGCAAGGCAGCATTGCGGCGCGTCGTACGCGCCGATCCGGAAGACTTCACGATGGGTTTCCTTGGGAAAGCTCGAGTCAAAAGGGACTGCGGGTACTGCGGAAACTACGGGAACTGCGGTCAAGCAACCAGCTACGTGCGGCGCATCCGCGCATCGGTGTCCCCGCCCGCGCCGAAGCGCGGCGGGCGCGGGCTCCGGGCCCGGGCGGGCCGAAGCGTGCGTGCTACCATTGTTCGATCTTCCATCCCGTCCTTCGATGTTCCAGCAATGAATTCCGAGACTATTTCGGCACAAGCCCCTGCGACGCTGACGATTGCTTCGCGCGAGAGCCGCCTGGCGATGTGGCAAGCCGAACATGTGCGTGATGCGCTGCGCAAATTATATCCAGCTTGCGACGTGAAAATCCTCGGGATGACGACCCGCGGCGACCAGATTCTCGATCGTACGCTGTCGAAGGTCGGCGGCAAGGGCCTGTTCGTGAAGGAGCTGGAGAATGCGCTCGCCGACGGTCGCGCCGACCTGGCCGTGCATTCGCTGAAGGACGTGCCGATGGCGCTGCCCGACGGCTTCGCGCTCACCGCGATCATGGAGCGCGAGGATCCGCGCGATGCGTTCGTGTCGAACGACTACGCGTCGCTCGACGCGCTGCCGGCCGGTGCCGTCGTCGGCACGTCGAGCCTGCGCCGCGAGGCGATGCTGCGCGCGCGCTATCCGCACCTCGACGTGCTGCCGCTGCGCGGCAACCTCGACACGCGCCTGTCGAAGCTCGATCGCGGCGACTATGCGGCGATCATTCTCGCGGCCGCCGGCCTCAAGCGCCTCGGCCTCGAAGCGCGAATCCGTACACTGATCGACGTCGAGGACAGCCCGCCGGCGGCCGGTCAGGGCGCGCTCGGCATCGAAATCGCCGCGCACCGCACGGACGTCGCCGCATGGCTCGCGCCGCTGCACGACCCGCAGACCGCGCTCGCGGTCGAGGCCGAGCGGATGGTGTCGCGCGCACTCGGCGGCAGCTGCGAGGTGCCGCTCGCCGCGCACGCGGTGTGGCGCGCCGGCGAGCTGTACCTGACGGGCCGCGTGTCGACGACCGACGGCCAGCGCGTGCTGACGGCCGAAGAGTGCGGCGCCGTCATGACCGTCGCCGATGCGCTCGCGCTCGGCCGCGCGGTGTCCGACGAGCTCGAGGCGCAGGGCGCGCTCGACATCGTCAACGCACTGCTGGCCGCGTCGCAGGCCGGCAAGGGCGACGCCTGATGGCGGGCGGCGCGCGCGCGTTCACCGCCGTCCTGACGCGCCCGGACGGGCAGTCGGCCGGACTCTCGGCCCAACTGGCCAAGGCCGGCTGCGACGTGCTCGAATTCCCGCTGATCAACATCGCGCCGGTCGATGATCCGGCGCCGCTCGACGCCGCGTTCGCGGCGCTTGACCGTTACGCGCTGGTGATCTTCGTGTCGCCGAACGCGATCGAGCGCGCGCTCGCGCAGTACGGCGCGATCTGGCCGAATGCACTGCCGGTCGGCGTCGTCGGCCCGGGCAGCGTCGCGGCGCTCGAGCGCCACGGAATCGCGGCGCCCGCGCATCGCGTGATCGCGCCGCAGGCGCCCGCCGACGGCGGCGTGCCGCATTACGATTCGGAAAACCTGTTCGCGAGCATCGAGGCCGCGTTCGGCGGCGCGCAGGCGCTCGCCGGCAAGCACGTGCTGATCGTGCGCGGCGACGGCGGGCGCGAATGGCTCGCCGAGCGGCTGCGCGAAGCCGGCGCGGACGTCACGCTGGTCGCCGCGTACCGGCGCGTCGTGCCCGAGCCGCGCGTCGGCGCGTGGGAGCGCGTGCATGCGCTACTCGCCGGCGCGCCGCACGCGTGGCTCGTCACGAGCTCGGAAGGGGTGCGCAACCTGCACGAACTCGCGCGCACCCACCTGAACGACGCCGAGATCGAAGCGCTGAAGCATGCGCCGCTCGTGACGCCGCACCCGCGCATCGAGCAGACCGCCCGCGCACTGGGTTTTGATAGGATTACGCTGACCGGCGCGGGCGATGAGCGCATCGTCCGCGCGTTTCGAACGATGGCCGACGAGGCCGTCCAACCGGCGACAGCCGCACCGGTGACTAAACGCATGACAGATACCAACGATTCCAAAAGCGTCGCTTCCCAGCCGGCCGCTGCCTCCGCGCCGCCGTCCAGTCCCCCTTATCTCGCGCAATCGCCTGCGCGCCGCGGCAGCAGCGCGGCGCTCTGGTTCGTCGTCGTCGTGCTCGGCTGCGCCGCGGGCGTGGGCGCCTACGCGCTGAACCGCAAGGTCGACCGGCTCGACGCCACGTTCGTCGCGCGCCAGAAGGCGCTCGACGCGCAAACGGCCGAGACCCGCATGAAGACCGAGCAGGCGCTCGCGGGCACGCACCAGGTCGACACGCAGCTCGCGCAGCTCGACGGCAAGCTCGCCGACGCGCAGAGCGCGCAGCAGGCGCTGCAGCAGCAGTACCAGGACCTGTCGCGCAACCGCGATGCCTGGATGCTGGAAGAAGTCGACCAGATGCTGTCGAGCGCGAGCCAGCAACTGCAGCTCAGCGGCAACACGCAGCTCGCGCTGATCGCGCTGCAGAATGCCGACGCGCGCCTCGCGACGTCGCAGAGCGCGCAGGCCGTCACGGTGCGCAAGGCGCTCGCGCAGGACATCGAGAAGC
Source organism: Burkholderia sp. B21-005 (assembly GCF_020843965.1). NCBI lineage: Bacteria > Pseudomonadati > Pseudomonadota > Betaproteobacteria > Burkholderiales > Burkholderiaceae > Burkholderia > Burkholderia sp. B21-005. Next base: position 2,647,631 of record NZ_CP086301.1, on the reverse strand, counting down.
TGAAGGCCGCACCGTCGGCCGACCTCACGGGCCTCGCGATCAAGCTCGACGACGCGATCGCGAAGATCGACGCGCTGCCGCTGTCGGGCGAGGCGATCGTTCCGCACGCGGCGCCGAAGGCCGCGCCGGCCGATGCCGCATCGTCGGTCGCGGCGGACACGCCGCGCTGGAAGGTGTGGTGGCATGACTTCTCGGCGGGCCTCGGCGAGCAACTGAAGGGCCTCGTGCAGGTGCGCCGGATCGACAATGCGGACGCGATGCTCGCGTCGCCCGACCAGGGCTACTTCGTGCGCGAGAACGTGAAGCTGCGCCTGCTCACCGCGCGGCTGTCGCTGCTCTCGCGCAATGACACCGCGATGAAGGCCGACCTGCATGCCGCGCAGGCGTCGCTCGGCAAGTATTTCGACCCGGCATCGAAGGACACGCAAACCGTCCAGGATCTGCTCCGGCAGGTCGACGGCGCATCGCTGACGGTCGCGGTGCCGAACCTGAACACGAGCCTGAACGCCGTTCAGCAGTTCAAGAGCCGGGGGTAACGATGACGCTTCGAGGAATCGTCTGGCTCGCGATCCTGTTCGGGATCGCCGCGGCACTCGCCACCGTCGGCCGTTTCGACGCGGGGCAGGTGCTGCTCGTCTATCCGCCGTACCGGATCGACGTGTCGCTGAACCTGTTCGTGATCGGCATCGTCGTGCTGTTCATCGTCGTGTACGCGCTGCTGCGCATCGTGCGCAACATCTGGCGCATGCCGCAGCGGGTCGCCGCGTATCGTGCGCGTTCGCGCAACGAGAAGGCACAGGCGTCGCTGCGCGATGCGATCGCGAACCTGTATGCGGGCCGCTTCTCGCGCGCCGAGAAGGCCGCGCGCGACGCGCTCGCGGTCGATGCGAACCAGGGCGCCGCGAGTCTCGTCGCGGCGACCGCCGCGCACCGGATGCACGAGTACACGCGCCGCGACGACTGGCTGTCGAAGGTGGACGCGCCCGAATGGCAGGACGCGAGGCTGCTTGCCGCGGCCGACATGCGCGCGGATGCACGCGATGCCGACGGCGCGCTCGCCGCGCTGGCCGACCTGCAGGCGGGCGGCAAGCGCATCCATGCGCAGCAGGTCGCCCTGCGCGCGCAGCAGCAGTTGAAGAACTGGGCCGAGGTGCTGAAGCTCGCGAAGGCGCTCGAGAAGCGCGAGGCGCTGCATCCGGCCGCGGCCGTGCGGCTGCGCCAGCAGGCGGCGGAGAACCTGCTGCGCGAACGCCGGCACGACCCGGACGCGCTGCTCGAAGTGTGGCAGTCGCTGTCGCCGCTCGAGCGTCAGTCGCCGCGCCTCGCCGATCTCGCGGCCGAACTGCTGGTGCCGCTCGAGCGTCGCCCCGAAGCGCGCCGCATCGTCGAGGACGCGCTCGCGCACAACTGGGATGCGCGGCTGCTGCGCCGCTATCCGGATACGGCCGGCGGCGATGCGCTGCCGCTGATCCAGAAGGCCGAAGGGTGGAAGAAGGATCACCCGGACGATGCCGACCTGCTGTTCGCGCTCGGCCGTCTCTGCCAGCAGCAGCAGCTATGGGGCAAGGCGCAGTCGTTCCTCGAGGCCGCGTTGAAGCAGGCCGACAACGAGGCGCTGAAAGTGCGTGCGCACCGTGCGCTCGCACGCCTGTTCGAGCATCTCGGCGAAACCGACAAGGCGGCGAAGCACTACCGCGAAAGCGCGCTCGCGATCACCGTGGTCTGACGCGGCGGCGGTCCTCTGCCGCGCGTGGACATGCCCCGAACGCCGATTGGCCTTCGGGGCATTTTTTATCCGGTGCCGCCTGGCAGGCCGGCCCGGACGCCGTGGTTCACGTGCTTTTGCAGCACGGCGCCCGCGAGCCCGCAGTCGAGCCCGCTGCCGAGCCGGTAGACGTCGTCGTGCGGCGCACCGGCGGCGGGCGCGACCCGGTCGGCTTCATGCTCGCGCGCGAGTGCGACGAGGTTACGCCCACCGCGTCACTTGTCGACGAGTCGCTTCGGCACCGACAGCGCGAGCAGCCCGCCGAGCACGAGGAACGCGGCGAGCATGTACATGCCCGCGTCGTTGGCGCCCGTCGCCTGCTTGAGCCAGCCCATCAGGTACGGGCTCAGGAAACCCGCGAGGTTGCCGATCGAGTTGATCATCGCGATGCCGGCCGCGGCCGCCGCGCCGCCGAGGAACGCGGTCGGCAGGCTCCAGAACAGCGGCAGCGTCGTCAGGATGCCCATCGTCGCGAGCGTGAGGCCGAGCATCGCCAGCGCCGTCTGGTGCGCCCAGATCACCGACAACACGAGCCCGAGCGCGCCGAACGCGGCCGGAATCGCAAGGTGCCAGCGTCGTTCGCGCCGCTTGTCCGCGCTGTATGCGATCAGGATCATCGCGACCACCGCCGCCGCATACGGAATCGCCGATAGCAGGCCGATCGTGAACGTGTCGACCACGCCGGTCGCCTTGATGATCGTCGGCAGCCAGAAGCCGACGCCGTACAGGCCCATCACGAACGAGAAGTAGATGAGCGCCATCAGCCACACGCGCGGGCTCGCCATCACCGCGCCGAGCGGCAGGTCTTCCTTGGTCGCTTCCTCCGCGTCGACGTTGCGCGCGAGCAGCGCCTTTTCCTCGTCGGTGAGCCATTTGGCCTTCGAGATTCGGTCGTCGAGCGCGAAGAACACGAGCACGCCGGCCAGCACCGACGGGATCCCTTCGAGCAGGAACAGCCATTGCCAGCCGTGCCAGCCGCTCACGCCGTTGAACGCCTTCAGGATGAAGCCCGAGATTGGTCCGCCGATCACGCCGGACAGTGCGACGGCGGTCATGAAGAAGGTCGTCATCCGGCCGCGCCGGTGCGCGGGATACCAGTAGGTGAGATACAGGATCACGCCGGGGAAGAAGCCGGCTTCGGCGACGCCGAGCAGGAAGCGCATCACGTAGAACATCGCGGGCGTCGTGACGAACATCGTCAGGATCGAGATCACGCCCCACGTCGCCATGATCCGCGCGATCCAGACGCGCGCGCCGACCTTGTGCAGGATGATGTTGCTCGGGACTTCGAACAAGAAGTAGCCGAAGAAGAAGATCCCGGCGCCGAGCCCGTAGACGGTGTCGCTGAGATTCAGGTCGCTCGCCATCTGCAGCTTCGCGAAGCCGACGTTCACGCGGTCGAGATACGCGACCACGTAGCACAGCAGCAGGAGCGGCGTGAGCCGCCACGACACCTTGCGGTAGGTTGCTTCCTCGAATGCGCCGGACGAGCCCGGCAGCGACTGCATCGATGTAGCCATGTTGTCTCCTGTCCTTGTCTTGTCATGTGCCGGAGCCGGCGCGTCGGCGCCCGATCCGGTGTCTTGCGAAGCAATGCCGATGCGTGGGTGCACCATGCGTGGATGCGGCCGGCGATGCCGGCGCGCGCCATCACGGTCGTGCGGCTAGATGCAGCGCCCGCCGTCGACTTCGAGACAGACGCCGGTGATGAACTCGGCTTCGTCGGATGCGAGGTACAGGGCTGCGTTCGCGATGTCCTGCGGCGTCGAGAAGCGGCCGAGCGGAATCGTCGCGAGGAACCGGCGGCGATTCTCCGGCGTGTCCTCGCAGCCCATGAACTCGGTCATCAGGCCCGTCTCGCCGAGCACCGGGTTGATGCAGTTCACGCGGATCCGGTCGGCGCCGAGCTCGGCCGCGAGCGACTTGCTCGCGGTGATCATCGCGCCCTTCGTGCTGTTGTACCAGACGAGGCCCGGGCGCGGCCGCACGCCGGCCGTCGACGCGACGTTCACGAACACGCCGCCGCCCTGCGCGCGGAAATACGGAACCAGGGTCTGGACGCTCCAGAACAGGCTCTTCATGTTGACGGCGTACACGCGATCGAACTCGGCCTCCGTCACGTCGAGCACCGGCTTGTTGCGGTGCGTGGTGCCGGCGTTGTTCACGACGATCTGCACCGAGTGGAAATCGTCGAGCGCGGCCTGCAGCAGCGCGCGCCAGTCGGCGTCGCGGGACACGTCGCCCGCGACCGCGATCGCCTTGCCGCCCGCCAGCGCGATTTCGCTCGCGACGCGCTCCGCCGCCGCGCCGTTCAGGTCGTTGACGACGACGTTCGCGCCTTCGCGCGCATAGGTCTTCGCGATGCCCTCGCCGAAGCCCGAGCCGCCGCCGGTGACGATGGCCGTCTTGCCGCTCAACCGCATGGTGTGTCTCCTCTGTTGGATGCGTGCGTGGTGTTTCGGTGCGCGGCCGGTCGTTGCCGGCCGGGTTCAACGGGTCAGCCGTGCCGGATCGCGATCGTCTTCAGTACGGTGAAGCCATACAGCGCCTCGAAGCCTTTCTCGCGGCCATGGCCCGAGTGGCCGACGCCGCCGAACGGAAGTTCGACGCCGCCGCCCGCACCGTAGTTGTTGATGAACACCTGACCGGCGCGCAGGCGCCGCGCGAGGCGCAGCTGGCGCGCGCCGTCGCGGGTCCAGATGCCTGCGACGAGGCCGTACGGCGTGCCGTTCGCGAGTGCGACCGCTTCCTCCTCGTCGACGAAACGCATCGCGGCGAGCACCGGGCCGAACACTTCCTCCTGCGCGAGCCGGTGCGACGCCGGCACGTCGCGCAGCAGCGCGGGGGCCTGGTAGAAGCCGCTTTCGGGCGCGTCGGCGACGACCTGGCCGTGCCCTGCCATCGGAATGCCGTCATGCTGCGCGTCGGACAGGAAATCCCACACGCGCTGCTGCTGCTGTTCGCGTTGATCAGCGGGCCGCAGTCGAGATCCGCGCGGCTCGGGCCGACCCGCAGCCCGTTGAATGCGGTGGCGAGCCGATCGACGAGCGGCTCGTAGACCGCGTGCTCGATCAGCACGCGGCTGCCGGCCGAGCAGGTCTGCCCGCCGTTCTGCACGATCGCCGACACGAGCACGGGCAGCGCCGCTTCGAGATCGGCGTCGGCGAACACGATCTGCGGCGACTTGCCGCCGAGCTCGAGCGTGACGGGCACGTGGTTCTCGGCGGCCATCTGCGTGACCAGCTTGCCGGTCGCGGGCGAGCCCGTAAACGAGATGTGGTCGATGCCTGGGTGGCGCGCGAGCGCGGCGCCCGCTTCATGGCCGTAGCCGGTGACGACGTTGAGCGCACCGGCCGGCAGCCCGGCTTCGGCGGCCAGCTCGGCGACGCGCAGCACCGACAGGCACGCATCCTCGGCCGGCTTCACGACGCACGCGTTGCCGGCCGCGAGCGCCGCCCCGACGCTGCGCCCGAAGATCTGCATCGGGTAGTTCCAGGGCACGATGTGGCCGGTCACGCCATGCGGCTCGCGCACGGTCAGCACCGTATAGCCGGCCTGATAGGGGAGGGTCTCGCCGTGCAGTTTGTCGGCGGCGCCCGCGTAGAACTCGAAATAGCGCACGAGCGCGGCGGCATCGGCACGCGCCTGCTTCAGCGGCTTGCCGGTGTCGCGCGCCTCGATCGTCGCGAGTTCCTCGAGATGGTCGGCGATGCGTGCCGATAGCCGCATCAGCACGCGGCCGCGCTCGGCGGCGCTCGCCGCGCCCCACGGGCCCACGAACGCTTCGCGGGCCGCGGCGACCGCGCGCTCGATGTCGGGTGCCGTGCCGCGCGCGATCGTCGCGAACGGCTGGCCGTCGGAGGGATCGACGACCGGGATGGTCTCCAGTTGCGCGGGCAACGTCCATTCGCCCGCGATGAAGTGCTTCGCTTCTTCCATGCCTGCTCCTCGGGTCCCATGCTTCGAGGCGACGGACGACGTCGCCCGTGGTTCGGTGGCCGGACATCCGGAACGATTATCGCGCCGATCGTCATCCGGACGCCACCGGTCGATTGGCTATAATGGCGCATTCCCTGCGGGGACGCCCGCGGCGGTGCAGCGCCCGCGGCGCCCTGTCCCGAATTCCATCGACCAACAGAGAGCGCTATGAGCTTTAATCATGTTCCGGCCGGCAAGGACCTGCCGCACGATTTCAACGTGATCATCGAGATCCCCGCGCAAAGCGATCCGGTGAAGTACGAGGCGGACAAGGAACTGGGTCTCCTCGTCGTCGACCGCTTCATCGGTACCGGCATGCGCTACCCGGTGAACTACGGCTACATCCCGCAGACGCTGTCGGGCGACGGCGATCCCGTCGACGTGCTGGTGATCACGCCGTTCCCGCTGCTGGCCGGCTCGATCGTGCGTTCGCGCGTGCTCGGCATGCTGCAGATGACCGATGAGTCGGGCGTCGACGCGAAGCTGGTCGCCGTGCCGCACGACAAGGTCTGCCCGATGACGGCGAACCTGAAGTCGATCGACGACGTGCCCGAATACCTGAAGGATCAGATCAAGCACTTCTTCGAGCAGTACAAGGCGCTCGAGAAGGGCAAGTGGGTGAAGGTCGAAGGCTGGGCCGGCATCGACGCCGCGCACAAGGAAATCACCGACGGCGCCGCGAACTACCAGAAGTAAGCCCGTTGGCCGGCTTCGCGCCGGTTCGTTCGGAACGCAAACCGCGCGTGTCTCCTCAGGAGGCCGCGCGGTTTTGTTTTGTGCGCGGTGCGGCGCGTGCGGGGGTGTTCTTTCGTGCGCGTGCGGCAGTGGGCAGGGCGGCAGCGTTCGGTGCGGACTTCGCACGTTTCGCGCCGGTTGCGCGGCGTGCAGCGGCGACGGGCGCGGCCGTGACTGCGACGGCTTCGGTGGCGGCCTTTCTCGTCGATGCACGGCCGCGCGCCGGTGCGGACGCGGTGTCTGGCCGTTCATCCGTTGCGGACTTGCCGCCGGCCGCCGCCGGCGCTTTCCGTTGCGGCGCTGCGTTTGTGGCCGACTTGCCGCGCGACGCGATCTTTTTCCCTTCAGGGGCGTCGCCGGTCTTTGCACGCTTACTTGCCGGCGCGGCGCGGGTCTTCGTGGAAGCCTGCGGGGCTTCTCTGGACTTCACGGTCCTGGCTGCTTTCGCGTCGCTGCCTGACTTCGCGGCTTTCTTGAGAGGCTGTTTCGTTTCGGCAGGCGGCGGCGCATCGTCGCCGGGCGTGTCCTTGCCCTTCGCCTTCTTCCGCCCGCGCGAGCCGGCCTGCACACCGGCCGCCTCGACGCTGCCGTCGATCGACATCCCGGCCGGCAACACCGATTCCAGCGTCCGGATTCCGGCCGCCAGCTCGCGCTTCTGTGCGGCCGTGAGCCGCTTCACCCAGTACTCGGCACGCGATGCGATCGAGCGGTCGGGCAGCGGGAACGACGCGAGCACCGCGCGCGGCTTGCGCGAACGCGTGTAGCGTGCGCCCTTGCCGGATGCGTGTTCGTCGAAGCGCGCGGCGACATCGGTCGTGATGCCCGTGTAGACGCTGTCGTCGGCGCACTCGATCAGATACAGAAACCAGGACATGGGAAAGCGGCGGGATGCGAAGCCGCCAGTGTCTCAGAAATGGCGGCTCGCACCGCGAAAGACGCGATGCGCGAGCGTCGTCACGTGTGGTGCCGGAATGGATCGTGCTCGCGCAACTCGTCGACGTACGCGTGGATATGCTCGGTCTCGCGTGCGAGAAAATGCGCGACCGCATCTGAGAACGCCGGATGTGCGAGCCAGTGCGCGGAATGCGTGACGGTCGGCAGAAAGCCGCGCGCGAGCTTGTGCTCGCCCTGTGCGCCACCCTCGAACGTATCGAGCCCGGCCTCGATGCAGAATTCGAGCAGCTGGTAGTACGCCGTTTCGAAATGCAGGCAGGGCACGTGCTCGAGCGCGCCCCAGTAGCGACCGTACAGCGTGCCGCCGCCGTTCGCGCCACGCCGGTAGACGGCGAGCGAGCTCGCGATCGGGCGGCCGTCGGCTTCGGCGATCACGAGCAGCAGGTTCTCCGGCATCGTCGCGCCGATCGCGCGGAAGAAGTCGAGATTCAGGTACGGGCTCGAGTAGTGTTCGCGGTAGGTCTGCCGGTAGCAGCGCGAGAAGAAGCGCCAGTCGGCATCGGTGATCCGGTCGCCGGTGATCCGCCGGAACGTGACGCCGGCATCGCGCACCTTGCGCCGTTCGGCGCGGATGTTCTTGCGCTTCTTCTGCTCGAGCGTACCGAGGAAGTCGTCGAAGTCGCGGTAGCCGTCGTTGAGCCAGTGGAACTGCACGCCTTCGCGCAACATCATTCCCATCGATTCCAGCAGCCGCGCTTCGTCGCCAGTCGGGAACAGCACGTGCAGCGACGACACGTCGCTCTGCTCGGCGAACGCGAGCAGCGTGGCCGCGAGCTGGCGGCGTGCGTCGTCGTCGGCCGCGAGCAGGCGCGTGCCCTGCACGGGCGTGAACGGCACCGCGCACAGCAGCTTCGGGTAGTAGGACAGGCCGTTGCGCTGGTACGCGTCGGCCCATGCCCAGTCGAACACGTATTCGCCGTACGAATGCTGCTTTGCATAGACGGGCGCGGCGGCCGCGAGCCGGCCCGTGCGCGCATCGGTCAGCGTGACGAAGTGCGGCGACCAGCCGGTGTCGTCGACCGCGCAGCGCGCGACGTGCAGCGCGTCGAGGAATTCATGGCGCAGGAACGGCGTCGGCTGCGCGTCGCGCTCGAGCAGCGCGTTCCATTCGTCGGCCGGCACTTCCGCGGGGGACGACAGGATGCCCGTGCGATAATCGATGCGTTCGTGTTTCAAGCGTGAATCCGTACTGTTGGATGCCGCCGGATGCGTGCCGCCATGGCCCGCGTCCGGGACGATTTCGTCAGCCGTTCAGGGCGCGCCGCCGGGCTGCGCCGATCCCGTCATGAAGACCCGACTCGCTCTCGCCCAGATCAACGTCACCGTCGGCGATTTCGCCGGCAACGTCGCGCGAATCGTCGCGGCCGCCCGCGCCGCGCACAACGATGGTGCGCAACTGATGGTCGCACCCGAGCTCGCGCTGTCCGGCTATCCGCCGGAAGACCTGCTGCTGCGGCCCGCGTTCTACGCGGCGGCCGCTGCCGCGCTCGACGCGCTCGCCGACGCGCTGCGCCCGTTCGACGGGCTCGCGGTGCTGGTCGGTCATCCGTTGCGGGGTCCGGGCAGGGGACCGGGCAGGGATCGTGGCGACGATGCACGCGCGCCAGCCGTCGATGGTAATGCAAACCGCCCGATCGAGCGCGGCGTGCCGCCGGCCGACACCTACAACGCGGTATCGCTGATCGTCGGCGGCGAGATCGCCGGCACCTACCGCAAGCAGGATCTGCCGAATGCCGACGTGTTCGACGAGAAGCGCTATTTCGCGACCGACGCCGAACCGCTCGTGTTCGAACTGAACGGCGTCAAATTCGGCGTGATCATCTGCGAGGACGCATGGCATGCGTCGGCCGCGCAGATCGCGAAGGCCGCCGGCGCGCAGGTGCTGCTGATCCCGAACGGTTCGCCGTACCACATGAACAAGGAGGCGCTGCGCATCGACGTCCTGCGCGCGCGGATCCGCGAGACCGGGCTGCCGATGGTGTACGTGAACCTCGTCGGCGGCCAGGACGAGCTCGTGTTCGACGGCGGCTCGTTCGTGCTCGACGCGCAGGGTGCGCTCGTCGCGAAGATGCCGCAGTTCGACGAAGGGCACGCGATCGTCGAATTCGACGGCGCGCGCCCGCTGCCCGGCGCGGTCGCACCCGCGCTGCCGGTCGACGCGCAGGTCTATCGCGCGCTCGTGACCGGCGTGCGCGACTACATCGGCAAGAACGGCTTTCCCGGCGTGCTGATCGGGCTGTCGGGCGGCGTCGACTCGGCGCTGGTGCTCGCGGTCGCATGCGACGCGCTCGGGCCCGAGCGCGTGCGCGCGGTGATGATGCCGTCGTGCTACACGGCCGACATCTCGACCACCGACGCGGCGGAGATGGCGCGGCGCGTCGGCGTGCGCTACGACGAGATCGCGATCGCGCCGATGTTCGACGCGTTCCGGGCGGCGCTCGCGGACGAATTCGCGGGCCGCGCGGAGGACGCGACGGAAGAGAACATCCAGGCGCGCATCCGCGGCACGCTGCTGATGGCGCTGTCGAACAAGTTCGGCTCGATCGTGCTGACGACCGGCAACAAGAGCGAGATGGCGGTCGGCTACTGCACGCTGTACGGCGACATGGCCGGCGGCTTCGCGGTGATCAAGGACATCGCGAAAACGCTGGTCTACCAGCTGTGCCGCTATCGCAACGCGACCGCCGACTACGGGCAGCGCGACGTGATCCCCGAGCGGATCCTCACGCGCGCGCCGTCGGCCGAGCTGCGCGAGAACCAGACGGACCAGGACAGCCTGCCGCCGTACGACGTGCTCGACGCGATCATGCGGATGTACATGGAGGAGGACCGTCCGCTCGCGGAGATCGTCGCGGCCGGTTATGCGGAGGCCGACGTCGCACGCGTGACGCGGCTCATCAAGATCAACGAATACAAGCGCCGCCAGGCGCCGATCGGCATTCGCGTCACGCATCGCGCGTTCGGGCGCGACTGGCGCTATCCGATCACGTCACGCTTTACCGAACGTCTCGACTGAGCGGTGCTGGGCCGTACGCGGCCGGCCGGCTTACAATCGGGATCGCGATTGTGCATCCAAACGAGCATTGAGGGACAACCATCATGAAACGCATCACCGCCATCATCAAGCCGTTCAAGCTGGACGAAGTCCGCGAAGCGCTCGCCGAAGTCGGCCTCACGGGGCTGACCGTAACGGAAGTGAAGGGCTTCGGCCGCCAGAAGGGGCACACCGAGCTGTATCGCGGCGCCGAATACGTCGTCGACTTCCTGCCGAAGATGAAGATCGAGGTGGTCGTCGCGGAAGCGCAGGTCGACCAGGTGATCGACGCGGTCATCGGCGCGGCGCGCACGGGCAAGATCGGCGACGGCAAGATCTTCGTTTCGGACGTCGAGCGCGTGATCCGCATCCGCACCGGCGAAGAGAACGAAGCGGCGGTCTGAGCGCCGCACTCGGCCGATCAGGTCGATCCGGCCGCGGGTCGCACGATTCCGGCCCGCCAATAAAAAAACGGTGCGATACCCGGGTGGGTACCGCACCGATACGCGCCTCTCGCAGCAGCGTGGAAAGTGTTGTCGAATCGTTCTCTGGACGGCGCCTGATCAGAACAGGTGCTGGATGCCGGCGTAGACGCCGGTCTGGCTGCCGCCCGGATGCGGGTTGCCCGTCGATACGGCGGTGCCCGCACCGTTCGCGTTCAGGCCGAAGTTGGCCGTCGAGCTGTTGCGCACCGTCGCGACCTGCAGGTCGAACAGCGTGCGCTTCGAGATGTTGTACGAACCGCCGACCGTGTAGATGTTCGCGTTGCCGCCGCCGTGGTTCGCATTCACGTGGTACACGGCTGCGATCAGCGCGGCCGCCGGCGTGGCTTGCCACGTCACGCCGCCCCAGACCTGCTGGGTGCCGGTGATGCCGTTGTTGACGGCCGGGCCGCCGCTGCCGTCCGCGTGCGACGACTGATAAGCCGCTTGCAGCTTGAACTGGCCGAGGAACACGTTCAGGCCCGCGAAGTATTCACGCGAGTAGTTGAACACGTCGGAGAAGCGGCCATTGCTATCGCGCGTTTCGTCGTAGATGCCGCGCAACTGGAACAGCGAGTTCGTGTACGTGACCTGCGCACCGGCCGCACGGCCCGGCTGACCGGCCGTCGTGTTGCCGTTGAAGCTGGTCGAGTTCGAGAATGCGAACTGGCCGTAGAAGTCGAGGCCGTAGAACTGCGGCGACTGGTACGACACGTTGTTGCTGGTCTTGTTCCAGTTGCGGCCGCGCACGAGCGATGCCGACGACCAGCTCGACTGGCCCAGCGGATCGAAGTCCCACACGCCGTTCGCGATCGCGAGTTCGCGACCCAGCAGCAGCGTACCGTAGCGGTCGTTGGAGATGCCGACGGTCGCGAAACGATCCCAGATCGAGCCGCTCGTGCCGAGCCCGCCGTTCATCGTGTTGAACGCGCCTTCGAGGTGGAACAGGACCTTGTTGCCGCCGCCGATGTCCTCGCTGCCCTTCAAGCCCCACAGGCTCGTGCCCCAGTCGCCGCTTTCCGCGCGCACTTGGTGGCCGTTCTGCAGGCCGTTCAGGTACTCAAGGCCGGCATCCAGGCGACCGTACAGCGTGACGCTGCTCTGCGCGTGCGCCGTAACCACCCCAGCAGCCATCAGCGCGGCCGCGACCAAAGCTTTCTTCATCATCTCCTCCATACCCTGTCAAAAAGTCAACCCAGACTGCACGAGATGCCCGGCGCTGCGAGCGTCGGGCAAAAGCGAAAAGCGGGATAACCAGGGAGACCTCGTGCAGGGCCGGTAAGCGCGGCACGCGGGCAAGCGGACGGAAAAACCGTTGAGCGGTCCCGCGCGGCCGGGTCGGCTTGCGGGGTCTCCTTGTTGTGTCGTGAAGCTAAACTACATTTCACGAACTTCGTTTTGCTACTTTGGTTACTAATTTAGCAAAAATACAATTTTGTGGCGATGGAAATCGTTGTTTGACTAACACGTGTCGCCAATTTGCCATGCAACAGAGTGCGCGGCGGCAGCGCGGAGGGCCGCCGGTCCCCGTAAACCCTTGTCCGGAAAGGGAGACACGGATTCCGCGGTGTGGGGTCAAGGATTGCCACTATTGACGTTGCCGAGGCGCGAGCGTAAGCGTCGGAGACGTGAAATTGGTAAGTATTTCGTAATAAATCGGGCGTGGCCCGCGGTCGCCGGGCCGCATTTGAAACGACGCTGAAACGCTTGTGCGGCATGGGCCCTCGACCGCCGGGCAAGCGCGCCCGGCTCAACCCTGCGCCGGTCGTGCAGCGAGCAGTTGCGCGCGGATCCATCGGTGCGCATCGGTGCGTGCGTGCTTCGCGTGTGAGTAGACCTTCACCGTGTAGCGCGGGATCTCGAACGGCGCGGGGAAGATGCGGATCGGCGCCGCGTGGCGCAGCGCCTGCGCGGCGCGGTTCGGCACCGTCATCAGCAGCGCCGATTCCGCGATCGCGAACGGTGCGGCCAGCACGCTCGGCAGCTGCACGGCGACCTGCCGCGCGAGGCCGAGCCGGTCGAGCACGTAGTCGACGACGCCGCGCGACTCGTTCCACGGCGTGACGACCACGTGGCGTGCCGCGAGATACTGGTCCAGCGTCAGCCGCCGGCGGATGTCCGGATGCGCGGCGCTCGCGATCACCACGTAGTCATCCGAGAACCAGTCGAAATCCTCGATGCCCGGCGAGTCGGCGGCCGACTCCTCGTGATAACCGAGCGCGAAATCGATGCGGCCGGCCGCGAGCTCGTCGATCGAAATCTTGCGCTCGGAATGGACGACGCGGATCCGCAGCCGCGGCGCGACCCGCTCGATGCGCGCGAGCAAGGCCGGCAGCACGGCGAACGCCGTGTAGTCGCTCGCGGCGAACACGAACGTGCGGTCGCTTTGCGCGGGATCGAAGCGGCGCGCGCGGGCGAGCCCCTTCGACATCGTGTCGAGCGCGTCGCCGGCCCAGGTGGCGATGTCGTCGGCGCGTACAGTCGGCTGCATCTCGTTGCCGAGCCGCACGAACAGCGCGTCGCCGATCGCGTCGCGCAGCCGCGCGAGCGCGTGACTCAGCGCGGACGGGCTCATCGCCAGTTCGTGCGCGGCCGCGGCCACCGATCGGTGGCGATACAGCGCGTCGAACGCGAGCAGCAGGTTCAGGTCGAGACGGCGCAGATCGGGATGCATCATGTTCATGTCCGGATGAAGAAACTGCACTTCCTGCAGTTGAGCAGGGAACGTAGCATGTGGATCTGACCGCCGCCACGCGCATTTGCGCGGGCCACGGCTGCATTCCGTTTCCAGTCCGGGCCGAAGGAGGGCTCCCCGCCGTGCAAATCGACATCCGTTGCGCCACCGTCGCCGACGTCCCGCAAATCCTGCGTTTCATCACCGAGCTGGCCATCTACGAGAAGGCGGAGCATGAGGTGGTCGCGACGCCCGCGTCGCTCGAGCGCAGCCTGTTCGGCGAAGGCTCGCCCGCGCGTGCGCTGATCTGCGAGGTCGACGGCGAGCCGGCCGGCTTCGCCGTGTACTTCTTCTCGTATTCGACGTGGCTCGGCCGCCAGGGGCTGTATCTCGAGGATCTGTACGTATCGCCGCGCTTTCGCGGCGCGGGCGCCGGGCTGCGGCTGCTGAAGGCGCTCGCGCGCATCGCCGTGGACACTGGCTGCGGACGGTTCGAATGGAGCGTGCTCGACTGGAACGAGCCGGCGATCCGCTTTTACGAAAGCGTCGGCGCGGCGCCGCAGAGCGAATGGGTGCGCTACCGGCTCGCGGGCGATGCGCTGCGCGCGTTCGCGGACGGCGCGCCGGTGGACGCCGCGTAAACGCGAAACGGGCGCCGCCTGGCGCCCGCTCGTGTGTTGTATCGCGCAGCGCGCGTTACTTGAGGCTGCCCGACAGGAACCCGCGCAGGCGCTCGCTCTTCGGATTCGCGAACACCTCGGACGGCACGCCTTCTTCCTCGACGCGCCCCTGGTGCAGGAACATCACGTGATTCGACACGTTGCGCGCGAAGCCCATCTCGTGCGTGACGACGATCATCGTGCGGCCTTCCTCGGCGAGCTTCTGCATCACCTTCAGCACTTCGCCGACGAGTTCCGGGTCGAGCGCCGACGTCGGCTCGTCGAACAGCATCACGTCGGGATGCATCGCGAGCGCGCGCGCGATCGCGACGCGCTGCTGCTGGCCGCCCGACAGATGTGACGGATACTGCTTCTCGACGCGCGGCGCGAGACCGACCTTCTCGAGATACGTGCGGGCGCGATCCTCGGCTTCCTTCTTCGGGATGCCGAGCACGTTGACGGGCGCTTCCATCACGTTCTCGATCACGTTCATGTGCGACCAGAGATTGAAGTGCTGGAACACCATCGACAGCTTGGTGCGCACGCGTTGCAGCTGCTTCGAATCGGCCGCGCGCAGCGCGCCCGTCTTGTCGGCGGTGGTGCGCACTTCCTCGCCGTCGACGACGATGCGGCCTGCGTTCGGCTGTTCGAGGAAGTTGATACAGCGCAGCATCGTGCTCTTGCCGGAGCCGGACGAGCCGATCACGCTGATCACGTCGCCCGAGTTCGCCTTCAGCGACACGCCCTTGAGCACCTCGTTGTCGCCGTACCGCTTGTGCAGATCGTCGACGAAAAGTTTCTGAGTCTGGGAATTCATATAGTCCTGCGAAAACTTACTTGCCTTGCGGGCGCAGATACGCGAGCCAGCGACGCTCGGCCTGGCGGAACAGCCACACGAGCATGAACGAGATCACGAGATAGAGCAGGGCGGCGATGCCGAATGCATGGAACGACATGTAGGTCGCCGAGTTCACGTCGCGGGCGATCTTCAGGATGTCTGGCACGGTCGCTGTGAACGCGACGGTGGTCGCGTGCAGCATCAGGATCACTTCGTTGCTGTAGAGCGGCAGCGCGCGGCGCAGTGCGGACGGCAGGATCACGCGGCGATACATCGTGAAGGTGGACATCCCGTATGCGCGCGCGGCTTCGATCTCGCCGTACGAGGTCGCCTTGATCGCGCCCGCGAAGATCTCGGTGGTGTACGCGCACGTGTTCAGCGTGAACGCGAGCAGCGTGCAGTGCATCCCGTCGCGGAAGAACGAATCGAGCAGCGGCGTGCCGCGCACGAACTGCAGGCTGTAGAGGCCGGTGTAGCAGAGCAGCAGCTGCACGTAGAGCGGCGTGCCGCGGAACACGTACGTGTAGAGCCACACGGCGCGCGACAGCCACTTCCTCTTCGACACGCGGGCCACCGCGAGCGGCACCGACAGGCAGAAGCCCAGGCCGATCGACACGACGAGCAGCCACAGCGTGATCGCGACGCCGGTGATCCGGAAGCCGTCGGTATAGAGGTAGTTGCGCCAGTATTCTTGGATGAGTTCGATCATAGGTCAGCCTTGCGGACACCGGTCGAGTAGCGCTTTTCCAGCCACATCAGCACGAAGTTCGAGATCGTCGTGATGGCGAGGTACACCGCACCGGCGATCAGCGTGAAGAAGAAGAACCGCAGCGTGCCCTTGCCGGCGTCCTGCGACGCCTTCACGACATCCGCGAGGCCGATGATCGATACCAGCGCGGTCGACTTCACGAGCACCTGCCAGTTGTTGCCGATGCCGGGCAGCGCGAAGCGCATCATCTGCGGGAACATGATCCGCGCGAACACCTGCCAGTTGGTCATCCCGTACGCGCTGCCGGCCTCGAGCTGGCCGCGCGGCACCGACAGGAAGGCGCCGCGGAAGGTCTCGGTGAAGTACGCGCCGTAGATGAAGCCGAGCACGAGCACGCCGGCGAGGAACGGGTTGATGTCGATCTGGTCCCAGCCGAGCGCGTCGGTCGCGGAGTTCAGCCAGATCTGCAGGCTGTAGAACAGCAGCAGCATCAGCACGAGGTCGGGTACGCCGCGGATCAGCGTCGTGTAGACGGTGCCGATGCCGTTCGTCACGCGGTTGCGCGACAGCTTCGCGCCCGCGCCGAGCAGGCCCAGCAGGAACGACAACGCGAGCGACAGCACCGCCAGTTTGACGGTTTGCCAGGTGCCTGCGAGGATCAGCGGGCCGTAACCTTGTAGAAACATAGAGTGGTCCCTGGTGTGGTCCCTGAGGGCGCATGCGGTGCGCCGCGAAATACGCGCCCGCCAAGCTGCGCGGAACGCCCCGTGCGTATCATGACCGTCCGCCCCGGCAACGGTGCCGGGCCCGCCCGTCGCGTGAGCGGCGGGCAAGGGGGCGGGCGGCGCGTGGTTGACTGCCTGTGCTGCCGGACGCGGGGCCGCCCCCGCATCCGCTTCCCGTCATTGTCGGCGCTCAGCGAGCCGAGTAGACGCTGAACGAGAAATACTTGTGCGACAGCCGGTCGTAGGTGCCGTCCTTGTGCATGTCGGCCAGCGCCTTGTTGATCCTGAGCTTCAGGTCCGTGTCTTCCTTGCGCAGGCCGATCGCGGTGCCGTCGCCGATCGTCTTCGGATCCTTCACTTCCGGCCCGGCGAACGCGAAGCCCTTGCCGCGCGGCGTGCGCAGGAAGCCGTAGTCGGCCTGCAGTTCATCCTGCAGTGTCGCGTCGAGGCGGCCCGAGCCGAGATCGGCATAGACCTGGTCCTGGTTCTGGTAAGGAATGACCGTCACGCCCTGCGGTTCCCAGTACGCCTTCGCGTAGGTTTCCTGCGTCGAGCCCTGCTCGACGCCGACGTGCTTGCCCTTGAGCGACGCGACCGTCGGCAGCAGCGGCGAGCCGGCCTTCGCGATCATGCGTGCCGGTGCGTCGTACACCTTGTCGGAGAAGTCGATCTGCTCGCGGCGCTTGTCCGTGACGGTCAGCGACGACACGATGACGTCGTACTTCTTCGCTTTCAGCGCGGGGATGATCCCGTCGAGATCCTGCGCGACCCACACGCACTTCACGTTGATCCGCTTGCAGATTTCCTTGGTGAGATCGACGTCGAAACCGACGATCTCGCCGCTCGGCGCGGTCGACTCGAACGGCGGGTAGCTGGCATCGACACCGATCCGCACGGTCTTCCACTCCTTCGCGAAGGCGCCGCTCGCCACGAGGGCGAGGGCGGCGCACAGGGCGGCCTTCTTCATTTCCATCCTTTTGTCGCTCACTTCCGGGGGGCGCTCGCGGCCGGTCGGGCCGGGCGCCGCGGCGTATTCTAGACGGCCAAAATTCGTGTTTCGGCGCGCTGGCAACGGCGCCCGCCGGACGGGCGAACGCCAAAAGGGCGGTATTTTACCCGAACGCGATACCCGGAAAACGGCAATCCGGCGCGACCGATCGATTCTTCGAATCGGCTGTTGCGGCAATCGTGGTATTCGCAACGAGTATTGCGTCCATTGGATTCGTGAGCGCAACGATGCGGTGCGCGGGCGGCGGATTGTGGCTGGATGGAGGCGAGCCTACAGTACAGGTAAACCCGAAAAGAATCGCCGCCTGCCGGAGTGCCCGCCCCATGTTCCAGATCCGCCGCGCCGCCGACCGTTGCCACACGCGTCAAGGCTGGCTCGAATCGAGCAGCAGCATCCCGCTTGCCGGCCACGCCGGGGCCACGCATCCGCCGTTCGGCGCGCTGCGCTTGCTGAGCGAGGACCGGATCGCACCGACGCGCGGCTTCGGAATGCAGCCGCGCCGTGACCTCGAGATCGTCACCTACGTGCTGGACGGCGCGCTCGCGCATCGCGACAGCCTCGGCAACGGCGCGATCGTGCGCGCCGGCGGCATCCAGCGGATGAGCGCCGGCACGGGGCTCATGCACAGCGAAACTAATGCGTGGTGCGACCGGCCGCTGCATCTGCTGCAGATCTGGCTGCAGCCGGCCGAGCGGGGCGGACGGCCCGGCTACGCGCAGCGGCGCTTTGCCGACGACGAGAAGCGCGGCCGGCTGCGGCTCGTCGCGTCGCCCGACGGTGACGACGGCGCATTGTCGGTCCGTGCGGACGCGCGGATCTTCGCGGGGCTGATCGATGGCGACGAGGAGACGGCTTTCGGCGTGCCGGCCGGGCGCAGCACATACGTGCACGTGGCGCGCGGCGACGTGGAGGTCAACGGCCACACGCTGGCCGAGGGAGACGGCGCGCGGATCGCCGGCGTGGACACGGTCGCGTTCGCCCGCGGCCGGGCGGCCGAGGTGCTGCTGTTCGACGTCGCCTGAAATGAAACAGGGGACGCGGCGCTGAGCGCCCGCGTCCCCCGCGGTGCCGCCTGGGAGGCGGCCTGCCGGCTTACTGCGCCGGCGCCGACGCGCCCTTGGCCGCGCCGTGCTGCTGCCAACGTTCCTTCATCTTCTCGTGGCGCTGCTCCATCCGTGCGAACTGCTGCTTGAGTGCCGTGCTGACGGTGGTCTTCTGCTGGTCGTTCAGCCCGTTGTAGAACGCGAGCCACGCGGCCGAGCTCTGCTCGCGCAGTTGCGCATTCTGCTGCTCGGCCTGCTGGCGGGCGGCGTGCATCGCGCTCAGGTCGAGGATCGGCTGGTTCTGCTGCGCCTTGAATTGCTCGCGCATCTGCTCGTGGCTCTTGCGCATCGCTTCATGGTTCTGCTTCATCGTGTTGACGGCCGTCTGCCACTGCTGTTCCTGCGACGCGTTGAGCTTCAGCTGGTCGTGCAGCTTCATGATCACGCCGAACGGGCCGCCGTCATGGCCGCCGTGCATCTGGTGCATGCCGGGGCCGCCCGGCGGCGGCATGTCGTTGGGTTGCGCGGCATGCGCGGTGCCGAATGCGAGAGCGAGCACGGTGGCGGCCGCAATGGCCACGCGGGAAGTCTTCTTATACATTTCAGAAACTCCTTGTATCAAAGGGTCCGGCGATGCGATGCGCGGTGATTCGTGTCCGCATCCGGTAAGACGCAGGTTAGCGGCGCGGGTCCCCGCCGGTGTTACGCGGGGTGGCTGCCGGGTTACGGCGCATTACAGTTCCCTTGCGCCGTAACCCGCAGTAACCCTTTCGTCCCTTTGTTTCGTTCTTCGACTCCACACTCGCGCGGTAAACTTCAAGCCATGACTACCCAGATCCTCATCGTCGACGACGACCAAGAACTCCGAGACCTGCTGCGCGACTATCTCGTGCGTCAGGGGATGGAAGTGTCCGTGCTGCACGACGCGGCGACGCTCGAGAAGCGCCTCGAGCGCGAGCGGCCCGACCTGATCGTGCTGGACCTGATGATGCCGGGCGTGGACGGCCTGACCGCGCTGCGCCAGTTGCGCGCGGCCGGCGACGACATCCCCGTGATCATGCTGACCGCGCGCGCGGACGACGTCGACCGCATCGTCGGGCTCGAACTCGGCGCGGACGACTATCTCGGCAAGCCGTTCAACCCGCGCGAGCTGCTCGCGCGCGTGCAGGCCGTGCTGCGCCGCCGCCGCGCGACGCCGTCGGCGGCGGCACCCGAGCAGCGCGAGCCGTTCGCGTTCGGCCGCTTCGTGCTCGACTTCCAGGCGCGCACGCTGTCGGTCGACGGCAAGCCGGCGACGCTGTCGAGCAGCGAATTCGCGCTGCTGAAGATCTTCGTGAACCATGCGCTGCGCACGCTCACGCGCGAGCGGCTGCTCGAGCTGCTGCACGGGCCCGAGTACGACGGCACCGACCGCGGCATCGACGTCCAGGTATGGCGCCTGCGCCGCATCCTGGAAACGGATCCGTCCGCGCCGCGCTTCATCCAGACGGTCCGCGGGCGCGGCTACGTGTTCGTGCCCGACGGCGAGGCCCATGCGCAAGCCCATTGATTCACTGTTCGGGCGGCTGGCGCTGCTGGTCATCGGCGTGCTGCTCCTGTCGCACTTCGCGTGGTTCTTCGCGATGCGCATCGAGCGCAACCAGATGCAGACGCGCTACGCGGTCGAGGAGGCCGCGTTCCTCGTCGACGCGGTGCGCCAGCACGTCGAGCGCACGCCCGATCAGCCGCTGCCGTCGCGAGTGCGGCTCGTGTCGCCGGACAGTCCCGACGTGCCGAAGGTGGCCGACACGAACCTGCCGGCGCCGCTCAAGCGCTTCCGCGATGACGTGAGCGAGCGGATGCCGCACGGCACCCAGGTCGAGATCGGCGCGCCGGGTCATCCGCCGGTGCTGTGGGTCAAGGAGCCGACCGACCCTAACTGGATCGTGGTGCCGGTGCAGCCGCTGCGGCCGCCGCGCTCGCTCGACCGGATGTTGCTGTGGCTCGGCACGATCTTCTCGGCCGGCGTGATCGCCGCGTTGTTCGCGGCCTGGCAGCTGCAGCAGCCGCTGCGCTCGCTGGCGCGTGCGGTCGCGCGCTTCGGCCGCGGTCAGCCGGTGCCGCCGCTGCGCGAGCGCGGCCCGCGCGAGCTGCGCCAGCTCACGCGCGGCTTCAACCAGATGGTGGAACAGGTCTCGCAGGCCGACAGCGACCGCGCGGTGATGCTGGCTGGCGTCGCGCACGACCTGCGCACGCCGCTCGCGCGGATGCGCCTGCGTGCCGAAATGATGGACGACGCGCGGCTGCGCGATGGCGTCGTGCGCGATGTCGACTCGATGTCGCACATCGTCGACCAGTTCCTCGCGTTCGCGCACGGCGGGGCGGACCGCAGCGAGCCCGTGCCGGTCGACCAGACCTGCGAGCGGATCGCGCGCAGCTATCGCGCGGTCGCACCGAACGCGCCGGCGGTCCAGACGCATCTCACGGCCGACGCGGGCTTCCGCCTGCCGACCGCGACGCTCGACCGGATCCTGTCGAACCTGCTGGACAATGCACATGCGTACGGCGCGCCGCCGGTGCTGGTCGAGACGGCGCGTACGCCGACGGGCTATGTGCTGTCGGTCAGCGACAGCGGCGGCGGGATTGCGCCGCGCGACCTGGCGGCCGCGACGCGGCCGTTCGTGCGACTCGACCCCGCGCGCGGCGGGAACGGCCACAGCGGGCTGGGGCTCGCGATCGTCGAGCGGCTCGTGCTGAGGCTGGGCGGGACGTGCGAGATCGGTAACCGTCCCGAGGGCGGCCTGCGCGTGGCGATGACGTTCCCGTTCGACGTGGTGCCGAAAGACGAACTTCACGCACAGGCTGCGTGAGAAGCGGCGCCTGCCGGGCAGGCGCCGCCCGGCATCATTCGCCGAACAGCGTGCCGAGCGTCTCGGCGGCGTTGCTGTCGATGGTGTTGTAGGTCACGCTCGTGGCCTCGAAGATATAGACGGTCGTATAGCGGCCGAGGCGCTCCAGGATTTCCTCCTGCAGTGATTCGGGCACGACGTTCATGTTCAGGTACCACGCCGTCGACGACAGCCGGGTCTGGAACGACCCGTATTCCTGCATCAGCTCGTAGAACGCCTCGGCGTCCTGATCGCGGCAGACGATCACCAAATTTCCTGCCATTCCCTTCCTCCAGCTGGTCGGTCAATCCCCGGGGCCATGGGTCGGCACACCCCAGGGGCTAGCCCCGATCATACCCCCTTCGCCGCGATCGTCCGCTGACGTCCGGCATGGTTTGCGCCCGTGTGCGGCTGGCGGGTTCCCGGCCGGCCCGGATCACGGCATAATTCGGGGCCTGCACGCCGGCCGAACGACTGCGGCCGGGCTGCACCGCCCCGCGCGCCCGCCGTCCGCCCGCGCGCCCGGCACGATCCACGCACCGCCCACGCGTCGCGCGGCGCCACACTGGCCCCGGACGGTTGTACCTGAAATACAGGTTGGTGTAGTGTCGTGCCGTCGCGGCCGACTCGCCGCGCCGGGGCGCAGCTTGCACGCACGGCGCGTCGCGCCGGCGTGAGATCGTGAATCAATCGAATTACCGCGTCGAATTACCGCGCCCGTGCGCTTTGCCATGAATCAACATCGTCTGCCGGCTTCGTTCGGCCTTACCGGGGAGGGCGCCTGATGGACGTCGGATTCTTCAATCCGAACCGGACCGCCAACGCGTCCGCGTGGCGTGTTCTGCCGAACCGGTGGGACTTCATCGCGTTCCCGCTGATCATCTGCCTGATCGCGATGGCGGTCGTCGGCTTTCATGAAACGATGGCGCCGATCGGGACCCTTCAGACCCAGAAGATCTCGCTCGATCCGTCGAACCTGCCCGAATACGCGTTGCGCACGACGCTGCGGATGCTCGCCGCGATGGTCGCGTCGCTCGTGTTCACGCTGGTCTACGGTACGCTCGCCGCGAAAAGCCGCCGCGCGGGGATGGTGCTGATCCCGATCCTCGACATCCTGCAGTCGGTGCCGGTGCTCGGCTTCATCTCGTTTACGGTCACGTTCTTCCTCGCGCTGTTCCCGAGCCGGGTGCTCGGCGCCGAACTCGCGGCGATCTTCGCGATCTTCACGAGCCAGGCGTGGAACATGACGTTCAGCTTCTACCAGTCGCTGCGCACGGTCCCGCGCGACCTCGACGAAGTGTCGCGCGGCTTCCACCTGACGTCGTGGCAGCGCTTCTGGAAGCTCGAGGTGCCGTTCTCGATGCCCGGGCTGATCTGGAACATGATGATGTCGATGTCGGGCGGCTGGTTCTTCGTCGTTGCGTCGGAGGCGATCACCGTCGGCAACCAGACGATCACGCTGCCGGGGATCGGCGCGTATCTCGCGCAGGCGATCTCGGACAAGAACTTTGGCGCGATCGGCTGGGTGATCCTCACGATGACGGTCGTGATTCTCGCGTACGACCAGTTCCTGTTCCGCCCGCTGATCGCGTGGGCCGACAAGTTCCGGATGGAGAACACCGCGTCGGGCGATGCGCCGCAGTCCTGGCTGCTCGACCTCGTGCGCCGCACGCGCCTGATCCATCAGCTGCTCGTGCCGGCCGGCTGGCTCTTCGCGAAGGCCGCGCGGATTCCGCTGCGCCTGCCGCTGTCGGGCACGATGCGCTTCACGCTGCCGAAAGTCGAGAAGAAGGCGTCGCGCACGGTCGACATCGCGTGGTCGGGTTTCGTGCTGATCGGCACGGCCTATATCGTGTGGCGCGTCTTCAGCTTCGTCGCGACCGGCGTGACGATGGCCGACGTCGGCCACGTGCTGGTGCTCGGGCTCATCACGCTGCTGCGCGTGGTCGTGCTGATCACGATCGCGTCCGTGATCTGGGTGCCGATCGGCGTGTTGGTCGGGCTGCGTCCGCGGCTGGCGGAGAAGCTGCAGCCGCTCGCGCAGTTCCTCGCCGCGTTCCCGGCCAACCTGCTGTTCCCGGTGTTCGTGATCGTGATCGCGCGCTTCCACCTGAACCCCGACATCTGGCTGTCGCCGCTGATCGTGCTCGGCACGCAGTGGTATATCCTGTTCAACGTGATTGCCGGCGCGACGTCCTATCCGAACGACTATCGCGAAGCGGCGACGAACTTCCGGATCCGCGGCTGGCAGTGGTGGCGCCAGGCGATCCTGCCCGGCATCTTCCCGTACTACGTGACCGGCGCGATCACCGCGTCGGGCGGCGCGTGGAACGCGAGCATCGTGTCGGAAGCGGTGCAGTGGGGCACGACCAAGATCGAGGCGCACGGCCTCGGCGCGTATATCGCGCAGACCACCGCCGCCGGCGACTTTCCGAAGATCATCCTGGGCATCGCCGTGATGTCCCTGTTCGTTACCCTGTTCAACCGCCTGCTGTGGCGCCCGCTGTATGCCTTCGCCGAAGCGAAGCTGCGGCTCGACTGAGACCGATTGAGAGCGAAACGCGATGCACAATCCGAATGCTGTAAACGCCCCCGTCCAGACGTCCCAGCCGCCGCGCCTCGGCGAGGAAATCCTGCGTGTCGATCACGTTTGCCGCGGCTTCAACAAGACGCAGGGCGAATTGCTGGTGCTCGACGATGCGAACCTGTCGCTGCGCGAAGGCGAGATCGTCGGATTGCTCGGCCGTTCCGGGTCGGGCAAGTCGACGCTGCTGCGGATCATCGCCGGGCTGATCGAGCCGACCGGCGGTGAAGTGACCTATCTCGGCAAGCCGCTGCGCGGCCCGGCCGAAGGCGTCGCGATGGTGTTCCAGACCTTCGCGCTGTTCCCGTGGCTGACCGTGCTGCAGAACGTGGAAGCCGGGCTGGAAGCGCTTGGCGTCGGCGCGCGCGAGCGGCGCGAACGCGCGCTCGCCGCGATCGACCTGATCGGTCTCGACGGCTTCGAGAACGCGTATCCGCGCGAGCTGTCGGGCGGCATGCGCCAGCGCGTGGGCTTCGCGCGCGCGCTCGTCGTCGATCCGACGATCCTGCTGATGGACGAGCCGTTTTCCGCGCTCGACGTACTGACGGCCGAAACGCTGCGTACCGATCTGCTGGACCTGTGGACGCAAGGCCGGATGCCGATCAAGTCGGTGTTGATCGTCACGCACAACATCGAGGAAGCGGTGTTCATGTGCGACCGGATCCTCGTGCTGTCGTCGAACCCGGGCCGCGTGATCGCCGAGATCAAGGTGCCGTTCAAGCATCCGCGCAACCGGCTCGACCCGGCCTTCCGCAAGCTGGTCGACGATATCTACGCGAAGATGACCGCGCGCCAGACCGGCGAGGCGACGAAGAAGGGCCTGGAGCTTGGCAGCTGGCTGCCGCAGGTGTCGACCAACCTGATGGCCGGCCTGATCGAGACGCTCGCGATGGCGCCGTACCACGGCCGCGCGGACATGCCGGAAATCGCGCGCACGCTGCATCTGGAAGTGGACGACCTGTTCCCGATCGCCGAAGTGCTGCAGTACCTCGGTTTCGCGGACGTGCGGGAAGGGGACGTGTTCCTGACGCCGCCGGGGCGCGTGTTCGCGGAATTCGGCACGCAGGAGCGCAAGCTGATGTTCGCGGATCACCTGCTCAAGCACGTGCCGCTCGCCGCGCGGATCAAGAAGGTGCTGAACGAGCGCCCGGGCCATCGTGCGCCGCGCGTGCGCTTCGAGCAGGAGCTGGAGGATTTTCTGTCGGACGGCGCGGCCGAGGAAACGCTCGACGCGGTGATCGACTGGGGCCGTTACGGCGAGATTTTCTCGTACAACGACCAGACCGAAATCTTCAGCCTCGAGGACGTCGAGTCCTGAGGCCGCCGAGCCGGGCCGTATGGCCCGGCATCCGCCTGCGCCGCGCTTGGGGTCAGCGCCGCGCATCGCATCGTTACTGCAAATTGCCCCACCGGTCGACGGCCGGTTCGGCAGACGCCCACTTCCAGTGCGTACCTTGCTGGCACGCATTCGCGAAATACCAGTCGGCCTTGTCGCCGTCCTTCACCGAGAACGCGAATTCCTTGCACAGCGCAAGCGCCGTCGAGTACGCCCGCGTGACGCGCACCTCGCCTTCGCCGTTTTCCAGCGGCAGCGTGTTCTTCACCTTCCACGGCTTGACTTCACCGACGGCCAGGCTGCCGGCCGCCTTCGCGATCGCATCCTGCTGGTTCTGATGGAGCTGCTTCATCGTGCGGTTGACGGCTTCGTCCGTCGCCGCCTGCACGGCAATGCCGACACCGACGCCGACGGCCGGATTGGCGGTGACGAGGCCCGTCGCCGCGCCGGCGAGCGCGCCGCTCGCCGCGCCGACCGACCCGCAGCCCGACAGCGCGGCGCTGGCCGCGCACAGCGCGCCGATCGTCGCGATACGGATCGCGATGCTCATTGCAGCGCGCCCCAGCGTTCGGTTGCCGGCTCCGCCGACGCCCATTTCCACACGGGACCGTCGCGGCAGATCGTGGCGACGTAGAACGCCGACTGCGCGGCCTTGTCGGCCTTCGCGGGCGTGTCGACAGCGAACACGATTTCCTTGCAGTCGAGCGGACCGATACTGATCATCCGGCTGACCGTCACGCGGCCCTGTTCGTCGTCCTCGATCGGGAACGAATGGTGCGTCGACCACGGCGCGACGCCGCCGACGTCGAGCGGGGCGGCCGCCTTCGCGATCTGTTCCTGCGTGTAGCGGTGTGCGACGCGCTGCGAGTACTGGACACCCGCCCGCGCGCCGGCGACGGCGCCGAGGCCGATGCCCGTCGCGACGGCGGCGTTGTTGGTGACCTTGGAGGCAATCGCGGCGCCCGCGATACCGGCACCGGCGGTCGCGCCTTCGCTGTACAGCGAGTTGCAGCCGGACAGCAGTGTGGCCGTGGCGAGCGCGGCCAACACGATGCGCGCCGTCATGGCCCGGCGCGGCGGTTCAAAACGAATGTTCATCCCTGAGTGCAAGTCCTGTCTGGGTGAGCGGCGACGCATGCGCGCCCCCTTGCCGCGTCATTGTTTCGCAATTGTCATAGGAAAACTGCAAAGCTTTGACAAATCGCGGCCGGCGGCTCGCGCGTGCGCGCCGCGCTATTGTCGGACAGACGGCTGGAGCGGGGTCGAAACGTTACAAATTGAAGGTAATTGTTACCTTGGTATGCAAGGAAGCGACCTAGACTGTTTTGTTATGGAATGTTTCTCCGACGGCTCCGAGCCGCGCCGCATATGAGACACCCAGCCATGCGCCGTTCGAAACGATTTTCTCCCCGGCCGCCCGATGGGGGCGCCGAGCGTCCTCGTCCGCAGACCGATGCGCCGGCCGCACCGCCTGCCGGCGCGCCCGGCGAGACGCCGGCCGACGGCGATCACAACCAGGGCGGCGCACGCCCGGAAGGGCTCGACTATCAACGCGACCTCGGTCAGGAGCAGGACGCTTGATCCCGTCGCCGTTGCATTCCGCCGCCGCATTTCATTGCGCTCTTTGTTGCATCGCTCACATCTGAATCGCCGCGCGACCGCCTGCGGGCTGTCGCGTCCGCCTTGGCGCGCGTCGCGCGTCATCCAATCGAATCGAGGAGGGGAAGCCGCATGAGCAGATTGATCGTGGTATCGAACCGTGTCGCCGCCGGCGAGGACACACGCCCGAGTGCAGGTGGTCTCGCGGTCGGCGTGATGGACGCGCTGAAGGACACCGGCGGTGTCTGGTTCGGCTGGAACGGCGAGATCGTCGGTACGCCCGACGCCGAACCCGCGATCCAGCGGGACGGCAACGTCACGTATGCGACGGTCGGGCTGACCCGGCGCGACTACGATCAGTACTACCGCGGTTTCTCGAACGCGACGCTGTGGCCGGTGTTCCACTACCGCGGCGATCTCACGCGCTTCGACCGGCAGGAGTATGCAGGCTATCTGCGCGTGAACGCGATGCTGGCGAAGCAGCTCGCCGCGCTGCTGCGGCCCGACGACCTGATCTGGGTGCACGACTATCACCTGCTGCCGTTCGCGCATTGCCTGCGCGAGCTCGGCGTGAAGAACCCGATCGGCTTCTTCCTGCACATTCCGTTCCCTTCGCCCGACATGCTGCGCGTCGTGCCGCCGCACGAGGAGCTCGTGAAGTTCATGTGCGCGTACGACATCGCGGGTTTCCAGACCGATGCCGACAAGCAGGCGTTCACCGACTACATCGAGCGGCGCGGCATCGGCGCGGCGAGCGACGACGGGATGCTGCATGCGCACGGCCGCGTCGTGAAGGTCGCCGCCTATCCGATCGGCGTGCATCCGGATGCGATTGCCGAGGCGGCCGTCCAGTACGGCTCGCGCAAGCCGGTGAAGATGCTGCGCGACGCGCTCGACGGCCGCAAGCTCGTGATGAGCGTCGACCGGCTCGACTATTCGAAGGGGCTCGTCGAGCGCTTCCAGTCGTTCGAGCGGATGCTCGCCAACGCGCCGGGCTGGCAGGGGCGCGTATCGCTCGTGCAGATCGCGCCGCCGACCCGTTCCGACGTGAAGACCTATCAGAACATTCGCGAAACGCTCGAAGGCGAGGCCGGCCGCATCAACGGCCGCTTCTCGCAACTCGACTGGACGCCGATCCAGTACCTGAACCGCAAATACGAGCGCAATCTGCTGATGGCGTTCTTCCGGATGTCGCAGGTCGGCTACGTGACGCCGCTGCGCGACGGGATGAATCTGGTCGCGAAGGAATACGTCGCGTCGCAGGATCCGGCCGATCCGGGCGTGCTCGTGCTGTCGGAGTTCGCCGGTGCGGCGGCCGAGCTGACCGGCGCGCTGCTCGTCAATCCGTACGACCTGTCGCAGATGGCCGACGCGCTCGAACGCGCGCTGTCGATGCCGCTCGCGGAGCGCCAGGCGCGACATGAAGAGAACCTCGCGCGGCTGCGCGAGAACAACCTGTCGGTCTGGCGCGACACGTTCGTCGCCGACTTGCGCAGCGTCGCGGCGGCCGCGTCGGTCACGCAGCGCGCGGGCCGGCGGGCCGCGCATGTCTGAGCGGGTGGAGGAGGGCGGCGCGGCGGACGAAGCGTCGGCCCGCTTCTTCGTCGTGACGGGCGGCCCGGGCTCGGGCAAGAGCACGTTGCTCGATGCGCTCGAACGCACCGGTTTCGCGCGCTCGCACGAGGCCGGGCGCGGCGTGATCCGTGACCAGATGGCGATCGACGGCCCTGCGTTGCCGTGGCGCGACCGGGCCGCGTTCGCCGAGCAGATGCTGAACTGGGAGATGCGTTCGTACCGTCTCGCGCAAGATGCGCGCGGGCCCGTGTTCTTCGATCGTGGCGTGCCGGACGTGATCGGTTACCTGCGGCTGACGGGCCTCGCCGTGCCCGCGCATGCCGAGGCCGCGGCGCGGCGCTTTCGCTATCACCGGCGCGTGTTCATCGCGCCGCCGTGGCCCGAGATCTACGCGCAGGACACCGAACGGCGGCAGGATTTCGCTGAGGCCGTGCGTACCTACGACGCGATGGTCGACTGCTATACGGCGTACGGGTATCGGCTGATCGAACTGCCGCGGGTGAGCGTGAAGGCGCGCGTGCGCTTCGTGATGGACGCGCTCGACGCCGCATGACGCGCGCACGCGGCGCGCGGCGCGCGGCGGCGTCAGGTCGCCGCGTCCGGGCGTGGCGACGTGATGCGCAGCATGCTGACCACCGCGGCGATCGCCGCGAACACCGTGGCGACATACAGCGCGATCGTCGGGCCGTGGTCGGGCGCGAGCCCGAAAATCAGCGCGACGAGCGCGGCGCCGAGGGTCTGGCCGGTCAGGCGCGCCGTGCTCAGCATCCCGCCCGCGCCGCCGCTGCGCTCGCGCGGCGCCGACGACAGCATCGCGCGATTGTTCGGCGACTGGAACAGCCCGAAGCCCGCGCCGCACAGCGCCATCCGCCACACGATGTCGACCGTGCCCGGGTGCGCGCCGATCGTCGCAAGCGACAGCAGGCCCGCCGCGAACAGCGCGAGTCCGATTCCGCCGAGGACGCCGGCCGAGTAGCGGTCCGACAGCACGCCCGCCAGCGGCGCGGCGAACACGATCACGAGCGGCCACGGCGTCATGTAGAGGCCGGTTTCGACCTGCGAGAAGCCGAGCGAATTCTGCAGCCAGAACGGCAGCGCGACGAATGCGAGCATCTGCGACGTGAACGACGCCATTGACGTATAGATCGACAGCGCGAACATCGGGATACGCATCAGGTCGACCGGCAGCAGCGGCGCCGGCTGCGACAACTGGCGCTTCACGAAGAAGTAGCCGACGACGAACGCGACGGCCAGCTCCGCTGCGACGTAAGCGTGGCGTTCGCCGTGGCCGAGCCCGTCGACGGCCGTGATCAGCAGCCCGAATACGCAGGCGTTCATCAGCGCGCTCGGGAAATCGTACGGCGCGTCGTGCAGCGGGTTGGCCGGCAGCGCGCGCACGCTGCCGAGTACCGCGGCGATGCCGATCGGCACGTTGACCGCGAACAGCCACGGCCACGACGCAAACGACAGGATCGCCGATGCGACCGTCGGCCCGATCGCCGACGACAGCGCGACCACCATCGCGTTGATCGACAGCCCGCGCCCGAGCATCGACGACGGGTAGATCATCCTGACCAGCGCAGCATTGACGCTCATGATGCCGGCTGCGCCGAACCCCTGGATCACACGCATCACGGCCAGCATCGGCAGCGAGCCGGCGAGCGCGCAGCCGAGCGACGCCGCGGTGAAGAGCGCGAGCCCCGCGATATAGATGCGGCGATAGCCGACGCGCTCGCCGAGCGACGCGAGCGGCAGCAGCGTGATCGTGACCGCGAGTTGATACGCGTTGACGATCCAGATCGATGCGGCATCGGACGCGTGCAGGTCGCGCGCGATCGTCGGCAGCGCGACGTTCGCGATGGCGCCGTCGAGCACGGCGAGCGTGATGCCCAGTGCGACGCAGACGATCGCCCAGTAGCGTTGCGGAAGCGGCAGGCCGGTATCGGCGTTCATGACGGGAGCGAAAGCGTGGTTGTCCGCGCGCCCGGGCACCGGTTGTGTGCGCAACCATGCTCGCGGGTGGAGGCGGCGGTGAGTGGCCCGGCCGGCCTGGCGGCGCCGGCGCGGGGCCGGTCGAGTGTATCACCGGGCCGCATCGCGCGACGCCAACGCACGCGGGGCCGCCGGCCGCCGTCCGGCGCGCGCATTCAGCCTTCGAAATCGAGGCCGCCGAGCCGCACGAGCGGGTCGGCCTGCGTGCGCGACGCGAGATCGATGTCGCGCGCGCTCTGCCACGCGCCCAGTTTCTTCGGCAGCGCGGCCAGATAATGCTCGAAGCGCTGCGGACTGTCCGGCTCCATCAGCCGCTCGATCTCGTCGGTGTCCCAGGTCAACTCGAGGTTCAGCGGATGCACGAAGCCGCTCACGTGCTCGTGCGGCGCGCTGCGGATCCGCACGCGCGTCGGTTGCCCGTGCCCGCCGTACGGGACGACGTCGGCCTGGACGTGATCGGCGAAGAAGGCGGCGATCGCCTGCGCAATGCGCGGCGCGAATTCGGTATCGAAACGGCGGGCGGTTTCGGGCTGCATGAACGCGTCTCCTGTGGGCTGAAAATCGTAGCACGGCCGTACCGCGTTTCGGTGTGCGTGATACCCGTAATGGCGCGTTACCACTTGCTGCATCTATTACGACCGCGTGCGGCCACAATGCATCGCATCCAGTACCACTTCGCGTGGGAGTCCATCATGAAAAAAATTGCCGCTGTATGTGTCCTCGCCGGTTCGCTCGCCGTGGCGGGCCCGGCGTCCGCGCATGGCCGCGACGGGGGCGCCGTCATTGGCGCGCTGATCGGCGGCGCGGTGCTCGGCGCGATCGTGACGTCGGCGATGAACCCGCCGGTCGCGTACCAGGCGCCCGTGTATCAGGCGCCGGCCTATCAGCCGCCGACGTACTACCAGGCGCCGGCCTACCAGCAGCCGGCGTATCCGAGCTACCAGCAGGCGCAGTACCAGGACGGCGGCCCGAACTATTGCTACGACCGCTATCAGCGCGCGTATGTGTGCGGCGCGCCCGTGTCGGGCGGCTATGCGCAGCCGGCCGGCTGGTAAGCGGACGCGTGACCGGGCTCGGCGCCGCCTGATCGGTGCCGACTGAGTTGCCGGTACGCAGGATGACAAAAGGAAAGGCCCTCGCGTGATGCGAGGGCCTTTGTCATGTCGGGGGAGCTGGTTTTTGCGCCCCACGCAGCGGCTGCACGGAGCCGCCTGCGGATACAAACGGTTGCAATTGGATCCGCGGGATCAGGGGAATCAGTGGCGATGGCCGCCGTCGCCGCGCCCGCCGCCGCCTTCGTTCCAGTCGCCGCGGCGTCCGCCGCCGCGTCCCCAGCCGCCATGGTCACCGCGATCGCCGCGATCGCGATCCCAGCGGCGGTAGTCGCGGTGGCCGCGATCCCAGTCGCGCCCGCCGCCGCCGCCGCCCCATATATTGACCGTGCCATAGACCGGGGCCGCCCCGTAGGCCGGCCCGTACGCGTAGCCGGGATCGGAATAGTAGGGCTGTCCGTAGCCGTATCCGGCGTCCGGGCCGACGACGCAGCCGGCCAGCAGCGTGGCGACGCCGGCGGCAGCAATGAGCTTCAGCATGATGTTCTCCGTGGGTTCCCCTATAAGTACCGCGCGCGGGGATTGGCGACTGTTTGCAATTGTGTCGTCAAATTACAGCCTCGTAAGGTCTTGCGACGAAAGTGTTAGCATCCGGGGCCCATTTTGTTTATCAGGAGCACATCGATGAAATTCGCGATCCGGGCTGTCCTGGCCGCCTTTTGCGTGACGACCGCCGCCGCCTGCGCGGCCGGGCCCGCATCGGCGCCCGCCGTGCCGGCCGAGTCGATCAAGATGTTCCCGCAGCCGGCGGCCGGCCAGCAACGCGCCGTGATCGCGCTGCCAGCGCTCGAGAACGAAGGCGACGCGCGCGTCGAACTGATGATCGGCAAGACGCTGCAGACCGACTGCAACCAGCAATGGTTCGGCGGCGAGCTGACCGCCGAGGACGTGAAGGGCTGGGGCTATACGTACTATCGGCTGACCGATGTGAAGGGGCCGGCGTCGACGCTGATGGCCTGCCCGGGCCAGGCGCCGCAGCAGCGGTTCGTGCAGGTGCGTGGCGACGGCCAGCTGCTGCGCTACAACAGCCGCCTGCCGCTCGTCGTGTACGTGCCGGACGGCTTCGACGTGCGCTACCGCGTGTGGCATGCGTCGAAGGACGTGCAGCACGCCGTGACGCAGTAAGGTACCCGCGCGGCCATGCCGGCCGCTTGCCGCCGCCCGGCCGCGCGCGGTGTCGCGGGTTTCTTTCCGCGGCCTGCCGCTAGCCGCCGCGTGCGCCCGCAAGCGCCGGCCACGCGGCCAGCGCGGCTTGCGCGACCGCTTCCAGATCGCGACGGCTCGCGCCGTCGCGCGCCTGAATCGACATCCCCTGTTGCACCGTCACGTAGTAGCGCGCGATCGCGTCGAGATCCGCGTGCGCGGAGATCTCGCCCGCTGCAACGCCTTCGCCGAGCCGCGCGCGTAACGCGGCGAGCGTCTGCTCGCGCATGGCGATCAGCATTTGCCGAACCGTGTCCGATCGCTCGGCCGGATGCAGCGCCGACAAGACGATCAGGCAGCCGGCCGGCTTCGACCGGCGCGTGAACACGCGCGCGGTCTGCATCAGGTAGTTCTCGATCGCGTCGTGTGCGCTGCCGGCCTGTTCGACGCCGTCCCAGATCTCACGGCCCTCCGTTTCCCGATAGTGCTCGACCGCCTGCCGGAACAACGCCTCCTTGCTGCCGAACGCCGCGTACAGGCTCGGCGACGCAATGCCCATCGCGGCCGTCAGGTCCGTCATCGACGCACCCTCGTAGCCGAGGCGCCAGAACACCTCCATCGCGCGATCCAGCGCCGCTTCCTTGTCGAAGCTTCTCGGTCGGCCCCGTTCAGCCATGACGTCCGTTCCTTCGGTGATATCTGTATCGCTCGATAAAATAATTCAATTGACAGCGCCGCGCAACCTGCCACATTCTGTGTCGGTCGTTACATAAATGACCACAGGAGCTTTCATGAATCGACTTCAGGGCAAGCGTGCACTCGTCACGGGCGGCAGTCGCGGCATCGGCGCGGCCATTGCGAAACGGCTGGCGGCCGACGGCGCCGACGTCGCGATCACTTACGAGAAATCGGCGGAGCGGGCGCGGGCCGTCGTTGCCGACATCGAGTTGCTGGGCCGCCGGGCCGTCGCGATCCAGGCCGACAGCGCCGATCCGGTTGCCGTGCGCGGCGCGGTCGATCATGCCGCGCAGACGCTCGGCGGCCTCGACATCCTCGTCAACAACGCGGGCATCTTCCGCGCGGGCGCGCTGGACGACCTCACGCTCGACGATATCGACGCGACGCTGAACGTGAACGTGCGCGCGGTGATCGTCGCGTCGCAGGCGGCTGCGCGGCATCTCGGAGAGGGTGGGCGCATCGTGTCGACCGGCAGTTGTCTCGCGACGCGCGTGCCCGATGCGGGGATGAGCCTCTATGCGGCGAGCAAGGCCGCGCTGATCGGCTGGACGCAGGGGCTCGCGCGCGATCTCGGTGCGCGCGGCATCACGGTCAATCTCGTGCATCCGGGGTCGACCGACACGGACATGAATCCGGCCGGTGGTGAGCATGCCGGCGCGCAACGTTCGCGGATGGCGATTCCGCAGTACGGCAAGGCGGAGGACGTGGCGGCACTCGTCGCGTTCGTCGTCGGGCCGGAAGGGCGGTCGATTAACGGTACCGGGTTGACAATCGATGGCGGCGCGAATGCATAAGCGTAGAAGTGCGATGTAATTTGCTCGTGTGCGGCCGGCAATCGCTGCACCGATGCCGCGCGCGATCTCGAGGTCGCGCGCGTCCGAATCAGCCCTGACGTTCGCGTGCTGAATAAGGTTCGGGCTTCTATGCAATGTAGGATGCGCGTCAGCGGCGATGAATGATGGAGGACTGCGAACGGTGCCTCCGCACGGAATCCATTTACAAAGTGCGCTGGCGTACTTACGATGACGCCAACTTGGGCTAGCGGAACATCGTATGCGTACAGTCGATCAGGCGATGCTTGCCGCGCTCTGCCTTTGTCTTGCCGCATGCGGCGGTGGCGACGACAACGCGGCGCCGGCACCGCAAACCGTTGCGGGTACATCGACATCTGCCGACACGGCATCCGGCGCATCCACTTCATCGACGAATTCCGGAAGCTCCGGCCCAATCGCAGGGGCGACCGGCGTCACCCCCGGTGCGACGCTTCAGCCGCCCAGCGGCTCCAAACCGGTTCTCGTCGCCGATGTGACGGTCTCCCCGGCCGCCGACGGCAGCGATCAGGCCGACGCGTTGCAGAAAGCATTCGACAGCCTCCAGGCCGGCCAGCGCCTGGTGATTGCGCCGGGCTGCTATGTTGTCGGGCATTCGCTTGCCGTGACCGTGCCGCACGCGGTGATCTCAGGATACGGTGCGACGCTCGCGGCCACGAATCCGGCCGACCAGACGATCGTGATGAGGGGCGCCGGTTCGACGCTCGTCGGCGTGACGCTCGCCGGGACCGGCACGACGCGGCTCACGACGCCCGAGTCGACCAAGGTCGAGGTGACGGGCGCGGACGTTCAGGTGCTCGGTGTGACGATCCAAGGGGGCGCGAGCGCGGGGATTTTCGTGTTCGGCGGCAACGGTGTCGCGATCGTGGGCAATACCGTGCGGGCGACGCTGGCCGACGGCATCCACACGACTTACGGTTCGACCAACGTGCTGGTGCAGAACAATACGGTGACGGGCACCGGCGACGATCTGATCGCCGTGGTCAGTTATCTCGGCGACGGCCGGCTCAGCAGCAACGTGCTGATCGATCACAATTCAGTGTCGGGGAACTCGTGGGGGCGCGGTATTACCGTTGTCGGCGGGCAGGGCGTGACGATCTCGAACAACACGGTCGACGGCGTCGAGAAGGCGGCGGGTATCCTGGTCGCGCAGGAAGACAGCTGGAAGACTTATGGTTCATCGAACGTCGTCATCACCGGCAATACCGTGACCAACATCCAGAACTCGAACGTGAACAACGGCCTGCAGCCGACGCAACAGGGCGCGATCGAACTGGATACATGGACGGGAACGGTGTCGGGCGTCGCGGTGACGGATAACCGCGTGTCGGGGTCCGGCTATGCGGGGTTCCGGGCGTATGGAAACGTGTGTTCGTTCAGCGTGACGGGCAACACGTTTTCGTCGATCGCCGGGTCGCCGGTCGGGCTGTTGACGAATGGGTGCGCGGTGAGCCAGATCGTTGTCGATGCGAATCGGCTCGGGGATGGCAGTGTGCTGGCGCTGCCGGCCGGGGCGTCGTCGACAGGCACGTTTGCCGTGACGGGGGTGAACGCGAGTTTGATGCCGAAGGTCAGGACGGGGTTGACGCAGTGAGGCTGGGGGCCGGCCGTGCTGGTACAACAACATGCAAATCAAAAAGCCCGCTTGCTTTCGCAGAGCGGGCTTCGATGTTGGTTGCGGGGATAGGATTTGAACCTATGACCTTCGGGTTATGAGCCCGACGAGCTGCCAGACTGCTCCACCCCGCGGCGCGAAGTGTACCCCGGACTGTTGCAGTGCGTCAAATGATCAATGATATGGCTCGTCCGGGGCGATGGCGCGTCGCCCATCAGAATGCGCTCGCTGGCATTGCCAGGGTTCTCTGGATACCCGGGTGTTACCTTGGTTCCGATCAAGGTAACGGATCCATGTTTGCTGTCCTCCGGCGGTTGGTGTTAGATGCTTGGAAGCTCATCTCATCTTCCGCAAGCGCAAGTCAGCTTCCCGCGCTTCCGGACCGCTTTCTGACCGATGCCACCACGCGCAACCCTCGGGCGCCACCTTCCCACGTGTCGACTATCGATTGCGTGTTCGTCCGGACCGTCGCGACCGAGGCCACGATCCCGTCGTTCTTTTCGCCCTAGCGCTGAAGCTCTTCTTTCGTAGCGCTCTCGTCGAGGCGTTGTTCGAGTTCTTGGAAGCGACGCCCCCTGCGTGGAGTCGTTCGTCGACGCGCGTGCGTGCCGCGTTGTCGGTCCTTCATTCCCCGTAAACGAGAAATGGCCCGAAGCCGGTTGGATTCATTGAGTTGCTACAATCCTGCACTGTTCCTGATCGCTCGACCTGGCACCAACTCTCCATGGGTATCTATCGCCTCTTGCTCGCACTCGCCGTTGTCCTGTCTCACGTCGGCATTGCCGTCCATGGGAAGAATCCCGGCATCGTTGCGGTCGTGTCTTTCTTCCTGCTGAGCGGTTATGTCATGACCGCTTTGATCGAGCGGCACTATGCGAGCGCTTCTTCCTTTCCGAGGTTTCTCCTCGATCGCTCGATGCGGCTCTTTCCGCAGTTTCTGTTCTACAGTTCCCTCACGCTCGTTTTGATTTTCTTGTTTCACCCTGAGTCCGAGTTCACCTCGGGGTTGACGCCATCGACCGTGGCCATGAATCTGACGATGCTGCCGCTGAACTTCTTTCGATACTTCCCGAACGCGCAAACCGTGCCCCAAGCATGGTCGCTCGGCCTCGAGGCACAGTTCTACCTGGTCATTCCGTTTATCTTGATCTTGGGCCTTCGCGTTCCGGCGATTCTTCTGTCGCTGTCCTTTTTCTTGCTTCCCTTTTTTGATGTGATCGATCCAGACACGTGGAGCTACAGGATGCTTCCAGGCACCCTGTTCATCTTCATAACCGGAAGCTTTCTTCGAACCGAAGATAGAAAGCCCTTGGTAGTGTTCGTCTACGTGACATCGGTTGCACTGTGTGTGCTGTCGGCAACCTATCACGCGATCAAGTATCCGCTGTTCGAGGTCACGTTTGGAATCGCAATTGGAGTGCCGATCGTGGTCGCACTGAGAAAGGTCACCTTCGGATCATTTGATGAACTGTTCGGGAACCTGAGCTATGGCGTCTACTTAAATCACTTCTTCATCATTTGGTGCCTTCAGATCGTGGGCCTTCCTCGGAGCTCGTATTTCTACATCCCTACCTTGGTCGCGAGCTCGCTAATACTCGCATGGGTGTCATACGAACTAGTCGAGAAGAGAGTCGTGGCGGCCCGCCGTCTGTTGCGCAAAAATCCAGCCGATGCCAAATCCGGAACATCAACGGAACTCTCGAAGGCTAGCTAGCGATTGCGATGTTCACGCCTCCGGAGCGACTTGGTCGGGAGCCGGCAATCCGGAATGCGCGCCTCCGGCTCCGTTATAAAACGCTGACCGGAGCTCATCGTAGGTATCGATGGTGACGAGGTGTTCATAGATTTCAGGGCCTTGCGGGGCCGAGAAATACGCAATCACTTCCGATTCAGTCGGAAAATTGAACGTTGATGATGGTCGCTTCTGCACACGGTTCGAGCATCGAATTTTTTCGCGGTTACTGCGGTACGCGCTCCGCTCGCCCTTCCGCCCGGGTGGGATTGCGCAAGCGCACCCAATCTTCGTCAGTCTCTTTTACCCACTTGGCGACCTTGGGCGCTGCCACCCGAGGATCCGCGGTCTGTAGCGAGACTACGTAGTGAATCTTTCCCGCATGCGGAGAGCCAGCGGCGGCAAGCAGCGGCTTTACATCCTCGGGGATGCGGCGGCGGAAGTACAGCAGTGGGCTATTCGACTTCTGCCAGACGTTTAAGCTTAACGGACACGAGTGAGGAGAGATGCAACAGGGCCATTGGAGTACCGCATGTGGTAACCGTTGTGGTACCCATGCACGACCCTGTTAACCTTTTCGGGCAAGCCAGATAAGGCTTTGCTGGAGGATCTCTGGTCCCCCCGACAGGAATCGAACCTGTATCTAGCGCTTAGGAGGCGCTTGTTCTATCCATTGAACTACGGGGAGAGCCGAGTCCGCGCTATCGCGTGCAAAAAACGCGACCGGGACGGCGATGTGGACAGCGCGCAGAGTATAGCAAACGCGCGGCGAATCGGCGGACGGAAAGCGTGCCGATGCGCGGCGCGCGTGCTCAGTGTGTCCAGAAACCGAAAATCGAAATCAGAAATCCACGACGACGAAATCTTCCTTGCCCACGTCGCACAGCGGGCACCGCCAGTCGGCGGGAATGTCGGCGAAACGGGTGCCGGCGGGAATGCCCTCGTCGGGCAGCCCTTCGGCTTCGTTGTAGACCCACCCGCAAATCAGGCAGACCCAGCTCTGGTATTCGATTACTTCGCTCATAGGGCGTTCGCGATGAAGAAAGTCGGTCATGCCGTCCGCGGTGCGGCCAACGGACGAAAGGCGCAATAGTACCGTAATTTCGCCGAACACCTGCGCAACGTCCTTTTAAACGTACGCATCGCGAACAACGGCTGTCATCGCACGGGCCGGGCACGCAGTGTATGCTTCGTGAGCCTTTCAATCTGAAGGAGGAAACGATGCTCAACAAGAAATGGATCGCGGGTGCGGTATGTGTCGCGGCACTGGCCGTGTCGACGCTCGCGCGTGCCGAGGCGCGCGTGTTCTTCGTCGAGCCGAAGGATGGCGCGACGGTGTCGAGCCCCGTGCACGTGCAGTTCGGCCTCGAAGGGATGGCGCTCAAGCCGGCCGGCGACATGACGCCGGACACGGGCCACCATCACCTGCTGATCGACGGCAAGCCGGTGCCGAAGGGCGACGTGATTCCCGCCTCCGACCATTCGCTGCACTTCGGCAAGGGCCAGACCGAAACCGACGTGAAGCTGCCGCCTGGCCAGCACACGCTGACGCTGCAACTCGGCGACGGCGCACACCGTTCGTACGGTCCCGAGCTGAGCTCGACGATCACGGTCAACGTGAAGTAATCGCACCTCCCGCGTGCGGGCGCCCGGCCGCGAAGCTGCGGCCGGATGCCCGCCGTGCCGGCTTCGCGTGGCGGCGAAGTGCGCGATGCCGGCGCCGTCCGCCGAGCGCACGCCTACACGCAGTCACAGCACAAAAAGCACCGCGCACCGGCATAGTCCGTCCGGCCATCCCGGCGCAGGCGTCCGCCACCGGTACAATGGGCGCTTCCGATTTCTCTCTTCGCCGTCTCCCCATGTCGCTTTATTCCATTACCGGCGCGCACCTCGCGTTCGGTCACGTCGCGTTGCTCGATCACGCGGACTTCTCGCTGGAGGCAGGCGAACGCGTCGGCCTGATCGGCCGCAACGGCGCGGGCAAGTCGTCGCTGCTGAAGATCGTCGCCGGGCTCGCGAAGCCCGATGACGGGCTGATCACGCGCCAGCAGGAGCTCGTGACCGTCTACGTGCCGCAGGAGCCCGAATTCGAACCCGGCGCGACGGTGTTCGAGGCCGTGGCATCGGGGCTCACGCACACGCGCGAAGTGCTCGAAGAATACGATTCGATCGCGCACCGCCTCGCCGACACACCCGAAGGCGCCGAGCACGATGCGCTGCTCGCGCGAATGAACGCGCTGCAGTCGTCGCTCGACATGCACGACGCGTGGAACTGGCGCACGCGTGTGTCGATGACGCTCGCGCAGATCGGCCTGACGGACGGCGACGCCAGCGTCGACGCGCTGTCGGGCGGGATGCAGAAGCGCGTCGCGCTGGCGCGCGCGCTCGTGCTGCAGCCCGACGTGCTGCTGCTCGACGAACCGACCAACCACCTCGACTTCGACGGCATCCGCTGGCTGGAAGAACTGCTGGTCTCGCAGCGCGCGGGCCTGCTGTTCATCACCCACGATCGCGCGTTCCTCGACCGCGTTGCGACACGCATTGTCGAGCTCGATCGTGGCGGGCTGCTGTCGTATCCGGGCAATTTCTCCGCGTACCAGACGCGCAAGGCGCAGCAGCTCGAAGTCGAGCGCGTGGAAAACGAGAAGTTCGACAAGCTGCTCGCGCAGGAAGAAGTGTGGATCCGCAAGGGCGTCGAGGCGCGGCGTACGCGCAGCGTCGGGCGCATCGCGCGGCTCGTGCAGATGCGCAACGAGCGCTCGGAGCGCCGCAATTCGCAGGGCAACGTGAAGCTCGACGTCGCGCAGGGCGAGAAGTCGGGCAAGATCGTCGCGGAACTGACGGACGTGACGAAGCGCTACGGCGATCGAACGGTCGTCGACACGTTCTCGACGTCGGTCATGCGTGGCGACAAGATCGGTTTCGTCGGCCCGAACGGCGCGGGCAAGACCACGCTGCTCAAGCTGATCCTCGGCGAGCTGAAGCCCGACACGGGCACGGTGCGCACGGGCACGAACCTGCAGGTCGCGTATTTCGACCAGATGCGCGCGCAGCTCGACCAGGAAAAGAGCCTGGCCGACACGATCAGCCCGGGTAGCGAATGGGTCGAGATCGGTGGCGTGCGCAAGCACGTGATGAGCTATCTCGGCGACTTCCTGTTCGCACCGGAACGTGCGCGCTCGCCGGTGAAGTCGCTGTCGGGCGGCGAGCGCAACCGGCTGCTGCTCGCGCGCCTGTTCGCGCGTCCGGCCAATGTGCTGGTGCTCGACGAACCGACCAACGACCTCGACATCCCGACGCTCGAACTGCTCGAAGAGCTGCTGGCCGACTATGACGGCACGGTGCTGCTCGTCAGCCACGATCGCGCGTTCCTCGACAACGTCGTGACGTCGGTGATCGCGGCCGAGGGCGACGGCAAGTGGCGCGAATACGTCGGCGGCTTCACCGACTGGCAGATCCAGAGCGAGCGTTCGCAGCAGCTCGCGCAACAGGAAGCAGCGAAGCGCGCGGTGAAGGAAGCGGCGCCGGTCAAGGAAGACCCGGCGAAAAGTGCCGCCGGCCGCAACGCGCAGCGCACGGTCAAGCTGTCGTTCAACGAGCAGCGCGAACTCGATGCGCTGCCGCAGAAGATCGCGGCGCTCGAGGAA
Source organism: Burkholderia sp. B21-005 (assembly GCF_020843965.1). Taxonomy (NCBI): domain Bacteria; kingdom Pseudomonadati; phylum Pseudomonadota; class Betaproteobacteria; order Burkholderiales; family Burkholderiaceae; genus Burkholderia; species Burkholderia sp. B21-005. The sequence continues at coordinate 2,606,256 of NZ_CP086301.1, read as the reverse complement.
GAACAGAAGACGATCAACGCGCAGCTCGAGGACGGCGCGATCTTCGCGAAGGATCCGCAGGAAGGCACGCGCCTGACCGAACGGTTCGCGGCGATCGACGACGAACTGCTCGCCGCGCTCGAGCGGTGGGAGACGCTCGAGGCGAAGCGCAAGCCGGTCTGACGCGCGGCGCGCGGCGCGTCGCCGGCCGGCGCGTCGTATCGCCGGTCGCATGACCGGTTGCGCCGTGCGACGATCTTGCGATGGCGCGCCACGCGGAACCAGTAAAATACCGCGCGTCCCGGGTCGCGTAGCGCATGCCGCGCGCCCGCTTTCGAAGCAGTCCAAGCACAGCGTTGTTTCGATTCGCTTTTTTACGGAACTCAACGTTTTGTCCACGACGTTATCCACACCAGGCGTGGACAACGTCCCGATGAATGACGAAATTCAGCGCCTATGTCAACGAAGAAGCCCAGCGCGGCCTATAGCGAAGCATCGATCAAGGTGCTCAAGGGTCTCGAGCCGGTCAAGCAGCGGCCCGGCATGTACACCCGTACCGAAAATCCGCTGCACATTATTCAGGAAGTCATCGACAACGCGTCCGACGAGGCGCTCGGCGGCCACGGCAAGCAGATCACGGTCACGCTGCACGCCGACCAGTCGGTGTCGGTCGAGGACGACGGCCGCGGCATCCCGTTCGGCATGCACCCCGAGGAAGGCGTACCGGTCGTCGAGATCGTGTTCACGCGCCTGCACGCGGGCGGCAAGTTCGACAAGGCCGCCGGCGGCGCGTACACGTTCTCGGGCGGCCTGCACGGCGTCGGCGTGTCGGTGACGAACGCACTCGCGACGCGCCTCGACGTGACGGTCTGGCGCGACGGCAAGATCGCCGAACTCGGCTTCGCCGACGGCGATGTCGTGAAGCCGCTCGCGACGCAAGGCGCGGGCCGCGGCGAGAAGAAGTCCGGCACGCGCGTGCAGGTGTGGCCGAATCCGAAGTACTTCGATTCGCCGAACCTGCCGCTCGGCGAGCTGCAGCGCCTGCTGCGCTCGAAGGCCGTGCTGCTGCCGGGCGTCGAGGTCGTGCTCGTCAACGAGAAGTCCGGCGAACGCCAGACCTGGAAATACGAGGACGGCCTGCGCGGTTACCTGCTCGACGAGATGAACGGCAGCGAGTTGCTGATCCCGCTGTTCGAGGGCGAGCGCTTTGCCGATGCGCGTTCGACCGACGAAACCTTCGCCGAAGGCGAGGGCGCGTCGTGGGTCGTCGCATGGAGCGAGGAAGGTTCGCTCGTGCGCGAATCGTACGTGAACCTGATTCCGACGCCGGCCGGCGGCACGCACGAGTCGGGCCTGCGCGACGGTCTCTACCAGGCGGTGAAAAGCTTCGTCGAACTGCACAACCTGCAGCCGAAGGGCGTGAAGCTGCTCGCGGAAGACGTGTTCGCACGCGTGTCGTTCGTGCTGTCCGCGAAGGTGCTCGACCCGCAGTTCCAGGGGCAGATCAAGGAACGCCTGAACAGCCGCGACGCGGTGAAGCTCGTGTCGTCGTTCTCGCGGCCGGCGCTCGAGCTGTGGCTGAACCAGCACGTCGAGCACGGCAAGAAGCTCGCCGAACTCGTGATCAAGCAGGCGCAGGCGCGCACGCGCGCGGGCCAGAAGGTCGAGAAGCGCAAGAGCTCGGGCGTCGCGGTGCTGCCCGGCAAGCTGACCGATTGCGAGACGGAAGATATCGCGCGCAACGAACTGTTCCTCGTCGAGGGCGACTCGGCGGGCGGTTCCGCGAAGATGGGCCGCGACAAGGAATACCAGGCGATCCTGCCGCTGCGCGGCAAGGTGCTGAATACGTGGGAAACCGAGCGCGACCGCCTGTTCGCGAACAACGAGGTGCATGACATCTCGGTCGCGATCGGCGTCGATCCGCACAGCCCGGACGAAACCGTCGACCTGTCGAACCTGCGCTACGGCAAGATCTGCATCCTGTCGGACGCGGACGTCGACGGCTCGCACATCCAGGTGCTGCTGCTCACGCTGTTCTTCAAGCACTTCCCGCAGCTGATCGAACGCGGCCACGTGCATGTCGCACGGCCGCCGCTGTTCCGCGTCGATGCGCCCGCGCGCGGCAAGAAGCCCGCGCAGAAGCTCTATGCGCTCGACGAAGGCGAACTCGAGGCGACGCTCGACAAGCTGCGCAAGGACGGCGTGCGTGAAACCCAATGGAGCATCAGCCGCTTCAAGGGTCTCGGCGAAATGAGCGCGGAGCAGCTGTGGGACACGACGATGAACCCCGACACGCGCCGCCTGATGCCGGTAAAGCTCGGCGAGCTCGACTACGAGGCGACCGTCGCGCGGATGACGATGCTGATGGGCAAGGGCGAGGCAGCCGCGCGGCGCGGCTGGCTCGAGGAAAAGGGCAACGACGTCGAAGCGGACATCTAACCCGCGCGGCCGGGCATGACGCCCGGCCCGGCCTCACGCCATTTACGAATACGGAATTCAGATGGACGACAATACTTCCGATCTCTTCGCCGGGTCCGACGCACCGGACGCCGATGCGCTGACGCTCGGCAATTACGCGGAGCAGGCGTACCTCAGCTACGCGGTCAGCGTCGTGAAGAGCCGCGCGCTGCCCGACGTGTGCGACGGCCAGAAGCCGGTGCAGCGCCGGATCCTGTTCGCGATGAACGAAATGGGCCTTGGCCCCGACGCGAAGCCGGTGAAGTCGGCGCGCGTGGTCGGCGACGTGCTCGGTAAATACCACCCGCATGGCGACCAGTCGGCCTACGACGCGCTCGTGCGTCTCGCGCAGGATTTCTCGCTGCGCTATCCGCTGATCGACGGGCAGGGCAACTTCGGCTCGCGCGACGGCGACGGCGCGGCGGCGATGCGATACACCGAAGCGCGGCTCACGCCGATCTCGAAGCTGCTGCTCGACGAGATCGACCAGGGCACGGTCGACTTCATGCCGAACTACGACGGCTCGTTCGAGGAACCGAAGACGCTGCCGAGCCGCATGCCGTTCGTGCTGCTGAACGGCGCATCGGGCATCGCGGTCGGCCTCGCCACCGAAATCCCGTCGCACAACCTGCGCGAAGTCGCGGCGGCGGCGGTCGCATTGATCCGCAATCCGAAGCTCACGCACGCGGAGCTGATGAACCTGATCCCCGGCCCGGACTTCCCGGGCGGCGGCCAGATCATCTCGAGCGACGCCGAGATCGCGGCGGCCTATGAAACCGGCCGCGGCAGCCTGAAGGTGCGCGCGCGCTGGAAGATCGAGGATCTCGCGCGCGGCCAGTGGCAACTCGTCGTCACCGAGCTGCCGCCGAGCACGTCGGGCCAGAAGGTGCTCGAGGAAATCGAGGAGCTGACCAACCCGAAGCTCAAGCTCGGCAAGAAGACGCTCACGCCCGAACAGCTCAACACGAAGAAGGCGATGCTCGACCTGCTCGACGCGGTGCGCGACGAGTCGGGCAAGGAAGCGGCGGTGCGGCTCGTGTTCGAGCCGAAGTCGCGCACGATCGACCAGACGGAATTCGTGAACACGCTGCTCGCGTATACGAGCCTCGAGTCGAACGCGACGCTGAACCTCGTGATGATCGGCGCCGACGGCCGGCCGGGCCAGAAGGGGCTGCTGACGATCCTCGACGAATGGGTGAAGTTCCGCCAGCTGACGATGACGCGCCGGTGCCGCCATCGTCTCGCGAAGGTCGACGACCGCATCCACATCCTCGAAGGGCGGATGATCGTCTTCCTGAACATCGACGAGGTGATTCGCATCATCCGCGAGGCGGACGAGCCGAAGGCCGCGCTGATGAGCGCGTTCGGCCTCACCGACCGCCAGGCGGAAGACATTCTCGAAATCCGGCTGCGCCAGCTCGCGCGGCTCGAGAAGATCAAGATCGAGAAGGAACTCGAGACGCTGCGCGACGAGAAGGCGAAGCTCGAGGAACTGCTCGCGAACGAAAGCGCGATGAAGCGGCTGATGATCAAGGAGATCGAGACCGACGCGAAGCAGTACGGCGACGATCGCCGCACGCTGATCCAGCAGGAAAAGCGCGCGACGTTCGAGGCGAAGGTCGTCGACGAGCCGGTGACGGTCGTCGTGTCGCAGAAGGGCTGGGTGCGCGCGCTGAAGGGTCACGGGCTCGACCCGGCCGGCTTCACGTTCAAGGCGGGCGACCACCTGTACGCGGCGTTCCAGTGCCGCACGCCCGACCGCCTGATCGCGTGGGGCAGCAGCGGCCGCGTGTACTCGGTCGACGTGTCGGTGCTGCCGGGCGGCCGCGGCGACGGCGTGCCGGTGACGTCGCTGATCGAGCTCGAATCGGGCTCGCACCTGATGCACTACTACGCGGCGCCGGTCGACCAGCAACTGCTGCTCGCGTCGAGCAACGGGTTCGGCTTCCTCGCGAAGGTCGGCGACATGGTGAGCCGCGTGAAGGCCGGCAAGGCGTTCATGACGATCGATACGGGCGCGGTGCCGCTCGCGCCGATGCCCGTGCTGCCGAACGCGACGCAGGTCGCATGCCTGTCGAGCGGCGGCCGGCTGCTGGTGTTCGGGATGGACGAGATGAAGACGCTGTCCGGCGGCGGCCGCGGCGTGATCCTGATGGCGCTCGACGACAAGGAAACGCTCGTGCAGGCGCTCGCGATCGACCCGGCCGGCGTCGTGCTGATCGGCACGGGTCGCGGCGGCAAGGCGCAGGACGAAACGCTGTCGTACGCGGGGCTCGCGCCGCACATCGGCAAGCGCGCACGCAAGGGCCGCGCGCCGGAGACGAAGCTCAAGGTCGTCAACGAACTGCGTCCGCTGCTCGGCTGACGCCGCATCCGCTTGCCGGCTCGACCGGCATCGCAGGCCGCACCTCCGCTTCGGCGGGCGTGCGGCCTGTTCTTTTGCGCGGCGTATTCAGGTAAGCGACAGTGGCGGCGCCACGCGGAATTTGCAAAATAGTGTGAAATGCCGCCCGGGGTCTGAACCGAGCGGCGGGCCGCCGGTCGAACGTCGCTCGAGACCGCGCGTGACGCGGCTGTTCGTTGCACCCAACCCCTATCAGGATTGTCGCCATGTCCCACGCTGTTGCCGTCGCGCTGTTTCTTCACCTGCTGGCCGTCGCCGTGTGGGTGGGCGGGATGGTCTTCGCGAATTTCTGCCTGCGCCCGGCGCTGTCCGACCTGACGCCGCAGCTCCGGCTGCCGCTGATCGAGGGCGTGTTCGGCCGCTTCTTCAACTGGGTGTCGGGCTCGGTGATCGTGATCCTGCTGTCCGGCGGGTTCCTGCTGATGGCATTCGGCGGCGCGCACGCGACGTGGACGCTGCATGCGATGGCGGGGCTGGGCGTCGTGATGATGCTGATCTTCGGCCACATCCGCTTCGCGCTGTTCCCGCGTATCCGCCGCGCGGTGCAGGCGCAGAACTGGCCCGATGGCGCGCGTGCCGTGAACACGGTGCGCCTGCTCGTCGTCGTCAATCTCGTGCTCGGCGTCGTGACGATCGGCGCCGCCGTGCTGTCGCGCGGCTTCTGACCTCCGATTCCGCGGCGCCGTTCGGCACCCGCCGCTACGCGGCCAGCATTGCGTCGAGCAGCCACGCGCCGGCCGGGCCGAGCGGCCGGTTGCGCGACCAGACCGCATCGACCCGCACGCGCCGCGGCCAGCCGCGCGAGCGCAGCTCGCACAGCCGGTCGCGCGCGAAGTGCTCGACCATCCAGCGCGGCAGCTCGGCCCAGCCGAACCCCAGCACCGCCATCTCCAGCAGCATCAGATAGCTCGGCGCGAGCCAGCGCTGCGTGCCGACGACGATCCGGTCGTCGGCGCCGCGATCCTCCGGCTTCACGTAGGTGTTCAGGCGCAGCTCGCGCGCGTCGCGCAGCGCCGCATGCGGCACGTCAGCGTCGCCGTGGGCGGCCAGCGCGTGCGTGCGTCCGACGAACAGACCGATCTCGGATTCCTCCGCCACCGTCGCCGCGCCGATATCGGGCGGGTAGACGGCGCGCGCGGCCATCAGCCCGAGCTGGGCGCGGCCCTGCTGGATCAGGTCGAGCACGTCCTCGTGCTCGGCGATCTGGCATTCGAGCTCGAGCGCCGGAAAACGTCGCTCGAGCGCCATCAAGGTTTCCTCGTATCGCTTCGACTGGTACGTATCGGACACGACGAGCGTGAGCCGCGCTTCCTCGCCCTGCGCGAGCCGCGCGGCGGTGCGGTCGATCGCCGCGCCGGCTTCCAGCGTGCGCTGCACCTGCGGCAGCAGCGCGCGGCCGGCATCGGTCAGCGTCGGCGTGCGCGTCGAGCGGTCGAACAGCTGCACGCCGAGATCGATCTCGAGGTTCGCGATCGCTTCGGAGACCGTCGACTGCCGCTTGCCCAGCTTGCGCGCGGCGGCCGTGAACGAGCCGAGCAGCGCGGCTTCGGCGAAGGCGAGCAGGGCTTCGGGGGCGTGGCGCATGCGGCGGACCTCACGGCGTTGTATCGGTAAAACCGATGATATCAAACTGGATTCATACGGTCGTGCCGATCAAAATGGCCGACATGAGCTGGACCAACGAATCGGAGGGAAGCATGAAACAGATGAACAAAACGGTGACGGAACGCCTCGTTCACGCGCTGACGTTCGAGCTGGTGGCGATCGCGCTGTGCGCGCCGATCGGCGCGTGGCTGCTCGACATGCCGGTCTCGCACGTCGGCGTGCTGACGGTGATGGTGTCGCTGATCGCGATGGCCTGGAACATGACGTTCAACACGCTGTTCGACCGCTTCGAGCGGCGGGCCGGCCTCACGCGCACGCTCGGGATGCGGATCGCGCATGCGGTCGCGTTCGAGCTCGGCCTCGTCGCGATGGTGGTGCCGGTCGCCGCGTGGTGGCTGGATGTGAGCCTCGTCGAGGCGCTGCTGCTCGACCTCGGCATCGTGCTGTTCTTCCTGCCTTACACGTTCTGCTTCAACCTCGCCTACGACGCGCTGCGGGCGCGCTGGGTCACACGCCGCGTCGCGGTGCAAGCAGGCTGAGCGGCAAGCGGTGGCGGTGATCGCAACCGGCCGTCAATGCGCGACGGCCCACAGCCATACGCCGCACGCGATCGCGACCGCGCCGTAGACGGCATACACGGGCACCTTGAAGCGCGCGAAGCACAGCATCGCAAAGGCGCCCGTGAGCCAATAGACGGGATCGGCCGGTTCGCGATGCAGGATCTTCACGACGGCGACGACCAGAAAGCCCGTCGTCGCCGCGCGCATCAGGCGCATCCCGTGCTCGAAGCGCGAGTGGCGCTTGAGCCGGAACAGATGGTTTTGCGCGAACACGACGAGACACCCCGACGGAATGAACAGCGCGGCGGTCGCGAGCAGCGCGCCGATCCAGCCGTCGGTCAGGTAGCCGAGAAACGGCACGACGTTCAGCAGCGGGCCGGGCGATACGGGCGACAGCGCGAACGCGAGCGTGAAGTCGTGATCGGAGATGCCGGTCCCCGGCGACACGAACAGCGTCTTGAGCACGGGCAGCGCGGAGAAGCCGCCGCCGAACAGCGTCATCCCGGCGCCGGCGAGCCGCGGCCACAGCAGCGTCATCTGATAGTCGCCTGACAGCGGCAGCGCGAACAGCGCGACGAGGACGGCGAGCAGCACGAGCAGGTTGCGGTCGCGCCGGGACAGCGTGAAGTCGACCACGTCGTCTTGCGGCGGCCCGGTCAGCCAGCCGGCTGCAAACGCAGCGAAAAGAATCCCGACGAACGCGGCAGGACTATGCGCGAAAGCGAGCAGAATCGTCGATAGCGCGGCAATCAACTGTTCGAGCCGCGTGCGCACGAGCGTACGCAACTGCTTGATCCACGTGACGCCGATCAGCGCGGCGAGCACCATCCCGAAGTGATTGATCAGCATCGGCGCGGCGAGCGAGCGCACGATCGGCGTGCGGTAGAAGATCGCGAACAGCGTCATCAGCAGGAAGAACGGCAGCACACTCGCGATGCCGGCGATCCACGCGCCGATGCGGCCGTGCAGCGTCTGGCCGACCTGCACCGCGACATTGCAGCCGACGGGGCCCGGCACGAGCCATGCGAGGGCGATGAAATCGGCGAACACGTGCGGCTCGATGCGCTGCAACCGGTCGACGTAGTGGCGTTCGAGCTGCGCCATCATCGACAGCCCGCCCCACGACACGGCGGAAATGCCGGCGATGACCTTGAACAAGGTCCATAGGGAGGCCTGTGCCTGTTCGACACGTTCGGCCGCTTCGACTTCGACGGTTGTCATGACTATGCTGTTGGCGCTGGGCCTGGTCTCGCGCGTGAAAACGTGCCGGCGGCCCGCCGACACGGTGGCCCTCCCGATTGTCCGCCGCGCATCGTGACACTGCCATGCGCGAAAACGCTAGTAAATGGACTAAACAATCGGATCGGAAGCCGAAACAATCGATGGGCCGCGCAACACGTGCCGTGCGTGTTGCGGGCTCAGGCGCCCGTGCTGCCGGTCGCGCGGTGGGCGAGGACGTTCGGCCGGGCGCCGCGCACGCCGAAGCGTGCGATCAGCGCGGGAATCGCGTCGGCCGGCACGGGGCGCGAGAACAGGAAGCCCTGCGCCTCGATCTCGCCGAGCGCGGACAGCCACGCGATCTGCTCCTCGGTCTCGGTGCCCTCGACGACGACCGTCAGGCCGAGCGAGCGTGCGAGATGCACGATCGACGACACCATCACGCACACGCTGCGATCGTTCGGGATGGCCTGCACGAACGAGCGGTCGACCTTCAGCGTGTCGACGGAGAAGCGGTGCAGGTACGACAGCGACGAATAGCCGGTGCCGAAATCGTCGAGCGCGATCCGGATGCCGAGCTTCTTTAGCGCGACGATCTTCTCGGACACGAGCTCCGGGTATTCCATCATCGCGGTTTCGGTGATCTCGAGTTCGAGCCGGTTCGCGTCGATGCCGGTGTCCTGCAGCGCCTGGGAAATCGTCTCGATCAGGTCGCCGCGCCAGAACTGCACCGGCGAGATGTTGATCGCGAGTGTCAGCGTGTCGTGGCCGTCGTCGCGCCAGCGCGCGATCTGTTCGCATGCGGTGCGGATCACGAAGTCGCCGATCGGCACGATCAGGCCCGTCGATTCGGCGATCGAAATGAATTCGTTCGCGGAGATGACTCCGTGCTCGGGGTGGTCCCAGCGCGCGAGCGCCTCGAAGCCGGTGATCGTGCGGTGCGTCAGGTCGATCTTCGGCTGGTAGGCGAGGAACAGCTGCCCTTCGGCGAGTGCGACGCGCAACTGCTGTTCCCAGCGCATCAGGTGGTCCGCGCGGTGCGACAGGTGCGGCGCGTAGAACTGGTAGCAGTTCTTGCCGGCGTCCTTCGCGCTGTACATCGCGAGGTCGGCCTTCTTCAGCAGGTCGATCTCGCTTTCGTTCGCGACGCTGTGCAGCGCGATGCCGATGCTGGCGTGCAGCACGAACGAACTGCCGCGCACGTCGAACGGCTCGCCGAACATCCGGATGATCGCTTCCGCGAGCCGCACCGCGCGCCGTTCGATGTCGTCGCCCTTCATCACGACCACGAACTCGTCGCCGCCGATCCGCGCGAGCGACCCTTCGTCGCCGACCGCATCCGACAGGCGCGACGCGGTCATCTGCAGCACGATGTCGCCGGCGTTGTGGCCGAGCGTGTCGTTGACGGTCTTGAAGTTGTCGAGGTCGATGAACAGCAGGCCGAGCCGCGACAGGCTGGCCGGCATCGACACGTCGTTACGCAGCCCGCGCAGCGTCGCGTAGCGGTTCGCGAGGCCGGTGAGCAGGTCGTATTCGGCGAGCTGGGTCATCTCGCGCTCGCGCCCCAGCAACTTGCCGATCAGCCCTGTCGCGACGCTGAAGAACGCGAGCATCGCGAGCGTGATGAAGCTCGTCATCAGCAGGTAGACGTTGCGCGTGTGGTAGTAGTCCGCGAATTCCTCGGTCTGCGACAGCCCGACCATCACGGCGAGCGGGTAGCCGTCGAGGTGGCGGTACGACACGATGCGCGTCACGCCGTCGATCGGGTCGATGATCGTGCCCGTCACGCGCTCGGCGATCGGGTACACGCCCGAGGCGGAGAACGCACCCGGTGCGTTGCTGAGCGAGCCGGTGCGCCGCGCGAGCACGGCACCCGTGTCGGACACCACGGAGATCACGCCTTCCTTGCCGATCGCCGCGTTGTTGTAGAAGTCGTTCGTGAAGTAGCTCGGGTCTTCCGACACCACGACGATGCCCGCGAAGCTGCCGTCCGGGTTGTTCAGGCGCCGCGTCATCTGCAGCGTCCAGTGGCTCGACACGCGGCCGAGCACCGGCTTGCTGATGTACAGGCGGTCGTCGTTGTGCGCGAGATGCACCTTGAAGTGCTCGCGATCCGACAGGTTGATCGGCTGCGGATGGAGTTCGGCCGTGTTCGCGAACAGGATACCCTTCGCGTTCACGAGCGAGACCTGGATCAGCGTGTCGCTCGGCACGACGCCTTTTTCGACCGCGCTCGCGAGGTTGAAGTGCGCGGGCGATTTCTCGAATTCGAACTTGACGAAGCGGGTGATCTGGTCGACCTGGTGGATCGCCTTGACGGTGTGCTGCTCGAGCGCGGACGACAGGATCGCCGCGGATGCCGCCGCTTCCTTGTACGCGCTGTCCTTTTCGACCGACAGTCGCGCGATGATCACCGCCCACAGCAGCGCGAGCGCCAGCATCCCGAGCAGCGGGATCGCGAACAGCGCACGCCGGCGCGATTTGCGCGGCGCACGTAGCGGCCGGGTCGGCGGCGTGTGGTTGGACCGGGCGGAGCTCATTGAAGAAGGGCGGCGTCCTGCTCGCTTGCGCCATCCTCGTCGGGATGGCCGGCTATGGTTGGGGTCGCCCCGGCGTCTGTTCGTTCGCGGGATGCGCAACCATGGACAGACCCGCCGAAGCGACGGATTAGGCCCGATATTACTGGTTGGAACGTTTTTGCGATAGCCGGGCAACCTCAGGGCGCCCGGCCGGGCCATCGCACATGGTGAAACGTCGAAACGTCAGGCGGGCATCTGGAACGTGCCGTCCACGACCGTCACGACGTGGCCGCCGATCCAGATCGTGCCGTCGTCGTCATAGCGAACGGCAATGCGGCCGTCGCGGCCGATCGCCGTGCCCTGGCGGGCCGTATACGACGTGCCGGGGCGGCGCTGCTGGCGGCTCAGCAGCTCGGCCAGCGCGGCGTTCGCGCTGCCGGTGGCGGGATCCTCGCCGATGCCGAAACCGCCGCCCGTCATCAGGCAGCGGATTTCGAACGTCGCGGGGCTGTCGTCGGGGTGGGGCGCGTAGGCCGCGAGGCCGTGCGCGCCGTAGCGATGGGTGAGGGCCTCGAGCGCGGCCGGATCGGGCGCGAGGCCGATGCAGGCCTCGGCCGACGTAAGCCGCACGACGAGCCATGGCGCGCCGTTGTCGACCGCGCACGGTTCGGCGTCCGGATCGATCGCATTGCTGCGCAACGCGGCCGCCAGCACCGGATAGTCCGACCGGTCGAGTGGCATGAACCGTGCCGGCGGCGCGGCGAATGCCCAGCCGTCGGCCTGTTCGCGCAGTTCGACCCGGCCGACGCCGCATTGCTGGATCAGCACGCCCGGCGTGCGCGGTCGCGCGCCGCTTTCCAGGAACGCGTGCGCGGTGCCGAGCGTCGGGTGGCCGGCGAACGGCAGTTCGCCGCCCGGCGTGAAGATCCGGACGCGGTAATCGGCCTCCGGATCGGTCGGCGTGCACACGAACGTCGTTTCCGACAGGTTCGTCCAGCGGGCGATCGCCAGCATGTCGTCGTCGCCGAGCGAATCGGCGTCGAACACCACCGCGAGCGGGTTGCCCTTGAACGGCACCGACGTGAAGACGTCGACCTGCTTGAAACGGACGCCGTGGCTAGTCATCGTGACGATTGCGCGACGTGAGTTACGCGACTTCGGCGATCAGCTCGATCTCGACGCATGCGCCGAGCGGAATCTGCGCGACGCCGAACGCCGAACGCGCGTGCTTGCCCGCGTCGCCGAACACTTCCGCGATCAGTTCCGACGCACCGTTCGTGACGACGTGCTGTTCGGTGAAGTCGAGCGTCGAGTTGACGAGGCTCATCAGCTTCACGATGCGCGTGACCTTGTTCAGGTCGCCGGTGTGCGTGTGCAGCGTCGCGAGCAGGTCGATCGCGATCGAGCGTGCGGCCGCCTTGCCGTCTTCCGTCTGCAGATCCGCGCCGAGCTTGCCGGCCCAGACCTTGCCGTCCTTTTTCGCGATGTGGCCCGACAGGTAAACCGTGTTGCCGCTTTGCGCGCTCATCACGTAGGCGGCGGCCGGTGCGCCGGCGGTCGGGAGCTCGATGCCGAGCGACTTCAGTTTGTCGTAGACGTTAGCCATGCGTTCGATTCCTCGTAGAGAGTCGTGACAGGAAAAAGCGGGGATCAGAGACGCTCGCGCAGCAGCTTGCCGAGCCGCGCGACGCCTTCCTCGATCTTTTCGGGCGGCACCGTCACGAACGACAGGCGCAGCGTGTTCTGTTGAGCGTCGTCCGCGAAGAACGGCGCGCCCGGCACGAAGGCGACGTGGTTGTCCACGGCCGCGGCGAGCAGCTTCATGCTGTCGATCTGCGCGGGCAGGTTCACCCAGATGAACATCCCGCCTTCCGGACGGTTCCACGTGACGCCTTCCGGCATGTGGCGTGCGAGCGACGCGAGCATCGCTTCGCATTGCGCGCCGTACAACTGGCGGATCGTCGGGATGTGCTCGTCGAGGAAGCCGTCCTTGATCACTTCGTGCGCGATGCGCTGCGTGAGCGTCGGCGTGTGCAGGTCGGTGGCCTGCTTGGCCTGCACGAGCTTGAAGTGGAGTTCTTCGGGGGCAATGATGTAGCCGATCCGCAGGCCCGGCGCGAGCACCTTCGAGAACGTACCGAGGTGCACGATGTGGTCCGGCGCCATCGACAGCATCGTCGGCAGCGGCTCGCCCTGGTAGTTCAGCGCGCCGTACGGGTCGTCTTCCAGCACCGGGAACGGGCTCGACTGCGCGAACGCGGCGAGCGCGCGGCGGCGCTCGACGGGCAGGCGGCGGCCGGTCGGGTTCTGGAAGTTCGGCTGCGCGTACAGCAGGCGCGCGCCTTGCGTCAGCTCGGGCGTGAGGCCTTCGGGCAAGAGGCCCTGCTCGTCGGTCGGCACCTGCACGTAGCGCGGCTCGTACAGCGAGAACGATTGCAGCGCGCCGAGGTAGGTCGGGGTTTCGACGAGGATCGGGCTGTTCGGATCGATCAGCGCCTTGCCGAGCAGGTCGAGCGCCTGCTGCGAGCCGGTCGTGATCAGCACCTGCGACACGCGCACGCTGTAGCGCTCGGCGATCCATTCGCGCAGCGGCAGGTAGCCTTCGGTCGCGCTGTACTGGAGTGCGGCGGCGGGCGCGTCGCGCAGCACGCGGTCGGACGCGGCGCGCATGCGTTCGGCCGGGAACGTCGCCGGAGCCGGCAGGCCGCCTGCGAACGAGATGACCTCGGGGCGTTCCGTGACCTTCAGGATCTCGCGGATCGCGGAGCTCGTCAGCTTGCGGGCGCGTTCGGAAAGCTGCCAGTGCGGTGGATGCAGGTCGGTCGGATTCATAGTCTCCTCGTTCGGATATCGGGGTCAGTCAAGAAAGGTCGATCAGGCAGATTGCGTCGACGCGGCCGGGTAGGCATGCGGGAGCGCGATCGGGCCGTCGCGGCCGGGTGGGCAAAACCGTTCTGGCAAAACAAACATTATGGCGCACCTCATCAACCGGCGCGAGCAGGACGCGGGGCCGTGGCCACGGCCGAGCGCCGGCCGAGCATCACGGTCGCGATCACGGCGGCGGCGAACAGCCAGGTGGACGGCGTCACCGTTTCGCCGAACAGCAGCGCGGAGAAGGCGATCGTGAAGAAGATCTGCAGCAGCTGCACCTGGCCGACGCGCGCGATGCCACCCATGGCCAGCCCCGCGTACCACGCGAAAAAGCCGATGAATTGCGAAAAAAGGGTCACGTAGCCGAAGGCGAGCCACGTGCGCAGCGCAAGCGGGGCCGGATGCGCGACGTGCTGCGTCCACGCGAGCCAGCCGACCGGCAGCACGAGGAACGGCGCGGACACGACGAGCGCCCAGCAGATCACCTGCCAGCCGCCGATCTGGCGCGCGAGGCGCGCGCCTTCCGCATAGCCGAGCGCGCCGATGCCGACCGCGACGAGCATCAGCGCGTCGCCCGCCTGCACGGTGCCGCCGCCGTCGCGCAGCGCGAACGCGATCACAAGCGCGCTGCCCGCCAGCGCGCTGGCCCAGAACGCCTTCGACGGGCGCTCGTGCGACAGCCACGCCGCGTACAGCGCGACGAACAGCGGCTGCAGGCCGTTGACGACCGCGCCGTGCGACGCGGGCACGGTTTTCATCGCCCAGGCGGAGAACACCGGATACGCGATGATCACGCCGGCCGATACGACGGCCAGGCTTTTCAGTTGCGCGCGCGTCGGCAGCCGTTCGCGGCGCCACCACAGCAGCAGGCCGGCCGGCACCGACGCGGCGAGCGCGCGGCCGAGCCCGTTGAGCAGCGGATTGAGTTCGGAGACGACGATACGCGTCATCGGCAGCGTCAGGCTGAAGATCATCACGCCGATGAGGCCGAGCAGCATGCCCCGGGTTTCGCGCGAATTCATGTACTGGGTGTCTCCGTATTGCTGGGTTTGTGTAATCGAACGGGCGGTCAGCGCAGCGTGCGGGCGCCTTGCGGCGTGTCGAATTCCGCGACGAGCGCGGGTGGGCCGTCGCCGGTTTCGACGTCGAGCAGATGGCCGGCGCCGAGCCAGTCGAGCTGCTCGCGGATCGCGTCCGCACGCGGGTGGACGCCCTTGAGCGACTTCAGCGCGACGCTGTTGTCCGGCAGCGATTCGGCCGGATGACGCGGGCTGTCCCACTGGATCAGCGACGGCACGAGGCCGTCGCCGGCGCCTTGCCACGCGGGGAATGCGCCGTCGTCGGGCACCGTGAGGCCCCAGCTCAGGTCGCCGCGCCGCATCGCGACGACCGGCGCGATGCGCGTCGGGTACTGGCTCTGCCACAGCGCGAGCTGGCGCGGGCGGTCGACGCGCGCGACCCAGTGCGCGAGGAACGGGCCGTGCGCGAGCCGTGCGTGCATCGCCGGATCGTCGAGGCCGAACAGCCGCGCGCGCGGCGGCGTGGCGTCGTCGCCGGTGGCCGGTGCGTCGGGATCGATCGCGATCACTTCGAGGTACAGCCCGCCCCACGCGCCGAACAGCGCGTTATGGGTGCGCATCAGCGGATGGCGGCCGCCGCCGGCGGGCTGGATGCCGAGCGCGTCGGCGACATGGCGCACGCCGTCGTCGAGCGTGCGCGCGGCGATCACGAGATGGTCGAGGGTCAGGGAGCGGGCTGGCATGAACGTCGGTCGGGAAGCGAAAGTGTCATGGTGGGCGGACGGTAGCGCGACCGGCCGGTGCCCGGGCCGCGCTGCACGCCGGGCGGTGCGGCCCCGCGTGCGGCCGGGCCGGAACGGCGGCCGCAGGTCGCCATTGAGGTCAACTGTAATCGTCGGCACCGGCACAGTAACGGTACAATCGGCGCGATAGCCTTCGGTACAGTTGGAGTTGCCGCCCGTGTCCACCGTTCCTCTCGCCCAGATTCCCGCGCCGCACGATACGGCCACCCTCACGCTCGTCGACCAGCTTGTCCAGTGGGCGCGGCGGCGCATCGACGAGCGTGTGTTCCGGCCCGGCATGCGCATGCCGTCGATCCGCAAGCTCGCGCTCGACAAGAGCGTGTCGCGTTTCACCGTCGTCGAGGCGTACGAGCGGCTCGTCGCGCAGGGGTATCTCGATTCGCGGCGCGGCTCCGGTTTCTACGTGCGCGAGCGCACGGCCGTCGGTCCGCAGCCGGTCGACAACGTGGCGCGCGTGGCGGAGGCCGCGCCCGTGCACAACACGATCGACGTCGTCTGGCTGCTGCGCAACATGCTGCACACCGCCAGCCCGGAAAAGGGGCCGGGTCTCGGCTACCTGCCGGGCCGCTGGCTCGACGGCGAGCTGATCACCGGCTCGCTGCGCGCGCTCGGGCGCCAGTCCGGCGCTCAGATGCTCGGCTTCGGCACGCCGCAGGGCTTTCTGCCGCTGCGCCAGCAACTGCAGACGCGGCTGGCGGAAGTCGAGATCGGCGCGAAGCCCGAGCAACTCGTGATGGTGTCGGGCATCACGCAGGCGATCGACCTGATCTCGCGCATCTACGTGCAGCCGGGCGACGCGGTGATCGTCGGCGATCCCGCGTGGTTCCAGATGTTCGGCCGCTTCGCGTCGCAGGGCGCGCAGCTCGTCGGCATGCCGTATACGCCCGACGGCCCCGATCTCGACGCGCTGGAAACGCTCGTGCAGATGTGGCGGCCGAAGATGCTCGTGATCAATTCGGTGCTGCAGAACCCGACCGGCACGTCGCTGTCGGCCGCGCAGGCGTTCCGGATCCTGAAGCTCGCGGAGGCGTACGACTTTCTCGTCGTCGAGGACGACGTGTACGGCGACCTGTGCCCGCCGAGCTACCCGGCGACGCGACTCGCGAGCCTCGACCAGTTGAAGCGCGTGATCTACCTCGGCAGCTATTCGAAGACGCTCGCGGCGAATTTGCGGGTCGGCTATGTCGCCTGCGCGCCGGAGATCGCGAAGGCGATCACCGACCAGAAGATGCTGGTCGGGATGACGACGCCGGAGCTCAACGAGCGCGTGCTCTACAAGATCCTGACCGAAGGGCATTACCGGCGCCACGTCGAGCGCTTGCGCGCGCGACTCGACGGCGTGCGCGACAAGACCGCGCGGATGCTCGAGCGCACCGGGCTGCGGCTGTTCACGATGCCGGCAGCCGGGATGTTCCTGTGGGCCGACACGGGCGTCGATTCGGACGCGCTCGCGGCCGCCGCGCACGAGGAAGGATTCTTGCTGACGCCGGGCAGCCTGTTCTCGCCGCAGCAGTCGTCGTCGACGTGGACGCGCTTCAACGTCGCGAACTGCGGCGATCCGGCGCTGCCGGGCTTTCTCGCGCGCTATATCGAGTCGGCGGCGCGTCGCGCGTCGTGATGGGGCGGCACGCCGCCCCTTGAAATCCGGCCGCCCGGCCCCAGATACCCGCGCAAACCGCTTGCGCCAGGCGGTCGTCCTTGACGGGCCCTCCGGCATCGCGCGCCGGGCGCCCGCGCCACACCATTCAAGTTCAAGTAAGAGGAAACAGCATCCATGGCACACGAAACGATGAGCTTTCAGGCAGAGGTCAAGCAACTCCTCCACCTGATGATTCATTCGCTCTACAGCAACAAGGAAATCTTCCTGCGCGAACTGGTGTCGAACGCGTCCGACGCGGCCGACAAGCTGCGTTTCGAAGGACTCGCGGACAACGCGCTGTACGAGAACGATCCGAACCTGCGCATCCGCATCGGCTTCGACAAGGCTGCACGCACGATCACGATCGACGACAACGGCATCGGCATGAGCCGCGACGAGGCGATCGCGAACCTCGGCACGATCGCGCGCTCGGGCACCAAGGAATTCTTCACGAAGCTGTCCGGCGACCAGCAGAAGGACGCGGCGCTGATCGGCCAGTTCGGCGTCGGCTTCTACTCGGGCTTCATCGTCGCTGACAAGATCACCGTCGAGACGCGCCGCGCCGGCCTGCCGGCGAACGAAGCCGTGCGCTGGGAAAGCGCGGGCGAGGGCGATTTCACGATCGACGCGATCGAGCGCGGGCAGCGCGGCACGACGATCACGCTGCACCTGCGCGAAGGCGAGGACGAGCTGCTGTCGTCGCACCGCCTGAAGTCGATCATCCAGAAGTATTCCGATCACATCGCGCTGCCGATCCTGATGCAGAAGGAAGAGTGGGATCAGGAAAAGGGCGAGATGGTCCTGAAGGACGAGGACGAGACCGTCAACCAGGCGAGCGCGCTGTGGACGCGTTCGAAGAGCGACATCACCGACGAGCAGTACACGCAGTTCTACCAGCACGTCGCGCACGACCACCAGGACCCGCTCACGTGGACGCACAACCGCGTCGAGGGCCGCAGCGAATACACGCAACTGCTGTTCGTGCCGGCGCACGCGCCGTTCGATCTGTGGAACCGCGACTATCGCGGCGGCCTGAAGCTGTACGTGAAGCGCGTGTTCATCATGGACGACGCCGAGCAACTGCTGCCGCAATACCTGCGCTTCGTGAAGGGCGTGGTCGATTCGGCCGACCTGCCGCTGAACGTGTCGCGTGAAATCCTGCAGGAAAGCCGCGACGTGAAGGCGATCCGCGAAGGCGTGACGAAGCGCGCGCTGTCGATGCTCGAGGAACTCGCGAACGCGGAAGAGGATGCCGGCAAGGAGAAGTACAAGACGTTCTGGAGCGCGTTCGGCCAGGTGCTGAAGGAAGGCCTCGGCGAGGATCACGCGAACCGCGAGCGCATCGCGAAGCTGCTGCGCTTCGCCTCGACGCACGGCGACACCGACGCGCAGGACGTGTCGCTCGCCGACTACGTGTCGCGCATGAAGTCGGAGCAGAGCAAGATCTACTACGTGACCGCCGATACGTGGCAGGCCGCGAAGAACAGCCCGCATCTGGAAGTGTTCCGCAAGAAGGGCGTCGAGGTGCTGCTGCTGACCGATCGCGTCGACGAATGGATGCTGTCGTTCCTGCATGAATTCGACGGCAAGCCGCTCGCGAGCGTTGCCCGCGGCGATCTCGACCTCGGCGAGCTGAACGACGAGGAAAAGAAGGCGCAGGAGCAGGCGGGCGAGGCGATCAAGCCGGTCGTCGAGAAGATGAAGGAAGCGCTCGGCGACAAGGTGAAGGAAGTGCGCGTCACGTTCCGCCTGACCGATTCGCCGTCGTGCCTCGTCGCGGACGACAACGACATGAGCGGCTACCTGCAGCGGATGCTGAAGGCGGCTGGTCAGAACGCGCCGGCGATGCAGCCGATCCTCGAGATCAACCCGGAGCACGCGCTCGTGAAGCAGCTCAACGCCGAGAGCGCCAATTTCGGCGACTGGTGCCATCTGCTGTTCGACCAGGCATTGCTGGCCGAAGGCGGGATGCTCGACGATCCGGCGAGCTTCGTGAAGCGAACCAACGCGCTGCTGCTGTCGCGCACTGCGTGAGCACGCGGATTCGATTCGACGGCGCACAGGCGGGCTGGCGCGAAACGCCCCGGCCCGGTTGCACGCTCGACCAGCGCGACTGGCTGACGCGCGGCGGTTCGCTGACCGCGCATCTCGCGCGGCTCGGCAGCGTGAGCGTGCGCGTGACACGCGAGGCCGTCGACTGTCCGTGGTTCGACGAGCCTGACGCACTCGACAGTGCGCCGCGCGCGCCGATGTGGGTGCGCGAGGTGATCCTGTCGGTGGACGGCACGCCGTACGTCGCCGCGCACAGCATCGCGACGCTCGCGGCCAGCAAGGGGGTATGGCAGGCGATGCGGCGGTTGCGCACGCGGCCGCTCGCGGAGCTGCTGTACAGCGATCCGCAGGTCGAGCGCTCGGCGCTCGTCAGCCGGCGCGTGATCGCCGGTCATCCACTCTATGCGCTCGCGAGCCATGCGTTGCAGGGTGCGCGGGCGCCACACGCGTTCGTCGCGCGGCGCTCGGTGTTCCAGCGGCACGGCAAGCCGTTGATGGTCACCGAGTGCATGCTGCCCGCGTTGTGGCGCCATCTCGATGCGCATGGCGACGGGCCGCGCGGAGCCGCGTGATGCTGCAAGGTTTTGCGCCGGTCGTCGGGCCGAATACGCACACGATGATTCTCGGCAGCTTTCCGGGCGAGGCGTCGCTCGATGCCGCGCAGTACTACGCGCATCCGCGCAATCAGTTCTGGCGGTTGCTCGGTGCGGTGCTCGGCGAGCCCGGGCTGCACGAGCTTGCGTACGACGCACGGCTCGAAAGTGTGCTTTCGCACGGCATCGGCATCTGGGATGTCCTCGATGCATGCCATCGGCAAGGCAGTCTCGATTCAGCGATCCGGAATGCGAAGCCGAACGACTTTGCGTCGTTGCGCGAGCATGCGCCGTTGCTGAAGAAGGTGTGTTTCAACGGGAAGACGGCGGGGCGCTTTGCCGACGTGATCGGGCAGGCCGGGTATGAAACGCTGGTGCTGCCTTCGTCGAGCCCGGCGAATGCGATGCTGTCGTTCGAGCAGAAGCTGGAGCAGTGGCGTCACATTGCTTCCTGAGCGCCCAAGCGCTGCCGCCGCACTCACGGCCAGCGCTGTGAAGTCGTTGGCAGGGCGTGATCGAGCGCAGCATGCATTTGCGCGCCTTGATGAGGATCAGCGTAGACGTTTCCGCTGCGCGCCCGATGATCAGTCCTCCTTGCCCCATCTCCACCGGGGCTTCTCGCCCTTGAGCCAGCACACGGCGGTCAGCAGCGCGACCAACACCACGATGCAGGCGCCGTATGCCAGCGGCGATCGTTTCGGCGGCAGAAGCCATGCAGTGACGCCGATCCCGATCGCGAACAGCAGCAACACGACCCAGCCCTGCCACGCGACCGGCAAACCCCAGCCCCATCCGTAGCGCTTGGCCGGAAACCAGATCTTTTTGTCGTTCGAGCTCATATGACGCCCTGTCGTTAGTGGTAGTCGCGTTCTCGCGGATGGCGAACTGCAAGCGTCGTCACCGTTCGGCTGTCCCGCCTGCCCGAAGCGCATGCAAGTCGATCGAATGGCCGCGCGACCGGCCGTGCGCTTGCCTGGCGGCCGGCCCGCTCCCACCAATGCTATCCTCTCGTCCGCTCATCCGGCATTACCCAGCATCACCCAGCGAGATTCAATCATGTCCCGACTCATCAAGCGCGCGTCCGCCGAGGCGCGCGCGTTCAAGCAACGCAAGACGTCCGCCTACAACGGCTCCGACAAGCTCCAGCCGCCGCGCATGAAGCGCCGCCCGGAAATCGACGAACACGACGACGTGCCCGTGCTCGAAGCGCCGCGCAAGCCGCGCTTCGCGCCCGTCACGTTCTCGGAAGAGCGCGGCGTGCGCTTCCTGCACTTCGGCACCGAATGGGTGCAGGGTGCGATGCGGATCTCGAAGCCGCTGCACATCGAGCTCGAATACGCGCAGCAGATGATGGCGTGGCTGCTGTTCCTCGAAACGCCCGAACGGATCGTCCAGCTCGGGCTCGGCACCGGCGCGCTGACCAAGTTCTCGCACCGCTTCCTGTCGCACGCGAAGGTCGAGGCCGTCGAACTGAACCCGGCCGTGATCGTCGCGGCGCGCACGATGTTCGCGCTGCCGCCCGACGACGAACGCCTCGTCGTGCACGAAGCCGACGCATGGGATTTCGTCAACGATCCGGCCAACCGCGGCACGACGGGCGCGCTGCAGATCGACCTGTACGACGCGACCGCGCGCGGCCCGGTGCTCGACAGCGTCGCGTTCTATCGCGCGGTGCGCGGCTGCCTCGCCGACGCGGGCATCGCGACGATCAACCTGTTCGGCGACCATCCGAGCTTCGTGCGCAACATGAAGCACCTGAACGCGGCGTTCGACCATCGCGTGATCGCGCTGCCGGAAGTGCACGACGGCAACCGGATCGCGATCGCGTTCTCGGGCCCCGTGCTCGACGTGTCGTTCGCGCAGCTGGAAGCACGCGCGAAGCTGATCGAGGACACGCTGAAACTGCCCGCGCGCAAGTGGGTGAAAGCTTTGAAAGAAACGACCGGCGCACGCGAATCCTCGTTCGCGATCTGACGCTCATGCACCGGCCGCATGCCGGTGCAACCGCGCGACTGGGGGCGGATCACCTCGGGTTCGCCCCCGCTTGACCGCGTGCTCGCGGCTCCTATACTGGCGCGAAGCCAGGGGAGCCGCAGCCTACCCGTTTCGCCGCTCCTCCCGGCGCCGTACCCGCTCAACAAGATCGATAACCGGGAAAGAAGAGGAGACGTCATGGCTCACGATGCCGACGCCAATCGGGCCGCGAAGCGCTGGCTCTGGCTGCTGGTGCTGCCGCTGATCGCGATGGTCTGGGTACCGTCGTACAGCAAGATCGAACCGCAATGGTTCGGTTTTCCGTTTTTCTACTGGTACCAGCTGCTGTGGGTCTTCATTAGCGCGGTGATCACCGCGTTCGTCTATTTCAAGACCAAGAACGCGTGGAAGGCGAGCGGCCCGCAGGGAGGTGCGCAATGAACCTCGGCGCAACCTTCGTCTTCGTGCTGCTGTTCATCGGCGTCACGATCATCGGTTTCCTGGCCGCGAACTGGCGGCGCGGCGATCTCGCCCATCTCGACGAATGGGGCCTTGGCGGACGCCGCTTCGGCACGATCGTCACGTGGTTCCTGCTCGGCGGCGACCTCTACACGGCCTATACGTTCGTCGCGGTGCCCGCGCTGGTGTTCGGCGCCGGCGCGATGGGCTTCTTCGCGCTGCCCTATACGATCCTGATCTATCCGTTCGCGTTCGTCGTGTTCCCGAAGCTGTGGAGCATCGCGAAGCGCCACGGCTACGTGACGGCCGCCGACTTCGTGAACGCACGCTACGGCAGCCGGATGCTCGCGCTCGCGATCGCGGTGACGGGCATTCTCGCGACGATGCCGTACATCGCGCTGCAGCTCGTCGGCATCGAAGTCGTGATCGGCGCGCTCGGTTTCGACACGACCGGCTTCGTCGGCGATCTGCCGCTCATCATCGCGTTCGCGATCCTCGCCGCGTACACGTACACGTCGGGGCTGCGCGCGCCCGCGATGATCGCGATCGTGAAGGACGTCCTGATCTACATCACGATCGCAGCAGCAGTCATCGTGATTCCCGCGAAGCTCGGCGGCTTCGGGCACATCTTCGCGTCGGTGCCGCCGGCCAAGCTGCTGCTGAAGGCGCCTGACGCGATGAGCCTGAACGGCTACAGCGCGTACGCGACACTCGCGATCGGTTCCGCGCTCGCGCTGTTCCTGTATCCGCACTCGGTCACGGCGATCCTGTCGTCGTCGTCGGGCAACTCGATCCGCCGCAACATGGCGATGCTGCCCGCATACTCGTTCGTGCTCGGCCTGCTCGCGCTGCTCGGCTACATGGCGCTCGCGGCGGGCGTGAAGGACATGCCGCAGTACGCGCCGTACTTCAAGGCGTTCGGCCCGAACTTCGCGGTGCCCGCGCTGTTCCTCGAGTATTTCCCGTCGTGGTTCGTCGGCGTCGCGTTCGCGGCGATCGGCATCGGCGCGCTGGTGCCGGCGGCGATCATGTCGATCGCGGCCGCGAACCTGTACACGCGCAACATCCACCGCGAGTTCGTAAACCGCAACATGACGCACCAGCAGGAGACGCACGTCGCGAAGCTCGTGTCGCTGATCGTGAAGGTCGGCGCGGTCGCGTTCATCCTCGGCTTGCCGCTGACGTATGCGATCCAGCTGCAGCTGCTCGGCGGGATCTGGATCATCCAGACGCTGCCGGCGATCGTGCTCGGCCTGTACACGCGCGTGCTCGACCATCGCGGCCTGCTGGCCGGCTGGGCGGCCGGCATCGTGTGCGGCACGTGGATGGCGATCTCGCTGAAGCTGGCCGGATCGATTTTCACGATCCACCTGTTCGGTCTCGCGATTCCCGGCTACGCGGCCGTGTGGTCGCTGATCGTGAACCTGGTGGTGTCGGTGGCGGTGAGCGTGCTGGTGCGCGTGATGGGCATGGCGCATGCGGAGGATCGCACGCGGCCGGAGGATTATCTCGACGTCGTCGAGAGCTGATACGGGCGGCGCGGCCGCGCGCCGCGCATCGCGCCGCAACAACGACGCCCGTCACTGCGAAGTGGCGGGCGTTTTCGCTGGCGTCAGCCCTGCGCGCGTTTCGCGAGATCCTCGCGCTGCGACAGATCCTCGACGTTGACCATCCAGTGCACGCCGAAACGATCCTTCGCCATCCCGAAGCCGAGCGCCCAGAACGTCTTGCCGAACGGCATCGTCACTTCGCCGCCGTCGGCGAGCGCATTGAACAGCTTCTGGCCTTCGTCGACCGTCGCCGGGTTCAGCGACAGCGAATAGCCGGCGTGCATGCCGCCGCCCGGCTGGCTGCAGTCGCCGTCCGAGCACATGATCATCGAGTCGCCGATCGTGAAGCTGGCATGCATCACCTTGTCGGCCATTTCCGGCGTCATCGGGTAATCGGGATTGGGCGGCGCATCCTTGAAATGCATCTTGAACATCGTCTTCGCGCCGAGCGCCTTTTCGTAGAACTGAAGGGCTTCTTCCGCGCGGCCGTAGAACGTCAGGTACGGTTGGACTTGCATCGTTGTCTCCTGTTGACCGGGCTGGCGTGTCGGGGCCGGCCCGGGTACTTCGAAGATTGACCGGGAAGAGCGCGTCGGGATGCGGCCGGCGCACTCGTGACGTGGATTGTAGTGCGCGCGCTTGACGATGGAATGAAAAATAAAAACGGCCGCGAACACGAGGTTCGCGGCCGTTCGCAACGCTTGCTGACGTCTGTTGTCAGCGTTGCTGACAGTTCAACTGACAGCAGTCATGCGCTGTGCGGATCAGCGCAGCGAGTCGATCAGCTTTTCGAGCTTCACCGCGTCGGCGGCGAACACGCGGATGCCTTCGGACAGCTTTTCCGTCGCCATCGCTTCGTCGTTCAGCTGGAAGCGGAACGAGGCCTCGTCGATCGCGACGCGCTCGGTCGGCTTGTCGAGCAGCGCGTCCGGCGACAGCTTGCGCTCGACCGTGTCGTTGCTGTCCTGCAGCTTCTGCAGCAAGTCGGGGCTGATCGTCAGCAGGTCGCAGCCCGCGAGCTCGGTGATCTGGCTCGTCGTGCGGAAGCTCGCGCCCATCACTTCGGTCGTGTAGCCGAACGTCTTGTAGTACGTGTAGATGCGGCGCACCGACTGCACGCCCGGATCGTTCGCGCCGCCGTTCTTCGCTTCGTCCCAGTCGGCGCCGGCCTGCTTCTTGTACCAGTCATAGATACGGCCGACGAACGGCGAGATCAGCTGCGCGCCGGCTTCCGCGCTCGCGGCGGCCTGCACGAGCGAGAAAAGCAGGGTCATGTTGCACTTGATCCCTTCCTTCTGCAGCACTTCGGCCGCGCGAATGCCTTCCCACGTCGACGCGAGCTTGATCAGGATGCGCTCGCGGCCGATGCCGGCGTCTTCATACAGCTTGATGAGTTCGCGACCCTTGTCGATCGAGCGCGGCGTGTCGAACGACAGGCGCGCGTCGACCTCGGTCGACACGCGGCCCGGGATCAGCTTCAGGATCTCGGTGCCGAATGCGATCAGCAGGCGGTCGATGATGAAATCGGCGGATTCGTCGCGGTGATCGCGGACGGTTTTCTCGAGGATCGGCTTGTACGCGTCCTTCTGGACGGCCTTCAGGATCAGCGACGGGTTCGTGGTCGCGTCCTGCGGCTTGTATTGCGCAAGCTGCTGGAAATCGCCCGTGTCGGCGACGACGGTCGTGTACTGCTTCAGCTGGTCGAGTGCGGTAGTCATGGCGATTCGGGAGGAGGGCGCGGGGCGCCGGGGTTCTCACGGGCCGCGCGAGCGCGGCAGCGAAGCGAAGCGGCGCCGGGCGCCGCCTCCGATTCATCATTTTAGGCCCGATTCGTGTCGCGCACGTTTTGGCGTGCCGTTTGCAGGGCGGGCCCCCGCCGTGGGGCGGCGCTACGCGGGGCGCCGTGCGTTCAGGATCACCTGCGTGACGATTCCCGCGACGAGCCCCCAGAACGCCGAGCCGATCGACAGCAGCGTGAGTCCCGACGCGGTGACCATGAACGTGACGAGCGCGGCCTCGCGTTGCTTCACGTCCTGCATCGCGTTCGCGAGGCCGCTCATGATCGAGCCGAACAGCGCGAGCGCGGCGACCGACACGACGAGCGCCTTCGGCAGCGCCGCGAACAGCGCGGCGATCGTCGCGCCGAAGATCCCGGCGATCAGGTAGAACGTGCCGCACCACACGGCGGCCGTGTAGCGCTTCGCGTGCTCCTCGTGTGCTTCGGGGCCGGTGCAGATCGCCGCGGTGATCGCCGCGAGGTTCACGCCGTGCGAGCCGAACGGCGCGAGCAGCAGCGATGCGAGGCCGGTGGTCGCGATCAGCGGCGACGACGGTGTCGTGTAGCCGTCCGCGCGCAGCACTGCGATGCCGGGCACGTTCTGCGACGCCATCGCGACGACGAACAGCGGAATGCCGATGCTGACGATCGAAGCGAGCGAGAACGCGGGCATCGTGAACACGGGCTGCGCGAGCGCGATGTGGAAGCGGCTGAAGTCGAGCAGGCCGAGGCCGCCGGCCACGGCGGTGCCGACGATCAGCGTCGTGACGATCGCGTAGCGCGGCGCGAGCCGCTTGACGATCAGGTACGTGAAGAACATCGCGAGCACGAGCGCGGTCTGGAACTGCGCGGCGCGGAAGATCTCGATGCCGATCTCGAACAGGATGCCCGCGAGCAAGGCGGCCGCGATCCCGGCCGGAATGCGCCGCATCAGCGTGTCGAACAGCCCGCTCACGCCGACCGCAGTCAGCAGCAGCGCGCACACGACGAACGCGCCGATCGCCTCGGGATACGGCACGCCGGGCAGCGACGCGATCAGCAGCGCGGCGCCGGGCGTCGACCATGCGACCACGACAGGCGCGCGAAAGCGCAGCGACAGGCCGATCGTCGTCAGCGCCATGCCGATCGACAGCGCCCAGATCCACGACGAGATCTGCGCGTCGCTCAGGTGCGCGGCGCGACCGGCCTGGAACATCAGCACGAGCGAGCTCGTGTAGCCCGTCATCATCGCGACGAAGCCGGCGACGAGCGCGGAGACGGACGTATCGGTGAAAAAGCGGCGGCCGCCGGCGCGGGCTGCGCTCGCGGTGGGCGAAGGATTCATGCTATCTCCGGAGAGGGCCGCTCGGACGCGGCCTTCGTGTCTGCAGGTTGGGTTCGTTACTTGCTGAGCGCGCGCATCGCGGTTTCGAGGCCCGCGAGCGTGAGTGGATACATGCGCTGGCCGAGCAGGTCGCGGATCACCGCGACCGATTGCCGGTATTCCCATAGCCGCTCGGGCTCGGGGTTCAGCCATGCATGGTGGGGGAACTGGTCGGCGAGGCGGCGCAGCCAGACGGCGCCGGCTTCCGGGTTGTTGTATTCGACCGAGCCGCCGGGCTGCAGCACCTCGTACGGGCTCATCGTCGCGTCGCCGACGAAGATCAGCTTGTAGTCGGGCGTGAACTTGTGCAGCACGTCCCACGTCGCGGTGCGCTCCGCATGACGGCGGCGGTTGTTCTTCCACAGGTGGTCGTACACGCAGTTGTGGAAGTAGTAGAACTCCAGGTGCTTGAACTCGGCCTTCGCGGCGGAGAACAGCTCCTCGGTGCGCTTGATGTAGTCGTCCATCGAGCCGCCGACGTCGAGCAGCATCAGCACCTTCACGTTATTGTGACGCTCGGGCACCATCCGCAGGTCGAGCCAGCCGGCATTCGCGGCCGTGCTGCGGATCGTGCCGGGCAGGTCGAGCTCCTCGGCCGCGCCTTCGCGCGCGAAGCGGCGCAGGCGCCGCAGCGCGACCTTGATGTTGCGCGTGCCGATCTCGACCGAATCGTCGTAGTCGCGATACGCGCGCGCCTCCCACACCTTGACCGCCGTGCGGTTGCCGTTCGACGGGCCGCCGATGCGCATGCCCTCGGGGTTGTAGCCGCCGTGTCCGAACGGCGACGTGCCGCCCGTGCCGATCCACTTGTTGCCGCCTTCGTGGCGTTCCTTCTGCTCGTCGAGCAGTTCCTTCAGGCGCTCCATCAGCTTGTCGAGCCCGCCCATCGCCTCGATCTGCGCCTTTTCCTCCGGCGACAGCTCGCGTTCGAGACGCTTCTCGAGCCAGTCGAGCGGGAGGTCGAACGCTTCGGACGGCAACGCGGACACGCCGTGGAAATACGCACCGAACGCCTGGTCGAACTTGTCGAAGTACTGCTCGTCCTTGACGAGCGTCATGCGCGCGAGGAAGTAGAACGCGTCGATCGACGGCGAGATCAGCCCGGCCTTCAGCGATTCGAGCAGCGTCAGGTATTCCTTCACCGAGACGGGCAGCTTGGCTGCGCGCAGCGCGTAGAAGAAATTGAGCAGCATGGCCGGGCCTTCGCGGGTGGGTTACCGGTTGTGCCGGTTCATGTAGACGAGCCGCTCGAGCAGGCTCAGATCCTGCTCGTTCTTCAGCAGCGCACCTGCGAGCGGCGGCACGATCTGCTTCGCGTCGACGCTGCGCAGCGCGTCTGCCGGGATGTTCTCGGCGAGCAGCAGCTTCAGCCAGTCGAGCAGCTCGGACGTCGACGGCTTCTTCTTCAGCCCCGATACGGTGCGCAATTCGAAGAAGCTCTCGAGCGCCGCGCGCAGCAGCTCCTCGCGGATGTTCGGGAAGTGGACCGCGACGATCTTCTGCATCGTCGACGCGTCGGGAAACTGGATGTAGTGGAAGAAGCAGCGGCGCAGGAACGCGTCGGGCAGCTCCTTCTCGTTGTTGGACGTGATGATCACGAGCGGGCGGTGCTTCGCGCGCACGGTCTCGCGCGTCTCGTACACGTGGAATTCCATCCGGTCGAGCTCGCGCAGCAGGTCGTTCGGGAATTCGATGTCGGCCTTGTCGATCTCGTCGATCAGCAGCACGCTCGGGCGCTCGGCGTCGAACGCCTGCCACAGCACGCCCTTCACGATGTAGTTCGAGATGTCCTTCACGCGCTCGTCGCCGAGCTGCGAGTCGCGCAGCCGCGATACCGCGTCGTATTCGTACAGGCCCTGCTGCGCTTTGGTCGTCGACTTGATGTGCCACTGCAGCAGCGGCATGTCGAGCGCGGCCGCCACTTCCTCGGCGAGCATGGTCTTGCCGGTGCCGGGCTCGCCCTTGATCAGCAGCGGGCGTTGCAGCGTCAGCGCGGCGTTGACCGCGAGTTTCAGGTCGTCGGTGGCGACGTAGTGCGAGGATCCTTCGAAACGCATGGTGGCGCTCTTCTTAATCGCAAAAAAACCCAGTATAAGTCAGAAGGGCTGTCCAGTCGGGCCGGGGGCGCGTATCGTTGCGGAGCTGCGGCGGGGCGGGCCGGGGCGCCTGGTGGACGCGTTCCCCGCCGACGCGGTACAATCTGGCCGTTTTTTTTGGCCTGCGTGGCGATCCGATAAGCAAAACGGCGCGGGCCGTTGCCGCTTCGGCGCCAGTTTCCCCTCAAGCTAGGTTACAAGAGCTATGAACAAATTCGTCGGCAAACACGTCGTTGTCGCGGCGCTCGTGGCGCTCGCGGGCAGCGCGCAGGCGGCCGGTGTGGTCGGCAACCCGAAGGACGGGGCGGGCAAGGCCGCCATGTGCATCGGTTGCCACGGCATCCAGGATTACCGCGCGGCGTACCCGGAGGTCTACCGGGTGCCCGTCCTTGGCGGCCAGAACCAGCAATACCTCGAGAACGCGCTGAAGGCTTACCGCAAGAAGGATCGTCATTTCCCGTCGATGAACGCGATCGCCGGTTCGCTGACGGACCAGGACATCGCGGATCTGGCGGCCTACTACGCCGCCCAGAAGGCCGACACGAAGGACAATCCCTACAAGTAAAGCGCGCGCCGCCGATCTGACCGGCGGGACAGGAGCATTCATGAACAACGCATTCAAGACGGCGGCGGTTGCACTGGCGGCCGGCCTCGCGATCGGTACCGCGCATGCGGCGGACACCGTGAAGGGCAAGGAACTGGTCGAGTCGCACAACTGCGCGGCCTGCCACGGCGCGCAATTGAACAAGCCGATCAACGCCGAGTATCCGCGCCTCGCGGGCCAGCACGCCGACTACCTCGTGTGGTCGATGCGCCAGTACCAGATGGGGCTGACGAACCCGCTGCTCGGTCGCAACAACGCGATCATGCAGGCGCAGGTCCAGAACCTGTCGGTCAGCGACATGAAGGACATCGCGGCCTACATCGAGTCGCTGAAAGAGACCGATCTCGTCTTCAAGAAGTAAGCGCGCCGGACCTTGCCGGTCCGTGCAGCAGGAATACCCCGCCATGGCGGGGTATTTTTTTGTCCGCGGCGCTCAGTCGCGCGACGCGCGGCGCAGGATGCGCTGCAGGTACGCGTCCGTATCGGGCGGCGTGCCGGTGCGCTGCGCTTCCCAGATCGTCTCGCCGAGACATTCCATGATCATGTGCTGCGCTTCGTGCGTCGAGTCGAGCTTCGCGGCCAGCTTGTCGTGCGCGGCGCGGATGCCGGGCGGCTGGTCGATCGACAACTGCTCGCTGATCGCGAGGTGCATCGACAGGTGCAGGAACGGGTTCGTGCGGCCTTCCTCGGGCGTGTAGTCGCGCGCGGTGGCGCCGTCGGCGTCCGCGAGGTCGGCGTGGTATTCGGGGTGCTCGACGATCCAGTCGGCTGCCATCGCTTCCAGCGGCGTCAGGATCTCGCCGGCGCGCTGCTTGCGCCAGGTCTCGGTGAAAAAGCGACGGACTTCGTCGCGACTCGGATTGAACATGGTGGGGAAACGTCGTGATTCGGGCGGCGTCATGCCGCGTCGCGCATTGTACGCCGGGTCGGCGCACGGTGCTGGCGGCGATGGGCGCGCGGGCGGGGCGCGCATCGTGGCGGTCCACGGGGGTGGCGTGGGCGGCGTGGGCGGGAGCCAGCCTGCCGCGGGCCGCGGCGCGGCGCAACGGGTAAGCGCGGGCTAGGCTGCCGGCCGCCGCGCCGCTACACTCCGACGATTCCCGTCGTCGCGCTTGCACCGCTCAACCCGCTCAACATGTCCGCCACCGCCCGCTCATCGTCCCCCGCGCTGCAGGGCGCGCTCTATGTCGCGCTGTCCGCCGCCGCATTCGGCGCGATGGCGATCTTCGGCCGCTATGCGTATGCGGCCGGTGTCGACGTGCTCGGGCTGCTGATCGTACGTTTCGCGATCGGCGGCGCGATCCTCGCCGCGATCGCCCGGCACCGCCGCGTCGCATGGCCGCGCGGCCGCACGCTCGTGCCGCTCGTGGCGATGGGTGCGCTCGGCTACGTCGGACAGTCGTTCTGCTATTTCAGCGCGCTCCAGCATGCGCAGGCGAGCCTCGTCGCCTTGCTGCTGTACCTGTATCCGGCCTTCGTCACGCTGCTGGCCGCGTGGTGGCTCGGCGAGCGCTTGACGCGCGCGAAGGCGGTCGCGCTCGTGCTCTGTGTCGCGGGCTCGGCGCTGATGGTCGGCGGCGGCCACGGCGAGCCGCTCGGCATCGCGCTCGCGCTGGCTTCCGCGGTGATCTATTCGCTGTATATCGTCGGCGGCACGAAGGCGACGCGCGGCGTCGATCCGCTCGCGACCACCGCGATCATCTGCCTGTCGGCGACCGCGACGCTCGTCGCGATCGCGATCGTGCGGACCACGGCGTTCGGCGCGCCGCCGCGCTGGCCGGCGACGGCCGCCGGCTGGGCGTCGATGCTCGCGATCGCGCTGGTGTCGACGGTCGCCGCGATGCTCGCGTTTTTCGCCGGGCTCGAGCGGCTGGGGGCCGCGCGTACGTCGATGCTGTCGACGCTCGAACCGGTCGTGACGGTCGCGCTCGCGGCGCTGCTGTTCGGCGAGGCGCTGTCGCCGCTGCAGTGGGCCGGCGGCGTCGCGATCCTCGCGGCTGTGCTGGCGCTCGTGCGCGCGGGCGGCGCGGCGGCCGACGACGCGACGGCGACGTCCAACGCATAGCAGGGAAGGGGAAAGCCGCCGGCGCAACGATGGAGCCGGCCGGTTGCAAGGCGCGCGGCCCGTCAGCCGCGGCTCGCGCTCACTCGTTCGGCGGCGGCGTCTTCGGCCGGAATTCGCACAGCGGCTCGATCGCGCAGTGCCAGCATTCGGGCTTGCGGGCCTTGCACACATAGCGCCCGTGCAGGATCAGCCAGTGATGCGCATCCTGCAGGAATTCCTTCGGCGTGAACTTCTCGAGCGCGGCCTCGACGGCCCGCACGTCCTTGCCGGGCGCGAGCCCCGTTCGGTTCGCGACGCGGAAGATATGCGTGTCGACCGCGATCGTCGGCTGGCCGAACGCGGTGTTCAGGACGACGTTCGCGGTCTTGCGGCCGACGCCCGGCAGGCTTTCGAGCGCTTCGCGATCGGCCGGCACCTCGCCGTCGTAGCGCTCGAGCAGGATGTTGCACGCGGCGATCACGTTCTTCGCCTTGGTGCGGTACAGGCCGATCGTCTTGATGTAGTCGGCGACGCCTTCTTCACCGAGCGCGACGATTTGTCGCGGGGTGTTCGCGACCGGAAACATCTTGCGCATCGCCTTGTTGACCGACACGTCGGTCGCCTGCGCGGACAGCATCACCGCGATCAGCAACTCGAACGGCGTCGTGTATTCGAGCTCGGTGGTCGGATGCGGATTGAGGCTTTGCAGCGTTTCGTAGATCGCGCGTCGTTTGGTGGCGTTCATGGACGGTTCTTGGGCGGTGCGGACGGGCTGCTCCGGTCGTCGTTGTTGTCTGGATCGTCGTTGTCGTTATCGTCGCCGGCTGCCGCGGCTTGCGCGTCGCGCTGCGCCTGCTGCTCGGCGAGCCGCTTGCGGCGGCCTTCGGCCGCGTCGATCTGCGCCTGCACGGCCGCGCTCACACCTTCGGTGTTCTTCGGCCCGGTGCCTTGCTCGGACAGTTCTTCCTTCTTCTTGCGCGCGCGTTCGAGCGCGGCGGCGATGATCGCGCGTTTCTTCGCGTCGGCGTCGTCGGCCGGCGCGGCGCTCGGTGCGTCAGGCTGTTTGCCGGGTTCGGCCGCGGCCGGCGCCGTCCTGGCGGCACCGGCGCTGGCGGCGCGGCGGGCGGCGGCGCGCGCTTCGGCGGCCTCGCGTTCGCGGCGCTGGCGGGCGAGCCGGCGGTCGTGGCGCTCGCGTGCGGCGTCCGCCTGTTGCTGCGACCACGCGTCCCAGCCGGTGCGCTCGCCGGTCACGGGAACCATCGCGATGCAGTCGACCGGGCAGGGCGGCACGCACAGGTCGCAGCCCGTGCACAGCGATTCGACGATCGTGTGCATCTGTTTCGGTGCGCCGACGATCGCGTCGACCGGGCACGCCTGCATGCACAGCGTGCAGCCGATGCACATGCTTTCGTCGATGAACGCGACGGCGCGCGGATGCTCGGTGCCGTTGACGGGGTTCAGCGGGATCACGGGCTTGCCGAGCAGGCGCGCGAGGCGCGCGATGCCTTCGGCGCCGCCGGGCGGGCACTGGTTGTAGCTCGCGTCGCCGGCGGCGATCGCGTCGGCGTACGGACGGCAGCCGTTATAGCCGCACTTCGTGCATTGCGTCTGGGGAAGCAGATCTTCGATGCGATCCGCGAGGGTCTTGGAATCAGTCACGGTGACAACGGGCGCTGTAGCGCCGAATGGCTCTCGGCCGCGTGTGGCGCGGCCGGAAAGGTTTGCCAAACCTTGATTATCGCCGATTTCCCGCATTGCGCTGGACGCCGTCTGTGCGCATAATCGAACCGCTTTTTTGCAGGGGCTCAGCAGGAGGGCGGCCGCACGTGGTGCGCCCGTTCCAGGGCGGCCGGCGCCGAGGCGGTGGGGGTGCCGGTCCGGATCACGCGGCTCACATAGCAAAACGCCACATGAATCAGCCAAAAATCAAAAGAGATCCTGAAGGTACGCGCCGTCGCATCCTGATGGCGGCAGCCGAAGAGTTCGCGAGTGGAGGGCTGTTCGGCGCACGCGTCGATCAGATCGCACGCCGGGCCGAAACCAACGAGCGCATGCTCTATTACTACTTCGGCAGCAAGGAGCAGCTGTTTACGGCCGTGCTCGAGCACGCGTTCTCCGCGCTGACCGACGCGGAGCGCGTGCTGGATCTCGATGGCGTCGCACCCGTCGAAGCCGTCACGCGGCTCGCGCATTTCGTGTGGGATTACTACCGCGATCATCCTGAGCTGCTGCGGCTCATCAACAACGAGAACCTGCACGAGGCGCGCTACCTGCACAAGTCGACGCGGATCCGCGAGATGATGTCGCCGATCGTCGCGAAGCTCGGCAACGTGCTGATGCGCGGCCAGAAGGCCGGGCTGTTCCGCGGCGACGTCGATCCGCTGCACTTCTACGTGACGCTGTCGGGACTCGGCTACTACATCGTGTCGAACCGCTTCACGCTCGCCGCGACGCTCGGGCGCGACTTCAGCGAAGCCGACGAGCGTGCGGAGATGGTCAGGATGAACACCGAGGTGCTGCTCGCGTATCTGCTGCGACGCTGAGCCGTGCGCCGATGAGCGGCCCACTCGCGGCCGCTCGCTGCATAAGAAAACGCCGCCGTGCACACAAGCAACGGCGGCGTTTTTGCGTCGGAATGCGGCGCGTCAGGCGGCCTTGCGCGCGCGAACGGGTTTGACCCGCGTGCTGCCTGTGCTTTTCGCGGCCGGCGCGGCCTTCACGGTTGCCGTCCTGGCGGGGGCAACCGTCGCGGCCGGCGCCTTCGCGCGCACGCGTTTCGCGACGGTGGCGCGCGTCGTTTCGGGCTGCTTGCTGGCCGGCACGGCGGCGAGGGTTGTCGTGGCCGGGGCATCGGCGGGCGTCTTCGTCGCGCCGTTCTTCGGTTCCGGCGCATGCTCGCGGATGAAGTCGCGCAGTTGCGGGTAGATGATCGTGCGCCAGCGGCGGCCCGAGAAAATCCCGTAGTGACCGCACTTCTCCGCGGTCAGGCTGCGGCGATCGTCCTGCGGGATGCCCGTGCACAGCTCGTGCGCGACGTGCGTCTGGCCGCTGCCCGAGATGTCGTCGAGCTCGCCCTCGATCGTCATCAGCGCGGTGTGCTTGATGTCCTGCGGACGCACGCGCTCGCCTTCGACATCCCACGTGCCTTCCGCGAGCCGGAATTCCTGGAACACGACGCGGATCGTCTCGAGGTAGTACTCGGCGGCCATGTCGAGCACCGCGTTGTACTCGTCATAGAATTGGCGGTGCGCTTCGGCGTCTTCCTCGTCGCCGCGCAGCAGGCTCTGATAAAAATCCCAGTGCG
The DNA here is from genome assembly GCF_020843965.1 of Burkholderia sp. B21-005. NCBI lineage: Bacteria > Pseudomonadati > Pseudomonadota > Betaproteobacteria > Burkholderiales > Burkholderiaceae > Burkholderia > Burkholderia sp. B21-005. Next base: position 2,571,366 of record NZ_CP086301.1, on the reverse strand, counting down.
ATTGCGCGTGGCGCTCCGGGTTCATCGCGACGAAGCCCGTGTGCTGCAGGAAGCCCGGATACACGTGGCGGCCTTCGCCCGGATAATTCGCGGGCACCGTGTGGATCACGTTGTTTTCGAACCACGAGGTCGAGTGCTGCGTCGCGAGCGAGTTCACCGAGGTCGGGCTGCGGCGCGCGTCGATCGGCCCACCCATCATCGTCATTGTGAGCGGGGTGTCCTCGCCGCGGCTCGCCATCAGCGAGATCGCCGCGAGCACCGGCACCGTCGGCTGGCACACGGAGATCACGTGCAGGTTGCGCGCGCCGATGTGACGAATGAATTCCTGGATGTACGCGACGTAGTCGTGCAGGTGGAACGGGCCGACCTCGACCGGCACCATCCGCGCATCGATCCAGTCGGTGATGTACACCTTGTGATCCTGCAGCAGCGTGCGCACGGTATCGCGCAGCAGCGTCGAATGGTGGCCCGACAGCGGCGCGCAGACCAGCACGACCGGCTCGTCCTTCAGTTGCGTGACGGCGTCGGCGTCGTCCGAATAGCGCTTGAACCGCAGCAGCCGGCAGAACGGCTTCTCGACGATCGTCTGCTCGACGATCGGGATGTTGTGGCCGTCCTTGACGATCTGGTGCAGGTTGAATTCGGGCTTCTCGTAATCCTTGCCGAGCCGGTACATCAACTCGTAAGCGGCCGCCATCCGCGTCGCGCCGGGCATCAGCGAGAACGGGCTGGACGGATTGGCGAACGACTTGGAGGCGGCCTGGGCCCAGGCCGTGAGCGGGCTCAGCATGGCCCGCTGGAATTCGTGCAGTTGGTAAAGCATGCAGACTACTCCCGCTTGGGGGACGGTGCGCAGGGGCGGTGTGGTGCGTCGCGGCGTGCCGTGTGGGTCAGCAACCGGCCATATTGCAGTGCGGCCGGACAATCGAGTTGATCATATCGGACAACGATGGATGTTGCAATGCAACATTTCCCCGATTTTTCATCAAACTTTTGCGAATTGACGATCTCTGAAGAAGCCGCCCCGCCGCCGGTCAGCGCCCCGTCGCCATGGCCGGTGCGGGCTGGCCTGCCGCGCGCGCCATTGCATCTTCGTGGTGCATGAGGTTCATGGCGGTATGCACCAACGCCACGTGCGAGAACGCCTGCGGGAAATTGCCGACGAGCCGGCCTTCGACCGGGTCGTATTCCTCGGCAAGCAGCCCGAGGTCGTTGGACAGCGCGAGCAGCCGGCTGAACAGCCGGTGCGCGTCGTCGATCCGGCCGAGCAGCGCGTAATTGTCGACCAGCCAGAAGCTGCACGCGAGAAACGTGCCTTCGCCGGGTGGCAGGCCGTCGTCGTATTCGGTCGTGCGGTAGCGCATCACGAGCCCGTCGTGCAGCAATTCCCGCTCGATCGCGTCGACCGTGCCGACGATGCGCGGGTCTTCCGGCGGCAGAAAGCCGAGCAGCGGCATCAGCAGCACGCTCGCGTCGAGCTCGTCGCTGCCGTAGCTCTGCGCAAACGACCGTTTGCCTTCATGCCATGCGTTCTCGCATACGTCCGCGTGGATCCGGTCGCGCAGCGCGCGCCAGCGGTCGAGCGAGCCGGGCAGCCGGAACATCTCCGCCGACTTGATCGCGCGGTCGAACGCGACCCACGCCATGACCTTCGAGAACGTGAAATGGCGGCGGCCGCCGCGTGTTTCCCAGATGCCTTCGTCGGGCTCCTGCCAGATCTTCTCGAGATGGTCGAGCAGCGCGCATTGCACGGACCAGACCGTGTCGTCGGCCTGCAGGCCGCCTACGCGCGCGAGGTGCAGCGCGGCCATGATCTCGCCGAACACGTCGAGCTGCAGCTGGTTCGCGGCGCCGTTGCCCACGCGCACCGGTTTCGAATCCTGATAGCCGGGCAGCCAGTCGAGCTCCATTTCCGGCAGCCGGCGCTCGCCGGCGATCCCGTACATGATCTGGATCTGCTCGGGCGAGCCGGCCATCACGCGGCCGAGCCACGTGCGCCACGCGCGCGCCTCGTCGTAATAACCGCCGCGCATCAGCGCGAGCAGCGTGATCGTCGCGTCGCGCAGCCAGCAGTAGCGATAGTCCCAGTTGCGGTTGCCGCCGATCTTCTCGGGCAGCGACGTGGTGGGCGCCGCGACGATGCCGCCGGTCGGCTCGTACGCGAGCGCCTTCAGCGTGATCAGCGAGCGGCGCACGGCGGCCGCGTAGCGGCCCTGCACCTGGCAGCGCCCCGACCATTCGAGCCAGTAGTTCTCGGTGCGCGCGAGCATCGACAGCGGGTCGCGCGCGGGCGGCAGCCGCAGGTGGGACGCCGCGTAGCCGAGCGAGAACGGGATGCGCTCGTCGGCGCTCACCGTGAATTCGGCGAGCGTGTGCAGGTTCTTGCCAGTGAGCTCGACCGGTGTGCGCAGCACGACCGTATCGGGTCCGGCGATTGCTTTCATCCCGTTCTCGCGTGACAACTGCGTGACCCACGGGATCGAGAAACCGTAGTCGAAGCGCAACACCAGTTCCATGCGCATCTTCATCGTGCCGTGCCGGCCGACGACGATCCGCACGAGTTCCGACCAGCCGTTGCCGGGCGGCATGAAGTCGATCACGGTGACGGCGCCGTCGACGCTTTCGTAGTCGGTTTCAAGGATCAGCGTGTCGCCGCGGTAGCGGCGTGACGTGTGCGTGATCGCGGCGTCGGCGGCCGGCGCGAGCAGCCAGCGGCCGTGCTCGGGGGTGCCGACCAGCGCCGCGAAACAGGCGCCCGAATCGAAGCGGGGCCAGCACAGCCAGTCGACGGAGCCGTCTTTCGAAATCAGCGCGGCGGTGTGTCCGTCGCCGACGAGGGCGTAGTCTTCGATCAGGGCGGGCATGGGCAAGCGGTCCTTGGGTTATTCGAGTTCACAATGCAGGCTGCGTCGCCCGGGCTTCACGTGTCGGCGTCGCGCCCCGTATACTCGGCCGGGCGGCGGAGCGCATGAACGGCCGGCGTTTCGTCCTATCTCAACACTTGAAGCGACTCGATGCAAGGAGGATTCAATGCCCAACCGTTTACGCGAGCATGACGCACGCGCTTCGACACGAGGGTTCCCGCTTAGGCTCGCTCACTGGATGAAAGGTTTCGCGCTCGTGCTTTCCTTGTCCGCGACCCACGTCTACGCACAACAATCGCCGGCACCGGCCGACGGCGTCTACAACCTGCTCGTCGGCACCTATACGGGGCACGGCAGCGACGGGATCTATGTGTACCACTTCGATACGAAAACGGGCAGCGTCGCGCCCGTGTCGTCGGCGAAGACCGTGAATCCGTCCTATCTGTTGCCGAGCCGCGACGGTCGCACCGTCTACGCGGTCAACGAACTGCCCGGCGACAACGGGCCGGCCACGCAGCGCGGCGGCGTCAGCGCGTTCGGCTTCGATCCGAAAACGGGTGCGCTCACGTTCATCGACCGCGTTTCGTCGGAAGGGAACGATCCCTGCTATCTCGCGCTGTCGCCGGACGGCAAGTACCTCGTCACGGCCAACTATTCGGTCGCGGCCGATCCGGGCGGCAGCTTCGCGGTGTTCCCGACCCGCGACGGCGGCGCGGTCGGCCCGGCCGTGCTCACCGTGCACCACGAAGGCACGGGGCCCGTGAAGGGGCGCCAGGACGGCGCGCACGTGCACTCGACGGTGTTCTCGCCCGATGGTCGCTACCTGTTCGTGCAGGATCTCGGCGCGGACAAGCTCTATGGCTACCGCTACACGGTGGACGGCAGCCGCGGGCTGATCAGCCCGACCGACACGCGCTACACGCCCGTGAAGGCCGGCTCCGGCCCGCGTCACATGGTATTCGGCGCCGACGGCCGGTTCGCGTACGTGACGAGCGAACTCAACGCTTCGGTCGAGGTGTTCGGCTACCACGACGGCAAGCTGACGCCGGTCGAGACGCTGCCGATGACGGCGCCGGGCTTCAAGGGCAAGGTCGGCGGCGGCGCGATCCACCTGTCGCCGGACGGCCGCTTCCTGTACGTGACCAACCGCGGTGACGTGAACGACATCGTGATCTACGCGGTGAGCCAGGCCGACGGCCGGTTGAAGCTTGTAGGCCGCCAGTCGAGCCTCGGCAAGACGCCGCGCGAATTCCTGATCGATCCGACCGGCAAGTGGCTGATCGTCGGCAACCAGGACAGCGACACGTTCTACGTGTTCAGCCGCGATGTCGAAACGGGGCAGCTCGGCTCGAATCCGCAGAAGGTTGCGCTCGGCAGCCCGGTCGACTTCAAGCTGGTGCCGGTGGCGCAGTAAATGCACGAAGGGCGCTGCCGAGGCAGCGCCCTTTCAGTGTCGGGCGGCTGCTTGCGCGGGGCGCCCGTAACGATCGTCTGCGGCCATGCGGCCGCCATGCTCAGTCGGCCGCGGCCGGCACGAGCACCTCGCGGCTGCCATTGATGCCCATCGCCGACACGAGTCCGGCCGCTTCCATCTGCTCGACGAGGCGTGCGGCACGGTTGTAGCCGATGCGCAGCTGACGCTGCACCGACGAGATCGACGCGCGCCGCGTGCGCACGACGAACGCGACCGCTTCGTCGTACAGCGGATCGGCTTCCGCATCCGGCGCGTCGCCGAACAGGTCCTGCGTCGCACCGTCGGCAGCGGGGCCGTCGAGAATCCCTTCCTCGTACTGCGGCTCGCCGAACTGCTTCAGAAATTCGACGATCCGGTGCACTTCCTCGTCGGCGACGAACGCGCCGTGCACGCGCTGCGGGTAGCCGGTGCCCGGCGGCAGGAACAGCATGTCGCCCTGGCCGAGCAGCGATTCGGCGCCCATCTGGTCGAGGATCGTGCGCGAGTCGATCTTCGACGACACCTGGAACGCGACGCGCGTCGGAATGTTGGCCTTGATGAGGCCGGTGATCACGTCGACGGACGGGCGCTGCGTCGCGAGGATCAGGTGGATGCCGGCCGCGCGCGCCTTTTGCGCGAGACGGGCGATCAGCTCCTCGATCTTCTTGCCGGCGACCATCATCAGGTCGGCCAGCTCGTCGATCACGACGACGATCAGCGGCAGCTTCGACAGCGGCTCGGGATCTTCGGGCGTCAGCGAGAACGGGTTGCCGATCTTCTTTTCCTTCGCTTCCGCGTCGCGGATCTTCTGGTTGAAGCCCGCGAGGTTGCGCACGCCGACGGCCGACATCAGCCGGTAGCGCTTCTCCATTTCGCCGACGCACCAGTTCAGCGCGTTCGCCGCGAGCTTCATGTCCGTGACGACCGGCGCGAGCAGGTGCGGGATGCCTTCGTAGACCGACAGCTCGAGCATCTTCGGGTCGATCATGATCAGCCGCACGTCCTCGGGCGTCGCCTTGTACAGCAGCGACAGGATCATCGCGTTGATCGCGACCGACTTGCCGGAGCCCGTCGTGCCGGCGACCAGCATGTGCGGCGCCTTCGCGAGATCGGTGACGACCGGGTGGCCGGTGATGTCCTTGCCCATCGCGATCGTCAGTTGCGACGTCGAGTGCTGGTACTGGCGCGATTCGAGGATCTCCGACAGGCGGATCATCTGGCGTTTCGCGTTCGGCAGTTCGAGGCCCATGCAGGTCTTGCCGGGAATCGTCTCGACGACGCGGATCGACGTGAGGCCGAGGCCGCGCGACAGGTCCTTCATCAGGCCGACGATCTGGCTGCCGCGCACGCCGAGCGCGGGTTCGATTTCGAAGCGGGTGATCACCGGGCCCGCCGATGCGCCGACCACCGTCACCGGCACCTTGAACTCCTGCAGGCGCTGTTCGATCACCTGGCCCGTCTGCGCGAGATGTTCTTCGGTGATCGGTTCGACGTCGCCGGAGGCGGGCTCGAGAAGATCGAGCGTCGGCAGTTCGACGTTGAACGAGGCGGGCGCGTGGAATTCGAATGCGTTCGGACGCGGCGGGCGCTCGGGTGCGGCTGGTGCGTCGGGGCTCGGAGCGCTCGATTCCACGAGTGCGGCGGGATCGACTGCGGTCGGCAGGGTGGCCGCGGGAAACGTTGCGGCCGGGAGCGGCGCGGTCGTGACGGCCGGGATCGCGGTGCCGGTCGTCGTGGGCATTGCGCCGGCGCCGGGCATGGCCCAGCTCGACGGCGCAGCAGCGGCAGCCGGCGGGGCGGCGAACGGCTGGGCCTGCGGCGCCGGGGTGGGCGCGATGGGTGGTGTCGGTGTCGCCACGTCGATGGAGGCGCCCGGAACGGAGAGGGTCGGCAAGGCCGACGCCGACGGGCTCGCGGAAGTCGCGGGCGCAGCCGATGCCGTCGCGGTGGGGGTTACGGCGACGGAGGCAAGCGCACCGCTCGTCGAGACTGGCGTGCCGCCGAATGCGGCGGGCGAAGCGGCCGCGACCGGGCTCGTCGGGGTGAGAGCGCCTGGGACGGCGGCGGCAGTAGCGGCGGCAACGGCAGCGGCAGGCGCGGTGCCGGTTGCCGTCTGTACTGCGCCCGTCGACATGGACGGTTGACCGATCGCCGAAGCGTCGGGCATGCGGCTCGGCGGTGCTGCCGAAGGCGTGGCCGACGCGCTCGACGTTGTGGCAAATGCGCTACCTGACGCGGCGGACGACACTGCGGCAGGCGACACCGGCGTGCTTGGCGTCGGTTGCGAGGCGGTTGCGTTGAAGGACGCGCCGGTCGATGCAGGTGCCGACGAGGCTGTCACGGTCGGCGCGGTCGTAGCAGGCTGCGCGAGGGGCATGCCCGAGGCGCCCGTCGCGGACGTCGCAGCCGCTGCGAACGGTGCGGATACGGAAGACGGCGCTGTGGTCGGGCTGGAAGCGCCCGCTGCGGACGTCGGGACGGATGTCGCGACCGATGCGGCCGGTTGCGACAGCGAACCGGAGGCCGTGTTCGTCACGCCGGCAAACGAAGGCGTGGCGGCGAGCGGCGTGCTGTTCGACGTGTTTGCCGGTGCCGGTGCCGGTGCCGGTGCCGGCGCAGCGGAGCCGGGCGTGGTGCCGATGGGCGACGGCGTGCCAGCTACCGGGGCTGTCTGCGCGACAGCGAAGGGTTCAGCCGACAACGGTTTCGACCACGACGCGGGCGCAGCGGAATCGACGGACGCAGATTCAGCGCTCGCGAAGGTCGACGCAGTCGCCGCAGCAGACGCCACCGGCGTCGCGCGTTGCGTGTCTGCGGGCAACGGCGCGGTGTCGCCAGTGTGATTTTCCGCTACCTTCCAGACCGTTCCCGTCACGGCGTCGGCCAGTGCGGCATTCGACGCGGCAAAGGGCGTCGTCGTCGTCGCTGCCGCGACGGGCATTGCGTCGGCGGGCGGACGCGTCGGCGTTGCCGCGATCGACGAAGCGGGGAGGGGAGTGCCCGGCGCGACCGGCTGGACGGGCTTCACGTCGTCCAGGGTTGCGTGTGCGTGTTGTTTCGCCTCGACCGATACGCCGGTGTCGGCAGGAGGCGCGGATTGCGGCTGGAACTGGCCGGCGATCCTGGCGGCCGTTCCCACGTCCTTCGCATCGACGGGGCGGCCCATATCGCTTGCCGTCGGTGTGACGGCGGCCGCAGGCGCTTCGACAGCCGTGTGTGCGGCCACCGGCTCACGCGTGGCGGACAGCGGCGTGGCAACCGGGCGCTGGTGTGATTCGCCGAGTCCGGAAACCGGCTGGCTGACGATGTCTTCCCACGGCGCAAAGTCGATCGGTGCATCGAATGCTGGCGCGGCAGGAACATCGGCGCCATGCCGATGCTCGCCGTCCGCATGACGCGTCGGCGCATCGTCCTCGATGGCGGAATCCGACATGGCATGGCGCGCGGCGTCACTGAACGTAGAGGTGCCGGTATCAACAGCATCAACCGCATCAACAGTAACAGCAGGCGCGCGCACGATCGGCTCGGCCGGCATGAACGCATCCAGCACGATCGGTGCGTTGTCGTCGTATGCCGACGCAGCTTCGTGCGCATCCGGACGGGTTGTGTCGAGAGGTGCGAACTGACGCGCATCCTGAACGACGCCAGCCGGTACGGCAGTCGATGCAGTCGAGGCCATCGATGCCGCCGATGCTGACGCGGCCACGCTGCCCGCGGCAGCAACCGTGCCGGCCACGGTCGCCGCAGTCGCTGCGGCGGCCGTCGCCGGCGACCCATCGGTCGGGCGCACGCCATCCAGCGCCGCCCACTGCGCGGTGCTGGCCTCGATGGAGCGCAGCGTGTCGTGAACGCTCGGCGCGGGCGTGATCGGCTCCGCGGGCTGTTGTACCCATGCGTAGAGCGGCGCGCGTGCCGGTGTCGGCGGCGTGGGGCGGCGGCGTGCCGCATCCTGCGACTGGCCGGCGGCGCCGGCTCCCGTCACCGGGCGTGCCGGCGTGCGCGGCGGCGTCGTGCCGACCGGACGCGGCGTGACCGCGGTGCGAGGCGCGGCCGGCTGCTTCAGCGCGGCCGCGGCCGGTCGCGCGGCGGTCGGTTGCGGCCGAACGGGCTCGAACCCGGCCGGCAGCGGGGCCGGATTGGGGCGCGGGACTTGTGCGTTCGCGGCGGCGCGCGCGAGGCTGGCGGTGCTGCCGGTCGTCGGGGGCGGCATTGCGCTCGCCGTGCCCGGTGCGGGCGGTGCCGGCATCCGGCTGGCCGGCGTCGGCTTGAGCCACCCCGACGGCGCGACCGGCTCCGCGAGCGGACGCGGTGCTGCCTTGCTGCGCGGCTTCGGCCGGGCTTGCGGATCGGGTTTCCACACCGTCGGGCGCGAATACCGGCCGTTCTGCCGCGGCGCCATCGAGTTGACGGTATGGGCGGTCGTCGGCTGCACGAGGTCGTCGTCACGGTGCAGCGCGCTGCGCGGCAGATCGGCGACGCCGCGCACATCGTCGTCGTCGACGTCGCGCGCGAGCTTGACGCCGAACGACGTGTCGACCCACGCGGCGAACTGCCGCCAGCCGATGCCGGTCAGCCACGGCAGGCCCGCGAAGAACAGCACGACCATCGCGACCGGCGTGCCGATCGGGCCGAGCACGTGCGCGAAGCCGTTCGAGAACGCGTGGCCGAGCGCATTCGTGTCGGGGCCCGACAACGGGCTCGTCAGTGCGCAGCTCGCGACGAACACGGCCGCGAAGCCCAGCCACAGGCGAATCGAGCCGCGGCCGGCGAGGCCGCCGCCAGCGGGTAGCATCGCCTGAACGAGACGCCAGAAGAGAAGGAGGAACCAGACGGCGGAGATGCCGAACCAGCCGAAGACAACCGTGTGCATGCTTTGATGAAACAGGAAGAGGGCGGGGAGCGCGGTGCGCGACCCGCCGAGTTTAACCGGCCGACGAACAGGACTCTAATGCAGCATGAAGGCAGCGCTGCGCTTCCAGGCTGCGGGACGTATGCGTCCGGGTTGCGCGCGTGGCGAAGGCGGCCGGTCGGCCTTCGCCCGCGCGCCGCATCAGGGGCTCCGGCGCGTGAAGGTCAGCGTCGCGCCGGCTTCGGTCACGATCTGCAGTTGCTGCGGCTCGCGCATCTGCACGCCGGTCTTTTCGATGTGCGCGAGCGCATCGAGGTAGGCGTGCTCGAGCTGGCCGCCGAGCGCGTTCGGGCACGCCATGCGCGTGCCGGCGAGCGGTCCGAAGCTCAGCAGGCCGTTCTTGAGCGCATAGGTGCCCATGTAACGGTTGCAGCCCGAAAAGCCGCTGGCGCGCCGGACGCCCGATTCGGTGGACAGCGCGAGCTTGATCGGCTCGCCGTTGTCGCCGTGCGGAATCGTGCGCGGCGTGCCGTCGGCGTTCAGCCAGCTCGTGAGCTCCCAGCTCGTGTCGTCGAGCAGCTGGACGGCGGCCGGATTGTACGGGTCGGGTGCGGGGGCGGCGGAATCGGGGTGGGTCGGCATCGCGCAGGCGGCGAGAAGCGTGGCAAGCGTCAACGCGCAGAGCGGCGCGCGCAACGGGCGAAGCAGACCGGTGCGTGCGCGTGCGGCGGCGGACAAGTGGGACATGAGCCTCGTTCCTCATCGGATTCTGATCAAGGCGTAAGAGTAACGCACCCGCCCCGCGCGAGGCGAGCCGACACTTCGCGCGTGAAAACGTTCGCGGCCCGCCCGCGGGCCGCGCGCGGCGGGGCGGCGGCGCGACGAAACCGGCCAAACCGGCGCGGGTGCGCGTGTTAACATCGAAGCCGTTTTCGTCCTCCAACAGAACCAGCGGGAAATCACATGCAGATCGGTCAGCGGCTCGGTACACCGCTTTCTCCCTCGGCCACGCGCGTCATGCTGCTCGGCGCGGGCGAACTCGGCAAGGAAGTCATCATCGCGTTGCAGCGGCTCGGCGTCGAAGTCATCGCGGTCGACCGCTACCCGGACGCGCCGGGCCACCAGGTCGCGCATCGCGCGCACGTGGTCGACATGACCGACGCCGCCGCGCTGCGCGCGGTCGTCGAGGCCGAGCGTCCGCACCTGATCGTGCCGGAGATCGAGGCGATCGCGACCGACGCGCTCGCCGCGATCGAGGCGGCCGGCCTGGCCGAGGTGATCCCGACCGCGCGCGCGACGCAGCTCACGATGAACCGCGAAGGCATCCGCCGGCTCGCGGCCGAGGAGCTCGGGCTCGCGACGTCGCCGTACGCGTTCGCGGATTCGTTCGACGCATTCAGCGCGGCCGTCGAGAAGATCGGCATGCCGTGCGTCGTGAAGCCCGTGATGTCGTCGTCGGGCAAGGGGCAGTCGGTCGTGCGGACCGAAGCCGACGTGAAGCCCGCGTGGGACTACGCGATGGCGGGCGGCCGCGTGAACCACGGCCGCGTGATCGTCGAGGGCTTCATCGATTTTGAATACGAGATCACGCAACTGACCGTGCGCGCGATCGACCCGGCGACGCTCGAGACGCGGACCTACTTCTGCGAGCCGGTCGGCCACGTGCAGGTGGCGGGCGACTACGTCGAATCGTGGCAGCCGCAGCCGATGAGCGCGCTCGCGCTGGAAAAGTCGCGCGAGATCGCGCACAAGGTGACCGAGGCGCTCGGCGGGCGCGGATTGTTCGGCGTCGAGCTGTTCGTGCGCGGCGACGACGTGTGGTTCTCCGAGGTGAGCCCGCGGCCGCACGACACCGGTCTCGTCACGCTCGCGTCGCAGCGTCAGTCGGAGTTCGAGCTGCACGCGCGCGCGATTCTCGGGCTGCCGGTCGATCCGACGCTCGGTTCGCCGGCCGCCTCGGCGGTGATCTACGGCGGGCTCGACGAGCGCGGCATCGCGTTCGAGGGCGTGCGCGACGCGCTGGCCGTGCCGGGCGCCGACCTGCGCCTGTTCGGCAAACCGGAAAGCTTTGCGAAGCGGCGCATGGGCGTCGCCCTCGCGACCGGCGCGAGCGTCGACGAAGCCCGCGAACGCGCGAAGCGTGCCGCGGCGGCCGTGCGGCCCGTGTCGACGCGCTGACGAGACGAGGCGCGCGCGATGGCATCGAGATGGCGGCGGATCGGACGTATCGGCAGGCTGGGCACCGCGCTGGCGCTGATCGCGAGTCTCGCGGGGTGCGGCCTCGCGGCCGCGCCGTGCCGGGTCGCATCGGCCGGGTTGAAGATCGTGCCGCTCGTCGGCCATATCGCGGCCGCGCCGACCGACGCGTGCGCCGACGTCATCGATCCCTGAGCGCCGAATCCTCGTCCCCTCGGCACCCTCGTCCCATCACCAACGATAACCGCGCGTTCCGCGAGGGCGCGCTTCCACCCGTCTCGTGAAAGGATCTGCATGATTCGCCAAACCTTCGCCGCGCTCGCGCTGGCCGGCATCGCCGTTTCCGTCGCGCATGCCGCGCAACTGACCGTCGAGGAGATCGACGCCGATGCGCGCGAGCAGACCATCTATCAGTGCGCGAACCTGAAGCAGCCGGTACGCGTGTCGTACTGGCGCGCGGCCAACGGCCAGAGCTTCGCGCTGGTGCCGGTCAACGGGCAGCAGTTGCTGTTCGTCGACACCGTATCGGCGTCGGGCGCGCGTTATCAGGCCGGACGCTATACGTGGTGGACGAAGGGCAGGGAAGGGACGCTGCGCGACGAGATCGCCGACCAGAATGCGGCACCGCTGCTGGGCGACTGCATGCAGGTCGAGAAGAAGAAAAAGAAGAAGGGCTGAGCGCCGCACGCGATCGGATACGTGATGCGAGCGTGCCGATCGCCGCGACCGGCGCGGCCAGCCGGGTGGGGTCCTGAACCGGACGGCGGATCGGGCGGCCCCCCGGGCTCGCCGGCCATCCGGTGATTTTTCGATCTCCACGACCGCGATCCGGCCCCTAATAGCGGCCATCGGCCGATCGGAATAGCCCGATCGCTCCGCGCATCGCCCGCGCCCAGCCTCCCGGCGCACGCCGCGAACCGCCACCCGGGGCCGTTCGCGGTGTTGTCACGGACAGATGGCCGCGCAGTGCTACAATACGGCCCTTTCCGCCGGCATTCGCGCCGAACGGAGTCCGCACGGCCTGTGGTGCCCGCTGTTCGAATCGAACCGGTCCCAAGCGCCAGAGCGGCGCCGCGCGGCGCGCCGCGGCTCCGTCTACTTCCGAATTGTGATGAGCGCAGGCCCGGCGGGCCTGACGCACGATGTCCCCGCCGCGCCTTTTGAGCGAAACGCCACCATGTCCGATTCTGTCGCCAAGCCAGTCGACGCAACCTTCGATCAATTCGGCCTTGCCGCCGATATCCTGAAAGCCATTGCGGAGCAGGGTTATACGACGCCGACGCCGATCCAGGCGCAGGCCATTCCCGTCGTGCTCGCCGGGCGCGACGTCATGGGCGCCGCGCAAACGGGTACCGGCAAGACCGCGAGCTTCTCGCTGCCGATCATCCAGCGGCTGCTGCCGCAGGCCAGCACGAGCGCGTCCCCGGCGCGCCACCCGGTGCGCGCGCTGATCCTCACGCCGACCCGCGAACTCGCCGACCAAGTCGCCGCGAACGTGCACGCGTATGCGAAGCACACGTCGCTGCGCAGCGCGGTCGTGTTCGGCGGCGTCGACATGAATCCGCAGATGGCCGAGCTGCGCCGCGGCGTCGAGATCCTGATCGCGACGCCGGGCCGCCTGCTCGACCACGTGCAGCAAAAGACGGCGAACCTCGGTCAGGTCCAGATCCTCGTGCTCGACGAAGCCGACCGGATGCTCGACATGGGGTTCCTGCCCGACCTGCAGCGCATCCTGAACCTGCTGCCGAAGGAACGCCAGACGCTGCTGTTCTCGGCCACCTTCTCGCCGGAAATCAAGAAGCTCGCATCGACCTACCTGCGCAACCCGCAGACGATCGAGGTCGCGCGCAGCAACTCGACCAACGCGAACGTCACGCAGATCGTCTACGACGTGGCCGAAGGCGACAAGCACTCGGCCGTCGTGCAACTGTTGCGCGATCGCGGGCTCAAGCAGGTGATCGTGTTCTGCAACAGCAAGATCGGCGCGAGCCGGCTGGCGCGCAACCTCGAGCGCGACGGCGTGGTCGCGTCGGCGATCCACGGCGACAAGTCGCAGCTCGAGCGGATGCAGGCGCTCGACGCGTTCAAGCGCGGCGAGATCGAGGCGCTGGTCGCGACCGACGTGGCCGCGCGCGGTCTCGACATCGTCGAACTGCCGGCCGTGATCAACTTCGACCTGCCGTTCAACGCGGAAGACTACGTGCACCGGATCGGCCGCACGGGTCGCGCGGGCGCGACGGGCGATGCGCTGTCGCTGTGCAGCCCGAACGAGCGCAAGCAGCTGGCCGATATCGAAAAGCTGATCAAGCGTCCGCTCGAGGTGCAGACGCTCGCGCTCGACAAGCCGTCGCGTCATCGTCACGACGAGCGCGGCGGCGAGCGTGGCGGCGAGCGTGCCGGGGAGCGCAGCGGCGAACGCGGTGGTGAACGCGGCGGTCGGCGCGAGCGCGACGAGCATCGCGGTGCGTCGGCGCGTCGTTCGGGTGGGTCCGAGCGTGGCGGCCACCATCGTCGCCACGAGGCGCCGGTCGACGATTTCTTCCTGAAGCCGTACGAACCGTCGGTGCCGGCGACGCAGCCGGAAGAGACGCAGTCCGCGCAGCAGCACGAGAAGAAGGGGCCGAAACGTCAGGTCGCCGCGTTGCTCGGCGGCTTCGGGATGCCGCGCAAGCCGTCGGCGTAAGCGGGCGGGTCAAGCGGTTGGTGCGGCGCGCGAGCGCTGCCGCAGAAACGGGTGCATGCGATGAGCATGTGCCCGTTTTTCATTGGGCGAGTGGATTGCGAGCGCGTGGGTGAGCGGGGGCCATGACGTGCCGCGCGGGGCGGCGCAGTCCGGGGGACGCTCCGGTGCCGTGCAGTCAGCGGGCGTGCTGTTGTCCTCATGCAACTTGAATCGGCGCCGACGGATGCAGGAACGCGGTCGGCCCGGACCGTGTCCTGCGCGCGATTCAATCGGCGCGCTGTCCGAAGCGGCGTGCCCACGCCTCGGTCGCGGCCGCGTAGAACGCATCCATCGTATCGCCCGATGGACCGCCATCGACTGCCAGGCCGAGATGCGCGGCGGCGGCCCGCAGCGCCGGCAGCGGATCGTCGCGTTCGAGCGCGATCGCGCCCGTCTGCTTGCTGAGCTTTTCGCCGTTCGCGTCGACGACGACGGGCACGTGGAGGTAGGCGGGTGTCGGCACGCCGAGACAGCGCTGCAGGTAGATCTGGCGCGCGGTCGAATCGAGCAGGTCGGCGCCACGCACGACGTGCGTGATGCCCGCGTCGGCATCGTCGACCACGACCGCGAGCTGATACGCCCATTGGCCGTCCGCGCGCTTCAGCACGAAATCGCCGACTTCGGTCGCGAGGTTCTGCGTTTGCGTGTGCTGCCAGCGGTCGTCGAAGGTGACGATCGCATCGTCGCCGTCCGGCACGCGCAGCCGCCACGCGCGCGCGGGCTTGCCGTGCAGGCCGGTGCGGCAGGTACCGGGGTACGCGAGTGTCGTGTGACGCTCGTGCGCGGCACGCAGCGAATCGGTGATTTCCTTGCGCGTGCAGCCGCACGGATAGACGCGCCCCGCGGCGACGAGCCGTTCGAGGGCGGCCGCATAATCGGCATCGCGCGTGCTTTGCCATACGGGCGGCTCGTCGGGCGTCATGCCGAAATGCGCGAGCGTCGCGAGGATGTCGTCAGCGGCGCCGGGCACCGTGCGCGGGCCGTCGATGTCCTCGATGCGCACGAGCCACGCGCCGCCGTGCGCGCGCGCGTCGAGCCAGCTCGCGAGCGCACCGACCAGCGAGCCGAAATGCAGCGGGCCGGTGGGCGACGGCGCGAAGCGGCCGCGGTAGCCGTTCATCGGGGCGCGGCGCAACGCGCGCTTACGCGGCGCTGGCTGCCTGCGCGCAGGCCGGGCACGACTTGCCGGGCACGTAGCTCGGCGATTGCTGGGCGTCCGGCGTGACGACCGCGCGGCACGCGAAGCACGTGACGTTCTCGGTCGGCTGCAGTTGCGGGTTCAGCGCGGTGCGGTAGTCGAACACGAAGCAGTCGCCGTGATAGTGCGCGCCGCCGACTTCCTCGAAATACTTCAGGATCCCGCCCTCGAGCTGGTACACGTTGTCGATGCCGATTTCCTTCATGTGGATCGCCGCCTTCTCGCAACGGATCCCGCCGGTGCAGAACGACACGACCGTCCTGCCCTCGAGATCGGCGCGGTTCGCGTCGATCACCTCCGGGAACTCGCTGAACTTGTCGATCCGGTAGTCGAGCGCGCCGTCGAACGTGCCGACGTCCACTTCGAAGGCATTGCGCGTATCGAGCATCACGACCGGGCGGCCGGCGTCGTCGTGGCCGCGGTCGAGCCACGCCTTCAGCGTGCGTGCGTCGACCGACGGCGCGCGGCCGAGCTCGGGCTTGATCGCGGGCTTCTTCATCGTGATGATCTCGCGCTTCAGGCGCACGAGCATCCGGCGGAACGGCTGCGAGTCGGACAGGCTCTCCTTGAACTGCAGCGTCGCGAACTTGCCTTCGAACAGCGGATCGTGGCGGATGTAGTCGATGAACGCGTCGGTCGCTTCGCGCGGGCCGGCGACGAACAGGTTGATGCCTTCCGGCGCGAGCAGGATCGTGCCGCGCAGGCCGAGTTCGTTGCAGCGGGCGGTGACGAGGGGGCGCCATTGCTCGGTCGCGTCGATCGACACGAAGTGGTAGGCGGCGAGGTTGACGATGGTCATGATGGTCCGACGGGAAACGGCCGCGGCCGTGCGGCGGGGCGCACGGCGGCCCCGCAAAAAAGGGTGCGAAGCCGGGGCGAAGATTCGAAAACCCGTATTATCCCGCAAACTGCGCATGCGCCGGCACCTGAGCGTTCGGCCTGCATCGCGTGCATCGGCCGAACGGCCGGGCGCGGGGATTTTTTGGGCAGCCTGCGCGACGACGCGGCTACAATAACGCCCATGTCAGATCCCCGCTTCGTCCATCTTCGCGTTCACTCCGAATTCTCGATTGCCGACGGCATCGTGCGTCTCGACGACATCGTCAAGGCGGCGGCCGCGGACGGCCAGGGCGCGCTCGCCCTCACCGATCTCGGCAACGCATTCGGCCTCGTCCGTTTCTACCAGGAAGCCCGCGGCAAGGGCATCAAGCCGATCGCCGGCTGCGACGTCTGGATCACCAATCCGGACGATCGCGACAAACCGTCGCGCCTGCTGCTGCTGGTGAAGGACAAGGTCGGCTACCTGAACCTGTGCGAGCTGCTGTCGAAGGCGTGGCTCACGAACCAGTATCGCGGCCGCGCGGAGCTCGACGCGAGCTGGCTCGACGGCGAACTGTCGCAAGGGCTGCTCGCGCTGTCGGGCGCGCAGCAGGGCGATATCGGGCTCGCGTTCGCGGCCGGTAACGAGGAAGCCGCGCGCCGTCATGCCGAGCGCTGGGCGAAGGTGTTCCCGGGCGGCTTCTACATCGAGCTGCAGCGTTACGGCCAGCCGGGCGCCGAGGCGTACATCCAGCAGGCCGCGACGCTCGCCGCGTCGCTCGGTCTGCCGGTCGTCGCGACGCATCCGACGCAGTTCATGACCGACGATGATTTCACCGCGCACGAAGCGCGCGTGTGCATCTCGGAAGGCGACATGCTCGCGAATCCGCGGCGCCAGAAGCGCTTCACGACCGATCAGTACTTCCGCACGCAGGACGACATGGTCGCGCTGTTCGCCGACCTGCCGTCGGCGGTCGCGAACACGGTCGAGATCGCGAAGCGCTGCAACCTGAAGCTCGAGCTCGGCAAGCCGAAGCTGCCGCTGTTCCCGACGCCGGACGGCATGTCGCTCGACGACTACCTGGTCCAGCTGTCGAAGGAGGGGCTCGAGAAGCGCCTCGAACAGCTGTTTCCGGATACGGCCGAGCGTGACGCGCAGCGCGACACGTACTACAAGCGGCTCGAATTCGAGTGCGGGACCATCACGAAGATGGGCTTCCCGGGCTACTTCCTGATCGTTGCCGACTTCATCAACTGGGCGAAGAACAACGGCGTGCCGGTCGGCCCGGGCCGCGGCTCGGGCGCCGGCTCGCTGGTCGCGTACGCGCTCGGCATCACCGATCTGGATCCGCTGCGCTACAACCTGCTGTTCGAGCGATTCCTGAATCCGGAACGCGTGTCGATGCCCGACTTCGACATCGACTTCTGCCAGCACGGCCGCGATCGCGTGATCCAGTACGTGAAGGAAAAATACGGCGCGGACGCCGTGTCGCAGATCGCCACCTTCGGCACGATGGCCGCGAAGGCGGCCGTGCGCGACATCGGCCGCGTGCTCGATCTCGGCTACATGTTCACCGATGGCATCGCGAAGCTGATCCCGTTCAAGCCGGGCAAGCACGTGACGATCGCCGACGCGATGAAGGAAGAGCCGCAACTGCAGGAGCGCTACGACCACGAGGACGAAGTGCACCAG
The DNA here is from genome assembly GCF_020843965.1 of Burkholderia sp. B21-005. NCBI lineage: Bacteria > Pseudomonadati > Pseudomonadota > Betaproteobacteria > Burkholderiales > Burkholderiaceae > Burkholderia > Burkholderia sp. B21-005. The sequence goes on along the minus strand of NZ_CP086301.1, from coordinate 2,553,572 downwards.
CTGCTCGACCTCGCGCAGCGCGTCGAGGGCCTGACGCGTAACGTCGGGATGCACGCGGGCGGCGTGCTGATCGCGCCCGGCAAGCTGACCGATTTCTGCCCGCTGTACACGCAGGGCGACGACGGCGGCGTCGTCAGCCAGTACGACAAGGACGACGTCGAAGCCGTCGGCCTCGTGAAGTTCGACTTTCTGGGTCTCACGACGCTGACGATCCTCGACTGGGCCGAGCGCTACATCCGCCGCCTCGATGCGTCGAAGGCCGACTGGTCGCTCGCGCAGGTGCCGCTCGACGATCCCGCGTCGTTCCAGATCCTGAAGAAGGCCAACACGGTCGCCGTGTTCCAGCTGGAAAGCCGCGGGATGCAGGGCATGCTGAAGGATGCGCAGCCCGACCGCTTCGAGGACATCATCGCGCTCGTGTCGTTGTACCGTCCGGGCCCGATGGACCTGATCCCGAGCTTTTGCGCCCGCAAGCACGGCCGCGAGAAGGTCGAGTATCCGGATCCGCGCGTCGAACCCGTCCTGAAAGAGACCTACGGCATCATGGTCTATCAGGAGCAGGTGATGCAGATGGCGCAGATCATCGGCGGCTACTCGCTCGGCGGCGCCGACTTGCTGCGTCGCGCGATGGGCAAGAAGAAGCCCGAGGAGATGGTCAAGCATCGCGAGATCTTCGCCGAGGGTGCGGCGAAGAACGGCCTTACGCGCGAGAAGTCCGACGAGATCTTCGACTTGATGGAGAAGTTCGCGGGCTACGGCTTCAACAAGTCGCACGCGGCGGCCTACGCATTGCTCGCGTATTACACCGCGTGGCTGAAGGCGCACCATCCGGCCGAATTCATGGCGGCCAACATGACGCTCGCGATGGACGACACCGACAAGGTGAAGATCCTGTTCGACGATTGCGTCGTGAACAACCTCGTCGTGCTGCCGCCGGACATCAACCAGTCGCATTACCGCTTCGAGCCGGTCGGCGAAGCCGACGGCAAGCGCTCGCGCACGATCCGCTACGGCCTCGGCGCGGTGAAAGGCAGCGGCCAGAATGCGATCGAGGAAATCCTGCGTGCGCGCGAGGAAAAGCCGTTCACCGACCTGTTCGACTTCTGCGAACGGATCGACCGGCGCGTCGTCAACCGCCGCACGGTCGAGGCGCTGATCCGCGCCGGCGCATTCGATTCGCTGAACGCGAACCGTGCGCAGATGCTCGCGTCGGTGCCGCTCGCGATGGAAGCGGCCGAGCAGGCCGCGGCGAACGCGATGCAGGCCGGCCTGTTCGACATGGGCGCCGAGTCGCCGCACGCGCATGCGCTCGTCGACGAACCCGCGTGGGACGACAAGCGCCGCCTGCAGGAAGAGAAGGGCGCGCTCGGCTTCTACCTGTCCGGCCACTTGTTCGACGCGTATCGCGATGAAGTGCGCCGGTTCGTGAGGCAGAAGATCGGCGATCTGAAGGAGGGGCGCGACAAGCTCGTCGCGGGCATCATCGCGTCGCTGCGCACGCAGATGACCCAGCGCGGCAAGATGCTGATCGCGTTGCTCGACGACGGTTCGGGCCAGTGCGAGATCACGATCTTCAACGAGCAGTTCGAGGCGAACAAGGCGCTGTTCAAGGAAGACGAACTGCTGATCGTGCAGGGGCAGGCGCGCAACGACGCGTTCACCGGCGGTCTGCGCTTCACGGCCGACACGGTGATGGATCTCGAACGTGCGCGCAGCCGCTACGCGCAGGCGGTGCGGCTCACGATGAACGGCAATGCGGATGCGACGGTGCTGCGCCGCGTGCTCGAACCGCACGTGTCGAAGGACGATTCGGCGGCCGCGCCTCCGGTCGAGGCGCCCATGCCGCGTGGCGGCGGGCGCGACGGCGGCCGTCGCCCGCAGGCACCGTTGCCGAACGGGCTCGCGGTGCAGGTTCACTACAGCAACGCGCGCGCGCAGGGCGAAATGCGTCTTGGCGACGCGTGGCGCGTGAAGCCGAGCGACACGCTGCTCGCGGAGCTGCGCGCGACCTTCGACGGCAGCGTCGTCGAAATCACGTACTGAACGCGTCCCCGCCGGACGGTCGTCGCTTTTACGGCCCGTCGCATCGCCAACGTGCGGTGCGGCGGGCCGTTTTCATTTCGGCGGGTGCTTGGGGCTGTCATTCGGACGCTATACAATCCGTCGCGCGCAATGCAGATCCGACGCCGGCCGCGGTCCATCCTCCGGCCGGCGGTGACATCACGAGCTTGAAAACGGGGACGGTTCGCGCGGCACACGATGCGGCGCGGCGCCGTGAGCGACCCCGCGAGGAGGCCGGCGCGGCGCTGGACGTCAGGATGCCGGTCTGTGCGCGACGATAACAAATCGACAGTGACACCATAACAATGGCCAATGAGACACCGAAGCGGCGGATCCTCGTGATCCGGATTGATTTTCTGGGCGACATGCTGTGCACGACCGCTTTCCTCGGCGCGCTGAAACGGCGCTGGCCGGACGCGGAACTGCACGTGGTCGCGAACCGCTACAACGCGAGCGCGCTGGACGGCAACTCGGACGTGCACGCGGTCCATACGTATGTGTACAGCCGTCAGTGCGAGCGCAACGACCGCCCCGGACGGATGCGCGCGTTCTTCGACCGGCTGCGGCTCGTGCGCCGGCTGCGCCGCCTGCGGTTCGACCTCGTGGTCGTGCCGAACGGCGGCATGCATCGCAGCAGCATCCAGTTGGCACGGCAGCTCGGCGTGAAGGATTGCCGCTGGCACGATGCCGATTCCGAATTCGACGATCGCAAGCCCGCACACGTTGCGTCGCGGCCGATGTGCCATGAAGCGCTGTCGGGATTCCGGCTCGTGCCCGAACTCGGTCGTGCTGATCTCGACGGTCTCGCGCTGTCCGTCCATCCGGATCGCGCGCTGCAGGACACCTGGTATCGGCTGCTAGGGGCCCGCACGAAGCCGCGCGTCGGCCTGTTCGTCTCGAACAAGGCGACGGAGCGGCGCTGGCCGGCCGATCGATGGTGCGATCTCGGCCGGCGGCTCGCGCCGTTCGCCGACGTGATCGTGTTTCGCGATCCCGCGGTGTCAGCCGAGGCCGACGGCGACGCGTGGCGGGATGTGAACGCCCGGCATGTCGCGCCGTCGTCGGTGGCCGAACTGGTGGCCGCCACGAGCCTGCTCGACGCGATCGTGTCGGCCGACAGCGCTCCCGTGCATCTCGCGTCGGCGCTCGGCGTGCCGGTGGCCGCGCTGTTCGAGGACCGTCCCGAGAAATACCGGCGCTGGCATCCGCTCGGCGTGCCGCACATGATCCTGCGGGCCGGCGCGACGGTCGACGCGATCGGCGTCGACGCGCTCGAGCGCGCGGTGCTGCATCTGTTGACGAAGGCCGGGCGGGCCGACGACGCGACGGGCGGCGCGCTGCCGCTTCCGGACGTCACGCTCGCCGTACCCGAGGTCGGTGCGATCGTTTCGTAGCGCGCCCGGCCGGCGCTGACACGGGACAGGCCAGCGGCAGCAAACGGGCGCAAACGGGAGCAACGCGACGCGGTGGCCGCAGGTCCCGCAGCGCGCGGCGCGCCGTTGCCGCGTCGCCGGGAAAGAGCGGCACCGGCTACCGGCCGCCGCCGGGACGTGCCGCCCCCGCTCGATGCCCGCTGGCCGCCGCCCGCCGCCCGCCGTTGCCGCATCGCCGGAAAGGGCGGCACCGGCTACCACCCGCCGCCGGAACGTGCCGCCCACACTCGAAGCCCGCTGCCCGACGCCACGCCTGCGGCCGCAAAATCCTGTACATTGCGAGCCTTGTCCAGCCTGCTTGACGGAACGATCGCCGTGGCCCTGTTTTCTTCCGCCCACCCGCCCAGAACCATCCTCGTCGCCGCACCGCGCCGCATCGGCGACGTGCTGCTGACGACGCCGCTCGTGCGTTCGCTGAAGGCGCGCTGGCCCGATGCGCAGATCGACATGCTGGTGTTTCGCGGCACCGAGGGCGTGCTCGAGCACAACCCCGACGTGCGGCGCGTGATCGTCGTCGCGCAGCGCGCCGGGTTCCGGGAGCGGCTGCGCGACGCGCTGTCGATGTGGCGCCGCTACGATCTCGCGTGCGCGGCACTGAGCTCCGACCGGCCGCGCTTCTATAGCTGGTTCGCCGGCCGCAAGCGCGTCGGCCTCGTCGATCCGAACCGTGTCACGTGGCTTACGCGGATGATGCTGAACGGCATCGCGATCAATCACCACGAGTCCGCGCACACGGTCGTCAGCACGCTCGCGCTCGCGCCGGTGATCGGCATCGAGCCGGTGTCCGAGGTCGTTGCGCCGGGAATCGGCGACGATCCCGCGCGGCGCGCGCGTTTCGACGCGTGGCTCGCGGAGTCGCCGGCCATCCGCGACGGCAAGCCGCTCGTCGTGCTGCATCCGTACCCGATGTTTCGCTACAAGCAATGGCGGCTCGAAGGCTGGATCGAGATGATCGAATGGCTGCGCGCGCAGGGTTTTGCGATCGCGCTGTCGGGCGGCCCGGCCGATCGCGAGCGCGAGTACGCGGAGCAGGTCGCGGCCGGGGCGGGCGGCGACGTGCTGAACCTGGTGGGCCGCCTCACGTTCGGCGAAAGCGCGGAGCTGGTGCGGCGCGCGCGGCTGTTCGTCGGGCCCGATACGGGCGCGACGCACGTCGCGGCCGCGACGGGCGTCGACACGATCGCGCTGTTCGGTCCGTCCGACCCGGTGCGCTGGGGGCCGTGGCCGCAGCACTGGCCGCCGACCGAAAATCCGTGGGCGCTGCGCGGCTCCGCGCGGCACGGCAACGTATGGCTGCTGCAGGGTGAGGGCGATTGCGTGCCGTGCCGGCAGGAGGGCTGCGAGCGCCATGTGGACAGTCACAGCGACTGCCTCGTCAATCTCGGCACGCAGCGTGTGAAGATGGCGGCGGCCGAGATGCTCGGGCTGAATCCGCCGGACGCCGCCGATACGGTCATCGACACGTCGCGGCTGCATCGCGCGCGCTCGGACTGACGCGCGAGCCCTGAACATTTCCCGACTTGAAAGGCGGAGCGTGGCATTGCGGCGCCACGCGTCGAAGGCGTGCGGCCGCGCATCCGGCAGCGGCGCGCGCCGTCATTGAAGACGAGCCGGGGGCGGGCGGCACCATGCGCCGCCCACCAGCCCGGCGTGTGATGCGTTACGCGCTGCGCCGGATCGCCGACGTCTCGCGCGGCAGCGCTTCGCCGCGCTCGGCGCAGCCGAGCAGGATGCCGGCGAGCAGCACCAGCAGGTGACCTTCGGCGAAATCGAGCAGCAGCGAATTCGCGAGGCTGCCGATCGCGAAGATCGCGAGCCATGCGAGCAGCAAGTGCTGCGAACGCGGGTCGAGCGCGCGGCTGCCGCGCGCGATCTGCACGATCAGGTTCACGAACAGCAGGACCCCGAGCGTGCCGAGCTGCACGGCCATCAGCAGGTATTCGTTATGCGGGTTCGACGTGAGCTGGCCTTCGGCAGCCGTCTTGCCTGCCGTGAGCTTCTCGAACTCGAACTCGAGACCGCCCGAGCCGTAGCCGATCACGGGGCGCATGCGATACAGCTCGAGCCCCTTCTTGTACCACTCGAGACGCAGCCCGGTCGACGTGGCCGCATCGGTCTGCCGATACTGCTGCACTTCCGTCACGACCTTCACGAGGCGGCCGTTGTGCACCGTGCACGCGGCGGCGACGAGCGCGACGCCGGCCAGGACCAGCGCTCCGGCGGCGAGGGTCGCGCGCAGCGCCGACTGGCGGCGCAGCAACAACACGAAACGCACCGCGACGACGAGGATCAGCAGCAGCGCGATGACCTGCCCCGTGCGCCCCTGCAGCATCACGAACACGTTGATCAACGACCATGCGGCGACGGCTGCATACGCGGCGCGCGACAGCGCGGTGCGGGCCGACAGCGCCAGGTCGGCGGCCTGATAGAACAGCAGCGCGCCGAACATGCCGGCCGCGATGTGGTTCTTGAACACCCACGCGCGCGACAGCGGCAGATCGGTCGCATGCGCGGGCCCGATCGCGGTCAGGCCGAGATAGTTGGTGGTCGACAGCAACAGGATCACGCACAGCGTGCCGAACCACGCGCGCCGCACGATCGGCGCCCAGTTCGAATGGCGGAACGCGACTACCGCAAACGGCAGCAGCAGCAGCTTGTCGTACTTGCCGATCCAGTTCCACGCCTTCGGGTGCGGCGCGACGGTATAGGTGACGCTCGCCGTCAGCGCCACGAGGATCAGCAGCGCGGCGAGCGACGCCGGTTCGGTGACGAACGAGCGCAGGTCGCGCCAGAATTCGGGGGAGATGATGAGCGCGGCCGCGAACAGCCCGCAGAACACATTGGTCAGCGCGGTCGAGACGGGCACCATGCAGAGCGCGATGACGGCGAAGGCGCGGGCGGCGGTCAGGCGCCGCGTGGCGGGAGCGGAAAACGAAAGCATCGGAACCTGTCGAATGGACGAATGCGGCATGCGGGCACCGTGCTGCGCGCCGCGCGCCCCGCGGCGGCAGTGCCCGGGACGAAGCGCGCAGTATACGCGAAGCGGCGCGCGTTTCCGTGGGGTTTCCGGGGTCTGATCAGCTGAATGCGCGCTTGATCCGCGAGCGCAGCAGCGCGCGCTTGAGGCGCCCGTCGACGGCCGGCGTGTCGAGCGCGATACGCGAGCCGGCCGGCTCGCCGCGATGCAGGTAATAGCGGTCGAACGTGGCCTGCGTCATGCCCCATTTGTTGAGGAACTGGCGGCGGCCGTCGTTCTTGACGATCTTGCCGGTGCTCTTCTGCTGGAAGTGATAGACGAGGCTGTCGCCGACGCCGAGGAAGATCCGGCAGCCGGCGTCCCAGAATTTCATCGAGAAGTCATTGTCGCTGCTCATTCCCGGCGACAGTTCGCTGCTGTAGCCGCCGATGCGGTTCCACCAGTCGCGGTGCACGAGCGTCGGCGGCCAGGTCGAGCCGAGCCAGTCCGCCCGCGCGAGCCGCGGCGTGGCCGCGACGAGGCCGGCCGCGTCGAACTGCTCGGCGTCGCGGCCGAAATTGCTGACGACGACGCACGGGTTGCGCGTGTCGACCGGCTCGACCATCGTGCCGGACAGCATGAACAGGTCGGTCGGCATCTGCTCGATGCGCCGCACGAGCGCCGCATCCCAGCCGGGGCAGCAGTACATGTCGTCGTTCATGTAGACGACGTAGTCGCGCGTCGCGCGCGCGGCGGCCAGGTTCACCGCGTGGCAGATGCCGATGTTGGTCGGCGACGCGGTGTGCTCGATGCCTTCGCCGCGCACCCAGTCGAGCGTGCCGTCCGAGCCGTCGTTCACGTGCACGATGATCTGGTGGTCGTACGCCGAATGGCGGCGCAGGCTGTCGACGACGAGCTTGAGGTACGGCAGGTTGTTCCAGGTCGGGATGATGATGGAGAACATGGCGGTCGGATTCGGTGGTCGTCGTGTCGGCGGCGCGTGGCGCGGCGCCGCGCTTGGGGCGCGCATGGCACGCAGGCAGCCCGGCATTGTAACGCCGGGCCGGCCGCATGCCGGCGGCGTCGGGGTGGGGCGCGGCGGGCCGCGCTCAGCGGGCTGGTTGTTCGTGGCCGAGCTTCAGGAACCGGTAGTACACCGTTTCCGCGTTGAACACGGCGATCATGAAGCCCGCGCGTCCGTCGAGAAACCCGCGCCGCAGCACGTAGGTCCGCACGAACGCCCATGCGCCGCGCGCGAGCGCCTTGCCGAAGCCGCCGCGCTGGCCGGCCGCGCGGCGCTGGCGCGCGCCGGCCGTCGAATACGCATCGAGCTTGCGCACGACGGTTTCGAAATCCTCGTACGAATAGTGCATCAGCTTGCCCGGCAGCCGCTGCGCGGGCGTGTCGAACACGAGCCGTTCATGCACCAGATCGTCGGAGAAGCGTGCGGCGCCGCGCCGGAACAGGCGCGGTACCCAGTCCGGATACCAGCCGCTGTGGCGGATCCACTGGCCGCAGAAGCTCGACAGCCGATCGAGCGCGTAGACTTGCGCGGCCGGCGCACGGATGGCCGCACGGATCGACTGTGCGAGTTCGGGGCTGACCACCTCGTCGGTGTCGAGCGACAGGATCCAGTCGGTGTCGAGCGCGGCGAGCGCGCGGTTCTTCTGCGGGCCGAAGCCCGGCCAGTCACGCTCGACGATCACCCGGGCGCCGTGCGCACGGGCGATCGCGACGGTATCGTCGGTGCTGCCGCCGTCGATCACGACGACGTCGTCGGCGAAGGCCAGCGCGTCGAGGCACTGCGCAAGCCGCGCGGCCGCGTTGAGGGCGATGAGGGCGACGCCGAGGGTGGGTTCTGCCATGAAATCGTCGAAAAGGCGGAGAAAACGGTGAGCGGCAGTATACCCGCGCACCGGCCGGCGGCCGCTTCGGCAACGGCCGTGCCGGCGCGGGCGGTACAGCTATAATGTTGGGCCTTTTTCGGCAACCGCCGGACTGGGCGAATCCCGGGCAGCCATGCCCCGGGCGCCGCGTCGCGGCTCAAGAAGGATTGCCTTGGAAACCCAGAACACTCTTCGCAAACCGATGGACGGCACGGGCACGTCGCCGCTCACGGTTCTCAAGCGCCTGTGGCCGTACATCCGGCCGCTGATCGGCATCGTGGTGCTCGCCGTCGTCACGATGGGCGTCGTCGCGGCCACGGAAGCCGGGATTCCGGCGTTGCTCAAGCCGCTGCTCGACCACGGCTTCGGCTCGCACGGCAGCGACCGCGCGAAATGGTATGTGCCGATGGCCGTGATCGGCCTCGCGCTCGTGCGCGGCGTGTCGCAGTACGCGTCGAATTACCTGCTCAACTACGTATCGAACCGCATCCTGCTGCAGCTGCGGCTCGAAATGTTCCAGCGGATGCTGCACACGGGCGCGTCGTTCTTCCAGCGCGAGACGGCGAGCACGGTGATCAACGCGATCGTGTTCGAGGTCAACCAGATCCTGTCGGTGCTGACCGGTGTGATGGTCACGCTCGTGCGCGACTCGCTGACCGTGATGTTCCTGCTCGGCTACCTGTTCTACCTGAACTGGCGGCTCACGCTGATCGTCGCGGTGATCCTGCCGGGCATCGGCTGGCTCGTCAGCAAGATCAACCGCCGCCTGCGCCGCCTGAACCGCGAGCACCAGACGCTGACCAACGAGCTGTCGTACATCGTCGAGGAGACGGTCGGCGGCTACAAGGTCGTCAAGGTGCACAACGGCGAGACGTACGAGATGGACCGCTTCACGGCGATGAGCAAGCGCCTGCGCGGCTACGCGATGCGCATGACGATCTCCGGCGGGCTCGCGCAGCCGCTGACGCAGTTCCTCGCGTCGATCGCGCTCGCGGTCGTGATCACGATCGCGGTCGTGCAGTCGACCAACGATCAGACGACGGTCGGCGGCTTCGTCGCGTTCGTCACGTCGATGCTGCTGGTGATTTCGCCGCTCAAGCACCTGATCGACGTGAACCAGCCGCTGCAGCGCGGGATGACGGCCGCCGAGCTGATCTTCGGGCTGATCGACGAGCCGGCCGAGCCGCAGGGCGGCGGCCGTGCGCTGCCGCACGCACGTGGCGAGATCGAATTCCGCGGCGTGTCGTTCGACTACGGCGCATCCGAGCGGCCGACGCTCGACCGCATTTCGTTCAAGGTCGCGCCGGGCGAGATGATCGCGCTCGCGGGGCCGTCGGGCAGCGGCAAGACGACCCTCGTGAACCTGCTGCCGCGCTTCTTCGACCCCACGGGCGGCGCGATCCTGGTCGACGGCGTGCCGGTGGCCGACTACGACCTCCACGCGCTGCGCGGCCAGATGGCGATGGTCAGCCAGGACGTCGTGCTGTTCAACGACACGATCGCCGCGAACGTCGCGTACGGCCAGACGCCCGACCGCGCACGCGTGCAGGCGGCACTCGAGGCCGCGAACCTGGCCGACGCGGTCGCCGCGATGCCCGACGGGCTCGACACGCTGGTCGGCGGCAACGGGATGCGTCTGTCGGGCGGCCAGCGACAGCGGCTCGCGATCGCGCGCGCGATCTACAAGGACGCGCCGATCCTGATCCTCGACGAGGCGACCTCCGCGCTCGATTCGGAGTCCGAGCGCCACGTGCAGGCCGCGCTCGAGCGGCTGATGGAAGGGCGCACGACGCTCGTGATCGCGCACCGGCTGTCGACGATCGAGCGTGCGGACCGGATCCTCGTGCTCGAAGCCGGCAAGATCGTCGAAGAGGGCAGCCACGAAGAACTGCTGCGCCACGGCGGGCTGTACGCGCACCTCCACCGGATCCAGTACCAGCAGCAGGCGGCGTGACGCCGGGTCACGCCGGTGTGCTAGTCTTGATTGGCAGGCACCGTTGTTTCCGGTTCGACGTGACAACTCGGAGGGAAGAACAATGAACAAGATGCACGGGACGATGCTGGCCGCGCTGATCGTGGCGGGTTTCGCGGCACCCGCAGCCATGGCGCAGGATCACGGCAACGATGACAACCACGGCAATCATGGCATGCACCGCGGTCATGGCCCGAAGCACATGCCACCCGGCCAGATGCGCCACGAGGACGACGTGCCGCCGCGCTGGGCCGACCAGCCGCGTCGCGAGTGGCACAGGGGCGACCGGCTTCCCGGCGAATTCCGCGATCGCCAGTACGTGGTCGAGGACTGGCGCGGCTATCATCTGAGTGCGCCGCCGCGCGGCTATCAGTGGGTCGGCGTCGGCGGCGACTACCTGCTCGTGCAGATCGGTTCGGGCATCGTGCTGCGGGTCGGTCCGTAACGTTTCTTTCCGATGGTTCATCCGGCTGCCGGGCGCGTTGCCCGGCGCCGCGTCACTTTGCCGCCGCCCGGCGGAACCAGCGTCGCTCGATCAGCGACATCGCCCAGCACACGGCCAGCGCGCACACGGTGCCGAGCGCCACTTCCCCGAGCCGCATCAGCGGAATGTCCCATAGCGGGCCGTTGCCCGGAAACAGCAGCACGATCGTCGCGGTCACGCCGCCAAGCCGCGCCGCGCTGCCGACGTTCAGGCACCAGCAGCTGACGATCGTGAGCGCGACCGCGATCGCATAGGCGACGAGGCGGTCGCCGCCGAGCGCCGCGCCCGCGAAGCCGAGCAGGCCGCCGATCATCGCGCCGATGAACTGATCGCGCGACAGCGACATCGTGTCCGAGTAGTTGTGCTGCGTCACGGCGATCGCGGTGACCGCCGCCCACACGGCCTGTTCGGTGTGCAGCGCGCGGCCGATCGTGTACGCGAGGCACGCGCCGCAGACCGCCTGCAGCGCCATCAGCGTGCCCTGCGTGAGCCGTTCGCCGAAGGTCAGCCCCTTGAACAGATCGAAGATCGACTGCTGGATCTGCTGGCGGGCTTCGTTGAGTGTCCTGATCGTATCCATCGTGTCGTGCCAAGAAGCGGGGGCGGTGCGAGCGCGTCAGTGCGCCTGTTCGGGCGACGCGGCGGCCGGCTCGCCGGCGGTCACGTCGCCGTTTTCGACGCGCGTTTCGGGCATCGCGAGCCAGACCAGCAGCGCCGCGAGCGCGCCGGCCGCGGCCAGCCCGAAGAAGCTGGTCGTGTTGCCGAAGTGATCGGCGACATAGCCGGCCACGGCCGTGCTGAGCGTCGCGCCGATTCCGGCCGCAAGACCGAACAGCCCGATGCACAGGTTGTAGCGGCCCTTGCCGCCCGCGACGTCGGCCGCGATCAGCGGCAGCATCACGCCGAACACGGCCGCGCTGATGCCGTCGAGCATCTGCACCGGCACGAGCAGGTACGGGCTGCTCACGCCGGCGAACAGCAGCGCGCGCACCGGCAGCGCGGAGAAGCCGAGCAGCAGGATCGGCCGGCGTCCCCAGCGTTGCGACGAGCGGCCGACCCACGGCGACAGCATCGCGACGATCGCCTGCGGCACGATGATGCACGCGGCGATCACGAGCTGCACGTTCTCGCCCATCCCGGCCGTGACTTCGCCGGCCGCGAGGTTGAGCATCGCCGCGTTCGACAGGTGGAACAGCACGACGCATGACGCGAAGATCAGCATCCGGCGATCGCGCAGCAGCTCGAGCAGCGTCTCGCGGTGCTCGCCTTCGTCGTGATCGTCGGGCTTCGACGACTGCGGAATCACTTCGTGCGTCGGCTGGATCATCGCGAGCGCGAACAGCGCGGGCAAGGCCAGCACCGCGGTCAGCCAGAACACCGCGCGCGCGGAGAAATACTCGCCGGTGAGCCCCATGAGCCCCGCCGCGACCGCGCTGCCGATCGACGCCCAGCGCGCGTTGCGGCCGAGCCGGTCGCCGAGATCGGCGCGGCCGACCAGCGAGAACGAGATCGCGGCCATCGCCGGCACGAGCATGCAGCTCGCGAAGCCGTGGAACACTTCGGCCGCGATCACCGGCACGATCGTCGGGCTCGACGCGAGCAGCACCGCGGACAGGATGATGGCCACGATCGCCCATGCGGCCGCGCCTTTCTTGTTCTTCAGCGCGTCGACGGCGGCGCCGCCCGGCACCTGGCTGACCATCGCGCTGATCGTGCCGATCGACAGCACCATGCCGATCTCGCCCTGCGTCCACTTGTGCGACGCGAGGTAGGACGCGATGAACGGACCGAACCCGGTTTGAACGTTTGCAACGAAAAAGTTGAGCCAGTCGAGGGACCGCAGACTGCGTACGGTGACGGAATGCTTGATCGTCATCGGGTCGCACTCGCAGAGGAAGCCTGCGCCGGTGCCGGGGCAACGGGCGGGTAGACCGCGACGATCGGCTTGTCGGCCGCGTAGGGCGGCGCCGCCTTGATCTGTGCGTCGTTCAGGTCGAGCTGCGGGTGCAGCGCCTTGTCACGCGTGACGAAGCGCAGCGCGCCCCAGCTCGCGGCGATCGAACGGCGGTCGGTATTGACGAGGCCGCCGAGGTCGAGAACGATGGCCTGCGGCTGCGCGGCGCGGTCGATCAGCACGTCGACGACGCGGCCGATCTTCGTGCCGTTCGGGCGCTCGACGTCGCTGTCGAGCATCGGCAGTCGCGTGGCGGGTGACGCCGCGGCAGAGCCCGACAGCGGCACGGCCTTGGGCCTCGCGGCAGGCGGCAGTTCGCCCGACGGCACGTCGAGCACGATCGGCTCCTGTTTGCCGCCCGGCGTGAAGCGGAACACGTTCCACGGGAAGATGACCTTGCGGTCGCCGATGCCCATGAAGCCCTGCAGGTTGACGATCATCTCGCGCGGATTGCCGTTCGCGTCGATCACCATGTCGACCGCGCGGCCGATCACCTTGCCGTTGCGGCGCGCGACTTCGCTGTCGAGCAGTGCATGGATCTGGGTGCGGTCGAGCGGGCGCGTCGCGACGAGCGGCGCGGGCGGAGGCGGCGGCGGTGTCGGCGATTCGGGGCGCTGCACGGGCTTCGGCCGCGTGACTTCACGGTGCGGCTTCTTCGGCGCTTCCGGTTCCTCCGGGGGCGTCGGCGCGGGCACGGGCGGCATCGTCAGCGGCTCGCCGGCGGTTTCCTCGATGGGCTCGACGAGCGCCTCGCTGATCGGCGCGGGCGGATTCTGGGTCGGCAGCAAGCCGCAGCCGGACAGCAGCGCGGCGGCTGCGAGCACCAGGAAGACCGTCGAGGACGGGAACGACATTCGGGATGCGGGAAACGGGAGTCCGCCGCTCATTGACACTCACTCCATGGGTCGGGGGCCGGGCCCGGGGGGGCGCGGCTGGCGATGGATGGCGGGTGCGGGCGGCGCACCTCGCGAGGTGAGAGTTTAACGTGTCTTCCTTTCAGGACCGATTTATGCGGAGGATTGGGTGCGGAATGGCGGGGAAAGGGTAGCGATCGATCGCGGGGCGGGCGGCATCGGGTGTCCGGGTGCCCTAACGCGCGCGGCGCCCGACCGTCGACGACGGTACGGGCGCCGCATGGGGTGCCGGCGTGACGTTATTTTTTGGCCAGCGTGCCAAGCGTCGTCGTGACCGGGGCGAGCAGACCGCCGCCGGTCTTCGACAGCGCGCCGCTGCCGCTGCCGCCCGTCAGGCCGCCGACCGCCGACGTGAGCGCGCCGGCCGGGTTGCTGCCGCCCGTCGTGCCGCCGAGTGCGCCGGTCGACAGGAGCCCCGTCACCGGTGCGAGCGAATTCGTTGCGGCCGCGCCGCCGCCGAGCAGCGCGGTGCCTGCGGTCGCGACCGTATTGCCGGTCGCGGTCACGACGTTGCCGACGCCGGTCGTGACCGGATTGTTGCCCGTCTTCGCGATCGTCGTGCCGGCGTTCGCGACGCCGTTGCCGACGGTCGTGACGAGGTTCGTCAGCGGCGCGCCGAGCGGCGTGCTTGCGGCGGCCGTCTGCGTGAGCGAGCCGACCGTCGTCGTGATCGGCGTGATCGCCGAGCTGGCCGCGCCCGTCACCTGCGCGATCGGGCCGGTCGACAGCTGCGTGCCGAGCGTCGCGCCGCCGCCCGCGATCGTGTTGCCGAGCATCGTCACGGCACCGCCGACGGGCGAGGTGACGGGCGCAAGCGGCGCCAGTGCGGAACCGCTGGCCCCCAGGCTCGACACGACCCCGCCCGTCGCGGCGACGGCCTGGCCGAGATTCGTGACCACGCCGCCCGTGCTCGCGACCGTCGTGCCGATCGGATTCGACGACGCGCCCAGCTGGCCGAGGCCCGAGCCGAGGCCGGTGCCGAGCGTCGTGACGGCCGCGCCGACATCCTGCACGACCGTGCCGAGCCCCTGCGTCGTCGCGGGGTTCGTGCCGGGCAGCGTTTGGGCCGCGATCGCCGTGCCGACGCCCGAGATGGCGCCGCCGCCGGCCGTCACGATGTTGCTCGACGCCGCGACCGTCTGGCCGACGCCGTTGGCCGACGTGCCGCTCGCACCGGTACCGGTGCTGCCGGTGCTGCCCGTGCCGCCGGTCGACGCCGTCGTGCCGCTCGTACCGTTGCTGGTACCGCCGGTGGACGCCGTCGTGTCGCCGGACCCCGACCCGGAGCCGCCGGTGCCCTGGCTCAGCGAGCCGGAGCCGCCGCACGCGGACAGCGACATCAGCGCCGCAACGCCTGCCGCGATCATGATCATTCGGAGTCCTGCTTGATGGGTGCTGGGCGTGTTCATGTCGTCCTCGTCTCGATTATGGAAATGGATCAGGCGGCCTTCGTGTGCGCCGACGTGCCGTCGCTGCGGAAGTGAAGCGGCGGGCGCATTGTTGTTGTCTCCCTGATTGACCTGTCGCCGTGTCGCGTCTTCGCCTGAGTCGGAATCCGGAGCGCTTGCAGGACGAGTCGTTTGCATTCTTTCGTCTTGCTTGCCGATCGTGCCGGAAATCACCGGATTCGTACGATCAGAGTAGGTCCGTCTGCGCGAGCCGTCTTTTAATGATCGTTAAATTGAAGTAAGCGTCCGATTCACTGCCGGAATCGGGGTAATCACGATCGACACGGGGCGCGTCGTGTGATGGGCAGGAGGAGAAGGGAGGAAGGGGGGGAGACGTGCGGGTGAAGCGGCGGCGCCGGCCCGGTCCGCCCTCACGGGGGCAGGCGCGGGCGGCGCGCGACGGGTGAAGCAGCCGGAGCGTCAGGCGTCCGGATACCACGCGTCGCTGAATTCGCTGACCTGGACGTCGGTCAGCTCCGGCCGTGCGGCCAGCCACGCACGCACGCTCTCGCGGTCGGCATCGGTCGTCGTGCCGCGCGGCGCGCCGGAGATCACGTAGGCGCCGATCCCTTCGTCGGCGGACGCGACGGTGAGCAGCCCGTTCGCTTCGACGAAATCGATGAACGAATCGATCAGCTGGCCGCGCTCGAGGTCGGACAGCTCGTTGCGGTATTGCGCGGTCGCGTTGAACGCGAGTTCCTGGAACTCGGCGATGTGGAGTTTCTTGCGCTGGCGACGGTTGTGGCGTTGGCTCATGGTGGGTGATGTACGAGAAGAGAAAAAGGGCGGCGGCGGGTGCTGGCGCGCCATGCGCAAGCGGTCCGGGCGGCCGCATCGGGGCGCCGCGCGGCAAAGCCGGCGGCGGGCAGGCTGGAGGTTACATCAGCACGATATCGTACTGCTCCTGGCTCAGGTTCGACTCGACCTGCAGCGACACCGGCTTGCCGATGAAGTCGATCAGCATCGCGAGATGCTGCGACTCCTCGTCGAGGAACAGGTCGATCACCTGCTGCGCGGCGATCACGCGGAATTCGCGCGGATTGAACTGGCGCGACTCGCGCAGGATCTCGCGCAGGATGTCGTAGCACACGGTGCGCGACGTCTTCACCTGGCCCTTGCCCTGGCAGGTCGGGCACGGCTCGCACAGCACGTGCGCGAGCGATTCGCGCGTGCGCTTGCGCGTCATCTCGACGAGCCCGAGCTGCGAGAAGCCGTTGACCGTCACGCGCGTGCGGTCGCGCGACAGCGCCTTCTTCAGCTCCGACAGCACCGCGTCGCGATGCTCGGCGTTCTCCATGTCGATGAAGTCGATGATGATGATCCCGCCGAGATTGCGCAGTCGCAATTGTCGCGCGATCGTGTGCGCGGCCTCGAGATTGGTCTTGAAGATCGTGTCGTCGAAGTTGCGTGCGCCGACGTAGCCGCCGGTGTTGACGTCGATCGTCGTCATCGCCTCGGTCTGGTCGATCATCAGGTAGCCGCCCGACTTCAGGTCGACGCGGCGCGACAGCGCGCGCTGGATCTCCGTCTCGATGTTGTACAGGTCGAACAGCGGCCGCTCGCCGGTGTAGTGATGCAGCTTCGGACTCACCGCCGGCGTGAACTCGCCCGCGAATTCCGCGAGGCGCTGGTACGTCTCGCGCGAATCGACCTGGATGCGCGTCGTGTCGTCGTTCGAGAAATCGCGCAGCACGCGCTGCGCGAGGTCGAGATCCTGGTACAGCAGGCTCGTCGCCGGCAGCCGCTGCGCCTGCGCGACGATCGTCGCCCAGGTCTTGCGCAGGTACGTGACGTCGCCGGCCAGCTCCTCGGAGGTGGCATCCTCGGCGATCGTGCGCACGATGTAGCCGCCTTTCTCGTCCGGCGGGATCACGGCGGTCAGGCGCGCGCGCACGGCCTCGCGCTCGGCTTCGCTCTCGATTTTCTGCGAGATGCCGATGTGCGGCTCCTGCGGCAGATATACGAGCGTGCGGCCCGCGATGCTGACTTGCGTCGACAGTCGCGCGCCCTTCGTGCCGATCGGATCCTTGATCACCTGGACCATCAGCGTCTGGCCTTCGAACACGATCTTCTCGATCGGCTGGTGCGGCGCGCCCGACTGCGGCTCGCCGGCCAGGCGCGGATGCCAGATGTCCGCGACGTGCAGGAACGCCGCGCGCTCCAGCCCGATGTCGATGAACGCCGACTGCATGCCGGGCAGCACGCGCACGACCTTGCCGAGATAGATGTTGCCGACCCGCCCGCGCGACAGCGTGCGCTCGACGTGAAGCTCCTGCACCGCGCCTTGCTGGACGAGTGCGACCCGTGTTTCCTGGGGCGTGAGGTTGATCAGGATTTCTTCGTTCATGGTGGGATTCAGAAGGCGAGGCGCGCGGTGCGCAGCAACGCGGCAGTCTCAAAAAGGGGCAGACCCATGATACCCGAATGGGAACCGTCGATTCGCTCGATGAATTCGGCGGCGCGCCCCTGGATCGCATACGCGCCCGCCTTGCCGAACGGCTCGCCGGTTTCGACGTAGCGCGCGAATGCGTCGCGCGGTGCGGCCGAAAAGCGCACCGACGAGCGCGACAGCGCGGGCGGCAGCAGTTCGCCGTCGGCGCCGATCACGGCAACCGCGGTCAGCACCTCGTGTTCGCGGCCCGCGAGGCGGGTCAGCATCGCGAGCGCGTCGTCGGCGTTGGCCGGCTTGCCGAGGATCGCGCCGTCGATCGTCACCGTGGTATCGGCGACGAGCACCGGCGCGGCCGGCTTGCCGCTCGCGACGAGGCGCGCACGCGCGGCCTCGGCCTTCGCGACGGTGACGCGCCGCACGTACGCATCGGCGGCTTCGCCGGGCAGTTCGGCTTCGAGCGCCTCGGCGTCCTCGTCGGGGCCCGGCAGCAGCAAGTCGAAGCGCACGCCGATCTGCTGCAGCAGTTCCTGGCGGCGTGGGCTTTGCGAAGCGAGGTAAAGAATCGGAAAAAAGGCGGAGGGCGTGCTGGACGGCATGGTGTCGTTATCTCGGTGAGCGCGCGCGGCGCGCGTCCGAGGACGGCACGTCATGCGCGATGATAGGGATGATTCTGCGTGATGCTCCACGCCCGGTAAAGCTGTTCGGCAAGCAGCACGCGTACCATCCCGTGCGGCAGCGTCATGCTCGAGATGCGCAGCAGCACGTCGGCGCGCGCTTTCAGCTCCGGATCGAGCCCGTCGGCACCACCGATCACGAACGCGACGTCACGGCCGTCCTGCTGCCAGCCGGGCAGCGCCTGTGCGAGCTGCATGGTGGTCCAGTCGCGGCCGCGCTCGTCGAGCGCGACGATGCGCGCGCCCTTCGGCAGCGCGGCCTCGATCTTCTGCCGCTCGGCCGCCATCACGCTGTCCGCGCTGCGGCCGCCTGAACGCAGTTCGGGCTTGATCTCGCGCAGCTCGATGCGCAGCTCGGGCGGCATCCGCTTCGTGTATTCGTCGAAGCCGGACGCGATCCAGCCGGGCATCTTGTGGCCGACCGCGAGGATGAAAAGCTTCATCGGGACGACTCGCTGCGACTCAGCGGCGGCGGGCCGCCGTCTTGCGCGCCGGGCGTGCGGGCGCTTCTTCCTCGTCGTCCTCGCCTTCGCTGGCCGTCGCGAAACCGTCCTTGCCGCCGCCGAGCTTCATCCGCACGGGCTTGTCGCCCCAGATTTCCTCGAGGTTGTAATACTGGCGCAGCGCCGGTTGCAGGATGTGCACGACGGCGTCGCCGCAGTCGACCAGCACCCATTCGCCGGTGTCTTCGCCCTCGGAGCTGACGATGTCGCCGCCGGCTTCCTTGACCTTGTCGCGCACGCTCGACGCGAGTGCCTTGGTCTGGCGGTTCGACGTGCCCGACGCGACGATCACGCGGTCGAACAGTTCGGTCAGGTGGCTGGTGTTGAACACCTTGATGTCTTGCGCCTTGATGTCTTCGAGAGCGTCGACGATCACGCGCTGCAGTTTGCGGATATCCATGGAATCAGGAATGGTAGAGACGATGTTGAAGAATATAGGCCCAGACGGCGGCCGGCACATGCTCGGCCGACGCATCGGGCATTTGCGCGTGACGCGCGATGCATTCGCGCAGATGCGCGCGGATGTCGGTTGCGGCGATATCGAACGCCAGCGTCGTATCGATCAGCAGGTGGCCCGCCGGCGTCGTTTTCAGCACGTCGGCGCCGGCCTGCCGCCGCGCGATTTCCCGCGCGACGTCCGGCGACGCCGCGCCGAGGTCGAAACCCGGGCGCGTCGACGCACACACGTGCGCGTAGTCGAACAGCTTGCGCCAGTCGCGCCAGGTGTCGAGCCGCACCAGCTGGTCGGCGCCGATCAGCAGCGACAGCGACGCCTCGGGGCCGATCCGCTCGCGCCAGCGCGCGAGCGTCTCGACCGTATAGGTTGGCCCGGCGTGCTCGATCTCGTCGGTTGCGACGGTGACCGTCACGCCGGGCAGGGACAGCGAGCCGGCAGCGGCGCGCGTCATCGCGAGCCGATGCTGGGCGGCCGACACGTCGCGCTTTTGGTACGGCTGCCCGGCCGGCAGCAGCGCGAGCTCGGTCAGGCCAAGCACGTCGGCGAACCGGCGCGCGAGCGCGAGGTGACCGTCGTGGATCGGGTCGAACGTGCCGCCCAGCAGGCCGATGCGACGTAACGGCGGGTGCGGCTGCGGGGTGGGGCGGGCGGTGGTGTCCAGAAAAACGTGTCCTGTTCTTGGGGCGGCGGGGCGCGGCGGGCTCACACCCAGTCGCGCGGCACGAGAAACTCGGTCAGGCGCGCTTCCGGCGAGCCCGGCTCGGGCTGCCAGTTGTAGCGCCAGTTCGCGACCGGCGGCATCGACATCAGGATCGATTCGGTCCGGCCGCCGCTTTGCAGACCGAACAGCGTGCCGCGGTCGAACACGAGGTTGAATTCGACATAGCGGCCGCGCCGGTAAGCCTGGAAGTCGCGCTCGCACTCGCCGTACGGCAGCGCGGCACGGTGTTCGACGATCGGCAGGTACGCGTTCAGGAACGCGTCGCCGACGCTTTGCATCATCTCAAACGAGCGTTCGAATCCGGGCTCGGAGAAATCGTCGAAGAAGATCCCGCCGATGCCGCGCGTCTCGTTGCGGTGCTTCAGGAAGAAATACTCGTCGCACCAGGTCTTGAAGCGCGGGTAGAGCTCGGCGCCGAACGGATCGAGCGCGTCCTTGCAGACCTGGTGGAAATGCCGCGCGTCGTCCTCGAACGGATAAACCGGTGTCAGATCCATGCCGCCGCCGAACCAGAAGATCGGCGCCTCGCCGGGCTTCGTCGCGATCAGCATCCGCACGTTCATGTGCACGGTCGGGCAGTACGGGTTGCGCGGGTGCAGCACGAGCGACACACCGAGCGCCTCGAAGCCGCGGCCGGCCAGCTGCGGGCGCGCGGCGCTCGCCGACGGCGGCAGCGCGTCGCCCGCGACGTCGGAAAAACCGATCCCCGCGCGCTCGAACACGCGGCCGCCTTCGAGAATCCGCGTACAGCCGCCGCCGCGCAGACGCTCTTCAGGGCCGCGCTGCCATGCGTCGGTCGCAAGCGGCGTGCCGTCGAGCGCGCCGAGCGCGTCGGCGATGCGAGCTTGCAGGCCCTGGAGGTACGTGCGCACGCGTGGCACGTCGTAGGTGGAATCGGTCATGTCTGGACTGGGTGCCCCCGCGCGAAGCGGGGGCCGGAAAAAAGGCCGCTGCCGGGCATTCTATCGAACCCCGGCAGAGGGGCCTGCGCGAGCAGGGCGGCGGTCAGTGCGTCACGCGCTCTTGCGGTTCAGTGCACGGAAGCCGATGTCGCGCCGGTACTGCATGCCTTCGAAATTGATCTGGTTGATCGTGTCGTACGCATGCTGCTGCGCTTCGCGCACCGAATCGGCGAGGCCGACCACGCACAGCACGCGGCCGCCCGACGTGACGAGCTTGTCGCCTTCGGCGAGCGTCGTGCCCGCGTGGAACGTCACGGCCTGTGCCGTCTCGGCCGGGATCCCGTTGATGCGGTCGCCCTTGCGCGGCGCGTCCGGATAGCCGTGCGCGGCCAGCACGACGCCGAGCGCGGTGCGGCGATCCCAGTCGAGCTCGACCGAATCGAGCGTGCCCGCGATCGCCTGTTCGACGACCTTCGAGAAATCGCTCTTCAGGCGCGCCATGATCGGCTGCGTCTCGGGGTCGCCCATCCGGCAGTTGAACTCGAGCGTGCGCGGATTGCCTTCCTTGTCGATCATCAGGCCCGCATACAGGAAGCCCGTGAAGCGGATGCCGTCCTTCTCCATCCCGCGGACCGTCGGCATGATGATTTCGCGCATCACGCGTGCGTGCATCTGCGGCGTGACGATCGGCGCGGGCGAATAGGCGCCCATGCCGCCCGTGTTCGGGCCGCGGTCCTCGTCGAGCAGGCGCTTGTGGTCCTGGCTCGATGCCAGTGCCAGCGCGTGCTTGCCGTCGACCATCACGATGAAGCTCGCTTCCTCGCCATCGAGGAATTCCTCGATCACGACGCGCGCGCCGGCATCTCCCAGCTTGTTGCCCGACAGCATCATGTCGACCGCGGCATGCGCTTCTTCCAGCGTCATCGCGACGACGACGCCCTTGCCGGCCGCGAGGCCGTCGGCCTTCACGACGATCGGCGCACCCTTCGCGTCGATGTACGCGTGCGCGGCGGCGGCGTCGGAGAAGGTTTCGTAGTCGGCGGTCGGAATGCCGTGACGCTTCATGAACGCCTTCGCGAAATCCTTCGAGCTTTCGAGCTGCGCGGCTTCGCGGGTCGGGCCGAACACCCTCAGGCCGCGTGCGCGGAACAGGTTGACGATGCCGGCCGCGAGCGGCGCTTCCGGCCCGACGAGCGTGAACGCGACGCCTTCGCTTTCGGCGAAATCGGCCAGCGCGTCGAGCGACGTGATGTCGACGTTTTTCAGACGCTCGTCTTGCGCCGTGCCGCCATTGCCGGGCGCGACGTAGACCATCTGGACGCGCGGCGATTGCGCGAGCTTCCACGCGAGCGCATGTTCGCGGCCGCCTGAACCGACGACGAGTAGTTTCATGGGATTCCCCGCAGACTAGAAAACAGGGCGGCCGGCACGCTCAGGCGCGCCGGCCGCGAAATCGGTCGGGCCGCCGCCGTGACTGTGGGCACGGCGGCCGGCATCTCATTCCTCGACGATGACGGCGTTCGTATACACCTCCTGCACGTCGTCGAGGTTCTCGAGCGCGTCCAGGAGCTTCTGCATCTTTGCCGCATCGTCGCCGGTGAATTCGACTTCGTTCTGCGGCTTCATCGTCACTTCGGCGAGTTCGGCCTTGAAGCCCGCGGCTTCGAGCGCGTCCTTCACCGCCGAGAACGCCTGCCAGTCGCACAGCACCTCGATCGAGCCGTCGTCGTTCGTGCTGACGTCGTCCGCCCCGGCTTCGAGCGCGGCTTCCATCAGCGCGTCTTCCGACGTGCCGGGCGCGAACAGGAACTGGCCGACGTGATCGAACATGAACGCGACCGAACCGTCGGTGCCCATGTTGCCGCCGAACTTCGAGAATGCGTGGCGGACTTCCGCGACCGTGCGGGTGCGGTTGTCGGTCAGCGTGTCGACGATGATGGCCGCGCCGCTGATGCCGTAGCCTTCGTAACGGATTTCTTCGTAGTTCGCGCCGTCCGCGCCGCCGACACCGCGGTCGATCGCGCGCTTGACGTTGTCCTTCGGCATGTTGGCGTCGGCCGCCTTGTCGACCGCGAGACGCAGACGCGGGTTCGAATTCGCGTCGCCGCCGCCGAGACGGGCCGCGACCTGGATTTCCTTGATCAGGCGGGTCCAGATCTTGCCGCGCTTCGCGTCGGCTGCTGCCTTCTTATGCTTGATGTTGGCCCATTTCGAATGACCAGCCATACCTTTCTCCGTGCCCGGGCGCGCTGCGCGGGCGATTGTGCCAATGTGTCGTTGAATCGGCGGCCGTGTCGGCGGGCGTGATGCCGCGGGGCCGCGCGTGTCGAGTAGAAGGTGATTTTATCACGCGGCGACCGTCGCTTCGGGGCCGCCGCGCATGGCCGAACGGCCGGTGCGGGCCGTCGCCGCGCACCGGCCGTTCGGCCCGGCCGCGGCGCGTCAGTTCTTGGTGCCGAACAGGCGGTCGCCCGCGTCGCCCAGGCCCGGCACGATGTACGCGTGCTCGTTCAGGTGCGAGTCGAGCGACGCGACGAACAGCTTCACGTCAGGGTGCGCGTCCTGGAACACCTGCACGCCTTCGGGCGCGGCGACCAGCGCGACGAACATGATGTTCGCGGCCGGCACGTTGCGGCGCTTGAGCACGTCGACCGCGTGCACGGCCGAGTAGCCGGTCGCGACCATCGGGTCGCACAGGATGAAGATGCGGTCTTCGAGATCCGGCAGGCGCACCAGATATTCGACCGGGCGGTGATCTTCCGCGCGGTACACGCCGATGTGGCCGACCCGCGCGGACGGGACCAGGTCGAGCAGGCCGTCCGACATCCCGATGCCCGCGCGCAGCACGGGCACGATCGCCAGCTTCTTGCCCGCGATCACCGGTGCGTCGACCGCGACGAGCGGGGTTTCGACCCGCTTGGTCGTGATCGGCAGGTTGCGGGTGATCTCGTAGCCCATCAGCAGCGTGATTTCGCGCAGCAGTTCGCGGAACGTTCGTGTCGACGTGTCCTTGTCGCGCATGTGCGTGAGCTTGTGCTGGATCAGCGGGTGATCGGTGATGAAGAGATTCGGGAAACGGCTGTCCTGTTTCATGACGGGGGCGCCTTGACGGCAAAAGGGGATCGGGGGCGGCGGCGGGCGCAAGCCGGCTGCCGCTTATGGCCGCAATTTTACCAAGGCGCGCCGCGCGATCCGGATATTATCGACGTCTCACGACAATCCGCGCGTCGTGTCAGCCCGTTCGCGACCGTTCGCCCGTCCGGCGATGCGTCCGAGCGGGGCCGCGCCGGCGCGCGTCGCCATAAAGGAATCGACGATGGATCTCGGCATCGCAGGAAAGACCGCACTCGTGTGCGCGGCGAGCAAGGGCCTCGGGCGCGGCTGCGCGGAAGCGCTGGCCGCCGAGGGCGTGAACCTCGTGATCGTCGCGCGCACGCGCGACACGCTGGAGGAAACCGCCGAGGAGATCCGCGCCGGGTCGAACGTGTCGGTCACCGCCGTCGCGTGTGACATCACGACGCCCGACGGGCGCGCGGCCGCGCTCGCCGCCTGCCCGCAGCCGGACATTCTCGTGAACAATGCGGGCGGCCCGCCGCCCGGCGACTTCCGCGATTTCTCGCACGACGACTGGATCCGCGCGCTCGAGTCGAACATGCTGACGCCGATCGAGCTGATCCGCGCGACCGTCGACGGGATGATCGGGCGCGGCTTCGGCCGGATCGTCAATATCACGAGTTCGGCCGTGAAGGCGCCGATCGACGTGCTCGCGCTGTCGAACGGCGCGCGCTCGGGGCTGACCGGCTTCGTCGCGGGGCTGTCGCGCAAGGTCGCCGGCCAGGGCGTGACCATCAACAACCTGCTGCCGGGGCTGTTCGACACCGACCGGATCGCGACGACGCTTGCCGCGTCGGCGAAGGCGCAGGGCGTGACGGTCGACGAACTGCGCGCGCGGCGCGCGAAGGAGATCCCGGCCGGGCGCCTCGGCACGCGTGCCGAATTCGGCGCCGCGTGCGCGTTTCTCTGCAGCGTGCATGCCGGCTATATCACCGGGCAGAACTGGCTGCTCGACGGCGGCGCGTATCCGGGCACCTTCTGACGCACGCACCGCCATTCACGAAGACGACAACTATCGAACCACGAAGGAACCGGAGATGAGCAAACCCCGCATCGCATTGATTGCGCACGACGCGAAGAAGGACGAGATCGTCGCGCTCACGGGCCAGTTCCGCGAGACGCTCGCGCAATGCCGGCTGGTCGCGACGGGCACGACGGGCAGCCGCATCGCCGCCGCGCACGGGCTCGAGGTCGAGCGCAAGCTGTCGGGGCCGCTCGGCGGCGACCTGCAGATCGGTGCGGAGCTGGCCGACGGCCGCGTCGACATCGTCGTGTTCCTGCGCGACCCGATGACCGCGCAGCCGCACGATCCGGACATCACCGCGCTGGTGCGCGCGTGCGACGTGCACGACGTGCCGGTCGCGACCAACGTCGCGACCGCGCGGATGCTGCTCGACGATCTGGCGCGGAACATGCAGGACGTCTGCTAGGGCGCGGGCTACAGATGAGCGCGCTCGGTCGGCGTCATCGGTCGCGTGGAGGATGCGGCAGATGACGCCGAGCGTTCAGGGTGTGTCGGCGGTGTGTCGACATGGGTGCCGATTGCGACGGGCGAGATCGGGGACCGGCGATCATCGTAGCGGCCAGAACCACACGGTCGATGCCGTCCAGTAGCAATCCGAGCTGCAGAGGGCGCGTGCACCGTCAATCAGGTCGATGTGGCCGCCACGGCCGTTCATGTAGCCTGGGATATTCCAGAACGCCACCACGCCTTTTCTGCCGGCAATGCCGGCTGTCGCGTCGTCCCGCCGAAACACTTCGGCTTTGCCGAAATACGCCGGCTCTGTCAGCATTCTGGCCAGTCTGGCTTGTCCGGCTTCAATGCGCCGCCCCCGGTGCGGACCTTTCTGAATCATGAGCCCGCCGCGCAATGTCATGCCGCTCCTGACGAGTGCCAGGCTGACCCGGATGGCGCAGGTATTCGCATACGACGGATTGGAGATCAGGTCCTGCCAGCCCAATGCTTCGTAAAGCGCTTCCCGCGAAACGGTTCTGTTGCTCGGGTAGTGGCTGCTCAGCAAAGAAAAGTGCGGTCTCAAACAAATGTTCTCCGATCAACGGCAAGGATATTTTTGTTGCAGGATGCGGATGACCAGTCCTGCTGCGTTTGCCCGCAACGCAACGTTCGGTAGTTTCCGGAGATCGCCGAGTACTTCGGAATCGATTTCTCCCGGTTTGACGCGCCCGTTGTCGCACCAGTCCTTGCCTTCGGAAGTATCGGCCACGCCGGCCAGATAACCGGTCATGGCGTGACGCTCGGCGTCGGCGTACGGCGTGTTGTCGGTGCGGCTCATGCCGTCGAGTAGTCGGGTGCCGTCGACACGCGGTACCCCTGCGCCGTGTGCGATGCCGATGCTTGCCGACAACGACGCGAAAACAAACACACTTCGGATGACAAAGACGTTCATGGCATGGGGCTCGTGGATTCGGCGAAAAGCAAAATAGCATGGCCGTCTTCCCCACAGCTTCCTTCGACGCTCCACGGCAGGGCACGGCACGCGGGGCCGCCGGGCGGCAGCGCTTTGCCGTCGCGTACCCGGCGTCCATTTCATCTACCCTGCAAGTCGTGACTTGAAGGTGACAAAGTGTTGCGCATGACCGGCTGGACGTCGTGCCATCCCTCTTTCGCGAAAACCCTACGGACGTGAAGGGATTTCGGCGACGCGCTGCATACGACGCGCGAGAATCAGGCGCTGAGCCCTGCGTCTGCATGCATCGCCTATCGGGCGACATTGACGCGTTTGCCAGATCCGATTTCCAGACAAACGAGGAGCGAAACGATGCCGAAAGCAATCCGATACGACCAGCCGGGCGGCCCGGACGTGATGAAGTGGGTCGATGTCGAGGTCGGCGCGCCGAAAGCGGGCGAAGTCCGCATCCGGCAGCACGCGGTCGGGCTCAATTACATCGACGTGTATTTCCGTACGGGCCTCTATCCGCAGCCGCTGCCCGGCGGCCTCGGGATGGAGGCGGCAGGCGAGGTGACGGCCGTCGGCGACGGCGTGACCGCGCTCAAGGCGGGCGATCGCGTCGCGTACGTCGGGCAGCCGCCGGGTGCGTATGCGCAGGAGCGCGTGATGCCGGCCGAGCGGCTCGTGAAGCTGCCGGACGGAATCAGCTATGACGACGCGGCCTCGGTGATGCTGCAGGGGCTGACCGCGCACTACCTGCTGCGCCGCACCTACCCGGTGAAGGCCGGCGACACGATCCTGATCCATGCGGCGGCCGGCGGCGTCGGCCTGCTCGTGTGCCAGTGGGCGAAGGCGCTCGGCGCGACCGTGATCGGGACGGTCGGTTCCGACGAGAAGGCCGCGCTCGCGAAGGCGCACGGCTGCGATCATCCGATCGTCTATACGCGCGAGAACTTCACGCAGCGCGTGAAGGAGATCACGAACGGCGCGGGCGTGCCGGTCGTCTACGATTCGATCGGCAAGGACACCTACATCGGTTCGCTCGACTGCCTCGCGCCGCTCGGCTACTTCGTCAGCTTCGGCAATGCATCGGGCCCGCTGCCGGCGATCGACTCGAAGGAGTTCGCGTCGCGCGGCTCGTTGTTCTTCACGCGGCCGACGCTGTTCACGTACATCGCGAAGCGCGCCGATCTCGAAGCCGCGGCCGCCGAGCTGTTCGACGTGATCCTGTCGGGCAAGGTGAAGACGAGCATCAACCAGCGCTATCCGCTCGCGGAAGTCGGCCGCGCGCATGCCGACCTCGAATCGCGCAAGACGACCGGCTCGACGATCCTCATTCCCTGACGCTCCCTTCGTGCCGGCACCCCGCCGGCACGCGCCCTTGCGGGCGGCGCCGGCCGCCGCCCGTCCTGTCTCCTGTCCCGCCCGCCGTCCTCCGCTGCACGCGTTTACGCGTTTTTTACACCCGCCCGATCACCTTTGACCCGTCCTTTACGCGCATTCCCATAATGTTCGAGTCGTCAGATTTCGACGACGGAGAACACAAAAATGGATGGGGTTTTCATCGGTGCACTGGTGCTGTTCACCGCGCTGATCCTCGGTTTGCTTGCCGGTTGCGAGAAGCTCGTGCAATACGGTCGCGGGGGGCGAGCATGACCTGGATGCTTTGGCTGGCGGGCGCCTCGACGGCCCTGCTGTTCGCGTACCTCGTCTTTGCGCTGCTGCGCGCGGAGGACATCGAATGAACGCGAACAACCTGTTGCAGACGCTGCTGTTCATCGTCGTGCTGCTCGCGGCGGCCGTGCCCGTCGCGCGCTACCTGACCGGCGTGATGGACGGCAGCTCGCGCGTCGTGCGCGTGTTCGGGCCGCTCGAGCGCGCGCTGTATCGCATCGCCGGCGTCGACGCCGGCACCGAAATGAACTGGAAGCAATACGCGATCGCGACGATTGCGTTCAACGCGCTCGGCGTACTGTTCCTATACGGGCTGCTGCGCCTGCAGGGCTTTCTGCCCGGCAACCAGCAGCAATTCGGCGCGATGACGCCCGACGGTGCGTTCAACACGGCCGTCAGCTTCGTCACCAACACGAACTGGCAGGACTACACACCCGAGCAGACGGTCAGCTACCTGACGCAGATGCTCGGCCTGACCGTGCAGAACTTCCTGTCGGCGGCGACCGGCATCATCGTCGTGATCGCGCTGATCCGCGGCTTCGCGCGCCACACCGCGCAGACCATCGGCAACTTCTGGGTCGACCTCACGCGCGTGACGCTGTACGTGCTCGTGCCGATGGCCGCGCTCGTCGCCGCGCTGCTGATGAGCCAGGGCGTGATCCAGAACATGAAGGCGTACCAGGACGTGCCGGTGCTGCAGGCGAGCACCTACGCGGCGCCGAAGCTCGACGCGCAGGGCAGCCCGGTGAAGGACGACAAGGGCAACCCGGTGACGGTGCCGACCCCGCTCGTCAAGCAGACGCTCGCAATGGGCCCGGTCGCGTCGCAGGAAGCGATCAAGATGCTCGGCACCAATGGTGGCGGCTTCTTCAATGCGAACTCCGCCCATCCGTACGAGAACCCGACGCCGTTCGCGAACTTCCTGCAGATCTTCTCGATCCTGATCATCCCGGCCGCGCTGTGCCTGGTGTTCGGCCGCATGATCGGCGACCGCCGGCAGGGCATTGCGGTGCTCGCGGCGATGACGGTCGCGTTGGCGGTCGCGATCGGCGTCGAGGTGAGCGCCGAGCAGGCCGGCAACCCGACGCTCGCCGCGCTTCACGTCGACCAGTCGGCCGGCGCGCTGCAGCCGGGCGGCAACATGGAAGGCAAGGAAACGCGCTTCGGGATCGCGCAGACCGGCATCTTCACGGTCGCGACGACGGCCGCGTCGTGCGGCGCGGTCGACACGATGCACGATTCGCTGACGCCGCTCGGCGGCCTCGTGCCGATGCTGCTGATGCAACTCGGCGAGGTGGTCTTCGGCGGTGTCGGTTCGGGCCTCTACGGGATGCTCGTGTTCGCGCTGCTCGCGGTGTTCGTCGCCGGCCTGATGATCGGCCGCACGCCCGAATACGTCGGCAAGAAGATCGAGTCGTACGAGATGAAGATGGTGTCGATCGTCGTGCTGCTCACGCCGCTGCTCGTGCTGGTCGGCACGTCGATCGCGGTGCTGGCCGACGCAGGCAAGGCCGGCATCGCGAACCCGGGCCCGCACGGCTTCTCGGAAATCCTGTACGCATTCAGCTCGGCCGCGAACAACAACGGCAGCGCGTTCGCGGGCCTCACGGTCGGCACGCCGTTCTACAACTGGATGACCGCGATCGCGATGTGGTTCGGCCGTTTCGGCACGATCGTGCCGGTGCTGGCGATCGCCGGCTCGCTCGCTGCGAAGAAGCGCATCGCGGTGACGAGCGGCACGCTGCCGACGCACGGTCCGCTGTTCGTCGTGCTGCTGCTCGGCACCGTGCTGCTGGTGGGCGCGCTGACCTACGTGCCGGCGCTGGCGCTCGGCCCGGGCGTCGAACATCTGATGATGTGGCTGGGCGCGTAACGCGCGCCCGCATCGCGACACCTTGAAAAGACTGAAGAGATCGCAATGACTCAACATTCCGCAACACGGTCCATGTTCGATCCGGCGCTGGTGCGTCCGGCGATCGTGGACTCGTTCAAGAAACTCACGCCGCGCACGCAGTTCCGCAACCCGGTGATGTTCTGCGTGTACGTCGGCAGCATCCTGACCACGATTCTGTGGATCGCGGCACTCGCCGGCCAGGCCGAGGCGCCGGCGGGCTTCATCCTCGCGATCGCGCTGTGGCTGTGGTTCACCGTGCTGTTCGCGAACTTCGCCGAAGCGCTCGCCGAAGGGCGTTCGAAGGCGCAGGCCGCGTCGCTGCGCAGCGCGAAGAAGGATGTGATGGCGAAGAAGCTGAACGAGCCGCATCCGAAGTCGCCGATCCGCATCACGACCGCGTCCGAGCTGCGCCGTGGCGACGTCGTGCTGGTCGAGGCCGGCGACGTGATCCCGGCCGACGGCGAGGTGATCGACGGCGTCGCCTCGGTCGACGAATCGGCGATCACCGGCGAATCCGCGCCGGTGATCCGCGAGTCGGGCGGCGACTTCTCGTCGGTGACGGGCGGCACGCGCGTGCTGTCCGACTGGATCGTCGTGAAGGTCACCGCGAACCCCGGCGAGGCGTTCCTCGACCGGATGATCGCGATGGTCGAAGGCGCGAAGCGCAAGAAGACGCCGAACGAGGTCGCGCTGACGATCCTGCTCGTCGCGCTGACGATCGTGATGCTGCTCGCGACCGCGACGCTGCTGCCGTTCTCGATGTTCTCGGTCGAAGCGATGAAGGCCGGTCACGTGGTGACGATCACCGCGCTCGTCGCGCTGCTGGTGTGCCTGATCCCGACGACGATCGGCGGTCTGCTGTCCGCGATCGGCGTGGCGGGGATGAGCCGGATGATGCAGGCGAACGTGATCGCGACGTCGGGCCGCGCGGTGGAAGCGGCCGGCGACGTCGACGTGCTGCTGCTCGACAAGACCGGCACGATCACGCTGGGCAATCGCCAGGCGTCGATGTTCGTGCCCGCGCCGGGCGTGACCGAGGAAGCGCTGGCCGATGCCGCGCAGCTGTCGTCGCTCGCCGACGAAACGCCGGAAGGCCGCAGCATCGTCGTGCTGGCCAAGGAACGCTTCAACATCCGCCAGCGCGACATGGCGCAACTGCACGCGACGTTCCTCAGCTTTTCCGCGCAGACGCGCATGAGCGGCGTCGATCTGTTCCCCGAGGGGACTTCCGCCGGGGCGCCCGGTCGCGAGATCCGCAAGGGCGCGGCCGACGCGATTCGCCGCTACGTCGAGACGCACGGCAGCCGCTTCCCGGAAGAAGTGCGCCGCGCGGTCGACGACGTCGCGCGCCGCGGCAGCACGCCGCTCGTCGTGGCCGACCTGCATGACGGCGTGGCGCGCGTGCTCGGCGTGATCGAGCTGAAGGACATCGTGAAGGGCGGCATCAAGGAGCGCTTCGCGGAGCTGCGCAAGATGGGCATCAAGACCGTGATGGTGACGGGCGACAACCGGTTGACGGCAGCGGCGATCGCGGCGGAGGCGGGGGTCGACGATTTCCTCGCGGAAGCGACGCCGGAAACCAAGCTCGCGACGATCCGCGAGCACCAGACGGCCGGCCGGCTCGTCGCGATGACGGGCGACGGCACCAACGATGCGCCGGCGCTCGCGCAGGCCGACGTGGCCGTGGCGATGAACACCGGCACGCAGGCGGCGAAGGAAGCCGGCAACATGGTCGACCTCGATTCGAACCCGACGAAGCTGATCGAGATCGTCGAGATCGGCAAGCAGATGCTGATGACGCGCGGCTCGCTGACGACGTTCTCGATCGCGAACGACATCGCGAAGTACTTCGCGATCATCCCGGCCGCGTTCGTGACCACGTACCCGCAGCTGCGCGTGCTCGACATCATGCACCTGAGCTCGCCGGCATCCGCGATCCTGTCGGCGGTGATCTTCAACGCGCTGATCATCGTCGCGCTGATTCCGCTCGCGCTGAAGGGCGTCCCTTACCGGCCGCTCGGCGCCGCGTCGCTGCTGCGCCGCAACCTGCTGGTGTACGGCCTCGGCGGCCTGCTGCTGCCGTTCCCGTTCATCAAGCTGATCGACATGACGCTCGCCGCACTCGGCTGGGCCTGATGCGCCGTACCTGAAGGAACCATCATGAAAACGTTGATTCGCCCGCTCGTCGTGATCTTTGTCGTACTGACCGTCGTGACGGGGCTCGCTTACCCGGCCGTGATGACCGTGTTCGGCCAGGCGGTGTTCCCGTCGCAGGCGAACGGCAGCCTGATCGAGAAGGACGGCCGTGCGGTCGGCTCCGCGCTGATCGGCCAGCCGTTCGATGCGCCGAAGTACTTCTGGGGCCGGCTGTCGGCCACCTCGCCGATGCCGTACAACGCGAGCGGCTCCGGCGGCTCGAACCTCGGCCCGCTGAATCCGTCGCTCGCCGACCAGGTGAAGGCGCGCATCGCCGCGTTGCGTGACGCGGGCACCGACCTGTCGAAGCCCGTGCCGGTCGACCTCGTGACGGCCTCGGCGAGCGGCCTCGATCCGGAGATCACGCCGGCCGCGGCCGCGTACCAGGTCGAGCGCGTCGCGAAGGCGCGCAACCTGACGGCCGACGCGGTCGCGCAGCTCGTCGCCGCGAACACGGCGGGCCGCCAGTTCGGCGTGCTCGGCGAGCCGCGCGTGAACGTGCTGAAGCTGAACCTCGCGCTCGACGCGGCGCAGGCCGCGCACTGAACGCGGATCGGGGCTTCCCGGCGCGGCTTGCGGCGCGCCGGGTCCGACTTTTCCGACGGCGCCTGCGCCGTCTTTGCCTTTTGCGGCGATTTGGAACAACAATGCCGATACTCGCGCGCAATCCGGCGCTTCGCCTTCCTCACGCATGAACCGCCCCGATCCCGACCAACTCCTCGACAAGCTGCAGCGCGACGAAGAAAAGCAGCGGCGCGGCCAGCTCAAGATCTTCTTCGGCGCGTCCGCGGGCGTCGGCAAGACCTACGCGATGCTGCAGGCCGCGCGCCAGCGGCTGCAGGACGGCGTCGACGTCGTCGTCGGCATCGTCGAGACCCACGGCCGCGGCGAAACCGCCGCGCTGCTCGACGGCCTCGACGTGCTGCCGCTCGCGCGCATCGACTATCGCGGCCGCACGCTCGCCGAATTCGACCTCGACGGCGCGCTCGCGCGCGCCCCGCAGCTGATCCTCGTCGACGAGCTCGCGCATTCGAACGTGCAGGGCGCACGTCACCTGAAGCGCTGGCAGGACGTCTACGAACTGCTCGATGCGGGCATCGACGTGTACACCACCGTCAACGTCCAGCACCTCGAAAGCCTGAACGACGTGGTCGGCGCGATCACCGGCATTCGCGTGTGGGAGACCGTGCCCGACCGCGTGTTCGACGCGGCCGACGAGGTCACGCTGGTCGACCTGCCGGCCGAGGAGCTGCTCGAGCGGATGCGCGACGGCAAGGTGTATCTCGCGCAGCAGGCCGAGCGCGCGGTGCGCAACTTCTTCCGCAAGGGCAACCTGATCGCGCTGCGCGAACTGGCGCTGCGGCGCACGGCCGACCGCGTCGACGCGCAGATGCGCGAGTACCGCGCCGATCGTTCGATCCAGCGCATCTGGCAGGCGCGCGAGCGCTTGCTCGTGTGCGTCGGGCCCGGTCCCGAGGCGCCGACGCTGGTGCGCGCGGCCGCGCGGCTCGCCGCGAGCGTGAAGGCCGACTGGATCGCCGTGTACGTCGAGACGCCGCGGCTGCAGCGGCTGCCCGACGCGCGGCGGCAGCGCACGCTCGATGCGCTGAAGCTCGCGGCCGAGCTCGGCGCGGAGACGGCCACGCTCGCCGGCGACGACGCGGTCGCCGCGCTGATCGGCTATGCGAAGGTGCGCAACGTGTCGAAGATCGTCGCGGGTGGCTCGCCGAAGGTCGGGCTCGCGCGCCGCTTCGCGCGGCCGTTCGGCGAAAAGCTCGCCGAACGCGCGGGCGACGTCGACCTGATGCTGATCCGTGCGTCGGCGAGCGACGAAGTGCGCGCGGTGCCGCTCGACGCGCGCGCCCGCGACTGGCGCGATGCGTTCGCGCAATTCGGCACGCGGCGTTCGCCGCCGCGACACTACCTGTACGCCGCCGCGATCTGCGCGGCGATCACCGGCGTCGCGAGCCTCGTATCCGCACGGCTCGACCTCACGAACCTCGTGATGCTGTACCTGCTCGGCGTCGTGTTCTCGGCCGTGCGGCTCGGACGCGGCCCGGGCGTGCTGCAGTCGTTCCTGTCGGTTGCGGCGTTCGACTATTTCTTCGTGCCGCCGCGCATGTCGTTCTCGGTCAGCGACACGCAATACCTGCTGACCTTCTTCGGGATGCTGCTCACGTCGCTCGTGATCAGCCACCTGACGTCGACGCTGACGCGCCAGGCGAGCGTCGCGCAGCACCGCGAGCGCCGGACCGGCGCGATCTACGCGATGGCGCGCGAACTCGGCGCGGCGCTGACGACCGAACAGATCGTCGAGATCGGCAGCCGCCACGTGGGCGAGGTGTTCCGCGCACGCGTCGCGTTCCTGCTGCCCGACAGCGCGGACCAGGTACGGCAGAAGATCGAGGAACCCGACGAGGCCGTCACGCTGACGGGCGCGGATCTCGACAGCGACGTCGGCCAGTGGGTGTACGACCAGCAGAAGCCGGCCGGCCGCGGCACCGACACGCTGCCCGCGACCGCCGCGCTGTACCTGCCGCTGAAGGCGCCGATGCGCACGCGCGGCGTGCTCGCGGTGGCGTCGCGCGAGCCGCGCGAGCTCGAGGTGCCCGAGCAGCTGCGCATGCTCGATGCGTTCGCCGCGCAGATCGCGCTCGCGCTCGAACGCGTGCACTACGTCGAGATCGCGCGCGATGCGCTCGTCAACATGGAGTCCGAGCGGCTGCGCAACTCGCTGCTGTCGGCGATCTCGCACGACCTGCGCACGCCGCTCACGACGATCGTCGGCTTTTCGTCGATGCTCGCGAACGCGCGCGCGGCCGCGCCGCACACGCCGGCGGCCGAACGGTGCGCGCAGCGCGAAGGCGAACTCGTCGACGCGATCCACGACGAGGCGCTGCGGATGACGGGCATCGTCACGAACCTGCTCGACATGGCGCGGCTGCAGGCCGGCAGCGTGCAGCTCAAGCGCGAGTGGTCGCTGCTCGAGGAAACCGTCGGCGCCGCGCTCGCCGCATGCAAGCGCGTGCTCGCGCACCATCCCGCGCGCGTGTCGCTGCCGGCCGACCTGCCGCTCCTGCAGATGGACGCGGTGCTGATGGAGCGGCTGCTCACCAACCTGTTCGAGAACGCGGCGAAGTACACGCCGGCCGACACGCCGATCGACATCGGCGCGGCACGCGTGACCGACGACGGGCGCCCGTTCGTGCGCGTGCACGTCGACGATCACGGCCCGGGCTTGCCGAGCGGGATGGAAACGCGCATCTTCGACAAGTTCACGCGCGGCGAGAAGGAATCGGCGACGCCGGGCATCGGGCTCGGCCTCGCGATCTGCCGCGCGATCGTCGAGGCGCACGGCGGTAGAATCGGCGCGCTCAACCGGACCGGGCCCGACGGCCGCGTGACGGGGGCGCGCTTCTGGTTCACGCTGCCGGTCGACACGCCGCCGGCCGTGCCTGCCGTACCCGACGACCTCGACGTGCCCGGCGCACCGTCACCCTCCGAGCCATTGCCAGATCATGAGTGAACCGAGCCTGACCGTCGTCCTGATCGAGGACGAAAAACAGATCCGCCGTTTCGTGCGCGCCGCGCTCGAAGAGGAGGACATCGCCGTGTTCGAGGCGGAGACGGGCAAGCAGGGGCTGATCGACGCGGCGACCCGCAAGCCCGATCTCGTGATCGTCGACCTCGGCCTGCCCGATACCGACGGCCTCGACGTGATCCGCGAGCTGCGCGGCTGGTCGGAAGTGCCGGTGATCGTGCTGTCCGCGCGCACGCAGGAAGACGAGAAGGTCGCCGCGCTCGACGCGGGCGCCGACGACTACCTGACGAAGCCGTTCGGCGTGTCCGAACTGCGCGCGCGGATCCGCGCGCAACTGCGCCGGCGCAACCAGGGCGGCGCGAACGAATCGCCGAAGGTCAGCTTCGGCAGCGTGAGCGTCGATCTCGCGCTGCGCCAGGTGTGGCGCGACGGCGAGATCGTGCACCTGACGCCGCTCGAGTACCGGCTGCTCGCGACGCTCGTGCGGCATGCGGGACGCGTGCTCACGCATCGCCAGCTGCTGCGCGACGTGTGGGGCCCGTCGCATGTCGAGAGCCACCACTATCTGCGCATCTACATGGCGCACCTGCGCCAGAAACTCGAGCGCGATCCCGCGCAGCCGGAGCACATCGTCACCGAGACGGGCGTCGGCTACCGGCTCGTGGGCGCTGCGTGATTGCGGCGTGATGCGTGCGGCGTGATGCCCGCCGCGCGATGCGGCCGGAATGCAAGGCCGCCCGCCGGTGAAGTTGCATCGGCGCGACATCGTTGCCACATGCGCCGGCCGCGCACACCCGCCACGCATTCCCCGCTATGCTGACCGTTGCGCGAACGAAACCGAGGAGCATGCAATGTCCGTCCGTCTGGTCGTCATGTGTGCGCTGGCGCTTGCCGCGTCCGGCGCGTTCTCGCAGCCGCTGCCGCCCGGGCAGCAGCCTTCGGCGCCGCAAGCGGCGCTTGCCAATCCCGCGTCGGTCAACTGCGTGAAGCTCGGCGGCCGCCACATGATCCGCAACCTGCCGAGCGGTCAGGTCGGGATGTGCGTGTTCAAGGACGGCCGCGTGTGCGACGAATGGGCGCTGTACCGCGACGACCGCTGCGTCGGCGGTGGCGGCGCCAAGCGCGTGTCGAACTGAGCGCGGCGCGGCCGCCGCGGCCGGACCATGTTCCGGCCCGATTCTCAATGTGGGCATCCTGCATACCTGTAAGCCTCTTGTTATACTCGGCGCCGCCCGGGGACGACCCCGGGTCATTCGATTCAACGGGGACGGCCCCATCCGATACGGAGTAATCGAGATGGCGTGGGTATTGTTGTTGATCGCCGGTTTGCTGGAAGTGGC
The DNA here is from genome assembly GCF_020843965.1 of Burkholderia sp. B21-005. NCBI lineage: Bacteria > Pseudomonadati > Pseudomonadota > Betaproteobacteria > Burkholderiales > Burkholderiaceae > Burkholderia > Burkholderia sp. B21-005. Next base: position 2,516,645 of record NZ_CP086301.1, on the reverse strand, counting down.
CTGGGCGGCCGGCATGAAATCGTCAGAGGGTTTCACGAAACTCTGGCCGTCGGTGTTTACGATCGTCACGTCGCTCGCCAGCTTCGGGCTGCTCGCGGTCGCGATGCGCCAGCTGCCGCTCGGCACCGCGTATGCGGTGTGGACGGGTATCGGCGCGGTCGGCGCGTTCGTGTTCGGGATCGTCATGATGGGCGAGGCGCTGACCGTCGCCCGCGTCGCGAGCGCGTCGCTGATCGTGCTCGGGCTGGTCGGCCTGAAACTGTCGTCCGCTGCCTGATGCCGACCTGCCGGGCGCCGACTGGCGCCCGCGCCCGGCCGTGACGCACCGCGGAATTGCGTCGGCCCTCCTGAGAGCCTGTCTATAATGGAACGCATTCGGGCCTGAATGCCGTTGCGCCGTTCGCGGCAGGCGGGGCCGGTCGCCACGCGCCCCGCGGCCGGTCATACCGACTCGATCCGATCAATCGGCAAATCGCACGGCACGTGCAAGGAGAGGGCCATGATCGAAGCCATTTCGCTCGGCGCGGGGCTCGCGTGGGCGAGCGGGCTGCGCCTTTACCTGACGGTTCTGATCGCCGGCGTGCTCGCGCGGGTCGGCTGGCTTCATCTGCCCGATACGCTGGCGGTCCTGACGTCGCCGTGGGTCATCGGCGCCGCCGCCGTGCTCGCCGTCACCGAATTCCTCGCCGACAAGATTCCCGCATTCGATTCGCTGTGGGACGCCGTGCACACGTTCATCCGCATTCCGGCCGGCGCGGTGCTGGCCGCCGGTGCGCTCGGTCATGCCGACCCGACCGTGCTCGCGGTCGCCGGGCTGGCTGGCGGTTCGCTCGCCGGCGCCGCGCACGTCGCGAAGGCCGGCACGCGCGCGCTGATCAACCTGTCTCCGGAACCGATCTCCAACTGGGTCGCGTCGTCTACCGAGGACGGGCTCGTGTTCGGCGGCCTCGCGCTCGCGTTCTTCGTTCCGCTCGCGTTCCTCGTGCTGCTCGCGGCGTTCATCGCGGCGTCGGCGTGGGCGCTGCCGCGTCTGTGGCGCGGCGTGTCCGGCGGGTTCCGCGGGATGGCCAACCACATGGTGACGCGGCTCAACTCGATCGGGGGCAAGCGCGATTGAAGGCGCCGTCACCCGCCGAGCGGCAGCACGCTGACCCGTCGCCGGCCGGGCGGCCCGGCCACGCCGGCCGCTTCGGCTGGCACGACCTGATCCACCAGGCCGCGCGGATGACCGCACGCGACTGGCGTGCCGGCGAGCTGACGCTGCTCGTGCTGGCGCTGGTGCTCGCGGTCGCGGCGCTGACGAGCGTCGGTTTTCTCGCCGACCGGTTGCGCCAGGGGCTCGAGCGCGACGCGCGCCAGATGCTCGGCGCCGATTTCGTCGTGCGTGCCGACCATCCCGTCGATCCGTCGTTCGATCAGGAGGCGCGCGCACTCGGGCTGCGCACCGCGACGACCGCCATCTTCCCGAGCATGATCGCGTCGGCCGCCGGCGGTCACGCGAGCGACGCGGCACCCGCGCGCCTCGCGGCCGTCAAGGCCGTATCGCCCGACTATCCGCTGCGCGGCGCGGTCGAGATCGTGCCGGCCGGCGCGAGCGCCGCGCACAAGGCGACTGCGATTCCCGCGCCCGGCACCGTGTGGGCCGATCCCGCGCTGCTCGATGCGTTGCATCTGAAGGCGGGGGACACCGTGCGCGTCGGGCTGCGCACGTTCACGGTCGCCGCGTCGATCTCCCGCGAGCTCGATCGTGGCTTCTCGTTCGTCAATTTCTCGCCGCGGCTGATGATGCGCGCGGACGAACTCGCCGCGACCGGGCTCACGGGCTACGGCAGCCGCGTCACGTACCGGCTGCTGATTGCCGGCGACACGCCGGCCGTCGCGCGCTTCGAGGCCTACGCGCACGGGCGCGTCGACGGCGGCAAGCTGCGCGGCGTCGGCCTCGAATCGCTGCAGGAAGGTCAGCCGCAGGTGCGCCAGACGCTCGATCGCGCACGCCATTTCCTGACGCTCGTCGCGCTGCTGACCGCGCTGCTCGCGGCGGTGGCGATCGCGATGGCCGCGCAGCGCTACATGCGGCGCCATCTGGACGGCTGCGCGACGATGCGCTGTCTCGGCGTGAGCCGCCGCACGCTCGGCGCGCTGTTCGCGCTCGAATTCGCGGGCATCGGCATCGTCTCGGGCATCGCGGGCGCGGTGCTCGGCTACAGCGGCCACTGGGCGCTGCTGGCTGCGCTCGGCGGCCTGATCGAGGTCGCGCTGCCGCCGCCGACACTCTGGCCCGCGCTCGTCGGGGTCGGCGCCGCGCTCGTGCTGCTGCTCGGCTTCGCGCTGCCGCCGCTCGCGCCGCTCACGCGCGTGCCGCCGGTGCGCGTGCTGCGGCGCGACTGGGGCGACGCGTCGCGTATCGCGTGGGCCGCATATGCGATCGGCGTCGTGATGTTCGCGGGGTTGCTGATCGTCGCGGCGGGCAACCTGAAGCTCGGGCTGATCGTCGCGGGCGGGTTCGCCGGCGCGCTGGTCGGTTTCTCGCTGATCGCGAGGCTCGTGCTGTACGTGGCGGCGCGCGCGGTGCGCAATGCGCGCGTGGCCGCGGGCATCGGCTGGCGCTACGCGCTCGCGTCGCTGCACCGGCGCGGCACGGCGAGTGCGCTGCAGATCACCGCGCTCGCGCTGGGCCTGATGTGCCTGCTGCTGATCGCGATCACGCGCAACGATCTGGTCGCCGGCTGGCGGCAGTCGACGCCGCCCGATGCGCCGAACGAGTTCCTGATCGACATCCAGCCCGACCAGCGCGACGACGTCGCGGCGTGGCTCGCCGCGCACGGCGTGCGCGACGCGGTGCCCGCGCCGATGGTGCGCGGCCGGCTCGTCGCGATCAACGGCAAGCCGGTGAACCCGGACGCGTATCCGTCGGACGAGGCGCGCCGGCTCGTCGACCGTGAATTCAACCTGTCGTATACGACCGAGCTCCCGTCCGACAACCGGATCGTCGCGGGCGACTGGTTCGGCCACTCGGCCAGGCCGGAGATCTCGATCGAGGACGGGCTCGCGAAGATCCTGAACGTGAAGCCGGGCGACACGCTGCGCTTCGACGTGACGGGGCTGACGGTCGATGCGCCGATCACCAGCGTGCGCAAGCTCGACTGGGGCTCGTTCCGCGTCAATTTCTTCGTGCTGATGCCGCCGCCCGTGCTGAAGGATTTCCCGGCCGTCTACCTGACGAGCTTCCACCTGCCTGCCGAGCAGGCGGCGCTGCTCGATCCGCTGATCGCGCGCTACCCGAACCTCACCGCGATCGACGTCGCGCCGATCCTCGCGCAGCTGCAGCGGATGATGCTGCAGGTGGTCGGCGCGGTGCAGTTCCTGTTTGGGTTCACGCTCGCGGCCGGCGTGCTCGTGCTGTACACGGCGCTCGCCGGCTCGCGCGACGAGCGTGTGCACGAGGCCGCGCTGCTGCGCGCGCTCGGCGCGTCGCGCGCGCAGGTCAATGCGGTGCAGCGCGCGGAATTCATCGTCGTCGGCGCGCTCGCCGGCGCGCTGGCGTCGGCGGGCGCGATCGCGGTCGGCTGGGTGCTTGCATCGCGCGTGTTCGACTTCCAGCTCGCCGTCGATCCGTGGCTCGTGCCGGCCGGCATCGCGGCCGGCGTCGCGTGCGCCGGTGCGGCCGGCTGGCTGAGCCTGCATAATGTGTTGCGGCGCCCCGCGCTGCAGTCGCTGCGCGACGCCTGAGCGTCGCCGGCGGCCCCGAATATCCCGTTTCCGATTATCCGTAATGACCGATGTGAATGATGATGCGCCGTCGCAGCCGACGGCGTTCGAGCTCGTGGGCGGCGAAGCCCGCGTGCGCGAGATGGTGGACCGTTTCTACGACCTGATGGACCTCGAGCCCGAGTTCGCGGAGATTCGCGCGTTGCATCCGGCGTCGCTCGACGGTTCGCGCGACAAGCTGTTCTGGTTCCTGTGCGGCTGGCTCGGCGGCCCCGACCACTACATCAGCCGGTTCGGCCACCCGCGGTTGCGCGCACGGCACCTGCCGTTCCCGATCGCGTCGGTCGAGCGCGACCAGTGGCTGCGCTGCATGGCGTGGGCGATGGAGGACACCGGCTTGCCCGAGCCGCTGCGCGAGCGGCTCATGCATTCGTTCTACGACACGGCCGACTGGATGCGCAACCGGCCCGGTTGATCGACCGGTACGCCGCTGCCCGGACGCTGGACGATCTGCGTATGGGTGCCGATCCGGTGCGGCGCGACACTGACCGTTTCCCCGATCGATACGAGGTCCCCCGATGACGACCCAGGCCCTGTTTCGCGAAGATGCCTATCTGACGCAATGCGACGCCGTCGTCGCGGCCGTCGGCGATGACGGCATCCGGCTCGACCGCACCGTGTTCTATCCGCTCGGCGGCGGCCAGGCTGGCGACAGCGGCATGCTGACGCTGCCCGACGGCGGCACGATCGCGATCGCCGACACGCGCAAGGCGAAGTTCGACGGCGCAACCCCCGACGACGCCGTGCACGTGCCCGCGCCGGGCCAGGAGGCGCGCGTAGCGGCGCTCACGCCCGGCGCGCGCGTGGTCGCGGACCTCGACTGGCCGCGCCGCTACCGGCACATGCGGCTGCATACGGCCGCGCACCTGATGTGCGCGGTGCTGCCGTACCCGGTCGACGGCTGCAGCGTGACGGCCGACTACGTGCGGCTGGATTTCGCGACGTCCGACGCGATCGATCGCGTCGACGTCGAGCGCCGTCTCGCGGAGCTGGTCCGCGGCGCGCATGCGGTCACGACCGAATGGATCACCGACGCGGAGATGACCGAGCGGCCCGAGCTCGTGCGCACGATGAGCGTGAAGCCGCCGATGGGGCTGGGCCGCGTGCGGCTGCTGCGCATCGCCGGCGTCGACCTGCAGCCGTGCGGCGGCACGCACGTGCACAATACGTCGGAAATCGGCGACCTGCGGGTCGCCAAACTTGAAAAGAAGAGCGCGCGGACACGGCGCCTCGTACTGGAGTTTGCATGACGATCGACAACCTGATGGACAGCGCCGCGGCGCTCGATCCGCAAGCGCGCGAGATTCTCGATTTCTGGTTCGGCGAGCCGGATTCGGCCGAGTTCGGCCACGCGCGCAAGGTATGGTTCAACGGCGGCGCGGCGTTCGACGACGTGCTGCGCACGCGCTACGGCGCGTTGCTCGACGCCGCGTGCGACGGCGCGTGCGATCGCTGGGCCGCCACGCCGCTTGGCGCGCTCGCGCTGATCGTGGTCCTCGACCAGTTCTCGCGCAACATTCATCGTGGCACGCCGCGCGCATTCGCCGCCGATCCGAAGGCATTGGCGCTCGCACGGCGCGTCGTCGCGGCCGGGTGGGACGCGCAACTGCCGAGCGGCCATCACCGCGCGTTTGCGTACCTGCCGTTCGAACATGACGAGTCGGATGAGAGCCAGCGCGAGGCCGTGCGGCTGTGCGCGGGCATTCGCGGCGAGGCCGGGTGCGAGAGCTATCACGACTTCGCGCTGCGCCACGCGGCCGTGGTCGAGCGCTTCGGGCGATTCCCGCACCGGAATGCGATTCTCGGTCGCGCGTCGACCGACGAAGAGGCGGCATTCCTGCGCGAGCCCGGTTCGTCGTTTTGACGTGCGCAGCGGTGGCGCGCCGGGCGTGACGCCGCGCTCGCGCACCGCTTGCGTCGCATGCCGGAGATCACGACGGCGCCGTTGCGCGGCGCCGCCTGGCATCACGGCGCGTCGTGTTCTTCAGGCGTGCGCACGTAGACGCGCAGCAGTTCCTCGTTGTCGCCCGGGCGCGCGCCGGTCCAGAACAGTTTCCATTCGCTGCCCGGCGCCGGATCGACGGCCCGCACGCCCTGAACGATCATCCACGTGCAGCGCGTCGTCTTCGCGTCGTCGATCGGCGTGTGCTGGATCCCGGAGAAGTAGTACAGCATCGGCGCTTCCGACTCGCCGAGCCCGTGCAGGCTCGCCATGCAGTCGCCGTCGCTCCATTCGAGCGCGAGATGCGCGTTCAGGTCGTCGAATACCGACCGGTAGCTCTTCGCGACGTCGAGCCACGGCAGCAGCAGCGTATATATGAGGCCCCATGCCACCAGCGCGCCCGCGCCCCACGACAGCGCGCCGCGCCACAGGCCGGTCGTGCGCAGCTTGGGCAGCAGCCACAGCCAGCCGACGGTCAGCACCAGCGCGCCGATCACGAACCCGGGCTCGATCGGCATCGTCCAGTCGAGCGGCAGCCAGCGGCCGAGCGGGGCGAGGCTCGCCCGCGATGCGCGCGGATCGGCCATCACCGCCCAGATCACCCACGCGAGCGCGACGGCGGTACCGAACAGCAGGCGGCTCAGGTAATCCCAGGCGAGATGCAGCCCGCGCGGCAGGCGTTCGATCGCCTGCGCGGCGACCAGCGCGAGCGGCGCGAAGAACGGCAGGATGTAGAGCTGGCGCGAGGTCGCGGACACTTGCAGCACCGCGAGGCCGATGCCGGCGAACAGCACGGGCAGCGCGACGCGCGGCGCGTGCCAGTCACGCCATGCGCCGCGCACCAGCGCGACGATCGCGAGCGGCGCGACCGGGAAGCCGACGAGCAGGAACGCACGCAGGATGAAGAACGGCTTGTCGTTTTCCGCGCCGAGTTCCGGCACCGAGAAGCCGAAGAAGCGGCCGACGTTGTTGTCCCAGAACCACGTCATGAACAGCGTCTCGGAGCGCAGGAACAGCGCGGTCGGCCAGATCAGTGCGAACGGTGCGAACACGAGCGCGGCGACTCCGAGCGAGCGCGCGAACGCGCGCGTACGGCAGGCGGGGTAGAGCACCAGCGCGCCCATGAGCGTGGCGGCGAACACCAGCGGCACGAATAGCCCCTTCGCCATCAGCGCGATGCCGACGCCCGCGCCGAACATCGGCGCGGCCCAGCGGCTCGACGGCTGCATCGGCAGCGCATGCCGCATCTGCTGCGCGCGCGCGACGTGCTGCATCACGAGCTCGAGCAGGCCGCAGAAGGCCATTGCCGTGCCGGCGAACAGCGCGACGTCCGTCATCATGTCGTGCACGTGCTTGATGACGACGAGCGTGCCCGCGCTCAGCACGACGGGGCCCATCACGCGCAGCTCGAGCCAGCCTTGGGCCCGGCTGGCACTGCGTGCCGCGCGGGCGATGAAGCCGAACGCAAGCGCGGCGAACAGCGCGCTCGCGAGCCGTGCCGCGTCGTGCAGCGGCATCACGCGCTGCAGCAGCCACGCGAGGCTCGTCGCGACCCACGCGTAGAGCGGCGGCTTTTCCATGAAGGGCAGGCCGGCGTTGGTCGGTACGACGAAGTCGCCCGTCTCGAGCATGTGCTGAATGATGCCGAACGTATAGGTTTCGTCCTGCTTCCACGGATCGTGGCCGAGCACGCCCGGCAGCGTATACGCGCAGACCAGCGCGGCGACCAGCAGCCAGACGCGCCAGCCGAGCCGCAGCACGCGATCGCCGACGCCGTTCGTCGCGCTCGCGCCGGCCACGGCGGGCGTGCCGGCGGCATTGAGCGTCGCGTTGAGGTCGGGATCGGCGGCTGATCGGGCGTGCGTGGCCGAAGCGGGCACGGAGGACGTGCGTCGCCGGCCGGGTGCTGCGGTTCCGGGCATGGAAAAGATCTCGGTCGGGTCAAGCCGGTCCGGCGACATGGGCCGGAACCAATAAGGGGCACATCAAGGCGAGAAAGACAGCCGGTGACCGGCCGTTTTCAGGCTTGGCGCTAGTAAAGCATGGAACTGTTACGAACGTTTACTGAAATGGTCACGATATTGTGGAGATTTGTGGTGTCGTGACCAGGGGAATGTTTCAGTCGGCCCGTTTTGGTGCCTTGGAGGGCGATTATCGTCCGCCGCCGACGTCGAGCAGGGCGCCCGTCGTGTATGACGCCGCGTCGCCGAGCAGCCAGACGATCGCCTCGGCGATCTCCTGCGCTTCGCCCGCACGGCCGAGCGGTGTCTGCGCGCCGAGGCGCGCCGCGCGGCCCGGCTGGCCGCCGCTTGCATGAATTTCGGTCTCGATCAGCCCCGGGCGCACCGCGTTGACGCGCACGCCGTGCGGGCCGAGCTCCTTCGCCAGGCCGATCGTCAGCGAATCGACCGCGCCTTTCGAGCCCGCGTAGTCGACGTACTCGTTCGGCGAACCGAGCCGGGACGCGATCGACGACACGTTGACGATCGCGCCGCCGCGCCCGCCGCGGTCGGTGGACAGCCGGCGCGCGGCTTCGCGTGCGCACAGGTAGGCGCCGAGCACGTTGGTGTCGAACATCCGCCGCAGCCGGTCGACCGGCATGTCGGCGAGCGACATCGACGGCGCGACGATCCCCGCATTGTTGACGAGCGCATCGAGGCGGCCGAACGCCGCCGTGACTGCATCGAACATCGCGTTGACGTCCGCTTCGTCCGCGACGTCGCCGGCGACGACGCACGCGCGTGCGCCGGCGTTGCGAACGGCTTGCGCGGTCAGTTCGGCGGCCGCCGCGTCACGCGCGTAGTTGATGCCGACGTCCCAGCCGCGCTCGGCCGCGAGCACGGCGGTCGCGCGGCCGATGCCGCGGCTCGCGCCGGTGATCAGGACGGCTTTGCGATCGGACGGTGCGGGCATCGCGCGTGGCTCCCGGGAAGCGTTACTTGGCCGCGTCGTCGGACGCCCACTTGTCGCGGACGGGCGGCTGGTAGCGGCGCAACTGCTCGATCAGCGCGACCGGTTCGGAGTCGATGCACAGCGCGTCGAAGTAGGTCGGACGCATGAAGCCTTCGTCGACCGTATGGCGCAGCAGCGCGATCAGCGGATCGTAGAACGAATCGATGTTGTACACCGCAACGGGCTTGCGGTGATAGCCGAGCTGCGCCCACGTATAGACCTCGAACAGTTCCTCGAGCGTGCCGGCGCCGCCGGGCATCGCGACGAACGCGTCGGCGAGGTCGGCCATCATCTTCTTGCGGTGGTGCATGTCGGGCACGACGTGCAGCTCGGACAGCCCGGTATGACCGACTTCCTTGTCGACGAGCAGCTCCGGGATCACGCCGACCGCACGGCCGCCGGCCGCCATCACTTCATCGGCGATCACGCCCATCAGGCCGACACGGCCGCCGCCGTAGACGAGCGTCAGGTCCGCATCGACGAGTGCGCGGCCGAACGCGCGCGCGGCGTCCGCATAGACGGGCCGCACGCCGGACGACGAGCCGCAATAAACACACACTGCCTTCATTGTTTCGTATCCTTCGCGGCGGGCTTGGCGGTGACCGGGCTGCCGGCGGGGCGCGGCGAACCGTCGCGCGGCGGCAGGTAGTCGGTGAACTGGCGCTTGGGCAGCTTGCCGGAGACGAGATCGTCGAACAGCTGGCGCGAACGGCCGCGCAGATACGGGGCCATCACCGAGATCACGTGCATGCTCACCTGGTGCAGCTCTTCGCGGATCGCGTCCTGATCGTTGTATTTGCGCGGATGCATCACGTACTGATACGACAGCCAGTACGTCGAGATCACGGCCATGTTGGTGGCGATGACTTCGATCTCGGCCGGCGTCGCGACCATTTCGGCGTCGGACACGAGCAGTTCGCACATGTCGTGCGCGAAGCGCACTTTGTGGCTGATGATCTGCTTGAAGTGCGTCTCGAGCGTGCGGTTGCGCGCGAGCAGGTCGTTGAGGTCGCGATACAGGAACCGGTAGGTCCACATGAAGTCGGCCATGTACTGCAGATACGACCAGGTCTCGTCGATCGTCGGACGGTGATCTTCGGGGAAGCGCAGCCGCCGTTCGATCTGCTGCTCGAACTGCGCGAAGATGCTGTTGATGATGTCGTCCTTGTTGCGGAAATGGTAGTACAGGTTGCCTGGACTGATTTCCATTTCCTCGGCGATCGTCGTGGTCGTGACGTTCGGCTCGCCGATCTCGTTGAAGAGTTTCAACGACAACTCGAGAATCCGTTCGCGGGTGCGGCGGGGAGGTTTCGCTTCCATGTCGTCCGGCCCTGTGTGTGCCGGACTGGCGGGCGCTGCAATCGATGCTGCGAGATTCGTCCGGCGCGGGTTGCTGTTCTAAGTCTAGCGGACGATTATAAACCGCTGTTTCCTGCCAACGGGCGCATTTCGTGATCGCGCGCGTTCCCGGCGCATGGTGCACCGCCGCACGGCGGCGATGCCGCGGATGCCGCTAGAAGCCGAGCCAGCGCGCGACGACCGGGCCGAGCACGAAGCCCCACGTCGTCACGCACGCGAACAGCGCGACCGTGACGGCCGCGCTGCCGAGGTCCTTCGCGCGCTTCGACAGTTCGTGGCGCTCGAGCGAGATGCGATCGATCGCGGCCTCGACGCTCGAGTTCAGCAGTTCGACGATCAGCACGAGCAGCACCGACGCGATCAGCAGCGCGCGTGACGCGGCCGGGACCGGTGAGAACGCACCGATCGGCAGCATCAGCGCGGCGAGCGTGAGCTCCTGGCGAAAGGCGCTTTCCTCACGGATCGCGACGCGAAACCCGTTCAGTGAATGCTTGAGCGCGTACCACGCGCGCGTGATGCCGCGATGGCGCTTGTACGGGTTCGGCGGCAGCGGCGCCAGACGATCGTCGGGGCCGAGCGGTTCGTGCGTGTGCACGTCCGCGTCGGCGTGCGGCTCTTCTTCGTCGAACGGATGAGGCAGTTGCGCCGTCGCGGCAGCGGGTGGGATCTTGTCGTTCAGGTCTCGTTTCAAACGGCGGCACCTTCGGCGGGCGAGTACGAGGTCTTCGGCAGCGGCTTCAGATGCGATGCGAACTGCTCGGACGCCGCGCGCCACGAGAAGCGCTCGGCCCACGCGCGGGCAGTCTCGCGTTCGATCTTCAGCGCCTCGAGGCAGGCTTCCTGCAGGTCTTCGTGCATCGCGCCGGCAGCGCCCCCGCCGAGCACGTCGATCGGGCCCGTCACGGGGTAAGCGGCGACCGGCGTGCCGCACGCGAGCGCCTCCAGCAGCACGAGGCCGAACGTGTCCGTGCGACTCGGGAACACGAACACGTCGGCCGCAGCATACACCTTGGCGAGCTCGGTTTGCGACAGTACGCCGAGATAGTTCGCTTCCGGATAGCGCGATTTCAGCTCGGCGAGCGCCGGGCCTTCGCCCGCGACCCACTTCGAGCCCGGCAGATCGAGACGCAGGAACGCCTCGACGTTCTTCTCGATCGCGACGCGGCCCACGTACAGGAAGATCGGTCGCGCGGTGTTGAGCACCTTCGACTCCATCGGCCGGAAGATGTCGAGATCGACGCCGCGCGTCCACAGCACGACGTTCGTGAATCCGAACTTCTCGAGATCCTGCTTCACGACCGGGGTCGGCGCCATCACCGCGAGCGACGGCCCGTGGAACCAGTGCAGGAACTTGTAGGTGGCCGACAGCGGGATGCCGAAGCGCGCCTGCACGTATTCCGGAAAGCGCGTGTGATACGCGGTCGTGTACGGCAGCTTGCGCGAGCGTGCATAGCGTCGCGCGGCGAGGCCGAGCGGGCCTTCGGTCGCGATGTGCAGCGCGTCGGGTGCGAACGCATCGATGCGGGCGCGCAGCTTGCGGTACGGCAGGATCGACAGGCGGATCTCGGGGTAGGTCGGGCAGGGCACCGTGCGGAATTCCAGCGGCGTCAGCATTTCGACCCGGTGGCCGAGCGCGGTGAGTTCGCGGCAGGTGCTCTTCAGCGTGCGCACGACGCCGTTGACCTGCGGTTCCCATGCATCGGTGACGATCATGATCTTCATCGCGGCTGTGTCCTGTAAGTGGAGTTGTGTCAGGCGGTGGCCTTGGCCTTGCGCGACGGGGCTGCGGACGGCGCGGTGCGCATCGCCGTCCAGTAGACGATCTTCAGTTCGCCTTCCATCGTTTCGACGAGGGCGGACAGGCTCTCGACCCAGTCGCCGTCGTTGCAGTACAGCACGCCGTCGATGTCGCGGATCTCGGCCTTGTGGATGTGCCCGCACACGACACCGTCGCAGCCGCGGCGGCGCGCTTCGTCGGTCATCACGGTCTCGAACTGCGAGATGAAGTTCACCGCGTTCTTCACCTGGTGCTTCAGGTACTGCGACAGCGACCAGTACTGGAAGCCGAGCCGGCTGCGGATCCGGTTGAACCAGCGGTTGAGCACGAGGATCAGCGTGTAGAGCGTGTCGCCGAGATACGCGAGCCATTTCGCGTGCTGGATCACGCCGTCGAACAGGTCGCCGTGCACGATCCACAGACGCTTGCCCGCGAGCGTCGTGTGAAACGCCTCGCCGCGCACCTGGATGTCGCCGAACGCGAGGTCGCAGAACTGCCGCGCGCCTTCGTCGTGGTTGCCCGGGATGTAGACCACCTGCGTGCCCTTGCGCGCCTTGCGCAGGACCTTCTGCACGACGTCGTTGTGCGCCTGCGGCCAGTACCAGCCCTTCTTCAGCTGCCAGCCGTCGATGATGTCGCCGACGAGGTACAGGTACTCCGAATCGTTATGGCGCAGGAAGTCGAGCAGGTACGGCGCCTGACAGCCGCTGGAGCCGAGATGGATGTCGGACAGCCAAATCGTGCGGTAACGATGCGCGGACGGTTCGGGGTCGTCATGCTGCGTCGCGTGCGCGGCCGGCGGCTCGTGCGTCGAAAGGGCATCGGTTGCGGCCGAGCCGGACAGGAAGGCGGTGACGGCGCGGGCGCCGAGCGGTTGACGGAACAGGGAGGTCGCGGACGTTTTCTGGCCCATGCATGACTCGCGCCGGTTGACATTACCGGCATTGCGCCATGTGGGCGTGACCATGCCATGACAGTCACGAGACGTTCTTATTACTGTCGTCGCGGCGTGTTTAGCGGTGAATGGGGCGGGGTTGTGTCACCTGCCGAACCAACGGGCCTGTCGCTATCGGGCAAGCCGCGCGGGGCGGCCCTGCGGGTGGTTTCGACGGGTTTAGTCTGATGGATGCGCGAACCGCGCGCGGTGCGTCAGCGCGGAATCGCGACGACGCGCGTGCGCGCGAGGCGGTCGTGGGGGAACTGGCGATCGGCGTGCAGGCGGGCGGCGCCGGCCCACGTGACGATCCACGCGGCGGCGAGCGCGAGCGTGACGGGCACCGACAGGCCGAGCAGCGGATGCAGCGCGAGCGGCGGCAGGAACCACAGCCAGCCGAGCGCATAGCGCACGAGCGCATGCACGGCGCTCAGCGGCCGGCCGCTCGACGATTCGAGCCGCAGCCGCCAGGTCTTCATCGGCAGTGTCTGGCCGCCATGGGTCCAGAACCAGACGAAATACGCGCCGACGACGAGCGCGATCCACGCGGCGAGGATGTCGTGATGGACGAGGCCGTTGCGCTGCTGCGTGGCGAGGCTGAATGCGAGGCCCGCGAAGAACACGACGCCGAACAGCAGCACGGCCTCATACAGCATCGCCGCGAGGCGCCGCCGCACGGACGGCGCGGCGATGGCCGGGGCCTGGGGTGCGGGGGCGCTCGCCACGGCCGCTCAGGAACCCTTGAACATCGACGGCGCGTCGGCCGGTGATACGGGCGTGACGACGGCCGGTGCGGTTGCGGGCCCGGTACCGGACGTGGATGACGCGGCGGGCGGCACGCCGGCACCGGCCGATGCGGGCACCGGCACGGCTGCGACGTTGCTCGCCGGATGCTCGTGCGAATTGACGAGGCGGCGCACATCGCGGTCGGCGACGGTCGGCGGCGCGCTGACGACGCTCGGCCGGCGGCGGCGCTCGGTCGCGGCGAGGCGTTGCTTCTGTTCTTCGGGCAATTCCTGGTAGGCCTTCCACGCGCGCTCGCGCGCCTGCGCGGACAGCTCCTTCGCGCTCTGGTAATTCTCGCGCGCGACGCGACGCTGCTCGGGCGTCATCCGCGCCCATTCGGACATCCTGTCCTGCAGGTTTTTTTGCGCATCAGGCGTCAATTTCGCGAAACGCGATGCGATCTTCAGCCATTTTCGCTTGCGCGCATCGCTGAAGCCGTCCCACTGATCGGCGAACGGCGCGAGCGCCACACGTTGTGCGGGCGTCAGCCGCGCCCACGACAGCGGGCCGTTGGCGGCCGGCAGCGGCAGGGGCAGCGGGGCGAGTTCGGTGGACAGCGCGGCGGCGGCCGAGGTCGGCGCGGGCGCGCTGCTGGCCGCGGCGGAGACCGTCGCGGGGGGCGGGTTGAATCGGGAGTAGGTGGCGACGTAGGAAACGGCGATCGCGATCACGCATCCGAAAAATACGGCCAGGCCGCGTTTCTGATTCACCCGTGCGATCCCCTCGTTATTGTCTGTTAGCGTGCGTGCGAAAGATACGCGTTGAACCCGTGATCGAGATACGCGTTGAGCGGCAGGTCGTCGCTGAGCATTGCCGCGTCGATGTCGGCGAGCTCGGCGGTGCGCTGCATGTCTTCCCAGTAGGCGATGCCGACGAGCCCCGCCAGCAGCAGCGCGAGCGGCCACGCGCGCAGCAGCCGGCGCGCGAGCGACACGGACGGGCGGCCGGCCTGCGGGTGGCTCGCGGGCGACATGCCGTATGCGCCGGCCGCACCGGCGAAGGCGGGCACGAACACCGGCGCGTTCGCGGGTTCCGGCTTCTTGCGCGCGAGCGCGGCCCGGCGCGCGACGGCCAGACGGTCGGTGGTCGCGGCAGGCAGCGCCGCGGCACGTTCGTCCAGCGCGCGGCGGACCTTCAGCGCGAATTCGTATTCTCGATTTACGGGAGCGGAGCTCATAGCGTGATTCCTTTGGCCTTGAGCGCGTGTGCCAGGGTGTGAGTGGCTCGCGAGCAGTGCGTCTTGACGCTGCCTTCGGAGCACCCCATTGCGGCGGCAGTCTCGGCGACATCCATATCTTCCCAATAACGCATCAGGAACGCTTCCCGTTGACGCGCCGGAAGTTTCTGGATTTCTTCGTCGATCAGGGCCAGAACCTGTTCCCGCTCGAGGCGGTGCTCTGTGCTCTCGACACCCGCATTGTCGTCCGCGGATTCGAGTGTTTCCAGCGGATCGAAGTCGTCGTCGTCGGTATTGTTGAGCGACGAGAAGAGCGTGACCCACGTATTGCGGACCTTCTGCCGGCGGAACCAGTCGTGGATGGTGTTCTGCAGGATCCGCTGGAACAGCAGCGGCAGCTCGGCCGCCGGCCGGTCGCCATATTTCTCCGCCAGCTTGATCATCGCGTCCTGCACGATGTCGAGCGACGCATCGTCGTCACGCACGGCGTACGCAGCCTGCTTGAACGCGCGCCTTTCGACGCCCGCCAGAAAGTCGGCGAGTTCCTTGTCTGATGCCATTCCGTAAAGGTATGCGCTGCGGACTGCGGCGTGTGAAAAGGTCGAAAAATTTCGTAAAACCCGCGGATGCTAACAAATTTTCGCGCAACTTGGCACCGGTTACGGCGTGCCACGTTGCGCGCGAGCCGCGTCCGCGGGCCGCCGGGCGGGGGCCATGATGCGCTGCGGGATATTTTGCTTGACGACCCAATCATGAGCCGCTATCGTCAACGATTCGCAACATGAAGTGATGGTCTCATTTGAGGCTGGCCCAAGAAGCCCGCCCTTCAAACTGGACGCGCCGCTTGAACCCGAGCCACAAGCCCGGCAGAGAGCACCCGATCAATTTTTTGCCGAAAATTCGAAAGGTCAAAATGAACATGCCCAGCGCGGAATTCTCCACGTCGGAACCCCTTTCCCCTCCCGATAGCGACTCCATCGGCGCCACCGTGCTCATGAAGGCACTGGCCGACGAGAACGTCGAATTCATCTGGGGCTACCCCGGCGGCTCGGTACTCTACATCTACGACGAGCTTTACAAGCAGGACAAGATTCAGCACGTGCTGGTGCGCCACGAACAGGCGGCCGTGCACGCAGCCGATGCGTATGCGCGTTCCACCGGCAACGTCGGCGTCTGTCTCGTGACGTCCGGCCCCGGTGTCACCAATGCGGTGACCGGCATCGCGACGGCCTACATGGATTCGATCCCGATGGTCGTGATCAGCGGCCAGGTGCCGACTGCCGCGATCGGCCAGGACGCGTTCCAGGAATGCGACACCGTCGGCATCACGCGTCCGTGCGTGAAGCACAACTTCCTCGTGAAGGACGTGCGCGACCTCGCGGAAACCGTCAAGAAGGCGTTCTACATCGCCCGCACCGGCCGTCCGGGCCCGGTGCTGATCGACATCCCGAAAGACATCTCCAAGACGCCGTGCCAGTACGAGCCGGTCAAGAGCGTGTCGCTGCGCTCGTACAACCCCGTCACGAAAGGTCATTCGGGTCAGATCCGCAAGGCCGTGTCGTTGCTGCTGTCGGCGAAGCGTCCGTACATCTACACGGGCGGCGGCATCATCCTCGCCGACGCGGCGCGCGAACTGAACCAGTTCGCCGACCTGCTCGGCTACCCGGTCACGAACACGCTGATGGGCCTCGGCGGCTATCGCGCGTCGGACAAGAAATTCCTCGGCATGCTCGGCATGCACGGCACCTACGAAGCGAACATGGCGATGCAGCACTGTGACGTGCTGATCGCGATCGGCGCCCGCTTCGACGACCGCGTGATCGGCGACCCGGCGCACTTCGCGTCGCGTCCGCGCAAGATCATCCACATCGACATCGACCCGTCGTCGATCTCGAAGCGCGTGAAGGTCGATATCCCGATCGTCGGCGACGTGAAGGAAGTGCTGAAGGAGCTGATCGAGCAGCTGCAGACGGCCGAGCATGGCCCCGACACCGACGCGCTCGCGCAATGGTGGAAGGACATCGAGGGCTGGCGCTCGAAGGACTGCCTGAAGTTCGACCGCGAAAGCGAGATCATCAAGCCGCAGTACGTGGTCGAGAAGGCGTGGGAGCTGACGGACGGCAACGCGTTCGTGTGCTCGGACGTCGGCCAGCACCAGATGTGGGCCGCGCAGTTCTACCGTTTCAACAAGCCGCGTCGCTGGATCAATTCCGGCGGCCTCGGCACGATGGGCTTCGGCCTGCCGGCAGCGATGGGCGTCAAGATGGCGCACCCGGACGACGACGTGCTGTGCATCACGGGCGAAGGCTCGATCCAGATGTGCATCCAGGAACTGTCGACCTGCCTGCAGTACGACACGCCCGTGAAGATCATTTCGCTGAACAACCGCTATCTCGGCATGGTCCGCCAGTGGCAGCAGATCGAATACAGCAAGCGCTATTCGCATTCGTACATGGATGCGCTGCCCGATTTCGTGAAGCTCGCCGAAGCGTACGGCCATGTCGGCATGCGGATCGAAAAGACCTCGGATGTGGAGCCGGCGCTGAAGGAAGCGCTGCGCCTGAAGGACCGCACCGTGTTTCTCGATTTCCAGACCGATCCGACCGAAAACGTCTGGCCGATGGTACAGGCCGGCAAGGGCATCACCGAGATGCTGCTCGGATCGGAAGATCTGTAACGGCGCGACGCGCGCGTGGGCCGTGCGGCCGCCTTCACGAAGGGCGGTGCGGCACCGGGCGGCGCGCGGCGCGAGTGAATCGACACGGACACATTCTGGAAGAAGCGAACATGAGACACATCATTTCCGTCCTGCTGGAAAACGAACCGGGCGCGCTGTCGCGCGTGGTCGGTCTGTTTTCCGCACGCGGCTACAACATCGAAACCTTGACGGTGGCGCCGACCGAAGACCAATCGCTGTCGCGGCTGACCATCGTTTCCATTGGCTCGGACGACGTGATCGAACAGATCACGAAGCATCTGAACCGCCTGATCGAGGTGGTGAAAGTGGTGGACCTGACCGACGGTGCACACATCGAACGCGAGCTGATGCTGATCAAGGTACGTGCAGTGGGCAAGGAGCGCGAAGAAATGAAGCGGATGTCGGACATTTTCCGCGGCCGCATCATCGACGTGACCGAAAAGACCTACACGATCGAATTGACGGGCGCGAGCGACAAGCTCGACGCATTCATCCAGGGGCTGGACGCCACCGCGATCCTGGAGACCGTGCGTACCGGCAGCTCCGGCATCGGACGCGGCGAGCGCATCCTGAAGGTGTAATGCCGAAGAGGCACGCCGGGTGCGCCGTCATGGCCCGGCCCGCAGTACCCAATCCGAACGAATTGTTGAATTTTTGAATTAGCGAAGGAACCATCATGAACGTTTTCTACGACAAAGACGCCGACCTCTCCCTCATCAAGGGCAAGCAAGTCACGATCATCGGCTACGGCTCGCAAGGCCATGCGCACGCACTGAACCTGAAGGACAGCGGTGTAAACGTGACGGTCGGCCTTCGCAAGGACGGCGCGTCGTGGAGCAAGGCCGAAAACGCAGGCCTGTCGGTCAAGGAAGTCGCTGAAGCGGTGAAGGGCGCGGACGTCGTCATGATGCTGCTGCCGGACGAGCAGATCGCCGACGTGTACGCGAAGGAAGTGCACGCGAACATCAAGCAGGGCGCGGCGCTGGCATTCGCACACGGCTTCAACGTCCACTACGGCCAGGTGATCCCGCGCGCCGACCTCGACGTGATCATGATCGCGCCGAAGGCACCGGGCCACACCGTGCGCGGCACGTACTCGCAAGGTGGCGGCGTGCCGCACCTGATCGCGGTTGCGCAGAACAAGTCGGGCGCGGCACGCGACATCGCGCTGTCGTACGCGGCAGCGAACGGCGGCGGCCGTGCCGGCATCATCGAGACGAACTTCCGTGAAGAAACCGAAACCGACCTGTTCGGCGAGCAGGCCGTGCTGTGCGGCGGTACCGTCGAGCTGATCAAGGCAGGTTTCGAGACACTGGTCGAAGCCGGCTACGCGCCGGAAATGGCGTACTTCGAGTGCCTGCACGAGCTGAAGCTGATCGTCGACCTGATCTACGAAGGCGGCATCGCGAACATGAACTACTCGATCTCGAACAACGCCGAGTACGGCGAGTACGTGACGGGCCCGCGCGTCGTCACGGAAGAGACGAAGAAGGCGATGAAGCAGTGCCTGACCGACATCCAGACGGGCGAGTACGCGAAGAGCTTCATCCTCGAGAACAAGGCAGGCGCCCCGACGCTGCAGTCGCGTCGCCGGCTGACGGCCGAGCACCAGATCGAGCAAGTCGGCGCGAAGCTGCGCGCGATGATGCCGTGGATCGCGAAGAACAAGCTCGTCGACCAGACGAAGAACTAAGCATTGCGCGCCGTTCCGGCCCTTCGATTGGAGGGTCGGCATCAAAAAGCCGCCCGAAGGCAGTAGTGCCCCGGGCGGCTTTTGCTATCCTACGGGCTTTGCAATTCACCGAACACAGAACGAATCCATGAACTATCCTCATCCGATCATCGCGCGCGAAGGCTGGCCGTTCATCGCGATTGCTGCCGTCATCGCGCTGTTGATCCACGCCGTCGGGGGCTTCGGCTTCGCGTGGCCGTTCTGGCTGCTGCTCGTCTTCGTCGTCCAGTTCTTCCGCGATCCGCAGCGCCCGATTCCGGCGCAGCCGAACGCGGTGCTGTGTCCGGCGGACGGCCGCATCGTCGCGGTCGAGACCACGCAGGATCCGTACGCGAACCGCGAAGCGCTGAAGATCAGCGTGTTCATGAATGTCTTCAACGTCCATTCGCAGCGTTCGCCGGTCGACGGCGCGGTCACCAAGGTCGAGTACTTCCCGGGCGCGTTCCTGAACGCGGCAATCGACAAGGCATCGACCGAGAACGAGCGCAATGCGGTCGTGATCCAGACGGCGAGCGGCAAGACCGTCACCGCCGTGCAGATCGCCGGCCTCGTCGCCCGCCGGATCCTCTGCTACGTGCGCGCCGGCGAGCCGCTGTCGCGCGGCCAGCGCTACGGTTTCATCCGCTTCGGTTCGCGCGTCGACGTGTACCTGCCGCTCGGCAGCCGCGCGAAGGTGTCGATCGGCGAGAAGGTCTACGCGTCGTCGACGATCCTCGCCGAGCTCGAACAGTAACCGGCGGAACGCACGATGGCCGCATTCAAACCGCGCCGGCCGCGCAACGGCTCCAGCCAGACGCCACGCCCGTTCCGCCGCAACAAGATAATGGCGCCCGATCCGGTGCCCGAAAGCCGCCGCGCCGCGCGCCAGCGGTTCCTGAAGACGCGCGGCATCTACCTGCTGCCGAACGCGTTCACGACCGCCGCGCTGTTCTGCGGTTTCTTCGCGGTCGTGCAGGCGATGAACGTGCGCTTCGAGATCGCCGCGATCGCGATCTTCGTCGCGATGGTGCTCGACGGGATGGACGGGCGCGTCGCGCGCATGACGCATACGCAAAGCGCGTTCGGCGAACAGTTCGACAGCCTGTCGGACATGGTGTCGTTCGGCGTCGCGCCCGCGCTCGTGATGTACGAATGGGTGCTGAAGGATCTCGGCCGCTGGGGCTGGCTCGCCGCGTTCGTCTACTGCTCGGGCGCCGCGCTGCGCCTCGCGCGCTTCAACACCAACATCGGCGTCGTCGACAAGCGCTTCTTCCAGGGGCTGCCGAGCCCGGCCGCCGCCGCGCTGATCGCCGGCTTCGTCTGGCTCGCGACCGACAACCGCGTGCCGATGAAGCTCGGCTGGCTGCCGTGGGTTGCGTTCGTGCTGACGATCTACGCGGGCGTGACGATGGTATCGAACGCGCCGTTCTACAGCGGCAAGGCGCTCGACGTGCGGCACCGCGTGCCGTTCGCGGCGATCCTGCTGGTCGTCGTCGCGTTCGTGCTCGTGTCGTCCGATCCGCCGCTGATGCTGTTCTGCCTGTTCGTGCTGTATGGGCTGTCCGGCTATGTGTTCTGGGCCTACATGGCCATCCGCGGGCGGGCGAATCCCGCACGCTCGTCGCAGCGCGATCACTGACGCGCCACCTGCCCGGAAACGGCGGCCTCGCGGCCGCCGTTTTCATGTGCCCCTTTTGCGCATCGCGCGGCCCGGTCTCGCGGGTGCCGTCCGATTGCGCACCTTGCGGAATGCCGCTATAGTCTTTGGCATGACTGCATTTTCCCGCCTCTCCCTCCTTCTAGCCGGTGCGCCGCTACGCGCGCTAGCTTTGGCGCGCCTGCCGCGCTGACCGTTCTCGCCCTCCGTCAAGCCTCGTCTGTTGTTGAGCGTCGCCAGCGGTGGCGCGATCTCATTACGTTTGATTCCCGTATAAAGAGCCCTGGAGCCCCCCATGACAGACAAGCTGATCATTTTCGATACGACGTTGCGTGACGGTGAACAATCGCCCGGCGCGTCGATGACGAAGGAAGAGAAAATCCGCATCGCGAAGCATCTCGAGCGGATGAAGGTCGACGTGATCGAGGCCGGCTTCGCAGCCAGCTCGAACGGCGACTTCGACGCGATCCACACGATCGCCGGTCTCGTGAAGGACAGCACGATCTGCTCGCTGGCGCGCGCCAACGACAAGGACATCCAGCGCGCGGCCGACGCGCTGAAGCCGGCCAATAGTGCGCGGATCCACACGTTCATCGCGACGTCGCCGCTGCACATGGAGAAGAAGCTGCGGATGACGCCGGACCAGGTGTTCGAGCAGGCGCGCCTCGCGGTGCGCTTCGCGCGCAAGTTCACCGACAACGTCGAATTCTCGCCGGAAGACGGCAGCCGTTCGGATCTCGACTTCCTGTGCCGCGTGCTGGAAGCCGTGATCGCCGAAGGGGCGACGACGATCAACATCGCCGACACGGTCGGCTACGGCGTGCCGGAACTCTACGGCAACCTCGTGAAGACGCTGCGCGAACGCATTCCGAACTCGGACAAGGCGATCTTCTCCGTGCATTGCCACAACGACCTCGGGATGGCGGTAGCGAACTCGCTCGCCGGCGTGAAGATCGGCGGAGCGCGGCAGGTGGAGTGCACGATCAACGGTCTCGGCGAGCGCGCGGGCAACACGTCGCTCGAGGAAATCGTGATGGCCGTGAGGACCCGCAAGGACTATTTCGGCCTCGACGTCGGCATCGACGCCACGCAGATCGTCCCGACGTCGAAGCTCGTGTCGCAGATCACCGGTTTCGTCGTGCAGCCGAACAAGGCCGTGGTCGGCGCGAACGCCTTCGCGCACGCGTCGGGGATCCATCAGGACGGCGTGCTGAAGGCGCGTGACACGTACGAGATCATGCGCGCGGAAGACGTGGGCTGGACCGCGAACAAGATCGTGCTCGGCAAGCTGTCGGGCCGCAATGCGTTCAAGCAGCGCCTGCAGGAGCTCGGCGTGTCGCTCGACAGCGAAACCGAACTGAACGCCGCGTTCATGCGCTTCAAGGACCTCGCCGACCGCAAGTCCGAGATTTTCGACGAAGACATCATCGCGATCGTCTCCGAGGAGTCGGCGTTCGCGCAGGAGCACGAGCACTACAAGTTCGTGTCGCTGTCGCAGCGCTCCGAAACCGGCGAGCAGCCGCAGGCCAAGGTCGTGTTCGCGCTCGAGGGCAAGGAAGTGACCGGCGAGGCACGTGGCAATGGCCCCGTCGACGCGACGTTCAACGCGATCGAGAGCGAAGTCGGCAGCGGTTCGGAACTGCTGCTGTACTCGGTGAACGCGATCACGACCGGTACGCAGGCGCAGGGCGAAGTGACGGTGCGGTTGTCGAAGAGCGGGCGGATCGTCAATGGCGTCGGCACCGACCCGGATATCGTCGCGGCTTCCGCGAAGGCGTACATCGCCGCGCTGAACAAGCTGCACTCGAAGGACGACAAGCTCAACCCGCAGCGCTCGTAAGCGCTGCGCGTCGAGCGCCCGAAACGCCCCGTGCGGCCCTGCGCCGCCCGGGGCGTTTTTTCATGCGTCGCTCATTCGGCGGCCGGGGTGCGGAACAGCCAGCGGCGCGCGGCCGGGCGGGGCGCCGGGCTGCGGCGGCGGAATTCCACCGTGATCCCGCGCCGCGGCGCATCGGCGACGAATGCATCGAGCAGTTCGAGCACGTCGTGATCGATGTAGTCGGCGCGCGTCGCGTCGATGATCACGGCCGCGCGGTCCGGAATGTGCCGCAGGTGATGCTTGACCTGCACCTTGCCGAGGAACGACACGTCCTTGCGGAACGACAGCAGGAAGTGGTCGTCGTGCTGCGCGAGCGTGACGGGGCTCTTCAGGTTCGCCACCGCGACCGCCAGCACGCTGCATGCGAGGCCGAGCGCGATGCCGAACAGCAGGTCGACCGCCAGCACGCCCGCGATCGTCGCGGCGAACGGCACGAACGCGGTCGGACCCTGCTTCAGCACCGAGCGGAACAGCGCCGGTTTCGCGAGCTTGAAGCCGGTGTGGATCAGGATTGCCGCGAGGCTCGCGAGCGGGATCAGGTTGATCAGCCCGGTGAGCGCGAACACGCTGGCGAGCAGCAGGATCCCGTGCACGATCGCCGACATCCGGCTCTGCGCCCCCGCGTTCACGTTGACCGAGCTGCGCACGATCACCGACGTGATCGGCAGCCCGCCGACCGCGCCCGCGACGAGATTGCCGACGCCCTGCGCCTTCAGTTCGCGGTCCGGCTGGGTCGGCCGGCGCTTCGGATCGATCTGTTCGACCGCCTCCAGGCTCAGCAGCGTTTCGAGGCTCGCGACGACCGCGAGCGTGATCGCGACGCGCCATACGTCCGGATTGACGAGTTGCGCGAAGTTCGGGCCGAGCTCGGCGTGCTTCAGCGATGCCGCGAGCGCCGCGAACGATTCGAGCTCGGGCAACGTGACGCGATGCGCGGCACCCAGCGCGACCGACGGCATGAAGGCGCCGAGCACCAGCGTGGCGCCGATGCCGAACACGACGACCGCGAGCGGCGCGGGCACCGAGCGCACCCAGGCAAAGCGCTTGAGCGCCGGCGTGTCCCAGGCGATCAGCAACCCGAGCGAGGCGAGCGCGATGGCCGTGGCGGCCCAGGCGGTCGGCAGGCTTGGCCATGATGCAAACGATTGCGCGGCCGAGCCGCCAAGGCCGAACGCGAACGGAATCTGCTTCAGGATCAGCAGCAGACCGATCGCCGCGAGCATGCCCTTGATGACGGGCGACGGCACATAGGCGGCGAAGCGGCCGGCGCGCAGCATGCCGAAGCCGAACTGCAGCACGCCGGACAGCAGCACCGCGAGCAGGAACGCGGAGAAGCTGCCGAGTTGCGCGATCCCTTCGACGACGATCACGACGAGGCCGGCGGCAGGCCCGCTGACCGACAGCGACGAGCCGCTCAGCAGCGCGACGACGATGCCGCCGACGATGCCGGACACGAGCCCGGCGAATGGCTCGACACCGGATGCATTGGCGATGCCGAGACACAGCGGCAGCGCGACGAGGAAAACGACTATGCCGGCGACGATGTCGCGCGGCAGGGTGGACAGGCGCTCGTTCAGTTTCATGGTTGGGGCGATTTCGTGGCGTTGGGGAAGGGCGCGGGTCAGGCGACTGCGGCGGCCGTGGCGGCATGCTCCGGTTCGGCTTCGGCCGGCGGTGCCGCATAGCCGGAGTCGAGCTCCTTCAGGCGGCCGTCGGCGAGCGAGAAGATCCAGCCGTGCACGAGCGGCGGCCGCTGCCGGCCATGCACGATCGGCGACGCACGCAGCAGCCGCACCTGTTCGAGCACGTTCAGCTCGGCCAGGCGGTCGGCGGCGGCCGTGTCGTCGAGTCCGTCGAGCGCGTCGCGATGGCGTCGCGCGAGCGCGCAAAGCGGCGCAATGCGGCGCGCGACGTGCGGCAGGTCGGCGGGCGGCGGCAGCAGCGACGCGCGCACGCCGCCGCACCCGTAGTGGCCGCACACGATCACGTGGTCGACTTCGAGCACGCGCACGGCGTACTCGAGCACGCTCGCGGAATTGTCATCGTCGGGATGGAACAGGTTGGCGATGTTGCGATGGACGAACAGCTCGCCGGGTACGCTGTGCGTGATGGTTTCGGCCGGCACCCGGCTGTCGGCGCAGCCGATCCACAGCACGCGCGGGTTCTGGCCGCGCGCGAGCGCGTCGAAGAAGCCGGGCGTGTGTTCGCGCGTCTCGCGGGCCCAGGCGATGTTGGCAACCAGCATGCTCTTGGGGCGGTTCATAAGGACTCCTTTCCGATAAAGGAAAACAAATGGCAAACAAATACGGGACGAAGTGGAGCAATAGGATCCTTTCTGAACTGAAAGGTTCAATTTCGACTGATATTAGGGGTATGCCCTAACGCCGGGTGCCACTGATACAAATTGTTTCAACTGGATCGGGCGAGGTGCACTAAATGCACCAATGCGACGCATGAGATGTATCGCGCATGCCTGTTTCCCGCTGCGGCCGCGTGGCGCGGCGTTTCGCGGGATCGCTTGCAGAGCGCCGTCAATCGGAAAGGATTGCCGCGCGATTGGGGAATTAATCGAATATGACGGAAAAAATGAAATGGCCATTCACGCAATAATTCGTGAATGGCCATTGTGAAAATTGCAGATAAATGCGTAATCGGTCAGAACAGGTTGCGGCGGTCGGGATCGTGAAGTGGGTCCGGTGTTTTCTGCGTCGTGCGCAGGATGCCCTGCGGGTCGAAGTAGAAGCTGTACATCATGTACCAGACGTTGTCTTCGAGATAGCGGTAGGTCCACACCTCGCGCTTCATCAGCGGGAAGTAGGACGTCTCGACCGGGCGGCCGAAATTCACGAGCACGTCGGTCTTGGTCCACTTGCCGATTTCCGCGCGATAGAACTCGCTCGGCTGCAGCACCTGACGCACGTTGACGATGCGGTGGGCCGCGTCGACATCGGCCGCGACAGTGATCTCTCCCATCGGCTGAGTCGGCCACATCAGGCGCTTGCCGCCGCCCGGCAGGTCGTAGATTTCGCGCGGCGGGCCCATGCGCGCCACGATCGCCGACTCGTCCTGGCCGGCCTGGTATTGCTGCCACGGTTGCGCGCAGCCGGCGAGCAGCGCCGCCGCGCAGGCGACCAGCACCGGCAGGCGCACGGAAATGCTAATGCGCATCGGATTCTCCAGAACTCTCTGACCGTTCAGTTGTATCACGGACGGCGCGCGCCGGCGCGTCGTGCCGAAAAAATCGGTGCGGATCGCCGCCGGTGTGCCGTCGGGGCGCGGTGTCGCACCGCGCTTGCGGCCGGCAGCGCCCGCGGCCTATGATCCGCGCTTCTCGGACAGATTGAAGGGCAGGTAGCCGATGCAGCAGTGGAAACGGTGCGCGCTCGCGTTGAGCGCGGGGTGGATGCTGGTGTCGTCCGCGTTCGCGGCAGGCGAGCCGGTGCGGATCGCGCTGATCGAAGGAATGTCGGGCCCGTTCGCGAATGCGGGCGCGGCCGTCGAGCGCAACCTGCGTTTCGGCGTCGAGCAGGTCAACGCGGCGGGCGGCGTGAAGCTGCGCGATGGCGCGCATCCGCTCGAACTCGTCGTGCTCGACAGCAAGGGCAGCCCGGAAGAGGCGCTCGTGCAGTTGCGCGCGGCGGCAGACCGGCACATCGGCTTCGTCGCGCAGGGCAACAGTTCGGCGGTCGCGGCCGCGCTCGTCGCGGCGCTCGACAAGCTGAACGCGCGCAATCCGGACAGCCGGATGGTGTTCGTGAACTATTCGGCCGACGATCCGGCGCTGACCGGCGCGCGGTGCAGCTTCTGGCATTTCCGTTTCGATGCGCACGCGGGGATGCGGATGGCTGCGCTGGCCGACGTGATGGCGCGCGACCGCGCGCTGCGCAAGGTCTACCTGCTGAACCAGGACTACAGCTTCGGCCACGACGTCAGCACGCTCGCGCGGCAGGCGCTGGCCGAACGGCGCCCCGACGTGACGATCGCCGGCGACGAATTCCATCCGATCGGTCGCATCAAGGATTTCGCGCCGTACATCGCGAAGATCCGGGCGAGCGGCGCGGACGCCGTCGTGACCGGCAACTGGGGCAACGATCTCACGCTGCTCGTGAAGGCGGCGCGCGAGCAGGGGCTGAACGCGAAGTTCTATACGTTCTACGGCAACAGCCTCGGCGCGCCGGCCGCGCTCGGCGACGCCGGCGTCGGGCGGGTGATCGCCGTCGCGGACTGGCATCCGAACGCCGGCGGCGCGAAGTCGGATGCGTTCTACCGCGCGTTCCGGACCCGTTTCCCCGCGGCGCAGGACGACTATCCGGTGCGGCGCATGAGCCTGATGATCGACATGCTCGCGGCGGCGATGACTCGGGCCGGTTCAGCTGACCCGGTCGCGGTGGCGCGCGCGCTGGAGGGGCTGTCGTTCGACGACGGGTTCCACGCGTCGACGATGCGCGCGCGGGATCACCAGTTGATCCAGCCCCTTTACGTGATGGAAATGGACAAGGCCGGCACGCCGGGCGTGCGCTTCGACAACGAGGGCTCGGGCTACGGCTTCCGGACCGTCCTCGCGGTGCCCGCCCAGCGGACGCAGATGTCGTCGACCTGCTCGATGACGCGCCCGTGACAGGAGGCGGTAGAACGGTGTGCAGTTGTGTTACAATGCCCGCCGGTTGTAAGTCACGGCACGGCCATTCTTCCGTGTCCGCCTGTTTAGTTAGCAAGTAGGAAACCAAGGAAATCACATGTCTGTTGCAGATATCAAGAAGTCGGAAGTCGTTGCTCAGTTCGCCCGTGGTACCAACGACACGGGTTCGCCCGAAGTCCAGGTCGCACTGCTGACCGCACGTATCGTCGAACTGACGGGTCACTTCAAGACCCACGCGAAGGATCACCACAGCCGTCGCGGCCTGCTGCGTATGGTGAGCCGCCGCCGCAAGCTGCTCGACTACCTCAAGGGCAAGGATGCCGACCGTTACCGCGCGCTGATCGAGAAGCTGGGTCTGCGTAAGTAATCGAGGCGATTGCCGCCAGCAAGATGCCTGTGTCAGTCCGCTGATGCAGGCATTTTGTTTTTGCGCGGTGCGTAGCGTCACGCGCACCGCAGGTTGTTCGGCACGTGCTTGCCGGACTGCCGGAACGGCTGATGCCGGGGTCGGGATTTGTGTCATTCCAGCGCGTCGCTCGATGAGCGTTGCGCTGGAATGGCATAAAAAACACACCTTGCTCCGGGTGATTCGGTCGGGACGCCGCCGCACGGGATGGCCCGTACGGCGAATGAAATGAATGAATTCAAAGGAGCAACCATGTCCATGTTCAACAAGGTCGTGAAGGAATTCCAGTGGGGCCAGCACAAGGTGCGCCTCGAAACCGGTGAAGTCGCTCGCCAGGCGAGCGGTGCCGTGATCGTCGACGTGGAAGACACCGTCGTGCTGGCAACCGTCGTCGGCGCGAAGTCGGCGAAGCCGGGCCAGGATTTCTTCCCGCTGACCGTCGACTACCTCGAAAAGACCTACTCGGCCGGCAAGATCCCGGGCGGCTTCTTCCGTCGCGAAGGCCGTCCGTCGGAACACGAGACGCTGACGTCGCGCCTGATCGACCGTCCGCTGCGCCCGCTGTTCCCGGAAGGCTTCTACAACGAAGTGCAGGTCGTGATCCACGTGCTGTCCGTGAACCCGGAAATCCCGGCGGACATCCCCGCGCTGATCGGTGCGTCGGCCGCGCTCGCCGTGTCGGGCCTGCCGTTCAACGGTCCGGTCGGTGCCGCGCGCGTGGCGTACATCGACAACGCGTACGTGCTGAACCCGACGCGTGACCAGCTCAAGGCATCGAGCCTCGACCTCGTCGTCGCCGGTACGGAGCGCGCGGTGCTGATGGTCGAATCGGAAGCCGACCAGCTGCCGGAAGACGTGATGCTGGGCGCGGTCGTGTTCGGCCACGAGCAGATGCAGACGGCGATCGACGCGATCCACGAACTCGTGCGCGAAGGCGGCAAGCCCGAGTGGGACTGGCAGCCGGCACCGAAGAACGAGGCGCTGATCGCGCGCGTGACGGAACTGGCGCACGGCGACCTGCTCGCCGCTTACCAGCTGCGCGACAAGCAAGCGCGTTCGACGAAGCTGAAGGAAGTCTACGCGGCGACCTCGGCGAAGCTCGAGGAAGACGCAGTGGCGGCCGGTACGGTTGCGGCCGACAAGGCCACCGTCGGCAACGTCCTGTTCGACATCGAAGCGAAGATCGTCCGTTCGCAGATCCTGAACGGCGAGCCGCGCATCGACGGTCGCGACACGCGCACCGTGCGTCCGATCGAGATCCGCACCGGCGTGCTGCCGCGCACCCACGGTTCGGCGCTGTTCACGCGTGGCGAAACGCAGGCGCTCGTCGTCGCGACGCTCGGCACGAAGGGTGACGAGCAGATCATCGACGCGCTCGAGGGCGAATACCGCGAGCGCTTCATGCTCCACTACAACATGCCCCCGTTCGCGACCGGCGAAACGGGCCGCGTCGGCTCGCCGAAGCGCCGCGAAATCGGCCACGGCCGTCTCGCGAAGCGCGCGCTGGTCAAGTGCCTGCCGAGCGCCGACGAATTCGGCTACTCGATCCGCGTCGTGTCGGAAATCACCGAGTCGAACGGTTCGTCGTCGATGGCGTCGGTGTGCGGCGGCTGCCTCGCGCTGATGGACGCCGGCGTGCCGATGAAGGCGCACGTCGCGGGTATCGCGATGGGCCTGATCCTCGAGGGCAACAAGTTCGCGGTGCTGACCGACATCCTCGGCGACGAAGATCACCTCGGCGACATGGACTTCAAGGTGGCCGGCACGGAGCAAGGCGTGACGGCGCTGCAGATGGACATCAAGATCCAGGGCATCACGAAGGAAATCATGCAGGTCGCGCTCGCGCAGGCGAAGGAAGGCCGCATGCACATCCTCGGCAAGATGACGTCGGCGGTTTCGGGTGCGAACACGCAGCTGTCGGAATTCGCGCCGCGCATGATCACGATCAAGATCAACCCGGAAAAGATCCGCGACGTGATCGGCAAGGGCGGTTCGGTGATCCGCGCGCTGACGGAAGAAACGGGCACGACCATCGACATCTCGGATGACGGCGTCGTGACGATCGCGAGCACGAGCAGCGAAGGCATGGCCGAAGCGAAGAAGCGCATCGAGAACATCACGGTCGAGATCGAAGTCGGCCAGGTGTACGAAGGCACGGTGCTCAAGCTGCTCGATTTCGGCGCGATCGTGAACCTGCTGCCGGGCAAGGATGGCCTGCTGCACATCTCGGAAATCGTCAACGAGCGCGTGAAGGACATCAACGACTACCTGAAGGAAGGCCAGCAGGTGAAGGTCAAGGTGATCCAGACGGACGAGAAGGGTCGCGTGCGTCTGTCGGCGAAGGCGCTGCTGAACGAAGCAGCGGCGTCGCAGTCGGATACGCCGCCGCAGCAGTAAGCGCAAAGGCGTGAGAACGGCCGGCTGTGCGAAAGCGCGCCGGCCGTTTTTTCTGTAGCATCGTTGCGCGGTGCAGCAGCGCCGGCGAGGCGTCCGTGCCGCGCACGGATGTGCCCCCGATTCCGATCCTGGAGCGACCACCATGAAAGCCATCGAAATCACCGAATTCGGCGCCCCCGACGTGCTGAAGCTCGCGGAGCGTCCGCGTCCCGAACCGAAGCGCGGCGAAGTGCTGATCAAGGTGGCGGCTTCCGGCGTGAATCGGCCGGATGTCTTCCAGCGCAAGGGTGCGTATGCGCCGCCGCCGGGCGCCTCCGATCTGCCGGGCCTCGAGGTCGCGGGCGAGATCGTCGGCGGCGACCTGTCGGATGCCGCGCTGAACCCGTTCGGCCTGAAGCTCGGTGACCGCGTCTGCGCGCTGCTCGCGGGCGGCGGCTACGCCGAATATGCGGTCGCGCCGTTGCCGCAGTGTCTGCCGGTGCCTGACGGGCTGACCGACATCGAAGCCGCGTCGTTGCCCGAAACGTTCTTCACCGTGTGGAGCAATGTGTTCGACCGTGCGTTGCTGGGCGCGGGCGAGGGCGGCGAGCAGGAAACGCTGCTCGTGCAGGGCGGCTCGAGCGGGATCGGCGTGACGGCGATCCAGATCGCGCATGCGCTCGGCTTTCGCGTGTTCGCGACGGCCGGCACCGCCGACAAATGCCGTGCGTGCGAGGCGCTCGGCGCCGAACGCGCGATCAACTACAAGACCGAAGATTTCGTCGAAGTCGTGAAGTCGCTGACGCACGATCGCGGCGTCGACGTGATTCTCGACATGGTGGCCGGTTCGTACGTGCCGCGCGAGCTGTCCGCGCTCGCGGATGGCGGCCGCCTCGTGCTGATCGCGCTGCTCGGCGGCGCGAAGGCCGAGGTCAACCTGAACGAGATCCTGCGTCGCCGGCTGACGGTGACGGGTTCGACGCTGCGTCCGCGTCCGGTCGAGTTCAAGGCGCGCATCGCCGCCCAGCTGAAGGCGCGCGTCTGGCCGCTGCTCGCGGACGGTCGCATCAAGCCTGTCATCTACCGCGTGCTGCCGGCCGGCGAGGCCGCGCAGGCGCATGCGCTGATGGAGAGCGGCGAGCATATCGGCAAGATCGTGCTCGATTGGGGTACGACCGCCTGACGGTCCGTGCGGCCGGACTTGACATGCGCGGTTTGACCGGTTCAAGCCGCGCGCAGTAAAATCGCGGGTTTGCTTCGCCAGATCCAGCCTGACGGCCGGTTTCCGGTACGTTAATGACACGATAGTGACGAGACAGACACGATGTCGAAACAACGAACAAAGCGAGTGATCGGCAACTGGAAGATGCACGGCCGGCTGGCCGGCAACCAGGCGTTGCTGAATGAAGTGGTGCAGGGCGCGGGCGCGGTGGCGGCTGAAACGTCGATCGGCGTGTGCGTGCCGTTCCCGTATCTCGCGCAGGTTCAGGCGCAGCTCGGCGCTGGCCGTGTCGCGTTCGGCGCGCAGGACGTGTCCGCGCACGAGCAGGGCGCGTTCACCGGCGAAGTGGCTGCCGCGATGGTGGCGGAGTTCGGCGCGCATTATGCAATCGTCGGTCACTCGGAGCGTCGCGCGTATCACGGCGAGCGCAACGAGACCGTCGCGGCAAAGACGCAGCGCGCGCTCGCGGCAGGCCTCACGCCCGTCGTGTGCGTCGGCGAAACGCTCGACGAGCGTGAAGCGGGCGCGACCGAGCAGGTGGTCGGTGCTCAGCTCGACGCCGTGCTGGCCGTGCTGACGGCTGACGAGGCGGCTCGCATCGTCGTCGCGTACGAGCCGGTCTGGGCGATCGGTACGGGCAAGAGCGCGACGTCGGCGCAGGCGCAGGATGTGCACGCGTTCCTGCGTGCGCGCCTCGCGGCGAAGGGTGCGGCGGACGTGTCGGTGCTGTACGGCGGCAGCGTGAAGCCGGACAACGCGGAAGAGCTGTTCGCGCAGCCGGACATCGACGGCGGCCTGATCGGCGGCGCGTCGCTGAAGGCGGAAGATTTCCTGGCGATCTGCCGGGCCGCACGTTGAGCGGTCCGGGGTCGAATTGAAACATGATGGCGGCCGGTTGGTCCGGTCGCCTGATCCAATCGGGTGGGTGTGATGCTGTTATTCAAGACGCTGATTATTGTCGTGCAGGTGCTGTCTGCACTCGGTGTGATTGGGCTCGTGCTGCTGCAGCACGGCAAGGGTGCCGACATGGGCGCTGCATTCGGCAGCGGCGCGTCGGGCAGCCTGTTCGGTGCGACGGGTTCGGCGAACTTCCTGTCGCGCACGACGGGCGTGCTGGCCACGATCTTCTTTGTCGCGACGCTCGCGCTGACGTACCTCGGCTCGTACAAGTCAACGCCGTCGGCAGGCGTGCTGGGCGCGGCTGCGACTGCACCGGCATCGGCGCCCGCAGCGTCGGCGCCGGCCGTCGCGGCGTCCGCTGCAGCCGGTTCGGCCGCGAGCGCGCCGGGCCAGGATGTCCCGAAATAAAAAGTCGAATTTTTTGCGTTTGTGCGTTGAACAAATCTGGAACTCGGGTTAGAATTTAATTCTTGAAGCGATTCGCGGGAACAAGCAGCACAACCCGAGTTGCATGCAGTGCCGACGTGGTGAAATTGGTAGACACGCTATCTTGAGGGGGTAGTGGCGAAAGCTGTGCGAGTTCGAGTCTCGCCGTCGGCACCAAAGTTACTCAATGCCAGCCGCTTCTAGTGGCTGGCATTTTTCATTTGTGGGGTATGTCTTGCGATTGTCTTGTGATCGCACGCACTCCGAAATGATTCCTTCCGCCGGAAGTGGTATTCTCCGGACGCTCAGAACCAACCGATAGAGGATTGCCTTGAACCTCGCAGCCTATTACCCCGTCTTGTTGTTCCTCCTCGTGGGCACTGGTTTAGGTATAGCGCTGGTCAGCATCGGCAAGCTCCTTGGTCCCAACAAGCCGGACGTCGAGAAGAACGCACCATACGAGTGCGGCTTCGAAGCCTTTGAAGACGCCCGGATGAAATTCGACGTCCGGTACTACCTCGTCG
This sequence comes from Burkholderia sp. B21-005, assembly GCF_020843965.1. Classification (NCBI taxonomy): domain Bacteria; kingdom Pseudomonadati; phylum Pseudomonadota; class Betaproteobacteria; order Burkholderiales; family Burkholderiaceae; genus Burkholderia; species Burkholderia sp. B21-005. Next base: position 2,483,512 of record NZ_CP086301.1, on the reverse strand, counting down.
CCATCCTGTTCATCATCTTCGATCTCGAAACCGCATTCCTGTTTCCGTGGGGCGTCGCGCTGCGGGACATCGGCTGGCCCGGTTTCATCGCAATGATGATTTTTCTGCTCGAATTCCTGCTGGGCTTTGCCTATATCTGGAAGAAAGGCGGTCTCGACTGGGAGTGATGGGGTTAATCGCCGGTTTGCATGGGCGGCCACGCTGGGTCGCTCGTCTGGAGTGGAAAGCAAATGAGTATCGAAGGGGTCTTGAAGGAAGGGTTTGTCACCACGACGGCTGACAAGCTGATCAACTGGACGCGTACCGGCTCGCTGTGGCCGATGACGTTCGGGCTCGCATGTTGCGCCGTCGAGATGATGCATGCGGGCGCGGCCCGTTACGATCTGGACCGGTTCGGGGTCGTGTTCCGTCCGAGCCCGCGTCAGTCCGACGTGATGATCGTTGCCGGCACGCTGTGCAACAAGATGGCGCCTGCACTGCGCCGCGTGTACGACCAGATGGCCGAGCCGCGCTGGGTGATCTCGATGGGGTCGTGCGCGAACGGTGGTGGCTACTACCACTACTCGTACTCGGTGGTCCGCGGTTGCGACCGGATCGTGCCGGTCGACGTCTACGTGCCGGGCTGTCCGCCCACGGCCGAGGCGCTGGTCTACGGCGTGATCCAGCTTCAGGCGAAGATCCGCCGCACCAACACCATCGCCCGTCAATAAAGCCCCGAGCGTCCCCTCAATATGGCAAGCAAAATCGAGATCCTCAAGGCAAACCTCGAAGCCGCGCTCGGCGCGCGCGTGGTGAGCCTCACCGAAGCGATCGGTGAACTGACGCTCGTCGTGAAGGCGAGCGATTACCTCGAAGTCGCAAAGACGCTCCGCGACGATCCGAAGCTCCGTTTCGAGCAGCTGATCGACCTCTGCGGCGTCGACTACCAGGCGTACGGCGACGGTGCGTACGACGGCCCGCGTTTCGCGGCCGTGTCGCAGCTGCTGTCGATCACGAACAACTGGCGCCTGCGCCTGCGCGTGTTCGCGCCGGACGACGATCTGCCGATCGTGGCGTCGCTCGTCGACATCTGGACCTCCGCAAACTGGTACGAGCGCGAAGCGTTCGACCTGTACGGCCTCGTGTTCGAAGGGCACCCCGACCTGCGCCGCATCCTCACCGACTACGGCTTCATCGGCCACCCGTTCCGCAAGGACTTCCCGGTGTCGGGCTATGTCGAAATGCGTTACGACCCGGAAGAGAAGCGGGTCGTCTACCAGCCGGTGACGATCGAGCCGCGCGAAATCACGCCGCGCGTGATCCGCGAGGATCGCTATGGCGGTCTGAAACATTAAGGGGGCGTCATGGCAGAAATCAAGAACTACACCCTCAACTTCGGCCCGCAGCACCCGGCAGCGCACGGCGTGCTGCGCCTGGTGCTCGAGCTCGACGGCGAAGTCATTCAGCGCGCCGATCCGCACATTGGCTTGCTGCACCGCGCGACTGAAAAGCTCGCGGAAAGCAAGACCTTCATCCAGTCCGTGCCGTACATGGACCGTCTCGACTACGTGTCGATGATGGTCAACGAGCACGGCTACGTGCTCGCGATCGAGCGTCTGCTCGGCATCGACGTGCCGGAGCGCGCGCAGTACATCCGCGTGCTGTTCGACGAAATCACGCGCGTGCTGAACCACCTGATGTGGATCGGCGCGCACGCACTCGACGTCGGCGCGATGGCGGTGTTCCTGTACGCATTCCGCGAGCGCGAAGACCTGATGGACGTGTACGAAGCGGTGTCCGGTGCACGGATGCACGCGGCGTACTACCGTCCGGGCGGTGTCTACCGCGACCTGCCTGACGCAATGCCGCAATACAAGGCGTCGAAGATTCGCAACGAGAAAGCGCTCGCGAGGATGAACGAAGCGCGCAGCGGCTCGGTGCTCGACTTCATCGACGACTTCTTCACGCGCTTCCCGAAGTGCGTCGACGAATACGAAACGCTGCTGACCGACAACCGGATCTGGAAGCAGCGTCTGGTCGGGATCGGTGTCGTCAGCCCGGAACGTGCGCTGCAGATGGGCCTGACGGGCCCGATGCTGCGCGGTTCGGGTATCGCATGGGATCTGCGCAAGAAGCAGCCGTACGAAGTGTACGACCGCATGGATTTCGACGTGCCGGTCGGGGTGAACGGCGATTGCTACGACCGCTATCTGGTGCGCGTCGAAGAAATGCGCCAATCGATCCGCATCGCGAAACAGTGTATTGAGTGGCTCCGCAAGAATCCGGGCCCGGTGATGACGGACAATCACAAGGTTGCACCGCCGTCGCGCGTTGGCATGAAGACCAACATGGAAGACTTGATTCACCACTTCAAGCTCTTCACCGAAGGTTTTCACGTGCCGGAAGGCGAAGCGTACGCAGCAGTCGAGCATCCGAAGGGCGAATTCGGCATCTACCTCGTGTCGGACGGTGCCAACAAGCCGTATCGCCTCAAGATTCGCGCCCCGGGCTTCGCGCATCTCGCGTCGCTCGACGAAATGGCGCGCGGCCACATGATTGCCGACGCCGTCACGATCATCGGTACGCAGGACATCGTGTTCGGCGAAATCGATCGCTAATGGTTGCGCCGCCTGCGCGTGCGGGCGGCGAGCAGTAAGTCACACGCGATGCGCGCTGAGCCGGCGCGGCTTCGCAAGCTGTCAACAGTGAGCGCCAGGTCTGCCGTCCATGCACAGCAGTGCGGCAGGTTGTTCGTTCGGTAGGAATTGAAAGAGTCGTGTCTGAAAATGATCTCAGCTGAAGGCCTGAAGGAAATCGATCGAGCGTTGACGAAGTATCCCGCCGATCAGAAACAGTCCGCCGTGATGTCGGCGTTGGCCGTTGCTCAGGAAGAGCACGGCTGGCTGTCGCCCGAACTGATGCAGTTCGTCGCGGACTATCTCGGCATGCCGGCCGTCGCCGTGCAGGAAGTCGCGACGTTCTACACGATGTACGAGCTCAACCCGGTCGGCAAGCACAAGATCACGCTCTGCACGAACCTCCCGTGCCAGCTTGGTCCGGACGGCGGCGCCGAGGCGACGGCCGAGTACCTGAAACAGAAGCTGGGCATCGGCTTCGGCGAGACCACGCCTGACGGCAAGTTCACGCTGAAGGAAGGCGAATGCATGGGCTCGTGCGGCGATGCGCCGGTGCTGCTGGTGAACAATCACAGAATGTGCAGCTTCATGAGCCGCGAGAAGATCGACCAGCTGCTTGAGGAGCTTTCGAAATGACGTCCCTTCACGACCGTCACATCAAACCGCTGATCCTCGCTGGTCTGAACGGCGAGAACTGGCATCTCGAAGATTACGTTGCGCGCGGCGGCTACAAGCAGCTGCGCCGCATTCTCGAAGAAAAGATTCCGCCGGAGCAGGTGATCGCCGACGTGAAGGCGTCGGGCCTGCGTGGCCGTGGCGGTGCGGGCTTCCCGACCGGCCTGAAGTGGAGCTTCATGCCGCGCCAGTTCCCGGGGCAGAAGTACCTCGTCTGCAACTCGGACGAAGGCGAGCCGGGCACGTTCAAGGATCGCGACATCCTGCGCTGGAACCCGCATGCGCTGATCGAAGGCATGGCCATCGGCGCGTACGCGATGGGCATCACCGTCGGCTACAACTACATTCACGGCGAAATCTTCGAAGTGTATCGACGCTTCGAGGCCGCGCTCGATGAAGCGCGTGCCGCGGGTTTCCTCGGCGACAACATCATGGGCTCGGAATTCTCGTTCCAGCTGCACGCGCACCACGGTTACGGCGCGTACATCTGCGGCGAGGAAACGGCGCTGCTCGAGTCGCTCGAAGGCAAGAAGGGCCAGCCGCGCTTCAAGCCGCCGTTCCCGGCGAGCTTCGGCGTGTACGGCAAGCCGACCACGATCAACAACACCGAGACGTTCGCCGCGGTGCCGTTCCTGCTGTCCATCGGGCCGCAGAATTACCTCGAGATCGGCAAGCCGAACAACGGCGGCACGAAGATCTTCTCGGTGTCGGGCGACGTCGAGCGTCCGGGCAACTACGAAGTGCCGCTCGGCACGCCGTTCGCGACGCTGATGGAACTCGCCGGCGGGATGCGCGGCGGTCGCAAGATCAAGGCCGTGATTCCGGGCGGTTCGTCGGCGCCGGTGATCCCGGGCGACATCATGATGCAGACCGATCTCGATTACGACTCGATCGCGAAGGCGGGCTCGATGCTCGGCTCCGGCGCGGTGATCGTGATGGACGAGACGCGCTGCATGGTGCGTTCGCTGCTGCGCCTGTCGTACTTCTACTACGAGGAATCGTGCGGTCAGTGCACGCCGTGCCGTGAGGGCACCGGCTGGCTGTATCGCGTCGTGAATCGTATCGAGCACGGCGAAGGCCGCCAGGAAGATCTGGACCTGCTGAACTCGGTTGCCGAGAACATCATGGGCCGCACGATCTGCGCGCTCGGCGATGCGGCGGCGATGCCGGTGCGCGGGATGCTCAAGCATTACTGGGACGAATTCGCGTACCACGTCGAGCACAAGCACTGCATGGTCGGCGGCCACGCGCACGCGGCGGCAGCCTGAAGCGAAGCACCGGTTGCGGAATTTGAGCGCACGGTCGGGCGAAGGCGCGAACGGGCGGAAATAGGTTAAGGACCATTCACCATCATGGTTGAACTTGAAATAGACGGCAAGAAGGTCGAGGTGCCCGAAGGCAGCATGGTGATCCAGGCTGCGCACAAGGCGGATACGTACATTCCTCACTTCTGCTATCACAAGAAACTGTCGGTTGCGGCCAACTGCCGGATGTGTCTCGTCGAAGTCGAGAAGATGCCGAAGGCCGTGCCTGCCTGCGCGACGCCCGTATCGGCCGGCATGATCGTGCACACGCAGTCCGACAAGGCCGTGAAGGCGCAGCAGTCGGTGATGGAATTCCTCCTCATCAATCACCCGCTCGACTGCCCGATCTGCGATCAGGGCGGCGAATGCCAGTTGCAGGATCTGGCGGTCGGCTACGGCAAGTCGTCGTCGCGCTACTCGGAAGAAAAGCGGGTGGTGTTCCACAAGAACGTGGGCCCGCTGATCTCGATGGAAGAGATGTCGCGCTGCATCCACTGCACGCGCTGCGTCCGCTTCGGCCAGGAAGTCGCCGGCGTGATGGAGCTCGGCATGCTGGGTCGCGGCGAGCACTCGGAAATCACGACGTTCGTCGGCAAGACGGTCGACTCCGAGCTGTCGGGCAACATGATCGACCTGTGCCCGGTCGGCGCGCTGACCAGCAAGCCGTTCCGCTACAGCGCCCGTACGTGGGAACTGTCGCGCCGCAAGTCGGTGAGCCCGCACGATTCCGTCGGCGCGAACCTCGTCGTGCAGGTGAAGAACAACCGCGTGATGCGCGTGCTGCCGTTCGAGAACGAAGCGATCAACGAATGCTGGATCTCGGACAAGGATCGTTTCTCGTACGAAGGCCTGAACAGCGAAGAGCGCCTGACGAAGCCGATGCTGAAGCAGGGCGGCCAGTGGATCGAAACCGACTGGCAGACCGCGCTCGAGTATGTCGCGAAGGGCCTGAAGGGCATCGCCGCGGATCACGGCGCGAACGCGCTGGCGATGCTCGCGAGCGCGCACAGCACCGCTGAAGAGCTGTTCCTCGTGAAGCAGCTCGCCAACGAACTGAAGACGCCGAACGTCGACTTCCGTCTGCGTCAGCAGGATTTCTCGGCGCCGGTCCAGGGCGCACCGTGGCTCGGCATGCCGATCGCCGACCTGTCGAACGTGGATGCCGCGTTCGTCGTCGGTTCGTTCCTGCGCCGCGACCACCCGTTGTTCGCCGCACGCCTGCGTCAGGCCGCGAAGAACGGCGCGAAGCTGCACTTCCTGCACGCGACCGCCGACGACTCGCTGATCCCGACCGCGAAGCGCATCGTCGCCGCGCCGTCGGCATGGCTCGACGAACTGGCCGGCGTCGCCGCGGCCGTTGCGCAACTGCGCGGCGTCGCGCTGCCGGACACGCTCGCGGGCGTCACTGCGTCGCCGGCCGCGCAAGCGGTCGCCCAGTCGCTCGCGAACGGCGAGCGCCGTGCGGTGCTGCTCGGCAACGTGGCCGTCCGTCATCCGCAATTCGCGCAGCTGCACGCCGTCGCACAGTGGATCGCCGACAACACCGGCGCCACGTTCGGCTTCCTGACGGAAGCGGCGAACACGGTCGGCGCGCACGTCGTCGGTGCGCTGCCGGGCGAAGGCGGCCTGAACGCGCGCGAAGCGTTCGCGCAGCCGCGCAAGGGCTACGTGCTGCTGAACGTCGAACCGGAATTCGACACCGCCGATCCGGCGCAGGCGCTTGCCGCGCTGAACCAGGCCGAAATGGTCGTCGTGATGTCGCCGTTCAAGCACGGCCTCGATTACGCCGACGTGCTGCTGCCGATCGCGCCGTTCACGGAAACGGCCGGTACGTACGTGAACGCGGAAGGCTCGGTGCAGAGCTTCAACGGCGTCGTGCGTCCGCTCGGCGACACGCGTCCGGCGTGGAAGGTGCTGCGCGTGCTCGGCAGCCTGCTCGGCCTGCCGAACTTCGAATACGAGACCGCTGAAGAAGTGCGTCTTGCGGCGCTCGGCGATGCAGGTGTCGCGAGCCGTCTGTCGAACCAGGCGTCGGTCGCGCCGGCACGCGTCGCGGCGACTGCCGCGAACGGCGGTTTCGAGCGCCTCGCCGATGTGCCGATCTATCACGCCGACGCACTCGTGCGCCGCGCAGGTGCGCTGCACCTGACGGCCGCCGCGAAGGTGGCGAACGCCGCAGCCCTGCCGGCCGCGCTGTTCGACAAGCTGGGCTTGAAGGAAGGCGACGCGGTGCGCGTGCGCCAGGGCGAGCGTGCGGTGCAGTTGCCGGCCGTGCGCGACGCGAATCTTGCGGAGACGGTCGTTCGCGTGTCGGCGGCGACGCCTGCCGGCGCAGCGCTCGGCAGCCTGTCCGGTGAACTGGTGGTGGAGAAGGCGTAAATGAGCTTGTTCGATACGATCAACGCGGGCGGAGCCCAGCTTCTCGGCATCGCATGGCCGACGGTGTGGGCCATCGTGCGCATCCTCGTCGTCGCCGTCGTGATCCTGCTGTGCGTCGCGTACCTGATTCTGTGGGAACGCAAGCTGATCGGCTGGATGCACGTGCGTCTCGGCCCGAACCGCGTCGGCCCCGCCGGCCTGCTGCAGCCGATCGCCGACGTGCTGAAGCTGCTGCTGAAGGAAGTCATTCAGCCGAGCGCCGCCAGCCGCTGGCTGTACCTGATCGCGCCGGTCATGACCGTCGTGCCGGCGTTCGCCGTCTGGGCGGTGATCCCGTTCCAGGCCGAAGCCGTGCTCGCGAACGTGAACGCCGGCCTGCTGTATGCGATGGCGATCTCGTCGATCGGCGTGTACGCGGTGATTCTCGCCGGCTGGGCGTCGAACTCGAAGTACGCGTTCCTCGGCGCGATGCGCGCAGCTGCGCAGATGGTGTCGTATGAAATCTCGATGGGCTTCGCGCTGGTGCTCGTGCTGATGACGGCCGGCAGCCTGAACCTGTCGGAAATCGTCGGCTCGCAGCAGCACGGCTTCTTCGCCGGCCACGGCGTGAATTTCCTGTCGTGGAACTGGCTGCCGCTCCTGCCGGCGTTCGTCGTCTACTTCGTGTCCGGTATCGCCGAAACGAACCGTCACCCGTTCGACGTGGTGGAAGGGGAGTCGGAGATCGTCGCGGGTCACATGATCGATTACTCGGGCATGGCGTTCGCGCTGTTCTTCCTCGCCGAGTACATCAACATGATCGTGATCTCGGCGCTCGCTGCGACGCTGTTCCTCGGCGGCTGGGATGCACCGTTCGAATTCCTGTCGTTCATTCCGGGCGTCTTCTGGCTGGTGCTGAAGGTGTTCGCGCTGCTGTCGGTGTTCATCTGGGTTCGCGCGACGTTCCCGCGCTACCGTTACGACCAGATCATGCGTCTGGGCTGGAAGGTGTTCCTGCCCGTCACGGTGATCTGGGTGGTCGTGGTCGGCTTCTGGATGATGTCGCCGCTCAACATCTGGGTGAAGTAAAGATCGGACGAAATCATGACGGCAATCCAACACTTCTTTAAGACCTTCTTCCTGACGGAGCTGCTGAAGGGGCTCGCGCTGACCGGTCGCTACACGTTCCGGCGCAAGTTCACCGTGCAGTTCCCGGAAGAGAAGACTCCGATTTCGCCGCGCTTTCGCGGGCTGCATGCGCTGCGCCGCTATGAGAACGGCGAAGAGCGATGCATCGCGTGCAAGCTCTGCGAGGCCGTGTGCCCCGCATTGGCGATCACGATCGAATCGGAAACGCGTGCGGACAACACGCGCCGCACGACGCGCTATGACATCGACCTGACGAAGTGCATCTTCTGCGGTTTCTGCGAAGAGAGCTGCCCGGTCGATTCGATCGTCGAGACGCAGATTCTCGAGTACCACGGCGAAAAGCGCGGCGACCTGTATTTCACGAAGGAAATGCTGCTCGCGGTGGGCGATCGCTACGAGAAGGACATCGCTGCGGCGAAGGCCGCCGACGCGCCGTATCGTTGATTGTGTTTGCAGTGCCGGCCCGGCATGAACGGGTCGAGCCGCCGCGACGGGTGCGGCACGCGAGAGCGTCCCGCAAGCCGCGCCTGACTATGGCCTAACGATGAACCGGTAATCATGGAATTCACGACCGTACTGTTCTACATCTTCGCGCTGCTCCTGGTGGTATCAGGGCTGAAGGTGATCACTTCGCGCAACCCGGTGGCGTCTGCGCTTTTCCTTGTGCTGGCGTTCTTCAACGCCGCCGCGATCTGGATGCTGCTGGAAGCGGAGTTCCTCGCGATCCTGCTGGTGCTGGTGTACGTGGGCGCCGTGATGGTGCTGTTCCTGTTCGTCGTGATGATGCTGGACATCAACATCGATTACCTGCGCCGCGACTTCAAGCGCTTCGTGCCGATGGCAACGGTGGTCGGCGCGATCATCGTGGTCGAGACCGCGCTGATCCTGTGGCGCGGCTACGGCGACACGCACACGGTGCACGCAATGGCGACGGGCGCGATGGCCGACTGGTCGAACACGCGACTGATCGGCAAGGTGATCTACACCGACTACATCTTCGCGTTTGAAATCGCCGGCCTGGTGCTGCTGGTCGCGATCATCGCCGCGATCGGGCTGACCGAGCGCAAGGGCAAGGACAGCAAGCGCCAGCGCGTGTCGGATCAGGTCAAGGTGCGCCGCAACGACCGCGTGCGCCTCGTGAAGATGGAAGCGGAAAAGCCGCAGCCGGAAACGGCGCAGAGCGAAGCCGGTACGAGCACCAACGGCTAAGCGGAGGAAAAGAAACCATGCTGACTCTTGCTCACTACCTCGTACTCGGCGCGATCCTCTTTGCGATCGCGATCGTCGGGATTTTCCTGAACCGCCGCAACATCATCATCATCCTGATGGCGATCGAATTGATGCTGCTGGCGGTGAACACCAACTTCGTCGCGTTCTCGCACTACCTCGGCGATGTGCACGGCCAGATCTTCGTGTTCTTCGTGCTGACCGTCGCCGCAGCGGAAGCCGCGATCGGTCTCGCGATTCTGGTGACCCTGTTCCGTAAGCTCGACACGATCAATGTCGAGGATCTCGATCAGCTCAAAGGTTAATTTCAGGCAACGCTGTTATGTCAATGACACTCAATGAAAACCTGCTGCTGGCGATTCCGCTCGCTCCGCTGGCCGGCTCGCTGATTGCGGGGCTGTTCGGGAACGCAGTGGGGCGCAAGGGCGCACACCGGATCACGATCCTCGGCGTATTGATCGCGTTCCTCCTGTCGGCGAAAGTCTTCCTCGACGTGATGGGCGGCGCGAGCTTCAACGCGACCGTCTATGAATGGATGAACGTCGGCTCGCTGAAACTCGAAATCGGCTTCCTCGTCGATTCGCTGACAGCGATGATGATGGTCGTCGTGACCTTCGTCTCGCTGATGGTGCACGTGTACACGATCGGCTACATGTCGGAGGAAGATGGCTACCAGCGCTTCTTCTCGTACATCTCGCTGTTCACGTTCTCGATGCTGATGCTCGTGATGAGCAACAACTTCCTGCAGCTGTTCTTCGGCTGGGAAGCGGTGGGTCTGGTGTCGTACCTGCTGATCGGCTTCTACTTCACGCGTGAGAGCGCGATCTACGCGAACATGAAGGCGTTCCTCGTGAACCGCGTGGGCGACTTCGGCTTCCTGCTGGGCATCGGCCTGCTGCTCGCGTTCGCGGGTTCGATGAACTACGGCGAAGTGTTCGCGAAGCGCGCCGAGCTCGCAAGCCTGCACTTCCCGGGCACCGACTGGGGCCTGCTGACCGTCGCCTGTATCTGCCTGTTCATCGGCGCGATGGGCAAGTCGGCACAGTTCCCGCTGCACGTGTGGCTGCCTGACTCGATGGAAGGCCCGACCCCGATCTCCGCGCTGATTCACGCGGCGACGATGGTGACGGCCGGCATCTTCATGGTGTCGCGCATGTCGCCGCTGTTCGAACTGTCGGATACCGCGCTGTCGTTCATCACGGTGATCGGCGCGATCACGGCACTGTTCATGGGCTTCCTCGGGATCGTCCAGAACGACATCAAGCGGGTTGTCGCGTACTCGACGCTGTCGCAGCTCGGCTACATGACCGTCGCGCTCGGCGTGTCCGCTTACCCGGTCGCCGTGTTCCACCTGATGACGCACGCGTTCTTCAAGGCGCTGCTGTTCCTCGGCGCCGGTTCGGTGATCATGGGCATGCACCACGACCAGGACATGCGCAACATGGGCGGCCTGCGCAAGTACATGCCGATTACGTGGATCACGTCGCTCGTCGGTTCGCTGGCGCTGATCGGTACGCCGTTCTTCTCGGGCTTCTACTCGAAGGACTCGATCATCGACGCGGTGAAGCTGTCGCACCTGCCGGGCTCGGGCTTCGCGTACTTCGCGGTCGTCGCGAGCGTGTTCGTCACGGCGCTGTACTCGTTCCGCATGTACTTCCTGGTGTTCCACGGCGAAGAGCGCTTCCGCAAGCCGAAGCATCCGGAATCGCCGATGGGCATGGCGGCTGCGCACGGCCACGACGATCACGGCCATGGCCACGGTCATGACGACCACGCGCACGAGCCGCACGAGACCCCGTGGGTCGTGTGGGTGCCGCTGGTCCTGCTGGCGATTCCGTCGGTGATCATCGGCGCGATCGCGATCGGCCCGATGCTGTTCGGCGATTTCTTCCAGCACGGCGTCGCATTCGACAAGGTGATCTTCATCGGCGCGAACCATCCGGCACTGACCGAGATGGCCGAAGAGTTCCACGGCTGGGTCGGCATGGGCCTGCACTCGGTGTCGGGCCTGCCGGTGTGGCTGGCGCTCGCCGGTGTCGTCGTCGCATGGTTCCTGTACCTGAAGCGTCCGGAGTTGCCGGCGTCGATCCGCCGCGCGTTCGGCCCGATCTACACGCTGCTGGACAACAAGTACTACATGGACAAGATCAACGAAGTGGTGTTCGCCCGTGGTTCGGTGGCGATCGGCCGCGGCCTCTGGAAGGAAGGTGACGTCGTCGTGATCGACGGCCTCGTCAACGGCAGCGCCCGGTTCATCGGCTGGTTCGCCGGCGTGATCCGCTTCCTCCAATCCGGTTACATCTATCACTACGCGTTCGCCATGATCATCGGCATGCTGGGGCTCCTGACCCTGTTTGTAACGCTCGGCGGCAAATAAGGCGGGGGGACAACACTAATGCACGCTTTTCCGATTCTCAGTACCGCGATCTGGCTGCCGATCGTTTTCGGCCTCCTCGTGCTCGCGGTGGGTAACGACAAAAATCCGGGGACGGCCCGCTGGGTCGCGCTGATCGGTTCGCTGCTCGGTCTCGCGGTCACGATCCCGCTGATCACGGGCTTCGACTCGAGCACGGCCGCGCTGCAGTTCGTCGAGCAGTCGACCTGGATCGAACGCTTCGACATCTCGTACCACCTCGGCGTCGACGGCATTTCGATGTGGTTCGTCGTGCTGACCGCGCTGATCACGGTGATCGTCGTGATCGCCGCGTGGGAAGTGATCACCGAGAACGTCGCGCAGTACCTCGCGGCCTTCCTGATCCTGTCCGGGATCATGATCGGCGTGTTCTCGGCGGCCGACGGCCTGCTGTTCTACGTGTTCTTCGAGGCGACCCTGATCCCGATGTACATCATCATCGGTGTGTGGGGCGGCCCGAACCGCGTGTATGCGGCATTCAAGTTCTTCCTGTACACGCTGGCCGGCTCGCTGCTGATGCTGGTCGCGCTGATCTACCTGTACACGCAGACGCATTCGTTCGACCTCGCGACGTGGCAGAACGCCAAGATCGCGATGACGCCGCAGATCCTGCTGTTCATTGCATTCTTCCTCGCGTTCGCGGTGAAGGTGCCGATGTGGCCGGTGCATACCTGGCTGCCGGACGCGCACGTGGAAGCGCCGACGGGCGGCTCGGTCGTGCTGGCGGCGATCATGCTGAAGCTCGGCGCGTACGGTTTCCTGCGTTTCTCGCTGCCGATCACGCCTGACGCAAGCCACTTCCTGGCACCGGTCGTGATCACGCTGTCGCTGATCGCGGTGATCTACATCGGCCTCGTCGCGATGGTGCAGGCCGACATGAAGAAGCTGGTCGCGTATTCGTCGATCGCGCACATGGGCTTCGTGACGCTCGGCTTCTTCATCTTCAACCAGCTCGGCGTCGAAGGCGCGATCATCCAGATGATCTCGCACGGCTTCGTGTCGGGTGCGATGTTCCTGTGCATCGGCGTGCTGTACGACCGCGTGCACTCGCGCCAGATCGCCGACTACGGCGGCGTCGTGAACGTGATGCCGAAGTTCGCGGCATTCGCGATGCTGTTCTCGATGGCCAACTGCGGCCTGCCGGGTACCTCGGGTTTCGTCGGTGAGTTCATGGTGATTCTCGCGGCCGTCCAGTACAACTTCTGGATCGCATTCGGCGCGGCATTCACGCTGATCCTCGGCGCCGCCTACACGCTGTGGATGTACAAGCGCGTGTACTTCGGCGCGGTCGCGAACGATCACGTTGCCAAGCTGAAGGACATCGGCCGTCGCGAATTCCTGATGCTGGCCGTGCTTGCCGCGTTCACGATGCTGATGGGCCTGTATCCGAAGCCTTTCACCGACGTGATGCACGTTTCCGTGGAAAACCTCCTCTCCCATGTCGCGCAGTCGAAACTGCCGCTGGCCCAGTAATCGCGAGCGGAGGAAATCAAGATCATGAACGCACCTATGAATGTCCTGTTGCCTGACGCGCTGGTGATGGTCGCCATCGTCGTCGCATGGCTGAACGACACCTTTACCGGTGCCGCTGGCCGTCGCCTGACCTATCTGATCGCGGTGGTTTCGTCGGTCGTCGCCGGCGTATGGTTCGCGGTGCAGGCGCTGGACCCGCACCAGTACTACTTCTTCTCGCGAATGGTCGTCGTCGACTCGTTCGCGAGCATGATGAAGGCCGTCGTGTCGATCGGCTTCGCGGTCTCGCTCGTCTATTCGCGCAGATACCTCGAAGACCGCGACATGTTCCGCGGCGACGTATTCCTGCTGGGCATGTTCTCGCTGCTCGGTCAGTTGGTGATGGTGTCGGGCAACAACTTCCTGACGCTGTACCTTGGCCTCGAACTGATGTCGCTGTCGCTGTACGCGGTCATCGCGCTGCGCCGCGATGCCCCGCAGTCGAGCGAAGCCGCGATGAAGTACTACGTGCTGGGCGCGCTCGCGTCGGGCTTCGTGCTGTACGGCATCTCGATGCTCTACGGCGCGACCGGCTCGCTCGAGCTGGGCGAGGTGTACAAGGCAGTCGGCGGCAACACCGACGCAGCCGTGCTGATGTTCGGCGTGGTCTTCATCGTCGCCGGTATCGCGTTCAAGCTCGGCGCCGTGCCGTTCCACATGTGGGTGCCGGACGTCTACCAGGGCGCACCGACCGCGATGACGCTGTTCGTCGGCGGCGGCCCGAAGGTTGCCGCGTTCGCGTGGGGTCTGCGCTTCCTGGTGATGGGCCTGCTGCCGCTCGCTCAGAACTGGCAGACCGCGCTCGTGATCCTCGCCGCGCTGTCGCTGATCGTCGGTAACATCACCGGTATCGTCCAGCGCAACATCAAGCGGATGCTCGCGTACTCGGCGATCTCGAACATGGGCTTCGTGCTGCTCGGCTTGCTCGCCGGCATCGTGAAGGGCGACGCGGCCGCACCGGCAAACGCGTACAGCTCGGCGATGTTCTACGCGATCGTCTACCTGATCACGACGCTCGGCTCGTTCGGCGTGGTGATGCTGCTCGCGCGCCGCGATTTCGAAGCGGAGACGATCGACGACTTCAAGGGCCTCAACAAGCGCAGCCCCGTGTTTGCGTTCGTGATGATGGTCATGATGTTCTCGCTGGCCGGTATCCCGCCGACCGTCGGCTTCTACGCGAAGCTCGCGGTGCTCGAGGCGACCGTCAACGCGGGCCTCACGTGGCTGGCCGTGCTGGCCGTGATCACGTCGCTGTTCGGCGCGTTCTACTACCTGCGCATCGTCAAGCTGATGTACTTCGATGCCCCGCAGGACACGACCCCGATCACCGGCGATTTCTGCAAGCGCACGATCCTCGCGCTGAACGGCATCGCGGTCGTCGTGCTCGGCCTGATCCCGAGCCCGCTGCTGACGGCCTGCCTGCAGGCGATCCGTCATACGCTGCCGCTGTAATGTCGGCAGCCGGCTGGTTCATCGTGCTGTTGGCGCTCGTATGCGCCAACGTGCCGTTCCTGAACCAACGCCTCTTCGCCGTCGTGCCGTTCGGCACGACGAAGAAGAACGCGTGGGTTCGGATCGGCGAGCTGATCGTGCTGTATTTCGTCGTCGGCGCCCTCGGCTTCTGGCTCGAGTCGCGCGCCGGCAACCGCTTCGAACAGGGCTGGCAGTTTTACGCGATCACCTTCAGTCTCTTTGTCGTGTTCGCGTTTCCCGGCTTCACGTTCCAGTATCTCGTCAAACGACGCTGACAAGGGCCTGTCCGCGCTGATCGCAAGCTTGCGTACGCGCGGTGCGGCCCGCTATGCGCGTTCGCCTGATTGAAAAAACACAGTAGTAGTGGGGCTGGCCGCCAGCACGGCCGATCGCGGCGTCATGCTCGTTGCGAATACGTCGAGTATTCTCTTCGTCGCAATCCTTGTGTTCGGCCCTTCTGGCGGCCAGCGCAAGTTTGTTATTAGCGCGGACCGGCCCTTGGCCGTCGCGCTCAATCACGGAGCCGCCGATGGCCGAACTACCCAATCACGACGCCGCACTGACCGAAACCTGCCTCGAGAGCGAGGCGATTTTCGAAGGCTCGTTCCTCAAGCTCAAGCGCGACACCGTCCGTTTGCCGGACGGCAAGCAGGCCACGCGCGAATACGTTCAGCACCCGGGCGCGGTGATGGTGATCCCGCTGTTCGACGACGGCCGCGTGCTGATGGAAAGCCAGTATCGCTATCCAATCGGGAAGGTCATGGCCGAATTCCCGGCCGGCAAGCTCGATCCGAACGAAGGCGCGCTCGCCTGCGCGGTGCGCGAGCTGCGCGAGGAAACCGGCTACACGGCACGCGAATACGTGTTCCTGGCCCGAATTCATCCGATCATTTCCTACTCGACCGAATTCATCGACCTGTATCTGGCGCGCGGGCTGACGGCCGGCGAGCGCAAGCTCGACGAAGGCGAATTCCTCGAAACCTTCACGGCGACGCCAGCCGACCTGCAGGAGTGGGTGCGCACGGGCCAGATCACCGACGTGAAGACCATCATCGGCATGATGTGGCTCGACAAGGTACTGTCCGGCACCTGGCCGCTCGGCCCGGTCCAGAAACCCTGACGGCGCGTCAGCGGCGGGTGGGGCGCAGCGTTACAATCCAGTGACGCGGCCGCTTTCCGGCTGCGCGATCCTGATTTAGCACGATCGTTCACAAAAGCGCGTTTTGCGCTACACTCGTCACACGCCCTGATTCACAGCATGAAGGTCCTCGATTTACAGTGCCCGCACGGTCATCGGTTCGAAGGCTGGTTCGCTTCCGCCGATGAGTTCGAAGCGCAGTTGTCCCGCAAGCTGGTCGAATGTCCGGTGTGCGGGACGACCGAGATCAACCGGATGCCGTCGGCGCCGCGCCTGAACCTGTCGGGTGCGACGCAGGCACAGCCGGCCGATCCGCGTGCGCTGCAGGCGCAGGTGATGCGCGCGCTGCGCGAGGTGCTGGAGAAGACCGAGAATGTGGGCGAGCGCTTCGCTGAGGAAGCGCGGCGCATCCATTACAACGAGGCGCCGGCACGCAGCATTCGTGGCGTCACGACGCCGGAGGATGCGCAATCCTTGGCTGAAGAAGGCATCGACGTGATGCCGCTGCCGATTCCTGCCGCGCTGAAAGAACCGCTGCAATGACGTACGCAGGGGGTCTTGGCCGGGCCGGATGGCCGCGGTCAGGAGACACTGCGCATGGATCTGGATTATTCCCCCGCCGACGACGCGTTCCGCGTTGACGTCCGCGCCTGGCTCGAGGCCAATCTGCCTCACGCCCTGCGCGCCAAAGTACTCGATCACAAACGACTCGACCGCGAGGATTTCGCGAGCTGGCACCGGATTCTCGGCCAGCGCGGCTGGTCCGCGCCCGCATGGCCCGCTGAATATGGCGGCCCGGGCTGGAACGCGACGCAGCGGCACATCTGGGACGAGGAGTGCGCCCGCATCGGCGCGCCGACCGTGCTGCCGTTCGGCGTGTCGATGGTCGCGCCGGTGCTGATGAAATACGGCAGCGAAGCGCAGAAGCGTCACTATCTGCCGCGCATCCTCGACGGCACCGACTGGTGGTGTCAGGGCTATTCGGAGCCGGGCTCCGGGTCGGACCTCGCATCGCTGCGCACGCGCGCCGAACGCCACGGCGATCACTACGTCGTCAACGGCCAGAAGACCTGGACCACGCTCGGCCAGTTCGCGGACATGATGTTCTGCCTCGTGCGCACGGATCCGGCGGCGAAGAAGCAGGAGGGCATCTCGTTCCTGCTGATCGACATGGCGACGCCCGGCATCACGGTGCGTCCGATCATCACGCTCGACGAGGATCACGAGGTCAACGAGGTGTTCTTCGAGGACGTGAAGGTGCCCGTCGAGAATCTCGTCGGCGACGAAAACCGCGGCTGGACCTACGCGAAATACCTGTTGGGTCACGAGCGCACCGGTATCGCGCGCGTCGGCGCGTCGAAGCGCGAGCTCGTGTTCCTGAAGCGCGTGGCGTCGCACCAGCAGAAGAACGGCAAGCCGTTGCTCGCGGATCCCGTGTTTGCCGCGAAGGTCGCGGCGCTCGAGGTCGAGCTGATGGCGCTCGAGGTGACGGTGCTGCGCGTCGTGAGCCGCGAGACGAGCGGCAAGGGGCCGGGCCCCGAAGCGTCGATGCTGAAGATCAAGGGTACCGAGGTGCAGCAGGCGCTCACCGAGCTGATGTTCGAGGCGATCGGGCCGCTCGCGGCGCCGTTCGACGTTCCGTTCCTCGAGGGCGAGCGCGAACACAGCATCGCGGGCGACGACGATGCCGCGCCGCTCGCCGCGTATTACTTCAATTATCGGAAGACGTCGATCTACGGCGGCTCGAACGAGATTCAGAAGAACATCATCGCGCAGATGATTCTCGGGCTGTGATCAGGGAACGGAGACAACCATGGATTTCAGCTTTACCGATGAGCAGCAACAGTTCGCCGACGCGCTGCGCCGCTATTTTGGCGAGCAGTATGGTTTCGACGCACGCCAGGCCATCGTGCGCAGCGATGCGGGCGTATCGGACGCGCAATGGAGCGCATTCGCGGAACTGGGCCTGACCGCGCTGCCCGTGCCGGAGGCACAGGGCGGATTCGGCGGCGGCGCGGTCGACATGCTGGTCGCGATGCAGGAGCTCGGCCGCGCACTCGTGGTCGAGCCGTACTGGGCGACGGCGGTCGGCATCGAGGCGCTGCGGGTGGCCGGGTCCGGCACGGGCGACGATGCCGCGCTGCTGGAAGCGGTCGCACAGGGGCAAAAGCGCCTGGCGGTTGCGTTTCACGAACCGCGGGCGCGCTACGACCTGTACGAACTCGGCACGCAGGCGCGCGAGCAGGACGGCTCTTACCGGCTGACCGGCACCAAGTCGGTCGTCCAGCACGGCGCACAGGCGCATGTGTGGATCGTGCCCGCGCGGGTCGACGGCGGCGGCATCGGCCTGTTCGTCGTCGAGCGCGACGCCGCGGGAGTGAAGCTCGTCGACTATCGGACGATCGACGGCCAGCGCGCCGCGACGATCGAACTGCATGAAACGCCCGCACGGCAACTGACGGGCGGCACACGTGACGCGGCCGCGCTCGAGCAGATTGCCGATTACGCGACCTTCCTGCTCTGCGCGGAAGCGGTCGGCGCGCTCGACGAACTGAACCGCGCGACGGTCGAATACACGAAGACGCGCGAACAGTTCGGCGTGCCGATCGCGCGTTTTCAGGCGCTGCAGCACCGGATGGTCGACATGCTGATTCACGCGGAGCAGGCGCGTTCGCTGACCTACCTGGCCGCGGTGCGTTACGCGGGCGACGATGCCGATGCGCGGCGCAAGGCGGTTTCGGCCGCGAAGGCGCGGGTCGGCGCGGCCGCGCGCTTCGTCGGCCAGCAGGCCGTGCAACTGCACGGCGGCATGGGCGTGACCAACGAGGTGGCCGCCGCGCACCTGTTCAAGCGGCTGTCGATCATCGAGACGACACTCGGCGACATCGATCACCATCTTGCGCGTATCGCGGCCCTGCCGGATTTCGCGCAGGCCGACGCGGCATGACGGCGATGCGCGAGCGCGCCAGAGGAGACACACAGTGGGTATCAGTTACGAAGACCTGGAAGTCGGTAGTACGACCGAAATCGGCCGCTACACGTTCGAACCGGACGACATCAAGGCGTTCGCGCAACGCTACGATCCGCAGCCGTTCCACCTGGACGAGGAAGCCGGCAAGGCATCGCCGTTCGGCGGACTGGTCGCGAGCGGCTGGCATACGTGTTCGGTGTTCATGAGCCTGCTCATCAAGAAGCTTGGGCCGGATTCGACCAGCATGGGTTCGCCCGGCATCGATTCGATCCGGTGGCTCAAGCCCGTGCGTGCGGGCGACACGATCACGATGCACCAGAAGATCCACGATAAGCGCGTGTCGGCGAGCAAGCCCGACCGCGGCATCGTGTCGACGGAGTGGATCGGCATCAACGGCGCCGGCGACACGGTCATCTCCGTGCATACCAAGGTGATCTTCGGGCTGCGCCATCCGCAAGGAGCGGACGCATGACGGACGTGACATTGCCGCTGATCGCGTCGACGCAGGCCCTGCATGCCCGCGTCGGCGCGGAACCGCTTGCAAGCGGCTGGGTCGAGATCGACCAGCGCCGGGTCGACGGTTTCGCCGACGCGACCGGAGATCGCCAGTGGATACACGTCGATCCCGAGCGCGCGCGGCGCGAGTCGCCGTTCGGCGGTCCGATCGCGCATGGCTTCCTCACGCTGTCGCTGATTCCCGCGCTGATGGCCGATGCGATGCGCTTCGAGCAGAAGATGGGCGTGAACTACGGACTGAATCGCGTGCGGTTCCTGAAGCCGGTGCCGGTCGGCACGCGTGTGCGCGCGCTGTTCGCGGTGAAGGAAACCGCGGAGGCCGCGCAGGGCGGCGTGCAGGTCACGTGGTCGGTGTCGGTGCAGGCCGAGCGTCCCGACGCGCCGTTGCTTGTTTGCGCGGCGGAATTCATTACGCTGCACTACTTCTGATGCGCGCGGCGGCATCGACGGATGCCGCCCGCGTTGCCCACCCGTGCTGCTTCAGTGCTTCGCGTATTGCGTTGCGCCGAACAGCATCTCGCGCGCCTTGTCGTCCTGCAGTGCCTTGCGCAGCGATGCGAGGACTTCGACGCCGCGCTGCACGGCAGGACGCGAGGCAATCGCTTCTTGCCAGCGCTTCACGTTCGGCAGTTCATCGAGCACGATGCCCTGGTTCTGCCACGAACGCGTCCACGGGAACGTCGCAATGTCCGCGATCGTGTACGTGTCGCCCGCGAGATATTCGGATTCGCCGAGGCGTTTGTCCATCACGTTGTACAGGCGCTTCGCTTCGTTCGTATAGCGATTGACCGCGTATTCGATCTGCTCCGGCGCGTAGAGGCGGAAGTGATGCGCCTGCCCGAGCATCGGGCCGACGCCGCCCATCTGGAACATCAGCCATTCGAGCGTCGCGTAGCGCGCGGCCGGGTCGGTCGGCAGGAACTTGCCGGTCTTTTCCGCAAGGTACACGAGGATCGCGCCCGATTCGAACAGCGAGATCGGTTTGCCGCCAGGGCCGTCCGCGTCGACGATCGCGGGAATCTTGTTGTTCGGGCTGATCTTCAGGAATTCGGGCTTGAACTGGTCGCCCGCACCGATATCGACCGGATGCACACGATACGCGAGGCCTGTTTCCTCGAGCATGATGTGTACCTTGTGGCCGTTCGGGGTCGCCCAGCTGTAGACGTCGATCATCGTCAACTCCTTCGTTGCATGCGCGAAAACGGCGCCGGCAGGACGCCGCGACAGGCGGTCATTAGAGCATGGATCGACGTGCGTTGCAGGCGGCGGAAATGCGCGGCCGCGCGCCGGCGCACGCGTGTCGATGCGGCGACGGCGAGGCCGTTAGAACAGCGGGATTGCGCGGATCAGCGCTTGTAGCGCGGCTGGCGTTTCTCGAGAAACGCGGTAATGCCTTCGAACGCGTCCGCGTGATGCAGCGATGCGACGAAGTGATCGCGCTCGGTGCCGAGATGGGTTTCGAGCGGCTGCGCGGGCGCATCGTCGAGCAGCGACTTGATGCGCGTGAGTGCGTTCGGCGAGATGCCGGCAAGCGAGTCGGCCCACGCGAGCGCATCGGAGAATGCGGCACCGGGCACGGCGAGCCGATTGACGACGCCGAGCGCATGCAGGCGTTCGGCCGCGACGGGCTTGCCTTCGAACAGGATTTCGGAGGCCAGCGCGCGCGGCAGCGCGCGCGCGAGGAACCATGAGCCGCCGCCGTCAGGCGTGAGGCCGACGCGCGCATACGACATCACGAACTTCGCGTCGTGTGCGGCGACGATCAGGTCGCATGCGAGCGCGAGCGAGAAGCCCGCACCGGCCGCCGCACCTTCGACCGCCGCGATCACGGGTTTCGTCGATGCGCGGATCGCCGTGATCCACGCGCCGAGCTGATCGATGCTGTCGGCCTGGTAGGACGGATCCTTCGAGCGGTTGTCGAGCAGCCGGTTCAGGTTGCCGCCCGCGCAAAAGAAACGATCGGCCCCCGTGAGCACGACCGCGCGAATCGCGGGATCGCGCTCGGCGGTGGCGAGCGCTTCGACGCCGGCCGCATACATGTCGGGATGCAGCGCATTGCGCGCGCCGGGATTGGACAGCGTGAGGACGAGCGTCGATTCGCTCTCGGGCGGACGCGAGGCCAGCAGTTCAGCACTCATGCGAGGGTGTCTCCATCGGATGGCGAGGCTGCGGCGCCGCGCGTTGCGCGGGCTCGTGCGCATACCCGTGAGGGCGCTGCCGCAGCGGATGCATTGTTGTCGTGACGGACACGAAACTGTTTTAGACTAGCACGAACGTGCTTTTCAGCGCGACGAATCCTGATGCGGCCGGCGTCGCTGCGGCCGCGCTCCGGCAACGAAGGAGACTCCGATGCTACAGCTGTGCGGTATTCCGTTGTCCAACTACTACAACAAGGTGAAGTTCGTTCTGCTCGAACATGACATCCCGTTCGAGGAAGCGACCTGCCGCTTGCCGATCGGCGATCCGGCATTGCTCGCCGATTCGCCGCTCGGCAAGATTCCGTTCCTGAAGACGGAAGAGGGTGCGTTGTTCGAGTCGCAGGTGATCATCGAGTATCTGGCAGCGCGTTATCCCGACAAGGCCATTTTCCCGGCGGGTCCGTTCGCGGCCGCGAAGGTGCGCGAGCTCATCGAGACGCTCGAGCTGTATCTCGAATGGACCGCGCGAGAGGTCTATACGGAAGCGTTTTTCGGCGGCAAGGTTAGCGACGGGATCAAGGCGCATGTCGAGAAGCGCCTGCCGCGTGCGATCGATGCATTCAAGCGGATGACGCAATTCTCGCCCTACGTGCTCGGTGACACATTCGGTCTTGCGGACATCGCCGCATCGGTCCATCTGCCGGTGATCGGGATGGCGACGAAGGCCATGTTCGGCCGCGATTTCCTGCTCGACGCAGGCATCGACTGGAAGGCGCACGCGAAGCTGGTCGGCGAGCGGCCGGCCGCGCAGCGCGTGGCGGCCGATCGCAAGGCCTATGTCGAGGCGACGAGCACCGCGCGTTCGTAAGCGCGACCCGGCACGGCACGGGCCGCGTCTGGCCGCCCGTGCCGGACTTACAGGCGCGCGAGCCGTTCGAGTGCGGACGCGAGCGTGCTTTCCTGTTTCGCGAAGCAGAAGCGCACGACGCCCGATTCGTGCGGCTCGTGATAAAACGCCGACACCGGAATCGCCGCCACGCCGATCTCCGACGTGAGCCACTTCGAGAATTCCGCTTCGGGCAGGTCGCTGATCGCCGAATAGTCGACGCACTGGAAATACGTGCCCGTGCACGGCAGCAGCTTGAAGCGCGTGCGTTCGAGGCCGGCGCGGAAGAAGTCGCGCTTCTTCTGGTAGAAGTCGGGCAGCGTCAGGTACGGTGCCGGATCGCGCAGGTAGTCGGCGAGCCCGATCTGCGTCGGCGTGTTCACCGTGAACACGTTGAACTGATGGACCTTGCGGAACTCCGCGGTCAGCGCGGCGGGCGCCGCGACATAGCCGATCTTCCAGCCCGTCACGTGGTAGGTCTTCCCGAAGCTCGACACGATGAAACTGCGCTCGGCCAATTCCGGGTAGCGTGCGACGCTCTCGTGCCGGGCGCCGTCGTAGACCATGTGCTCGTACACTTCATCGGACAGGATCAGCACGTTGGTGCTGCGCACGATCTCCTCGAGCTTGCGCATGTCGGCCTCGCGCCACACGGTGCCGGTCGGGTTGTGCGGCGTGTTGATCATGATCATCCGCGTCTTCGGCGTGATCGCGGCGGCGAGACGATCGAACGGGATCGCGTAGTCGGGCGCCTCCAGCGTGACGAACACCGGCTTGCCGCCGGCGAGTTCGATCGACGGCAGGTAGCTGTCGTAGGTCGGCTCGACGACGATTACCTCGTCGCCCGGATGCACCGCGCACAGGATCGCTGTCAGCAGTGCCTGCGTCGCGCCGGCCGTCACCGTGATCTCGGTGGCCGGGTCGTAGCGCCGGCCGTAGACCTGCGCGATCTTGTCGGCGATCGCGTCGCGCAGCGGCGCGACGCCCGCCATCGGCGGATACTGGTTGTGGCCGTTGCGCATCGCGGCCGCGACCGCGTCGACGATGCGCGGGTCACAGTCGAAATCGGGGAAGCCCTGGCCGAGATTCACGGCGCCTTTCTCGGCGGCGAGCGCGCTCATGACCGTGAAGATCGTGGTGCCGACGGTCGGCAGGCGCGATGGGAAAACGGGATTCGTAGGCATGTCGGAAGGAGCGTTCATCGATACGGTCGCAAGCGTGTTGCGTCGGCCCGTCAGGCCGGCGTGGTGGGGATGGCCGACGCGGCATCGAGCGCGCAGGCTTCGGTAAACGGCGCGGGCTGCGCGATCCGGAAGCCGAAGTCGCGTGCGGTGCGCTTCGCGAGCTTGAGCAGCGCACGGTCCTTCGACACGAGCCAATCGGCCTGCGCGGCGCGCGCGAGCTCGAGAAACTTCTGATCGTCGCGGTCCTTGCACTTCGGCAGCGGCGGCGCGTCGGCGTCGACGGGCGGCGGCTCGACGAGGCTCGTCAGGCGTGCGACGGTCGCGAGCGCTTGGGCCTTGTCGATCGCGCGCTCGCGGAACTGCGGGTAGTCGAGCACGAGCTCGAGTTCGTTCAGGCAGCGGCCGTCGATCACGGCGGCCAGCGTGCCGCGTTCGAGCGCAGCCCGGATCGGGCGTGTGGCAGGGTCGTCGAATACGAGTATGTCGATCCAGACGTTCGAGTCGAGCACGACGCGATGTGCGACATGCGGGGCGGAGGAGCGGGTCATTCGTTACAATCGGTGGTTTTCGTCTGACCGCAAGGCACGGCGTGCCAGCGAGCCTCTATGATAATCGTTCTCTCCCCCGCCAAATCCCTCGACTACGATACGCCCGCCCACGTCCCGTCTTACACGAAGCCTGCATTCGTCGACGATGCGTCGGAACTGATCGACGGCCTGCGCAAGCTGTCGCCGCAGGACATCGCGACGCTGATGGACATCTCCGACCCGCTCGCGCGCCTGAACTTCCAGCGCTACGCGGACTGGTCGCCGACCTTCTCGCCGGCCAATGCGAAGCAGGCGGTGCTCGCGTTCAACGGTGACGTGTACGAAGGGTTCGATGCCAAATCGCTGTCGGCCGCCGATCTCGACTACGCGCAGCAGCACGTGCGCGTGCTGTCGGGCCTGTACGGGCTGCTGCGCCCGCTCGACCTGCTGCAGCCGTACCGGCTCGAGATGGGTACCCGTTTCTCGAACGCGCGTGGCAAGGATCTGTATGCGTTCTGGGGCGACCGGATCACGCGTGCGCTGAACGAGCAGCTCGAGACGCGCAGCGGTGCGGCGCGCGTGCTGGTCAACTGCGCGTCGACCGAGTACTTCAAGTCGGTCAAGCCGAAACTGCTGGCCGCACCGGTCGTCACGCCGGTGTTCGAGGACTGGAAGGGCGGCCGCTACAAGATCATCAGCTTCCACGCGAAGCGCGCCCGTGGCCTGATGGCGCGCTATATCGTCGAGAACCGCATTGCCGAACCGGCGGCGCTGAAGGATTTCGCGATGGAAGACTACGCGTTCGACGCCGCTGCATCGAACGATTCGACTTACGTATATCGCCGGCGAATCGGCGAGTGACCCTGGCGGCCGTTCACGAGACGGCCCGCGCATGCATGAGGCCGGGCACGCGGCAAACCGCCTGTTCCGCTCGACAGCTCTGCATGGGCCCGGAGTCAGTGCTGAAGCACAAACTCCGGTCGACAGAGGAGAGACAGATGACCCTTTCGATCACCAGCAACTTCGACGCGGGCGCCATCGACGTCGTGTCGTGCGACAGCCCGGACGCGATCCGGCTGCGCGTGCGCGGCGACAACCGCTCGGAATTCGCACAATGGTTCTACTACCGTCTGACGGGCGCGCGCGGCGAGCGGTGCGTGATGTCGTTCGAGAATGCGGCCGAATGCGCGTATCCGTCGGGATGGCGTAACTACAGCGCGGTCGCGAGCTACGACCGCGTCGACTGGTTCCGCGTGCCGACGACATTCGACGGCAAGACGATGACCATCGACCATACGCCCGAGTTCGACAGCATCTACTACGCGTATTTCGAGCCGTATTCCGAAGAGCGCCATGCGGCGTTTCTCGGCGCGGTCCAGCAGTTGCCGCAGGCGCGCGTCGTCGAGCTTGGTCGCACGGTCGAAGGCCGTCCGATGTCGTTGCTGACGCTGGGTACGCCGGAAGTCGATGACGCACCGAAGAAGAAGGTGTGGATCATCGCGCGCCAGCACCCCGGCGAGACGATGGCCGAGTGGTTCATCGAAGGGCTCGTCAAGCGGCTGGCCGGATGGGGCGATTGGGCGGGCGATCCGGTGGCGCGCAAGCTTTACGACCGCGCGACGTTCTACATCGTCCCGAACATGAACCCGGACGGCAGCGTGCACGGCAACCTGCGCACCAACGCGGCGGGCGCGAACCTGAACCGCGAGTGGATGGAGCCCGATGCCGAGCGCAGCCCCGAAGTGCTGGCCGTGCGCGATGCGATTCATGTGATCGGCTGCGACATGTTCTTCGACATTCACGGCGACGAGGATCTGCCGTACGTGTTCGTCGCGGGTTCGGAGATGCTGCCGAGCTTCACCGAGCAGCAGCGCAAGGAGCAGACGGCGTTCATCGATGCGTTCAAGGTCGCGAGCCCGGATTTCCAGACCGAGCACGGCTACGCGGCGAGCAAGTACAAGGAAGACGCGCTCAAGCTCGCGTCGAAATACATCGGCCACCAGTTCGGCTGCCTGTCGCTGACGCTCGAGATGCCGTTCAAGGACAACGCGAACCTGCCCGACGAGCGGGTCGGCTGGAACGGCGAACGCAGCGCGGCGCTTGGTGCCGCGATGCTGGCGGCCATCCTGGTGCACGTCGAGACGTTCGCGTAAGCGCACCGCCGTCGACATGAAAAAAGCCGGCGCATCGTGCGATGCGCCGGCTTTTTCGCTTCTGTCGTTGCCGCTTCGGTCGTATCAGGACTTCTTCGCGGTTTTCTTCTTCACGGTTTTCTTCTGGCCGCTTGATTTCTTCGTTGCGGCGGCTTTCTTGCCGGTGCGGCCGGATGCCTTGACCTTGCCGCGGTGCGTCTTGCCCTTGAACTTCTTCGTCGACGACGAGCGCTCGACGCGCGGCTTCAGCGGCGGCACGGGATCGTTCCAGCTGAACGCCAGCATTTGCTGACCGACATAGCCGCAGCGGAATTTCAGCGGTGTCGGCTCGCTGCCGTCGCTGTGGATGCCGAGGCCGTCCACGGCGACGATGTTGTCGACCTTTACACGCTGCTTGCCCTGATCGAACGAATCGTTCCACGGCGTGATCGTCGCGTTGCCGTTTTCGAATGCGTTCGGCGCGAAGTCGACGCGGTCGAAGGCCGACGACGTGCTGGCGATGAAGCTGCCGTGCGCCGCACAATCGGCGACGATCGGATCGGCATGCATCTCGTTGACGAATTTGTTGATCAGTTCGGAGCGCTGGTCGAGGAGGTCGGCGAATACCGGTGCCGGAAGCGCAAGCGACAGGCCCGCGACACAGGCCGCCAGCTTGCCGAGCGCCCGGAAAATCCGGAGCGAGGCAGGAGAGCTGTCCATCTGGTTATTGGTGAGGAGCGAATGAGGCATCGGGCAGGTATAGATGCCCGATGAAGAACAGGAGTTCAATCTTAGCGTAAAAAAGTTGGGCGGCAGTAGATGCCACACTCTCCCGCGCTGCGGAATCGGATCGCCGCATGCACCGATCGCATCGGGACAGGTGCACTCACGCGCGCGGGCCGCCGAGTCGATAGCGCCGCACATCGAACGTCGTGACCCACGCCGGACGATAGACGGCGATGAGCGCGGTGGCCATGCCGGTGAACCACGCTTCGCCAAGCGCGAGCAGCGCGGTGTTGAGCAGATAGCCGGCGGGAATCACGACGGGCACGCCGTCCGCGAGTGCGAGCTGGACGCCGGCCGCGGCCGCGGCGACCGCGACGATCGCGATGGCCGGAGACAGGAATCCCTGGCCTGTGATGAACGACGTGAGGTTATGCGGGAGCCACGCGATCACGGCGCGCTGCAGCAACGCAGACACGGCGACTGGTAGCGCGCCGTAGATCAGATAGGTGAGGCCGATGCCTTGCCACGGCGCGTCGAAGACGATCGCGGCGACGCCCGTGACGGCACCCATCGCGATCAGCGCAAGCGTCCAGTCGAACAGCGTGACGAGCAGTGTCGCGCCGAGCAGGTGCATGACGATGCCGTCCTCGAGCCATGCATTCGAGGCCCACAGAACCGTGATCGCTGTGACGAGCGCGAGCCACACGTGCTGGAGCGTTGCGTCCTGCAGGCGGACGAAGGGACGCTTCCAGAGCGCGAGCGCGAGCAGAGCCACGGCGGCGATCCAGCCGCCGATGCCAACCCAGAGCGGAAGCGGTGTGAAAAGAAAACCCATGCGTCCATATTACTCGTTGAGCATCAAAGGTGGGAATCCGCACTTGCTGACCGTCGCAATATCGATACTGTCCGACTAGCGTTCGCGCCGAAACCGCGCCGATGGTTCGGCCGCGAGCGGCAGGTCCGCGGTGTCGGTGTTCGCGTCCGGCAGCGGGTACGGACGGTTGTTCCGTTGCGTGCGCAGAGGAACCGGGCCGCGTTCGCCGATGGCCGGCTTGTCCGCACGCTCGCGGTTCGCCAGCAGCACCTCGAGATGCGGCGACAGCCAGCCGTTGTAGATCGCGACGGCGGCGGCGCGGTTTGCCGCGCCAAGCTGCTGGAAGATGCTGGCGAGGTGGATCTTTACGGTGCCTTCGCTGATGCCGAGCGTGCGGGCGATCATCTTGTTGGTGTTGCCCATATGGACGAAGCGCATGATCTGCGCCTGTCTCGGCGACAGGAGGCGGCTTGCCGGGCGGCGCGGCAGCGATCCGGCGAGCGTCTGGAAATGGGCGTCGTGGCGTGCCGCGGCAGCGGAGGGCAGCAGGCTGAGCGCGATGGGCGGGATGTAGTGGCCGCCCAGCAGAACCATTTCGAGTGCTCGCACGATCAGGTGCGGTCGCATGGAGTGCGGGATGACGCCCGCGATGCCATAGTTGTAGAAGCGCTGGATGGCTTCCGGCGTGGATTCGTCGATCAGTACCGCGGCGGGCGTCGGCGAGCAGGCGCTGCAGAGCGCCTGCAGTTCGCTGAGCCGGCCGACGTCCAGCCAGTTGATTGCGACGAGGTCGAAACGCTGGGTGCGCAGCAGCCGGCGCGCCTGGAAACCGTCGGGCGCATCGTTGATGCTGGCGTGACGGTCGATCTGCCGAAGCAGGGCCTTCAGTCCGTCACGCCGTTCGGCGTCTGAGTTCAGCACCAGGAACCGCATATTCAACCTCCATAAGGTGAGTCATTGATCTGCCGTCGGCATGTCTTGGGTTCGATCATGACAAATACCTTACACGATGTCTGCTTGGCTGAAAGGCTTAGGAAAAGTCCGAAATTTTGAGTGGAGGGAAATGCGGGCGAGAAAAAAAGCCGCTCCGGCGGGAACCGGGAGCGGCTTTGTCGGGCAGGCTCGGTGAGCCCGCGGTGCGCGATCAGTGAAAGTGCGGCTGGGCCGGCGATGCGTCTTCCGGCATTTCCGCATGGACGATCTCGCCGAGTGGGTCCGCATAGAGCGGCACGCCGCAGTCGTCGCAGTACTCGGGCTCGAAGCGGCCTGCGTGCCGGCGGACGTCGGTTACGCCGCATTCCTTCAGCAGACTCACGATTTCCTCGATCGGCCCTTCGATCGGCGCTTCGCCTTCGAGCGTCGCGCTGTCGGTCGACACGTCGCCGTTCTCGCGGCCGTAGAGCGGCCACACGACGCCATAGATCACGTCGTTGCTGGCACGTCGCGTGAAGCCGACGCGATACTCGTCGATCCGGCGCTCGCCGAAGCCCGCGACCACGGCGCGCAGTTCCTGCGGTGCCGCACCAAGTGTGTCGAAAAGATAACGGATGGCCGTTCGGACCGTGTGCGGACGGATCCGCTCGTCCGCATCGCGGCAGGCCGAATAGTACGCGTCCGGAAGCAGGCATTCGAACTCGCAGCCGGGGAGGGCAATCGACAGGTTCGGGCCGCCCTGGGCGGTCCACTGCTCGAGACACTGGCCGCGTTCGATCCGGTTGCCGTGCTCTTCTTCCTGCCAGCGGAACAGCGGTGCGCCGGCCGGCGCGGCAACCACGGCGAGCAGGAAGCGCGGGTCGGCCAGGATCGGCGAGGTTTCGGGCAGGTCGCCGAAGCTCAGCTTGGCGGCGTGCTGGCCGAGTGCCGCATGTGCAAGCTGCTGGGCGAGCCGGTAGGTCTCGACGTGGTGGCGCGGCAACTGGTCGATGCTGTACAGGAACGGGGCCAGTCCGACGAGCGTGCCGGTTGCGAGCACGTGCGCCTGCAGTTGCGTGCGCAGTGCGTCGGCGACGTCGCCTTTCAGCGGGCCCGACGGAATCATGTAACGCGTCCACGCGAGAACGGGCACGGCAACCAGCAGCGCATCGTACGGCTGGCCGTCGTGCTCGATCACCATCGATTCACTGTGCGTCTCGGCCATGTCGGCGAGCGCGCCATAGGCATCGGGGTGGTTCTGCTGCAGATGGTCGAGTGCCGCGTCGAGCGTGGTCTGGTTGCCGTTGCGAACGATCTTGGCGAGCAGCGCATCGAGCTTCGCTTCCCAGAAGCGATCCTCGATGCGGCTGCCCGAGGCGAAGAGCGCAAGCGACAGGCCGACCAGTTTGTCGGCGTCGGGGGGGAGGCGTTTGGCGATTCGCTGGCGCATATTAAATACGTATAGAAAGAGGCGAAGAACCTCACATTCTAGTCCGTTCTTTGCACCATAAGCGGCCTTGTGCTCCGGCATGGCCGGAAGGCCGTATCGACGGGGTTGAAGAAAAATCCATCAAACCCCTTGCGCAGTTCGAGGACGCTGCCTACAATCACGCCTCTTTCGCGCTAACGGAAACGCGGCGCGGGAGGGAAGGGAAGCGGTGCTGTCGAGGGTAGGTTGTAGAGCCCCGGCGCACACGAAGTTGAACCCCCGCCGTCGCAACGAAGCAGTTCAAAAAGTTGTTGACGAGCGAAGAAAGACGGTTCATAATCTCGCTTCTCTGCTGCTGAAAACGCAGCGCTGCTGGGAAACAGAAGGTTTCTCGCAGAAATGCTCTTTAAAAATTAACAGCCGATAAGTGTGGGCGCTTGATGGAAGCGAGCTGATCCTCGGATCAGATAGCGAAAGTATCAAGAGTCTCACACTAAAGTAAGTCAGGTTTATGAAGCAATTCATATTCCTGTCAGCTTTGAGTGAGCGACCGGTTCTTAACCGAACCGAAAACAGTAACAGGTTTAAACTGAAGAGTTTGATCCTGGCTCAGATTGAACGCTGGCGGCATGCCTTACACATGCAAGTCGAACGGCAGCACGGGTGCTTGCACCTGGTGGCGAGTGGCGAACGGGTGAGTAATACATCGGAACATGTCCTGTAGTGGGGGATAGCCCGGCGAAAGCCGGATTAATACCGCATACGATCTACGGATGAAAGCGGGGGACCTTCGGGCCTCGCGCTATAGGGTTGGCCGATGGCTGATTAGCTAGTTGGTGGGGTAAAGGCCTACCAAGGCGACGATCAGTAGCTGGTCTGAGAGGACGACCAGCCACACTGGGACTGAGACACGGCCCAGACTCCTACGGGAGGCAGCAGTGGGGAATTTTGGACAATGGGCGAAAGCCTGATCCAGCAATGCCGCGTGTGTGAAGAAGGCCTTCGGGTTGTAAAGCACTTTTGTCCGGAAAGAAATCCTTGGTTCTAATATAACCGGGGGATGACGGTACCGGAAGAATAAGCACCGGCTAACTACGTGCCAGCAGCCGCGGTAATACGTAGGGTGCGAGCGTTAATCGGAATTACTGGGCGTAAAGCGTGCGCAGGCGGTTTGTTAAGACCGATGTGAAATCCCCGGGCTCAACCTGGGAACTGCATTGGTGACTGGCAAGCTAGAGTATGGCAGAGGGGGGTAGAATTCCACGTGTAGCAGTGAAATGCGTAGAGATGTGGAGGAATACCGATGGCGAAGGCAGCCCCCTGGGCCAATACTGACGCTCATGCACGAAAGCGTGGGGAGCAAACAGGATTAGATACCCTGGTAGTCCACGCCCTAAACGATGTCAACTAGTTGTTGGGGATTCATTTCCTTAGTAACGTAGCTAACGCGTGAAGTTGACCGCCTGGGGAGTACGGTCGCAAGATTAAAACTCAAAGGAATTGACGGGGACCCGCACAAGCGGTGGATGATGTGGATTAATTCGATGCAACGCGAAAAACCTTACCTACCCTTGACATGGTCGGAATCCTGCTGAGAGGTGGGAGTGCTCGAAAGAGAACCGGCGCACAGGTGCTGCATGGCTGTCGTCAGCTCGTGTCGTGAGATGTTGGGTTAAGTCCCGCAACGAGCGCAACCCTTGTCCTTAGTTGCTACGCAAGAGCACTCTAAGGAGACT
Organism: Burkholderia sp. B21-005; assembly: GCF_020843965.1. Lineage (NCBI taxonomy): Bacteria > Pseudomonadati > Pseudomonadota > Betaproteobacteria > Burkholderiales > Burkholderiaceae > Burkholderia > Burkholderia sp. B21-005. The sequence goes on along the minus strand of NZ_CP086301.1, from coordinate 2,451,677 downwards.
GCCGGTGACAAACCGGAGGAAGGTGGGGATGACGTCAAGTCCTCATGGCCCTTATGGGTAGGGCTTCACACGTCATACAATGGTCGGAACAGAGGGTTGCCAACCCGCGAGGGGGAGCTAATCCCAGAAAACCGATCGTAGTCCGGATTGCACTCTGCAACTCGAGTGCATGAAGCTGGAATCGCTAGTAATCGCGGATCAGCATGCCGCGGTGAATACGTTCCCGGGTCTTGTACACACCGCCCGTCACACCATGGGAGTGGGTTTTACCAGAAGTGGCTAGTCTAACCGCAAGGAGGACGGTCACCACGGTAGGATTCATGACTGGGGTGAAGTCGTAACAAGGTAGCCGTATCGGAAGGTGCGGCTGGATCACCTCCTTTCCAGAGCTTCTCGCAAAGTTGAGCGCTCACGCTTATCGGCTGTAAATTAAAGACAGACTCAGGGGTCTGTAGCTCAGTCGGTTAGAGCACCGTCTTGATAAGGCGGGGGTCGTTGGTTCGAATCCAACCAGACCCACCATTGTCTGACGTGTCGGTGGTCGTTAGCGCTTCAGCGCTGACGAATACCTCTACCGCTAGGCTGAAACCTGAGATCTCTGTACACATGGGGGCATAGCTCAGCTGGGAGAGCACCTGCTTTGCAAGCAGGGGGTCGTCGGTTCGATCCCGTCTGCCTCCACCAATCACCAACGCTAAGGGCTTGGTTCAGACACTGAACCGAGAATTTTGCATTGGCGATTGAGCCAGTCAGAGTGATATGAGTAACACCATATCGGCTGTCGTTCTTTAACAATCTGGAAGAAGTAAGTAATTTGGATAGCGGAAGCGTCTATGAGATGGACGTGAAAGTTATCCGGGTTGTGATTGTATCGATGTATCTCAAGATGATTCGAACTCTATGTTTGACTCAATTGGAATACGGCACAACGCGAGAACTCAACCTGTAACGAGACAGACTCGTTATAGGGTCAAGCGAACAAGTGCATGTGGTGGATGCCTTGGCGATCACAGGCGATGAAGGACGCGGTAGCCTGCGAAAAGCTACGGGGAGCTGGCAAACGAGCTTTGATCCGTAGATGTCCGAATGGGGAAACCCACTCCTTTTGGAGTATCCATGGCTGAATACATAGGCCATGCGAAGCGAACGCGGTGAACTGAAACATCTAAGTAACCGCAGGAAAAGAAATCAACCGAGATTCCCAAAGTAGTGGCGAGCGAAATGGGATGAGCCTTGTACTCTTTATTTGTATTGTTAGCCGAACGCTCTGGAAAGTGCGGCCATAGCAGGTGATAGCCCTGTAGGCGAAAACAGTATGAAAGAACTAAGTGTACGACAAGTAGGGCGGGACACGTGAAATCCTGTCTGAAGATGGGGGGACCATCCTCCAAGGCTAAATACTCGTGATCGACCGATAGTGAACCAGTACCGTGAGGGAAAGGCGAAAAGAACCCCGGGAGGGGAGTGAAATAGATCCTGAAACCGCATGCATACAAACAGTCGGAGCCTCGTAAGGGGTGACGGCGTACCTTTTGTATAATGGGTCAGCGACTTACGTTCAGTAGCAAGCTTAACCGTATAGGGCAGGCGTAGCGAAAGCGAGTCCGAATAGGGCGTTCAGTTGCTGGGCGTAGACCCGAAACCAAGTGATCTATCCATGGCCAGGATGAAGGTGCGGTAACACGTACTGGAGGTCCGAACCCACTAACGTTGAAAAGTTAGGGGATGAGCTGTGGATAGGGGTGAAAGGCTAAACAAACTTGGAAATAGCTGGTTCTCTCCGAAAACTATTTAGGTAGTGCCTCGTGTCTCACCTTCGGGGGTAGAGCACTGTCATGGTTGGGGGGTCTATTGCAGATTACCCCGCCATAGCAAACTCCGAATACCGAAGAGTGCAATCACGGGAGACAGACATCGGGTGCTAACGTCCGGTGTCAAGAGGGAAACAACCCAGACCGCCAGCTAAGGTCCCCAAATATAGCTAAGTGGGAAACGAAGTGGGAAGGCTAAAACAGTCAGGAGGTTGGCTTAGAAGCAGCCACCCTTTAAAGAAAGCGTAATAGCTCACTGATCGAGTCGTCCTGCGCGGAAGATGTAACGGGGCTAAGCTATATACCGAAGCTGCGGATGCGTGCTTTGCACGCATGGTAGGAGAGCGTTCCGTAAGCCTGCGAAGGTGCGTTGAAAAGCGTGCTGGAGGTATCGGAAGTGCGAATGCTGACATGAGTAGCGATAAAGGGGGTGAAAGGCCCCCTCGCCGTAAGCCCAAGGTTTCCTACGCAACGTTCATCGGCGTAGGGTGAGTCGGCCCCTAAGGCGAGGCAGAAATGCGTAGCTGATGGGAAGCAGGTCAATATTCCTGCACCATTGTTAGATGCGATGGGGGGACGGATCGCGGAAGGTTGTCCGGGTGTTGGAAGTCCCGGTCGCTGCATTGGAGAAGGCACTTAGGCAAATCCGGGTGCGTAATTCAAGGGTGTGGCGCGAGCTCCTTAGGGAGCGAAGCAATTGGAAGTGGTTCCAAGAAAAGCCTCTAAGCTTCAGTCTAACGATGACCGTACCGCAAACCGACACAGGTGGGCGAGATGAGTATTCTAAGGCGCTTGAGAGAACTCGGGAGAAGGAACTCGGCAAATTGGTACCGTAACTTCGGGATAAGGTACGCCCTTGTAGCTTGATGCGCCTGCGCGCAGAGGGTGAAGGGGTTGCAATAAACTGGTGGCTGCGACTGTTTAATAAAAACACAGCACTCTGCAAACACGAAAGTGGACGTATAGGGTGTGACGCCTGCCCGGTGCCGGAAGATTAAATGATGGGGTGCAAGCTCTTGATTGAAGTCCCGGTAAACGGCGGCCGTAACTATAACGGTCCTAAGGTAGCGAAATTCCTTGTCGGGTAAGTTCCGACCTGCACGAATGGCGTAACGATGGCCACACTGTCTCCTCCCGAGACTCAGCGAAGTTGAAGTGTTTGTGATGATGCAATCTACCCGCGGCTAGACGGAAAGACCCCATGAACCTTTACTGTAGCTTTGCATTGGACTTTGAACCGATCTGTGTAGGATAGGTGGGAGGCTATGAAACCGGAACGCTAGTTTCGGTGGAGCCGTCCTTGAAATACCACCCTGGTTTGTTTGAGGTTCTAACCTTGGCCCGTGATCCGGGTCGGGGACAGTGCATGGTAGGCAGTTTGACTGGGGCGGTCTCCTCCCAAAGCGTAACGGAGGAGTACGAAGGTACGCTAGGTACGGTCGGAAATCGTGCTGATAGTGCAATGGCATAAGCGTGCTTAACTGCGAGACCGACAAGTCGAGCAGGTGCGAAAGCAGGTCATAGTGATCCGGTGGTTCTGTATGGAAGGGCCATCGCTCAACGGATAAAAGGTACTCTGGGGATAACAGGCTGATACCGCCCAAGAGTTCATATCGACGGCGGTGTTTGGCACCTCGATGTCGGCTCATCTCATCCTGGGGCTGTAGCCGGTCCCAAGGGTATGGCTGTTCGCCATTTAAAGAGGTACGTGAGCTGGGTTTAAAACGTCGTGAGACAGTTTGGTCCCTATCTGCCGTGGGCGTTGGATATTTGAAGGGGGCTGCTCCTAGTACGAGAGGACCGGAGTGGACGAACCTCTGGTGTACCGGTTGTCACGCCAGTGGCATCGCCGGGTAGCTATGTTCGGAAGAGATAACCGCTGAAAGCATCTAAGCGGGAAACTCGCCTTAAGATGAGATATCCCTGGGGACTAGATCCCCTTGAAGGGTCGTTCGAGACCAGGACGTTGATAGGTCAGGTGTGTAAGCGCAGTAATGCGTTCAGCTAACTGATACTAATTGCCCGTAAGGCTTGATCCTATAACAAGTCTGTTTCGCGCTAGAGAGCGCGTCGGACAAGTTGGATTCTCGTGTGTGATACACACAACTCAAAATTACTGCTTCTTCCCAGATTGGTCGCGTTGCGAAGCAGCGCGACAACCCTCTTTGCCTGATGACCATAGCGAGTCGGTCCCACCCCTTCCCATCCCGAACAGGACCGTGAAACGACTCTACGCCGATGATAGTGCGGATTCCCGTGTGAAAGTAGGTAATCGTCAGGCTCCCTAAGCCAAGAACCCCCGCCCGAAAGGCGGGGGTTTTTGCATTTGCGCGGCAGAAAAGAGCGATGGCAGCGAGGTGGGGGCGTGGATCGCTGTCGATCCTGCCGTCATTACCCACGTCGGAACGAAATCACGCGATTTGATACGATCGAAGTATCGTCGACAGCTGCGTGCATCGACGTTCGTGTTCGACCAGAGCTTGATGGAGAGAGGGCAGGGAATGAATATCGGCGACGCGTCACGCGAATCCGGCGTCAGCGCAAAAATGATCCGGTACTACGAACAGGTCGGCCTCCTTGCGCCGAGCAAGCGTAGCGACGCCGGATACCGGATCTACGGTTCGGACGAAGTCCATATCCTGCGCTTCATCCGCCAGGCACGGCGGCTCGGCTTTCTCGTCGAGGATATCCGCAAGTTGCTGATGCTCTGGCAAGACCGCTCCCGCGCCAGCGCCGAAGTGAAGTCGATCGCCCTCGAACACGTGGCCGAACTCGACAAGCGCATCGCGGAATTGAGCGACATGCGCAATACGCTCGCCGATCTCGCCGCGCACTGCCATGGTGACGGACGCCCGGAATGCCCGATCTTGGCGCGTCTGGCCGACCCGGTCGATGAACCAGATTAGTGCGCGTCCTCGAGGCCGGAGATGGACCTCAATTCAATATCCTTATAAATCAGTGGGTTGACGAAGATGCTTCACAAACCATTCCGAATTGGAATGGCTTCCATGCAAGCATTTCACTAGCATCTTGGTGCGGCATCGCTATAATTCGGGATAACCCTATACGGGAAATCCCTGAATCTCGAATTCGCCAGGGTTCCCCCCTTCCTTGGAGAACGTCATGATCGCCTACATCGTCGAAAAGCTGAGCAACTGGTTCGAATCCGCAGAGCGCGAGCGCCGTGAGGCTTACCTCGCTACGTCGTCGGATATCGTCCAACTCGAGAGCCGCATTCGTTCGCTCGAGACCAACGGCTACTCGCTGTAATCGGAGTCACCGTCAGGTGCCGTGTGGCACCGAACGAAAAGCAAGCCCCGTATTGACGGGGCTTTGTTTTTTTGTGCGCCGGATCTGGCGAAATCGTCAGCGCAGCGCTATGGTATGGACCTGCTTTTCAACCGGAAGATTACGACCATGCGCTTGCGTCTGGATGTGCGTCACGCTTCCCGTGCGCGTCTCGTTTTGGGCGCTGCGGTGCTCGTTCACGGCATCGCGGCTGGTGCAGCGACTTCGTCCAAGCCGCTGATTCTCGATACGCAACGCGGGATCCAGGATGGCAAGGGTGGCCTGGTGTTGCAAACGGCGCCGTTATCGTCCGAGCCGATTGTCGAACCCGCGGGCATGCGAACGCCGGCCGGGCAGGGACCGAATTCGTCGGTCCCGTTGTTCGTCGCGCCGTATATCAATGTTCCGGGCTGGGGTGCGTCGCCTGCGAATCAGCCAAGACCCACCCCGAGACTGCAACCGTAACGGCACGCCGCCCGCTCAGTTCCCGCGGTGCTCGATCTCGCACCGGGCGCCGCTGTCCTGTCCCAGGCGTTCGACGAGATAGGGCAGCGCTTCGTTCATGCTCTGTGCGAGCGTGTACGGCGGATTCAGGATGAACATTCCGCTGCCGTAAAGTCCCAGGCCATCGGCCGGCGGATTCGATACCGTCAACGTCAGGTGCAGCCAGTTGTTCGGCTGCAGGCGCTTGAGCTGTTCAGGAAAACGCTGCGACTCCACCCGCGCAACCTGCGGATACCAGATCGCGTAACACCCGGTGGCGAAACGCTTCAGGCATTCCGTTACGCAGGCCACCGTGCGCGCGTAATCTTTCTTGTCCTCATAGGACGGATCGATCAGCACGAGCGCGCGTCGCGGCGGCGGCGGCAGCAGCGCCTTGATGCCCTCGAAGCCGTCACCGGCGAAAATCATCGCGCGTCGCCCGGCGTCGCGGAAGTTGTGACGCAGCACGTCGATTTCCGTCGTGTGCATTTCGAACAGGCGCATCCGGTCCTGCTCGCGCATCGCGCGCCATGCAAGATACGGCGAGCCCGGATAGTAGTGCAGCTCGCCGTCGTCGTTCAGCGCGCGCACCTCGTCGATGTAGTCGCCGAGCGCCTCAGGCAGGTTCTTGTCGTTCCACAGCGGGCCGATGCCGGTGTCGAATTCCCCCGTCTTGGCCGCATAACCCTCGCGCAGTGAATACACGCCGGCGCCCGCGTGCGTGTCGATGTACCAGTACGACTTGTCTTTCTTGTTCAGGTAGCGCAGCAGCTGGACGACGACGGCGTGCTTGAGCACGTCCGCGTGGTTGCCTGCGTGAAAACCGTGACGATAACTGAGCATGGCTGGCTGCCTGAAACGAAAGATGAATCGATGAAAACGGACGATCGCGCGCGGCCGTCGGGCCGTGCCCCAATGCGGCCGCGTATTGTACGCGAGTGGACGTGAGTCGCCTTACTCGTATGCGTCGCCGACGGCCTCCTCGATGCGTTGCTTGACCTCCGGCGTCAGCTTTGCGGCAACGTCGAGCGCGCGCATGTTGTCGCCGATCTGCTCGATCCGGGACGCGCCCGTAATGACCGAACTCACGCGCGGATTCGCGAGTACCCACGCGATCGCGAGCTGGGCGGTGCTGCAACCGAGTTCGGCCGCGATCCCGCCGAGCCGTTCGACCACATCGTTGCTGGTCGGGTCCGTCAGCCGGTCGCGGAGCCAGTCGTAGCCCTGCAGTTGCGCGCGGCTGCCCGGCGGTACGCCATTGCGGTACTTGCCGGTGAGCAACCCCGATGCAAGCGGGCTCCAGGTCGTCAGGCCGAGGCCGTAGTCGTCGTAGAGCCGCGCGTATTCCCGCTCGACGCGGGTACGGTGGAACAGGTTGTACTGCGGCTGCTCGACGACCGGTTTGTGCAGATGGTGCCGCTCAGCAATCTCGTACGCCGCGCGGATCTCGTCGGCGCTCCATTCGGACGTGCCCCAGTACAGCGCCTTGCCGCGCACGATCATGTCGCTCATCGCCCAGACGGTTTCCTCGATCGGCGTGTTCGGATCCGGGCGATGGCAGTAGACGAGGTCGACATAGTCGAGCTGCAACCGTCGCAGCGAGCCGTCGATCGCGTTCAGCAGATATTTCCGGTTCAGCGTATGGTACTGATTCGGGGCTTCCGCGAGTCCCCAGAAGAACTTCGTAGATACGAGGTAGCTGATGCGCGGCCAGCCGAGCGACTTGAGCGCCTGGCCCATGATTTCCTCCGATTTGCCGCCCGCGTAGACCTCGGCGTTGTCGAAGAAATTGACACCCGCATCGCGGGCCGCCGCGAGGCATTCGCGGGCGGCCCGCTGATCGACCTGGTTGCCGTAAGTGACCCATGAGCCGAGCGAAAGCTCGCTGATCTGCAGGCCGGAGCGGCCTAGCCGTCGATAGTGCATGAGAATCTCCCGCGACTCGGAACCGACCTTAAGCTTAGACGTTTTGCGCGCGAACGGCGGGGCCGATCGTGCACAATAGCGGCTGGCCCGCCGGCACGACCACGCGACGAAAGCGGATGCGGCGGGGGCGCGCTTTTTCGATCCGATAAAGGAAGGAGACTGACATGGCAGCAGATCTGAGCGGCAAGACCGCAGTCGTCACGGGCGCCGCAAGCGGCATCGGCAAGGAAATCGCACTGGAGCTCGCCAAGGCGGGCGCGGCAGTCGCGATCGCCGACCTGAACCAGGACGGCGCGAACGCGGTTGCCGACGAGATCAACAAGGCAGGCGGCAAGGCGATCGGCGTCGCGATGGACGTGACCAACGAGGACGCCGTGAACAGCGGCATCGACAAGGTTGCTGAAGCGTTCGGCTCGGTCGACATCCTCGTGTCGAACGCCGGCATCCAGATCGTCAATCCGATCGAGAACTATTCGTTCTCCGACTGGAAGAAGATGCAGGCGATCCACGTCGACGGCGCGTTCCTGACGACGAAGGCCGCACTCAAGCACATGTACAAGGATGATCGCGGCGGCGTCGTGATCTACATGGGTTCGGTGCACTCGCACGAAGCGTCGCCGCTGAAGTCGGCCTACGTGACGGCCAAGCATGGTCTGCTCGGCCTGGCGCGCGTGCTGGCGAAGGAAGGCGCGAAGCACAACGTGCGCTCGCACGTCGTGTGTCCGGGCTTCGTGCGCACGCCGCTCGTCGACAAGCAGATTCCGGAGCAGGCGAAGGAGCTCGGGATCAGCGAAGAGGAAGTGATCAAGAAGGTGATGCTCGGCAACACGGTCGACGGCGTGTTCACGACGGTGCAGGACGTCGCGCAGACAGTGCTGTTCCTGTCGGCGTTCCCGAGCGCCGCGCTCACGGGGCAGTCGGTCGTCGTCAGCCACGGCTGGTTCATGCAGTAACGGGTCCGGCACGGGTGGTCGCGACGCGTACTGCTCGTGCCGAGCAGTCGCCGACAATGCACGACGGCATAAAAAAACGCGCTCCGGGGAGCGCGTTTTTTGTTTCGGCAGGGTGGGCCGGTGACGGCCGCCGCCCGCTGATGCCGACTTACTTCAGGACCGCTGCGACTGCATTGGCGACCGCGTCGAGGTTGCGCGTGTTCAGCGCTGCGACGCAGATGCGGCCCGTGCCGACTGCGTAGATGCCGAACTCTTCGCGCAGGCGATCGACTTGCGCCGAGGTCAGGCCCGAATACGAGAACATCCCGCGCTGCGCGTTGATGAAGCTGAAGTCGCGATCCACGCCGCTCGCCTTCAGGCGCTCGACGAGGCCGTTGCGCATCGCACGGATGCGGTCGCGCATTTCGCCGAGTTCCTGCACCCACGCAGCGTGCAGTTCCGGCGACGCGAGCACGGCCGCGACGATGGCGCCGCCATGGGTCGGCGGGTTCGAGTAGTTCGTGCGGATCACGCGCTTCAGTTGCGACAGCACACGCGTCGCTTCTTCCTTGCTCGACGTGATGATCGACAGCGCGCCGACGCGCTCGCCATACAGCGAGAACGACTTCGAGAACGACGACGACACGAATGCGTTCAGGTCGGCCGCGGCAAACAGGCGCACCGCAGCTGCATCTGCCTCGATGTTCTCGCCGAAGCCCTGGTAGGCCATGTCGAGGAACGGCACGAGGTTGCGCGTCTTGACGACGTCGACGACCTGCTGCCATTGCGCTTCGGTCAGGTCCACGCCGGTCGGGTTGTGGCAGCACGCGTGCAGCACGACGATCGTGCCTGCCGCATAGCCGTTCAGCGCCGACAGCATGCCTTCGAAGTTCACGCCGTTGGTGGCGGCGTCGTAGTACGGATAGGCGACGACTTCGAAGCCGGCGGCTTCGAACAGCGCGCGGTGGTTTTCCCAGCTCGGGTCGCTGATCGCAACCTTCGCGTTCGGATTCACGGTGCGCAGGAAATCGGCGCCGATCTTCAGCGCGCCCGTGCCGCCCAGCGCCTGCGCCGTGACCACACGACCTGCGGCGATCAGCGGCGAATCGTTGCCGAGCAGCAGCTTCTGCACCGCTGCGTCGTAGGCGGCGATCCCGTCGATCGGCAGATAGCCGCGCGGCAGGCCGGCGTCGACACGTGCCTTTTCCGCTTCGCGAACGGCGCGCAGCAGCGGAATCTTGCCTTCTTCGTTCGTGTACACACCGACGCCGAGGTTGACCTTGGTCGGACGCGCATCGGCGTTGAAGGCTTCGTTCAGGCCCAGGATCGGGTCGCGGGGAGCAAGCTGGACAGCGGAGAAGAGCGACATGATGATTCGGCAGTAGTGAAAAGAGGGTCAGGCTTTCAGCCGGCGGGGCGGGCGCAGCGGACCGCGCGCCAACGGGCACGGCGCCGGAAAGCGCAGCAGCCTGATATTGTAGCGAATTCACGCTGCCGGAGGCGGCGATTGCGCGGCGAATTGCGATTTCGGTCGTTGCCGCGCGTCAGGAGCCGTCAGCGGTCCGCAACGTCGCGAAGCGCTAGAATAGTCTTTTGCCCTCGCTCCGGCCGCACTCCATGTCCGAACATCACGCCGAAGTCGGCGACGCGCTCGACGAATCGAAATTCGTGACCTTCGAAGGGTCGCCATTTCAGCTATACCAGCCGTATCCGCCCGCAGGCGACCAGCCGACCGCGATCGAAACGCTCGTCGAAGGCGTCGGCGACGGCCTCGCATTCCAGACGCTGCTCGGCGTGACGGGTTCGGGCAAGACCTTCACGATGGCGAACACGATCGCGCGGCTCGGCCGCCCGGCGATCGTGTTTGCACCGAACAAGACGCTCGCGGCGCAGCTCTACGCGGAGTTCCGCGAGTTCTTCCCGCGCAACGCGGTCGAGTACTTCGTCTCGTACTACGACTATTACCAGCCGGAAGCGTACGTGCCGCAGCGCGACCTGTTCATCGAGAAGGACTCGTCGATCAACGAGCACATCGAGCAGATGCGGCTGTCGGCGACGAAGAGCCTGATGGAGCGCCGCGACGTGGTGATCGTCGCGACGGTGTCGGCGATCTACGGTATCGGCAACCCGTCCGAGTACCACAAGATGATCCTGACGCTGCGCGCCGGTGACAAGCTCGGCCAGCGCGACGTGATCGCGCGGTTGATCGCGATGCAGTACTCGCGCAACGATCAGGACTTCCAGCGCGGCACGTTCCGCGTGCGCGGCGACACGATCGACATCTTCCCGGCCGAGCATGCGGAGATGGCCGTGCGCGTCGAGCTGTTCGACGACGAGGTCGAGACGCTGCAGCTGTTCGACCCGCTGACCGGCCGCGTGCGGCAGAAGATTCCGCGCTTCACGGTATATCCGTCGTCGCACTACGTGACGCCGCGCGACACCGTGATGCGTGCGGTCGAGACGATCAAGGACGAATTGCGCGAGCGCCTCGAGTTCTTCCACCGCGATGGCAAGCTCGTCGAGGCGCAGCGCCTCGAGCAGCGCACGCGCTTCGATCTCGAGATGCTGCAGGAGCTCGGCTTCTGCAAGGGCATCGAGAACTACTCGCGGCACTTCTCGGGTGCCGCGCCCGGCGAGCCGCCGCCGACGCTCGTCGACTACCTGCCGCCCGACGCGCTGATGCTGCTTGACGAATCGCATGTGCTGATCGGCCAGCTGAACGGCATGTACAACGGCGACCGCGCGCGCAAGGAGAATCTCGTCAACTACGGATTCCGGCTGCCGTCGGCGCTGGACAACCGACCGCTCAAGTTCCCGGAGTTCGAACGCAAGATGCGCCAGGTGGTGTTCGTGTCGGCGACGCCTGCCGACTACGAGAAGCGCGTGACGGGGCAGATCGCCGAGCAGGTGGTGCGGCCGACCGGGCTCGTCGATCCGGAAATCGAAGTGCGCCCGGCCAGCTCGCAGGTCGACGACGTGCTGGCCGAGATCAACGCGCGCGTGAACGCCGGCGAGCGCGTGCTGATCACCGTGCTGACGAAGCGGATGGCCGAGCAGCTCACCGAGTTCCTTGCCGACCACGGCGTCAAGGTACGCTACCTGCACAGCGACATCGACACGGTGGAGCGGGTCGAGATCATCCGCGACCTGCGACTCGGCACGTTCGACGTGCTGGTCGGGATCAACCTGCTGCGCGAAGGCCTGGACATTCCGGAAGTGTCGCTCGTCGCGATTCTGGACGCGGACAAGGAAGGTTTCCTGCGCGCCGAGCGCTCGCTGATCCAGACGATCGGCCGCGCGGCGCGCAACGTGAACGGCAAGGCGATCCTCTACGCCGACACGATGACCGAATCGATGAAGCGCGCGATCGGCGAGACCGAACGGCGCCGCGCGAAGCAGATCGCGCACAACGAGAAGATGGGCATCACGCCGCGCGGCGTCGTGAAGCGCATCAAGGACATCATCGACGGCGTCTACAACGCCGACGACGCGCGCGCCGAGCTGAAGGAAGCGCAGCAACGCGCGAAGTTCGAGGACATGTCGGAAAAGCAGCTCGCGAAAGAAATCAAGCGTCTCGAAAAGCAGATGGCCGACTACGCGAAGAACCTCGAATTCGAAAAGGCCGCGGCCACCCGCGACCAGCTGGCGCTGCTGCGCGAACGTGTGTTCGGCGCGAACGTGGGCGACCACGTCAACGGCGGCCGGTAAATCTTTCCAAACGTCACTGAAACCTCCCGGTAACTCGGCTGTAAGCCTTGTCGCATCAGGGGTTTACCGGGGGGCTTGTTTGTTCCGGCGCCGGTTCGGTGCTACACTTCGCAAGTATTGAGAATAGTTCGCATTAGCGTTCTTCATTGCGTTAGTGTTTTCGGCGAGCCGTCCAGGAGGGCGGTTGGCAGCTTGTCAGACAAATAACAAGGAGTGTCCATGTTGGGTTCTTCGTTCATCCGCACGTCGGTTGCGGTAGCGGCGGCGCTTGCCGCGATGTCGGCCTCGGCGGCCGAATATCCGATCGGCAAGCAGCAGATCCAGGGCGGCATGGAAATCGGCGCGGTGTACCTGCAGCCGATCACGATGGATCCGGAAGGGATGATGCGCAAGGCGTCGGATTCGGACATCCACCTCGAGGCGGACATCCACGCGGTCAAGAACAACCCGACGGGTTTCGCGGAAGGCGACTGGATGCCGTACCTGCAGGTCACGTACAAGCTGACGAAGCAGGGCGATACGAAGTGGAAGGCCGAAGGCGACCTGATGGGCATGGTCGCGAGCGACGGCCCGCACTACGGCGACAACGTGAAGCTGGCCGGCCCGGGCAAGTACCACCTGACGATGATCGTCAAGCCGCCGATGCAGTCGGGCCACATGGCGTTCGGCCGTCACGTCGACAAGGAAACCGGCGTGGGTGCATGGTTCAAGCCCGTCACCCTCGAATACGACTTCCCGTTCGCCGGCATCGGCAAGAAGGGCGGGTACTGATCGGCGGCATCACGGACGGCGCGCTTCGGCGCGCCGTCAGCGTAGAGAACCCAGAATGAAATTTCCCCAGAAAATCGTCGCCGCAGCCGCCGCGCTGTGGCTTGCCGGCGCGGCGCATGCCGCCGATCTGCCGACGTTCAAGCTCGAGATGACGGACGGCAAGCTGAGTCCCGCCCGCATCGAAGTGCCGGCCGGTCAGCGCTTCAAGATCGAGATCAGGAATACCGGCAAGGGCGCCGCCGAATTCGAGAGCGTGCAGTTGCGCAAGGAGAAGGTGCTCGCGCCGGGCGCCGATTCGTTCGTGGTTGTCGCCCCGCTGTCGCCGGGCGAGTACAAGTTTTTCGACGATTTCCACCAGCAGGCACAGGGCGTGATCGTCGCGAAGTAATGCGTTTTATCTGCGTACGGGTGCACGCGTGCCGTGCCCCGCACGTCAGGAGGATTCAATGGGTCAGATCTTGTTCATCGTCTGGCGGGAGAGCGTCGAAGCGCTGCTCGTCGTCGGCATCCTCTATGCATGGCTGAAGAACGGCGACGACGACGCGCGCCGCGGCCTGCCCTTTCTGTGGACGGGTGTGGCAGTCGGCCTGCTGATGGCAGTCGGCCTCGGCGCCGCACTCGTCGGCTTCACTGAAGTGCTGTCCGGCGACGCACAGGACTATTTCCAGACCGCGATGGTGCTGATCGCCTGCGTGCTGATCGTGCAGATGGTGTTGTGGATGCGCCGGCACGGCCGCACGCTGAAGCGCGACATGGAGCAGTCGCTGCAGCAGAGCACGCGCGATTCGAACTGGTGGGGCGTTGCCGTGCTGGTCGCGCTCGCGATCGCCCGCGAAGGCAGCGAAACGGTGATCTTCCTGTACGGCCTCGGTTTCGGCCAGTCGGGGCACGTGGACGCCAGCCAGATGCTCGCGGTCTTGATCGGCCTCGGCCTCGCGTTCCTCACGTTCTATCTGCTGCAGCTCGGCGGCAAGTACTTCTCGTGGCGGCATTTCTTCCGCGTCACCGAAGTGATGCTGCTGTTCCTCGGTGCGGGCCTGTTCCAGACCGGCGTCGACAAGCTGATCGACAAGGAAATCCTGCCGCTCGGCATCTCGCAGGTGTGGGACACGTCCGCGATCCTCGATGATTCCGGCACGTTCGGTTCGCTCGTCGCGACGCTGACCGGCTATCGCGCGCACCCGGCGCTGACCAACCTGGTCGCCTATGCGGTGTACTGGGCGGTCGTCTGGTTGCTGATGAAGCGCGCGAGCCGCCGTCCGGCCGTCACAGCGGGCCGCACGGCATGAGCGTTGCCGCCGCAACCAAGCCGGGCTGGCTCGCACAGGCCGGCCAGTGGATGCAGCGCCACGGCGCGGCGATCCGCGGCATCCAGTGGGTCGTCGTCGCCGTCTATGCATTCCTGATCATCGTGCCGGCGGTATTGCCGCTGCCGGACGATTCCGCGCACCTGTGGAACAACCTCACGCTGATCGCGCAGTTCGTGTTCTGGGGCATCTGGTGGCCGTTCGTGCTGCTGTCGATGGTGATGCTCGGCCGCGTCTGGTGCGGCGTGCTGTGCCCGGAAGGCGCGCTCACCGAATACGCGAGCCGGTTCGGCCGCGGCGCCGCGATTCCGCGCTGGATGCGGTGGGGCGGCTGGCCGTTCGTCGCGTTCGGGCTCACGACGATCTACGGGCAGATGGTCAGCGTGTACCAGTACCCGCTCGCCGTGCTGTTCGTGCTCGGCGGCTCGACCGTCGGCGCGATCGTGATCGGCCTGCTGTACGGCCGCGAGAAGCGCGTGTGGTGCAAGTACCTGTGCCCGGTCAACGGCGTGTTCGGATTGCTGTCGCGGCTCGCGCCGATGCGCTACAAGGTCGACGAGGATGCCTGGCGACGCTCGTACAAGAACGGCGAGCACGGACATCGCGTGATTCCGATCAACTGCGCGCCGCTCGTGCCGTTGCGCAACATGAAAGGCGCCGCCGAGTGCCACATGTGCGGCCGCTGTAGCGGGCACCGCGATGCGATCGAACTGTCGTGGCGCTCGCCGTCCGACGAGGTCGTGAACCTCGGCGCGCAACAGGCGAACCCGTGGGACACGGCACTGATCCTGTACGGCCTGCTCGGCGTCGCGATCGGTGCGTTCCACTGGACCGTCAGCCCGTGGTTCGTGCAGATCAAGCAATTCCTCGCGGGCTGGCTGATCGACCACGACATCACGTGGCCGCTCGAGACCAATGCGCCGTGGTTCCTGCTCACGCATTACCCGGATCGCAACGACGTGTTCTCGTGGCTCGACGGCGGGCTGGTCGTCGGCTATATCGTCGGCACGGGGCTCGTGTACGGTACCGCGCTGCTCGTGCTGCTGGCCGGCGCGACGCTGATGCTCGGCCGTTTCGACCGCGTGCGTCTTCATCATCTCGCGCAGGCGCTGATCCCGATCGCGGGTGCTGGCGTGTTCCTCGGGCTGTCGGCGACGACGCTATCGCTGCTGCGGGCCGAGCACGTGCCGCTCGGCTGGGCGACGGATGTGCGCATCGCGATTCTGGTTTGTGCGAACGCGTGGAGCGCGTGGCTGGCCTGGAAGGTGACGGGGCGCTATGCCGCGTGGCCGCGCCGACTGGCTGCATTCGCGTGGTTCGCGGCCGGCCTGGCCGTCATCGACAGCGCGTGGTGGTTGATGTTCTGGGGTTTCTGATGCGGGATTGAAGGCCTTGCGGCCGCGCTCAGGAGTAGGAGGCGAGGTGTTCCGCCGCCGGGCTCCGGAGTCCGCTGAAACAGCAGCGCCGACAGCTGCGATGCCTTTTCCTTTGTCTGTGGACGCCCAAACAAAAAGCGACACGTCTTTCGACGTGTCGCTTTTTTTCTTCCTTGTGCGAGAACCAAAAAAGTGGCTTGGCTTGCTGCAACGGCTGCTTGAGTGTATTTGCACGAAGGGGTCTAGATCTCGCGTGCAAGCCGTTACGCTGGCTACTGCCCAACACCTCTCAGGGAGGTGGTCCCCACAATACTCTGTCGTTACTTCGTCAGGATCAGTTTGCCGAGCCGCGTGGCACGCAACTGATATGTCTCTCCGTTATGCGCGATGCTGATGTGGCTGTGACCTTGCAGCAGCGCATCGCTGCTGAGGGTCCGTGTGCCGGCATCGCGGCTTCCGGCGGGTTTCGCCGGCGTCGTGACCGCTGCCGTCTTCTGACGGTTGCCGCTTGCGGTGCCGGTCGTGCGGCGCAAGGTCAGCGTGGTCGGGCGCGTGGTGTCGGTCATTCGGTTGATCGGTAACAGTCGATGCGATGGAATGAATTCTAAATGATAACTATTCCCATTTACAAAAACTCTTTATCGATCGATGCAACAAACCTGATAGCTTGAGTCAAAGAGGCGGCCCGCAGCCGCCGCCGCCGTCAGTGGAGCGGATCAGGGTCCTTGCGCCCTTGTGCGTATTCGCGGATCAGGCGCACCGTATCGATGTCCGACGTGCGATACGCTTCCTTGACGATACCGTGCGTGTGACGCGCTTCCTCGCTGTCGTCCGTGACGGTCAGCGTCGTGCGGTATTCGAAACGCAGGAACAGCTCGTGGTCTTCACGCTCCTCGATCGTCATCGTCAGCGAGCCGCCGATTTCACCGCCGGCCGCATGGATGTCGTAGCGCACTTGCTGGTTCGGGATGAACGTCACGCGGTCGCGCACGATCGCATGCCCGTAGTGCAGCTCGCGTTCGAGCGTCGTGTCCGTCCGTTCGTGGACGACACAGCTGTCGAGACCGATCAGGAACAGCTGCGGCTGTTCGGCGCGCAGCACGAGGCCTTCCCAGAGCTGGTCGCGGGTCAGGGACGGCACACCCGGATCGTCGGAGTTGATCTGGATCAGATGTTCGAAGTTCAAGGGGACGGATTCCTTCTGGTGGCGGGCAGCCACATGGATCAAGAAGTTATTGTGACGCAAAACAAGCCGTTTCGCGGCAGTTGCGGCCCCGATTGCACGTCACGCTTCGATGCGGCCCATGCGGCCCGTCTGGTAGTCGACGACGGCCTGCCGGATCTCTTCCTCGGTATTCATCACGAACGGGCCATAGCGGACGATCGGCTCGTTGAGCGGGACGCCGCCGATCAGCAGCAGCTCGAGCGACGTATCGCCGGCTTCGAATGTCACGGCGTCGCCATCGTCACCGTAGACGACCATGTGCCGTGCGTCGACGCGTTGCCTGTCGGGCCCGTAGCGGCCCGCTCCGTCGAGCGGGTAGGCGAATACGCGATAACCTGCCGGCACCGGCTGCGTGACCGTTGCGCCCGGTTGCAGGGTGAAATGCTGGTAGAGGATCGGCGTGCGCGTCTCGATCGCGGCACGCACACCGAACGCTTCGCCGGCGATCACGCGGACCTGCGCACGGCCGTCCGGCGACGTGGCGCTCGGGATGCGGTCGGCCGAGATTTCCTGGTAGCGCGGTGCGATCAGCTTGTCGCGGCGCGGCAGGTTGACCCACAGCTGGAAGCCGTGCGAGCGCCCGCCTGCCTGCGCGAATTCGGGATCCGGCATTTCGCTGTGCACGACGCCCGCGCCGGCCGTCATCCACTGCACGTCGCCGGGCCCGAGCGTGCCGGCATGGCCGGCCGAGTCGCGATGGCGAAAGCGCCCGTCGAGAACGTAGGTGACGGTCTCGAAGCCGCGATGCGGATGGTCGGGCGCGCCCTTGGCTTCGCCGGGGGCATAGTCGACGGGGCCCATTTCATCGAGCAGCAGGAACGGATCGAAATCCATCAGCAGTCGGGTCGGGAACGGGCGGTGAACCACGAAGCCGCCGCCCTCGGTGGTGCGAAGAGCGGGGTACGTGCGGTCAAGCGAGCGAGCGGTCGTCATGCAGAAGCCCTCGAAATCATCGGAATAGCGTTATTTTTGAAACATAGCGCTATTATATTGGGCGTTTTGCGGTCCGATTTGCGGCGGTTCGCAATGGATTGTTCTGAAATTGGAACGATGACATGAACATCGATGCACACAACCTGAACGACCTCATGTATTTTTCGCAGGTCGTCGAACACGGCGGGTTCTCGGCTGCGGAGCGCGTGCTGGGTATCTCGAAATCGCGCCTGTCGCGGCGCCTGACCGAACTCGAAGCGGCGCTCGGCGTGCGCCTGCTGCAGCGTTCGACGCGCAAGCTCGCCCTGACCGAGGCCGGGGAGCTCTTCTACCAGCATTGCCAGGCGATGCTCGCCGAAGCCCAGGCCGCGATGAACGCCGTGCAGCAGCTGCGCTCGTCGCCGCGCGGCTCGGTGCGCGTGAGCGTCCCTGTCACGCTGTCGCAGACGATGCTGTCGCGCATCCTCCCCGAATTCCTGCACCGCTATCCCGAGGTGAAGGTGCACATCCGGGTGACGAACCGCGTGATCGACCTGTTCGAGGATTCGGTCGATGTCGCGTTGCGCGTGCGCTCGGAGCCGCCGCAGAACGCAAACATCGTCGTGCGGCCATTGTGGCGGACCGAGCAGATGCTGGTCGGCGCGCCGAGCCTGCTGAGCCAGAATGCGCCGCCGCTCGTGCCGGACGATCTGGCACGCTTCGAGACGCTCGATACGCCGAGCGTCGACGGACGGCACGTGTTCAACCTGATCGCGCCGGACGGCACCCGTCACTTGCACGAGCACGATCCGAGGCTCGTGACGGCCGATCTGATGACGATCCGCGAGGCCGTGCTCGACGGCCTCGGCATCGCGGCGCTGCCGGAGATGATGTACGGCAATGCATTGCGCGCCGGCCAGTTGTCGCCGGTGATGCCGGGCTGGACGTTGCCGGTGCCGCAACTCTATGCGGTGTTCGTGTCGCGGCAGGGAATGCCGCCCGCGGTCCGTGCGTTCGTCGACTATTTGGTCGAGAAGCTCGATCACGGCGATTACAAGCAGCCGAGCTGCCCTGAGCGTGCGAAGAAGGAAGCCACGGCGGCCGATGTTTCGTCCACCTGAATGCAAGATGCGCGTCGTGGCAAATTTGTTTTGTCATTGAAGCGTCGCCTGCAATCGCAAGTTTCAATCGCCGGGGCCTTGAATGCGTCCGCGCGCGGGCCTATATTGAAATCCCATTTCGCGAAGGAAGTTCTGAGCGGAGTCAGGTGGCAGCATATATTGCGAGCCAGATAGGGCAGAACGCGCAGTCCGTGCAGACCACGGTAGCCGCATTGCGTTGCTCGAGGCGCAACCGATACCGCCGAAGAGCCCGCCGCCCGAAGGCGCCCGCGTGCGCATGAAAAAAGGCCTTCATCTGGCGATGAAGGCCTTTTACTTTGTGCGGCCGGCGAGGTGCGGCCGGCGACGGTCAACAGCGACGCGCGAAATGCGCGTGCGTTACTTCGCCTTCGCGGTCGGCTCTGTCACGAAGCCAAGCTTCGTCAGGCCGCCGGCCTGCGCGTCGGACATCACTTCCGCCACACGCTCATAGGCAACCTTGCGATCGGCGCGCAGGTGCAACTCCGGTTGCGGCTGATGCTGTGCCGCTTCCGCGATGTGTGCCTGCAGCTGCTCGCGCGTGACCGTCTGGTCGTTCCACAGGATCGTGCCGTTGCCTTGAATCGCGACGTCGACCGTTTGCGGCTTTTCGTCGACGGGCTGGCTGCTCGCGTGCGGCAGGTCGATCTTCACCGCGTGCTGCATCGCCGGGATCGTCACGAGGAAGATGATCAGGAGTACGAGCATGACGTCGACGAGCGGCGTCATGTTGATCTCGCTCATCACGCCATCGTCGTCGTCATCGCTGAAGCCGGTGTTCATTGCCATGATTCACCTCGTCTCAGCTGGCGCGCGTCGCAAGACGCAGGCCGTCGCGGGGCGACGACGACGCGAGGCGCGCGCCCGTCACGAAGTAGGCGTGCAGACCGTGTGCGAAGCGGCGCAGCTTGCTGACGACACCCTTGTTCGCGCGGGTCAGTGCGTTGTAGCCGAGCACGGCGGGAATCGCGACGAACAGGCCGAAGGCCGTCATGATCAGCGATTCGCCGACCGGGCCCGCGACCTGGTCGATCGACGTCTGGCCGGTTGCGCCGATCACGAGCAGCGCGTGGTAGATGCCCCAGACCGTGCCGAACAGGCCGACGAACGGCGCCGTGCTGCCGATCGACGCGAGAATCGCGAGGCCGGCCTGCATGCGCGAGATGCCTTCGTCCATCGTGTCCTTCAGGCAGCGCGTGACCCAGTCGGACACGTCCATGCGGTCGTGCAGGTGCGGCTGCGTCTGATGGTGGTGATCGGCGGCTTCCTTGCCCGACAGCGCGAGCGCGAGGAACGGGTTGTCGTTCGGCGTCGATGCGGTGAGGCCGAGCTTCTTGATGCCGTCGTCGAAGTCGTCCGAATGCCAGAACGCCTGTTCCGCGTTCTTCGTGAGGCGGTTCAGGCGAATCACGTTCCAGCCCTTGACGAGGATCACGATCCACGACAGGACCGACATCACGAGCAGCGTGATCGCAATGGCGCGCGTGACGAAATCACCTTGCGCCCAGACGTGCGCGATACCGTAGCTTTGCATTTTTTTGTTTCCTTTGAATCTTCCGGATGAGGCAGGTTAGTCGGTGAGCCCGAAGTTGTAGGGCTGTGTGCGGGCGGCGCGGATCGCCTGGCCGTTCTCGATATACGGACGGCAGGTGGTCGAGCGCATCGCGTCGAGTGCGGCATCGTCGAGGCGCGGATAACCGCTGCTCTTCTGCAGTTCGACGCTTTCGATCTTGCCGGTCACGCCGACGACGAAGTGAACATAGGCGGTGCCCGATTCGCCGCGGCGACGCGACATCGACGGGTAATCGGGTTTCACGAAGTTGCATTGAAGCGCCGGCACGTTCTTGGGCGCGCTGACCTGCATCGTTTCGCGAGCCGGGGCGGGCGTTGCGGCCGGCGCTGCAGCTGCGGGCGCGGCGGGAGCCGGCGTCGGATCGGCAGCCGGCGCGGGCGTCGGCGACGGGGCAGGCGATTGCGCAACCGGCTGAGGCGCAGGCTTCGCCGCTTTCTGCACCGGCTTCGGCTCGACCTTCGGTTTGACGCGCGGGGTGGGCTTCGGCGGCGCGGGCTGCGGGATCGATTCGGCCGCGACCTGCTGGGCGATCGGCGCAGGCGTGATGAGCTGCGCGGTGATCGACTGGACTTCGACCGATTTCGGCGGCGGCGCGTTGCGATGGAGCCACGCGGCCGCCAGCATGATCGCGTGTGCGGCAAGCACACCGACCGCGACGGTGATGACCCGGGGATTCATACGGGGTGCAACCGGCAAGACGCCGGCAGGAGCGGATTGCGAAGCCTGCATGTTAGCTTGAAAGAACGACGTCGCACCCGGGGCGCGGCGGGTGAATCGGCACTACTTGCGGAAGATCAGCAGCGAGATGCAAACGGTGGTCACAAATCCGATCAGCAATTCCATGACAGGCTCCTTGGCAGGTAAGCCGCTGGCTCGCGCGGAAGATGGCTTGCTGACGGTCGGACATAAAATGCGGCAGCGGCCGCATGCGCACGCTCGGCGCCGCTCAGGCGGCCTTGCGGTCGTAGAACGTGACCGGGATCGGGTGAGCGTGGTGCTCGACGCCGCACCGGCTCGCGCAGACGCCTTGCTCGGCCATGAGGTCGCGTACGGACTCCTCGCACTTGCCGCAGCACGTGGCCACGCCGAGTTCGAACTGGAGTTCATCGAAGGAACTCACGCCCTCGGCGAGGGACGCGCGAATCTTGCGATCCGAAACAGACTTGCACACGCAGACGATCATGATGAGTTGCGATAGCTAACGGTAATGCGAATTATTATCATTAAATTTGCGGGTGTTGACAAGCCTGGGCACGGCTTTTTTTAAGGCCATCGGACCCTTGAAAAGGCGGGGGCGGCAGGAGAGGGCGTGCCGGCGGGGTGCCGGCGCGCGTCAGGCGGTCGCGCAGGCGCGCGCGTTCGGCGAGGAGATGGTGACGGATTCGACGGGCGCGTCGAGGCCGAGCAGCGTCGAGGCGAGGGCGCGCAGTTGCAGGCCATCGCTCGTCGAGCAAAAGCGCGGCGGCGCGGCACGCGTGCCGGCCGGCGCGCGCAGGCAGCGTTCGTCGAGCACCCGCGCGAGCTGGCGCGCGATGGCATCACTCGTGTCGACGATCGTCAGGCGGTCGCCAACAAGGTCACGAATCGTTTCTGTGAAGAACGGATAGTGCGTGCAGCCGAGCACCAGCGTATCGGCACCGTCGTCGAGCATCGGCTGCAGGTAACGCTCGAGCAACGTGCGCAATGCGGGCGAGTTCGTGTCGCCGCGCTCGATCGCTTCGACGAGCCCGTGGCCCGGCTGGCAGATGAAGCGGCGGCCGGCGCCGTAGCGGTCGAGCAGCGCCTGGAAGCGGGGACTGTTCAGCGTCGATTGCGTCGCGAGGACGCCCGCGACGCCGGTCGTGGACAGCGCGGCGGCCGGTTTGATGCCCGGTTCGACACCGACGAGCGGTATCGACAGGCGTTCGCGGATGGCCGCGATCGCTCGCGCCGTTGCCGTGTTGCACGCGATGAGGAGCGCTTTCGCCCCTTCGCGGGCGAGCCACTCGCCGATGGCCAGCGTGCGTTCCGTAATGAACGCCTCGTCGCGCGGCCCATACGGCGCGTGGTGCGAATCGGCGACGTAGACGAACGACTCGCCGGGCAGGTGCGCGCGCACGGCGCGCAGTACCGACAGGCCGCCGAGCCCCGAATCGAAGATCCCGACGGGGGCGGCGGGGCGGACCCCGGAAGCGGCTGGCTGGTGCGTCATCGTCATGCGGACGGCGAGGTGGCGATGTGGGCCGTGGTGGCGATTACTCGGGCGAACCCATCATCGTCTGCTGGTAGTTCTGCAGGCCGACCTTGCCGATCAGGTCGATCTGCGTTTCCAGCCAGTCGATGTGCTCTTCGGTGTCGTCGAGAATCTTTTCGAAGATTTCGCGCGACACGTAGTCACGCACCGATTCGCAGTAGGCGATCGCTTCCTTGCAGGTGGTCTGCGAGATCTGCTCGAGCTTCAGGTCGCATTTCAGGATCTCTTCGGTTTCCTCGCCGACGAGCAGCTTGTGCAGGTCCTGCAGGTTCGGCAGGCCGTCGAGCATGAACACGCGCTCGATCAGCCAGTCGGCGTGCTTCATTTCGCCGATCGATTCGTCGTATTCGTGCTTGCCGAGCTTGTCGAGGCCCCAGTGCTTGTACATGCGCGCATGCAGGAAGTACTGGTTGATCGCCGTGAGTTCGTTCTTCAGTTGGGCGTTCAGGTATTCGATGACTTTCTTGTCGCCTTGCATGGCTATTCCTTGTTCAGTGGGGCTTCAGAAACCGAACGATAATCGCTCGAACGAGAAAAGCCAAGCCTCGAAGCCTTGTCGGGCCTGCCTTTTGCGTGTAATGAGAATCAGCCTTGAGTAACGGGCCGCGCGCGAGAATGGGAATGGGAAGTAAAAAGGCCGGACTCCCGTCCGGCCTTTCGTTCGATCGCGCTTAAGCGGTTGCGACCGGGATCTTGCCGATCTTCGCCTGCCACTCCTTCGGACCGGTCTGGTGCACCGACGTGCCCGACGAATCGACGGCCACCGTCACCGGCATGTCCTGCACGTCGAACTCGTAGATCGCTTCCATGCCGAGGTCTTCGAATGCGAGCACCTTCGCGCCGCGGATCGCCTTCGACACGAGATACGCCGCACCGCCGACCGCCATCAGGTAGGCGGCCTTGTGCTTCTTGATCGCGTCGATCGCGACCGGGCCGCGTTCGGCCTTGCCGACCATCGAGATCAGACCCGTCTGAGCGAGCATCGTCTCGGTGAACTTGTCCATCCGCGTGGCCGTCGTCGGGCCTGCCGGGCCGACCACTTCGTCACGCACCGGATCGACCGGACCCACGTAGTAGATCACGCGGTTCGTGAAGTCGACCGGCAGCTTCTCGCCCTTCGCGAGCATGTCGGCGATGCGCTTGTGCGCGGCGTCGCGGCCCGTGAGCATCTTGCCCGACAGCAGCAGCGTCTGGCCCGGCGCCCAGCTCGCGACTTCTTCCGGCGTCAGCGTGTTCAGGTCGACGCGCTTGCTGGTTTCGGTGTTCGGTTCCCACTGGACCTTCGGCCATGCGTCGAGCGACGGCGCTTCAAGCTTGGCCGGACCCGAGCCGTCGAGCACGAAGTGCGCGTGGCGCGTGGCCGCGCAGTTCGGGATCAGCGCGACCGGCTTCGACGCCGCGTGCGTCGGAGCGGCCATGATCTTCACGTCGAGCACGGTCGCGAGGCCGCCGAGGCCCTGCGCGCCGATGCCGAGCGCGTTGACTTTCTCGTGCAGCTCGACGCGCAGTTCCTCGACCCAGTCCTTCGGACCGCGCGCGATGATTTCCTGAATGTCGATCGGCTCCATCAGCGATTCCTTCGCCATCAGCATCGCCTTTTCAGCGGTGCCGCCGATGCCGATCCCGAGCATGCCCGGCGGGCACCAGCCGGCGCCCATCGTCGGGACCGTCTTCAGCACCCAGTCGACGATCGAATCCGACGGGTTCAGCATCACGAACTTCGACTTGTTCTCCGAGCCGCCGCCCTTCGCCGCGACCTGCACGTCGACCTTGTCGCCCGGCACGATCTCGTAGTGGATCACGGCCGGCGTGTTGTCCTTCGTGTTCTTGCGGGCGCCTTCCGGCGGGTTGACGATCGATGCGCGCAGCACGTTGTCCGGGTGCGTGTAACCGCGGCGCACGCCTTCGTTGATCATGTCGGTGAGGCCCATCGTCGCGCCGTCCCAGCGCACGTCCATGCCGACCTTCACGAAGATCGTGACGATGCCGGTGTCCTGGCAGATCGGGCGCTTGCCTTCCGCGCACATGCGGCTGTTCGTGAGGATCTGCGCGATCGCGTCCTTCGCGGCCGGGCTTTCTTCCAGCTCGTACGCGCGGCCGAGGGCCTGGATGTAGTCGAGCGGGTGGTAGTAGCTGATGTACTGCAGCGAATCCGCGATGCTCTGGATCAGGTCTTCCTGTTTGATGACGGTCATGGCTGAGACTCTGTGGGGACTGTGGGGAATGCGTTTATGCGTTGACGGCTGCTTCGGCCGGCTTGCGGGACTCGTTCGCTGCTGGCGCGTGCGTCTCGTGGAAATGGGCCGGGTGCGTATGGGTCGTCAGGCGGTCGACCCACGCCATCACGAGCGCCGATACGAGGAACGACACGTGGATGATCACCTGCCACATGATCGCGTGCGTCGTGTGCTGGTCCGGGTTGATGAAGGTCTTCAGCAGGTGGATCGACGAAATGCTGATCAGCGCCATCGACAGCTTGACCTTCAGCACGCCCGCGTTCACATGGTCGAGCCACTCGGGCTCGTCGGGATGGCCCTCGATGCCGAGGCGCGACACGAACGTTTCGTAGCCGCCGACGATCACCATGATCAGCAGGTTCGAGATCATCACGACGTCGATCAGGCCGAGCACCGCGAGCATCACGCTGATCTCGTCGAGGCTGGTCGCGTGCGACAGCAGGTGCCAGACTTCCTTCAGGAACAGGAATACATAGACGGCCTGCGCGACGATCAGGCCCAGATAAAGCGGAACCTGGAGCCAGCGGCTCATGAATATCAGCGCGGGAAGCGGGCGTAGCGAACGACGGGTGGAGCCGGGCGAATGCGGGGCAGACATGATGGAGGTACGGGCGCTGTGCGCAGGTATCGGGGGTAATCTTGAAAAGGCGCGCTATTGTAACGCGTTGGCCGGCGCGACTGCAGCGACGCGCCGGGAGAGCCGGGGACGGATCAGGCGGCGGTGGCCGGCGCGCGTTTCACGCGCAGGCTCGCGAGCACGATGCCGGTGACGACGCACGCGAGCGCGATGCCGTGTGCGAGCGTCGGGCGTTCGCCGAGGAACACGATGCCGTACGCGGCGGCCGCGACCGGCAGCACCGCGCTGAACACGCCGGCGAGGCTGCCCGGCACGTGCCGGATGCCCTTCATCCACAGCCAGAACGAGAAGATGCTGGCCGACAGCCCGTACCAGACGACGAGCGCCCACGTACCGGCCGGCACGCTCGCGTAATCGAAATGCCACAGTGCCGACGCGCCGAGCGGCAGCATCAGGAACAGGCCGAACAGGTGGGTGTACGCGCAGATGTCGATCGGCGCGAGCGTCTGCGTGAGCCGGCGCGACAGGATCACGTAGATCGATTCGCAGCAGACGGCGCCGAGGATCAGCAGGTTGCCGGTCAGCGAGCCGGACGAGGTGCCGTCGGCGCCGTGCGCGGACGCGCCGCCGTTCGCGAGATTGATCGTTACGACGCCGGCGATCGCGAGCGCGATCGACACGAGCGCACGGCCGTTCGGTTTTTCACGCAGGATCAGCCACGCGAACAGCGCGACGATGGCGGGGATCGTGCTGGTGATCACGCCGGCCGCAACCGCGCTCGTGCGCTGCACGCCGTTGAGCATCAGCAGCGTGAACATGAAGGTGCCGAAGAACGCCTGCAGGAACAGGTTCAGCCATTCCGCGCGCCGGACCGCCCGCATCTTCACCGGGCTGAACAGCGGCCACAGTACGGCGATCGCGATCACGAAGCGCAGCGTGGCGAGGATGGCGACCGGGACGAAGACGACGATGGATTTACCGATACCGACGTTGCTGCCGACAAACAGCATCGACAGAATGAGGAAGAGGGCGTAGCGATTCAAGCTGGAGTCCGGGGGGCGAGTTCAGTTACGATTGTAGGGTCGCAGTTGTAACAGCGTAAAGCTGACGGTCAAGCGCCGACCGTAAAGCGGCGGTGTGCGAAACGGCGAGGCCGCGTAAGTGACGGGTAAGTTCGAGCGCTTATCGTGGAAATCGCCGGGCCATACGATCACCGTCGCGTGACGTGGTGCGGTGCAGCATCGTGCGTGGCCTTCGGGGCGCGCGCAGGTGGTGGGAGACAGCGGCGCATGGATGCGCCGGCCAAGACGCGCGGTGCGCACGAATCGCGCCGCCATGCAGAGGATTCATGTTCACCAAGGGGTAGTCGATGTCTGCGATTGAATCGGTTCTTCACGAAACCCGTCAGTTTGCGCCGCCCGCGGCGCTCGCGAAGGCGGCAACCATTTCCGGCATGCCGGCCTACCAGGCGCTGGCCGCCGAAGCCGAGCGCGATTACGAGGGCTTCTGGGCGCGTCTTGCCCGCGAAGGCCTCAGCTGGCACAAGCCGTTCACGAAGGTGCTCGACGAGAGCGACGCACCGTTCTACAAGTGGTTCGACGACGGCGAACTCAACGCGTCGTACAACTGCCTCGACCGTCACGTCGAAGCCGGTAACGGCGAGCGCGTCGCGGTGATCTTCGAGGCCGACGACGGCACCGTCACGCGCGTCACCTACGCCGATCTCCTCGCACGCGTGTCGCGCTTCGCGAATGCGCTGAAGAAACGCGGGATCGCGAAGGGAGACCGCGTCGTCATCTACATGCCGATGTCGATCGAAGGCATCGTCGCGATGCAGGCCTGCGCGCGCATCGGCGCGACCCACTCGGTCGTGTTCGGCGGCTTCTCCGCGAAATCGCTGAACGAGCGGCTCGTCGACGTCGGCGCGGTTGCGCTCATCACCGCCGACGAGCAGGCGCGCGGCGGCAAGACGCTGCCGCTCAAGAGCATCGCCGATGAAGCGATCGCGATGGGCGGCTGCGAAGCGGTGAAGAGCGTGATCGTCTATCGCCGCACCGGTGGCAAGGTCGACTGGCACGCCGGGCGCGACCTGTGGATGCACGAACTCGCGGACGCCGAGTCCGACACGTGCGCGCCGGAATGGGTCGGCGCCGAGCATCCGCTGTTCATCCTGTATACGTCGGGCTCGACCGGCAAGCCGAAGGGCGTGCAGCACAGCACGGGCGGCTACCTGCTGTGGGCCGCGCAGACGATGAAGTGGACCTTCGACTGGAAACCCACCGACGTGTTCTGGTGCACGGCCGACATCGGCTGGGTCACGGGCCACACGTACATCACGTACGGCCCGCTCGCGTGCGGCGGCACGCAGGTCGTGTTCGAGGGCGTGCCGACCTATCCGGACGCCGGGCGCTTCTGGAAGATGATCGGCGATCACAAGGTCACCGTGTTCTACACCGCGCCGACCGCGATCCGTTCGCTGATCAAGGCCGCCGAAGCCGACGACAAGGTGCATCCGAAGAGCTACGACCTGTCGAGCCTGCGCATCATCGGCACCGTCGGCGAGCCGATCAATCCGGAAGCGTGGATGTGGTACCACAAGCACGTCGGCCAGGAGCGCTGCCCGATCGTCGACACGTGGTGGCAGACCGAAACCGGCGGCCACATGATCACGCCGCTGCCGGGCGCGACGCCGACGGTGCCGGGTTCGTGCACGCTGCCGCTGCCGGGCATCATGGCCGCGGTGGTCGACGAGACCGGCCAGGACGTACCGAACGGGCAAGGCGGGATCCTCGTCGTCAAGCGGCCGTGGCCGGCGATGATCCGCACGATCTGGGGCGACCCGGAGCGGTTCAAGAAGAGCTATTACCCGGAGGAACTCGGCGGCCGGCTGTACCTGGCCGGCGACGGCACGGTGCGCGACAAGGACACCGGCTACTTCACGATCATGGGCCGCATCGACGACGTGCTGAACGTGTCGGGCCACCGGCTCGGCACGATGGAGATCGAGTCGGCGCTGGTCTCGCATGAGCTGGTGGCGGAAGCGGCGGTGGTCGGCCGTCCGGACGACACGACGGGCGAGGCGGTGGTCGCGTTCGTGGTGCTGAAGCGTTCGCGTCCGGAAGGCGAGGAAGCGGCGGCGCTCGCGAAGACGCTGCGCGACTGGGTCGGCAAGCAGATCGGGCCGATCGCGAAGCCGAAGGACATCCGCTTCGGCGACAACCTGCCGAAGACGCGCTCGGGCAAGATCATGCGGCGCCTGCTGCGCTCGCTCGCGAAGGGCGAGGCGATCACGCAGGACACGTCCACGCTCGAGAACCCGGCGATCCTCGATCAACTCGCCGAAGTGCGCTGATCGCACCTGTTGCGCACGTCGTGCGCACGAGCCCCCGCGCGGCAATCCCGATTGTCCGCGCAGGGGCTTTTTGCTAAATAACGGCATGACCGTTCCGTCCCGTCCGCCGCGTGCCGCGCCGCCGCCCGTTCCCGAGCCGCTCGCGCGCGCTCATGCGCGCTATTGGCGCTTCAACGTCGCGCTGATCCTGGTGCTGATGGCGATCGGTTTCACGGTGTCGTTCGTCGTGCCGTTCTTCGCGCCCGCGCTCGCGGGCATCCGCTTCGCCGGTTTCAGCCTGCCGTTCTACGTCGGCGCGCAGGGCGCGATTCTCGTGTATCTGGTGCTGATCGTCGTCTACATCGGCCTGATGCAGCGCGCGGACCGCGCGCTGCGGCGTGCGTACGACGAGCATGCCGCGCACTCGGGCAATTCGCACCATGCCCGCTGATCCATGCTGACGCATCGACTGATACGCGCGTACGCGCTCTACACGCTCGGCTTTCTGGGCTTCGTGCTGCTGCTGTGGCGGATCGAGCGCGCGGCCGGCTCCGGCGTCTGGATCGGCTACGTGTTCCTGTTCGTGCCGATCGCCGTGTATGCGGTGATCGGGCTGCTGTCGCGCACGTCCGATCTCGTCGAATACTACGTGGCCGGGCGGCGCGTGCCGTCCGCGTTCAACGGGATGGCAACCGCGGCCGACTGGCTGTCGGCCGCGTCGTTCATCGGTCTCGCCGGCTCGCTTTACGCAACCGGCTACGATGCGCTCGCCTACGTGATGGGGTGGACGGGCGGCTTCTGCCTCGTCGCGTTCCTGCTCGCGCCGTACGTGCGCAAGCTCGCGCGCTACACGATTCCCGATTTTCTCGGCACGCGCTTTTCGAGTACGGCCGTGCGCGCGCTTGCGGCCGGTGCGGCGATTCTGTGCTCGTTCGTTTATCTGGTCGCGCAGATCCAGGGGATCGGGCTGATCGCGACGCGCTTCATTGGCGTCGACTTCGCGATCGGCATCTTCTGCGGGCTCGCGGGCATTCTCGTGTGCTCGTTTCTCGGCGGCATGCGCGCGGTCACGTGGACGCAGGTCGCGCAGTACATCATCCTGATCAGCGCGATCCTGATCCCCGTGTCGCTGATCGCGATGAAGAACGGGCTCGGGCCGGTGCCGCAGTTCAATTACGGCAAGCTGATGGAGCGCGTGGCGGCGCGCGAGGCGCAGGTGCGCGACGCGGCCGAGGAGCAGCAGGTGCGCGATGCGTATCGCCGGCAGGCCGCGCTCGTCCAGGTGCAGCTCGATCGCTTGCCCGGATCGTATGCGGACGCTCGCCGGCAACTCGTCGACCAGCTTGCGGACCTGCGGCGCCACAACGGGCCGCTGCGCGAGATCAACCAGCGCGAGCGCGAGCTGGCCGACTTCCCGCGCGACCCGACAGGAGCACGCGTGACCTGGACCCAGGCGCGCGACGACCTGCTGGCACGCGCCGAGCCGCCCGTGCCGATGCACGAGCCGTTTCCTGCCGCGAGCGATGACGAGCGCAAGCCGCGCGAGCGGAATTTCCTTGCGCTGCTGCTGTGCCTGTCGCTCGGCACCGCGAGCCTGCCGCACATCCTCACGCGCTACAACACGACGACGTCGGTGGCGTCCGCGCGGCGCTCGGTCGGCTGGACGCTGTTCTTCATCGCGCTGTTCTACCTGAGCGTGCCGGTGCTCGCGGTGATGATCAAGTACGAGATTCTCACCAGCCTCGTCGGGCGGCCGATCGCCGAGCTGCCCGCGTGGGTCACGCAGTGGCATCACTTCGAACCGGACCTGATCAGCATCGTCGAGGTGATTCGCGACGGCATCGTCCACTGGTCGGAAATCCAGATGCAACCGGACATGGTCGTGCTGGCCGCGCCGGAGATCGCGGGGCTGCCGTATGTCGTGTCGGGATTGATCGCGGCCGGTGCGCTGGCCGCGGCGCTGTCGACCGCGGACGGATTGCTGCTGACGATCGCGAATGCGTTGTCGCACGACGTGTATTACTGCATGGTCGCGCCCGACGCATCGAGCCAGCGGCGCGTGACCGTCTCGAAGGTGCTGCTGCTCGGCGTCGCGCTGTTCGCGTCGTATGTCGCCTCGCTCAATACGGGGAAGATTCTGTTTCTCGTCGGTGCGGCGTTTTCGCTCGCGGCGTCCAGTTTCTTCCCGGTGCTCGTGCTGGGGGTGTTCTGGAAACGTACGACGACGCGCGGTGCGATCGCCGGGATGGTGACGGGGCTTGCGGTGTGCGTGTACTACATCGTGTCGACGTACCCCTATTTCACGCAGTTGACGGGATTTGCGGGGCGGACGTGGTTCGGGATCGAGCCGATCAGTTCAGGTGTGTTCGGGGTGCCGGCGGGGTTTGTGGTGGCGATCGCGGTTAGTTTGCTCGATCGGCCGCCGGATGAGTATACGCGGGCGTTGGTGGATTACATTCGGCATCCGTGAGGGGAGAGTGCGGGCAACATCGTATTTGGTTCGCAAATAGCCATCAGTCTGCGTCCGTCCTGCTCGTATATTTCATAGAGAGTTATAGTGTCTGTCAATGAATAGAATGCCTTCGAGGAGAAGGCAAGAAATGACCGGGGGAAGTCATGGAACCAGTACAGGGGCAAGTCGCGTCTGCGGCAGGTGAAGATCAATCTATTTTCCAGAGTAACTTGCCGCTCGCCGAAAAACTGGAGCGAGCGCGGGTTGAATTGCTCGATTTATCCGCACGCAACCGCCTGCTTAATGTGCCACGGGGTGCACGGGGAAGCCGCTTCATCGAAATCATCGATGAGAAAGTCGGTGAGATATTTCGGTTGCTGGTCCGAGAGGGGAAAACTTTCACCTTTTTGGCGGGACGCGCCGTAGAGACCAAGAATTCGGAATCTGACGAAGGTTCGAAACAAGTACTGGTCGAACCCGATGAAATCGAGGAATTGGCCCAGCCAGAAGATGACAGCACGGACGAGCGGGGTGTCTTGCGACGACACACCGACACTCGCCTGCAAACCCGGTTGACCAGCAAGGGTCTCCAGAAGCGTCTCTTGGAACTTTATCTGGATGCACGCACGTTGGAGGAGGAGCAGGGTGTCAATGTACTCTTCTTGGCGATGGGCGCCCTGAAATGGGTCGATCCCAACAATGCAGAGAACACGCGTTACGCACCACTTCTACTCGTTCCTGTTCAGCTTGATCGAGGCAATGCCGGTGAACGCTTCAATCTAAAGGCAAGACAGGAGGACTTTGCGTCCAACCTTTCCCTTGAAGCTTATCTCGACCGAGTGCATGCGCTCCGTATGCCAACTTTTGAGGCGAGCGACATGTTCAATCCGCTCGACTACATGGAGTTGGTTCGGCAGAGCGTTGAGACGAAGGATGGGTGGGAGGTATTCCCCGACCAGATGTCGGTGGGATTTTTTTCCTTCGCTAAGTTTTTGATGTATCGGGATCTGGATCAAGCGGTTTGGCCCAAGGGCGCCGCGATAGGTGACCACCCGCTGGTCCGCTCGCTGTTGGCGGACGGATTTGCTGGTGGCGAGGACCTCGCACACGAGGACGCTAACATCGATGCGTTGATTCCTCCATCTGAAATGCTCCACATTCTTGATTGCGACAGCTCACAGGCACTAGCGATCCATGAAGTGCGGCGAGGTAAAAACTTAGTCATCCAAGGGCCACCGGGGACAGGTAAGAGCCAGACGATCGCCAACATCATCGCTGCCGCAGTCAAGGACGGAAAGAGCGTACTCTTTGTGGCCGAAAAGATGGCCGCGTTGGATGTGGTAAAACGCCGTCTCGATGACAAAGGCGTCGGCGACGCTTGCTTGGAGCTGCACAGTAACAAGGCCAACAAGCGCGCGGTGTTGGATGAGTTGCGGCGCACGTGGGAATTGGGTGCTCCCAAGGTTGCAGACCCGGGAAGCCTTTTCGCGCGTCTGACTGAGGCGCGCGACAGCCTCAACACCCATGCAAGGAATTTGCATACCGTCGATTCGAAATCGGAGCTATCACCGTTCCAGGTCATTGGTCACTTGGTTCGTTTGCGCGAACAGGGCGAGCGTCCTAATGACATTCAACTAGAGAGTCCGGAGCAGTGGGGTAAGGATGGTTTCGCTGCGCGACAGGATTTACTGGCAGATTTGGCGAGTCGTGTGACAGAGATTGGTCGGCCGGCCGATCATGCTTGGGTAGGAGTGGGATTGGCTGCGATCTCACCGATGGATGCTGAGCGTTTGGTCGCGCGTGTTCAGCAGCTACTTGAACGGGTCTTGGCAGAGCAGCAGCAGTTCGACGCTGTCGCCGAACTCTTGGAACTGGAACCGCCGCTTCGATTGTCCGATCTTCCTCCGATGGTGGAACTGCTCAAGCGCATCGCGGAGGCACCCAAACTATCCGCGTCTGCCTTGGGACATGACAGTTGGAAAACCCCAGATCCGATCTTGCATCTGCTCGAGCTGGGTCAGCGGTATGCGGTACAACGACAGGCCCTGATCGGACGAGTTGTCGAGGACGCATGGGATACCAACCTCGATGACACTCTCGGTGCCTTCACGGAGCTTCCCGAGACTTTTAGTGCGGAGCAGTTCCAACGCCTCGCCCGGATATCCGAAGAACTGCCCCGCTTACTGACTGAGGCGGCGGCGCTTGCGCGCCAATTGGGGCGAGAGCCGGGATCCACGTTTGAAGATTTTCGGACGCTGGCCCGTATCGGGGAGCGAGTGGCATCTGCGCCGCCTGCCAGCCCGGAAACATTCGCGTCGGATCTGTGGGATGGCGGGGTCGAGCGAGCCGGAGAGGTCGCTCAAGCAATTGCCGACTATGAAGCCGCCAAGGCCGCCATTGGAGTTCAACTGACCGAGGCGGCATGGTCCCTCAACTTGGCGCATGCACGTGCGACATTGGCATCGCGTGGCACAAGCATTTTTCGTTTTTTGAGTGGTGAATGGCGTGCGGCCAATCGATTGGTCGGATCCGTTCTCGCGACACCCAATCAGCCGCTTTCCATCGTATTGGGGTTGCTGGATACGCTGACCAAGGGGCAGGACGCGAAAAAGATTGTCGACGCGGAAGATGCTTTTGGGCGTAGCGCGTTTGGCGATGATTGGCGTGGGGCGAAGTCGCAGTCAGCGCCGCTCTTGGCGTTGGTCGAATGGATGCGGTCCCTGAAAGGACTGGGCGCAGAGCCGCGATTGATTGCCGCGCGCAGCCCGGCAAAGACGGAGGTGGCGGCACGTGCTCAGCAACTCTCGTCTGTCTGCCAGCAGATTGAACGTGGGCTAATTGAGGTATGGGCGGATCTTGGAATAGCCCGGGATCCTGTATTTGGCGAAGTCGCGGCGGTGGAGCGTGCCGATTTAGATTCGCTGCTCCAGCTCGCGGTGCGATATACGGGCGCGTATTCGGCCGCACGTGTGCTAATCCCGGATGGAGTCTCCAACGTCGGAGAAATTCGCGCTGTCTTGGAGGCGTTGGTCGCTGGTCAATGCGATCGTCAAGCAGTGCGCGAGGGATTAATGTGCGGGCGGGCCGCCTTCGATGGTGAGTGGCAAGCGGAACAGTCGAACTGGGCGTTGCTGCGGTCGGCCGCGGACTGGATCGGACAGAACCCAGATATCCGAGCTTTAGCTGGTCGGATAGGCGAACGAGAGAGTTTGACGCCGCGCGCAGAAGTATTGGCGGCATCGCAGGCGTTCATCCAGGCGAGCTTTAAGGCTTTGACTGACGAACTCCAATTGGATTTGGAGGCTTCAATTGGCGGCACGATTCTAGATGCAAGGCTTGATGTCCTTGTTTGGCGGCTGCGACGCTGGAGCGAGGAGCATGAACAGCTCTTTCGCTGGGTGAACTACCGCGATCGCTCGGCGCGGGCCCGAGCTCAGGGTTGCAGCGATTTGGTGGCGCGCCTGGACGATGGCCGACTGGCACCGGAAGCGCTGGCTTGCGCGTTCGAGATGGCCTATTTTGAAGCGATTTATGCGCGCATGGTTCGCCTCGAACCCGATCTTGCCCGGTTTGATGGGGCTACTCATGGGCGCCTCGTGCAGGAATTTGTCGCCCTGGATCGGCAGCGGATTGTTGCCGCAAGTGCGGAAGTAGTGCGGACGCATTACCAGAACGTTCCTCCGCGGGATGGCGGTGCGCTGGGCCCGCTTGGTGTACTGCGGGGTGAGATTCAAAAAAAGAAAGGTCATATATCGCTGCGCAAGCTCGTGGAGAGAGCCGGTCCAGCTCTACGGGCCCTCAAACCGGTATTCATGATGAGTCCGCTGTCGGTGGCGCAGTTCCTTGTACCGGGCACTATGGAGTTCGATTTGCTGGTGATGGATGAGGCAAGTCAGATCCAGCCCGTTGACGCCTTGGGAGCTATCGCGCGTTCAAGGCAGGTCGTTGTGGTCGGTGATCCAAAGCAACTGCCGCCCACCGCCTTTTTTGCCAAGATGACCTCGAGCAACGAAGACGAGGATGACGATGGAGCGACTGCGGTCGCTGATATCGAGAGCATCCTGGGCTTATTCACAGCTCGTGGCCTGCCTACGAGGATGTTGCGCTGGCACTATCGCAGCCGCCACCAGTCATTGATTGCGGTCAGCAATCGTCAGTTCTACGAGAACAAGCTTTATATCGTGCCGAGTCCCTATACAGCGCAGGGTGGGCGAGGGTTGAGATTTCACCATATACACGACGGTTTGTTCGACGCAGGTAATAAGCGTACTAACTTGATCGAAGCGAAGGCAGTGGCACAGGCGATCATTGCCCACGCACGTACGTACCCGAAGCTCTCGCTGGGCGTAGCAGCTTTTTCTGCCGCCCAGCGTCGCGCCATCATTGACGAACTTGAACTTTTGCGCCGCGGGCTGTCCTCAGAGGTTGAGGACTTCTTCAAGGCGCATCGCTCGGAACCGTTCTTCGTTAAAAACCTGGAAAACGTCCAGGGTGATGAGCGTGACGTCATCTTTATTTCTGTCGGCTATGGTCGATCTGTACCTAACGGTCGAGTACCGATGCGTTTTGGTCCGTTGGGTACAGCGGGAGGTGAGCGACGGCTGAATGTTTTGATTAGTCGAGCCAAGCAGCGATGCGACGTGTTTGCATCCCTGACAGACGAGGATATTGACCCGGCCTATGCGGCGGAGCGGGCCGGGGTAAACGCGTTCCGAATATTCCTCCAGTATGCGCGCACGGGACGCCTGCCGATGGCGGAGGTCACGGGGCGCGACCACGACAGCATTTTCGAAGCGCAGGTGGCCAACGCGCTCCGAGCGAGAGGCTATGAGGTTCAGGCGCAAGTGGGCCTGGCCGGGTTCTTTATTGATTTGGCTGTCCTCGATGCCGACCGACCGGGACGATTTTTGTTGGGTATCGAATGTGATGGTGCGGCTTACCACAGTGCTCGCTCGGCTCGAGATCGCGATCGACTGCGGCAAACAATCTTGGAGGAGCACGGTTGGGCCATCCACCGGATTTGGAGTACGGATTGGTTTCAGCGTCCAACCGAGCAATTAGACGCGTTGATTCGTCGTATCGAGGCTCTCAAGGTCGATTTCGACGAACTGCAGGAGGACGTTGCGCTAACGGAGCAGTTGGATGCAGAGGCACCCTATGTGGAGCGTGAGGCCGTGACCGACGCAGAAGACGCCGCCGGTTTTGCGCCATATGAAGAAGTGACGTTGGTGCGTCCCAGCCATCTCGTCGGAGAACTCTATGAGGCGCCGCTGGGAGCGCTGACTGAATTGGTGGTCCAGGCAGTCCAAGTCGAGGGCCCGGTACATCGGGACCACATCGTCACACGGATGCGAGAGGCGTGGGGCTTGAAGCGGACCGGTGGCCGAATCGAAGACGCGGTCGGGCGATCCATTGACATTGCAGCCGAGACAGGTCGTATCGCGCGATCGGGGGAATTCCTGTCTACGCCTGACAGTGTGCCCGTGCCTCGTGATCGTTCAGCGGTCAATGCCATCGCCCTCCGTCGAGCCGATATGCTGCCACCGGCGGAGATCGAAGTTGCTGCTCTCCAACTGATTGAAAGGAGTTTCGGCGCGACGCGAGATCAGGTTATCCAGGCCGTGTCGCGTGGATTTGGCATCCGTAACACGAGCAGTCAGATACGAAGCGTGCTTGAACAGGCGGTCGACACTTTGATTTCTCGACAGCAATTGAAGGAGGTCGCGGGGGTGCTGACCTCCACAGATCAATCGAGGGGATCGATTCAATAGCGAACGAGAAGAAATTTCGGCGTACCGGGCTAATCGCGGTGGAATTGGTATATCCCGCCGCGGTTGCTCTGCGGCGGACATCTGTTGAGTCCACATGCCAAGGCTGCTTCTATGTAAACCTGTCGACGTCGAGCCTCTGAATGGCCATCTGTTAGTTCCGCGAGCCTCATGCGTCTTCCGGACCGGAGATGTTGGGCAGTTTTGCATGCGACTTGAAAACGGCATTCTTTGGCACGAGGCAAAGCTGGCTACGTCTGCGCACGCTATCGCGGAACATAAACGTCCATCGTTGTGACGGGGCGAAAGGAAATCGAGAGGAATGTAGCTAGTCTCGATGGGTGTTATTTGAGCGACGACAGGCCACGCCGACGATTGATGGGCTCTTTGGCGGGTACAAATAAAAAACGGGCCGAGAGGCCCGTCTTTGCTGGTGTCCTGGCGGAGAGAGGGGGATTCGAACCCCCGATAGGCGATTAACCTATACACGCTTTCCAGGCGTGCGACTTAAACCACTCATCCATCTCTCCGGAAGACCGAGAGTATAGCAAACTCCGGCGGCCTCCCGCCACCCCCTTCGACGAGCGGCTGTAAGCTGCCGGAAATCCGCTTTCCGCGGCCAGCGCGTCCGTGCAGCTGTACGCGATCCTCGCGGCGACGATCGTCTCGATCGACGTGATCGGGGATGACCAGCACCCGGCCCCAAGTCTGCTATCTTCCCCGGCATCTCATTGCTTCCTCCGCCTCTCCATGACTGACCGCATCGTCGCCGCGTTCGATTTCGACGGCACCATCACGACCACCGACAGCTTCCGCCATTTCGTCCGTTACGCGGTCGGCACGCCGCGCTTCGCGTGGGCCGGGCTGCGCGCGCTGCCGTGGATCGTCGCAATGAAAGCCGGCCTGCTGTCGCGCGGCGATGCGAAGGCGAAGTTCGCATGGTTTGCATTCGGCCCGATGGGCGACGACGCGCTCGATGCGCTCGCGCGCCGGTTCGTCGACGGCTATCTGCCGAACCTCGTGCGTCCGGACATGCTGGAACGGGTGCGCGAGCATCGCGCGCGCGGGCACGAAGTCGTGCTGGTCAGCGCGTCGCCGTCACTGTATCTGGAGAAGTGGGCGAAGACGGCGGGCATCGACACGGTGCTCGCGACGCGCCTCGCGTTCGAGCGCGGCAGGTTCACCGGGCGGCTGAACGGCGAGAACTGCTGGGGTCCGCAGAAGGTCGTGCGGTTGCGTGGCTGGTGGGGAAATCGGGCGCCCGCGAAACTGTTCGCCTACGGCGACAGCCGCGGCGACAAGGAAATGGCCGAACTCGCGAACTGGGCATGGATCCGCGGGCACGGACCGATGCCGCCGATCGGCGACTGACGAACCGACGGGACCGGCGCGCCCCGCGCCGCGCGTCGCCGTTACGCGTCGGCCCGCTGCACGCTGCGCATCTCGCGAGTCGGACGATACGCGCCCCAGCGATTCGCCCGCCCGAACGTGCCGACATCGTTGAACCGCACGCCGACTTCACGCAGCGCCGCATGCGCGGTGCGCGCGGTCAACTGCCGGATGTAGAACGGATCGCGCACCACGAAGTGATGAATCGCGTGCGTGCTGCCGAAGTTGAAGCAGAACAGCTGGAACGGCAGCATCCACCACGGGTTGAGCACCTGAGTCTGCTGGATCACGTTGCGCGAGTCGATGTCGCCGAAGTAATGCATGTTCGAGCTGACGAAGTTGATGCAGAAGCTGCGCACGAAGTTCGGCCCGAGCCACACGACCGCGAGGAAATCGACGACGTGCATCACGCGCTCGACGACGGCCGGCACGGTGATCGCATGGCCGAACGCATGCAGCGCGAACAGGCCGACGTGATAGACGATGAACGCGTGCCACAGCGCGTAGTACGCGTGACCGATCGGCATGTAGGACGACACCTGCTCGACACGCAATTGCACACGTTCGGACGCATCCTGCACCGATTGCGCGGCGACATACTGCTTGACCTTGCGGCGCATCGCATCCGGTCGCAACACGACGGCGAGCATCCCGTCCGCGATCATCAGCAGCCGCTTCACGCCCCAGCGTTCACCGTTGGTGATGCCGAATTCCTCGAGATCCGATTCGCCGCCCGATACCTTGTGGTGATGCAGGTGCATGCGCCGGCGCGTCCACGGGTTGATCGTGCCCGGCCGCGTGAGCCAGCACAGCGCCATCATCAGGTGATAGGCCCACGGCGTCTTCTTGAAGTACATCAGGTGGATCAGGTCGTGCTCGAGTTCGTGGATCAGCGACGTGACGAACGCGGCGAGCGGCAGCGCGACGTACCACGCGATTGCGCCGCGCGCATACAGCCACGCGATCGCGAGCATCGCGCTGACCGACACGGCCATCACGGCCGCGCCGACGAGGTTCTGGTTGTCGAGCAGCGGAAAGCGCGCGCGGATCGCGTCGCTCGCGGCGTTCACCTCGCGGCGGACATACGCGACCTTGTCGGCGTCGTGTCGAAAGACGGTTCGTGCGGGTTGGCTCATCGACCGGAATCCGTGCGGAAAGAGTGGGGCGCAATGCCGATGTGACAAGCATAGGCGCACCCCGTCGCGCACACGAGGGCCGCCGGTGCCAATGATGGTGTCATTTCGGGCCACGGTCGCCGGCGCGACGGCGACCGATGCGGCCCCGCGCGGCTAGAGTGCCGCCGTGGTGTCATTGCGGGCCAGCGACGCTACAATCCGCCGAAACCGCACCGGAGTCCGCCGCATGGCCCTGTCCGCCCCGGATGCCGCGCGCCAGCTGAACAAGGCGACGGTATCGTCCGCGTATGCGCTGTTCATGCTGATGCTCGCCGAGGAGCGCGGCATCGAGGGCGAGCGTATTCTCGCCGGCTCGGGCGTCGCGCGCGACCGGCTCGCACAGCCCGACGCACGCATCACGCCGCGGCAGCAGGCGGCGATCGTGTTCAACCTGCTCGACGCGACGAACGATCCGTCGATCGCGATCGAGATCGGCCTGCGCAGCAGCCTGACGAAATCCGGGCTGATCGGCTTCGGGCTGATGAGTTGCGCGACGCTCGGCGAAGCGATCGCGCTCGGCATCCGCTACCTGCCGACACGCGTGCCGTTCTTTTCGGTGCGGCTCACGCAGCTCGACGGGATCGTCGACATCGACGTGCTCGAGGCGTTTGCGCTCGGCCGGCTGCGCCAGTTCGCGGTGGAAAACTTCCTGGTCGAGACGGCGATCCTGTTCAACTCGCTGCTCGATCCCGCGCCGGGGCGCACGCTGCAGTCGCGTGCGGAACTGCATTTCGAATGGCCCGAGCCGCCGTGGTTCGAGCGCTATCGTGCGCGGCTGCCGCGCTGTCATTTCGACGCGAGCGCGAACCGCATCCGTTGCGACGCCGCGCTGCTCGACGAGCCGATCGGCACCGCGAACGCGCAGACCGCGCAGATGATCGTCCAGCAATGCGAGGCCGAGCTCGCGCGGCTCGGCTATGCGGAAAGCATCGTCGAGCGCGTGCGCAACCTGCTGATCTGCGGTGACGCCGGCTATCCGT
This sequence comes from Burkholderia sp. B21-005, assembly GCF_020843965.1. Taxonomy (NCBI): domain Bacteria; kingdom Pseudomonadati; phylum Pseudomonadota; class Betaproteobacteria; order Burkholderiales; family Burkholderiaceae; genus Burkholderia; species Burkholderia sp. B21-005. The sequence goes on along the minus strand of NZ_CP086301.1, from coordinate 2,411,084 downwards.
CGGTGGACGACGTCGCGCGCGAACTGCATGTATCGGCGCGAACGTTGAAACGCAAGCTCGCGGAATTCGGCGCGACCTATTCGGCGCTGCTCGACGAGATCCGGCTGCGCGATGCGCTCCGGTTACTGGAGGGCACGCGCCTGCCGGTCGACGAGATCGCCGCGCGGGTCGGCTATACCGACCGCGCGAATTTCACGCGCGCGTTCAAGCGCTGGACCGGCGTCGCGCCGAGCGAGCGGCGCTGACGGCGCGCCGGGCGGCGCGATCCGGTGCCGGCCATGCGCACGGCGTCGATCCATCGGTCATTCGACCCATCAGACGAGCGCAACCCAGTTCGCGCCGCGCCCACCGGGCACGCGCGCGTGCAACGCCAGCGTGCCGTCGTCCGGCGCGATCGCGTAGACCGACACGTATTCCGACTGTTCGCCGCACGCGACGAGCCAGCGTCCCGACGGATCGATCGCGAAGCCGCGTGGCTGCGTTTCGGTGATCGTCGCGTGCGCGGGTTCGAAGCTGCCGTCCGCGGCGCGGCGATAGCAGAGCAACTGGCTCGACGTGCGTTCGCTGACATACGCGAAGCGCTCGTCGGGCGTGAGGTGCAGATCGGCGGCCCACACGGCGGGCCCGGTCGGCGCGGGCGGGCGCGCATGGCCTTGCGCGAGGTCGGCGACGGCCGGGTGCCGCGTGCTGACCTGCGCGTCGCCGAGGCGGCCGCTGTCGGTGTCGCGGGCGAAGGTCGCGAGCGTGGCCTGGAATTCGCTGACCACGACGAGTGCACGGCCGTCGCGCGCGAAGCGCAGGTGACGCGGCCCGAAGCCGCCCGGCGCGCGCGTTTCGCCGTGTTCGAGCGCACGCAGGCCGCCGGCATCCTCGACCAGCGCGAACGTGAAGATCCGGTCCGAGCCGAGCGAACTCACATACGCGAAGCGGTTGTCCGGCGACACGACGACGGCATGCGCGTTCGTGATGCCGTGCGCGACCTGCAGCGGCGCACCGTCGCCGTCACGCATGCGTGCGGCGTCGTAGAGGCTCAGCGAATTGCCGCCGTACGACGCGCCGAGCAGCCAGCGGCCGCTGCGGTCGAGCGACAGGTACGCATGGCTCGCGTCGATCGCGGTCGCGCCGATGCGTGCGAACGCGCCGGTGCCGGTCGCGACGCGGAACGCGACGATCGTCGGCTGCTCGCCGCGCGTCGCGACGTACAGCCGCGCGCGATCGGGCTGCACGGCGATGGGCATCGCGGCGTCGCCGACCGGGTAGCGGGCGAGCGGCGCGAGCGCGCCGTCGGACGTGAGCGAGAACGTGGCGAGGTCGCCGTCGACGGCATTCGAGACGACGACGGTCAGGCGATCAGTGTTCGGCATGGCGGAGCATCGCGGTGTTCGTGAAGGACTCGTCGGCCGGCAGGCCGCGCGGCGGATCGCTGCGCCGGTACGTGCGCGCGAACAGCGCGGCGACCGCCGCGACGAGGGACGCGATCGCGAGCGCATACAGGCCGCCCGTGATCGAACCCGTATGTTGCTTCAGATAGCCGAATGCCGTCGGCGCGACGAAGCCGCCGAGGTTGCCGATCGAGTTGATCAGCGCGATCACGGCCGCGGCCACGCGCGTGTCGAGGTAGCCCTGCGGGATCGGCCAGAACAGCGACGACGCGGCCTTGAAGCCGAGCGCGGCGAAGCAGATCGACGCGAACGACCAGACGGGATCGTGCGACGTCGACGCGAACAGCCCGCACGCGGCCAGCACCAGCGCGAACGACAGCCAGCGCTGCGGATGCTTCCACTTCGCGGACAGCACCGCGAAGCCGTACATCGCGCCGATCGCGATCATCCACGGAATCGTGTTGTAGAGACCGACCTGGAAGTCGGTGAGGCCGCCCATCTTGCGGATGATCGTCGGCAGCCAGAAGGTGGCCGCGTAGATCGTCAGCTGGATCGCGAAATACAGGAAGCAGAACAGCATGATCTGCGGGTCGCGCAGCAGCGTGGTGGCCGACACGTGCACCTTCGAGCGCACGTCGCGAGTCGCGCGCTCTTCATCGAGGGCGTTCTGGAGCGCCGCACGTTCGTCGGCGGTGAGCCACGTCGCGTCGCGGATGTGCGATTTCAGCAGCAGCCAGTTCGCGCCGCACAGGGCGACCGAGAACATCCCTTCGATCAGGAACATCCACTGCCAGCCCTGCAGGCCGAAGCCGTGGATCGACAGCAGCGCGCCGGTGACGGGCCCGGACAGGACCGACGCGAACGCGGAACCGCCGAGGAAGATCGCCATCGCCTTGCCGCGTTCCTGCGGCGGCAGCCATTGCGACAGGTACAGCACGACGCCGGGGAAGAAGCCGGCCTCGGCCGCGCCGAGCAGGAAGCGCAGCGCATAGAACGACGTGTCGTTCCACACGAACGCCATCGCGGCCGCGACGATGCCCCACGTCGCCATGATCCGCGCAAGCCAGATGCGTGCGCCGTAGCGCTGCATCAGCAGGTTCGACGGCACTTCGAACAGCGCGTAGCCGACGAAGAACAGGCCGGCGCCGAGCCCGTACGCGGCCGCGCCGATTCCGATCGACGCTTCGAGGTGGCGATCGACGAAGCCGACGTTCACGCGGTCGATGTAGTTCGCGATGAACATGATCAGCACGAGCGGCAGCACGTGCCACTTCACTTTCGAAACGGCGGACGCGAGCGGGTCGCGGCCGGGCAGGGCGGGTGAGGTCAAGGGTGTCTCCGGTCGGGCGGCGAACGGGGCGGCGGCCCGCGTCGGCGTCGGGATGGTGATTTAAGTAGTATGTCGTCGTATGACATGGTACGCCTGAGGTCCAGGCGTGGCGTCGCGGGTTTACCCCGAATATACCCAAATATTGGGGAATATCATGAGGGTGTCGACGGGTTCAATCACATCTGATGACGTATGACGTGGGATCGCCAACACCGGCTGACAGCCGGCGCTCGGCAGGCTCCGCGGCGCCGCGCTTCGGCGGGCTTCGCCCTGGGAGCAACCGGCGGGGTTCCGCCGCGGCCCGCTACGCCATCGACACGACGCTGTTCAGCAGCGTCTTCACGAGCACGGCCTGCCGCGTCGCGCCCGTCTTCGCGAAGATCCCGCGCAGGTGCGCGCGGGCGGTGTTCTTCGTGATGCCGGTCGCGGCGGCCGCTTCGTCGAGTGTCAGGCCGTCGACGAGCAGCAGCGCGATCTCGGTTTCCATCGGCGTGAGGCGAAACAGCCGGTGCAGCATGTCGCGCGAGGTCTGCGGCGACGACGCCGGATCGCGGACGAACACCGCGACGGCCGGCCGGTGCTGGCGGTCCTGCGCGCCGTGATACGGCGCGAGCGGGCGCAGCAGCACGTTCAACGGCATCGCGCCGCCGGGGCGCGACAGCGTGGTGGCCTCGATGCGCCCGAGCGCGCCCGCGCGGAAATGCTCGAGCGTGGCCTGCAGCGCCTTCTGCAGCCGGCGCTCGTCGAGCGGGCACGACGCATGGAGCCGCGCCTGGCGCAGGCACAGGCCGTCCTGCTGCTCGATCAGCCGCTCGGCGATGCGGTTGTGCTTGATCACGCGGCCGTCCTCGTCGAGGATCGCGGTGCCGACGTCGAGCCTGTCGACGGCGCCCGCGTACAGCGCGCGCTCGGCGTCGAGCACGTCGAGCGCCGCATGCAGCTCGACCGCGCGCTGCAGATGCGGCAGCAGCGTCGCGACCTGCGCGCGTTCGGCCGCGTCGAAATCGCGGCCGTGATGCGCGCGGCTCACGAAGAACGCGCACTCGACGCCGCCCTCGCCGCGCAGAACCGCACCGAGGATGAAGCGCAGGTCGAGCGGTTGCAGGTACTGCCGGTAGAAATCGTGCGCGCACCATCGGGCGGCGCCGAACAGCGCGTCGGCCGTGAACACCTGGCCGGGCGGCTGGTCGAGAAACGGGCACAGCGCGTAGAACTGCTCGCTGTACGACGGCTCGCCGGGCAGCAGCGGGCCGTGCGCCGATGCGTTGATGATGAGCCCGCGCCGCGAGCCGCCGGGGTTGCGCAGCACGAGCGTCGTGAAGCTCGCGTCGAGCCGCACGCGCATCGCTTCGAGAAAGTCCGCCCACGGCGTCGTTTCGGACGGGCCCTGATAGACGAGCCCGAGCCACGCGCTGAGTTCGCGGGCCGTCCATGCCGCGTCGTCGAAACCGTCGTGCGCGGCCGTGTCGCCGGGCGCCAGCGCGATCCGCATGCTCGTGTTCTCCTGGGTCGGGGTGAATGCTGCCGACCCAGCATACCGACCGGCCAGCGGCCCGCGTCATCCGAACGGAGTAGACGACGCGGGCCGTGGCTAGGCGGCGGCGCTTGTGCTGCCCGAGCCTGCTTATGCTGCTTACGTCGCTTATGCCGCGCGCTCGCGCAGCAGGTACGCGACGATGCGCTCCGCCGCCGCTTCCGGCGACTCGGTCACCGTATCGATGCGCAGCTCGGGCCGCGCGGGCGGCTCGTACGGCGAGTCGATGCCCGTGAAGTGCTTCAGCTCGCCCCGGCGTGCCTTCTTGTACAGGCCCTTCGGATCGCGTTCCTCGGCGATCGCGAGCGGCGTGTCGACGAACACTTCGACGAACTCGTCGCGGCCGACCAACGCGCGGGCCATGTCGCGTTCCGCGCGGAACGGCGAGATGAACGACACGAGCGTGACGAGCCCGGCATCGAGCATCAGCCGCGCGACCTCGGCCACGCGCCGGATGTTCTCCACGCGATCGGCCTCGGTGAAGCCGAGATCGCGGTTGAGCCCGTGCCGCACGTTGTCGCCGTCGAGCAGGTAGGTGTGCTTGCCGAGCGCATGCAGTCGACGCTCGACGAGGTTCGCGATCGTCGACTTGCCCGCCCCAGACAGCCCGGTCAGCCACACGATGCGCGGCGTCTGCGCCTTCTGCACCGCGCGCGCGTCGCGGTCGACGTCGACCGCCTGCCGGTGCACGTTGTGCGCGCGGCGCAGCGCGAAGTGCAGCATGCCGGCGCCGACCGTGTCGTTGGTGAAGCGGTCGATCACGATGAAGCCGCCCGTGTGGCGGTTGCGGTCGTACGGATCGAACGCGACCGGCCGGTCGAAGCTCAGGTTGCACACGCCGATCTCGTTCAGTGCGAGCGTGCGCGCGGCGAGATGCTCGCGCGTGTTCACGTCGATCTTGTACTTCGGTGTCGCGCAGGTCGCGCCGACCGTCTGCGTGCCGAGCTTCACGAAATACGGCCGGCCCGGCAGCAGCGGCTCGTCGTGCATCCACACGAGCGTCGCCTCGAACTGGTCGGCCACCTCCGGCGGCGCGTCGGCACGCGCGATCATGTCGCCGCGGCTGATGTCGATTTCGTCGACGAGCGTGAGCGTCACCGCTGCGCCGGCGCGCGCGACCTCGGCTTCGCCGGCCGGCGTGATCACCGACGCGACGCGGCTTTCCTTGCCGGACGGCAGCACGCGCACGCGTTCGCCGACGCGGACTTCGCCCGACGCGATGCTGCCGGCGTAGCCGCGGAAGTTCAGGTGCGGACGGTTGACCCATTGCACGGGCAGCCGGAATGGTTCGTCGCGTGTCACGCGCTCGACGATCGGCAGCGTGTCGAGATGCTGCAGCAGCGTCGGGCCCGCGTACCACGGCATCCGCGTGCCCGGCGCGATCACGTTGTCGCCGCGCAGCGCGGATATCGGAATGCTGACGATCTCCTCGAGACCGAGTTCGGCCGCGAACGCGCGATAGTCGGCGTCGATGCGCTCGAACACGGCGCGGTCGTAGTCGACCAGATCCATCTTGTTGATCGCGAGCACCACGCGCTTGATGCCGATCAGCGCGACGAGGTGGCTGTGGCGGCGCGTCTGCGAGAGCACGCCCTTGCGCGCGTCGATCAGGATCACCGCGAGATCGGCGGTCGACGCGCCGGTGATCATGTTGCGCGTGTACTGTTCGTGGCCGGGGGTATCGGCGACGATGAACTTGCGTCGCGCGGTGGCGAAAAAGCGGTACGCGACGTCGATCGTGATGCCCTGTTCGCGCTCGGCCGACAGACCGTCGACGAGCAGCGCGAAATCGAGTTCGCCGCCTTGCGTGCCGACCTTCTTCGAATCGGCCTCGAGCTGGGTCAGCTGGTCGTCGAACAGCATGTTCGATTCGTAGAGCAGGCGACCGATCAGCGTGCTCTTGCCGTCGTCGACGCTGCCGCAGGTGATGAAGCGCAGCAGGTCCTGCGTCGGTGCAGCGTCGGCATGCATGTCGGGTGTCGCTTGCGCGCGCGTGTCGGGCGCGGTGAGAACGTGTGCCATCAGAAATAGCCCTCCTGTTTCTTCTTTTCCATCGAACCGGCCGAATCGCTGTCGATCAGCCGTCCCTGGCGCTCGGACGTGCGCGTGTCGCGCATCTCCTGCACGATGTCGTCGAGCGAAGTCGCGTCGCTGTCGATCGCGCCCGTCAGCGGATAGCAGCCGAGCGTGCGAAAGCGCACCTTGCGCATCTGCGGCACTTCGCCTTCGCGCAGCGGCAGGCGTTCGTCGTCGACCATGATCAGCGCGCCGTCGCGCTCGACCACGGGCCGCTCCTTCGCGTAGTAGAGCGGCACGATCGGAATGTCGTGCAGCTGGATGTACTGCCAGATGTCGAGCTCGGTCCAGTTGGAGATCGGGAACACGCGCAGGCTTTCGCCCTTGCGCTTGCGCGCGTTGTAGAGCGACCAGAGTTCGGGGCGCTGGCGCTTCGGGTCCCAGCGGTGCTGCGCCGAGCGCAGCGACACGATGCGCTCCTTCGCGCGGGACTTCTCCTCGTCGCGGCGCGCGCCGCCGAACGCGGCGTCGAAGCCGTAATGGTCGAGCGCCTGCTTGAGCCCCTGGGTTTTCCACACGTCGGTGTGCATGGCCGAGCCGTGCGTGAACGGATTGATGCCGTTCGACACGCCGTCGGGATTCACGTGCACGCGCAGGTCGAGGCCGAGGCGCGCGGCCGTCTCGTCGCGAAACGCGATCATCTCGCGGAACTTCCACGTCGTATCGACATGCAGCAGCGCAAAGGGCGGCTTCGCCGGGTAGAACGCCTTCATCGCGAGATGCAGCATGACCGAGCTGTCCTTGCCGATCGAATAGAGCATCACCGGGTTTTCGCTTTCCGCGACCACCTCGCGCATGATGTGGATGCTTTCGGCCTCCAGTCGCTCCAAGTGGGTCAACATCGTTCGTCTCCTTGTTTCATGCCGGCGCCGCGCGACATGTGCGGCGTTTCGTGCATGACGCCAACGGTATCGAGCGAGGGGAGGCCGTTCTTCGTCCGGGTGGACTAAACCGCGGTGCGCTCGCGCAGCGGATCTTTCCTTAGTCCACCCGGACGAAGTGGTGCGCGCGGCGCTCGCTTAAGGTGAGCGCTCGACCATCGGCGGAGACGACACATGACGGACGACACACGTGCCACGCAATTGCTTTCGGGCCAGACCTGGGCCGATTTCTGCGACACCCTGAAACGCAGCGGCCAGCAGATCCTGCGCGCCGAGGCGCCGGACGATCCGCTCACGCGCGCGGAAGGGTTCCGCTACCTGAGCCGGCTGATGCGCATTGCCCTCGAGATGCACGTCGAGTTCGCGGACGGCGCGTGGCCCGGCTTCTTCTCGCCGTCGCACGAGACCGCGAAGATCGGCGCCGACAATCCCGACAACCTGTACCAGTACGCGCGCCTCGACGGCCGCTGCGAATATCGCGTGACGGGGCGGCGCGGCACGGTCGCGTACCTGAGCTTCGGCACGCAGAAGGGCGGCTACGAGACGGACGGCAAGATGCTGCAGACCGGCTTTCTCGATGCGAAGCAACTCGAGCTCGCGCCGGACGGCAGCTTCGAGATCGTGCTGAGCGAGACGCCGCGCGCGGGCAATTGGGTGCGCATGGAGCCGGGCACGAACGCGCTGCTGGTGCGCCAGACCTTCCTCGACCGGCGCGCGGAGACGCCGGCGCAGTTGAAGATCGCGCGCATCGGCGCGCACGATCGTCCGGCGCCGCTCGACCCGCTCGTGCTGCAGGGCGGCCTCACGCGCGCCGCGCGGTTCGTCGAGCAGACGTCGAAGCTGTTCGCCGACTGGGCCGCGAGCTACGGGTCGCACGTGAACGCGCTGCCGCCCGCCGATCAGGCGCTGTGCCAGTCGGTCGGCGGCGATCCGAACATCTACTACTACCACTCGTGCTGGTCGCTGGCCGAGGACGAGGCGCTCGTGATCGACGTCGACACGGTGCCCGACTGCGACTTCTGGAACGTGCAGCTCAACAACTACTGGATGGAGTCGCTCGACTACCGGCACTTCGACATCTGCGTGAACAAGCACGGCGCGCGGCTGAATGCCGACGGCGGCGTGACGGTGGTGGTCGCCGCGTCGCGGCCGGGTGACGCGAACTGGCTCGATACGGCCGGGCATCGCACCGGCACGATCTGCTGGCGCTGGGTCGGGGCCGCGCAGCCGGTGCATCCGCGCACGCGCGTCGTCAAGCTCGCCACGTTGCAGGCGGCGGCATGAACGCGCCACTCGACCAGATCCGCGCGCAGCTTAACGCCGACGGGTTGATCGCCGAGGCCGTGTCGCGCACGGGCGGGCTCACCGCGTTCGGCGACGGGCCGTATCGCGAGGCGCTCGACGTGATGTGCGCATCGCTGATCGACGAAGCGAAGCTGTCCGCGCGCGGCGCGGAGATGATGCGCGAGAAGCTCGTCGGCCAGCTCGTGAACCGGCTCGTCGTCGAGTACTACGGCCGCCGCCATCCGGAGATCGCCGACATCGCGATCGACGATCCGCTCGTGATCGTCGGGCTGCCGCGTACCGGCACGACGCTGCTGCAGCGGCTGCTCGCCGTCGATCCGCGCTTTTATTCCGCCGCGTGGTGGGAAACGCGCTATCCGGCGCCGCTCGCCGGCGAGACGCTCGACGCACCGACCGTGCGCATCGCGCGCGCGCAGGCGGAGGTCGCGATGATGATCGACTGCATTCCGCAGATCCTGGCCATTCATCCGCTCGATGCGATGCTCGCCGACGAGGAGTTCATGCTGATGGAGCACTCGTTCGTGTGCGCGATGGATTCGTACGCGAACGTGCCGACGTATACGGCGTGGCTCGCGAAGCAGGACCTGACGCCGGTCTATACGTACCTGAAGCGGATGCTGCAGTTCCTGCAGTGGCAGAAGGCGCGGCGCGGCGTCGCGCCGGCCGAGCGCTGGCTGCTCAAGACGCCGCAGCACCTGCACGCGCTCGACGTGCTGTGCCGCGTGTTCCCGCGGGCGCAGGTGGTGCTCACGCACCGCGAGCCGGCGCAGACGATTCCGTCGATGGCGAGCATGGCGCACACGTTGTGGCAGATGTATGCGGACGACCCGGATCCGCGCACGGTCGGCACGCAGTGGAACGCGGGGATGGCGCGTGCGATCGGCGCGGCGATGACGGCGCGCGACGCGCTGCCGGCCGAGCGATTTCTCGACGTGCGTTTCGAGGACACCGTGTCGAATCCGCTCGGCGTCGCGCAAGCCGTGTACCGCTTTGCCGGCATGCCGCTCGATGCGCGGCAGTGCGCGGCGATGACGGACTGGATGGCGCGCAACGGCCGCGACAAGCGTGCCGCGCACGACTATTCGATCGCGCGCTTCGGCTTCACCGCTGCGCAACTGGCGCACGATTTCGCCGCGTATCGCGCGCGGCACCTGCAGGCGGCCGGCTGACGGCGCGCCCGCGAGACCAACGACCACCAGGAGACAACCCATGTTGCTGAAGGACAAGATCGTCGTGATTTCCGGGATCGGGCCGGGGCTCGGCGTGAAGCTCGCCGTCGAGGCGGCGCGCGAGGGCGCGCGCGGCGTCGTCGTCGCGGCGCGCACGATGGAGAAGCTCGAGGATGCGGAAGCACGGATCGGCGCACTCGGCGTCGCGTGCGACGTGCTGAAGGTGCGCACCGACATCGCCGAGCGCGCGCAATGCCGGCAACTCGCGACGCTGGCGATCGAGCGCTTCGGCCGGATCGACGCGCTCGTGAACAGCGCGTTCGTGCACGGCACGTTTCCGGAGGCAGTGGAGGACGCCGATCTCGACGGCTGGCGCGCGGTGTTCGACACCAACGTGTTCGGCACGATGACGCTCACGCAGGAAATCGTGCCGCACATGAAGCGGCAGAAGCGCGGCGCGATCGTGATGATCAACACGCAAGCGACTCGCAAGCCATTTGCAGGGGAATCGGGCTACGCTGTATCGAAGGGCGCGCTCGCGGTTGCGGCAAAATATCTGGCGCGCGAGCTCGGCGTGCACGGGATCCGCGCGAACAGCATCCACATGGGGTGGATGTGGGGCGTGCCGACGCAGACGTATTTCCGGCAGGCGGCAGCCGAGTACGGGATGACGGAGGAGGAGATCATCGCGCCGGTCGCGTCGAACATCGCGCTCGCGAAGCTGCCGACCGACGACGACTGCGCGCGCGCGGCGCTGTTCCTTGCGTCGGATTATGCGAACGCGGTGACCGGTGCGACGCTGGATGCGAACGGCGGCGATTTCATGCCCTGAGGAGGGAGCAGCGAATCATGCAGGAAACTCGACAGGCACGGCATTTCTTCGCGTTCAACGGCGACGCGGATGGCCTCTGCGCGCTGCAACAGCTGCGGCTCGTGGAGGGCGCGGGCGGCACGCTCGTGACCGGCGTGAAGCGCGACATCAAGCTGCTCGAGCGAATCGACGCGCGGGCCGGCGATCGCGTGACCGTGCTCGACGTGTCGCACGACCAGAACCGCGACGCATGTGCGCGGCTGCTGCGCGACGGCGCCGCGGTTCGCTACTTCGATCATCACTTCGCGGGCGCGTTGCCCGGCGATCCGCGTTTCGATGCGTATATCGACACGGCCGCCGACATCTGCACGAGCGCGCTCGTGAACCGTTATCTCGGCGGCCGGCACGTGCGCTGGGCGATCGTCGCGGCGTTCGGCGACGAACTGCCGGCGCTTGGCGACGCGCTCGCCCGCGAATACGGAATCGACGAAACCGAACGCTGCACGCTGGCCGAGCTCGGGCTCTACCTGAACTACAACGCATACGGCGACTGCGTCGGCGACCTGCATTTCGATCCGGCGGTGCTGGCCGATGCGATGCTGCCGTGCGTCGATCCGCTCGACTTCGTGCGTGACACGCCGGTGTTCGCCGCGCTGCGCGACGGCTATCGCGACGACATGGCGCGGGCATGCGCGCTCGTGCCGCTGCGCGACGTGCCGGGCGCGACGCTGATCAGGATGCCGGATCAACCGTGGGCGCGGCGCGTGTCGGGGATGCTCGCGAACGAGCGGATGCGCAATGCGCCGCATGCGGCGCTTGCGGTGCTGTCGCCGCGTGCGCAGGGCGGGCTCGTGGTCAGCGTGCGCGTGCCCGACGGCAGGCCGCTCGGCGCCGACGAGTTCTGCCGCGGTTTCCCGACCGGCGGCGGGCGCAAGCGCGCGGGCGGCATCAACCATCTGCCGGAAGCCGAGTTCGACGCGTTCGCCGAGCGTTTCGAAGCGGCGTTCCGTCTGGACTGACCCGCGGGCCTGCGACGCGCGCGCCGTGCTGCAATGCCACGGCGCGCGCGTCGCGCAGCTTCAGCCGATCGCGTCGGCGAGGCCCGTCGCGCGAGAGTCGATCGCCGCGTCGCGCGTGAACCCCGCATCGGTTTCTTTCCGTCACGCGCCCGAGCGCCCGCGCGCCGCGTGCAGCGCTTCCGCGCGCTGCTTCACGTCCCGCGCGCACTGGTCGAACCCCTGTTTCACCCAGCCGCCGTGCTCGCGCATGATCGTTTCCGCGTTGATGCCGAGAAACTGGTCGGTCGTGAAGTAGCGGCAGCGTTCGGCGCCGTCGGCTTCGACATACTGATCGCGGCGCGCGGCGTCCCGGTTGTCGTCGGTCGCGCGCTGCTCCCACGACAGCAGGCGTTCCGGCTCGCAGGCAACGAGGATTTCGTTGACGGGAATGACGGTCTCCGTGCCGGGAATGCGCACCTGCATGTGGACGAAGTCGCCGATTCGGCCGGTCGTTTCGAGGCCGACGCAGAACGTGTTCCATTCACCGTAGCGCGGGAAGTCGGTCAGCACTTCCCAGACGACGGAAGCGGGCGCGTCGATCGCGACGGTGATCGAGGTGACGAGATTGGCTGGTTTGGTCATGGCGGTATCGGGTGAGATTGATGATGAGGACGGGACTGCGGGACTGCGGGACTGCGGGATCGCGTGGCCGCACGGCCGGACGCACTGCGGCGGACGGAGCGGTCCGCGCGGGCGCCGGCGGGCAGGGCACAGGCGTCGCGCGATGCGCGTGGCCGGTGTGCGGCCGGCGCGTGCCGCGCGTCGCGGCGAACCCGACATCGAGCGTAGGCCGGCGCATGCGACGAAGAATCGTCGGAATGGACTAAGGCGTTTCACCGGGCCGGCGATCCGGCGTCGGCACGCGATGCACGCGCGGGCGCCGCATGCGTTGCATGCATCGACATCGCGCGAGCCTGCCGCGACAATACGGGTCACTTTCAATTTCCTGCCGCGAGGTGCCCGTGTCAGCCAAGTCGTCCGTTGCTCCTGCCGTCGTGTGGTTCCGCGACGATCTGCGCGTGACCGACCAGCCCGCGCTGACGCGCGCAGTCGCGTCGGGCCGGCCGCTCGTATGCGTGTATGTCGACGATACGGGCGAGGGGGCGGGGCGTGCGCTCGGCGGCGCGGCGCGCTGGTGGCTGCACGGCTCGCTCGCCGCACTCGACGGGGCGCTCGCGCGTCGTGGCGGACGCCTGCTGCTGTTGCGCGGCGATGCGCAGCGCGAGATCGAGCGCGTCGTGCACGACACGGGCGCGGTGGCCGTGTACTGGAACCGCCGCTACGCGCAGCCGCAGCGCGATGCCGATGCGGCGTTGAAGGCGTCGCTGAAGGTGCACGGCCTCGAGGTCGAGAGCAGCAACGGCAGCCTGCTGAACGAACCGTGGGAAGTGATGACGGGCGCCGGTACGCCGTTCCAGGTGTTCACCGCATACTGGCGCGCGGTGCGGCGCGATCGCACGGTGGCGGCGCCGCTGCCCGAACCGGAGCGGATCGCGTTTCATCCGTGGCCGGCCGGCGTGCGCGAACGCGCGCTGGCGCTCGACACACTCGCGTTGCGCCCGCACGCGCCGGACTGGGCGGGCGGTCTGCGCGACGCGTGGCCGGCACCCGACGAAGCCGGCGCGCACGCGCGGCTCGATGCGTTCGTGAACGAGTCGCTGGCCGGCTACGCCGACACACGCGATCGACCCGGCCAGCCCGCGACGAGCCGGCTGTCGCCGTTCCTGCGCTTCGGCAACGTGTCGCCGCGACAGGTGTGGCATGCGGTGCAGGGGGCGGCACCGGCGGGCGGTGCGGCGTGCGCGGCCGGTGCCGAGAAATTCCTGAGCGAACTCGGCTGGCGCGAATTCAGCCACGTGCTGCTGTATCACTTCCCGGCGCTCGCGACCGACAACTTTCGCGCGCAGTTCGACGCGATGCCGTGGCGCGACGATCCCGCCGCGCTGCGCGCATGGCAGCGCGGGCTCACCGGCTACCCGCTCGTCGATGCGGGAATGCGCGAGCTGTGGACGACCGGCTGGATGCACAACCGCGTGCGGATGGTCGTCGCGTCGTTCCTCGTCAAGCATCTGCTGATCGACTGGCGGGCGGGCGAGCGCTGGTTCCACGACACGCTCGTCGATGCGGACGCCGCGAACAACCCGGCGAACTGGCAATGGGTGGCCGGCTGCGGGGCCGACGCCGCGCCGTATTTCCGCATCTTCAATCCGGTGACGCAGGGCCGGAAGTTCGACCCGCAGGGCGCGTACGTGCGCCGCTGGGTGCCGGAACTCGCGGGCCTCGACGCGGCGGCGATCCATGCGCCCTGGGAGGCGTCCGCGGCGCAGCTGGCGGCGGCCGGCGTGCGGCTCGGGCTCGACTATCCGGCGCCGATCGTCGATCACGACGGCGCGCGCCGTCGTGCGCTCGATGCGCTGGCCACGTTGCCGAAGTCGAGCGCCGCCGGTCATCCGCGCGCGGTGTAACGTGCCGCGTCAGTTGCAGAACGCCGCATGCTCGAGCAGCGCGAGCGCGAGGCCCGAATCGAAGTAGGTCACGCCGCACCACGCGACGAACGCGAGCACGCCGGCGGCCAGCGCCGCACGGATCAGGCCCATGCGGCCTTGGCCGACCTGGGGCGCGCGATGCGCGCGTCGTCGATCGGCAGGTGCAGCAGCGCGGCTAGCACGCCGAGCGCGATCGAGCCGATCCACAGCGGCAGGTACGAATGCGTCGCGTCGTACACGAGCGCGCCGAGCCACACGCCGAAGAAGCTGCCGAGCTGGTGCCCGAAGAAGACGAAGCCGAACAGCGTCGCGATGTAGCGCACGCCGAACACCTGCGAGATCACGCCATTGGTCAGCGGCACCGTGCCGAGCCACGTGAAGCCCATCACGGCCGCGAACACGTAGACGCTCACGGGCGACAACGGCGCGGCAACGAACGCGGCCATCGCCAGCGCGCGCACGAGGTACAGCACGGATAGCACGTACTTGCGCCGCAGCAGCCCGCCGAGATGGCCGCACGCGTAGGTGCCGGCCACGTTGGTCAGCGCGATCAGCGCGAGCGCGACGCTGGCATGGCGCGCGGGCAGGCCATGATCGAGCAGGTAGGCCGGCAGGTGGGTCGCGATGAACGCGAGCTGGAACCCGCATGCGAAGAACCCGGCGTTCAGCAGCCAGAAGCCGCGGTGCGCGAACGCTTCGCGCACGGCCGCCGCGATCGACTGGTCGGTGCTGTCGGCATGGCTCGTGGCCTGCGCGGGCCGGTCGCGCACCAGCACGGCGAGCGGCGCGAGCAGCGCGGCGACGAGGGCGAGCGCGACGAATGCATGCTGCCAGCCGATGCCGCCGATCAGGACCTGCGCGACCGGCACCATGCAGAACTGGCCGAGTCCGCCGATCGCGCCGGCGACGCCGAGTGCCCAGCCGCGCTGGTCGGGCGGAAACAGCCGGCTCAGCGCCCCGTAGATCGACGCGAAGGCCGACCCCGACAGCGCGATGCCGATCACGAGCCCCGCGCCGGCCGTGAACACGCCGATCGACGCCGCCAGCGCCATCGTGACGAGCCCGGCCGCGTACAGCAGCATGCCGGCGACGATCACGCGCACCGACCCGAAGCGGTCGGCGATCATCCCGGTAAACGGCTGCGCGATGCCCCAGATCAGGTTCTGCAGCGCGAGCGCGAGACCGAACGCTTCGCGCGACCAGCCGTGGTCGAGCGTGACGGGCGCGAGGAATAATCCCTGCACGTGGCGGATGCCGAGCGCGGCGCCCATGATCAGGCCGCCTGCGAGTACCGGCAGCCAGCGGCGCCGGGCGTCTCGTTCGATCGGGGTCATGCGTGTCTCCGGATGAATGCGTGCGGCGCGACGGCCGCGTTCGATCCGATTAGACGATCCGGTCGCGGTGTCGCTCAAGCGATCATTCGGTCGGGTTCGCATGCGTGCAGGGAATGCGAGACGGGTCGGACGCGCTGCCGGAGAGGAGGGCGGTGCGGGCCGGGTGCGTGGAGCCGCTGCCGCGCAGGCTGTCGGCGCAACACGCGGCCGATGCGCTGTTACGGCGCCGGTCCATCGCCTGCGGCGGCGTGATCCGTCGCACAACGATCGCCGCCGCCGGCATCGACTCGACGCGAAAAATCGCGCGCGGCTACCGCTGCGCCACGTCGTACGCGCGCATTGCCGCGTCGCACTCGGCCGCTTCGGCGAGAATCCAGTCGCGCACGTCGGCGACTTCGCGGCGCGGTGCCGGATCGTGCCGGAACAGCCAGTAGCCATAGGCATCCGACGACGCCTGCGAGCGTGGGCCGAGCACCGCGAGCCGTCCGTCGGCGAGCATCGGCGCGACGAGCGCGAGCCGTCCGAGCGCGACGCCCTGGCCGGCGATCGCGGCGTGGATCACCTGGTCGTACTGGTTGAAGCGCAGCACGCCCTTGGGGCGCGCGTCGCCGAGGCCGGCTGCGTGCAGGTGCGCACGCCATTGCAGCTGCGTTTGCGGCGGTCCGTCGAATTCGAGCAGCACGTGGTCCGCGATCGCGGCCGCGTCGGTGACGGGCCGGGCGGCCAGCGCGGGGTGCGCGACCGGCACGACGATCTCGTCGAACAGCCGCACCGCGCCGGCCGGCGCGCGCTCGCGCGGGCAGTAGCGGATCCCGAGGTCGATGCCTTCCGCGCGCAAATCGAGTACCTTGTCGTTCGCGGCGACGCGCAAGTCGACCTCGGGCAGGCGCGCCTGCAGGCGCCCGAGTCGCGGCAGCAGCCACAGCGCGGTGACGCCGATGCTCGCGGTAATCGTGACGGGCTGGCGCTCGCGCGCGGCGGCGAGCGACGCGACGGTGTCCTGCAGGCTGAGCAGCGCCGCATCCGCGGCGCGGAACAGCCGCTCGCCTTCGGGCGTGAATGCGATCTTCCGATAGCCGCGCTGCAGCAGCGCGACGCCGAGATGCGCTTCGAGCGCATGCACCTGGCGGCTGACGGCCGACTGCGTGACGCACAAGTCCTGCGCGGCGAGCGTGATGCTCATGCGGCGGCCGACGGCGACGAAGCCGCGCACGAGGTCCAGCGACGGGAGACGGACGAGCGGCGTTGACATGCGTAGGGCTCATGCGAACGGAGCAGCAAGATTGGTTGAGAACGCCGGGCGCGTCAAGTTCAATGGAGGCTGGCCGACGGGCGGGCGCCGCGTCAGGTGGTGCCGCACAGGAGACAGGATGACGATTTCGAACGAAGCAGGCGGGACGGCGCGCGCGGCCGAGCGAGCGGCGGGCGTATTGCCGCCGCAGCCCGTGACGCTGACCGCGGCCGACGGCTACGCGTTGCGCGGCTACGTGTGGCGCCATCGCGGCGGCGGCGGTGGCGCCGGGCGGCCCGTGACGGTCATCAATTGCGCGACGTCGGTGCGCTGCGACTATTACTTCCGCTTCGCGGCGTGGCTGTTCGCGCAGGGGCGCGACGTGCTCGTCTACGACTATCGCGGCATCGGCGGATCGCGCCCCGCGCGGCTCGCGACGCTGCGCGCGAACTGGCTCGACTGGGGGCGGCTCGATTGCGAGGCCGCGCTGCAGTACGCGCGCGACGCGTTTGCGGGCCAGCCGCTCGACGTCGTCGCGCACAGCATCGGCGGCTGCGTGCTCGGGCTCGCGGCGTCGAACGCGTGTGTGCGTCATGTGGTGACCGTCGGCGCGCAGTATGCGTACTGGCGCGACTACCGGCCGCAAGAGCGGCGGCGCATGTGGTTGAAGTGGCACGTCGCGATGCCGGCGCTCGCGGCCGTGTTCGGCTATGTGCCCGCGAAACGGCTCGGCTGGATGGAAGACACGCCGCGCGGCGTCGCGCTGTCGTGGGTGCGCGCGCAACCGCGCTTCGAGGATGCCTACACGCATGGCCTGCTCGCCGAAACCGCGGCGAGCCGCGCCGCGTTGCCGACCCGCTTCGCGCGGCTGTCGGCGCCGATGCTCGCGATCGGCCTCGAAGACGACGGCTTCGGCACGGTCGACGCGATCGAACGGCTGGTCGGCTACTACACGGGCAGCGACGTCACGCATCTGCGGATCGCGCCGCGCGACATCGGCGTCGATGCGATCGGCCACTTTGCGTTCTTCCACAGCCGCTTCACCGACACGCTGTGGCCCGCCGCGTTGTACTGGCTGCAACACGGCGTGCTGCCGGCCGATGCGCCGGGCCACGTCCACGCGCGCCATCCGGCGCAGCGTGCGCGGCTGGCGGGAAGCGGCGTGCCGGGTGCCGTCGCACAAGGCTGACCGCGCCCGCAACCGGGTGGCCGCGTCGATCAGATGGCCGCGCCACCTGCCGCTGCCGGCGATTCCGGTCGCGACGCATCGATCCGCACCCGGCGCGATCGATTAACATCGGACGTTTGATTCGACTGCCTGCTGCGTGCCGATGTCCGTTCCGCCCGATTCCGAGATTTCCGCCGACCTGTCGCGCGCATGGCGCGTGCACCTGCTCGACCTGCCGCCTGCCGCGTCGCGTGCCGGCGTGCAGGTCGCGCGCATCGATTTCGACTGGCGCGTGCCGCTCGCGTCGCCCGCCTATGCGGCATTGAGCGACGCCGAGCGCGCGCGTGCCGGGCGCTATCTTCGACACGAGGATGCGGTGCGCAGCGCCGCGACGCGCGCCGCGCTGCGCGACGTGCTCGGCGCGGCGCTCGATCTGGCGCCGAACGATATCGCGATCGTCGTCGATGCATCGGGACGGCCGTCGCTGGATCCCGCGCATCGCGCATCGCTCGATTTCAACGTGTCGCACGCGGGCGATCACGCGCTCATCGCATGGACAGAGACGGGGCGCGTCGGCGTCGATATCGAAAGCTGCAACCGCACGACCGACTGGCGCGCGCTGACGGACGAAGTGTGCGCGGCCGCCGAGGCCGCGTTTCTCGACGGCCTGCCGCCCGGCGCGCGTGCCGACGCGTTCATGCGCGTGTGGTCCGCGAAGGAGGCGCTGCTCAAGGCGCTCGGCACCGGCATCGGCGGTGGGCTGCGCGCGTTCGCCGTCGTGCCGCCGCGCGACGCGGCGACGCCCGCGACGACGATCGTCGAGCCGGGCGCGCCGGCGGCCGGCGTGGCGGCGTTCGACGCGCTCTGGCTCGACGCGGCGCCCGGCTACGCGGCGTGCGTCGCGTGGACGCGCGCATGAGCCGAGGTCACCGCGCGGCGCTCACTCGAGCGGTGCGTCGTTCGGCGCCGCGTAGCGCGTCCTGATCACGTCGCTCATCGGGAAGTCGAACGCGAGCCCCTTCGGCGGCACCGGCTTCATGAACCACTTGTCGTACAGCGCATTGATCTCGCCGCTCTTCATCAGCTGCACGAGCACGCCGTCGACGAGCGCCTTGAACTGCGGATCGTCCTTGCGCAGCATGAATCCATACGCTTCCGACGACTGCGGCGTGCCGACGATCTGCCAGTCGGCCGGCTTCGCCGCGAGCTGGCGCACGCCCGCGAGCAGCACGTCGTCCATCATGTAGGCGGCCGCGCGGCCCGATTCGAGCGTGAGGCGTCCTTCGCCGTAGTCCTTCGCGCTGATGATCTGCATGTTCAGCTTCTTTTCCTCGTTCATCTTGCGCAGCAGGCGTTCGGACGTCGTGCCCTGGTTCGTCACGACCGTCTTGCCGGCGAGATCGGGGAAGTCGCGGATGCCCGAGCTCGTGCGCGTGAGCAGGCGCGTCGTCGCGACGAAGAAGGTGGTCGAGAACGCGACCTGCGCGTGGCGCGCGGCGAGATTGGTGGTCACCCCGCATTCGAGATCGACGGTGCCGTTCTGCACGAGCGGGATGCGGTTCTGCGACGTGACCGGGATGAAGCGCACCTGCAGGTCGGGCTTGCCGGTGCGCGCCTTCACGGCGGCGATCACGCGATCGCACAGGTCCTGCGAGAAGCCGATCACCTTGCCGCTCGCGTCAACGTAGGAGAACGGCACCGACGTTTCGCGGTGACCGATCGAGATCAGGCCGGCCTGCCGGATCTTCTCGAGCGTGCCGGACAGCGGCTCCGCGGCAAGCGACGCGCCGCACGCGAGCGCGCACGCGGCGACGAGCAGGCTGCGGCCGAAAAGGGCGGTCAACCGGGGCGGGATGGTCATGGCAGGTCTCCGAAGGCGGATGGCAGGAAGGTGCGGATTCGTATGTTGCCAAAGACAAAATAATTGCAACATATGTTAATTGCGGAGCCTGTCCGGCTACTCCTGCGGGCCGCACCCGACATCAGGGAAACTCCCGAGTCGAAATCATTAAAAACGGGGTTGTCTAGACAAGTTCCGATGGCTACACTGCAATCCATCCCGAACTTGTCTAGACAGGATTGCTCACATGATTACGTTGACCCCCGGCCACCTGACCCTCCCGCAACTGCGCAAGATCGCGCGCGAATCCGTGCAGCTCACGCTCGACCCGGCGAGCTTCGCGAAGATCGACGCCGGCGCGAAGGCCGTCGCCGACATCGCGGCGAAGGGCGAGCCGGCATACGGCATCAACACGGGCTTCGGCCGCCTGGCCAGCACGCACATCCCGCACGACCAGCTCGAGCTGCTGCAGAAGAACCTGGTGCTGTCGCACGCGGTCGGCGTGGGCGAGCCGATGGCGCGCTCGTCGGTGCGCCTGCTGATGGCACTGAAGCTGTCGAGCCTCGGCCGCGGCCACTCGGGCATTCGCCGCGAAGTGATGGATGCGCTGATCACGCTGTTCAACGCCGACGTGCTGCCGCTGATCCCGGTGAAGGGCTCGGTCGGCGCATCGGGCGACCTCGCGCCGCTCGCGCACATGTCGGCCGTGCTGCTCGGCGTCGGTGAAGTGTTCATCCGCGGCGAGCGCGCGAGCGCGCTCGATGGTCTGCGCGTCGCGGGCCTCGCGCCGCTGACGCTGCAGGCGAAGGAAGGCCTCGCGCTGCTGAACGGCACGCAGGCCTCGACGGCGCTGGCGCTCGACAACATGTTCTCGATCGAAGACCTGTACCGCACCGCGCTCGTCGCGGGTGCGCTGTCGGTCGACGCGGCAGCCGGCTCGGTGAAGCCGTTCGACGCACGCATCCACGAGCTGCGCGGCCATCGCGGCCAGATCGACGCGGCCGCGTCGTACCGCGACCTGCTCGACGGCTCGCCGATCAACCAGTCGCACCTCGACTGCGACAAGGTGCAGGATCCGTACAGCCTGCGCTGCCAGCCGCAGGTGATGGGCGCGTGCCTGGACCAGATGCGCCACGCGGCCGACGTGCTGCTGATCGAAGCGAACGCCGTGTCGGACAACCCGCTGATCTTCCCGGATACCGGCGAAGTGCTGTCGGGCGGCAACTTCCACGCTGAACCCGTCGCATTCGCGGCCGACAACCTCGCGCTCGCCGCGGCCGAAATCGGCGCGCTGGCCGAGCGCCGCATCGCGCTGCTGATCGACGCGACGCTGTCGGGCCTGCCCCCGTTCCTCGTGAAGGACGGCGGCGTGAACTCGGGCTTCATGATCGCCCACGTGACGGCTGCCGCGCTGGCATCGGAAAACAAGACGCTCGCGCACCCGGCATCGGTCGACTCGCTGCCGACCTCGGCGAACCAGGAAGACCACGTGTCGATGGCGACCTTCGCCGCGCGCAAGCTCGCCGACATCGCGGACAACACGAAGTACATCCTCGCGATCGAACTGCTGGCCGCCGCGCAGGGCGTCGACCTGCGCGCGCCGTACCACACGAGCCCGAAGCTCGCGCCGGTGATGGAAACGATCCGCAGCCATGTGGCGCACTACGAGCTCGACCACTACTTCGCACCGGACATCGCGGTGATCGCGAAGCTCGTCAGCGAGCGCGCGTTCGCGAAGGTCGCGCCGTTCTCGTTCGCATCGGAACAGTAAGCCCATGAGCGCGCCGGTCTACCAGGAGATCAAGGATTTCATCCTGGGCCGCATTCACGCCGGCGAGTGGGCGGAGGGCGACCAGGTGCCCTCCGAGAACGAACTGGCCCGCGAGTTCAAGGTCGCGCGCATGACCGTCAACCGCGCGTTGCGCGAGTTGACGGCCGAGCAGGTGCTCACGCGCATGAAGGGCGCGGGCACCTACGTCGCGCGGCCGAAGTACGAGTCGACGCTCGTCGCGATCCGCAGCATTTCGGAAGAGGTCGACGCGCGCGGGCATGCGTACCGCGCCAGCGTGCTCGGCCTCGACACGATCCGCGCCGACGAGGCGCTCGCCGACGAGATGCAGATGGCCGTGCGCGCAAAGCTGTTTTATTCGCAGGTGTTGCACTTCGAGAATGACGAACCCGTCCAGCTCGAAGAACGATGGGTGAATCCGGCGGTCGCGCCGGATTATGCCGAGCAGGATTTCACGAACACGACGCCGAACCTGTACCTGATGCGCGCGGCCCCGCTGCAGCGCGTCGAGTACCGGATCGAAGCGGCGGCTCCGGCGCCCGAGCGGCGCGAGCAGTTGCGGATGGACGACGTCGAGCCGTGTCTGGTTTTACATCGGCGTACCTGGTCGCAGGGCGTCGTCGCCTCGGTGGCGAATCTGTGGCACCCGGGCAGTCGTTATCGCTTCACCGGGCATTTCTGATTCCAATTGATCTTCACTTTCCTTCGGGAGCAGTTGTCATGAACCATCCGAAACACATCGATCCCCGTCTCGATCCGACGCGCACGATCCGCGCACCGCGCGGCAGCGAGAAGGTCTGCAAGACCTGGCTGGCCGAAGCGGCCTACCGGATGATCCAGAACAACCTGGATCCGGAAGTCGCCGAGCATCCGCACGCACTCGTCGTGTACGGCGGCATCGGCCGCGCGGCGCGCAACTGGGAATGCTACGACCAGATCCTCGCGTCGCTGAAGGATCTCGAGGACAACGAAACGCTGCTGATCCAGTCGGGCAAGCCGGTCGGCGTATTCCGCACGCACACGGATGCGCCGCGCGTGCTGCTCGCGAACTCGAACCTCGTGCCGCACTGGGCGAACTGGGATCACTTCCACGAGCTCGACCGCAAGGGCCTGATGATGTACGGCCAGATGACGGCCGGCAGCTGGATCTATATCGGCAGCCAGGGGATCGTGCAGGGCACCTATGAAACGTTCTTCTCGGTCGCGAACCAGCACTTCAACGGCGACCCCTCGGGCCGCTGGATCCTGACGGGCGGCCTGGGCGGCATGGGCGGCGCACAGCCGCTGGCCGCGACGATGGCGGGTTTCTCGATGATCGCGGTCGAATGCGACGAGACGCGCATCGACTTCCGCCTGAAGACCCGCTACGTCGACAAGAAGGCGACGACGCTCGACGAAGCGCTCGGCATGATCGACGAAGCGAAGCGCGCCGGCAAGCCGGTCTCGATCGGCCTGCTCGGCAACGCGGCCGACGTGTTCGCGGAACTCGTCAAGCGCGGCGTCACGCCCGATTGCGTGACCGACCAGACGAGCGCGCACGACCCGATCAACGGCTACCTGCCGCAAGGCTGGACCGTCGCGCAATGGCGCGAGGCGCAGAAGGTCGATCCGCAAAGCATCGTGAAGGTCGCGAAGCAGTCGATGGCCGAGCAGGTGCGCGCGATGCTGACGCTGCAGGAACGCGGCGCGGCCACGCTCGACTACGGCAACAACATCCGCCAGATGGCGCTGGAAATGGGTGTCGAGAACGCATTCGACTTCCCGGGCTTCGTGCCGGCCTATATCCGCCCGCTGTTCTGCGAAGGCAAGGGTCCGTTCCGCTGGGTCGCGCTGTCGGGCGATCCGGAAGACATCTACAAGACCGACCAGAAGGTGAAGGAGCTGATCCCCGACGACGCGCACCTGCACAACTGGCTCGACATGGCACGCGAGCGCATCGCGTTCCAGGGCCTGCCGGCACGGATCTGCTGGGTCGGCGTGAAGGATCGCTATCGCCTCGGCCAGGCGTTCAACGAGATGGTGAAGAACGGCGAACTGAAGGCCCCGATCGTGATCGGCCGCGACCACCTCGACACCGGTTCGGTCGCGAGCCCGAACCGCGAGACGGAATCGATGAAGGACGGTTCGGACGCCGTGAGCGACTGGCCGCTGCTGAACGCCCTGCTGAACACCGCGGGCGGCGCATCGTGGGTGTCGCTGCACCATGGCGGCGGCGTCGGGATGGGCTTCTCGCAGCACTCGGGCGTCGTGATCGTCGCCGACGGTACCGCCGAAGCGCACGAGCGCCTCGGCCGCGTGCTGCTGAACGATCCGGCGACAGGCGTGATGCGCCATGCGGATGCCGGCTACGAACTCGCGCAGCAGACGGCCCGCGAAGCCGGCCTGAAGCTGCCGATGCTCGGCCGCTGAGCATGACGGCGCTCGACCAGGCGCCGGTGCACGCAACACTGGCCGCCGCGATGATCCGCGCGGCGGATCTCGTTGCGTCGCCGTGGAAGAACGGCGGTGGCGTGACGCGCGAAATCGCGGCATTTTCGCCCCGGGGAACATCATCCGGGCCGGTGCCGGGCGCCGCGCTCGATGCGTTCGCATGGCGCGTGAGCGTCGCGGACGTCGACGCGGCCGGGCCGTTCTCGCGTTTCGACGGCGTCGACCGCACACTGGTGCTGCTGTCCGGCGCGGGCATGACGCTCACGGAAGCGGGCGGCGCGCGCCATGTGCTCGATGCGCCGCTCGCCCGTGCGGATTTCGCCGGCGAAACGGCGATCGACGCGACGCTGCACGACGGCCCGACCCGCGACTTCAACCTGATGACGCGCCGCTCGGCCGCGCGCGGGACCGTCGACGTGTGGCCCGAAGGCACGCACCGCGTCGAGCGCGCCGATACCGTGCTGCTGTTCTGCGCGACCGGCGCGGTCGGCGTCGAGATCGACGGCGCGCATTACGCGCTGCAGGAAATGGACACGCTGCGGCTCGACGGGCCGCGGCGTGCGTTTGACGTCGTCGTGAGCGGAGGCGGCGCGCTGCTCGCCGTGTCGCTCGCCGTCGGCGAACGAGACTGAACGCATGAAACCGACTGTCTGGCATCACCTGAGGCTGTGTCCGCACGGCCACCCCGACGAAACCATCGACGACGCGGCGATCGCCGTCGACGAAACCGGCACGATCGTGTGGCTCGGCGCGTTCTCCGCGCTGCCGCACGGTTACGCGCACTGGCAGCGGGAAGACCTGCACGGCGCGTGGGTGACGCCGGGCCTCGTCGACTGCCACACGCACCTCGTGTACGGCGGCACGCGCGCCGACGAGTTCGCGCAGCGCCTCGCCGGCGTCAGCTACGAGGAGATCGCGCGGCAGGGCGGCGGGATCGTGTCGACGGTGCGCGCGACGCGCGCGGCCGACGAGACGGCGCTGTTCGTGCAGGCCGCCGCACGTCTGCAGCCGCTGCTCGCGGAAGGCGTGAGCGCGATCGAGATCAAGTCGGGCTACGGGCTCGACCTCGCGAGCGAGCGCAAGATGCTGCGCGTCGCGCGCCAGCTCGGCGAGCGCTTCCCGGTCACCGTCTACACGACGTTCCTCGGCGCGCACGCGCTGCCGCCGGAATATGCGGGCCGCGCGGACGCATACATCGACGAAGTGTGCGAACGGATGCTGCCGACGCTGGCCGAGGAAGGCCTCGTCGACGCGGTCGACGTGTTCTGCGAGCGCATCGGCTTTTCGCTCGCGCAGACCGAGCGCGTGTTCGAGGCCGCGACGCGGCGCGGCCTGCCGGTGAAGCTGCACGCGGAGCAGTTGTCGAACGCGGGCGGCACCGCGCTGGCCGCGCGGTATCGCGCGCTGTCCGCCGACCACCTCGAATTTCTCGACGAAGCCGGCATCGAGGCGATGAAGGCGGCCGGCACGGTCGCCGTGCTGTTGCCCGGCGCGTACTACTTCATCCGCGAAACGCAATTGCCGCCGATCGAGCTGCTGCGCAAGCACGGCGTGCCGATCGCGCTCGCGACCGATCACAACCCCGGCACGTCGCCGCTCGAATCGCTGCTGCTGACGCTGAACATGGGCTGCACGCTGTTCCGGATGACGGTGCCCGAGGTGCTGCAGGGCGTGACGCGCCATGCGGCCGCGGCGCTCGGCCGTGCTGATCGGCACGGTGCGCTCGAGATCGGTCGCCAGGCCGATTTCGCGGTCTGGTCGGTCGGCTCGCTGTCGGAGCTCGCTTACTGGATCGGCCGGCCGCTGTGCGAGCAGGTCGTGCGCAGCGGTGCGACGGTGTTTCGCCGGATGAACGGCTAGCCTTGCAGGAGACGAGACTCACCATGACCGAAATGACGCTGTTCGCGGACCATGCCTACCTGCCCGACGGCTGGCGCCGCAACGTGCTGCTGCGCTGGGACGCGGCCGGCACGCTGACCGACGTGACGCCCGACACCGATGCGCCGGCGGGCGTCGCGCGCGCGGCCGGGCCCGTGCTGCCCGGCATGCCGAACCTGCATTCGCACGCGTTCCAGCGCGCGATGGCCGGGCTCACCGAATACCGCGCGAATCCCACCGACAGCTTCTGGAGCTGGCGCGACCTGATGTACCGCTTCGCGCTGAAGATCACGCCCGACGCGCTCGCGGCGATCGCGCGCTGGCTGTACGTCGAGATGCTCAAGTGCGGCTACACGTCGGTGTGCGAATTCCACTACGTGCACCACGCGCAGGACGGCTCGCGCTATCCGCAGCTCGCGGAGCTCGGCACGCGCGTGATCGACGCGGCGCGCTCGGCCGGCATCGGCATCACGATGCTGCCCGTGTCGTACCAGTTCGCCGGCTTCGGCAACAAGCCGCCGCGCGACGACCAGCGCCGCTTCATCAACACGCCGGACGGCCTGCTCGAACTGCTCGACGCGATGCGCCGCGTCGCGCCCGAGCACGGCGGGCTGCGCTACGGCGTCGCGCCGCACTCGCTGCGCGCGGTGTCCGAGAACGGGCTGCGCGTGCTGCTCGACGGCCTGCCCGACGACGCGCCGGTTCATATCCACATCGCCGAGCAGACGGCCGAAGTCGACGATTGCGTGCGTGCCTACGGCGCGCGGCCCGTGCAATGGCTGCTCGATCGCTTCGACGTCAACGCGCGCTGGTGCCTCGTGCACGCGACGCACGTCGATGCGGCCGAAACGGCGGCGCTCGCGAAGCGTCGTGCGGTGGCAGGCCTCTGCCTGACCACCGAAGCGAACCTCGGCGACGGCGTGTTCCCGGCCGTCGACTATCTCGCGCAGGGCGGCGTGATCGGTGTCGGCTCGGACAGCCATGCATCGGTCGACTGGCGCTCGGAGTTGCGCCTGCTCGAATACGGGCAGCGGCTCGTGCATCGCGCGCGCAACGTGCTCGCGAGTGACACGCAGGCGCATGTCGCCGACCGGTTGTTCGACGCATCGCTCGCGGGCGGCGCGCAGGCAAGCGGGCGGCGCATCGGTGCGCTGCGTGAAGGCTGCCGCGCCGACTGGCTCGTGCTCGATCCCGATCATCCCGCGATCGCCGAACACGGCAGCGCGGCCTGGCTGTCGGGCGCGGTGTTCGCCGAGCACGGCGATACGCCGGTGCTCGACGTCTACACCGGCGGCGAACGCGTCGTGAGCGGCCGCCGCCATCGCGACGAAACCGCTGCTTATGCCGACTACCGCGCCGCGCTGGCGCAACTGCTGCGCTGACGCGTGGCGCCCGGCGCACGCCGCGCGCGTGCGCCGGCAGACTTTTACGGTGATGCGACATGACTGAACAACCGGCTGTATTCACGCTGAAGCAGGGCACGCTGCCGCTGCTGATCTCGATCCCGCACGCAGGCACCCACATCCCCGACGACATCGCCGCGACGATGACGCCCGATGCGCGCTTCGTCGACGATTGCGACTGGCATCTCGAGCGGCTGTACGGGTTTGCGGCGACGCTCGGCGCATCGATCCTCGTGCCGTCGCACGCGCGTTACGTCGTCGACCTGAACCGTCCGCCTGACAACGAGAACTTGTACCCGGGACAGGATACGACCGGGCTCGTGCCGGTCGACACGTTCGACAAGGCGCCGTTGTATCCGCCGAATGCGCTGCCCGGCAACGACGAGATCATGCGCCGCCGCGACCGCTACTGGCGCCCGTATCACGACGCGCTGCAAGGCGAGATCGCGCGCCTGAAGCGCGAGCATGACCGCGTGCTCGTGTGGGAAGCGCATTCGATCCGCTCGCACGTGCCGCGATTCTTCGAAGGCCGCCTGCCGGACTTCAACTTCGGCACGTCGAGCGGCGCGAGCGCCGCGCCCGGCCTTGCCGAGGCGCTGGCCGCATGCGTGAACGCGCACGGCGGTTATACGGCGGTCGCGAACGGGCGGTTCAAGGGCGGCTACATCACGCGTCACTACGGCGTGCCCGCCACCGGCGTCGAAGCCGTGCAACTCGAACTGTCGCAGATCACCTACATGGAAGAGACGCGTCCGTACGCGTACGACGAAGCGCGCGCCGCGCGGCTCGTGCCGCTGCTGCAAACGCTCGTCGAAACCGCGCTCGCGCATCGCTGATCCGTCGGCACGCTGCGTGCGGCGGTGCGGTAATATTTTCCGCACTGGCTTGCCGGCACGCGGTGTGCAGGCTGACGCAGCGCACAAAACGGCATCGATCCGAACGGTCGATGCCGTTTTTTTGTCTGATCGATGTCGGGATCGGCACCCTAAAATTTGACGCAATTTTTAGGTGATATAAGCTGAATGTCAGGAAGTCGTCACGCGCGCACCGGCGGCGACGGCGTCGATTGGCGCCGTACCGTGCCGGAATCCGATGCGAGACACCTTGCCTACGTGTCGCCGCACGGCATTGCCGCCTGCGCTTCACCGCGACACGTGTCCTGTCTTCATCAGTCAGTCGAGTACGATCGTGAAAGCCGCCAGCCCTTCGATACGCCGGACCCGAAGTCCGTCGGCGGGCGCGCCGCCTCAGGCCGGGCCGATCCGGCATGCTGATCGCGGCACGCGCGCCGCCCTCATACGCGAGCCTGGTTTCTTCGCTGTGTCCCATCGCGGCCTGCGCCGCTTCAACCTCGTGACCGCGCACCTGTTCAGCGCGGTGCAGCGCGACGGCAGCGCTTCATTGTTGCCCTAGTGTCGTTTTCCGTGTTCGCATCGGGTCGTACCGTCTGTTGCCGCACCGTGCGCGCGGCATGATCGCGCACGGGCGCATGCTTCGCCACGGCGGGCTTCCATCGTTCTGCGCGTCCGGACGCGTCGCGCGCTTATCGCGGAGGCGATCATGCGAGCACGCCCGATCGTAGCCGTCACCGCCGACCGCATCCTGCGCGGCGCCCATCCGAGCCACACGGCCGGCGAGAAGTATCTCGTCGCGCTGGTCGACGGCGCCGGCGCGCTGGCGTTCGTGCTGCCCGCACTGGGTGCGCGGCAGCCGGTCGACGCGATCGTTGCGTCCGTCGACGGGCTGCTGCTGACCGGCAGCTATTCGAACGTCGAGCCGCATCACTACGGCGGCCCGGCGAGTACGCCCGACACGCTGCACGACCCCGCGCGCGATGCGACCGCGCTGCCGCTGATCCGCGCGGCGATCGATGCCGGCGTGCCGGTGCTCGCGATCTGCCGCGGCATGCAGGAGCTGAACGTCGCGTACGGCGGCACGCTGCATCAGCGGCTGCATGCGAGCCCCGGTTTCCATGACCATCGCGAGCGCGACGGCGATCCGCTCGAGCGCCAGTACGGCCCCGCGCATCGCATTCAGCTTGCGCCGGGCGGCCTGCTGCAACGAATCGCGCGCGGCGCGCACGACGCGATGGTCAATTCGCTGCACGACCAGGGCGTCGCGCGGCTCGGCGCGGGGCTCGCGGTCGAAGCGAGCGCGCCCGACGGGCTGATCGAGGCGGTCAGCGTGCGCGGTGCGCGCGCGTTCGCGCTCGGCGTGCAGTGGCATCCCGAATGGCGTTTCGCGGAACAGCCGCTGTCGCGCGACATCTTCGCGGCATTCGGCGCGGCGTGCCGCGCGCGCATGACCCACCGCATTCATGCGGCCGGCGGCACCATGCCGTCGCCGGCCGCATCCGACATCGACTGAACGAGGCCGATCATGCAACCCGAACTGAGCGAATTCCTGCGTCAGCACCGCATCACCGAAGTCGAGGCGATCATTCCCGACATGGCCGGCATCGCGCGCGGCAAGATCATTCCGCGCAACAAATTCGAATCCGGCGAATCGATGCGCCTGCCTCAGGCCGTGATGGTGCAGACCGTCACCGGCGACTATCCGGAGGACGGCACGCTGACCGGTGTGACCGATCCCGACATGGTGTGCGTGCCCGACCCATCGACGATCTGCCTGGTTCCGTGGGCCGTCGATCCGACCGCGCAGGTGATCCACGATTGCGTGCATTTCGATGGCTCGCCGGTCGAGATCTCGCCGCGCTACGTGTTGCGCCGCGTGCTCGACCTGTACAAGGCGAAGGGCTGGAATCCCGTCGTCGCGCCCGAGCTCGAGTTCTATCTGGTCGACATGAACGCGGATCCCGACCTGCCGTTGCGTCCGCCGATCGGGCGCACCGGCCGCGCGGAAACCGGCCGGCAGTCGTATTCGATCGAGGCGGTCAACGAGTTCGATCCGCTGTTCGAGGACATCTACGAGTATTGCGAGATGCAGGGTCTCGACATCGAGACGCTGATCCACGAAGTCGGCGCCGCGCAGATGGAGATCAACTTCGTGCACGGCGACGCGCTGTCGCTGGCCGACCAGGTGTTCCTGTTCAAGCGCACGGTGCGCGAGGCGGCGCTGCGGCACAACATGTACGCGACATTCATGGCCAAGCCGATGGAAGGCGAGCCGGGCTCCGCGATGCACATCCACCAGAGCCTCGCCGATGTGCACACCGGTCGCAACCTGTTCGCCGAAGAAGACGGGGTCGTGTCGCCGATGTTCCACAGCTATCTCGCGGGGCTGCAGAAGTACACGCCCGCGCTGATGCCGATCTTCGCGCCGTACATCAACTCGTATCGCCGGCTGTCGCGCTTCATGGCCGCGCCGATCAACGTGCAGTGGGGCTACGACAACCGCACGGTCGGCTTCCGCATCCCGCAGTCGACGCCGGTCGCGCGGCGCATCGAGAACCGGATTCCGGGCGTCGACTGCAACCCGTACCTCGCGTTCGCGGCCACGCTCGCGGCCGGCTATCTCGGCCTCACGCAGCAGCTCGCGCCGACCGAACCGATCGCGTCCGACGGCTACGACCTGCCGTACCAGCTGCCGCGCAATCTCGAGGAGGGCATCTCGCTGATGGCCGCGTGCACGCCGCTCGCCGGCATTCTCGGCGACAAGTTCGTGAAGGCGTACCTGGCGCTGAAGGAAACCGAATACGAAGCGTTCTTCCGCGTGATCAGCTCGTGGGAACGCCGCCATTTGCTGCTGCACGTGTGAGTGTGCGGCGCTGTTTTACGGAGGAAACATGACCGATCGAAACGAAGCCTTCCCGCCGCACTCGACCGCCGAATACCGCGCGCTCGACGCCGCGCATCATATTCACCCGTTCTCTGACATGGGCGCGCTCAATCGCGCGGGCAGCCGCGTGATCGTGAAGGGCGACGGCGTCTACTTATCGGACTCCGACGGCAACAAGGTGATCGACGGGATGGCCGGCCTCTGGTGCGTGAATGTCGGCTACGGCCGCAAGGAGCTCGCCGACGCCGCGTATCGCCAGCTGCAGGAACTGCCGTTCTACAACACGTTCTTCAAGACCACGCACCCGCCGGTGATCGAACTGTCGGCGCTGCTCGCCGAACTCACGCCCGCGGGCTTCAACCACTTCTTCTATTGCAACAGCGGCTCGGAAGGCAACGACACCGTGCTGCGCGTCGTGCACCAGTACTGGCGCGTGCAGGGCCAGCCGCAGAAGAAGTTCGTGATCTCGCGCAAGAATGGCTACCACGGCTCGACGATCGCGGGCGGCACGCTCGGCGGGATGGGCTACATGCACGAGCAGATGCCGTCGAAGGTCGAGCACATCGTGCACATCGACCAGCCGTATTTCTTCGGTGAAGCGCAAGCCGGCGAGACGCCCGAAGCATTCGGCCTCGCACGCGCGAAGCAGCTCGAGGCGAAGATTCTCGAACTCGGCGCGGAGAACGTCGCCGCGTTCATCGGCGAGCCGTTCCAGGGCGCGGGCGGCGTGATCTTCCCGCCGTCGACGTACTGGCCGGAAATCCAGCGGATCTGTCGCAAGTACGACATCCTGCTCGTCGCCGACGAAGTGATCGGCGGCTTCGGGCGCACCGGCGAATGGTTCGCACACCAGCACTTCGGCTTCGAGCCGGACCTGATCACGATGGCCAAGGGCCTGACGTCGGGTTACGTGCCGATGGGTGCGGTGGGCATTCGCGAGCGCATCGCGCGGCCGATCATCGACAACGGCGAATTCAATCATGGCCTCACGTACTCGGGTCACCCGGTGGCGGCAGCCGTCGCGGTCGCGAACCTGAAGCTGCTGCGCGACGAAGGGATCGTCGAGCGCGTGAAGCGCGACATCGGGCCGTATTTCCAGCGCCGGCTGCGGGAAGCCCTCGGCGATCATCCGATCGTCGGCGAGATCGCGGGAGCGGGGCTGGTCGCGGGCGTTCAACTGGCACGCGACCGGAGCCGGCGCGAGCGATTCGGCGCGGACGTCGATATCGGCACGATCTGCCGCGACTTCTGTTTCAACGGCAACCTGATCATGCGCGCGACCGGCGACCGGATGCTGCTGTCGCCGCCGCTCGTGATCCGGGAGGCGGAAGTCGACGAGATCGTCGACAAGGC
The DNA here is from genome assembly GCF_020843965.1 of Burkholderia sp. B21-005. Taxonomy (NCBI): domain Bacteria; kingdom Pseudomonadati; phylum Pseudomonadota; class Betaproteobacteria; order Burkholderiales; family Burkholderiaceae; genus Burkholderia; species Burkholderia sp. B21-005. The sequence continues at coordinate 2,378,888 of NZ_CP086301.1, read as the reverse complement.
GCGGCGTGCGTTCGACGCGACGGCGGAGCGGGTGGGGCGAGGCAAGTGAATGGTCGCGGTGCTTCGATGACATGCCGTCGAAGCGCCGACTCTTGAACGGGGTGGGCGAGCCCGAAGCATTCGGCAGCAGAGGAGGGGCGCAGAAAAGCGACCGCAAAACGAAAAGGGCCTGCGTCGTGAGACGCAGGCCCTTGAATTCTTTGGTGGGCGGTACTGGGATCGAACCAGTGACCCCTGCCGTGTGAAGGCAGTGCTCTACCGCTGAGCTAACCGCCCAAAGAAGCTGAAATTATGTCAGAGCTTTTAGGGTTCGTAAAGCCCTTTCTTCAAATATTTTTCAGGTTCGTGCAGCAATCCATCAGCCGACCGTCGACGGCTCGACGAGATCGAGGATCGAGCCGTCGCGCTTGAGCGTCGCGAGCACGATGCTCGAATTGATCGACATCACGCCCGCCGCGCGGTGCAGCCGATTGATCACGAAGTCCGAGTAGTGGTCGAGGTCGCGCGCCCGCACCGTCAGCACGTAGTTCGAGCCGCCCGTCACGATCTGCGCGGCGATCACTTCCGGCCACGCCTGGATCGCCTCCACGAACCGGTCGTGCCACTCGGGCACGTCCGGCCGCATCGACACATGCACCAGCGCCTCGAACGCGACGCCGACCTTCTTCGGCTCGATCGTGCAGCGATACCCCGCAATAGCGCCGCGTTCCTCGAGCAGCTTCACGCGCCGCAGGCACGCCGACGGCGACAGCGCGACCGCGTTCGCGAGGTCCTGATTGCTGATGCGGCCGTCCCGCTCGAGGTGCCGCAGGATCCGCATGTCGGTTCGATCCAAAGTCATTTCGCAGAATCCCGTGAATTTTGAGATGCCAGGCGCAGACTCTACTGCAATCGACGCGATTCGTCATCGAAAAGTGAGGCTCATTCTATTTCGTCCTCGATAACATGCGCCCCATGCCTCGACCGCACGGCCTGACGCGCTGTCACGCCGCCGGCCGTATCGCCGCCTTCAACTCCTACCGTCATTCCGCCATGTACGAACATGTTCCCGCCTATCCGGGCGACCCGATCCTGTCGCTGTTTCAGGCGTTCCAGCAGGATGCGCATCCGCACAAGGTCAACCTCAGCATCGGCCTCTACTACGACGACGCGGGCCGCATCCCGGTGCTGGAGAGCACGCGTCTCGCGGCCGAGCGCGTGAGCCAGGCCGGCGCGCCGCACACGTATCTGCCGATGGAAGGGCTCGCCGCGTACCGGCACGGCGTGCAGCGTCTCGTGTTCGGCGCCGGCTGCGCGGCGCTCGCGCAAGGGCGCATCGCGACACTGCAGACGCTCGGCGGCTCGGGCGCGCTGCGGCTCGGCGCCGAGTTCGTGAAGCGCTATTTCCCCGACAGCGCGATCTGGATCAGCGATCCGACGTGGGACAACCATCGCGTGATCTTCTCGGCGGCCGGCCTCGACGTGCACACGTATCCGTACTACGACGAAGCGCGCAACGATCTTCGCGTCGACGCGATGCTCGCGGCGCTCGATGCGCTGCCCGCGCGCAGCATCGTGCTGCTGCAGCCGTGCTGTCACAACCCGACGGGCCTCGACCTCGGCCGCGACGCGTGGCGCGCGGTGATCGACGTGCTCGCGCGCCGCGGGCTGATTCCCTTCCTCGACATGGCGTACCAGGGCTTCGGCGACGGGCTCGACGACGACGCATGGGCCGTGCGCGCGATCGTCGAAGCCGGGCTGCCGGCGATCGTCAGCAACTCGTTGTCGAAGAATTTCTCGCTGTACGGCGAGCGCGTCGGCGGGCTGTCGATCGTCTGCACGAGCGCGGGCGAAGCGGCGACGGTGCTGAGCCAGTTGCAAGCCGGCGTGCGCCGCACCTATTCGAGTCCGCCGCTGTTCGGCGCGCAGCTCGTGTCGACCGTGCTGAACGACGACGTGCTGCGCGCGTGTTGGGAGGACGAAGTCGCGGAGGTGCGCGCGCGCATCAAGCGCATGCGCGGCGCGCTGAAGGCGCGGCTCGACGCGCGCCTGCCCGCGCCCGCGTTCGATGCACTCGTCACGCAGCGCGGGATGTTCAGCTATACGGGCATCGCCGCGACCGACGTGGACCGCCTGCGTGCGTCGCACGGCGTCTACCTGCTGCGCTCGGGCCGCATGTGCATCGCCGGCCTGAACGACGCGAACCTCGACCATGTCGCGAACGCGATCGCCGACGTGCTCGGCGGCACGTCGCGCCAGGCCGCCTGAGCGGCCGACCCCGAACCGAAGGAGGACACCATGGCAGACACGATCCCGGTCGACTTGCCGCAACTGGCCCAGCCGTTCTCGTGGGCGACCCGCGCGGGCGGGCTGATGTTTACCGGCCACGGGCCGGTCGATGCATCCGGCGCGATCGCCGGCGACACGATGACCGACCAGGCGCACATCACGCTCGGCAATCTCGCGAAGGCCGTCGCGGCGGCCGGCGCGACGATGGACGACGTCGCGCAGGTGCTTGTCTATCTGTCCGACGTGAAGGCGATGCCGGAATTCGACGCCGAATACCGGCGCCACTTCCGCGAACCGTATCCGAACCGCACATGCGTGGGCGTGCAGGGCTTCGCGCATCCGGCGATGCGCGTCGAACTCGTCGCGTACGTCGCGCTGCCGGCGGCGCGCGACTAGCACCACGCCGCGTGGCGCGGCTTGCAGTACCCGTAATCACCAGCAATCACCAGCAAACCCCAAGAAGTGCAACAAGGATAAAGACAAGGATGGAGACGAACGTGACGAGAATGATTCGATTCGCAGTACCGACGATGGCGGGCCTGCTCGCCGCGAGCGGCGCGATGGCGCAGGGCAGCGTGACGCTGTACGGCATCGTCGACCAGAGCATCCGCTACACGACGCATGCGAATGCGTCGAACGACGCGAGCGTGCAGATGACCAACGGCGCGATCACCAACAGCCGCTGGGGCCTGAAGGGCAGCGAAGCGCTCGGCGGCGGGCTGAAGGCGATCTTCCAGCTCGAGAGCGGCTTCGAGCCGCAGAACGGGCAGCTTGACGGCGCGCTGTTCGGCCGCTACGCGTATGTCGGCCTCGCGAGCGACTGGGGCACCGTGAAGCTCGGCCGGCAGGCGACCGAGGCGTTCAACCTGTTCGGCGATCTCGATCCGCTGACGGTCGGCAACGACACGGCCAACATGTGGCCGTACTTCCTCACGCAGGGCCGCGCAAGCAACACCGTCAGCTACGACGGCACGTTCGGCGGCCTGGACATCGGCGCGAGCTACGGTTTCGGCGGCGTCGCGGGCAGCCTCGGCGCGAATGCGTACTGGGGCACGCACGTGTCGTACACGCTCGGCGGACTGATGGTCGGCGCGACCTACCAGCAGGTGCGTGACCTGAACAGCCGTGCACAGCAGGCATGGGGCGCGGGCGCACGCTACGCGTTCGGCGCGGCGACGCTGTACGCCGGCTATCTCGGCGGCATCGACCGCACGGGCATGCTCGACCGGCAACTGCTGAACGCGCCGGGCCGCGACGTGACCTACGGTTCGTTCGCCGACAACCCGCGCCGCGACGCGATCTTCTATACCGGCGTGAGCGTGAAGGTCACGCCGGCGGTATCGGTGACGGGCGTCGGTTACTACGACGACATCCGCAACGTGAACGGCGTGGCAGGTAACGGCGGCAAGCGCTATACGGGCGTGCTCGAGGCCGAGTACGCACTGTCGAAGGCGACGCAGGTCTATGCGACGCTCGACTACAACCGGGTGAGCGGCGGCGTGTTCACCGAAATGCCCGGACGCGGCAACCAGACGGGCATCGCGGGCGGCCTGCGCCACCTGTTCTGAGTACGCGGCGCGCGGTGGCCGGTGCGGTCCGGCACCGGCCCGTGCGCCGTGGACGTTTCGACCGGACTGACGCTTTAGAACGAGGTCATTCGATGCAACCAGAAGGGCAATTCCAGCACATCGCGGCGCGCGAGCACGGTCTGCGCCGCACGCTTTCCGCACGACAGATGGCGATGATCGCGATCGGCGGTGCGATCGGCACCGGTCTGTTTCTCGGCAGCGGGTTCGCGATCGGCTTCGCGGGCCCGAGCGTGCTCGTCAGTTACGCGATCGGCGCGTTCATCTCGCTGTTGCTGATGGGCTGTCTCGCGGAGATGACGGTCGCGCACCCGACCTCCGGATCGTTCGGCGCCTACGCCGAACATTACGTGAGCCCGTGGGCCGGGTTTCTCGTGCGCTATGCGTACTGGGCGTGCATCGTGCTCGCGGTCGGCACCGAAGTCACCGCGATCGCGCTGTACATGAAGTACTGGTTCCCGGGCGTGCCGGGCTGGCTGTGGATCGTCGGCTTCTCGGCGCTGCTCGTGTTCGTCAACGCGCGCAGCGTCGACGTGTTCGGTGCGGTCGAATACGGTTTCTCGGTCGTGAAGATCGCGGCGATCGTCGGCTTCATCGTGCTCGGCGCGTACGTCGTCTTCGGCAATCCGGCGCTGGTCGGCGACGGCGCGGCGCGCGCGGGTTTCCATCATTACACCGATCGCGGCGGCTTCTTTCCGAAGGGCATGTGGGGGATGTGGGTCGCGGTGATCGTGTCGATCTTCAGCTACCTGAGCATCGAGATGATCGCCGTCGCGGCGGGCGAGGCGGAAGATCCCGAGCGTGCGGTGACGAGCGCGTTCCGCTCGACGATCGTGCGGCTCGTGCTGTTCTACCTCGTCACGCTCGCGCTGATGCTCGCGATCGTGCCGTGGACGGCGGCAGGGCGCGACGAGAGCCCGTTCGTGAAGGTGATGGAGGCGATCCACCTGCCGGGCGCGGCCGGGCTGATCAACTTCGTGGTGCTGATCGCCGCGTTGTCCGCGATGAACAGCCAGCTCTACATCACGACGCGGATGATGTTCAGCCTGTCGCGCGCGGGCCACGCACCGAAGGCGCTCGGCGAGGTGAACGCGCGCGGCGTGCCGTTCGGTGCGCTGATGCTGTCGACGCTCGGCATTGCGCTCGCGACGGTGCTGAGCGTGTTGTATCCGGATGCATCGTTCACGATCATGATGTCGGTGTCGATGTTCGGCGCGCTGTTCACGTGGATGATGATCTTCGTCACGCACTACTGCTTCCGGCGGCGTCGCGCGGCGCTCGGCCTGCCGGCGCCCGCGTTCCGGATGCGCGGCTTTCCGCTGCTGACGCTGCTCGGCGCGGCGCTGATGCTCGCGGTGATGGTGACGACCTACTTCACCGCCGAATTCCACATGACGCTGATCTTCGGCATTCCGTTCCTGATCGCGTTGTCGGTCGTGTATGCGGTGTGGTACCGGCGCGCGCAGCCGGTGCTGCAGCCGGACGCGAAGTAGCGGCGGCGGCTCACCCCGCGAGGGTGGGCAGCGCGTCGATCGACGCGCGCACGTAGTCGGCGAAGCGCAGCGCGACCGGTTCGGCGGTGCCGCTGCGCTTCAGTTCCAGCGTGCGCGATTCGAGCGACGCATCCTTCAGCGGCCGGAACGCGAGCCGGTCGCTCTTCACCTGCTGCAGCACGCGCGGCACCAGCGCGACGCCCATCCCGAACTCGATCATCGACAGGATCGTCTGCCACAGCCGCGCCTCGTGACGGATCAGCGGACTGAAGCCCGCGTTCACGCATTGCGCGATGATCAGGTCGTGATAGTGCGGCGCCGCGTCGCGCGGAAACAGGATGAACGGTTCCGCGGCAAGCGCGGCGAGCGCGACCTGCCGGCGCCGCGCGAGCGGATGCGCGGCCGGCAGGCAGCAGACGAAGGGTTCCGCGTAGACGGGCGTCGATTCGACCTCGGGCGGGCAGTGGCCCCAGTGCGCGTAACCGAGATCGATCTGGCCGCGCTGGACCGCCTGCACCTGCGCGTGCGTGTTCATCTCGCTCAGCACGATCTCCACGCCGGGATAGTCGGCCTCGAAGCGCTGCACCGCATCGGGCAGCCCGCGATACAGCATCGAATGGACGAAGCCGATCCGCAGCCGACCCGCGAGACCGGACGCCGAGCGCACCGTGAGACGCTCGGCCTCGCTCGCCTGCAGCAGCAGCCGGCGCGCTTCGCCGAGCAGCACCGCGCCCGCGTTGGTCAGCGCGACCGTCTTGTTGGTGCGTGAAAAGAGCTGCACGCCGAGCGCTTCCTCGAACTTGCGGATGTCGAAGCTCAGCGCCGGCTGCGAGATGAACAGGCGCTTCGCCGCGCGCCCGAAATGCAGTTCCTCGGCGACCGCCACGAAGTAACGCAACTGCCGCAGTTCCATGGTGTCTCCTCCCGGCTTCGGCATCGATAAGTGCCGTCTATCGTACCGGATAAATCCTGTATTGGACGCTTATCGATCACGCGCCTAGGCTCTGCGTAACGCCTGGCATCGGCCGCCGCGCCGCTACGATGCGGGCGCCGGCCGGCAGCCGGGCCACCATGGAGACGCATGCATGAACGACACCGCTCGCACGCCGGACGCCGGCGCATCCGGCAACATCCCCGACAGCCGGGGCATCAATTTCTTCACGGCCGATCCCGATCTCGGCGCGTTGCTGAAGCTGCACCTCGGCGCCGCCCAATACGCACGACTCGAACCGCAACTGCATGCACTCGGCGCGCGCGTGTCGGGCGAACTCGACGAATGGGCGTCGCGCGCGGACAAGCATCCGCCCGTGCTCGAACATCGCAACCGGCGCGGCGAGGCCGTGCAGCGGATCGACAAGGACCCGGCGTACGTCGCGCTCGAACGCGTCGCGTATTCGGAACTCGGGCTCGCGGCGCTGAGCCACCAGCCCGAGGCGGTGGCGCCGCTCGTCAAGTACGCGCTGACGTTCCTGTTCGTGCAGGCGGAATTCGGGCTGTGCTGCCCGGTCAGCATGACCGACTCGCTCACGCGCACGCTACGCCGTTTCGGCGAACCGGCGCTCGTCGAGCACTACCTGCCGAGGCTCGCGTCGCGCGATTTCGACACGCTGTTCCAGGGCGCGATGTTCATGACCGAGCAGGCGGCCGGCTCCGACGTCGGCCGCATCGCGACGCGCGCGGTGCGCGAAACGCACGCGCCGGGCGAAGCGGTGTGGCGCCTGTACGGAGACAAGTGGTTCTGCTCGAACGCCGACGCCGATCTGGCGATGGTGCTCGCGCGGCCCGACGGCGCGCCGGACGGCATCAAGGGGCTCGCGCTGTTCCTGCTGCCGAAGACACTGCCGGACGGCACGCGTAACCGCTACCGGATCGTGCGGCTGAAGGACAAGCTCGGCAGCCGGTCGATGGCGAGCGGCGAGATCGCGCTCGAAGGCGCGCAGGCCTACCTGATCGGCGAGATCGGCCGCGGTTTTCACCAGATGGCCGACATGATCAACATGTCGCGGCTGTCGAACGGCGTGCGCGCGGCCGGGCTGATGCGGCGCGCGCTGAACGAGTCGCTGCACGTGGCCGCGCACCGCACGGCGTTCGGCCGCACGCTGATCGAGATGCCGCTGATGCAGCGCCAGTTGATGAAGATGCTGCTGCCCGCCGAGGCCGCGCGTGCGATGTTCATGCAGATCGCGCTGCTGCTGCCGCAGGCGGATGCGGGCGACGAGCAGGCCGCGCGCTGCGTGCGCATCCTGACGCCGCTGATCAAGTTCCGCGCGTGCCGCGATGCGCGCCGCGTGACCGGCGACGCGATGGAGGTGCGCGGCGGCACCGGCTACATCGAGGAATGGAGCGATGCGCGCGTCGTGCGCGACGCGCATCTCGGCTCGATCTGGGAAGGCACCAGCAACATCGTCGCGCTCGATGTCGCGCGCGCCGCGCAGCGCGAGCAGGCGCTGGACGCGCTGCGCACGTTCCTCGGCGATCGGCTCGGCGCGGCGCCGCTGCCCGACGCGAGTCGCGCGGCGCTGCGGCGCATTCTCGCGCGCGCATGCGATGCGCTCGCCCGGGTTGCGGCGGCAGGCGACGACGCGTGCGTGCGGCAGGCCGCGTCGGCGCTGTACTACGCGAGCGCGGCCGTGCTGATGGCGTGCGAGGGCGTGCGGCTCGCGCCCGATTACCGGCGCCTTGCGCTCGCGCACCTGATCGTGCGTCACAAGCTGCTGCCGATCGACCCGTTCGCGCCGGCGTCGCGCGACGACGAAGCGATGGCGTTCGACGCGCTGGTGCGCGGCACGCCGGTGCCGCTCGACATGGCGCTCGACCTGCTGCCGGAGGTCGAACGATGAACGCGACGAACGTGACGAACGCGACGAACGCGACACGCGGCGCACTGGATGGCCTGAAGGTCGTCGACCTGAGCCGCGTGCTCGGCGGCCCGTACTGCACGCAGGCGCTCGGCGACCACGGCGCGACGGTGATCAAGATCGAGCCGCCGGACGGCGACGAGACGCGGGGCTGGGGGCCGCCGTTCCTCGGCGACACCGCGTGGTATTTCATGGGCGTGAACCGCAACAAGGAAGGCCTCGCGCTCGACCTGTCCCGCGACGAAGGGCGCGCGATCCTGTGGCGCCTGCTCGACGACGCCGACGTGCTCGTCGAGAACTTCAAGCCCGGCACGCTCGCGCGCTGGGGGATGGACTACGCGCGCGAGCTGCGGCCGCGCTTCCCGCGCCTGATCCACTGCGCGGTGACCGGCTTCGGCGCAGACGGTCCGCTCGGCGGGCTGCCTGGCTACGACGCGGTGATCCAGGCGATGGCCGGGCTGATGAGCGTCAACGGCGAGCGCGACGGCGACGCGATGCGCATCGGGTTGCCGATCGTCGACATGGTGACGGGGCTCAACGCGCTGGCCGGCATCCTGCTCGCGCTCGCGGAGCGCGAGCAGAGCGGGCAGGGCCAGTCGATCGACATCGCGCTGTACGACTGCGGCGTGTCGCTGCTGCATCCGCACCTGCCGAACTTCTTCGGCTCGGGGCGCGTGCCCGAGCGCAGCGGCAACGCGCATCCGAACATCGCGCCGTACGACAGCTACCGCACGGCGACGGTGCCGATCTTCCTCGCGGTCGGCAACGACCGGCAGTTCGCACGGCTCGTCGCGCATCTCGGCGCGCCGGCGCTCGCCGGCGATCCGCGCTTCGTCGACAACCGCAGCCGCTGCGCGCACCGGCCCGAGCTGAAGGCCGAACTCGAGACGCGGCTTGCCGCCCATCCGTGCGAGCCGCTCGCGCGCGACCTGATGGCGGCGGGCGTGCCGTGCGGGCCGGTGCGCACGGTCGCCGATGTCGCGCGCGACCCGCATGCGCTGCACCGCGAGCTGTTCGTCGAGATCGGCGCATATCGCGGCACCGCATCGCCGGTGAAGCTGTCGCGCACGCCGGCGACCTATCGCTCGCCGCCACCGGCGCTCGGCCGCGACACGCGCGCGGTGCTCGATCGCCTCGGCGTCGATCCCGCGCTCCAGCAGCAACTGCTCGACGCCGGCGTGCTGAAGGTCGCGCCGGACCAGACGTGACCGGCCGACGGGGCACGTGGGTGAGCGTTCCCGGCCGAGGAAGCAGAACGCAAAGCAGCAGAACGTAAAGCCGTAAAGCAACACCGCCAGCCGGCGGCGCAAGGCCGGCCATCCGGCAAGGCGCGCGACAGTCGCGCCGCCGATCACAAACATGGAGACATCGATGAGCCGTCCGCAATCCCCGTCCGCCGTGCCGCCAAGGCCCGGCCGCGCCGCCCTCGCGGCCTTCGTCGGCACCACGATCGAGTGGTACGACTTCTACATCTACGGCACCGCCGCCGCGCTCGTGTTCGGCAAGGTGTTCTTTTCCAGCACGATGGATCCCGGCGTCGCGACGCTGCTCGCGTTCGTCACGTTCTGGGCCGGTTTCGCCGCGCGGCCGCTCGGCGGGATCGTGTTCGGGCATCTCGGCGATCGCGTCGGCCGCAAGACCGCGCTCGTGATCACGCTGATCATGATGGGGCTTGCCACGACCGGCATCGGCCTCTTGCCCGGCTATGCGTCGATCGGCGTGTGGGCGCCCGCGGGCCTCGTCGTGCTGCGTGTGCTGCAGGGCATCGCGGTCGGCGGCGAGTGGGGCGGTGCGGTGCTGATCGCGAGCGAGAACGCGCCGAAGCATCGCAGCATCCTGTATGCGGCATTCGCTCAGCAGGGCTCGCCCACCGGCAACCTGCTCGCGACGGTCGCCTTCTTCGCGTTGAGCGCGTTGCCGACGCCGTCGTTCCTGATGTGGGGCTGGCGCATTCCGTTCCTGCTGTCGGCGGTGCTCGTGATCATCGGGATGGTGATCCGGCTGCGGCTCGAGGAATCGATCGACATGCAGCGCGTGCTCGCGCGCAAGCGGACGGTGAAGCTGCCGCTGCGCGACGTCGTGCGCGACCACTGGGCCGTCGTGCTGCTCGCGGCCGGCACGCTGCCGGTGATCAACGTCACGTATTTCCGCAGCACGTTCGCGCTGTCGTGGGCGACCAAGGAGCTCGGCTACGCGCAGGGCACGTTCCTCGGCATCCTGTCGATCTCGCTCGTCGTGCAGTTCCTGATGCAGCCGATCGGCGCGTGGTTCGTGTCGAAGATCGACATGCGCCGCGCGATGTGCTGGATCCTGATTCCCGAGATCGTGCTGATGCCGGTGATGTTCCATGCACTCGCGACCCGGTCGTACTGGGTCGCCGTCGTGGGGATGTGCATCTCGACGATCCCGTCGGCGATGTTCTACGGTGCGGTCGGCGGCGTGCTCGCACGCGTGTTTCCGGCCAACATCCGCTATACGGGCCTGTCGCTCGCGTATCAGTTGAGCGCGCTCGTCGTCGGCGGCGGCACGCCGGTGCTCGCGCAGGCGATCCTGAACGCGACCGGCAGCATCGTCGGCGTCGCGATCGCGTCGGGGCTGTACGCGCTCGTGTCGCTCGGCTGCATGCTCGCGCTGCTCAATCGCACCGGCTACCGTGCGGATGAGCTGTCGAGCGCCGAGCGCAGCGATGCGGCCGAATGGGGCATCGCAAGCGCAAGCGCGAGCGCCGACGCCGCGGCCGGCGAGTCCGCGCAGCCGGACGAGCGCGGCACGTTGAAGCCGGCGGGGCAGGCCGGCGCGACCTGACCTGGCGGCATCGCATGCGCCGGGCAGACTCGCATCGGCTCGATTGCCCGTCCCCAAAAGCAAACGGCACCGTGCGATGCACGGTGCCGTTTGCGTTGCACTGCTTCGCGCGAGGCCGGCACGGCCGGCCCGCGCGATGCGCGGTGCTCAGCCTTCCGTCGGCGGCACGAAGCCGGACGCCTGGTCCGCGCCGTCGCCGAAGAAGTACTTCTCGGTCTGCTTCATCAGGTACTGACGCGCGCGCGGGTCGGCCATGTTCAGGCGGTTCTCGTTGATCAGCATCGTCTGCTGCTTGAGCCAGCCTTGCCACGCTTCCTTCGACACGCTTTCGTAAATGCGCTTGCCGAGTTCGCCCGGCAGCGGCGGGAAATCGAGAGCCTCGGCTTCCTTGCCGAGCTTCGCGCATTGAATCATTCGAGCCATCGTGTACTTCTCCTGTAATCGGACTGGGGGAGGGCAGTCGTGCCTGCGCTCAGAGCTGCTTCATCAGCACGAGCGACTTGCGCTGCCAGTTATAGAGTTTGCGGCGGTCTTCCGGCAGGTCGTCGACGCTGACCTTGACGAAACCGCGCTTGAGGAACCAGTGCTCGGTGCGCGTCGTGAGCACGAAGATATGCGTGAGGCCGCGCGCGCGGGCGCGCTGCTCGATGCGCTTGAGCAGGCGTTCGCCGTCGCCCGAGCCCTGCGCTTCCGGCGCGACCGTCAGGCACGCCATCTCGCCGATCTTTTCCTGCTGGTACGGATACAGCGCCGCACAGCCGAACAGCACGCCATCGTGCTCGATCACCGAGAAGTGGTCGATGTCGCGTTCGATCTGGTGGCGGCCGCGCCGTACCAGCGTGCCGTCCGACTCGAGCGGCTCGATCAGCGACAGGATGCCGCCGACGTCGTCCGGCGTCGCTTCGCGCAGGCTCTCGAGATTCTCGTACGAGATCATCGTGCCGACGCCGTCGTGCAGGAACAGTTCGAGCAGCATGCTGCCGTCGAGCGACTGCGGGATCAGGTGGGCACGGGTCACGCCGCCGCGGCACGCGCGGATCGAGTGCTTCAGGAAGAACGCGTCGTCGCCCTGGACGTTGCCGGAATCGAGCAGCTCGGCGGCTGCGTCGAGCGACATTTCACGGACCAGCTCGCCTTCGTCGCCGACGATGCCGGGCGCCTCGGTCAGGAAGATGATCTTGTCGGCGCGCAGCGCGATCGCGGCCGCCGACGCGACGTCTTCCATCGACAGGTTGAACGCTTCGCCGGTCGGCGAGAAACCGAGCGGCGACAGCAGCACGAGCTTGCGGCTCGCGAGCGAATGACGGATCGATTCGGCGTCGATCTTGCGCACGATGCCCGTGTGCGCGAAATCGACCCCGTCGAGAATCCCCACCGGCCGTGCGGTCACGAAGTTGCCGGACACGACGCTGATGTGCGCGTGCGCCATCGGCGAGTTCGGCAGACCCTGGCTGATCGCGGCCTCGATGTCGAGACGCACTTCGCCGGCCGCTTCCTTCGCGGATTCGAGCGCGCGCGCATCGGTGATGCGCAGTCCGTGCGAAAACTCGGATTCGACACCATGCAGGCTCAGCTGCTCCTCGACCTGCGGGCGCGAGCCGTGCACCAGCACGATCTGGATGCCCATCGCCTGCAGCAGCGCGATGTCGGACACGAGCGCGTTCAGGAGTCCCTGCTGCACCACCTCGCCGCCGAACCCCACGACGAACGTGCTGTTGCGGAACTTGTGGATATAGGGCGCGACGGAGCGCATCCAGTCGACGAACTGCGCGTGGCTGGCGGCCGAATCGTCGGCAGCCGGCGGCGTCGCGGCGCCGGTCTGGGCGGGAGGGAGGTCGGTTTGGGAATTCATGGGCGGGATTATAATGCGCCCCCATGTCGAATGTACCTAAAAGTCCCGCGCCGACGCGGGCCAAAGCGCCGTCGGCCAGGCACCCGGATGGTGCGGCCGATGCGCGTGAGCAGCAAGGCCAGCCGCCGCGCCAGCCGCAGCAACAGCAGGCAGGCAAGCCGCCGCGCGGGCCGCGCGGGCCGCGCGGTGACGAACGGCGCGGCGACGCGCGCCAGCCGGCCGCGGCGACGGACGCGCCACGGGCGGATGCGCGCACCCCACGCCGCGAGCGTGCGCCGCGCGCGGCTGTCGCACCGAATCCCGTTCCGCCGATCACGTATCCCGAAAGCCTGCCCGTATCGGGCAAGCGCGACGAAATCGCGCGCGCGATCGCCGATCACCAGGTTGTCATCGTCTGCGGCGAAACGGGGTCGGGCAAGACCACCCAGCTGCCGAAGATCTGTCTCGATCTCGGCCGCGGCCTCGGCGCCGGCGGCACGGGCCTGATCGGCCATACGCAGCCGCGGCGCCTGGCCGCGTCGTCGACCGGCCGGCGGATCGCCGAGGAACTCGGCACGCCGTTCGGCGAGGTGGTCGGCTACAAGGTGCGCTTCACCGACAATCTCGCGCCGGGCGCGTCCGTGAAGCTGATGACGGACGGCATCCTGCTCGCCGAGACGCAGACCGACCCGCTGCTGAAGGCGTACGACACGCTGATCATCGACGAGGCGCACGAGCGCAGCCTGAACATCGACTTTCTGCTCGGCTACCTGAAGGAGATCCTGCCGAGGCGGCCGGACCTGAAGCTGATCGTCACGTCCGCGACGATCGACGCCGACCGCTTCGCGCGCCATTTCGGCAGCGACGAGCGCCCGGCGCCGGTGATCGAGGTGAGCGGGCGGCTGTATCCGGTCGAGATGCGCTACCGCCCGGTGGCCGAGGATCGCCCGGCCGTGAAGAACGCCGAGGGCACGGGCGGCCGCGACCGCGTGAAAACCGCACGCGAGGCCGAACGCGACCTGATGGACGCGATCGTCGACGCGGTCGACGAACTGTGCCGCGAAGGCCCCGGCGACGTGCTGGTGTTCCTGCCCGGCGAGCGCGAGATTCGCGAAGCGGCCGAGGCGCTGCGCAAGCACCATCCGCCGCATACCGAGATCCTGCCGCTGTTCGCGCGACTCTCGGCGGCCGACCAGGACAAGGTGTTCAAGGCGTCGAACGCGCGCCGCATCGTGCTCGCCACCAACGTGGCCGAAACGTCGCTGACGGTGCCGGGCATCCGCTACGTCGTCGACACCGGTCTCGCGCGCGTGAAGCGCTATTCGTACCGGAACAAGGTCGAGCAGTTGCAGGTCGAGTCGATCTCGCAGGCCGCCGCGAATCAGCGCGCGGGTCGCTGCGGCCGGGTGGCCGATGGCGTCTGCATCCGCTTGTACGAGGAAAGCGACTACCAGGCGCGCGCACGCTTCACCGATCCGGAAATCCTGCGCTCGTCGCTCGCGTCGGTGATTCTGCGGATGAAGTCGCTGCACCTGACCGAGATCGAATCGTTCCCGTTCCTCGAGCCGCCGCCCGGTCGCGCGATCGCGGACGGCTACCAGCTGCTCAACGAACTCGGGGCGGTCGACGACGACAACGCGCTGACGCCGCTCGGCCGCGAGCTCGCGCGGCTGCCGCTCGATCCGCGCGTCGGCCGGATGATCCTCGCCGCACGCGACCAGCAGTCGCTGCGCGAGGTGCTGATCATCGCGAGCGCGCTGTCCGTGCAGGACCCGCGCGACCGTCCGATCGAAGCGCAGGAGCAGGCCGACCAGGCGCACCGCCGATTCGCCGACGAGCGCTCCGAATTCCTGCAGTGGCTGAAGATCTGGGCGTGGTTCGAAGAGGCCGTCGCGCACAAGAAATCGAACCGTCAGCTGATTGACGCGTGCCGGCAGAACTTCCTGTCGCACCTGCGGCTGCGCGAATGGCGCGACGTGCATTCGCAACTGCTGACGGTCGTGCGCGAGCATGGCTGGCGGCTCAACGAAGTCGAGGCGACCTACGAGCAGATCCATCTGGCCCTGTTGACGGGCCTGCTCGGCAATCTCGGCATGAAGGCCGACGACGATCCGCACTATCTCGGCGCGCGCGGGATCAAGTTCTACCTGTGGCCGGGCTCCGCGCTCGCGAAGAAGGCCGGCCGCTGGGTGATGGCGGCCGAACTCGTCGAGACGAGCCGGCTGTACGCGCGCTGCCTCGCGAAGATCGAGCCGGAGTGGGTCGAGAAGATCGGCGCGCACCTGCTGAAGAAGTCGCTGTCGGAGCCGCATTGGGAAAAGCGTCCCGCGCAGGTCAGCGCGTTCGAGCGCGCGACGCTGTACGGGCTGCCGATCTATCACCGCCGGCGCGTCGCGTTCGGCCGGCAGGATCCGGCGCGAGCGCGCGAGCTGTTCATTCGCGGCGCGCTGGTCGAGGGCGAGTTCGACACGAAGCTGCCGTTCTTCGCGCACAACCGCAAGCTGCTCGCCGACATCGAGCAGCTCGAGCACAAGTCGCGCCGGCAGGACGTGCTGGTCGACGACGAATTGATCTACGCGTACTACGATCAGGCGATTCCGGAGGGCATCCACACGGGCGCCGCGTTCGAGCGCTGGTATCGCGACGAGGTGAGCAGGGGCGGCCGGGCGGAGGACAAGCAGCGGCTGCTGTACCTGTCGCGCGACGACCTGATGCGCCACGAGGCGGCCGGTGTGACGACCGAGCTGTTCCCGAAGCGCGCGACGATGGCCGGCGTCGAGATGGCGCTCACGTACCACTTCGAGCCCGGCACGCCGCGCGACGGCGTGACGCTCGCGGTGCCGCTGTATGCGCTGAACCAGGTCGACGCGCGTCGCTGCGAATGGCTCGTGCCGGGAATGCTGAAGGAGAAGGTGCAGCTGCTGCTGAAGTCGCTGCCGCAGAAGCTGCGCCGGCACTGCGTGCCGCTGCCCGAGTACGCGGCCGGCTTCGTCGAGCGCATGGGGCGCGAGCGCTTCGGCGCGGGCGGCCTCGTCGAGGCGCTGATCGCCGACGTGCGCGGCGAGACGCAGGTCGCGATGAAGACGGCCGACTTCAAGCTCGAGACGCTGCCCGCACACCTGTTCATGAACTTCAAGGTGATCGACGAGCACGGCCGCCAGCTCGCGATGGGGCGCAATCTCGCGCAGCTGCGGCAGGAACTGGGCGCGCAGGCGCAGCAGCAGTTCCAGAAGATCGCGGCGGCGTCGACGATCGCGCCCGGCGGCGAGGCTGGCACGGGCGACGCGGGCAATGCTGGCGACACGCCGGCGCCCGCTGCCGCGCCGGGTTCGGCGGCGAAGGGCGGCAAGGCCGGCAAGGGCGCGGCGCCGAACACGGCCGCCGCGGCGGAAGCCGGCGCGACCGCGCTGTACGAGAACCTGACGACGTGGAACTTCGGCAAGCTCCCGAGCTGCTGGAGATCCGTCGGCGCGGCCAGACGCTGTACGGCTATCCGGCACTCGTCGATCGCAGCACGCATTGCGACGTCGAGGTGTTCGACTCGCCGGAGGAGGCCGCGCGGATTCACCGGGCCGGCTTGCGGCGGCTGTTCGCGCTGCAACTGAAGGAGCCGATCAAGTTCCTCGAGAAGAACCTGCCGGGGCTGCGCGAGATGGCGATGCAGTACATGTCGCTCGGCACGCAGGACGAGCTGCGCGACCAGCTGATCGACACGGCGCTCGACCGCGCGTGCCTGCAGGATCCGCTGCCCGACGACGACGCGAGCTTCCATGCGCGTCGCGACGAGGGCCGGAGCCGCCTGAACCTGCTCGCGCAGGAGATCGCGCGGCTCGTCGGGCAGATCCTCGCCGAATACGCGGGGCTCGTGAAGAAGCTCGCGCAGGCGAAGCCGTTCGCGCAGGCCCACGCGGATCTTCAGCAGCAGCTCGCGGCGCTGGTCGGCAAGCGCTTCGTGATCGACACGCCTTACACGCAGCTTGCGCACTTCCCGCGCTATTTGAAGGGCATCGCGTTGCGGATCGACAAGTTGAAGGCCGACCCGGCGCGCGACGCGAAGCAGTCCAGCGAGCTGTTGCCGCTCGTGCAGCAGTACCAGCGCGCGGTGTCGCAGCGCGGCGGCGTCGCCGATCCGCGGCTCGCGGAATTCCGCTGGTTGCTGGAAGAATTGCGAATTTCGCTGTTTGCGCAGGAACTGCGCACGCCGATGCCTATCTCTGTCAAGCGTCTGCACAAGGTGTGGGAGTCGATGCAGCGCTAGCGCCACGGCGGCCCGCCGGCCCCGCGCCGGCTGCCGACCGCGGCCGGCCCGTGGCGCCTGCCGCAGTCGGCCGCACGGCCGCCGCGGCGTGCGTCGATGTGGCGCAACCCCGGCTTGCGTCAACCGGCGGGGCCGGTCGAACGTTCTACAATGACTGCTGTTCCACGACGTGAGTCTTCATGCGCACTTTCCTTTCCCTCGGCCGCGCACTCGCGCTGGCCGCCGCCGTGCTGGCGCCGGCCGCACACGCGAATAACGTGATCATCCTCAACTCGGCCGAAGCGACGCTTTCCCTGATCGATCAGCAGACCCGCGAGGTCGTCTCCACGCTGCCGACCGGCAAGGAGCCGCACCATTTGATGGCGACGCCCGACAATTCGTCGCTGATCGTCGCAAATTCGATCTCGAACAGCCTGATGTTCCTCGATCCGAAGACGGGCAAGCTGCAGCGCACCGTCGAAGGGATCGACGATCCGTACCAGCTCGGCTTCTCGCCCGACCGCAAGTGGTTCGCGGCGGCGGGGCTGCGGCTCGACCGCGTCGACATCTACAGCTACGACGGCCACGACGTGCACCTCGCGAAGCGCGTGCCGCTGGCGGTGATGCCGAGCCACCTCGCGTTCACGAAGGACAGCAAGACGCTGCTCGTGTCGCTGCAGGTGTCCGGCGAGATCGCGGCGATCGACCTGCCGACGCAGACGGTCAAGTGGAAGATGAAGGTCGGCAAGGTGCCGGCCGGCCTGTGGCTCACGCCGGACGACAAGTTCCTGCTGGTCGGGATGACCGGCGCGGATTACGTCGCGGTCGTCGACTGGCGCAACCAGAAGGTCGTCAAGCAGATCTACACGGGCAAGGGCGCGCACAACTTCCGCTCGCTCGCCGACGGCACGCACGTCGCCGTCACGAACCGGGTCGCGAACACGATCAGCATCCTCGACGAGAACACCCTCACCAACGTCGGCGACATCACCGGCCTGCTGCCGGGGCCGGACGACATGGAGCTGTCGGCCGACAAGAAGACGCTGTGGGTGACGTTCCGCTTCGCGAAGAAGGTCGGTATCATCGATCTGGCATCGCGCAAGCTGGTGCAGACGATCGCCGTCGGCCGTTCGCCGCACGGGATCTACTTCTACGACCGCGCGCCGTGGAAGGCTGCGAACGGCGCGTGACGGGCGGAGGCGAACGATGCTGCACCTGATCGATGCGTTCGTGTCGGACATCCAGACCTGGCTGTACGTCGACGTCGTGCAGCCGCTCCTCTTCAAGTTCAACCTGATGGACTATGACGAGGACACCTACGACGCACTGTACTGGGTGATCATCGGCGCGCTGCAGATGGTGCTGATGTTCGCGCTGCTGCGCCCGCTCGAGGCGCTCGCGCCCGTCGAGCGCTGGAAGAACCGCCGCGCGGTGCGGGTCGACGTGATCTACACGGCGATCTCGAAGCTCGGCATCTATACGCTGTTCTTCTTCTTCGCGCTGCAGCCGGTGTTCGACAAGTTCCAGTCGTGGCTGCGCCTGCACGGCGTCGCGAACTTCAACCTCGACTATCTGTGGCCCGGCGTGACCTCGCAGCCGATCGTCGCGTTCGCGATCTACCTCATCGTGCTCGACTTCGCCGGCTACTGGTATCACCGCTGGCAGCACAAGTTCGGCATCTGGTGGGAGCTGCACGCGGTGCATCACAGCCAGCGGCAGATGTCGCTGTGGTGCGATGACCGCAACCATCTGCTCGACGACGTGCTCCAGTCGTGCTTCTTCGCGGCGATCGCGCTCGTGATCGGCGTGACGCCGTCGCAGTTCGTCGTGCTGACCGCGGTCACCAATTTCCTGCAGAGCATCCAGCATACGAATGCGCGACTGTCGTTCGGCCGGCTCGGCGAGCGCCTGCTCGTGAGCCCGACCTTCCACCGGCGCCACCACGCGGTCGGCTACGGCCATGAAGGCACCAAGTACGGCTGCAACTTCGGCGTGCTGTTCCCGTGGTGGGACGTCATGTTCGGCACCGCGTCGTGGAACCGCACGGTCGAGCCGACCGGCATCCGCGAGCAGGTCGAGGGCGTGTCCTACGGCGACGGCTTCTGGGCGCAGCACGGCCTCGCGTTCGTGCGGATCTTCCGGCGCCTCGTTCCCGCGAAGCGCGGCGCGGCGTCGGCCTGACCTCGTCACCGTCCCGTTGAACCGCTTCCCTACACGGCCCGCATGCGCTTTGGCGCATGCGGGCCGTGTGGTTTATCCTTTCCCCGTTTTTCTCCGTCGATACAGGTTCGCATGAACGACTTGCTGCGCTCCTTCATCCGGGCGTTCGCCAGCGCGCTGCACCCGCGCATGCTGTGGCTGACCCTGATGCCGTTCGTCGTCTCGGCGCTGCTGTGGGGCGTCTTGCTGTGGTTCTCGTGGCAGGCGCTGATCGATGCCGCGCGCGGCGCGCTCGACGGCTTCGTGCTGACCGCCGCGCTGTACCGCGCGTTCGACGCGATCGGGATGTCGCAGCTGCATGCGGTCGTCGCGCCGTTCGTCGTCGTGTCGCTCGCGATTCCGCTGATCGTGCTGACCGTGCTGCTGCTGATCGCGACAATCTCGATGCCGGTCGTGATCAAGCACCTGTCGAACCGACAGTTCGCCGCGCTCGAGGCGAAGCGGGGCGGCACATTCCTCGGCAGCGCGGTCAATTCGCTCGGCGCGGCGCTCGTCGGCGTCGTGCTGCTCGTCGTCACGATCCCGCTGTGGCTGATTCCGCCGTTCTTCGCGCTGCTGCCGCCCGTGATCTGGGGCTGGCTCACGTACCGCGTGATGACCTACGACGCGCTCGCCCAGCACGCGAGCCGCGACGAGCGCCGCGCGCTCGTGCGGCAGCATCGCTGGCCGCTGATCGGCATCGGCGTCGCGACCGGGCTGCTCGGCACCGTGCCGACCTTCGTGTGGGTGTCGTCCGTCTGGATGATGGTGCTGTTTCCGTTCGTGGCGGCGGCGATGATCTGGGTTTACGCTTTCATCCTGGTCTTCTCGGCGCTGTGGTTCGGGCACTATTGCCTGCGCGCGCTGGACGACCTGCGCGCGAGTTCGCGCGCCACCGCAATCGACATGGGGCAGGCATGAGCATCGGCATCATCATCATCGGCGACGAAATCCTCTCGGGCCGCCGGCAGGACAAGCATCTGGCGAAGGTCATCGAGCTGCTCGGCGCGCGCGGCCTCGCGCTCGACTGGGCCGAATACGTCGGCGACGATCCGGCGCGGATCACCGCGACGCTCGGACGCGCGATCGCGTCCGGCGACATCGTGTTTTCCACGGGCGGGATCGGCGCGACGCCGGACGACCATACGCGGCAGTGCGCCGCCGCCGCGCTCGGCGTGCCGCTCGCGCTGCATCCGGAAGCGAAGGCGCTGATTTCGGAGCGCATTCGCGAGACGCACACCGATCCGGCCACGCCGGTCGATTTCGATTCGCCGGAAAACCGGCACCGCTTCAACATGGGCGTGTTTCCGGTGGGCGCGACGATCATCCCGAACGGCTATAACCGGATTCCCGGTTTCTCGGTCGGCGATCTCCATTTCGTGCCCGGCTTCCCGGTGATGGCGTGGCCGATGATCGAATGGGTGCTCGATACGAAGTACCAGCATCTCCATCATGTGACACCGCACGCGGAGCGCTCGCTGTTCGTGTTCGAACTGCCCGAATCGACGTTGACGCCGCTGATGGAGAACATCGAGCGCGACTTCCCGGGCGTGCGCGTCTTCAGCCTGCCGAGCGTGGGCGACGCGGAGCGCGGCGGGATCTACGCGCGCCGGCATATCGATCTCGGCGTGAAGGGCGAGCCGGAAGCGGTCGCGGCCGCGTTCGTGAAGCTGCGCGAAGGCGTGCATCTGCTCGGCGGCGATGTCGTCGAGCCGGATGCGCCGCGCGCCTGAGCGGCCCGCGATCAATCGCGCAAACGGGCCACGCAAAAACCACGGGCCGCGCAACGCGGCCCGTCATCGGGATGTCATCGCCCGGCTCGACGATGTGGCAGTCGGGCGTGCCTGAACGGATGCGCGCTCAGGCGCCGATCCACGGCAGTTTCCGGAAGCACCAGCCGTCGACCGTCTTGCGGTGGCCTTCGGCGTCCTTGCCGCCCTCGAAGCCTTCGAGCAGGTCGAACGCCTTCGTGAAGCCGGCCTGCGACGACGCGACCGCGGCGAGCTTCGAGCGCGCGGCGCTGCGGCACAGGAACAGGATGGGCGTATCGGCCGGGAGGGCCGCCTTCAGTTCGTTGACGAATTCGGCGTTCGGCACGCCGCCCGGGTAGCGCGTCCATTCGAGGTGCAGGTACTGGCCGTCGCCGACGAGCGGGCGGCCGATCCAGTCGAGCTCGGCGCGGGTGCGCACGTCGACGAGGCGCGCCGACGGGTCGAGCTGCAGCAGTTCGAATGCCTCGACCGGCAGCAGCGCGCCGGCATAGTTGAGCGCGCCTTGGGTGCGGCGTTCTTCGGCCTTCGCGTAAAGCTGGTCGAGCGTACTCATGGCAGGAGGTCTCCGTATGGTTCGGTCAAACGATCATTCTAGCGCGGCGGCGCCGCGCGGATGTGCGCGTGGCCTGCCGCGCATGCACCGCCCCGCGCTCACCAAAAGAGTGCAGAATGGTGCGCATGCACCAGGATGATTCCGTCGCGCCGGCGTCTCTCAGCGATTGCACCATGTTGGTGCGATCCCGCAAGCGCCGGTGCGGCGCCCGGCCCCGGAATCGCGCAGCAGGGCCCCGCAGTGGCGCGGGCTGGCGCGATTCATGTCGCTTCTGTGTATGGTTGGCACGGAAGCTGCTATATAGAATTCGGTCGACCCGGGGCGCGCTGCGCCAAAGCCAGACTCCGGGCAGCTCGATAAACGAGGCGGTTCCCAGTCCGCCGGAATTGTTCAATCAGGAGAAGAGGTTATGAGTAAAACCGTCGCCGACGTCATGCAGCTCGTGAAGGACGAGGACTGCAAGTTTGTCGATTTCCGCTTCACGGATACGCGCGGCAAGGAGCAGCACGTGTCGGTGCCGGTTTCGGCGTTCGACGAAGACAAGTTCGAAAGCGGTCATGCATTCGACGGCTCGTCGATCGCCGGCTGGAAGGGCATCGAGGCGTCGGACATGCTGCTCATGCCGGACCCGAGCGCCGCCTTCGTCGACCCGTTCTATGAAGAGTCGACCCTGGTGCTGACCTGCGACGTGGTCGAGCCGGCCGATGGCAAGGGCTACGAACGCGATCCGCGTTCGCTCGCGAAACGCGGCGAAGCGTACCTGAAGAGCACGGGCATCGGCGACACGGCCTACTTTGGTCCGGAACCGGAATTCTTCATTTTCGACTCGGTCCAGTGGAACACGGACATGTCGGGCTGCTTCGTGAAGATCAACTCGGAAGAAGCACCGTGGTCGGCAGGCAAGGAATTCGAAGGCGGCAACACGGGCCACCGTCCGGGCACGAAGGGCGGCTACTTCCCGGTCGCGCCGGTCGACACGTTCCAGGACATGCGTTCGGAAATGTGCCTGCTGCTCGAACAGCTCGGCATCCCGGTCGAAGTGCACCACCACGAAGTGGCGGGCCAGGGCCAGAACGAAATCGGCACGAAGTTCTCGACGCTGGTTCAGCGCGCCGACTGGACGCAATGGTCGAAGTACATCATCCATAACGTCGCGCACTCGTACGGCAAGACGGCGACGTTCATGCCGAAGCCGGTCGTCGGCGACAACGGTTCGGGCATGCACGTTCACCAGTCGATCTGGAAGGACGGCCAGAACCTGTTCGCGGGCAACGGCTATGCCGGCCTGTCGGAACTGGCGCTGTTCTACATCGGCGGCATCATCAAGCACGCCCGTGCACTGAACGCGATCACGAACCCGACGACGAACTCGTACAAGCGTCTGGTCCCGCACTTCGAAGCACCGGTCAAGCTCGCTTACTCGGCGCGTAACCGTTCGGCATCGATCCGCATTCCGCACGTGTCGAACCCGAAGGGTCGCCGTATCGAAACGCGCTTCCCGGATCCGATGGCGAACCCGTACCTGTGCTTCACGGCGCTGATGATGGCCGGCCTCGACGGGATCCAGAACAAGATCCATCCGGGCGAAGCCGCGGACAAGAACCTGTACGACCTGCCGCCGGAAGAGGATGCAAAGATCCCGACCGTCTGCGCGGGCCTCGACCAGGCACTGGAAGCGCTCGACAAGGATCGCGAGTTCCTGACGCGCGGTGGCGTGTTCACGGACAGCATGCTCGATGCGTACCTCGCGCTGAAGGAGCAGGAGCTGGCGAAGTTCCGCATGACGACGCATCCGATCGAGTTCGAGATGTACTACTCGCTGTAATCGGCGATGGCGCTTCGAGTGAGCGCCGTCATGCCGGTTCGTTCCCGTCGCGCGGCCTGCGGCGGGAACCGCGGAGTCTGAAAGGGGACGGCGTCCAGCCGTCCCTTTTTTGTTCCGCAAATTTTCATGTTCCCACCCGGTGAGGCGCGACGATACGCAAGATGGCTCTCAAGAATCTGATCAAGGCGAAGACGGGGCAGCCCGAGCGACTGACGGAAGACGAGCGGCTCGCGCGCTCGGGCCTGCTTGCGGGGCTGGAAGCACTGCCGACGGTCGTGATCGTGCTCGACCGCAAGACGCTCAGGGTTGCGTTCGCGAACCCGTCCGCGGAGGCGATGCTCGACATCTCTCGGCGGCAGCTCGCGCAGCGGCCGTGGGGCGAGATTTTTCCGAACGCGAACGAGCTCGCGTCGACGATCACCGCGATCGGCCAGGAGCGCTTTCACGCGACGCATCTCGACACGGTGCTCGACCGGCCCGGCCACGAGGCGCTGCACGTGCATGCGATCGTCGGCTTCCTCGAGACCGCGCCCGATTTCGTGCTCGTCGAACTGTTCGAGAACGAACGGCAGTCGCGCACCGATCGCGAGGAACGGATCCACGACCTGACCGCGGTCAACAAGCAACTGATCCGCAATCTCGCGCACGAGATCAAGAACCCGCTCGGCGGCATTCGCGGCGCAGCCCAGCTGCTCGAATTCGAGCTGAGCGAGCGCGAGCGCGGCGAGTTGCGCGAATACACGCAGGTGATCATCAAGGAGTCCGACCGCCTGCAGACGCTCGTCGACCGGTTGCTCGAGCCGCACCGGCATCCGCACATCGTCGGCGACGTGAACATTCATGAAGTGTGCGAACGCGTGCGCGCGGTGATGCTCGCGGAATTTCCGCGCGGGCTCACGATCGAGCGCGACTACGACGTCAGCGTGCCCGACCTGCGCGGCGACAAGGAGCAGTTGATCCAGGCGCTGCTGAACATCGTGCGCAACGCCGCGCAGGCGCTGCGCGAACGGATCGCGCAGGGCGACGCGAAGATCGAGCTGCGCACGCGCGTCGCGCGCAAGGTGACGGTCGCGAAGCGCTTGTACAAGCTGGCACTGGACTTGCATGTAGTCGACAACGGACCGGGCATTCCGGAAGAGATCCGCGACCGGATCTTCTACCCGCTCGTGTCCGGGCGCGACGACGGCAGCGGCCTCGGCCTCACGCTCGCGCAGACGTTCGTGCAGCAGCACGACGGGATGATCGAGGTCGACAGCCGGCCCGGACGTACCGAATTTCAGATCCTGCTGCCGCTCGACCATTGAGCGGCGGCATGGCGATTCACCGGATTCCCCAATACTGACCGACCTATGAAGCCGATCTGGATAGTAGACGACGATCAATCGATCCGCTGGGTGCTCGAAAAGGCGCTCGCCCGGGACAGCTTCGCGACGAAGAGTTTCGCGAACGTGCGCGACGCGCTGGCCGCGCTCGACCACGAGACGCCGCAGGTGCTCGTATCCGACATCCGGATGCCGGGCGGCTCCGGCCTCGAGCTGCTGCAGGCGGTGCACGAGCGTCTGCCGGACCTGCCCGTCATCATCATGACGGCGTTCTCCGACCTCGACAGCGCCGTCGCGGCGTTCCAGGGCGGCGCGTTCGAATATCTCGCGAAGCCGTTCGACGTCGACAAGGCGGTCGAGCTGATCCGCCGCGCGGTCGAGGAAAGCCTGCGCAGCGGCGCGCCGCAGGACGAGCGCGTGGCCGAGGCGCCCGAGATGCTCGGCCAGGCACCCGCGATGCAGGACATGTTCCGCGCGATCGGCCGCCTGTCGCATTCGGCCGCGACCGTGCTGATCACCGGCGAATCGGGCACCGGCAAGGAGCTCGTCGCGCGGGCGCTGCACCGGCACAGCCCGCGGGCGAACGGACCGTTCATCGCGCTGAACACCGCGGCGATTCCGAAGGACCTGCTCGAATCCGAACTGTTCGGTCATGAGCGCGGCGCGTTCACCGGCGCGCAGACGACGCGCCAGGGCCGCTTCGAACAGGCCGAGAACGGCACACTGTTCCTCGACGAAATCGGCGACATGCCGTTCGACTTGCAGACACGCCTGTTGCGCGTGCTGTCGGACGGGCAGTTCTACCGGGTCGGCGGCCACAACCCGCTGCGTGCGAACGTGCGCGTGATCGCCGCGACGCACCAGAATCTCGAGGCGCGCGTGCGGCAGGGGCTGTTCCGCGAGGACCTTTACCACCGGCTCAACGTGATCCGGCTGCGACTGCCGCCGCTGCGCGAACGCAGCGAGGACATCGCGCTGCTCACGCGCCACTTCCTGCAGAAGAGCGCGCGCGATCTCGGCGTCGAGCCCAAGCGCGTGTCCGACGACGCGCTGGCGTACCTGACGTCGTTGTCGTTCCCCGGCAACGTGCGGCAGCTCGAGAATCTCGCGAACTGGCTGACCGTGATGGCGCCCGCGCAGACGGTCGAGATCAAGGACCTGCCGCCCGACCTCGTGCCGGCAGGTGCGCCGGTGACTGCGACGGCCGATGGCATGGATGCGCACGGCGGCGCGAGCATCGGCGGTGGCGACGGGCTGCGCGTGCAGGCGGCGGCTCGGTGCGGCGCCGCTGACGGCGGCGCCCGTCGCGGCCGCGCCGAACGGCGCGCCGGCCGGTTATCCGATGTGGGAAAACGGGCTGCGCACCGAAGTCGCGCGGCTGTTGCGCGAGAACTCGGCCGACGTGATGGACGAGCTCGCGCGCCGCTTCGAGGCGGCCGTGATCCGCGAGGCGCTCGACTTCACGCGCGGCCGCAAGGTCGAGGCGGCGGAGCGGCTCGGCATCGGCCGCAACACGATCACGCGCAAGATCCAGGAACTGCACCTGGAGCCTTGAGCCGCCGTCGCGGCATGCGCGGGCATCGCGCATGCCGCGATCGGACATAATCTCGGTTTGCCGTCACGTGCGCATCCGTCATGTCCGATTCCTTCCGCTGGCCCGCCGGGGCCGATCCCTTCCGTTTTCTCGAATCGCTCGACAGCAAGCGCGCCCGCGCGTGGGTCGACGAGCAGAACGCGCGCACGCGTGCCGCGCTGCGCGACGACGATGCGTATCGCGCGCTCACCGCGCGGCTCGCACAGGCGTATCTGCCGCGCGAGCGCCCGGTGATTCCGACCCGCTGGCGCGAGTGGGCGTACGACCTGTGGCAGGACGATCTCCACCCGAAGGGACTGTGGCGCCGCGCGCGCTGGGACGACTGGCGCGCGGGCCGGCCCGAGTGGGAAACGCTGCTCGACGTCGACGCGCTCGGCGCGCAAGAGGGCGAGTCGTGGGTGTTCGAGCAGGACGCGATCCTGTACCCGGACGGCGATCGCGCGCTGCTGTCGCTGTCACCGGGCGGCGCCGACGCGGTCGTCGTGCGCGAGTTCGATCTCGTGCAGCGCCGTTTCGTCGACGACGGGTTCACGATCGACGAGCCGGGGCATCACACGGTCGGCTGGATCGACCGCGATACCGTCTACGTGAGCTGGGATCGCGGCGAGGCGCATGCGACCGCGGCCGGCTATCCGTACGACGCGCGCCGCTGGGTACGCGGCACGCCGCTCGCCGATGCGCCGGTCGTGTTTCGCGGCGAACCCGACGACATCAGCGCGGGCGCGGCGTTCGATCCGATCGACGGCCGCCACGTCGCGTGGCGCAGCGTGGATTTCTTCGACGCGCACGCGTACTGGCTGACCGACGCGGGCGAGTGGGCGCGCTACGACGTGCCGACGCATGTCGAGGTCGGCTTCTGGGAAGGCTGGCTCGTGCTGGAGCCGCGACTCGACTGGGACTGCGGCGGCGTGCGTCACGCGGGCGGCTCGCTGCTCGCGATCCGCGAGCAGGCGTTCCTCGCCGGCGCGCGTGAGCTCACGACGCTGTTCGAACCGCGGCCGTCGACGTCCGCGTGCACGTGGACGCATACCCGCACGATGCTGATCGCGAGCTGGCTCGACGACGTGCAGAACCGCACGATGCTGTGGCAGCCGCGCCAGGGCGAGGACGGCGCATGGACGTGGCACGCGCGGCCGTTCGAGTGGCCGGGCGATGCGCAGGTCGACGTCGAGCCGGTCGAGTCGACGCTGAACGACGACGTGTACGTGGACGTCGACACCTATCTCGATCCGCCCGAATGCTGGCTTGCCGATCTGGCCGATCGCGCGGACGATGCGGCGTCGCGCCGCGTGCTGCTCGACCGGCCGCCGGTGCGCTTCGACGCGGCCGGACTCGTCGTGCGGCGCGCCAATGCACGCTCGCGCGACGGCACGGTGGTGCCGTGCACGCTGATCGGGCCGCGTGACGCGCTCGATGGGCTGGATCACCCCGACGGCGTCACCCGCGTCGCGCGGCCCTGCCTGCTGTCAGGCTATGGCGGCTTCGCGATTCCGAACCTGCCGGGCTATAGCGATGCGCTGGGCATCGCATGGCTCGAGCGCGGCGGCGTCGCGGTGTTCGCGCACATCCGCGGCGGCGGCGAATTCGGGCCGGGCTGGCACGTCGACGCGCAGCGCGAGCATCGGCAGCGTGCGTTCGACGACTTCATCGCGGTGGCCGAGGATCTGATCCGCAGCGGCGTGACGACGGCCGCGCAGCTCGGCATCGAGGGCGGCAGCAACGGCGGGCTGCTGGTCGGCGCGTGCATGGTGCAGCGTCCGGAGCTGTTCGGCGCGGTGCTGTGCCGCGTGCCGCTGCTCGACATGCGGCGCTATCCGAAGCTGCATGCGGGCGCCGCGTGGCTCGACGAATACGGCGACCCGGACGATTCGCGCGAGGGCGCGGCGCTGGCCGCCTACTCGCCGTATCACCGCGTGCGCGAAGGTGTCGTGTATCCGCCGCTGTTGCTGACGACGTCGACGCGCGACGATCGCGTGCATCCCGCGCATGCGCGCAAGATGGCCGCGCGCATGCATGCGCTCGGACACGAACGGGTGTGGTACTGGGAGAACACGGACGGCGGCCACGGCAGCGCCGACGATCTGGAGCGTGCCGAAGCAGATGCGGCGGAATTCGGCTTCCTGTGGGCTCATCTCGGGCCCCCGCCCGCACCCGCGCGCGGTTGAGCGCGGGCACGAGCGGGTGGGGGGCTCAGCCGACGACCGCGACGACGGGCGTGTGGTCGGACGGCTGTTCCCACGTGCGCGGGAGGCGGTCGACTTCGCACGACGTGCAGTTGGCGGCGAGCGCAGGCGACAGCAGGATGTGGTCGATGCGCAGCCCCGCGTTGCGGCGGAACGCGAGCATCCGGTAGTCCCACCACGTGAAGGTCTTCTCGGGCTGGTCGAAGCGGCGGAATGCATCGACGAAGCCGAGCTCGATCAGCTTCGCGAAGTGCGCGCGCTCCTGCGGCGACACGAGGTTCTGGCCTTCCCATTTCGCCGGATCGTGCACGTCGCGGTCTTCCGGCGCGATGTTGTAGTCGCCGAGCAGCGCGAGCTTCGGATAGCGCTGCAGCTCGGCGCTCAGCCACGCATGCAGTGCGTCGAGCCACTGCATCTTGTAGACGAACTTGTCGGAGTCGGGCGCCTGGCCGTTCGGGAAATACGCGGACACGATGCGCACGCCCTCGACCGTCACGGCGATCACGCGCTGCTGCGGATCGTCGAAGCCGGGAATGTTGCGCACGACGTCGGATTCGTCGACGGCGAGCGTGTCGCGCACGAGGATCGCGACGCCGTTGTAGGTCCTCTGGCCCGTGAACCAGCTGCGGTAGCCGATGGCCTCGAGATCGGCGCGCGGATATTTCTCGTCCGGCAGCTTCAATTCCTGCAGGCACAGCACGTCGGTTCCGCTGTGCGCGATCCAGTCGAGCACGTGTTGCTTGCGGACGTTGAGCGAGTTGACGTTCCAGGTGGCGATTTTCATGAACGGGAATGCGTGCGGGGTGAATGCGAAGGCCGCCATCTTACCGCGAGCACGGGGCGCGAACGCGCGCGACACGCGATGCGAAGCACGCATCGCGCATCGCGATATCGACGACCCGCGAAGAAATTGTGACAAAGGTGTTGACGTGAGTGCTTCCTCACCCTATAATTTATTTCTCTGACGCGGGGTGGAGCAGTCTGGCAGCTCGTCGGGCTCATAACCCGAAGGTCGTAGGTTCAAATCCTACCCCCGCAACCAAGCACACCAGACGATGTGCAGCGCATATGACCGATGCGCGCTTCGTCGACAGGAACCCGGCCTCGTGCCGGGTTTTTTGTTTTCAGCGTCCGAATGTCATTTCGGCGCGCCGGGGCTCCCCGGTAGGAAGCCGTTCTCGATCAGATAAGTCGATGTGTTGACGAGCGTGGCCCGCGCGTTCGGCGTGCCGGTCAGCGCCGCGCATTTGTCCTTGCCCGTATTCAGCCGGACCGACCGTTCGGTCGTCGGGTAGTCGACCCCCTTCAGATAGAAATGCGGCAGCGACGTCGTGTAGCGTACGTACGGCACGCACGGCCGCTGCATCGGGTCGCTCGACGCGCCGTTGAACGGGAAGAACTCGTCGAACACGGAAGCGGTGTTCGACAGTCCGCCCCAGTCTGCCGGCACCGCGATGCTGCCGGTCGGTGTCGTGACGCCGGTTGCGACGTCCGTGATGAAGCCTTCGATGGTCGAGCGTCCGTCGGCGCGATCGGCCTGCGCATGGACGATTTGCAGCCGGTAGGCATGGCCCGTTTTCCACGCATAGCCGATCGAGCACGAGGTTCCCGAGCCGCCGTTGGCACCGCCGCGGCAATTCGCCGACAGCGGCGCCGTTCCGGCGCCGAACGCGCTGAAGATCACGACGTTGGTGCTTTGGGTGCGCGGCTGGATGCCGGTATAGATCGGGTGGCTGCCATGTTCGGACGACACCTGGGTGGCCCAGTAGTAACTGGCGTTGATCGTGGTCGGTACGACGTCCGGCGTGATGTCCCACGTGAGGCGATCGAAACCGCCGTTGGGTGTCGTCGGGGCCGACGCGTGGATGGTGGGGTCGGCGTGTGCGCCGAGCATGGTCGACATGGCGAGCATCGCAGCGACCGTGGACTTGAGTCGTTTCATGTTCCGGTTTCCCGTTGGTGGAAAAGAGAGCGCACGAGCAGCACCGATTGAAGCGATGCCGCCCGAATACCAATTTGCGCCCACTTTATTACCAATAGATAACCAGTTGAATCGGCGAGGCCGCGCGACACGCGCCGCCTAATTCGCGGATCGTTCCCGCCGGCCCCGTGCCGCGGGCGAGAGCGAGGCGTCGGGCGCGAGGCGATGCGACGGGCAAGATAGTGATTCCCGCCGCGTGGAATAATCCGGCCATCAAATCGCGGCGAGGGTTGCCGGCGAGCGCGCCGGCCTCCGGCCGAGGTCCGCCGCGCGACGGCGCGCGGTGGTCAGGCCGCCGCCCACTCGACCGCCGCCTTCGCATGCAGCGCGGTCGTATCGAATACGGGCAGCGGCGAATCGTCCGCGCCGATCAGCAGCGTGATTTCCGTGCAGCCGAGAATCACGGCTTGCGCGCCCCGTTTCGCCAGTTCGTCGATGATCGCCACGTAGGTTGCGCGCGACGCCGCATCGATCACGCCGTGACACAACTCGTCGTAGATGATCCGGTGCACGTCGCCGCGCGCGGCTTCGTCCGGCACCAGCACGTCGAGGCCGAACTTGTCGCGCAGGCGCTCCGCATAGAACGGCAATTCCATCGTGTAGCGCGTGCCGAGCAGCGCGACGCGCTCGACGCCCGCGGCGCGCAGCGCGGCGCCGGTCGGATCGGCGATGTGCAGGAACGGCAGCGCTACCGCCGCTTCGATCGCGCCGTGTACGCGGTGCATCGTGTTGGTCGTCAGCACGACGAGATCGGCGCCGGCCGCTTCGAGCTGACGCGCGGCGTCGGCCATCCGTTCGCCGAGCGCGACCCAGTCCTGCGCGCGCTGCAGCGCTTCGATCTCGGCGAAATCCACCGTGACCAGCACGCTCTTCGCGTTGTGATGGCCGCCGTGCAGCGCCTTCGAATGGCGGTTGATCATCCGGTAGTACTCCGCCGACGATTCCCAGCTCATCCCGCCGATCAGTCCGATCGTCTTCATCCGTCACCTGTGCGTTTCGTATGGCGTGACAGACGAGTATAGGGGCCGCCCCGTGCGCGCGGCGGTACGATCCGTGCGAAGCGCACCGGTACGGGGCGACCGAACGCGGCAGTACGCGACAGTTGAAACCGGCACTGTGTTTTTGTACAGTATCGGCACCGTGAATCCGACCATCATCCCGCCTGCCGATCCTCCGCGCGAGCCGCCGCCTGGCCAAGCGCCACCGCGCGTGCGCAAGATCATCCACTGCGACTGCGACTGCTTTTACGCGTCGGTGGAGATGCGTGACGACCCGTCGCTGCGCAACCGGCCGCTCGCGGTCGGCGGCCGGCCCGACCAGCGCGGCGTGATCGCGACCTGCAACTACGAGGCGCGGCGCTATGGTGTGCATTCGGCGATGTCGTCGGCGCTGGCGATGCGCAAGTGTCCGGACCTGCTGATCCTGCCGTCCGCGATGGACAAGTACCGCGTGGCGTCGCGGCAGATCATGGCGATCTATCGCGACTACACGCACGACGTCGAGCCGCTGTCGCTCGACGAGGCTTATCTCGACGTCAGCGGCTCCGAACTGTGCCAGGGCAGCGCGACGCTGATTGCACGGGAGATCCGCCAGCGTGTGTACGACACGGTGGGCGTGACGGTGTCGGCGGGCGTCGCGCCGAACAAGTTCATCGCGAAGATCGCGTCCGACTGGAACAAGCCCGACGGTCTGTTCGTCGTGCGCCCGCATGAAGTCGATGCGTTCGTCGCGGCGCTTCCTGTGCGCAAGCTGCACGGCGTCGGCAAGGTGACGGCCACGCGGCTCGACCGGCTCGGCATCCAGACCTGCGCGCAGTTGCGCGACTGGTCGCTGATCGACCTGCATCGCGACTTCGGCGCGTTCGGTCGACGGCTGTACCAGCTGGCGCGGGGGATCGACGAGCGGCCGGTGCAGGCCGACCAGGAGCGCAAGTCGGTCAGCGTCGAGACGACCTATGTGACCGATCTGACGACGCTCGAACAATGCGCGGACGAGATCCGCCGCCTCGTCGTGCAGCTCGACGCGCGGATCGCGCGCGCGGGTGCGGTGCGCGCGATCCGCAAGCTGTACGTGAAGATCCGCTTCGCCGATTTCCAGCGAACGACGGTGGAATGCGTGGCCGACGCGACGAATGCGCAGACGGCGGTCACGCTGCTCGCGAAGGGGCTGCAGCGGCGCGCTCAGGCCGTGCGGCTGCTGGGCGTCGGCGTGCGCATCGACGAGGACACGGCCGAGCGGCACGGGCAGTTCTCCTTGTTCGACGATGAAGCCGACCGTGCCGACGACGCCGGTAACGCTGCCAACGCCAACGCCAACGCCAACGCCAACGCCAACGACGCCAACGACGCCAACGACGCCAACGACGCCAACGACGCCAACGACGAGACACCCGCGCCATGAAAAAAGGCACCGCCGAAGCGGTGCCTTCCGATGCAGCCGGACGAGCCGGCCAGCGCGTGCTCAGTGCGCGGGGGAGGTCATCCCGTTGTGGCGCAGCAGCGCGTCGATTTCCGGCTCGCGGCCGCGGAACGCCTTGAACGAATCCATCGCCGGGCGGCTGCCGCCGACTTCGAGGATCTCGCGGCGATAGCGCGTGCCGGTCGCCGCGTCGAGCACGCTGCCGCCTGCGGCGGCCGCTTCCTCGAACGCCGCGTACGCGTCGGCCGACAGCACCTCGGCCCACTTGTAGCTGTAGTAGCCGGCCGCATAGCCGCCCGCGAAGATGTGGCTGAACGTGTTCGGCCAGCGCGAGAACGCTGCCTGCGGGATCACGTGGTAGCGCTCGTTGATCTCGCGCGCGAACGCGTTCACGCCGGTCGCGCCGGCCGGGTCGAAGTCGACGTGCAGCAGCATGTCGAACATCGAGAACACGATCTGGCGCAGCGTGCCGAGGCCGCTCTGGAAGTTCTTCGCGGCGATCATCTTGTCGAACAGCTCGCGCGGCAGCGCGGCGCCGGTATCGATGTGCGATGACATCGACGACAGGACGTCCCATTCCCAGCAGAAGTTTTCCATGAACTGCGACGGCAGCTCGACCGCATCCCATTCGACGCCGTTGATGCCCGACACGCCGAGCTCGTCGACGCGCGTGAGCATGTGATGCAGTCCGTGGCCGAATTCATGGAACAGCGTGATGACTTCGTCGTGCGTGAAGCACGCGGGCTTGCCGCCGACCGGCGCCGAGAAGTTGCAGGTCAGGTACGCGACCGGCGTCTGCACGGTGGCGCCGCGCTTCGCGCGCGCACGCGCATCGTCCATCCACGCGCCGCCGCGCTTGCCTTCGCGTGCATACAGGTCGAGATAGAACTGCGCGACGAGCGAACCGTCGCGGTTCTCGACGCGGAAAAAGCGCACGTCCCGGTGCCAGACCGGCGCGTCGTCCGGCTTGATCCGCACGCCGAACAGCGTTTCGGTGACGGTGAAGAGGCCCTTCAGCACGGCCGGTTCCGGGAAGTACTGCTTGACCTCGTTTTCCGAGAACGCGTAGCGCTGCTGGCGCAGCCGCTCGGCCGCGAACGCGACGTCCCACGGCGCGAGTTCGGTCAGGCCGAGTTCCTTCGCGGCGAACGCGCGCAGTTCGTCCCAGTCCTTGTCAGCGTGCGGGCGCGCGCGCGTCGCGAGATCCTCGAGGAACGCGATGACCTGCTGCGGCGACTCGGCCATCTTCGGCGCGAGCGACACTTCGGCGAAGTTGCGGTAGCCGAGCATCTGCGCCTCTTCACGGCGCAGCTTCAGCTCGTCGGCGACGATCGCCGTGTTGTCCCATTCGGCCTTGCCGCCGCCGTACTGCGGCCCGAGTTCGGAGGCGCGCGTCGCATACGCGCGATACAGCGTCTCGCGCATCGCGCGGTTCTCGGCGTATTGCAGCACCGGGAAGTAGGACGGGAAGTGCAGCGTGAATTTCCAGCCTTCCTTGCCTTCCTTCTGCGCGGCTTCGCGTGCCGCTTCGATCGCGTCGCCCGGCAGGCCGGCGAGTTCGGCCTCGTCCTGCGCGAAGTACGCATACGCGTTGGTCGCGTCGAGCACGTGGTCGGAGAACGCCTTCGACAGCGCGGCCTGCTGCTCCTGCAGTTCCGCGAAGCGCGGCTTCTGGTCTTCCGGCAGCTCGGCGCCCGACAGGCGGAAATCGCGCAGCGCGTTGTCGAGGATCTTCTTGCGCTCGGCGGACAGCGTCGCGTATTCGGCGCTCGCGGCGATCGCCTTGTACTTCTCGTACAGCGCGAGATTCTGGCCGACGCTCGACCAGAATTCGGTCACGCGCGGCAGGTTTTCGCCGTAGGCGGCCCGCAGTTCCGGCGTATCGGCGACGGCGTTCAGGTGGCCGACGACGCCCCATGCGCGCCCGAGCGGCTCCGTCGCCTGCTCGACCGTCTCGACGATCGTGGCCCAGGTCGCCGGCGTCGCGGGTGCGCTCGCGGTGTCGACTGCGCGGTTGGCGGTGTCGAGCAGCGTGTCGAGCGCGGGCGTCACATGTTCCGGACGAATCTCGCCGAAGCGGGGCAGGCCGGAGAAATCGAGAAGCGGATTGGTATTGGCGCTGGCGGACATTAAGACTCCCTGTCTGTTGCCGGATGAACCGGGGTGAAAAGGGTGAGGCGCGAAGCAGCGGCGCCCGATATCGACATTATTGGGGCGCATCGCGCGCTTTCCAATCGTTAGTTTCTAACGACGCGATTGGATACGCTCGACGCGGGGTCGGATACGGGCGAAACGCGGCGGAGTGTGGCGGTGTGACGCGCGGCCGCGAGGGCGACCGGCGAGATGCCGGCGCACGAATGCGCGCCGGCTGGGCGAACAGCGCGATCAGGCGGCCGCGGCGGCGCGCTCGGCGGCTTCGATCGTGTTGATCAGCAGCATCGTGATGGTCATCGGGCCGACGCCGCCCGGCACCGGCGTGATGTGGCCGGCGACTTCCTTCACGCCGGCGAAGTCGACATCGCCGCACAGCTTGCCCGCGTCGTCGCGGTTCATGCCGACGTCGATCACCGTCGCGCCGGGCTTGACCATGTCGGCCGTCAGGATGTTGCGCTTGCCGACCGCGGCGACCACGATGTCGGCCTGGCGCGTGTGCGCGGCGAGGTCACGCGTCTTGCTGTGGCAGATCGTCACGGTCGCGCCGGCTTCGAGCAGCAGCATCGCCATCGGCTTGCCGACGATGTTCGAGCGGCCGATCACGACCGCGTTCGCGCCTTGCAGCGGGATGTCATGCGCTTCGAACATCTTCATCACGCCGTACGGCGTGCACGGACGGAACAGCGGCTTGCCGGTCATCAGCGCGCCGGCGTTCGCGACGTGGAAGCCGTCGACGTCCTTCTCCGGCGCGATCGCCTCGAGCACCTTGTGGCTGTCGATGTGCGCGGGCAGCGGCAGCTGGACCAGGATGCCGTGGATCTTCGGATCGCGGTTCAGTTCCTCGATGCGCGCGAGCAGGTCGGCTTCCGACAGCGTGTCCGGGTACGCATCCTTGTGCGAAAAGAAGCCGTTGTCCTCGCACGCCTTGATCTTGTTGCGCACATAGACTTCGCTCGCCGGGTTGGCGCCGACGAGGATCACCGCGAGACCGGGCTGGTGGCCGCGGGCGGTCAGGGCGGCGGCGCGTTCGGCGGCCTGCGCGCGCAAGGTCTTCGAGAGGGCGTTGCCGTCGATGAGGAGGGCTGTCATGGTGGTGGTCCTGCCGGGAAGTTGGAATGCGAGTGTGCGGCGCACGAAGCGTCGCAGCAAAGCACGCAATTATACCGGTCGCCTGCTGTCGTCCGACAGCGAATACAAGGAAAGCGTCATGGCGGCGATGCCGGCGCCCCGGGGAGGAAGCGCCGGGCCGCGCCGCGCGAGTGGGCTGCGTTGCGCGGCGCGAGGGTGCGTGGGTGCGGCCGGCCGGGCAGGTGCCCCGCGGCCGCACGCAACGTTCAGGCCTGCTTCTTCGACAGCGCGAGGCGCAGCAGGTCGGCTACCGTGTTGACGTTGAGCTTTTCCATGATGTTCGCGCGGTGCGCTTCGACCGTCTTGATGCTGATCCCGAGATCGTCGGCGATCTGCTTGTTCAGGCGGCCGGCGATGATTCGCTCGAGCACCTGCTGCTCGCGCGCGGTCAGCTTCGACAGGCGCTCGCTCGCGGCGCGCTGTTCCTGGACGCTCTTGCTTTCGCTTCGGGCCTTGTCGAGCATCCGCTCGACGAGCTTGCGCAGCTCGGCCTCGTCGAACGGTTTCTCGATAAAGTCCATCGCACCCTTTTTCATCGTCGACACCGCCATCGGCACATCGCCGTGGCCCGTGACGAAGATGATCGGCAGCGCGGCGTTGTCGGCGATCAGGCGCTCCTGCAGCTCGAGGCCGCTCATGCCCGACATCCGCACGTCGAGGATCAGGCAGGCGATCTGGCCGGCCTGCTGCGCCGGCTGGTAAGCATCGAGGAATTGCTCCGCGCTCGAGAAGCATTGCACGCGATAGCCGTTCGCCTCCAGCAGCCAGCGCAGCGAGTCCCGTACGGCCTCGTCGTCGTCGACGACGAAGACGGTTTCCTGAGTGGTGGTGACAGGGCTATTCATAGTTCTCCCGTAACGGTATGTGATGCCGATGCCTCGCGCCCCCCTTGGCCGAGATCAGCGGGTTCCCCAATGGGCAGGCTGCAGTGGAATGTCGCGCCGGAAATGCGGCCGTCCGGTTCGACATTGTTGACCACCCACAGACGCCCCCGATGCGATTCGATGATCGAACGGCAGATGTTCAGCCCCATGCCCATGCCGTCGGACTTGGTGCTGTAAAACGGTTCAAACAGGCGTTCGGCGGTCGCTTCGTCGACGCCCGGACCCTGGTCGATCACGCGGATGTCGACGAAACCCGCATCGATGTCGGCGACGACGCGGATCACGCCGTCCACCGACGCCGGCTTCACGTCGGCCATTGCCTCGGCCGCGTTCTTCATCAGGTTCATGAGCACCTGCTCGATCAGCACGGGGTCGACATAAATAATAGGCATTCTTGCGAGGATTTCCGTGACGATCCGGATCCTGCGCTTCCTGGCCTCGATTTCGGCGAGCCCGACTGCGTCGGCGACGATGTCCGCGACCCGCGCCGGCTGGCGCTTCGGCTCGCTGCGCTTCACGAATTCGCGGATCCGCTTGACGATCATCCCCGCGCGCAGCGCCTGCTGCGCGGTCTTTTCCAGCGCGGGCTGCAGCGTCTCGGGCGTGCCGCGGCCGCTCTTCACGAGCGCGAGCGTGCCCGAGCAGTAGTTGTTGATCGCGGCGAGCGGCTGGTTCAATTCGTGAGCAATCGACGACGCCATTTCACCCATCGTCATCAATCGGCTCGTGAACTGCAGCTTCTCTTCCTGCTGGTGCGCGAGTTCCTGCGCCTTCTTGCGGGTCGTGATGTCGGTCGCGATCTGCATCTGCGCGAGGTGGCCGTCCACCCACTGGATGTACTGGCGGCGCACCTCGAACCACTTCTGGATGCTCTCGACGTACACCTCCTGTGCGTCGGCCGTGCTGCTCGTCAGCGCGGCGGCCGGCAGGCCCGCGAACGCGTCGACCATGTCGATCGAGTCGGACGACGCCTGCGCGCGGTCGAAGCCGCCGCCCGACAGCTCGAGGTGGCCGTCCGGGCGGATCCCGAACAGGTGGCGGTAGTAGCGGTTCGCGAACAGCAGCTCGGCTTCGTCGGCGGCGAGCACCGACACCGCGGCGTCGAGGCTTTCGAGCACCGTCGTGAAGCGTTCGTGCGCGGCCGCGAGCTCCTCGCGTGCGCGCTTCGGCTCGGTGATGTCGGTCATCGACGACATCCAGCCGGTCTGGCGGCCCGAGCTGTCGATCAGCGGCGACACGTAGAGGCGTGCATGGAACAGCGTGCCGTTCTTGCGCCGCACGCGCAGCTCGAAGCCCGAGCTCGGCGCCTTGCCGCGCAGCGTCATGTCGAGCTGGCGCTGCATTTCCGGATACGAGTCGCGCGGCCAGTAGGGGAACGGCGCGACCTTGCCGACCAGGTCGGTTTCGTCCCAGCCCGTCATCCGGCAGAACGCGGGGTTCACGTGCGTGATGCGGCCGTGCATGTCGAGCACGCGCATGCCGATCAGCACCGAATTTTCCATCGCGCGGCGGAAGAACGCCTCCGCGTACAGCGCCTGCTGTGCCTCGAAGCGCTGGCGCGTGTGCTTCCACAGGCTCCAGAGGCTCCACAGCACGAAGCACGACAGCCCGGCGACGAGCCAGACGAGCGTGTTGTTGGTCAGGTTCGTGAGCTGCGGGAACGCGTACACGCGCACGGTCAGCCCCTGGCCGGGCGGATCGAGCGGCAGGTCGTAATGGGAGTCGCGCGGCAGGCGCGGGCGCGTCGACGTGGACGACAGCTCGCGATTGTTCGAGTCGGTGATCGAGATCTTGTACTTCGACGACAACTCCTGCGGGATGTCGTGCTTCAGGATGCCTTCGACCGAGAACACCGCGGCGATCGAGCCGAGATATTCGCGGTCGCCGCGCATCACGGGCGTCTGCAGCGTGATGAAGCCGTTGCCGAAGTCGTCGTAGATCAGCGGCGAATAGGCCTGGCGGCGCGTGCTGCGCGCTTCGTCATACGCGCCGCGCACGGCGTCCTGCATCTGCGCGTCGCCGGGCTTCGCGAGCCGCTGGCCGAGCAGCGGCGGGTGCACGGCCGGCCAGCGCTGCACGCCGGGCGCGGTGTACCAGTTCAGATAGAGGATTTCCGGATGCGTCTGCATCACGTCCGCGACGGCCATCTGGAACGCGTTCTGGTCGAGGCGGCCCGACGCGAGATCGCGCGACAGCGCCTGCAACTGCTCCTGCGCACCCGTCATCGACAGGCGGATCTGCTGCTGCGCCCACGCGACGTTACGGAACAGCGTGTCTTCCTGCTGCTGCTGTTCGCGGCGATTGAGGCTCCATAGAATCAGGCTCATCACCACGAGAAACACGAGGATCGACAGCAGCGGCGTCAGCAAATAGGAATTGGACCACCACGGTCCGTGGTGCCAACGGGACGGCTGCGACTCCGCCGGCGGGCCCGACGGTCGCGCCGAGCGTGCGAAAAGCCGATCGGTCAACATGGCAGGATTGTAGCGCAGCGCAATACATGGAAAACCTATACCGGATATGTTGAACGGAAACGGATTTGTGCCCGCGGCGCGCGCCGCGGAGGCCCGATGCATGGGTGCAGCGCAGCAATATTTCGCATTGCGAGAAAAGATCTCATAATTCGAAAATTCAGTTGCGCGTGCCCGTCCACGCTCATTACAATCCGTCGGAGCTTGCCCGCAGCCGGTCGCGTCGCGTCGTCTGCATGAGAGCGATCCTCACATTCCAGGACCCAGGAGACGAGAATGTCCGCTGTACCGAACGAAGTGATGAAGTATGTCGCCGCCGAACGTGACGACGACCCGCAAGAAACCGTTGAATGGCTCGAGTCGCTCGACGGCGTAATCTCCTCCGTGGGCACCGGCCGCGCGCACTACCTGATCGAAAAGCAGATCGAGTTCGCCCGCATGCACGGCGAACACCTGCCGTTCTCCGCCAACACCCCTTACATCAACACGATTCCCGTTGCCGCGCAGGCGAAGATCCCGGGCGACCAGGACATCGAGCACCGCATTCGTTCGTACACGCGCTGGAACGCGCTGGCGATGGTGCTGCGCGCAGGCAAGGACACCAACGTCGGCGGCCACATCGCGTCGTTCGCGTCGGCCGCGACGCTCTATGACGTCGGCTACAACCACTTCTGGCACGCGGCGTCCGACCAGCACGGCGGCGATCTCGTGTTCGTGCAGGGTCACTCGTCGCCGGGCGTGTACTCGCGCGCGTTCCTGCTCGGCCGCCTGTCGGAAGAGCAGCTCGACAACTTCCGCCAGGAAGTCGACGGCAAGGGCATCTCGTCGTACCCGCACCCGTGGCTGATGCCGGACTTCTGGCAGTTCCCGACGGTGTCGATGGGTCTCGGCCCGATCATGGCGATCTACCAGGCCCGCTTCATGAAGTACCTGGAATCGCGCGGCATCGCGAAGACCGCCGGCCGCAAGGTCTGGGCGTTCCTCGGCGACGGCGAGACGGACGAACCGGAATCGCTCGGCGCGATCGGCATGGCGAGCCGCGAGAAGCTCGACAACCTCGTGTTCGTGATCAACTGCAACCTGCAGCGTCTCGACGGTCCGGTGCGCGGCAACGGCAAGATCATCCAGGAACTGGAATCGGAATTCCGCGGCGCCGGCTGGAACGTGATCAAGGTCATCTGGGGCAGCCGCTGGGATGCGCTGTTCGCACGCGACCAGACGGGCGCGCTGATGCGCCGCATGATGGAAGTCGTCGACGGCGAATACCAGACGTACAAGTCGGAGTCGGGCGCGTTCGTCCGCGAACACTTCTTCAACACGCCTGAACTGAAGGCGCTCGTCGCCGACTGGTCGGACGACGACATCTGGGCGCTGAACCGTGGCGGCCACGATCCGCACAAGATCTACGCGGCATTCCACGAAGCGACCAACACGAAGGGCGCGCCGACCGTCATCCTCGCGAAGACCATCAAGGGCTACGGGATGGGCGAGTCGGGCCAGGCGATGAACATCACGCACCAGCAGAAGAAGCTGCCGGTCGAGCAACTGAAGAAGTTCCGTGACCACTTCCGCCTGCCGATCGCCGACGAGCAGATCGCCGACGTGCCGTACCTGAAGTTCGAGGAAGGCTCGAAGGAACTCGAATACATGCGCCAGAAGCGCATGGACCTCGGCGGCTACCTGCCGCATCGCCGCGAAAAGGCGACCTCGCTGCCGGTGCCGGCGCTCGACGCATTCGAGCCGCTCCTGAAGGGCACGGGCGAAGGCCGCGAGATCTCGACGACGATGGCGTTCGTGCGGATCCTGAACATCCTGTTGAAGGACAAGGCACTCGGCAAGCGCGTCGTGCCGATCGTCCCGGACGAATCGCGTACGTTCGGCATGGAAGGCCTGTTCCGCCAGATCGGTATCTGGAACCAGGAAGGCCAGAAGTACGTGCCGGAAGATTCCGATCAGCTGATGTTCTACAAGGAATCGGAAACCGGCCAGATCCTGCAGGAAGGCATCAACGAAGCGGGCGGCATGTGCGACTGGATCGCGGCGGCGACGTCGTATTCGACGCACGGCGAGATCATGGTGCCGTTCTACATCTTCTATTCGATGTTCGGCTTCCAGCGGATCGGCGACCTGGCATGGGCGGCGGGCGACATGCGCTCGCGCGGCTTCCTGCTCGGCGGCACCGCGGGCCGCACGACGCTGAACGGTGAAGGCCTGCAGCACGAAGACGGCCACTCGCTCCTGTGGGCGGCATCGGTGCCGAACTGCGTGAGCTACGACCCGACGTTCGGCTACGAACTCGCGGTGATCATCCAGGACGGTCTGCGCCGCATGGTGCAGGACCAGGAAGACGTGTACTACTACGTCACGGTGATGAACGAGAACTACGAGCACCCGGCGATTCCGCAGGGCGAGCACGTGGCGGCCGACATCATCAAGGGCATGTACGCGTTCAAGAAGGCCGACGCCGACAAGAAGGCGCCGCGCGTGCAGCTGCTCGGCGCGGGCACGATCTTCAACGAAGTGATCGCTGCTGCCGACCTGCTGAAGAACGACTGGGGCGTCGCGGCCGACCTGTGGAGCGTGCCGAGCTTCACCGAACTCGCGCGTGAAGGCCATGAAGTCGAGCGCTGGAACCTGCTCCATCCGAGCGAGGAGCGTCGCCTGTCGCATGTGCAGAAGTGCCTGAAGGACACGCAGGGTCCGGTCATCGCATCGACCGACTACGTGCGCGCGCTGGTCGACCAGATCCGTGGTCAGGTCGATCGCCGCTTCGTCGTGCTGGGCACGGACGGCTTCGGTCGTTCGGACACCCGCGAAAAGCTGCGTCACTTCTTCGAAGTCGACCGTCACTGGGTCACCGTCGCCGCGCTCAACGCGCTGGCCGACGAAGGCACGATCGAGCGCAAGGTGGTCGCGGACGCGATCGCCAAGTACAACCTCGATCCGTCGAAGCCCAACCCGATGACCGTTTAACGCACACGCGCCGTGTGATGCCGCGCGCCGCTTCCGGGAGGGGCGCGCGCGGCCATGGAGACACAAAAAGATGAGTCAAGCGATCGAAGTGAAGGTGCCGGATATCGGCGATT
Source organism: Burkholderia sp. B21-005 (assembly GCF_020843965.1). Classification (NCBI taxonomy): domain Bacteria; kingdom Pseudomonadati; phylum Pseudomonadota; class Betaproteobacteria; order Burkholderiales; family Burkholderiaceae; genus Burkholderia; species Burkholderia sp. B21-005. Next base: position 2,336,240 of record NZ_CP086301.1, on the reverse strand, counting down.
ACAAGGACGTGCCCGTCATCGAGGTGCTCGTGAAGGCGGGTGACACGGTCGAGCCCGAGCAGTCGCTCGTCACGCTCGAGTCGGACAAGGCGACGATGGACGTCCCGAGCCCGGCCGCCGGTACGGTCAAGGAAGTGAAGGTCAAGGTGGGCGATTCCGTGTCGGAAGGCTCGCTGATCATCCTGCTCGAAGGCGGCGCCGCGGCGCAGGTGAACGGCGCGGCAGCGCCGGCGGCGGCCCCGGCTCCGGCGGCAGCTCCGGCACCGGCAGCACAGGCCGCAGCGGCACCGGCCGCCGCGCCGGCAGCGTCGGGCGGCACGCTCGAGGTGAAGGTGCCCGACATCGGCGACTACAAGGACGTCCCGGTGATCGAGATCGGCGTGAAGGTCGGCGACACGGTCGAGAAGGAGCAGTCGCTCGTCACGCTCGAGTCGGACAAGGCGACGATGGACGTGCCGAGCCCGGCCGCTGGCGTCGTGAAGGAAATCAAGGTCAAGGTGGGCGATTCGGTGTCGGAAGGCACGTTGATCGTGCTGCTCGACGCCGCCGGCGCACCGGCTGCCGCCGCGCCGCAGGCGAGCGCACCGGCTCCGGCCGCGGCCGCGCCGGCACCTGCCGCCGCACCGGCGCCCGCGAAGGCTGCGCCGGCACCGGCTGCAGCTGCACCGGCTGCGGCACCGTCGGGCGAGTACCGTGCAAGCCACGCGTCGCCGTCCGTGCGCAAGTTCGCGCGCGAACTCGGCGTCGAAGTCGCACGCGTGCAGGGTTCCGGTCCGAAGGGCCGCATCACGAAGGAAGACATCACGGGCTTCGTGAAGGGCGTGATGACGGGCCAGCGCGCGGCACCGGCCGCGGCAGCCGCGCCGGCAGGCGGCGGCGAGCTGAACCTGTTGCCGTGGCCGAAGGTCGACTTCTCGAAGTTCGGCCCGTTCGAAGCGAAGCCGCTGTCGCGCATCAAGAAGATCTCGGGCGCGAACCTGCATCGCAACTGGGTGATGATCCCGCACGTCACGAACAACGACGAAGCGGACATCACCGAGCTCGAAGCGCTGCGCGTGCAGCTGAACAAGGAACACGAGAAGGCGGGCGTGAAGTTCACGATGCTCGCGTTCGTGATCAAGGCGGTCGTCGCCGCGCTGAAGAAGTTCCCGACCTTCAACGCGAGCCTCGACGGCGACAACCTGGTGTTCAAGCAGTACTACCACGTCGGTTTCGCCGCCGATACGCCGAACGGCCTCGTCGTGCCGGTGATCCGCGATGCGGACAAGAAGGGGCTCGTCGACATCGCGAAGGAAATGGCCGAGCTGTCGAAGGCCGCGCGCGACGGCAAGCTGAAGCCGGACCAGATGCAAGGCGGCTGCTTCTCGATCTCGTCGCTCGGCGGGATCGGCGGCACCAACTTCACGCCGATCATCAACGCGCCGGAAGTCGCAATCCTCGGGTTGTCGCGCGGCCAGATGAAGCCGGTGTGGGACGGCAAGCAGTTCGTGCCGCGTCTGACGCTGCCGCTGTCGCTGTCGTATGACCATCGCGTGATCGATGGCGCGGAAGCCGCGCGGTTCAATGCGTATCTCGGAGCGCTGCTCGGGGATTTCCGTCGCATCATTCTTTGATGAGCAGAGGGGCTCGCAGGGGCGTGGTTTTTTGTCGGTCCGCCTCGCCCTGTCGTTGAACCTGTTTCGCTAACGGTCTGCTGGCGTCGCCCCTGCGCGGGGCGGCGGTCACTTTTCTTTGTCTTCCAAAGAAAAGTAACCAAAAGAAAGGCGCGTCCTTGGGCGGACAGCAAAGGTGGTCCTGCCCAAGTCCCCGTTCTCCAGTCAGACCGTAGTTCAGCGGTTGAGCCCTCTGCCTCTGTCAGCAGCTAATCAAGAAGGGGACAGTAATGAGTCTCATCGAAGTCAAGGTTCCGGATATCGGCGATTTCAGCGGCGTCGATGTCATCGAAGTCAACGTGAAGCCGGGCGACGTGATCGAAAAAGAGCAAACGCTCATCACGCTCGAATCCGATAAAGCCTCCATGGAAGTGCCCAGCGACGTCGCCGGCACGGTCAAGGAAGTCAAGGTCAAAGCCGGCGAGAAAGTCTCGCAAGGCACCGTCATCGCCATCGTCGAAGCAGCGGCAGGCGCCGCCGCACCCGCGAAAGCACCTGAGGCAGCGAAACCCGCAGCCGCTGCGCCGGCACCGGCCGCAGCCGCTCCGGCAGCCGCGCCGCAAGCCGGCAGCTATGCCGGCGCGGTGGACATCGAGTGCGACATGCTCGTGCTCGGCGCCGGCCCCGGCGGCTACTCGGCCGCGTTCCGCTCAGCCGACCTCGGCATGAAGACGGTGCTGGTCGAACGCTACTCGACGCTCGGCGGCGTGTGCCTGAACGTCGGTTGCATCCCGTCGAAGGCGCTGCTGCACACGGCACTCGTCATCGACGAAGCCGCGGCGCTCGCATCGCACGGCATCACGTTCGGCAAGCCGGAGGTCGATCTCGACAAGCTGCGCGACTTCAAGGGCGGCGTCGTCAAGAAACTGACGACGGGCCTGGCCGGCATGGCGAAGGCGCGCAAGGTCGAAGTCGTCACGGGCGTCGGCGCATTCGTCGATCCGTATCACATGGAAGTGCAGGGCGAAAACGGCAAGAAGGTCGTCAAGTTCAAGCAGGCGATCATCGCCGCGGGCTCGCAAGCCGTGAAGCTGCCGTTCATGCCGGAAGACCCGCGCGTCGTCGATTCGACGGGCGCACTCGAACTGCGCCAACTGCCGAAGCGGATGCTCGTGATCGGCGGCGGCATCATCGGCCTCGAAATGGCAACGGTGTACGCGACGCTCGGCGCCGAGATCGACGTGGTCGAAATGATGGACGGCCTGATGATGGGCGCGGACCGCGATCTGGTGAAGGTCTGGGAAAAGTACAACGCGAAGCGCTTCGGCAACGTGATGCTGAAGACCAAGACGGTCGGCGCGGAAGCGAAGGAAGACGGCATCTACGTGAAGTTCGAGGGCGAGAAGGCGCCGGCGGAAGCGCAGCGCTACGACCTCGTGCTCGTCGCGGTGGGCCGCAGCCCGAACGGCAAGACGATCGGCGCCGACAAGGCCGGCGTGGCCGTCACCGACCGCGGCTTCATCGACGTCGACAAGCAGATGCGCACGAACGTCCCGCACATCTTCGCGATCGGTGACGTCGTCGGCCAGCCGATGCTCGCGCACAAGGCGGTGCATGAAGGCCACGTCGCAGCGGAAGCCGCGCACGGCGAGAAGGCGTACTTCGACGCGCTGCAGATCCCGTCGGTGGCGTACACCGATCCGGAAGTGGCGTGGGCCGGCAAGACGGAAGACCAGTGCAAGGCCGAAGGCATCAAGTACGGCAAGGCGGTGTTCCCGTGGGCCGCATCGGGCCGCGCGATCGCGAACGGCCGCGACGAAGGCTTCACGAAGCTGATCTTCGACGAGGAAACCCATCGCGTGATCGGTGGCGGGATCGTCGGCCTGAACGCGGGCGACCTGATCAGCGAAGTGTGTCTCGCCGTCGAGATGGGCGCGGACGCGGAAGACATCGGCAAGACGATCCATCCGCACCCGACGCTCGGTGAATCGGTCGGCATGGCCGCCGAACTGTACGAAGGCGTGTGTACGGACCTGCCGCCCCAACGCAAGAAGTAACTCGACCGGCATGGCCGGCCTCGCGCCGGCCATCAAAAACGCCGCCGCCCGGACATCCGGACGGCGGCGTTTTCTTTTGCCCGAGGCCGACGGCAGCCCGCCGTCCGTGTCGCGTCGACGCATCGACGATGATCGGCCGCGCAGTATGTCGGCGCCGGAAAAGAAAAAGCCGCGCAGTGCGCGGCTTTTTCAGGAGCAGGGACGCTTACGCGGCCGGCTTGGTCGAACGGCGCGATGCAGCAGCGCTTGCAGCCTTCGTCGCGACAGCGGCAGCCGCGTTGAAGTTCGTTTCAGCGATCTCGACGGCTTGCTTGGCAGCCTTCTGGACCGTTTCGTACGTGGTGTTCGCTGCGTTCAGCGCCGACTTCAGTGCGGCGACAGCCGTTTCCGAACCGGCCGGGGCGTTCTTCGCGACGTTGTCGACGAGCGCCTGGACCTTCTTGTTCTGCTCTTCGAATTGCGCTTCTGCAACCTTCGCGAACTCGGCTTGCGTCGACGACGCGATTTCATACAGGTGACGGGTGTACGACAGCACCTTTTCCGCGACCGGCTGCGACAGGCTCGCTTGCAGCGCGATCAGCTCTTGCGCGTCCTTCACCGACAGCAGGCGTTGTGCGTTTTCCTGGCTTTCCGTCAGCGTCGACTTCACGACCTGCAGGTTGAGTTCGATCAGCTTTTCGACGCCTTCGAATGCCTTGGTCGTCAGACCGAACAGGCTTTCGAGGTTGGCTTTCTGGGCGGCGGCGATTTGCTCGGGGGTCAGCAAGGACATGTCAAGCTCCTGAAAAGCGATCGCGTCGATCGCAGGGATAAAGGGCACTACGCTGGGGAACCTCGGAGCTGCGCGCTTTGTGCATCGCAGCAATGAGTCGTATTTTAGGGCACAGAAAAGTCTTGTCAAGCATTTTTTGTGCGTTGCACAATCGCGACAAATTATCGATAAAACAATGAGTTATCGCGCGCGTCCGGAATCGGTTTCATGCGTGTTTTCCCACATGGTGCGCACCCGGCCGGGGCAGGCGCGCCGCACCATGATCATGCACAGGTAAACCTGACAGGCATGTGGAACGTTATGCTTCTGTTCCTGTCGAAAAGCGCGCCGTTTCAATGCGCGTGCCGTGGCGACGTGCCGCCGCCGCGGCCGAGACCGGTGCCGCAGGCACACCGAGCGCCGGATCCGTACTTTCCCCGCTTTAATTTCTCGTCAAAGTGACGTTATCTCAATTAACCGCGTGGTAATTCGGGAGGCGGGTACTGTCGGGCAGCGCATCTCATGAATTTTTTCGATGGGAGCGGGAGGGTCGATCGATGGATCGTCGGGCGACCCTTACATTCCGGTTTAACGACGATCGGTAAGTGCCTAATATTGCTCTTTTTTTAAGCTTTAACTACACTTGCGGAAACCTCCCGCCCGCTTTGTCCAGACCCCAATGAAAGCCGAATCGTTTTCACCACGCAGATTGTTGCAGAGCATGACGCTCGGCACGGCTGTGTCGGTCGCCGTCGCCTTGCTGGCGACCACCGCGTCCGTCACGCCGGTTGACGCCTTTGCCGCCACTGCGAAGACCCACCAGGCCACCAAGAAAGCCGCTTCCACTTCGTCCGCGAAGAAGTCGCTGAAGGCTGCCTCCGCAAAATCCGCCGACGTCGCGTCGGCCGATGCGCCGCGCGCGAAGGCATCGCGCAAGCGCGCGACGCTCACGGCGAACGTGCATGGCCACCGCGGCTCGGTGCGCAAGGTCGCGTTCCAGCCGCGTCGCCCGACGGTCGGCCAGGCGTTCGGCCTGCACGACACGCCGGACGCGCTCGCGTTGCGCTCGAGTGTCGCGTACGTCGTCGACCAGAACACCGGCGAGCCGCTGTTCGACAAGAATTCGCACGCCGTCGTGCCGATCGCGTCGATCTCGAAGCTGATGACGGCGATGGTCGTGCTCGACTCGAAGTCGCCGATGACCGACCAGATCGAAGTCACCGACGAAGATCGCGACTACGAAAAGGGCACGGGCTCGCGCCTGTCGGTCGGCTCGGTCCTGTCGCGCGAGGACATGCTGCACATCGCGCTGATGGCGTCGGAAAACCGCGCGGCCGCCGCGCTGTCGCGCTACTACCCGGGCGGCCGTCCGGCCTTCATCGCCGCGATGAACGCGAAGGCGAAGACGCTCGGCATGAACGACACGCACTTCGAGAATTCGACGGGCCTGTCGAGCTCGAACGTGTCGAGCGCGCGCGACCTCGTGAAGATGGTCAATGCGGCGTACCAGTACCCGATGATTCGCCAGTTCTCGACCGATCGGACGTACGACGTCTATACGGGCAAGCGCAACCTGGTCTACAACAGCACGAACGCGCTGATCCGCGGCAACGGCTCGTGGGACATCGGCCTGCAGAAGACGGGCTTCATCAACGAGGCAGGCGAATGTCTCGTGATGCAGGCGACGATCCATGGCCGGCCGATGGTGATGGTGCTGCTGGATTCGTTCGGCAAGTATTCGCGCTTTGCCGACGCGGCGCGCCTGCGCAACTGGCTCGACGCCGGCGGTGGCGAGCGCCTGACGGCGGCCAACACGGCGAACGGCGGCACCTGATCGCGTCGCGGCGGTTTGCCGCCGCATCGGTCGCCGCAAAGAAAAAGCCCCGCAATCGCGGGGCTTTTTTTCGTTCGGCCGCCGTGCGGCGGGTGGCGCGGCTCATGCGTGCCGCTGCAGTCCTTCCGTATCCTTCGCGGGCGCGGGGCGGTAGCCGAGCGATTCCGAGATGGTCAGCGCGGTGCGGCTCAACTGGCCGAGCCACGCGTCCTGCAGGCGGTCGGCCGGTGCCGACAGCGACAGGCCGGCGACGAGCTTGCCCGAGTCGTCGTAGATGCCGGCCGCGATACAGCGCACGCCCAGCTCCAGTTCCTCGTTGTCGCGTGCGCACGATTGCTGGCGTACGAGCGTCAGCTCGCGTTCGAGCTTCGCGATGTCGGTAATGCTGTTCTGCGTATGGCCGGACAGCCCGGTGCGCGTCGCATACGCGCGCACGCGCGACGTTTCGTCGACCGCGAGGAACAGCTTGCCGACCGACGTCAGGTGGAGCGGCGCGCGGCCGCCGATCGCGCGGACGACCTGCATCCCCGAGCGTTCCGAATACGCGCGCTCGATATAGACGATTTCGTCGCCCTGGCGTACCGACAGGTTCACGGTCTGGCCCGTCAGGCGGTGCAGCTCGCGCATCGGCATCAGTGCCGCGTCACGTACCGACAGGCGCGCCTTCACGAGGTTGCCGAGCTCCAGCAGCCGCATGCCGAGCCGGTATGTGCCGGGATCGGAGCGGTCGACGAGGCGACAGGTCACCATGTCGTTGAGGATACGGTGCGCGGTCGACGGATGCAGCTCCGTGCGCTGGGCAAGCTCCTTCAGGCTGACAGGGTCGCTGTGCGCGGCGAGCGCGTCCAGCAACCGCATCATGCGTTCGATCACTTGGATCGACGTTTTGGAATCCGGGGTGGGTTGGCTCATGTCGGGGGAGAATCGGTTGACGCGTCAAGCGGTTGTTGCGTCGATTGTATCTCGTATTGTGAAAAAAGCGAACGCCGTTCGAGGAAGTCCTCGTTTCCTGACATGCATGCTTGCGCATGCGCCGGCGTTGGTCTTGCCGGCCAAACGGCGGATAATGAGAGCCGTTTTCTCGAAGGAGCGCGTATGCGAGTCGGTTTGTTCGTGACCTGCCTGGTCGACCTGATGCGTCCGGAAATCGGCTTTTCCGCGCTGAAACTGATTCGCGACGCCGGCTACGAGGTGTTCGTGCCGCCCGCGCAAACCTGCTGCGGCCAGCCGGCCTACAACTCGGGCGAGCGCGCGCTCGCGCGCGACCTCGCGGAAAAGACGCTGCGCGAGTTCGAGCAGTTCGATTACGTCGTCGCGCCATCGGGCTCGTGCGGCGGCATGATCCGCGCGCACTACGGCGACCTGTTCCGCGACGACCCCGAACTGATGGGGCGCTATGCGCGGTTCCAGCAGAAAGTCTACGAACTGACCGATTTCCTCGCGAACGTCGCGAAGGTCACGCTCGCGCCCGGCGAATTCGCGGGGCCCGTCACTTACCACGACTCGTGCTCGGGCCTGCGCGAACTCGGCGTGAAGGCGCAGCCGCGTGCGCTGCTCGCGCAGCGCGGCGTGGCCGTTACCGAGATGAAGGACTGCGAGCACTGCTGCGGCTTCGGCGGCACGTTCGCGGTCAAGTACGGCGACATTTCGGCAGCCATCGCGGACGAGAAATGCGCGAACGTGCGCGCGTCCGGCGCGGGCGCCGTCGTGTTGGGCGATCTCGGCTGCATGCTGAACATCGAAGGGCGGTTGCGCCGCACGGGCGACCGCGACACGCGCGTGCTGCACGTCGCGCAGGTGCTGGCGGGCGACGTCTGACGCCCGGTTCCGCTCACTTTTCCCCGATACCGCGATGCAAGTCCAATCGATGCATTTCAAGGCGCGTGCCGGCCAGAAGCTGGCTGATCAGCGCTTGCAGCAGAACCTGAAGAAGCTGTCGACGAAGTTCGTGTCCGCGCGCGCCGACGCGATGACCGCGATCGACTTCCAGGCGACGCGTGCCGCGCTGAAGGCGCGCCGCAACCGTGCGCTGGAGAACCTCGACGTGTGGATCGAGGCGTTCGAGCGCGAGGCGGCGCGGCGCGGCACGACGGTGCTGTTCGCGGAAACGACCGAGGACGCCGCGCGGCTCGTCGCCGACATCGCACGACGCCACGACGTGAAGAAGGTCATCAAGACGAAGTCGATGGTGTCCGAGGAAATGCGCCTGAACGCGGTGCTCGCCGAGATGGGCGTGCAGTCGATCGAGACGGACCTCGGCGAATACATCCTGCAGATCAACGACAACGAGCCGCCGAGCCACATCATTGCGCCCGTGGTGCACAAGGACAAGGACGAGATCGCCGACCTGTTCGCGCGCACGCACCACCGCGAGCGGCTGACCGAGATTCCCGACATGACGCGCGAGGCGCGCGAGGTGCTGCGCCCGCATTTCCTGTCGGCCGACATGGGCGTGACGGGCGGCAACTTCGTGATCGCCGAGACGGGTTCGGTCGCGATCGTCACGAACGAAGGCAACGAAGGCATGTGCACGGTGATGCCGCGCGTGCATGTCGCGGTGACGGGCATCGAGAAGGTGCTGCCGACGCTCGAGGATCTCGCGACCGCGATGCGTCTGCTGCCGCGTTCGGCGACCGGGCAGAAGACGTCGAACTACTTCTCCCTGCTCACCGGGCCGCGCGGCCCGGCAGACGAGGACGGCCCGGAGCACAACTACGTGGTGCTCGTCGACGGCGGCCGCACGGGCCTGCTCGGCGGCGAATTCCAGGAGATGCTGCGCTGCATCCGCTGCGGCGCGTGCATGAACCATTGCCCGGTGTACCAGAAGGTCGGCGGGCACGCGTACGGATGGGTCTATCCGGGCCCGATGGGGTCGGTGCTGACGCCGAGCTACGTCGGGATCGACCGTGCGCTCGACCTGCCGCAGGCCGCGACGCTGTGCGGCGAATGCGACAGCGTCTGCCCGGTGGGGATCCCGCTGTCGCACCTGCTGCGCACGCTGCGCGAGAAACAGGTCGAGCGGCACCTGCGGCCGTGGCGCGAGCGCGCCGCACTCGCCGCGTGGGGCTTTTTCGCGCGCCGGCCGCTGCTTTACGCGCTGACGACCAAGCTCGCGGTTCGGGTCCTCGAGCGGCTCGGCGGCAGCGGCGGCATGCTGCGGCGCCTGCCGATGATGGGCGGCTGGATGGACACGCGCGACATGCCGACACCGACCGGCCGCACGTTCCGCGAACTGTACGCGGCATCGCAAAGCCACCTCGGCTGACGACTGTTCATCGGGCGACAACAGTGCGTTCGCTATTTATGTATTTATCTCGATAGATGCGGCCTATAGAATCTCGTCTGTAGTCCCCGGAATTGGGTTTCGGGGAATGAGGTCAAGGAGCCGCATCATGAAAAAGACAATATCGATGTACTGGCCGCTGGCAATCGTCGTCCCGCTCGCCGCGCTCGCCTATCTGCACGCGATGGCCGACGCGCCGTCGCGTGGTCCGCTCGCCGTGCATCAGGCATCGGCCGAACTGGCGCGCGCGGTGTCGTTCGGGCTCGTCGACGACGCGGCGCAACCGTTGCCGGCCGCCTCCGGTGACGTCGTGCTCGCCGCACCCAAGGCGCTGTAAGGCACGCCGCCGTCGCTTTGCGCGGCGGCGCGATTTCGGGCGCCTTTGTATAATGGCGCGTTCTTCTCCGACGCGGTTCGCCGCGGCTTTCCGATAGTGCGATGACCCGCGTTGCGATCTGTTTTGTCTGTCTCGGCAATATCTGCCGTTCGCCCACCGCGGAAGGCGTGATGCGTCACCAGGTGGACGCGGCCGGGCTGACCGAGCACATCGCGATCGATTCGGCCGGCACCGGCGACTGGCACGTCGGCGAACCGCCCGACACCCGCGCGCAGGCGGCGGCCCGTACCCGCGGCTACGACCTGTCGGCGCTGCGGGCGCGGCAGGTGAGCGCGGCGGATTTCGAGCGGTTCGACCTGCTGCTGGCGATGGACGAAGCCAATCTCGCGGAATTGCGCCGGCGCTGTCCGCCCGAGCATCGCGACAAGGTGCGCCTCCTGATGGAATTCGCATCAGGCGCGGCCGAAACCGAAGTGGCCGATCCTTATTTTGGCGGCGCGCAGGGCTTCGAACAGGTGCTCGATCAGGTCGAGCGCGCCTGCGCGGGCCTGCTGAACACCCTCCGGAGCCGTACCGGACACTGAGCGCGGCAAGGTATTCAGTGTGCTGCGAATACCCTGTCGCAGACATGGATACTTGACTAAAATCGTCAAATATTTATACTTGACCAAAATCGTCAAGATTGCAGTCCCCTAGACACCATGAGACTCACCACCAAAGGCCGTTTCGCCGTCACGGCGATGATTGACTTGGCACTGCGCCAGGAGCAGGGCCCGGTGACGCTTGCAGGCATCAGCCAGCGCCAGCGGATTTCGCTCTCGTATCTCGAACAGCTGTTCGGGAAGCTGCGCAGGCATGAAATCGTCGAATCCGTGCGCGGCCCGGGCGGCGGCTACAACCTCGCGCGCCGCGCGCAGGACGTCACCGTCGCCGACATCATCATCGCGGTCGATGAACCGCTCGACGCCACGCAGTGCGGCGGCAAAGGCACGTGCGACGGCTCGAAGCAGCCCGACGGCCATTGCATGACGCACGAGCTGTGGTCGACCCTGAACCAGAAAATGGTCGAATACCTCGATTCGGTGTCGCTGCAGGATCTCGTCGATCAGCAGCGAGCACGCGAGGGCGCACCCGCGGTGCTGCGCGACCGGCGTGCGCCGGAGCCCGTCGCGGCGCCGGCCGAACCGGTGCGCACGATGCCGCTCGGTCCCAATTCGGTGTTCAACATCGCGAGTTCGTGAGCGCGAACGCGCCGCACACCCCATAACGCACATAGTCCCTGCACAGAATACCCGGAGCGACAGATGACCCAAGAGACTCTCCACCTGCCCATCTACATGGATTACAGCGCGACGACGCCGGTCGACCCGCGCGTGGTCGACAAGATGGTGCCGTACCTGCGCGAGCAGTTCGGCAACCCGGCATCGCGCAGCCACGCATACGGCTGGGATGCGGAGCGCGCGGTAGAGGAAGCGCGCGAGCAGGTGGCCGCGCTCGTGAACGCGGATCCGCGCGAGATCATCTGGACGTCCGGCGCAACGGAGTCGGACAACCTCGCGATCAAGGGTGCCGCGAACTTCTACAAGGGCAAGGGCAAGCACATCATCACGGTGAAGACCGAGCACAAGGCCGTGCTCGATACGTGCCGCGAGCTCGAGCGCGACGGTTTCGAAGTCACCTACCTCGACGTGAAGGATGACGGCCTGATCGACCTCGACGTGTTCAAGGCCGCGCTGCGCCCGGACACGATCCTCGTGTCGGTGATGCACGTGAACAACGAGATCGGCGTGATCCAGGACATCGAGACGATCGGTGAAATCTGCCGCGAGAAGGGCATCGTGTTCCACGTCGACGCCGCGCAGTCGACCGGCAAGGTCGGGATCGACCTCGCGAAGCTGAAGGTCGACCTGATGTCGTTCTCGGCGCACAAGACCTACGGCCCGAAGGGCATCGGCGCGCTGTACGTGCGCCGCAAGCCGCGCGTGCGCATCGAAGCGCAGATGCACGGCGGCGGTCACGAGCGCGGCATGCGTTCGGGCACGCTGGCGACGCACCAGATCGTCGGCATGGGCGAAGCGTTCCGCATCGCGCGCGAAGAAATGGCGACCGAGAACGAGCGCGTCCGCATGCTGCGCGACAAGCTGCTGCGCGGTCTGTCGCAGATCGAGGAAACGTACGTGAACGGCGACATGGAGCGCCGTGTCCCGCACAACCTGAACATCAGTTTCAACTTCGTCGAAGGCGAGTCGCTGATCATGGCGATCAAGGATGTCGCGGTGTCGTCGGGTTCCGCTTGCACGTCGGCGTCGCTGGAGCCTTCGTACGTGCTGCGTGCGCTCGGTCGCAACGACGAACTCGCCCACAGCTCGATCCGCTTCACGGTCGGCCGCTTCACGACGGAGCAGGACGTCGACTTCGTGATCGACCTGCTGAACAGCAAGATCTCGAAGCTGCGCGAACTGTCGCCGCTCTGGGAAATGCACCAGGAAGGCATCGATCTGTCGACGATCGAATGGGCTGCGCACTGAACATCGCATTGAGTACATTCGCGGGCGAATTTGCGCACGCAGACGTAACGAGTCAAGGAGTCTGAGTCATGTCATACAGCAACAAGGTTCTGGATCACTACGAAAACCCGCGTAACGTCGGTTCGTTCGCGAAGGACGACGACGCGGTCGGTACGGGCATGGTCGGCGCGCCGGCCTGCGGCGACGTGATGAAGCTGCAGATCCGCGTCGGCGCGGACGGCGTGATCGAAGACGCGAAGTTCAAGACGTACGGCTGCGGTTCGGCCATCGCGTCGAGCTCGCTCGTGACCGAATGGGTGAAGGGCAAGACGCTCGACGAGGCGCTGTCGATCAAGAACACGCAGATCGCCGAAGAGCTTGCACTGCCGCCGGTGAAGATTCACTGCTCGATTCTCGCGGAAGACGCGATCAAGGCAGCCGTGGCCGACTACAAGAAGCGCCACGACACCACGGAAGGCGATCAGGCAGCGGCCTGAGCGGCATCGAGCGGCTTGTGAAGGATCGCGGCTGGCCCCAGGCGTGCCGCGGCAAGGACATCATGGCAATTACACTGACCGAAAAAGCAGCACAGCACGTCCAGAAATACCTCGTCCGTCGCGGCAAGGGTGTGGGCCTGCGGCTTGGCGTTCGCACGACCGGGTGCTCGGGGCTCGCGTACAAGCTCGAGTATGTCGACGAGCTGGCTCCCGAGGATCAGGTATTCGAGAGCCATGGCGTGAAGGTCATCGTCGACCCGAAGAGCCTCGCGTACATCGACGGCACCGAACTCGACTTCGCGCGCGAAGGCCTGAACGAAGGGTTCAAGTTCAACAACCCGAACGTGAAGGACGAGTGCGGCTGCGGCGAATCGTTCCGCGTCTGACGCGGTCTTCCGCGCAATGCGGGCAAGAGGCGGCACGGGCCGCCTTTTTAATGTGCGGCGTTTGCCGCGCGACGAACCGGAATTGAACGCGACGATGGTTTCGCTGAAAGACAGCCACTTCGATCTGTTTCATCTGCCGGCGCAATTCGCTCTCGACGAGGCGGCGCTCGACAGCGCGTATCGCACGGTGCAGACGCAGGTGCACCCGGATCGCTTCGCGGCGGCCGGCGATGCGCAAAAACGCATCGCGATGCAATGGGCGACGCGTGCGAACGAGGCCTACCGCACGTTGCGCGATCCGCTGAAGCGTGCGACCTATCTGCTGTTGCTGCGCGGCGTCGACATCGGTGCTGAAAACAACACCGCGATGGAGCCCGCGTTCCTGATGCAGCAGATGGAGTGGCGCGAAGGCATCGAGGATGCCGCGGCCGCCCGCAACGTCGACGCGCTCGATGCGCTGCTCGCCGAACTGCGTGATGAGAAGCGCGTGCGCCTCGAGCGCCTCGGCACGCTGCTCGACAGCGCGGCCGACCAGGCCGCCGCCGAGGCCGTGCGCCAGCTGATGTTCATCGAACGCGTCGCGTCGGAAGTGGGCGCGCAGATCGAGCGCCTCGAAACTTAACCGCGTGCCTCGCGGCACGCGCAGCAAACGGGCCGAGCGCCCGAACGAACCAAGATGGCTTTACTGCAAATTTCCGAACCGGGCATGGCGCCGGCGCCGCACCAGCGGCGACTCGCTGTCGGGATCGATCTCGGCACGACGAACTCGCTCGTCGCGGCCGTGCGCAACAGCGTGCCCGAAGTGCTGCCGGACGACGCGGGCCGCGCGCTGCTGCCGTCGGTGGTCCGTTATCTGGAGAAGGGCGGCCGCCGCATCGGCCACGAAGCGAAGGAGCAGGCCGCGACCGATCCGCGCAACACGATCGTGTCGGTCAAGCGCTTCATGGGCCGCGGCAAGGCCGAGGTCGAAGGCGCGGCGAACGCACCTTACGAATTCGTCGATGCGCCGGGCATGGTGCAGATCCGCACGATCGACGGCGTGAAGAGCCCGGTCGAGGTGTCCGCCGAGATTCTCGCGACGCTGCGTTACCGCGCGGAAGACACGCTCGGCGACGAGCTGGTCGGCGCGGTGATCACGGTGCCCGCGTATTTCGACGAGGCGCAACGCCAGGCGACGAAGGACGCCGCGCGTCTCGCGGGCCTCAACGTGCTGCGGCTGCTGAACGAGCCGACCGCGGCCGCGATCGCCTACGGTCTCGACAACGCGGCCGAAGGCCTCTACGCGGTGTACGACCTCGGCGGCGGCACGTTCGACCTGTCGATCCTGAAGCTGACGAAGGGCGTGTTCGAAGTGCTGGCCGCGGGCGGCGATTCCGCGCTCGGCGGCGATGATTTCGATCACGTGCTGTTCGGTCACGTGCTCGCACAGGCCGGCATCGACGTGAAGGCGCTTGCGCCCGAGGACGTGCGCCTGCTGCTCGATCGCGTGCGCGTGCTGAAGGAAGCGCTGTCGTCCGCGCCGCAGGCGTCGCTCGACGTGACGCTGTCGAGCGGTGCGCAGCTCGTGCAGACGATCTCGCACGACACGTTCGCGTCGCTCGTCGAGCCGCTCGTGCAGCGTACGCTGACGCCGACCCGCAAGGCATTGCGCGACGCGCAGGTGACGCCGGCCGACATCAAGGGTGTCGTGCTGGTCGGCGGCGCGACGCGCATGCCGGTGATCCGCGATGCGGTCGCGAAGTATTTCGGCCAGCCGCCGCTCGTCAATCTCGATCCGGACCAGGTCGTCGCGCTCGGCGCGGCGATCCAGGCCGACCTGCTCGCCGGCAATCGCGGCAGTGGCGACGACTGGCTGCTGCTCGACGTGATTCCGCTGTCGCTCGGTGTCGAGACGATGGGCGGTCTCGTCGAGAAGATCATTCCGCGCAATTCGACGATTCCGATCGCGCGTGCGCAGGAGTTCACGACCTTCAAGGACGGTCAGACCGCGATGGCGATCCACGTCGTGCAGGGCGAGCGCGAGCTCGTCGCCGACTGCCGGTCGCTCGCACGCTTCGAGCTGCGCGGCATCCCGCCGATGACGGCCGGTGCGGCGCGCATCCGCGTGACCTACCAGGTCGATGCGGACGGGCTGCTGTCGGTGTTCGCACGCGAGCAGCATTCGGGCGTCGAGGCATCGGTCGTCGTGAAGCCGTCGTACGGCCTCGCCGACGACGACATCGCGAAGATGCTCGAGGACAGCTTCAAGACCGCCGAGATCGACATGCGTGCACGTGCGCTGCGCGAAGCTCAGGTCGAGGCCCAGCGGATGATCGAGGCGACGCAGGCGGCGCTGGCGGCCGACGGCGAATTGCTCGATGACGCCGAACGCACGCAGGTCGACGCGCTCGTCGCGGCGCTGCGCACGATTGCTCAGGGCGACGACGCGGACGCGATCGAAACCGCGACCAAGGCATTGGCCGACGGCACCGACGAATTCGCGGCGCGCCGGATGGACAAGAGCATCAAGCGCGCACTGTCGGGCCGACGGCTCGACGAGATCTGAACGAACGACCTGCACGCGGGCCGGCGACGGCCCGCGCGATATTGAACCGTGCGGCGCCAGCCGCCGCACCCTGACTGACGGAACGGACATGCCTCAACTGGTAGTGCTGCCTCACGTCGAACTGTGTCCGGACGGCGCAGTGATCGACGCGACGCCTGGCAAGAGTATTTGCGACAACCTGCTCGACCACGGAATCGAGATCGAGCATGCATGCGAGAAGTCGTGCGCATGCACGACCTGCCACGTGGTGATCCGCGAGGGCTTCAACGATCTCGAGCCGTCGGAAGAGGACGAAGACGACCTGCTCGACAAGGCGTGGGGCCTCGAGCCGACGTCGCGCCTGTCGTGCCAGGCGATCGTGCAGGAAGATTCGGACCTGGTGGTCGAGATTCCGAAGTACTCGATCAACCACGCGAAGGAAAATCACTGACGGTTCGGCGGGGCGGGCGGCGCGCATCATGTGCGTTCCGCCTAGCGAACTCGCTACGTACACGGGAGAGCAGGCCATGAAATGGACCGATTCGCGCGAAATCGCCATCGCGCTGGCAGACAAGCATCCGGACGTCGATCCGCAGCGGATCAATTTCGTCGACCTGCGCCAATGGGTCATCGAGCTCGATGGCTTCTCCGACGATCCCAGCCACTCGGGCGAGAAGATCCTCGAAGCGATCCAGGCTCACTGGATCGACGAATCCGACTTCGACGACGAAGACTGAGGTTCGCGCCCGGCGCCCGGCACTCGCTCGGCACCGCTCCCGCAAAAAGAAAAGGCTCGTGATGCTGTCACGAGCCTTTTTCATTTCCGGCGCGGCACACCGGCCGCCCGGCGATTCGTCATGCGTTGCGTGTTACGCGCCGACCAGCGTGCCGTTCTCGATCCGCACGCGCTGACCCTGGCCGAACGGCGGCGGGCTGTGGTACGTGAACGTACGCGTCGCGCCGCTTTCCATCTGGACCTGCACCTGGTAGTCGGTTTCCGCGCGCACCTGCTTCTCGACCTGGTTGCCGGCAAGACCGCCGCCGAGCGCGCCGATGATGGTCATCGCGGTGCGGCCGTTGCCGTGACCGAACTGGTTGCCGAGCAGGCCGCCGGCTGCTGCGCCGCCGACCGCGCCGATCCCCGAGCTCTGGCCCGGCGTGCGCGATTGCGTGATCGAGACGATCGTGCCGCAGCTCTGGCAATAGGCCGGCTGAGCGGGCGCGGACTGCTGTTGCGCATATTGCGGCGGTTGCGGTGCCGGCGTATGGCGGTGGTGCGTGGCTGCCGGGCGCGGCGCGGGCTTCGGTTCGGCTTGTGCCGCCGCCGCCTTCTCGGCCGCAGCCTTTTGTTCAGCCTTTTGCTGCGCGGCCTGTTCGGCTGCCTGCTGCTGCGCTTGCGCGGCCAGGGCGGCACTGGCTGCCGCGGCCGTATCGACGGCCGGCTGCGACGCGATCAGCGCGGCCTGGGTCTGACCGTTCTGCGCGTTGTTGCTGCTGGCCTTCGGGAAGATGCCGGTGATCGCGGCGGTGGCGGCGAGGCTGGCGACGATGACGGCGCCTGCCGCGGTCGCGATGAGCGGGTGGAGGCGTTGTTTTTGCGGCGTGGTCTGATTCTGGTTGTCCATGTTTTTCTCCGGTGTCGATCCGGCTCCGCACGTTGGCGCTGGCCGGATCCCACGCTTCGGGAGCGAGCAGACTTGGCGTTCCGGCGCCGCGTTCTGGTCCCGTGGTCATGCGTGGTGACGCAACAGGAGTGTCGTCTACCGGCGAGCGGCGCACCGTATCAAGGTGTAACGAATTGCAGCGCGGTGCCGGCGGGCGTAACCGGGAAAACCCGGAGAAGGCCGTCGCGACGAGGGGATAAAACGGGGGAGGATCGAAAACCGGCGGACGCCGGCAGGCGGGATTTACGCGTGGTTACAAACCGCACGCGTGCGCGCCGCGGGGCGCGGCGCACACGCTGGCACGAGCGTCAGTCTTCGCGGCGCAGGTGCGGGAACAGCAGCACGTCGCGGATCGTCGGGCTGTCGGTCAGCAGCATCACGAGACGGTCGATGCCGATCCCGCAGCCGCCCGTCGGCGGCATCCCGTGTTCGAGCGCGCGGATGTAGTCGGCGTCGAAGAACATCGCTTCCTCGTCGCCGGCATCCTTCTGCTCGACCTGCTTCTTGAAGCGCGCGGCCTGGTCTTCCGGATCGTTCAGCTCCGAGAAGCCGTTCGCGATCTCGCGGCCCGTCATGAACAGCTCGAAACGCTCGGTGATGCCCGGCGTCGTATCCGACGCGCGTGCGAGCGGCGACACTTCGACCGGGTAGTCGATGATGTAGGTCGGCTCCCACAGCTGCGATTCGGCGGTTTCCTCGAACAGCGCGAGCTGCAGTGCGCCGATGCCGGCGTTCAGGAAGGCCGGTTGCGACACGTCGACGCCGAAGTGCTTCAGTTCGGTACGCAGGAATGCGTCGTCCGACAACTGGCCGTCGGTGTACTGCGGCGCGTACTTCTGGATCGCCTGCGTGATCGTCAGGCGGTGGAACGGCTTTGCAAGGTCGAGTTCGCGGCCCTGGTACTGGATCGTCGCGGTGCCGAGCGCATCGATCGCCGCCTGGCGGATCAGCTGCTCGGTGAAGTCCATCAGCCAGCGGTAATCGGTGTACGCGGCGTAGAACTCCATCATCGTGAATTCCGGGTTGTGGCGCGGCGACACGCCTTCATTCCGGAAATTGCGGTTGATCTCGAACACGCGCTCGAAGCCGCCGACGATCAGGCGCTTGAGATACAGCTCCGGCGCAATGCGCAGGAACATCTGCATGTCGAGCGCGTTGTGATGCGTGACGAACGGCTTGGCCGCGGCGCCGCCCGGGATCGGGTGCAGCATCGGCGTTTCGACTTCCATGAAGTCGGCGTTGTCCATGAACTTGCGGATCGACGCGATGGTCCGGGTGCGCGCGCGGAACGTGTCGCGCGTTTCCGGCGTGACGATCAGGTCGACGTAGCGCTGGCGATAGCGCATCTCCTGGTCGGCGAGGCCGTGGAACTTGTCGGGCAGCGGGCGCAGCGCCTTCGACAGCAGGCGCAGCTCCTTGCACTGGACCGACAGCTCGCCCTTGTTGGTGCGGAACAGCACGCCGCGGGCGGCGACGATGTCGCCGAGGTCCCACTTCTTGAATGCGTCGTAGGTTTCCGCGCCGACGTCGTTCGGCGTCACGAAGAACTGGATCTGGCCCGAACCGTCCTGCACCGTCGCGAAGCTCGCCTTGCCCATCACGCGCTTGAGCATCATGCGGCCGGCGACCGACACCTCGACCGGGTTCGCTTCGAGCGCGGCCTTGTCCGAGTCGGCGAAGGTTGCCTGGAGATCGGCGGCGTGATGCGTCGGCCGGAAATCGTTCGGATAGGCGACGCCTTGCTCGCGCAATGCGCGCAGCTTCTCGCGGCGCTCGGCGATGATCTGGTTTTCGTCCGCCGCGACGGCGGGCTGCGTTTGGGTCGGTTCGGTCATGATGGTCGGAATTCGGAATGGGTGCGGCAACGCAACGGGAAGGGCGGCGCGACCGGAGAGGCCGCGCCGCGGCGCTTACACGCCCTGTTTGAGGCTCGCGCTGATGAAGTCGTCGAGATCACCGTCGAGCACGGCTCGCGTGTTGCTCATTTCGACGTTCGTGCGCAGGTCCTTCACGCGGCTCTGGTCGAGCACGTACGAACGGATCTGGTGGCCCCAGCCCACATCGGTCTTGCTCGATTCGAGCTTGTCCTGCTCGGCCTGGCGCTTGCGCATCTCGGCTTCGTACAGGCGCGACTTCAGCATCGCCATCGCTTCGGCGCGGTTGCGGTGCTGCGAGCGATCGTTCTGGCACTGCACGACAATGCCGGTCGGCATGTGCGTGATCCGCACGGCCGAATCGGTCTTGTTGATGTGCTGGCCGCCCGCGCCCGACGCGCGGTATGTGTCGATGCGCAGGTCGGCCGGATTGACCTCGACTTCGATCGAGTCGTCGATTTCCGGATACACGAACACCGACGAGAACGACGTGTGGCGGCCGCCGGACGAGTCGAACGGCGACTTGCGCACGAGGCGGTGGATGCCCGTTTCGGTGCGCAGGAAGCCGTATGCGTATTCGCCCGTGACCTTGACCGTCGCGTTCTTGATGCCGGCGACGTCGCCGTCCGACTCTTCGAGCACTTCGGCCTTGAAGCCCTTGCGCTCGCAGTAGCGCAGGTATTGGCGCAGCAGCATCGACGCCCAGTCGCACGCCTCGGTGCCGCCGGCGCCGGCCTGGATGTCGATGAAGCAGTTGTTCGGGTCGGCCGGGTTCGAGAACATCCGGCGGAATTCGATGTCGCCGACGCGCGCTTCGAGCTTCTTCGCGTCGTCTTCGGATGCGACGAGGGTGTCTTCGTCGCCTTCCTCGCGTGCGAGCTCGAACAGGTCGAGCGCATCGCGCAGGTCGCTATCGAGCGCGGTGAGCGTCGTGACGACACCTTCGAGCAGCTTCTTCTCGCGGCCGAGTGCCTGGGCGTTCTTCGAATCGTTCCAGACGTTCGGGTCTTCGAGTTCCTTGTTGACTTCGGTCAGACGCGCAGATTTGGCGTCGTAGTCAAAGATACCCCCGAAGCTCGCCCGCGCGGGTGCGCAGGTCGAGCAGGGAGCTTTCGATCGCGTTGAGACGTTCCGCTTCCATGATCGTTCGCTGTTCTTGCTTCGTAAAAAAGCGGAATTATAGCCGATCGGCGGGGTTTCCCGGTGACGCGGAGTGTGCTTGCATGCGCGCCGTGGCCCCGTTCGGCGCGGCGCGCATGCGGCCCGCGAGCGCGCGGGCCGGATGGCCGGTGCTCAGCCGGCCGCGTGCTCGACGATCAGCTGGACGCGCGTGACGCCATTCCACGTGTCCGCGACGAGGCGATACGCGATCAGCGCGCTCGCCGGCAGCGGCTCGGTGTGGTTGAACCAGATCGCGTTGAAGCGCTGGCGGCCGCGCGCCAGCTGCAGCTTCAGGTGCTTTTCCTTCACGAGCGACTGCGACACGACGTCGAACTCGCCGGAGAAAAGCGGGGCCGGAAAGCCCTGGCCCCAGACGGCTTCGTCGAGCAGCCCGACGAACTGCGGCGTGAAATACGCTTCCTCCAGTTCGCCGTCGGTCTCGATCACGCGCGCGAGCGCGTCGTCGGACAGCCACTCGCGCGCGACGGCCTCGAACGCGGCCGCGAAGCGCGGCACGTCGTCGGTGCCGAGCGTGAGGCCGGCCGCCATCGCGTGGCCGCCGAACGCGACGATCAGGTCGGGCTCGCGCTTCGACACCAGGTCGAGCGCGTCGCGCAGGTGGAAGCCGGGAATCGAGCGGCCCGAACCCTTGACCCGCGTGCCGGCTTCGTCCGCATGCGCGAACGTGAACGACGGGCGGTGGAATTTCTCCTTCAGCCGCCCGGCAACGATGCCGATCACGCCCTGGTGCCATTCGGGATTGAACAGCGTGATCGTGCACGCGTCGGCCGGATCGACGTCGGCGAGGTCGGCGAGCGCCTGCTGCTGCATGCCGGCCTCGATCTCGCGGCGCTCGCGGTTCATTACGTCGAGCTGCTGCGCGAGGTCCCACGCGCGGCCGATGTCGTCGGTGATCAGGCATTCGATGCCGAGCGACATGTCGGAGAGCCGCCCGGCGGCATTCAGGCGCGGGCCGAGGCCGAAGCCGAGGTCGAACCCCGATGCGGTGCGCGCCTCGCGGCCGGCGGCGCGGAACAGTGCGGCGATGCCCGGCTGCATGCGGCCGTTGCGGATGCGCTGCAGCCCCTGCGCGACGAGCACGCGGTTGTTGCCGTCGAGCCGCACCACGTCGGCGACGGTGCCGAGCGCGACGAGATCGAGCAGTCCGTCGAGGCGCGGCTCGGCTTCCTTGCTCGCGAACGCGCCGCGGCGGCGCAGCTCGGCGCGCAGCGCGAGCAACACGTAGAACATCACGCCGACACCGGCGATGTGCTTGCTCGGGAACGCGCAGCCGGGCTGGTTCGGGTTGACGATCGCGCGCGCGGCGGGCAGCGCGTCGCCGGGCAGGTGGTGGTCGGTCACGAGCACGTCGATGCCGCGTGCATTCGCGGCTTCGACGCCCGCCACGCTCGCGATCCCGTTGTCGACGGTGATCAGCAGGTCGGGCTTGCGGGCGGCCGCGAGTTCGACGATCTCGGGCGTGAGCCCGTAGCCGTATTCGAAGCGGTTCGGCACCAGGTAGTCGATCTGCGCGCCGAACATCCGCAGGCCGCGCACCGCGACCGCACAGGCGGTCGCGCCGTCGCAGTCGTAGTCGGCGACGACCAGCAGGCGCCGCTTGTCGGCGATCGCATCGGCGAGCAGCGCCGCGGCGTCCGCGCAGCCTTTCAGTTCGGTGGGCGGCACGAGGCGCGCGAGCGCGGTCTCGATGTCGGTCGGGGACTGCACGCCGCGCGACGCATACAGGCGCGCGAGGACGGGGTGCAGGCCGTGGCGCGCGAGCGCTTCGGCGTCGGCGGGCGCGACGGGGCGGGTAACGATCCGGGTCATACGAGTGGGGTCATTCGAACAGGGACGCCAGCGCGCGGCGGCGCCAGAACTTGCGCAGGTCGCCGCGCGTCGCGTGCAGCGTCACGGAGCTGGTGTCGCCGCACAGCGTGAAATCGACGCTGGCCAGCTCGCCGTACCGCAGCGCGGCGAGGGTCGGCGCGAACCAGTCGCGCTCGAGCATGGCGAGCGCGTCGTGCCAGCGTGCCCAGTCCTGTTCGATGAACGGGGCGGACAGTGCCGGCAGTTCGACGAGCGTCGCGCCGGCGGCGGCGGGCAGCGCACCGAAGGCGGCCGGCGCGGCACCGGCCTCGGCGTGCGCGGCGCGCGCGAGGCCGAGCGCCGCGGGGGAAGCGGACAGTACGCGCTCGAACGGCTTGCCGACCGGCTTCAGCGTGCCTTGCGCATGGAACCAGATCGAATTGACGGCGGGCAACCCGCGCGCTTCGCGCGCTTCGTTGACCGGGTGCTGGAACCACGCCATCTGCACTTCGTTCTGCAGCTTCATCCACATCCGCGAACGTTCGCCGGTGTGCGCCTCGTGCGGCAGCCAGATTTCGATGTTGCGGCCGCTCGCGCGCAGCGGCGCGGCGCCGGCGAGGCGGGCGAGCTGTTCGCTGGACAGGTACCAGCGCGTCGGCTGCGGCGCTTCCAGCCGCACGCCGAGCTCCTCGATCAGCGGGCGCGCGACCGCCAGCAGCGCGGCCGCGTCGCCGTCGTCGAGCGCGAGGCTGGCCGGGTCGACGAGCACGAGGTGATCGTGCGCGATCTGGACGTGCACGGGCTCGACGCACGCCCAGGCCTGCGTGCCGGGGTCGCCGCCGTCCGCCAGCAGCATGTAGGGCGCGAGCGGCGCCTCGTCGGCGGCGTTGCCCCGGCTCGCGCCGAACTGGCGGGCCAGCCAGCGCTCGTGCGGCAGCGTGCGCTGGAAGTCCTCGCCGGCCACGCGCTCGACGAGGCTCGCGCGGGCCAGCAACTTTTCGAGCGCGGGACTGTCCAGCGTGTGCAGGGACGAGGCCGCATCGGCTGCCGACGGCAGCGCGAACGGAACGAGAAAATGGAGGCGTCGGTCGTGCATGATGGTGCGCATTGTATGGCAAACTGCGCGCGTGATCGGGCCGGCGGACGGCCCGATTGCGTCCGGCGACCGTTTTTCGACCGCGCCCGGGCGGCCGGCCGCCGCCGGATGGCGCTCCCGGGCGCGGGCCGTCATCCCCGCCGTAACCAGCAGAAAGGATTCGCTTGAAACTTCCGTACGAATGGCAGATCGGCTGGCGCTACACGCGCGCCGGCAAACGCACGACCGGCAACGGCTTCATTTCCTTCATCGCGCTCGTGTCGATGCTCGGGATCGCGCTCGGCGTCGCGGCGCTGATCGTCGTGCTGTCCGTGATGAACGGCTTCCAGAAGGAAGTGCGCGACCGCATGCTGTCGGTGCTCGCGCACGTCGAGGTGTTCTCGCCGACCGGCTCGATGCCCAACTGGCAACTGACCGCGCAAGAGGCGCGCCGCAATCCGTCGGTGACGGGCGCGGCGCCTTATGTCGACGCGCAGGCGCTGCTCACGCGCCAGGACGCGGTGAGCGGCGTGATGCTGCGCGGCATCGAGCCGTCGCTCGAACCGCAGGTGTCGGACATCGGCAAGGACATGAAGGCGGGCCAGCTGACCGCGCTCGTGCCCGGCCAGTTCGGCATCGTGCTCGGCGATGCGCTCGCCGGCAACCTCGGCGTGACGGTCGGCGACAAGATCACGCTGGTCGCGCCCGAAGGCACGATCACGCCGGCCGGGATGATGCCGCGGCTCAAGCAGTTCACGGTCGTCGGCGTGTTCGAATCGGGCCACTACGAATACGACAGCACGCTCGCGATGGTCGACATCCGCGACGCGGAGGCGCTGTTCCGGATGTCCGCGCCGACCGGCGTGCGGCTGCGGCTCACCGACATGCAGAAGGCGCCGCAGGTCGCGGTCGAGCTGTCGCACACGCTGTCGGGCAGCCTGTACATCCGCGACTGGACCCAGCAGAACAAGACCTGGTTCTCGGCCGTGCAGATCGAGAAGCGGATGATGTTCATCATCCTCACGCTGATCATCGCGGTCGCTGCGTTCAACCTCGTGTCGTCGCTCGTGATGACGGTGACCAACAAGCAGGCCGACATCGCGATCCTGCGCACGCTCGGCGCGCAGCCGGGTTCGATCATGAAGATCTTCGTCGTGCAGGGCGTGACGATCGGCTTCGTCGGCACCGCGTCGGGCGTCGCGCTCGGGTGCCTGATCGCATGGAGCATTCCGTGGCTGATCCCGATGATCGAGCATCTGTTCGGCGTGCAGTTCCTGCCGCCGTCGGTGTACTTCATCAGCGAGCTGCCGTCCGAGCTCGTCGCGGGGGACGTGATCAAGATCGGCCTGATCGCGTTCGTGCTGTCGGCTGTCGCGACGCTCTATCCGAGCTGGCGCGGCGCGAAGGTGAAGCCGGCGGAGGCGCTGCGCTATGAATGATCGCGCGACCGCATTCGCGGATTCACGACAACCCATCAGACAGGATTCGGCAGGTATGCAGGAATACGTGCTTCAGGCGCGCGGGATCACGAAGGCGTTCGTGCAGGGCGGCTTCAATGTGCAGGTGCTCAACAACACCGAGCTGACGGTGCGGCGCGGCGAGAAGCTCGCGGTCGTCGGCGCGTCGGGCTCCGGCAAGAGCACGCTGCTGCACGTGCTGGGCGGCCTCGACGAACCGAGCGCGGGCGAAGTGTCGCTGCTCGGCAAGCCGTTTACGCAGCTCGCCGAGCGCGAGCGCAACGAGTTGCGCAATCGCGCGCTCGGGTTCGTCTATCAGTTCCATCACCTGCTGCCGGAATTCACCGCGCTCGACAACGTCGCGATGCCGCTGCGCATTCGCCGGATGACGACCGAGGATGCGCGCGAGCAGGCACAGGCGATGCTCGAGCGGGTCGGTCTCGGTCCGCGTGCGAAGCATCGGCCGGGCGAGCTGTCGGGCGGCGAGCGACAGCGCGTCGCGATCGCGCGCGCGCTGGTGACGAAGCCGGCCTGCGTGCTCGCCGACGAGCCGACCGGCAACCTCGACGGCACGACGGCCGATACGGTGTTCAACCTGATGCTCGAATTGTCCGAGACGCTCGAAACGAGCTTCGTGATCGTCACGCACGACCCCGAGCTCGCCGCGCGCTGCGACCGCATCATGCGCCTGCGCGACGGCGTGCTGCACGAGGAACCGGCGCTGCCGGTGTGAACGAGCGCTCCCGCTGCGCTGCCGGGTGAGCCCCGGCGGCGCGGCGAGGGCGCAGGAAAACCGCCATGTGGATCGATACGCATTGCCATCTCGATGCCGCCGAATTCGACGCCGACCGTGACGCGGTCGCCCAGGCGGCGCGCGCGGCCGGCGTGTCGCGCATCGTGATCCCGAGCGTCGGGCGCGACAATTTCACGACGGTGCGCGAACTCGCGCAGCGCACGCCGGGCGCGGTCTATGCGCTCGGCATCCATCCGATGTTTACGCCACAGGCGCACGACGCGGATCTCGACCGGCTGCGCATGGAGATCGAGGCGAGCCTCGACGATCCGCGCTTCGTCGCGATCGGCGAGATCGGCCTCGACTACTTCGTGCCGGGGCTCGATGAAGAGCGGCAGCAATTCTTCTATCAGGGGCAGCTCAAGCTCGCGCGCGAATTCGACCTGCCGGTGCTGTGCCACGTGCGCAAGTCGCAGGACCGCGTGCTCGCCGGGTTGCGTCGCTTCGGCGTGCGGCGCGGTATCGCACATGCGTTCAACGGCAGCTTCCAGCAGGCCGAGGCGTATCTCGCGCAGGGGCTGCACCTTGGCTTCGGTGGCAACGTGACGTTCGGACGCGCGTTGCAGATCCGCCGGCTCGCCGCGCAGTTGCCGCTCGACGCGATCGTCGTCGAGACGGACGCGCCCGACATCGCGCCCGAGTGGGCGTACAAATCCCGCAACGCGCCCGACCAGGTGCCGCGCATCGGCGCCGTGCTCGCCGAACTGCGCGGGATCGACGTTCACTCCCTGTCCCTATCCACAACGGCTAACGCGCTCGCTGCGCTGCCGCGCCTCGCACTTTCGTCCGCATAATCGTTGCCGGAAGGCGCCGCATCGACATCGGCGGCGCCGGGTCGACGAGGAGGCGCGATGCGGGTGTGGTGGATCGCGTTCGCGCTCGGCGTCGTCGTGCTGCAGCGGCAGGCGGCGTTGCCGGGCGCGAGCGGCTGGGTAATCGGGGCGGCGGTGCTGGCCGGTTGCGGCGCGCTGCTCGCATGGTGTGCGCGGCGCCGTCGAACCCGTGCGATCGTCGCGCTCCGGTGGATGCTGTGCGCAAGCGCGGCCTGTGCGATCGGATTCGGCTATGCGGCCGCGCGCGCCGAATGGCGGCTGCGTGACAGCCTGCCCGTCGAGCGGGAAGGGCGCGACATCGCCGTCACCGGCGTGATTCGCGGGTTGCCGGTGATCGACGACACCGGCGCGCGACTGCTGTTGGCCGTCGAATCGAACGACGCGGGCCTGGCCCGTTTCCCGCCGGTGATCCGGTTGTCATGGCGCACATACGGCGCGCCCGCCGCACGCGATACGATTCCCGACTTGCGCGCGGCGCAGCGCTGGCGTCTCGTCGTGCGCCTGAAGCGCCCGCATGCCGAGGCGAACCCCGGCGTGCGCGACAGCGAGGCGGCGTGGCTGGCCGCGGGCATTCGTGCGATCGGCTACGTCGTCGCGCCCGAGCGCGCGGAATTGCTCGACGCGCGCGCAGCGGGATGGCGCGCATCGATCGATCGGCTGCGCGACGCGTTGCGCACCCGTATCGGCGACGCGCTCGATAACGCGCGCCATCGCGGCATCGTCACCGCGCTCGCGGTCGGTGATCAAGCCGGTATCGGCGACGACGACTGGCGCGTGCTGCGCAATACGGGCACGAGCCATCTGGTCGCAATAATATGGTGAAGAACACACGCTATAGCCTGCATTCGGGTGATGACCCGTACCGGAATGTGCGCCGCAAGTCCCGTGGCATGCCGCTTATATGCCGCGTCCTCTCTCGGAGCATTGAAAACTTCACTGGGACAGTTTCAGTTCCGTGCGGTATAAATGTATTCCGGTCCTATTGGCTGCCCTCCGCACAGACTGAACATGCAATCAACACCCATTGCTCCCAAGGTCTTTGTCAGTCACGCGAGTGAGGACAAACAGCGTTTCGTGATTCCGTTCGCCACGGCGTTGAGAGAGCGTGGCATCGATGCCTGGGTAGATCGCTGGGAAATGCTTCCCGGAGATAGTCTGGTCGATAAGATTTTCGAAGAGGGATTAGAAGAGGCTGCGGCGGTCGTCATCGTCCTCTCCAAGGTCAGTGTCACGAAGCCTTGGGTTCGAGAAGAATTGAATACGGCAGTGGTGGCGCGTATTCAGAAGGGAACCAAGATCATTCCGGTCGTACTCGAAGAATGTGAGGTTCCAGGAGCCATCAAATCCCTACTATGGGAGTCGGTTAAGGACGTCAACGATTTTGGCGACTGCCTAGCCCGGGTTGTAGATGCGATATTCGGCCATACGACCAAGCCGCCAATCGGAAGCGCCCCGGCCTACGTTCAGACAGCCGTTGCGATACCACCTGTCGGCGACCTAACTGTTAGCGACAGTTTCGTGTTGCAGGCACTGTACGAATTTTTTGTAGGTCAAGGGCGAGTGTACATTCAGCCGAACGAGCTTCTTGCCGCCGCGACCGATCATGGGTTGGATGCGTCGATCTTATCGGACTGCATGGAAATCTTGGCGCAACGAGGCTATATCGAAGTGCACAAGCATATAGGGCCGGGACCATACCTCTCTCGCATTCTGCCTGCCGGTGTATCGACGATGCTCGGTGACACCGAGGGACAATTAATTCGCAAGGTCGCTTTGTGCATCGTGAACGATGGAGTGCAGGAGGCTTCAGCGATTGCAGCTGCGACGGGCGAAACACTGGCACTCGTAGATCACGCTATTTTCCGGCTCGAAAGCTTACAGCATGTAAAAGCCAGCCGACCGACGGGTGGGTCGAGGTTCGTCTATAAGGTGAATCCGTCACTTCGACGGGCGCTAGAATCGTAGTATCTGGTAGCGACCCGCTATGTCGGATATCGCGCACGCTTCTGATTTCCGCATGCATGGATGCTAATGTGCGGACGAATTTTTTCTTTAAGCATACTGAAATATTTGAAAAGCTTGGTTCATCCTGCCCGAGTGGCAGCGAACGACCTACGGTTCCAAATTTGAGGAAAAATGGCAAAAAATCTAGCAATACTCGTTGGGGTAACTGATTACCTGGATAGCGAAAGCGTGCTTCCTGCGTGCGCAAATGATGTTGATGTTATGAAGGAGCTATTAAACGGTGCAGTTGGTAAATTTGACGAAATTTTCGTTACACCACCCGGCGAGGACGGTCAGCATACCAAATCACGCATCGCTGACTACATTGCTCGACACAGCAACGACGATATAGATGAACTCTTCTTTTATTTTACCGGGCACGGAGATTTCGTTGAGGATGAGTTCCGATTTTTGCTGCGAGACTACTCAAAGGCAAAGCCGGCCCAAACATCACTGACGAATACTGAATTAGATAATCTACTGCGAGCATTAGGACCAAAAGTAGTTGTGAAGGTAATTGATGCTTGCTATTCCGGAATGCCATACATAAAAGATGGAAATGGATTCTCGGAATACATGAAGTCTTCCACGCAGAATGTTTTTGAAACCTGTTATTTTCTATGCAGTTCTCAGAGCGATCAGCGATCGTGGGCTGCAAGTGATTTGAGCTACTTTACTCGATCATTTGTTGAGGCGGTGGCGTCTTCTTCCCTGGCTTCGATTAGATACAAGGATGTAATTGATTATATTTCGGATGCCTTCCAGCGAGACTCAAAGCAGAAACCATTGTTTGTAACTCAAGGAAGTTTCACCGAGGTCTTCGGCGAATTTTCGGCGGAGGTCCGCGAACGGTTGGCGCTTAGAGTTTCGAAGAAAGACGGTGATGAAACATCCATCGTCGTGACTGAGCGACGTAGCTTCGTTGACGTTGTCAGCATGCTGGCGAAAGATTACGTGACAGTCGATCAAGCTATCCAGCATGTATCTAATTTTAAGTCAAATATAGAAAAGAATAATATCTTGGGGGAACTCTTGCCACTATTCGAAGTGGTTAAGGAGTTTCGTGAGGACTACGCCGTCCCGAAGGCAGCGGTGCTCGGCGAATGGGCAAAAAAGGATGATCGCGGTTTTTTTGTCGTCCCCACATATAACAGAGAGGCATACGAGGCACCAGCAGAAAATCCATTCGGATCGATAGCGAGACTTGTAAACAACGGCGCACCCGAAAGGACGGTGACAAAATACCGCAATGTAATTGATGGCTTGGTGACTCAAATTAAGGGAATGCCATTTAATTCTGTTTTTGTTGAGCTTATTCCAAAATTGCCGAACCTAAGAAAATACGCCGCCTGGGTGACCTGCTTTTTATCAAAAAAGGAAATTCAAATATCATTTTGCTTCTCAGAATATAAGGAGGTGGCGTGGAATGAGTACAAATCTGCCGCGCAGACCGAATGGACATCTTATTCGACGAAATTTTCCGAGTTTGATGGTGGAGCCAGATTTTTGGAAGTTCTGTCGGAAAAGCTACACATCTGGATGAAAGACAGAATTGCAACGTCCCTCAATATTGCGGATGACCTCACATCCGGAGGAGAACCTACTGATGCCTCACCTGCATCAAATAATACTTAACATCAAACTGCCGATCATCCGAGATCATGTCTACATAATCTTCGCATCTCGGCACTAAGACCGAATTTGCATTATGGATCGGGAGTGCCAAGTCTATGTCCGGACTTCAGTTAAGGAAGCTTTTCGAAAGTGCAGTCGATTCTCTTTGTGCCGTTGATCACTATCTATTGCGCGTGGATGCAAATGAAAGGAGTATCAGTCACCGTCTAGCTGTACACTTGGCGAGCCAGTTCCCTGATTTCGATGTGGATTGCGAGTACAACCGGGATGGTTTTGATGTGAAACGTCTCGCGTTGTCACAACGGGAAGTTCGCGACGATGACGTTGAGGCGGTCACTGTCTTTCCAGACATCGTGGTTCACAAGCGGGGGAGCAACGAATCGAATCTCCTGGTCGTAGAAATAAAAAAGATTTCATCGAACGTAGGCTCTAGCTACGACTTGAAGAAACTCGAAGCGTTTCGGCGGCAACTGGGGTACAGACATTCGGCTCACTGTACCATCGGCTACAACCGATGCGGTAAGCTCATTAGACGTATCTTGTGGGCCGATGCTTCGTGATTTCATCAGGTATGGCTTGGTTAGCCGAACCTCATAATGTCTGCAACACGGCCCCCATTTGACTGCCACAATGAAGAAAGCACGCCGCCTCAAACCTGAACAACCGGGCATCGCCTTCGAGAAGCTGGTCGCCGCGATTCAGTCGCAAATCGATCCGCAAGCTACTGTGACGCACAGCGAATTTTTGATCGACCGTCTCGGTCAAAGACGGCAGTTTGATGTCGTCGTGCGGGGAACGTTCGCTGGTCAGCAGATGTTGGGAATCATCGAGTGCAAGGATTTGGGCGGCAAGGTCGGAACGCCGGGCGTTGACGCGTTCGTCACGAAGGCGCACGACATCAATGCCAACTTCAAGGTGCTGGTATCTCGTCGCGGCTTCACCAAACCGGCGCTCGCGAAATGTGCGCATTATGGCGTGCAGGCGCTTTCGTTGCTGAACAACGATCCTGCAAACAGGAATTTCTTTATCGGTACGCGATGGGAGGCAGACGTAATCCGATGGAGACGGCTTTCGTTATCGCTTCATTTTGTCAATGAACCAGCACAACCGGTTCACTTCGACGCGGGAAATGTCACCATTGCTGGGAAGAAGGTGATCGACTGGTTCAAGAACTATCTTCTCGACAACACAGCGGAAGTCTCAGGCTTCGGATGGGTAGTGAACTTCCGGGGGGTATTTGACGACCCACAAACTGTCGCGGTGCGTGCTGGCGAAGAATATCAATGTTCCGCGATCTCGTTTGCGGCGGAGCGCGTATGTGACCAGTTTGAGCGGTACGTTGGTATAAGTGGAACGGGCTTCTACAACTGGCATGAACAAAAGGCTACGTTTCCGCCGGGCACGTCAATTCTTACTGACGCAGTCCCGATGGATTTCACACGATGGCAGCCGCGTAGCAGCCAGCAGAGACCAACGACAGGTTTTTTGCACGTAAAACTTGAAGTCCATTCCCGCGCGTTCGAGCGGGTTCCTGACGCGATTCAACTGGATGCGCTGTAGGCCGCGTAGCCATTGATACAGATGCAGGTCGCAATGCTTTTTTGTGTACTTCTCTCACGTAGAATTAAGGCTTGGTGATCTCAAGTTTGCGGACATCGAACCGATATAGAGGTCGTTCTATACGCAACAAACACAGGGGGAATGGCATGGAATCGAGGTACGAGCACTGGCTGGACGGCTCTTTGATACGTCACAATAGGCTTACCGAAGTCGTGGTGACTTTAATGCAAAGTTTGCTAGCTTCTCAAAAAATTGACTGCCTGGCAGTTACCGGGAGAACAAAAGATCGACAAAGCGCATTGGAGAAAATTGTGCGCAAAGGCTACAAAGATCCGTCGACTCAGTTGACTGACTTGTCTGGGATAAGAGTTATCGTCTTTTTGGAATCGGATGTTGAGAGAGTATCGGAAATAATCCGGGAATCGTTCAATGTCGACCAGGAAAATTCACACAACCCCGATATTCAACGATTGAGCGTAAGTGAAAACGGCTATCGTTCAGTCCATTTTGTCTGTGATCTTGGTGAGCCACGAGCGGCCCTACCCGAATTTCAGGGGTTGTCCGGATTGAAATTTGAGTTTCAAGTTCGAACGGTGCTGCAGCATGCATGGGCTGAGTTGGCTCATGACAGAAATTACAAATTCAACAGCCAATTGCCTCGCGATTTGGAGAGGCAATTGTTTTTGTATGCAGGATTGCTTGAAATAGCGGACAAGGGATTTAACGAGCTTTCGCAAAAAATAGACAAATATGTCTTGGATTTGCAACAGAACTCAGAGAAAGACGCCTCGCATTCATCAATCAATTCACTAAGCCTCGCGACATTTGTTGATAAATGGTGTGCGGAGAGTGGATTTGAATTGGAGTCAATGAAGAATAAGCAGGATGTGGCTGATATAGTTCGGGAGTTGCGGCAGTTTAAAATTGAAACCCTGGAGGAGCTGAAGGAGATAATTCCAGGGGATTATGCAGAAAAAGCAAGGGCGGATGATTATACGACAAACTTGTTTGGATTGGTTCGCGACTGGATGATTATCAGTGACTGGCGACGTTTCCTGCAAACTGTAGATTTTGATTGGCTTTTATCTCCCGCCGAAAGTAAAATTTATCATGAGTTCATGTCCGATGAGGAGGTGGACAAACTCTACCAGGTGTTCCCTACCGTAGACGACGAACCTTATGACCCAGACAGCGAATAGCGCCACAAGCGTTAAGTAAGCTGTTGGCCTGACAGGTTCTAGCCCGAGAACAAAGGGCACCTGTCGCCGCCGCTAGTCGTTTGAACGAAGATCAACCTGAACCACTGGTTGCCACTGTCGATCAATGGTCACGCTAACGATGCGGTTGCCTACCTACGGCTGCTTTCAGCGATTGGTGACGTGGTTACCGTTGTGGCAACGGGAGTCGCGGTACGGTCACCCGTGACGGTGAAACGGCAACCAGCAATTGCTACTGGTGAAGGTGATGTAGTTATTGATGTAACCGCAGGGGTGGCTTCATAGCCATTCATTACTTCGGCAGCGGCGGGTCCTCGTATTTGTCCTGATTTGCAAGCGATGTCTTGTGTGAACTACTGCTGCGGTGGGAATAGAACGCCACGGAGACCAATCTAATGAACAGCATAGCTCGATTAACTGTTGTATTGGTTGTAGTGATGGCCGCTTCTGCCAATGTTCTTGGTGTGAATCAGATCGGGGCGATCCCGTGCGGCAAATGGGTAGAAGATCACACCGACAGAAAAAGCTGGCGCACGATTGTCGAGGATGAATGGCTGGCCGGATTTCTATCGGGCGAGGCTGTTTCGCTAGACGTGGACATTCTCGCCAATACAGACCTCACATCACTCGCTCTTTGGGTAACGAACTACTGCAAGTCGAATCCGCTTTCAGACTCATTTGAAGCAGCGTTAACCCTGGCAAATGAAATTGCGCGAAAAAAGGGCTTATGTGCGCGCGGGGCCACATGTCAGAAGTAATCGATATCCTGGGAGTGATCTCACACCACCTCTCCTCGCTGCAACGCGTCGGTCAGCAGTAGCACCGGTAGGCAGTTCGCCAACCGTCCGTGACAATGCCGAGGTGGCGGAGTATGGAAGCTGAGATTCCGTTCATGGGTCGAGGGGCAAGTCTATGCCTGAACTTGAGTTCAGAAAGCTTTTAGAAAGCTCCATCGATTCTCTTTTCGCAGTAGATCACCATCTATTGCGCGTTGACACAAGCGAACGAAGTATCAGCCATCGGCTTGCGATGCACTTGACAAGCCGATTCCCGAATTTCGATGTTGGCTGCGAGTACAACCGGGCTGGCCTTGACGTAATGTATCCAGAGATGCACAGACTTGCGAACGAGACGGCGAACGCTGCGCCCGACAAATATTCGGCAAAAGTAGGCATGGTTTCTAGCTATTCGATGAAGATTTAGCCCAATCTTACGTTGATCCTGATGTGATGTTCGACTGGTGCTGTAGGGATTGCCAACTCTGACAGTACCTGTGATTGTCGGACACGATGCTTAATGGTCCTACAGTCGCACCACCCGGGCAGGGATGCGGTGTACGGTGAGAACAGCGATTGACTCACCACCACTCTTTTGTTGTTGCAGTCGATCAACGATTGTGCCAATGATGAGGTTACATCACCATTGAGAGTGAAGCACCGTTGCCGCCAATGGTGGCGATGTCACTATTGGCACCGACTGTTGCGCCGGACTGTTGTACGGGATCGGACCCAGCAAGAGTCACTACAGTAACCACACAACGGTATGCCACATTGATTGCATGACTGGCCCGCGATGGCTCACTATCAATACTGGGCCGTACAGTGGTCGGCGGCATTGGTGCTGTCGTCCCCGCTGCATTGACCGATGCTACCATTAATGGTGACACTGTTACCGTCAACGGTGACGGTGCATGCCAGCGACGGTAATATATACGCCACGGTCGGAACCCGGTGGTACCCATTGACGGTGGTGATGCCAGCCTAGCCGATGGTAGTGATACACCCACCATGATTAGTATTCGTGGTTGCTGGCACAACCGTGGTATCCCCCATGATGGCCGGTAACCCACAACCGGGCTTGGCGATGACTGGAAATGCATTGACGAACTTGGATTCTTCACCGAGATAATCTGCCCGTCTCGAATCCGCGATGAATTGTAGATCTTTCGTAAAAGTTTGGTTGTTCGCCAATATGCCGCGATCATATAGAAACTTTTCAAGTGCATTCCGTTTCCGTGCCCGATCTGTTGAATGCATGTTGGGACTTTCATGTGCGATCCAGCGATCAAGTGCCGTTTCCAAATCGACGACTAGTCCACCACGCGTGTTTCGAAGTCTGAGAATGTATCGAACGAACTCTCTTTTTTTGGGTGGGCATGACTGAATGACATATTGGATGAAAATCATCCGCAATGATTTTGATTGACTGACCGTGACATCATATTCACGAACTTGTTTTTCCGTGAAAATTTCGCCCGTATTCATATCTACCCAGAGCGATGATTCGGGGCATGTTACTGGTGGTGCGTTTTTCGGACGTTTCCATCCTATCGCTTTCAGTTCTGAATCACGGAACGGCATGTTTTTTAAAGAGAAAATCTCAAATCTGGGTTCCGAATGCTGTGGTTCATTTTGTTCTCGATCTGATTCGGTGTGGTCGATTTCAGGATCGGTGACAGCGGTTGTGTATGCTTCTGATAATGCGCTGAATTCGGTGGGGCTGAAGTGCATAGTTGTGTATTCGGGGATGATGGGCTGCATCATCGCTGCTGGTGAATGTGCTCGGTTACATCTGGTGTTGTGTCGGCATCAGCTCGGAACTGACTCTGAATGCCGAGCAATCAAGTGCTAAAAATTTGCGGCAATACCGCAATCTTACAAATGAAATATCTTTATGAATCAGTGGCTTATAATGCTACCTAGTAATACTTAAACGCGATGGGAAAATATCATCTTGATGTCGTCCACGTGCGGCGACTGATCTTGTCCTGTTGATCCGAAGAAACCAGTCCACGTGATGGTCCGAGCGCAGCGAGGGCCAGCAACGTGTTCGGACGCGTAGCGGACGAACGGATTCGTTCATCAATGAAGACTTGATTATCGGGCAGTGGAACCTCATGAATAACCAACCAACGTCGGCCTACGGCCTCCGTTTGAATCGCCGCCGCGTTGCGTCGTCGAATTCATGAACTGATCTTCATTTGACGACGTGTCGGTTCGTCCAGGCGCGATCCGAACGAAGTGAGGATCAGCGCCGTGAAGCGAACGCAGTGAGCGGAACCAAGGAATGGAATGAATTTTCTGCCTATTTCCAATCTTTGTTGGTTAAGATCGATCCTTGTCCAAGGACATGTTGTGACGTATTACCTGCTTCGGCCTACGGCCTTCGCGTGAATCGCCGGCACTACGCGCCGTCGAGTTCACACCTCGTTGATGTAACAAACGAAGATCGACTTAGTATCGGCTTGTGCCAGAACTTCATTGCCCCAATGGGTTCCGATTGGCCTCATCTTGCGTAATTGGCCACCATCAGACTTCGACCTGACATCAACTGCGACAACTTCGTGTAATCGGGACCAAAGGCGACGTAGAACCTCATTGATGAACGAATCCGTTCGTCCGCTACGCGTCCGAACACGTTGCCGCCCCTCGCTACGCTCGGGCCGTCACGTCGAACTGGTCGATGAGACGTGCAGATACCTAGCTGCTTCCTACCTCAGTGAATTGATGAGGTCTGGTTGAATTCCTCTTTCATCGACCAATTCTGCTTGCACTCATCGCGGCCTACGGCCTTGGTACGTGTGCTGGTCAATGTCACGTCAATCCATGACCTGCCAGTGATTGCGGATCAATGACCTAATCGAGGCAATCGCGAAGCCCAAGTCCGGCAGGTGCGCCTGTGTTAGGACGATCAGACAACAAGAGGGGGAGCTTTACGAAAACTGCGGAGGAATCGCAGTCATAGAACAACAGGTGGGTCAACTTGCTGCACTAGTGAAAGCCGGTGCGACAAACTGAATTGGAATTATATCACGAATAGGCACCTTCCGTCCATTCAGGCAGTGCGGCCACTTGCATCCCTCGGTGCAGTCGTCGGGAGTGCCGCAAGGCGGCGCGACCGATGATTGCCGCTTACCTCAATCTACTGGTTTCCGACAGGTGTACGTCAGGCGAACCGGTCTACAGTTGGTTCGATAAATGGCTGGACGTAACCCATATCAGACTGATAATATAAGAACCATCCAAAAAAGACTGATCGAGGTGTTTCATGTTCGTCCGCGCGTACCTCAGGGCATCAACCAAAGAACAAGACGCCAATCGGGCGAAAAATGACTTGATCGAGTTCTCCAAGGAACGTGGGCTTCAAATCGCAGCCTTCTATGTCGAACATGAATCCGGGGCATCGCTCCATCGTCCTGAACTGTTCCGGTTGCTGTCGGACTGCCACGAAGGCGACATCCTATTGATTGAACAGGTGGACCGCCTCTCGCGCCTGAATGCCGACGATTGGAACAAGCTGAAGGCTGAGCTTCAATCACGCCGGGTTCGTGTTGTCGCGCTGGACTTGCCGACATCGTGGATGATGACCACCGCTGCGGACGACATCACGTCCCGGATGATGGATGCCCTGAACTCGATGATGCTAGACATGCTGGCGGCTATCGCGCGCAAGGACTACGAGGATCGGCGACGCAGACAGAAGCAAGGGATCGAGAAACTGAAGGCCGAAGGTGGCTATCGCGGTCGCAAACCCGACGACCAACGGAATGCCGGGATCATTTCAATGCTGCGTCGTGGCGACAGTTGGAACACGATCATTGCAGCGACCAAGTGTTCCCGGTCCACGCTGTCGCGCCTGTCACGACAGATCAAGGAAGCGTCGGCGGCTGAGGCCGTCTCATAACCCTGCCTCGTTCATCAGTGCGGTCATCGTAATGCCGAGTGCGTCGGCAATCCGCTTTAGCCTGAGAACGGCGACGTTGTTATCGCCGCGTTCCACTCGCCCGAGATAGCTCATATCGACGTCGGCGGACAGCGCAAGCTGTTCCTGCGACATGTCGCGTTCTTTGCGAATGCGACGGATCGTTTGCCCGAGAGCAACAAGGACGGGGTCTTGGCGGTGGCTGCTGAGGTTTGGCATCCCCCGAATCATTCGGATATGATGCGCTCGTCACTACGGTACATGTACCTTATTTGACGTAAAGGTACGAGTCAGAAGAAGTACAACTGCGGGGAACCTCTATATGCAAAACACCCAGAATCGACCGATCTGGAATCCATCAACTGCCGCCAGTCTCAGCGTCCTGCTGACCCCGGCGTTCGGTAGTTATTTGCACGCATCGAACTGGCGCACTCTCGGCCAACTGGAACGCGCTGCCGAGTCGAAGGTATGGTTCTATGTCAGCCTGCTGATCCTGGCTGCGATGGGTTTCGTTGCCATTGGTCTGGTCGGCAAGGCTGGCCCGGACAAGGACGCCATTCGCGGTGCCGTCAATATCGGCGGACTGGTCTACTTCGTCGTCTGGTACGTGCTGTCCGGGCGAAAGCAGGTCAGCTATGTGAGGGAACAGCTCGGCAAGACCTATGCGAAGAAATCGCTGGCGAAACCCTTACTGGTTGCATTCGCCTGCGTCATTGCCTATGCCGCCGTCATCTTCGGTTTGCTGGTCGCGACGCACGGCGGTGCCGATGCTGATGGTTCGGCTACCGATCAGTCGTCGTCGGGCGGATCGTCCTTCAGTCTTGCCAGCCTGTTCGGCAGCGGCAACAAGCTGGACTGCGCCGCGCCGAACGTGAAGCAATACGTCATCGACGCTTACGGCACCGATCCGCTGATGAAGACCGGCATTCCTGATCTGGCCTGGGCCTTGCGCGACAACCGGATCAAGATTCACGTTGATGCAATCCGGGAAACGGCTCGAAACGACGAGTCCAAGAACATCGATTGTGCGGCCACCTTCGTGATCGATTTCCCCAAGGACGACTTGGAACGGGCGCAGCAGCAGGACTCCTTTGGTCCCGTGATGCTCGTTGGCAACCATACGCCGGTTTCGGACTCGACGTTCACGGCGGCGATCACGTATCAGGTTGCTACGCCCTCGGATGCCGCCGAACAGAAGAATGGCCCGATTGTCACGATGACGACTGAAGGGGACCGTCGGGTCGATAAGCTGCTGAAGACCTACGCGATGTACTACGAGGTGCTGTCCCTTTCCGGGGCCGATATCACGGCGAATTCGAACAACACGACGTCGTGGGACAAGACGTTCAAGGACAACGCGGTCCAGTCGTGCAGCAAGACCTTCGGCCTTGATCGATGCACGTGCCGGATCGCCGAACTAGAAAAGATCGTTCCCGAGAAGGACATGTGGCGATTCGGCTTCACGCAGCAGGCAGGCGGCATGTTCGCAAACCGGTACGTCAATCTCAATAAGGTGGTGCGGTCCCTCGGCCAGCAGTGCCCGATGACGCAAGGCGTTGCGTCGATTCTTGGCGCTCAGGTTCCTACATCGTCAGCGGAAGCACCCGCACAAGACAGTGCGGCGACTCCTGTCGGCAATGCGGCACAACCGGAAACAGCGCAGTTCGCGCAGGCCGCCATCGTCGCGTCGTTCGATTGCACGAAGGCTGCTTCGAAGATCGAGAAGCTGATCTGTTCCAGTCGGGAAACCGCGACTGCGGACAAGCAACTTGCCTCTGCCTACCGTACGGCAGTAGCGAAAACGAGTGACCCAACAGCACTGAAGCAGCAACAACGGGAGTGGCTGAAGGAACGCAACGCCTGTGACGATGCGGCCTGCTTGGTCCGTGTGACGGACACTCGAATCCAAGCCCTGTCCGCGATGTGAAGATTTTCGACAACGACTACATGAGGGGAATGCAATGAAGCGATTGATTATTGGACTGCTGTTGACCGCTGGCGTGACGGTTGCCAACGCACACGTCATCGGGACTATCAAGGACGGCGGCGAACGCATCACGCTGTCGGACAAGCGTTCGTGCGACGGCTGCGAATTTGAGGCCAGCACGACCGCGAAGGGCGTGAACGCGAGCTGGAACTACACCGACATTGACGGGATCATCGAGGTTGACGAGTCGGACGGCACCAGTCCCGCGACGACGCGCAAATACACCCTTGGCAAGGATGTGCGGCTGACCGCGTTCGGAAAGAAATTTGTCGGTCCGGCCAACGACTAATCTTACGACGCGGCCACAGCGGGACGACAGTACGCCGGATGTCGTCCCGGTCGTTCAACCAAGATCGGCAGAACCCACAGATGGAGCGCCTATTGACGAAAATCTTTGAAGAATCCGCAGTTACTATCGAAGCCCTCGACGCACATCTCCGCGATAGTGGCGTGGTGCCCTACAGCGTGCAGCCCGACTGCATCCGATTACGCACGGAGCAGGGCATCGGGTATCGCATCTCCCTCATCGCCGACCGGAAGTTCATCCGGTTCGGCACATATCTTCCGTTGAACCGGCAGGCTCCCATCGACCTGAAGCATGCGCTGGCGAAGCGCCTCAACGAAGACGTGTTCCTCCCGGTCTTCACCATCGACCCGGACGAAGACCTGACGGTGACCTATGTCCTGCCATATGCGCATGGGCTGATTGCGGGCAACTTTGTTGCCGTTGTGAACAGATTTGCGTCCTTGTTGGAATTCATCGTGCATACGTGCAACGACGACGGCCTGATCGATTTCAACCCGCCGCAGGCCGTGCCGACAATGCGGCACTAGCTGGAAGAGAGTACGCCAGTCCTGAAAACGATTTAGAGATAGAAATGCAATGAAAGATGCGGCGCGCAGCCACAGGATAAGGTGCGCCGCAAGCCGTCTTTGAGTCAAATATTGTCAAATTTCCGAGAGCAAACGTACAACTTACGTGAATCTGCATTGTTCCGGATAAAATCGAACAAGCGGCCTACGCCGCAATGGCTGACCGTCTTCGTGTCACTTCTCTGACGGTCGAACCTGAGAGAGAAGGACAACGAGAAATGGCACTCAGACCACCCGCCATCGGGGATTTGAAAAATCGCGACCTGTACGAGGCCGTCCACCGAGGCTTGTTGCAGCACGACCGGCTATTGATGCTGGATACGCCGCTTGGCAAGAACGCGTTGACCCCATTGCGGGCACGCGGTTCGTCCGGAATCGGTGGCGACTACCACTGGACTGTCGATGTCGCGTCGCTGCGCGACGATACGGCACTGCTGTCGCTGATGCATCAGCCCGTTACCCTATGGATTCAGCAGCGCACTGCGCTCTATGCCGATTCGGTCTATCGCCCCGTCCACGGATTCGTGCATCAGGTTGGCTATCTGGGCGATGACGGCAGCGTGTCAACGTTCCAACTCGAATTTTCTTCCGCCCTGATTTTTCTCGGCAAGACCCGAAACGACGAAGGATGGCTTGAGAAAGACGCGCGCGAAATCATTTCGGACGTATTCAACCGGTATCCGCAGCTTCAGGGACGATTCCGTTTCAATCTGACACGCGAACCTGTCGTGCGCTCATGGTGCCGTCAAAGCGAGTCCGACCTTCATTTCGTACACCGCCTTCTCGAAGATGAAGGCTGGTATTTCTATTGGGTACACGAACCGACGAAGGACGGTGATTCGCCGAAAACGACGCTCATCATTCTGGATCGAGTTTCATCGCTGCCGGAGGCGAAACCGGCCGAATACTATCGCGGCAACACTGATCACGAAGCGGACGGGTTCACGCAATGGGCCGTCATGCAGACGATGCAGAGTCTGCTCTATATGTCGCGTGCGTTCGACTACAAGCGGCCGACCTCCCATTTTCAAGCAGACAGCGCCCTGCAATCCACGGCTTACGCCGCAGGCAATGGACGGCAGTCGGAGTCTCATAGCATCCCCACCGCACCGATGACGGTCTACGAGCCGACTGCCTATGGCTACCCCGATTCTGACAGCGGCGCAGCCCGTGCAAGTCGGCGTGTACAGGCGTGGGATTCGCGCGCGCGTCGCTACTTCGGCGTCGGCGGTCTGCGCTGGCTTGATGCCGGATTGCGATTCACGTTAGACAACCATCCTCGTCATCCGGACGGCGATCCGAAGAAGCGGGAATTCCTCGCCATCGAGGCGCGTTGGTATATCGAGAACAACGTGTCGATCGGTCAACAGGCGACTGAATATCCGCTCAGTTTGCGTGCGACGCTTGCCGAGCAACAGGCGGCACACGGGACGCGCTTCAAGACGGAGGAACACCCGCAAGACGGGACAGCCGGATTTTTCGTCATCGAGGTTGAGGCACAGGAGGCAAGCGTCGAATATCGCAGCCCACTCGCGCATCCGAAGCCGCAGATGACGATTGAACATGCCATTGTCGTAACGCAGCAAGGATCGGAGGCATGGACGAACGAGCGGAATCAAGTCCGCGTCCATTTTGCGTGGGACCGCAAGAATCCGGATGGCACGTTTGCTTCGTCGCCGCTGCTATCCACCATGCAGGCCGATACCGGTAACGGCTACGGATCGGTTCACGTGCCACGTGCCGGTGAATGGGTACTCGTCGCGTACTGGGGAAATGATTGTGACAAGCCCTTCATCTTGGGGCGAGTCAACGGCGGCACGACCCCTTCGCAATGGCATTCGAATGTCCTGCTGTCGGGGTTTCAGTCCCAAGGGTTCGGCGGGACGGGCGCATTCAACTCGTTCGTTCACGATGACGCCACGAACCAGAGTGGTACGCGACTCGTCAGCTACACGGGCAGCAGTTATGCATCAATCGCGCAGGGTTACCTGATCCAGCAAAGCGGCAACACGCGTGGGCGGTATCTCGGTTCGGGATTGCTGTTGCATGCTGACCACTACGCGTCGATGCGCGGCGGTCGCGGTATGTCGATCAGCACTCACCCTGTTCCGCGTGACAGCGATCAGCTTGATGTTGACGAAGCCCGTGAACAGCTTACCCGTTCGAAGAATCTGCTTGGCAGCATCTCGGACGCCAGCGAACAGCATCAGGCCGAGAGCCTGAAACCGGGCGTCGATGCGCTGACGGCGTTCACCGATGCTACCCGGCAGTCCGCATCCGGAGAAGCTACAGGCGGCCGTACAGCGGGCGGCGGGACCGGAAACGCCAATGCATTTGCCGCGCCGCTGTTGTTGCTCGGAAGTCCAGCCGGGATTGGCCTATCAACACATCAGTCGCTACATGCGAGCGCGGACCAACAGGCGAACTGGGTCAGTGGTCAGGATTCGTACTTGGCGGCGGGCGGGTCGATGCATGCGGCGGCGATTGAACATCTGAGCCTGTTCGCACGCAATCAGGGGATCAAAGCCGTTGCGGGTAAGGGCAAGGTCGAGATACAGGCACAGGACGGCGATCTGGAAATGATCGCGCAACAGCTTGTGAAGCTGTTGTCGGTGGCCGGACGGATGGAAATCGCGGCCGATCAGGAGCTGGTCCTGTATTGCGGTGGTGCGACGATTCGCATCAAGGGCGGCAACGTCTCGATACACGCACCGGGCAACGTCGATTTCAAGGGGGCGTCGTTCAGCTTCGCGGGGCCAGTCAGCGAGTCGTACAGGATGCCGCAGTTCAAGCCGTCGTATCAGGCGCAATACGTCCTGAAGAACCAGACGGATGGCACGCCGATGATTCGACACGCCTACGAACTGAAACTGCCATCGGGACGAACCGTGGTCGGACATACGAACGATCTTGGCGAGACGGTGCCGGTTTTCACGCCGAACGCGCAAAGCGTGGGCCTCAAGGCGTTCGAACAGGAAAAGCAGAACGTGGAGCCGTGGCAATACGCAGGCGGTGGGGAGCCTGATATTTGGGCCGATTACGTGAAGATCGACCCTGACGAGCGCACGTGAGCGCCGACGATACTAGGAGAACACGATGGGCGGATCACTTCAACCGGCAGGCGCGTGCGAGACGATCAAAGAGCGTGTACCTGAATACGCGCTTCTGCCGCCGGGAACCAAGGGGTATTTGCAGGAGAAGGTCGAGACTGCGCTAAAAAC
The DNA here is from genome assembly GCF_020843965.1 of Burkholderia sp. B21-005. Classification (NCBI taxonomy): domain Bacteria; kingdom Pseudomonadati; phylum Pseudomonadota; class Betaproteobacteria; order Burkholderiales; family Burkholderiaceae; genus Burkholderia; species Burkholderia sp. B21-005. The sequence continues at coordinate 2,292,608 of NZ_CP086301.1, read as the reverse complement.
GGCGAAATACATTCCCGTCAAGTTGCGCGACGGCTCGATTGTTCACCGGTTGCTCATGCAGTCCGCGATGAGTGTGCCGATGATTATTGAGGAAGAGTTCAAGTGGAAGTGGATATTTAAGTACAAGGCAGAAGTCAGCTTCGACATGATGCCGTTTTTCGCGACAGGCGGCGTTGCCGCTCCGATTCCATTCTTGAGTAACGAAAAGCCCTACGGGACAGAGCGTCGTCGCAGCCTGAACCCATTCCCGCCCGGAGCGAAGCCCGGTGCTCTTCGACGCCCCGATGTGATCATTGTAGAAAGTGATGCGATTCTCTGGCCCGGTCGTGGCACGGTTGATCGCGAAGGTGGGCATCATGTCAACAATATGCTGCGATTGGTCGAGGTCAAATTCCCCGGCGACAATTGGGGGCTAGGTCAGGAGGAAGCTTACCGGGCGATTTCAGGCGACTTCAAAAACCGCATGACCGTGATCGATGTGACCGATTGCAATGGAGACTTGCAGAAAATCCCCAAGCCTGCGCCCATTCCCGCACCGAAAACGGAAGACGAGAAGGAACGTCAACGTGTACCCATTCGTAGCGTTCCTGCCGTTCCTCATCACGTTTGGTACGAGGATTGGTGGCAAAAGGCACATGAGTATGGCGATGAAATTGAGAAGGCTGTCGCCCCGGTTTGGGATGCGGTTCACCGTGGATATTCTTACTTGTCCGCTGAGACAAGTGCGTTCCTGCATCAGCATGCGGCATGGATGTTTACGGCCGGTCAGTGGGTCGCCGACAAGGCGCACAGCGCATGGGTATGGGTGGACGAGAAAGGGCACGAAATATTCCGCTACACCACTGCGCAACTCAAGGCTGGATGGGATGCAATCGCGCGTATGACCGATATGACGTGGGATGTTCTCACGCATATCGACTGGGCGCAGGTCGGCGTGACGATGCTGAAAGGAGCCGCGATAGCGGTAGCCGTTGTGGTCGGCGTTGCCATCGTGATCCTGTTGCTTCCCGAGTTGATCGCGATATTCGCTGCCCTGTGTGCGATCATCGCGGCTGGCGCAGAAGCTGCTGCGGCACTAGCTGCGGCGCTTGGCGTAGCACTTGGCGGTGGGAGCGCAGTCGCAGCACTGGCTGCAAGCTGACTGAATTCATGCCCGACTGATCAATAGACAATCCGATTATGACTTTGAGTGATTCGAAACCTGTCTTGACGCCGTTGCAGGCGCTTTCCCGCTATCAGGAAGATTTATGCGTGCGCCTTGCCGACAATTCGATGGGAGTGTTGCCGGGTGTCATTGGTACGGTGTTCTTTGAGCGTGGCTCGCAACCTGAGGTACGACGGGCGATCCTTGATTGCTTCGACCGTTTTGATGAAATGTTCGGCGAGCACCTGAAGGGTGGGAAGGATGCCGACCTTGGGAAGTTCATGACACGGAATGCCAAGGGCGTTGAGAAGATTCGTCGTGCAATTTCCGATACACCGTCCTATATGCAAGTCAGCGTGTTGCGTTCCAGCGCAACCGATCAAGACACAGCGGCGGAATACAATATCGGGGTGCTAACCGGAACGGCACTCCAAGAGGACTATGTCTCGCCTACTGGACGATTGACAGTACCTAAGGGGCGGGAGACGGGTCTATCGCATTTGAAATTCAATGTGCCGATGAACTTGGTCGCTACCGACGAGGGCATCGCGAAGTACGAGGAATTTCTGCGTTATGTGTGTAACAAACTTGTGGTTCGCGGTGGCTATGGCGGGCTTGCACCTGTTCTCGCGTTCAGTTACCACCGCTATATGCCGCAAGAATGGGTGCTTGCAGAACGTTTCAGCGGGTTGGACATTGACAGCACCGCGCACTTGCAGAAGCAAGAATACGATCCAGTGTCCTACGAAGGTGAGTCTAGGGACGACCTAACAGCCTCCTACGACCATCTGCATCCGGGGGCAAAGGTTGCCCGATGGGGTTTCATCAAGGGTGTGAACTGGTACACCATTCTGGGCGAACTATTCATCGAGCGACTGGGCGGTGAGGCGGTGATTCGGGAAAAGCTAGACCGTCCCGATATTCATATCGAGCGTGCCAATGCGTGTCTGATGATCCGGGCGGGAAACTTCCCTCGCCTTGGTGCTCCGGAAGAAGGTTTGCCCGAACCATATGTTTTCGTGAACAGCGTCCTGCGTGTGCTACGCGATCCGAAGCCCGATGCCTTGCATACCTACATTCCCGATCTGCCAAGCGCAGACACAAAGAACGCACGCAGGTGGGTTGCCCGCTTTGATTTGCCCGATGCTCCGCCGATTCCCGATCCGCCGACTATCGTTCCACAACCAGTGAAGTGCGAACCTGCCCGCCAAAGCGTGCGTGGTGGTAGCCCATGCCCGGAAGCTGGCTGGTGGCACACGCCTGCAAAGGCTGGAAGCCGTCGTTATTTCGAAGTGGGGGAAATCATGCCGGTGATCGAGGGTAGCCAATGGGGTACGACGAACTGGCATTGGTCACCGACCGAGAGGCAAGACGGGTAACGCCGATCATGACGAGATACCTGATCCTCGACGGCGACCATACGACGGTGGCGGGAACGGTCCAAGCCAAGGCTACGCCGTTCGCCCTTGACGGCAGGCACATCGCTCATGAAGACGACGATGTGTTTTGCCCGGTGTGTAAAACGATTGGCAAGATTCAGTGCGACGGCCCACGACTGCCGATGACGGGGCCGGACGGACGGCGTGTGGCACTGAGCGACGATCTTTGTATCTGCAAGTGCGTACCGCCGCCGAAGCTTATCCCATCTCAGCAGGTCATGTCGGTTGACGTGTGATCGCCCGATGTATTCATGAACATGTCGTCATCATGCGGACGATCTTGCCGTTCAAACACCGATCCAGTGCTGCCAAGCCGTCGTTGGCGGGTTCGACATCCACATTCATTGCGTCTCGGGACGCGTCTTTCAGGACGTTTCCGATGGGTAGTCGCCAATCTTTCGGAAGGTGATATTTCTTCGCAATGACCGCTCCCGCCTTCTGGTCGGCGGCGTTGTCGTCCATGCCCTTGTCGATCAGCTTTTGATTCAGGTCCGAGAATTCGTCGTAGATATTCACGTCCTGTTGCGTGGAAAGATGCGCGGCATCAGCTTGTAAGACCTTCCATTTTTCCTTGTCGTCCCAGACGGAATGGCTGGGGTTGGGGCTGTAGTACGCGTGTGCGACTTCCCGGAATCTGTCGCCGTGCGATTGGGTGACTTCATTCCGACGCACTGACACTTCGATCGAATCCGCGCCGAACGTCGCGACCTTCTCGGCTATCGCAATCGACGTTGCTGACCATTGTGCCGCTGATCCCCCATTCACGCCGACTTGTACTTTGGCGAATTTGAGGTTGTTCTGAAACATATCGCTCAATGATGCGCCTTCGATGGTGAACGGAAGAGCGGCAACGGTCGGCACATTGGAATTTGGCACTGGCGCGTTCGCTTCGGTAGATTTTCCGCACGCAGCCAGCAGGCAGGTAGCCAAGCATGTCAACGTCAACCCTTTCATGATTCCCCGTGATGTGTGGTTATGCATTTGATGTTATTGCGATGGGCACGATGATCGCGCCCGCCATCAGTATGTTGCCAGCGAATCTGGCCCTGTCGCAATGAATCCGGCCCGCCCTTCAATGCTGGCGTCGATTTTCGCCACCGTGGGGTCATCGAAATCAGGGTAGATGACGCGGAATCCACCGTTGACAGTCTCGATAGTGAAGAACCGGCCGATGTCTTTCCGAGAAGCATAGCGACCGCTATTGCCGCGCCCCTGTCTTCTTGGTTCTGTGGGGTACATTTCCGTCACATATCGGTCCACCTGATCCACGCCCAAACCGGTCTCGATTAGTAAAGTTCGCTGCTTTTCCACTTGTTCGTGCGTGAACAACCGTCCGGCCGGGTGTAGCGTAACCGATGCGATGGCCCGTCGAAACTGCGCCGCAAGGGCCGCCCGAACACGGAACAGTTCGTCGTTTTCCATCGATCCCATCGTATCGATTAGCGACCGCGCGTTTTGGGCCGTGGATGTGAGTTCTTGGTGCGCAGCGCGATGCAAGTTCAGTTCGGTCGAAAGTTGTGTCTTGGCGCGTGTGAGTTCAGCGGTTTCCTCTTCTAGCAAGCGAATTCTCTCCACTAGTGAAGCGGGAGCGTTGCCGTCTTCGATGGCGACCATCAGATTCTTGATGCGAGCGTCCTTCGCGAATATTTCGGCTTCCGTGCCGCGAATTTTTTCATCAAGCGTCAGTTCGCGACTTTCGTTGTGGTCGGATCGCACATCGGCCAACACTTTCTCGAATTCAACCCCACGGCAAAAGGAGAGGAAGCTGGTCTCGAAGTCCTTGTGTCCCCACTGAACGGCGTAGCATCCTAAGCCGCGTCGCCCACCGTCGCAGACCAAAACCTTCTTTGGGGGGCGCTGCACTTCCTTGCCATCTTCGCTGCGGACCCGTCTTGCCGCTGCGCCCGCGATAACCATCGGGCTGCCGCAATACCCGCATCGCAGCAGGCCACTTAGCAGGTTGGGTACCGTCTCGCCCTTTCTGGCTTTGCCGCCGCCGACCGCATTTTGCGAACGATAGGCTTGCAAAGCGTAGAACTCTTCCTTCGAGATGAGGGCGGGATAGTAATCGGCGACCGGTTCGCCATGTGGAATCGCTCGTCCGCCTTCAAAAATGCCCGGTTGATACGCGCCATACAGGGCCGTAGAGGTCAGGATTTTTTGAATGTAGCTCGGATGCCACCCCTTCGGATTGCCGGAAAAGCTTGGTATAGACTGGGCGTTCAGCGTTTTGGCGATGATCGTCTGGCCCATCCCGTTTTTGGCGAGGGCAATGACCTCTCGGACAACTGTCACCCGTTCAGGGATGAATTCGAACTGAGTTCTATCATCGCTGAGCTTCATCCACAGCGGGCAGCGCGCGGTCAACTTCTTCTCATGAAGCCGAGAGCGTTTGTTCGTCCATGCAGCCTTCAGGCGCTTGCTTTTGGTCAGTGACTCTTCGTGCGCACGTGCCATGATCGTGATCGACACGATCAGGTCAGCAGTGTTATCCGTGTCCGAGTTGTACACCCGTCCATCAGACAGGGTAACGATGGTGATACCCCGGTTCACAATCGACAGAAACAGATTCAATGCTTCCATCACGCGGTCGCGAGACAACCGGTCCAAAGATTCGACAAGCAGATATGAACCCGACGCAACGCGTCCCTCATCGACTGCTTTGAGGAAGCCCCCGAGAGCGCCGCGAGTGACGTTGGACCCGTCGAATGCAGATATGCCAAGGTCGTGGAGGTGCAGCGACGTGTCGAGCGTTAATCCGTGATCGTTCGCGTACTGCTCAGACAGTTCCTTCTGGCGGCGCAGCGAGTCTCCCTTTTTCTGTTCGGGAGTGGAGAACCTGATGTAGGAATACGCTGTCGGCAAGGTTGATCCATCGTGCGGTTGCTAGGCAAGTGATTGTATCAATCGAGTGTGTGTTGATCACCACGATCTTGCGATTTCGGGCCTGCACGTCGGGCTCGTCGGCGCGATCGCGGGCGGGATCGTTTCGATGGTCTGGCGGCGTCTGCGCTGGCGCGGACGTGCCGCGGCGCTCGTGATGCCCGCGCCATACGTCGCTTCCCTGGCGGCGCTGACGGCCGCCGCCGGCTATGCGGCGCTTGCCGGCTTCAACGTGCCGGCGCAGCGCGCGTGGTGGATGATCGCGGCCGGGGCGGCTGCCTATCTGGCCGGACGCAGCGTGCCGACTTCCGCGGTGTTGTGCGCGGCGCTCGGCGGCGTGCTGCTGGCCGATCCGTGGGCGGTGCTGTCGGCCGGGTTCTGGCTGTCGTTCGGGGCGGTCGCCGTGATCCTGATGGCGGTGGCGGGCTGGCGCGCGGTGCGTGAATTCGACGGCGGCGACGACAGTGCGCCCGATGGCGCCGCCGCGGTCGATCGCTGGCGCCCGCTGCGCACATGGTGCACGCGTGCCGGGCGCCGGATCGCGGAGGCGACGCGCGTGCAGTACGCGGTGACGCTCGGCCTCGCGCCGCTCACGGCCGCGTGGTTCGCGCAGATCTCGGTATCGGGTCCGCTCGGCAATGCGTTTGCGATTCCGTGGGTCAGTTCCGTCGTGACGCCGATCGTGCTCGCCGGTATCGGGTTGCCCGCGCCGTTGGACGCGGTTGCATTCCGGCTCGCGCACGCGGCGCTCGAACCGATGATGGCGCTGCTCCGGCACCTCGCCGACTGGCCGGCCGGCGTGTTCTGGCTGCGCATGCCGGACTGGCCGGTGCTGGCGCTTGCGTGCGTGGGTGTCGGGTGGGCATTGATGCCGCGCGGCTGGCCGCTGCGCTGGGCGGCGCCGCTCACATGGCTGCCACTGGTCGCACCGGCGCCCGATGCGCCGCCGCCGGGCGGTTTCCGGCTGACCGTGCTCGACGTCGGGCAGGGCGCGTCGGTGCTGGTCGAGACCGCGCGCCGGACCCTGCTGTTTGACGCGGGGCCGGGTGCGGAGTCGACCCATGCCGGTACGCGGATCATTGCGCCGGCGTTGCGTGCACGTGGAATCCGGACCCTCGATTCGCTCGTGCTCAGCCATGCGGACGCCGATCACGCGGGCGGCGCGCCGGCCGTCTATGCGGCGGCCGAGGTCCGCCAGCTGCTCGCCGGCATTGCGCCGCGGCACCGGCTGTGGCGCGACGCGCAGGCGGCCGGCGTGGCCGATCGGCTGCCGTGCGCGGCCGGGCAGCGGTGGACCTGGGACGGTGTTGTCTTCACGATGCTGTGGCCGCCCGGCGTGGCAGGCGCAGGCCCGTCGAACGAGCGATCCTGTGTGTTGCGCATCGACGCGGGCGGCACGTCGGCACTGCTGACGGGCGACATCGAGGCGCGCGCCGAACGGCGGCTGGTGGCCGACGCGCGCGACGCACTGGCCGCGCAGATCCTCGTCGTTCCGCATCACGGCAGCCGCACGTCGTCGGTCGAGCCTTTCCTCGATTCGGTCGAGCCGCGCGTCGCGGTATTTCCTGTAGGCTATCGCAATCGCTTCGGGCATCCGCACCGGACGGTCCTCGCGCGCTACGAGGCGCGCGGGATCCCGCTGCCCCGCACCGATCGCGACGGGGCCGTGCGGTTCGACGTCGCGCCGGCGGGCGGCGTGTTCGCGTTCGAGCGTTATCGCGATGCGCGGCGACGGTACTGGATGGACCGGTGATCGACACAGGAGACATTGGCGTTTGAAGGATATCCTCCACTTCTCGCATGCGAACGGTTTTCCGGCGTCGACGTACCGGACGATCTTCGCCGAGCTGGCAGACGACTACGAGCTGCGCTACATCGAGCGCATCGGTCACGATCGCCGCTACCCGGTGACGCGCGACTGGCCGCATCTCGTCGAGCAGCTGCTCGACGACATCGGCGGCCGCTACGAGCGCCCGGTCTGGCTCGTCGGCCATTCGCTCGGCGGCTACCTGTCGCTGATGGCCGCGCTGAAAAAACCGCAATGGGTGCGCGGCGTGGTGATGATCGATTCGCCGATCATCGCGGGCTGGCGTGCCGGCGCGCTGCGCGCGAGCCAGTGGGCCGGGCTCGACGAACGGCTGTCGCCGGCGGCCGCGACCCGCAACCGGCGCACGCGCTGGACGAGCCGCGACGAAGTCTGGCGGCACTTCCACGAGAAACCGGCGTTCGCCCGCTGGGACGAACGGATGCTGTCCGACTACATCGACTACGGCATCCCGCAGGCGGGTGCCGACGGCGAACGCGCGCTCGCATTCGACCGCCAGGTCGAATACCTGATCTACCGGACGTTGCCGCACACGCTCGGCCCGCGGCTCGCGCACGGCGCGCCGGTGCCGCTCGGCTTTCTCGCCGGCACGCGCTCGCGCGAAGTGCGGCAGGTCGGGCTCGACGCGACGCGCCGCGCGGCGCGCGGGCGCATCGAATGGCTCGAGGGCAGCCACCTGTTCCCGATGGAGCGGCCGATCGAGACGGCCCGCGCATTGCAGCGGATGCTGAATTCGCTGAAGGCGACGGAGGGCGGCGTGCCGCGCGACAGCGTGGCGCTCGCGAAGCGCGCCTGACGCAGTCCGGTGCACTGCGTTGCACATGCGCGGTGCATCGACCGGCCGGTCGGTTCGCGTCGGCCCGCACGGCCGGTGCGGCAATGCGCGAAGGGGCGCGATCATCGCGCCAATTGCTGAGAGAAGGGCGGGCTTTACGGTATAATCCGTTTTTCCCGCGAGCATCCAGCGATGACCAAATATGTTTTCGTCACCGGCGGCGTAGTTTCTTCCCTCGGCAAGGGTATTGCCGCCGCCTCTCTCGCCGCGATCCTTGAATCGCGCGGTCTGAAAGTCACCCTCCTCAAACTCGATCCCTACATCAACGTCGACCCCGGCACGATGAGCCCGTTCCAGCACGGCGAAGTGTTCGTGACGGAAGACGGAGCGGAGACCGACCTCGACCTCGGCCACTATGAGCGCTTCATCAGCACGAAGATGCGCAAGGCCAACAACTTCACGACCGGCCAGATCTACGAATCGGTGATCCGCAAGGAACGCCGCGGCGACTATCTCGGCAAGACCGTGCAGGTGATCCCGCACATCACGAACGAAATCCAGGCATTCATCGAGCGCGGGGCGGCATCGGCCACCTGCGGCGAGCCGGACGTCGCGATCGTCGAGATCGGCGGTACCGTCGGCGACATCGAGTCGCTGCCGTTCCTGGAAGCCGCGCGCCAGATGAGCCTGCGCCTCGGCCGCAACAGCGCGTGCTTCGTGCACCTGACGCTCGTGCCGTACGTCGCGACGGCCGGCGAGCTGAAGACGAAGCCGACCCAGCACAGCGTGCAGAAGCTGCGCGAGATCGGCATCCTGCCGCACGTGCTGCTGTGCCGTGCGGATCGCCGCATCCCCGACGACGAATCGAAGAAGATCTCGATGTTCTCGAACGTGCCGGAAGACGCGGTGATTTCGGTGTGGGACGCCGACAGCATCTACAAGATTCCGCAGATGCTGCACGACCAGGGCCTCGACCGGATCATCTGCGAGGAGCTGAAGCTGTCGCCGAAGGACGCCGACCTGAGCATGTGGTCGGAGCTCGTCGAGAAGCTGGAAAACCCGAAGCACGAAGTCACGATCGGCATGGTCGGCAAGTATGTCGATCTGACCGAGTCGTACAAGTCGCTGATCGAGGCGCTGCGCCACGCATCGCTGCACACGTCGACCAAGGTCAACATCGAGTACATCGACTCGGAAGAGATCGAGGCGAACGGTGTCGACAGCCTGAAGCACCTGGATGCGGTGCTCGTTCCGGGCGGTTTCGGCCGTCGCGGCACGGAAGGCAAGATCGGGGCGATCCGCTACGCGCGCGAGTCGAAGGTGCCGTACCTCGGCATCTGTCTCGGCATGCAGCTCGCGGTGATCGAATTCGCACGCGACGTCGTCGGCCTGAAACAGGCGAACAGCACGGAATTCGATCCGGAAACGCCGGAACGCGTGGTCGCGCTGATCACCGAGTGGTACGACCGCGACGGCAAGGTCGAGACGCGCACCGAAGAGTCGGATCTCGGCGGCACGATGCGCCTCGGCTCGCAGCGCTGCCCGATCAAGCCGGGCACGATGGCCGAAGAGATCTATGGCAAGGACGTGAACGAGCGCCATCGCCACCGTTATGAAGTCAATAACCGCTTCGTGCCCCAGCTCGAAGCCGGCGGCCTTATCATCAGCGCCCGTACCCCGAGCGAGGATCTGCCGGAAATGATGGAGCTGCCGCGTTCGATGCACCCGTGGTTCGTCGGCGTCCAGTTCCACCCGGAATTCACGTCGACGCCGCGTGACGGCCATCCGCTGTTCAAATCGTTCGTCGAAGCCGCGCTCGCCAACAAGCAAGCGCGCGGAGTGAAAGCATGAAGCTGTGCGATTTCGAGGTCGGTCTCGACCAGCCTTTCTTCCTGATCGCGGGTACCTGCGTCGTCGAATCGGAGCAAATGACGATCGACACGGCGGGCCGCCTGAAGGAGATCTGCGAGAAGCTGAACGTGCCGTTCATCTACAAGTCGTCCTATGACAAGGCGAACCGCAGCTCGGGCAAGTCGTTTCGCGGCCTCGGAATGGATGAGGGCCTGCGGATCCTCGGCGAAGTGAAACGCCAGCTCGGCCTGCCGGTGCTGACCGACGTGCATTCGATCGACGAGATCGAGCAGGTCGCGTCGGTCGTCGACGTGCTGCAGACGCCCGCGTTCCTGTGCCGCCAGACCGACTTCATCCATGCGTGCGCGCGCTCGGGCAAGCCCGTCAACATCAAGAAGGGCCAGTTCCTCGCGCCGCACGACATGAAGAACGTGATCGACAAGGCGCGCGAAGCGGCGCGTGAAGCCGGCCTGTCGGAAGACCGCTTCATGGCGTGCGAGCGCGGCGTCTCGTTCGGCTACAACAACCTCGTGTCCGACATGCGTTCGCTCGCGATCATGCGCGAGACGAGCGCGCCGGTCGTGTTCGACGCGACCCACTCGGTGCAGCTGCCGGGCGGGCAGGGCACGAGCTCGGGCGGCCAGCGCGAATTCGTGCCGGTGCTCGCGCGTGCCGCGGTCGCGACGGGCGTCGCGGGCCTGTTCATGGAAACGCACCCGAATCCGGCCGAAGCGAAGTCGGACGGCCCGAACGCGGTGCCGCTGAATCGGATGGGCGCGTTGCTGGAGACCCTCGTCACGCTCGACCAGGCGGTGAAGCGTCATCCGTTCCTGGAAAACGATTTCAACTAAAGATCGAATGAACCTTGCGGCGGCTTCGCGCGTCTGTAGCGAAAGCAGTTTCGGCACGCGTGTCGTCGCAGTTTGAAGAATCCATCGTCATTCTCAGAGGAAACCCATGAGTGCAATCGTAGATATCATCGGCCGCGAGATTCTGGATTCGCGCGGAAACCCCACCGTCGAATGCGACGTGCTGCTCGAATCGGGCACGATGGGCCGCGCGGCGGTACCGTCGGGCGCGTCCACCGGCTCGCGTGAAGCGATCGAACTGCGTGACGGCGAAGCCGGCCGCTACAACGGCAAGGGCGTGCTGAAGGCGGTCGAGCACATCAACACCGAAATCTCCGAAGCCATCATGGGCCTCGACGCGTCGGAACAGGCGTTCCTCGACAAGACCCTGCTCGAGCTGGACGGCACCGACAACAAGTCGCGCCTCGGCGCGAACGCGATGCTGGCCGTGTCGATGGCCGTCGCGAAGGCAGCGGCCGAAGAAGCCGGCCTGCCGCTGTACCGCTACTTCGGCGGCTCGGGCGCGATGCAGCTGCCGGTCCCGATGATGAACATCGTCAACGGCGGCGCGCACGCGAACAACAGCCTCGACATCCAGGAATTCATGATCGTCCCGGTCAGCCAGCCGACGTTCCGTGAAGCCCTGCGTTGCGGCGCGGAAGTGTTCCACGCGCTGAAGAAGATCCTGAGCGACCGCGGCATGAGCACGGCAGTCGGCGACGAAGGCGGCTTCGCACCGAACTTCGGCAGCAATGACGAGTGCCTGTCGACGATCCTGCAGGCGATCGAGAAGGCCGGCTACCGTGCGGGCGAAGACGTGCTGCTCGCGCTCGACTGCGCGGCCTCCGAGTTCTACCACGACGGCAAGTACCAGCTCGCCGGCGAAGGCCTGCAACTGTCGTCGGCCGAATTCACCGACTACCTCGCGACGCTCGCCGACAAGTTCCCGATCGTGTCGATCGAGGACGGCATGCACGAAAGCGACTGGGAAGGCTGGAAGCTGCTGACCGAGCGCCTCGGCAAGAAGGTGCAGCTCGTCGGCGACGACCTGTTCGTCACGAACACGCGCATCCTGAAGGAAGGCATCGAGAAGGGCATCGCGAACTCGATCCTCATCAAGATCAACCAGATCGGTACGCTGACCGAAACGTTCGCGGCAATCGAAATGGCGAAGCGCGCGGGCTACACGGCCGTGATCTCGCACCGCTCGGGCGAAACGGAAGATTCGACGATCGCGGACATCGCGGTCGGCCTGAACGCCGGTCAGATCAAGACGGGTTCGCTGTCGCGCAGCGACCGCATCTCGAAGTACAACCAGCTGCTGCGTATCGAGGAAGATCTCGGCGATATCGCGAGCTACCCGGGCAAATCGGCTTTCTATAACCTGCGCTAACGCGTTACTATCGGGTTCGTCACCTCGACGCCGCTCCGTGCATTCGCGCGAAGCGGCGCTTCTTATATCTGCGTCTCTTACATGCGGCTTGTCACTGTCGTCCTGATTGCCTTGCTGGCGCTCATTCAGTACCCCCTATGGTGGGGACACGGCGGCTGGTTGCGGGTGCACGAATTGCGTCAGCAACTCGGCGATCAGCTGCAGAAGAACGCGGACGAGAAGCTGCGCAATGAACGGATCGCGGGGGAAGTGCAGGATCTGCAAAGCGGCACCGCGGCCATCGAGGAGCGTGGGCGCTACGAGATGGGCATGGTGAAGGACGGCGAAGTGTTCGTGCAGTTCGTGTCGCCGAACACGCCGGCCGGGCCGCTGAACACCACGCCGTCCAACACGTCGACGCGTGGCGCCGTGTCCGCGGCGCCCGTGCGTGTCGTGCCGAACCCTCAGTCGATTGCAAAGCCGTCGCGGCATCACGGCGGCGAGAAGGGCAAGCCCGCGCATCACTGAGCACGGCAGTCCGAACCATTGAAAAAGCGCGGGAAATGCCGCGCTTTTTTATTTCCTGCCAGTTTTCAATCGGGTCGATCAGCGCGTTCGCGCATCACCACCACCAGCCCGGGTAACCGTAGCCATAGCCGATGCCGGTGCCCCACCGGTTTCCCCAACCGCCGTAATAGCCGCCATAGACTGTCACGGGCGGCGGCGAGTAATACGCCCACGCGCGTGCGGCTGCCTCGGCTGCCATTGCATCGTTCTGCTCGCGCAGCACCTGCCGGTCGATATCGTCGTAGCGTTTGCGTTCCGCACTCGACAGCGCGGGCGGCTGGCCGCCCGACGTGCCCGGTTCGGGCAGGCGGCTGAGGATCGTTGACGAAGGCGGCTGCACCGCGCAGCCGGCGAGGGCCAGCGTGCCGGCGGCGACGCTGGTCAGGACGAGGGTGCGGAACGGGCGATTCATGTATCTCTCCAGCAGCGCGCCGACAGCGAGAAGCGGCTTGCACCGAAGGCCAGGCCTGCGGCAACTGAGCTGAGCCGTGCGTGCGACGCTCATGCGTCATTATGCGCCCGCGCCCGCATCGCGGGCACGGACGCGCGGCTCAGTGACGCTGGTCGGTCGCCGGCGTGATGCCGGTCGCGAGTTCCGGCGCGGCGAACAACTGCGCGACGTCGACGGGATCGAACTCGTAGCGCTGGTTGCAGAACTCGCAGTGAATCTCGACGTGACCGCGCTCGACGATCACGCTGTCGACTTCATCGCGACCGAGCATGCGCAGCATCGCGCCGACCTTCTCGCGCGAGCACGAGCACTGGAAGCGCGTACCGGCCGGTTCGAAGTGCTGCACGTTTTCCTGCCAGAAGAGCCGGCGGAACACGACTTCCGGTTCGACCTCGAGCAGTTCCTTCGCGGACAGCGTGCCGCCGAGCGTGCAGACACGCTCCCAGGTATCGATGTCCGTCTCGGCGTTGCGCGGCACGATGCCGCCGTCGCCCGGCAGCTTCTGCAGCAGCATGCCGACCGCCCGGTCGCGATCGGCCGCGAGCCACAGCCGCGTGTCGAGCTGCTCCGAGTGATGCATGTAGTGCTCGAGCACCTGCGACACCGATTCGAGCGGACCGTCGACGCCGTTCAGCGGCACGATGCCCTGGTACGGCTGTTGGCCCGGCAGCTTCTCGGCCGGGTCGAGCGTGATCACGCAACGGCCGTGGCCGCTCGCGTTGACGAGCGACGCAAAGCTCGTGTCGTCGCCGATCGTCTGCGCGGCGTCGCCGGCGAACTTGGCCGTGGCGCGCATCGACAGGTCCGAGCTGCACTGGACGACCAGCATCTGGACCGGCCCGTCGCCGAAGATCTGCATGATCAGGGTGCCGTGAAATTTCAGGTTCGCGGACAGCAGTGCACACGCGGCCATCATCTCGCCGAGCACCGTGCGCACCGGGGCAGGGTAGTCACGGCGGGAAAGCACCTCTTGCCACGTGTTGCGCAGCGACACGATTTCGCCGCGCACGGGTGCCGAATTGAACATGAATTTCTGTAACTGGTCGCTCACTCTTCTTCCTTGAAATCGCGCGAATCACCCGATCCGCACGAGTTGCTCCTTGAAATGCGCACGTCGCTCGACGTACGTCTTCGCATTGGCGCGCAGCCGCGCGATGTCGTCCGCCGACAGCTCGCGCACGACTTTCGCCGGGGCGCCGAGAATCAGCGAGTTGTCCGGGAACACCTTGCCTTCCGTCACGACCGCGCCTGCACCAACCAGACAGTTGCGGCCGATGACCGCACCATTCAAGACCACCGCCTGAATCCCGATCAGCGAACCTTCGCCGATCGTGCATCCATGCAGCATCGCCTGGTGCCCGATCGTCACGTTTTCCGCAATCGTCAGGGGAAAACCGGGGTCAGTGTGCAGGACCGCGCCTTCCTGGACATTGCTGCCGGTGCCGACCGTGATCGTCTCGTTGTCGCCGCGAATCGTCGCGCCGAACCAGACGCTCGCGTTTTCCTCCAGCACGACCTTGCCGATGATGGCCGCCGTATCGGCGACGAATACGCTTTCGTGGATCGTCGGGGCCGTCTCGCCCAGTTTGTAGATCGTCACGGAGTCTCCTGGTCTCTTCGATGATGGGCGCCGGTAGAATGGCGCGTCTGGCGTGCCGGGCGCATTGCGTCCCGGCACAAACGCATATTGTAAACCGTCGCGTGCATGCGCTCCCGCGATGCGCACGGACGCCCCGTTGGACGAGCATGGAGCCTTCTTCTTTCACCGCCGCGCCGCGCTGTGTGCGCCGCGCCGCGCTCGACGCGCTGCGGATGTCCGAGCCGGCCGCGAAGGCCGCGCAGGTCCGCGCGCTGTACGACGCACTGCTGGGCGGGCAGGCCGCGATCGCGCCGGCGCTCGACCTGGACGAACCGGCCGACCTGCCGGGCCGCCCGGCGCGCCCGCCGCTTGTCGAGCCGCGCCAGCTCGAGCGTCGCAGCATGCGCTCGCCTGCGGGGCGCGCGGTGTTGCTGCACGCGCTCGCGCATATCGAATTCAATGCGATCAACCTCGCGCTCGACGCCGTGTGGCGCTTCGCCCGGATGCCGGACGCGTTCTATGCGGACTGGCTGAAGGTCGCGGCCGAGGAGGCTTATCACTTCACGCTGCTGTCCGACCGGCTGGCCGGGTTCGGGCATGCATACGGCGATTTTCCCGCGCACAACGGGCTGTGGGAGATGTGCGAGCGGACCAAGGCCGACGTGCTCGCGCGGATGGCGCTCGTGCCGCGCACGCTCGAGGCGCGCGGGCTCGACGCGTCGCCGCCGATCCGCGCGCGGCTCGTGCAGGCGGGCGACGACGCATCCGCGGCGATCCTCGACGTGATCCTGCGCGACGAGATCGGCCATGTCGCGATCGGGAACCGCTGGTTCCGGCACTTGTGCGACGCGGCCGGCCGCGATCCGGTGCCTGCCTACCGCGAGCTCGCCGAGCAGTACCATGCGCCGCGGCTGCGCGGTCCGTTCAATTTCGACGCGCGCCGCACCGCGGGATTCGAGCAGGCGGAGCTGGACGAACTCGCCGCGCAGGACGCGGCGGACGGCAACGCGGCGGGTTAGGGCGGCTGTGGGGCCGCCGGCTGCCGCGGTGCGAAAGCGGCCGCAGGCCGGCCGCACGAGCGTTCGGCGCCATGCCGCGGGCATCCGGTGCGCCGCTTGCACGCGCCATCGGCTTCCCTGGCGCTAGAGAGCGGCCTCGACTGCCGGCCGCCGGAACGCAAGCGTCAACGCTATAATCGAACGACCATTCTTTTTTCGGCGGCTGCAATGAGTGCCTCGAGTTCTGTTTCCGATTTCGTCACGGTGCGCGGCGTCAAGCTGCATGTGCGGCGCTGGGGCCGGCCCGATGCGCCGACGCTGTTCATGCTGCACGGCTGGATGGACGTCGCGGCGTCGTTCCAGTTCGTCGTTGACGCGCTCGCCGGCGACTGGCAGGTGATCGCGCCGGATGCGCGCGGCTTCGGCCTGTCCGACTGGCCGGTCGCACGGCACGGCGGCGGTCATTACTGGTTCCACGAATATCTGGGCGACCTCGATGCGCTCGTCGATCACTATGCGCCGACCGGCGAAGTCAATCTGGTCGGGCACAGCATGGGCGCGAACGTCGTATGCCTGTACGCGGGCGCGCGGCCGGAGCGCGTGCGGCGTGTGGTCGATCTCGAAGGGTTCGGGCTCGCCCCCGCGCGGGCCGAGCAGGCGCCGCGCCGGCTGCGCGGCTGGCTCGACGAGCTGCGCGAGCCGCCGGTGCTGCGCCCGTACGCGTCGCTCGACGACGTGGCGGCCCGGCTGGTCAAGACCAATCCGCGGCTCGATCCGCGCCGCGCCGCATTCCTTGCAGCACACTGGTCGAAGCGCGGCGACGACGGCCTGTACCACCTGCTGGCGGACCCCGCGCACAAGATGGCGGGCCCGATGCTGTACCGGCTCGACGAGGTGATGGCCGTCTGGAAGCAGGTGCGCGCGAAGGTGCTGCACGTCGAGGCCGTCGCTTCGCCGACGCTCGCGTACCTCGCGGGCGATATCCCGCTGCCGGAGTTCAAGGCGCGCTTCGGCGCGTTCCCCGACTGGCGCGAAAAGCTCGTCGAGGATGCCGGCCACATGGTCCATCATGACCAGCCGGAGCAGATCGCGGCGCTGATCGAGGCCTTCTGCGCGTAGGCGGGCGGCGGTAGCGGCAGGGCAGGCGGGCGGCGGAATTGCCGCATTGCAGTAGAATGAAGCTTCACCTGCCATACCGACAATGAACGCTGATCTCCACTGCCATTCGAATGTTTCCGACGGGTTGCTGTCGCCTGCCGACGTCGCGCGCCGCGCCCATGCCGGCGGCGTGACGCTGTGGGCGCTGACCGACCACGACGAGATCGGCGGCCAGGCGGCGGCGCGCAGCGAGGCGGAGGCGCTCGGCATGCGCTACCTGAGCGGCGTCGAGATTTCGGTCACGTGGGCGTCGCGCACCGTGCACATCGTCGGGCTGCACATCGATCCGTCGAACCCGACGCTCGTCGACGGCCTCTATCGCACGCGCCACGGCCGTGCCGCCCGCGCGCAGGCGATCGCCGCGCAGCTCGAGACGCTCGGCATCCCCGGCGCGTATGAAGGCGCGCTGAAGTACGTATCGAATCCCGACCTGATCTCCCGTACCCACTTTGCGCGCTTTCTCGTCGAGCACGGCCACGCCGAATCCACATCCGACGTGTTCGACCGCCTGCTCGGCGACGGCAAGCCCGGATTCGTCCCGCACCGCTGGGCGACATTGTCCGATGCGGTCGCGTGGATTCGTGCGGCGGGCGGCGAGGCCGTGGTCGCTCACCCGGGCCGCTACCGCTATACGCCGGTCGAATTCGACGCGTTCTTCGGCGAATTCATCGATCTCGGCGGCCGCGCGATCGAGGTCATCACGGGCAGCCACACGCCCGACCAGTACCGCGAATACGCGGACGTCGCCCGCCGCTTCGGCTTCGAAGTGTCGCGCGGTTCGGATTTCCACGCGCCGGGCGAGGGCCGCATCGAGCTCGGCGGCCTGCCGCCGTTGCCGCCCGACCTGAAACCGGTCTGGGAACGCTGGCTCTGACGCGCAGCGGCCGCTTGCCGCACGCGGTGCCCGTCGCGCCCGCATCCGACTTTTCCCCCTTTACGTGCCCCCATGTCCCAGTTCTTCAGGATTCATCCCGATAATCCGCAACCGCGCCTGATCAAGCAGGCCGCGGACATCGTCAGCAAGGGCGGCGTGATCGCGATGCCGACCGATTCGAGCTACGCGCTCGCGTGCCACCTCGACGACAAGGACGCGGTCGAGCGCGTGCGCCGCATCCGCGGCCTCGACGAGAAGCAGCACCTGTCGCTGCTCGTGCGCGACCTGTCGGAGCTGGCCAACTTCGCGATGGTGGACAATCGCCAGTATCGACAGATCAAGTCGGTGACGCCGGGTTCGTACGTGTTCATCCTGCAGGCGACGAAGGAAGTGCCGCGCCGGCTGTCGCACCCGTCGCGCAAGACGATCGGGCTGCGCGTGCCCGATCACGCGATCACGCTCGCGCTGCTCGAATCGCTGGGGCAGCCGCTGCTCGGCACGACGCTGATCCTGCCGCCGGACGACGAGCCGCTCAACGATCCGGAAGACATCCGCGCGCGGCTCGAGAAGCAGGTCGATCTCGTGATCGACGGCGGTGCGTGTCCGCGCGAGCCGTCGACGGTGATCGACCTCACGGGCGACGAGCCGCAGCTCGTGCGTGCGGGGCGCGGCGCGCTCGAACCGTTCGGGCTCGTGGCCGCGTAAGCGCACGCCGTTCATTTTTGCGCGAATGCGCTTGTTACAATAACGCGATATGGATGCTTCCCTGATACAGACCATCGCTGTCTACGCGCTGCCCGTGATCTTCGCGATCACGCTGCACGAGGCCGCGCACGGCTATGCCGCGCGCCTGCTCGGCGACAACACCGCCTACATGATGGGGCGCGTGTCCTTCAATCCGATGCGCCACATCGATCCGCTCGGCACGATCGCGATCCCGCTCGCGATGTATTTCCTGACCGGCGGCGCGTTCCTGTTCGGCTATGCGAAGCCGGTGCCGGTCTCGTTCGGCAACCTGCGCAATCCGCGCTGGGGCAGCCTGTGGGTCGCGCTCGCGGGCCCGGCCTGCAACTTCGTGCAGGCGTTGATCTGGGGCGTGCTGACCATCGTGCTGCCCGCGGCCGGCGTCGACGAGCCGTTCTTCACGCGGATGGCCTATGCGGGCGTCAGCGCGAACCTGGTGCTCGGCGTGCTGAACCTGTTTCCGCTGCCGCCGCTCGACGGCGGCCGTATCCTGGCGGCGCTGCTGCCGCCGAAGCAATCGATCGCGCTGTCGCGCATCGAGCCGTACGGTTTCATCATCGTCCTCGCGCTGGTCGCGACGGGCGTGCTGACGAATTTCTGGCTGCGTCCGCTCGTGAACGCCGCGGCCGGCGTGCTGAGCGCCATCCTGTCTCCCTTCGCCTCGCTTTTCTAACGACAATCATGTTCCCAGATCGTATTTTCTCCGGCATGCGACCCACCGGGTCGCTGCACCTCGGCCACTACCACGGCGTGCTGAAAAACTGGGTGAAGCTGCAGTCCGAGTACCCGTGTTTCTTCTGCGTGGTCGACTGGCATGCGCTGACGACGCACTACGAGACGCCCGAGGTCATCGAGAAGAACGTGTGGGACGTGCTGATCGACTGGCTCGCGTCCGGCATCGATCCGGCGCAGGCGACGCTGTTCATCCAGAGCAAGGTGCCCGAGCATGCGGAACTCGCGCTGCTGCTCGGCATGAGCACGCCGCTCGGCTGGCTCGAGCGCGTGCCGACCTACAAGGAGCAGATGGAGAAGCTGAAGGACAAGGATCTGTCGACCTACGGCTTCCTCGGCTATCCGGTGCTGATGGCCGCCGACATCCTGCTGTATCGCGGCTCGCTCGTGCCGGTCGGTGAAGACCAGGTGCCGCACGTCGAGATGACGCGCGAGATCGCGCGCCGCTTCAACTACCTGTACGGCCGCGAGCCGGGCTTCGAGGAGAAGGCGCTCGAAGCCGCGAAGAAGCTCGGCGGCAAGCGCGCGAAGCTCTATCACGAGCTGCGCAATGCATACCAGCAGGAGGGCGACGACGAGGCGCTCGAACAGGCGCGCGCGATGCTGCAGGAATCGCAGAGCCTGTCGATGAGCGACCGCGAGCGCCTGTTCGGCTATCTCGAAGGCGCGCGCAAGATCATCCTGGTCGAGCCGCAGGCGCTCCTGACCGAAGCGTCCCGGATGCCGGGCCTCGACGGCCAGAAGATGTCGAAGTCGTACGGCAATACGATCGGCCTGCGCGAAGACGCGGAGACGATCACGAAGAAGGTCCGCACGATGCCGACCGATCCGGCGCGCGTGCGCCGCACCGATCCGGGCGATCCCGACAAGTGCCCCGTGTGGCAGCTGCACCAGGTCTATACGGACGCAACGACGCACGAGTGGGTGCAGCACGGCTGCCGCTCGGCGGGCATCGGCTGCCTCGACTGCAAGCAGCCGGTCGTCGAAGGGATCCTGCGCGAACAGCAGCCGATGCTCGAGCGCGCGCAGAAGTACATGGACGATCCGTCGCTGCTGCGCGCGATCGTCGCGGACGGCTGCGACAAGGCGCGCAAGCACGCGGTCGAGACGATGCGCGACGTGCGTGAGGCGATGGGCCTGTCGTACACCTGAGCTGACGGCATGCGCGAATCCGTCATTGTCGCCGCGGGCGGCCACGTCGCCCAGACCGAGCCGTCGCGCTGGGTCGCCCGGTGGTCGCGGCTCGTCCCGGCGGGCGGTGCGGTGCTCGACGTCGCCGCGGGCGGCGGCCGCCATGCGCGCTGGTTTGCGTCGCACGGGCATCCGGTCGTCGCGCTCGACCGTGATCCGGCCGCGCTGGCCGCATTGCGGGCGATCGCAGGCGTCGACGTGCGCGACGCCGATCTCGAGGGCGCGCCTTGGCCGCTGCAGGCCGGTGCGTCGTTCGCGGCTGTGATCGTCACCCATTATCTGCATCGTCCGCTCTGGCCCCATCTGCTCGATGCGGTGGCGCCGGGCGGTGTGCTCATCTACGAAACCTTCGCGCAAGGAAACGAAACGGTCGGCAAACCGTCCAATCCCGCGTTCCTGCTCGCACCGGGCGAGTTGCTGGACGCGGTGCGCGGCCGCCTGCGGGTGGTCGCTTACGAGGACGGATTCGTCGCCGGGCCGCGCGAGGCGTTCGTGCAGCGCATCTGCGCGGTACGTGAGGGCGCGACCCCGACGGCGGGGGCGGGAATTCCACGTTACGAACTGCCCGGCTAATCCGCTACAATCTCAACGTTTACCGGTACATCAATCAATCGCGTTTCATGGCTAACGGCACCCAAGACGGCATTCAAATCCGCGGCAGCATCCCCGCGATCGTCACTCCGATGCTCGAAGACGGCAGTCTCGATCTGCCGGCGTTTCGCAAACTGATCGACTGGCACATCGCGGAAGGCACCGACGCAATCGTCGTGGTCGGCACGAGTGGCGAGTCGGCAACGCTCAACGTCGAAGAGCACATCCTGATGATCCGCACGGCGGTCGAGCATGCGGCGAAGCGCATCCCGATCATCGCGGGCGCAGGCGGCAATTCGACCGCGGAGGCGATCGAACTGACGAAGCACGCGAAGGCCGTCGGCGCCGACGCGACGCTGCAGGTCGTGCCGTACTACAACAAGCCCACGCAGGAAGGGATGTACCGGCACTTCAAGTCGATCGCAGAAGCGGTCGACCTGCCGGTGATCCTGTACAACGTGCCGGGCCGCACGGTCGCGGACATGGCGCACGAGACGACGCTGCGCCTCGCGCAGGTGCCGGGCATCATCGGCGTGAAGGAAGCGACGGGCAACATCGATCGCGCCGCGCACCTGATCAAGGCCGCGCCGAAGCATTTCGCGATCTACAGCGGCGACGATCCGACCGCTATCGCGCTGATGCTGCTCGGCGGCCACGGCAACATTTCGGTCACCGCGAACGTCGCACCGCGCGCGATGAGCGACCTGTGCCGCGCGGCGCTGGCCGGCGACGTCGCCACGGCGCGCGCGCTGCACATGAAGCTGCTGTCGCTGCACAAGAACCTGTTCATCGAGGCGAACCCGATTCCGGTGAAGTGGGCGCTGCAGGCGATGGGCAAGATGCAGGGCGGCATCCGCCTGCCGCTTACGCCGCTCGACGAGCGCTGTCACGATGTCGTGCGTTCGGCCCTGGTCGAGGCCGGCGTCCTCGCCTGATGCACAGGCGGCCGCGTCCTGCGGCCGCCGGCACCCCTCATCAACCCGCACCGGCCGGCTCCGTCCGGCGCCGCTCCTGACGAGCGCTCTAGCAAGACGAAGGATTTCATGAAACGTTTCGCCTTTTCATCTCGCGCCATCCAGGTTTCGGTGGTGGCGCTGGCGCTGGGCGCGCTCGCCGGCTGCGATACGCTGAACGACTATCTGGCTCCTGACCGGGTCAACTACAAGAACACGGGTTCGGCGCCGCCGCTCGCGGTGCCGAGCGACCTGAAGCCGGTGCCGACGACCCAGCAGTTCGTCGCGCCGCCGAGCAACGCAGGTCTCGGCACGCTGCCGCCGCGGGCGACGACGGCCGCCGGCAACGCGACCGACGGCGTCCCGAGCGCGCAGGATCCGCTCGGCATGCATATCGAGCGCGACGGCGACCGCCGCTGGCTCGTCGTGGACGGGCGCACGCCTGAGCAGCTGTGGCCGATCCTGAAGGAATTCTGGCAGGAGAACGGCTTCTCGCTGAAGACCGACGCACCGTCGACCGGCATCATGGCCACCGACTGGGCCGAGAACCGCGCGAACATTCCCGACGACTGGTTCCGCCGCACGATCGGCAAGGTCATCGACTTCGCATACTCGTCCGGCACGCGCGACCGTTTCCGTACGCTCGTGAACCGCACGTCGAACGGCAACACCGACATCTCGATCACGCACAGCGCGATGGAGGAAATGATGGTCGGTCCGCAGGGCGGTACGTCGTCGCGCTGGGAAGAGCGTCCGCGCAACCCGGTGCTCGAAGCCGTGTTCCTGTCGAAGCTGATGCAGAAGTTCGGCCTGAGCGACGCGCAGGCGAAGCAGCTGCTGACGGACGCGCGTCCGGCGACGGCGCCGGCGCAGGTTGGCGACGCGAGCAGCGGCGCCGCGACGCTGCAACTGGCTGAATCGTTCGACCGCGCATGGCTGCGGGTCGGTCTTGCGCTCGACCGCACCAATTTCGCGGTCGACAATCGCGACCGCGAGAAGGGCCTGTACACGGTCCGCTACGCGAACACGATGGAAGAGCTCAAGCGCGACGGGCTGTTCGGCAAGCTGTTCTACGGCGGCCCGGCGGCGGCCAAGCCCGGCAAGGAATACCTGGTCAACGTGCGCGCCCAAGGCAGCGGCACGCAGGTCGCGGTGGTCGACGCCAGCGGCAAGGTCGACAACTCGTCGGACGCGCAGCGGATCATTTCGCTGCTGCACGCCGAACTGAACTGAACGCGTGCGCTTCGCCAGCCTCGGTAGCGGCAGCGAAGGCAACGCACTGGTCGTCGAGGTCGCGAGCGGCACGACGACCACCCGCGTGCTGCTCGACTGCGGTTTTTCAGCGAAGGAGGTCGAGCGCCGCCTCGGCCGCCTGAATCTCGGCATCGACGATCTCGATGCGATCCTCATCACCCACGAACACAGCGACCACGTCGGCAGCGCGTTGACGCTCGCGCGGCGCGGGTCGCTGCCGCTCTACATGAGCTGGGGCACGGCGCGTGCGGTCGGCGCGGACGAGGCCGATGTCGATCTCCACGTGTTGTGGGGCGACGAGACGGCCGCGATACGTGATCTGGCCGTGATGCCCTATACGGTGCCCCACGACGCGCGGGAACCGCTCCAGTTCGTCTTTATGGACGGTTGCCGCCGGCTCGGCGTGCTGACCGACGTCGGGATGGCCACGCCGCACATCACGACTGTCCTGAGCGGCTGTGACGCGCTGATGCTCGAATCCAACCACGATACCGCGATGCTGGCCGGGAGCCGCTATCCGCAGTCGCTGAAGGCGCGGATCGGCGGCAATCACGGCCACCTGAGCAACGATGCCGCCGCCGACATCCTCGCGTCGCTCGAACGCAGCCGCCTCCAGCATCTGGTCGCGGCGCACCTGAGCCAGCAGAACAATCGGCCCGAGCTGGCGCGCCAGGCGTTGGCCGGCGTGCTGGGAACGGACGGGGAGGAGGTGGTCGTGGCCACGCAGGACGCGGGCTTCGACTGGCTGACGCTCGGCTGAGCGGGCGCAAGAGGGGCGGGGCGGCGTCTTGGCCGTCCTGGCTGCCGGGCGCGAGATGCGGAACCGACAGACATAAAAAAACCGGCCCAGAGGGCCGGTTTTTTTTCAGCTGATGCTGAGGCTTACTGGCTTGCGCCCGAAGCCGGAGCAGCCGTCGCTGCCGAAGCAGCCGACGCCACAGCAGCAGCTGCATCGCTCGCAGCAGCCGAAGCCGACGAAGCAGCAGCCGAAGCGTCGCTCGCAGCACCAGCAACTGCC
Source organism: Burkholderia sp. B21-005 (assembly GCF_020843965.1). NCBI lineage: Bacteria > Pseudomonadati > Pseudomonadota > Betaproteobacteria > Burkholderiales > Burkholderiaceae > Burkholderia > Burkholderia sp. B21-005. The sequence goes on along the minus strand of NZ_CP086301.1, from coordinate 2,268,361 downwards.
GAAGCAGCCGACGAAGCAGCAGCCGATGCGTCGCTAGCAGCCGACGAAGCAGCTTGATCAGCGCTCTTGTTGCAAGCAGCCAGTGCAACAGCAGCCAACAGGGAAGCTACGAGGAGGGATTTCTTCATGATCACGTCCTTTTATGGTTAAAGGTAAGCAACAGCGCGAAACAATACCGGTAATGTGCTCCAACACCGACCTGGGCCGCTGGTGGAGACGCACTTCTAGAGCGTGAATCTTCCCTACGGCTTGGGCGGAAATTATATGCACTTTCCTATCGACCGTCGACAAATGCGGGGTCAATACGTTGTCTTTCCCATACAGAATTTGATCTGCATGGGCATACGGGGCAACTCACTAAATCCGGTTTCCGACCCGTATCCAGCCCGCACAATACCACTCGTGCAGCAAGGCTGTCATGGAGGGAGCCCGGGAGAGTGTTACAAACCGTTTCGCCTCCATATGGCGCAGATTGGCCAGTTCGGGCAGCCATTCGCCGGCTTGCTCGAGCGGTTCTTCTTCACCATTAATGAAGTACGATCGCGCGTTATACATCAATGCGGCCCTTCTGTCGAGATACACGCCTCGGCGTGACGCCTGCGTAACGAACGCGGCCTCGGACAGCGGGCGTGCCGGCGGCTCGAATACGACGCTCGGTTTCGGCTCGCTCAGGTAGCAGCCGAGGAATTCGGCGACGTCGCGCTTGCGCCAGCGGATCGCATCGACGATTTCGGCCACGCGCTCGACCATCGCCGGCGGCAGTTGCGCCGGCGTGTCGACCGCCGGCTGCTTCGGGTCGCGGTAGAGTGCGTCGCCGCGCTCGTCACGCAGGCCGCCGCGTTCCGCGAGGTAGTACAGGAATTGCGCGCCCAGCTCGCCGGCGGACGGTGCCCGAAAGCCGATCGAGCAGGTCATGCATTCGCCTTCGGCCACGCCGTCGTGCGCGATGTGCGGGGGCAGGTACAGCATGTCGCCCGGCTCCAGCACCCACTCGTCGCTCGGTTCGAAATGCTCGAGGATCTTCAGCGGCACGTCCGGCTGCAGCGACAGATCCTTCTGCGCGCCGATGCGCCAGCGGCGCCGGCCCTCGACCTGCAGCAGGAACACGTCATATGAGTCGAAGTGCGGGCCGACGCCGCCGCCGTCCGTCGCGTACGAAATCATCAGGTCGTCGAGGCGTGCGTCCGGGATGAAGCGGAAGCGGTCGAGCAGCGCGCGTGCCGCATCGACGTGCAGGTCGAGCCCCTGCACGAGCAGGGACCAGGACTTGCGCGACACGGCTGGCAGCGCGCCCGGCTCGAATGGGCCGTGCGCGAGTTGCCACTTGTTACGAAAATGGGTGATCAGTCGCGACTCGGCGTCATAGTCGGCCGCCAGTTCGAAAAGCGCGTCGCGCGTGACCGGCGGCTTCACGCCGGGGATCGCCTGGCGGATCAGCAGCGGCTTCTTCTGCCAGTAGCGGCGCATGAATTGCGCGGGCGAGAGACCGCCGAGCAGCGGTGTGGGAAGATCGGAAGGCGGCGCGCCGAACGGGGCGGCAGCGGCATCCCGCGGTTCGGCTTGAGACCGGTTGCGCATCGTATAATGAGACTTGTATTTGGGAGAATTGGATGAAAATCGCAAAAAACACCGTCGTGTCTGTCACTTACAAGCTGTCGGATGCACAAGGCAATCTGATCGAGGAAAGCGACGAGCCGATGGTCTATCTGCACGGCGGCTATGATGGCACGTTCCCCAAGATCGAGGAACAGCTCGACGGCCACGAGCCCGGTTACCAGGCGCAGATTCAGCTCGAGCCGCAGGACGCGTTCGGCGACTACGATCCCGAACTCGTGAAGATCGAGCCGCGCGATCGTTTTCCCGAGCCGCTCGAAGTGGGCATGCAGTTCGAAGGCACGCCGGAAGACGGCGACGAGGAAGTGGATTCGCTGATCTACACGGTCACCGACGTCGCCGAAGACAAGGTCGTGCTCGACGGCAACCACCCGCTCGCGGGCATGGCGCTGCGTTTCGCGCTCACGGTCAAGGACGTTCGCGAAGCGACCGAGGACGAGATCGAGCATGAGCACGCGCACGGCGCGGAAGGCCTCGAAATCGTCGACGAGGACGAAGACGAGGACGGTGACGGTGACACGCCGTCAGGGCGGACTCTGCACTGAACTGGCGGGCAGGCCGGGCGCCGGCCCTGAAGCAGGGGGCGGCGCACCCGGCGTCGCGCCGTCGCCTTGCAGCGGCGGCGCGACCGACGACGAGTCGGGCAGTGCCGGCAAGGCCGGAATTTCCGGCATCTGCGGCAGCGGCACATCGTCGCGCGGCACGGCCGGCAGTGCGGGCGGGATCGGCAGGTTCTTCGGCACGTCCTGCAGGCTCACGTTGAAGATCGTCTGTCGTGCCGGCGACACGCTCACCTTCACCCACTGATTCGCCGGATGGCGCGGTCCGATCGCGACGCGCGTCACATTTCCCACCAGCACACCGTCGTCCGCATGCAGCGGGCGATCGATCAGGAAGCCGTTCGCAAGCGGCTCGCTGCTCGCGTGCATCACCAGGATCGGGCCGCGGAAAGTCGCCGCCGCCTTCACCAGCGTTCGTTTCAGCTCGCGGAAGCCATCGCGGATGCGCGGCCGGTTGAAGCGCAACCACGCAAAGCGTTCGGCTCGCTCATAGCGATCGAACTGCGGATCGCCTTCAAAAATCACCACCATCGCGCGCGCTTCGCGCCGCTTCGCATATTCGGCCGCATGGTCGATCCAGAAGCCGTTCGCGATGATGCGGTCCTCGAATTCACCGTTGCGGCCGCCGGCCGTCAGGTAATGGTTGTTCGGCGCCGGTGCGTTCAGCGCGACGTAGACGACGTCGTCATGCATCCAGCGCGCGTTTTCGCGATATGGCCGGAATCGGGCGACTTCGCTTTCGCGGGTGATCTGAAGCGCGCCGGGGTCGGGCAGCGCCGCGTCGGCAAGTAGCGTCTGCCGCAGGAAGTCCAGACGTTCGACCGGATCGTAGCCGCCGCCGGCCGCGGTGTTGCACGTCACCCAGTCGTCATGGCCGGGAATGAACACGAGCGGCACGCGCGACGCGTCCAGGATCGCGCCGCGCTGCGTATACAGCGCGTCGCGGCACGCTTCCTTCGTGCCCTTGATGTCGCCCGCATAGACGACGAAAGCCAGATTGCGCTCGCGCGCGATCGATTCGAACAGTCGCTGCGCGGCCGGTTCGTCGGCCGGCGCGGTGATCACGCCCGATACGATCGCGAACGAGTAGGGTGCGGAGGCACGCTTGGGCGGCGCGGCCAGCGCGCCGGCCTGCGCCAGCGCGAGCACCGCCGCGATTAGCGCGGCGGCGGCGGTGCGGGCCGACCGGCCCTGCGGGAGGCGTTTATGCGTGCCCGTCGGCATCGTGCGAGCGGACGAGCGTGCGCAGTTCGTACAGCAGGTCGAGCGCGTCGCGCGGCTTGAGGTCGTCGGGATCGATGTCGCGCAGCTTTTCGAGCGCCGGATGCGGGATGGCGGACACCGCCGGCGCATCCGCGCATTCGAGTTCGTCGGCCGCGGCGGGCGGCGCGCTGAAGAGGTCGAGCTGCGGCGTGTGCTGCGTGGCCGACTGCTGCTCGAGATACGCGAGATGCTTGCGTGCGGCACGGATCACCGGCGCCGGTACACCCGCGAGCTGCGCAACCTGCAGCCCGTAGCTCTGGTTCGCCGGACCTTCGTTGACTGCGTGCAGGAACACGATGCCGTGGCCGTGCTCGACGGCCGACAGGTGGACGTTCGCCGCTTGCGGGAATTCGGCCGGCAGTTGCGTCAACTCGAAGTAGTGCGTCGCGAACAGCGTGTAGCAGCCGTTTTGCGCCAGCAGGTGACGCGCGATGGCCCACGCAAGCGCGAGGCCGTCGAACGTCGACGTGCCGCGGCCGATTTCGTCCATCAGCACGAGGCTTTGCGGCGTCGCGTCGTTGAGGATCGCGGCGGCTTCGGTCATCTCGACCATGAAGGTCGAGCGGCCGCCGGCGAGGTCGTCGGCCGCGCCGATCCGCGTGAAGATGCGGTCGATCGGGCCGAAGCAGGCCGACTTCGCGGGCACGTAGCTGCCGATATACGCCATCAGCGCGATCAGCGCCGTCTGGCGCATGAACGTCGACTTACCGCCCATGTTCGGGCCGGTGATCAGCAGCAGCTTGCGCTCGACGCCGAACCGGCAGTCGTTTGCGATGAACTGCTCGACCTGCGCTTCGACGACCGGGTGGCGACCCTGTTCGATCTCGATGCCGATTTCGTCGGTGAAGGCCGGCGCGACCCAGTCGAGCGTGCGGGCACGCTCGGCGAACGCGGCGAGCACGTCGAGCTCCGCGAGCGCTGACGCGACGCGCTGGCATTCGGGAATGAACGGCAGCAGCGCCTGCAGCACGCCGTCGTACAGCGCGCGCTCGCGGGCCAGTGCGCGCTCCTGCGCGGACAACGCCTTGTCCTCGAAGGTCTTCAGTTCGGGCGTGATGTAGCGCTCGGCATTCTTCAGCGTCTGGCGGCGGCGATAATCGTCGGGCACCTTGTCGGTCTGGCCGCGCGTGACCTCGATGTAGAAGCCGTGCACCTTGTTGTATTCGACGCGCAGGTTCGCGATGCCCGTGCGGGTGCGCTCGCGCGCTTCGAGATCGATCAGAAACTGGCCGCAGTTCTCGGAGATGTCGCGCAGCTCGTCGAGCTCCGCGTCGTAGCCGCGCGCGATCACGCCGCCGTCGCGCACCATCGCGGCCGGCTCGGGGGCGATCGCGCTCGTCAGCAGGTCGAGGCATTCGGCGGGCGGTGCGAGCGCCGCGTCGACGCGCGTGAGCGCATCCGCGTTCGCGACGATCGCGCTGATGCGCTCACGCAGTGCCGGCAGCGCGGCGAACGTATCGCGCAGGCTCGACAGGTCGCGCGGCCGCGCGGACAGCAGCGCGAGACGCCCGGTGATCCGTTCGACGTCGGCGATCTGACGCAGCGCGCTGCGTAGTGCGTCGAGGCTCGCGTCCGCGGGCGCATCGAGCAGTGCGCCGATCGCTTGCTGGCGCGATTGCGCGGCGACCGACGCGCGCGGCGGGTGATGCAGCCAGTGACGCAGCAGGCGGCTGCCCATCGTCGTGCAGCACGTGTCGAGCAGCGAGTACAGCGTCGGCGATTCGGTGCCGCGCAGCGTTTCGGTCAGCTCGAGGTTGCGGCGTGTCGCCGGATCGAGCCCGATGTATTCCGTTTCGTTCTCGACCTTCAGGCTGCGCACGTGCCGCAGTTGCTGGCCCTGCGTGGCCGCCGCGTACAGCAGCAGCGCGCCCGCGGCGCCGCACGCGCTCGTCAGCGAATGCGCGCCGAAGCCGTCGAGGCCCGCGACGTCGAGCTGGTCGCACAGGCGCTGCGTGCCCGATGCGATGTCGAAGTGCCATGCCGGCACGCGCTTGATCGCGCCGGCGCCTGCGGGCACCGCGTCGGTTGCGCCGTCCGCCGTCAGGATCTCGGCCGGCCGGATGCGTTCGAGCGCGGCGCCGAGCTGGTCGGGTTCGATTTCGGCGAGCCGCAGTGCGCCGCTCGCGAGGTTCAGCCACGCGAGGCCGATGTTGACCGCGACGCCACGCTTGTTGTGGCCCGTGCACATTGCAAGCAGGTAGACGTCGTTCTTGTCGGACAGCAGGGCGGCATCGGTCAGCGTGCCGGGCGTGACGACGCGCACGACCTTGCGCTCGACCGGCCCCTTCGACGTGGCCGGGTCGCCGATCTGCTCGCAGATCGCGACCGATTCGCCCATCTTCACGAGCTTCGCCAGATACTGTTCGACCGCGTGGTGCGGGACGCCGGCCATCTTGATCGGCGTGCCGGCCGATGCGCCGCGTTGGGTGAGGGTCAGGTCGAGCAGGCGCGCGGCTTTCTCCGCGTCTTCGAAGAACAACTCGTAGAAGTCGCCCATCCGGTAGAAGACGAGCGTGTCGGGGTGATCGGCCTTGATGCGCAGGTACTGCTGCATCATCGGGGTGTGGCCAGCAAAGGCCTCGGGCGACAGCGTGGTCATAGATCCGGCGTAAAGTTGTTGCTTGAGTTGCCCGAGTTTACCAGTGGGCCGGATGGACACGCGCGAAGTTCGCCGTTTGGCCAGTTGCAGGGGTTGGGGAATCGGCAGCGACAGGGGGCTGTCCTAGCTCGTGGGCGTAGCGCTGCAGGCACAACACGCAACGTAGTGCTAATCCCGACATGCCATTTGCGGTCGACAGTCTAGATTCTGACTGTATGGGTTCATTGATCGAACTTCGGACGTTCTGTCCATTTCCTCCATGTGTCGATCGGAGACCGCTACGTGAACGAATCGACCTACCGCGTCATTTTCGGCTTTTTCGTGATCGCATACTGCACCGCGATATCCGCGATCATGGCGTTTCGTCCAGAGCGGATATTGGCCTTCTATAGCAGATCAACGGTCTGGCGATGGTGGTACAAGCTCCGGTTCAACATGTCTGCAGAAGATATTACGTCTGCCAAAATGGTTCGACGAACCAGATTCCAAGGGGGATGGCCCCGGCGTTCTTTACCGCCATTATTTTTGCCGCCTTGTTCCAGCTCGATTCTCGCGGGTAGCGGGCATTCGACGGCCGGATTATGCCTCGCTTTCGATGTAATTGCGCCGGTCCCCGGTATTCACTTAATATCGCGCAAGTACGACAGAAGCACCCGTCGGTCATTCTGTTATGAGGGGCGACATGCGGCTAGCTGATTTCATTGTTAGGAACATAGAGCCGATCCTGGTGCAGTGGGAAGCGTTTGCCGCCACGCTGCTACCAGCCGCCAGGAGCATGGATTCGCTCGCGTTGCGCGACCACGCGCGCCAGATCCTGGAGGCCGTAGCCAACGACATAACGACCCCGCAAACAACGGAAGAGCAACGTGAAAAATCGTTGGGGCGCGCGCCCCAGCCGGTGAAGGCCACGGAGACGGCCGCGCAGACTCATGCCGTTTTGCGGGCCCGGCGGGGCTTTAACATCAACCAGTTGGCGGCCGAGTATCGAGCGCTGCGTGCCAGTGTGCTGCGCTTATGGATCGACGAGTGCGAGCCGAGTCCGCCTGATCTGGACGACATGATTCGGTTCAATGAAGCGATAGATCAAGCGCTGGCGGAATCGCTTGCTTTCTTTACCGAACAGGTCGAACAGTCTCGCAACTTGTTGCTCGGTATGCTGGGTCACGACATGCGTACCCCGCTGCAGACCATTCACGTAACAGCGTCCTATCTTGCCGCGCTCAATGCGGGGGAGGCGGTGTCGGAGGCCGCGGCCCGGCTGATCAGAAGCGGTGGCCGGATGCAGGGCCTCCTTGACGATCTCTGCGACTTCAATCGGACCCAGCTCGGGGTAGGCATCAATGTCGTTCCCCGCAATATTGATCTCGCCCATGTGCTCGCCAATGTGGTTGAGGAATTGCAGGTGGCTCATCCCGATCGCGAAATCAATCTCGATGTAAGCGGCGACCTCCGAGGTGACTGGGATGATCAGCGAATGCAGCGGTTGCTGAGCAATCTCGTGAGCAACGCCGTTAAGTACGGAACACCCGAGACACCGGTATGGGTCGCGGCAGCATCGGCTGATGCGGAAGTGCTCATCGAGATTAGGAATAGTGGGCCGGCCATGGATCGGCGCACGCTGGACCGCATCTTCGACCCGCTTCAGCGCGGAGCGCATCAAGCAGACGTAGCGGGTGACGATGTTGGCTTGGGGCTCGGCTTGTTCATCGCGAGCGAAATCGCAAAGGCACACCATGGCCGTATTGACGCGCGGTCCGATCAGACGGAAACAATATTCGCGGTGCGCCTGCCAAAAGGCGTGTGAGGGCAGAGTGCTGCTAACCGAAGGCAATTGCCGGGCGTAGGTCGTGGCGTAGCTTTCTGATCGAGACTTTGTCAGATAAGGCGCAGGTACTGCTGCACCATCGGAGTGTGGCCAGCAAAGGCCTCGGGCGACAGCGTGGTCACAGATCCGGCGCCAAGTGGTCGCTTGAGCTACCCGAGCTTACGAGTGGCTTCAGCGCACAAGCGCGAAGTTCACCGTTCAGCCAGTAGCAGAAAATCGCGGTGGAAGCCGTCGGCCCGATACGGCGATTCGATCTCATTCCCGGGCAGGGATTGAAAAGCCGGCTTCACCCGGCGCACCGACCTGCGTGCGCCGAGTCTCGCCACCCAATCAGGACGCGTGCGCCGACACTAGATCGAGCGCCACCGCCTGCGCGACTTCGATCCCGTCGATCGCCGCCGAGTAGATGCCACCCGCATATCCGGCGCCTTCGCCGGCCGGATACAGCCCTTCGACGTTCACGCTCTGGTAATCGTCCTTGCGACGGATCCGGATCGGCGACGACGTGCGCGTCTCCACGCCCGTGAGCACCGCATCGTGCATCGCGAAGCCGGCGATCTTCTTGTCGATCTGCGGCAGCGCTTCACGAATGGCTTCGATCACGTAGTCGGGCAGCGCCGTGCTGAGATCGGTCGGGCGCACGCCAGGCTTGTACGACGGCACCACGGAGCCCAGCGACGTCGACGGCCGGCCAGCGATGAAGTCGCCGACCAGCTGGCCCGGCGCGCTGTAATCGCCGCCGCCGAGTTCGAACGCGCGCTCTTCCCACTTGCGCTGGAACGCGATGCCCGCGAGCGGCCCGCCGGGATAGTCTTCCGGCGTGATGCCGACGACGATGCCCGCGTTCGCGTTGCGCTCGGCGCGGGAATACTGGCTCATGCCGTTGGTGACCACGCGGCCCGGCTCGGAAGTCGCCGCGACCACCGTGCCGCCCGGGCACATGCAGAAGCTGTAGACCGCGCGTCCGTTGCTGCAGTGGTGGACCACCTTGTAGTCGGCCGCGCCGAGCTGCTTGTGGCCCGCGAACTTGCCGAAGCGGCTGCGATCGATCAGCCCCTGCGGATGTTCGATCCGGAAGCCCAGCGAGAACGGCTTCGCTTCGACGTAGACGCCGCGATCGTGCAGCATCTGGAACGTGTCGCGCGCGCTGTGGCCCACGGCCAGCACGACGTGGTCGCAGCGCAGCGTTTCGCCGTTCGACAGCGTCAGCGAGCGCACCTTGCCCTGATCGATCTCGATGTCCTCGACCCGGCTTTCGAAGCGCACTTCGCCGCCCAGTTCGTGGATGGTCGCGCGCATCTTTTCCACCATGCTGACGAGGCGGAACGTGCCGATGTGCGGCCGGCTCAGATACAGGATGTCCTCCGGTGCGCCGGCCTTGACGAATTCGTCGAGCACCTTGCGGCCGTAGTGGTGCGGATCCTTGATCTGGCTGTACAGCTTGCCGTCGGAAAACGTCCCGGCCCCGCCTTCGCCGAACTGCACGTTGGACTCGGGATTGAGGACGCTCTTGCGCCACAGGCCGAAGGTGTCCTTGGTGCGCTCGCGCACGGCCTTGCCGCGTTCGAGGATGATCGGACGGAACCCCATCTGCGCGAGGATCAGCCCCGCAAACAGGCCGCACGGCCCCATGCCGATGACGACCGGGCGCAGGAAGTTGCCGTGCTCGGGCGCCTTCGCGACGAAGTGGTACGCCATGTCAGGCGTCACGGCGCAATGCGGCGTGGACGCGAGTCGAGGAAGCACGGATGCTTCGTCCTTGACCTCCACATCGACGATATACGTGAGCTTGATGTCGGAGCGCTTGCGCGCATCGTGCGCACGGCGGAACACCGTGTAACGGAGGAGCCCGTCAGCCGCCACGCCAAGCTCCTCGAGGCGCGCGCGAATCGCGGCTTCGAGGGTGCTCTCGGGGTGATCGAGCGGGAGTTTCAGTTCGCTTAGCCGTAACATGAGTATTCGGATACGGTCGCCACGCAGTCGTGGCGGTGTTGAGACAGGCGGGGGCCGGCGTGCTGGCGGCGGCGTGCGCTGCCAGGGCAGCCCCGAAGCCGATCATCCGGCATCGGAAAGCGCGGCACGCGCGGCGGTACACCGGTCAGGCCGGGCCACTCGGGCAATGTCAGGACGGGCGCCCGAAGCGAGCGCTCCGTGGAGAAGATTACTTCGCCCCCCGGATAACGGAAAGGCAACGAGCGCTCCATCATGACGGTGCCAGCGAGTGGTTGATGCGCAAGCCGTGCCGCGCGGGCGCGGCCCGGGCTTACTCCGCTGCCGGATGCACGCGGCTGTAGCGGTTCAGGATCGGGATCATCTGTGCATAGATCTTCGGGTTCGCCGCGACGATCTCATGGCGATGCAGGAAGTCGGCGTCGCCCGTGTAGTTGCCGACGAGGCCGCCAGCTTCGGTGATCAGCAGGCTGCCTGCCGCCATGTCCCACACGTTGATGCCTTGCTCGAAGAATGCGTCGAGACGGCCGGCCGCGACGTTCGCGAGATCGAGGGCGGCCGCGCCCGGACGACGCAGGCCCGTGCAGGCCTGCGTCATTTCGGTGAACAGGCGCGCGTACGCATCGAGGCCGTCCTTTTCGCGGAACGGGAAGCCCGTGCCGACCAGCGCGTCCGCCAGGCGGTCGCGACGGCCGACGCGGATGCGGCGGTCGTTCAGGTACGCGCCGCGGCCGCGGGTAGCCGTGAACAGGTCGTTCTTGTTCGGATCGTAGACGACGGCCTGCGTGACGACGCCCTTGTGCTCGAGCGCGATCGACACGCAGTAGTACGGGAAGCCGTGGATGAAGTTGGTCGTGCCGTCGAGCGGATCGATGATCCACTTGAATTCGGATTCGTTCTCGGATTCGCCCGATTCTTCCGCGAGGATCGCGTGGTCGGGGTAGGCGGTCTTCAGCGTCTCGATGATCGCCTCTTCGGCGGCCTTGTCCACTTCGGTGACGAAGTCGTTCTGCTGCTTCTTGCGGATCTCGATCAGGTCGAGGTCGAGGGACGCGCGGTTGATGATCTGTCCGGCGCGGCGCGCAGCCTTGACAGCAATGTTGAGCATGGGATGCATGAGCCTGGATCCTGTAGCCGGCGGCACGAGCCGCCACGAAGTGGAACACACCGCCTGGAACGGCGCAAACGTGCCGGGCGAAATGAGACGCGAATTGACAAAGAGCGGGGTACGACCCGCGTCGCACGAGATGCGACGCGTAAACACATGATTTTACCCGATTTTCGAGAGTTTCGGGTGACCGGGATGCGGGGAAACCCCACTGGCCGTCCGGACGAGTGGGTTTGCCGGGGCAATGGCGCTACCATACTGCCATTCCGATGAACCGAGTCGTATGTAGTGGAAACTCCGCTGAACCCCGCCGCGCCGTCCGAATCCGGCGCGGCCTCGTCCCCGCCACCGTCTGGCGGCTTCACGTCCACCCGTTTCGTGCTCGTCGAGCCGAGCCATCCCGGCAATGTCGGGGCGGCCGCCCGCGCGCTGAAGACGATGGGTTTCTCCCGGCTCGTGCTGGTCGCGCCGCGCGTGCCGCACGTGAAGGATGACCCTGAGGCGATCGCAATGGCGAGCGGCGCCGATGACGTCCTGGCGTCCGCGCATGTCGTGCCCACGCTCGGCGACGCGCTGTCAGGCGTCCACTGGTCGATCGCGCTGACCGCCCGCACGCGCGAATACGGGCCGCCGCGGCTGGCGCCGCGCGCGGCCGCCGAGCAGGCGTGCATGCAGGTCGGTGCCGGCGACATCGCGCTCGTGTTCGGCAACGAGCGCACGGGCCTCGCGAACGAGCACGTCGAGCAATGCAGCGCGCTCGCGCACATCCCGGCGAATCCGGCCTACAGCTCGCTAAATCTCGCGCAGGCCATACAGGTGCTCGCGTACGAGCTGCGCGTCGCGTTCCTGGAGCGGGGGAGCGAGCTGCACCACGCGCAGGCCGAGGTCGGCACGCTCGCGCAGAGCGACGAGATCGAGCGGATGTACGCGCACCTCGAGAACGCGCTGGTCGCACTCGATTTCCTCGACCCGCGCAACCCGAAGAAGCTGATGCCGCGGCTGCGGCGCCTGTTCGCGCGCACGGGCCTCGAGCGCGAGGAAGTCAACATCCTGCGCGGCATCGCGAAGCACATCCTGCTGAAGTCCGGTACGCCTGCCGGCGACGCGTAAGCGGCCGCTACGCCGGCGGCCGGGCGCTCAGGCGTTCGGCGGCTGCGTTTCGCCTGCTGCGGCCGCGCTGCGTCGGCCGCCCGATGACTGCGTCCCGGCCCGCGCGAATCCACCGGCTGGTCGTGTCGCTCGGCGACAACAGGCGCCCCGCGTGAATACCCGTGCCGCCGGCGGGGTGAACGCGCGACGGTGTGCGGCCTCGCCCGAGTGGCCCTACAATCGCCGGACATCATAAGCAAATTACCCGGCGCGATAACGGCCGGCCTTTTCCCCAGCCCAGACCAGATCATGTTCACTAGACTGCGCGAAGACGTTGCGACGATTCGCGAGCGGGATCCCGCCGCTCGCAGTGCCTGGGAAGTGCTGACCTGTTATCCGGGGCTGCACGCGCTCGTGCTGCATCGTTTCGCCCATGCGTGCTGGCGCGCGAAACGCTACTGGCTCGCACGCTTCGCGTCGCAGGCCGGGCGCTTCCTGACGGGGATCGAGATTCACCCGGGCGCGACGATCGGCCGGCGCGTATTCATCGATCACGGGATGGGTGTCGTGATCGGCGAAACCGCGATCATCGGCGACGACTGCACGATCTATCAGGGCGTGACGCTCGGCGGCACGTCGCTCACGCGCGGCGCGAAGCGCCATCCGACGCTCGAGGCCGGCGTGATCGTCGGCGCGGGCGCGAAGGTGCTCGGCGGTTTCACGGTCGGCGCGGGTGCGAAGATCGGTTCGAACGCGGTCGTCGTGAAGCCGGTGCCGGCAGGCGGCACCGCGGTCGGCAATCCGGCGCGCATCGTGATGCCGGCGCAACCGAAGCCGCAGCCCGAGCGCGCCGCGTTCTGCGCATACGGGATCACGCCGAACGCGGACGACCCGATGTCGCTCGCGATTCATGGGCTGATCGATCATGCGGCGAAGGAAAGCCGGCGCGTCGACGAGATCGTCGCGGCGCTCGAGCAACTCGGCACGCATCTGGAAACGCTGCAGGGTGCGGACGCGGCGCGTCTCGATTTGCGCAGGCTGTCGGCGGTGCTGGAAGGCAAGGCGGTCGAGCGCCAGTCGTAACGCGGCGCCTGCCGGCGGCTGCCGGCAGCGGCAGTCGCGCCGATCGTACCAATCGCGTCAGTCGAGCGGCATCGCGTGGATGCCCTCGGCATCGACGCGCAGATAGCCGCCGCGCCGCGTGCCGTGGTCGAGATCCCAGTCGGGCAGTACCCAACGAATCCCGCCCGGTTCGAGGTGGCGCGCGGGGCGATGCGTGTGGCCGTGAATGATCACGCTCGCACGACTCTTCTTGAACAGCGCGGCCACGCCTTCGCGCGTGACATCGTAGATCGCCGAAACGGGGCGCATCCGGCCCGCTTCGCTGTTCGAGCGCATCCGCTGGGCGAGCGCGCGACGCCAGCGGAACGGCCACACGAGAAACAGCGCCTGCGCGACGCGATTGCGCGCGAACCGCCGGAACACCTGATAGCCACGATCGGCCGTGCATTGCGCGTCGCCGTGCGCAAGCACGATGCGCTGACCAAACGCCATGATCAGTGCCGGGTCGGGCAGCAGCATCGCGCCGGCCGCCTTCATGAAGCGCCGGCCGAGCAGGAAATCGCGATTGCCGTGCATCACGTAGAGCGCGATGCCGCGCTCCGAGAACGTATGCATCAGCGCGGCCATGCGTGCCGCGAACGGATCGTCGTCGAGCACGTCGTCGCCGATCCAGTATTCGAACAGGTCGCCGAGGATGAACACCGAGTCGGCGCTGTCGGCCGTGTATTTCACGAAATGCTCGAACGCGGCGACCGTCTTCGGAATCGCCTCGCTCAGGTGCAGATCGGACAGAAACAGGAACGGGCGTGCGGCTTGCGCGTATTCGCGCTCGCCCGGCACGCCCGCGGAGACGCTTCGCGGCGGACTCTCCTGCAACATCGAAGTGCCTCCGTAACAACCGTGCGTCAGACCACCACGGCCTTTTCGATCACGACGTCGTCGGCCGGCACGTCCTGGTGGAAGCCCGCGTTGCCCGTCTTGACGCCCTTGATCTTGTCGACCACGTCCTGGCCTTCGACGACCTTGCCGAACACCGCGTAGCCCCAGCCCTGCGGCGTCGGCGACGAGTGGTTCAGGAAGTCGTTGTCGTTCACGTTGATGAAGAATTGTGCGGTCGCCGAGTGCGGATCGTTCGTGCGCGCCATCGCGATCGTGTAGTTGTCGTTCTTCAGGCCGTTGTTCGCTTCGTTGTCGATCGGCGCGTCGGTCGGCTTCTGCTTCAGGCCCGGCTCGAAGCCGCCGCCTTGAATCATGAAGCCGTTGATCACGCGGTGGAACACCGTGCCGTCATAATGGCCCTTCTTCACGTAGTTGAGGAAGTTCTCGACCGTCTTCGGTGCCTTCGCGGCGTCCAGTTCGAGCTTGATCACGCCGTGGTTCGTGTGCAGTTCAACCATGATGAATTCCTTCGGTAAGGCGGTTTAAATGGCACGCGGCCGGTCGTGCGACGCGGCCGCGTGTGGCGCCGGACGTGCCGGCAAGTGCTTATTTCGAGACGATGCTGGCCGATTCGATCAAGACCGGCTGGGCCGGCACGTCCTGCATCGGGCCGCGCGAGGTCGTCGCCACGCCTTCGATCTTCTTCACGACGTCGAGGCCCGACACGACCTTGCCGAACACCGCATAGCCGTTGCCGTCCGGGTTCGGGTAGTCGAGGCCGCCGTTGTCGACCGTGTTGATGAAGAACTGCGCGGTGGCCGAGTTCGGATCGCTGGTACGCGCCATCGCGATCGTGCCCGTCAGGTTCTTCAGACCATTGCGGCTTTCCAGCGGGATCGGCGCGCGGGTCGGCTTCTCCTCGAAGTTGGTCTTGTAGCCGCCGCCCTGGATCATGAAGCCCTTGATCACGCGATGGAAGATCGTGCCGTTGTACTGGCCAGCCTTCACGTAATCGAGGAAGTTGGCGACCGTCTTCGGCGCCTTTTCCGGGTAGAGCTCGACGCGGATGTCGCCCTGCGAGGTCTTCAGCTGCACGACGGGGTGCGCGGTAGCCGATTGCGCGAAAGCAGGCGCGGTCGCGAGAAGGGCGGCGCCGCCAAGCGCCAGCAACAGACGTTTCATTGCGATCCTCAGGTTGGGAGGGAAAGAAGGCCGCGCCGCTTATTGCGACGGCGCGACGTACGGCGCCGCCAGCGCGCCCGACGGACCGCTGAACTGGAACGTCGGCGACATCGGCAGCGTGGTGGTGCTCACGTTCGCGGCGGCGCGATCGGTGTACTCGCGCGTGGCCGGCTTCGCCGCGTGGGCGTTCGGCACGGCCTTCGGCGGTGACACGATCTTCTGCAGATCGGCGAGGCGCTGCGCGGTCGCGCCGCTCGTGCGGCCGAGCGATTGCGCACGCTTGTACGATTCGGCCGCGAGGCGCAGGTAGAGATCGCCGAGGTTCTCGTACGCGAGCGAGTAGCTCGGGTTCGATTGCGTCGCGGTGACGAGCGCGCTGCGCGCTTCGTCATAGCGGCCGTGCTTCGCGTAGAGCGCCGCGAGGTTGTTGTACGGCTCGGGCAGTTCGGGGTAGGCCTGCGTGATCGCGACGAACTGCTGGATCGCGTCGTCGTCGCGGTTCATGCGGGCGAGCACGGTGCCGCGCTTGAACTGCGCCTGCACGTCGTGCGGATTCGCCGCGATGCGCGCGTCGAGTTGCGCGAGCGCCTGCTTCCACTGCTTGCCGGTGATCGACGCGTCGATTTCGGGCGTGCCGTCGGCGGTGGCCGGGGCCTTTTGCGCATGTGCCGCGGGGGCCGCGAAAAGCGTCAGTGCGACGCCCATGACGGCGGTCGCAACGAGGGTCGCAGCGCTCGGCGCGCGGCCGCGATGAGGTTTCATAGGCGTAAATCGGAATGTTATACTCCGAGCCATTCTAACAAAACGTCTGCGCGTTCCGGCGAGCCGTAGACAGTCTTTCTTTGCCTCTCGTGGCCGTCACCGCTGTGCTTGCAGCCTGACCGCCCCATGTGATACCGAGGACGCCCGGCGTCGTGCCGCAGCAAGTGGTCCTTCCGTTTCGCATGCTGGGCGAGCTTCGCCAGGGCGGTTTCCTTCGGCTCACGGTTCATCTCTATGGAATCACTGCGCATCTACAACACGCTCGCGCGTGACAAGCAAGTCTTCGTGCCGCGCCAGTCCGGCGAAGTGCGGATGTACGTATGCGGGATCACCGTCTACGACTATTGTCACGTGGGCCACGCGCGCATGCTGATCGTGTTCGACCTCGTCCAGCGCTGGCTGCGTGCGATCGGCTATCGGGTCACGTACGTGCGCAACATCACCGACATCGACGACAAGATCATTCGCCGCGCAGTCGAGAACGGCGAGACGATCAAGTCGCTGACCGACCGGTTCATCGGCGCGATGCACGAGGATGAAGCCGCGCTCGGCATCCAGCGGCCCGACATCGAGCCGCGCGCGACGCAGTTCATTCCGCAGATGCTCGGGATGATCGAGAAGCTCGAGACGAACGGCTACGCTTACCAGGCGGCCGACGGCGACGTCAATTATTCGGTGCGCAAGTTCGCGAACTACGGGAAGCTCTCGGGCAAGTCGCTCGACGACCTGCGCGCGGGCGAGCGCGTCGCCGCGAACGACGCGAAGGAAGATCCGCTCGATTTCGTGTTGTGGAAGCGCGCGAAGGCGGACGACCCGCAAGGCGCATCGTGGGCATCGAAGTACGGGATGGGCCGGCCGGGCTGGCACATCGAGTGCTCCGCGATGGGCTGCACGCTGCTCGGCGAGCATTTCGACATCCACGGCGGCGGGCAGGACCTGCAATTCCCGCACCACGAGAACGAAATCGCGCAGAGCGAAGGCGCGACCGGCCAGACGTTCGTCAATTACTGGATGCACAACGGCTTCGTGCAGGTCGACAACGAGAAGATGTCGAAATCGCTCGGCAACTTCTTCACGATCCGCGAAGTGCTCGATCGGTACGACGCCGAGGTCATGCGCTTCTTCATCGTGCGCACGCACTACCGGTCGCCGCTCAATTACAGCGACGTGCATCTCGACGATGCACGCGCGTCGCTCACGCGCCTGTACACGGCGCTGAAGGATGTCGAGCCCGACGCGCTCGCGCTCGACTGGAACGAGCCGCACGCGCAGCGTTTCGCGGCGGCGATGAACGACGATATCAACACGCCGGTCGCGGTGGCGACGCTGTTCGAACTGGCGGGCGAGGTCAACCGCACGCGCGATGTGTCGCTCGCGCGGCAGCTGAAACAACTGGCGGGCCTGCTGGGCCTGCTTGGCCGCGAACCGCGCGCGTTCCTGCAGCAGGGCACCGGTGTCGCGCAGGCAGGCGGGCTCGCAGCCGACGAGATCGAAGCGAAGATCGCCGCGCGTGTCGCGGCGAAGCAAGCGAAGGACTATGCCGAAGCGGACCGGATTCGGGCGGAACTGCTCGACGCCGGCATCGCACTTGAAGACAAACCGGGCGGATCGACCGAATGGCGTCGCGTATGAGCGCGGCGCGTTCCACTGACCGATCCGTCAGGTAGGAGGCAAGATGGCAACGGCAAGAAAAGCGCCGGTCAGGCGCGCGACCCCGGTCGCCGCGCGTCCGGCAGCCAGGCGCGCGCCGGCGGCGAAGACGGACGCGACGCGCGCCGTGCCGAATGGCGCGCTCAACGGTCATGCGAGGCCCGCGCGCGCGAAGGGCGCGGACGCGGCGCAGCCGGAGGCCGCGATGGCGGCCGCCGACGCGGTGCGCAAGGTGCGTGCATCCGATGCGGCAGCCGACGGCGCCGATGGTGTCGTGCGTCCCGCTTACTGGGACAAAGCATGCGCCGATCTCGTCAAGCGCGACCGCATCCTGAAGAAACTGATCCCGAAGTTCGGTCCCGCGCATCTCGTGAAGCGCGGCGACCCGTTCGTCACGCTCGCGCGTTCGGTTGTCGGTCAGCAGATCTCGGTGCCGTCCGCGCAGGCGCTGTGGGCGCGCATCGAGGATGCGTGTCCGAAACTCGCACCGCAACCGGTCATCCGGCTCGGCGCGGACAAGCTGATCGCATGCGGGCTGTCGAAGCGCAAGACGGAATACATTCTCGATCTCGCGCAACACTTCGTGTCCGGCGCGCTGCACGTCGACAAATGGACGTCGATGGACGACGAGGACGTGATCGCGGAACTCACGCAGATCCGCGGCATCAGTCGCTGGACGGCCGAGATGTTCCTGATCTTCAACCTGTCGCGGCCGGACGTGCTGCCGCTCGACGATCCGGGCCTGATCCGGGCGATCAGCGTCAATTACTTCAGCGGGGAGCCCGTCACGCGCAGCGAGGCGCGCGAGGTGGCCGCCAACTGGGAGCCGTGGCGTACCGTCGCGACCTGGTACATGTGGCGCAGCCTCGACGCGCCCGACGCCGATTGATGGCTATCGGGTTTTAAACATCAATAGTTGAGAGCCGGTTTTGCACATCGCCCGCGCGGGTAGAATACGCGCTGCCGCAAGACCCAAGGATTCGAACACATGAAGACCACGTTTCTGGATTTCGAACAGCCGATCGCCGAACTCGAGGCCAAGATCGAAGAGTTGCGATTCGTGCAGGACGACTCGGCTGTCGATATTTCGGAAGAAATCGAGCGGCTGTCGAAGAAGAGCCAGCAACTGACGAAGGACCTCTACGCGAACCTGTCGCCGTGGCAGGTCTCGCAGATCGCGCGTCATCCGCAGCGTCCGTACACGCTCGATTACGTTGCGGAACTGTTTACCGATTTTCACGAACTGCATGGCGACCGCGCATTCGCGGACGACCTGTCGATCGTCGGCGGTCTCGCGCGCTTCGGCGGCCATCCGTGCATGGTGATCGGCCATCAGAAGGGCCGCGACACGAAGGAACGCGCGGCGCGCAACTTCGGGATGCCGCGTCCGGAAGGCTATCGCAAGGCCGAGCGCCTGATGCGTCTCGCCGAGAAGTTCGGGCTGCCGATCTTCACGTTCGTCGATACGCCGGGCGCCTATCCGGGCATCGGCGCGGAAGAGCGCGGCCAGTCGGAAGCGATCGGCCGCAATCTGTACGTGATGGCCGAACTGAAGACGCCGATCATCACGACCGTGATCGGCGAGGGCGGTTCGGGCGGCGCGCTCGCGATCGCCGTGGCCGACACCGTGATGATGCTGCAGTTCTCGACCTACTCGGTGATCTCGCCGGAAGGCTGCGCGTCGATCCTGTGGAAGAGTGCCGCGAAGGCGCCCGAAGCCGCGGAAGCACTGGGCCTGACCGCCCATCGCCTGAAGGCGCTCGGCCTGATCGACAAGATCATCAACGAGCCGCTCGGCGGTGCGCACCGCGATCCGAAGGGCATGGCCGCGCTGCTGCGCCGCGCGCTTGCCGATTCGCTGCGCCAGTTCCAGGGCATGAGCATCGATGCGCTGCGCGAGCGCCGCTTCGAGCGCCTGATGGCCTACGGCAAGTTCAAGGAAACCACGCCCGGCGCATGACCGGCGTGTTCACATCGCGCGCCGTCCGGCGCGCGTCCCTCTCGTGATCCCCCCGACCGAACTTTTCGCCGACCGCGTCATACTCGACGCGGTCGGCGTTGCGCTTGCCGATCTGCCGGCCGATGCGCGCATCGCGATCGCGTACAGCGGCGGCCTCGACTCGACGGTGCTGCTCGATGCGGCCGTGCGCATGGCCGGCGCGTCGCGCTGCGTCGCGCTGCACGTGCATCACGGCCTGAGTGCGAACGCCGACGCCTGGGTGGCGCATGCGCAAGCGACGGCCGAGCGCCTTGGTGTCACGTTCGAATCGGAGCGTGTCGACGTGCCGCGCGACAGCGGCCTCGGCATCGAGGCGACCGCCCGCGAGCGTCGCTATGCGGCGCTCGATGCGATGTGCGAGCGTCACGGCGTGGCGGCGCTCTGGGTCGCGCAGCATGCGGACGACCAGGCAGAGACCGTGCTGCTGCAACTGTTGCGCGGCGCGGGGATCGCAGGCCTGGCCGCGATGGCGCCGCGCTATCGCCCCGACGGCGCGAGCGTCGAGCGCGTGCGGCCGTTCCTGCGATTGTTGCGTGCCCAACTGGAGCGTTACGCGGCGCAGCGTGAGCTCGCGTGGATCGACGACGAATCGAACGGCGACACGCGCTACGCGCGCAATGCGTTGCGCATCGACGTGCTGCCGACGCTCGCCATGCACTTCCCGGGCTTTCGCGATGCGCTGGGCCGTGCGGCCCAGCATGCGGCCGCCGCGCAACGGCTGCTCGACGACCTGGCCGAACTGGATTTCGCCGGCGCCGCGCGCGACGACGGCCGCGCGCTGTCGCGCGATGGGCTGGTCGCGTTCGACGACACGCGCGGCGCGAACCTGCTGCGTTTCTGGATGCGCCGGCTCGGCTTGCCCAGTGCGTCGGCAGGCCGGCTCGCGAACATGATGCGGCAACTGCGCGATGCGCACGACGCGCATGCGCTGCGGGTCGATCACGCGGGGCAGTGCCTGCGACTCTATCGTGATGTCGTGTACTGGGAGGCGGGCGACAGTGCCGACCCGGCCGACGACGGCACCGGGATGCCGCGTCCCGAGTCCTCGCTCGCCTGGGAAGGACAGGAAGTCTGGCACGTGCCGGCGTGGCGCGGCACGTTCGTGTTCGCGCCGGCCGAGGCCGGCAGCGACGGGGCGGTGCCGGAGGCGCTGCTGCGCGGTGCGACGCTCGTCGTGCGCGCCCGGGCGGGCGGCGAGCGGCTGCGCACGTCGCCCGGTGGCCCGGGGCGCACGCTGAAGAACCTGTTCCAGGAGCGCGGCGTGCCGGCGTGGCAGCGCGACGTGCCGCTGCTGTTCGCGGGCGATCGGCTCGTCTACGTGCCGCGGCTCGGCGTGAATCATGGCGACGGGCTTTCCGGCGACGGGCTCTCCGGCGACGGTGGATGGCGCCGGATCGAGTGGCGTCCCGACCTGCTGATCGCGTAGCGGCGGCATGCTTGCGGCTGCGCGATCGCGCGCCGGTTTTCACCATTTGGTAAACAGCGCCGGAACGCCTGCCAAACAGGCGAGCGGCTTGTCAAGCGGGCCTCTATCGGGTACGCTCGGACGTTTGCTCGGCTCGATTTTTGAGCGTTTTGTGCAGGTTTTCCGCGTGACGTACCCGGTTTGCGCGGCCTGATCGGCCTTCCGGGCAAAATCCGTCACGCTTGCGTGTTGCGTCCCAGCCGTCCCTCTCGTCGTCCGTCCACAGCCACAAGCCGCGTGACCGAACGGCAACGCGGCCTGCCCAGCGCGCCCGTGCGGTTTCTCCTCCAGTTCAGAACGACAATGGCACTCATCGTACACAAATACGGCGGCACTTCGATGGGCTCGGTCGAGCGCATCAAGAACGTCGCGAAACGCGTCGCAAAATGGCATCAGGCCGGGCACCAGATGGTGGTCGTGCCGTCCGCGATGTCCGGCGAAACCAACCGTCTGCTCGGTCTCGCGAAAGAGATTTCGAGCCAGCCGAGCCCGCGTGAGCTCGACATGATCGCGTCGACCGGCGAGCAGGTCAGCGTCGGCCTGCTGTCGATCGCGCTGCAGGAAATCGGCGTCGAAGCCGTGAGCTATGCCGGCTGGCAAGTGCCGATCAAGACGGACAACGCGTACACGAAGGCGCGTATCCACTCGATCGACGACGAGCGGGTGAAGGCCGATCTGAACGCCGGCAAGGTCGTGATCATCACGGGTTTCCAGGGCGTCGATCCGGACGGCCACATCACGACGCTGGGCCGCGGCGGCTCGGACACGTCGGCGGTGGCGGTCGCGGCCGCGCTGGATGCCGCAGAGTGCCTGATCTACACGGACGTCGACGGCGTCTACACGACCGACCCGCGCGTGGTCGAAGAGGCGCGACGCCTCGACCGCGTGACGTTCGAGGAAATGCTGGAAATGGCCAGCCTCGGCTCGAAGGTCCTGCAGATCCGCTCGGTCGAATTCGCCGGCAAATACCAGGTGAAGACGCGTGTGCTGTCGAGCCTGACCGATCCGCTGATTGCGCTCGACGAAGAAATGCGCTCGGGCACCCTGATTACTTTTGAAGAAGACGAGACCATGGAAAAGGCAGTCATTTCCGGCATCGCGTTCCAGCGCGACGAAGCACGCATTGCGGTGATGGGCGTGCCTGACAAGCCGGGCATCGCGTATCAGATCCTCGGCCCGGTCGCCGACGCGAACGTCGACGTCGACATGATCATCCAGAACCAGAGCGTCGAAGGCAAGACCGACTTCACGTTCACGGTCGGTCGCGGCGACTACCAGAAGGCGATGGACATCCTCACCAACCAGGTGAAGGGCCATGTGAGCGCCGAGCGCGTGCAGGGCGACCCGAAGGTGTCGAAGGTGTCGGTGGTCGGCGTCGGCATGCGTTCGCACGTGGGCGTCGCGAGCAAGATGTTCCGCACGCTGTCGGAAGAGGGCATCAACATCCAGATGATCTCGACGTCCGAAATCAAGATTTCGGTGCTGATCGACGAGAAGTACATGGAGCTGGCCGTCCGCGCGCTGCACAAGGCATTCGAACTCGAGCAGGCAGCGTGAATTTATGTGTGATGCATTGAAGAAAATGCATCACGGAAATTGACGAGCGGTTCGAAACCCTATATTATTTCGTTCTCGTCGCACTGCCTCCCTGGTGCGAGCGAAAGTTTGGGAGACGTGGCCGAGAGGTCGAAGGCACTCCCCTGCTAAGGGAGCATCTGGGCCAAAACCTGGATCGAGGGTTCGAATCCCTCCGTCTCCGCCAAAAGCGGTGACAAAGCCCCGCAAGTTCTCGGACTTGCGGGGCTTTTTCTTTTCCCGCTTCCTTTCCGGCTACGCCGCTCGGGCATTCCGTCCTGACCATCATCCTTTCGCATCGACCTGTCGACGGATTCGCCGACATACGCGGCGGCGTCCGATGTTGCGAATCGCGGCGATCGGCGCTCATTGAAATAAAAATGAAAGCATTCGTGTAAGGATCGAGTCGCTCTCATTCATCGCTCCCCACATTCCGTTCTTGCGCACCCACGCGCCGCGTTTCCGAAAAAAATGCGGCATCGCACCGATCCGTGCGATCGATGCCGCTCCGCACTACAAAAAATTACTCATAAAAATCAGAAGCCTATCTGCGGGACATAAAACGAAGCTCTGCTGCGCTGCAAAAAATAATCAACCGCTTTATGCTGGTAAACCCGATTGCGTTTGAGCGGCATCAAGCTTTGCCCTGATCCCGCTTTACATTTTGCCAACATTGGCGATCCACGAAATCTAGCTGTCGATTTGATTTCGTTCCCATCGTCACGTCTGTTCCCACTACAGCGCGCGACCCTCTCAAGGCCTGTTGACATGCATGATTTCCCCTTTCTGAGCCTGGCGATCTGGGTTCCGATCCTGTTCGGCGCGTGCCTGCTGCGCGCCGGTTCCGACCGTCATCCGCATCGCACGAGACTGATCGCGCTCGTCGGCGCACTCGCGGGGCTGGCCGCCGTCGTGCCGCTCGTCACCGGTTTCGATTCGCACTCGGCCGCGATGCAGTTCGCCGAAACCCGCGACTGGCTGGCGGCCTTCAACGCCGGCTGGCGCGTCGGGATCGACGGCGCGTCGCTGTGGCTCGTCGTGCTGACCGCCTTCACGACGCTCGTCGTCGTGATCGCGTCGTGGGAATCGGTCACGGTGCGCGTCGCGCAGTACTACGCGTCGTTCCTGATCCTGTCGGGGCTGATGGTCGGCGTGTTCGTCGCGCAGGACGGGCTGCTGTTCTTCATCTTCTTCGAGGCGACGCTGATTCCGCTGTACCTGCTGATCGGCACGTGGGGCAGGGAGCATCGCGTCTACGCGGCCGTGAAATTCTTCTTCATCTCGTTCGCGGGTTCGCTGCTGCTGTTGATGGCGATGCTGTACCTGTTCGCGAAGTCGCACACGTTCGACATGAACGCATGGCGCACGCTGCAGCTCGGCTTCGCGCCGCAATTGCTGGTGTTTCTCGGCTTCTTCGCCGCGTTCGCGGTCAAGGTGCCGATGTGGCCGGTGCATACGTGGCTGCGCGACGTTTACACGGACGGCCCGACGGGCGCCGCGCTGATGCTCGCGATGCTCAAGCTCGGCGGTTACGGCTTCCTGCGCTTCGCGCTGCCGATCACGCCGGACGCGAGCCACTTCTTCGCGCCGGCCGTGATCGCGCTGTCGCTGTTCGCGATCGTCTACGCGAGCCTGATCGCGCTCGCGCAGACCGACCTCGGCAAGCTGCTCGCGTATTCGACGGTCGCGCACATGGGGATCGTCACGCTCGGCCTGTTCCTGTTCAACCAGATCGGCGTCGAAGGCGCGATCGTGCAGCTCGTGTCGTACGGCTTCGTCGCGGGCGCGATGCTGCTCTGCGTGAGCGTGCTGGTCGATCGCACGAAGCAGCGCGAGATCGGCGCATACGGCGGCGTGGCGGGCGTGATGCCGCGCTTCGCGACCTTCGCGCTGCTGTTCGCGATGGCCAACGTCGGCCTGCCGGGCACGTCGGGTTTCGTCGGCGAGTTCATGGTCATCATGGGCGCGATCCGCGTCAACTTCTGGATCGGCGCGATCGCCGCGCTCACGCTGATTCTCAGCGCGTCGTACACGCTTTGGATGGTCAAGCGCGTCGTGTTCGGCAAGGTTGCCAGCCCGCGCATCGCGAAGCTCGCCGACCTCAGCCGCCGCGAGATCGTGATGTTCGCGTCGCTCGCGCTGATCGTGCTGATGGTCGGCGTCGATCCGAAGCCGTTCACCGACGCGATCGATCCGACCGTCGCACGGCTGATCGACGACGCCAGCCGTTCGAAGCTGCCGGCCGGGGACGGCGTTGCACCGGCGCAGCCGGCGTTCATGGCATCGGCGCACGGCTGAATCGCGTGACCTCGCGC
The DNA here is from genome assembly GCF_020843965.1 of Burkholderia sp. B21-005. Lineage (NCBI taxonomy): Bacteria > Pseudomonadati > Pseudomonadota > Betaproteobacteria > Burkholderiales > Burkholderiaceae > Burkholderia > Burkholderia sp. B21-005. The sequence goes on along the minus strand of NZ_CP086301.1, from coordinate 2,243,464 downwards.
ACGACGGCTGCATCGCGCGGCGATGCAGTCGTTGTGCGCGCATCCATCTTGGCGGGCGCGAACGCGCGAACGTTGTCGCCCGGTCTTCGGCCGGCTTCCGGCTGCGTGAAATTGCCCCGCGACAATCTGTCTCACAGCAGATTCTGCAATGATGATTTGCCGCATGCACCGGTTTTTCATCGCACCCGCGCGACGTATGATTCGGCCACTTTCGTGGATCGAATGCGCATCGGGCATACGCAACGGATTCAATGACCCTCGGGCGGTGTGATGAAAAGAAGAGCTTCAAAAGGCTGGATTGCGCTGATGTCGATCGGCGCGACGCTGAGCCTGTCAGGCTGTAAGTTAGATGTACTAAATCCGAAAGGAAGTGTCGGCGCTGCCGAAAAGGCGCTGATCGCCACCTCGACATGGGCGATGCTGGTCGTCGTCGTGCCGGTGATCCTGCTCACGCTGTGGTTCGCGTGGCGTTACCGCGCATCGAACCGCAACGCCACCTATGCGCCGAACTGGTCGCACTCGACCGCGATCGAGGTCGTGATCTGGACGGTGCCGACGCTGATCATCCTGTTCCTCGGCGTGCTCACGTGGAAAACCACGCACGAGCTCGATCCGTACAAGCCGCTCGAGTCGTCGGTGAAGCCGATCGACGTCGAGGTCGTCGCGCTCGACTGGAAGTGGCTGTTCATCTATCCGGAACTCGGCATCGCGTCGGTGAACCAGCTCGCGATTCCGGTCGGCACGCCGGTGAACTTCCGCATCACGTCGGATTCGGTGATGAACTCGTTCTTCATTCCGCAGCTCGGCGGCCAGGTCTACGCGATGGCCGGCATGCAGACGCGCCTGCACCTGATCGCCGATGAAGCAGGCGACTACGCAGGCACGTCCGCCAACTTCAGCGGCCGCGGCTTCTCCGACATGAAGTTCCGCACGCTCGCCGAGCCGCGCGAGCAGTTCGACGCATGGGTGCAGAAGGTGAAGGCCTCGCCCGAGCGGCTCGACGCGACCGTGTACGGCACCGTCGCGCAGCCGAGCGAGAAGGCGCCGGTGCGCTACTTCTCGTCGGTGGATCCGCGGCTCTTCCACAACATCATCGCGAAATACAACGACGGCCACGTTCTCGACCTGAAGGACGCCGCCTGCGGCACGAAGGGGTAACGCATGTTCGGAAAACTCACACTATCGGCGATCCCGTTCGATCAGCCCATCATCATGGTGGCCGGCGCCTTCATGGGGCTGGTCGTGCTGGGCATCCTCGCCGCGCTGACGATCACCGGCCGCTGGAAGTGGCTGTGGACGGAATGGCTGACGACGGTCGACCACAAGAGACTCGGCGTGATGTACATCATCGTCGCGCTGATCATGCTGCTGCGCGGCTTCGCCGACGCGATCATGATGCGCATGCAGCTCGCGCTCGCGTACAACGCGCCCGGCTACCTGCCGCCGCACCACTATGACCAGATCTTCACGGCACACGGCGTGATCATGATCTTCTTCATGGCGATGGTATTCATGGTCGGCCTGATGAACCTGGTCGTGCCGCTGCAGATCGGCGCACGCGACGTCGCGTTCCCGTTCATCAACTCGCTGTCCTTCTGGATGACGGCGGTCAGCGCGATCCTGATCAACGTGTCGCTCGTGATCGGCGAGTTCGCGCAGACGGGCTGGCTCGCGTATCCGCCGCTGTCGGAGCTGCAGTTCAGTCCGGGGGTAGGGGTCGACTACTACCTGTGGGCGCTGCAGATCTCGGGCGTCGGCACGCTGCTGACCGGCGTGAACTTCTTCGTGACGATCATCAAGATGCGGGCGCCCGGCATGACGCTGATGAAGATGCCGGTGTTCACGTGGACGGCCCTCTGCACGAACGTGCTGATCATGGCGTCGTTCCCGATCCTGACCGCGACGCTCGCGCTGCTCGGCCTCGACCGTTACCTCGGCATGCACTTCTTCACGAACGAAGCCGGCGGCAACGCGATGCTGTACCTGAACCTGATCTGGGCGTGGGGCCATCCGGAGGTGTACATCCTGATCCTGCCGGCGTTCGGCATCTTCTCGGAAGTCATCGCGACGTTCTCGAAGAAGCCGCTGTTCGGCTACAAGACGATGGTGTACGCGACCTGCGCGATCATGGTGCTGTCGTTCCTCGTGTGGCTGCATCACTTCTTCACGATGGGGTCCGGTGCGAACGTGAACGCGTTCTTCGGCATCATGACGATGATCATCGCGATCCCGACCGGCGTGAAGGTATTCAACTGGCTGTTCACGATGTACCGCGGCCGGATCGAATTCACGACGCCCGTGCTGTGGACGATCGGCTTCATGGTCACGTTCACGCTCGGCGGCATGACCGGCGTGATGATGGCGATCCCGGGCGCGGACTTCGTGCTGCACAACAGCCTGTTCCTGATCGCGCACTTCCACAATGTGATCATCGGCGGCGTGCTGTTCGGTTATCTCGCGGGCTTCAACTACTGGTTCCCGAAGGCGTTCGGCTTCAAGCTGAACGAGAAGCTCGGCAAGGCCGCGTTCTGGTTCTGGCAGATCGGCTTCTACGTCGCATTCGTGCCGCTCTACGTGCTCGGCTTCATGGGCATGACGCGTCGCCTGAACCACTACGACAACCCGGCGTGGCATCCGTGGCTGCTGGTCGCCGCGTTCGGCGCCGTGCTGATCGCGATCGGCATCGCTTGCCAGCTGCTGCAACTGGTCGTCAGCATCCGCAACCGCAACCTGCCGGCGTATCGCGACACCACGGGCGATCCGTGGGGCGGCCGCACGCTGGAATGGGCGACATCGTCGCCGCCGGCCGACTACAACTTCGCGGTGCTTCCGCAAGTGCGCACGCTGGACGCGTACGCCGACATGAAGGCACGCGGCGACGGCCGGCCGAACCCGGCGACGATCCGCGACATCCACATGCCGTCGAACACGTGTGCGGGTCTCGTCATCGCGGTCTTCAGCCTGGTGCTCGGCTTCGCGCTGGTATGGCACATCTGGTGGATGGCGATCGGCGGACTGGTCGGCATCATCGCGACGCTCGTGGTCTACAGCTCGCGTGACAACGACGGCTACTACATCCCGGCGTCGAAAGTGCGCAAGATCGAAGAGAAGCAACCGGCGGCGCGCGTGGCCACGCGTGTCGACGACGTGGAACTGGAGGCCAACTGATGCTGCAGAAAACCTTGAGCGCAACCCTGCTCGAGCACGACGACCATCCGCCGTCGCACTCGGTGTTCGGCTTCTGGCTGTACCTGATGACCGACTGCGTGATCTTCGCGGCGCTGTTCGCGACGTTCGCGGTGCTCGGCAACCAGCACGCGGGCGGTCCGACCGCGAAGGACCTGTTCGACATTCCGGGCGTCGCGGTCGAAACCGCCGCGCTGCTGCTGTCGAGCATCACCTACGGCTTCGCGATGCTGGCCGCGTACAAGCAGCGGCGCGGCGCGCTGCTCGCGTGGCTCGCGGTGACGTTCGTGCTCGGCGCGGCGTTCCTCGCGATGGAACTGCGCGAGTTCTCGCACCTGATCGCGGATGGCGCGGGCCCGCAGCGCAGCGCGTTCCTGTCCGCGTTCTTCACGCTGGTCGGCACGCACGGGCTGCACGTGACGGCCGGCCTGCTGTGGATGATCGTGCTCGCGGGGCAGATCGTATTGCGCGGCGGTGACCTGACCGACCGCGACCTGCGGCGTCTGACGTGCCTGAGCCTCTTCTGGCACTTCCTCGACATCGTGTGGATCTGCGTGTTTTCCTTTGTCTATCTCGCGAGCGTGATCTAAATGGCCCATTCGCATTCGTCTCAACTCGAAGAAGGGCACGGCAGCGTCGGCGGCTATGTCGCCGGGTTCATCCTGTCGGTGCTGCTCACGGCCGCGTCGTTCGGCCTCGTGATGGGCGGCGTGCTGTCGCCGCACGCATCGCTGATCGCGCTGGCCGCGCTCGCGTTCGTGCAGATCGTCGTGCACCTCGTGTACTTCCTGCACATGAACGGCTCGTCCGGCCAGCGCTGGAACGTGATGGCGTTCAGCTACACCGTGCTGACCGCGGCGATCCTGATCGTCGGCACGCTGTGGGTGATGCACAACGTCAGCATGAACATGATGTCGCGCTGAGCGGCATCGCGGCGCAGCGGACGATCTCCATGCGCATTCATGCAAAAAGGCGGCACGCGCGTGTCGCCTTTTTCTATTTCGGCGCGCCGCGCACGCCGGTCAGTGCGTGTCCGTGCGCGCGTCCGCCGTCAGTGCATGCGTGCAGTCCGCGCGATATTCGGCGGCGAGCCGCTGCTGCGCGCCGTCGAGATCGTCGGGATAGTAGGGGCTGTTGTGCGAGGGATCGTAGCCGACCTGTTCGAGTTCGGTCAGCTCGCGCACGAGATCCGCGTGCGTGACTTCGTGCCGCGTGTGAACGAACGGGTAGGCGTTGCATTCCTGCGGCGTCAGGTGAGGCGCCGCGAACGCGGCGGTGCAGGCGCATGCGCTTAGCATGCAGGCGACGGTAATCGACAGTTTCATCCGGTGGCTCCTGAATTCGCGGCTCGATGCCGCATGACGTCAGCGTAGGCAGCGCGCGGAGCCAGGTGGGCGACGCACGGATGAAACATCTTTCACCCGCATTCGCCCGATGCCGAATGAAGCTATTTTCATCTAACGCCGGACGGCGATCGACACGGCTACGATAGTTGCGCGCGCATCGATAAGCGCGTCGTGACAGCCATTGCGAGGACGGACATGCGAGTACTGACGGTCGAAGACGATGCGGTGACCGCGAACGAGATCGTTGGCGAACTGACCGCGCGCGGATTCGAGGTCGACTGGATCGACAACGGCCGCGAAGGAATGATGCGCGCGATGAGCGCATCCTACGATGCGATCACGCTCGACCGGATGCTGCCCGGCGCTGACGGCCTCGCGATCCTGACCGCGATGCGCACGGTCGGTATCGATACGCCGGTGCTGATGCTGAGCGCGCTCGGCGACGTCGACGAGCGCATCCGTGGGCTGCGCGCGGGCGGCGACGACTACCTGACCAAGCCGTTCGATTCCGGCGAGCTGAGCGCGCGTATCGAAGTGCTGCTGCGCCGCCGGCAGGCCTCGGGCGTGCCTCAGCAGACGCTGTTGACGGTCGGCGCGCTCGAACTCGACCTCATTTCGCGTTGCGCGCGCCGTGGCGTCGACGAGATTCCGTTGCTGCCCACCGAGTTTCGCGTCCTCGAATTCATGATGCGCAACGCGGGGCAGACGATCACGCGCACGATGCTGTTCGAGGCCGTGTGGGGCTATCACTTCGATCCGGGCACCAACCTGATCGATGTCCACATGGGGCGGCTGCGCAAGAAGATCGACCCACCGGGCGCCGTGCCGATGATCCAGACCGTGCGCGGCTCGGGCTACATGCTCCGATGACGGAGGCACGGATGGATGCGGACCGTGCGGCGAACTTCACGCGTCGCTGGCATACGACGACGTTTCGGTGGTTGTGCGCGTACGCGGCGATCTTCTCGGTTTCGCTGCTGCTGCTCGCGGGCGTGATCAACGTCGCCGCGACGCATACGATGGCGCGCGACACCGACGAGGTGCTCGCGTGGCAACTGATCTACTTCGATTCGATCCCCGACGCCGAGCTGCCGCTTGCGATTCACCGGCGGCTCGAGCACGAGCACATGCATACGAATTTCTACGGACTGTTCGACGCGAGCGGGCGCCGCGTGGCCGGCGACATCGCGACGCCGCCGCCCGCGCTGCGCACGGATCGCCGTGGACGCACGCTTGACCGTACGCTCGTGCCGCTCGACGGCCAGCCCGCGCCGATCACGCGCGCGATGGCCGTGCATCGCGACGACGGGATGACGCTGGTGGTTGCGCGCGACCTGTCGCATTTCATCCAGATTCGCGAAGTCGCGATCCGCGGGCTCGTGATCGGCGGCGTGCTGATCCTGATCGCGGGCATCGCGGGCGGCAGCATGCTCGGCATGCGGCAGATCCGCCGCGTCGCCGCGATCCGGCGCGTCACGCGACAGATCGCCGAGGGCGATCTCGGCAAGCGGTTGCCGGTGGGCCGCTACGACGAGCTCGACCTGCTCGCGCATCTCGTGAACCACATGCTCGACGAAGTCGAGCGGCTGATGGGCGAGGTGCGTCACACCTGCGACGGCATCGCGCACGATCTGCGCACGCCGCTCGCGCGCGTGCATACGATGCTGGCGCGGCTCGCCGAACAGCCGCATTGCGCGCACGATCCGGCGTCGGCGCAACTGCTGGCGTCGGCGCGCGATGAAACCGACCGGCTGCTCGAGCGCTTTCGCGCGATGCTGCGCATCTCCGAGATCGGGACGCTGAGCCGGCGCGGCGGGTTCGCCGCGGTGGACGTCGCGGCATTGCTGCGCGACGTGTGCGAGCTGTACGAGCCGCTCGCCGAAGCGGGCGGCGTCGCATTCGGGCTCGACGCGATGCCGGTCGACGGTATTCATGGCGACCGAGCGTTGCTGTTCGAGGCATTCAGCAATCTCGCGGACAACGCGATCAAGTTCACGCCGCCCGGCGGTCGCGTGCGCGTCGCGCTCCACGCGACGCCGAACGGCCCGCTCGTGCGGTTCGAGGACACCGGGCCCGGGATCGCACCGGGCGAGCGCGACGCGGTGCTCGAGCGCTTCTATCGCGGCGCGCGCACGCGTCACGTGAACGGTTCGGGGCTCGGATTGAGCATCGTGTCGGCGGTGATGCGCGTGCACGGCTTCGCGCTGCGGATCGGCGATGCGCAGCCGGCCGGTGCGGCGATCACCGTCGAATGCTGGCCGCGCTCGCTCGGATGAGCGCACGGGAAAACGATCGATGCGCATCCTGCTGATTTCCCCCCCGACGCCGGAGGCGGCGCGGCTCAACAAGGCGTTCCGCGAAAGCACGCACGGTGTGGAGCGCGTCGACGAGTGGCGCGACGGCTGCTTCGCGGCGACGCAGGACCGCTTCGACGCGATCGTGCTTGTCGAACCCGATGCGGCTGCCGGGACCGTGCTGCTCGACATGTTGCCGCGGCTTGCCGCCTCGGCTGGCGGCGCGACGATCGCCGCGCTCGTCGTCGGTGCGACGCCCGCACGGCGTGCGCGAATGCTGCAGGCCGGCTGCGACGTGTGTCTTGCCCAGCCGTGTTCGTTCGTGGAACTGCACGAACGCTTGCGCGCGCTGTGGCGTCGCGCGGGCGTCATCGCGTTGCGCGAGTCGGTGCGGCTCGACGCGGCCACGCGCGCGCTCGAGGAGCGCGGCCGCAGGCTCGCACTCAGCGCACGCGAATTCCGTGTCGTCGAATGCCTGCTGCGCGAAGCCGGGCGGCCGGTCGGGCGCGATGCCGTGCTGCGTTACGCATGGGGCGAAGCCGACATCGAACCGGAAACCGTCAATGCGCTGGTCGTGCGGCTGCGGCGCAAGCTCGTCGCGCACGCGTTTTCCGCGCGCATCGAGACGGTTGCGCGATTCGGATTCAGGTTCGATGCCGGCGGTTGACGACGCGGTATCGCTCGGGCTTGAGAACGGCGAATGGCGAACGGACGCCGGCGGCATGGCGCGCGGCGTCGCCGTTGCGGCGCAATCAGTGGGAATAAAGCTCGCGGTTGAGTTGCGCGAGCTGGCCATCGCGTTGGGCGCGAACGAGCTCGCGATAGACCTGGGCGGGCGTGAGCGGCGTCACCGGCGGCGCATGCCACGCATCGCGCGATGACGCCGGCGCGGGGGCGGTCGATGCAAGCGTCTGCGGCGCGCTCGCCGCGGCGGATTGCGATGCGGCGGCACGGCCGGGCAGCGCGACACAGAGGGCGCAGAGCAGGGTGGCGAACAGCAGTGTCTTCATGACGTGATCCTTTGCGAAGGGCGGAGACCGGCGCCGCGAATGCGAAGCCGGCAGGTCACACGTTATCGGGCGCGCTCCGTCGGGCACCGGGCGCGCCGATGAAGAAACGTTCATGAACGCGCGTCGCGCCAGCCGCCGCCGAGCGCGCGTACCAGCGCGACGGACGCCTGCAGGCGTCGGGCATCGACGTCGAGCGACGCGATCTGTGTATCGAGCTCGGTGGTCTGCGCGGTGACCACGTCGAGATAGCTGACGGCGCCGTCGCGATAGCGCGACATCGCAAGCGCAAGCGACTGCTGCGCTGAGACGAGTGCTGTGTCGTCCTGGGCCGATTCGTCTCCGAGCCGGTGCAGCAGCGCGAGATCGTCCTCGACTTCGCGGAACGCCGCCAGTACGACGCTGCGGTAACGTGCGCCCTGTTCGGCGAACTGCGCGCGTGCGTGGCGTACACCCGCCGCACGCAGGCCGCCGTCGAACAGTGTCGTCGCGAGGCGCGGCCCGATCGACCAGATTTCGTTCGGTGCGGCGAGCCACGGCGAGAACGTGTCGCTCTGGAAGCCCGCATCGAGGCCGAGCGACAGGTCCGGGAAGTACGCGGCGCGCGCGACGCCGATCCGTGCGTTCGCGGCCGCGACGCGGCGTTCCGCGGCGGCAATGTCCGGGCGGCGTTCGAGCAGCGTCGACGCGAGCCCGGTCGGAATCGACGGAACGGCGGGCAGCGCGGCGGCGGCCGGCAGCGAGAACGTCGACGCGGATACGCCGACGAGCACGGCGATCGCATGCTCGTCGAGCGCACGGCGCGCGGCGATGTCGGATGCGCGCGCCTGCGCGAGCGCGAGCTGCGTCTGCGCGCGCGATACATCGAGCCCCGATGCGAGGCCGCCGCGATGGCGGCTGACCGTCAGTTGCCACGCACGGCGGTACGCATCGATCGTCTGCGCGAGCGAGCCCGCTTCACGATCGAGTCCCGCGAGATCGAAGTAGGTGCTGGCGACGCGGGCCTGCAGGCTGAGCCGGACGGATGCGAGATCATCGGCCGCGGCTTGCGCGTGATCGCGGCCGGCGGCGACCGTGTTGCGGACCTTGCCCCACAGATCGATGTCGTAGCCGAGCCCGGCGTCGAGCGTGTTCGATTCGTAGACGTCGGGCTGCCCGCTGCCGCGCAGCGGCCGGCGTGCGGACTGCCGGTCGCGGTCGGTCTCCGCGCCGATGCCGATGGTCGGCAGCAACGCGGCATGCGCCTCGTCGAACAATGCAGCCGCTTCGTCGTGCCGTGCGACGGCGGCGGCGAGGTCCGGATTCGCGCGTGCGACGAGCGGCTCGAGCCGGTCGAGTGTCGCGTCCCCGTACACGCGCCACCAGCCGTCGCGCGGCAGGCGATCGGCCGGAGCGGCATCGACCCACGGGCCGGTTTCGCGAAACGCGGCCGGCACCGGCACGGCCGGCGCGTGATACGTCGGCGCGAACGAACAGCCGGCGAGCAGCGCGGCGCTGCCGAGCCAAGCAGCGAGCGTACGGTCAGCCATGCGCAGGCTCCTTCGTCGCGGTGCCGGCGATGCGCACCGGGTCGCCGTCCGCGAGCGAATCGGGCGGATTGTCGATCACGCGGTCGCTCGCCGCGAGCCCCGACGCGATCTCGACGCGCGTGCCGAGATCGGTCGCGATCGACACGTGGCGCAAGCGCGCATGCCCGGTCGTGTCGAGCACGGCGACCTGCAACCCGTCGTGGCGGAAGATCAGCGTGCTCGCCGGAATCGTCAGCGCGTGCGCGGCGTTGGCCACCGCGATCCGCACCTGCGCGTATTCGCCCGGGAACAGCGTGCCTGCCGGGTTCGCGATCGAGAACTGCGCAAGCAGCGTGCCGGAAGCAGGATCGATCGCCTGGGCGGAATCGGCGAGCGTCGCATCGAACGTCGTGCCGGGACGCTCGGGGACGGTCAGCGCGACATGCATGCCCGCACGGATCGCGCCCGCGTCGTCCTGCGGAATATGGACGTAGAGCCGCAGCCGCCGTGCATCCGAGACGGTGAAGAGCTCGGCGCCGTTGCCGCTGCCCGCGTCGATCAGCGCGCCGACATCGGTCTTGCGCGCGGTCACGACGCCATCGAACGGCGCGGTGAGGCGCTTGAACGATTCGAGCGCCTCGAGCCGCCGCACGTTCGCGGTGCTGGCGGCCACGGCCGCGCGTTTCGCATCGAGATCGCTGCGCTTCTCGTCGGCTTCCTGGCGCGACACCGAATCCTGCGCGAGCATCTCGGACCAGCGCGCGGCGGTGACGGCCGCGAGCCGTTCGTTCGCATTCGCGCTTTGCAGGTCGGCGCGCGCCTGCTGCAGCTGCTGGTCGAGGTCGGGCGTGTCGATCGACGCGAGCAACTGGCCGGCCTTCACGTGCGTGCCGATGTCGACGTACCACGCGTGCAGGTAGCCGGGCACGCGTGCGTAGATCGGCGCATCGACGTAGGCGTCGAGGCGGCCTGGCAGCACCAGCGCATCGGCGGCGGCCGGCTGCGGCGCGACCGTCGCGACGGTCGGGATCGCCTGGCTGGCGGTCCACGCGGCGACTTCACGCGCATCGTGCGCGCGCTCGACGGCGCCGGCCGCGGCGGCGGCAAGTGCCGCGATCACGCCGGCGATCGCGAGCGGTTTCAGGTAACGCGGCGTGGCGGGGGGACGGACGTCGAATTCAGTGGACATGCTGTTCTCCCGGAGTGAGGGACGGGGATTCGGAGTGGGGCGCACGATCGCGCCGATGGACGAGGCTGAACACGACGGGCACGAACACGAGCGTCGCGACGGTCGCGCAGAGCAGGCCGCCGATCACCGCGCGGCCGAGCGGCGCGTTCTGTTCGCCGCCGTCGCCGAGGCCGAGCGCCATCGGCGCCATGCCGATGATCATCGCGAGCGCGGTCATCATCACGGGCCTGAAGCGCGTGAAGCCGGCCTCGAGCGCGGCGACGGTCGCGTCGGCCGTGTGCGCGAGCCGCTCGCGCGCGAACGTGACGACCAGGATGCTGTTCGCGGTCGCGACGCCCATGCACAGGATCGCGCCCGTCAGCGCCGGCACCGACAGCGGCGTGCGCGTGACGAACAGCATCCACACGATGCCGGCGAGCGCCGCGGGCAGCGCGCTCACGATCACGAACGCGTCGCGCCACGAATGGAAGTTCACGACGATCAGCAGATAGATCAGCAGCACCGCGCCGGCGAGGCCCGCGAGCAGCCCGCCGAACGCGCTGCTCATCGTCTGCACCTGGCCGCGCAGGGTCACGCGCGACCCCTTCGGCAAGTCGGCCGCGCTTGCGTGGAGCACGCGCTCGATGTCGGCGCTGACCGCGCCGAGATCGCGGTCCTGGGTCGTCGCGAAGATGTCGTCCAGCGGCGCGATGTCGTAGTGCGACACGACCGCGTCGGTCTGGCCGCGTACGATCGTCGCGAGGCCGCCGAGCAATTGCGGTGCGCCCGAGCGGCCCGTGACGGGCAGCGCGCGCAGGTCCGACAGCGACGTCATCCGGTACTGGGGTGTCTGCGCGACGATCGGGTAGGACACGCCGTTGTGCGGATCGAGCCAGTAGGTCGGCGAGACCTGGCTCGTGCCGGACAGGCTCGCGACGACGGCATTGGTGACGTCCTGCTCGGTGATGCCGAGCTGCGCGGCGAGCGCGCGGTCGACCGACACCGTGAACTGCGGATAGGTCGACGCCTGCTGCACGCGCGCGTCGGCGACGCCCGGCACCGTGCGGATGCGCCGCAGCAGCTCGGTCGCATACGCACGGTTCGCCGCGAGATCGGGGCCCGTCACCTGTACGTCGATCGGCGCGGGGGCGCCAAAGTTGAGGATCTGGCTGACGATGTCGGCAGGCAGGAACGAGAACGTGACGCCCGGGAACGCGCGCGGCAGCACGGCGCGCAGCTTCTTCACGTAGTCGGCGGTCGGCGCGTGCTCGCCGGTGAGCGACACGAGGATGTCGCCGTCCTGCGGGCCGATCGTGCCGCTGTTGCTGTACGTGAGATTGATCCCGCTGTTCGGCAGCCCCATGTTGTCGACGATGCTCGCGAGCGCGCGCGGCGGCACGACGCCGCGCGCCGTGCGCTCGACGCGATCGAACAGCGCGGCCGTCTCCTCGATGCGCGTACCGATCGGCGCGCGCACGTGCAGCGCGATTTCGCCCGCGTCGACCGACGGGAAGAAGTTGCGGCCGAGCCCCGGCACCAGGACGAACGACAGCGCGACCGCTGTGAGGAACAGCACGACGAAGCGCGCGCGGTGCGCGAGCGCGAGGCCGAGCACGGCACGGTAGCCGGTGCGCAAGGCCGCGAAGCGGCGCTCGAAGCCCTGCTGGAACGAGACGAGCGGATTGCGCGCTCGCGGCGTCGGGAATGGCGCGCCGTGCGGCGCGAGCACGGCCGCCGGATGGGCGGCGTGCGGGCGCAGCAGGTAGCGCGCCATCATCGGCACGAACGTGCGCGACAGCACGAACGACGCGATCATCGCGAAGATCACGGCTTCGGCCATCGGCACGAACAGGAAGCGCGCGACGCCGTCGAGCAGCAGCATCGGCACGAACACGATGCAGATGCACAGCAGCGACACGAACGCGGGCGCGACGATCTGCGACGCGCCGTCGAGGATCGCGCTGCGCACGTCCTTGCCCTGTTCGAGATGCCAGTTCACGTTCTCGATCGTGACGGTCGCATCGTCGACGAGAATGCCGACCGCGAGCGCAAGCCCGCCGAGCGTCATCACGTTGAGCGTCTCGCCCGCGGCGGCGAGCGCGGCGATCGCCGCCAGCACCGCGAGCGGAATTGACGCGGCGATGATCAGCGTCGAGCGCCAGCTGCCGAGGAACAGCAGGATCATCGCGGACGTGAGCGCGGCGGCGATCAGCCCTTCGCGCGCGACGCCGCTCACCGCGCCCTTGACGAACACCGACTGGTCGCCCATCACGACGAGCCTGAGCGACGGCGGCAGCGTTGCCTCGATGCGCGGCAACTGCGCCTTCACGCCGGCGATGATGTCGAGCGTCGACGCCGAGCCGCTTTTCAGTATGCTCATCAGCACCGCGCGGCGGCCGTCGACGCGCACGATGTTGCCTTGCGGCGGAAAGCCGTCGCGCACGTGCGCGACGTCGCGCATGAAGATCACCGCGCCGTTGACGGTCCGGATCGGCAGCGCGTTGAGCTGGTCGACGCTCAGCGGGCTGTCGTTGAGGCGGATGTTGTACTCGAAGCGGCCGATCTTCTGCGTGCCGGCCGGGATGATCTGATTCTGCTGCGCGAGCGCGGTCGCGACGTCCTGCGCGGACAGCCCCTTCGCCTGCAGCGCTTGCGGATCGAGGTCGATCTGCACCTGGCGCACCTTGCCGCCATAGGGCGACGGAACCGCGACGCCGGCGACCGACAGCAACTGCGGCCGGATCACGTTGGTCGCGTAGTCGCCGAGCTGCTGCTCGTTGAGCGTGTCGCTCGTCAGCGCCAGCTGCAGCACGGGCACGGTCGACGCGTTGTAGTTGAGGATCTGCGGCGGCGTGGTGCCGGGCGGCATCTGCTTGAGCACCGTCTGCGAGATCGACGTGACCTGCGCGGTCGCGGTGCGGATGTCGACGCTCGGCTGGAAGAAGATCTTGACGATCCCGAAGCTGCGGAACGACTGCGACTCGATGTGCGCGACGTCGTTGACCGTCGTGCCGAGCGTGCGCTCGTAGTACGTGACGATGCGCCCGGCCATGTCGGCCGGCTGCAGGCCCGCGTAATTCCACACGACGCTGATGACCGGAATCCGGATGTCGGGGAAAATGTCGGTCGGCGTGCGCAGTGCCGCGAGCGGTCCCGCGATCAGGATCAGCAGCGCAAGGACGATGAACGTATAGGGGCGCGCGAGCGCGAGTCGGACGAGTTTCAGCATCGGCGAGGTCTCCGCCGGCGCGGGGCGCCGGCCTGTCAGCGAGGTGCCGAAGCGCGGCGTGAGCCCGCATCGGCTCGCGCAGTGTGCGTGGCGCCGCTTAACGCCGGGCGCGGGCCAGGATGAAAGATGTTTTAGGAAAGGGCGGACAGGACGGGCGGGCGGTGCGGCAAGGCGGGGCACGGCGGCCGGGCGTCAATTGTTACAAGACGTTAGCCGCGCTTCCGGTTGCCATCCCGCGCATCAGTTCTTACAAACTTGAAATATGCGGGCACGGCGCTTGCCGTTATAGTCGAATCACACATGAAACAACTCGAAGAGGAATCCATGAAGACTTTGCGTGTTGCCTCGCTCTTGACCGGTATGACGGCCTTGCTCGTGTCGGGCGCAGCAATGGCGGGAGTCAATGTCGGGATCAACGTCGGCGTACCGGCTCCGGTCTACGTCGCGCCTGCGCCCGTGTATGCGCCGCCGCCTCCGCCGGTCGTCTACCAGCCGGCGCCCGTGTATGCACCGGCACCTGTCTATGCGCCGGCACCGGCGATCGTGATCGGCTGGCACGGCGATCGCTACTGGGACGGCCGCCGCTACTGGGGGCGCGACGAGTGGTATCGCCATCACGGCCGCGGCTGGGGCGACGATCGTCGCCACGGTCACTGGGATAACGGCCGCCACAACGGCTGGCGCTGATCGACCGATGGCGCACAGGGTGCACATCGCGCAAGCGTGACGCGTGCGCCGCATCAGCAGAAAACCGCCCGCGTGGCGGTTTTCTTTTGCCCGCGCCGACCGCGCGCGGAGGTCGCGGCGCGGTGAAGTCACGCACGACCGCGCCGCAAGCTGGCTCGGCGTCGAATTGAATGGGTAGAATCGACCTACGTTCCATCCCCTCAATCGACCGACAGGGCCTCTATGACGAAAGGTTCGTCCCGGACCGCCGCCGCGCGCATCCGTTTCGGCGCCGCGCATGCGGTACGGGCCGCCGGCCGCACGGCGGCAGTATGGGCAATACAGGCGGTACTGGCCGCGACGGCCGCGCATGCGGCGTATGCGATCGCGCAGTACGGCGAGCCGAAATATCCGCCGGGCTTCAAGCATTTCGACTACGTGAACCCGGATGCGCCGAAGGGCGGCACGCTCGTGCTCGCGAATCCGAGCCGGCTGACGTCGTTCGACAAGTTCAATCCGTTCACGATGCGCGGCAACCCCGCGCCGGGCATCGACATGCTGTTCGAGAGCCTCACGACCGGCAGCTCGGACGAACCGGCGTCCGCCTACGGGCTGCTCGCCGACGACATCGAGATCGCGCCGGACCGCCGCTCGGTCACGTTCCACTTGAACCCGCGCGCGCGCTTCTCGAACGGCGACCCGGTCACGGCCGACGACGTCAGGTTTTCGTTCGACACGCTGAAGAGCAAGCAGGCCGCGCCGCAGTTCGGCGCGTATTTCGCTGAAATCGCGAAGGCCGTCGTGATCGACCGCGCGACCGTGCGGTTCGAATTCCGCAGCGCGAACCGCGAGCTGCCGCTGATCGCCGGCGGCGTGCCGGTGTTCTCGCGCAAGTGGGGGCTGCGCGCGGACGGTTCGCGGATTCCGTTCGACCAGCTCGCGTTCGAGCAGCCGATCGGCAGCGGCGCGTATCTGATCGAGCGCCACGACAACGGCCGCACCATTACGTATCGGCGCAATCCCGCGTACTGGGGCGCCGACTTGCCGGTGCGGGTCGGCACCCACAACTTCGAGCGGATCGTCTACAAGCTGTACGGCGACGGCGTCGCGCGGCTCGAGGCGTTCAAGGCCGGCGAGTACGACGTGCTGGTCGAATACATCGCGCGCAACTGGACGCGGCGCGACGTCGGCAAGCGCTTCGACAGCGGCGAGCTCGTCAAGCGCGAATTCCGCCAGCACAACGGCGCGGGCATGCAGGGTTTCTTCATGAACCAGCGCCGGCCGCTGTTTCGCGACGTGCGCGTGCGCCAGGCGCTCGATCTCGCGTTCGACTTCGAATGGCTGAACCGCCAGTTGTTCTATGGCGCGTACACGCGCCTCGACAGCTATTTCGCCGACACCGACCTGCAGGCGACCGGCACGCCGGGCCCCGGCGAGCTGAAGCTGCTGGAGCCGCTGCGCGCGCAGCTCGACCCGGCCGTATTCGGCCCGATGGTCTCGCAACCGAGCACGAACCCGCCGGGCTCGTTGCGCGCGAACCTGCTGAAGGCGCGCGCGCTGCTCGCGCAGGCCGGCTGGACCTACCGCGACGGCGCGCTGCGCAATGCGCAAGGCGAGCCGTTCGAGTTCGAGATCCTCGACGATTCGGGCGCGGCGATGGAAGGCATCGTGACCGCCTATCGGCGCAACCTCGCGAAGCTCGGCATCGAAGCGCGCTTTCGGACGGCCGATTACGCGCTGCTGCAAAAGCGGCTCGACGCGTTCGACTACGACATGACGACGGTCCGCCTGCCGGGCGTGCAGGTGCCGGGTGCCGAGCAGTTCTCGCGCTACGCCAGCAAGTTCGCCGACGAGCCGGGCTCCGACAACCTCATCGGCCTGAAGTCGCCGGCCGTCGACGCGCTGCTGCATGCACTCGGCACCGCGCAGACGCGCGACGACCTGCTCGACGCGACGCATGCGCTCGACCGCGTGCTGATGCACGGCTATTACGCGGTTCCTCAGTGGTACAGCACGACGCACCGGATCGCCTACAAGCGCACGCTGGGCTATCCGCAAACGCTGCCGCTGTACTATTCGGCCGAGGGCTGGGTCGTGTCGACCTGGTGGGCCAAGCCCGGCCATTGACGCACGCCGGCCCTTCGTTCAACCCAGCCTATCGATCGCGAGTCGCCACCCTATGTGGAGCTACATCCTCAAACGCCTGCTGCTGATGATCCCGACGCTCGTCGGCGTGCTCACGCTCACGTTCGCCGTGATCCAGTTCGTGCCGGGCGGCCCGGTCGAACAGGCCGTGCAGGAACTGCGCAAGGGCGCGACGGAGCAGGGCGCGACGCCGTTCGGGATGCGTGCGCATACCGGCGTCGACGCGCAGCAGCTCGCACAGCTCAAGGCGCTGTACGGCTTCGACAAGCCGCCGCTCGAGCGCTACTGGCTGATGCTCAAGCGCTTCGCGCGCTTCGATCTCGGCGACAGCTACTTCCGCCACCAGAGCGTGTGGTCGCTGATCGTGCAGAAGCTGCCGGTGTCGATCAGCATCGGGTTGTGGACGTTCTTCGTCACCTACCTGATCTCCGTGCCGCTCGGCATCGCGAAGGCCGTGCGCAACGGCTCGCCGTTCGACGTCGCGACGAGCCTCGTCGTGCTGGTCGGCTATGCGATCCCGGGCTTCGTGCTCGGCGTGCTGCTGCTCGTGCTGTTCGGCGGCGGCTCGTTCTGGCAGCTGTTCCCGCTGCGCGGGCTCACGTCGGATAACTTCGCGCAGCTGTCGCTCGCCGGCAAGGTGCTCGACTATCTGTGGCACATCGCGCTGCCGATCACGGCGTCGGTCGTCGGCAGCTTCGCGGTCATCACGATGCTCACGAAGAACGCGTTCCTCGACGAGATCCGCAAGCAGTACGTGCTGACCGCGCGCGCGAAAGGGCTCGCCGAGCGCACCGTGCTGTGGAAGCACGTGTTCCGCAACGCGATGCTGCCGCTGATCGTCGGCTTTCCGGCCGCATTCATCGGCGCGTTCTTCACGGGCAGCCTGCTGATCGAGACGCTGTTCTCGCTCGACGGCCTCGGGCTGCTGTCGTACGAGTCGGTCGTGCGGCGCGACTACCCGGTCGTGCTCGGCACGCTGTACCTGTTCACGCTGATCGGGCTCGCGACCAAGCTGGTCTCCGACCTCTGCTACGTGTGGGTCGACCCGCGCATTCAATTCGACAACCTGGAGCGCTGACATGAAACGATCCATCCGCATGCCTGGCGCGATCGGGCGAGGATCGCGATGAACCGGGCCGTCGTGTCGTCCCGCCTCGACGCCGCGCGTGCGCGCGTGTCGCCGTCGCCCGCGCGCCGCGTCTGGCAGCGCTTTCGCCAGCAGCGCCTCGGCTACTGGAGCTTCGTGATTTTCTTCGTCGCGTTCGCCGCGAGCCTCGCGGCGCCGCTGTGGTCGAACGACAAGCCGCTCGTCGTGCGCTACGACGATCACTACTATTTCCCGATGTTCCACGCGTACCCGGAGACGACCTTCGGCGGCGACTTCCCGGCGCAGGCCGACTATCTCGATCCGTACGTGCGCAAGCGGCTCGAGGCGCCGGGCAACTTCGTCGTCTATCCGCCGAACCGCTATTACTACGACACGCTGAACTACTTCTCGAGCGTGCCGAACCCGGCGCCGCCGTCGCGCGAGAACTGGCTCGGCACCGATGCGCAGGGGCGCGACCTGCTCGCGCGGCTCGTGTACGGGTTCCGCGTGTCGGTCGAGTTCGGGCTGATCCTGACCGTGATCGGCACGCTGCTCGGGATCGCCGCGGGCGCGGTGCAGGGTTTCTTCGGCGGGCGCATCGACATCGTCGGACAGCGGTTGATCGAGATCTGGAGTTCGCTGCCGGAGCTGTACCTGCTGATCATCTTCGCGTCGATCTTCGAGCCGAGCTTCCTGCTGCTGATCGTGCTGCTGTCGCTGTTCGGCTGGATCGGCCTGGCCGACTACGTGCGCGCCGAATTCCTGCGCAACCGTACCCAGGACTACGTGCGCGCGGCTCGCGCGATGGGGCTCACGAACTGGCAGATCATCTGGCGCCACGTGCTGCCGAACAGCCTGACACCCGTGATCACGTTCCTGCCGTTCCGGATGAGCGGCGCGATCCTCGCGCTCACGAGCCTCGACTTCCTCGGGCTCGGCGTGCCGCCGCCGACGCCGAGCCTCGGCGAACTGCTCGCGCAGGGCAAGGGCAACCTCGACGCGTGGTGGATCTCGCTGTCGACGTTCGGCGTGCTGGTCGCGACGCTGCTGCTGCTGACCTTCATGGGCGACGCGCTGCGCAACGCGCTGGACACGCGGATCGCCGACTCGGTGCGCGCGGCGGGAGGCCAGCGATGAGCGACACGGTCGTAGCGAAATCGGGCGAACCGCTGCTGTCGCTCGAGCATCTGCATGTGCGCTTCGGCGACACGGTGGCCGTCGACGACGTGACGCTCTCGATCGGTCGCGGCGAGCGCGTCGCGCTCGTCGGCGAGTCGGGCTCGGGCAAGAGCGTGACCGCGCTGGCGATCCTGCGGCTGCTGCGCGATGCCGACGTGAGCGGCACGATCCGCCTCGCCGGACAAGACCTCGCCGGCAAGAGCGAGCGCGAGATGCGCGGGCTGCGCGGCTCGGACATCGCGATGATCTTCCAGGAGCCGATGACGGCGCTCAACCCGCTGTATACGATCGGCGCGCAGATCGGCGAGACGATCGTGCTGCACGACGGCGTGACGGCGGCCGTGGCGCGCAAGCGCGCGATCGCGCTGCTGGCGCGCACGGGCATCGCGGAGCCGGAGAAGCGCGTCGACAGCTACCCGCACCAGTTGTCAGGCGGCCAGCGGCAGCGCGCGATGATTGCGATGGCGCTCGCGTGCCGGCCGCGCCTGCTGCTCGCGGACGAGCCGACCACCGCGCTCGACGTGACGATCCGCGCGCAGATCGTCGACCTGCTGCTCGAACTGCAGCGCGAGGAGGCGGAAAAGCGCGGGATGGCGATCCTGCTGATCACGCACGATTTGAACCTCGTGCGGCATTTCGCCGATCGGGTCGCGGTAATGGAGCGCGGCAAGCTGGTCGAAAGCGGGCCGGTCGAGCGGATCTTCGCGGAGCCGGAACATCCGTATACGCAGCGGCTGCTGAACAGCCGCCCGCAGCGCACGGTCGTGCCGGTGATGCCAATTGCGCCCGTCGTGCTCGACGCGCGCCACGTCAGCGTGCAGTTCGCGCGCAAGCGGCCGGGCTTCGCGGGCTGGTTCGGCACGGTGCCTGTGACGGCGGTCGCGGACGTGTCCGTGTCGGTGCGGCAGGGCGAGACGCTCGGCATCGTCGGCGAATCGGGGTCCGGCAAGTCGACGCTCGCGATGGCGCTGCTCGGGCTGCAGAAGACGGCGCACGGCGAAATCGAATTCCAGGGGCGCGCGCTGTCGACCTATCGCGGCCGGGAACAGACCGCGCTGCGCTCGAACATGCAGGTCGTCTTTCAGGATCCCTTCAGTTCACTTTCCCCGCGTCACACGATCGAGCGGATCGTCGGCGAGGGGCTCGAACTGCATCGTCCGGAACTGACGCCGGACGCGCGCCGCGCGAAGTCGCTGGCCGTGCTGCGGGAAGTGGGGCTCGACCGCACGGTGCTGCATCGTTATCCGCATGAATTCTCGGGCGGCCAGCGCCAGCGGATCGCAATCGCGCGCGCGCTGGTGCTGGAGCCGCGCATCCTGATCCTCGACGAACCGACGTCCGCGCTCGACGTGTCGATCCAGCAGCAGGTGCTGAAACTGCTCGCGAATTTGCAACAGAAATACAACCTCGGCTATGTGTTCATCAGCCACGATCTGGAGGTGATCGGCGCGATGGCACACCGCGTCGCGGTAATGCAGGACGGCGTCGTCGTGGAGTCGGGAGAGGTCGCCGAGATCTTCGCCAGACCGTCACATCCTTACACACAAAAGCTGTTGAAAGCGGTCTGGAAAGCGTGATAGGCCGCCAATGGTCTGACCATCTCGATTGTATTTATTAATTTGTTTTGACAAACGATTACGCGCTGGCTAGTATCGACCGAAATTTTCCGCCAATCAGCTGATTTTTAAGCAAATTCCATCGCCCAATGCAGCATCGATCCTTGACCCAGGCATGCGCGCGCACCATCGCCGGGCTCTTCATCGGCGCCCTGTTCGCAGCAGCTCCCGGCGCGTTCGCCGACGAAGTCAGCAGTTTTAACCAGAATGCCAGCAATTCGACTCAGATCGGGTCGGGTTCTTCCCTCCAGCAGACCAGCGCGCAGCCGTCCAGCGGCGGTGCGAAGTCGTTCCTCGCCGGCATGGCAGGCAAGGCAGGCGACGTGGTCGTCGGCGCGCTCAACATGATCGGCGTGCGCTATCGCTGGGGCGGCAACTCGCCGGATTCGGGCCTCGACTGCAGCGGCTTCGTGCGTTACGTGTTCCAGGACACGCTCGGCATGTCGCTGCCGCGCCGTGCGGAAGAAATGAGCCGCGTCGGCGAGAAGGTCAGCATGAGCAACCTCAAGCCGGGCGACCTCGTGTTCTTCAACACGATGCGCCGTACGTTCTCGCACGTCGGCATCTACATCGGCGACAACAAGTTCGTGCATTCGCCGTCGACGGGCAGCACCATTCGCGTCGACGATCTCGACAACGGCTACTGGGAAAAGCGGTTCACCGGCGCGCGCCGACTCGAATCGGAGTTTCCGATGAAGGCCGACGACCTGCGCCAGCGCGTGCGCGCGACGATCGGCGACGACGCGGCGAACGGCAGCAACTGACGCTCGCCGGCGCTCCGCCGAATCAAAAAAACCCTGTCACCGAAAGGCGGCAGGGTTTTTTGTTTTGAGGCGCGCGGAACCGGCGGGCGGCCGTGTCACCGTGGGCGGCGCGCGCCGTCACGCGTCGCGCACCGCGCTGAGTCCGATTAGGCCGCCGCGACACCGCGGGCCGCCGCGAGCTTGCGCTGCAGTTCGGGCATGATGCGCGCGACAGCTTCCTCGCCCGCGAGGATGGCCGCGTTGCGCTGGTTGAAGTCACTGCCGCCCATCGCCGCGAGGTTCGGGCGGATTACCACGTCCGCGTACTTCTCGAGCTCGTAGGACTTGATCGTCTGGCCCATGATCGTGAAGGTCTGCAACAGCATCTCGATCGGGTTGTTGGTCGCCGCGCCATCCGGCCGCGCCGAGATGTCGACCGCGATCACGAAGCTCGCGCCCATCTTGCGCGCGAACGACGCGGGCACCGGGCTCACGAGGCCGCCGTCGACGTACTCGCGGTTGCCGATCCTCACCGGTTCGAACACCGACGGCACGCTGCACGACGCGCGCACCGCGAGCCCCGTATTGCCCTGCTGGAACAGGATCGGCTGGCCGCTCTGCAGATCCGTCGCGACGATGCCGAGCGGCTTCGCCATCTTCTCGATCGGCCGGTTGTTGAGCGTCTTGTTCAGGAAGTTCTGCAGCGCGACGCCCTGCAGCAATCCGCGTGAGCGGAACGGCAGCGCCCAGTCGCTGATCGACGCCTGATCCATGTCGAGCGCGATCTTGTTGATCTGCAGCGCGCTCATCCCGGACGCGTAGAGCGCGCCGACCACCGAGCCCGCGCTCGTGCCCGCGACGATCTCGACCGGGATGCCGCGTGCCTCGAGCGCCTTCAGCACGCCGATGTGCGAGAAACCGCGGGCGGCGCCGCCGCCGAGCGCGATGCCGATCTTCACGGGCTTTTCGTGCGACTGCGCGGAATTCGCGGCGTTGTCGGGACGGGACTTGTCGCCGAACGACGTACAGGCGGCGAGGCTGGCGGACGCGCACGCGATCGTGAAGTGACGGCGCGACAGGCGAGGGGACGACATCGATTGATTCTCCGGCGGCTTGGCGGCGGGCCGTGCGGCCCGCGGCGGCGATAGGTTCCGAGCGGCCGTGCGGCGGAATCCGGGCGGCCGGCGCGGCGCCGACTGGCGGCCGCGGCGCGCACATCATAAAGCAAGCGGCGCGCTTGGCGCGAAGACCGGCGCGAGTATAATTGCGGCTTCTTTCCCGTTCCGGGCGCGGCCGGCCCCATTGCTGTCCGGGCTGCCGCCGTCGATCCCGCGTCGAATCATTCATGCGCCCCAGGCGTTCGAGTTACCGTTTATGACCCGTCCTGTCCGTACCCGCTTCGCGCCGAGTCCCACCGGCTTCATCCACCTCGGCAACATCCGCTCCGCGCTCTATCCGTGGGCGTTCGCCCGCAAGATGAAGGGCACGTTCGTGCTGCGTATCGAGGATACCGACGTCGAGCGTTCGTCGCAGGAAGCCGTCGATGCGATCCTCGAAGGGATGCAGTGGCTCGGCCTCGATTTCGACGAAGGCCCGATCTACCAGATGCAGCGGATGGACCGCTATCGCGAGGTGCTCGCGCAGATGCTGGAGAAGGGCCTCGCGTACCCGTGCTACATGTCGGCCGAGGAGCTCGACGCGCTGCGCGAACGCCAGCGCGAGGCCGGCCTGAAGCCGCGCTACGACGGCACGTGGCGTCCGGAGCCGGGCAAGGTGCTGCCCGAGCCGCCGGCCGGCGTGAAGCCGGTGCTGCGTTTCCGCAACCCGCTGACCGGCACGGTCGTGTGGGACGACGCGGTGAAGGGCCGTGTCGAGATCTCGAACGAGGAACTCGACGACCTCGTGATCGCGCGCCCGGACGGCACGCCGATCTACAACTTCTGCGTGGTCGTGGACGACATGGACATGAACATCACGCACGTGATCCGTGGCGACGACCACGTGAACAACACGCCGCGCCAGATCAACATCCTGCGCGCTCTCGGCGGCGAGCCGCCCGTCTATGCGCACCTGCCGACCGTGCTGAACGAGCAGGGCGAGAAGATGAGCAAGCGGCATGGCGCGATGAGCGTGACGGCTTATCGTGACGCCGGCTTCCTGCCGGAGGCCGTCGTCAACTATCTCGCGCGTCTCGGCTGGTCGCACGGCGACGCTGAAATCTTCTCGCGCGAACAGTTCGTCGAATGGTTCGACCTCGATCATCTCGGCAAGTCGCCCGCGCAGTACGACCACAGCAAGCTGAGCTGGCTGAACGCGCACTACATCAAGGAAGCCGACAACGCGCGCCTCGCCGCGCTGGCGAAGCCGTTCCTCGACGCGCTCGGCATCGAGGACGCGGCGATCGCGACGGGCCCCGCGCTCGACGCGGTGGTCGGCCTGATGAAGGATCGCGCGACGACGGTCAAGGAGATCGCCGAAGGCGCCGCGATGTTCTACCGTGTGCCGGCGCCGGACGCCGACGCACTCGCGCAGCACGTGACCGATGCGGTGCGTCCGGCGCTGGCCGACCTCGCCGCCGCACTGAAGGCGGCCGACTGGACGAAGGAAGCCGTGTCCGCGGCGCTGAAGGCGACGCTCGGCACGCACAAGATGAAGATGCCGCAGCTCGCGATGCCGGTGCGCCTGCTGGTGGCGGGCACGACGCATACGCCGTCGATCGACGCGGTGCTCGTGCTGTTCGGTCGCGACGTCGTGGTGTCGCGTATCGAGGCCGCGCTGGCCTGAGGTTGGGGCGGGAGCGAGGCCGTCCGCGCGTGAGAGCGGCGCGGCTTCGCAAAAAATTTCGCTCGAATCGCAAAAAGGGTATTTACAAGTTCAAAATCGGTCCATATAATCTCATTTCTGTTCTGCAAGGGGGTATAGCTCAGCTGGGAGAGCGCTTGCATGGCATGCAAGAGGTCAGCGGTTCGATCCCGCTTACCTCCACCATCAGAGCAGAATGGATTGATTTGTGAAGCAGTGGCAGTAGTAATAAATGCTTCACAAAATGATTTAAAGCAGTTAGAATTTCGGCCTTCGCTGTTGCGGTGATTGAATAGCGAAAGTCAGACAGATCTGAAAAGATTATGTCCCCTTCGTCTAGAGGCCTAGGACATCACCCTTTCACGGTGAGTACAGGGGTTCGAATCCCCTAGGGGACGCCAGATTCAGCGGCGTTTCGTAGAAGTGTCGCGAGGCTTGCAGGACGTAACCGACGTCCTGCAGGTAACGGTGCAGAAAGTTGGAGCGGTAGTTCAGTCGGTTAGAATACCGGCCTGTCACGCCGGGGGTCGCGGGTTCGAGTCCCGTCCGCTCCGCCAGAACGAAGCCCGTTCAAGACGTTTTTGAGCGGGCTTTTGTATTAAAGATGTAAGCAGTACGTTGTCCCCTTCGTCTAGAGGCCTAGGACATCACCCTTTCACGGTGAGTACAGGGGTTCGAATCCCCTAGGGGACGCCAGGATTCAGCGGCGTTTCGTAGAAGTGTCGCAACGCTTGCAGGACGTGAACGTGGTCCTGCAGGTGGTGGTGCAGAAAGCTGGAGCGGTAGTTCAGTTGGTTAGAATACCGGCCTGTCACGCCGGGGGTCGCGGGTTCGAGTCCCGTCCGCTCCGCCAGAACCAAGCCCGTTCAAATGAACGTTTTGAACGGGCTTTTGTATTAAAGATGTAAGCAGTACGTTGTCCCCTTCGTCTAGAGGCCTAGGACATCACCCTTTCACGGTGAGTACAGGGGTTCGAATCCCCTAGGGGACGCCAGATTTCGGCGTCGTTCGAACAAACGATGCGCCGGCAGGAAGTAACCGACGCCTGCCAGGCAAGAAGCAACACTGGAGCGGTAGTTCAGTTGGTTAGAATACCGGCCTGTCACGCCGGGGGTCGCGGGTTCGAGTCCCGTCCGCTCCGCCAGAAAATGAAGAAGCCCGCCTCGTGCGGGCTTTTTCATTTGTGTTTCTGGTCGTGCCCGCTTGCGGGCGCGTGACTGCGGAGTGGAGGAAGCCGCCTGCGCGGCTTCCGGCGGGACGCATCACCGGTTGCGCGCCGCTACGAGAAATTCGCGATTGCATCCGCCCGCGACTGCGCTATCGTGGCGGGATGCGTTCTTGACCCCCGCGCGATGCTCGATC
Source organism: Burkholderia sp. B21-005 (assembly GCF_020843965.1). Classification (NCBI taxonomy): domain Bacteria; kingdom Pseudomonadati; phylum Pseudomonadota; class Betaproteobacteria; order Burkholderiales; family Burkholderiaceae; genus Burkholderia; species Burkholderia sp. B21-005. The sequence continues at coordinate 2,218,126 of NZ_CP086301.1, read as the reverse complement.
CGACCGACCTGCGACTGCTGTATCAGCTCCGGCCCGCGGAGCCTGGCGATTTTCCGTTTGCCGAGGCGCTGACGCACGGCAACATGGGCGGCTATTACAAGCGCCATGGACTCGTCTGGCGCAGCGACCTGTTCTATGCGAGCTGGCGCGAATCCGAAAACTTCATCCTGGAAGCCGACGGCGAACGCATCGGCGTGCTGCGCGTGACCGAGGAGGGCGATTCGCTGCACATTCGCGACGTGCAGATTGCAGCCGGTCATCGCGGTCAGGGCGCCGGCACCTACATGCTCGACATGTCGCTCCGCTGGGCGCGCGCCCGTGGGCTGCACGAACTGCAGTTGCGCGTGTTCGTCGACAATCCGGCCGCGCGGCTCTACCAGCGCATGGGCTACCGCGTCACCGGGCCGAGGTTGGCGCAGCTCGGCTCGATCCGCCACATGGTGCGTACGGTCTGAGCGAGTAGCGGTGCGACGCGGCGACGGTCAGCGGGCAGTGCCGAACGCGTCGTCGTCGTCGAGGGCGTCGTCCGTCGCGCTGCCGTCTTCCGCGCCGCGGTGCTCGTAGCCGCGCAGCATGAACGCGCGCGGGCTTTCGCCGAACGCGCGCCGGAACATCGCCGAAAACGCACTCTGGCTCTGGTAGCCGAGCTCGCGCGCGATATGCGATAGCGGACGCCCCTGGTTCAACAGCGGGATCGCGCGCGCGAGCAGCGCCTGCTGCCGCCACTGCGAAAAACTCACGCCCAGTTCCTGCTTGAAGAGCCGCGAAATCGTGCGCGTGCTCGCGCCGACCTCGCTTGCCCAGTGTTCGAGCGATTCCGCATGCGCCGGCTGCGCGAGCACCGACTCGCACAGCATGCGCAGGCGCTTCTCGTCGGGCATCGGCACCGCGAGCGGCAGCGGTTCGGCGCGGCTCAGCTCGTCGAGCACGAGCCCGCACAGCAGCCGCTCGCGCGCATCGCTCAGGTCGCGCGCGTCGAGCGCGACGATCAGTTCGCGCAGCAAGCCCGTCACCTCGACCACCCGGCATGCATCGAGCCCGTCCGGCACGATCGACTCGTCGATATACAGCGTGCGCAGATACGCCTCCTCGACGATCACGACTTCGTGCGTGATGTGCGGCGGCACCCAGATCGCGCGGGACGGCGGCACCATCCACGTCGTGCCGGTCGTCGCGACGCGCAGCACCCCGCGCGACGCGTACGCGAGCTGCGCCCACGCATGCGTGTGCAGCGGGATCCGGCGGCCGGCATCCACCTGCCGCGCCCGGACGCGCATCGGGTGGACGCGGGTCGGCGCGAACTCGGGCGGGATGTCGATGACGTCGTAGGGGTTCGATGTGTCGGCTTGGGCAGGCGGATTCATGGACGACTCGGTCGGCGCGGCGGGCGATGCCGTTATTTTAGAAGGCGCCGCGCAGGCGCATGCGGCGGTTTTTCGGCCGATAATGCACCGTTCAAATGAACTTTGTATGGGGCCGCGCGCATTCCGACCTCGCGCAAGTTTGGGCCTGCACGACGCGTCAGGCCAAAAAACATCGGGCCGCGATCGCGGTCTACCGATGCAGCCGCGTTGTCGCGCGAGCGGCGCTCTGAAGACGCCGGTGCCCGCGGCGCGGCCGCGACGGCCCGGCACGGCAACACCTGAATCGAAGAGGAGAACCACGATGCGCTACGTATTCGTCTACGGCACGTTGAGAGCGGGAGAAGCCAACGACATCGGCCATGCGGCCGCGCGGCACGGGATCGCCGCGCCGACGCTGCTCGGTGCGGCCGCGCTGCCGGGCGAACTGTACGATTTCGGTACGTACCCGGGCATGATCGCCGGGCCGGGCGGCCAGTCGCTCGTATGGGGTGACGTCTACGAGATCGACGAGCAGTTGATGCCCGTGCTCGACGAGATCGAGCGCGTCTATCCGGGCGTCGACACGCTGTTCCGGCAGGAGCCGGTGACCGTCCAGCTCGGCGGCCGTACGTACGCGTGCGTCTACTATCCGGTCGCCGCGCATGCGGCAGCCGACCGTCCGCGCATCGCGTCGGGCGACTGGGTTCAGCACCGGCACGAGCGGGAAGTCGCCTGAGCGTCCGCGCGGCCAACCGCGACGTCGCAAAGAAAAAGCGCCCAGCCGGGCGCTTTTTTCATGCCGCCGGATGGTGCGACCGGCGGCGGGCAGGATGGGCACGACCCGGGCCGGCAGGACCGGCCCGCGCCGTCAGATTTCCTCGTACAGCGGCAGCGTCAGGAATTCGGTGAAGCCTTCAGACGTCGACATCTGTTCGAAGATCGCCGCGGCACGTTCATAGGGCTGCGTATTGCCGCCGACGGAACGCTTCACGTTGTCGAGCTCGGCCTTCGCGAATTCGCGCACGAGTTCCGCCGTGACCTTGCGGCCGTCGTCGAGCACGCCCTTCGGCGAGCGGATCCACTGCCATACCTGCGAGCGGGAGATTTCGGCGGTGGCCGCGTCTTCCATCAGGTTGTGGATCGGCACGCAGCCGTTGCCGTCGAGCCACGCGCCGAGATAGTGGATGCCGACGTTGATGTTGTTGCGCAGGCCGGCTTCGGTGATCGGCGCTTCAGGCTGGAAGTCGAGCAGGTTCTTGCCTTCGATCTGCACGTCGTCGCGCTGCTTTGCGATCTGGTTCGGCTTGTCGCCGAGCACCTTGACGAATTCTTCCATCGCGATCGGCACGAGGCCCGGGTGCGCGACCCAGCCGCCGTCGTAGCCGTCGGTCGCGTCGCGCTGCTTGTCCGAGCGCACGCCGCCCATTGCCTTGTCGTTCGCTTGCGGATCGTTCTTGATCGGAATCAGCGCGCTCATCCCGCCGATTGCCGGTGCGTTGCGCTTGTGGCAGGTCTTCAGCAGCAGCAGCGCGTACGCGCGCATGAACGGCACCGTCATCGTGATCTTTGCGCGGTCGGCCAGGCAGAAGTCGCGATCGTTCTTGAACTTCTTGATCGCCGAGAAGATGTAGTCCCAGCGGCCGGCGTTCAGGCCCGAGCTGTGTTCGCGCAGCTCGTACAGGATCTCGTCCATCTCGAACGCGGCGAGGATCGTCTCGATCAGCACCGTCGCGCGGATCGTGCCGCGCGGCACGCCGACCGCTTCCTGTGCCGCGACGAAGATGTCGTTCCACAGGCGTGCCTCGAGATGGCTTTCCATCTTCGGCAGGTAGAAGTACGGGCCCGAGCCGCGCGCGATCAGTTCCTTCGCGTTGTGGAACAGGAACAGCGCGAAATCGAAGATGCCGCCGGACACGCGCTGGCCGTCGACCGTCACGTGCTTCTCGTCGAGGTGCCAGCCGCGCGGACGCACGATCAGCGTCGCGACCTTGTCGTTCAGCCGGTACGACTTGCCGTTCTGCTCGAGCGAGATCGTGCGGCGCACCGCGTCCTTCAGGTTGATCTGGCCGTCGATCTGGTTCGTCCAGCTCGGCGCGTTCGAATCCTCGAAGTCCGTCATGTACGAGTCGGCGCCGGAGTTCAGCGCATTGATGATCATCTTGCGCTCGACGGGGCCCGTGATCTCGACACGGCGGCATTGCAGGTCGGCCGGCAGCGGCGCGACCTTCCAGTCGCCTTCGCGGATCGCCTTCGTGTCGGCCAGGAAATCGGGGCGTTCGCCGGCGTCGAGGCGCTTGGTGCGTTCGACGCGGGCCTGCAGCAGCGTCTGGCGGCGCGGCTCGAACGTGCGGTGCAGCGCGGCGACGAGTGCGAGCGCTTCAGGCGTCAGGATTGCTTCGTAACCCGGCTTGATTTCGCCGGTGATCGCCATGCCTTGCGGCAGCGTGATCGGGGTGCTCATGAGTCTCATCTCCTTGGTCGGTCAGTTGCGGTTTCGGTGAAGGGGGAAGGCGGCAGCGCCGTGAACGTCATGCGCCCGGGCCGGGGCGCGCGCGGTTTGCGGGCTTGCCGGACGGAGCCGGGGTGGCGAGGAAGGCGAGCAGATCGGCCATGCCGCTGCCGGTGCCGTCGGGCGGCGCGCCGAGTTCCTCGGCGGGCGCGCCCGTGCGGTTGAGCCAGAACGTCGTGTAGCCGAACCAGGCGGCCCCCGCGACGTCCCAGGCGTTCGACGACACGAACACGATGTCGCGCGCGTTCGGCCCGAACGCGGCGGTGCCGAGCGCGTAGACGGCCGGACTCGGCTTGTACGCGCGCACGGTGTCGGCCGACAGCACGCGATCGAACAGCCCGGTCATGCCGGCGCTCTTGATCGCGATGTCGAGCATCTCGGGGTTGCCGTTGGACAGGATCGCGAGCGGCGGGCGCGGTTCGAGCGCGCGCAGCTTGCGCAGCGCGGGCACCGTGTCGGGGTAGGTGGACAGGCACGCGTATTCGTCCATCAGCCGCTTCTCGGCCGCGCTGTTCAGCGCGAGGCCGAGCACGCGCGCGGCGAACCGCAGCGCGTCGAGCGTGATGTCGCGAAACGGGCGATAGCGGGCGCCGGCCGGATCGGCGAGCGTGCGCAACTGTGAGTATTCGATTTGCTTGCGTCGCCACAGCTGCGACAACCGCTCCCCGTGACCGGGAAACATCTGCTCCGCCGCGGCCACGACCGCATGCACGTCGAACAACGTGCCGAATGCGTCGAAGAGGATTGCGTCGGGAGAGGAGAGTGTCGTTGTGGCCGACATAGCCTTGCGCTCCAGTTTCAGAGGTCGAGTCGATTCTATTCGTGATCACATGTACTAAAAAAGACGCTAATCATCACTTGATCTTTTACTTTCATATACCTAATCTGGAGCGGCTTAAGCTATTTGCAGGGCGGGATGGCCGTCCTTTCGAGTCATGGACCGGTTCAAACAGATCGAAACGTTCGCCGCGGTCGCGGCGAAGGGCAGCCTGTCGGCGGCCGCGCACGCCGAAGGCGTCGCGCCGGCGATCATCGGCCGCCGCCTCGACGCACTCGAGGAGCGGCTCGGCGTCAAGCTGCTGGTGCGTACGACGCGCAAGCTCACGCTGACCTTCGAGGGGTCGGCCTTCCTCGAGGATTGCCAGCGGATCATCAACGACATGCAGAATGCGGAGGCGAGCGTGTCCGCCGGCGGCGTGAAGGCGAGCGGCCACCTGCGCATTTCCGCGCCGGCCGGCTTCGGGCGGCGCCACGTCGCGCCGCTCGTACCCGAGTTCAGCGGTGCGCATCCGGACGTGTCGGTCACGCTCGACCTGTCCGACCGGATGGTCGACCTCGTCAACGAAGGCTTCGATTGCGCGGTGCGGCTCGGCGAGCTGCCCGATTCGTCGCTGGTGTCGCTGAGGCTCGGCGAGAACCGGCGCGTGTGCGTCGCGTCTCCGGCGTATCTCGCGCGGCGCGGCACGCCGGCCACGCTCGCCGAACTCGCGCGCCACAACTGCCTCGCCCTTGCCGCGAACGCGAACCAGCAGCGCGGCTGGGCGTTCCAGGAGGACGACAAGGTCGTGTCGATCCGCGTGAACGGCACGATGGAATGCTCGGACGGCGCGGTGCTGCACGAGTGGTGCCTCGCCGGCTACGGCCTGGCGTGGCGATCGTGGTGGGAGGTCGGCGACGACATCGCGGCCGGCCGCCTTGTCAGCGTGCTCGATGCGTTCGCGGCGCCGCCGATCGGTATCCACGCGGTGTTTCCGCAGCGCCGCCACCTGCCGCTGCGCGTGCGGCTGTTTCTCGATTACCTGAAACATACCTACGAGCGGCCCGGGTATTGGGGCGAGTAGGGCGCGCCCCCCCGCGCGTTTCCGATATGAGGGCGAACCCGCTGACGGCGCCGGCCGCCCGGTTTCGCGCACTACAATCGAAACTGGCATGCGCGACGCGCCGGGGCCGGCTCGCATGGGTTCGCGGCGCGCGCGGTGCGTCTGACGCAGGAGGGCGCGATGTTCCGGCACATCCTCGTTCCAACCGACGGTTCCGAACTGTCGCAGAAGGCGATCGACGGCGCGATCGACCTGGCGCGCGCGGTCGGCGCGCAGGTCACGGCCTACGCGTGCCTGCCGCAGTATCCGTACTCGCCGTTTTCCGAAGTGATCATCGAGCCGCCCGCCGATTTCCGGGCGCGCAGCGAGCGCGAGGCGCGCGCGCACCTCGACGAGGTGCAGGCGGCCGCGAAGGCGGCCGGCGTCGTCTGCGACAGCTGGACGAGCGTGCATCCGTCGCCGTATCTCGGCATCATCGAGGCGGCCGAACGCGGCGGCTGCGACGTGATCTTCATGGCGTCCCACGGACGCCGCGGGCTCGGCAGCCTGCTGATCGGCAGCGAGACGCAGCGCGTGCTGACCCATACGAAAATTCCGGTGATCGTCTATCGGTAGCGGCGACGTCGTTCGTGGCCGCGCGCGCGGCGGCCCGGCAGCGCCGCTGAAAAAGGGCGCGCCGGACGAAGCCGGCGCGCGTCGTTGCTGGCGGCCGCAGGCCGCGCGGCGGGTCGCGCGGGTCACCGCGCGCCTGCCGTCTCCTCCCTGATTTTTGTTCTGTGCTGCCGATGCCGCACCGTCGCGTGACGGGCGGGCACCGGCGTGACGCTTTCGCGCGTTACGCGACTTTCTTGCCGTCGAAGAACTGTTCGTCCTCGGTCGAGCCGTGCAGCGCGGTCGTCGATGCCTCGCGCTCGACCGTCTGCGTCACCGCGTCGAAGTACCCGGTGCCGACTTCGCGCTGGTGCTTGACGGCCGTGAAGCCCTTGTCGGCCGCCGCGAACTCGGCCTGCTGCAGTTCGACGAACGCGCTCATCTGCGTGCGGGCATAGCCGTGCGCGAGGTTGAACATCGAGTAGTTCAGCGCATGGAAGCCGGCCAGCGTGATGAACTGGAACTTGTAGCCCATCGCGCCCAGTTCCTTCTGGAACTTCGCGATCGTCGCGTCGTCGAGGTTCTTCTTCCAGTTGAACGACGGCGAGCAGTTGTACGACAGCATCTTGCCCGGGAACTGCTTGTGGATCGCTTCCGCGAACTTCTTCGCGTACTCGAGATCCGGCTTGCCCGTTTCGCACCAGACCAGGTCGGCGTACGGCGCATACGCGAGGCCGCGCGAGATCGCCTGCTCGATGCCCGGCTTCGTGCGGAAGAAACCTTCGACCGTACGCTCGCCCGTCAGGAACGGCTTGTCGTTGTCGTCGATGTCGGACGTGATCAGGTCCGCTGCTTCCGCGTCGGTCCGCGCGACCAGCACGGTCGGCGTGCCCATCACGTCAGCGGCGAGACGCGCCGCCGACAGCTTCGCGACGGCCTCGCGCGTCGGCACGAGCACCTTGCCGCCCATGTGGCCGCATTTCTTCACCGACGCAAGCTGGTCCTCGAAGTGGACGCCCGATGCGCCTGCCTCGATCATCGCCTTCATCAGTTCGAACGCATTCAGCACGCCGCCGAAGCCGGCTTCCGCATCCGCGACGATCGGTGCGAAGAAGTCGACGTAACCTTCGTCGCCCGGGTTCTTGCCTTCGGACCACTGGATCTGGTCGGCACGCGTCAGCGTGTTGTTGATGCGCTTGACGACGAGCGGCACCGAGTTCGCCGGGTACAGCGACTGGTCCGGGTACATTTCGCCCGCGACGTTCGCGTCGCCGGCCACTTGCCAGCCCGACAGGTAGATCGCCTTGAGACCGGCCTTCACCTGCTGCATCGCCTGGTTGCCGGTCAGCGCGCCGAGCGCGTTGACGAACGGCTCTTCGTTCATGAGGCTCCACAGCTTTTGCGCGCCGCGCTTGGCCAGCGTGTGCTCGACGGCGATCGAGCCGCGCAGGCGAACCACGTCGTCAGCGGTGTAGCTGCGCTTGATGCCCTTCCAGCGCGGATCGGTTTCCCATTGCTTTTGCAGTTCCTGCGCCTGTTGCTGTCGCGACATGATGAGCTCCTTGATACGGTGCGTTGCCTGATGAGTCGAATCGGACGGTGATGATGCTGTTCTCGAAGCGGAGCGGGATGCGTGCCGTTTCGCGAAGTCTTGTATAAGAGTCTAGGCAAACCGGTCGACGTGAAACAGGGGCTATCTCAGGAAGCTCGAAATTTTTTAATCGTTATGAATCAAACGGTTGCCAATCACGTTTCGCAATGAGAAACGATTTTTCCCATCTCGCAATCATGAGGTTGTGCCGCGCAGCATGATTTTTTACGACGCAAAAAAATTTTCCGCATTGTGAAATTCGGTGCGGGACGAAAAAAAACCGGCGCGGGTGCGCCGGTCTGCCGGATGGGCGGGGCGGCCGGAGCCGCCCGGGCGTGCTTACGACGCCGAGTTGCTGCGACGCGGGCCGCTGCTGCGCTGGCCGTCGCGACGCGGGCCGCCGTCACGGCTGCCGCTCGGCTTGCCGCTCCAGCCGCCGCCATTGCCGCCGCCGTAGCTGCGGCCGTTGCCGCCATGACCGCCGCCGCCCGGCTTGCCGCCGAAACGACGACCGCCGTTACCGCCGCCCGGACGGGCGCGGCCGCCGGTGCCGCGATCGTTGCGCGCCGGTGCCTTGCGCGGCTCGAAACCTTCGATCACGTTGACCGGCAGCGGCGAGCGCACGAAGCGCTCGATGCGCTTGAGCGCGCCCTGCTCGGCGTGGTGCACGAGGCTCACCGCGGTGCCCGAACGGCCCGCGCGACCCGTACGGCCGATACGGTGCACGTAGTCTTCCGCGAACTTCGGCAGGTCGTAGTTGAACACGTGCGTGATGCCCGGGATGTCGATGCCGCGGGCCGCGACGTCGGTCGCGACCAGCACGCGCACACGGCGCTCGCGCAGCGCACGGATCGTGCGGTTACGCGCGCCCTGCGGCAGGTCGCCGTGCAGTGCGGCCGATTCGAAGCCAGCGTCGGCGAGACGGCCGGCGAGCTGGTCGGCGTCGATCTTGGTCGCCGTGAAGATGATCGCCTGGTCGAGCGCGTCGTCGCGCAGCAGGTGATCGAGCAGGCGGTCCTTGTGGTCGCGGTCGTCGACGTAGTGCACGGTCTGCGCGATGTTCGTGCGCGACTCGAGGCGCTGCTGGATCTCGATGCGCTCGGGGTCCTTCAGCAGGCGGCCCGTCAGCGAACCGATCTTGCCGTCGAGCGTGGCCGAGAACAGCATCGTCTGGCGCGACGCGGGCGTGGCCGCGACGATCGTCTCGATGTCATCGATGAAGCCCATGTCGAGCATGCGGTCGGCTTCGTCGAGCACGAGCATCTTCAGTTCGGACAGGTCGATGCGGCCGCGCTCGAGGTGATCGAGCAGGCGGCCCGGCGTGGCGACCAGGATTTCCGGGTTCTTCGCGAGCAGCATCAGCTGCTGGCCATAGGCGACGCCGCCGAGGATGCTGACGGTGCGCAGGCGCTTCAGATGCTTGCCGTAGGTCGATGCGGCCGTCGTGACCTGCATCGCGAGTTCGCGGGTCGGCGTCAGCACGAGCAGGCCCGGGCGCGCGACGGGTTGCGGGCGGCGCACGCGGCGGTCGCCCTGGCTCGGTTCGCGCGGCGTGCGCGGTTGCTGCGCCAGCGTCTTCTGAAGCTGCGCGAAACGTTCGATCGCGGGCAGCATGAAGGCGGCCGTCTTGCCCGAACCGGTCGGGCTCGACACCAGCAGGTCCCGGCCGGCGATGCCGGCCGGAATCGCGCGCTGTTGGACCGGCGTCGGCTTCACATAGCCGGCGGCCTCCAGCGCGGAGACGATCTCCGGCGACAGCCCGAGCGACGCGAAGCTCGGCTCGTCCGACGCCGGTTCGATCGCGGCCGGTACGGCGGCGTCGTCGAGACCGAGCGCCTGGTCGGCGATCGCGTTGAGCGGGCTGGAGTTAATGCTCGAAGTCATAACAATCCTTGAAACACAGTGGGTGAAACGTCGGCGCCAATCGCGCATACCCAAGTCGTCGGATTCAGCGAGCAAATCAGGAAACGGGGGTGCAATCCGCCGAACCGTCGGCGGATGAGGCATTAGAAGCTGTTTTGGGTGCGGCGCGCTTCAGGAGCGGGGCCGCCAGCCTGATGAGTGACGACCGCGAGGGTCGAAGCAGGAGGGGACAGGTTCTAAACCGGATTGGAGCATAACGCTACGAGGCGTCTGGCCGGAACGGCTTTCGAGCCGAGCGCGGGGGTGACGCAGGCCGCATTATAAAGAAATTTGCTGCGCTGCGCCACTGATTTGATTGCCGATTGCGCTGGGGGCGATCCGGTCAGGATGCCGTGCCGTTCTTCAGCGATTCGACGAGTTCGACATATTGCTGCTTCGCGGCGTCCTGCGGCGTGCCTTTCAGCGCTTCCCACGCGTCGTACTTGTACTTGCCGACGATATCGGTGAAGCCCGGCTTGTCGCCGTGCGCGTCGCCGTCGGTCGCTTGCTTGAAGAGCGCGTACAGGCGCAGCAGCGTCAGGTTGCCCGGTCGCTCGGTCAGTTGCTTGACGTCGACCTGGGCCTGGTCGAATTGGGCGGTGAGTTCGCTCATCGTGTGTCTCCGTAAGGGTTTCAAGTCGGCCGATCTTAACAAGCGCAGCGCCGCGCGGGGTCGAGCGATCCTTCCAAACCGCCGGCCACGCGGCGCACGCACCTGGATCGGGTCCGATCGCCCGTGGGAGCGGGGCGCCGCATTACAATGTCGGCCATGACGCAAACAGTGCTCCTCGCCATCGATACGTCGACCGAATACTGCTCGGTCGCGCTGCTGCGCTCGGCTCCGGCCGATGACGCCGTTTCCACCCCGCAAACCTGGGTCCGCCACGAACCGACGGGCGCCGTGTCGAGCACGCGCGTGCTGCCGGCCATCCAGGAACTCTTCGCCGAATCGGGTCTCTCGTTCGGCGACTGCGACGCGATCGCGTTCGGCGCGGGCCCCGGCTCGTTTACCGGCCTGCGTACCGCGACCGGCATTACCCAGGGGCTCGCGTTCGGGCGCGGGCTGCCGGTCGTGCCGGTCAGCACGCTGCTCGCGTGCGCCGAGCACGCGCGGCTGCGCGCGCCCGGCACGACGCGTGTGCTGGCCGCGCTCGATGCGCGGATGGACGAAGCGTACTGGGCCGATTTCGCGTGGGACGATCAGGCCGGCGACTGGCGCACGCTGCATCCGGCGTCGCTCGATGCGCCGGGCGCCGTCGGCGTGCCCGACGTGCCGTTCACGCTCGCGGGCAACGCGGCGGCCGCGTTCGGCGCGAAGTTGCCGGCTGCCGCCGCGGCAGCCGTGATCGACGGCGATGCGCTGCCGCATGCGCTGGCGGTCGCGCATGCCGCGCTGCGGGCGTTTCGCGCCGGCCGTACGGTGCCGGCCGATCAGGCTGCGCCGGAATACGTGCGCGACAAGGTCGCGCAGACCACCGCCGAGCGCATCGCGGCGCGCGCCGCGCAGACGGGCGGAGCGAAAGGATGACGGGTGTACTGCTGAGCGACCGCTATTTGTCGCCGATGACCGACACCGATCTCGACGAGGTCGTCGCGATCGAGCAGGTCGCGTACGAATTCCCGTGGAGCCGCGGCAACTTCGAGGATTCGCTGCGCAACGGCTATTTCGGCGTGTGCCTGCGGCACGTGACGGGCGCGCTCGTCGGCTATTGCGTGCTGATGCCGGTGATCGACGAGATGCACCTGCTGAACCTGTGCGTCGCCCCGGCCGCCCAGCACTCGGGCGCGGGCCTCGCGCTGCTGCGCGAAGCGGTGCGCGTCTCGCGCGCGGAGCGGCTCGACGGCGTGCTGCTCGAGGTGCGGCCGTCGAATCTGCGCGCGATCCATCTGTACGAGCGCTTCGGCTTCCTGACGATCGGCCGGCGCAAGAACTACTATCCGGCGCGGCATCGCGGCAGGGAGGACGCGATCGTGATGCGTCTGACGCTGAACAAGGACGAAGGGGACACGCATGGCGTGGGCTGAAGCAGCGCTCGAGGAAATGGGTCTCGCGCAAATCTGGGTGCGGCGCGGGCAGCGCGCGGAAAGCGCTGAAGCGGGCGAAACGCCGGCTGCGGCGTCCGGCGCGGCGGACGATGCGTCCACCGTTGCGGCCGCAACCGGCGTAACCGACGCGGCCAAGCCGCGGCCGGCGGCGCAGCCGCCGCATGACACGCAGCCGCCGGCGCGTGTGGTCCCGCGTGACGATACGCCGCCGGTGGGCGGCGCGGCTCGCAATGCGGCGCCGAGCGGTGAAGCGGGTACGGGTACGGGTACGGCCGCGATCGACGACGATCGTGCGTCCGTCGAGTCCGCGCCGGCCGCCGTCGCGGACGACATGCCGCCGGCCACCGAAGACGATTTCGCGTGGTTCGACGCGGCGCCGCCCGGCGATCCGCTGCCGCCGGGCGAATCGCGCCCTGCCGCAACGCCGGTGGCGATGCTCGACTGGGATACGCTCGCCGCACGCGTCGCCGACTGCACGAGCTGCCGCCTGTGCGAGAAGCGCACCAATACCGTGTTCGGTGTCGGCGATCGTGAAGCGGACTGGATGCTGATCGGCGAAGCGCCGGGCGAGAACGAGGACAAGCAGGGCGAGCCGTTCGTCGGCCAGGCCGGCAAGCTGCTCGACAACATGCTGCAGTCGCTGGCGCTCAAACGCGGCGAGAACGTCTACATCGCGAACGTGATCAAGTGCCGGCCGCCCGGCAATCGCAACCCCGAACCCGACGAGGTCGCGCGCTGCGAGCCGTACCTGCAGCGCCAGGTCGCGCTCGTGAAGCCGAAGCTGATCGTCGCGCTCGGCCGCTTCGCCGCGCAGACGCTGCTGAAGACGGACGCGAGCATCGCGTCGCTGCGCGGCCGCGTGCATACGTACGAAGGCGTGCCGGTGATCGTCACCTACCACCCGGCGTACCTGCTGCGCAGCCTGCAGGACAAGTCGAAGGCGTGGGCCGACTTATGCCTTGCGCGCGATACGTTCCAGCAGGCGGGGGACGCCGACGCGACCGGGCCGGTCGGACAATGACGCACGGCGCGGCGTTCGCGTTCGTCGATACGCTGCGCGATGCCGCGGTCCGCGATCTGGGGTGGCTCCTCGCGAGCCCGAGCCTGCTCACCGCGGCGCCCGGCGCGCCGCTCGCGCATCCGTGGTCGGATGCGCCCGAACGGGTGGCCGTCGAAGCGTGGCTCGTCGCGCTCGACGCCGCGCCCGAGCCGCTGCACCGCGCGCTCGACGGGCTGCGGCCGGTGCGGCTCGGACGCTATGCCGAATGCCTGCTCGAATATTTCCTCACGCACGGGCCGTCGCTGCGGCTCGTCGCCGCCAATCTGCCGCTGCGCAGCAACGGCAAGACGCTTGGCGAGGTCGATTTCCTCGTCGATGCGCCGGGCGGGCAGCGCCTGCACTGGGAGCTCGCCGTGAAGTGCTACCTGTGCGCGCCGGTGGAGGGCGACGCATCGCTCGCGGATTTCGTCGGTCCGAATCTCGTCGACCGCCTCGACCGCAAGCGCAGCCGGCTGCTCGAGCATCAGTTGCGGTTGAGCGATCGCCACGGGTTTGCGCTGCTCGGCTACGGCGCGCCGTCCGATGCGCAGATGTTCATCAAGGGCTGGCTGTTCTATCCGCACGGTGTGCCGCTGCCGCCGGTCTGCGCGGAAATCGCGGCCGATCATCCGCGCGGCTTCTGGCTGACGCACGCGCAGTGGCCGGCCTGGGCGGCCGCGCAACCCGACGGTGCGGCGTGGAACGTGCTGGCGCGGCTGGCTTGGCTCGCGCCGCGGCGGGCGGCGGCCGATGCCGCGCCCGAACCGCTGGCGAATTCGCTTGCGCTGCCATCCGTATTGACGGCGCGCCAGGCGCCCGCGCTGATCGGCGTTCATCGACAGGACGGCGACGGTGTGTGGCGGGAGACGGCGCGCGGCTTCATCGTGCCGGACGACTGGCCGGCGCGCGCGCAGGCGTTCGCCGCGCAGGACGACTGACGCCGCGTCAGCCGGTGCTTACCACCAGCGATGGAAGTGATGGACCGGGCCGACGCCGTGGCCGACGTCGAGCCGGCCGCTCGCGGCGATCGCGCCGGTCAGGTAGACCTTCGCCTCGCGTACGGCACTCTCGAGATCCGGCCGCTGCGGCAGCAGCGCGGCGATCGCCGACGACAACGTGCAGCCCGTGCCGTGCGTGTTGCTGACCGGCACGCGCGTGCCGCCGAGCCGCACGGCATGCGTCGCATCGACGAGCCAGTCGGGGCTCGCGGCCGCATCGGGCAGGTGGCCGCCTTTCATCAGCACGGCGTTCGCGCCGGACTGCAGCAGCGCCTGGCCCTGCCGGACCATCTCGTCTTCGGTCGTCGCGGGCGTGTCGCCGAGCAGGGCGGCCGCTTCGGGCAGGTTCGGCGTGACGACGGTCGCGAGCGGCAGCAGCACGTCGCGCAACGCGTCGACCGCGTCGGGTGCGAGCAGCGCGTGCGAACTCTTCGAAATCATCACCGTGTCGAGCACGACGAAGCGCGGCGCGTAACGCCGCAGCGCGTCGGCCACCGCCTGCACGATCGCCGCGTTCGCGAGCATGCCGATCTTGACCGCGTCGATGCGGATGTCGTCGAACACCGCGTCGAGCTGCGCGGTCACGAACGCCGCGTCCGGCGCGTGCACGCCGCTCACGCCGCGCGTGTTCTGCGCGGTCAGCGCGGTGATCACGCTCGCGCCGTACGCGCCGAGCGCGGAGAAGGTCTTGAGGTCGGCCTGGATGCCTGCGCCGCCGCCCGAGTCGGAGCCGGCGATCGTCAGGACGTTGGGTATCGGGTGCGTCATGATGGCAAGGCGCCGGTGCGAAGACCGGCGCCGACGGACGGAAACGGAAAGTGTAGCGTCAGTGCCGCGATTCGCCGATCAGCGCGACCGAGTCGAACTGGCGCTGGTTCGCCTGGTGGCGGCGCATCACGAGCCACATCGTCAGGCAGACGAACGTGCCGAACAGCACGATCACGACGCCGACCGGCACGTCGAGCCAGACCAGCACCGCATACAGGCACAGCATCACGAGCACCGACAGGTTCTCGTTGAAGTTCTGCACCGCGATCGAGTGGCCGGCCGACAGCAGCACGTGGCCGCGATGCTGCAGCAGCGCGTTCATCGGAACCACGAAATAGCCGGACAGCGCGCCGACGCCGATCAGGAAGATGTACGCGACGATCAGGTACACCGGCAGGCGCAGGTGGCCGAAGTGCAGGGCCCAGTGCGCGGGGAACAGGTCGCGCGTGTAGAACGCCATCAGCATGACCGCGATGCCCATGATGATGCCGACGGGCAGAACGGAGAGCGACTTCTTCAGCGGGATTCGCGCGGCGGCGGCGATCGCGCCGCCCGCGACGCCCACCGCGACCACGGCCTGCAGCAGCGCGCCTTCGGACAGTGACATGTTGAGCGAGACTTCAGCCCACTTCAGCACGATGAACTGCAGCGTCGCGCCCGCGCCCCAGAACAGCGTCGTGACCGCGAGCGAGATCTGGCCGAGCTTGTCGCGCCAGAGCACCATGAAACAGTCGGCGAAATCGGTGAGGAGCTTGACCGGGCCGCGCTCCTGCTTCGGGTAGCGCGCGCCGGTATCGGGGATCCGCAGGTTGAACATCGCGGCGATCACGTAGATCGCCATGATGATCGCCATCGCCGCTTCGGCGGGCGTGCTGATCCAGGCGGGCGTGTGCGCGATCACGTGCGACGCGATGTGCGGGCTGATCAGCGCGCCGCCGAGCACGGTGCCGAGAATGATCGAGCTGACGGTCGTGCCTTCGATCCAGCCGTTCGCGGCGACGAGCCGGTCGGCCGGCAGCAGCTCGGTCAGGATGCCGTATTTCGCGGGCGAGTAGGCCGCGGCGCCGAACCCGACGATCCCGTACGCGATCAGCGGGTGGGCGCCGAACAGCATGATCAGGCAGCCGACCACCTTGATCGAGTTGGTGATGAACATCACGCGCCCCTTCGGACGCGAATCGGCGAACGCACCAACATAAGCCGCCAGCACCACATAGGACAACACGAAGAACAGCTTGAGCAGCGGTGTCATCCAGTTGGGGGCGTGAAGGTCTTTCAGCAGGGCGATGGCGGCGATGAGAAGCGCATTGTCGGCCAACGACGAGAAAAACTGCGCGGCCATGATGGTGTAAAAACCTTTTTTCATCTGATGCGATGCTTTCGTCGCTGCGGCAGGGCCGCGTAGGCCGCCTGGTATGCGATCGGCTTATTCCGTTCGAAATGGGTTGTGCGCACGGCTTTATAACACGAAAATACGGCAATTCGGACTAGCAAGATTCCCCGATCGTTCCGCAAATTGTCGGCTTCGGTGCTCAAAAGGCGCGGTAAGCTGATGATTCGCAAGCGTCTTTACGTAAATTTCCCATGCCGCGCCCGATCTCCGCCACCATCCATACCGCCGCTCTCGCGAACAATCTCTCCGTCGTCCGCCGATTTACCGGCCCGTCCAAGGTCTGGACGGTCGTCAAGGCCAACGCGTACGGCCACGGTCTCGCGCGCGTGTTTCCCGGCCTGCGCGGCACCGACGGCTTCGGCCTGCTCGACCTCGACGAGGCCGTGAAGCTGCGCGAGCTTGGGTGGGCCGGCCCGATCCTGCTGCTCGAGGGGTTCTTCCGCTCGACCGACATCGACGTGATCGACCGCTACAGCCTGACGACCACCGTCCACAACGACGAGCAGATGCGGATGCTGGAGACGGCGCGGCTGTCGAAGCCCGTCAACGTGCAGCTCAAGATGAACAGCGGGATGAACCGGCTCGGCTACGTGCCGGAGAAATACCGCGCCGCGTGGGAGCGCGCCCGTGCGTGCCCCGGGATCGGCCAGATCACGTTGATGACCCATTTTTCGGATGCCGACAACGAGCGCGGCGTCGCCGAGCAGCTCGCGACGTTCGAGCGCGGCGCGGAAAACATCGCCGGCGCGCGCAGCCTCGCGAATTCGGCGGCTGTGCTGTGGCATCCGGATACGCACTTCGACTGGGTACGGCCGGGGATCATCCTGTACGGCGCGTCGCCGTCGGGACTGTCGGCCGACATCGCCGACACCGGGCTGAAGCCCGCGATGACGCTCGCGTCCGAGCTGATCGCGGTGCAGACGATCGCGAAGGGGCAGGCGATCGGCTATGGCTCGACGTTCTCCGCGCTGGCCCAGATGCGCATCGGCGTCGTCGCGTGCGGCTACGCGGACGGCTATCCGCGCGTCGCGCCGGAAGGCACGCCGGTGATCGTCGACGGCATCCGCACGCGGATCGTCGGCCGCGTGTCGATGGACATGATCACCGTCGACCTCACCCCGTGCCCGCAGGCAGGGGTCGGCGCGCGGGTCGAGCTGTGGGGCAACGCGCTGCCGATCGACGATGTCGCGCGCCATTGCGGGACCATCGGCTATGAACTGATGTGCGCGGTCGCCGGCCGCGTACCGGTGCGCGCGGAATAAGGACGGCACGCGTGGCGAAACAGAAAACCGTCTATGTCTGCAGCGAGTGCGGCGGACAAACCCCGAAGTGGCAGGGGCAATGCCCGTCGTGCCAAGCCTGGAACACCCTCGTCGAATCGGTCGCCGAGTCGCCGTCCGCCCATCGCTTCCAGTCGCTCGCGAAGCGGGCGCCGGTGCAGCGGCTCGCCGACATCGAGGCGGCCGACGTGCCGCGCTTCTCCACCGGCATCGGCGAATTCGATCGCGTGCTGGGTGGCGGGCTGGTCCCGGGAGGCGTCGTGCTGATCGGCGGCGATCCGGGTATCGGCAAGTCGACGCTGCTGCTGCAGTCGCTCGCGGACATCGCGAACGAGCGGCGCGCGCTCTATATCAGCGGTGAGGAATCGGCCGCGCAGATCGCGTTGCGCGCGCAACGGCTCGCGCTGCTCGACGGCGGCGCGCCGGCGGCCGAGCTGAAGCTGCTCGCCGAGATCCAGCTCGAGAAGATCCAGGCCGCGATCGACGCGGAACGCCCGGACGTCGCCGTCATCGACTCGATCCAGACCGTCTATTCCGAAGCGCTGACGTCGGCGCCCGGCTCGGTCGCGCAGGTGCGCGAATGCGCGGCGCAGCTCACGCGCATCGCGAAGCAGTCCGGCACCGCGATCATCATGGTCGGGCACGTGACGAAGGAGGGCAACCTCGCCGGCCCGCGCGTGCTCGAGCACATCGTCGACACGGTGCTGTACTTCGAGGGCGACACCCATTCGTCGTTCCGGCTCGTGCGCGCGTTCAAGAACCGCTTCGGCGCGGTCAACGAGCTTGGCGTGTTCGCGATGACCGAGCGCGGGCTGCGCGGCGTCGCGAACCCGTCCGCGCTGTTCCTGTCGCAGCACGAGCAGGTCGTGCCGGGTTCCTGCGTGCTCGTCACGCAGGAGGGCACGCGCCCGCTGCTCGTCGAAGTCCAGGCGCTCGTCGATACGGCGCACGTGCCGAACCCGCGCCGGCTCGCGGTCGGCCTCGAGCAGAACCGGCTCGCGATGCTGCTCGCGGTGCTGCACCGGCACGCGGGCATCGCGTGTTTCGACCAGGACGTGTTCCTGAACGCGGTGGGCGGCGTGAAGATCACCGAACCGGCCGCTGACGTCGCAGTGCTGCTTGCAATCCATTCGTCGATGCGCAACAAGGCGCTGCCGAAGGGACTGATCGTATTCGGCGAGGTGGGGCTGGCGGGCGAGATCCGGCCGTCCCCGCGGGGCCAGGAACGGCTGCGCGAGGCCGCGAAGCTCGGCTTCACGGCCGCGCTGATCCCGAAGGCGAATGTGCCGAAGCAGCCGATCGAAGGGCTGAACGTGATGGCCGTCGAGCGGATCGAGCAGGCGATCGACCGCGTGCGCGATCTCGAGTGACCGTGCGTGGCCGGCACCCGCGCGTGGCGGCCGGCCACGATCTGTCGCGTAATTCGTTGTAAAGAATATGTAGGCTTCTGTAACCCGCCGGACATCGCTTTTCCCTATCCTTTGCCGGATTGTCGAACCGCGCAATGGAAGGGAACCTATGTTGAAACAGTATGGGGATGCGGCCAGCGGACGCCTTTACAACCTGCGCGGCTGCCGCGTATCGGAGCCCATCGTTCACCCGTGGGGCGGCGGATGCCGGATCGTCGAGTGGATCGACGACGAAGGGCGCCTGGCACGCCGGGTCGTGTCCGAGGACGTGACGGAAGCGGAAGTCGCCGCGGCGATCCGCCGGCCGCCCGAAGGGCGGCGTCACCTGATGGGCGATGACGAGCAACTGCCGCGCGATACGTTGCCGCGGCGTTGAGCGGGCGGCGTACGGCCGACCCGACAACGACAGTCGTACCTGCAATGAAGAGGCCGGGCCAGGGCGCCCGGCCTTGTCGTTTGCGGGCCGGATGCAGCCGGCCCGGTTCGTCGGTTATTGACGCCGCCGTGGATGCCGCGCCAGCGATCAAGCGACCGGCCGACGGCCCCCGGGCCGCGTTCAGCCGATCTGCTCGAGCTCTTCCTGCACGGCGAGCCAGTCGGCCTCGACCGTTTCGAGCCGCGTATTGACCTCGCCGAGCTTGCGGATCGCTTCGGTCAGCTCCGTCTTGCGCGCGGCCTCGTAGCTCGCCGGATCGGCGACGAACGTGTCGAGGCGTGCCTTCTCCGCATGCAGCGCTTCCATTTCCTTTTCGAGCTTCGTGACGCGGTTCTGCAGCGGCCTTTTCAGCTGCGACAGGCGCTGGCGCTCCTCGGCCGCCTGGCGCTTCTGGTCCTTGCGGTTGACACCCGTATCGGCGCCCGTCGCCGCCGCGCTGTCGGCCTTCGCGGCCGCGCGTTGCTCGGCCGCGTGCTGCAGCAGCCAGTCGCGGTAATCGTCGAGGTCGCCGTCGAATGGTTGCAGGCGGTGCTTCGCGACGAGCATGAACTGGTCGGTGGTCGCGCGCAGCAGGTGGCGGTCGTGCGAGACGAGGATCAGCGTGCCTTCGAACTGCGCGAGCGCCATCGTCAGCGCGTGACGCGTTTCGAGGTCGAGGTGGTTGGTCGGCTCGTCGAGCAGCAGCAGGTTCGGCTTCTGCCAGATGATCAGCGCAAGCGCGAGCCGCGCTTTCTCGCCGCCGGAGAACGGGGCGACCGGGCTCGTCGCCATGTCGCCGGAGAAATTGAAGCCGCCGAGAAAGTCGCGCAATTCCTGTTCGCGCGTGTCGGGTGCGAGCCGTGCGAGATGCGCGAGCGGCGAATCGTCCTCGCGCAGCGTTTCGAGCTGGTGTTGCGCGAAATAGCCGATCGTCAGGCCTTTGCCGTCGCGCACGTGGCCCGACAGCGGTGCGAGTGTGCCGGCCAGCGTCTTGATCAGCGTCGACTTCCCCTGGCCGTTCGCGCCGAGCAGGCCGATGCGCTGGCCGTTCTGGATCGACAGCGCCACGCGTTCGACGATCGGGATGTCCGTGCCGTCGTCCGCATGGTAGCCGCAGCGGACATCTTCCATCACCATCATTGGGTTCGGCGCGGCGTCGGGCGTGCGGAACTCGAACGTGAACGGCGACGCGATGTGCGCGGGCGCGATCAGTTCCATCTTCTCGAGCGCCTTCATCCGGCTCTGCGCCTGCTTTGCCTTGGTCGCCTTGGCCTTGAAGCGGTCGACGAAGCTCTGCAGGTGCTCGATCGTCTTCTGCTGCTTTTCGTATGCGTTTTGCTGCAGCGCAAGCTGTTGCGCACGCAGCACTTCGAATTGCGAGTAGTTGCCGCCGTAGCGCTTCACCTGGCGATTTTCCAGATGCAGCGTGACGTTGCAGATCGAGTCGAGGAATTCGCGGTCGTGCGAGATCACGACGAGCGTGCCGGCGTAGCGGTGCAGCCAGTCCTCGAGCCAGACGATCGCGTCGAGGTCCAGGTGGTTGGTCGGTTCGTCGAGCAGCAGCAGATCGGAGCGGCACATCAGCGCCTGCGCCAGGTTCAGGCGCATGCGCCAGCCGCCGGAGAAGCTGGCGACCGACTCGCGCGTCTGCGCGAGCGTGAAGCCGAGGCCGAGCAGCAGCGCTTCGGCGCGCGCCGGTGCGGTATAGCCGTCGGCGTCGGCGAACGCCGCGTGCGCGTCGGCTTCGGCCGCGCCGTCATGCGCGGCCGACGCGGCGGCGATGCGCGCTTCGATCTCGCGCAGCGCGGTGTCGCCGTCGAGCGTGTAGTCGAGCGCCGAGCGGTCGACCGCGGGCGTTTCCTGCGACACGTGGGCGATCCGCCACGACGGCGGCATCGAGAAATCGCCGGCGTCGGAATGCAGCTCGCCGCGCAGGACCGAGAACAGCGTCGATTTGCCGGCGCCGTTCGCGCCGATCAGGCCGGCCTTTTCACCGGGATTGAGCACGAACGAGGCCGACTCGAACAGCGGTTTGGTGCCTCGAGCAAGGCTGAACTGATTGAAACGGATCACGGCGGGAATGACTGACCAAAACCGCTATTCTAGACTGCGCGCGCGTCGCTCCGGATATCGGCCGAACGGCGGGTGCCGCAACGGCGCGATTTCGCCTAGACTCCACGTCGTTCCGGTCTCATAAAAGGAGTGCCCGATGTCCACCCTGTATTCGTTCAGCGCGGAGACGCTCGCCGGTGAGCCGGCGTCGCTCGATGCGTATCGCGGCAAGGTGCTGCTGATCGTCAATACCGCGAGCGAGTGCGGTTTCACGCCGCAGTATGCGGGCCTGCAGAAACTGTACGACCAGTACGCGGCGCGCGGCTTCTTCGTGCTCGGCTTTCCGTGCAACCAGTTCGGCAAGCAGGAGCCGGGCGACGCTACGCAGATCGGCGCGTTCTGCGAGCGCAACTACGGCGTCACGTTCCCGATGTTCGCGAAGGTCGACGTGAAGGGCGACCATGCGCATCCGCTGTACCGCTATCTGACCGACGAGGCGCCCGGCATTCTCGGCTTGAAGGCGATCAAGTGGAATTTCACGAAATTCCTGGTCGACCGCGACGGGCGGATCGTCAAGCGCTATGCGCCGTCGACGAAGCCCGAGGAAATCGCCGCGGATATCGACAAGCTGCTGTAACGCCGTGACGCGGCGAGCGGGCTGGCCGGGCCGAACGGGCCGTGACCGCCATGCCGGGCCGGACGGTGCGAAAGCGGTGCTGCCATCCGGGCGGCGCCAGGCCGGCGCTCGCGCGAGCGCTACGGGCGCTACAGGATGGGTGCGAACAGGCGCGCGACGTGCATGGCGATGCGCCGCCACGCGGGCGAGTGCCGATACTCGTTCGCATCGACCTCGTAGGCCTGCGCGAAATCGGCGTCGAGCATGGCCTCGACTTCGTCGGCGAACGCGCGATCGACGGTCAGCACCATGATTTCGAAGTTCAGCCGGAACGAGCGGTTGTCGAGATTCGCGCTGCCGACCGCGGCCGCGATGCGGTCGATCAGCACGACTTTCTGGTGCAGGAAGCCGGGCCGGTAGCGGAACACCTTGACGCCTGCGTCGACGAGATCGCGTGCATAGAGCTTCGACGCCTCGAACACGACGTAGTGGTCGCGCCGGCTCGGGATCAGGATGCGCACGTCGACGCCGCGCATCACCGCGAGCTTCAGCGCGGCGATCACCGCTTCGTCGGGTATGAGATACGGTGTCGTGATCCACACCCGTTCGTGCGCGGCGTTGATCGCCCCGACGAAGAACAGCGAGCCGGTTTCCTGCTTGTCGGCGGGCCCCATCGGCACGGCGAGGCAATGCATCGCGTCGCCGGGCAGCGCCTCCGGCGGCGCGGCGAGCGGCGGAAGCGTCTGCGTGGCCCAGTGCCAGTCTTCGGCGAACACGTACTGAATGCTGGCGACCACCGGGCCGCGGATTTCGATATGGGTGTCGCGCCACGGCGACAGGCGCCGGTTCGCGCCGAGATATTCGACGCCGACGTTGTGTCCGCCGACGAACGCGCGATTGCCGTCGACGACGACGATCTTGCGATGGTTGCGGAAGTTGAGCTGGAAGCGGTTGACGAACTTGCGGTGGGTCGCGAACGGGTGGACCTCGACGCCGCCGCGGCGCAGCGTGTCGACGTAGCTGTGCGGCAGGTCGAAGCTGCCGATGCTGTCGTACAGCAGGTAGCAGCGCACGCCGGCTGCCGCGCGTGCGAGCAGTGCGTCGCGCAGCATCAGGCCGAGCGCGTCGACGCGCACGATGAAGAACTGGACGAACACGTAATCGCGCGCCGAGTCGATCGCCGACAGGATCGCCGAGAAGGTCGCATCGCCGTTGACGAGCGTGCGCACCGAGTTGCCGCCGACGAACGGCATCCCGCCGAGCCGCGTGAGCGCGAGCACGGCAGCCCGGCCGATCGCATCGGCCGCCGGCCCGTTGGTTGCGTCCGCATCGAGCCACGGCACGCGCGGCGTGTGCGTGCGCAACGCTTCCATCTCGTGGCGCCGCGCGTCGACGTAGCCGGAGAACTTGCTGCGACCGAGGAACAGGTAGGGGATGAGCGTCAGGTACGGCATCGCGGCGAGCGACACGGCCCACGCGATCGCACCTTGCGACGTGCGCGTGTTCATGAGCGCGTGACACGCCGCGATGATCCCGAGCACATGGACGGCCAGGATCAGGGTGCCGAGATGTAGCCAGTCGAGGGTCATGGGCGCGTGACGGACTCCTGAGGTCGTGCGGCGCGACGGCCGCTTACGCGCATCTTACCCAACCGTGCGGGACAGCGGTGTGCCGTACCGCACGGTTGCAGCCGCGGCGCGCCGTCAGGCCTTGCGCGGCAGGTCCGACGCCTGGATCAGGAACACCGTGTCGTCGCCCGCGCTGGTGGGCAGCCACGTGAGTTCGAGGCCGCCGAACGCGGCTTCGACGTGCTCGCGCTCGTTGCCGATCTCGACGACGAGCACGCCGTCGTCGTGCAGCCACTTGTGCGCTTCCGAGATGATTCGCCGCACGATGTCCATTCCGTCCTCGCCGCCCGCGAGCGCCATCTCCGGCTCGTGCCGGTACTCGGGCGGCAGGGCTGCCATCGACGTCGCGTTCACGTACGGCGGGTTCGTCAGGATCACGTCGTAGCGTGCGTCGGGTTCCGCGCGGAACGCGGGCAGCGGCGCGTAGAGGTCGCCGCGATGCAGCGTGATGCGCTCGTCGAGGCCATAGTCGCCCACGTTGATCCGGGCGACTTCGAGTGCCTTGTCGGACAGGTCGACCGCGTCGATCTCGGCGTTCGGGAACGCGCTGGCGGCGAGGATCGCGAGGCAGCCGGAGCCGGTGCACAGCTCGAGCACAGCGCCGACCTGCTCGGGATCGGCGACATACGGCTGCAGCCCGTCGTCGAGCAGCTCGCCGATGAACGAGCGCGGCACGATCACGCGCTCGTCGACGTAGAAGCGGTGGCCGTGCATCCACGCTTCATGCGTGAGGTACGCGGCCGGCACGCGTTCGGTCGCGCGTCGTTCGATCACCGCGAGCACGGCCGCGATTTCATCGGGCAGCAGGCGCGCATCGAGGAACGGCTCGAGCGTGTCGAGCGGCAGGTCGAGCGTGTGCAGCACGAGGTAGGCGGCTTCGTCGTACGCGTTGTCCGAGCCGTGGCCGAATGCGAGCTTGGCCTTCGAGAAGCGCGTGACCGCGTAGCGCAGCAGGTCGCGAATAGTTGCAAATGGTGTCGTCATGCGAGGCTCCGTCAGGCGATCAGTTGTTCGAGCACGCGTCGGTACACGTTCTTCAGTGGGTCGACGAAGCGCACGTCGATGTGCTCGTCGATCTTGTGGATGCTGCCGTTCGGCGGGCCGAACTCGATCACCTGCGGGCAGATGCGCGCGATGAAGCGTCCGTCGGACGTGCCGCCCGTCGTCGACAGCTCGGTCGTGAGGCCGGTCTCGGCGCGGATCGCGTTCTCCAGCGCGTTCGACAGGTCGCCGCGTGGCGTGAGGAACGGCAGGCCGCTCACTGACCACTTCAGCGTGTATTCGAGGCCGTGCTTGTCGAGGATCGCATGCACGCGTGCCTGCAGGCCCTCGACGGTGCTCGCCGTCGAAAAGCGGAAGTTGAACATCAGGTCCGCGTGGCCGGGGATCACGTTGGTCGCGCCGGTGCCGGCATGCAGGTTCGACACCTGCCAGGTGGTCGGCGGGAAGTATTCGTTGCCTTCGTCCCACTGTTCGGCGGCGAGCTCGGCGAGCGCCGGCGCGAGCAGGTGGATCGGGTTCTTCGCGAGGTGCGGGTACGCGATATGGCCCTGCACGCCCTTGACGACCAGCTCGCCCGACATCGAGCCGCGGCGGCCGTTCTTCACGACGTCGCCCAGCTCCGTGGTCGAGGTCGGCTCGCCGACGATGCAGTAGTCGAGGCGTTCGCCGCGCGCTTCGAGCAGTTCGACGACCTTCACGGTGCCGTCGGTGGCCGGGCCTTCCTCATCGCTCGTGATCAGGAACGCGATCGCGCCGCGGTGGCCGGGGTGGGCCGCGACGAATTCCTCGGATGCGACGACGAACGCCGCGAGCGACGTCTTCATGTCGGCCGCGCCGCGGCCGTACAGCTTGCCGTCGCGATGTGCGGGGATGAACGGCGGCGAGGTCCACTGCTCGAGCGGGCCGGTCGGCACGACGTCGGTGTGGCCCGCGAACGCGAGCAGCTTGCCATCGCGGCCGTCGGCGCCGCGCTTGACGGCCCACAGGTTGGTCACGCCATGCGACGCGATGGTCTCGCATTCGAAGCCGAGCGCGGCGAGGCGCTCGGTCATGATCTGCTGGCAATGCTGGTCGTCGGGCGTGACGGACGCGCGGGCGATCAGCTGTTCGGTAAGGGCTAGGGTGGCGGACATGGTTCGGACCACTTTCGATAAAAAATGCCGGCGCGGTGGCCGGCAGTGACGAGACGTCGGGCTGCACCCGCGGGCGCAGCGCGGGCGGCCCTAGGCGGCAAACAGCGCCGCGTACTGATCGGCCACGAAGCCGAGCGATTTCACGCGGCCGTTGACGACGAGCACGGGGCGCTTGATGACCGACGGCTTGTGGATCATCAGCGCGACCGCGCCGGACCGCGTTTCCGCGGCCGCCTTCATGGCGTCGTCCAGGCCGCGCCACGTCGTGCCGCGCTTGTTCACGAGCGCGTCGAGCGACACGTCTTTCAGCCAGTCTTCGACGAGCGGTGCGCTGACGCCGAGCTTCTTGAAGTCGTGGAACTCGAACTCGACGCCGTGATCGTCGAGCCACACGCGGGCCTTCTTCACGGTGTCGCAGTTCGGAATGCCGTAGACGACCACGGTGTGCGGCTTGGCCATCAGTCGCCTCGCAGCAGCTCGTTCAGGCCGACCTTCGCGCGGGTCTTCGCGTCGACTTTCTTCACGATCACCGCGCAGTACAGGCTGTGCGAGCCGTCCTTCGACGGCAGGTTGCCGGCAACGACGACCGAGCCGGCCGGGATGCGGCCGTAGCTGACTTCGCCCGTTTCGCGATCGTAGATCTTGGTGCTCTGGCCGAGGTACACGCCCATCGAGATCACCGAGTTCTCCTCGACGATCACGCCTTCGACGACTTCCGAGCGCGCGCCGATGAAGCAGTTGTCCTCGATGATGACGGGATTCGCCTGCAGCGGTTCGAGCACGCCGCCGATGCCGACGCCGCCCGACAGGTGCACGTTCTTGCCGATCTGCGCGCACGAACCGACCGTGGCCCACGTGTCGACCATCGTGCCTTCGTCGACGTACGCGCCGATGTTGGTGTACGACGGCATCAGCACGACGTTCTTCGCGATGAACGAGCCGCGGCGCGCGATGGCCGGCGGCACGACGCGGAAGCCGCCCGCGGCGAAGTCTTCAGCCGTGTAGTTCGCGAACTTCGACGGCACCTTGTCGTAGAACTGCGAGTAGCCGCCGGCCGGCATCGGCGCGTTGTCCTCCAGGCGGAACGACAGCAGCACGGCCTTCTTCAGCCACTGGTGCACGGTCCAGTTGCCGTCGATCTTCTCGGCGACGCGCAGTGCGCCTTTGTCGAGTTGCTCGATCGCATGAGCGACGGCTTCGCGGACGTCGGCGGGCGCGGCCTTCGGCGACAGCTCGGCGCGGTTTTCCCAGGCGGTATCGATGATTTGCTGAAGTTGTTGCGACATGTTCGTTTTCGCAGAAGATGAATGGAATTGATCGGGATGGACGTCTTACCGCGCGAGAGCCCGGCAGAAATCGACGATGCGTTGCGCGCCCTCGACGCATTCAGGGGTGCCCGCGACGAGCGCGATCCGGATGAAATCGCGGCCCGGATTCGTGCCATGCGCGTCGCGCGCCAGGTACGAGCCGGGCAGAACCGTCACATTATAGTCGGCGTACAGGCGGCGGGCGAACTCGGTGTCCGACAGGCCGGTGCGCGCGACATTGGCCCACAGGTAGAACGCGGCGTCGGGCAGCTTCACGTCGATCACGTCGGCCAGCATCGGCGTGACCGTGTTGAACTTCTGCAGGTACAGCGCGCGGTTCTCGCGCACGTGCGCCTCGTCGTTCCACGCGGCGATGCTCGCGTGCTGCCAGACCGGCGACAGCGCCGCACCATGGTAGGTGCGGTACAGCAGGAATTTCTTGAGCAGCGCGGCGTCGCCGGCGACGAAACCCGAGCGCATGCCCGGCACGTTCGAGCGCTTGGACAGGCTCGACAGCATCACGAGGCGTTCGAAGCCGCGGCCGAGGCGGTGCGCGGCCTCGAGGCCGCCGAGCGGCGGCGCCGCTTCGTCGAAATAGATTTCCGAATAGCATTCGTCGGACGCGATCACGAAACCGTGTCGGTCGGACAGCGCGAACAGCTCGCGCCAGTCGTCGAGCGTCAGCACGGCGCCCGTCGGGTTGCCCGGCGAGCACACGTACAGCAGCTGGGTGCGCGCCCAGACCTCGTCGGGCACGGCCGCGTAGTCGCACGCGAAATTGCGCGCCGGGTCGCTGTTCGCGAAATAGGGTTCGGCACCGGCCAGGAGCGCCGCGCCTTCGTAAATTTGATAGAACGGATTCGGACAGAGTACGATCGCCTTCTTGCCGTCCGCGCTCACGCGTGAGTCGATCACCGTCTGCGCGAGCGAGAACAGCGCTTCGCGCGACCCCGACACGGGCAGTACTTGCGTGGCCGGATCGATCGCCGGCAGTCCGTAGCGGCGTTCGAGCCAGTGCGCGATCGACGTGCGCAGCGCGTCCGAGCCGGCCGTGGCCGGGTACGAGGCGAGGCCGTCGAGCGCGGCCACCACGGCGTCGCGGATCAGCGCCGGCGTCGGGTGCTTGGGCTCGCCGATGCCGAAGCTGATCGGTTTCAGGCTGGCACCGGGCGTACCGGCACCGGGCGTCACGTCCTTGAACAGGGCGCGCAGCTTTTCGAAGGGATAGGGCTGGAGCGAGTCGAGTCGAGGGTTCACGGGCGAAGCGGCCGTCGCGGCCGGTTGGAGCGAAAGGGGCGGCGCAGGTGCCGCACGGCTGCGAACGGGCGCCGACGGCGCGCGGCTCGCAGCGGACGATTATAGCGTGACGCAATGCGGTCACGGCCCGCCGGAGCGGCGGCCGGGCCGGTCGAATAAAGGGTATCGAACCAAATGAATAACGCGGTACGCGGCAGCCTGCCGACGCTGGCCATCCTGATCGGCGCTTCGGTATGGGGCCTGATCTGGTATCCGCTGCGCATCCTTGCGTCGCTCGGCCTCACCGGCACGCTGGCGAGCGCGCTGACGAGCCTCGTCGCTTTCCTGTTCGTGGTCGTCGTGCGCCACCGCACGATCGCGACGCTGCGCTGGCACTGGGTGCTGCCGGGCATCGCGATCACGGCCGGCGTGACCAACCTCGGCTTCGTGTGGGGCACGATCCACGGGGAAGTGCTGCGCGTGATGCTGCTGTTCTACCTGACGCCGGCGTGGACCGCGATCTACGCGCATTTCCTGCTGCGCGAGCGGCTGACCTGGGCCGGCGCGGGGCTCGCGGCGCTGTCGATCGGCGGCGCGATGCTGATGCTGTGGTCGCCGACGCTCGGCGTGCCGCTGCCGGCCAACCCGGCCGAATGGGCGGGGCTCGCGGCCGGCCTGAGTTTCGCGATGAGCAACGTGCTCGTGATCAAGGCGAGCCGCGAGCTGCCGGAGATGCGCGCCGAGATGCGCACCGCGACGCTGTTCGGCGGCGCGGCGGTGTTCGGCGCGATCGCGTCGCTGTTCGAGGGGCTGCCGGCCGCGCCGGCCGGCGGCCAGCTCGGCACCGCCGCGCTGATCATCGTCGCGATCGGCGTGACGATCGCGGTGAACAACCTGCTCGTGCAATACGGGCTTGCGCGCGTGCCGGCAAACCGCGCGTCGATCATCATGCTGTTCGAGATCGTGATCACCGCGCTGTCCGCATGGGTGTTCGCGAGCGAACTGCCGAGCGCGCGCGAGTGGGCGGGCGGCGCGTGCATCGTGCTGGCGACGCTGCTGTCGAGCCGGGTCCATCGTGCCGCGCCGGCACGGGGCAAACCCGGCGACGGGCGGGACGGCGCACGCGCGATGGTATGATGGAAGCCGTTTGCGGGGCCCAACGCTGGATGCGCGCGGCCCCGCTTTTGAATTCCGGGGCGCATCGCGCACACGGGCCGTCCGGCCCCGCGCGTCGCGGCCCGTCCGTTTCACACCTTCTTCACATCCGATACCGCCGTGCGTCTGAGCTCGATCAAACTCGCTGGCTTCAAATCCTTTGTCGATCCCACGCATTTCCAGGTTCCGGGCCAGCTAGTCGGCGTGGTCGGCCCGAACGGGTGCGGCAAGTCCAACATCATCGATGCCGTGCGCTGGGTGCTCGGCGAGTCGCGCGCGTCCGAGCTGCGCGGCGAGTCGATGCAGGACGTGATCTTCAACGGCTCGACCGCCCGCAAACCCGGCAGCCGGGCAAGCGTTGAGCTGATCTTCGACAACTCCGACGGCCGCGCGGCCGGACAGTGGGGCCAGTACGGCGAGATCGCCGTGAAGCGCGTGCTGACGCGCGACGGCACGTCGAGCTACTACATCAACAACCTGCCGGCGCGCCGCCGCGACATCCAGGACATCTTCCTCGGCACGGGCCTCGGCCCGCGTGCGTACGCGATCATCGGCCAGGGCATGATCGCGCGGATCATCGAGGCGAAGCCGGAAGAGCTGCGCGTGTTCCTCGAGGAAGCCGCGGGCGTGTCGAAGTACAAGGAGCGCCGCCGCGAGACCGAGAACCGCCTGCACGACACGCGCGAGAACCTGACGCGCGTCGAGGACATCGTCCGCGAGCTCGGCGCGAACCTCGAGAAGCTCGAGGCGCAGGCCGTCGTCGCGACCCGGTACAAGGAACTCGTCGCCGATGGCGAGGAGAAGCAGCGCCTGTTGTGGCTGCTGCGCAAGAACGAGGCCGCGGGCGAGCAGCAGAAGCAGCTGCGCGCGATCGAGCAGGCGCAGATCGACCTCGAGGCGCAGACGGCCCGGCTGCGCGAGGTCGAGTCGCAGCTCGAGACGCTGCGGGTCGCGCATTACTCGGCGAGCGACGCAATGCAGGGCGCGCAGGGCGCGCTCTACGAGGCGAACGCTGAAGTGAGCCGCCTCGAGGCCGAGATCAAGTTCATCGTCGAATCGCGCAACCGCGTGCAGGCGCAGATCGCCGCCTTGAACGCGCAGCGCGAGCAATGGCGCGCGCAGGCCGAGAAGGCGCAGGACGAGCTCGAGGAAGCCGAGGAAGCGCGCGCGATGGCCGACGAGAAGGCCGCGCTCGCTGAAGACAACGCGGCCGCGAAACACGACGCGCTGCCGGCGCTCGAAGCGAAGTGGCGCGATGCGCAGGCGCAGCTCAACGACGAGCGCGCGCGCATTGCGCAGACCGAGCAGTCGCTGAAGCTCGAGGCCGCGCACCAGCGCAATGCCGACCAGCAGCTCCAGCAGCTTCAGCAGCGCCATGAGCGCCTGAAGTCCGAGGCGGGCGGGCTTGATGCGCCGGACGAAACGCAACTCGAAGAGTTGCGCATGCAGCTCGCCGAGCAGGAAGAGATCCTCGCCGAGGCGCAGGCGCGCTTGGCCGATGCGCAGGAAGCGCTGCCGCGTCTCGACGGCGAACGCCGTGCCGCGCAGGAGCGCGTGCAGGCCGAAAGCACGCAGATCCACCAGCTCGAGGCGCGGCTCGCCGCACTCAAGCAGCTGCAGGAGAACGTGCAGACCGAAGGCAAGATCCAGCCGTGGCTCGACAAGCACGAACTCGGCGCGCTGCCGCGCCTGTGGAAGAAGCTGCACGTCGAAGCGGGCTGGGAAGCGGCGCTCGAGGCCGTGCTGCGCGAGCGCCTCGCTGCGCTCGAAGTGTCGAATCTCGACTGGGTGAAGGCGTTCGCGACCGATGCACCGCCCGCGAAGCTCGCGTTCTACGCGCCGCCGGCCGCCGGTGAACCGCCGGCCGCCGCGGCCGGGCTGCGCCCGGTGCTGTCGCTCGTGCGCATCGACGATGCGGGCATTCGTGCGGTGCTGAACGACTGGCTCGGCAACGTGTACGTCGCCGACGACGTCGCGCAGGCGCTCGCGACGCGTGCGCAACTGCCGGCAGGCGGCGCGTTCGTCGTCAAGGCCGGCCACATCGTCACGCGCGTCGGCGTGCAGCTGTACGCGGCCGATTCGGAGCAGGCCGGGATGCTGGCCCGCCAGCAGGAAATCGAGAACCTGGCCCGCCAGGTGCGTGCGCAGGCGCTGCTCGCCGACGAAGCCCGCACGGCCGCGGTGCGGGCGGAAGCCGCGCACACGCAGGCCGCGCAGGCGCTCGGCGACGTGCGCGCGCAGGCCGAACGCGCGACGCAGCGCGTGCACGCGCTGCAGATGGACGTGCTGAAGCTCGCGCAGGCGCACGAACGCTACACGCAGCGCAGCACGCAGATCCGCGAGGAACTCGAGGAAATCGGTGCGCAGATCGACGAGCAGCGCGCATTGCGTGCTGAATCGGAAGCGAACTTCGAGCGTTTCGACGGCGAACTCGCGGAACTGCAGGCGCGCTTCGAGGACAACCAGCTCGCGTTCGAAGCGCTCGACGAATCGCTGACGCAGGCGCGCCAGGAAGCGCGTGACCTCGAGCGCGGCGCGAACGACGCGCGCTTCGCCGCGCGCAACGCGGTTACGCGGATCGACGAGCTCAAGCGCAGCATCCAGGTCGCGCACGAGCAGAGCGAGCGTGTCGCCGCGTCGCTGGAAGACGCGCGCGCCGAACTCGAAACGATCAACGAGCAGACCGCGCACACGGGCCTGCAGGACGCGCTCGAAATTCGCGCGGTGAAGGAAGAAGCGCTGCAGGCCGCGCGGATCGAACTCGACGACCTGACCGCGAAGCTGCGCGCGTCGGACGAGCAGCGTCTCGTCGCCGAGCGTTCGCTGCAGCCGCTGCGCGACCGCATCACCGAGCTGCAGTTGAAGGAGCAGGCCGCGCGCCTGTCCGTCGAACAGTTTGCCGAGCAGCTCACGACAGCCGAGGTCGACGAGGAAGCGCTGCGCGAGAAGCTGACGCCGGACCTGAAACCGTCGTATCTGCAGGGCGAGGTCACGCGCCTGAACAACGCGATCAACGCGCTGGGCCCGGTGAACATGGCCGCGCTCGACGAGTTGAAGGCCGCGAGCGAGCGCAAGGTGTTCCTCGATGCGCAGTCGGCCGACCTGACCGATGCGATCACGACGCTCGAGGACGCGATCCACAAGATCGACCAGGAAACCCGCACGCTGCTGCAGGGCACCTTCGACGAGGTCAACCGTCACTTCAGCGACCTGTTCCCGCGCCTGTTCGGCGGCGGCCAGGCGAAGCTGATCATGACGGGCGACGAAATCCTCGACGCGGGCGTGCAGGTGATGGCGCAGCCGCCGGGCAAGAAGAACGCGACCATCCACCTGTTGTCGGGCGGCGAGAAGGCGCTGACCGCCACCGCACTGGTGTTCGCGATGTTCCAGCTGAACCCGGCACCGTTCTGTCTGCTCGACGAGGTCGACGCGCCGCTCGACGACGCGAACACCGAGCGTTTCGCGAATCTCGTGCGCGCGATGTCCGCCAAGACGCAGTTCCTCTTCATCTCGCACAACAAGATCGCGATGGAGATGGCGCAGCAACTGATCGGCGTGACGATGCAGGAGCAGGGCGTATCGCGGATCGTCGCGGTGGACATGGAAACCGCCGCGGGTTTTGCCCAGAATTGACGTTTGACGAAACCGGACCGCGTTCGCGCGGCGCATGGGCGCCCGTTCGCGGGTCCGACGAAAAAGAATTGCTGATGGAGCGTGCATGGACGAGTTGACACTCGGTTTGATCGGCGCCGGCGCCGTCGTGGTGGGCGGCGTCGTGGTCTACAACGCGTGGCAGGGCGCGAAGGTGCGGCGCAGGATGCCGCGCCCGATGCCGGAAGAGGCGGCCGAGGCGATGAATCGCCCCGAGCGCGACGAGGAGCTGCCGTTCATCGAGCCGGTGCGCCAGCCCGCGCGCCGCGAACCTGCGGCACCGGCGCCGGGCGCAGCGAGCACGCCGGCTGAAGCAGCGCGCGTCGAGCCGACCTTCGGCGGCGTGGCGCCTGCCGACATGCCGGCCGATCTGCAGGCCGAGGCCACCGGCGGCGACACGCCGTCGGAATCGACCGAGCCGGCCAGGCAGTCCGTCGACGCAGGTTCGGTCGCCGCCGCACATGAAGCGCCGGCCGGCGACGCATCGAACGAACCGGCCGAACCCGTGCTGCCGGCCGCGACGACGGTCTCCTCGGCACCGCCCGCGATCGTCGACCGCCGGATCGACTGCATCGTGCCGATTCGCCTCGGCGGGTCGCTGCCGGGCGAGAAGATCCTGCCGGCCGCGCAACGGCTGCGCCGCGCGGGCAGCAAGCCCGTGCATATCGAAGGCAAGCCGGAAGGCGGCCAGTGGGAACTGCTGCAGAACGGCGTGCGCTATGAAGAACTGCGCGCGGCCGCGCAACTCGCGAACCGCAGCGGCGCGCTGAACGAGCTCGAATTCTCCGAGTTCGTGACGGGCGTCCAGCAGTTCGCCGATGCGATCGACGGCGCACCGGAATTCCCGGACATGATGGAGACGGTCGCGATGGCGCGCGAGCTTGACGGCTTTGCCGCGCAGTGCGACGCGCAACTGTCGATCAACGTGATGTCGGACGGCGCGCCGTGGTCGGCGAACTACGTGCAGGCCGTCGCATCGCAGGACGGGCTGCTGCTGTCGCGCGACGGCACGCGTTTCGTGAAGCTCGACGCGAAGCAGAACCCCGTGTTCATGCTGCAGTTCGGCGACACGAACTTCCTGCGCGACGACCTGACGTACAAGGGCGGCAACATGATCACGCTGGTGCTCGACGTGCCGGTCGCTGAAGAGGACATCCTGCCGTTCCGGCTGATGTGCGACTACGCGAAGTCGCTGTCCGAGCGGATCGGTGCGCGGGTCGTCGACGATTCGCGCCGGCCGCTGCCGGAATCGACGCTCGTCGCGATCGACCAGCAACTGATGAAGCTGTACGCGAAGCTCGAGGAAGCGGGCATCCCGGCCGGTTCGCCGGTCACGCGCCGCCTGTTCAGCCAGTAACGCGTTTCACGGGCGGTGGCCCTCGGTGCCGCCGTCCGTCGCTGCACTGCCGCACACACGCGGCCTGTGTGCGCTGCAGCCGGCTTGCGCGGCACGCATCGCGTGCCCCCGTCGCGGCGTCAAACTGAGATAATCGAACATCCGATTTTTCAGAACGAAACTGCCGCCAGCATGGCCCGAACCCAAGCCGAACCGCCAGCCAGCCAGCCCGACACGCGTGCCGCGTGGCTGCGCGACCAACTCGAGCGGGCGAATTACGCCTATTACGTGCTCGACCAGCCGGATCTGCCCGACGCCGAATACGATCGACTGTTCGGCGAGCTGCAGCAACTCGAAACCGATCATCCCGAACTCGTGACGCCCGATTCGCCGACGCAGCGCGTCGGCGGCGAAGTGGCGGGTGGTTTCACGCCGGTCGTCCATGATGCGCCGATGCTGTCGCTGAACAACGGCTTCGCCGACGAGGACATCGCCGCGTTCGACAAGCGCGTCGCCGATGCGCTCGACAAGACGACCGATCTCGCCGGCTCGGTGACGGATCCTGTCGAATATGCGTGCGAGCTGAAGTTCGACGGGCTCGCGATCTCGCTGCGCTACGAGCACGGCGTGTTCGTGCAGGCGTCGACGCGCGGCGACGGTACGACCGGCGAGGACGTGACGGAAAACGTCCGCACGATCCGCTCGATCCCGCTGAAGCTGAAGGGCGCGCACGTCCCGGCCCTGCTCGACGTGCGCGGCGAGGTGCTGATGTTCAAGCGCGATTTCGCACGCCTGAACGAACGCCAGCGCGCGGCCGAGCAACGCGAATTCGCGAACCCGCGCAACGCGGCGGCCGGCAGCCTGCGCCAGCTCGATCCGAAGATCACCGCGCAGCGTCCGCTGTCGTTCTTCGCGTACGGGATCGGCGTGCTCGACGGCATGCCGATGCCGGACACGCACAGCGCGCTGCTCGACTGGTACGAGTCGTTCGGTCTGCCGGTGAACCGCGAGCGCGCGGTCGTGTACGGCGCCGACGGCCTGCTCGGGTTCTTCCGCAAGGTCGGCGAGAAGCGCGAGTCGCTGCCGTACGACATCGACGGCGTCGTCTACAAGGTGAACCGGCGCGACGAACAGGATCGCCTCGGCTTCGTGTCGCGTGCACCGCGCTTCGCGCTCGCGCACAAGTTTCCCGCACAGGAAGCGCTGACCAAGCTCGTCGCGATCGACGTGCAGGTCGGCCGCACGGGTGCGATCACGCCGGTCGCGCGGCTCGAACCCGTGTTCGTCGGCGGCGCGACGGTGACCAACGCGACGCTGCACAACGAGGACGAAGTGCGCCGCAAGGACATCCGGATCGGCGATACCGTGATCGTGCGGCGTGCGGGCGATGTGATCCCCGAGGTCGTCGGCGCGCTGCTCGATCGCCGGCCGGAAGACGCGGCCGAATTCGTGATGCCGACCGAGTGCCCGGTGTGCGGCTCGAAGATCGAGCGGCTGCCGGACGAGGCAATCGCGCGCTGCACGGGCGGCTTGTTCTGCCCGGCACAGCGCAAGCAGGCGCTGTGGCACTTCGCGCAGCGTCGCGCGCTCGACATCGACGGGCTCGGCGAGAAGATCATCGATCAGCTCGTCGAACTGAATCTCGTGCGCACGCCGGCCGACCTGTTCAATCTCGGTTTCGCGACGCTCGCGGAACTCGACCGGTTCGCCGAGAAGTCCGCACAGAATTTGCTCGACTCGCTCGAGAAGGCGAAGCACACGACGCTCGCGCGCTTCATCTACGGGCTCGGCATCCGTCATGTGGGCGAATCGACCGCGAAGGATCTCGCGAAGCACTTCGGGTCGCTGACCCCGATCATGGACGCGTCGATCGAGGAATTGCTCGAAGTCAACGACGTCGGGCCGATCGTCGCCGAGTCGATCCACCAGTTTTTCGCGGAAGAACACAACCGCACCGTGATCGAGCAGCTGCGCGCGCCCGGCAAGGTCACGTGGGCCGAAGGCCCGCCCGCGCCGAAGGCGCCGCAGGGCGTGCTGGCCGGCAAGACGGTCGTGCTGACGGGCACGCTGCCGAATCTCACCCGCGACGCGGCGAAGGAGATGCTCGAAGCGGCGGGCGCGAAAGTCGCGGGCTCGGTATCGAAGAAGACGGATTACGTGGTCGCGGGCGCCGATGCCGGCAGCAAGCTCGCGAAGGCCGAGGAACTCGGCATCCCCGTACTGGACGAAGACGGACTGCACCAACTCCTGGAGGGCAACACCCCATGATTCGCGAGATCCTGAAGATGGGCGATCCGCGCCTGCTCGAAGTCGCCAAGCCGGTCGAGCAGTTCGACACGCCGGAACTGCACGAGATCGTCGCGGACATGTTCGAGACGATGCATCACGCGAACGGCGCGGGGCTCGCCGCGCCGCAGATCGGCATCGGGCTGCAGCTCATAATCTTCGGCTTCGGCAGCAACAACCGCTATCCGGACGCGCCGCCCGTGCCCGAGACCGTGCTGATCAACCCGAAACTCGAGTACATGCCGCCGGACATGGAAGAGGGCTGGGAAGGCTGCCTGTCGGTGCCGGGCATGCGCGGCGTCGTCAGCCGCTATGCGAAGGTGCGCTATAGCGGCTACGACCAGTTCGGCGCGAAGATCGACCGCGTCGCGGAAGGCTTCCACGCGCGGGTCGTCCAGCACGAATACGACCACCTGATCGGCAAGCTGTATCCGATGCGAATCACCGACTTCACGCGCTTCGGCTTCACCGAGGTGCTGTTCCCGGGGCTCGATCCGACCGACGACGACTGACCGGCACGCGGCGGTGCGCGATGTTGCGCGCCGTCGTGTTGGAAACGAAAAAGCCCGCTTGCGCGGGCTTTTTCATTGCGTGGCACGCGGTGCGTGCCCGCTGTCAGAACGACTCGTCGGGCGACAGGTAGCGCCATTGCCCTTGCGGCAGCGCGCCGAGCATCACGCGGCCCATCCGCACGCGCTTCAGGCCGATCACTTCGAGACCGACCAGTTCGCACATCCGGCGGATCTGGCGCTTCTTGCCTTCACGCAGCACGAAACGCAGCTGTTCGCCGTTCTGCCAGCTCACCATCGCAGGCTTCAGGGCGACACCGTCGAGTTCGAGGCCGTGGCGCAGCTTCGCGAGCGATTCGGCGGGGAAGTGCTGGTCGATGTCGAGCAGCCGTTCGCCGAAGCGCACGCGCACCAGATACTCCTTGTCGATGTCCGACTGCTCGCCGATCAGCTGCTTCGCGATCCGGCCGTTCTGCGTCAGCACGAGCATGCCGGTCGAATCGATGTCGAGCCGGCCGGCCGGTGCGAGCGCGTGCAGATGCTGCGGCGAGAAGCGCAGCGGCGAGCGGTCGCCGCTCCACTGGTTGGCGCGCGTGATCAGCACCGACGCGGGCTCGTAGCCGTCTTCCGCCTGACCGGACACATAGCCGACCGGCTTGTGCAGCAGGATCGTCACTTGCGCGGCCTGCGCGGCGCTCGCGCGCTCGTCGATCTCGATCTTCTGGTCGGGACGAACCTTGGTGCCGAGCGTGTCGATGCGTTCGCCGTCGACGAGCACCCAGCCCTTTTCGATCCATTCGTCGGCTTCGCGGCGCGAGCACAGGCCGAGCTCGGACATGCGCTTCGACAGGCGCATCAGGCCGGTTTCGTCGCCGTGATCGATGTCGGGGGCGCGGCGCTTGACCGGTTGTGCGGTCGTCGGCGCGGTGCCGGTCGAGCGGCGCTCGCCGAAGCTGCGCTTTTCGCCGTAGCCGGTTGCTTTGTCACGATACGGTGCGCGTGCGCCGCCTTCGGCGCCAGCGCGGCGCGGTCGTGCATCGTCGTCGCTGCGGCGTGCCGGGCGGTCGGACGAGGTACTGCGTTCGCCGAAGCTGCGCTTGGGCGCATCGCCGGTTGCCTTGTCGCGATAGGGGGCGCGTGCGCCGCCCTCGGCGCCTGCGCGACGCGGCCGTGTATCGTCGTCGCGGCGTGCCGGGCGGTCGGTCGACGTACGGCGTTCACCGAAGCTGCGCTTGGGCGCATCGCCGGTTGCCTTGTCACGATAGGGCGCGCGTGCGCCGCCTTCGGCGCCAGCGCGGCGCGGACGCGCATCGTCGTCGCTGCGGCGTGCCGGGCGGTCGGTCGACGTACGGCGTTCGCCGAAGCTGCGCTTCGGTGCCTCGCCGGTTGCCTTGTCGCGATAGGGTGCGCGTGCGCCGCCTTCAGCACCTGCGCGGCGCGGCCGTGCATCGTCGTCGCTGCGGCGAGCCGGGCGGTCGGACGATGTACTGCGTTCGCCGAAGCTGCGCTTCGGTGCGTCGCCGGTTGCCTTGTCACGATACGGTGCGCGTGCGCCGCCTTCGGCACCTGCGCGGCGCGGCCGCGTATCGTCATCGCTGCGGCGAGCCGGGCGGTCGGACGGCGGACGGCGATCGTCGAAGCTGCGCTTCGCGCCTTCGCCGGCCGCCTTGTCGCGATACGGTGCGCGTGCACCGCCTTCCGCGCCTGCACGGCGCGGCCGTGCATCGTCGTCGCTGCGGCGAGCCGGGCGGTCCGACGACGTACGGCGTTCGCCGAAGCTGCGCTTCTCGCCGTAGCCGTCTGCCTTGTCGCGATAGGGGGCGCGGGCACCGCCTTCGGTGCCCGCGCGGCGCGGCCGCGCATCGGGCTGGCCTTCGGCGCTGCGATACGGACGCGCGGGACGCGCGTCGCCGCGTTCGGCACCGCCGTCACGCGGTGCGCGCTTCGCCGGCGCACGATCCGCACCCGGGCGTTCCGCGCCGCGCGGCTTGAACGCGCGTTCGCCGGCGGCTGCCGGAGCGCCGGCCTTCTTCGGGCGCGGCGACTTGTCGGCCGCGGGCGGCGGGGCGGGGCGCACCGCCTTGCGAGCGACGAGGCTGCCGGAGCGGACGGGTGCGCGGGTCGGCGACGCCGGACGCGGATTCTTGACGGTTAATTTGGTGCGCATAAACGCTGGGATTCATTCAGACTGCGATCGCGCGCAGCAATTCGGTTTCGAGCTGGATCTGCAGGCGGTTGTCGGACAGGCCGGCACCATCGAGCAGGAAGATGTCCTCGACGCGTTCGCCGAGCGTATTGATCCGCGCCGCGTGGACGCCGACCTGATGCTCGGCCAGTACGCGCGCGATCGAATAGAGAAGGCCCGGCCGGTCGTTGGCGGACACGGACAGGATGTAGTACTGGCCGCGCTCGTCGGCCCGGAGGTCGACGCGCGGCGTGATCGGAAACGTCCGGGACAGCCGCGACAGGCGGCCCTTGGACGGCTCCGGCAGCGGCGCGGTCTCGGCGAGGCGCGTCGCGAGCTGCTGTTCGACGAGATTCGCGATGTCGCGATAGCGCACGTCGCGTTCGGTCTGCGTGACGATGAAATTGTCGAGCGCATAGCCATGCCGCGTGGTGCTGACGCGCGCATCGAGTACCGACAGTCCGTTGCGGTCGAAGTACGCGCAGATGCCCGCGAACAGGTCGGGGCGGTCCTTCACGTACACGAGCACCTGCAGCGCGTCGCCGATCGGCGACGGCCGCGCGCGGACGATCGCCGTCTCGGCGTTCACGTGCCGGTACAGCACGCGCGTCTGCCATGCGATGTCGGCCGCGTCGTGACGCAGGAAGAAGCCGACGTCGAGCTGATCCCACAACGCACGGTGCGCGTCGTCGGGCACGGTCTCGAGGCGCAGCAGCGCGAGCGCCTGCTCCTGGCGCGACTTCAGTTCCGAATGCGCATCGGGGTTGGCGCCGCCGAGCACCGCGAGCGTGATGCGGTACAGGTCCTCGAGCAGCTTGCCCTTCCACGTGTTCCACACCTTCGGGCTCGTGCCGCGGATATCGGCGACGGTCAGCAGGTAGAGCGCGGTGAGGTAGCGTTCGTTGCCGACGACTTCGGCGAAGCGCTTGATGACCTCGGGGTCGCTCGTGTCCTGCTTCTGCGCGACCTGGCTCATCGTCAGGTGATGCTGGACGAGCCACACGATCAGCGCCGCGTCGTCGCCGGTGATTCCGTGCTCGCGGCAGAAGCGCCGTGCGTCGGCCATCCCGAGCGTCGAATGGTCGCCGCCGCGGCCTTTCGCGATGTCGTGGAACAGCGCGGCGACATACAGCACCCACGGGCGCTCGAAATTGCCGATCAGCTGGCTGCAGAACGGGTATTCGTGCGCATGCTCGGCCACCGCGAAGCGGCGGAGGTTGCGCAACACCATCAGGATGTGCTGGTCGACCGTATACACGTGGTACAGGTCGTGCTGCATCTGGCCGACGATGCGGCGGAAATTCAGCAGGTAGCGGCCGAGCACGCTCGTCTGGTTCATCAGCCGGAATGCGTGCGTGATGCCCTCGGGCTGCTGCAGGATCTGCATGAACGTGCGGCGGTTCTGCGGATCGCGCCGCCACGTGTTGTTCATGATCTCGCGCGAGTTGTACAGCGCGCGCAGCGTGCGGGCGGACAGGCCCTTCACGCCGCGGGTCACCTCGTACAGCAGGAAGGCTTCGAGGATTGCGTCGGGATGGCGCTCGAACACGCCGTCGTCGACGATCTCGAGCATGCCCTGCTTCTCGACGAAACGATCGGGCGACAGCACGCGCGTGATGCCGCTCGTCGCGGGGAACAGCTGCGCCTCGATGTTCTGGATCAGGATCGTCGCGAGCTGCGTGACCGCCTTCGCGGCCCAGTAGTAGCGACGCATCAGCTGCTCGCTCGCGCGCTTGGCCTGCGTCGGCCGGTAGCCGAAGCTCTCGGCGGCCTGCGTCTGCAGGTCGAACACGAGCATGTCCTGGCGGCGGCCGGCGATCACGTGCAGCCGCGCGCGCAGCGTCTTCAGGAATCCTTCGTTGCGGCGCAGCTCACGCGCCTCGCGCTCGGTGATGAGCCCGCGCGTGTCGAGCTCGCGCCAGCTGCTGCCGAAGCCGGCCGCGCGCGCGATCCACAGGATCGTCTGCAGGTCGCGCAGCCCGCCGGGGCTTTCCTTCACGTTCGGCTCGAGGCTGTACGGCGTATCCTGGAACTTCGCGTGGCGCTGGCGCATCTCGAGCACCTTCGCGGTGAAGAACGCGCGGGCGTCAAGCGCCTCGTGATAGCGCACCGTGAAGCGCTCGAACAGCGCGGTGCTGCCGACGATGCGGCGCGCCTCGAGCAGCGAGGTCTGCACGGTGACGTCCTGCGACGCTTCCTCGATGCATTGCGCGACCGTGCGCACGCTGCTGCCGATCTCGAGGCCGAGATCCCACGCCATCCCGATGAAGCGCTCGATGCGGGCGTCGAGCGCCGGGTCGTGCGCGTCGGGCAGCAGCACGAGGATGTCGACGTCGGAGTAGGGCGCGAGCTCGCCGCGTCCGTAGCCACCCACGGCGACGAGCGCGAGCGTCGCGGGTACTCCGCACTCGTCCCACACGCGCTTGAGCGCATCGTCGGTGAGTTTCGACAGCGCGTGCATCAGCGACGCGACGTTCGCCGCGCTGCGAAAGCGCTCGAGCATGTCGACCTTGGCGGCCTTGAATTCGGCGCGCCGCGACAGCGCTTCGGGCGAGGGGGCGGCGTGAGCGCTCATGGGTGGCCGTTCAGGTCGAGGGCGGGCAAGGTGGGCAGGGCGGGCGCGACGGCGCTCAGATCGCGGCGGCCGGTTGCGCGAACACCGGGCGTGCCGGCGTGCCGGCCGACACGGTCAGCACCTCGTAGCCCGTCTCGGTGACGAGCACGGTGTGCTCCCATTGCGCGGACAGGCTGCGGTCGCGCGTCTTGACCGTCCACTGGTCGGGCATCGTGCGGATGTCGCGCTTGCCGGCGTTGATCATCGGCTCGATCGTGAAGATCATCCCGGCCTTCAGCTCGATGCCGGTGCCCGGACGGCCGTAGTGGACGACCTGCGGATCTTCGTGGAACACCGTGCCGATGCCGTGGCCGCAGTATTCGCGCACGACGCTGTAGCCCTGCGCTTCCGCGTGCTTCTGGATCGCGTAGCCGATGTCGCCGAGGTGCGCGCCGGGCTTGACCTGGTCGATGCCGAGCCACATGCACTCGTAGGTGGTCTGCACGAGGCGCTTCGCGAGGATCGAGCCCTCGCCGACGATGAACATCCGGCTGGTGTCGCCGAAGTAGCCGTTCTTGATCACGGTGACGTCGATGTTCAGCGCGTCGCCGTTCTTGATTACCTTCTCGCCCGGAATGCCGTGGCAGATCACGT
The DNA here is from genome assembly GCF_020843965.1 of Burkholderia sp. B21-005. NCBI lineage: Bacteria > Pseudomonadati > Pseudomonadota > Betaproteobacteria > Burkholderiales > Burkholderiaceae > Burkholderia > Burkholderia sp. B21-005. Next base: position 2,175,718 of record NZ_CP086301.1, on the reverse strand, counting down.
CGTTGACCGAGATGCAGGTGGCCTTCGGGTACGGCGGGTAGCCGGGCGGCTGATAATTCAGCGGCGCGGGGATCGTGCCCTGCTCGTTGAGCATGAATTCGTGACAGAGCCGGTCGAGTTCGGCGGTCGTGACACCCGCGACGACGTGCGGCGTGATGAAGTCGAGCACTTCGCTCGCGAGACGGCAGGCGACGCGCATCTCGGCGATGTCGTGTTCGTTTTTGAGCGTAATAGCCATCGAGGTATGCCTGGAATGCGGTGAATTGACGGATTATCGCACCTTATGGCTGGCCTCGCAGCCCCTGCCGGCGGTGCCGATGCGGGTTTTCGGGGATTGTCCGGCCGGCTGCCGCGCGGCAAGCGAAAGTGGCGGGCGACTTGAGAGCCGACAAATCGGCGTGCTATACTCTTTGGCTAAGTCGACATCCAAATGCCGAACATGCCTCGTTTTGGGGCGGCATGGCGATGAAAGGCTTGCGGCACGCGCATTTTCGCACGTGCCGAATCGCAAGCCGGCGCAACCAAGGGTGCCGGCCGCGCGGAACGAAGGTCCTTCGGGGCGCGTTCGCGCGGCGGTACGGCAGCCGGCTTAAGACCCAACCCTCGTGGAGAATTTACATGGCAGTTACGATGCGCCAAATGCTGGAAGCGGGTGTCCACTTCGGTCACCAGACGCGCTTCTGGAACCCGAAGATGGCTCCGTTCATTTTCGGTCACCGCAACAAGATTCACATCATCAACCTCGAAAAGACGCTGCCGATGTTCACGGACGCACAGAAGTACGTGCGCCAGCTGGCAGCAAACCGCGGCACGATCCTGTTCGTCGGCACGAAGCGTCAATCGCGTGACACGATCGCCCAGGAAGCGCAGCGCGCAGGCATGCCGTACGTCAACGCACGCTGGCTCGGCGGCATGATGACCAACTTCAAGACGCTGAAGGTTTCGATCAAGCGCCTGAAGGACATGGAAGCGGCCGTCGAATCGGGCGAAACCGAGAAGATGAGCAAGAAGGAAGCGCTGCTGTTCGAACGCGAAATCGCCAAGCTGCAGAAGTCGATCGGCGGCGTGAAGGACATGGGCGGCATTCCGGACGCGATCTTCGTCGTCGACGTCGGCTACCACAAGATTGCCGTTACCGAAGCGAACAAGCTGGGCGTGCCGGTCATCGCCGTGGTCGATACGAACCACTCGCCGGAAGGCGTGGATTACGTGATCCCGGGTAACGACGACTCGAGCAAGGCAGTCGCGCTGTACGCTGAAGGCGTGGCCGACGCGATCCTCGAAGGCCGTGCGAACGCGGTCAACGAAGTGGTCCAGGCAGCGCGCGGCGACGACGAGTACGTCGAGGAAAACGCGTAACTGGCCCCGAGCCGGCGCAAAAAGGGGGCTCTCAACAGGCCCCCTTTTTTTAAGCTTGTGCGCCGGACCTGATCGCGCTGAATCGGCGCGGGTCCGGAAACGATTTTCGGCCGTTCGCGTCCAAGCGGGCGGCGTTGTGAATACAGACTCAAGGAGCGAATGATGGCGGCAATTACCGCAAGCATGGTGGCAGAACTGCGCGCAAAGACCGACGCACCGATGATGGAGTGCAAGAAGGCGCTGACGGAAGCCGACGGCGACCTGGCCAAGGCTGAAGAGCTGCTGCGCGTCAAGCTCGGCAACAAGGCGAGCAAGGCGGCATCGCGCGTGACGGCCGAAGGCGTCGTCGCATCGTTCGTCGGCGGCAATGCAGGCGCGCTGGTCGAACTGAACTGCGAAACCGACTTCGTCGCGAAGAACGACGACTTCCTCGCATTCTCGAAGACGGTTGCAGAACTCGTCGCGACGCAGAACCCGGCCGACGTGGCCGCGCTGTCGGCGCTGCCGCTCGAAGGCTCGACGGTCGACGCAGTGCGCCTGGCACTGATTGGCAAGATCGGCGAGAACGTCTCGATCCGCCGTTTCGTGCGCTTCGAAACCGCGAACAAGATCGCGACGTACCTGCACGGCGCGCGTATCGGCGTGATCGTCGAGTACACGGGTGCGGACGAGCAGGTCGGCAAGGACGTCGCGATGCACATCGCCGCGATGAAGCCGGTCGCGCTGTCGTCGGCCGACGTGCCGGCGGAACTGATCGACACGGAACGCCGCGTGGCCGAGCAGAAGGCTGCGGAATCGGGCAAGCCGGCTGAAATCGTCGCGAAGATGGTCGACGGCAGCGTCCAGAAGTACCTGAAGGAAGTGTCGCTGCTCAACCAGACGTTCGTGAAGAACGACAAGCAGACGATCGAGCAGATGCTGAAGGCAGCGGACTCCACGGTGCAGAAGTTCGCGCTGTTCGTCGTCGGCGAAGGCATCGAGAAGCGCCAGGACGACTTCGCCGCCGAAGTGGCCGCGCAAGTCGCAGCAGCAAAGCAGCAGTAAGCAGTCAGGCAGTATCCGCGGCGGGCGTCCGCTCCGCCGCGGTCGGCGGCGCCGTCGGCCGGCCGGGAACCCCGGTCCGACCGTCGGCGCTTGCCCGAATCAGTATTTCGCCCCTACAGTTCGTGGTTGTCATCCTCTCGTCGCTCGGAAGCCCCTATGTCCAATGCCTATAAACGCGTCCTCCTCAAACTCTCCGGCGAAGCGCTGATGGGCGACGATGCCTTCGGCATCAATCGCGCGACGATCGAACGGATGGTGGCGGACATTGCCGAAGTCGTGGGTCTCGGTACGCAGCTTGCGGTCGTGATCGGCGGCGGTAACATTTTCCGCGGTGTCGCGGGCGGTGCGGCCGGCATGGACCGCGCGACGGCCGACTACATGGGGATGCTGGCGACGATGATGAACGCGCTGGCGCTGCAGGACGCGATGCGCCACGCCGGCATCGTCGCGCGCGTGCAGTCCGCGCTGCGCATGGACCAGGTCGTCGAGCCGTACATCCGGCCCCGTGCGATCCGTCAGCTCGAGGAAGGCAAGGTCGTGATCTTCGCGGCCGGCACGGGCAACCCGTTCTTCACGACGGACACGGCCGCCGCGCTGCGCGGTTCGGAAGTGGGCGCCGAGGTCGTGCTGAAGGCGACCAAGGTCGATGGCGTATATTCTGCCGATCCGAAGAAGGATCCGTCGGCCACGCGCTACGCGACGATCAGCTTCGACGAGGCGATCAGCCGGAATCTGCAGGTGATGGACGCGACGGCCTTCGCGCTGTGCCGCGACCAGAAGCTGCCGATTCGCGTGTTTTCGATCAACAAGCCGGGCGCGCTCAAGCGTATCGTGCTGGGCGAGGACGAAGGTACGCTCGTCCACGTGTAAACTCCCGCGGATGCGGGCAAGCGGCGTGGGTCGCCGGCCGTGGTGCGTCGCGCGCCGGGCGGGCCCGCGTTCTTTGAAGGTTGGAAGGTTTGGAGGTTGAAATGAGTGTCGCTGATGTCAAGAAGGGCGTAGAGCAGAAGATGCAGCGCTCGATCGAAGCGTTCAAGAACGATCTGGCGAAGATCCGCACGGGCCGTGCGCATACCGGTCTGCTCGATCACGTGCAGGTCGACTACTACGGTTCGATGGTGCCGATCTCGCAGGTTGCGAACCTGACGCTCGTCGACGCACGCACGATCGGTGTGCAGCCGTGGGAAAAGAACATGGTCGCGAAGGTCGAGAAGGCCATCCGCGAAGCCGATCTCGGCCTGAACCCGGCGACGGCCGGCGACCTGATCCGCGTGCCGATGCCGGCGCTGACGGAAGAGCGCCGCCGCGAGCTGACCAAGGTGGTCAAGAGCGAAGGCGAAACGGCCAAGGTCGCGATCCGCAACCTGCGCCGCGACGCGAACGAAGCGCTCAAGAAGCTCGTGAAGGACAAGGAAATCTCGGAAGACGACGAGCGCCGTGCGAGCGACGACGTGCAGAAGCTGACGGACAAGCACGTTGCCGAAGTCGACAAGCTCGTGCAGAGCAAGGAAGCCGAGATCATGACGGTCTGACGACCGTCCTCGCGCGCCGCCTTCTTTCCGCATTACTGTCTCAACGGCCATGACCTATACAAGCTCTACTGTTCGCGTGCCTGACGTCGGCGCCGTGCCGCGTCATATCGCGATCATCATGGACGGCAACGGCCGTTGGGCGACCGAACGCCGCCTGCCGCGCGTCGCGGGGCACACCCGCGGCGTGGATGCCGTGCGGGCGGTGGTCGAAGGCTGCGCGCGCGCCGGCGTCGAATACCTGACGCTGTTCGCGTTCAGTTCGGAAAACTGGCGCCGGCCGAACGACGAAGTGTCGTTCCTGATGCGGCTGTTCATCACCGCGCTCGAGCGCGAGATCGGCAAGCTGCATGCGAACGGGATCCGCCTGCGGGTGGTCGGCGATCTCGAACGCTTCGAGCCGCGCATCCGCGAACTGATCCGCCGCGCCGAAACCAAGACGGCGCGCAACACCCGCCTGACCCTGACGATCGCCGCGAACTACGGCGGCCGCTGGGACATCCTGCAGGCGACGAAGAAGCTCGTCGAGCAGGCCGTGCGCGAGGGTCGCGAGGTCGACGTGACCGAAGACGCGTTCGCGCCGCACCTGGCAATGGCCTATGCGCCGGAGCCCGATCTCTTCATCCGCACCGGCGGCGAGCAGCGCGTCAGCAATTTCCTGCTGTGGCAGCTCGCGTACGCGGAATTCTATTTCACCGACAAATACTGGCCGGACTTCGACGGCGCGGCGCTGGCCGACGCGATCGCGTCGTATACCGAGCGCGAGCGCCGTTTCGGGCGCACCAGCGCGCAGCTCGAACCGCAATCGCAGAACGCCGATTCCCTTTCATGCTGAAGACCCGTGTGATCACGGCGGTCGTGATGCTGGCAGTGTTGCTGCCGGTGACGCTGTTCGCGCCGCTTGCCGCGTTCGGCGCGCTGATCGGCGTCGTGCTCGTGTTCGCCGCGTGGGAATGGGCGCGCCTGCTGAAGCTCGGCGCGGTCGGCTCCGTCGTCTACGCGATCGTCGCGGCGGCCGCGCTCGCGGCGACCGCGCCGCTCGGCGTCGGTGCGGCTTCGTCCCGTCCCCTTTTCATGGCAGCCGGCGTGTTCTGGCTGCTGGTCGGCCCGTTCTCGCTGCGACGCAAGCCGGAACTCGCGGGCGGCGTGTGGCGGGCGTTCCTGCTCGCGGCCGGGCTCGTCGTGTTCGCGGCCTGCTGGCACGCGCTCGTCGCGGCGCGCGCCGAGGGCGTTCCGTTCGTGCTGTCGCTGCTTCTGGTCGTCTGGCTGGCCGATATCGGTGCATACTTCGCGGGCAAGGCCTTCGGAAAGCGTAAACTGGCCATCACGATCAGTCCCGGGAAGAGCTGGGAAGGTGCGATCGGCGGCTGGTTCGCCGTGATGGTCGTCGCGGGTGTCGCGATGGCCGCGCACTGGTTTGAGCCGACCCTGTTTTCCGCATTCGCGACCCGCTACGGGATGCCCGGCGCGTGGGCCGCGTTGACGCTGCTGGTCGCCTACAGCGTGATCGGCGACCTGTTCGAGTCGCTGCTCAAGCGTCAGGCGGGCGTGAAGGATTCCAGCGGCCTGCTGCCTGGGCACGGCGGCGTGCTCGACCGCGTCGACGCGCTGCTGCCCGTGCTGCCGCTCGCAATGCTGCTGCTTGGTTAAACCACTATTTCTGTTATGCAAAAACGTCTGACACTGCTCGGTTCCACGGGCTCGATCGGAGACAGCACGCTCGACGTGGTCGCCCGCCATCCCGAGCGTTTCTCGGTCTATGCGTTGACCGCGCACCGCAACGGCGACAAGCTCGTCGAGCAGTGCCTGCGCTTCGCGCCCGAAGTCGCGGTGGTAGGCGATGCGAACACGGCGGCGCACGTCGAGGCAAAACTGCGCGCGGCGGGCAGCACGACCGTGGTGCTGTACGGGCCGCAGGCGCTCGTCGACGTGTCGAAGAGCGACGGTTGCGACACGGTCGTCGCGGCGATCGTCGGCGCGGCCGGCCTGGCGCCGAGCCTTGCGGCCGCGCGCGCCGGCAAGCGCATCCTGCTTGCGAACAAGGAATCGCTCGTGATGTCTGGCGCGATCTTCATGGACGCCGTGCGCGACCATGGCGCGATCCTGTTGCCGGTCGACAGCGAACACAACGCGATCTTCCAGTGCATGCCGCGCGACGAGAACGAGCACGGCGGGATCTCGAAGATCATCCTGACCGCGTCGGGCGGCCCGTTCCGCACGCGCGAGCCGGCCACGCTCGCCGACGTGACGCCGGACGAAGCCTGCAAGCACCCGAACTGGGTGATGGGCCGCAAGATTTCGGTCGATTCCGCGACGATGATGAACAAGGGCCTCGAGGTGATCGAGGCGCACTGGATCTTCGGTCTGCCGGGCGACCGGATCGACGTGCTGATCCACCCGCAGAGCGTGATCCATTCGCTCGTGTCGTACCGCGACGGCTCGGTGCTCGCCCAGCTCGGCAACCCCGACATGCGCACGCCGATCGCGCACGCGCTGGCGTTCCCGGAGCGCGTCGACGCGGGCGTCGACCAGCTCGACCTCGCGCAGATCGCGCAGCTGTCATTCGAGAAACCCGATTACACGCGGTTCCCGTGCCTCGCGCTCGCGCTGAAGGCGCTTGAGGAGGGCGGTATCGCGAGCGCCGCGTTGAACGCGGCGAACGAAATTGCGGTCGAAGCGTTTCTCGAGCGCCGGATCGGCTTCATGGCGATCGCGGCCACGGTCGACGCAGTGCTCAACGCGCTGCCGAACCGCAGCCCGAACGGGCTCGACGACGTCCTTGCGGCGGATGCCGAGGCACGCCGCCTCGCCGCCGAGATCATTGCGAAAGCGCCTGCGCCACGCGTGGAGCGTACTGTCTGAATGAGGTGCTCATGAACGTGCTGGTCGAACTGATCGCGTTTGCGGTGGCGATCGGGGTGCTGGTCGTCGTGCATGAGTACGGACATTATCGCGTCGCGCGCTGGTGCGGCGTGAAGGTGCTGCGTTTCTCGATCGGTTTCGGCCAGCCCGTCGCGCGCTGGGTCAGCCGCAGGACGGGCACCGAGTGGACGCTGTCCGCACTGCCGCTCGGCGGTTACGTGAAGATGCTCGACGAGCGCGAGCCGGGGCCGGGCATCAAGCCCGAGGAGCTCGACCAGGCGTTCAACCGGCAATCGGTGTTCAAGCGCATCGCGATCGTCGCCGCCGGCCCGATCGCGAACTTCCTGTTGGCAATCGTCCTGTTTTCCGTCGTATTCGCAACCGGCGTGACCGAGCCGGCCGCGGTGCTCGCGCCGCCGGCCGCCGGCACGGTGGCGGCTCGCGCGGGCTTCGACGGCAACGAGACGATCGTGTCGATCCGTGACGTGCACGCAGGCGACGCGCAGGGCGGCGAGGCCGTGCCGGTGCGTTCGTGGTCGGATTTGCGCTGGAAGCTGCTGGCCGCCGCGTTCGATCATCGCGAGGTCGTGCTCGGCGCGCGCGACGGCGGCGCATCGACGTTCGATTTCCGCGTCGACCTGCGCAACGTTCCCGAAAGCGCGCTGGACGACGATTTCATGATGCACCTGGGCTTCGAGACCGGCGGTGGCACGTTGTCGGTGGCGTCGGTGCAGCCCGGCAGCGCGGCCGAGCACGCTGGCCTGAAGGCCGGCGACAAGCTGCTCGCGCTCGACGGCAAGCCCATCGGCGGCGCCTCGCGCTTCATCGACGCGGTGAAGCACCACGCCGGCCAGGCGGTCGATCTGCGGGTCGAGCGGGGCGGCGCCACACAGACGGTGTCGATCGTGCCGCAGGCGCAGCGCGACGACGAGACGGGGCAGCAGGTCGGCCGCATCGGCGCGGCGCTGTCGATGCATACGCCGTCGGTCGACGTGCGCTACGGGCCGATCGAGAGCCTGCAGCTCGGCGCGCACCGCACGTGGGACATCGCCGTTTATTCGCTGAAGATGTTCGGGCGCATGATCACGGGCAACGCGTCGCTGAAGAACCTGTCCGGTCCGGTGACGATTGCGGACTACGCGGGCAAGAGCGCGCGGCTCGGTCCGTCGGCCTTCCTGTCGTTCCTCGCCCTTGTCAGCATTAGCCTCGGGGTGTTGAACTTGCTGCCGATTCCCGTTTTGGACGGGGGGCATCTGTTATATTATCTGGTTGAAGCCGCGACCGGGAAAGCCGTTTCGGAGCGCTGGCAGCTGATTCTGCAAAGAGCCGGGTTGATCTGCATCGTCGCATTGTCGGCGATCGCGCTGTTCAACGACCTGGCTCGGTTAATCCATTTCTGAAGCGTCAGGCGGCGGCCAGTCGGCCGCCGCCTGATTTGATGCAGCTAAATATTGGGGATGCACGTTGTTCAAACCTCATCGCTTTGTACCTAAGACAGTTGCAGCGGCCGCGCTCGCCGCGCACGGCCTCGCGGCGCATGCAGCGGCACCGTTCGTGGTGCAAGACATCAAGATCGAGGGGTTGCAGCGCGTCGAAGCGGGTTCGGTGTTTGCCTACCTGCCGATCAAGCAGGGCGATACCTTCACCGACGACAAGGCATCCGAAGCAATCCGCGCGCTGTACGCGACGGGCTTCTTCAACGACGTGCGCATCGCCACCCAGGGCAACGTCGTGATCGTGCAGGTGCAGGAGCGTCCGGCCATTGCGTCGATCGACTTCACCGGCACGAAGGAATTCGACAAGGACAACCTGACGAAGGCGCTGCGCGCGGTGGGTCTGGCCGACGGCCGCTACTACGACAAGGCGCTCGTCGACAAGGCGGAGCAGGAGCTCAAGCGTCAGTACCTGACGCGCGGCTTCTACGCAGCCGAGGTCAAGACGACGGTCACGCCGGTCGACGCGAACCGCGTGTCGATCCTGTTCGCGGTCGCCGAAGGCCCGAGCGCGAAGATCCGCCAGATCAACTTCATCGGCAACAAGGCGTTCAGCACCAGCAAGCTGCGCGACGAGATGCAGTTGTCTACGCCGAACTGGTTCTCCTGGTACACGAAGAACGACCTGTACTCGAAGGAAAAGCTGACGGGCGACCTCGAGGCCGTGCGCTCGTACTACCTGAACCGCGGCTACCTCGAGTTCAATATCGAGTCGACCCAGGTGTCGATCTCGCCCGACAAGAAGGACATGTACCTGACGGTCACGCTGCACGAAGGCGAGCCGTACACGGTGTCGGGCATCAAGCTGTCGGGCAATCTGCTCGATCGCGAAGCCGAACTGACCAAGCTGATCAAGATCAAGCCGGGCGATCGTTTCTCGGCCGAAAAGCTGCAGCAAACGACGAAGTCGATCGTCGACAAGCTCGGCGAATACGGCTATGCATTCGCGACCGTCAATGCGCAGCCGGACATCGACCAGGCGAACCACAAGGTGAACCTGAATCTCGTCGTCGATCCGAGCCGCCGCGTGTACGTGCGCCGCATCAACGTGGTCGGCAACACGCGTACGCGCGACGAAGTCGTGCGCCGTGAAATGCGCCAGCTCGAAAGCTCGTGGTTCGATTCGAACCGCCTCGCGCTGTCGAAGGACCGCGTGAACCGTCTCGGCTACTTCACCAACGTCGACGTGACGACGGTGCCGGTCGAAGGCACGAACGACCAGGTCGACGTGACCGTGAAGGTCGATGAAAAGCCGACCGGCGCGATCACGCTGGGCGCGGGCTTCTCGTCGACGGACAAGGTGGTGCTGTCGGCGGGCGTGTCGCAGGACAACGTGTTCGGCTCGGGCACGAGCCTGTCGGTGAACGTCAACACCGCGAAGAGCTACCGCACGCTGACCGTCACGCAGGTCGACCCGTACTTCACGGTCGACGGCATCAAGCGGATCACGGACGTCTACTACCGCACGTACCAGCCGCTCTACTATTCGACGAGCTCGAGCTTCCGGATCATCAGCGCGGGCGGCAACCTGAAGTTCGGCATTCCGTTCTCGGAAGTCGACACCGTCTACTTCGGCGCGGGCTTCGAGCAGAACCGTCTCGATGTCGATTCGAACACGCCGCAGAGCTACCAGGATTACGTGAACCAGTTCGGCCGCGTGTCGAACACGGTGCCGCTGACCGTCGCGTGGTCGCGCGATGCGCGTGACAGCGCGCTGATCCCGAGCCGCGGCTACTTCACGCAGGCGAACGTCGAGTACGGTGTGCCGGTCGGCAAGATCCAGTACTACAAGGCGGACCTGCAGGCGCAGTACTACTATTCGTTCTCGCGCGGCTTCATCCTGGGCATGAACCTGCAAGGCGGCTACGGTAACGGTATCGGCAACCCGTACCCGATCTTCAAGAACTACTACGCGGGCGGTATCGGCTCCGTGCGTGGCTACGAGCCGAGCTCGCTGGGCCCGCGCGACACGAAGACGAACGACCCGATCGGCGGTTCGAAGATGCTCGTCGGCAACATCGAATTGACGTTCCCGCTGCCGGGCACCGGCTACGACCGTACGCTGCGCGTGTTCACGTTCCTCGACGGCGGTAACGTGTGGGGCAACGCGCCGGGCGGCACGAGTACCGGCGCGAACGGCCTGCGTTACGGCTACGGTGTGGGTCTCGCGTGGATCTCGCCGATCGGCCCGCTGAAGCTGAGCCTCGGCTTCCCGCTGCAGAAGCATGAAGGCGACCAGTACCAGAAATTCCAGTTCCAGATCGGGACGGCGTTCTGATCGAACGCATGACAACAGCAACGAGAGGGTAATTTTGCTAACCGGTAAGTTTTCGAAACGAGTGATGTGTGCGCTGACCGTTGCGCTGGCCTTGGGCGCGGCGACGGCGCATGCTCAGGACGTCGCCCGCATCGCGGCGGTCAATTCGGATCGGATCCTGCGCGAGTCGGCGCCCGCCAAGGTGGCGCAGACGAAGCTCGAAGCCGAGTTCGCGAAGCGCGACAAGGAACTGCAGGACCTCGCGGCGCGCCTGAAGTCGATGTCCGACTCGCTGGACAAGAACGGTGCGTCGCTGTCGGCGGCCGATCGTGCGCAAAAGCAGCGCGATCTCGCGCAGCTCGACACCGACTTCCAGCGCAAGCAGCGCGAGTTTCGCGAGGACCTGAACCAACGCCGCAACGAGGAACTCGCGGCGGTGCTGGAGCGCGCGAACAAGGTCATCAAGCAGATAGCCGAGCAGCAGAATTACGACCTGATCGTGCAGGAAGCCGTGTACGTCAGTCCGCGCATCGACATCACCGACAAGGTGCTCAAGGCGCTCGCGTCCGGCTCGACGAACTGAACGGAGCAGACGACGAATGGCATTGACGCTCGAGGAACTCGTAAAGCGGTTCGGCGGCGAGATCGCCGGCGACGCCCAGTGCAAGGTGGGCGGCCTCGCGCCGCTCGACCAGGCAGGCCCTCAGCAACTCGCATTTCTCGCGAATCCGAAGTACCTGTCGCAGGTCGAGACGACCCGCGCCGGCGCGGTGCTGATCGCGCCGAAGGATCTCGAAAAGCTGCGCGCGGCCACTGACGGCCAGCCGGCCGGCCCCGGGATGGCCGTCCCCCGTAATTTCATTGTGACGCCGAATCCGTACGCGTACTTCGCGCGCGTCGCGCAGATGTTCATCGATCTCGCCACGCCGCCGCGTGCGCCCGGCGTGCATCCGAGCGCGACGATCGATCCGGCCGCGCAGGTTGCCGCGAGCGCGGTGATCGGTCCGCACGTGACGGTCGAGGCCGGTGCGGTGATCGAGGACGGCGTGCAGCTCGACGCGAACGTGTTCATCGGCCGCGGCACGACGATCGGCGCGGGTTCGCACCTGTATCCGAACGCATCGGTGTACCACGGCTGCAAGATCGGCCCGCGCGCGATCATCCATTCGGGTGCCGTGATCGGTTCCGACGGGTTCGGCTTCGCGCCGGATTTCGTCGGCGACGGCGATGCGCGTACCGGCAGCTGGGTCAAGATCCCGCAGGTCGGCGGCGTGACGGTCGGCCCGGATGTCGAGATCGGCGCGAACACGACGATCGATCGCGGCGCGATGGCGGACACCGTCATCGAGGAATGCGTGAAGATCGACAATCAGGTCCAGATCGGCCACAACTGCCGGATCGGCGCCTATACGGTGATCGCGGGCAGTGCGGGCATCGCCGGCAGCACGACGATCGGCCGCCACTGCATGATCGGCGGCGCGGCGGGCATCGCCGGCCACGTGACGCTCGGCGACTATGTCATCATCACCGCGAAGTCGGGCGTGTCGAAGTCGCTGCCGAAGGCCGGCATCTACACGAGCGCATTCCCGGCCGTCGACCACGGCGAATGGAACCGGAGCGCCGCGCTCGTGCGCAACCTCGACAAGCTGCGCGAGCGCATCAAGGCGCTCGAAACCGCGCTGGCCGCCCAGGGCGGCACGGACGCCTGACCGACGCCATGCGAGACCAGCAACCGGGCACGGCCAGCGCTACCGGCCCGGTTTGCCAGACTGGGCCGCGCGGCGGCCCGCTTCAGCCTTTGCATCACCACCGCGCAGCCTCTGCGTGAGACGAACCATCATGAGCACTGAAAAAATCAATCTCGACATCCACAAGATCCTCACGCTGCTGCCGCACCGCTACCCGATTCTGCTCGTCGATCGCGTGCTCGAACTCGAGCCGCACAAGGGGATCAAAGCGCTGAAGAACGTGTCGATCAACGAGCCGTTCTTCCAGGGACACTTCCCGAAGCGGCCGGTGATGCCGGGTGTGCTGATCCTCGAGGCGCTCGCTCAGGCAGCCGCGCTGCTGACGTTCGCGGAAGAGCAGCCGAAGGATCCGGAAAACACGCTGTACTACTTCGTCGGCATCGACGGCGCGCGCTTCAAGCGCGTGGTCGAACCGGGCGACCAACTGATTCTGAACGTGACGTTCGAACGTTACATCCGCGGCATCTGGAAGTTCAAGGCGGTGGCGGAAGTGGACGGCAAGGTGGCGGCGGAAGCCGAACTGATGTGCACGGTCAAGACGGCCGACGCGGCGCCCTGAGCGACGCGGCACGCATGGGTATCGTAACGCGAGCAACGCGACACATCATATCGAGAGGCAACGGCGCATGACCAGGATTCATCCAACCGCGATTGTCGAACCGGGCGCGCAGATCGACGAGTCCGTCGAGATCGGGCCGTATGCGATCGTCGGGCCGCACGTCACGATCGGCGCGCGTACGACGATCGGCTCGCACAGCGTGATCGAAGGTCACACGACGCTCGGCGAGGACAACCGCATCGGCCATTACGCGTCGGTCGGCGGCCGTCCGCAGGACATGAAGTACAAGGACGAGCCGACGAAGCTCGTGATCGGCAACCGCAACACGATCCGCGAATTCACGACGATCCACACCGGCACCGTGCAGGATGTCGGCGTGACGACGCTCGGCGACGACAACTGGATCATGGCCTATGTGCACATCGGTCATGACTGCCGCGTCGGCAGCAACGTGATCCTGTCGAGCAACGCGCAGATGGCCGGTCACGTCGAGATCGGCGACTACGCGATCATCGGCGGGATGTCGGGCGTGCACCAGTTCGTGCGCATCGGCGCGCATTCGATGCTGGGTGGCGCGTCGGCGCTCGTGCAGGACGTGCCGCCGTTCGTGATCGCCGCCGGCAACAAGGCCGAGCCGCACGGCATCAACGTCGAAGGCCTGCGCCGGCGCGGTTTCTCGCCCGACGCGATCTCGGCGCTGCGCAGCGCGTACCGCCTGCTGTACAAGAACGGCCTGTCGCTCGAGGAAGCGAAGGTGCAGTTGCGCGAGCTGGCGGTCGCGGGCGGCGAAGGCGACGCAGCGGTCACCGCGTTCGTCGAGTTCATCGACGCGTCCCAACGCGGCATCATCCGCTAAGCGATGTCGCTCCCGACCAATCAGCTCCGGCTCGCGATGGTGGCCGGCGAGCCGTCGGGCGATCTGCTCGCGGCGTCGCTGCTCGGCGGGCTTCAAGAACGACTGCCCGCGTCGACCCGATACTACGGGATCGGCGGGCAGCGGATGCTCGCGCACGGCTTCGACTCGCACTGGCAGATGGACAAGCTCACGGTGCGTGGCTACGTCGAGGCGCTGGGCCAGATTCCCGAGATCCTGCGGATTCGCGGCGAGTTGAAGCGCCAGCTGCTCGCGGAGCGGCCCGACGCGTTCATCGGCGTCGACGCGCCGGACTTCAATTTCAACGTGGAGCAGGCCGCGCGCGATGCGGGCATCCCGTCGATCCACTTCGTGTGCCCGTCGATCTGGGCGTGGCGCGGTGGGCGGATCAAGAAGGTCGCGAAGTCCGTCGACCACATGCTGTGCCTGTTCCCGTTCGAACCGGCGATCCTCGACAAGGCGGGCGTTGCATCGACGTATGTCGGTCATCCGCTCGCCGACGATATTCCGCTCGAGCCCGACACGCACGGCGCGCGCATCGCGCTCGGCCTGCCGGCAGACGGCCCGGTGATCGCGGTGCTGCCGGGCAGCCGGCGCTCGGAGATCGGGCTGATCGGCCCGACGTTCTTCGCGGCGATGGCGCTGATGCAGCAGCGTGAGCCCGGCGTGCGGTTCGTGATGCCGGCGGCGACGCCTGCGCTGCGCGAACTGCTGCAGCCGCTCGTCGACGCGCATCCGCAACTCGCGCTGACGATCACCGACGGCCGCTCGCAGGTCGCGATGACGGCCGCCGACGCGATCCTCGTGAAGAGCGGCACCGTCACGCTGGAAGCCGCGCTGCTGAAGAAGCCGATGGTGATCTCGTACAAGGTGCCCTGGCTGACCGGGCAGATCATGCGCCGGCAGGGTTATCTGCCGTACGTCGGCTTGCCGAACATCCTGGCGGGGCGCTTCGTCGTGCCCGAGTTGCTGCAGCATTTCGCGACGCCCGAGGCGCTCGCCGATGCGACGCTCACGCAACTGCGCGACGACGCGAACCGCCGCACGCTGACCGAAGTCTTTACCGAAATGCATCTTTCGCTGCGGCAGAACACGGCCGCGAAGGCCGCCGAAGCCGTTGTGCGCGTACTCGAGCAGCGCAGGGGGCGCGCATGACGGCCGCCCGTGCACCACGCCGCCGCGCGTCGACCGACCTGCAGGGCGGTTTCGACTTCAGTCGGCCCGACGAGATCGTCTGCGGCGTCGACGAAGCGGGCCGCGGCCCGCTCGCGGGGCCGGTCGTGGCCGCCGCGGTGATCCTCGATCCCGCGCGGCCGATCGACGGGCTCGACGATTCGAAGGCGCTGTCCGCGAAGAAGCGCGACGCGCTGTACGACCTGATCGTCGCGCGCTCGAGCGCGTATTGCGTCGCGTCGGCCAGCGTCGACGAAATCGACACGCTGAACATCCTGCACGCGACGATGCTGGCGATGAAGCGGGCCGTCGAGGGCCTGTCGGTGCTGCCGACGCTTGCCCAGATCGACGGCAACCGCTGTCCGACGCTGATGGTGCGTGCCGAGGCGATCGTCAGCGGCGACGCGCTCGTGCCGAGCATCTCGGCCGCGTCGATTCTCGCGAAGGTCACGCGCGACCGCATGCTCGTCGATCTGCATGAACGCTTCCCGGTGTACGGCTTCAACGTGCATGCGGGTTACGGCACCCCGAAACACCTTGCCGCGCTGCGCGAGCACGGCCCGTGCGAAGCGCATCGGCGCTCGTTCGCCCCCGTGCGCGAGGCATTCGACCTGATGGCCGGTTCCCGCTGAGAACGGGCTTGCGCCGGCCGCCAGAAGGGCCGAGCGCAAGGAAGCGGAAGCGGCGCTGGCGTATTCGCAACGAGCATGACGCCACGATCGGCCTTTCCGGCGGCTCCCGCCGGAAAGGGATTTTTTAGTTTCGTGAACGGGCGTTGCCGGCCGCATTGCGACGTCGCGCGTCGCGGGTTCGGCGCGGCCCGACGGCGCGCCGTGCTTCTTGCACGCGCCCGAAGGCACTCCCCTTGGGGGACCGCCGGCAACGCACGTTCGCAAGCCCGTGATTAGCGGGAACAGGCCCCTGATGAAGAGCATTACATCCCGCGACAACCCGCTGTACAAACGCCTGAAGGCGCTCGCGGGCTCGACGTCCCAGCAGCGGCGCGGCGGCCAGGCGCTGCTCGAAGGTTTCCATCTCGCCGGCGCGTATCTCGATACGGGCGCGACCCCGGAGCTGTGCGTCGCGACCGAAGGCGCGCTCGCGCACGCCGAAGCGCAGGCGATCATCGCGCGCATCGACGCGCAGCGGGTCGTCACGCTGCCCGACGCGCTGTTCGGCCAGTTGTCGAACGTGGTCAGCGGCGTGGGTTTCCTGCTGCTCGTCGATCGGCCCGCGCAGCCGCTGCCCGAGCGCGTCACGCATACGTCGGTCGTGCTCGACGGCGTGCAGGATGCCGGCAACGTCGGCTCGATCCTGCGCAGCGCGGCGGCGGCCGGCGTGCGGCACGTGTTCTGCGCGCCGGGCACCGCCTATGCGTGGTCGTCGAAGGTGCTGCGTTCGGGGATGGGCGCGCACTTCCTGCTGTCGATCCACGAGGATGTCGAGCCGGACGCGCTCGCCGGGCGGCTCGATGTGCCGGTCGCGCTGACGGATTCGCACGGCGCGCAAGCGGTCTACGACTGCGACCTGGCCGGGCCCGTCGCGTGGGTGTTCGGCAACGAGGGCGCCGGCGTGTCGGCGTTCTGGCGCGACGCGGCCACGCATCGCGTGACGATCCCGCAGCCCGGTGGAATGGAGTCGCTGAATGTCGCGGCCGCGGCGGCGGTGTGCCTGTTCGAGCAGGTGCGGCAGCAGCGGCGCGCATGACATGACGACGTGACGCACGGCGTTGCCCGCGCGTATCCCGCATCACGAAAAAAAGGCCGCGTAAGCGGCCTTTTTGCTGTTGGCGGCGGCCTGACGGCGGCCGGCGCGCCAGTCGTCAGTACGACTGCCGGTCGAGACGGATTTCCTGCAGGATCGTCGTCGCGATTTCCTCGATCGACTTGTGCGTCGACGACAGCCACTTGATCCCTTCGCGGCGCATCATCGCCTCGGCCTCGTTGATCTCGTAGCGGCAGTTCTCCGGCGCCGCGTACTTGCTGCCGGGGCGGCGCTCGTTGCGGATCTCCGACAGGCGCTGCGGGTCGATGGACAGCCCGAACAGCTTGTCGCGATGCGGCGACAGCGCCGACGGCAGCTTGCCGCGCTCGAAGTCTTCCGGAATCAGCGGATAGTTGGCCGCTTTCACGCCGTACTGCATCGCGAGATACAGGCTCGTCGGCGTCTTGCCGCTGCGCGACACGCCGACCAGGATCACGTCGGCTTCGGACAGGTTGCGGTTCGACTGGCCGTCGTCGTGCGCGAGCGAGAAGTTGATCGCCTCGATCCGCGTCTTGTATTCCTCGGTATCGGCGTTCTGGTGGCCGCGACCCATTGCGTGGCTCGACTTCAGCTCCAGTTCCTGCTCGAGCGGCTCGACGAAGCGCTGGAACATGTCCAGCACGAGCGCGTTCGAGCGCTTGACGATGTCGTTCGACTCGCTGTCGACGAGCGTCGTGAAGACGATCGCGCGGCGGCCGTCGTGCACCGCGGCGTCGTTGATCTTCTCGACGGTCGCATAGGCTTTATCGAGCGAGTCGACGAACGGTAGGCGCACGAGGCGGAATTTCTGGTCGAACTGGGAGAGGATCGAATGCGCGAAGGTTTCGGCAGTGATCCCGGTGCCGTCGGAGACGATGAAAACGGTAGGCAGCATGAATCTGGGCGTCGAGCGTGAAGGGCGGTTGCGCGGGCGGCTGGAGGTTCGCCTCCAGACGCGGTGACAAGGTCGCGCCACATCCGGCAGCCGGCACGGTAGAATAGCGGCAACCTGTTGGATAAGCAATTGCGGGGGCAGGATACGAACGGCGCCCCAGGCTTGGCCGCTCGATTCAAAAATTCCCGGCAAGTTCGGCGATTTGTCTGAATATATCGCCCTTCTGCCGGGATTTTTGCAAATCGGGTCGAAAGATTTTTCGCCGCTGCGATTGTTTCTCCAACAGGTTGCGCAAGACGCGCCGCGCCTTTTTGCAGGCGCCCGCGTCCGAGCCCACTTGCGCAATCGAGCATTTTTTTCACACTTAGGGGCTTGTATGACTAACGCAGCAAACGTCGCAAAGGACCAGGCGTATGTAATCCCGTTCGAGCAGTTGCGGATGACCGATGTGGAAATCGTGGGCGGCAAGAATGCGTCGCTCGGCGAGATGATCAGCCAGCTTTCCGAAGCAGGCGTTCGCGTACCCACCGGTTTCGCCACGACCGCGCTCGCCTTCCGTGATTTCCTCAAGCACAACGATCTGACCGATCGCATCGCCAAGCGTCTCGAGTCGCTCGACATCGACGACGTGAAGGCGCTCGCCGAAGCCGGTGCCGAAATCCGCAAATGGATCGTCGATGCGCCGATGCAGGCACGTCTCGAAGAGGAAATTCGCGCCCAGTTCGAAATCCTGAAGAGTGGCTCGCCGGCCGAGCTGTCGTTCGCCGTGCGTTCGTCCGCGACCGCGGAAGACCTGCCCGACGCCTCGTTCGCCGGTCAGCAGGAGTCGTATCTGAACGTCGTCGGCATCGAGGACGTCCTCGATCGCATGAAGCACGTGTTCGCGTCGCTCTACAACGATCGCGCGATCTCGTATCGCGTGCACAAGGGCTTCACGCACGCCGAGGTCGCACTGTCGGCCGGCGTGCAGCGCATGGTTCGCTCGGACGTCGGCGCGGCCGGCGTGATGTTCACGATCGACACCGAATCGGGCTTCAAGGACGCCGTGTTCATCACGTCGAGCTACGGCCTGGGCGAAACCGTCGTGCAGGGCGCCGTGAACCCGGACGAGTTCTACGTGTTCAAGACGACGCTCGCGCAGGACAAGTACCCGATCATCCGCCGCTCGATCGGCTCGAAGCTGATCAAGATGGAATTCACGCAGCCGGGTGAGCCGGGCCGCGTGAAGACGGTCGACGTGTCGCACGAGCAGCGCAACCGCTACTCGATCACCGACGAAGACGTGATCGAGCTCGCGAAGTACGCGGTCATCATCGAGAAGCACTACCAGCGTCCGATGGACATCGAGTGGGGCAAGGACGGCCGCGACGGCAAGATCTTCATCCTGCAGGCACGTCCGGAAACGGTGAAGAGCCAGGCGAGCGGCAAGGCCGAGCAGCGCTTCAAGCTGAAGGGCCAGTCGCAGGTGCTGGCGACGGGCCGCGCGATCGGCCAGAAGATCGGCGCGGGCCCCGTGCGCGTGATCCAGGATCCGTCGGAAATGGAACGCGTGCAGCCGGGCGACGTGCTGGTGGCGGACATGACCGACCCGAACTGGGAGCCGGTGATGAAGCGTGCGGCGGCGATCGTCACGAACCGTGGCGGCCGGACCTGCCACGCGGCGATCATCGCACGTGAGCTCGGCGTGCCGGCAGTCGTCGGCTGCGGCGATGCGACCGACGTGCTGAAGGACGGCGCGCTCGTCACCGTGTCGTGCGCGGAAGGCGACGAAGGCAAGATCTACGACGGGCTGCTCGAGACGGAAGTCACGGAAGTGCAGCGCGGCGAGCTGCCGGAAATCCCGGTCAAGATCATGATGAACGTCGGCAACCCGCAGCTCGCGTTCGACTTCTCGCAACTGCCGAACGCAGGTGTTGGCCTCGCGCGTCTCGAGTTCATCATCAACAACAACATCGGCGTGCACCCGAAGGCGATCCTCGAGTACCCGAACATCGACCAGGACCTGAAGAAGGCGGTCGAGAGCGTGGCGCGTGGTCACGCGTCGCCGCGCCAGTTCTACGTCGACAAGCTGACGGAAGGCGTCGCGACGATCGCCGCGGCGTTCTATCCGAAGCCCGTGATCGTGCGTCTGTCCGACTTCAAGTCGAACGAGTACAAGAAGCTGATCGGCGGTTCGCGTTACGAGCCGGACGAGGAAAACCCGATGCTGGGTTTCCGCGGCGCGTCGCGCTACATCGCGGAAGACTTCGCGCAGGCGTTCGAGATGGAGTGCCGTGCACTGAAGCGCGTGCGCGACGAGATGGGCCTGACCAACGTCGAGATCATGGTGCCGTTCGTGCGTACCGTGAAGCAGGCGGCGCGCGTCGTCGGCCTGCTCGAGAAGTTCGGCCTGAAGCGTGGCGAGAACGGCCTGCGCCTCGTGATGATGTGTGAAGTCCCGACCAACGCGATTCTTGCCGAAGAGTTCCTCGAACACTTCGACGGTTTCTCGATCGGTTCGAACGACCTCACGCAGCTCACGCTCGGCCTCGATCGCGACTCGGGCATGGAACTGCTGGCCGTCGACTTCGACGAGCGCGACCCGGCCGTCAAGTTCCTGCTGAAGCGTGCAATCGATACCTGCCTCCGGATGGGCAAGTACGTCGGCATCTGCGGCCAGGGCCCGTCCGATCACCCGGACTTCGCGCAATGGCTGACCGACGAAGGCATCGTGTCGATCTCGCTGAACCCGGACACGATCATCGATACGTGGCAGGCGCTTGCCAACCGGAAGTAACGGTCGGTCATGCAGCTTCGACGAAAGGGCGGCCCGCCGCTCTTTCGATGAAGGCAGAATGCAAGGTTCATGCTATAAACACCCCGGTAGGCACCGGGGTGTTTTTGTTTGTACTCACCGAGCCGCGAACATAGCGAGCGTGAGGGCTGTTTTTCGGGAGACCACAATGATGTCGGGGCATCTGTTCTGGTGGGTGGGAGTCGGCGTGCTGGTCGTCGCCGAATTGCTGACCGGCACGTTTTATCTGCTGATGATCGCGCTCGGCTTTCTCGCGGGCGCACTGCTGCAGCTCGCCGGTTTCGCGCTGCACGTGCAGTTAGGGGCGGCCGCCGCGGTCGCGATCATCGCGATGATCGTGCTGCGTCGCTCGGGGCTCGGGCGCAAGCAGAAACGCGACACGTCGGCGAATCCGGACGTCAATCTCGATATTGGCTCGACCTTGACGGTCGACGCGTGGCATGACGGCCGCGCGCGCGTGCAGTATCGCGGCGCCGACTGGGACGTCGAGCTCGCGACCGGCGAGCGTGACGATGCGCACGTGTATCAGGTGAGTGCCGTGCGCGGCAACAGCCTCGTCGTCGTCGCGAAACCCGCGCGCTGATCGTCCACGCATATAACAAGGAGGGAATGCTTCATGGATTCGCTGATCATCTGGGTCGTCCTGCTCGTCATCGCCATCGTGATCGTGTCGAAGACGGTGAAGATCGTGCCGCAGCAGCATGCGTGGGTGCTCGAACGATTCGGGCGCTATCACGCGACGCTGTCGCCCGGTCTCAATATCGTGCTGCCGTTCATCGACCGGGTCGCCTACCGGCACGTGCTGAAGGAAATTCCGCTCGACGTGCCGAGCCAGGTCTGCATCACGCGCGACAACACGCAGCTGCAGGTCGACGGCGTGCTGTACTTCCAGGTCACGGATCCGATGAAGGCCTCATACGGGTCGAGCAACTTCGTGCTCGCGATCACGCAGCTCGCGCAGACGACGCTGCGCTCGGTGGTCGGCAAGCTCGAACTCGACAAGACCTTCGAGGAGCGCGACTTCATCAACCACAATATCGTGTCGGCGCTCGACCAGGCCGCCGCGAACTGGGGCGTGAAAGTGCTGCGCTATGAGATCAAGGACCTGACGCCGCCGAAGGAGATCCTGCACGCGATGCAGGCGCAGATCACCGCCGAGCGGGAAAAGCGCGCGCTGATCGCCGCATCCGAAGGTCGCAAGCAGGAGCAGATCAACCTCGCGTCGGGCGCGCGCGAGGCGGCGATCCAGAAGTCCGAAGGCGAGCGGCAGGCCGCGATCAACCGGGCGCAGGGTGAGGCGTCCGCGATTCTCGCGGTGGCCGAGGCGAACGCGCAGGCAATCCAGAAGATCGCGAACGCGATCCAGTCGCAGGGCGGGATGGATGCCGTGAACCTGAAGGTCGCCGAACAATATGTCGGCGCGTTCTCGAACCTCGCGAAACAGGGCAATACGCTGATCGTGCCGGCGAACCTGTCGGATCTCGGCACCGCGATCGCGTCGGCGCTCACGATCGTCAAGAACGCGGCGCCGGCCGCGGGCGGGAAGGGCTGAGCGCACGCGCGGTTCCAGGCGCAGGCGGGCGTGGCATGCGCCGCGCCTGCGGCGAATCGTCGCACGGCGCAATCGCGATCCCGTTTATTTGCATGGCCACGGGCGGCGCAGGGCTTCATTCGGGGCGCTGATCGGCCGCTCGATCGGCACCCGCACGAATCACGCCCTACAAAGCAACACGGCCCGCTTCGAGCGGGCCGTGTCGTTTGCGATGCGGATCGGGTGGTCAGGTACCGGCGCGCATGATGCGGGCCTTTTCGCGTTCCCAGTCGCGCTTCTTCTCGGTTTCGCGCTTATCGTGCAGCTTCTTGCCCTTCGCGAGCGCGATGTCGCATTTCACGCGACCGCCCTTGTAGTGGAAGTTCAGCGGCACGAGCGTGTAGCCGCGCTGCTCGACCTTGCCGATCAGTTTCTTGATTTCCGCGCGGTGCAGCAGCAGCTTGCGCGTGCGGACCGGATCGGGCGTGATGTGCGTCGAGGCTTCGGGCAGCGGGCTGATGTGGGTGCCGATCAGGAAGATCTCGGCGTTCTTGACCACGACGTAGCCTTCCTTGATCTGGCCGCGCCCGGCGCGCAGCGCCTTGACTTCCCAGCCCTCCAGCACGAGCCCCGCCTCGTAGCGTTCCTCGATGTGATAATCGAAGTGCGCTTTCCTGTTGTCGATGATGCTCATGAAAGGATTGGGCCAACTCGTTTAAAATCACGATTTTAGCAAAGCGGGGCGAGAATCGCCCGGCTTGCGTTCTCACTTCGAGCGATGCCGCGCGATTTATGGCAGATGTCCAGAAAACAGTATTGATCCGTCATTCGGCGGAACAGATGTTCGACCTCGTCACCGACGTGGCCGACTACCCCAATTTCCTGCCCTGGTGCGGCGGCGTCGAGATTCGCCGTCAGGACGACAGCGGGATGGAAGCGCGCATCGACATCAACTTCAAGGGTATCAAGCAGCATTTCGCGACGCGCAACACGCAGCAGCGCCCGACGCGGATCGACATGGAGTTCGCGGACGGCCCGTTCAAGAAGTTCACGGGCTCGTGGCGCTTCATTCCGCTGCGCGCCGATGCGTGCAAGATCGAATTCGCGCTGCACTACGAGTTCTCGAGCATCCTGCTCGAGAAGATCATCGGGCCGGTGTTCAGCCATATCGCGAACACGTTCGTCGATTCGTTCGTGAAGCGCGCCGACCAGCGCTACGGGAAGGGGTGACGCGATGCTGTCGATCGAAGTCTGCTACGCGCTGCCGGATCGCCAGACGCTGATTCCGGTGTCGCTGCCCGACGGCGCGACCGTGCGCGCGGCGATCGATGCGAGCGGGGTGCTCGCGCTGCACCCGGAGATCGATCTCGCCCACGCGAAAACCGGCGTGTTCGGCAAGCTCGCGTCCCTCGACGCGCCGCTCGCCGACCACGACCGTGTCGAGATCTACCGTCCGTTGATCGTCGATCCGAAGCTCGCGCGCCAGCGGCGCGTCGACAAGACCCGCCGCGAGGGCTCCGTCGAGGGGCGCAAGTGGATGCACAAGGACGCGCGCTGACGCGTTGCTCCGGCGCCGCTCCGGCGCTTTCGTTCCGATTCGTCAGACCAGGTGCGGCCGCGCTCAGTGGGCCGTGACATTCGCGCGGCCGGCCGTATCGCCCCCCGCGTGCGTGTCGCCGTGCCGGCGCACCGACGCATAGACGCCCGCCAGCAGCAGTGCGAGCGCCGCGATCTCGAGCGCGCGCGGCATCCGGTGGTCGTAGACGAACGCGTAGAGCATCGCGAACACGGTTTCGAACACGATCAACTGGCCCGACAGCGTGAGCGGCAGCCGCTTCGACGCCGCGTTCCACAGTCCGTTGCCGAGCCACGACGCGCCGATCGCCAGCGCGAGGTTCAGCAGCCAGAACAGTTGCCAGCGCGATGCCGGGACGGCCGCCTGCGCCGTGCCGGCCGGCAGCGCGAGGATCGCGAGCCAGCAGAGGCCGCCGATCAGGCCCGTCACGACACCCCACAGCACCGACCATTCGTTGCCGCCGAAATGATGGTGGCGCTGCAGGTAGCGCGCGTTCGCGACCGCGTACCAGGTCCAGCTTGCCAGCGCGCCGCTTGCGCACGCGATACCGGCGAGCTTCTGGCCGAGCGTCGTCGCCTGCGCGGCTTCCGATGTGAAGAGGTCGACGTTGATACAGACGATGCCGGCGATCACCAGCGCGAGCGGGGCGGCGAGACGCCGCAGCGGCACCGCGCCATGGTCGCCGAGGCCCGCGAGCGTGACGGTCACGGGCAGCACGCCGACGATCAGCGAGCTGGGCGCGATGCCGATCAGGTGCACGGCGCCGGACAGCAGCATGTAGTACGCGACGTTGCCGACGAGCGCGAGCTTCACGAGCGCGACGAGATCCTCGCGGGTCAGCCGCGCGAGCAGCGAGCGGGCGGCCGGCAAGGCCGCCGCCAGCGACACGAGGCCGTACATCGCATAGCGGCCCGCGCTCAGCAGCAGCGGCGAGAAGTCGGTCATCAGCCGCGGCACGAGAAACACCATGCCCCACAACGCGCCTGCGAGGACGCCATACACTACACCGCGCTGCATCGACTGCTCCGAACGAAAGACTGACGAGCGCGCATCTTAGCGACGGCGGCGCGAGCGCGTCTTGTTCATTCCTGCACTCGGAAGCGGGTGGCGTTCGGGATCGGCCGCGAGCGCTGCCGCGATCCGGTCCTGTTTGTCGCGGATCGCGGCGCGCAGGCACGCCCTGCGACGACCGGCGGATCAGCCCTCGGCCGGTTCGGCCGCCGCCGCACTGTCGCCCGCCGCGGATGACCGCCCAGGGCGGCGTACGGCGCGCAGCTTGCCGCTGTTGCCGCCGCCGCAGTAGAACGTGTCGCGACCGTCGGACTCCAGCCCCGACACGCCGACGCCGGGCGGCATGTCGACCTGCTCGAGCACCTGCCCGGTGCGCGGGTCGATCCGCCGCAGCTCGCTCTCGTCTGCCTCCCAGGTGCCATGCCACAGCTCGCCGTCGACCCACGTCACGCCGGTGACGAAGCGATTCGATTCGATCGTGCGCAGCACGGCGCCCGATTGCGGATCCACCTGATGAATCTTGCGCTCGCGGTATTGGCCGACCCATAGCGTGCCTTCGGCCCAGGCGAGCCCGGAATCGGCGCCGCCGCCGGGCGCGGGTATCGTCGCGAGCACGCGGCCCGAGTCGGGATCGATCTTCTCGATGCGGTCCTCGACGATCTGAAACAGGTGGCGTCCGTCGAACGCGGTGCCCGCGTGCGCGGCGATGTCGAGTGTGCGCACGGTCGTGCCGCGTTCCGGGTCGAGCGCGTTCAGCTTGTCGCCGGACGCGAACCATACGTGCTGCCCGTCGAACGTGACGCCGTGCACGCCGTCGCCGCCCGGAAACGGGCCGTATTCGCGGAGGATGTTTGCCGTGGATCGTTTCATGTCTGTCGCCTCGTCGTTGGTGTACCCATCCTAGTCGCCCGGCAGCGGCGCGGGGAGTAACAAGGTCGTCGCGAATCCGGGCAGCGGCGGCGTCATCCAGCGGCGCGCTCGACCACGGCCGAGCGCCTGCACCTTGTCCGCTTCGGCGAGCGCGTCGAGCGCACGCTGGACGGTGCGCTGGCTCGCGCCGAGCGCGAGGGCCAGTGCGGAACTCGACCACGCCTCGCCGTCCGCGAGCAGCGCGAGCACGGCCGCGTGGCGGTCGTCGACGGGGCGCGCGAGCACGACGGTTTCGCGCGGGCCGAGCGGTTCGAGCGCGAAGCCGTGTGGCGTCGCGGTGACGTTCGCGAGCGGCCGCAGCATCGCGCGCAGGCGGCCGATCTCGACGCGCAGGCGGGCACGATGCGATTCGTCCGCGTGTTTCGCGCGAAACGCCGCGGCGACGAGCGCGTTTCTCGACACGTCGCCAGGCCACGCTTCGCCGAGCATGCGGGCGAGCACGAACAGCACTGGGCGGCGCGCGAGCGACACCGTCGTGCGCGCGTCGCGCACCGCGTGGCGGCATGCATCGACGACGAGTGCGTTCGATTCGAGCAGCGCCTCGACCTCGTCGAGCAACACGAGCCGCGACGCACCGCGCGCGATGAGTCGCGCGGCCGGCGTATCGAGCACGCGCGCGGCCGTGTCGACTTCGGCCGTCAGCGCGGCGATGCCGGCGTCCCGTGCGGCCGCGCGTGCACGGGCGAGGGCCATGCGCGCCGCGTGCGGGCGGATCCGGCGCATCGCGATGCCGGCCGCGATCAGTTCATGCGCCGCGCGCGACGCGGCCGGCAGCGGTGCGGGATCGAGGCTCGCGAGCCGGCGTTCGGCGTCGTCGACGTGCCCGATCAGCAGCAGCCGGCGCACGACGAGATAGCGCGCATGCGCGGCGTTCGCGTGGTCGCCGTGTGCGTCGAGCGTCGCGCAGGCGGCGTCGAGCGCGCGTGACGGCCAGCCGAGATCCCGCGACGCCAGCGCGATCTCGGCTTCCGCGACGACGCAGCGCGCCCGCGCGACGGCCTCTTTCGTGCCGAATGCGCGGGCCGCGCCGCGCACGAGCGCCCGCGCACGCTCGAAATCGCCGAGTTGCGCCATCGCGATGCCGCGCAACGCGAGCGCCGGCGCGTCGTCGCGCAGCGCGACGCGGTTCAGCGCGCCGAGCGGGTCGCCCGCCGCGAGCGCGCGTGCCGCGGCCGTGATCAGCGAATCCATCCGAATCCCGACACAGTTGTCACTCCCTGCCGTCCGATGCCCGGCCCTAATCTAGCACCACGCACACGGCAGATGCGCCGTGCCCGGATCCCTGTCCCAAGGAGGAACCCGCAATGACGAACCATCTCACCGGAACACGCGCCGAATGGCTGGCTGCGCGCCGCGCGCTGCTCGACGCGGAAAAGGCACTGACACGGCAGAGCGACGAGCTCGCGCGGCGGCGCCAGGCGCTGCCGTGGGTGCGCGTCGACAAGACCTACCGGTTCGATACCGAGGACGGCCCGGCGACGCTCGACGATCTGTTCGGCGGCCGCTCGCAGCTGCTCGTCTATCACTTCATGTTCGGCCCCGACTACAAGGCAGGCTGCCCGTCGTGCTCGGCGCTGGCGGATGGCTTCGACGGCTTTGCGGTCCACCTTGCGAACCACGACGTGACGCTCGCCGCGGTGTCGCGCGCGCCGCTCGCGAAGCTGCTCGCGTACCGGCAGCGGATGGGCTGGCGCTTTCCGTGGGCGTCGTCGGACGGCGGCGAGTTCAATTTCGACTTCAACGTGTCGTTCACCGAAGCGCAGCAGCGCGCGGGCGACGTCGAATACAACTACGCGCGGGCCGGCCACGCGATGGACATGGACCCGCCGCCGGCCGCCGTCGCCCAGTTCGCGGCGACGTGCGGCACCGACGCCGCCACGTACGCGCTCGACCGGCCGGGGATGAGCGCGTTCGTGCGCGAGGACGGCGTCGTCTATCACACGTATTCGACCTACGCGCGCGGGCTCGACGGACTGTGGGGCATGTACCAGTGGCTCGATCGCGCTCCGCTCGGGCGCAACGAGACGGGCGTGTGGTGGCGTCGTCATGACGAATACGCACGCGGTTGAGCGCGGGTCGAACTGCAACGGGAGCGAGTGATGGGCATCGCGACGAAATCGGCTGCGACCGGCGCTGCGGCAGGCGGCCGGCTCGCGTTCGGCGCCGCGCTCGTCGCGGTGTTCGCCGCCGCCGCGTGGGCGACGCTCG
This sequence comes from Burkholderia sp. B21-005, assembly GCF_020843965.1. Taxonomy (NCBI): domain Bacteria; kingdom Pseudomonadati; phylum Pseudomonadota; class Betaproteobacteria; order Burkholderiales; family Burkholderiaceae; genus Burkholderia; species Burkholderia sp. B21-005. The sequence continues at coordinate 2,148,132 of NZ_CP086301.1, read as the reverse complement.
CGCAGCACGCAGCGATGGACGCGATCGGCGGCATGCCGATGGCGGGCGGCTGGACGCTGTCGGCCGGATGGCTCAGGCCGTGCGGATGGCACGCAGGGCACGCGTTCGCCGGGTTCGCCGGCATGTGGGGCGCGATGACGGTGACGATGATGCTGCCGGTGCTGGCGCCGGTGCTCTGGCGATACCGGCAAAGCCTCGGCCCGGTGGGCGACGCGCGTGCGGCATGGTGCGTCGCGATTGCGGGCGCCGGGTATTTCTCGGTGTGGATGGCGGTCGGTGCGGTGGTGTTTCCCGTCGGTGCCGCGTTGGCGGCGGCCACCACGCGCCTGTCCGCACTCGCTGCCGCAATGCCGTTTGCTGCCGGCGCGGTCATGCTTGGCGCCGGCATGCTGCAGTTTTCCGGCTGGAAGCTGCGCCGGCTTGCGTGCTGCCGGCACGCACCGGACGACGAAGGTGCGCGGCGGGCAGGTGCCGGCGCCGCGTGGCGGCACGGCGTGCGGGCCGCCACGCGGTGCGGTGCCTGCTGCGGGAACCTGATGGCCGTTGCACTGGCGGCCGGCATGATGGATCTACGCGTGATGGCGGTCGTGACGGTGGCCATTGCCGCCGAGCGGCTGGTTCCGGCCGGCGAATGGGTCGCGCGGATGGTCGGAGGCGTCGCGACCGGCGCCGGCGCAGCGATGATCGCGTGTGCCGCGGCGGGGCTCGCCTAGCGGCGCTCGAGGCCGCCACCGCGCATCGAGCGGGGCGGCCGCTGCGCCGCCGTTGGAGCCTGCGTCGTACGGCGACGACGCGCGATCGGCCCGAATTCCGGCCGGCTGCGCGAATGGGTCGATGCCCGGGTGAAACGAAAAGCGATCGAAAACGAACCGAACGGCGATCCGAACGATTCGGCCCCCGAACGCTCGAAGACGGCTAACCCGTTGTTCGTGTTGTGAAAATTCGCGGCGCTTCGCGTATAATTCGCTTTTGCGCCCATAGGATTTGCCATGCGTCTGATCCAAAAAGCACTCACTTTCGATGACGTGCTCCTCGTTCCCGCCTTCTCCGACGTTCTCCCGCGTGACACCAGCCTGAAGACCAAGCTGACCCGCAACATCTCCCTGAACATGCCGCTCGTGTCCGCCGCGATGGACACGGTCACCGAAGGTCGCCTCGCGATCGCGATGGCGCAGCAGGGTGGTGTGGGTATCGTCCACAAGAACCTCACGCCGGCCGAGCAGGCCCGCGAGGTCGCGAAAGTCAAGCGTTTCGAATCGGGTGTCGTGCGCGACCCGATCACGGTCCCGCCGCAGATGAAGGTGCGCGATGTGATCGCGCTGTCGCGTCAGCATGGCATCTCGGGCTTCCCGGTCGTCGAAGGCCCGCAGCTCGTCGGTATCGTCACGAACCGCGACCTGCGTTTCGAATCGCGCCTCGACGAACCGGTCAAGTCGATCATGACGCCGCGCGAGCGTCTCGTCACGGTCAAGGAAGGCACGCCGCTCGCCGAAGCGAAGGCGCTGATGCACAGCCACCGCCTCGAGCGCGTGCTGGTCGTCAACGACGCGTTCGAACTGCGCGGCCTGATGACCGTCAAGGACATCACGAAGCAGACCGAACACCCGGATGCGTGCAAGGACGAACACGGCAAGCTGCGCGCAGGCGCGGCGGTCGGTGTCGGCCCCGACAACGAAGAGCGTGTCGAGCTGCTGGTGCAGGCCGGCGTCGACGTGATCGTCGTCGATACCGCGCATGGTCACAGCAAGGGCGTGCTGGAGCGCGTGCGCTGGGTCAAGCAGAACTTCCCGCACGTCGAGGTGATCGGCGGCAACATCGCGACGGCCGCTGCCGCGAAGGCGCTCGTCGAATACGGCGCGGACGCGGTCAAGGTCGGTATCGGCCCGGGCTCGATCTGCACGACGCGGATCGTCGCGGGCGTCGGCGTGCCGCAGATCAGCGCGATCGCGAACGTGTCGGACGCGCTGAAGGGCACCGGCGTGCCGTGCATCGCCGACGGCGGCGTGCGTTTCTCGGGCGACGTGTCGAAGGCCCTCGCGGCCGGCGCGAACGCGGTGATGATGGGCAGCATGTTCGCGGGCACCGAAGAGGCGCCGGGCGACGTGTTCCTGTATCAGGGCCGCCAGTACAAGTCGTATCGCGGCATGGGTTCGGTCGGCGCGATGAAGGACGGCGCGGCGGACCGCTACTTCCAGGACAACTCCGCGAACATCGACAAGCTCGTGCCGGAAGGCATCGAAGGCCGCGTCGCGTACAAGGGGTCGGTCAACGCGATCCTGTTCCAGCTGGTCGGCGGCGTGCGTGCGAGCATGGGCTACTGCGGCTGCCGCACGATCGACGAACTGCACGACAAGGCCGAATTCGTCCAGATCACCGCGGCGGGCATGCGCGAGTCGCACGTGCACGACGTGCAGATCACGAAGGAAGCACCGAACTACCACGTGGACTAATCGCCGATGAAACCGCTGCTGCGAGCCGTGCTGATCGTCGATGCCATGCTGCTGCTGGGGTTCGGCGTGCTGTTCGTGCTGACACCCTGGCAGGCGTTGTTCAATGCGCTGCAACTCGCGAACATCCAGCCGGCGATGCTCGGCCAGGCGTTCGGCATCGCGCTGCTCGGGCTCGCGTGGCTCGCGTTCCATGCGGCGGTCAACGGCGAACTCACGACGCCCGTCGCGCGCGTGGTCGGCCATGTGAACTGGCTGATCGGCGTGCTGACGGTCGTGTGGTCGTTCGGCACCGGCAACGGTCCCGCGCTCGCGGCCGCCGGCCGGGTGCTGTCGGCGATGGCCGGTGTCGCGCTGATCGTGCTCGGCCTCGGCGGCGTGCGGCTCGCATCGGCCGTGCGGCGGCGCGAGAAGGCGCAGGTGCTCGAGGCCCGGGACGCGAAGCGTCCGGCCGAACCGGCGCCGGCCTCCGCACCGCAGCAGCGGGTCGAACCGGTCGTCGGCCGTCCGGCCGCGCCTGCGGCGCCGGCCGCGGCAGCCACGCCGGCCGCCTCCGACCGATTGTCAGGCAGCGTCGCATTCGACGCGCGCCCGCCGTCGCGGGATTGACCGGCGATGCGTCGCGCGAGCCGCCTGCCGCCCGACGCCGTTGTCCATGTTATTGACGCAGCGCTTCATGCGCTGCTTTTCTTATTCTCTTCATCCCGTCCGCAGCCATGCACGACAAAATCCTGATTCTCGACTTCGGTTCGCAAGTCACCCAACTGATCGCGCGCCGCGTGCGCGAAGCGCACGTCTACTGCGAAATCCACCCGAACGACGTGTCCGACGACTTCGTCCGCGAGTTCGCGCCGAAGGCGGTGATCCTGTCGGGCAGCCACGCGAGCACGTACGAAGACCACCAGCTGCGCGCGCCGCAGGCCGTGTGGGATCTCGGCGTGCCGGTGCTCGGCATCTGCTACGGCATGCAGACGATGGCCGTGCAGCTCGGCGGCAAGGTCGAGTGGAGCGACCACCGCGAATTCGGCTACGCGGAAATGCGCGCGCACGGCCATACGCGCCTGCTCGACGGCATCGAGGATTTCACGACGGCCGAAGGCCACGGCATGCTGAAGGTCTGGATGAGCCACGGCGACAAGGTCGCCGAGCTGCCGCCGGGCTTCGCGCTGATGGCGTCGACGCCGAGCTGCCCGATCGCCGGCATGGCCGACGAGGCGCGCGGCTACTACGCGGTGCAGTTCCACCCGGAAGTCACGCACACGGTGAAGGGCCGCCAGATCATCGAACGCTTCGTGCTGCAGATCGCCGGCGCGAAGCCCGACTGGATCATGAGCAACCACATCGAGGAAGCCGTCGCGAAGATTCGCGAGCAGGTCGGTGACGAGGAAGTGATTCTCGGCCTGTCGGGCGGCGTCGATTCGAGCGTCGCGGCCGCGCTGATCCACCGTGCGATCGGTGACCAGCTGACCTGCGTGTTCGTCGATCACGGCCTGCTGCGCCTGAACGAGGGCAAGATGGTGCTCGACATGTTCGAGGGCCGCCTGCATGCGAAGGTCGTGCACGTCGACGCATCCGAGCAGTTCCTCGGCCACCTGACCGGCGTGACGGATCCGGAAGCGAAGCGCAAGATCATCGGCCGCGAATTCGTCGAGGTGTTCCAGGCCGAAGCGCAGAAGCTGTCGAAGGCGAAGTGGCTCGCACAGGGCACGATCTATCCGGACGTGGTCGAGTCGGGCGGTACGAAGACGAAGAAGGCGACGACGATCAAGAGCCACCACAACGTCGGCGGCTTGCCGGAAACGCTTGGCCTGAAGCTGCTCGAACCGCTGCGCGACCTGTTCAAGGACGAAGTGCGCGAACTGGGTGTCGCGCTCGGCCTGCCGCCGGAGATGGTGTACCGCCATCCGTTCCCGGGCCCGGGCCTCGGCGTGCGGATTCTCGGCGAAGTGAAGCGCGAATACGCGGACTTGCTGCGTCGCGCGGATGCGATCTTCATCGAGGAACTGCGCGGCACGACCGCGACGGCGCAAGACGCGGCAGCCGGCCTGTGCGGCGAGGCCGACGTCGGCAAGACCTGGTACGACCTGACGAGCCAGGCATTCGCGGTGTTCCTGCCGGTGAAGTCGGTCGGCGTGATGGGCGATGGCCGTACGTACGACTACGTGACGTCGCTGCGCGCGGTGCAGACCACCGATTTCATGACCGCGCATTGGGCGCACCTGCCGTACGCGCTGCTCGGCCGTGCGTCGAACCGGATCATCAACGAGGTGCGCGGGATCAACCGTGTGGTGTACGACATCTCGGGCAAGCCGCCGGCGACGATCGAGTGGGAGTGATGCGGCGCCGAGGCGTGCCTCGGTAGCCAATCACGGCATCGGATGATGCGAACGCCCGGCAGGGGAACCTGCCGGGCGTTTTTTTGTGCAGCCCGAGCCGGGATGGCATCTCAGGGCTGCTTCGACAAGCAGGCGGTCGCATCCGCCCGATCTCTGCCGAGCTCCGCCAGATACGGCCACGGATAAATGCCGCGCGCATGACCGTCGCCGAACAGCAGGCGGATGCCGTAGCCGGCCGCTTCCACGCCGTCCAGCGTCAGGCCGGGTTGCGCGTCGACCCGGCCGCCACCGAGACGGATCTTCCGGCATGCGGCGCACGGGCAATCGCTGCGCAACCGCGCGTAGCCGATGCGTTGCATGTCGCCGTCCGGCCAGCGCAGCACCAACGCACGGGCCGCATGATCGACTCGGATCTCGGTCGGCATCATCATCGTGCGTCATCTCCGATCTGCGCGATTGCGATCCGCACGGCTTTGCGCACCTCCGGATCGCGATCCTCAAGAGCGCCGCGCAGCGCGGGCAGCGTCGCCGGATCGCGCAGTTCGCCCAGCGCGAGTGCCGCCTCCTTGCGCAGGTTGCTGATCGCATGCGACAGCAGTCCGACGACGGCCGGCGCCGCGGCCGCGTCGCGCAATTGCCCGAGTGCACGCACCGCACGCAAGCGCACCTGCCAGTAATCGTCGTCGAGCGCGGCGACGAGCGGTGCATGTGCGGCCTCCACGCGCAGCTTGCCGAGCGTCGCGGCGGCTTCCTCGCGTACCTGCCATTCGGCGTCGCGCAGCGCCGCAAGCAACGCGGTGACGACGGCCGCGTCGTCGGGCGCCGCGAATCCGGCCGCACCGATCGCGATGCGCCGCACGTCCGCATGCGTGTCGGTCGTTGCAATGCGCGCGAGCGGCGGCAGCGCGCGGGCGTCCTTGAGCCAGCCGAGCACGGCGACGGCCTCGGCGCGCACGGCCGACACCGGCGCGTCGAGCGCGCGCAGCGCCGGCACGAATGCGTCGGGATCGCGCAGTTCGCGCAACCCGCGCAGCACGGCGACGCGCACGAACGGTTCGGCGTGTTCGGCCCAGCGGCACAGCACGGCGCCGGACGCGACGTCCTTCAGTTCGGACAGGCCTTGCGCGGCGATCGCGCGCACGCCGTCGTCGGGGTCGAACAGCGCACGGCACAGCGCGTCGACGACATCGGGTTGTTCCCACGCGGCAAGCACGCGCGCGGCTTCGCCGCGCACGTCGGCGCACGGATCGTCGCGCAGTGCCGCAACGAAGGTCGGCACGAGCTCGGGATCCTCGAGATCGGCGAGTTCGAGCAGCGCAATGCGGCGCACCGATGCATCGGCTGCGGCAACGCGTGAGACGAGCGCGGCATGGTCGGAATCGTGCGCGCCGGGCAGCGGGAAAGCAGGGGAAGAAGCGGTCATGGTCGAAAACTCGGAGCAGTCAGGAGCGTGCGGTCAGGCGGCGTCGCGCAGCAGAGGCAGCGGCGCTTGATGTCGACGAACGCGCAGCGCAGGTTTCATGTGTCGTGAGCACGGTAGTGGGAAAGCGCCGCGCCGGCGGCGCGCGGGATCAGCGCAGCAGGTACGGGATGTCCACCTTGACCGCGCCGGTCGGGCAATCGCGTTCGCATGGCATGCAGTACCAGCATTCGTCGAACTGCATGTACGCCTTGCCCTTGGTCACGTCGATCGCGAGCAGGTCGAGCGGGCACACGTCGACACAGACGGTGCAGCCCTTGTCGGCGATGCAGCGGTCCTCGTCGATCGTCACGGGCGCGCTGCTGCGCAGGAAGATGTCGTGCGGGGTATGGGGCACGGTAAGGCTCCTCGGAGTCAGAGTACGGCCGCGCGTGCGGCCGGTTCGCGGATGCGCAAGTGCGCGTAGGCGCTGCGTTCGTCGTCGGCGAGCGGCACGACGTAGGGTTCGACCGGCCGCTTCTCGCTGCGCATCGTGCCGTCGACGCTTTTGCGCAGCCAGGTGTGGCAGAACCATTCGGCGTCATTGCGATGCGGGAAGTCGACCCGATGGTGATACAGTCCCCAGCGGCTCTCGGTGCGGAACAGCGACGCACGCGCGGCCATTTCGGCGCAGTCGCGGATCGCGCGCACTTCGGCCGCGCGCATCAGTTCATGCGGGTGATTCGCCTTGATTTCTTCGATATCCTCAGTAATTCCGTCAAAACGTTGCAACCCGATTTCCATCTTGCGCGTCACCTTCGGTGGTTGAAGATAGTCGTTCACCATGCGGCGCAGCTTGTATTCGACCTGCGCCGGCGCGAGGCCGCGCTCGCGCGCGAGCGGCGCGAGCACGCGGGTGCGTTCGGCGGCGACCTGTTCGTCGTCCACCGGCGCGTGATCGCGGCCGGCCACGTAGTCGGCGGCGTTCTGCCCGGCGAACCAGCCGTAGGTGAACGCGCCGAGCATGTAGTTGTGCGGGACGGCGGCCATGTCGCCGGCCGCGTAGAGCCCCGGCACGGTCGTTTCCGCGCGCGCATTCACGTACACGCCGGACGCGCTGTGGCCGCTGCACAAACCGATCTCGGAGATGTGCATCTCGACCATCTGGCGCCGGTAGTCGGTGCCGCGTCCCGCATGGAAGCGGCCGCGGCTCGGCCGCTCGTTCGTGTGCAGGATCTGTTCGATGGTCTGGATCGTTTCCTCGGCGAGGTGGTCGAGCTTCAGGAACACTGGACCGTTGCCGCTTTGCAGTTCCTGGTAGAACTCCCACATCATCTGGCCGCTCCAGTAGTCGCATTCGATGAAGCGCTCGCCCTTGCCGTTCGCGGTGAAGCCGCCGAGCGGGCCCGTCACGTACGCGCAGGCCGGGCCGTTGTAGTCCTTGATCAGCGGGTTGATCTGGAAGCACTCGAGGTTCGCGAGCGCCGCGCCCGCGTGATACGCCATCGCGTAGCCGTCGCCCGCGTTGGTCGGGTTCTCGTACGTGCCCATCAGGTAGCCGGACGCCGGCAGCCCGAGACGGCCGGCCGCGCCGCAGCACAGGATCACGGCCTTCGCGCGGATCACGTGAAAATCGGCGGTGCGGCAGTCGAAGCCGAGCACGCCGCTCGCGCGGCCCTGCGCGTCGGTCAGCACGCGCGTCGCGACGATCCGGTTCGTGATGGCGATGCGCGCGCGCTTCAGCTGCCGGTACAGCACCTTCTTGATGTCGTGTCCTTCCGGCATCGGCAGCACGTACGAACCCATGTGGTGGACCTTCTTCACCGCGTAGTCGCCGGTGCCGTCCTTTTCGAACTTCACACCCCAGCGGTCGAGCTGCTCGATCGTCGCGAAGCTGTGCGTCGCATACGCGTAGACGGCTTCCTGGTCGACGATCCCGTCGTTGGCGATCGTGATCTCGCGCGTGTACTGCTCGGGCGTCGCATGGCCGGGGATCACCGCGTTGTTCAGGCCGTCCATCCCCATCGAGATCGCGCCGCTGCGCTTCACGTTGGCCTTCTCCAGCAGCAGCACGCGCAGTGACGGGTCGCGCTCCTTGGCCTTGATCGCGGCCATCGGGCCGGCCGTGCCGCCGCCGACCACGACGATGTCGTATTCGAGTACATGGGTATTCATTGCGGGTTCCTTGCAGGTTGGAGCGCCTTCTGCCGATCGATGCGCAACCGGTACTGGAAGGCGTCGCCGCGGAAGTACAGGTGTTCGTAGTCGATCGGCGTACCCGACGCGTCGTGCGTCAGGCGCTCGATCCGCAGCACCGGGCTGCTTTCCTCGACGCGCAGCGCATCGACGATTTCATCGTCGGCGAGGATCGCGTCGATCGACACGTCGGCGTGGCCGAGCGGCACGCCGCAGTCGTTCTCGAGGATCAGGAAGATGTCGCGGGTCGCGAGATCCGCGCCCGCGAGCCGCTTGCCGAGCGCCTCGGGCACCCACGTCTGTTCGAGCGACACGGGCTCGCGGTTGAGCAGCCGCACGCGGTGGATCTCGACGAGCGGCGCGCCTTCCGGCACGTTCAGCTTCGTCGCGAGATGGCGGTCGGCCTTCACGGTGCGAACGCTGCGCAGCTGGTTGACGATCTCGTAGCCCATCGACGACATCGCCTCGGCGAAGCCCTGCAGCGACGTCACGTTCTGGAACGCCTTCGGCTTCGACACGAAGGTGCCCTTGCCGTGCAGCCTGAACAACAGACCTTCCTTCTGCAGGTCGCCGAGCGCCTGGCGCACCGTGATGCGGCTCACGTCGAACATCGCGCACAGTTCGTGCTCGGATGGCATCCGGCTGTGCGGCGCATAGGTGCCGTCGAGGATCCGCGCGCGCAGCGTGTCCTTGATCTGCACGTAGAGCGGGGCCGCCGACAGCGGCACGACGTTGGGTGGGGTCATCGGTCAACTTGTTATGACAAGATGACTCGAGTGTAGTGAGCGCGCTCGCGCGTCCAAACCAACGATTTCTGATTTCGACTTTCCGATTCCGGAAAAGCGGGGCGGCGGCGCGGTCGACGCTCGTCGGGATCTGCCCCTTGTCGGTCGCTCGAATCGGCCGACGATCGGACATTCGCGCTGCCCGGTGTCGTGCGTGTCGATTTTCCGGTACGCCGTTCGTCGTGTTGATATCGACCGGGCTGGCCGCGCGGCCGCGGTCCGGTTCCTCATCGATGCCTGTACGACGGAGAGAAAGGAGAGACCATATGCCTGATTCCCGCTATCGCTGGGTGATCGTCGCCGCGGGCGGCCTGATGGGCTGCATCGCGATCGGCGCGATGTTCTCGCTGCCCGTGTTCCTGCGAGCCATTGCACGCGACACGGGCTGGTCGATGACCGGCATTTCCGCCGCGATGACGCTCGGCTTCCTCGCGATGGCCTTCGCGAGCATCGGTTGGGGCAGCCTGTCGGACCGCATCGGCACGCGCGCGGTGGTCGTGACGGGCGCCGTGCTGCTGTCGGTGAGCCTGGCGCTCGCGAGCCGTGCACCGTCGCTGCTCGCGTTCCAGCTGATTTTCGGGCTGGCCGTCGGCAGTGCGACGGCCGCGGTGTTCGCGCCGATGATGGCATGCGTGACCGGCTGGTTCGACACGCACCGCAGCCTCGCGGTATCGCTGGTGTCGGCCGGCATGGGCATGGCGCCGATGACGATGGCGCCGCTCGCGGCCTGGCTCGTGTCGAGCCACGGCTGGCGCACGTCGATGCTGGCGATCGCCGTGCTGGCCGCCGTCGTCATGATTCCGGCGTCGCTGCTCGTGCGCCGTGCGCCCGCGCTTGACGGTCCACTCGACGGGCCGACGTCGGCAGGCGGGCCCGCGACCGCGCCGCTGTCGGTCGGCGGCGCGCTGCGCTCGCCGCAGTTCCTCGTGCTGCTGCTGACCAACTTCTTCTGCTGCGCGACGCACTCCGGCCCGATCTTCCATACGGTCAGCTACGCGGTGACCTGCGGAATCCCGCTGATCGCCGCGGTGTCGATCTACAGCGTCGAGGGGCTCGCGGGCATGGGCGGACGCGTCGCGTTCGGGCTGCTGGGCGACCGCCTCGGCGCGAAGCGCATGCTGGCGGCGGGGCTGCTCGCGCAGGCGCTCGGCGCGCTCGGCTATTACTTCGTGCGCACGCTGGACGGGTTCTACGTGGTCGCGACGCTGTTCGGCTTCATCTATGCGGGCGTGATGCCGCTCTATGCGGTGCTCGCGCGCGAGAACTTCCCGCTGCGGATGATGGGCACCGTGATCGGCGGCTGTGCGATGGCCGGCAGCCTCGGGATGGCGGCGGGGCCGGTCGCCGGCGGCCTGATCGTCGATGCGCTGGGCAGCTACGGCTGGCTGTACCTCGGATCGTTCGCGATCGGCATCGGCGCGTTCCTCGTCGCGATGATGTTCCGGCCGTTTCCCAAGGAGCGCTCGCAGCCGGTCGCCGCATGACCTGGCTGCCCCGAAACGGCGATTTCGGCGGAATGACGAACGCGGGTTCCCCCGGACGAAAATAAAAAAACGGGGGTGGCGTTGCCTGCATAAATCGCGCCAAGACCACGCGAAACCCGCGCGGAGCCTGCTGCGGCGCAGCACAGCGGCAAGTCGCGGCGATCGGCGCGCATGCGCGCCGATTCGGCCCCTAAAAATACAATATCGAGCATCCGTTCGAATGGCCTGTCATACGCGCGTCACCCTGCTAGAATTCGGCTGCCGCATTGTTCCGATTGACTGATGAGACTGCTTGACGCACTGGTCGAACAACGAATCGCCGCCGCCGCCGCGCGGGGCGAGTTCGACGATTTGCCGGGTACCGGCGCGCCGCAGGCGCTGGATGACGACCTGCTCGTACCCGAGGAGGTGCGGGTGGCCAACCGTATCCTGAAGAACGCGGGCTTCGTGCCGCCGGCCGTCGAGCAACTGCGCGCGCTGCGCAACCTGCAGGACGAACTGCAGGCGGTCAGCGACCGCGCCGCGCGCTGCCGGCTGCAGGCGAAGATCCTCGCGCTCGACATGGCGCTCGAATCGCTGCGCGGCGGCCCGATGGTGATGCCGCGCGACTATTGCCGGCGCATCGCGGAACGTCTGTGCGAGCGCGGGCTCGATGACATGCCCGCCGAAGCGGGGCCGATGTGAGCACCGACGCGCTGCACGACGCGGCAGCCGGATCCGCAGCCTCTACCGATTCTCCCGTTCCCGAAACCGCACCCGTGTCGGCGCGCGACCTGCATTTCATGCGTCTCGCGCAGGCCGCCGCCGACGAGGCGCGCGCGGCCGGTGAAGTGCCGGTCGGCGCGGTGCTGGTGTGCGGCGACGAGGTGATCGCACGCGGCTTCAACCATCCGATCGGCGGGCACGACCCGTCGGCCCATGCGGAAATGGCCGCGCTGCGCATGGCCGCGCAGCATCTGCAGAATTACCGGATGCCCGGCTGCGAGCTGTACGTGACGCTCGAACCATGCCTGATGTGCGCGGGCGCGATCATGCACGCACGCATCGCACGGGTCGTCTACGGCGCCGCCGATCCGAAGACGGGCGCATGCGGCAGCGTGATCGACGCGTTCGCGAATCCGCAGCTCAACCACCATACCGAGGTGACCGGCGGCGTGCTCGCCGACGAGTGCGGCGCCGCGCTCAAGTCGTTCTTCGCGGAACGCCGCCGCGCGCTGCGTGAAGCGCGGCTCGCCCGCGACGCCGAAGCCGGCGCGTCATAAGCGCCCCCGAACGCGCCCGTCCCCCGAAGCGGGGCGGGCTGCTCGGTTCCGTGAACCCGAGACGGTTCGGACCCTCTAAGCAGGTTTGACGACCCTGAACCCTTCCGCCATGTCCTTCCAGCCCGCCGCGTCCTACACCATCCGCCTGCTGGCGCCGTCCGGTTATCCGCATGATCCCGACGCGATCAATCGCGCGCTCGAACGCCTAAGCGGCGCGCAGCAGCGCATCGAGAATATCGAGGCGACGCAGCGCCGCTTTCAGCGTTTTGGCGGGACCGACGGCGAGCGGGCAGGCGACCTGAATCGCCTGGCGGATCCGGAGCGCGCGCTGCCGGACATCGGGCTCGCAGTGCGCGGCGGCTACGGTGCCGCCCGCATCCTGCACGGGCTCGACTATCGCGGGCTCGAGCGCCGGCTGCGCGACCAGCCGATCGCGCTGGTGGGCCACAGCGACTTCACCGCGATCCAGCTCGCGCTGTACGCGAAGGCGCGCATCAAGACCTTCGGCGGCCCGATGCTGTCGGCCGACTTCGGCGCGGAAACGCCGAGCGACTTCACGATGCAACACTTCTGGCAGACGCTGTCGCAGCCGACCACGACGATCATCGCCGAAGCGCCGCAGGTGCAGACCGTGAACGTGACGGGCACGCTGTGGGGCGGCAACCTTGCGATCCTCACGTCGCTCGTCGGCACGCCGTACATGCCCGATATCGAAGGTGGCATCCTGTTCATCGAGGACGTCAACGAGCAGCCGTTCCGGATCGAACGGATGATCTACCAGCTGCATCTGTCGGGGCTGCTCGCGCGCCAGCAGGCGCTCGTGCTCGGGCAGTTCACGGGCGCGCGGCCGTTCGACTACGACAACGGCTACGACATGCAGGCGATGATCGACCAGGTGCGCTCGGTGATCGGCATCCCGGTCGTCACGGGGCTGCAGTTCGGTCACGTGCCCGACCTGCTGACGCTGCCGTTCGGCGCGCAGGCGCAGCTCGTCGCGAATGCGCACGGTTTCCGGCTTACGCTGTCGGACTATCCGCATCTCGGCTGAGCCGGGCAGGCACCATCGAAAGGCGGGGGTTCCCCGCCTTTTCTTTAGGTAAGTGTGCAACTAACGGTCATAAATTTTCATCACCGCCGATCGGGTTTGTCTCATGGCGTGCACCATTTTTGTCAACAAAATAGCCGGAAGGGTCTACACCGGAAACCGCCTTGAATAAGCGTGAGATTCTTGGTGTGCCTGGATTTCGTGCGCCGCGCACGGATCTGGCGCGACGGCGTGCACACGGATTGTGCGCATTTCAGGAAAAGAATTGTTGACAATCTTTATGTCCATCCTAGGATGAGGACCATCACACGATGCAGATCATGAACGAGCCCGATTCCCCTCCGTCCGGTACGGCCGGCCCCGAAGCGATCGCCGAGCGGATCCGCACGGCGATCCTCGAGCATCGGCTCGCGCCCGGCGCGAAGCTGACGGAGGCGCAGCTCTGCGACGTGTTCAGCGTGAAGCGCGGGACGATCCGGCAGGCGCTCGCGCTGCTCGCGGCCGACAAGCTGGTCGATCTCGAGCCGAACCGCGGTGCGTTCGTCGCGAGTCCGACGCTGCAGGACGTGCACGAGGTGTTCGAGATGCGCCGGATCATCGAGCTGGCCGTCGTCGAGCGGCTCGCGACGGGGCCGGGCGCGAAGCGGCTGAAGGGTGTCGCCGCGCTGATCGACAAGGAACGCAAGGCGTTCGAGCGGCACGATTTCGCGGCGTGGATCCGCCTGTCGGGCGAATTCCATACGGCGCTCGCGGCGCTGACGGGCAATGCGACGCTCTGCGAGTGCCTCGACGGGCTCGTCGCACGCTCGACGCTGATGTCGGCGCTGTATGAATCGCACGGGCGCAGCCCGTGCTCGTGCGATGACCACGACGAGATCCTGAGCGCGCTGGAAGCGGGGGATCCGAAGCGGGCGGTGACGCTGATGGCGCACCACCTGCAGCATGTCGAACTGAAGATGCTGGACCGGCCCGCGCAAGGGCAGGTCGATTTGCGCGAAGTGTTCGGCGGCGCCTGAGCGGCGACGCGAACCGGCCCGCGCGCCACACGACGAGAGCAATGCAGGCCGGCGGTTTGCGCCGCCGGCCGCCAGTCCGACTCCGGGCGACGATCCGGAGCGATATCGATGACGGTGGAGCGGCCGGGCGGCCGCGTCAAGGAGAAGTCATGGCTCAGTTCAGTGTGGCGCACGACAGCACCTATCCGGCGGAAGAACGCGGCGAGGGCGGGGGTTCCCCGTTGCCGGACGGTTACAGTCAACGTTTGTACAACGAAGATTTAGCACCCCTTAAAAATCAGACATGGGGTGCGTACAACATCTTCGCGTTCTGGATGTCGGACGTGCACAGCGTCGGCGGCTACGTGTTCGCCGGCAGCCTGTTCGCGCTCGGGCTGACGAGCTGGCAGGTGCTGATCGCACTGATCGTCGGCATCACGATCGTGAACCGGCTGTGCAACCTGATCGCGCGCCCGAGCCAGCAGATCGGCGTGCCGTATCCGGTCGCGTGCCGCGCGACGTTCGGCGTGCTCGGCGCGAACGTGCCGGCCGTGATCCGCGGGTTGATCGCGATCGCGTGGTACGGCATCCAGACCTATCTCGCGTCCAGCGCGCTCGTGATCGTCGTGCTGAAGTTTTTCCCGCAATGGCTGCCGTACGCGGACGTCCATCGTTACGGCTTCCTCGGGCTGTCCGCGGTCGGCTGGGCCGGCTTCATGCTGCTGTGGGTGCTGCAGGCGTTCGTGTTCTGGAACGGGATGGAGACGATCAAGAAGTTCATCGACTTCGCGGGCCCGGCCGTCTACGTCGTGATGTTCATCCTGGCCGGCTACATGGTGTGGCGCGCGGGCTGGCGCAACATCGGCCTGAACCTCGGCGGCGTCAAGTATCACGGCGCGGAAGTGATTCCGGTGATGATCACGGCCGTGTCGCTCGTTGTGTCGTACTTCTCCGGGCCGATGCTGAACTTCGGCGACTTCTCGCGCTACTGCCGCTCGTTCGGCGACGTGAAGCGCGGCAACTTCTGGGGGCTGCCGGTCAACTTCCTCGCGTTCTCGCTCGTCACGGTGATCACGACGGCCGCGACGCTGCCGGTGTTCGGCGAACTCATCACCGACCCCGTCGCGACGGTCGGCCGCATCGATCATCCGACCGCGGTGATCCTCGGCGCGCTGACCTTCACGATCGCGACGATCGGCATCAACATCGTTGCGAACTTCGTGTCGCCCGCGTTCGACTTCTCGAACGTCGCGCCGCGGCTGATCAGCTGGCGCGCGGGCGGGATGCTCGCCGCCGTCGCGTCGATTTTCATCACGCCATGGAACCTGTTCAACAACCCGGCCGTGATCCACTACACGCTCGACGTGCTCGGCGCATTCATCGGCCCGCTGTACGGCGTGCTGATCGCCGACTTCTACCTCGTCAAGCGCGGCCGCCTCGTGCGCGACGACCTCTACACGATGTCGGAGAGCGGCACCTACTGGTACACGGGCGGCGTGAACCGCCGCGCGCTCGCCGCGCTGCTGCCGGCCGCGGTGATCGCGGTCGTCTGCGTGATGGTGCCGGGCTGGCAGGCTGCCGCGAACTTCTCGTGGTTCATCGGCGCGGGGCTCGGCTTCGTGTTCTACCGGCTGCTCGTGAGCACGAAGGCCTGAGGAGCGCGCGATGAAGATCAAGCTGATCAATCCGAATACGACGCAGCGGATGACGGATGCGATGGGCCGCTGCGCGCGTGAAGTCGCGGCCGCGGGCACCGAGATCGTCGCGGTGAGCCCGCCAATGGGGCCGCCGTCGATCGAAGGCTATTACGACGAGGCGCTCGCGACGCCCGGGCTCCTCGCCGAGATCGCGCAGGGCGAGCGCGACGGCTGCGACGCGTACGTGATCGCGTGTTTCGGCGATCCGGGCCTGTATGCGGCGCGCGAGGTCGCGCGCGGGCCGGTGATCGGGATCGCCGAGGCGGCGATGCACGCGGCGAGCGTGCTCGCGCCGGGCTTCTCGGTCGTCACGACGCTCGCGCGCACCTGCGGGATGGCATGGCATCTCGCCGAGCGCTACGGGATGAAGCGGTTCTGCCGCAACGTGCGCGCGACCGACGTCGCGGTGCTCGAGCTCGACCGGCCAGGCTCGGCCGCGCGGCGGATCATCGTCGACGAATGCCGGCGCGCGCTCGACGAGGACGGCGCCGACGCGATCGTGCTCGGCTGTGCGGGGATGGCCGAATTCGCGCACGAGATCGAGCAGCAGATCGGCGCGCCGGTCGTGGAAGGCGTGACGGCGGCCGTCAAGTGGGCCGAGGCGCTCGTCGCGCTGCGCCTCGCGACCGCGAAGCGCGGCGACTATGCGCGGCCGCTGCCGAAGCGCTATGACGGCGAATTCGCGCGCTTCAGCCCCGCAGAGGACGCTTCGCCGGCCGCGCCGGCCGCCACCACCACGGGGCGCAGCGGGACCGCCGAGCCGGAACGGGCGCCGAATTTGCCGCACCCGCACATACACACCGTCTGACCTGCACTATCTGCGCCGCTGTATGGGCGCGTCTGCACCTTTTCGCTACACTGGGCCGTCATCGCATCGCCCCGCGCGGCCGGCCTCCGGCACACGCGCGGGTCGATGCGAACCCATTATTCCGGCAAGCTTTCGTCGCACTTCGAACCCATGTCACTCGATTCCAACTATCCTCGCGACCTGATTGGCTACGGCCGCCATCCCGTGCAGGCGAACTGGCCCGGGCGCGCCCGCGTCGCCGTGCAATTCGTCCTGAACTACGAGGAGGGCGGCGAGAACTGCGTGCTGCACGGCGATCCGGGCTCCGAGCAGTTCCTGTCCGAAATCGTCGGCGCGGCCGCGTATCCGGACCGCCACATGAGCATGGAGTCGATCTACGAATACGGTTCGCGTGCCGGCGTATGGCGCATCCTGCGCGAATTCGAGAAGCGCGGGCTGCCGCTGACGGTGTTCGGCGTCGGCATGGCGATCGAGCGCCATCCGGAACTGGCGCGCGCGTTCGTCGAGCTCGGTCATGAGATCGCGTGCCACGGCTGGCGCTGGATCCACTACCAGAGCATGACGCCCGAACTCGAGGCCGAGCACATGCGCCTCGGGATGGAAGCGATCGAGCGCGTGACGGGCGAGCGCCCGCTTGGCTGGTATACCGGCCGCGACAGCCCGAACACGCACCGTCTCGTCGCGGAATACGGCGGCTTCCTGTACGACTCCGACAACTATGGCGACGACCTGCCGTTCTGGATGGACGTCGCCGTGTCGGGCGGCGGTACGTCGCCGCAGCTGATCGTCCCGTACACGCTCGATACGAACGACATGCGCTTCGCGACGCCGCAGGGCTTCAACACCGGCGATCACTTCTTCGACTACCTGCGCGACGCATTCGACGTGCTGTACGCCGAGGGCGACGAAGCGCCGAAGATGCTGTCGATCGGCATGCACTGCCGGTTGCTGGGCCGGCCGGGGCGTTTTCGCGGGCTGCAGCGTTTCCTCGACCACATCGAGCAGCACGATCGCGTATGGGTGACGCGCCGTGTCGATATCGCGCGTCATTGGCGTGAACATCATCCGTATCAGCCCAATCATCGAAACGAAGGGAAAGCATGAAGGCGATGCGTTACACGTTGGATCAACTGAACACGATGGCGCCGAGCGCATTCGTCGCGGCGCTGTCGGGGATCTTCGAACATTCGCCGTGGGTGGCCGAGGTCGCCGCGGCCGAGCGGCCGTTCGCGAGCATCGACGCGCTGCACAAGACGATGTCGGGTGCGGTCGAGACGGGTGGCGAAGCGCGCCAGCTCGCCCTGATCAACGCTCACCCGGAGCTGGCCGGCAAGGCCGCCGTGCGCGGCGAGCTGACGGCCGAGTCGACGCGCGAGCAGAGCGGCGCGGGTCTCGACCAGTGCACGCAGGAAGAGTTCGACAAGCTGCTGACGCTGAACCGCACGTATCGCGAGAAGTTCGGTTTCCCGTTCATCCTCGCGGTGCGCGGCTATGACCGGCACGGCATCATCGCGAACTTCGAGTCGCGCGTGAATCACTCACGCACCGAGGAACTGCGCGCGAGCCTCGACCAGATCTACCGGATCGCGCGCTTTCGCCTCGACGACCTGATCGACGCCTGACACCGCAACACGGCCTGCTGCGTCGCAGCGGCCTGATCGTCTCACTGAAACAAGGAAACATCATGGCTGTTCCGCTTCTCGATCCCAACGCACCCGATTTCACGCGGCGCTACGTGAACCTTGCCGACCCGCGTCTCGGTGCGCAGGCGCTCGAGGCCAGCGACGACTTCTTCGCGCCGAAGGACCGGATGCTGAACCCCGAGCCGGCGGTGTTCATCCCCGGCAAGTACGACGATCACGGCAAGTGGATGGACGGCTGGGAGACGCGCCGCAAGCGCACGACGGGCTATGACTGGTGCATCGTCAAGCTCGCGCGGCCGGGCGTGATCAAGGGTTTCGACATCGACACGAGCCACTTCACCGGCAATTTCCCGCCGGCCGCGTCGATCGAGGCCGCGTACGTGGCCGATGGCGCGCCGACGCATGCGACCGAGTGGGTCGAGATCGTGCCGTCGACGACGCTGCAGGGCAACAGCCATCACTACGTCGAAGCGAGCGATGCCCGTGCGTTCACGCACCTGCGCGTGAACATCTATCCGGACGGCGGCATCGCGCGCCTGCGCGTGTACGGCCAGCCGCAGCTCGACTGGGCCGGCGCGAGCGCGACCGAGCAATTCGACCTCGCGGCGATGGAAAACGGCGGCTACGTGGTGGCCGCGAACAACCAGCACTTCGGCGTCGCGTCGAACCTGCTGCTGCCGGGCCGCGGCGTGAACATGGGCGACGGCTGGGAAACCCGGCGGCGCCGCGAACCGGGCAACGACTGGGCGATCATCGCGCTCGCGCAGCCGGGCGTGATCCGCAAGATCGAAGTCGATACCGCGTTCTTCAAGGGCAACTACCCGGACCGCTGCTCGATCCAGGCCGCGTACGTGTCGGGCGGCACCGACAGCTCGCTGATCACGCAGTCGATGTTCTGGCCGGTGCTGCTCGGCGAACAGAAGCTGCAGATGGACAAGCAGCATTACTTCGAACACGAAATCGCCTCGTTGGGCCCGGTAACCCACGTACGCCTGAACATCATTCCGGACGGTGGCGTATCACGCGTGCGTCTGTGGGGGACGCTCGACAAATGAAGACGCTTGCCATCGAACCGCTGACCAAGGAAGCGTTCGCGCCGTTCGGCGACGTGATCGAAACGGAGGGCGCGAAGCAGATTCCGATCAACCTCGGCACGACGATCCGCTTTCACGATCTCGCGAAAGTCGACGTGGCGGACGAAGACGGCCGCACGCTCGTCAACCTGTTTCGCGGTCAGCCGCGCACGCTGCCGTTCGAAGTGAAGATGCTGGAGCGGCACCCGCTCGGCAGCCAGGCGTTCGTGCCGCTGAACGACCAGCCGTATCTCGTCGTCGTCGCGCCGGCGGGCGATCTCGATGCGTCGAAGATCCGCGCGTTCGTGACGAGCGGGTGGCAGGGCGTCAACTATGCGAAGGGCGTGTGGCATCACCCGCTGATCGCACTCGGCGGCGTCAGCGACTTCATCGTCGTCGATCGCGGCGGTGAAGGCCTGAACCTGAACGAGCAGGACCTGCAGGAATCGCTGTGGCTTACCGAGGACGCACTCGATGCGCTGACAGCCTGAGCCGGATTGCTGCCGTTGCCGTTCGAAGCAACCCGCGCGATTCGCGCGGGTTTTTTTATGCGTGGCGCGCGGGCATCACGGCGCGGCTCGGGGCTCTTCGACGTGGGTGTCGCACTTGCGCCCGACGTCGCGTACGCGTACGACGTCGTGGCTCCGGGGCGTGCGCATGACGATCCACGCATCGTCGCGTTTCGCGGCGGGCTCGCGGACGAAGTTGCGACGACACGGACGTGACGTTGCGGGTGCGCCGGGGCATCGGCCGCGTGCTATCGTGCCCGCATCGCCACTGCCCGAAGTCCGGTTCCGGACCCGTCCCCGATGAGTCAACCTGAAAACGACCTCGCCGTCCTGCTGCGCACGATGCAACCCGAGCTGCATCGCGGTGCCTTCGCATTCGTCGCACTGCCGGCCGATTCAGAAATATCGTTATCCGAAGCGATCGCGACGTTCCGCGAAGCGGAAGGCATGACGGTCGTGGTCGACGAAGAGACTGCAGTACGTCGCGGCTGGCCCGTGCTGTTTCGTGCCGCGTGGATCACGCTGACCGTGCATTCGGATCTCGCGGCGGTCGGCCTGACGGCCGCGTTCGCGCGGGCATTGGGCGCGGCCGGCATCAGCTGCAACGTGATGGCCGCTGCGTATCATGACCACATCTTCGTGCCGTTCGACGACGGCCCGCGCGCGCTCGATGCGCTCGTCGCGCTGCAGCGCGACGCGATGCGCGGCTAGCGGGCGACGCATTTCATCCAGGCAAAAAAGCGGGCCCGTTTCCGGGCCCGCGAACGGAGAGGATACGCCGGCAACCGACCGCCGGCGCACGGCGGCTTACTTGACCGCGCCACCCTCGAACCAGGCGGCGAGCTTTACGCGCTCGTCGTCGGTCATGTGCGTGACGTTGCCGATCGGCATCGCCTTCAGGCGCACGGCCTGTTCGTAGATACGCTGCGCGTTCTTCGACACTTCGTCCGGCGTGTCGAACATCACGCCGGCGGGCGCGCTGCCCATCAGCGTCGGCTTGGCCGAGTGGCACGCGACGCAGCGCTGCTGCAGGATCGGCATGATGTCGTTGATCACGATCTTCGGGGCGTTCGCTGCCTGCGCTTCCGGTGCGACCGGCTTCGGCATCGTCCACACGAGCGCGCCCGACAGCAGTGCGACGCCGCCGATCGGCAGGTACCACAGCTGCTTGCCGCGGTGACGCATCACGAAGAACTGACGGATCAGCGCGCCGGCCAGCATGATCAGCACGAGCACGACCCAGTTGAACTTGTTCGTGTACGTCATCGCGTAGTGGTTCGACAGCATCGCGAACACGACCGGCAGCGTGAAATACGTGTTGTGCACCGAGCGCTGTTTGCCGCGCTTGCCGTAGATCGGGTTCGGCTCTTCGCCCTTGAGCATCTTGTCGACCATCTTGCGCTGGCCCGGGATGATCACGAAGAACACGTTCGCCGACATGATCGTCGCGAGCATCGCGCCGACGATCAGGTACGCCGCACGGCCCGCGAAGATGTGGCACGCGAGGTACGCGGCGACGACGACGTAGATGCCGACGCAAATGCCGAGCACGCGATCGTTGGTGCCGAGGATGCGGCACAGCGAGTCGTAGACGATCCAGCCGGCCGCGAGGAAGCCGAGCGCGGATGCGACGGCGACCACCGGGCCCATGTCGAGCACGCTCTTGTCGATCAGGTACGTGTTCGGTGCGAGCAGGTACAGCACGAAGAACAGCGAGAAGCCCGACAGCCAGGTCGTGTACGACGGCCACTTCGACCAGTGCAGGTCATCCGGCATTTCCGGCGGGGCGACCGTGTACTTCTGCATGTTGTAGAAACCGCCGCCGTGGACGTGCCACAGCTCGCCGAACACGCCGCGCTTGCGCTGGTTCGCGTCGGTAGGCGGTTTCAGGCTGTTGTCGAGCGCGACGAAATAGAAGGACTCGCCGATCCACGCAATGGCGACGATGACGTGCAGCCATCGCAGCGCGAGGTTCAGCCAGTCGGTGATGAAGCCTTCCATGAAACTCCTCCAGACTCAGATCGTTATCTTTGATGCGGGCGCCGATGCGTGTGTCAGCTGCCGCGATAGGTGCTGTACGACCACGGCGACACGAGCAGCGGCACGTGGTAGTGCGATGCGGTGTCGGCGATGCCGAAGCGCAGCACGACGCGGTCGACGAAACGGGGTTCGGGCACCTTCACGCCGAGCGACGCAAAGTAGTCGCCGGCATGGAATACGAGTTCGTATTCGCCGGCGGCGAGCGCGGCACCTTCGAGCAGCGGTTCGTCGCAGCGGCCGTCGCTATTGGTCAGCACGGTCTTGATCGCGCGGCGCGATTCGCCGTCCAGCGCGTAGAGGTCCACCTTGATGGCAGCGCCGGGACGACCGTGCGCCGTATCGAGTACGTGGGTAGTGAGCTTTCCCATTCGTTGTGTCCTTGTGTGAATGCGAGGTTCGGCGGCGACTCGATCCATTGACTGTGCGGCGGATCGAGGCTCCACGTCACGTGGCTACATACCCGTCGGCGAGATTGAAGCGAGCGCCGTGCAGGCATTGTAAAAAGGTTCCCCGCGCAAATACGGGCGCGATAGCAAAGATAATGCGCCGCGCATGAACCGCTGTCGACGGCACGCCGGGAGCGGCCCGCGGCCTGCGATTCCGGGGCGTCGCGCCTCGTGCGCGGCGTACCATATCGAAACCGTGAAGCGCGGTATTCGGGTTCGCGCATTGTGCGCCGCGCGCGCTTGGGCGATGCTGCCGCCGTGCGCGTCGGGCCGTGAGCCCGCGCGCACCCCGAAGACGGCATGCACGCCGGGTAACCGGGCCAGCGCGTTCGAACGGACGCAGGCACCGGGGCGTGCCGCGAATCAGCGTTCGAACGGCTTTGTGAACGTCTCCGGGAGCGGCTCCCGGCGGCAGAACGACGCGGAGAACGCATGAACCTCGAGCAGCACGCCGGCGCACGCGCGCCACAGCCATCCTCATCCCGCCCGAAAACCCTGCTGGTCAAGCACGCCGACGTGCTCGTGACCATGGACGACACGCGCCGCGAACTGCGCGACGCGGGGCTCTATATCGAAGACAACCGGATCGTCGCGGTCGGCCCGAGCGCCGAGCTGCCCGAGAGCGCCGACGAAGTGCTCGACCTGCGTGGTCACCTGGTGATCCCGGGGCTCGTGAACACGCACCATCACATGTACCAGAGCCTCACGCGCGCGGTGCCGGCCGCGCAGAACGCCGAGCTGTTCGGGTGGCTCACGAACCTGTACCGGATCTGGGCGCACCTGACGCCCGAGATGATCGAGGTGTCGACGCTGACCGCGATGGCCGAGCTGCTGCAATCGGGCTGCACGACGTCGAGCGACCACCTGTACATCTACCCGAACGGCAGCCGGCTCGACGACAGCATCGGCGCCGCGCAGCGGATCGGCATGCGGTTTCACGCGAGCCGCGGCGCGATGAGCGTCGGCCAGCGCGACGGCGGGCTGCCGCCCGACTCGGTCGTCGAGCGCGAGCCCGACATCCTGCGCGACGCGCAGCGCCTGATCGAGACCTATCACGACGAAGGCCGCTACGCGATGCTGCGCGTGGTCGTCGCGCCGTGCTCACCGTTCTCGGTGAGCCGCGGCCTGATGCGCGACGCGGCCGTGCTGGCCCGCGACTACGGCGTGTCGCTGCACACGCACCTGGCCGAGAACGTCAACGACATCGCGTACAGCCGCGAGAAGTTCGGGATGACGCCCGCCGAATACGCGGAAGATCTCGGCTGGGTCGGCCACGACGTGTGGCACGCGCACTGCGTGCAGCTCGACGATGCGGGCGTCGCCCTGTTCGCGCGCACCGGCACCGGCGTCGCGCACTGTCCGTGTTCGAACATGCGGCTCGCGTCGGGCATCGCGCCGGTGAAGAAGATGCGTCTCGCGGGCGTGCCGGTCGGGATCGGCGTCGACGGTTCCGCGTCGAACGACGGCGCGCAGATGGTCGCGGAAGTGCGGCAGGCGCTGCTGCTGCAGCGGGTCGGCTTCGGGCCCGACGCGATGACCGCGCGAGAAGCGCTCGAGATCGCGACGCTGGGTGGCGCGAAGGTGCTGAACCGCGACGATATCGGTGCGCTGAAGCCCGGCATGGCCGCGGACTTCGTCGCATTCGACCTGCGCCAGCCGCTGTTCGCGGGCGCGCTGCACGATCCGGTCGCGGCGCTCGTGTTCTGCGCGCCATCGCAGACGGCGTACACGGTGGTGAACGGGAAGGTGGTGGTGCGGGAAGGGCGGCTCGCGACGCTCGACCTGCCACCCGTCATCGAGCGCCACAACGCCCTTGCGCACGCCCTCGTGGAGGCGTCCCGCTGACGCACGGGCGGGGGGCTCGCGTCGCGCGCCGCGGATCAGGCGCGCGGCGGCGGTTGCGGCCGCCAGGCCGTACCGCGACAGCCTGACCGGCGCGCGCCGTGCGCGATCAAGCCTCGATCAGCGTGCGGGTCGCTTCGGCGACGAGGCTGCGCAGCCAGCGCACTTCGTCGGAATAGTGGCAGCGTTCGTGCCACAGCTGGTAGTACTGCATCGGCGGGAAGTCGAGCGGCGCCGGCACGACCGACAGCGGCAGGAACTTCGCGTAATGATCGGCGAACAGGCGCGTCGTCGTGAAGATCAGGTCGGACTTCACGAGCACGTACGGTGCGAGGTTGAAGTACGGCAGCGTGACGACCACGTGGCGCTTGAGCCGCTCGCGCGCGAGGTGCACGTCGATCGCGCCGCGCTGGCCGACCGAGTACGGCGTCGGCGCGAGATGCGGCGCGTTCAGGTACTGGTCGAGCGTGAGCCCGCCGCGCTTCGCGAACGGGTGCGTGTTGCTCATCAGGCAGACGATTTCGTCGACGAACAGGTTCGACAGGTGCAGCTGTTCGGGCGGCTCGGGCCAGTTGCCGACGACGATGTCGAGCTTGCCGTCTTCCAGCGCGAGCTCGTAGTCGAACGCGGGGCCGAGTGAGTGGAACTCGAGTGTCGCATTCGGCGCGGCCAGGCGGAAGCGCTCGACGACGGTCGGCACGAACAGCACGTTCAGGTAGTCGGGGCAGCCGATCCGGTAGCAGCGGATCGACGTGGCCGGGTCGAAATTGTGCTGCTGGAACTTGATGCGCTCGATTTCACGCAGGGCGTTCTGCACCGGTTCGAGCAGGCGCAGCCCGTATTCGGTCGGGACCATGCCGGACTTGCCGCGCACGAGGAGCGGGTCGCCGGTGATGTCGCGCAAGCGCCGCAGCGCGGCGCTGATCGCCGGTTGCGACTGGTTCAGTTTGACGGCCGCGCGCGTGACGCTGCGCTCCATCAACAAGGTATGCAAGACGCGCAAGAGGTACGTGTCGATCGCCTCGCGTTGCTGACTCATGATATCTCCGTTTATATGTCCGGGCTGATCGAGGGGGCGTTGGGGTATATGGTTTTTAATATGAACGAAAACCAGCGTCAAGAGATGGATACCCGCAGACGCCCGCCGGCCGGGCCT
The DNA here is from genome assembly GCF_020843965.1 of Burkholderia sp. B21-005. Classification (NCBI taxonomy): domain Bacteria; kingdom Pseudomonadati; phylum Pseudomonadota; class Betaproteobacteria; order Burkholderiales; family Burkholderiaceae; genus Burkholderia; species Burkholderia sp. B21-005. The sequence goes on along the minus strand of NZ_CP086301.1, from coordinate 2,122,969 downwards.
CGACACGGGGCCCGAACGGGGCGCAAAGCAGGCGGGCGCGGCGCCGCGCGGATGTGCGTTGCACCCATCCGGTGGTCAGGGGCGCCGCGCGCGGTGCGTCAGTCGTCGATGCGCATGCCGACCTTCAGCGTGACCTGCCAGTGGATGACCTGATCGCCTTCGATGTGGCCGCGTGTTTCGGTCACCTGGAACCAGTGCAGGTTGTGCAGCGTCTTGCCGGCTTTCGAGATCGCGTTGCGGATGGCGTCGTCGCACGATTGCCGCGACGAGCCGGTCAGTTCGATCAGCTTGTAGACGTGGTCGCTCATGATGCGCTCCCTGGTATGTCGGTATGTGGTCAGTATGGGCGGCCGGCGCGAGCGGCGGGCCCGAAGCGGCGCCGTGCGTGTCCGGCTTCTTGAGTGATAGGTATGATGGGCGGCAAGTGCAACCTCAATTGGAGGCGGGGAACATCGTGGAAGTCGGATTTTGCGGACCGGGATTGATGGGCGCGCCGATGATTCGGCATTTGCTGGCGGCGGGCCACCGGGTCAGCGTATGGAACCGGACGCGCGGCAAGGCCGAGGCGCTTGAAAAAGACGGCGCGCAGGTGGTCGATACGCCGCGCGAACTGGCCGAGCGCGTCGACACGGTGTTCATGTGCGTGCTCGACGGGCGTGCGGTCGGCGACGTCGTGTTCGGCGAGCACGGGCTCCTTGCGGGCGATGCGAATGCACGCCGCTTGAAGCGCATCGTCGATCATTCGAGTATTCCGCCTGCCACGACGCGCGACTACGCGGCGCGCGCGGCCGCGCTCGGCGTCGGCTGGATCGACGCGCCCGTATCGGGCGGCGTGCCCGGCGCGCAGGCCGGTACGCTCGCGGTGATGGCGGGCGGCGGTGCGGCCGACCTCGACGCGGTGCGGCCGCTGATCGACGCTTACGCGTCGCGCATCACGCACATGGGCGACGCCGGCGCGGGCCAGACCGCGAAGCTGTGCAACCAGGCGATCGTCACCGCGACGGTGACCGCGATCGCGGAAGCCGTTGGCCTGGCGCAGGCGAGCGGCATCGACGCCGCGCGTCTGGCCGATGCGCTGGCGGGCGGGTGGGCCGACTCGGTGCTGCTGCAGACCTTCGTGCCGCGCATGACGTCAGGCGGGCATCCACCGATGGGTGCGCTGAGCACGTTCCAGAAAGACGTTGATGCGATCGCCGACGCCGCGCGCGACACGGGCGCGGTGATGCCTGTATCGGCCACGGTCCAGCAGGTGCTGCGGCTGGGCGCCGCGCAGGGGCTCGCCGGCGCCGATTTCGCCGCGTTCATCGACATCGTCCGGCCCGGCAACGGGCGCGGGACGGCACGGTGATTGCGCGGCGGCCGTGAAGCGGGAAGCCTGAATGGCCGATGGGCCGCCCGGAGGCGGCCCATCGTGTCGGTATCGGTTCAGCCGAGGGAGCGCGGTGTCGTGTCGCCGGCGTTCTGGCGTCCGAGGCCGCCGCGCAGGCTCGCCTTCGTGCCCGCACCAAATTCGGGCAGGATCCGCGCGCGGGCGCGGCTCGCGAACACGAGGAACCCGAAGCCGTTCGCCTCGTACCAATAGCCGCCGTTCTCGAGGCCGTCGAGCGGCTGTTCGAGCGCGTTGGCAATCGATTCGATGCAGCGCTTGCGCAGTTCGGCGATGGCCGGATAGGGCGGCTGCGCGCCGCGCACGCTGCACAGGAGCACGTCGAGGCCGGGCAGCACATGCGCGTAGAGGACGGGTTCGTCCTGCGCACGGGCGCGGGCAATCTTGGTGTCGAGCTGCGCAAACGGTTTCGAGTGGCGCAATACCGCGAGGAATGACTCCTGGCCATCCTGCTGCGCCCGTCGACGTTTTTTCGGGAAGGACATAAACACTCGCCTCAAAAACAATTGCAAGAAATGCGGCACTTTCATGCGACCCACTCCCGGCTATGTACGCCGCATGTCGATCCTTTATAGCACACGAAAATGCTGCACTCGTGCGGTACGACGATCAATGTCTCCCGTCGACCCGCTTGCCACGATGATCGACACAGCCAGCGTCTCGGCGCCCGTACTGTCGTTTAGTCTCCATCATAGACCTGCTTTTCCCGCGCGTGCATTCGTGCGTCACAAAAAAATGAGATAAGCCTCGCGCGGCGGCGTGCGGCGTGCGCATGAAAAAGGCCCGCATTGTGCGGGCCCGGCAGACGCAGCGCAGCGTGGCGCGGTGCTCAGCGTTGCTTGAGCGAATCGCGGATCTCGCGCAGCAGCACGATGTCTTCCGGCGTCGCGGCCGGCGCGGCTTCGTCAGGCTTGCGCAGCTTGTTGATGAATTTCACCATCAGGAAAATGATGAACGCGAGGATCACGAAGTTGATCGCCACGGTGATGAACGAGCCGTAGCCGAATGCGGCGACGCCCGCAGCCTGCAGGTCCTTGAACGAATCGGGATTACCCTTGAACGACGGGGGGATGGTGCCGAGCAGAACGAACTTGTTCGAGAAATCCAGACCGCCGGTCAGCACGCCGATGACCGGCATGATGAGGTCTTTCACGACCGAGTCGACGATCTTCGAGAATGCGCCGCCGATGATCACGCCGACGGCGAGATCCATCACATTGCCTTTGACGGCGAACTCCTTGAATTCCTTGATTATGCTCATGAGCGGCTTTCTCCTGGTTGGGGCGAGGGGAAGGCGTGCCGCGACGCGCAGGGCTGCGAAACGTCGGATGGGATCGGAGGCACGCCGATGGCCGCATGATAGCGAACGTGCCCCATTGCCGGTAGCCCATCTTGAAATGATTGACAAATCCTGCGGCCGGCGATCCGGCGGCCGGCGCGAGTGGCAATCAAAGGAGGCGTGGCATGAGAGGCGGGCGTCGCGCGATGCGTCGACGCCCGCGTGCGAATGCTCAGGTGTTGTCGTCGGTCCAGCCGTCGTCGTTGCTGCCGAGATCGACACCGCCGCCGCCGTTGCCGTCGCTCCAGTTCGCATTGTCGCCGCGACCGAAGTCGAAGCCCGGATCGTTGTTCTCCTGGCGCCGGCGCTGGTCGTCGACGATCACGTCGCGTTCGACCACGCGCTCGCGCCCGCCCGACATCGCTTCGCCGAGCAGCACGCCGGTCAGCAGCCCGCCCATCCCGCCGCCGAAACCACCGCCTTGCTGGACCACGACGGGCGGCTGCTGTTGCGGATACGGTTGCGGGGGATACGGCTGTTGCGGGTATGGCTGTTGCTGATACGGCTGGCCTTGCATGCCGGTCATGCGATCGGCTTCCTGCGCATACACGGAGCCGCTGCCGTTCGCCGGCGCCGCGGGCTGCGCGCCAGGATCGGGGCGGCCTTCGACGCGCGCCTTCACGCTCGCATGCCGCTGCTCGAGTTCGTCGATGCGATACGGCGGCACCGGGTTCTTGCCGTTCGACAGCGTTTCGACGAGCGTGCGTGCATCGGTCTCGATGCCTTCGAGCTCGCCGGTGAGCGCGGCGGCGCCGGGCAACGTCGACAGCTTCGCGTCGAGTTTCAGCGGACGAATGTCGTTCAGCACGTCGGTCGCGCGCTTCAATTGCGTGCGGCGTTCGTCGTCGGCGCGACCGTCGTCGGCCGAGCGCGCGCGCCGCAGCGTCCAGCGCAGCACCAGCGCGATGAGCGCGACGATCAGCGCGATGCCGATCCACATGCCGGTCGACGGACCGTGTTTCGCGACCGGCGCGGCCGGTGCGAGCGACGACTGCAACGAGCCGGTCTGCGTGGCCGATGGCGTGTTGCCGCTCACGCGCGCGGCGTCCGCGCGAATGCGCGATTCGGTCTGCGCGAAGTGCGACGCATCGGTGAAGCGCAGTTGCGGATCGAGCGACTTCGCCTGCTGCAGTTGCGCGAGCGCGTCCGACGCGCGGCCTTCACGGTCCAGCACCTGTGCGTACAGGTAGCGCGCATGCGCGTTGTTCGGATGGGCGTCGATGACTTGCGACAGCTGCGTGTCGGCGCGCTGCCAGTCGCGTTGTGCGATCGACTGCTCGACTTGCTGCAGCGACGGGCCTGCAAATGCGGCGGACGACAGCAGCATCAGCGAGAAGCCGAGTGCGGCGAGAGATTTCTTCATGGTCGAACCGGGCGCGAGCGCCCGTCTCCTGACGATCGATGCGCGCCGCGAGCCGGGCGGGCCGCGGCGCGGTTGCCGTTACTGCGCGGGCGTGTCGAGCTGCTTCTTCAGCGCGGCGAGGCGGTCTTCCACCGACGGGCCCTTATTCAGCGCGGCGAGCTTGTCCTCGAGCGCCTTGCCGCTCGACGTGTCGGCCGAGTTCAGGCGTGCGTCCGAGCGCGCGTTCTGCAGCGCGACCTTGTCCTCGAGCTTCTGGAAATCCTCGGACAGGTTCTTGCCGCCGATGCCGCCGAGCGCGCTTGCCGCGACGTCCTTTGCCTGCGCGATTTCGTGCTTCGCCTGCAGGATGTTCGAGCGTGAGTTCAGGTCGTTGCGGCGCTGGCGCATGTCGGCGATCTGCCCCTTCAGCTTGTCGACCGACGGTTCGAGCGTCGTCAACTCGGCCGCGAGTGCATCGCGCTCGGCTTCCGCGTTCGACTGCGCGGCGAGCGCCTCGCGTGCGAGTGCTTCATCGCCGGCCTGCAGCGCGCGCTTCGCGCCGTCTTCATACTTCTTCACCTTGTCGTCGGCCGCATCGCGCTTGCTGCGCTGGGTCGCGACTTGTGCCTCGATCTCGATCAGCGAATTCTCGGCACGGCCGATGCTGTCGTCGAGCTCCCGCACGATCTGCCGTGCGTCGCGCGACGGATCCTGTACCGAGTCGGCCGCATCGTTCAGCAGGCCTTTGATCGTGCGCGAAATAGAGTCGAAAAGCGACATGAAATCCTCCGTGGTTGAAAGGTGCCGCGTGAGCGGCAGTACCCGTCGCGAATCGGTTCCGACCCGCGTGAGCCGGCGGATATTACACCGCCGCCTCCTTAAATACGGCTTAAGCGCTGGAGTTCAAGCGCCATGCGTGCGCAGTATTCGAACCTTTCGCGTTTGAAAGCAACGTCGCGGCACGCGCCGGGCTGCGTGTCCATGATAGGCGGAGCATGCCGCCAATACGTTCTGCAAATCACGGCCGTGCGGGAATTTTTACAAAAAATCGCGAAGTCAATCGGTCGATTTCATTAAAATGCGCTGTCACGTCGCGGGAACGGATCGCCGCGCGGCGGGGTCTGTCGACGTGACAGTTGCCACGATGCACCCACTCTGATTCATCCGCTTGCATTTCCGCATGCGTCCGAGGGCGCCACGCCGCCTGCCATTCCGACATGCCAATTATCAAACGACCGTCTTCTTCTTCCGACCGGAACGAACCCCACTACACATTGCGCCGTTCGCCGTCGGGAGCCTACTACCCCGATGACGACAACGGCGACGACGATCGGCGCACGCAGCGCCGTGGAGGCGGGGGCGGCGGCCGCTCGTTCGGTTCGCGCGTCGCGCTGTGGTTCGTCGGGCTGTTCGCGACGCTCGCGATCGTCGGCGCACTGATCGTCGGTTACGCACTCGTCGTGATGGCACCGCAACTGCCGTCGCTCGATGCGCTGACCAACTACCAGCCGAAGGTGCCGTTGCGCGTGTTCACCGCCGATCACGTGCTGATCGGCGAGTTCGGCGAGGAGCGCCGCAGCCTCGTGCGCTTCCAGGACATTCCCGACGTGATGAAGAAGGCCGTGCTCGCGATCGAGGACTACCGCTTCTACGAACACGGCGGCGTCGACTTCCTCGGCATCCTGCGCGCGGGCGTGGCCGACCTGATGCACGGCGGCGCGCGCCAGGGCGCGAGCACGATCACGATGCAGGTCGCGCGCAATTTCTTCCTGTCGAGCGAGAAGACCTACACGCGCAAGATCTACGAGATGCTGCTCGCGTACAAGATCGAGAAGGCGCTGACGAAAGACCAGATCCTCGAGCTGTACATGAACCAGATCTACCTGGGCCAGCGCTCGTACGGCTTCGCGGCTGCCGCGCGCGTGTATTTCGGCAAGGACCTGAAGGACATCACGCTGGCGGAAGCGGCGATGCTCGCGGGGCTGCCGAAGGCGCCGTCCGCGTACAACCCGGTCGTCAACCCGAAGCGCGCGAAGGTGCGTCAGGAATACATCCTGAAGCGCATGCTCGAGATCGGCTACATCACGCAGCCGCAGTACGACCAGGCGGTGAAGGAGGAGATCCGCGTGCGCACGCCGGGCAACCAGTATGCGGTGCACGGCGAATACGTGTCCGAGATGGTGCGGCAGATGATGTACCAGCAGTACAAGGACGAAACCTATACGCGCGGGCTGACCGTCACGACGACGATCAACTCGGCCGACCAGGAAGCGGCGTACCAGGCCGTGCGTCGCGGCATTCTCGATTACGAGCGCCGCCACGGCTATCGCGGGCCGGAAGCCTCGATCAACCTGCCGGCGGCCGGCGACGAGCGCGACGAGGCGATCGACGACGCGCTCGCCGATCATCCGGACAACGGAGATCTGCAGTCGGCGGTGGTGCTGGCGGCGTCGCCGAATGCGGTCGAGGTGCAGTTCGTCGGCGGTGCGACGACGACGATCGGCCCGACCGGGCTGCGCTTCGTGTCGGCCGCGCTGGGTCAGCGCGCGAATGCCACGCTGCGGATCAAGCCGGGTTCGATCGTGCGCGTGCTGAAGGATGGCAAGACGGGCTGGCAGGTCGTGCAGCTGCCGCAGGTCGAAGGCGCGCTCGTCGCGATCGCGCCGCAGGACGGTGCGATCCGCTCGCTCGTCGGCGGCTTCGACTTCAACAAGAGCAAGTTCAACCACGTGACGCAGGCGTGGCGCCAGCCGGGTTCGTCGTTCAAGCCGTTCATTTATTCGGCGTCGCTCGACAAGGGCCTCGGACCGGCGACGATCATCAACGATGCACCGCTGTACTTCCCGCCGAGCGTGCCGGGCGGCACCGCGTGGGAGCCGAAGGACGACGACCAGCCGGACGGCCCGATGTCGATGCGTACCGGCCTGCAGCGTTCGAAGAACCTCGTGTCGATCCGGATCCTCGCGTCGATCGGCACGCAGTACGCGCAGCAGTACGTGACGCAGCGCTTCGGCTTCGATCCGGCGAAGACGCCGCCGTACCTGCCGATGGCGCTCGGTGCGGGTCTCGTGACGCCGCTGCAGCTCGCGACCGGCTATGCGGTGTTCGCGAACGGCGGCTACAAGGTCGATCCGTACCTGATCGCCGAAGTCGACGACGCGCACGGGCAGGCGCTGCAGAAGTCGCAGCCGGTGGTGGCCGGCGGCACGGCGCCGCGCACGATCGAAGGTCGCAACGCGTACGTGATGAACAGCCTGCTGCACACGGTCGCGACGGCCGGCACGGGCGCGGGCACCAACGCGCTCGGCCGCGGCGACCTGCAGGGCAAGACGGGTACGACGAACGATGCGAAGGACGGCTGGTTCGCCGGCTACCAGCAGTCGCTCGTCGCGGTGGCGTGGATGGGCTTCGACCAGCCGAAGAGCCTCGGCAGCCGCGAATTCGGCGCGCAGCTCGCGCTGCCGATCTGGGTGAACTACATGCGCACCGCGCTGAACGGCGTGCCCGAGCAGCAGATGCCGATGCCGGACGGCCTGACGACGGTCGACGGCGAGCTGTACTACGCCGATCGCACGCCGGGCAACGGCTTCGTCGGGAGCGTGGACATCAACCCGGCCGAGAACGCGATCAGCGCGAACGACGCACTCGGCTCGGCCGGCGCGGCCGGGCTTGCGCCGCCGCCCGTCACGCAGCAGGAGAAGCAGCAGATCATGGACATGTTCGAGAACAAGTAAGCGATACGCGGATGTTTCGCATGCGACGGGCGCCTTCGGGCGCCCGTTTTTTTTGCGTGTCGTCGTGCGTCAGCCGGGGAGGGCGATTCGGAATGACCCGCAGGCCGGCCCGAACGTGATGCCGACCGATTCCTGCCGTTAGCGCGCGCGGTACGCGTGCCGGATCGCTATGAATCGTATGTGCGTGTCGGCGGTATCGTCGGTGACGATACGGACCACGAAACTCGCTTCGCGAATGATCCGGCCGGTGGGGCGAGCCGTGCGATGGCCGCGGCGCCGCCACGCCGCGGCATGTGTGCTCGGCGGCGTCGTCTGCCTATTTCGCGTCCGGCCCGCTTCGTGCGGGTAAAACGCTGCGCGCTCAACCACTTGCGTGTTTGCCCGGCGGGTTATCAACAGGGCTGTCAACATAAACTGGGGATAACCCGGAGCACCATGCGCAGGTTCAGTGCTGCAGTTTCGCGTGCGCGAGATGCATGCCGAGTGTCGCGGGGTCGGTATTCGTGCCCGACAGCAGCACGCCGACCCGCTTGCCCTGCAAGGTCTCGCGCAGCGGGCCGAGCAGCGCCGCGAGCGCCGCCGCGCACGCCGGTTCGACCGACAGCTTCAGGTGTGAGAACAGGAACAGCATCGCCGCGCGCAGCGCGTCGTCGGACACCGTGACGATGCGGTCGAGGTGGCGCCGGCACAGCTGGTAGCTGTATTCCTCGGTGTGCGGCGCCATCAGCGAATCGGCGATGGTCTGCATTGCGCTCATCTTGATCGTGTGATTCGCCGCGAAGCTGCGGCACATCGCGTCGGCGCCTTCCGGCTCGACGCCGTACACGTGCACGCGCGGATTCGCGAGCCGCAGCGCGGTCGCCATGCCGGCCGCGAGCCCGCCGCCGCCGATCGGCACGATTACCGCGTCGAGATCGGGCGTCTGCGTCGCCCATTCGTAGCCGAGCGTCGCGGTGCCGAGAATCGTGTGATAGCCGTTGAACGGATGGATGAAGAAGCGGCCTTCCTCGGCCTCGATCCGCCGCACGAGGTCGAACGCCTGCGACGCGCTGCCGGCGAGCACGACTTCCGCGCGGTACTGCTTGCACTGCGCGATGCGCGTCGGGCTTGCGGTATGGAACATCACGACCTTCGCACTGCTGCCGAGCCGCATCGCCGCATACGCGACGGCCGCCGCATGATTGCCGGCGGAGACACACGTGACGCCGGCGTTCTTGCGTGCTTCGTCGAGTGCCAGCAGGTGCGTGAACGCACCGCGCGCCTTGAAGCTGCCGCTCGCCTGCAGCAGCTCGAACTTGAAGTTGACGTGCGTGCCCTCGAGGGACGGCAGGTCGGCGCGCTCGAACACCGGCGTGCGCGCGACCCACGGCGACAGCGCGAAATGTTGCGCGGCGATTTCGTCGAGCGTCGGAATCGGCTCGCCGTCGATCGTCGTATGGGCAGTGCCCTGTTGTTCAGTCGACATGACGTGGCGGGTGGCGGGGGTGGGGCCGGCCCGCACACGCAGGCCGGCGTGGCGGGGGGCAGTCAGTGTGCGTCGACCGACATGCTGCGGATGAACTTGCGCAGGAACTGCTCGCAGGCGGCGAGCTGCGCGAGCTCGACATATTCGTTCGGCTTGTGCGCCTGCTCGATGTTGCCGGGCCCGCACACGACGCTCGGGATGCCCGCGCGTTCGAACAGGCCGGCCTCGGTGCCGTACGCGACCTTGCGCTTGTCCTGGTCGGCCGTCAGCGCGCGCACGAGCTGCGTGATCGCGGCCTGTTCCGTCGCGTCGAGGCCGGGTGCTGCCGCGATCTTCGAGAACTCGATCGCCGCGTTCGGATGTTCGCGCAGCATCTGCGGCAGCAGCGTTTCCTGTGCGTACGCTTCGATGCGCGTGAAGATCTGCTCGGGATCGAGCGTCGGCAGGTTGCGGAACTCGAAGTCGAACCGGCATTCGGCCGGCACCGTGTTGATCGCGTTGCCGCCCTGGATCGTGCTCGTCTGCGCGGTCGTGAACGGGACGTCGTACAGCTCGTCGAACGGGCCTTCGGCACGGAAGCGCTCGGCGATGTCGCGGATGTGGCAGATGAGGCGCGCGGCGTATTCGATCGCGTTCAGGCCCTTCGGCGTCAGCGACGAGTGCGCGGCGTGACCGCGCACGCAGCAGCGGTACGCGTTGATGCCCTTGTGCGCGATGATCGGCCGCATGCTGGTCGGCTCGCCGACGATGCAGCCGGACGGCTTCACGCCGCGCTTGACGAGATCGGCGATCAGCAGCGGTGCGCCCGCGCAGCCGATTTCCTCGTCGTAGGACAGCGCGAAATGAATCGGCTTCGCGAGCTTCGTCGCCTGCATCTCGGGCAGCAGCGCGAGCGCCGTGCCGATGAAGCCCTTCATGTCGCAGGTGCCGCGGCCGTACAGGCGGCCGTCGCGGATTTCCGGCGCGAACGGGTTGCTGTCCCACTGCTGGCCGTCGACCGGCACGACGTCGGTGTGCCCCGACAGCACGATGCCGCCGTCGGTCGAGCCGTCGTGCGCGGGCACGGTCGCGAACAGGTTGGCCCAGCCTTCGCGCGGATCGTGCGTGAGCGTCGACACGATGCCCTTCGCGGCAAGGGCGTCGCGCACCGCTTCGATCAGGCCGAGGTTCGGTACGCGGCTCGTCGTGTCCATCGACACCAATTGCTTGATCCAGGGCAGGCTGACGAGCGAAGCGTCGCCTTGGTCGGCGGCGGACGGCGCCGTCGCGTCGAGAGTGGACATGGCAAAACTCCGTCTGAGGAATGGGAAAATCATACTCAAAAACGCGTCGGCCCGCCTTTGCCGGCCGCGATGCGGTGCAGCATCGCGGCCGCGGCGTCAGCGTGCCGCGCTCGCGGCGTCGGCGCGCGGCGCGAGCGCGCGCAGCGTTTCCTTGATCGTCGACACGCGGATCGCGAGATCGGGCGAGCGCGTCTCGATGCGCAGCTTGTCCTGGCCCGCGAGCTTGATGTGCCGGTGCTTCTGTACCATTTCGATGATGCGCATCGGATCGATCGGCGGGTTCGGCTCGAACTGCAGCCCGATCGCGGCCTCGCTCGCGTCGATCTTGACGATGCCGAGCGGCTTCGCGGCCAGCCGCAGCCGGTGCGTCTCGACCAGCGCGTGCGCCTGCGGCGGCAGCTTGCCGAAGCGATCGATCAGCTCTTCCTGGATGCCGTCGATCGCGTCGCCGTGCTCGCAGTTCGCGAGACGCTTGTACAGCGACAGCCGCTCCTGCACGTCCGCGCAGTAGTCGGCCGGCAGGATCGCGGGCGCATGCAGGTTGATTTCCGTCGTCGCGGCGAGCGGTGCGGTGAGGTCGGGCTCCTTGCCGTTCTTCAGCGCCTTCACCGCGTCGTTCAGCATGTCGGTGTATAGCTGGAAGCCGATCTCGTGGATCTCGCCCGACTGCTTGTCGCCGAGCACCTCGCCGGTGCCGCGGATCTCGAGGTCGTGCATCGCGAGATAGAAGCCCGAACCGAGTTCCTCCATCTGCTGGATCGCCTCGAGCCGGCGCTGCGCCTGCTTGGTCAGCGACTGCGGATCGTGGACCAGCAGGTACGCATACGCCTGGTGGTGCGAACGGCCGACGCGGCCGCGCAGTTGGTGAAGCTGCGCGAGGCCGAACTTGTCCGCGCGGTGCATGATGATCGTGTTCGCGCTCGGCACGTCGATGCCGGTCTCGATGATGGTCGTGCACAGCAGCACGTTCGCGCGCTGCGCGACGAAATCGCGCATCACGCGTTCGAGTTCGCGCTCGTGCATCTGGCCGTGCGCGATCACGATGCGCGCTTCGGGCACGAGTTCCTCGAGCATCGCCCTGCGGTTCTCGATCGTCTCGACCTCGTTGTGCAGGAAGTACACCTGGCCGCCGCGTTTCAGCTCGCGCAGCATCGCCTCGCGGATCACGCTTTCTTCCTCGCGGCGCACGAAGGTCTTGATCGCGAGCCGCTTCTGCGGCGCGGTCGCGATCACCGAGAAGTCGCGCAGCCCCTCGAGCGCCATCCCGAGCGTACGCGGGATCGGCGTGGCGGTCAGCGTCAGCACGTCGACTTCCGCGCGCAGCGCCTTCAGCGCTTCCTTCTGGCGCACGCCGAAGCGGTGTTCCTCGTCGATGATCACGAGGCCGAGGCGCTTGAACTGCACGTCCGACGACAGCAGCTTGTGCGTGCCGATCACGATGTCGACGGTGCCTTCGTTGATCTGCGCGATCGCCGCATTCACTTCCTTCGTGGTCTTGAAGCGCGACAGCTCGACGATGCGCACCGGCCAGTCCGCGAAGCGGTCGACGAAGGTCTGCGTGTGCTGCTCGGCGAGCAGCGTGGTCGGCGACAGCAGCGCGACCTGCTTGCCGCCCATCACCGCGATGAACGCGGCGCGCAGCGCGACCTCGGTCTTGCCGAAGCCGACGTCGCCGCACACGAGGCGGTCCATCGGCTTGCCGCTCGTCATGTCGCCGATCACGGCCGCGATGGCCGCGGCCTGGTCGGGCGTTTCCTCGAAGCCGAAGCTCTCCGCGAACTTCACGTAGTCGCGTGGCTCGAGCGCGAACGCATGGCCTTCGCGGGCCGCGCGGCGCGCGTACAGGTTCAGCAGCTCGGCCGCCGTGTCGCGAATCTGTTGCGCGGCCTTGCGCTTCGCACGCTCCCACTGGCCCGAGCCGAGCGCGTGCAGCGGTGCGCTGTCGGGATCGGCGCCGCTGTAGCGCGAGATCACGTGCAATTGCGCGACCGGCACGTAGAGTTTGCTGTCGCCCGCGTATTCGAGGTGCAGGAATTCGGTCTCGCCTTCGCCGAGATCCATCGACACGAGGCCCATGTAGCGGCCGATGCCGTGCTGCGCATGGACGACCGGATCGCCGACCTTCAGCTCGGACAGGTCGCGCACCATCGCATCGACGTTGCTCGCCTGTTCCTGGCGGCGGCGGCCCGCGCGCCGGCCGAGCGCGCCGTACAGCTCGGTTTCGGTGACGATCGCGTAGCCTTCGCCCGGCACCGCGAAGCCGCTCGCGAGCGGCGCGACACCGAGCGCGAACGGCGCATCGCTTTCGAGCCAGCCCGCGAAGTGGTCGTTCGACGCGGGGCGCAGGTGATGCTCGGCGAGCAGTTGCAGGATCGTTTCGCGGCGGCCGGCCGATTCGACCGTCAGCAGCACGCGCTTGCCCGACGATTCGACGAACGTGCGCAGCGCGGCGAGCGGATCGTCGGCATGGCGATCGACCGTGAGCTCGGGCAGGCCCGTCGCCCAGCCGCCGGCCGGCTGCGCGGGCAGCACGACGCGCGCGAACGGCTTCGCGAACGCGAAGAAATCCTCGTCGGACAGGAACAGGCGCTGCGGCTCGAGGATCGGCCGCTCGCGGTCGTGCGCGAGGAACGCGTGGCGCTGCTTCGTATCGGCCGTGAAGCGGCGGATCGACACCTCGAGATCGCCGGTGAACACGAGGTGCGCGTCCTGCGGCAGGTAGTGGAACAGCGTGGCCGTCTCGTCGAAGAACAGCGGCAGGTAGTACTCGATGCCGGCCGACGGCACGCCGTTGCCGATGTCCTTGTAGATCGGCGCGCGGCTCGGGTCGCCTTCGAAGGTCTCGCGCCAGCGGCTGCGAAAGGCCGTGCGCGCGGCTTCGTCGAACGGAAACTCGCGGCCGGGCAACAGGCGCACGTCGCGCACCGGGTAGAGGCTGCGCTGCGTATCGGGATCGAACGCGCGGATCGAGTCGACCTGGTCGTCGAACAGGTCGATCCGGTACGGCAGCGGCGAGCCCATCGGGTACAGGTCGATCAGCGAGCCGCGCACGCAGTATTCGCCGGGCCGCACGACCTGGCTCACGTGTTCGTAGCCGGCCAGCGTGAGCTGCGCCTTCAGCTTCGCCTCGTCGAGCCGCTCGCCCTGCGCGAACGCGAAGGTGTACGCGGCCATGAACGACGCGGGCGGCATCCGGTACAGCGCGGTGGTCGCGGGCACCAGCAGGATGTCGCAGCGGCCCTCGCCGAGGTCGTGCAGCGTCGCGAGGCGCTCGGAGACGAGATCCTGGTGCGGCGAGAACGTGTCGTACGGCAGCGTTTCCCAGTCCGGCAGCAGGCGCACGCGCGCATCGGGCGAAAAGTAGCGGAGTTCCTGCGACAGCCGCTGCGCGTCGACCGCGTTCGCGCAGATCACCGCAAGGAGCGGCACCGCGGCGCGGTTCTCGGCGAGATAGCGGGCGATGGCGAGTGCGTCGGCGGAGCCGTGCGTGCCGTCGAAGGCGAACCGCTGGCCCGGTTTGACGCGGGCGACGGGCGAGGCGAACGGGATGGAAGCGTTGTCTGGCATAGGGACGGCAGGGGTGGCGGGCACGGGCGCGGCGCGGTGCGCCGGTCGAGACGAAAGACCTATTATAAAATCCGCTTCTCGATTTCATCTTTCCGGCGTTTCCACTTCGTGACTCCCCGACTTTTCGCCCTGATTCCTTGCGCCGGCACGGGCAGCCGCTCCGGTTCGGCCGTGCCGAAGCAATACCGCACGCTGGCCGGCCGCGCGCTCCTGCATTACACGCTCGCCGCGTTCGACGCGTGCAGCGAATTCGCGCAGACGCTCGTCGTCCTCGCGCCCGACGACACGCACTTCGACGCGCGCCGCTTCGCGGGCCTGCGCTTCGCGGTGCGCCGCTGCGGCGGCGGCTCGCGGCAGGCGTCGGTGCTGAACGGCCTGCTGGAGCTGGGCGAATTCGGCGCGACCGACCAGGACTGGGTGCTCGTGCACGACGCCGCGCGCCCCGGCATCACGCCGGAGCTGATCCGCACGCTGGTCGCGGCGCTGAAGGACGATCCGGTCGGCGGCATCGTCGCGCTGCCGGTGGCCGATACGCTCAAGCGCGTGCCGGCCGGCGGCGACGCGATCGCCCGCACCGAGTCGCGCGACGCGCTGTGGCAGGCGCAGACGCCGCAGATGTTCCGCATCGGCATGCTGCGCGACGCGATCCTGCGCGCGCAGCGGGAAGGGCACGACCTGACCGACGAGGCCAGCGCGATCGAATGGGCCGGTCATACCCCGCGCGTCGTGCAGGGCAGCCTGCGCAACTTCAAGGTCACGTACCCGGAAGATTTCGCGCTCGCCGAGGCAATCCTCGCGCGCGCCACGAACGCTTCCTGACTTTCACCTCATCTCACACCGGAATACGCATGGATTTCAGAATCGGACAAGGCTACGACGTGCACCAGCTCGTCCCGGGGCGCCCCCTCATCATCGGCGGCGTGACGATTCCGTACGAGCGCGGCCTGCTCGGCCATTCGGACGCGGACGTGCTGCTGCACGCGATCACCGACGCGCTGTTCGGCGCGGCGGCGCTCGGCGACATCGGCCGTCATTTCTCCGACACCGACGCCGCGTTCAAGGGGGCGGACAGCCGCGTGCTGCTGCGCGAGTGCGCCGCCCGCATTAAGGCGGCCGGCTTCACGATCCAGAACGTCGACAGCACCGTGATCGCGCAGGCGCCGAAGCTCGCGCCGCATATCGACGGGATGCGCGCGAACATCGCGGCCGATCTCGGGTTGCCGCTCGAGCGCGTGAACGTGAAGGCGAAAACCAACGAGAAGCTCGGCTACCTCGGCCGCGGCGACGGCATCGAGGCGCAGGCCGCCGCGCTGCTGGTGAAAGAGGGCGCGTGAGCGCCTGAGGCCGGTTTGACGCCGGCCCGAAGCGGCGCGCAGGTTGCGCCGCCGCAATGAAAAATGCCACGCGCTTGCGTGGCATTTTTCATTTTTGGCCCGGAGCGGCGGGTGCGGCGTCGAATGACCGCCGCACCGCGCTGCCGGCCGCGCGGTGCGCTTACTCGCCTTCGGCGGCGATCACCTGCGCGGCGGCGTTGATCACCGACGCGATGCGGCCGACGTCGCGCAGCTGCGTCGTCGTCATCCCTTGCTCGTTCTTCAGCAGCGCATAGTGCGACTTCACGCAGAAGTGGCACTTGCCGACGATCGACGCGGCGAGCGCGTACATCTCGAAGCGGCGCTTGTCGACGCCGCCGTGCGACGCATACGCGCCCATCCGCAGCTCGGCGCGCTGCGTCTTCAGGTCGGCGTCGTCGGCCATCTCGACATACGGATACCAGGTGTTGTTCATCCCCATCAGCGCGGCCGCCGTCAGCACGGCGTTCGTCTCTTCGGGCGACAGCACGCCGGCTTCACGGATCGTCTTCACGAGCACGGTGCTCTTCGCCGCGACCGCCGCCGCCAGCGCCACGCCGACCGCATCGTTGCCTTCGAGCGACGAGCGCGAGATCGTGCCGTCGAGGTTCAGGCGAATGTCCTTCGCGTAGTCGGGGATACGCGCCTTAATCGAGTCGATGAATTCCATTGATATCTCCTATGGGTTGGCCGTTAAAAAAGCCCGCAGGCAGGACGTGCGCCGCGGGCTTCGTGCATCGATGCGCTTACAGCGTTGCGCCGCCGACTGCACGGTTGCACGGGCACAGTTCGTCCGTTTGCAGGCCGTCCAGAATGCGCAGGACTTCTTCCGGGCTACGGCCGACGTTCAGGTTGTTCACCGAAACGTGCTGGATCGTGTTGTCCGGATCGACGATGAACGTCGCGCGCAGGGCCACGCCGGCTTCCTTGTCGCGCACGCCGAGCTGGTCGATCAGCTCGCCCTTGACGTCGCCGAACGAGTAGTGGTTCAGCTTGTCGAGGTCCTTGTGCTCACGGCGCCATGCGAGCTTCACGAATTCGTTGTCCGAGCTGCCGCCCAGCAGGACGGCGTCGCGCTCTTCGAACTGCTTCGTCAGCTTCGCGAACTCGACGATTTCCGTCGGGCACACGAACGTGAAATCCTTCGGATAGAAGTAGATGATCTTCCACTTGCCCGGGAACGACGCTTCGGTGACGGTCTCGAACGCCGACTGGCCGTTTTCCTCGTGATTGTTGAAGCCCGGCTTCGCGGCTACGACGGTGAATGCTTCGAGTTTATCGCCCACGGTTTTCATGCGGATACTCCTGTATGAGTTGGGAAGAAGACTGAGTCAAGCTACCTCGGTGCTGCAACGTTGATGTGACAGCATGCGAAGACTGTAACACTATTAACCAGGCGATTCAATAGATTTTGACTAACGATCCCCATAGTTTTTTTCAACCGCGGCGATAGTGTGACGCGCAAGCGGCGTGCGCGAACGCGTCACGCCGTCGCACGCGCCTTGCCGGCGCCGGGAAATTCGAGCGTGACTTCGAGGCCCGCGTCGGGGCTGCGGTTGCGCAGGCGCAGCGCGCCGCGATAGCGGCCGACGAGGCGCAGCACGATCGCCATGCCGAGCCCCGTGCCGTCCGCCTTGGTGCGCGCCGTGTCGACGCGGTAGAACGGCCGCATCACGAGCGGCAGCTGGTCCTCGGGGATGCCGGGGCCTTCGTCGCTCACCGACAGCTCGACCCGCGCGTGCGTCACGCGCGTCTCGAGCGTGATGCGCGACACGCCGTCCTGCCGGCTCTGGCCGTATTTGCGCGCGTTCTCGACGAGGTTGCCGATCACGCGGCGCATGTCGGTCTCGTCGGCTTCGATCACGGCGCTCGGCGCGAGCCGCGTGCGGATCTCGACGCCGTCCTCGCTCGACACGCGCGCGGCGACTTCGTGCGCGATCGACGACAGGTCGACCGGCTCCGGCTTGCGCTGGGACGGACGCGCGTAGTCGATGAAGGCGGCGATGATGCGGTCCATCTGTTCGATGTCGTCGACCATCGCATCCTTGGTCGCCTGGTCGGACGGACTCATCTCGGTCTCGAGCCGCAGCCGCGCGAGCGGCGTGCGCAGGTCGTGCGAGATGCCCGCGAGCATCAGCGCGCGATCGGCCTCGAGCTGTTCGAGGTCGCGCACCATCTGGTTGAAGCTGCGGTTGGTCTCGGCCGCGACGCCCATCCCGCGCTCGGGCAGCAGCTCGGGCGTCTGGCCCGAGCCGATCTGGCGCGCGGCGAGCGCGAGCCGCGAGAACGGCCGGTTCACGAGGCTCGTGATGAACGCGGAGCCGAACAGCGACAGCGCGAGCGCGAACAGGCCCCAGCCCGCCCACTGCAGGCCCGTGACGCTGTCGAGCTGGTCGCGGTCGAGCGCGACCCAGTAGTCATCGTCGTCGATCTTGAAGCTGATCCACACGCCGGGGATGTCGTTGACCGACTGCGCGATCACGGTCTCGTCGCCAAGCCGGCTGCGGATATCGTGTTCGATCAGGCGGTTCAGCGATTCGTCGGGCTGCAGCTTGAACTTGTCGGTTTTTTCGCGCGGGTAGACGCGCACGCCCTCGTTGCTCTCGAGATCCTGCAGCAGCGCGCGCCGCAAATCGGGATCGGAATAGAGCAGGGCGGTGCGCGTGAGCTTCACGATCGCGACGAGCTGGAGCGCGACGCGCTGCGCACGCGGCTCGCGCTCGATCACGCGAAAGCTCTGGAACCACGCGGCGAGACTGACCGAGATCAGCAGCGCGATCAGCAGGAAGGTGCGCCAGAACAGCCCGCCGAACGCGAGCTGCAGGAGGCGCCGGTCGATACGCATGGGACGGGCCGAGGACAGGCGAAACCGGAAAGGAAAAAGATCAGGCGGCGCCGTCCGGAATGAACACGTAGCCGAGGCCCCAGACGGTCTGGATGAAACGCGGGCTGCCCGGATCCGGTTCGATCAGCTTGCGCAGGCGCGAGATCTGGACGTCGAGGCTGCGGTCGAACACTTCGTATTCACGGCCGCGCGCGAGCTCCATCAGCTTCTCACGCGACAGCGGCTGGCGCGGATGGCGCGCGAACACCTTCAGCACCGAGAATTCGCCGGTCGTCAGCGGAATTTCCTGGCCCGACTTCGTGAGCGTGCGCGTCGCGAGGTTCAGCGAGAACTCGCCGAACTCGAATACCTCGGTGGTTTCCGACGGCGCGCCCGGCAGTTCGGCCGGCGCCTGGCGGCGCAGCACCGCGTGAATGCGTGCGACGAGTTCGCGCGGGTTGAACGGCTTCGGCAGGTAGTCGTCGGCGCCCATCTCGAGGCCGACGATGCGATCGACATCCTCGCCCTTCGCGGTGAGCATGATGATCGGCGTGCGATCGTTGCTGCCGCGCAGGCGGCGGCAGATCGACAGGCCGTCTTCGCCCGGCAGCATCAGGTCGAGCACGAGCAGGTCGAAGCGCTCGCGCACCCAGAGCTTGTTCATCGCAGTCGCGTTCTCCGCGACGTATACGTTGAAACCCTGCTCGCCGAGATATCGGCGCAGCAGATCGCGCAGGCGCGGGTCGTCGTCGACGACGAGAATCTTGGAGGGGTTTTTCGTTTCCATGAGCGGCATCTTATCGCGAATGGGAAATCACGCACGGTCGCGTAATTTCGCGCGTTACAGTCCGTTACAAAATTTACCCGTAGTGTCGCGCGGAGTAAAGGCACGCTATAGAGATTCCTTTACTCGAAGCCGGAGTTCGGTAGATACTCCCCTGCACTCCATCTTTCATCTTTGTACACCCGAATTCCGCAGGGTTTTTCAAGTACCAGAGGTAACCGGTTGCCGCGTGACGAAGCGAACAAATCGACCAGAGAAGCGAGGACGGTCATGCGATCTGCGCGGATTGCACTGATGCTGACGATCGCACTTGCCGGTCCATATGCGTCGAACTTCGCGTATGCGCAGCGCCCCGAGCCGGGCGCATCGTCGCGCAAGCTGCCGCGCGGCAAGGCGCCGCAGTCCGACCGCGCCGCCGACACGGCGGTCCGGTCCGCCGTGCCTCCCGATCTCGACCAGCACCGCCGCGACGGGCACATGACGCCCGAGGAGCGCCACCTGCTGCGCCAGCACATCGAGGACGCCGTTCGCGAGCTGTACAAGCGCTGACACGCACGCGTGCTCGCACGGCAACGAAAGATTCCGTAGCAATTTTCCCGTCAACTTTCGCATGCGTGCTGCCGTTGAACCTGCATCCGCACCGCCGGTGCGTTCCGGGAGTCCACGACGATGAAAGCGAACGCTGCCACCCCGGCATCGCCCGCGATGCAGGCGCCGCTCGACGCCGACGACGCGCTGTTCTTCCTGAGCCGTACCGGCTTTTCTCCCGCACCGGCCGAGGTCGCCCGCATCGTCGGCATGACGCGCGCGCAGGTCGTCGCCGACACGCTCGGCAACGTGCGCCGCGACCCCGTGACGCCCTGGCCCGACTGGGTCGCCGAGTTGCCGCCGACCCGCGCGCAGCGCCAGGCGCTGACGCCCGACATGCGGCGCGACGAGCAGCGCGAACGCAATCGCCGCTACGATGCGTTGCGCGCGGCGTGGGTCAACGAGATGGTCGCGACGCCGTCGCCGCTCACCGAGCGCATGACGCTGTTCTGGCACGGGCACTTCACGTCCGGGCAGGACAAGGTCCCGTATCCGCAGACGATGGCCGCGCAGCATGCGCTGTTTCGCCGCGAGGCGCTCGGCAGCTTCGACACGCTGCTGCATGCGGTCGCGAAGGATCCGGCGATGCTCCAGTATCTCGACGGCGCGAGCAATCGAAAGGGACGCCCGAACGAGAATTTCGCGCGCGAGGTGATGGAGCTGTTCACGCTCGGCGAAGGGCACTACACGCAGCACGACGTGACCGAAGCCGCGCGCGCGATGACCGGCTGGAGCGTCGATCCCGATACGTTGCGCTTCGTGGCGCGGCCCGAGTGGCACGACACCGGCGACAAGACGATACTCGGCGAGACCGGTGCGTTCGACGGCGACGGGTTTCTCGACATCCTGCTGAAGCGGCCCGACACCGCACGCTTCATCGCGGGCAAGCTGTGGCGCGAGTTCGTGTCCGATACGCCGGACGCCGGCGCGCTCGAGGTCGTGGCCGAACGGTTTCGCGCGAGCGGCTACGACATACGCACGGCGCTCGCCGCGCTATGGTCGACCGACGCGTTCTGGGACCCGGACAATCGCGGCGTGCTCGTCAAGTCGCCGGCCGAGTTCGTCGTCGGGTCGGTGCGACTGTTCGACGTCGCGTACGGCGATCCGCAGATGCTCGCGAACACCGTGCGCACGCTCGGGCAGAACCTGTTCTATCCGCCGAACGTGAAGGGCTGGCCGGGCGGCGCGATGTGGATCAACAGCACCACGCTGCTCGCGCGCAAGCAGTTCGTCGAACAGCTGTTCCGCGCGACCGAGGCGGCCGGCATGCGGGCACCCGCGCATGCGATGGCGCAGCCGTTGCCGAATGCGCGTGCGCATGCGATGCCGGTTGCGGACACCGCCTCCGGTGCCAGCATGCCCGGGGCCGGTATGCCCGGTGCCGGTACGCCCGGTGCCGGTACGCCCGGTGCCGGTATGCCCGGCGCGCCGGTCAAGCCGGCACGCGGCGGCCTGCGGTTCGACCTCGAACGCTGGCTCGCGCAGTATCGTGTCCGGCCGCAGGCGCGCGCCGGCTTGTCCACCGAGCTTCAACTGCAGCACGCGGTGCTGCCGGTGTCGCCGGTCGCGGCGATCGATACGGACTCGACCGGCAGCGCGTATCTCGAGGCATTGCTGATGGATCCGGCCTATCAACTGAAATGACCGAAACGACGACGAACAGGCGTGCTGCAGCGGCGGCCATGCCGCGCGGCGAACCGAAGGATGCACGATGAACCGACGTGATTTTCTGACGCTCACGGGCGCCGCGGCCGCGGCGGGCGTGTCGTTGTGGCAGCCGGCCGCGCAGGCGGCTTCGATGGCCGCGGCGGGGCGGGCCGGCTATGCGAACGTGCTGATCCTCGTCGAGCTGAAGGGTGGCAACGACGGCCTCAACACGGTGGTGCCGTATGCGGATCCGCTCTACTACCCGTTCCGCCGCGGCATCGGCATCAAGCGCGACCAGGTGCTGCAGCTCGATGAACATACGGGGCTGCACCCGGCGCTCGCGCCGCTGATGCCGCTGTGGCGCGACGGGCAGGTCGCGATCGTGCAGGGCGTCGGCTATCCGCAGCCGAACCTGTCGCATTTCCGTTCGATCGAGATCTGGGATACCGCGTCGCGCTCGGACCAGTACCTGCACGAAGGCTGGCTCACGCGCACGTTCGCGCAGGCGCCGGTGCCGCCGGGCTTCGCGGCGGACGGCGTCGTGCTCGGCAGCGCCGAGATGGGACCGCTCGCGAACGGCGCGCGCGCAATCGCGCTCGTCAATCCCGCACAGTTCATCCGCGCGGCGCGGCTGGCCGAGCCGTCGTCGTTGCGCGAACGCAACCCGGCGCTCGCACACATCATCGACGTCGAGAACGACATCGTGAAGGCAGCGGACCGGCTGCGCCCGCGCGGCGGGATGCGCGAGTTCAGGACGGCCTTTCCGGCCGGTACGTTCGGGACGTCGGTGAAGACCGCCATGCAGGTGCTCGCGGCATGCGAAGCGTCGGGGCCCGGCGCGCAGGACGGCGTCGCGGTGCTGCGGCTCACGCTCAACGGGTTCGACACGCACCAGAACCAGCCGGGGCAGCACGCCGCGCTGCTCAAGCAGTTCGGGGAAGGGATGAGTGCGATGCGCGACGCGCTGATCGAGCTCGGGCGCTGGAACCAGACGCTCGTGATGACGTATGCGGAATTCGGACGGCGCGTGCGCGAGAACCAGAGCAACGGCACCGATCACGGTACCGCTGCGCCGCACTTCGTGATGGGCGGCCGCGTGGCCGGCGGGCTGTACGGTGCGGCGCCCGCGCTCGGGCACCTCGACGGCAACGGCAACCTGCCGGTCGCGGTCGATTTCCGTCAGCTGTATGCGACCGTGCTCGGGCCGTGGTGGGGACTCGATGCGACGCGCGTGCTGCAGCAGCGCTTCGACACGCTGCCGCTGCTGAAGGTGTGATGGGGGTCGCGCGTTGCGGCGCGGGTCAGCGGCGGCGCGCGGCGCGCCATGCGATCCACAGCTTGCGGATCGGCGTCAGCGCGATGCGCTGGTGCAGCACCTGGTAGCCGTCGCGCTCGATTTCGTCGAGCAGCGCGCCGGCCAGTGCGATCTGCGCACGCAGCGTGCGTTGCATGCGGCGTTCGGAGGCGGGGATCGCTGCTTCGGCGGCGGCGAGCGCTTCGCGCGCGCGGGCCGTCTGAAACTGCAGCAG
Organism: Burkholderia sp. B21-005; assembly: GCF_020843965.1. NCBI lineage: Bacteria > Pseudomonadati > Pseudomonadota > Betaproteobacteria > Burkholderiales > Burkholderiaceae > Burkholderia > Burkholderia sp. B21-005. The sequence continues at coordinate 2,100,128 of NZ_CP086301.1, read as the reverse complement.
CTCGGTGAAGGCCGGGCTGTAGCGGCGGTTCAGCAGGTCGGCCGCGGTCACGTTGTAGCGTTGCAGTTCGTCGATCGGCAGATAGATGCGGCCATGGCGCGCATCGTTGCCGAGCTCCTGAACGAATTGCGCGAGCATCAGCGCGTGGCCGGCATTCGCGGCCCACGGCTGCGGGTCGGCCGGATTCGCGGCGCTTGCGCGCGCGACCAGCGACGCGAAGGTGCCGCCGACCTGCGCGATGTAGCGTTGCAGGTTCGCGAAATCCAGGTAGCGCGCCTGTTCGAGATCCATCCCGTAACCGTTCACCAACGTGCGCAGCGCATCGGCTTCGGCCGCGATCGCCGGGTGATGCTGCGCGAGCGCCTTCGTGACCGGGTGCGACGGTTCGCCGGCGGCGAGCGCCGCGAGTTCCTTGTGCCACCACGCGAGCTTCGTGTGTCCGACGGTCGGGTCGCTGGTTTCCTTGACGGTTTCCTCGAGTTCGCGGCGCAGCGCGAACAGGGCGGTCAGGCGCGGTTCGGCGGCGAGCGGCGCCTGGCGCAGCGCGTAGTAGACGCTGGAGCCCGCGGGGGCGGCCTTTTGCTGACAGTAGTCGTCGAAGTTCACGGGTGGGATCGTGGCGGAGGCGGGTTCGGGGGCGCGCGCCGGCGCGTGGCCGGCACGTCGAGCGCGGCATTCTAGCACCGCTGTCCGGCGGGCGCCGGCGGGGCGAGACAATGCTGCACAGATCGGGTAGAATCTCGCGCTCGCCTGATCGGGCGTGCCGGTTTTCGGACCGGCATGAAGTCCCGGGCGCGTGGAGAACGCATCTTGCGTGCCGCGCGGTCAGGTGACGGACAATGCGCGTGAGTGGCGAAATTGGTAGACGCACCAGGTTTAGGTCCTGACGCCCGCAAGGGTGTGCCGGTTCGAGTCCGGCCTCACGCACCAGAAGTTGGACGCGCTCCCGTCAGGGGGCCGTTCCCGAAAAAGCGCTGCCGGTCGACCGACCGGCAGCGCTTTTTTCTTGACGCCGGTGTTTTTCTCCGCCGGGGATCCGTCCACGCGCACGCACGGAAAATCGTGCCTGGCGAGTGTAATATCGTGCTCACTTTACCTATAAGAAGCACAACTACACCGAGGGCAATCGATGAAGACCACCGTGTACGCCCCGATTTCCGTTCTGGCGCTGATGCTCGCCGCGCCGGCATGTGCATCAACGCCCGCCGATAACATCGCATGGAGCACCGGGCCGGCGCAGACGGTTGCATCGTCGTCGGTGTGCTCTGCTTATTTGGGGCGCGTGATTTCGAGCGGTGACCGGATGACGACGGAAACCGTGCTGAAAGCGGTCGGCAGGGCGCTGGCCGGCACAGCACCCCCCCTCGTCATTGGCGCGCACCAGGGCGCAGCCCCCAATCCGTGCGCGCGGCCCGGCTTGTGATGGGCGCGCAAGCGAACCGCAGCGATCATCGCTTCACCCTGAATCAAACCCGATAACCCGCGTCGCGCATCGCCCAACCGCAGCGCTTTGTCGTTTTGAGTGACGCGTCTAGTCCCAGAAACTCCGCACCGCGACCGCCACGATCACCGGCACCGAAAACACCAGCGGAATCGCGAAATACTGCGCTTCGCGATCGACGATCCAGCTATAGATCAACCACGCCACGCCGATCGCGAACGTGATGAGGCCGACCAGCACGGCGGCGATATTCAGAGCCAGCTTTGAAGGCTGGCGGCGCGCTTTGTCGTTGGTGTCGGGTTCGCGCGGAGACGATTTCATCTGACGAGGGGCCTGGCAAGTGTAAAAGCACAGGAAACCCCATCCGCATCGATCGCGCAAGGGCCGGCGCATGCCGGCCCCGTATCTTGTGTGAAGGCGCGTTACAACCCGAACGACGCCGCCAGTTCGTCGAGCAGTTCGCGCTGGAACGCGACGAACCGCTCGCCCGGCTGTTGCGCGATCGCGAGGTCGAGCATCGGATCGGCGACCTCGGTGCGCACGCCGGCCAGTTCCTCGACGATCGCGAGCCCGCAGAACGGCACGTACGCCTCCGAATACCCGCCTTCATGGACGATCACGAGCCGCCCGCCGCAGTGGCGCTGTGCTGCGTCCTTCACCGCCCGCGTCATGAACCGGTAGCTGTCGGTATTCAGCAGCATGCGCGCGAGCGGATCGACCGCGCTCGCGTCGAGGCCGCTCGCGACGACGATCAGTTCCGGCCGGAACCGTTCCAGCGCCGGCAGCACGATCCGCTCGAATGCATACCGATACGCGTCATCGCCGCTGCCTGCCAGCAACGGCACGTTCAGGTTCGCCCCGACGCCCGCGCCTTCGCCGCGGTCGCCGCCGCCGCTGTAGCCGGGCGGAAAGCAGCGGTCCTGATGCAGCGAGATCGTCAGCGTGTCCGGATCGTCGTAGTAGATCGACTGCGTGCCGTTGCCGTGATGCACGTCCCAGTCGATCACCGCGACGCGGCCGATGCCGTGCTTCGCGCGCGCGGCCTCGATCGCGATCGGAATGTTCGCGAGCAGGCAGAAGCCCATCGGGCGATCGCGCAGGCAGTGATGGCCGGGCGGCCGCGACAGCGAGAACGCGTTGGCCGCATGCTCGGCGACGACGGTGTCGATCGCCGCGATCGCGAGGCCCGCGGACAGCGTGGCGATCTCGTAGCTGCCCTTGCCGAACGGCGCGAGATCGCCGAGGTCGCCGCCGTGCGCATCGCTGAGCGCGCGGAACGCGTCGAGATAGCTCGCCGGATGGATGCGCAGCAGATCGCCGGGGGTGGCCGGCGCGGCGCCGCGCATGTCGAGGTGAGCGGCAAGGCCCGACGCCTGCACGAGCGACAGGAAGCGGCGCTTCGAATCGGGAGACTCCGCGTAGCCGGCGCTCGATGGCGGCTGGACCCAGCCGCCGACCGGGAAGAACAGCGCGTGTGTGCCGCCGGTGTGCCAGAAGGTGCGTTCGTCGGTGAAGAAGGCAGTGCGATTCATGGATGAGCTTGACCTGTCACGGTTGGGAAGAAACGGAAGTCATGGGCGTGCGCGCGCGGCGATCGATATGGCGCAGCGCGGCGAACGACGCGATCGCGCCGGCGGTGGCGGCCGCGAACAGCGCATGCATCGTGCCGCCGGCATCGAGCAACAGCCCCGCGAGCAGCGGGCCGGCCGCGAGGCCCGCACCGATCACGAAATTGAGCGTCGCGACGAGGCGCCCCGACGTATCGATCCGCGCGACGGTCGCGAGCATGAACGGCAGCACGAACGTCCATGCGAACTTGAACGCGAAGATCGCGGCGCTGTAGCCGCTCGCATCCGGCAGCGCGGCGAGTGCGACGAGCGATGCCGCGAGCAGCGCGTAACCGGCGGCCAGCATCGCGCGCCGGGCAAGCCGGCCGCCCGCGCACGCTGCGAGCGCTGCGCCGGCAATCCCCATCACGCTCGCGATCGCGAGCACGTTGCCGGTCGACTGCGAATCGAGTCCGGCTTCCGCTGCCGCGCGGCTCGCGAACGTCCACACGCTGCCGATCGCGAGATAGAACGTCAGCACCGCGCCGATCGCGAGCGCGACGAAACGTCGTGATGCATCCGCCGCGGCGCCGCGCGCGGCCTGCGCCGATGCGGTCCGTGCACCGAGCGTCGCCGGAAAGCCGCGCGACAGCGGCGCCGCGAGCAGCGCAAGCACGGCCAGCGCGACATACAGCGCGCGCAGCCCGAACGCGGCGAACACGTGAGGCAGCACGAACAGGCCGATCGCGCCGGCGGTCAACTGGCCGACGACCCACAGTCCATACACGCGATCGCTGTTCTCGCTCGTGGCCGCGCTGGTCATGCAGAGCACCATCAGCGAGCCGCCGCCGAGCGCGGTGACGGCACGCAGCGCGAGCAGCGCGGTGAAGCCGGGCATCCACAGCGCGGTCAGCAGGTTTCCCATACCGAACAGGGCGATCGCGCAGGCAGCGACGCGGCGCGCATCGACGCGGCCGAGCCACAGGTACGACGGTACGGTTGCGAGGCTGAACGCGCCGAGTTCGACGAAGAAGTAAGTGCCGATCTGCGACGCGGACAGCCCGAGCTGCGTCGCCAGCTGACCGGCGACGGCCGGCGCGACGAGCAGCAGCAGCGGCGTGATGGCCGCGAACACGACGAGTGCGACGAGTGTCGAGCGCGCGAAGGGCGCTGCGCGGCCGTCGCACGGCAGTGCGGCATCGGAGCAAAGGGTTTTCATGGCGGGATCTCGCTGGACGGAATCAGAACAGGTGGTACATGCCGACCATCGCGCCGAACTGCGATGCGCCGGCAAGCGGCGTTGGGTCGTATTCGTAGACGGTCTGCGAGCTCTGGCCGCTGTTGCGCGCGTAGCCGAGGTTCGCGTAGGCGACGGTGCGTTTCGACAGCGCGTAGGTGGTGCTCGCGATGAACAGCGTCGGGTGGCCGATCGCCGGCGTGTGCGAATCGGTGTGGTAGACGCCCGCGTTCAGTCCGACTCCGCTCGAGGTCAGGTAGCGCGCGCCGCCCCACACGATCGTGCGCGCCGCCTCGAGGTCGCCGCCCAGGCGTTCGACGCCCGCATAGACGGTGAGCGGCAGTGATGCGAATGCATAACGTGCGGCGAGCGTGCCGAGGTCGCGGCGGCGTGCGGACGCGTCGTCCGCGGCGGATGCGTCGCCGTGCGCCTGATGCAGCACCGCACTGACCGACAACCCGTTGCTCGTGTACTGGCCGCCGAGTTCGAGCACGCGCCCGGCGCGCGCATTGCCCGCGACGCCGGCCGTCGCCGCGAGGGCCTCGACGTCGAAGCCGGCGAACGTCGGCGACTGATACTTGATCGAGTGGTCGATGAAGTTCGCCGTCATCGGCACGATCACGCCCTGGCCGCTGTACGACGCGTACCACAGCGGGTCGTAGAACAGCGTCTTGTCGAACAGCACGCTGAATTGCCGGCCGAGCGTGACGGTGCCGGCCGGGCCCGCGATACCCACGTACGCGCCGCGAAAGAAGGCGTAGCCGGGGACGGTCGCGGTGCCGTCGTTGAGGTTGAGGCCCTGTTCGAGCTTGAACAGCGCGCGCCAGCCGCCGCCGAGATCCTCGTGGCCCTTCAGTCCGACCTGCGAAGGCAGGATTCCGTAGTTCTGCAGCTGCACGGCCGCGTGCCGTCCGTCGGCATGCGTCAGGTACTGCACGCCGGCATCGAGCGCGCCGTACAGCGTGAGGGTCGATTGCGCGTGCGCGGCAACGCTGCACGCGGCGAGCGCCGCGGCGGCCGTGGCCGTGCGGATGAAGCGGGGTGTCATCACGTGGGGTTCTCCATACCGTCCTGCATCGTGTGTTGTTGTCGCGACGCAGTGTCCGCAGCGGGAAAGCGGGCGAACAGTCGTGCAGATGAACGGTGTGGAAAACCCGCGGTGCGCGGCGTGGACGTGCCGCGACGCCGCGATGCGGCGTGCTGCGCGGCAGCAACGGGGGCGTACCGTTCAAATGGATGGGGCTGGCGTGTGTTCCGGCAGCGACGCCCGCCAAAAATGCCGGTCGCTATAATCGGCCGGTCTGCGTTGCGCGCATCAGCGGCCCGGTCGGGCAGGGGAGCGGAAGGTGAGGATCACGACGGATATCGGGCAGGATCTCGACGCGCTGCGCGACGTGCCGGCTGCGATCGTGCTCGACGAATCCGCATGGCCGGCGTTGCCGTCACGGCGGGCCGATTTCGACGGCGTGACGCGCGGCGATGCAGCGCAGCGCGAACTCGGCCTGATGCTGCTCGACCTGTACGCGGTCGCCGCGCAGTCGGGCATCGGCGAATTCGAGTGCCGCTTCTTTTCGCTGCTGCAGGCGCTCATCCCCTTCGACGCCGCGTGGACCGGCGTCGCAACGCACGTGCCGACCGGCCCCGTGATGCACAACAGTTTCCTGTATCGCCTTCCGCACGCGTTCTTCAGCGACTGGAAACGCGTGCGCGACTGCGATCCGCTCGCGCAACGCACGCTGCTCGGCGCACACGGTCGAGCGGTGCGCCTGTCGGTCGTCGAACCGGGGTTCGACGCGCGGTTTCGCGACTGGTGCGTGAAGTACGGGCTGGCTCAGTTGATGTGCGTGTGTACGCTCGATCGCCGCTTCGGGTTGACGACCTTCATGTCGATCTATCGCCAGGGCCTGAATCGTCCGTTCACTGACGACGATGCGAGCCGCTTCGAGGAAGTGATCCCGCATCTGGCGGCCGCGCTGACGATCAACCGCGCGGCGCAGCTCACGCGCGAGCGCGACGACGCGGTTGCGCCGGCGGCACGAGCGCTGTGCGACAACTTCGGCGTGCTGCATCACGCCGATCACGGCTTCGACGACGTGCTGCGCACCGAATGGCCGACGTGGACGGGCCCGCGCGTCCCGGAGCCGCTGGTCGCGCATGGGCGGCGTCAGTCGGGCCAGCCGTTCATCGGCGAGGCGTTGCGCATCCAGTGCGTGCCCGTTGCGGGGCTGTTCCAGATCGAGGCACGGCCGCGCTCGCTGCTCGACCGGCTGAGTCCGCGCGAACTGGCGGCGATCCGCTATTACGGCACCGGGCGCTCGCACAAGGAGGTCGCGCAGCAGATGGCGATTTCGCCGACGACCGTGCGTCACTACCTGCGCTGCGCGTACCGCAAGCTCGGCATGCACGACAAGAGCCAGATCGCCGGCGTGCTCGGCGCGGCCGGCGGCCCGAGCGTCGACGAGCCGCCGGGGGCGAGCGGCGCGTCGCGCTGAATCGCTCGTGCGAAGCGATGCTGCGGGCGCTTGCGTAAATGGTTGTGCCCGCAACCATTGAGCGTTATGCTCGTCAGCTCCCAGCAGACGGAATTCCATCATGAACGACACGAATTCAGGGTCGGTGCGCGCCGCGGTGGTCGGTGTCGGCGCGATCGGCGGATTGCTCGCGGCTGCGCTGTCGCGCGCCGGCATGACGGTGAGCGCCTACGCGCGTGGCGCGACGCTCGATGCGCTGAATGCGCACGGCGTGCGCGTGATCGACGAGGCGGGCGCGGTGTCGTCGGTCCCGGTGCGCGCGAGCGACGACGCGGCCGCGCTCGGCGTGCAGGACTACGTGGTGATCGCGCTGAAGGCGCAGGCGTTGCCGGCGCTGGCCGCGCGCATCGCGCCGCTGGTCGGGCCCGGCACGGTGATCGTCGCCGCGATGAACGGGCTGCCGTGGTGGTTCACGCACGGGCTCGCGGGCCCGCTCGACGGCGTGCGGCTCGACGCGGTCGACCCGGACGGTGCGGTCTCGGCGGCGCTGCCGCCCGAGCAGGCGATCGGCTGCGTCGTGCACCTGTCGTCGAGTACCGATGCGCCGGGTGTCGTGCGCCGCGGCCGCGGCAACCGCCTGATCATTGGCTCGCCCGATGCGCGCCTTGACGCGCCGACGGCACGATTCGCAGCGGCGCTCGCCGCGGGCGGCTTCGACGTCGAATCGACGCCGGCGATCCGCACCGAGATCTGGGCGAAGCTGTGGGGCAACATGAACATGAATCCGTTGAGCGCGCTCACGGGTTCGACCGCCGAGCAACTGCTCGACGATCCGTTCACGCGGGATCTCGCGTTGCGGATGATGGAGGAGGCGGCCGCGATCGGCGCGAAGCTCGGTCTCGATGCGGGGATGGGCGGGCCGGAGCGGATCGCCGTGACGCGCAAGCTCGGCGCGTTCAAGACGTCGATGCTGCAGGATTTCGAGGCCGGGCGACCGCTCGAGATTGGGCCGATCCTCGGCGTGTTTCCGGAACTGGGGCGCAAGCTCGACGTGCCGACGCCGTATTGCGACGCGGTGCTGGGGTTGCTGCGTCAGCGCGCGGCGAACAGCGGGCTATAGCGCAAGGGGATCGCCGCGGCGATGGTCTGGCCTGATGAAGAACGACGGGCAGTCGTTCGATACATGCCCGGCAGGGAAAACCGGGCCGCCGCCCATGCGCTTGCGCGATTCACTCGACTGGGACGACTGGGGCGATCTGCAGGATTCGTCTGAATAAAGCGGCGGGCGCTGGATCGCTCGTGACGCCTCTGCGCGGCCAGCGTGGCGATTCCGGTGCATGCGCCACACATTCGCAACGCGGGTAGGGCACGGATCGCGCCGGCCGGGCGATTCACTCGTCGCGTTCGACCGCGTGCGCGACCACCTTGTCGAGCAGCCGCTCGAACGTCTGGCGCTCGTTGTCGGACAGGCATGCGAGCAAGCCTTCATTCCACTTGCGCACGATCGGCATGATCCGACGATGCAGCGCGCGACCGTCGGTCGTCAGCGCGATCAGCACGATCCGGCCGTCGTCCTCGCTCGCGCTGCGCTCGAGCAGCCCCTGGCGCAGCAGCGCTTCCGCCGCGCGGCTCGCCTGGCTCTTGTCGAGATTGGTGTGGCGTGCGAGATCCATGATCGAAAACGGACCGAAGGCGCCGACGGCGGCGATCACGCGCGCCTCGGGCAGCGAGATGTCCAGCTTGTGCCGGTACACGTCGGCGATCCCGCGGTCGGATCGCTTCGCGAGCGCATGGAGGCGATAGGTCAGAAACTGATCGAGCCCGGCTTGACGGCCTTTCATGTCGAATCCTGAAGAAAAAGGGCGGGCCCGATTGTTCCTGTATCGCGCGCTCGGGTCAACGGTCAGTGTGCGCCGTACTTCAGCCGTGTCAACTGCTCAGCTTCGTTCGCGAGCAGATTCGCCGCGTCGCGGATCGCGACGTCGAGCGTGATCGGCCCGGGTGCCGGTGAGAAGCAGCCGGCGAAGTGTTCGGACAGGCGCGGCAGCGCGGCCGGGTCGACGGCGCCCGACAGCAGCGACGCGGGTACGCCTGTGGCCTGCGCGTGACGGCAGGCGATGAACGGCGCCTTGCCGTGCAGCGTCTGCACGTCGGAGCGGCCTTCGCCGGTGATCAGCCAGTCGGCGCCGACGAGCGCCGCGTCGAGCCCGACCTGGCGCGCGACGACCTCCGCGCCGGCTTCGAACCGCGCGCCCAGCATGTGCAGCGCAAAACCGAGGCCGCCCGCGGCGCCGGCACCGGCCAGGTCGCGGCCGCGCCGGTCGAGCGCCGCCTCGAGCACGTCGGCGAAGTGGCCGAGCGCGGCGTCGAGGGTCGCGACTTGCTCGGGCGCCACGCCCTTTTGCGGACCGAACACCGCGGTCGCGCCATGCGCGCCCGTCAGCGGATTGTCGACGTCGGACATGCCGATGAATTCCGCTTCCTTCAGGCGCGGATCGAGCCCCGACGCGTCGATCCGCGCGATGTCGGCGAGCCGCGCGGGGACGGGCTCGACCGGCTGGCCGGCCGCGTCGAAGCATTGCAGGCCGAGGCCCGCAAGCAACCCTGCGCCCGCGTCGTTGGTGCTGCTGCCGCCGAGCGCGACGAAGAAGCGGCGCACGCCTTCGTCGAGCAGCGTGCGGATCGCTTCGCCCATCCCGCGCGTGCTGCGCGCGTCGACCGGCACGCTCATGCCGACCGCGTCGGTGATGCCGACGATCTCGGCCGTCTCGACGATCGCGGTGCGCGCGTCGATCACGCCGACCGCCGCGTCGCGTGCCGCGAGCGACGCGCCGGCCACCCGCAGCGCACGACGCGTGCCGCCGCCTGCCAGCATCGCATCGAGCGTGCCTTCGCCACCGTCGGCCATCGGGCAGCAGCGCACGATCGCGTCGGGCCGGGCCCGGCGGATGCCGGTGGCGATCGCGTCCGCGACCTGCTCGGCGGAAAGCGAGCCTTTGAACGAATCGGGCGCGATGACGACGACAGGCGCGGACGGGTGGTGCGGCATGGTGTCTCCGGGAAGCGTAATTGGTGTGAAAAATGGGGCGGCGACGGTGGCGCACCCTCAATCGGAGCTTACAGGATGGCGGGCACGCGGTGGATACGGCGTTCGGCATAGCGACAATCCGCGCGCATTGCCTTGCACGGGCGCGGGCGGCACGCGGGTGCGCACCCCTGTCATGAGGGATCTGGCGGTACGAGGAAAATTGTTTGCTAGAATAGTCGATTCTTCCGGCCAAAGCCGTGCTCCGAGCCGCTTGCGCTAGCCATTCGGCGCGTGCAGGGATGGCGTGGCGCTCCGGCGCGGCGTGTGCATGTGATGCACATCTCGCCGCAGGCAGGCACGGCAAGGAAAACCCGATTCGCTCGAATAATTTTAGGACGATTGAAGCCATGGCTAACGTTGTTGAGAACCTCGGCAAGCTTGAACGCCGCGTGACGATTTCCCTGCCGAAAGACACCGTGCAGAAGGAAATCGACGCCCGTATCCAGAAACTCGCGAAGAACGTTCGCATGCCGGGTTTCCGCCCGGGCAAGGTGCCGCTTAAGATGGTCGCCCAGCAGTACTCGGGTCAGGTCGAAGCGGAAGTGCTGAGCGACAAGATCGGCCAGGAATTCTTCACGATCAGCCGCGCGGAAAACCTGCGCGTGGCCGGCCAGCCGAGCTTCGAGCCGAAGCAGGAGCAGGCCGAGGACGCATACGCGTTCGACGCGACGTTCGAGGTGTACCCGGAAGTGAAGATCGGCGACCTGGCGATGGCTGAAGTCGAGCGCTCGACGACGTCGATCGGCGACGCCGAAATCGACCGCACGCTGGACATCCTGCGCAAGCAGCGCGTGCACTTCCACGCTCGCGGCGAAGCCGGCGAGCACGGCGACGGCGGCGCGGACACCGCGGCGAAGAACGGCGACCGCGTGACGGTCGACTTCGTCGGCAAGATCGACGACGTCGCGTTCCAGGGCGGCACGGCCGAAGACTTCCCGTTCGTGCTCGGCGAAGGCCGCATGCTGCCGGAATTCGAAACGGCGGCGCTCGGCCTGAAGGTCGGCGAAGCGCGTACGTTCGACCTGAAGTTCCCGGACGACTACCACGGCAAGGACGTGGCGGGCAAGACCGCGCAATTCACAGTCACGATGAAGAAGATCGAGTGGCCGCACCTGCCGGAAATCGACGGCGAATTCGCGAAGTCGCTCGGCATCGAAGACGGCGACCTGACGAAGATGCGTGCCGAGATCAAGGAAAACCTCGAGCGCGAAGCGAAGCGCCGCACGCAGTCGATCGTCAAGAACCAGGTGATGGACGCGCTGCTGAAGATTTCCGAACTCGACGTGCCGAAGGCGCTGATCGAGCAGGACCAGCAACGCCTCGTCGAAATGGCTCGCCAGGATCTGGCGCAGCGCGGCGTGCCGAACGCGAAGGACGCACCGATCCCGGCCGAGATGTTCGCCGAGCAGGCAGAGCGTCGCGTGAAGCTGGGCCTCGTGCTGGCCGAGCTGGTGAAGTCGAACGGCCTCGAAGCGAAGCCGGAACAGATCCGTGCGGAAGTCGACGAGTTCGCGAAGAGCTACGAAGACCCGAAGGAAGTGGTCCGCTGGTATTATTCCAACCAGCAGCGCCTCGCCGAGATGGAAGCGTTCGTCGTTGAAAGCAACGTCGTCGACTTCGTGCTGGGCAAGGCAAAGGTGACGGACAAGGAAGTGAGCTTCGAGGCACTCGCGAGCGCATCGGCGCAAGCGTAAGTTTCGCTCTAGCGGCGTGCCGGCTGTCTGAGCGACGGCCTGCACGCCGTTTTTACGTCAAGCGCACGGTTGCCATTAATATGGCGATTGAGCGGGCGGCTTCCTTCCGTTCAATTTTCCATTCGAACAAGGTTCATTGAATGATCACTCGCGCTGAATTGCTGGACATGCTTGCTTCGAACGCGCCGCAGGGTTTCGAGGCGCAAGCGCTGGGGCTGGTGCCGATCGTCGTCGAAACGAGCGGCCGCGGCGAGCGTTCGTACGATATTTATTCGCGTCTCCTGAAGGAGCGTCTGGTGTTCATGGTCGGCGAAGTGAACGACCAGACCGCCAACCTCGTGGTCGCGCAATTGCTGTTCCTCGAGAGCGAGAATCCCGACAAGGACATCAGCCTCTACATCAACAGCCCGGGCGGCTCGGTGTCGGCCGGCATGGCGATCTACGACACGATGCAGTTCATCAAGCCGGACGTGTCGACCCTCTGCATGGGCCTCGCGGCCAGCATGGGCGCGTTCCTGCTCGCATCGGGCGCGAAGGGCAAGCGTTTCGCGCTGCCGAACTCGCGCGTGATGATTCACCAGCCGCTCGGCGGCGCACGCGGCCAGGCATCCGACATCGAGATCCAGGCGCGCGAAATCCTCTACCTGAAGGAACGGCTGAACAACCTGCTCGCGCAACATACGGGCCAGGACGTCGAGCGCATCGCGCGCGACACCGACCGTGATAACTTCATGTCGAGCGAGGACGCGAAGGCGTACGGGCTGATCGACCAGGTGCTGCTGAAGCGCCCCTGAATTTAAGTGGGGTGCCGCCCCGATTCGGGCGGCGCCCCCTGCAACGTCCCGAGTGCCTTGAGCATCTGCGGCAAGCGCATCCAGCCGGCTCCGGTCGCGCCCTAGGCGCGGCGTTCGGAGCATTCGGCGTATCATGTCATTTACCTGTCCGGAGGCTCTACATTCATGGCGGACAAAAAAGGTTCGAACAGCGAGAAGCTGTTGTATTGCTCGTTCTGCGGAAAGAGCCAGCATGAGGTGAAGAAACTCATTGCCGGCCCGTCGGTATTCATCTGCGATGAATGCATCGACCTCTGCAACGAGATCATTCGCGACGAGGCGGCTGCCGCCGGCGTCGAGGCCAGCCTGTCCCGGTCGGATCTGCCGAGCCCGCAGGAAATTCGCGACATCCTCGATCAGTACGTGATCGGGCAGGAGCGCGCGAAGAAGATCCTCGCGGTGGCCGTGTACAACCACTACAAGCGCCTGAAGCATCTCGACAAGAAGGACGACGTCGAGCTGTCGAAGAGCAACATCCTGCTGATCGGCCCGACGGGCTCCGGCAAGACGCTGCTCGCGCAGACGCTCGCGCGGTTGCTGAACGTGCCGTTCGTGATCGCCGATGCGACGACGCTGACCGAAGCCGGCTACGTCGGCGAGGACGTCGAGAACATCATCCAGAAGCTGTTGCAGAACTGCAACTACGAGGTCGACAAGGCCCAGCGCGGGATCGTCTACATCGACGAAATCGACAAGATCAGCCGCAAGTCGGACAACCCGTCGATCACGCGCGACGTGTCGGGCGAGGGCGTCCAGCAGGCACTGCTGAAGCTCGTCGAAGGCACGATGGCGTCGGTGCCGCCGCAGGGTGGCCGCAAGCATCCGAACCAGGATTTCATCCAGGTCGACACGACCAACATCCTGTTCATTTGCGGCGGCGCGTTCGACGGTCTCGAGAAGGTGATCACCGATCGCACGGAAAAGACGGGCATCGGCTTTGGCGCGACGGTCAAGAGCAAGCAGGAACGCGACGCGGGCGAAGTGCTGCGCGAGACGGAACCGGAAGACCTGATCAAATTCGGTCTGATCCCCGAATTGATCGGCCGCCTGCCGGTGGTCGCGACGCTCGGCAAGCTCGATGAAGCCGCACTGATGAAGATCCTCGTCGAGCCGAAGAACGCGCTCGTCAAGCAGTATCACAAGCTGTTCGCGATGGAGCGCGTCGAGCTGGAAATCCGGCCGGGCGCGTTGCAGGCAGTCGCCCGCAAGGCGATCCGCCGCAAGACCGGCGCGCGCGGCTTGCGTTCGATCATCGAACAGGCATTGCTCGACGTGATGTACGAGCTGCCGGCGATGAAAGGGGTCAGCAAGGTCATCATCGACGAGAACGTGATCGATGGCGACGGCAAACCCCTGCTGATCTATGAGGACACGCCGAAAGTGGCGGGTTCGAACTGACCGGCTTGCCGACGATGTTCTGCGAAAAAGGCCGTTCATGAGTCCGTGGGCGGCTTTTTTTCGTTTATCTTGTGGGTAACTCTGACTCGACACGCGGTGGTTACTTTCTTACCGAATATTTCCCGCACTTGAAGGCTTGCAATTCGTTGTGGCGGCCTCAATTACCGAACAATTGATTCCACTCATGGGGAAATGAAATGTCAGGCACCCAACTTCTCCCGCCGGAACGCATCACGCTCCCGCTGCTGCCGCTGCGGGACGTCGTCGTTTTCCCGCACATGGTGATCCCGCTCTTCGTGGGCCGGCCGAAATCGATCAAGGCCCTCGAAGCAGCGATGGAAGGCGGCAAGCACATCATGCTCGTCGCCCAGAAAACCGCGGCCAAGGACGAACCGACCGAAAAGGACATGTACGAGGTCGGTTGTATCGCCAACATCCTGCAGATGCTGAAGCTGCCGGACGGCACCGTGAAGGTGCTCGTCGAGGGCCTGCAGCGTGCGAAGGCGTTGTCGATCGAAGAACAGGAGACGCAGTTCTCCTGCGACGTGATGCCGCTCGAGCCCGATCACGCCGACAGCGCGGAAACGGAAGCGCTGCGCCGCGCGATCGTGTCGCAGTTCGACCAGTACGTGAAGCTGAACAAGAAGATCCCGCCGGAGATTCTCACGTCGCTGTCGGGCATCGATGAAGCCGGTCGCCTCGCGGACATGATCGCCGAGCGTCTGCCGCTGAAGCTCGACCAGAAGCAGCACATCCTCGAGATGTTCCCGGTCATCGAGCGCCTCGAGCACCTGCTCGCGCAGCTCGAAGCCGAGATCGACATCCTGCAGGTCGAAAAGCGCATCCGCGGGCGCGTGAAGCGCCAGATGGAAAAGAGCCAGCGCGAGTACTACCTGAACGAACAGGTCAAGGCGATCCAGAAGGAACTGGGCGAAGGCGAGGAAGGTGCGGATCTCGAGGAACTCGAGAAGCGCATCAACGCCGCGCGCATGCCGAAGGAAGCGAAGAAGAAGGCCGACGCCGAGCTCAAGAAGCTGAAGCTGATGTCGCCGATGTCGGCGGAAGCGACCGTCGTGCGCAACTACATCGACACGCTGATCGGCCTGCCGTGGCGCAAGAAGAGCAAGGTCAACAACGATCTGTCGAACGCCGAGCAGGTGCTCGACGAGGATCACTTCGGCCTCGAGAAGGTGAAGGAACGCATCCTCGAGTACCTCGCGGTGCAACAGCGCGTGGACAAGGTCAAGGCGCCGATCCTGTGCCTCGTCGGGCCTCCGGGCGTCGGCAAGACCTCGCTCGGCCAGTCGATCGCGCGTGCGACGAACCGCAAGTTCGTCCGGATGGCGCTCGGCGGCGTGCGTGACGAAGCCGAGATCCGCGGTCACCGCCGGACGTACATCGGCTCGATGCCGGGCAAGATCCTGCAAAGCCTCGCGAAGGTCGGCGTGCGCAATCCGCTTTTCCTGCTCGACGAAGTCGACAAGATGGGCATGGATTTCCGCGGCGATCCGTCGTCGGCGCTGCTCGAAGTGCTCGATCCGGAACAGAACCACACGTTCGCTGATCACTACATCGAAGTCGACTTCGACCTGTCGGACGTGATGTTCGTCGCGACGTCGAACTCGCTGAACATCCCGCCGCCGCTGCTCGACCGGATGGAAGTGATCCGTCTGTCGGGCTACACGGAAGACGAGAAGGTCAGCATTGCGCAGCGTTACCTGTTGCCGAAGCAGAAGAAGAACAACGGGCTGAAGGACGGCGAGGTCGACGTCACCGAACAGGCGATCCGCGACATCATCCGCTACTACACGCGCGAAGCCGGTGTGCGTTCGCTCGAGCGGGAAGTGTCGAAGATCTGCCGCAAGGTCGTGAAGATGCTGCTGCTGAAGAAGGCATCGGGCGCGATCAAGGTCGATGGCGAGAACCTCGATACGTTCCTCGGCGTGCGCAAGTACGACTTCGGCCTCGCGGCGAAGGAAAACCAGGTCGGTCAGGTGACGGGCCTCGCGTGGACGGAAGTCGGCGGCGACCTGCTGACGATCGAAGCCGCGGTGATGCCGGGCAAGGGCAACGTGATTCGCACGGGTTCGCTCGGCGACGTGATGAAGGAGTCGGTCGAGGCTGCGCGTTCGGTCGTGCGCTCGCGTTCGCGGCGTCTGGGCATCAAGGACGAAGCGTTCGAGAAGCAGGATATCCACATCCACGTGCCGGAAGGTGCGACGCCGAAGGACGGTCCGTCGGCCGGCGGTGCGATGACGACCGCGCTGGTATCGGTGCTGACGGGGATTCCCGTGCGTGCCGATGTCGCGATGACGGGCGAGATCACGCTGCGTGGCGAAGTGCTGCCGATCGGCGGGCTGAAGGAAAAGCTGCTGGCTGCGCATCGCGGCGGCATCAAGCTCGTGCTGATTCCGGAAGAGAACGTGAAGGATCTCGCGGACATTCCGGACAACGTGAAGAACGCGATCGAGATCGTGCCGGTCCGCTGGATCGACAAGGTGCTCGAGCTCGCGCTCGAACGTACGCCGACCCCGCTGCCGCCGGAAGAAGAGGCGAAGGCTGCGGCGCCGGTTGGCGAGGCGGCGAAGGATGCCGGCTCGACGGAAGTCGTCAAGCACTGAGAAGCTGAACACCGTCACTGACGGTTGTTCACGAAACCCGCGGCGTGTCCGCGGGTTTTTTTATGCGCATCGGCATCGCGTGCGTGCGCGTTGAACAATGGGCGTTGAAAAAAATTCTCGTGCGGGCTTGGCAAAATGATCGGGGATGAATTAAACTTGCGGGCTCGCTGGTTGTTGATGCGGAAACGCAGATCGCAGCCAGAACGAATCGGAAACGGGTGCTTAGCTCAGCTGGTAGAGCGGCGCCCTTACAAGGCGTAGGTCGGGGGTTCGAACCCCTCAGCACCCACCAGTTTCCCGATTCAGCCAGACCAAGGAGCGGTAGTTCAGTTGGTTAGAATACCGGCCTGTCACGCCGGGGGTCGCGGGTTCGAGTCCCGTCCGCTCCGCCAGAAAATGAGAAAGCCCGCCTTGTGCGGGCTTTTTCATTTGCATCGCCGGTCGCGCCCGTTCGTTGCGCACCTGCTTTTCTCCCGTGCCACCCCGTATGTTGTAATATCGGACGTTTTGTCCAATTTTCCCGTCACGCATGCTCGATTTCTTCCGTAATCACCAGCGCCTGATGATGGCGCTCCTGCTCCTGATCGTGTTACCGGGGCTGGGTTTCGTCGGGATCCAAGGTTTCCGCGGCTTCTTCGACGACAGCGCGAACGTCGCGGCGATCAACGGACACAAGATCACGCGGGTCGAATTCGACGGCGCGTTCCGCCAGCAGATCGACCAGGCGCGCCAGGCGCTCGGTGGGCAGTTCGACATCAAGGCATTCGACACGCCGGAACATCGCAAGCAGGTCCTCGACGGCCTGATCCAGCAACGCGTGCTGGCCGACGAGACCCAACGTCTGCACCTGACCGCATCCGACAACGCCGTGCGCGACGCGCTGATGAGCGACCCGATGATCGCGTCGCTGAAGAAACCCGACGGTTCGATCGACGTCGAGCGCTATGCCCAGCTGCTGTCGTTCCAGGGGATGACGCCCGAGCAGTACCAGGAGCGCGTGCGCTACAGCCTCGCGCTGCAGCAGATTCCGGCCAGCATCGTGGCGAGCGCATTCACCCCGAAGGGCCCGGCGCAACGCCTGTCGGATCTGGCCGCGCAGCAGCGCGAAGTGCAGGCGCTCGTGCTGAAGACGAGCGACTACGCGGCGAAGGTGCAGCCGACCGACGCGCAGCTCACCGCGTACTATGACGCGCACAAGCAGAGCTTCGCGACGCCGGAAACGGCGACGATCCAGTATCTCGTCTATTCGCCGGCCGCGGCCGCCGCGAGCGCACAGCCGAACGATGCGGACATCAAGAAGTTCTACGACGACAACCCGACGCACTTCCGCTCGGAAGCGCAGGTACGCGTGAGCCACATCTTCATCGCCGCGGCGAGCGACGCGAGCGCTGCCGACAAGGCGGCCGCGAAGGCGAAGGCCGAGCAGCTGCTGGCCGACGTGAAGGCGCATCCGGACCAGTTCGCGCAGATCGCGCAGAAGAACTCGCAGGATGCACCGTCGGCAGCGAAGGGCGGCGATCTCGGCTTCATCACGCGCGGCTCGACGGCGGGCGGCAAGGCGTTCGACGATGCCGCGTTCGCGCTGAAGCAGGGCGACGTCAGCGGTGTCGTGCAGTCGGATCTCGGCTTCCACATCCTGAAGGCGACGGAAGTGAAGCCGTCGGTGGTCAAGCCGTTCGCCGACGTGAAGGACCAGATCGCGGTGCAGTTGAAGCAGCAGTATGCAGCGAAGGCGTTCACGGACAACGCGGAAGGCTTTACGTCGACCGTGTACGAAAAGGCGAAGACGCTGCAGCCGGCCGCCGACAAGTACAAGCTGACGATCCAGACGGCCACGGTCATGCCGACGCCGAATCCGCAACTGCCGCCGACGAGCCCGCTGAACAATCCGAAGTTCCTCGCTGCCGTGTTCGCGAGCGACTCGGTGAAGAGCCAGAACAACACGCAGGCGATCGACGTGGGCAACAACACGCTGATCTCGGCACGCGTGACCGACTACAAGCCGGCTGCCGTGCCGGCGCTCGACACGATCAAGGACGCGGTGCGTCAGAAGGTCGTCGCCGAGCAGGCCGCGGAACTCGCGAAGAAGGACGGCGCGGCGAAGCTGGCCGAGCTGCAGAAGTCGAAATCGGCCGATGGCTTCACGGCCGTGCAGAAGGTGTCGCGCATGCAATCGCAAGGCCTGACGCCGGCGGCGCTGAGCGCCGTCTACAAGGTCGATGCGAAGACGCTGCCGGCCTACGTCGGTGTCGATCTCGGTGCGGACGGCTACGCGATCTATCGCGTGAACGCGGTGATCCCGGGCACGGCCGTCGATCCGCAGCAGCTCGCGGCCGCGCAGCAGCAGATGGCGCAGGTCGAAGCGCAAAGCGAAGGCGAAGCGTATCTCGCCGCGCTGCGCGACCGCTCGAAGGTGAAGCTGTACGGCACCACGCCGAGCCAGTCGCAGGACAGCGGCAACTGAGCGAAGCGCCGTTCACGGTTTCGCACGCAACAACAGAAAGCCCCGCTTCAAGCGGGGCTTTTTGTTTTCCGGCAACGGTGAATCGTCAGGTCAGCCGCGCGGTTTGCCGAGCAGCGGTTTCAGCGCCGGCCAGACGTTGTCGAGCAGGATGCCCTGCGCCTGTTGAGCGGGGTGCATCTGGTCCGACTGGAACATCGCCGGCTTGTTCTCGATGCCGGCCAGCAGGAACGGCACGAGCGGGACGCCGAGTTCCTTCGACAGCCGCGTATAGACCGCATGGAATTTCTGCGTGTAATCGGGCCCGTAGTTGGGCGGCACGTACATGCCGACCAGCACGACCTTCGCGCGCGCTTGCCGCGCATCGGCGATGATGTCACGCAGGTTCTGTTCGGTCGTCGCGAGCGGCACGCCGCGCAGTGCGTCGTTCGACCCGAGTTCGACGACGACGATCGACGGCTTGAGCCGTTGCAGCACCGCGGGCAGCCGTGCGCGGCCGCCGCTCGTGGTGTCGCCGCTGACGCTTGCGTTCGCGACGCTATAATCGATTCGCTCGGTCGCGAGCCGTTGCCGCAGCAGCGCAACCCAGCCGGTGTCGCGCGGCAGTCCGTATTCGGCCGACAGGCTGTCGCCGAGCACGACGAGCGCGGGCCGGCCCTGGCCCGATGTCGGCGCCGCCGTCGCGGCGCGTGCGGGCACGGTTGCTGCGAGCAGCGTACCCAGCAGCGCGGCGAGCGCCGCGCGTCTCTTCCAGTGGAATGTCGTGTCCATGTTCAAGATTACCGATCCGATCATCGAAGTCCAAGACGTATGCAAGCGGGTCGCCGACGCAACGGGCGAGCTGACGATCCTCGACGGCATCACGCTCAGTGTGCGATCCGGCAGCAGCCTCGCGATCGTCGGTGCGTCGGGGTCCGGCAAATCGACGCTGCTCGGCCTGCTTGCGGGGTTGGACAGCGCGACGAGCGGCACGGTTCGCCTGCTCGGTCGCGCGCTCGACCAGCTCGACGAGGACGAGCGCGCCGCGCTGCGCAACGGCGCCGTCGGATTCGTGTTTCAGTCATTCCAGTTGATGCCGCACCTGACGGCGCTCGAGAACGTGATGCTGCCGCTTGAGCTGAGGGGCGGCATCGGTGCGCGCGAAGCGGCCGAGCGGGCCCGCGCGCTGCTCGTGCAGGTCGGTCTAGGCGAGCGCACCGCGCATTATCCGAAGCTGCTGTCCGGTGGCGAACAGCAGCGCGTCGCGCTCGCGCGCGCGTTCGTCACGCACCCGGCGATCCTGTTCGCCGACGAACCCACTGGCAGCCTCGATGCGGCCACGGGCCATGCGGTCATCGACCTGATGTTCGAGCTGAATCGTGCGCACGGCGCGACGCTCGTGCTCGTCACGCACGATGCCGAACTCGCGCGGCGCTGCGCGACGACGGTCACCATCGACGCCGGACGCATCGTCGCGCCGCAGGCGGCGTAGCACGGCGCTGAATGCTTGCGCCGGTCGCACACGGTAAATTGCCGGTGCGACCGGCATGCGCATGACGTTGCCGCGTCAGCGCTTGAGCGCCGCACGCGCGCGCTCGATCAGCGCGGTCGTCGATGAATCGTGCTTCGCGGGATCGACCGACTCGGCCGACAGGTCGGCTTCGACGACCTTGCCGAGAATCTTGCCGAGCTCGACGCCCCACTGGTCGAACGGATTGATGTCCCACACCGTCGCCTGCACCAGCACCTTGTGCTCGTAGAGCGCGATCAGCGCGCCCAGCGTGCGCGGCGTCAGCGCATCCACCAGCAGTGTCGTCGTCGGCCGGTTGCCCGGGAACGTCAGGTGCGGCGCGAGCGCTTCCTTGCCCGGGCCGGCGACCTTGCGCGCTTCGTCGAGCGTGCGGCCGAGCATCAGCGCTTCACTTTGCGCGAAGCAGTTCGCGAGCAGCTTCGGGTGATGGCTCGCGAGCGGATGCTCGGGCGTCAGCACCGCGATGAAGTCGATCGGCACGATCGTCGGGCCCTGGTGCAGCATCTGGAAGAACGCGTGCTGGCCGTTGGTGCCCGGCTCGCCCCACGTGACGGCCGACGTCGGATAGTCGACGAACGTGCCGTCCAGGCGCGCGGACTTGCCGTTGCTTTCCATTTCGAGCTGCTGCAGGTACGACGGCAGGTAGTGCAGCGCTTCCGAATACGGCGCGACGAGATAGCTCTGCGAGCCGAAGAAGTTGCGGTACCAGATGCCGATCAGGCCGAGCAGCACCGGCAGGTTGCGCTCGAGCGGCGCTTGGCGGAAATGGCGGTCCATGTCGTTCGCGCCGGCGAGCAGTTCATCGAACTGCTCGGGCCCGATCGCGATCATGATCGACAGGCCGACCGCCGACCACAGTGAATAGCGGCCGCCGACCCAGTCCCACATTTCGAACACGTTGGCCGCGTCGATGCCGAACTTCACGACTTCGGCCGGGTTCGCCGACACGCCGACGAAGTGCTTCGCGAGGGAGGCCTCGGGGCAGCCGCGCGCGACGAACCAGTCGCGCAGCGAGCGGGCGTTCGTCATCGTCTCGAGCGTCGTGAAGGTCTTCGACACGATGATCGCGAGCGTTTCCTCCGGGTCGACCTGTTCGAGCACGCGCGCGAGATCGGCGCCGTCGACGTTCGACACGAAGTGGGTCGAGATGTCCGGGCTCGCGACGTGATGCAGCGCATGCGTGACCATCTTCGGTCCGAGATCCGAGCCGCCGATGCCGATGTTGATCACGTGGCGGATGCGCTTGCCGGTGTAGCCGGTCCACGCGCCGCTGCGCACGGCGCGTGCGAAGGTCGCCATCTTCGCGCGCTCGGCACTGATCTGCGCATGGAACGGCGCGTGCGGGTCGGTCGCGCGCAATGCCGTGTGCAGCGCGGCGCGGCCTTCCGTTGGGTTGACGATCTCGCCGGCGAACATCGCGTCGCGGCGCGCTTCGACGCCCGCTTCGCGGGCCAGTTGCACGAGCAGGCGCAGCGTGTCGTCGTTGATGCGGTTCTTCGACAAGTCGGCCGCAAGGCCGCCGCCGGGGATCGTGAAGCGTTCGGCACGAGTCGGCGCGCGGTCGTTTTCCGGCGCGAACCAGTCGCGCAGGCGCGCATGGCGGATTTGTTCGAAGTGGGATTGAAGGGCAGTCCAGGCGGGGAGCGAATTCAGCGTCATGGCGGTTCGAGTGAAGCGTGAATCGGGAGGAATGCCGCGCCGGCTCATCGGGATCGGAAGGCCGGCGGACGAGAGGACCCGCCGTGCGGCGGGGCACTCAGTATAGCGGCGTTATATGTCGGCGCGCGGCGACGGGTAAAAAAGGCGATTGATCAGCGTGCGCACCATCGGCGCGAGTTCGCCCGCGACGAGGCCGGCCGGGCCGTTGCCGTCCGCGGTCAGCGTGTCGGCCGCGAGGCCGTGCAGATACACGCCCGCGAGCGCGGCTTCGTACGGCGCGACGCGCTGCGCGAGCAGCGCGCCGATCAGGCCGCCGAGCACGTCGCCGGTGCCGCCGGTCGCGAGCGCGGCATTGCCGGTCGGGTTGATCGTCAGGCGGCCGTCGGGCGCCGCAATCACCGTGCCCGAACCCTTCAGCACGACGATGCTCGCGTAGCGCGCGGCGAGCGCCTGAGCCGCGGCCAGCCGATCGTGCTGCACCGTCGCGGTATCGCTGCCGAGCAGCCGGGCCGCCTCGAGCGGATGCGGCGTCAGCACGCACGCGAGGCCGCGCGTGCCGCGGGCGGCAATGGCAGTCGCGAGCTCGGCGTGGGTCGCGACGAGGTTCAGCGCGTCGGCGTCGAGCAGCGTCACGGCGTCGTGCGCGAGCACGTCACGCACGAGGGTTGCCGCGGCCTCGCGCGTGCCGAGGCCGCAGCCTGCCGCGATCGCGGACATCGCATCGAGGTCGAGGCCGTCCGCGGGATGCAGCATCAGCTCCGGAAAAGGCGGGTCGTACGGCGGCGCGCCGGCGCCGAGGAAGCCGACATGCACCTTGCCAGCACCCGCGAACAGCGCGGCACGCGCGGCGAGGATCGGCGCGCCGCACATGCCGGTATCGCCGCCGAGAACCGCCAGGCTGCCGAACGTGCCCTTGTGCGACGCGAACGCGCGGGCGGGCAGCGCGGCGGCGAACCGGGCCGGCGCATTCAGCACGACGGCCGGCGCGGCGGGTGGTGCGACGTCGAGCGACGCGATGTCGATCTTGCCGGCGAGATCGCGGCCGTCGCCCGTGTAAAGGCCCGGCTTCGCGCCGATGAAGGTGAGTGTATGTGTCGCGGCGACGGCGACGCCCGCGCCGACGATCCGGCCGGTGTCGCTGTCCAGTCCGCTCGGCACGTCGAGCGCGAGCACGCGGCCGCCGTTTCGTGTGTGCGCGGCGATGCGCGCGGCCTGTGCGGCGAACGGGCCGTCGAGTGCGCGGCCGAGGCCGATGCCGAACAGTCCGTCGACGACCCACGCGTAATCGTCCAGCGATGCAGGTGGTTCGGTCGACAGCGGCACGCCGGCCGCGCGCGCGAGGCCGAGCGCCCATTGCGCATCGTCCGGCTTGACCTCCAACGGCATCCACGCCTGCGTGGCGACGCCGAGCTGTTGCAACTGCGCGGCGGCCACCAGCGCGTCGCCGCCGTTGTTGCCGGGGCCGACCGCGAACCAGACCGGGAGTTCGTCGCCGGCGACCCGTTCGGACAGCCAGCGCGCGGCGGCGGTGCCCGCGCGGCCCATCAGCGTGTGCGGCGGCAGTTCGGCGGTTGCGGCGGCCTCGGCCGCGCGCAGGTCGGCGACGCGCAGCAGCGCAAGCGGGGCGGAGTCGGGAAGCGGGCGGGCATTCGTCATCGCGGGGTCATGGCGGCGGGGAGGGAGCCGCCCCGGGACGGGCCCGCGGCGGTCAGGTCGTGAAGCGCGCGGCGCTCAGCGCGGCGAGCGTGTCGGCCGGCCACTGCTGCGTGTCGCCGCCCACGCAGTCGGTCACCACTTTAGCAGACCCGCACGCGAGGCCCCAGCCGGCCGGACCGTGGCCGAAATTGACGAACACGCGCGGATGTGGGGTCGGACCGACGACCGGCAGGCCGTCCGGCGACAGCAACTGCGTGCCTTGCCAGGACAGCGCGGCGGAAATCTTCGCGGCGCCCGGCACCCAGTCGTGGACGGCTTGGCCAAGCAGCGCGAGCGCCGCCTCGGACAACGGCTCGGGGAGCGGCTTCGCGGTGTCGGCGAGGCTCTGCAGCACGGCGCCGCCGCCGATGCGCAACCGCTGGTGGGTGCGCGTGATCGAGATCCGCTTGATCGAATCGACGACGCTCAGGTGCGGCGCATGTTCTTCGTACGCGACCGGCGCGGTCAGCGTATGGGCGCGAACCGGATGCAGCGGCAGCCGCCAGCCGAGTCGCTCCAGCAGCGGCAGGCTGCCGGCGCCGGCGGCGACCACGATCGCGTCGGCCGAAATCACGTCGACCTCGTGCGCCTTTGCCGCGTGCCGGCCGCCGGCTGGCGGCGCGAGCTCGACCGCGGCGCGGCCGGTGTCGATGCGGATCGCGGCGACGTCCGCGCCGAAGCGAAACTGCACGCCGTGCTCGTCGAGCGTCTGTTTGACCAGCTTCGCGAACAGCGGGCAGTTGCCGGTGCGCTCGGCCTCCAGCAGCACGCCGCCGGCGAAGCCGGGCTCGGCCGGCACCGACGGCTCGAGTGCCGCGCATTCGTCGGCGGTGAGCACCCGGTATGGCTGGTCGAGCGTGCGCAGCAGGTCGAGCGCCGGCTGCAGCGCTTCCCAGTCGCGCGTGTCGCGCACGACGTGCAGGATCCCCGGTTTCTGCTCGAATTCGAGCTGGAAGCGCGCCTCGATGTCGGCGAGCGACTCGCGCGACGCGTCGACCAGCGGGCGCAGCCGCGCGTACTGCGCGACGAATGCGTCGGGCTCGCGCAGCGCCGCGAGCTGCTTGACGAAGCGGCGTACGCCGCCGTTCAAGCCCGGCTTGTACACGATGCCGGTGTCGCGCGGCTGGCGCTCGCGCATGAAGGTCGGGCCGAACCAGACGTCGAGCGGGCTCGGCAGCAGCGTGCCGCCGTCGCCGTAGGTCGCGCCTTGCGCGACGGTCGCGTGGCGCTCGACCACGCACACCCGATGGCCGGCCGCGCGCAGCTGGTAGGCGGTGGCGACGCCGCTGAGTCCGCCGCCGATGACGATGACATCCATGGATTGCTTCGATGACGGGCGGCGCGCACGCCGCCCGGTGAGAATTCGCTGACGGGCCCCGGCCCGGTGAACCGGGAATGATAGCGCCAAAATCGCGCGAACCGGCGCCACGCGAGCCCATCCGATTCCGCCATCGTGCGGCCGCCGGCTGCCGCGGCCGGGCACGCCGGCCCGGCGGGCGGCTGCGCGGGTGGCTGGGCGCGGGGGATTGCGGCGGATTGCGGCGCACCGTCGCGGTGCGCGACGGGTCCCGATCGGCCGGTCTGGGACGACCGAGTTCCGGGTATAATTACGGCCTTCGTGCGACACGCACGCTCGTGTCCGTTAGCTCACGTTACGAGCATCGACTGCGGTACCAGCCAAGTTCCTACGGGAAGGCGGCATTTCTAGTAGCTGAGTGTGTGGTTTAACGACTACACCCCACATTTGTGAAGCGTGAAGCGGCCGATTTTGGTCGTCTGAACGCATTGTATTGACCTGACTACCATCAGGTTCCGCCCAGTCAGCGGCTTCATCTCCGCCGACAGGGTGGAGTGTCGTATGCAATTCCCAGGGCCGCTCGCGGTTCGGGTTTCGCAGCTTGATACGAGCGAAAGCTCGGTGTGTCATTGTTCAATCTCTCCGCAGTTGGGGAGATAGAGAACCTGTTGTACGACCAGCAGTAGCCTAGGGAGACATGCGTCACTGGTAACGGTGGGGTTTGAAGCTCTCCTGACAATGAAGCCCCCGGACGTTTCGGGTACGTGGAGATCGTGAGATCCCCACGTAGAGATTCGGAGCAGCAATCGGATCGAGGAGCTAGGCTGACTGGCAGGGTCAACGTAAGTGAACTGCTGATAAACCTCGTAATAATTGTGGTGCCAAAGCTGCTGTTAGGCATCGACCAAAAGGTGCGCGGTCGGATAACCCGCTGAAGGTTCGGGTTACGTCGTCATCGGACCGCCGGGGAAGAGGCAGGACCTAAACCAGTCGTGTGACACGCCGGGAACGTGGTAAGCCCGTATGGCTGCCGGGCCACTGGCTCGGCAGGCAGACCGCAAGGGATGCTGTTGGCCGTGCGGGTATGGGAGGACGGAAAAAGCGAATGCCGGGCTGTAATGGCTCGGATAGGGGTTGAGACATCACCCCACGCGAAAGCGGGCAGACTTCCGTCTGGTCTACCGTCGCAAGACGGCTGACTAACCCTCAAGCTGAAATGGTGATTGCTGGTGGCTTCTTAGCTATCAGTGTTGTTCTTTTCCCTTGTGGGAGCAAAACGCTCCCGCAAGGGGCGTGTTGCTTTCCGCGAAGGGATTCACTTCTTTGAGCAGGAGAGCAGCATGAAAGTATCTACCCGTAAGGGTGGGTCTGCGCTTTCCCATGCGCCGAACCACTGGCACGACGTCGATTGGCGTCGCGTGGAACGGAACGTGAGAGGGATGCAGATTCGAATTGCGAAGGCGACGCGGGAAGGTGACTGGCGCAGGGTGAAAGCCCTGCAACGGATGCTGACCCGCACGTTGTCCGCGAAGTTGTACGCGGTACGACGTGTTACGCAAAACCAAGGTGCGCGAACGGCTGGAGTCGATCGCGAACTGTGGGACACGCCTGAGAGCCGATGGGAAGCTGTCGGCAAGTTGAAGCGGCGCGGATACAAGCCTCTGCCATTACGGAGAGTCTTTATCCCCAAGGCCAATGGGAAGTTACGCCCTCTGGGCATACCGACCATGCGGGACAGGGCGATGCAAGCTCTGTATCTGTTGGCTTTGGAGCCAGTGTCGGAATCGACGAGCGACCCGAACTCATATGGGTTTCGGATCAACCGCTCAACGGCCGACGCCATGTCGCAACTGTTTGTTTCTTTGGCTCAGAAGGCTTCGGCCCAATGGGTCCTGGAGGCAGACATCAAAGGCTGCTTCGACTACATCAACCATGACTGGCTGGTGAACCACGTCCCAATGGACAAGGGGATCCTCCGGAAGTGGTTGAAGGCTGGCCTGATTTACGAAGGGCAGCTGCAGGCGACTGAGGCCGGTACGCCACAGGGAGGCATTATTTCCCCGACGTTGGCCAATGTGACGCTGAATGGGCTTGAACGAGAACTGGCGGGGCATCTGAATGTTACGTTCGGGATTGTTCGGGCCAAGAAGCTGAAGGTAAGAGTGGTGCGGTACGCCGACGACTTTGTGATCACAGGCACTTCGCAAGAGGTGCTAGAAAACGATGTCAGACCTTGGGTAGAAGCCTTCCTTGCACAACGAGGACTGCAACTTTCCGAGGAAAAGACGCGGATCGTCCACATCAACGACGGTTTCGATTTCCTTGGGTGGAATTTCCGGAAGTACTCGGGAACGCTGCTCATCAAACCGAGCAAGAAGAACGTAAAGACGTTCTATCGCAAGGTCGAGGAAACAATCAGCAGCAACAAGGCGGCGAAGCAGGAGAGCTTGATCCTTCTGCTGAACCCGATACTACGAGGTTGGGCGCAGTATCACAGCCCCGTAGTTGCCAAGCAGGCGTACACCCGCATGGAGCACCTAGTGGTCAGGAGGCTCTGGCGGTGGTCGAAACGGCGGCATCCAAACAAGGGTAAAGACTGGGTGAAGAGGAAGTACTTTCACACGGTCGGAAACCGCAATTGGGTGTTCGCGGCGCCCACGGTGCGCGAAGACGGCAGTAAGGGCCTTCTGGAGATGTACCAACTCAGCGGTACGGAAATCAGAAGGCACAAGAAGGTGAAGGGGGACTTCAATCCCTTCGATCCGACGATGGAGCAGTATGGCGAAGAATTGCGGCAGGAGCGTATGTGGAATTCGATGCGCTATCGGAAGCAATGGGCTTCGCTGTACATGTCACAAAGCGGCTGTTGTGCGCATTGCGGCAGTGCCCTGACGGACGAGACGGGTTGGCACGATCATCATCTGGAATATCGGATGCATGGCGGATCGGACTCTCTCTCCAACCGGGTTTTGCTACATCCGGACTGTCATCGGCAGGTGCACGCCGGTAAAATTGCAGTAACTAAGCCGGTCTGGCCGTAGGCCAGATTTCGCTCTTGTAGGCTTGAGCCGTATGCGGGGAAACTCGCACGTACGGTTCTTAGGGGGCCCTTCTTCCGTAAGGAAGGGGGGCTACCCTACCTTTCGCCCCACGTCGCCACCTCGCGCGACTCATCGACGTCAGTCCAGCCCATGGCTCACTTCTCGTGTTTTCCCGGCGCTTCGGCCCTCTCCGATTTCCGTCAAACCCGTCTGCTCGACACGCTCAGGCAAATCGACGCCAACATCGTCGCGGTGCGCGGCCAGTTCCTGCACTTCGTCAATGCGGCCGAGCCGCTGTCGACCGACGACAGCGCACGCATCGACGCGCTGATGCACTACGGCGCGCCGTTCGAGCCGGCGGCCGAGAAGGGCGCGACCGAGACCTTCGTGGTGCTGCCGCGCTTCGGCACGGTGTCGCCGTGGGCCAGCAAGGCGACCGACATCGCGCAGCACTGCGGCCTCACGCAGGTGCGTCGCATCGAGCGCGGCGTCGAATTCACGGTCACGCTGAAGTCGGGCCTGCTCGGCGGCAAGAAGGCGCTGTCCGATGACGCGCGCGCAGCGGTCGCGGCCGCACTGCATGACCGGATGACCGAAAGCGTGGTCGCCGCGCGCGACGACGCGAAGCACCTGTTCGACGAACTGCCGGCCAAGCCGCTCGCGACCGTCGACGTGCTGGGCGTCGGCCGCGGCGCGCTCGAGCGCGCGAACGTCGAGCTGGGCCTCGCGCTCGCCGATGACGAAATCGACTACCTGGTCGACGCGTTCCGCAAGCTCGAACGCAACCCGACCGACGTCGAGCTGATGATGTTCGCGCAGGCGAACAGCGAGCACTGCCGCCACAAGATCTTCAACGCGCAGTGGACGATCGACGGCGAGCCGCAGGACATGTCGCTGTTCGCGATGATCCGCAACACCGAGAAGCTGAGCCCGCAGGGCACGATCGTCGCGTATTCGGACAACTCGTCGATCATGGTCGGTGCCGAGGCCGAGCGCTGGTTCCCGCGCAACGCGGGCGCGGCCGGCGAGCCGGGCGAGCGCTACGGGCGCCACACCGAACTCACGCACACGCTGATGAAGGTCGAGACGCACAACCACCCGACGGCGATCTCGCCGTTCCCGGGCGCGGCGACCGGCGCGGGCGGCGAGATCCGCGACGAAGGCGCGACGGGCCGCGGTGCGCGTCCGAAGGCCGGCCTCACCGGTTTCACCGTGTCGAACCTCGACCTGCCCGGCGCGCGCCAGTCGTGGGAAAACGCACGCGACGCGGCGCAGCCGCTCGGCGAGCGCAACCCGAACGATGCGCACGGCCCGTACGGCCGTCCGGACCGCATCGCATCGCCGCTGCAGATCATGATCGACGGCCCGCTCGGCGGCGCCGCGTTCAACAACGAATTCGGCCGTCCGAACCTCGGCGGCTACTTCCGCGTGTACGAGCAGAACGTCGACGGTCAGGTGCGCGGCTATCACAAGCCGATCATGATCGCGGGCGGCCTCGGCAACATCGCGGATCAGCATACGCACAAGCACGACGTGCCGGCAGGCTCCCTGCTGATCCAGATCGGCGGCCCCGGCATGCGGATCGGCATGGGCGGCGGCGCGGCGAGCTCGATGGCGACCGGCGCGAACACGGCCGAACTCGACTTCGACTCGGTGCAGCGCGGCAACCCGGAAATCGAGCGGCGCGCGCAGGAAGTGATCAACGGCTGCTGGCAGCTCGGCGCGGAAAACCCGATCCTGAGCATCCATGACGTCGGCGCGGGCGGCCTGTCGAACGCGTTCCCCGAGATCGTCGACGGCGCGGGCAAGGGCGCGCGCTTCGAACTGCGCAAGGTCGCGCTCGAGGAATCGGGCCTGTCGCCGCGCGAAATCTGGTCGAACGAGGCGCAGGAGCGCTACGTGCTGGCGATCGCGCCGGCCGACCTGCCGCGCTTCGAGGCGATCTGCGCACGCGAGCGCTGCCCGTTCGCGGTGGTCGGTGTCGCGACCGACGAACGCCAGCTGAAGCTCGTCGACGACGAAGCGACGGGCACCGACGAATACCCGGTCGACATGCCGATGGAAGTGCTGCTCGGCAAGCCGCCGCGCATGCACCGCGACGTCGCGCGCGTCGCCACCGAGCGCGCGCCGGTCGACGTGACGGGCATCGCGCTGTCGGAAGTCGCGGTCGACGTGCTGAAGCACCCGACGGTCGGCAGCAAGTCGTTCCTGATCACGATCGGCGACCGTTCGGTCGGCGGCACGTCGGTGCGCGACCAGATGGTCGGCCCGTGGCAAGTGCCGGTGGCCGACTGCGCAGTGACCGCGCTCGACTACGCGGGCTTCAAGGGCGAGGCGATGACGATGGCCGAGCGCACGCCGCTCGCGGTGATCGACGCGCCGGCATCGGGCCGCATGGCCGTCGGCGAGGCGATCACGAACATCGCGAGCGCGCCGATCGCGTCGCTCGACAAGCTCAAGCTGTCGGCGAACTGGATGGCCGCGTGCGGCACGGCCGGCGAGGATGCCGCGCTGTTCGATACGGTCCGGGCGATCGGCATGGAGCTGTGCCCGGCGCTCGGGATCGGCATTCCGGTCGGCAAGGACTCGCTGTCGATGAAGACCAAGTGGGACGAGCAGGGCGTCGCGAAGGAAGTCGTGTCGCCGGTGTCGCTTATCATCTCCGCGTTCGCACCGGTCGAGGACGTGCGCCGCCACCTGACGCCGCAACTGCGCCGCATCGCCGACGCGGGCGACAGCGTGCTGATCGCGATCGATCTCGGCCGCGGCAAGAACCGGATGGGCGGCAGCATCTTCGCGCAGGTCACGCAGCAGGTCGGTGACGCGACGCCGGACGTCGACGATCCGGAAGACCTGAAGCGCTTCTTCAACGCGATCCAGACGCTTAACGCGCAAGACAAGCTGCTCGCGTACCACGACCGCTCGGACGGCGGCCTGTGGGCGACGGTGTGCGAAATGGCGTTCGCGGGTCACGCGGGCGTGTCGCTGAACGTCGACATGCTGACGCTCGACCCGAATCACGAATCCGACTACGGCGACGCGAAGGACTGGGCGAAGCAGACGAGCGGCCGTCGCGAGGATCGCACGCTGCGCGCGCTGTTCTCGGAAGAACTCGGCGCCGTCGTGCAGGTGCGCACGGCCGATCGCGACGCGGTGCTTGGCGCGCTGCGCGAGTTCGGCCTGTCGGCGTGCTCGCATGTGATCGGCACGGTCAACGAGCGCGACGTGATCGAGGTGTACCGCGATGCGAAGAAGGTCTTCGACGCGCCGCGCGCCGAACTTCATCGTGCCTGGGGCGAAGTGAGCTGGCGCATCGCGCGCCTGCGCGACAACCCGGCTTGCGCGGACGCCGAATACGACGCGCTGCTCGATGCGGCGGATCCGGGCATCTCGCCGGTGCTGACGTTCGATCCGGCCGACGACATCGCCGCGCCGTTCATCGCGACGGGCGCACGCCCGCGCGTCGCGATCCTGCGCGAGCAGGGCGTGAACTCGCACCTCGAAACGGCGTACGCGTTCGACCGCGCGGGCTTCGACGCGCACGACGTGCACATGAGCGACCTGCTCGCGGGCCGCGCGACGCTCGCCGATTTCGCGGGCGCGGTGGCGTGCGGCGGTTTCTCGTACGGCGACGTGCTGGGTGCCGGCGAAGGCTGGGCGAAGACGATCCGCTTCAACGCGAACCTCGCCGACATGTTCTCGGCGTTCTTCGCGCGCCCCGACACGTTCGCGCTCGGCATCTGCAACGGTTGCCAGATGCTGTCGAGCCTCGCGTCGATGATTCCGGGTGCCGAGGCTTGGCCGAAGTTCACGCGCAACAAGTCCGAGCAGTTCGAGGCGCGCTTCTCGTTCGTCGAAGTCGAGAAGTCGCCGTCGATCTTCTTCGCCGGAATGGAAGGCTCGCGGATTCCGGTGGCGGTCGCGCACGGCGAAGGCTATGCGGACTTCTCGCAGCAGGGCGACATCGATCGCGTCGCGGTCGCGATGCGCTACATCGACCACCGCGGCGAAGCGACCGAGCGCTATCCGTTCAACCCGAACGGGTCGCCGGCCGGCATTACGTCGGTCACGACGGCCGACGGCCGCTTCTCGGTGCTGATGCCGCACATGGAGCGCGTGCACCGCACGGTCACGATGAGCTGGCATCCGGAAGATTGGGACGAAGCAAGCCCGTGGATGCGCGTGTTCCGTAACGCACGCCGCTGGATCGGTTGATGTTCGATCCGCACGCACCGGTCGAGATCGTCACGCTGCGCGATGAACGCGCCGGCGACGTCGATGCGATCGGTCGTGTGATCATGGCCGCGTTCGCGGACGAACCGCAGCACGGGCAGCTCGAGCGGCAGGTCGTCGACGCGCTGCGCGCGGATGGCGCGCTCGGCGTGTCGCTCGTCGCGGAGCGCGACGAGCGCGTGATCGGTCACGTCGCGTTCTCGCCGGTCTCGATCGGCGGCGAGCCGGCCGGCAGTCACGCGTGGTACGGGCTCGCACCGCTCGCGGTGCGACCCGAATGTCGGCGCCAGAGCATCGGTGCGGGGCTCGTGCGCACGGGGCTCGACGCATTGCGCCGGCGCGGTGCGCGCGGCTGCGTCGTGCTCGGCGATCCCGCGTACTACGCGCGTTTCGGCTTCGTGCCGTCCGGCGATCTCGTGTTCGCGGATGCGCCGCGCGAGTATTTCCTCGCGCTGGCGTTCGACGAAGCTGCGCCGCGGCCGTCGGGTGAGGTCCGCTATCACGCTGCGTTCTATCCGGCATAGCGGTTCACCGCGCTGTCCGTACAGGATCCAGCCGTTCCGAAAAAAAGCCGCCTCGAAGCGGCTTTTTCTTTGCGCGGCCGGGCAGGGCGGCGAGCCGCAACCATGCACATCCGGGCCGTGACGCGCGGGTCGGCTGCGTCCGGCGCGTCGCATGCCGCAGCAGCACGCGCGCATGAAAAAGGCCGCTCCGGGGAGCGGCCTTTGCGTGGGCGAGTGTCGCCGACGTTACTGGATCTTCGCCTGCTGGCGCAGGCCTTCTTCGAACGCCTGCAGCTTCTGCTGCACGAGCTGCTGGGCGATCTGCGCCTTCACCTGATCGAACGGCGGCGGCGCGACATCGCGGATGTCGTCGGCACGGATGATGTGCCAGCCGAACTGCGTCTTCACCGGCGTGTCGGTCATCTGGCCTTTCTGCAGCTTCTGCGCGGCCGCCGCGAATTCCGGCACGTACGCCTTCGGGTCGGACCAGTCGAGGTCGCCGCCATTCTTGCCCGAACCCGGATCCTTCGAGTACTGCTTCGCGAGATCCTCGAACTTCGCGCCGCCCTTGATCTTCGCGATCAGGTCCTTCGCCTGCTGCTCGTTGTCGACGAGGATGTGATGCAGGTGGTACTCGCGGTTGCCGCCGGCACCCTTCACGAGCTCGTCATAGCGCGCCTTCACATCCGCTTCGCTCGGCTGGTTCTTCTTCAGGAAGCTCTCGATCATCGAGCGCAGCACGACCGTCTGCTGCGCGACGGCGACCTGCGCCTTCACGTCCGGGCGGTTCGGGATGCCTTCGCGGATCGCTTCCTGCATCAGGATTTCGCGGTTCACGAGTTCCTGGCGCACGGCCTGCTGCAGTTGCGGGCTGTCGGTCTGACCTTGCTGGACCAGCTGCGCGACCATCGCATCGGCGCGTGACTTCGGAATCGGCGTGCCGTTCACGACGGCGATGTTCTGGGCGAATGCCGGTGCCGCTGCAAAAGCAGCCGCCGCGACCCACAGGCGGGGGGATTTCAGGATCATCGGGAATTCCTGTTGAGACTAGATTGAAGATTCGTTGAATTCTTCGGGCGTATAAGCCACGATCGCGAGCGCGTGTATGCCGCGCTGCATCGCATCAGCGAGCGCATCATACACCAGCCGGTGCCGCGCCACGCGCGGCTTGCCCGCGAATGCGGACGACACGATCGTGACCGTGTAGTGGCCGCCGGCGGCCGCGCCGGCGTGGCCCGCGTGCTGCGCGCTATCGTCGCGCACCGCGAGCGACAGCGGCGCGAGCGAGGCGGTCAGGCGCGCTTCGATCAGCGCGATGCGCTCGTCGGGCGAGGCGTCGAGAAAGGCGTCGGTCATGTCATTCGTCCTTCAGGTACTTCGTGAGCCACAGGCTCTGCAGGATGATGAACACGACCATCGCGCCCGTCGTCCCGAACAGCTTGAAGTTCACCCACTGCGATTCGGTGTAGTTGTGCACCACGTACAGGTTCGCGACGCCGAGCACCGCGAAGAACAGCGCCCACGCGACGTTCAGCTTGTCCCACACGGGATGCGGCAGCGTGAGCTGCTTGCCCATCATCTTCTCGATCAGGTTGTTGCCGAACGCATAGCGTGCGGCGAGCAGCCCGATCGCAAACAACCAGTACAGCACTGTCGGTTTCCATTGAATGAATTTTTCGTCATGCAGGACGAGGGTGGCGCCGCCGAACACGACGATCACGCCGAGACTGACCCACAGCATCGTGTCGACCTTCCGGTGCCGGAAGGCGACCCACGCGACCTGGGCCAGCGTCGCGACGATCGCGACGGCGGTGGCGGTGAAGATGCCCCAGACCTTGAAGGCGGCGAAAAACAGGATGATCGGAAACAGATCGAACAGGAATTTCATGGCGCTCGCAGCTGCGTGAAAGACCGCATCGCGCGGTCTTTCACCGTTGTGGGGACCCGCCAGGCGACACCGTCCGGGATCGGCGCAGCCGGCAAGGCTGTCCGACCGATCCGTCCGGCGCCGCTCATTCGTTTTCGGGTCGAGACTCGAAGTTTAACGCAGCCGAATTGATGCAGTACCGCAAACCGGTCTTGTCGCGCGGGCCGTCCTCGAACACGTGGCCGAGATGCGCGCCGCAATGGTTGCAGCGAACCTCGACGCGCACCATCCCGTGCGTGCGGTCGATCTTCTCGTCGATCACCTCGCCGTTCAGCGGCTTGAAATAGCTGGGCCAGCCGCAGCCCGAATGGAATTTCGCGCCGGATTCGAACAGCGGCGTGCTGCAGACGACGCATTTATAGATGCCGGCATCTTCGGTGTCGGTGTATTCGCCGGTGAACGCGCGCTCGGTCGCCGCATGCTGCGTGACTTCGTACTGCATCGGCGTGAGTCGGCGGCGCAGTTCGTCGTCATCCTTCGGGTACGGGTAGGTTTTATCGTCGGTATCGTGTGACATGTGGGTGTTCTCCTGATCGGTCGGTCGGGTCGTGCGGGTCACGACGAACAGCTCACTTCGAGCGACCCGGCCCAGTCGGGCGGCAATGCCGCATACGCTTCATGTTCCGGTTGTTCGTCGAACGGCCGGCGCAGCACCTGCGCGAGTCGTTCGACTTCGGAAAAGTCCTTTTCCTTCGCGCGCCGGATCGCGACTTCGGCCAGATGGTTGCGCAGCACGTATTTCGGGTTCACGCGGTTCATCGCGGCCGCGCGGGCCGCGTCGTCGCGCGTCTCCTCGGACAGCCGCGTGCGGTAGAGGTTCGCCCACGCGTCGAATGCGTCGCGATCGATGAACAGGTCGCGCACCGGCGCGTCGCGGCTCGCGTCGTGCTTCGACAGCTGCGCGAGCCGGCGGAACGTCAGCGTGAAGTCCGCATGGCTTGCGTGCATCGTTTCGAGCAGCTTGTTCGCGAGCTCGGCGTCGTTTTCGCGTTCGAGCTCGAGGCCGAGCTTCGCACGCATCGCGCGTTCGAGCGCGGGTCCGAAGCGCTCCGGAAACTTCGCGAGCACGGCCTGCGCGTCCTCGACCGCGCGCTCGGCGCGCGCATCGTCGTCGGCGATGCCGTGCTGCAGCCCGATCAGCGGCAGCAGCGCCTGTGCGAGGCAGTAGCAGTTCCAGTGCGCGATGCGCGGCTGCATCCGGTACGCATAGCGGCCGCTCGTGTCGGAGTGGTTGCAGATGTGATTCGCGTCGAACGCGTCGACGAAGCCGAACGGACCGTAGTCGATCGTCAGGCCGAGGATCGACATGTTGTCGGTGTTCATCACGCCGTGGCAGAAGCCGACGGCCTGCCATTGCGCGACGAGGTCGGCCGTGCGCAGCGTCGCGGCTTCGAGCAGGGCGAGGTACGGATCGTCGGCGTCGCGGCACGTCGGATAGAAGCGGTCGATCACGTGATCGGCGAGCTGGCGCAACAGGTCCGGGCGATCGTTCGAGAAGAAGTGCTCGAAGTGGCCGAAGCGCACGAAGCTCTCCGACACGCGCGTGACGACGGCCGACGTCTCGATCTCCTCGCGCACCACCGGCTGGTCGGAGCCGATCACCGTGAGCGCGCGCGTGGTCGGGATGCCGAGGTGATGCATCGCTTCGGAACACAGGAATTCGCGGATCGACGAACGCAGCACGGCGCGGCCGTCGCCCATCCGCGAATACGGCGTGCGTCCGCCGCCCTTGATCTGCAACTCGTAGCGCTGGCCGTCGGTGCCGGGAAGTTCGCCGATCGTCAGCGCGCGGCCGTCGCCGAGCTGGCCGGCCCACACGCCGAACTGGTGACCGGAATACACCGACGCGTACGGCAGCGCGTTCGCGGGCCAGTCGCGCGTCGGGTTGCCGGCGAACAGCTCGGCGAATCCGGGTTGGGCGGCGAACGATGCCGGCAGGCCGAGCAGCTGCGCGACTTCGTCGGAACAGCCGACGACGTACGGCGCGGGCAGCGGCGCGGCCGGCAGCCGCGTATGAAACGCGTCGCCGAGCGTGACGAACGCGCCAAGGGCCGGCGCGCCGAGCGTGGCGGCGAGGTCGGGGAGAGTGTCAGCCGCATCGGCTGCGCTTCGGGAAAACGACATGTTGAGCGCCTCTGGGTAAGCCGATATTGTAAGGCGGCGCCGCGCCGCCCGCACGGCGGCCCGCGTGCGTTGCGCGAGGCCCGTCCGGCCGTGGACAGGCCGCAAGCCGGCGCACCGCTTCAAGGCTGGTCACCGATTCGCGTCCTTCCGGGAGAACAAGACGATGGGTAAGCCGTTGCTGGGCCAGATGATGGACATGCCGTTGCTGGTGTCGTCGCTGATCGCGCATGCCGCGCGTTATGCGGGCGACACGGAGATCGTGTCGAAGCGCGTGGAAGGCGACCTGCATCGCTACACGTACCGCGATTGCGAGCAACGCGCGAAGCGCCTCGCGCAGGCGCTCGCACGGCTCGGCGTCGAATCGGGCGACCGCGTCGGCACGCTGGCCTGGAACGGCTACCGGCACCTGGAGGCGTATTACGGGATCGGCGGAATGGGCGCCGTGTGCCACACGATCAACCCGCGCCTCTTTCCGGAGCAGATCGCCTACATCGTCAATCACGCGGAAGACCGCTACGTTTTCTTCGACATCAATTTCGCGCCGCTCGTCGATTCGATCGCGCCGCAGTGCCCGCACGTGAAGGGCTGGATCGCGATGACCGACGCCGCGCACGTGCCGTCCGGCGCGCTGCCGTACCTGTGCTACGAAACGCTCGTCGACGCCGAAGATGGCCACTATGACTGGCCGCGCCTCGACGAGCTGCAGGCGTCGGGCCTGTGCTACACGTCGGGCACGACGGGCAATCCGAAGGGCGTGCTGTATTCGCATCGCTCGACGGTGCTGCACGCATACGGCGCCGCACTGCCCGACGCGATGAACCTGTCGGCGCTGGACGCCGTGCTGCCCGTCGTGCCGATGTTCCATGTGAACGCGTGGGGGCTGCCGTACGCGGTGCCGCTCACGGGCGGCAAGCTCGTGCTGCCCGGCAAGGACCTCGACGGCAAGTCGCTGTACGAACTGATGGAGGCCGAGCGCGTGACGTTTTCCGCGGGCGTGCCGACCGTGTGGCTCGGGCTGCTGAACTACATGCGCGAGGCCGGCGTGCGTTTCTCGACGCTGAACCGCACGGTGATCGGCGGCTCCGCGTGCCCGCCCGCGATGCTGCGCACGTTCGAGGACGAATACGGCGTGCGCGTGATCCATGCGTGGGGGATGACCGAGCTGTCGCCGCTCGGCACGCTCGCGAAGCTCAACTGGGCGCAGTCACAGCGGCCGCTCGACACGCAGCGCCGGCTGCTGGAGAAGCAGGGGCGCGTGATCTGCGGCGTCGACATGCGGATCGTCGGCGACGACGGCCACGAACTGCCGTGGGATGGCGTCGCGTTCGGCGAACTGCAGGTGCGCGGGCCCTGGGTGATCGATCACTACTTCCGGAGCGATACGTCGCCGCTGTCGGACGGCTGGTTTCCCACCGGCGACGTCGCGACGATCGACCCCGACGGCTTCCTGCAGATCACAGATCGCAGCAAGGACGTGATCAAGTCCGGCGGCGAGTGGATCAGCTCGATCGACATCGAGAACGTCGCGATCGCGCACCCGGGCGTCGCCGAAGCCGCCTGCATCGCCTGTGCGCACCCGAAATGGACCGAGCGGCCGCTGCTCGTCGTGGTGCCGCGCGAGGGGGCGAACCTGAGCCGCGACGCGCTGCTCGCGTTCTACGAGGGCAAGGTCGCGAAGTGGTGGGTGCCCGACGACGTCGTGTTCGTCGAGTCGCTGCCGCACACCGCGACCGGCAAGCTGCAGAAGCTGAAGCTGCGCGAGACGTTCCGCGACTACGTGCTGCCGACGGCCGTCAGCGAGTCGTAAGTCAGGGCCGGCCACGGTCCGCCACGCGGTCGCCCGATCCGCCCCCCGGATCGGGAAAAATTCAAATTGAACGACCGTGCTTTTTCGTTGTATGCTGCCTCCGTTCGATCCGGACATGCGGCCGTTCGACCGCGCACAATGAAGCGCAGCCACCCCGGCGCGCGATGCATGGAGGCAGGCAGATGGCAGTGGATTACTCGACTCGCGACGGCGTGGCCGTCATTACGCTCAACAATCCGCCCGTCAACGGGCTCGGCCTGTCGACGCGCCAGGGCGTCATGGACGCGCTCGATCGCGCCATGCAGGATCCGTCGGTCACGGCGATCGTGCTGACGGGCGCGGGCCGCGCGTTCTCGGGCGGCGCCGACATCACCGAATTCAATACCCCGAAGGCCCTGCAGGAGCCCACGCTGCACACCGTGATTCGCGCGGTGGAGGCGAGCGCGAAGCCGGTCGTCGCGGCGCTGCACAGCGTCGTGATGGGCGGCGGCCTGGAGCTCGCGCTCGGCGCGCACTATCGCGTCGCGGCGCCCGGCGCGCAGGTTGCGCTGCCCGAAGTGAAGCTCGGCCTGCTGCCGGGCGCGGGCGGCACGCAGCGGCTGC
Source organism: Burkholderia sp. B21-005 (assembly GCF_020843965.1). Taxonomy (NCBI): domain Bacteria; kingdom Pseudomonadati; phylum Pseudomonadota; class Betaproteobacteria; order Burkholderiales; family Burkholderiaceae; genus Burkholderia; species Burkholderia sp. B21-005. The sequence goes on along the minus strand of NZ_CP086301.1, from coordinate 2,060,938 downwards.
CGCGTGCGGTGGGCCTCGAAACCGCGCTGAACATGATCGTGTCGGGCGCCCCGGTGCCGTCGGAGCAACTCGCGAACAGCGGGCTGTTCGACGCGATGGCCGACGGCGACCTGCTCGACGCGGCCGTCGCGTTCGCGCGCAAGGTCGGTGCGCAGAAGGGGCCGCACCCGCGCGTGCGCGATCGCAAGATCGTCCACGAGAACGCCGCGGGTTTCATCCAGTTCGCGCGCAATTCGGCGCGGGCCGCCGCACCGAATTTCCCCGCGCCGCACAAGTGCATCGACGCGATCGAAGCCGGCGTGCTGAACGGCTTCGACAAGGGCAGCGTCGCGGAGCGCGAGGGCTTCGTCGCGCTGATGATGACGCCGGAAAGCCGCGCGCTGCGGCATGCATTCTTCGGCGAGCGCGCGGCGAGCAAGATTCCCGACGTGCCGGCCGACACGCCGGTGCGCGAGATCCGCCGCGTCGGCGTGATCGGCGCGGGCACGATGGGCGGTGGCATCGCGATGAACTTCATCAACGCGGGCCTGCCCGTCACGCTCCTCGAGACGAAGCAGGACGCACTCGAGCGCGGGCTGGTCACGATCCGCAAGAACTACGACGCGCAGGTGAAGAAGGGCAAGCTCACGCAGCAGAAGCTGGACGCGCGCATGGCGCTGATCACGCCGACGCTGTCCTACGACGACCTGAAGGACGCGGATCTGATCGTCGAGGCCGTGTTCGAGGAGCTCGGCGTGAAGGAGCAGGTGTTCGGCCAGCTCGACGCGGTGGCGAAGCCGGGCGCGATCCTCGCGTCGAACACGTCGACGCTCGACGTCGACAAGATCGCCGCGTTCACGAAGCGTCCGCAGGACGTGGTCGGCATGCACTTCTTCAGCCCCGCGAACGTGATGAAGCTGCTCGAGGTCGTGCGTGGCGCGCAGACCGCGAAGGACGTGCTCGCGACCGTGATGGCGATCGCCAAGAAGATCCGCAAGACGGCGGTCGTGTCGGGCGTGTGCGACGGGTTCATCGGCAACCGGATGATCGAGCAGTACATCCGCCAGGCGCTCTTCATGCTCGAGGAAGGCGCGCTGCCCGCGCAGGTCGATCGTGCGATCGAGAAGTTCGGTTTCGCGATGGGCCCGTTCCGGATGAGCGACCTCGCCGGCAACGACATCGGCTGGGCGATCCGCAAACGCCGCTATGTCGAGAAGCCCGATCTGCAGTACTCGAAGATCGCCGACCGCCTGTGCGAGCAGGGCCGCTTCGGCCAGAAGACGGGCGGCGGCTGGTACGACTACGTGCCGGGCGATCGCAAGGCGAAGCCGTCGGCACTTGTCGACGAGATGGTCGTCGCGTATTCGAAGGAGCGCGGCGTCGAGCGGCGCAAGATCGGCGACGACGAGATCGTCGAGCGGCTCGTGTTCGCGCTCGTCAACGAAGGCGCGAAGATTCTCGAGGAGAAGATCGCGTCGAAGGCGTCCGACATCGACATGGTCTATCTGACCGGCTACGGCTTCCCGCTCTGGCGGGGCGGCCCGATGCTGTACGCGGACATGGTCGGCCTCTACAACGTCGAGCGGGCGATCCGCCGCTACGCGGCCGCGCCGAACGGCGACGCGTGGCAGCTCGCACCGTCGATCGTCGAGCGGGCGGCGGCCGGACGCGGATTCAACGACTGACGGGCCCCGCGTGACGGCACGGCGAAGCCCGCAAGGAGAAACGCAATGAAACGCACTGACGACGTATTGCTCGTGATCGACGTGCAGTACGACTTCATGCCGGGCGGCGCACTCGCGGTGCCGGACGGCGACGCGGTCGTGCCGGTGATCAACGTGCTCGCGCGACGCTTCGACCAAGTCGTGCTGACGCAGGACTGGCACCCGCGCGAACACGTGTCGTTCGCGGCGAACCACCCGGGGCACGAGCCGTTCTCGACGCTCGCGCTGCCGTACGGCGAGCAGGTGCTGTGGCCCGTGCACTGCGTGCAGGACACCGAAGGCGCGGCGCTGCATCGCGATCTCGACATCCCGCATGCCAGGCTCGTGATCCGCAAGGGCGGCGACGCCCAGCTCGACAGCTATTCCGCGTTCGTCGAAGCCGACCGCACGACGCGCACGGGGCTCGCCGGCTATCTGCGCGAGCTCGGCGCGAAGCGCGTGTGGTGTTGCGGGCTCGCGACCGACTATTGCGTCGCGTGGTCCGCGCTCGATGCGCGCGCGGCTGGCTTCGAGGCCGCGGTGATCAACGATGCGTGCCGTGCGATCGACCTGAACGGGTCGCTCGCGCACGCATGGCAACAGATGCAGGCGGCGGGCGTCGCACATGTGACGTCCGCGGGCGCGCGCCCGACGGCGTAGCGCATTCCCATCCGATTCAGGACAGCAGGACCGAAGGAGACTCGCATGACCGAAGCCGTAATCGTATCGACCGCACGCACGCCGCTCGCGAAATCGTGGCGCGGCGCATTCAACATGACGCACGGCGCGACGCTCGGCGGCCACGTGGTCGCGGCCGCGCTCGAACGCGCGAAGCTCGACCCCGCGCGCATCGAGGACGTGATCATGGGTTGCGCGAACCCCGAAGGCGCGACCGGCGCCAACATCGCGCGGCAGATCGCGCTGCGCGCCGGGCTGCCGGTGAGCGTGCCGGGGATGACGGTGAACCGTTTCTGCTCGTCCGGTCTGCAGACGATCGCGCTCGCCGCGCAGCGGATCATCGCGGGCGAGGGCGACGTGTACATCGCAGGCGGCGTCGAATCGATCTCGTGCGTTCAGAACGAGATGAACCGGCATATGGTCCAGGAAGGCTGGCTCGTCGAGCACAAGCCCGAGATCTACTGGAACATGCTGCAGACGGCGGAGAACGTCGCGAAGCGCTACGGGATTTCGAAGGAGCGGCAAGACGCGTACGGCGTGCAGTCGCAACTGCGGGCCGCGGCCGCGCAGGAAGCCGGGCGCTTCAACGACGAGATCGTGCCGATCACCGTACGCGCCGGCATTGCCGACAAGGCGACGGGCCGGCTGTTCACGCAGGACGTGACGGTGGCGGCCGACGAAGGCATCCGGCCCGACACGACGCTCGAAGGCGTGTCGAAGATCCGTTCGGCCGTGCCCGGCGGCGTGATCACCGCGGGCAACGCGAGCCAGTTCTCGGACGGCGCGTCGGCGTGCGTGGTGATGAACGCGGATGTCGCGCAGCGCGAAGGGCTGCGTCCGCTCGGCGTGTTCCGCGGTTTCGCGGTGGCCGGTTGCGAGCCGGACGAGATGGGCATCGGCCCGGTGTTCGCCGTGCCGAAGCTGCTGAAGCAGGCGGGGCTGAAGGTCGACGACATCGGCCTGTGGGAACTGAACGAAGCGTTCGCGGTGCAAGTGTTGTACTGTCGCGACACGCTCGGGATTCCCGAGGACCGCCTGAACGTGAACGGTGGCGCGATTGCGGTCGGCCATCCGTACGGTGTGTCGGGTGCGCGCCTGACGGGCCATGCGCTGATCGAAGGCAAGCGGCGCGGCGTGAAATATGTGGTCGTCACGATGTGCATCGGCGGCGGGCAGGGGGCGGCCGGCCTGTTCGAAATCGTTTGATTTTGACCGACCGGCGCTCGCGGCTTCGTGGGTGGAAGCCGCGAGCGCCGGTATTCGCATGCTATTCGCAAGGAATGGGCAGCAAAAGGTGTAGATTTCATGCTGCCGTTTCCCCTTACTTGTCAAACGAATTGCCGCATCTATACTTGCTCTGACATTTGCCTTTCGGCGGGATGGGCCGGCGCGTGCGTTGCACCGACGCTCGCGACGCGTTTCCGGTAGCCGGCGAAGACGATGCAGCACGCGTTTCCGGCACCGTGGACGTTCGAACCACGCAGCAGACCGAAACGGGGTTCAAATTGAGCACGACCTATGCATCCGGGGAACCGCCGCGCGTCGTCAGCGCGGCCGCAAGGCTCTACGCGAAATGCCTGCTGGTCGGATTCGCGCTCTTGCCGGCCTATCTGATTGCCTATTTGTGGTTCTTCGGCGACCCGCGCGTCGTGTTCGAGAGCCACGCATTCCATGAAATCGCGATCGCGGCTGCCACGCTCGAAGGCGCATTCGTCACCTACGTGACGTGGGTGTGCTACCGGTCGTCCGGCGAGCCGCTGCTGCGCTGGCTGACACTCGGCTTTCTCGGTTTCGCGATGATCTACTCGCTGCACGGCGTCTTCACCGGGATGGCGCACCACAATATCTGGCTGTTCCTGCTGTACGGGCCCGCGTCGCGGCTCGTGATGTCGATCCTGCTGCTGACGGGCATGCTGTCGTATTCGAATCCGCCCGATCGGCCGGAAAAGCGCACGCGCGCGCTAACCTGGCTGCCATGGATCGCGTTCTTCGTGATCATCAATGTGGTGGTCGCCTACATCGCTTATTCGCCGGTCGCCGGCGCGCTGGGCACGCGGCTGTCGATGGAAGGCGGCGCGCTGGTGTTTTCGCTGCTGAACGTCGGCGTGCTGCTCGCAAGGCGCATCCGTTCGCCGCTGATGGTGATCTACGGCATGTCGATCATGGCGTTCGCGCTATCGTCGCTCGCGTTCATCCTCGGCAAGCCATGGAATCACATGTGGTGGCTCGCGCATGCGATCTTCGCGGGCGGGTTCTTCCTGCTCAGCTATGGCGTCGTGCAGGCGCTGCAGACGACGCGCTCGTTCTCGGCGATCTACCGCCAGGAAGACCTGATGAGCCGGCTGTCGGAATCGATGGCGCGCACCGATAGCGCGCTGCAGGAGTTGCGGCGCACGAACCAGAAGCTCGAGTACATGGCCGCGACCGATCCGATGACGGGGGCTTCGAACCGCCGCCAGTTCATCGGGCAGGTCGAGCGCGAGATCGTGCGTGCGGAGCGCGACGGCACGCCGTTTTGCCTGCTGGCGCTCGATCTCGACAACTTCAAGAACATCAACGACGCGTACGGGCACCAGATCGGCGACGAGGTGCTGCGCGGCGTCGTGCGCCAGTGTCTCGAGGCGATTCGTCCGGCAGGTGCGCTCGCGCGGGTCGGCGGCGAGGAGTTCATGGCGCTGTTGCCCGAGATGCCGCTCGAAGGCGCCCGCATGACGGCCGAGCGCGTGCGTTCGTCGATCGCGAGTTCGCCGTTCGGGCTGGATTTCAAGCGCGTGCAGGTGACGGTCAGCGTCGGCGTCGCGCAGTACGGTGTCGACGGGAGTACGGTCGATGCGTTGCTGCGCGCGGTCGACGAACGGCTGTACCAGGCGAAGCGCGACGGGCGCAATCGCGTGGTCGCGCACTGACGAGCGACCGCTGCGCACCCGGCGGCGCCGCGCGCGTTGATGCGGGCCAAGGGCGTGATGCCACGTACCGCCGTTTGGCGCGCAACCCGAACGAAGCCCCGCCCGCGAATCCGCGCGCGGGGCTTTCGTTTCACCGACGGCCCGACTATCGCGACGCAATCGCCGCCGCGTTCACAGGCTGCGCGTCCTGAATCCGCTGCGCTGCCTGCCACCAGTACTTGCCCGTGCGCAGTTGCGGATCGCGGATCGCGAGATACGTCGTGCTCCACAGCTGCGCCGCGTTGGCCTCGGTCGCATCTGCGCTGCGCGTGCCGAATGCGTCGGTCCGGTACTGGCCGTTGACGTACGACCAGGTCCACATCTCCGACGTGCGCATGTCACGTCCGTTCGAGATCACCTGCCAGATCGTCTGCCGTGCCTGCGTCAGCAGCGTGCGCGTCGTGTCCGACAGGTCCTGGCGCGCGAGCTGGCGATCGAGCCCGGCGACCCACATCGCCTGCTGCCACGACCAGATCACCGTGCCGTGATACGCGGAACTCGTGAACTTCGACCACAGCGCCTGGCTCGCATACGCGGGGTTCGCGATCAGCATCCCGACATCGGTGACGAGCCCGGTCGGGAAGGGCCGCGTGACGTCGGCGACGATCCGCTGGAGTTCGTCGTCCGGCGGCGTGCCGAACAGCAGCGCGAAGCCGCCGTCGGAATTCATGACCGGGATCGGGGTGCCTTGCTGGTCCAGCGACAGCGCGTAGAACGACAGCGGTGCGCTCGGCGCGGTGCCGGCTGGTACGCCGGCGGACGGCGCATAGGTCGACACGTCGGTCGCCGCCTGCGCGGCCGGCACGCTCACCTGGAACAGCGGCGGCGCCTGTTGCTCCCAGGTGGCCGCTTCGGTCGCCGTGTTCGCGAGCGCCGCGCGTTGCCCGGCGTCCAGGTACGGATCGAGCAGGCCGCGCGCGAGGAACGCGTTCGCCGCGCGCAACGCGGCCGGCACGAGCACTGCATTCACGTCGTACGGGTAGACGCCGCCGCCGAGCCCGTCGGTGCTGTCGCGCCAGTTGCCGACGATCTCGCCGGGCCGCAGGCGGATCAGGTTCGCGACCGACGGCTGCTGCGCAAATGGCTGCGCGGTCGCCGCGACGTGCAGCAGGTTGACGACGAGCCGGCTGCCGTTGGTCTGGCCGTCGCTGCCGCGTTGCGCGAGATAGGCGGCCGCGCGTGCCTGGCCGCGCGTGTCGTCGATCAGCCAGGCCGCCGCGATCGGCGCGAGCAGGTAGTCGCTGTCGATCATCTTGTAGTCGTAGGCCGGCGTCGCATCGTTCGGCCGGCCTTTCTTCGCGTTGTCGACCAGCGCGAATTCGCCGATGCCTTCCTCGTGCGCGACCTTGCCGTCGTTCGACAGGCGGCTCAGCACCGACGTCAGGCCGGCCTCGATCGCCGCCGGCTCCAGCACCGGCATCAGCATGCGCACCGAGATCAGCGTGTCGCGGCCGAAGTATGTGTCGTACTGCCACGAGCCGGCCAGCAGCTTGTCGTGGAAGCTCAGGAATTCGAGCACGTTCTGGCTGACCGGGTCGGGGTTCACGGACGGCGCGAGCAGGTCGGCGCGCGTGATCGGCGACAGCGGCGTCTCGCCCGACAGCGCGTCGACGTGCAGTTTCAGCGTGCGTGTGCCGGGCGCCGCGCGCAGCACGAGCTTGCCGCCTGCGGCCGGTGCGATGCTGCCGCCGTCGCGCAGCGTGATGCGCAGCGCGTAACCGGGGGCGCCGTCGATCCTGTCGCGCTGCCATTGCGCGGCGCTGCCCTGGATCGTCGGGGCGGTGACGATCTCCGGCGGAATCGTCGCGCCGCCGTTGAAGTCGCGCAGGAAGCGCACGTTGCTGAGCAGGCCCTGGCGGATCGCCAGCGTATCGGTGTCGACCGACACGTCGGCACCGATGCCGTGCAGCGGACGACCGTGCGAGTCGGGCGCCGACAGCGCGGCGGGCGGCGTGTCGAGGCTCCAGTTCACCGGCTGCGCCGTATCGTCGAACCACAGCCCGGTGCCGCTGTTGCCGGCCGGAAACACCACGAGCAGGCGCGGTTTCGTCGACGAGCGCACCAGCAGATGCGCGGCGACCTGGTCCTGCCGGTAGAACGCATTGATCTGTCCGCCGGCGTCCATGCGGAACGACAGTGCGGCCTGGTTCGACGGCGGATTGGCCGGTTTGACGTCGTCGTCGTTGCAGGCCGCGAGCAGGCCGGCGCAGACGAATCCCATACACAGCGACTTCGCGAAACGATGCATGTGATGTCCCTCCTGGTGAATGGTGATTTTTTATGAGAATGATCGAATCAGCGGGCGATCGGCCTGCTTCGTCCGGCGCGACGACATTCGGATGAATGCGCGATTTAATCCGGACGCGATGCGGGCGAATTGGATGGAATAACCGGCAGGCGGTTAAATGCCCGAATTGAAAAGCAAAAGGAGACTTCGCCCCGGTGAGGCACGAATGAATTCTTCTACAGGTGCCCCGGCATGGCGCCGGAAGCGGCGCGTGTGCGGCGGGGAAGTGAAACGTAAGCTGTCGTAGGGGATTCTAAAGTTCGGATAAAGATGGAGTCAATAATGTTTTTGAAAACTCTCGGATGATTGCTTGAAAAGCGGATGCAATTATTTCCAGATGGGTCGGTAAAATGTTCGAATCAGGATGAATTGAAAATAATCGAGTTTGAGATTGGGCGAGAATCGATCGGCAATGGATGTCGGTATAGGCCATTTGCCGGTGCTTTAGCAATCGGTGTTCCCGGCATGGAGCCGGGTGCCGTCGCGCGATGCCGCTTCCGAGTTCCGTCCCGTACCGCAGCGTTCGCGATCGCCCGTCGGCGCCGACAAATTTGGTAGGCTTGGAGGCGTCCGCCGCTTTCGATTTCGGTCCTTCGCGTAGCTGGATGTTGCATCGATGATCGGCGCCGGACGAGGTTGCCTTTACATCATTTTGGAGAATGCGCGGTGCTGCACGTACCCGACGATTCAGTGCTCGTATTGGTCGATTTTCAGACACGACTGATGCCGGCGATCCACGCCGGGGCGTCTGTCGTGGCGCAGGCCGTTCGACTCGGCCGTATTGCACGGATATTCGAGGTGCCGGTCATCGGGACCGAGCAAAGCCCGCTCCGACTCGGCGAGAGCGTGTCGGAGATCAAAGGGTTGTGCTCGGACACCGTGACCAAGGACCATTTCGACGCGTGTGCGGATGGTCTGGCCGATGCGCTTCCGGCCGAACGCAATAGCGTCATCGTGGCCGGTTGCGAGGCACACGTCTGCGTGTTGCAAACGGCCTTCGGCCTGTTGCGGAGCGGCCGTAAAGTCACGGTGGTCAGCGACGCCGTGGGTTCCCGCAAAACGGTCGATCGAGAAGCGGCGATCGGCAGGCTCGGGGCGAACGGCGTAGAGATCGCGACCGTCGAGATGATCGGGTTCGAATGGCTCGGGTCCAGTCGGCATCCGCGCTTTCGCGACGTGCTGCAATTGATCAAGTGAAGCACGACGAGCTGATCATCTATAGCCGGGACGACGCGGCGCAGCCTGTGGGGCTGTTCCAACTGACGATGCCGGTGCGCACTTTCGAGCCGGCAGCGCGCTTACAGATCCCTGAAGGCGGGCAGGAGATCTTGCTCGACGAGCCGGATCTCTATTGCGTGACGACCTTCGGCAAATAGATCATCCACCCGACGCCCGGCTTGTCGTCGAATACTTGCTTAGTGACGTAGCTTCTCGGGAAGACAGAAACGTAAGCGGGATTGAATGCAGCGACCGTCGCCTGATCCGTATCGATATCGCCAGCGCTTCGAGCCTGATGGACGCACCTCGAGATACAGCGCATTGCCGTCGGTAAGTTTGGTAGGCTTGTTGCCTGCTTTCGCTTGTCGGATCTTGACGTCGGTAAGTGGCACGGTGAAAAAGCGCGTATCGTCGTTGGAAGTTTGAAATTGAACCCGCTTTGATACCCGTCTTTTCGTCGGCTGGGCGCGATTTCCGACGAGCGTGAGCGAACGATGAAAGGGCAGTTGATGCCCCACTGGTAAGGGTTCTACGCGAATCGCGGAACCACCACGAACTGGAGCGAACGAAGTGATCAGACATATCGTCATGTGGAAGTTGAAGGAATCGGCGGAAGGCGGCACGCGTGCGCAGAACGCGCTGAAGCTGAAGGAAAAGCTCGAAGGCTGCCGCGATCTCGTGCCGGGCATCCTGCAGCTCGACGTCGGCGTGGCGACGCCCGGCCTCGACGCGACGTCGGACGTCGTGCTCGTGTCCGATTTCACGGACCAGGCCGCGCTCGATGCGTACCAGGTGCACCCGATTCACCAGGAAGTGAAGAAATTCGTCGTTGCGGTGGCCGAATCGCGCCAGTGCGTCGACTATTTCTCCGAAAGCGCACGATGAGCGACGCGGCATCCCCGACGGACGGCCCGTCGATCGAAAGCCCGTTCGTCGATCTGCTCGGCGTGCGGCTCGTGTCCGCGAAGGACGGCGCGAGCGAGATCGTGCTGCCGCTCGACGAGCGGCACATGAACACGTGGAGCATCGCGCACGGCGGTGTGACGATGACGCTGTCGGACATCGCGCTCGCGATGGCCGCGCGCAGCTTGACCGACGACGGCGTTGGCGTCGTCACGGTCGAGATGAAGGTGAACTTCATGCAACCGGGGCGCGGTGAGCTGCGCGCGTACGGACGCGTGATGCATCGTTCGACGACGATGGCGTACTGCGAAGGCGAAGTGCGCGACAGCGACGGCAACTTCGTCGCGAAGGCGCTCGGCACGTTCAAGTACATGCGGCGGCTCGCAGTGGGCCGCGACATCAAGCGACAACGCACGCGCACGGCGCCGGATGCCCAGCCCGGCCCGAGCGACGCGTAAGCGCCGGAACGAGCGGCCCTGCCTGATCGAAGGCAGGGCCGTTTTGTTTTGCGGCACGGATCCGCGACGGGATGGCGATATGGCGCGAATGAAGCCAAGGAGACCGTTCGGTCGGATCGCGGTATGCGGGATGATCGCCGGCTACGACGGCGTGCCCGCGCCGCTCGCGAATCCGGGCCTGATCCTGCGCTCGCGACTGACGATGCAGGGTTTCATCGTATTCGAGCATCCGGACGCGTGGCCGCCCGCGCTGGCCGAGCTGAGCGAACTCGTCGCGACGAAGCGGCTGCATTACCGCGAGACGATCGCACACGGGCTCGAGCGGGCGCCGCCCGCGCTCCTTGGGCTCCTGAAGGGCCGCAATTTCGGCAAGCAGCTGGTGCAGCTCGTCTGACCCGCGCGTGGCATCATGTGACGCTTGTCCGCTCACGGCGCCGCACGCGCCGTCCTCACCGATGCCGCTGAATCCGAAGATCGCCCAGGTGCTCGATATGGTCGAGCGCGCGAAACGTCCGTCCTATCACCACCAGACGCCGCAGCAGGCGCGCGCCGCGTACGAGAAGAGCGCACCGATTCTCGACGTCGCACCCGCGCCGATGCATTCGATCGAGGCCTGCGTCGTGCCGACGCGCGACGGCCGCTCGATCGGCGCGCGGCTGTACCTGCCGGTCGAGCCGAGCCTCGCCGAACCGCTGCCGGCGCTGGTCTATTACCACGGTGGCGGCTTCACGGTCGGCAGCGTCGATACGCACGACGCGCTGTGCCGGATGTTCGCGCGCGACGCGCAGTGCGCGGTGCTGTCGGTCGACTATCGGCTCGCGCCCGAACACCGGTTCCCGACCGCGGTGAACGACGCCGACGACGCATTGCGCTGGCTGCATCGCGAGGCCGCCGCCTTCGGCATCGACGCGACGCGGCTCGCGCTCGGCGGCGACAGCGCGGGCGGCACGCTCGCGACCGTCTGCGCGGTGCTCGCGCGCGACGCGGGCATCGACCTTGCGCTGCAGATGCTGATCTATCCGGGCGTGACGGGCTACCAGGACACCGAATCGCACGCGCGGCTCGCGAACGGCTACCTGCTGACGCAGGACACGATCCAGTGGTTCTTCACGCAATATGTGCGCGATCGGTCCGATCGCGACGATTGGCGGTTCGCGCCGCTCGACGGCAAGCGCGATGCGCCGTCGTTCGCCGGTGTCGCACCGGCATGGATCGCGACGGCCGAATACGATCCGCTGAGCGACGAGGGCGCCGCGTACGCGGACAAGCTGCGCGCAGCCGGCAATTCGGTCACGCTGGTCTGCTATCCGGGGATGATCCACGAGTTCTTCAAGATGGGTGGCTACGTACCGGAGGTACGGGCCGCGCATGCCGACGCGGTGGCGGCGCTCAAGGCGGCATTCGACGACGTTTGACGGCGGCGGCGCTCGACGCCGCGCGGAGGAAGCGATGACCGACGACTGGGTGGAAACGGGCGACTGGACGGTGCTGGGCGGCGATGCCGCACGCATTCGCGATGCGGTGTTCGTGCGCGAACAGCGGATTCCGCCGGAATGGGAGCTCGACGACGAGGATCCGTTGTCGCTGCACGCGGTTGCCTACCGTGTCGATGCGGCGACCGGCACACGCCGCGCGGTCGGGACCGGACGGCTGCTGCGCTCCGGCACGATCGGCCGCGTCGCGGTGCTGGCCGACGCGCGCGGGCAGGGCGCCGGATCGGCCGTGCTGCACGCGCTGCTGGAGGCGGCGCGGCATCGCGGCGAACCGGTCGTGCGGCTCTACGCGCAGGATGCCGCGGTGGCGTTCTACGTACGGCACGGTTTCACGACGATCGGCGACCGGTTCGTCGAAGTGGGCGTGCCGCACGTCGAGATGGCGCGCGCGCCCTAGAGCCCGTTATTCGTATGAACAGGTCCGGGCGCCGCACGCGCAGGCTCAGCGCGGCTGCGTCGCGTCGATGTCGAACGTGAACGTGCGCTCGAACGTGCCCGGGCGAACGGTGCGGTGCGAGCCGTCGTCGTCGCAGCGTTCCTTGATGTCGACCGTCAGCCGCACGCCTTCCTTCATCGTCACGCGTAGCGCAGTCGTGCCGCGCGTACCGTATTCGGGTGTCTCGATGAACGCGGCCGACAGCGCACGCTCGCGCTCGATCGGAATGCCGGTGTGCGGCAGCGCGTCGTCGTCCGCGACGTGCGGATCGCGCATCAGCTCGATCAATTCGTCGAGCGACGGGGTCGGATTGTCGGTGAGCAGCGTGCCGAGTTCCGCACGCTTGCGCACGACTTTCGGCCAGGGTGTATCGAGCCGCGCGTTCGACAGCGCATGCACGCCGGCGCCGATCGCGACCGGCGGGGCGACAGCGGTTTCGCCTTCGGCCGCGCGGTTGCAGAACCACGCGAGTTCGCGTCGCTTCCAGTCGCCGACCAGCAGGTTGAAGCCGTTGTACACGGCCGCGTGCTCGGCCAGCGCGCCGAGATAATCGAGCGGCGCGACGGACGGGCCGCCGAGGAAATCGGACACGAGCTTGCCGCGGGTTGGTGCGCCCGCGCGAATGTCGAACGGCGCGCGGTAATTGGTCAGCGCCGCGAAGCGGCCGTCGCGGGATACGCCGAGCCACGTGCCGCCCGCTTCGAGATCGCGGCCGGCCAGCACACCCGGCACGTCCTCCCACCACGAAAGCGGCGCACTCGTACGGCGAAAGAACTCGTCGCGGTTGGCGGTGAGGGTAAAGACAGGACCGGCGGCGGCATCAGGCTGCCAGTCGAAGGCAATCAGACACATCAGGCGAATCTCTCGCAGGAAACATCGTGCGCCGGCCGCCACGTGCGAACCGGCGTGCGAACAGGTTATCAGTGCGTCACGCTTCCGTCGGCCATGCGTACGGCAGCGCGTCGAACGCGAGCGTCGGTCCGTCGGCCGCGCCGAGGTGCACGGTGCCGCTGTCGAGCGCGGCCAGCTTGATCTCGACGAGCGCGTCGACGCCGCCCGCGGGTGCGGCCGCCGCATTGACGATCATTCCGCACGGCTGGCCCGGGTCGTCGCTGTGGAACAGCTCGACACCGGCATGCACGGTGTCGGTCTCGCCGGTGACATGCGCGAGCGCGGTGCGGCGCTTGATCGTGCCGCGGTACTGGCTGCGCGCGACGACTTCCTGGCCTGGGTAGCACCCCTTCCTGAAGTTAACGGCGCCGATCACGTCGAAGTTGACCATCTGCGGCACGAACTGTTCGACGGCCGGCTGCGTGATGCGCGGCTCGCCCGCGCGCACGTCGAGCCAGTCCCATACGGCCGGCGACACGACCGGCAGCGTGCCGCCGAGCGCGGCGAGGCGCGCGTCGACTTCCGCGCGCGGCCCGATCCACAGATAGCGCTTGCGGCCTGCCGCGTCCGGCACGCGGATCAGCGCCCCGGCCGGGCCGTCGACCTTCACGTGCACGCCGTCAGGCAGCGCGTCGAAGATGCCCGACAGCGCATCGCGCACGTCGCCCGCGAAGCCGACCACCGCGAGCGTGTCGCTCGCGTCCGACAGTTTCGCCTTCGAGCGCAGCACGAACATTGACAAGCGTTTCTGAACGGCGGCCTGGACGTCTTTCGAGACCAGCAGGCGCACGCCGTGACCGGCGCGCCATGCGAGGAACGACGCGAGCAGGCGGCCCTTCGCCGAGCAGTAGCCGGACAGGCGCGCACTCGCGGCATCGAGATGCTCGATGTCGTTGGTGAGCTGGCTGTGCAGGAACGTCGCGGCGTCGTCGCCGGCCACGTCGATCACGCCGAACTGCGGGAGCGGCATGCAGGCGCCCGGCGCATCGAAATCGGCGGCGGACGGGCGGCGGAAAACGGGGAGCGAGGCAGGTGCGGCCTGGGCAGCCGGTGAAGCGAACGGTGTGCTCATGGAATGAGGGAACAGTCAACTCTGACTTTGACGGAGGCGAGCAAGTATTATATGGGTCTTACCTGAGTCTCGTTTCCATGTCCCTACTGAAGAAATGCGCCGCGACGGTCGTGGCGCTGGCCGTCGTTGTGGCCGCTGCCGGCGCGGGCGGCGGGTATTACTGGGCGACCCGGCCGCTGCTGCTGGGCGCCGCGTCGCTCGACGTCACGATCAAGCCGCGCAGCAGCGTGAAGAGCGTCGCGCTGCAGCTCAAGCGCGGCGGCGTGCCGGTCGAGCCGCTCGGCTTCGTCGCGATGACGCGCCTGCTCGGGCTGTCGAGCCGGCTCAAGTCCGGCAACTACGAATTCAAGACCGGCATCACGCCGTACGATGTACTGCAGAAGATCGCGCGCGGCGACGTGAACGAGTACGTCGCGACCGTGATCGAGGGCTGGACCTTCAAGCGGATGCGCGCGGAAATCGACGGCAATCCCGATCTCGCGCACGCGAGCGCCGGCATGAGCGACGCCGAGCTGCTGCGCGCGATCGGCGCGTCGGACGCCGCGATCCAGCGCGGCAGCGGCGAGGGGCTGTTCTTCCCCGACACCTACCTGTTCGACAAGGGCACGAGCGACCTGAACATCTACCGGCGCGCGTACCACCTGATGCAGACGCGTCTCGACGAAGCATGGGCCGCGCGCGCGCCGGGGCTGCCGTACAAGACGCCTTACGAAGCGTTGACGATCGCGTCGATCGTCGAAAAGGAAACGGGCCACGCGGCGGACCGCACGTTCGTCGCGGCGGTGTTCGCGAACCGGCTGCGCATCGGGATGCCGCTGCAGACCGATCCGTCGGTGATCTACGGCCTCGGCGACGCCTACGACGGCCGTCTGCGCAAGCGCGACCTGCAGGCAGACACTCCTTACAATACCTATACGCGCCGCGGGCTGCCGCCGACGCCGATCGCCCTGCCGGGCGTCGCCTCGCTGCAGGCGGCGATCAATCCGGCCCAGACGGGCGCGCTCTATTTCGTTGCGAAGGGCGACGGCACGAGCGTGTTCTCGGATACGCTCGGCGATCACAACAAGGCCGTGGACAAGTACATACGAGGTCAATAATGGCGAGCGGTAAATTCATCACGTTCGAAGGCATCGACGGGGCGGGGAAGACCACCCACCTGCAATGGTTCTGCGAACGTCTCCAGGCGAAGCTGGCCGCGAGCGGCCGGCAGGTCGTCGTCACCCGCGAGCCGGGCGGCACGCAGCTCGGCGAGAAGCTGCGCGAGATCCTGCTGAACCAGCCGATGGATCTCGAGACCGAAGCACTGCTGATGTTCGCGGCTCGGCGTGAACACCTCGCGCTCGTGATCGAGCCCGCGCTCGCGCGCGGCGACTGGGTTGTGTCCGATCGCTTCACCGACGCGACGTTCGCGTACCAGGGTGGCGGCCGCGGGTTGCCGCGCGACAAGCTCGAGACGCTCGAGCGCTGGGTGCAGGGCGGCTTCCAGCCCGACCTGACGGTGCTGTTCGACGTCGCGCCGCAGGTGGCGAGCGAGCGCCGCGGCGCCGTGCGCATGCCCGACAAGTTCGAAAGCGAGTCGGACGCGTTTTTCTCGCGCACCCGCGGCGAATACCTGCGGCGCGCGGAAGAGGCGCCGCACCGCTTCGCGATCGTCGACGCGACGCAGTCGATTCCCGAGATCCGCCAGCAGCTCGAACGCGTGCTCGCCGCGCTGTAACCCGAAGGAACGCACCACATGATCTATCCGTGGCAGACCGACGACTGGAACCGCTTGCAGCAACTGCGCCCGCAATGGCCGCATGCGTTGCTGCTGCACGGCCAGGCCGGGATCGGCAAGCTGCAGTTCGCGCAGCATCTCGCGCAGGGCTTCCTGTGCGAAGCGCCGCAGCCGAACGGCGAGCCGTGCGGCACCTGCGCGGCCTGCACGTGGTTCGCGCAGGGCAACCATCCGGACTACCGGATCGTGCTGCCCGAGGTGCTCGCGGGCGAAGCGCCGGGCGCGGCCGACGATGCGAAGCCGGCCGACGCCGATGAAGGCGGCAAGAAGACGCGCGCGCCGAGCAAGGAGATCAAGATCGAGCAGGTGCGTGCGTTGCTCGATTTCTGCGGGGTCGGTTCACACCGTGGCGGCGCGCGCGTCGTCGTGCTGTATCCGGCCGAGGCGCTGAACGTCGCCGCGTCGAACGCGCTGCTGAAGACACTGGAGGAGCCGCCGTCGGGCGTCGTGTTCCTGCTGGTGTCGGCCCGCATCGACCGGCTGTTGCCGACCATCATCAGCCGCTGCCGGCAGTGGCCGATGACCGCGCCGGCGCCCGACGCGGCCGCGGCGTGGCTCGCGGCGCGGGGCGTCGACGATGCGCGTGCGCTGCTCGCCGAAGCGGGCGGCGCGCCGCTCGCCGCGCTGGCGCTCGCGAGCGACGAGAACCGCCCGCTGCGCGATTTCACGCTCGGCCAGCTCGCGGCCGGCGCCGCGTGCGATCCGTTCGCCTGCGGCGAGACGCTGCAGAAGCTGCCGGTGCCGCTGGTGCTCGGCTGGCTGCAGCGCTGGCTGTACGATCTGCTCGCGCAGCGCATGGCGGGCGCGCCGCGCTACTTCCCGATGCAGGCGGCCGCGCTCGCGCGTTGCGCGGAGGCGGTCGACGCGAACGCGTTCGCGCGCTTCATGAAGGCCGTGACGCGCCAGCGGACGGTCGAGAACCATCCGCTCAACGCCCGGCTCGTATTCGAGGAACTGTTTCTCGGTTATCGGGAAATGTTCGCGTGAGCGCGTATTGTTTCCTTCGGGTGGGGAAACGATTGCCGGCGAGCGCCTGAGCGCCCGTCTTACGTATTCAGGAAACACGATGTTCGTCGATTCTCACTGCCACATCAATTTCAAGGGTCTCGCCGACCGGCTGCCTGCCGTGCTGGAGAACATGCGCGAGCACGACGTCACGCATGCGCTGTGCGTGTCGGTCGACTTCGAGACGCTGCCCGACGTGCTCGCGATCGCGCAGGCGCACGACAACGTCTATGCGTCGGTCGGCGTGCATCCCGATCACGAGGACGCACGGGAGCCGACGCTCGCGGAACTGATCGAGCTGGCCGCGCACCCGAAGGTCGTCGCGATCGGCGAGACGGGCCTCGACTACTACCGCCTCGAGGGCCGCTCGATCGCCGACATGGAATGGCAGCGCGAACGCTTTCGCACGCATATCCGCGCGGCGACCGCGACGATGAAGCCGCTGATCATCCATACGCGCTCGTCGTCGGAAGACACGCTGCGGATCATGGCCGAGGAGCGCGCGGACGTGCCCGGCGGCGTGATGCACTGCTTCACCGAGCCGTGGGCCGTCGCCGAGCAGGCGCTCGCGCAGAACTTTCATATCTCGCTGTCGGGCATCGTCACGTTCAAGAACGCGACCGACGTGCAGGACGTCGCGCGGCGCGTGCCGCTCGAGCGGCTGCTGATCGAAACCGACTCGCCGTACCTCGCGCCGGTGCCGTATCGCGGCAAGCCGAATGAACCTGCGTACGTCAGCCATGTCGGACGTTTTATCGCATCCGAGCGCGGGATCGCCGTCGAGGCGCTGGCCGATGCGACGACGCAGAACTTTTTCCGGCTGTTCAAGATCGCCCGCTCATGACGCGCGGCCAGCCGACAACCCAGGGAAGGAGCCCACAACAATGATGAAGCCGACCACATACCTGCCCAAGCGCGCCCTCGTCACCGCCGCGCTTGTCGCGAGCGGCCTGTTTGCCGTCGCCGGCGCGCATGCCGAGTCGCTCGACGCGATCGTCAAGGCGGTCAAGTTCGACGACATCGACGACATCGGCAAGCAGCTGAAGAGCGGCAAGCTCGATCCGAACACGCTCGCGCCGAACGGCGACCCGATCCTCGTGATCGCCGCGCGCGAGAAGTCCGACAAGGTCGCCACCGCGATCGCCACGACGCCGAACGTCGACCTCGAGAAGGAAGACAAGGCCGGCGAGAACGCGCTGATGCTCGCATCGCTGAACGGTGATGTCGGCCTCGTCAAGCTGCTGATCGACAAGGGCGCGGAAGTCAGCAAGAAGGGCTGGGCGCCGCTGCACTACGCGGCCACCAACGGCCAGGACGCGGTCGTCAAGGTCCTGCTCGACCACGACGCGTATATCGACACGGCGTCGCCGAACGGCACGACGCCGCTGATGATGGCCGCCCGCGGCAACCATGCGACGACGGTCAATCTGCTGCTCGACCAGGGCGCCGATCCGCAGGTGAAGAATCAGCTCGGCATCACGGCGCTCGAGTTCGCGAAGCACTACAAGGCGCCGGACGCGATCGACATCCTGAGCAAGCGGACGGTGCGTGTCGGCGCATCGGCGCCGGCCGATGCCCAAAAGAGTGCAAAATGACGGTTTCGGCGCGGCGGCAGGGCGCGCCCGCCCGGCCGGAACCCGGCCGGCAGCGGGTGTCCGGCCGCCGTGCCGGTCAGCGCAGCGAGCGGCCTGGGGGCCGCATTGACATAAGGAACACCATGTTGCGGGCTATGTTTTGTGCCGCGGCGTTTGCCGTGCCGTTGTCGGCGGCGGCTTTCACGGGCGCGGATCTCGACCGGCTGTGCGCGAAGACGGACGTCAAGTCGCGGGCGTCGTGCGCGGCCTACATCGAAGGCGCTGCCGACGGCGTCTACAACACCATCGACGCGATCGGCGGCACCACCGGGCCGCGCGTCGGGCAGTATTTCTGCCTGCCGCCCGACATCCGGGCGCAGCAGATGACCGACGCGGTGCGCAAGTACATCGCGGAGAACCCGAAGCTGGCCGACTACAACGCGAGCACCGCGGTGTCGCTCGGTCTCGGCAAGGCGTTCCCCTGCAGGGGCGGCAGTTGATCTGACGCCGGATCCGGGCGCGCATGCGGCCCGGACGTCGCCGACGCATCCAGGACGAGGCCGCCGCGCCTCATAACCGAAGCATCCCGGGCGCCGATGATTTCAATCGAGGAACTGCAGCGCATCGCCGATGCGCCGTTGCATTCGTGGCTCGGCACGCTGATCGTGTCGGTCATCGTCGTGCTTGTCGTCTTGATCGTGCATCGTCTCGGCGCACGCATCGTCAAGCGCGTCGCGCAGCCGTATCCGCTGATGAGCGTGATCCTGCGCTATATCGACAAACCGTCGCTCGTCACGCTCGCGCTGCTCGCGCTCGAGTTTCTGTGGATCCAGGCGGACGAGGGCATGTCGTTCGTGCGCGGAATGTGCACCGCGGCCGCGGTCGGCTCGATCGTGTCGCTGACCTGGCTGCTGGTGCGGCTCGCGGCCGGCGTCGGCGACGCGATCATCCAGGCCCATCCGATGGATACGGCCGACAATCTCCACGCGCGGCGCATCCACACGCAGGCCAAGGTGCTCGTGCGAACCGTCATGGTGCTGATCGTGATCATCGGCACGGGCGCCGCGCTGATGACGTTCCCGAACGTGCGCCAGGTCGGCGCGAGCCTGCTGGCATCGGCCGGCGTCGCCGGCCTGGTCGCCGGTATCGCCGCGCGGCCGGTGCTCGGCAACCTGATCGCCGGGCTGCAGATCGCGCTCACGCAGCCGATCCGGCTCGACGACGTCGTCGTGATCCAGGGCGAGTGGGGCCGCATCGAGGAAATCACCGGCTCGTTCGTGTCGGTGCGGCTGTGGGACCAGCGGCGCCTCGTCGTGCCGCTGCAGTGGATCATCGAGAATCCGTTCACGAACTGGACGCGCAGCAGCGCGGAAATCATCGGCACGGTGTACCTGTCGGTCGACTACAGTACACCGCTCGCGCCGTTGCGCGAGGAGCTCGCGCGGCTGGTCCAGGCGGCGCCCGAGTGGGACGGGCGCGTACAGGTACTGCAGGTGACCGACGCGACCGAGCGCGCGATGCAGTTGCGTGCGCTCGTCAGCGCGGTCGATTCGTCGTCGTGCTGGGACCTGCGCTGCCGCGTGCGCGAGGGGTTGATCGCGTATCTGCAGGCGCGTTTTCCGCAATGCCTGCCGCGCAGCCGGATGGAGCTGTATCCGCACGATTCCGCACCGGACGCGCCGAATCCCGACCGGCCGCATGCGCGGCAGCCCGCCGCCAGCACGGCGGCCAACACCGCCGCCGATCCGCAGGCCGTCGAAGGCCGCTGAACGCGTGGCCCGCCTTCCGTCACCATGACCGCGCTGAACACGCTCGCCATCGCCAATTACCGCTCGCTGCGTGAGCTGATCGTGCCGCTCGCGGCGCTCAACGTCGTCACCGGGCCGAACGGCAGCGGCAAGTCGAGCGTGTACCGTGCGCTGCGCCTGCTCGCCGACACCGCGCAGGGCCGCGTGATCCCGTCGCTCGCGCGCGAGGGCGGATTGCCGTCGACGCTGTGGGCCGGCCCCGAGCGCTTCTCGCGCGCGATGCTGGCCGGCGACGTGCCGGTGACCGGCACGGTGCGCAAGGGGCCCGTGAGCCTGAGGCTCGGCTTCGCGTGCGACGATTTCGGCTATTCGATCGATCTCGGCCTGCCGGTCCCGAGCCATTCGCAGTTCGCGCTCGATCCGGTGGTCAAGCGCGAATGCATCTGGGGCGGCGCGCTGCCGCGCCCGTCGACGCTGCTGGTCGACCGGCAGGGCGCGCAGATCCGCACGCGCACCGCGTCGGGCGACTGGCGGACGGTTCCGCAGCCGGTCGCGAGCTTCGACAGCATGATGACCGAGTTCGCCGATCCGACCGGCGCGCCGGAGATGATCGCGGTGCGCGAGCGGATCCGCTCGTGGCGCTTCTACGACCATTTCCGGACCGACGCGCAGGCGCCGGCCCGGCAGTCGCATATCGGCACCCATACGCCGGTGCTGGCGGACGACGGCGCCGATCTGGCCGCCGCGCTGCAGACGATTCGCGAAATCGGCGACGGCGCGGCACTCGATGCGGCGATCGACGACGCGTTTCCCGGTGCGTCGGTCGAGATCGACAATCCGGGCGGCCGCGGCCGCTTCGACGTGCTGATGCGTCAGCCGGGGCTGTTGCGGCCGCTCGCCGCCGCCGAACTGTCCGACGGTACGCTGCGCTACCTGCTGCTCGCGGCCGCGCTGCTGACGCCGCGGCCGCCGGCATTGATGGTGCTGAACGAACCGGAGACGAGCCTGCATCCCGATCTGCTGCCGGCGCTTGGCCGCCTGATCGCGCAGGCCGCGCAGCGTTCGCAGGTGCTGGTCGTGTCGCATGCGGCGCGGCTCATCGCGACGCTCGAGCGCGAGGCCGGCTGCGAATCGCTGGTGCTCGACAAGCAGCTGGGCGCGACCGCGCTCGTGGATGCCGACACGCGCGACCTGCCGGCATGGAAGTGGCCGTCGCGTTGACCGGCATGGCGGCGTGCGTTCGATGACGATTTTCGCCCCATGAAGGGCCCCGGCGGCGGCGCTCCCGAAGACCGGGCGCGACGAGCGGAATGTATCCGGTCTGTAACAACACCCATAAAATGAAAGACGGACGGTTCCCTGTCTCGGGATCGCGAATAATAATGAGATATTCGGCTGGCGCCATGCCGGCCGGCGCCGCATGAAAGCGGGGCGGGCGCGACAGCGCAAACGCCCGCCGGCCGTGCGGCAACGGACAGGACACAGGAGACGTGGACCATGAGAATTGCCCAGATCGCCCCGCTGACCGAATCGGTGCCGCCAAAGCTTTACGGCGGCACGGAGCGCGTCGTGTCCTACATCACCGAGGCGCTCGTCGATCTCGGCCATGATGTGACGCTGTTCGCCAGCGGCGATTCGACGACCCGGGCGAAGCTCGAACCCGTGTGGCCGCGCGCGCTGCGGCTCGATTCGTCGATCCGCGACCGGGTCGCCCCGCACATGCTGCTGATGGAGACGGTCGCGCGCCGCGCGAAGGACTTCGACGTGCTCCATTTCCACATGGACTACTACTCGTTCTCGGTCTTCAACCGGCAGGAAACGCCGTACATGACGACGCTGCACGGCCGGCTCGACCTGCCCGAGCAGCAGCCGGTGTTCGACACGTTCAACACGGCGCCCGTGATCTCGATTTCCAACTCGCAACGCCAGCCGCTGCCGCAGGCGAAGTGGCTGACGACGGTCTACCACGGGCTGCCCGAGACGATGTACATGCCGCAGCCCGTCGAGCCGGGCTATCTCGCGTTCCTGGGCCGCATCTCGCCGGAGAAGCGCGTCGACACGGCGATCCGGATTGCCCGCCAGTGCGGGCTGCCGATCCGGATCGCCGCGAAGATCGATGCGGCCGACGAGGAGTACTTCGATAACGAGATCAAGCCGCTTTTCGCGTTGCCGCACGTCGAATTCGTCGGCGAGATCGCCGATCATCAGAAGGCCGAATTCCTGTCGGGCGCGCATGCGCTGCTGTTTCCGATCGACTGGCCGGAGCCGTTCGGGCTGGTGATGATCGAGGCGATGTCGTGCGGCACGCCGGTGATCGCATTCAATCGCGGCGCGGTGCCGGAAGTGATCGACGAGGGCGTGTCGGGTTTCATCGTGGAGGATGAAATCAGCGCGGTGGCCGCCGTGAACCGGCTGCACCTGCTGCCGCGCACGCGCGTGCGGCAGCGCTTCGAGCAGCGCTTCACGTCGCGCCGGATGGCGCAGCAGTACGTCGACGTCTACCAGTCGGTGATCCGCGCGCAGAAGCGCTCGCGCTTCAAGGTGATCGACTCGACGACCTGACGCGCGACGCGGGCGGATAAAAAAACGGCGATGCCCGCAAGGACATCGCCGTTTGCGCATGGCCCGCGCACGATGTGCACGGGCATGGCGTCAGCGTCAGATCTTGAGCTTCGTGACCTTCGTGCCGTTGATCGACACGTCGCCCATCAGGCCTGCGTTCGTCAGCACGACGACCTGGACCGGTGCGGTGGCCGTGTTGGAATCGACTGCGCCGTTCGCACCCATCTTCACGAGCGCGACCGAAGCGCCAGCGCCGGCTGCCCAGCCGTCCGAGCCGCGGAATTCGTCGAGCGCTTCCTGCGTCATGAACAGGAACACGATCGCCTTCGACTGCGCACCGGCCTGCAGGCCGACCGACAGCGACGACGTGTTGTAGTAGCCGACGGTGCTGCCGCCGACGCGCAGCGCGCCGTTGCCGGACTGGCCGCCGACGATCAAGCCGGCCTGCAGCACGTTCGGGAACACCAGCACGCCGCGCGACTTCGCGACGAGCTCACGCGAACCCTTGACCGTGGAATACATGCGCGACAGCGTGGCATCGACGCTCGAGTCGATCGCTTGACGCTTTGATGCGTTGGTCGCGGCGTTGTCCGGCTTGTCCGGGGTGGTGGTGCAACCGGTGAGCGCGAGGCTACCGACGATGAGCGCCGCGGCGGCTTTCAGCACAAGATTCCGTTTTTGCATCGTTCTTCTCCATCGGATGACGTTCGGAGTGAGTCTCGCTCAGGGAGCGGATCACGTCGGCAGTTATATCACAGCGGATTACAGCCTCTTTTCGTTGCGACGTGAAAAAGCGTCAAATCGATCGGGGGTGTCGCGGCACGCCAACGGATGGCCCGGCGCGCATGCGGCGATGCGTCGCGCGCCGGGCGACGGCAGGCGGCCGGCGGGAAAGGGAAGGCGGGTCTGCGCGTCAATGCGTGACGGGGGGCGCCGGCGGAGCGGGCGGCTTGATCGGCGGGCGCCGCAGCGCACGGCGGATCAGTGCGATCACGACCCCGCACGCGAACAGGAATGCGGCCGGCACGACCCAGTAGCCGACGAACGCATGCCACAGATAACCCGCGAGCGTATTGCGGCGCACCAGGTATTCGTCGCGGGCCGCCTGCTGGCGAGCCGCGTTGGCGCTCAGCACGTCGGCCGGGCAGCCGGCCGCCCGTGCCGCATCAGGATCCCCGTGGCACTTCGCGGCGGCGCCGGCGGCCTGCTGCGCGTCGGTGAGCTGCCAGGTGGTCAGCGCGAGCTCCAGGTCGGCCTTGTTGTACGCCATTTCCTCGCGGATCTCGCGCACGGCGACGATCGCGACGGGCACGGCCCAGAACACGATCACGATCAGCCAGCGGCGGAACCAGCGGTGTTGTCTCCATGCCATCCATGCCTCCGTTTGACGCGGCGTGCGCGTCCGGCTCGAGGGCGGCCCGATGGCGCTTCTTGTACTTGGATGGGCCGCGTTGCAGCCATCATAGAAGAAATCGCGGCGAATTGCCGCACCATGTGGCGGCATTCGCACGGCGCGCCCGGAAAGCGGGGCGGGAGGGCGGCGCAACGTATCGCGGCGTCGGCGTGGCGATGCCGCCGGACGGTGCGCCGGCGCATCGGGGCGCATCGCGCGCGTCGATGCGTGTGCAACGAAAACAAAAAAGCCGCGCTCGCCGAAGCGGTGCGCGGCATTCGTGCGGGAGCGCCGGAACTCAGGCGGCCGGCTGGCTGCTCAGGCAACTCTTCATGAACGTCTTGCGGTCGTCGCCCTTCTTGCCGGTGGCCTGCGTGTTGCATGCCTTCATCTTTTCCTGCTGCGTCATTGCCTTCGCGGGCTTGGTCGACAGGCAGTCCTTCATGAACGCCTTGCGTTCGTCGCCCGTCTTGCCTGCGGCCTGGGTGTTACAGGCCTTCATCTTGTCCTGCTGGCTGTTCGCCGCGAAAGCGGGGGAAGCCAGCATGCCGCCGAGAAGCACTGCGGCTACGAGCGATTGGATTTTCATTTCGACACTCCCATGGGGTGAATTGCGCTTTATATCGACGCCGTCACGAAGCCCGGCGCAACGGGAACAGGGTCGCATCGCGCCGCGCGCTCCGATTATGGCAAATCAATGTGAAAACACCAAAACGGCATTCGTATAACGCGGCGGGTCGCGTAGCCGTTGACGGTGCGTGCGCGCGCCGGTGATCGGGACAAACCATGACGCGGGGGCGTCGGCCCGGGCCATACACGCGGAACCTGTCGGATGCCGGCCGCGAGCCATTACAATCGCGGCCATGAATACTCCGAACCCCGCATCCCCTTCGTCGTCGTCGGCCCTGCCGCGCATCGCCGTACTTGCCACCGGCGGCACGATCGCCGGCGCCGCGCCGGACGCCGCCAGCACGGCCGGCTACCAGGCCGGCGCGCTCGGCGTCAATTTCCTGCTCGACGCGGTGCCGGCGCTCGCGTCGGTCGCGCGCATCGACGCCGAGCAGGTCGCCAGCATCGACAGCAAGGATCTCGCGCTGCCGCTGTGGAATACGCTCGCCGCGCGCATCGACGCGCTGATGGCCGATCCGGCGATCGACGGCATCGTGATCACCCACGGTACCGACACGCTCGAGGAAACCGCGTACGCGCTGCATCTGGTCGTGACCGGCGACAAGCCGGTCGTGCTGACGGCCGCGATGCGGCCGGCCACCGCGCTGTCGTCCGACGGCCCGCTGAACCTGCTGAACGCAGTGACGGTCGCCGCCCATCCGGCCGCGCGCGGGCAGGGCGTGCTCGTCGCGTTCAACAACCGGATTCACGGCGCGCGTGACGTCGTGAAGACGAGCACCTATGCGGTCGACGCATTCCAGTCGCCGGAACTGGGCGCGCTCGGCTGGGTACAGGACGGCCGCGTCGAATTCGCGCGCCGCGTGACGCGCGCGCGCGATGCGCAACTGGTGATCGCCGCGGCGTGGCCGCCGGTCGAAGTCGTCGCGAGCTATGCGGGCGTGACGCGCACGGCCGTCGACGCACTTGTCGCGGCCGGCGTGCGCGGCCTCGTCGTCGCGGGCACCGGCAACGGGTCGATCCATGCGACGCTGCAGGCAGCGCTCGCCGATGCGGTGAATGCCGGCGTCACGGTGGTGCGCGCGTCGCGGGTCGGCTCGGGGCACGTGATGCGCAACGGCGCCGCGAACGACGAGGCGCTCGGTTTCGTGAGCACCGGATCGCTGAGCCCGTTCAAGGCACGCGTGCTGCTGATGCTGGCGCTCGCGAACGGCATTCAAGGGCGCGATGCGCTGCAACGCGCATTCGACACGCTGTGACCGGTGGCCGCCGATCGGGCGGCACGCGGCGCGCATGAAAAAAAGGCAGGCCAATGGCCTGCCTTTTTTGCGTCAGTGCCGGGCGATTGCTCAGGACTGCGGCGGAATCACGAGCTTCTGGCCCGGATAGATCCGGTCCGGGCTCGACAGCATCGGCTTGTTCGCCTCGAAGATCGCCGGGTACTTGTTCGCGTCGCCGTACACTTCCTTCGCGATCGCCGACAGCGTATCGCCCGGCTTCACGTCATGGTACTGAACTTCCGGATCGTCCGGCTGCAGATCGTCGTCGTTGACGCCCGCGACGCCTTGCACGTTGCCGGCCGCGACCTTGACCTTCGCCTTCGTGTCGAGGTCGCCGACGCTGCCCGACAGTGTGACGGTGCGCGACGCGCCGTCGAACGCGACGGTCAGATTCGACGTATCGAGACCCTGCGAGCTGATGTAGTTCTTGATCGCATCGGCGGCGGTCTGGTTCGCCGCATTCGGATCTTCCGCTGCTTGCGCGTCAGCATGACCCAGCAGTTTTTCACCCGCCTCTTTAATAAACGAAAGAAGACCCATCGCTGCACTCCCTAGGTGGTTGAAAAGAAAACGCGCCGTGAAGTGGCGAAAAAAACACCGCGCTGAGCGCACTCACTGGAGTGAGCGCCAGGCGCGGCGGATTTCTCGAAAGGCGTGGCGAAAGTGTAGGCGTTCATCGCGACGATTGCATGAAAAATCGCACGCCTGAACGTAAAGAAATGTAATACGCGAAATCCGACAGGCGGACACCCGACGACGACGTCTGACCGACCAAGGCTTCCCCGGCGCCGCCGGGTGCCGCTGCGGACCCCACCACGCCGCTCTCAGCCCAGAGCGGCGTTTTTCGCCCCGTCGCGCACGCGGTTAGCGATGCGCGGCGGGGCGCCCCACCGTGATGCGCGCGTGTTCGCGCACCGATACGACCGGCCGCGGCCGGATCGCGAGTATTCGCCGCGCTGCGCCCGCGCGCGTTCGCCGTTGCAGCGAAACGCGCGCCGCTGCATCCGCGTTATGCGGCCGGCGTCTGGCCGATTTCGAAGTTCGACATGATCTCGAGCGCACGCACGAGTGCCGAGTGATCCCATGTCTTGCCGCCGTGGGACGCGCACACGCTGAACAGTTGCTGCGCGCTCGCCGTGTGCGGCAGCGCGAGGCCGAGCTTGCGTGCGCCGTCGAGCGCGAGGTTCAGATCCTTCTGGTGCAGCTCGATGCGAAAGCCCGGATCGAACGTGCGCTTCGTCATGCGCGCGCCGTGCACTTCGAGGATCCGCGACGCGGCGAAGCCGCCCATCAGCGCCTGTCGCACGCGCTCCGGATCGGCGCCCGAGCGCGCGGCGAACAGCAGCGCTTCGCCGACCGCTTCGATGTTCAGCGCGACGATGATCTGGTTCGCGACCTTGCAGGTCTGGCCCGCGCCGTTGTCGCCGACGAGCGTGATGTTCTTGCCCATTTTCTCGAACAGCGGCTTCGCGCGCTCGAAGGCCTGCTCCGGGCCGCCGACCATGATCGTGAGCGTCGCTTCGCGGGCACCGACTTCGCCGCCGGACACCGGCGCGTCGAGGTAGTCGCAGCCGAGCGCGTTGATCTGTTTTGCGAATTGCTGCGTGTCGAGCGGCGAGATCGAGCTCATGTCGATCACGAGCTTGCCGGCCGTCAGGCCCTTTGCCACGCCGTCGTCGGCGAACAGCACATTACGCACGTCGGGCGTATCCGGCACCATCGAGATGATGATGTCCGCGTTCTGCGCGACTTCGGTCGAGTTCGCGACGACCTTCGCGCTCGCGCGCAGGTCGTCCGGCACCGGGAACGCACCGTTCACGACGAGCTGATGATCGCCCTTGAGCAGGTTGCGCGCCATGTGCGCGCCCATGATGCCGAGGCCGATGAATCCGATGGTTGCCATGTGAAAGTCTCCTATAGGGGCGTAGGTGGGGAAGGGCGGATCTCAGGCGGCGCGGCGCGCCGAGCCCGGTGCGCAGCCGGCGACGCTTTGCAGCCAGCCGAGGCCTTCCGTCGTGGTGGTGCGGGGCTTGTATTCGCAGCCGACGTAGCCGGCATAGCCGAGCCGGTCGAGCAGCGCGAACAGGAACGCGTAGTTGATCTCGCCCGTACCCGGCTCGTTGCGGCCCGGGTTGTCCGCGAGCTGGACGTGGCCGATCGACGCGAGGTTGCGTTCGATCGTCGCGGCCAGTTCGCCTTCCATGCGCTGCATGTGATAGATGTCGTACTGCAGGAATAGGTTGTCCGAGCCGACCGCGCGGATCACGTCGAGCCCTTCGGACGAGCGGTTCAGCGCGAAGCCCGGGATGTCGAAGCTGTTGCACGGCTCGACCAGCAGGCGGATGCCTTCGCGCTTGAGCGCATCGGCGGCGAAGCGCAGGTTGTCGACGATCGTGACGAAGGTCTTGTCGCGCGCCGTGCTCGCCGACGGGATGCCGACGAGGCAGTTCAGCTGCGGCACCTTCAGCGCCTTCGCGTACTCGATCGCACGGCCGACACCTTCCTGGAACTCGCCGACGCGATCGGGCAGGCACGCGATGCCGCGCTCGCCCTGGTCCCAGTTGCCGGCGGGCAGGTTGTGCAGCACGAGGCGCAGGCGGTGCGTCTCGAGCGGCTCGGCGAGTTCCTCTTTCGCGTACGGGTACGGGAACAGGAACTCGACGGCGTCGAAGCCTGCGTCCGCGGCCGCCTTGAAGCGATCGAGGAACGGCACTTCGTTGAACAGCATGGTCAGGTTTGCAGCAAACTTCGGCATGAGCTAAGCCTCTTCGGTCGGTCAGTCAAAAAATGGCGTGCGGATCAGTCGAGCATCGAGATCGCGGTCGGCGCGTGCTCGGCCTTCTCGGCGAGTTCCTCGAACTCGTTGATCGCGTCGATTTCGGTGCCCATCGAAATGTTCGTCACGCGCTCGAGGATCACTTCGACGACGACCGGCACGCTGAACTCCTGTGCGAGCGCCTGCGCCTGCTTCAGCGCCGGCTCGATCTCTTCCGGCTTCGACACGCGCAGCGCCTTGCAGCCGAGGCCTTCGGCGACCGCCACGTGATCGACGCCATAGCCGTTCAGCTCCGGTGCGTTGACGTTGTCGAACGCGAGCTGCACGCAGTAGTCCATGTCGAACGCGCGCTGGGCCTGGCGGATCAGGCCGAGGTACGAGTTGTTCACCACCACGTGCACGTACGGCAGCTTGAATTGCGCGCCGGCGGCCAGCTCTTCGATCATGAACTGGAAGTCGTAGTCGCCGGACAGCGCGACGATCGGGCGGGTCGGATCGGCCGCACGCACGCCGAGCGCGGCGGGGATCGTCCAGCCGAGCGGGCCTGCCTGGCCGCAGTTGATCCAGTTGCGTGCCTTGAACACGTGCAGGAACTGCGCGGCGGCGATCTGCGACAGGCCGATCGTGCTGACGTAGCAGGTATCGCGGCCGAACACCTTGTTCATCTCTTCGTACACGCGCTGCGGCTTGACCGGCACGTTGTCGAAGTGGGTCTTGCGCTGCAGCGTGCGCTTGCGCGCCTGGCACTCGGACACCCACGCGCTACGGTCCTTCAGCTTGCCGGCGGCCTTCCATTCCTGTGCCACCGCGACGAACAGCTCGAGCGCGGCCTTCGCGTCGGACACGATGCCGAGATCCGGGCCGAACACGCGGCCGATCTGGGTCGGCTCGATGTCGACGTGCACGAACTTGCGGCCCTTCGTATAAACCTCGACGCTGCCGGTGTGGCGATTCGCCCAGCGGTTGCCGATGCCGAGCACGAAGTCGGACGCGAGCATCGTCGCGTTGCCGTAGCGGTGCGACGTCTGCAGGCCGACCATGCCGGCCATCAGCGGGTGGTCGTCCGGAATCGCGCCCCACGACATCAGCGTCGGGATCACCGGTACGCCGATCGTTTCGGCGAACTGGACGAGCAGGTCTTCGGCCGCCGCGTTGAGCACGCCGCCGCCCGACACGATCAGCGGCTTGTCCGCGTCGTTGAGCATCGCGAGCGCCTTCTCGATCTGCGCGCGGCTCGCCGCGGGCTTGTAGACCGGCAGCGGTTCATACGTGTCGATGTCGAATTCGATTTCGGCGAGCTGCACGTCGATCGGCAGGTCGACCAGCACCGGACCCGGACGGCCCGAGCGCATCAGGTGGAACGCCTGCTGGAACACGCGCGGCACCAGCGCCGGTTCGCGCACGGTGACGGCCCACTTGGTGACGGGCTTCGCGATCGACTCGATGTCGACGGCCTGGAAGTCTTCCTTGTACAGGCGTGCACGCGGTGCCTGGCCCGTGATCGCGAGGATCGGAATCGAGTCGGCCGATGCGGAGTACAGGCCGGTGATCATGTCGGTGCCGGCGGGGCCCGACGTGCCGATGCACACGCCGATGTTGCCGGGCGCGGCACGCGTGAAGCCCTCGGCCATGTGCGACGCGCCTTCGACGTGGCGGGCCAGCACGTGGCTGATGCCGCCCGACTGGCGCATCGCGGAATAGAACGGGTTGATTGCTGCGCCCGGCACGCCGAACGCGGTCTGGATGCCTTCCTTCTCGAGCACGAGTACGGCTGCGTCGACGGCTCTCATCTTGGCCATGAATGTCTCCTTGAATGTGTGGATCTTGCGAATCGGTCTGTTGGGAACACTTTAGGGACGCAGGAAAGGTTTGATAAGATCAGCCGAAGTCGCTTATTTCGAAACTAAAAGTATGGAATGACGGCCGGACGGGGCTTCCCGCCGGCGTCGACGCCGGGACGGAGACAGGAGATGGATCGTTTCAAGCAGATCGAGACGTTCGTGCGGGTCGCGGACGCGGGCAGCCTCGCGGCGGCGGCGCTCGAGGAGGGCGTGTCGCCGGTGGTGCTCGGGCGGCGCATCGACGCGCTCGAGAAGCGCCTCGGCGTGAAGCTGATGTACCGCTCGACGCGACGGCTGGTGGTCAGCGAGGAGGGCGCAGCGTTCCTCGAGCGCTGCCGCGGGCTGCTGTCCGAATGGGACCAGGCCGAGAACGAGCTGGCCGCCGGGCGGCGTGCGGTCAGCGGGCACCTGATCGTGTCCGCGCCGGCCGCGTTCGGCCGCAAGCACGTCGCGCCGCACGCACCCGGTTTCCTCGTCGACAAGCCGGAAATGCAACTGTCGTTCAACCTGACCGATCGCGTGGTCGATCTGGTGCGCGAAGGCTACGACCTGTCGATCCGGATCGGCGGCTCGGTCGACCCGAACTTCGTCGCGGTGAAGCTCGCGTCGAACCGGCGCGTCGTGTGCGGCACGCCCGACTATTTCCGCCGTCACGGCCGGCCGAAGTCGCTGGACGACCTGCTCAAGCACAACTGTCTCGCATTCAACCTGCAGGGCGGCCAGAACCGCGGCTGGTATTTCCAGCGCCACGGCAAGATCGTGACGATGCGGGTGGCCGGCAATCTCGACTGCAACGACGGCGAGCTGCTGCATCGCTGGGTGGCCGAGAGCCTCGGGCTCGGCTGGCGCTCGACCTGGGAAATCGCCGCCCAGCTCGAGACGGGCGAACTCGAGACGGTGCTCGACGAATACGCGCTGCCGGACTACGACATCCTCGCGGTCTATCCACAGCAGCGCTACGTGCCCGCGCGCGTGCGCTACTTCATCGACTACCTGCGCGAAGCGTATGCGCGGCCCGGCTACTGGAGCAGCACGCCGTAACGGGTGCGGCAGGTCCGGGCATTTTTTGCGCTTCACCGGCTTCATGCGGGAATAAACTCGGTTCAGCGGCGGTAAGGTCATCGAGTGCGCACGCTGCCGGTCTGTCCGGGCATCGGGCGCGAGCACGGACGCGAGACGAGCGCGGCTTCGGCCGCCGGGACCAGGGAGGCCATGTGGGGCAAGCCGGACAGGCGGTCGACGAACGGGCGGAGGATGACGCGGTCGCGCGCGGCGAGCGGTTTCGCGCGCTCGTGCTGCCGCATCTCGACGCCGCGTACAACCTCGCCCGCTGGCTGAGCGGCAACCCGGGCGACGCGGACGACGTCGTCCAGGACGCGTGCATGCGCGCGCTGCGCTTCGTCGACTCGTGCCGCGGCGACAACGCCCGGCCGTGGCTGCTGACGATCGTGCGCCACACCTGGTACACGGAGTGGCGCCGCCGCACCCACGCGCACGAGGTTGCACTGCCCGACACGCTCGACGACACGGAGGTGCCCGACGACTGGCAGCCGGCGCCCGGGGATCCGCTCGCGCAGCTGCTGCGTGGCGAGAACGTGCGGCTCGTGAACGCGGCGCTCGCGAAGCTGCCGCCCGAATACCGCGAGGTGCTGGTGCTGCGCGAGATGGAGGATTTGAGCTACCGCGAGATCGCGGCGATCGCCGACTTGCCGGTGGGCACGGTGATGTCGCGGCTCTCGCGCGGCCGGCGCCGGCTTGCCGCGCTGCTGGGCGGCACGCAGGTGCCGCCGTCCGGACCCGCGCCGGGACGTGCGTCGGCGAGCGGAACCGCATCGGAGGCGATCGATGGACTGTAACGAAACGCGAGCATTGCTGGACGCGGACGTCGACCGCGAGCTGTCGGCGCCCGATGCGTTGCGCGTCCAGCGGCATGTCGAGGGGTGCGATGCGTGCCGTCGCGAACGCGAGCGGATCGTCGTGCTGGGGCGGGCCGTGCGGCAGGCCGATTATCACCGCGCGCCCGATGCGCTGCGGGCGAGCCTCCTCGCGGCGCTGCCGGCGCCAGGCGGCGCGCGTGAGTGCGGGCCGGGCCCTGCGGCGCCGGAGCCCGATGCGACGGCGCGGCCGCGGCCTCGATCGAGCGGTCGCCGCTGGTTCTCCTGGCCGGCCGGACGCGGCGTATCGGCTCGCCCGGCCTCTGCCGGGCCGGGGTCGCGCGTCACGGCGTTGCCCGGGCTCGGCTGGGGCGTGGCGCTGGTGGTCGCGCTCGCCGCGGCGGCCGGGATGGCGCTGTCCGCCCGCCACGCCGCAACCGGCCAGACGGTCGACGAGCTGGTCGCGAGCCACGTGCGGGCCGGCCTGTCGGCGCGCGACATCGACGTGATCTCGACCGACCGGCATACGGTCAAGCCGTGGTTCAACGGCCGGCTCGACTATGCGCCGCCGGTCGAGGACCTGTCGGTGAGCGGCTTCCCGCTCGCGGGCGGCCGGCTCGACTACGTCGGGCGGCGCCGCGTCGCGGTACTCGTGTACCGATACCGGCAGCACGTGATCGACGTGTACGTGCGGCCGGCGGGCGTCGGCGGGGAGACGGCGCCGTACGCGACCGTGTCGCAGGGCTATGCGCTCGACCGCTGGGAGGCGGCGGGGATGACCTGGTGGGCCGTGACCGACGCCGAGCCGTCGGCGCTGGCCGCGTTCAGAACGGCGCTCGACGCGCGGCTTGGCGGGGCGCGCAGCGAGTGACGGCGGGCCGCGGCGGCGGCCCGTCACCCGCGCGTGATGCTCCGCCCCCGATTCCCGAGGGGCACGCGAGCCGCCGTTCGACCGTTGGCGCGGGTTCAAGTCTTTGAAAACATGGCCGAATCCGGTCCGAAATCGTCGATCGATGTTGCATGCGCCCTGTATCCGGGTTAGAATCTTCGGCTTCT
This sequence comes from Burkholderia sp. B21-005, assembly GCF_020843965.1. Classification (NCBI taxonomy): domain Bacteria; kingdom Pseudomonadati; phylum Pseudomonadota; class Betaproteobacteria; order Burkholderiales; family Burkholderiaceae; genus Burkholderia; species Burkholderia sp. B21-005. Next base: position 2,027,362 of record NZ_CP086301.1, on the reverse strand, counting down.
CACTTGCCACACCGGTTCAGACGCCCGGGTGGCTTCAATCCACAAGGAGTGTGTAATGCGTCATTACGAAATCGTATTCATCGTGCACCCCGATCAAAGCGAGCAAGTGCCCGCGATGATCGAGCGTTACAAGACCACGATCACGACGCACGGCGGCCAGATCCACCGTGTCGAAGACTGGGGCCGTCGCCAACTGGCCTACATGATCGAGAAACTCGCGAAGGCTCACTACGTCTGCATGAACATTGAGTGCGACCAGACGACGCTCGACGAACTCGAACACGCGTTCAAGTTCAACGACGCCGTGCTGCGCCACCTCATCGTCAAGATGAAGAAGGCCGAGACCGGCCCGTCGCCGATGATGAAGGAAGTTCAGCGCGAAGAAGCCAAGAAGGCGGCTGCTGCTCAGCCGACCGAAGCGCAGGCTTAAGTTCGTCATTCATTAAGCCATCAAGGAGCGCGCTACTCACGTGAACAGGTTGCAATTGACGGCGAGCGTCGTCGAACGCGCACCGGTGCGATATACGCCGGCAGGTGTTCCGATCGCAAGCGCCACGTTGCACCACCGCACGGAAGTCGTCGAAGCAGGCATTCCCCGTCAGGTCGAAATGACGATCGAGGCGGTGGCGGCCGGTGAGGCGAGCGGCAGGCTGGAAAGTCGTGAAATGGGCGTCGAAACGCTGTTCACGGGCTTCCTGGCAAAGAAAAGCCGCAACGCGAGAACCTTGGTGTTTCACATCACAGCATTGCAGGACATTGGAAAGGACTGAAATCATGCCCCGCCCGACTGGTAAGAAATTCGACAAGCGTCGTCAGCAACAAAACCCGCTCTTCAAGCGCAAGAAGTTCTGCCGTTTCACGGCAGCCGGCGTCGATCAGATCGACTACAAGGACACGGAAACGCTGAAGGACTTCATCGGCGAAAACGGCAAGATCACGCCGGCTCGTCTGACGGGTACGAAGGCGCACTATCAGCGTCAGCTGGATACGGCAATCAAGCGTGCGCGTTTCCTCGCGCTGCTGCCGTACACCGATCAGCACAAGGCGTAATCAGGCGACGCAATAAGGAGAATTCGAATGCAAATCATTCTGTTGGAAAAAGTCGCCAATCTGGGTAACCTCGGCGACATCGTCAAGGTCAAGGACGGTTACGCTCGCAACTTCCTGATCCCGAACCGCAAGGCTCGCCGTGCAACGAAGGAAGCGATCGCCGAATTCGAAGTTCGCCGCGCTGAACTCGAAAAGGTCGCCGCTGAGAAGCTGGCGGCATCGCAGGCAGTCGGCGAGAAGCTGAACGGCCAATCGTTCGAAATCACGCAGAAGTCGGGCGTTGACGGCCGTCTGTTCGGCTCGGTCACGAACGGCGACGTCGCTGAACTGCTGAAGAAGGCAGGTTACGAAGTCGAGAAGCTGCAGGTTCGCATGCCGGAAGGCCCGCTGAAGATGATCGGCGAGCACACGGTTCAGGTCGCGCTGCATACGGACGTCGTCGTCGACGTCACGATCAACGTGATCGGCGACCACGCGTAAGCGTCGTACGCAAGCTTCCCGGGCGGCTTCCGCTGTCCGGACAAGGGCAGGCGCCCGGGCAACCGGGGCCTGCCTTTTTTATTGCCTGTTCGTCGGCGCCCGTCTCTAGTAACGTCGTAGGTTATTCGCGATAATCCCAACCCATGAACGCGCCGCAAGATCCTCAAATCGAATCGCTGAAAGTCCCGCCGCACTCGGTCGAAGCCGAGCAGTCGGTGCTCGGCGGCCTGTTGCTCGACAACGCGGCATGGGACCGGATTGCCGACTTCCTGTCGCAGGGCGATTTCTATCGCTACGACCACCGGATCATCTACGAGCACATTGGCCGGCTGATCGCGTCGACGCGCCCGGCCGACGTCGTGACCGTGTACGAAGCGCTGACCACGTCCGGCAAGGCCGACGACGTCGGCGGCCTCGCGTACCTGAACGCACTCGCGCAGAACACGCCGAGTGCGGCCAACATCCGCCGCTATGCGGAAATCGTGCGCGACCGTGCGGTGCTGCGCCGGCTCGTGTCGGTCGCCGACGAAATCTCGGCCGACGCGTTCAATCCGCAGGGCAAGGAAGTCCGCCAGCTGCTCGACGAAGCCGAATCGAAGGTGTTCTCGATCGCGGAAGAAGGCGCGCGCGGCAACCAGGGCTTCCTCGAGATCGGTCCGCTGCTCACGCAGGTCGTCGAGCGCATCGACACGCTGTACCACACCGCGAATCCGAGCGACGTCACGGGCACGCCGACGGGTTTCGTCGACCTCGACCGGATGACGTCCGGGATGCACGGCGGTGAGTTGATCATCGTCGCAGGGCGCCCGTCGATGGGTAAGACGGCGTTCTCGATGAACATCGGCGAATACGTCGCGGTCGAGTACGGGCTGCCGGTCGCGGTGTTCTCGATGGAAATGCCGGGCACCCAGCTCGTGATGCGTATGCTCGGCTCGATCGGCCGGCTCGACCAGCACCGGATGCGTACCGGTCGCCTGAGCGACGAGGACTGGCCGAAACTGACGCACGCGGTGCAGAAGATGAGCGAGGCGCAGCTCTTCATCGACGAGACGGGCGGCCTGAACCCGATGGAATTGCGCTCGCGCGCGCGGCGTCTCGCACGGCAATGCGGCAAGCTCGGCCTGATCATCGTCGACTACCTGCAGCTGATGTCGGGTTCGTCGCAGGGCGAGAACCGCGCGACCGAAATCTCGGAAATCTCGCGATCGCTGAAGAGTCTGGCTAAGGAGCTGGACGTGCCGGTGATCGCACTGTCGCAGCTGAACCGCGGCCTCGAACAGCGTCCGAACAAGCGTCCGGTGATGTCCGATTTGCGCGAATCGGGCGCAATCGAACAGGATGCGGACGTGATCCTGTTCATTTATCGCGACGAAGTCTACAACCCGGACAGCCCCGACAAGGGCACGGCCGAAATCATCATCGGCAAGCAGCGTAACGGTCCGATCGGCCCCGTTCGGCTCACGTTCCTGGGGCAATTCACGAAGTTCGACAACTTTGCAGGGGCGCAGACCTTCTACGGCGAGTAACGCCGGATGTAAAGCCCTAAATCGCCAAGCGTTGTATCCAATCCCGCCGTGCGCATATGCGCGCGGCGCGGCCCGACCGGAAACGGTACAATGTCGCCCGTTTTCGTGACAGTAGTTTGACAATCTCTCAGGAATCCCATGTTCGGTCGATTCATGCCCACCGAGGGCAAGTTCTTTGAACTCTTCAACGCGCACGCGAAGCACATCGTTTCCGGTGGCCGCGAGCTCGAACTGCTGATCGACAATCTCGCCGACGCCGAGATTCACAAGCAAAACGTGCAGACTGCCGAGAAGGCCGCTGACAAGCTGACGCACGAAGCGATCGATCTGCTGCACAAGACCTTCATCACGCCGCTCGATCGCGACGAGATCCACAAGCTGATCACGACGATGGACGACATCCTCGACCTGATGGAAGACGTCGCGACGGCCGTGTCGCTGTACGACGTGCGGTCCGTCACCTCCGAGGCGAGCCAGCTCGCGCACATCGTCACGCAGTCGGCCCAGCACGTGCAGCAGGCCGTCGGCATGCTGTCCGACATGAAGCAGTCGGCGCAGATCCTCAAGCAATGCGAAGAGATCGACCGCTGGGAGTCGGAGGCCGATCGCGTGCTGCGCTCGGCGATGTCGAAGCTGTTCCGCGAGGAAGACGACGTGAAGACGCTCATCAAGCTGAAGGCGATCTACGAGCTGCTCGAAGAGATCACCGACAAGTGCGAGGACGTCGCGAACATCATCGAAGGCATCGTGCTGGAAAACGCCTGAGCGGACCACGATGCATTCGATACAACTCGCCCTATGGATGGTCGCGACGCTGGTGCTCGTCGCGCTCGTATTCGACTTCATGAACGGCTTCCACGACGCGGCGAACTCGATCGCCACCGTGGTGTCCACCGGCGTGCTGAAGCCCCAGCAGGCCGTCGTGTTCGCGGCGGCGTTCAACGTCATCGCGTATTTCATCTTCCACCTGAAGGTGGCGCAGACGGTCGGCAAAGGCACGATCGATCCGGAGATCGTTGACCACTACGTCGTGTTCGGCGCGCTGATCGGCGCGATCGGCTGGAACGTGATCACGTGGTACTACGGGATCCCGTCGAGTTCGTCGCACGCGCTGATCGGCGGCCTCGTCGGCTCGGCGCTCGCGAAGTCGGGCTGGAGCGCGCTGAACATCGACGGCCTGATGAAGACCGTCGCGTTCATCTTCATTTCGCCGCTGCTCGGCTTCGTTCTCGGTTCGCTGTTCATGCTCGGCGTGTCGTGGCTGTATTTCCGCACCGCGCCAAGCAAGGTCGACCGGCGCTTCCGGCGGTTCCAGCTGTTGTCGGCCGGCTTGTACAGCCTGGGTCACGGCGGCAACGACGCACAGAAGACGATCGGCATCATCTGGATGCTGCTGATCGCGTCGGGCTATGCATCGGCGACGTCCGATGCGCCGCCCGCGTGGGTGATCGGCGCGTGCTACCTGTCGATGGGCCTCGGCACGTTGTTCGGCGGCTGGCGCATTGTGCGCACGATGGGCCAGAAGATCACGAAGCTCAAGCCGGTCGGCGGTTTCTGTGCCGAAAGCGGCGGGGCGATCACGCTGTTCATCGCGTCGTTCCTCGGTATTCCGGTGTCGACCACGCACACGATCACCGGTGCGATCGTCGGTGTCGGCGCGACGCAGAAGCTGTCGGCTGTGCGCTGGGGCGTTGCCGGCAACATCGTGTGGGCATGGGTGCTGACGATTCCGGCATCCGCGCTGATCGCGGCCGGCGGATGGTGGGTCGGGCACCAGATCTTCTGATTCCGACGCTGCCGCCTCGACACGAAATGCGCCGCCAACCGAAAGGTTGCGGCGCATTTTCTTTGGTGGTCGGAAAAAGTGCGGCGAATGATGCGGTTGCCGCCGAGGATGAACCGGGTCAGTAACTGCCGTTCGCGAAGCGGGCGATCGGATCGTCCGCGGTGCCGGTGCGCGCGCTGACGGGCGCGGATTGCGTCGATGCACGCAACACCTGCACGGGCTCGACGGTGCGCGCCGACGGCGCGGCGGTGGCCGGCGGTTCGTCGTCGAACGCGGCGGCCTGGGCGGCGGTCAGCGCCGTCGTCGGAATCTGCGTGCCGACCTCTGCCGGGCCGGCCGGCGCTGCATTCGCGGTCGGGACAGGCATGTCGCCGTTCGCGGCGGTTGTCTGCTGCCGGGCGGCCTGCACGCGCGGCGGCGGTTCGTACGGATCGGCGGCGGGCGTGGCCGCCGGAGCCACCGCGGCGGTCGATACGACCGCCGCGGCTTGCGCGACCGGAGCGGGAGACGGGGCCGCGCTGGCTTGCGCAGTGGCATAGGCGGGCTGCCGTGGCGCGGCGGCGGTCACGACAGCGGCCGGTGTGGCCGTAGGCGCGTCGCGGCGTGCCTCGTAGGTCGGCGTATCGAACGGTGCCGGTGTGCCGCGCGGCGGCGCGACACGGCGAATGCCGTCGAAGCGCTTGGCCCAGTACGGGTTCGTCAGGTAATCGAGCCGCACGGTGCCGCCGGTCGACGGCGCGTTGACGAAGCGCAGCTTGCCGACATAGATGCCGACGTGCGAGTGCGGGCGTCCGGTCGTATTGAAGAAGATCAGATCGCCCGGCGCTACCGCTTCGGGGTCGATCGACACGCCGCGGCTGCTCATGTCGGCGGTCGTGCGCGGCAGGTTCACGTCGGCCGCGCGGCCGATCACGTAGCGCACGAGCCCGCTGCAGTCGAAACCGCTCGTCGGCGTGTTGCCGCCCCAACGATACGGCACGCCGACAAGGCTCATCGCCTGGATCGAGATTTCTTCCTGGCCGACGCTGTGATCGACGAATTTCGGGAAATTGGCGGGCGGCGGGAACGCGCGCGGGGTGGTGATCTTCATGCCGGAGGTGCGCGATGCCGACTGCGGCGGCACGCTGGAGCAGGCCGCGAGCAGAGAAACGACGGCGACGGGAACCCAGATTCGAAGCATGAGAAGGCGGACGAGCGCGGCGCGCTCGCCAATCGTATGACAACAGACAGACCCGATGGTAGACGTTCCGGCGGGGCTTAGGCAACCATTCCTGAGAATTTACTTGAAGTTTCGCGCGTAAGTGAGGTTGTTGCGTTACGAGACATGACCAACGTTTCCGACCCCAAAAATAAAAACGGCGCTCCGGAAACGGAGCGCCGCGTGGCGTCGACGGCCGGCGAGGCGCCGGTCGCGCGTTACAGGATGTCCGACGCGTAGTCGGCGAGCCGCGAGCGTTCGCCGCGCGCGAGTGTCACGTGGCCGCTGTGGCCCCAGCCCTTGAAGCGGTCGACGACGTAGGTCAGGCCCGAGCTGCCTTCGGTCAGGTAAGGCGTGTCGATCTGCGCGATGTTGCCGAGGCACACGATCTTCGTGCCGGGGCCCGCGCGCGTCACGAGCGTCTTCATCTGCTTCGGCGTCAGGTTCTGCGCTTCGTCGATGATCAGGTACTTGTCGACGAACGTGCGGCCGCGCATGAAGTTCATGCTCTTCACCTTCAGGCGCGAACGGATCAGCTCCTGCGTCGCCGCACGGCCCCATTCGCCGGCCGCGTCGTCGGTCTTCTGCAGCACCTCGAGGTTGTCGTCGAATGCACCCATCCACGGCTGCATCTTCTCTTCCTCGGTGCCGGGCAGGAAACCGATGTCCTCGCCGACGGGCACGGTCGCACGCGTCACGATGATCTCGTTGTAGCGCTTGTCGTCGAGCACCTGCGCGAGGCCGGCCGCGAGCGCGACGAGCGTCTTGCCGGTGCCGGCCTGGCCAAGCAGCGTGACGAAGTCGATCTCGGGGTTCATCAGCAGGTTCAGCGCGAAATTCTGCTCGCGGTTGCGCGCGGTGATGCCCCACACGTTGTTCTTGTGGTGGCTGTAGTCGCGCAGCGTCTGCAGCAGCGCCGCCTTGCCGTTCAGCTCGCGGACGATCGCGTGGAACGTCGGCTCGCCGTTCTGCGGCTCGAGATAGACGAACTCGTTGACGAGCATCGACGCGACGAGCGGGCCGGTCACGCGGTAGTACGTCGTGCCCGTCTTCGTGTCCTGCCAGCTCTCCATGCCCTTCGCGTGCTTGGTCCAGAAATCCTGCGGCAGTTCGCGCACGCCGTTGTAGAGGAGATCCTTGTCCTCGAGTACCTGGTCGTTGAAGTAGTCTTCAGCGGGCAGGCCGAGCGCGTGCGCCTTGATCCGCATGTTGATGTCTTTCGACACCAGCACGACCTGGCGGTCCGGCCGGTCGCGCTGCAGCGCGCGCACGACGCCGAGGATCTGGTTGTCGGCCTTGCCTTCGGGCAGGCCTTCGATCGGCGCGATGTCCGCGAGCTTCGTCTGGAAGTACAGGCGGCCGAGTGCCTCGCGGCTGCCGAGGCGCGACAGCGGAATGCCGGCCGAGATCGGGCCGCCGTCGGCGACCAGCGCGTCGAGCGTGCGGCTCACCTGGCGGGCGTTGCGCGCGACTTCGGACATCCCCTTCTTGTGGTTGTCGAGTTCCTCGAGCGTCATCATCGGCAGATAGACGTCGTGTTCCTCGAAGCGGAAGAGGCTGCTCGGGTCGTGCATCAGCACGTTGGTGTCGAGCACGAACAGCTTCTGCAGTTCGGCTTCGGCCGGCTTGCGGCTGCGCGACTTCGTCGCGGCGCCGGCATCGCGCGCGGGCGCCGCGGACGGTTTGCCGGCGGCCGGCTTGTCGTTGCGTGCAACGACCGGCGCGGCGGGGGCAGCGGGGGCAGCGGGTGCCGCCGGCACGGCCGGCGCCGGCATCGGCTGCAGCAGTGCAGCCGTCTGCCGGGTCTTGCGGCCGCGTGCGGGCGTGCTTGCGGTGTCGTGCTCCGACGACGCGACGGCGCGCAGCGGTGCGGTCGTGTTCGCGGCTTCGGTCATCGGTTGGGCCACGCTGGCCGGACCGTAGTCACCGGCTGTGGATGCGTCCCCTTCGGCGGACTTCTTCGCGGCTTTCGCGGGCCGCGCTTTCGCCTTGTATTCGTCGGGCGGCAGCAGGCTGCCGAGCTTGCTGGGGGGGGTAGGCAAAGGCATGGTGTCCCTCGGGAGGAATCGTGTCGCATGAAGTGCGCCGCTGATCGCATCCTGCGTGACGTAGACGCATGCAGTTTGCGCGCGGTGGCGCACAGGAATTTCGTCGAGCCGGTTCGCCTAAGTGTCGGTCAACTCCTTGACGAGATGACGGCCGGACCGAGAGCCGGCACGCAGTCCATAAAAAAAGCCGCTGCCCCGTGGACCGGGACATGCGGCTCGGCTGATACCGTCGTGATGCGCGTCAGGTGCCGGGAAGCAACGCAACGGGCACCGGCGCAGCTACGAGAAATATGGGGCGAACTGGCATTCATTGCGGCCCAATATAGCGCGGCTCAAAGCGCTTGTACAGCACTTAGCACGTCGTCCACGTGGCCGGGCACCTTGATGCCGCGCCATGCCTGGCGGAGCACGCCGTCGGCGTCGATCAGGAACGTCGAACGCTCGATTCCGCGCACTTCCTTGCCATACATTTTCTTCATCTTGATGACATCGAACAGCGCGCACAGCGCTTCGTCGGCATCGGAAATCAGCGGGAACGGCAGCTCGAGCTTTGCCTTGAAATTGTCATGCGAGCGCAGGCTGTCGCGCGACACACCGATGACTTCGGCGCCAGCCTTCTTGAACTTCGGATAGAGATCGCGGAACTGCAGGCCTTCGGTCGTGCAGCCCGGCGTGTTGTCCTTCGGATAGAAATACAGGACGAGCTTCCTGCCCTTCAGGTCGGACAGCGAAATGTCGCCACCCGTAGCCGGTGCGGTGAAATCGGGAACTTGACGGTCAACTTCGACGGACACGTGTTTCTCCTGTTGTTATGGAAAGGCGCCGCTCGGGCGGCGCGGTTCGGCGGGGGCGCCGCGGCACGCCGCGAGGGCGGGGCAGCGTGCCGGCGCGCGCGCACGCTCAGTCGGGCTGGACGATCAGTTCGCCGGAGCGGCCGGGGATTTCGCCCCACGTGACAGGGTACGATGGCAGCGAGTCGCGGTCCAGCGTCGCGTGGTAGTCGCCCATCGTCGCAAACGTATGGCCCTGCGCGCGCCAGCCGGCGAGTAGCTGTTCGAACACCGGCGCGAGCTTCTGGCCTTCCAGTTCCGCGTGCAGCGTGAACACCTGGTCGTGCGGATTGGCTTGCGTGAACTTCAGGATGTGCGCGGCGACGTTGTGCGTGTCGATGCCGTCGATACCGAGCACTTCGTCGAGCGTCGGCAGCGTGGTCGGCATCTGCACGTGCGACAGCGTGCGGCCGCCGACCACGGGCAGGTACGGCGAATGGCCGCGACCGTCGGATGCGTAGCGCATCCCCCATGCGTCGATCTGCTCGAATGCGGAGTCGTTCATCTGCCAGCCGGCCGCGCCGTGCGTGACGGGCGGTGCGCCGAAAATGTCGATGAAGCGCGCGTGGCTCTTCTGCATTTCACGTGCGGTCCAGTCGCGATCGCGCACGCGCACGTTGTCCTGCCAGTACACGTGATCCCACGTATGGATCCCGCATTCGAAGCCGGCCTCGTGGATCGCGCGCATGTCGGCGATCGCACGGCGGCCGATGTCGGGGGCCGGCAGCAGCACGCCGTACATCAGCTGCTTCACGCCGTAATGCTCGACCACCGACGTGCGCGACACCTTCTTCAGGAAGCCCGGGCGGAACACGCGCCGCAGCGCCCAGCCCGTGTGATCGGGCCCGAGGCTGAAGAGGAAGGTCGCGCGCGCACTGAAGCGGTCGAAGATGCGTGCGAGGTTAGGCACGCCTTCGCGCGTGCCGCGCAGCGTGTCGACGTCGATCTTGAGGACGATACGAGCCAAGCGAGCGTCCCGTCGTCAGTTCTGCTCGACCAGCGCGCGCGCGTCGGCGACATGGCCGCGATACGCTTCGAAGATCTTGCGCAGCGCGTCGTCGAACGTCGATTGCGGCGCCCATGCGAGTTCCTGCATCGTGTTGTCGATCTTCGGCACGCGGTTCTGCACGTCCTGGTAGCCGTTGCCGTAGTAGGCGCCCGATGTCGTCTCGACGAGCTGCACCTGCTTCGCGGAGCCGGCGTATTCCGGGTATTCGGCGGCCAGTTCGAGCATCTTGTGCGCGAGCTCGCGAACCGAGAAGTTATTCTTCGGATTCCCGATGTTGTAGATCTTGCCCGACGCGATGCCGTTCTTGTTGTCGATGATCTTCATCAGCGCGCTGATGCCGTCGTCGATATCGGTGAACGCGCGCTTCTGCGAGCCGCCGTCGACGAGGCTGATGTTCTCGCCGCGCACGATGTGGCCGAGGAACTGCGTGACGACGCGCGAGCTGCCTTCCTTCGGCGTGTAGATCGAGTCGAGGCCCGGGCCGATCCAGTTGAACGGGCGGAACAGCGTGAAGTTCAGGCCTTCCATCCCGTAGCCCCAGATCACGCGGTCCATCAGCTGCTTCGAGCATGCGTAGATCCAGCGCGGCTTGTTGATCGGGCCGTAGGTGAGCGCCGATGCGTCCGGATCGAACTGCTCGTCCGAGCACATGCCGTAGACCTCGGAGGTCGACGGGAACACGAGGTGCTTGCCGTACTTGACGGCCGAACGCACGATCGGCAGGTTCGCCTCGAAGTCGAGCTCGAACACGCGCAGCGGCTGCTTGACGTAGGTCGCGGGCGTCGCGATCGCCACGAGCGGCAGGATCACGTCGCACTTCTTCACGTGATACTCGACCCACTCCTTGTTGATCGTGATGTCGCCTTCGAAGAAGTGCATCCGCTCGTGGTTGACGAGGTCGCCCAGCCGATCGGTCTGCATGTCCATGCCGAACACTTCCCAATCGGTGGTTTCAAGAATGCGCTTCGACAGGTGATGGCCGATGAAGCCGTTCACACCCAGGATCAGGACTTTTTTTGCTTTCATGAATGACGGGAAGAATGAATGAACTGCGCGAATTCCGCGGGCGTCACGACGGTTTCGCTGCCGTCGCGCTGCTGCCACAGCTCGAGAATGGATAGGGCGCGACTGTCGCCGCAGACGCCGAATAGCGCATTATCGCTTACGTGCAGGCCGGGCGGCAAATCTGCCGCAGCCACGGCGGCGGCGCTGCCGGGCGCCGCGAGGCGCGCGCGGGCGATCACGAAGCGTGTGTCGCCGACGTCGGTGAATGCGCCCGGATATGGGGGCGCGACCGCGCGCACCAGGTTGTAGACCTGCGCGGCCGGTTTCGACCAGTCGATCCGGCCGTCTTCCGGCTTGCGGCCGCCGTAGTAGCTGCCGCTCGCGAGCTCGTTCGGCAGGTGCGGCGCCTCGCCCGCGAGCAGCGCGGGCAGCACGCGCCAGAGCGTCTGCTCGGCGGCGACCGTCACCTTGTCGAACACCTGCGCGGCGGTGTCGTCCGGCAGGATCGGCACCGCGGTCTGGCCGATGATGGCGCCGGCGTCCGGTTTCGCGGCCATCTCGTGCAGCGTCGCGCCGGTTTCCGTTTCGCCGTTCAGCACGGCCCAGTTGGTCGGTACCCGACCCCGGTATTTCGGCAGCAGCGAACCGTGCATGTTGTACGCGCCGCGCGGCGCGATCGCGAGCAGGTCCACCGGCAGCATGTGGCGGTAATAGAACGAGAAGATGAAGTCCGGCTGCGCGTCGGACACCGCGCGGCGCAGCGCCGGGTCGGCGGGGTCGGCCGGCGTGGCGACCGCAATCCCGTGCTCGGCGGCGACGGATGCGACGCTGCCGAACCAGATGTTCTCGTTCGGGTTGTCCTCGTGCGTGACGACGAGCGCGACGTCGACGCCGCGTGCCAGCAGCACCTGCAGGCAGCGCACGCCGACGTTGTGATACGCGAAGACGACGGCGCGCGGCTTCATCGCGCCGCCCCCGTGCGGTTCGTGCCCGGCACCGCCGGCATCCCGTCGTGCTGTTCGAGCACGGCCTGGATCAGGTAGCGCGGCCGCGCACGCACCTGCTGGTAGATGCGGCCGACGTATTCGCCGAGCAGGCCGAGCGCGAAGATGATCACGCCGAGCAGGAAGAACGTGATCGCGAACAGCGTGAACACGCCTTGCACTTCCGCGCCGACGATGAAGCGGCGCACGAGCAGCAGCACGAACAGCGCGGCGGAGCCGAGCGACAGGATCACGCCGATGAACGACAGCCACTGCAGCGGCACGACCGAGAAGCCCGTCACGAGGTCGAAGTTCAGCCGGATCAGGCTGTACAGCGAGTACTTCGACTCGCCCGCGAAGCGTTCCTCGTGCGCGACCTCGATTTCGGTCGGGTTCTGCGCGAACGTGTAGGCGAGCGCGGGAATGAACGTGTTGACTTCGCCGCACACGTTGATCGTGTCGATGATGCGGCGGCTGTACGCACGCAGCATGCAGCCCTGGTCGGTCATCTTGATCCGCGTGATGCGCTCGCGCAGCCGGTTCATCATCTGCGACGCCTTGCGCCGCCACAGGCTGTCCTGACGCTGCTTGCGGATCGAGCCGACGTAGTCGTAGCCCTCGCGCATCTTCTCGATCAGCTTGCCGATTTCCTCCGGCGGGTTCTGCAGGTCGGCATCGAGCGTGATGACGATATCGCCGTGCGACTGCGCGAAGCCGGCGAGGATCGCCATGTGCTGACCGTAGTTGCCGTTGAGCAGCACGACGCGCGTCGTGTCGGGGCGCACGTGGAACTGGTCTGCGAGCATCGCGGCCGAGCGGTCGCGGCTGCCGTCGTTGATCAGGATCACTTCGTACGACGTGCCGAGTGCGTCGAGTGCCGGGTAGAGCCGCGCGAACAGCGCAGCCAGGCCGTCTTCCTCGTTGTACACGGGGATGATGACCGATACCTCCGGGTTCGCGGCGCCCGGATGCCCGGCGCGTGCTTCAAGGTGATTCATGTACGCTTATTTTCCGTATTGATCGCAAATCTGGTTGATGGCGTCGGCCACGCGACGCACGTCGTCTTCCGTCATCTGCGTGAAGAGCGGCAGCGTGACGGTCGACGCGCCGTACCGTTCGGCGTGGGGGAACATGCCCTCCTTGAAGCCGCGCGCACGATACAGCGTGAAAAGATGGATGGCCGGGTAGTGGACGCCCGTGCCGATCCCGCGTTCCTTCATCTGCGCCATGAAATCGGCGCGCGAGATCGACAGCCGGTCGAGCGGCAGCGTGACCTGGAACATGTGCCAGTTGCTGTTCTCGAAATCGGCGACGGGCAGGCCGAGGCCGAGCTTCACGGCCGGGCCGTCGCCGAGCGCGGCGAAATACGCGCGCGCGAGTGCGCGGCGCTGCGCGGTGAAGCGCTCGAGGTGCGGCAGCTGGCCGAGGCCGACGCGCGCGGCGACATCGGTCAGGTTGTACTTGCCGCCGAGCACGTCGCAGTCCATCCCGTCCAGGCCGGTGCGCGTGATGCCCTGCAGCCGGTACTTCTGCGCGAGCGTCGCCTCGTCCTCGTTGTTCAGCACGAGCGCGCCGCCTTCGATCGTCGTCAGGTTCTTGTTCGCGTGGAAGCTGAACGACACGATGTCGCCGAGCGCGCCGATGCGCTTGCCTTGCCACGTCGAGCCGAGCGCCTGCGCGGCGTCCTCGATCACGCGCAGGTTGTGCGCGCGCGCGATCGCGTACAGGCGGTCCATGTCGACCGGCAGGCCGGCCAGGTAGACCGGGATGATCGCCTTGGTGCGCGGCGTGATCGCCTGCTCGAGCTTGTCGAGGTCGATGTTGCGTGTGACCGGGTCGATGTCGGCGAACACGGGCGTCGCGCCGGTCTCGAGAATCACGTTGCTGGTCGACACCCACGTTGCCGGCGTCGTGATCACCTCGTCGCCGGGGCCGACGCCCGCGATGCGCAGGCCGATCTCGAGCGTGCAGGTGCCCGAATTGAACGCGCGGACCGGACGCCCGCCGCAATACTCGGACAGCGCGGCTTCGAATTTCTGGCTCTGCGGGCCGGTGGTGATCCAGCCCGAGCGCAGCACTTCGACGACGCCCTGGATGGTTTCCTCATCGATCTCGGGGCGGGTGAACGGCAGAAACGGAGCGGTAGTCTGGCTCATGAACACGTTAGCCTGTAATGGCGTGTAATAAAGGGGTCGGGCGATCCGGCCCGAAACCGGCATTAAACACCGGTTGGCGGATTCGTACCGTGATTTTTTGTAGGCGGACGCTTAATGCGCATGAGTGCACCTGGGCCCGCCGGGCACGCTCAACTGCGCGCGAGCACGAGCACGCCGATCAGGATGATGCCGATGCCGATGAGCCGCTGGACCGACAGCACTTCGCCGAACAGGTACCACGCTGCGAACGCGTTGACCACGTAGCCGAGCGACAGCATCGGATACGCGATCGACACGTCGACCCGCGACAGCCCGAGAATCCAGACGACGACGCTCAGCACGTAGCAGGCGAGGCCGCCGATGATCGGCAGCTGGGTTGCGATCTTCAGGCCGACCGGGATGATGTTCGCGCGGCTGAATTCGAAGTGTCCAACTGCGTTGACGCCGGCTTTCAGCAGAAGTTGCGCACAGGCGTTGAGCATCACGCCGGTGATGATGCAGACGAGCGAAACGGGATTCATGCGGTGGGCGTCCTTACGATTGCGGTTTCTCGACGATCACGCGGCGGTTGTCGCGCGCGATCACGCGCATCGGCACGCCTTGCTTGACCAGCGTGTCGTACTGGCCGGGCGGCATGATCGCGAGCGCATGGGTTTCCTGCTTCCAGCGTTCGATCCATTGGTCGACGGTCGGGATCCATTTGTTCGGCTCGACGGAGATTCCGAAGGCGAGCTCGTCCTGGCGCTGGACCATGATCGTCGTGTGGCCCATATAGAACGGGAACGTGTGATCGAGCATCTCGATCGAGTAGAACGGCGTGTCGGGCGGCAACTTCGCCAGTTCGGCGCGCACGGCGGGCGCGAGCAGCGCGCCCGAGCTGTAGCGGCCGAACTCGTCGTGACCGGTGCCGCCGATCGTGCCGAACGCGAGCCACGCGGCGCCGAACGCGGTGATCGCGGCCGCGACGCCCACACGGCGGTTCAGCCAGGCGGCGGCCAGCGTCAGCGCGGCCGCGACCGCGAGGCCCGCGTACAGCCAGATCTGGAACGTGCGGTACAGCGCGTTCGGCGTGCGGGCGTCACCCTGGTACGCGAGGAAGATGATCCCGAACGCCGCGACGACGATGAACACGAGATAGCCGAGCAGGTGGCGCCGGAACCGCTCCGCGGTGATCAGCGGCAGGTACGCGCCGATCATCAGCGCGAGCGCCGGCGCGATCGGCAGCACATACGAGATCAGCTTCGAATGCGACACGCTGAAGAACACGAAGATGAACGCGCTCCAGATCAGCAGCACGAGCATCGGGGAGAAACCGTTCGGCTGGCGCGGCATGCGCAGCGCGTGGCGGATGCTCTGCCACGCCACCGACAGCCACGGCAGGAAGCCGACCAGCAGCACCGGCACGAAGTAGTAGAGCGGGCCCGGGCGGTTCTGTTCCGGGGTCAGGTAGCGGCGGAACTGCTGGACGATGAAGAAGAAGTTGAAGAACTCGGGGTTGCGCTGCTGGACGAGCACGAACCACGGCGTGACGATCGCGAAGAAGATCACGAGGCCGCTCACCAGATAGAGCCGCTTCCACAGCGCCCAGTCGCGGGCAACCAGCGTATAGAGCACCAGCACGGCGCCGGGCAGGATCAGGCCGACGAGGCCTTTCGACAGCACGGCGAACGCCATCGCGGCCCAGCACGCCCACATCCAGCCGCGCACCGCGCCCGCGCGCAGCCCGGGGCGCTGCGCGAGCAGCAGCGAGCAGAGCGACAGCGCCATCCAGAACGCGAGCCCCATGTCGAGCGCGTTGAAGTGGCCCATCAGGTTCCAGTACGGCGAGCACGCGAGCACGACGGCCGCGAGGAAGCCCGACAACGGGTTGAACAGGCGCGCGCCGGTGAAGCCGACGAGCAGCACGCCGGCGAAGCTGGCGAGGCCCGTATAGAGGCGCGCCTGCCATTCGCCGATGCCGAACCACGCGAACGTCAGCGCATTCAGCCAGGTCTGCAGCGGCGGCTTCTCGAAATACTTGTAGCCGTTGTAGCGCGGCGTGATCCAGTCGCCGGTGACGAACATTTCCCGGGCCATCTCCGCGTAGCGGCCTTCGTCGCTCGGGATCAGGTGGCGCAGCCCGAGCGGCGCGAACCAGACGATCGCGAGCGCGATGAACAGAAGGGCGAGCGTGATGCGATTGAGCGGTAGCCTCGACGGCGTATCGTTCATGGATTTTCAGCCTGTTGGTTGTTGTGATGGGCCGCCGGCGGGTCGTGCCGGGGGCGGGCGGCCTGCCGGGTATCGATCCGGATGATGATCCGGGGATCGACCCGGTGCGCCGGCCCGTGTTTTACCGCATCGGGGATTAACGTTCAATTAAGAGCGCGGCGGCGACTTTGCGGCCCTCGGCCATCAGGATGTTGTAGGTGCGACAGGCGGCCTGGAAATCCATCGTCTCGACGCCGATCCGCCTGGCCGTGAGCGCGGCCACGAGCCGCGGATGCGGGAAGCGCAGCCGCGCGCCGCTGCCGAAGATCACGAGTTCGGGCGCCGGGTCGAGCAGCATCGCGAAATGCTCGGGCGCCAGTGCGTCGAACGACGACACCGGCCAGTCCCGTACCGGTGCGCTGGGCAGCACGATGACGCTCCCTTCGTGGCGTTGGAGGTTGACGTCGACATAATCGGGGCCGTAGCCGGTGACGGTGTTGAGCGCGCCGCTCGCGTCCTGGTGCAGTTTCAAATCGGTAATCCGCGGTTTCCGTAGGGGAGTGTCTGTCACGGGCCGCACGGGCCCGGGCGGCCGGTTTCGCGAGCCGGCGCACACGGGACGCCTGACGGCGCGGGCCCGGAGCGGCCATGGTGCATTGCGAAAGTCAGCCAAAATCCGCTAAATTATAACTTTTTGGTCGCCCCCGGGCGCCACTTGCGTCGTGCGTCGTCACAAGCGCCGTCCGACCGCCCGCTTTTTCCCAGTCTAGACAGCGCGCACAGACCGTCCGCTCTCCAGTTTTGATCCCGTCCCCCGGCCGCAAGGCCAACCCAGGAACCGTGTCGTCGTGAAACCGATTCAGAAGTCGAACAAGCTGCTCAACGTCTGCTACGACATCCGTGGCCCGGTGCTCGAGCACGCGAAGCGCCTCGAGGAAGAAGGCCACCGCATCATCAAGCTGAACATCGGCAACCTCGCGCCGTTCGGGTTCGACGCGCCGGACGAGATCATCCAGGACATGATCCGCAACCTGCCGGCGTCGTCCGGCTATTCGGATTCGAAGGGGGTGTTCTCGGCCCGCAAGGCCGTGATGCACTACACGCAGCAGAAGGGCGTCGTCGGCGTCGGCCTCGACGACATCTACATCGGCAACGGCGCGTCCGAACTGATCGTGATGGCGACCCAGGCGCTCCTGAACGACGGCGACGAGGTGCTGCTGCCGGCGCCCGACTATCCGTTGTGGACGGCCGCCGTGAGCCTGTCGGGCGGCACGCCCGTGCATTACGTGTGCGACGAGCAGAACGCTTGGATGCCCGACCTCGACGACATCCGCCGCAAGATCACGCCGAACACCAAGGCGATCGTCGTGATCAACCCGAACAACCCGACGGGCGCCCTTTATTCCGACGAATTGCTGCTCGAGCTGCTCGGGATCGCGCGCGAGCACGGGCTGATCGTGTTCGCCGACGAGGTCTACGACAAGATCGTCTACGATGGGTTGGAGCACACCGCGCTGGGTTCGCTGTCGGAAGACGTGATCACCGTCACGTTCAACAGCCTGTCGAAGAGCTATCGCTCGTGCGGCTATCGCGCGGGCTGGATGGCCGTGTCGGGCCTGGGCGGCGACAATCGCCGGCGCGCGAAGGATTACCTGGAAGGCCTCGGGATCCTGTCGTCGATGCGCCTGTGCGCGAACGTGCCCGGGCAGTTCGCGATCCAGACCGCGCTCGGCGGCTATCAGAGCATCAACGAGCTGATCGTGCCGAGCGGGCGCCTGTACAAGCAGCGCGAGCTCGCGTACGACATGCTCACGTCGATTCCCGGCGTGACCTGCGTGAAGCCGCAGGCCGCGCTGTACATGTTCCCGCGCCTCGATCCCAAGCTCTATCCGATCCAGAACGACCAGCAGTTCATCCTCGACCTGTTGCTCGAGGAGCGTGTGCTGCTCGTGCAGGGAACGGGCTTCAACTGGGCGGCCCCGGATCACTTCCGCGTGGTGTTCCTGCCGAACCTCGACGACCTGACCGATTCGATCAACCGGATCGCACGCTTCCTCGACGGCTACCGCAAGCGCCATTCCGTCTGAGCGGACGGGGTCCCCCGGCATTCAATCATTCATTCTTACTCATCGACCACACGCAGCATGGAACCGATCAAAGTTGGCCTGTTGGGCTTCGGCACCGTCGGCAGCGGCACCTTCACGGTGCTGAACCGCAACCAGGAAGAAATCAAGCGCCGCGCGGGGCGCGGCATCGAGGTCGCGCGCATTGCCGTGCGCAACCCGGCCAAGGCGCAGGCCGCGCTCGGCGGTGACGCCGGCGGCGCGCAAATCACCGATGATTTCAACGCGGTCGTCGACGATCCGTCGATCGCGATCATCGCCGAGATGATCGGCGGCACGGGCATCGCGCGCGAGCTCGTGCTGCGCGCGATCGCGAACGGCAAGCACGTCGTGACGGCGAACAAGGCGCTGCTCGCGGTGCACGGCACCGAGATCTTCGAAGCCGCGCGCGCGAAGGGCGTGATGGTCGCGTTCGAGGCGGCCGTCGCCGGCGGCATTCCGATCATCAAGGCGCTGCGCGAAGGCCTGACCGCCAACCGCATCCAGTACATCGCGGGCATCATCAACGGCACGACGAACTACATCCTGTCGGAAATGCGCGATCGCGGGCTCGATTTCGCGACCGCGCTGAAGGCCGCGCAGGAGCTCGGCTACGCGGAAGCCGATCCGACCTTCGACATCGAAGGCATCGACGCCGCGCACAAGGCGACCATCATGAGCGCGATCGCATTCGGCGTGCCGGTCCAGTTCGACCGCGCGTACGTCGAAGGCATCAGCAAGCTCGACGCGACCGACATCCGCTACGCGGAAGAGCTCGGCTACCGGATCAAGCTGCTCGGCATCACGCGCCGCGCCGAAAACGGTATCGAGCTGCGCGTGCATCCGACGCTGATTCCCGAGAAGCGCCTGCTCGCGAACGTCGAAGGCGCGATGAACGCGGTCGTCGTGCACGGCGACGCGGTCGGCACGACGCTGTACTACGGCAAGGGCGCGGGCGCGGAACCGACCGCGTCGGCGGTCGTCGCGGATCTCGTCGACGTCACGCGCCTGCATACGGCCGACCCCGAGCATCGCGTGCCGCATCTCGCGTTCCAGCCGGACAGCCTGTCGAACACGCCGATCCTGCCGATCGAGGAAGTGACGAGCGGCTACTACCTGCGCCTGCGCGTGGCCGACCAGACGGGCGTGCTCGCGGACATCACGCGCCTTCTCGCCGAGACGGGCATCTCGATCGACGCGCTGTTGCAGAAGGAATCGGAGCAGGTCGACGACGCGAACGGCGAAACCGACATCGTCCTGATCACGCACGAGACGCTCGAGAAGCACGTCAACAAGGCGATCGCACAAATCGAAAGCCTCGCGACGGTGGTCTCGAAGGTGACGAAGCTGCGCATGGAAGCGCTGAACTGAGGACCAGGAACGACATGAACTACATCTCCACGCGCGGCGCCGGCATCGGCGAGCGCCACACGTTCTCCGACATCCTGCTCGGCGGTCTCGCGAAGGACGGCGGGCTGTACCTGCCGGCCGAGTATCCGAAGGTGTCGGCCGACGAACTCGCGCGCTGGCGCGCGCTGTCGTACGCGGATCTCGCATTCGAGATCCTGTCGAAGTTCTGCGACGACGTGCCGGCCGACGACCTGCGCGCGATCACGCGCCGCACGTATACGGCCGTCGTGTACAGCAACACGCGCCATGGCGAGAACGCGTCCGACATCACGCCGCTGAAGACGCTCGGCACCGAGAACGGCACGGCGCTGTCGCTGCTCGAACTGTCGAACGGCCCGACGCTCGCGTTCAAGGACATGGCGATGCAGCTGCTCGGCAACCTGTTCGAGTACACGCTCGCGAAGCACGGCGAGGCGCTGAACATTCTCGGCGCGACGTCGGGCGACACGGGCAGCGCGGCCGAATACGCGATGCGCGGCAAGGCCGGCGTGCGCGTGTTCATGCTGTCGCCGCACAAGAAGATGAGCGCGTTCCAGACGGCCCAGATGTTCAGCCTGCAGGATCCGAACATCTTCAACCTCGCGGTCGAAGGTGTGTTCGACGACTGCCAGGACATTGTGAAGGCCGTGTCGAACGATCACGCGTTCAAGGCGCAGCAGAAGATCGGCACGGTCAACTCGATCAACTGGGCACGCGTGGTCGCGCAGGTCGTGTACTACTTCAAGGGCTATTTCGCGGCGACGCAGTCCAACGACGAGCAGGTGTCGTTCACAGTGCCGTCGGGCAATTTCGGCAACGTCTGCGCGGGTCACATCGCGCGGATGATGGGCCTGCCGATCGCGAAGCTCGTGGTCGCGACCAACGAGAACGACGTGCTCGACGAATTCTTCCGCACCGGCGCATATCGCGTGCGCAGCGCGGAGAACACGTATCACACGAGCAGCCCGAGCATGGACATCTCGAAGGCGTCGAACTTCGAACGCTTCGTGTTCGATCTGCTCGGCCGCGATCCGGCACGCGTGATGCAGCTGTTCCGCGACGTCGAGGAGAAGGGCGGTTTCGACCTCGCGGCGAGCGGCGATTTCGCGCGCGTGGCCGAGTTCGGCTTCGTGTCGGGCCGCAGCAGCCACACGGACCGCATCGCGACGATCCGCGACGTGTTCTCGCGCTACGACACGATGATCGATACGCACACGGCCGACGGCGTGAAGGTCGCGCGCGAGCATCTCGACGCGGGCGTGCCGATGGTCGTGCTCGAGACGGCCCAGCCGATCAAGTTCGGCGAGACGATCCGCGAAGCGCTCGATCGTGAAGCCGAGCGGCCGGCCGCATTCGACGGGCTCGAGGCGCTGCCGCAGCGTTTCGAGGTCGTGAAGGCCGACGCGCAACAGGTGAAGGACTTCATCGCCGCGCACACGGGCGCGTAACGCAGCGCCGGGCTGCCGGGTTCAGGCCCGGCGGCGCAGGACGGCCGGAATGCCGATTCGTCGCACGGATCGGGGTTCCGGCCGTTTTGTTTGGTGGCGGCCGCGCGGAGGTCGTCCGATGCCGCGCGAAACAAGTGTCAGTGCCGCGCGTTCGCGCCGATCACAGTTGTCGCATGTCCGCCATATCGCACGTGCGCGCGATGGCGTCGCTACAATGACGTATTGACGCCAACGATCCCCCGATTCCATCGATGTCGAACCCGAATTCCGTGGCGCCGCGCGCGCCGATGCTGTCGACCGCGGAAGCGCTCGCCGCGCTGCTCGAAGCCGCGAAGCCGCTGCCCGGCGCCGAAACCGTCGCCACGCTCGATGCGCTCGGCCGCGTGCTGGCGGCCGACGTGAGCTCGCCGCTCGACGTGCCGCCGATGCATACGAGCGCGATGGACGGCTATGCGGTGCGGGTCGCCGACCTGCTGCACGGCGATCGGCGCCTGCCGGTGTCGCAGCGGATCCCGGCCGGCCATCCGGCCGCGCCGCTCGCGGCGGGCACGGCCGCACGGATCTTCACCGGTGCGACGGTGCCGCCCGGCGCCGACGCCGTCGTGATGCAGGAACAGGCGTCGGCCGACGGCGACGCGGTCGAAATCCTGCATACGCCGAAGGCCGGTGAATGGATCACCGCGCAGGGCGCGGACATCCGCCAGGGTTCGGTGATCCTGCCGGCCGGCACGCGGCTCACGCCGCAGGCGCTCGGCCTGGCCGCCTCGGTCGGCTGCGCGCGGCTGTCGGTCGCGCGGCGGCTGCGGGTCGCGGTGTTCTTCACCGGCGACGAACTGACGATGCCGGGCGAGCCGCTGAAGCCCGGCGCGATCTACAACTCGAACCGCTTCACGCTGCGCGGGTTGCTGGAGCGGCTCGGCTGCCACGTGACCGACTACGGGATCGTGCCCGACTCGCTCGCCGCGACCCGCGACACGCTGCGCGAGGCCGCGCGCGATCACGACGTGATCCTGACGAGTGGCGGCGTATCGGTCGGCGACGAGGATCACGTGAAGCCGGCCGTCGAGGCCGAAGGGCGGCTCTCGCTGTGGCAGATCGCGATGAAGCCCGGCAAGCCGCTCGCGTTCGGCGCGGTGCGCCGCGGCGACGAGCGTCCCGACGCGCACTTCATCGGGCTGCCGGGCAACCCCGTGTCGAGCTTCGTCACGTTCCTGCTGTTCGTGCGGCCGTTCCTGCTGCGCCTGTCGGGCGTGCGCGACGTCGCGCCGCGCGCGCTGTCGCTGCGGGCGGACTTCTTGCAAAGCAAGGGCGACCGGCGCAACGAATTCCTGCGCGCGCGCGTCAACGCGGCCGGCGGCCTCGACCTGTTCCCGAACCAGAGTTCGGCGGTGCTGACGTCGACGGTCTGGGGCGATGGCCTGATCGACAATCCGCCGCAGCACGCGATCAGCGCGGGCGAGACCGTGCGTTTCATTCCGTTTTCCGAACTGCTGTCGTAACGCGACGGCTTCCCGACCTATGAAGATTCAGCTGAAATTCTTTGCAAGCGTGCGCGAGGCGCTGGGCGTGTCCGATGAGCAGGCTGACGTGCCGGACGGTGTGACGACCGTCGGCGACGTGCGCGCATGGCTGCGCCTGCGCGGCGGCGCGTGGGCCGAGACGCTCGCCGAAGGGCGCGCGTTGCGCATGGCGTGCAATCACGAGATGACCGACCCCGACACGCGGCTCACCGAGGGCTGCGAGGTCGCGTTCTTTCCGCCGGTGACAGGCGGTTGAGGGGTTTGTCATGGCAACGATACGAATCCAGACCGACGATTTCGACCTGAACGCCGAAGTGGCGGCATTGCGCGCGCGCAACCCGAAAATCGGTGCGGTCGCGTGCTTCGTCGGCACGGTGCGTGACCTGAACGAAGGCGATTCGGTCGCCGCGATGGAGCTCGAGCACTATCCGGGGATGACCGAGAAGGCGCTCGAGAAGATCGCCGCCGAGGCCGGCCGGCGCTGGCCCGGCATCGACGTCGCGATCGTGCATCGCGTCGGCCGGCTGCTGCCGCTCGACCAGATCGTGATGGTTGCTACAGTCGCGTCGCACCGCGGCGACGCGTTCGCGTCGTGCGAGTTCGTGATGGATTACCTGAAGACCGAGGCGCCGTTCTGGAAAAAGGAAACGACACCGGACGGCGAACGCTGGGTCGATGCCCGCAGCGCCGACGATGCGGCGCTCGCGCGCTGGGGCGTCGAATCGGGCAACACGCCGCGCTGAGCGCGGCGTGCGGCATTGTGCCGCGGGCGCTCGAGCGCTGCAGCGTTCAAGCGCCGTGAATCGCCGTGTCAGGCGTCCGGATCGACGCTGCGCCCGATGATCTTCGTCGGAAACGGCTCGCCTTGGGCGCGCGACGGCAGCGCGTGAGAATCATCGCCCGCATCCCGGCGGCGCGGCGCGATCGCATCGAGCAGCGCCTGCTGCTCGGGCGGAATCTGATAGTCCCAGCCGAAGCGGCTCAACTGCAGGCTCTGCGCGATCCGCAGCGCGGGTTCCATGAAGCGGACCGCCGCGGGCGGCGTGTAGCGCCCCTCGACGGTCTTCAGGAACAGCGACAGCCAGCGGCTGAAATGCGCGGGTTCTATCCCGTCGAGCGGCTGGTGCGCCTGCTGCACGTTGCCGCGATAGCCTTTGGTGCCGAGCACGAGGCTCGACCAGAAGCTGACCATCTTCGGCAGATGGTCGTCCCAGCGGCCGTCCAGCTTCGCGTCGAACACGGGCCCGAGCAGCGGATCGGCGCGCACGCGGTCGTAGAACGCGTACACGAGGTCGCGGATATTGTCTTCGGTCGGTTCGGCGTCGCGCGGGCGGGCCGGCGCGGTATCGGGCGAGGCGGACAGGGCAGTCATCGCAAAAAGGGGCGGAAAATCGGGGCGTTGGCGGGGGCCGTCGGCGCGGCAGCGCGGGCAATGCGCAGGACGCCGACCGGATTTTGACGCAAAATAGCGTCGACCAATGCCTGAAAAATGCGTGGATTCCATGCATCTTATTGCGCGCACGCCGTCCCGGCAACCCGGCGCCTTCAAGCGCTCCCGACAGCCGGTCCGGCGCGCTCCGATCGACCCCGTCCGCATGATCGGGACACGATCGATCATTTTCCGTATTCGCTCATGAGACTCACCGACTACACCGACTACTCGCTGCGCGTCATGCTGTATCTCGCCGTGCGCGGCGAGGGGCTCGCGACGATCCAGGAGATCTCGGACGCCTACGGCATCTCCAAGAACCATCTGATGAAAGTCGTCCAGCAGCTCGGTGAGCTCGGCTGGGTCGATACCGTCCGCGGCCGCAACGGCGGGCTGCGACTGTTCCCCGACTCGCTGAAGCTGACGGTCGGGCAGGTCGTGCGCGCGACCGAGAGCGATTTCGCGCTGGTCGGCTGCTTTTCGGCCGACGGCGGCGACACGCGCGGCTGCGTGATCGAGCCGCAGTGCCGCCTCAAGGGCGTGCTGGCGGCCGCGCGCGATGCGTTCTTCGCCGAACTCGACGGCCACACGCTCGGCGAGCTGGCCGAACCCGCGTTGCCGCTCGCCACCCTGCTGGGCATTCGCCCGATCGCGCTGGTGCGTGCCGAGCCGTCCGGGGATGACGCACCGGCATCCGCGCAAGCACCGTCGAAGGCTGGCTGACACGCCGGCGCCACCTCCGCATCCGGCTGCCGTGCGCCCGCGGGCCGCTGTGTGTGCACCGGGTGTTTTTTGCGCTGAATCAACCCGAATTTCGCTTGAAACCCGCATAAGCATCCTCATCTTGGTGTTAATCGAAAATTGGAGGTCTCGACTAAATGAGAATCGACAAGCTCACCACCAAGTTCCAGGAAGCACTGGCAGACGCGCAAAGCCTTGCGGCAGGCCGCGACAATCAATACATCGAACCGGTTCACGTGCTGGCGGCGCTGGTCGCGCAGCACGACGGCTCCGCCCGCTCGCTGATGTCGCGCGCCGGCGTTCACGTGCAGGCGCTGCAAGGCGCGCTGAACGAGGCCATTTCGCGCCTGCCGCAAGTGACGGGCACGGGCGGCGACATCCAGATCGGCCGCGAGCTGGCCGGGCTGCTGAACCAGGCCGACAAGGAAGCACAGAAGCTCAACGACACGTTCATCGCGAGCGAGATGTTCCTGCTCGCCGTGTCCGACGACAAGGGTGAAGCAGGCAAGCTCGCCCGCCAGCACGGCCTCACGCGCAAGTCGCTCGAAGCCGCGATCGCCGCGGTGCGCGGCGGCTCGCAGGTGCACAGCCAGGACGCCGAAAGCCAGCGCGAGGCGCTGAAGAAATACACGGTCGACCTGACCGAGCGCGCCCGTGCGGGCAAGCTCGACCCGGTGATCGGCCGCGACGACGAAATCCGCCGCTCGATCCAGATCCTGCAGCGCCGCACCAAGAACAACCCGGTGCTGATCGGCGAGCCGGGCGTCGGCAAGACCGCGATCGTCGAAGGGCTCGCGCAGCGGATCGTCAACGGCGAAGTGCCCGAGACGCTGAAGGGCAAGCGCGTGCTGTCGCTCGACATGGCCGCGCTGCTCGCCGGCGCGAAGTATCGCGGCGAGTTCGAGGAGCGCCTGAAGGCCGTGCTCAACGACATCGCGAAGGACGAAGGCCAGACGATCGTGTTCATCGACGAGATCCACACGATGGTCGGCGCCGGCAAGGCCGAAGGCGCGATGGACGCGGGCAACATGCTGAAGCCGGCGCTGTCGCGCGGCGAATTGCACTGCATCGGCGCGACCACGCTCGACGAATACCGCAAGTACATCGAGAAGGACGCCGCGCTCGAGCGCCGCTTCCAGAAGGTGCTCGTCGACGAGCCCAGCGTCGAGGCGACGATCGCGATCCTGCGCGGGCTGCAGGAGAAGTACGAACTGCACCACGGCGTCGACATCACCGACCCGGCGATCGTCGCCGCGGCCGAGCTGTCGCACCGCTACATCACCGACCGTTTCCTGCCGGACAAGGCGATCGACCTGATCGACGAGGCTGCGTCGAAGATCAAGATGGAAATCGATTCGAAGCCCGAAGAGATGGACAAGCTCGACCGTCGTCTGATTCAGCTGAAGATCGAGCGCGAGGCCGTGAAGAAGGAGCAGGACGAAGCGTCGCAGAAGCGTCTGCAGCTGATCGAGGAAGAGATCGACCGTCTCGGCCGCGAATATGCGGACCTCGAGGAGATCTGGACCGCCGAGAAGGCCGCGGTGCAGGGTAGCGCGCAGCTCAAGGAAGAGATCGAGAAGGTGCGGGCCGACATCGTGCGCCTGCAGCGTGAAGGCAAGCTGGAGAAGGTCGCCGAACTGCAGTACGGCAAGCTGCCGCAACTCGAGTCGCAACTGAAGCAGGTCACGCAGGCCGAAGAGCAGGAGCAGCACAACCCGACGCGTCCGCGTCTGCTGCGCACGCAGGTCGGCGCGGAAGAAATCGCGGAAGTCGTGTCGCGTGCAACCGGGATTCCGGTGTCGCGGATGATGCAGGGCGAACGCGAGAAGCTGCTGCACATCGAGGAAAAGCTGCACGAGCGCGTGGTCGGCCAGCACGAGGCGATCAGCGCGGTCGCGGATGCGATCCGTCGTTCGCGCGCGGGTCTCGCCGATCCGAACCGTCCGTACGGCTCGTTCCTGTTCCTCGGCCCGACGGGTGTCGGCAAGACCGAGCTGTGCAAGGCGCTGGCGTCGTTCCTGTTCGATTCGGAAGAGCACCTGATCCGCATCGACATGAGCGAGTTCATGGAGAAGCACAGCGTCGCGCGGCTGATCGGCGCGCCGCCGGGCTATGTCGGCTACGAGGAAGGCGGCTACCTGACGGAAGCCGTGCGCCGCAAGCCGTACAGCGTGATCCTGCTCGACGAGATCGAGAAGGCGCATCCGGACGTGTTCAACGTGCTGCTGCAGGTGCTCGACGACGGTCGCATGACCGACGGGCAGGGGCGCACGGTCGACTTCAAGAACACGGTGATCGTGATGACGTCGAACCTCGGCTCGCAGGTGATCCAGGCGATGACGGGTGCGCCGCAGGAAGAGATCAAGGACGCCGTGTGGATCGAGGTGAAACAGCACTTCCGTCCGGAGTTCCTGAACCGGATCGATGACGTCGTCGTGTTCCACGCGCTCGATCGCAGCAACATCGAATCGATCGCGAAGATCCAGCTCGCACGCCTGCACGACCGGCTCGCGAAGCTCGACATGGCGCTCGACGTGTCGCCGGCGGCGCTCGAACAGATCGCGAAGGTCGGCTACGATCCGGTGTTCGGCGCGCGGCCGCTGAAGCGCGCGATCCAGCAGGAGATCGAGAACCCGGTCGCGAAGCTGATCCTCGCGGGCCGCTTCGGCCCGAAGGACGTGATCCCGGTCGACGTCAACGACGGCGAGTTCGTGTTCGACCGCGTCGTGCACTGATCGCCGCTGATCGGCCGCCCGCCCGGTTCGCGCCGGGCGCGCAAAAACAAACACCCCGCTCAGGCGGGGTGTTTGCATATGGAGCGGCCGGAACTGCTGCCCGGGCCGTCAGCCGGTGCGGTGCGGGCTCAGGCCTGCTTGTTGCCGCCGAACATGCCGGCGAGTTGCGTGAGCGTGCCGAGCACGTTCGACGTATCGACCTGGCCGCCAGCCGGCACTTCGCCGTTCGGCGTCGCGCCGTTGACGACGTGCGGCAGCACTTGCGCGAGGATCGACGAGGCCTGCGACGGATCGATGCCGACCTTGGTCGCGAGCGCGCCGACGACGTCGGAGCCGAGCACGTTCTGCAGCGTGTCGCCCGAGATCGGCTGGTTTTCGCCGGTGCCGACCCACGAGCCGATGATGTCGCCGGCGCCGCCGGCCTTGAACTTCTCGATCAGGCCGTTCAGGCCGCCCGGCTGGTTGTTGATGAATTCGAGCGCGGTCGTGATGAGCGCGCTTTGCGAGTTGCCGCCGGCCTGGCCGCCGATCAGACCGCCAACGATGTCGAGGAGACCCATGGTTCTTCACCTTCACTGAAAAGGGCGCCGCAGCAACGGCGCCCGTTGATCGAATGCCGCGCGCACGCCGTCGCGCGCGCGGCGCACATCAGGCGCCCGACGCCGCGGCGGCGGAGGCTGCCTTGTCCTTCTTGCTCTTCTTCTTCGACCCCTTGGTCGCCTTCGTGGACGACGCCGCGGCCGGCGCGCTCGCGCCCGCGTCGGCGGATGCCGCCGCGGCTGCGGCCGCCTTCTCTTTCTTCGATGCGCGCTTGCTCTTGGCGGGCTTGGCCGCCGCTTCCGGCGCGCTGGCGGCCGGTGCGGTCGCCGTCGTGCCGGTCGTCGCGGTCGTCGGCGTCGATGCGGTGCCTGCCGACGTCGTGGCCGACGTGGTCGCCGACGTCGTCGCGGCCGGCTTCGACAGCTTCACGCCCTTCGGCGGCGTCGACGAGCCGCCGACCGTCAGGCCGTTTTCCTCGAGATGCCCGACCGACTTCGTGCCGAGACCCTTCACGCGGTTCGCGAGATCGTCCGCGTCCTTGAACGGGCCGTTCTTGGTGCGTTCGTCAATGATCGCCTTCGACTTCACGGGCCCGAGCCCCTTCACCGATTCGAGCGCGGCCTGGTCGGCCGTGTTGACTTCGACGGCCGTGGCGAGGCCGGCGGCAAGCGACAGCGACAGCGCGACGAACAGCATCAGCAGCTTTTTCAGCATGGCAAGGGCTCCCTGGTTCTGACGGATGAATGGGCGTTGCAACGGACGACTGGACGAGACCCGGCCGGGCGTCGCCGTTAAGCATAGGACAAATGCGTGCCCTTTTTAAGACAGGCGATGACCGAATCTTGCTGAAGGCTTGCGCCGCTGTAAAGACAGAAAGCTGCGCCGGGCAGCGGTTTTGACCATTCTTTACGGTGTCCGAGATGTTGTCTGCGGCGCGGACTGCAAATTATTTGATATGGCCGTGCGACGATGCTTGACTTAGAGTGAACTCTAACTCCTAACCTTGTTCCTGCCATGTCGAAAACCGTATCCAAACCTTCCGCCGCCGGTCCGCTGACGATCGGGCAAGTCGCCGAACTGACCGGCGTGTCGACGCATACGCTGCGGTATTACGAGCAGGCCGGCCTGCTGCGCGCGATTTCGCGCACGGCGGCCGGGCACCGGCTCTATGCACCGGCCGACCTTGACTGGCTTGCCTTCGTGATGCGCCTGAAGGCGACCGGCATGCCGATCGCGCAGATGCAGCAGTTCGCAGCGCTGCGCTCGCAAGGCGAGTCGACGTTCGGTGAGCGGCGGCGGTTGCTGGCCGCGCATCGCGATGCGGTGCGCGCGCATATCGCGGAGCTGCAGGCGAGCCTCGACGCGATCGGCGACAAGATCGCGTACTACGAGACGCAGGAACGCGAGACGGAACGACGGGCGAATCCTACTCATTCACCCTCTGAACAGGACGGACACCATGGAACAACGCGTTGAAGACCGCTATATGCGCGGCTGGAACAAGCTGAAGGAAATCGACGGCGAAGTGGGCGAGCGCGTGATCGCGGCGCTCGCGCCGATCGCGCCCGACTTCGGGCGGCTGATCGTCGAGTTCAGCTTCGGCGATATCTACAGCCGGCCGCAGCTCGACCTGAAAGCGCGCGAGATTGCGACGATCGCCGCGCTGGCTGCGCTCGGCAATGCGCAGCCGCAACTGAAGGTGCATATCGAGGCCGCGCTGAACGTCGGCTGCACGCGCGCCGAGATCGTCGAGGTGTTCATGCAGATGGCCGTCTACGCGGGGTTCCCGGCCGCGCTGAACGCATTGTTTGCCGCGCACGAGGTGTTCACGCGGCGCGATGACGCGCTCGGCGAGGACGGCGCCGCGACTGAAGCGGCCGAGCACACGGCGTGATGCGAAGCGTGCCGATGCGTCGCAGGCATCAGATGCGGTGCGGCGCGACGATCCGGTGCTTGGCGATGCGCCGGTACAGCGTCGCGCGCGAGATGCCGAGCGCCTGCGCGGCCGCGTCGGGCCGCCAGCGATGCGCGGTGAGCGCCGCGACGATGCGGCCGCGTTCGTCGTCCGGCAGGGCGCCGGCCGGACCGGCGCCGAGTTGCGCGGCGAGATCGGCCGGCAGGTCGCGCCGCGTCACGCATGCGGCGTCGCATACCGCGCACGCATAGCGCAGCACGTTGCGCAGCTGGCGCACGTTACCGGGCCACGGATAGGCGGCGAGCTGCGCGGCGAGCGTCGGGTCGAGCGTGAGCACGTGGCCCGTCGCCTGCGCCTCCTCGGCGAACACCGTGGCGATCACGTCGCACACGTCCGCGCGCTCGCGCAGCGGCGGCAGCTCGAACGTCGCGCCGCTCAACCGGTAATACAGGTCCTCGCGGAACGTGCCGTCGGCCACCATCCGCGCGAGATCGCGGTGGGTCGCACAGATCACGTCGAGATCGACGCGCACGGGCGTGTCGCTGCCGAGCGGCACGACCTCGCCGTCGGCGAGCACGCGCAGCAGGCGCGTCTGCAGCGTGAGCGGCATGTCGCCGATTTCGTCGAGGAACAGCGTGCCGCCGTCGGCGAGCGCGATCTTGCCGCGCGCGCCGTGCTTGCGCGCGCCGGTGAACGCGCCGGCCGCATAGCCGAACAACTCGCTTTCGATCAGGGCCTCGGGCAGCGCGCCGCAGTTGACCGCGACGAACGGTCGCGCACGCCGCGCGCCGGCGTCGTGGATCGCGCGGGCGAACACTTCCTTTCCCGCGCCGGTTTCGCCCAGCACGAGGATCGGCAGCCGCTTGCTCGCGACCCGCAGCGCGAGTTCGGCCTGCTGCGCGACGCGCGCGTCGCTGCTGTGCAGGAACGGCGTCAGCGCGCCGACGTGGCGCTGCGCGGTGCCGGGGCGGCGCGATGCGGGGGCGGCCCGTGCCGTGCCGGTTTCGCGGCCGGCACGCCGTAGCGGGGCACGCAATCGCGCATAGAGCGGCGCGCCGGTCGCGCGCAGCCGCAGCGCGACGATCGCATCGAGCCGCGCGGCGTCGCGCAATGGCATCTCGCTTGCATCGAAGATCTCGTCGATATGGCGCGGTTCGCGCAGCGCCGGCAGCGCATCGCGCGCCTGCCGATTCGCGGCGACGATATTGCCGCATTCGTCGAACGCAATCAGCCATTCGGGCTGTGCCTCGACGTAGTGACGGTTCGGATGCCCGAACAATATCCAGTGCTGCGCGGTGCTGTGCACGAAATAGCCGTCCTCGATCAGCGCCGCGCTCTGCCGCACGAGCTGGTACACGAGACGCTGGCTGTCGCGACCGTCGGGCGACTGGACGGCCGACGCATCGAGCACGCCGATCAGTTCGCCGCCCGGCGAGAAGATCGGGGCCGCGCTGCAGGTGAGTGTGGTGAACGCCGCGCGGAAGTGGTCGGTTTTGTGCACGGTGATCGGCGCGAGATCGGTCAGCACGCTCGCGACGCCGCAGGTGCCTTCCTCGCTTTCCGACCAGCACGAGCCGATGTGCAGCCCCGCATGGCGGAAGTCGTTGCGGCGCTCGCGGTCGATCCGGTAGTCGATCGTCACGCCATGCGCGTCGGTCAGCATCACGCAATAGTCGGCGACCCGAATCATGTCGTGCAGGCGCGTCAGGCACTGGCCCGATGCGCGCAGGAAGGCCTCTTCCTTGTCGCGTACCTCGCGCAACTCGGCCGCGGTCAGCACGCGCGGGCCGATCGACGAAGCGGGGTCGAGCGCGTAGCGCTCGAGCGAGCGCTGCCATGACGACACGAGACGCGCGGAATCGGCCGGCGCGGGCAGGCGCCCGGCGAGCGCGCCGAGCACACGGTCGGCGTGCTGGGCCTGGGGGACGGCATAGGGCATGGTCGGCTCCGGTTCCGTACGGCGGGGATTTCGATGCTCTTGTAGCACATCCGCGGCAGCGGATCACATTGCATCGCAGCACGCGCGCGGCCTGAGACGTTCGTCTCACCGACATCTCAGCCCGTCTCGCGCAGCTGAGACGCGCGGACGTGCCCGGCAACACGGTGGTCGGGAGCGTGGCGGCGCGTGCCATGCCGCGATGCGCGTGGCTTGCCGGCCAAACGGCAATGACGATCACCGCGCCGAAGTCGCCGTGTCGAGGGATAGACCAGGTGAGACGCCCGGCCTGTTTCGCGGCGCTTCGAGCTGCCCGACAGCAGGTGCCGATGACGTGCGTACCCCGCCGAGCCAGCCTGTACGCGGGTTTCGCGGACGTTGCACACGCGGTGGCACGCCGCTTGCAGATGTGACGGGCAATGCCGGCGCAATCGCGTCGGCGACGATGATCCGCTGCCCTCGATGACGGCGGACGACACATGAAGGGCTGGTGCGCGAGCGCCGGTCCACTGGATGGAGACAAGCCCGTGACGACGCCCGTGACCGTCGGTGTGATCGCGAACCCCGCATCGGGGCGCGACATTCGCCGCCTGACGACGCATGCATCCGTGTTCCCGACCGCGGAAAAAGCCAACATGGTCGTGCGCCTGCTTGCCGGCCTCGGCGCGATGGGCGTCGAGCGCGTGCTGACCCTGCGCGACAAGACGGGCATCGCGACGCTGCTGATGCGTGCGCTCGATACGCATCGCGCGCTTGCCCCGCACGAACGCTGGCCCGACGTCGAATTCGTCGACCTGCCGATCTCGGACACGGTTGCCGACACGCACGCCGGCGCTGCCTACATGCGCCGGATGGAAGTCGCGCTGATCGTCGTGCTCGGCGGCGACGGCACCCATCGCGCGGTCGCCGCGCACTGCGGCTCGACGCCGCTCGTCGCGCTGTCCACCGGCACCAACAATGCGTTTCCCGAACATCGCGAGGCGACCGTCGCGGGCATCGCGGCAGGACTCGCCGCGACCGGCGCCGTGCCGGCCGAGATCGCGTTCGTGCGCAACAAGCGGCTCGTCGTGCGCGGCGTGGCGGGCGCGAACGCGGGGCGCGAGGAGATCGCGCTCGTCGACGTGTGCGCGGCACGCCAGCGCTTCATCGGCGCGCGGGCGATCTCGGGGCCCGACGACATCGACGCCCTGTACCTGACCTTCGCGGAGCCGGACGGCATCGGCCTGTCCGCGCTCGGCGGCGCGTGGGCGCCGCTCGAGCGCAGCGCGCCGCACGGGCTCGCGATGCGCTTCGCCGCCGACGGCAACGCGGCCGGCACGCCGCTCGTCGCGCCGATCGCACCCGGCCGCGTCGATCGCGTCGTGATGCGCAGCTGCGAGCGGCTCGAGCCGGGTGCGTGGCAGACGATCCCGTTCGAGCGCGGCACGCTCGCGTTCGACGGCGAGCGCGAGATCGAGGTCGCGCGCGGCGATCGCTACGAGATCGCGCTCGACTGGCGCGGGCCGCTGACCGTCGATGTGGGCCGCACGCTGCGTTACGCGTCGTCGCGTCAGGTGTTGCGCGACGCCGGCGCGTGGCGCGACTGACGGCAGCTTCACGTTTCACCGACGGCCGCAGGCCGTGCAATCCGTCGCCGGGGCGTTGCCGCGGCGGCATTCGCAGTCAGACCTACCAGGAGACACACATGACCGTTTCGACACAGCTCAGCAGGGACAAGCTGCTGGACGCCTACCGGCTGATGCGCACGATCCGCGAATTCGAGGAACGTCTGCACGTCGAGTTCGCGACCGGCGAAATCCCCGGCTTCGTCCACCTGTATGCAGGCGAGGAGGCATCCGCGGTCGGCACGATGCTGCACCTCGGTCTCGAGGACTACGTCGCGACCACGCACCGCGGGCACGGCCACTGCATCGCGAAAGGCGTCGACGTGCACGGCATGATGGCCGAGATCTACGGCAAGAAGACGGGCGTCTGCCACGGCAAGGGCGGCTCGATGCACATCGCCGACCTGTCGATGGGGATGCTCGGCGCGAACGGGATCGTCGGCGCCGGCGGTCCGCTCGTGTGCGGCGCGGCGCTCGCGGCCAAGCACAAGAAGACCGGCGGGGTCGGCGTGTGCTTCTTCGGCGACGGCGCGTCGAACCAGGGCGTGATCTTCGAATCGATGAACCTCGCGTCGGTGTGGCGGCTGCCGGCGATATTCGTGGCCGAAAACAACGGCTATGCGGAAGCGACGGCGTCGAGCTGGTCGGTCGCGACCGACAACATCGCCGATCGCGCGAACGGCTTCGGGATGCCCGGCGTGATCGTCGACGGCTTCGACTTCTTCGCGGTGCACGAGGCACTCGGCGAAGCGGTCGCACGCGCGCGCAGCGGCGGCGGTCCGACGCTCGTCGAGGTGAAGTTCACGCGCTACTTCGGCCACTTCGAAGGCGACGCGCAGACCTATCGCGCGCCGGGCGAAGTGCAGAAGCTGCGCGACGAGAAGGACTGCCTGAAGCATTTCGAAACGCGCGTCGTGCGCGCCGAAGCGCTGACGACCGACGAGCTGCGTGCCGTCGATGCCCAGGTGAAGACGCTGATCGACGACGCGGTCGCGCAGGCGAAGGCCGCGCCGCTGCCCGATGCGGCCGACCTGCTGGCCGACGTGTACGTGTCGTACCCGTGAATGCGATGTGACACGGCAGCCCTCAGTTGGCGGCCGGCACGGCGAACCGAATATCCCAGGAGACAGACATGGCAAGGAAGATCACTTATTCGCAGGCGATCAACGAGGCGCTCGCGCAGGAAATGGCGCGCGACGACAGCGTGATCGTGATGGGCGAGGACAATGCAGGCGGCGCGGGTGCGCCGGGCGAGGACGACGCGTGGGGCGGCGTACTCGGCGTGACGAAGGGGCTGTTCCACAAGTTTCCGGGGCGCGTGCTCGACACGCCGCTGTCGGAGGGGGGCTACATCGGCGCGGCGGTCGGTGCGGCCGCATGCGGGATGCGGCCCGTCGCGGAGCTGATGTTCATCGATTTCATGGGCGTGTGCTTCGACCAGATCTTCAACCAGGCCGCGAAATTCCGCTACATGTTCGGCGGCAAGGCCGTGACGCCGGTTGTGATCCGCGCGATGTACGGTGCCGGTCTGCGCGCGGCCGCGCAGCATTCGCAGATGCTCACGTCGCTGTTTACGCACATCCCGGGGCTGAAGGTCGTGTGCCCGTCGACGCCGTATGACGCGAAGGGGCTGCTGATCCAGGCGATCCGCGACGACGATCCCGTGATCTTCCTCGAACACAAGCTGCTTTATACCCGTGAAGGCGACGTGCCTGAGGAATCCTATGCGATTCCGTTCGGCGAGGCGAACGTCGTGCGCGAAGGCGACGACGCGACGATCGTCACGTACGGCCGGATGGTGCATCTCGCGACCGACGCGGCCGCGAAGCTCGCGAAGGACGGCATCCAGGTCGACGTGATCGACCTGCGCACGACGTCGCCGCTCGACGAGGAAACGATCCTCGAAAGCGCGGCGCGCACCGGCCGCGTGGTGGTCGTCGACGAGGCGAACCCGCGCTGCTCGATCGCGACCGACATCGCCGCGCTCGTCGCACAGCGTGCGTTCCGGACGCTCAAGGCGCCGATCGAGCTCGTGACCGCGCCGCACACACCCACGCCGTTCGCCGGCGTGCTGGAAGACCTGTATATCCCGTCTGCCGATGCGATCGCGCAGGCGGTACTGAAGACGAGGAGCTGACACGATGTCGATTCACATGATCACGATGCCCAAGTGGGGGCTGTCGATGGAGCAGGGGCAGGTCAACGGCTGGCTGAAGGCAATCGGCGAGCGCGTGACGAAGGGCGACGAAGTGCTCGACGTCGAGACCGACAAGATCTCGTCGGGTGTCGAGTGCGCGTTCGACGGCACGCTGCGCCGGCAGGTCGCGCAGGAGGGCGAGACGCTGCCGGTCGGTGCGCTGCTCGGCGTGGTGGCGACGGCCGACGCGAGCGATGCCGACATCGATGCGGCGATCGCCGAATTCCAGCGCGATTTCACGCCGAGCGCGGCGGCCGACGACGCCGGGGGCCCGCAGCCCGAGAAGGCGCAGATCGGCGGACGCACGGTCCGGTTCCTGAAGCTGGGCGATGGCACGGGCACGCCTGCCGTGCTGATTCACGGCTTCGGCGGCGACCTGAACAACTGGCTGTTCAACCATGCGGAACTCGCCGCGCACCGGCCCGTGTGGGCGCTCGATTTACCTGGGCACGGCGAGTCGGGCAAGGCCGTCGACACCGGCAGCCTCGACGAACTGGCCGATGCGGTGCTCGCGCTGCTCGACGCGCAGCATATCGACCGCGCGCACCTGATCGGCCATTCGATGGGCGGCGCGGTCGCGATGGCGGCGGCCGAGCGTGCGCCGCAACGCGTGGCGTCCTTGACGCTGATCGCGAGCGCCGGGCTCGGCGCCGACATCAACCGCGGCTACATCGACGGCTTCGTCGCCGGCAACAGCCGCAATACGCTGAAGCCGCACCTCGGTGCGCTGTTCGCGGATCACGCGCTCGTCACGCGGCAACTGGTCGAGGACCTCGTCAAGTACAAGCGCCTCGAAGGCGTGCAGGCCGCGCTGGAGAAGATCGCGAATGCTGCGTTCGATGGCGCGGCCCAGCGGCGCGTGTTCCGCGACCGCGTCGCGTCCCTTGCGCCGCGCACGCTGGTGATCTGGGGCGAGCGCGACCAGGTGATTCCCGCGCAGCATGCGCAGGGCTTGCCGGACGGCGTGCGGGCCGAGGTGATTGCGGGCAGCGGTCACATGGTGCAGATGGAGGCGGCTGCCGACGTGAACCGCCTGATCGTCGCGTTTCTCGGAGACTGACGATGGCCGCCGCGCTCGAACGACCCAGCCTTACCGCGCTCGGCCAGCCGGGCGCGAGGAGCCGCGACAAGCTCGCACGCATTCCGGTGCGCGTCGAGCCCGCGGCCGGCGCGGCGCTGCCGAAGCCGCCGTGGCTGCGGGCGCGGCCGATGATGAGCGGGGCGGTCGCCGACATGGCGGCCGTGCTGCGCGATCACCGGCTGCATTCCGTGTGCGAGGAGGCCATGTGCCCGAACATCGGCGAATGCTTCGCGCAGCGCACCGCGACCTTCATGATCATGGGCGGGCTGTGCACGCGGCGCTGCCCGTTCTGCGATGTCGCGCACGGCCGTCCCGAACCGCTCGATCCCGGCGAGCCCGTGCGGCTCGCCGCCGCAGTCGCGGCGCTGGGGCTGCGCTACGTCGTGATCACGTCGGTCGATCGCGACGACCTGCGCGACGGCGGCGCCGCGCATTTTGCCGCCTGCATCGCGGCGGTGCGCGCGAGCGTGCCGGGCATCGGCGTCGAGGTGCTGACGCCCGATTTCCGGGGCCGCGTTCCCCGTGCGCTCGAGGCGTTGTCGTCGGCGTGGCCGGACGTGTTCAATCACAACATCGAGACGGTGCCGTCGCTGTACCGGGCGGCGCGGCCCGGCGCCGACTATCGCGGCTCGCTCGAACTGCTCGCACAGGCGAAGGCCGCGCGGCCGACGCTCGTGACGAAATCGGGATTGATGCTCGGGCTCGGCGAGCGCGACGACGAGGTGCGCGACACACTGCGCGATCTGCGTGCGCACGAGGTCGACGTATTGACGCTCGGCCAGTATCTCGCACCGTCCGCGCACCATCTGCCGGTGCGGCGCTACGTGAGCCCCGACGCGTTCGCCGCGTGGCGCGACGAGGGGCTGGCGCTCGGTTTCAGGGAAGTCGTTGCCGGCCCGCTCGTGCGGTCGTCGTATCACGCGGCCGACGTGCTGGAGGACGCGTAGGCCGCGGGCCGTGGGTCAGGCGTCGATGGACAGCTGCGCGCGGCTGACGCGGCGCAGGTAGAGGGCGAGTCCCGCACCGGCGAGCATCAGGCTGATCGTGTTCGCGAACCAGAAGCCGCGCGCACCGGTCAGCCATGCCGGCGCGATGCCGCCGATGTCGAAGCCGAGCACATAGCCGCCGCCGAGCCCGACGCCCCACAGCGCGACCGCGTAGATCACGGTCGGCACGACCGCGACCTTGTAGGCGCGCAGCACGAATGCCGACGTGATCTGCAGCGCATCGAAGAAGTGATAGCAGGTGACGATCGCGACCAGCGGCAGCGCGGCGGCCACCACGGCCGGGTTCGGCGTGTAGCCGCTGACGATCAACGGGCGCAGCGTGAAC
Source organism: Burkholderia sp. B21-005 (assembly GCF_020843965.1). Taxonomy (NCBI): domain Bacteria; kingdom Pseudomonadati; phylum Pseudomonadota; class Betaproteobacteria; order Burkholderiales; family Burkholderiaceae; genus Burkholderia; species Burkholderia sp. B21-005. Next base: position 1,989,132 of record NZ_CP086301.1, on the reverse strand, counting down.
ACGAGCACGCCGTACGCGGCCGCGATCCCGCACGCGAGCATCACGCTGTGCCGGCCGAGCAGGCGCGCCTCGTCCGGACGGCCGGCACCGAGCGCGCGGGCGACGAGCGTCGATGCCGCGACGCCGATCGACAGCGGCGTCATGTACAGCACCGCGCTGATGTTGCCGGCGATCTGATGGCCGGCGAGCGTCGTCGTGCCGAACTGTGCGATGAAGAGCGCCATGCACGTGAACGACGTGACCTCGATCAGGTACGACAGGCCCATCGGCACGCCGAGCTTGAGGATCGCCTTCTGGCGCACCCATACGGGCCAGCAAAAGCGCGAGAAGATCGCGAGCGGCGAGAACACGTCGAGCTTCGCGAGCAGCGTGAAGCCGATCAGCGCGAGCGCCCAGTTGATCAGCGTGCTCGCGAGCCCGCAACCGGGGCCGCCGAGGGCCGGCACGCCGAAGCCGCCGAAGACGAACCACACATTGAGCGGAAACTTGAGCAGCAGCGCGCCGATCTGCAGGATCATCGCGAGGCGCGGCTTGCCGGCCGCGTTGGTCAGCGCGTTGTAGATCCGGAACACGAGGCTCGCCGGCAGCCCGTACGACAGGATGCGCAGGTAATCGACGGTGCGCTCGTGCAGCGCGGGCGGCGCGTGGGCGATGTGCAGCAGCGGTTCGGGAAAATGCAGCAGCAGGAAGCCGGGCACCGCGAGCAACAGCGCGAGCCACAGTGCCTGGCGGACTTCCTCGCCGATCTCGGCGTAGCGCCGGGCGCCGTACAGCTGCCCGGTGATCGGCTGCAGCGCGGACAGGATGCCCGTCATCCCGATGTAGATCGACACGTAGATCGACGAACCGAGCCCGAGCGCGGCCAGGTCGATGGCCGAGTAGCGGCCGACCATCGCCGTATCGATCACGCCGAACGCGATGATCGCGAGCTGGCCGACGAGCACCGGCCATGCGAGACCGACGATCCGGCGGATGTCGGCGAACATCGTCAATCGACCGTCCGGCGGCGCGGGCCACGGCGCTTGACGGGCGTCGTCGGCCGCTCGATGCGTTCGTACAGGCGGAAGCGCTCGTCGCGGTCGGCAACGCGGCGGCCTTCCCACACGAGACGCCACACGTATTGCGACATCGCGCTCGGCTCGCCGAAGTCCGCGCGGTCCTGACGCAGGATCACGTCGCACTCGCCCGAGAATTCGAAGTGCATGTCGCCGAAGTACGCGAAGGTCGCGATCTGCGCATCACCGAGCCGCACGGGCGAGATGCACGCATAGTCCTTCGGCAAATGCGACGCGATCTGCTGCGCAACGTCGCTGTAGGTCCGGCCGTAGTTGACGATCGGCAGCCACAGCGTCATCAGCAGCACCCACATCAGCGTGGTGCCCGCGCCCGACAGCACGACGCTGCGCCACAGCACCTTCGGCTGGCGCGAGATGCGCCAGCGCGCGAGCAGGCACCAGCACACGGTGACGATCACCGCGCAGATGAACGACAGGATCTTGAAGTGCGGCTCGTAGCCCGGCACGAGGCGCGCGAGGTTGCGCGCGAGCGGATGCGGGAAGCCGGTGAGCGACGCGAGCCACACGAGCCACACGAAGGTGCCGAGGATCGTGAAGCTCAGCACCGCGAACCAGTCGATCGCGTTGATCGCGCCGCGTTTGAGCGTGGGCAGCGCGAAGGTGGCGAGCACCGCGAGCGGCGGCAGCAGGAGCATGTACATGCGGTTCGACTGCTGGCTCTGCAGGATCACGAGCGCGACGAGCGGCACGACGACCGACAGCGGAATCGCGATGTGCGCGCGGCGGCGCATGCCGGCCCAGCTCCACCAGGCCCAGATCGCGAGCGGCCACGCGGGCCACGTGAAGAGCGGCAGGTTCTTCGCCGCATAGCCGAGCACCGCGGTCGGCGGGCCCGAAAAGCGCATCAGGCTGCCGTGGATCCACTGGTTGAAGAACCACGCGGCGTCGTCGGGCGCCGCGTTGAAGGCGGCGAGCGGCCACAGCGCGGAGATCGCGGCCGCGAGCGGCACGCCGATCAGCGGCAGGCGCAGGTTGCGCATCTCCGGCGTGACGAGCCACAGCGCGGCCGTGCCGGCGAGCAGCGCGACCACGAGCACCGGGTTGCCGGACAGGGCGACGAGGCCCATCGCGACACCCCACCACAGCGCGCCCTGCATCGGTTTGTCGATGCCGCGCACGATGCCGTACACGAGCATCGCGATCCACGCGAACTGGGCGAGCTGCGGCGTCGTTTCGTGGCCGCGCTCCGCGAGCCCGAAGCATGCGACAAGGATCAGCAGCGCGCCGTCGGCGAGCGTGCGGCCGTAGTCGCGCGGCTCCGGCTCGCCGCCGAATGCGTACTTGAACGGCTGAACCTCGGCGCGCCGGCCGAGCAGGTAGGCGGCGTACCAGACGAACGCGCACGCGACACAGAACAGCACGCCCGTGTCGACGCGCGACGCGTTGCTCGCGTCGACCCACGGCGCCAGCGCGCGGATCGACAGCGCGCCGAGCCAGTAGCCGAGCGGCCCGTCGGTGGTGATGAACTTGCCGACCAGGTTCGGCAGCAGCCAGTCGTGCCAGCTGCCGGTGGCCATCGTCCACATCACGCCGAAGCCCGCCGCGTCTTCGTTCTTCCACGGGTCCCGGCCGAACAGGCCGAATGCCGCGTAGACGAGGCAGAGCGTAAGCAGCAGCCAGCGCGGCAGCGCACGCGTGGCGGAGGCGGTGAGACGGACGACAGGCTTCATGCAGATGAGCGTTTTGTTATGGGCGGCCGGCGCGGGCGCGCGCGGTCGAGCCGGTTTCTAGCATCCGGCATTGTAGACGTGCCGGATGTTGCGCGTCAGGGGGTTCCTCAGGGCGCCGGCCGGCGGTTGCCGGGCGAGCAGAGACAAAAAAGGGCAGCCTGGGCTGCCCTTTTGTGCGATACCGGTGCGTTGCAACCACCGGATGCGGCGCGAAGCTTACTTCGCGAGTTTGCCGCTGGCGCGTGCGCCGAACTTGTTCTTGAACTTCTCGACACGGCCTGCCGTGTCCATGATCTTTTGCTGGCCCGTGTAGAACGAGTGCGATTCCGACGACACTTCGATCTTGGCGAGCGGGTAGGTCTTGCCGTCGAGTTCGATGTTTTCACGCGTCTGGATCGTCGAGCGCGTGATGAACTTGAAGCCGTTCGACATGTCTTGGAAGACGACTTCGCGGTAGTTCGGGTGAATGCCTTCTTTCATGGTCTTTCCTTGGTGAGAGCGGTAGCCAACCCGCCGCTTGCCGTGTCGGAGCGCATATTGCGCCTGCCAGACGACGCCAAGCCCGGCGCGAGCCACTTGCCTAAGGTCGAAAAACGGCGATTATGCCAGAAAATCAGATGGTTGACGAATAATTTTCATCACGCGCCGAGGGCGCCCGTCCGGGCCGGATCCTGCCGGTAGTAGCGCGCGAGCAGCCGGTACAGCTCCGGAAATTCGGACTCGAATGCGCGCGGCCGCACGAACAGCGCTTCGCTGCACACCGCGAAGAATTCCGACGGGTGGTCGGCCGCATAGGGATCGATCAGCGATTCCCGCTCGAAGCGCGCCCACGCACGGTCCGGCACCGCATCGACGCGTGCGCAGAACTGGTCGTACGCATGCTCGAACACGTCGGCCCAGGCCTGCGCGTCGAGGTGCGGCGCGTGCCAGCGGCGAAAAAGGGGCGGATAGCCGTCGGCCTCGCCGTTGACCATGTCGATCTTGTGCGCGAACTCGTGGATCACGACGTTGTACGCGTCGCGGCCGTCCGTCATCTGCGCGTCTTCCCACGATAGGATCACCGGGCCGCCTTCCCACGCTTCGCCGCTCGCGTCCTGCTCGACTTCATGGACGACGCCGTCCTCGTCCTGCACGGTCTTGCGGATCACGAATTCGCCCGGATACACGACAACGCCGACCCAGCCGTCGTACAGCGACAAATCCAGATTCAGCACGGGCAGGCATGCCTGCGCGGCGATCGCGACGATCATCTCGTCGGTCAGCTCGAGTCCGTGCGCGGTCGAAAACGATTTCTTCGCGATGAACAGGCTCGTGAGCTCGCGCAGCCGGCCCAGGTCGCCGGGCGTCAGCGCGGCGAGGAACGGCAGGCGCGCAACCGTGTCCTGCCACAACGCATCGGCAATCGGATGGCTGCGCAGCGCGCGGTCGCGGCGGCGGTCGTCGAACCAGCGGGTCAGTTTCGAGAGCATGGAGGCAGCGCAGGAAGATCCAAAGCCTGTCTTTTAACTCAATCGATCTCTTTTTGCCATGCCGCGAAGAGGCCGCCGACGAGCGCGACGCCCGCGAGGAAATAGAAACCGTCGAGCGACGCGAGGAACGACGCCTGTTGCGCGACCATCCGCGCGATCGACGCGATCGCGAGGGCGTGCGCGTCGTTCAGTGCATGGCCGGCTGCCGCATAGCTGCGCGTGAGGGCGTCGACGGTCTGCTGGAACAGCGGATCGAACACGTTCGCGCGTTCGACGAGCCGCGTCTGATGCACGGCCAGCCGGTGCTGCTCGACGATGATCACCGACGACGTCGCGAACGAGATCGTCAGTTGGCGCACGATGTTCTTCAGCCGGTAGCCGTGCGTGTATTCGTCGATCGCGAAGATGCGAAACGTCAGGTTCGCGACCGGCAGCACGATGAACAGCAGCAGGAGCCCGCGCAGCAGCAGCGGGCCGATCAGTGCGGCCTCGCCGACTTGCGGCGTCATCCGCGTCATCCACAGCGCGGCGGTGATCGCGATCGCGAAACCCGGCACCACGAACCATTTCTTGTGCGTGACGTGCTTCGCATAGCGCAGGTAGGCGAACAGCGCGGTCGCCGAGATCAGCGACATCGTGCCGACCAGGCGCCCGGCGTTCTCGACCGGATAGCCGAGCCCGCCTTCGAGCAGGCGGGAGGTCAGGTAGCTGAAGCCGGTCGACTCGTAGTAATAGAACATGTACAGCAGCAATCCGACCTGGAACGTGCGCTCGCGAAACGCATGCAGCCGCACGAGGGGCGTCGGATGGTTCCACTGGTGATAGGCGAACCACGCGAGCGCGCCCACGCCGACGAGCGTCAGCATGATCAGCGTCGGCGAGCCGCTGTAGAGTTGGTAGTGCACCTGCTGCAGCACGATCTGCAGCGCGCCTTGCGCGAGCGCGAACACGATGTACGGCCAGAAATGTCCGGAGCCGCGCCCGTCGTCGGGCGTCCTGCCCGAATCGGGCAGCGTGAGGAAGGCGAGGATCGCGAACGCGATACCCGCGGGCGCCGTGCACGCGAACAGCGCGCGCCACGTCGAATGCGCGACGAGCAGCCCGCCGACGATCGGCGCGAGCGCGCTGCCGAGCAGGATCATGATCAGGAACGCGCGCGTGGCGGGCGGCCGCTCCTGCGGCTTGAAGCTGATCTGGATCAGGATCCGGCACGCACCCATCATCGGGCCGATGAAGTAGCCCTGGAAGCCGCGCGCGAACGCAAGCTCGAGCGACGTGTCGGCGAATGCCGCCGCGATCGCGCCGCACGAGAACATCAGCATGCAGCCGGCGACATAGCGGCGATGTCCGAGCCGGTCGACCCACCATTGCTGTTGCAGGATGCCGAGCACGGCCGTGACCGCATAGGCGCTGGATGACCACACGAGTTCATCGGGCGACGCGTTGATGCCGCCTGCGATGTAGCTCGCGAAGAACGAGAAGACTGCGTTGTCGAAGTAGTCGATGCCGGTGACGAGTGCGAGCGCCCACGGGAAGAGGTCCGCGCGCAGGTTCGCGCGGCTCCACAGCGGCGAGCGACCGGGCGCGACGTTCATCCTCGGTCCTTGCGCGTGCGGCGCGTGCCGGCTTGGGCCTGCCGCTGCGCGATCAGCGCGTCGGGATTTTCGCCCGCGAGCCGCCGCTCGATGTAATCGATGTCGTGCTGCAGTTCCTTGCGCAGCGCGACGGCTTCCTTCAGTTCGCGCTGGACGGCCGCGATCCGCTGGTCGAGCGTGTCGATCTGCTCGGCAAGGCCCGTGCGGATGTCGCGCAGCGACGCGTCCGAATAGCGGCGCCGGCCGTCGCCCGTTTCTTCCAGCGGGCGCTTGAGCATCTCGGTGATGCCGTGCAGCGAAAAGCCGAGTGCGCGCAGCCGCAGGATGCGGGCAAAGCGTTCGAGATCGGCTGCATCGTAAAGGCGATAGCGGCCGCCGCTGCGCGACGGCGTGACGAGTCCGCGTTCCTCGTAATACTTCAGTGTGCGCGGCGTGACGCCGAGCCGCGACGCGGCGTCGCTCACGGTCAGCAGCGAGGGAGAGGCGTCGTTCGGCATAGGGGTGGCGGGCTTCGGTCGGGACGATGGCGCGATTATAGATCAACCTGTACGTTCACGTACAGGTTGGGGCGAAAAAAACGGCCGCCGGGCGAAACGCGCGGGCGGCCATTCGTTGCGGGGCGAGGGGAATCAGCCGCCGCGGCGCATCAGGTCGAAGAACTCGGAGTTGCTCTTCGTCTGACGGATCTTGTCGAGCAGGAATTCCATGGCCTCGACTTCGTCCATGTCGTGGATGAACTTGCGCAGCACCCAGATCTTTTGAAGGATCTCGGGCTTGATCAGCATTTCTTCGCGACGCGTGCCCGACTTGTTCAGGTTGATCGACGGATAAACGCGCTTTTCCGCGAGGCGGCGCTCGAGGTGCACTTCCATGTTGCCGGTGCCCTTGAACTCTTCGTAGATCACGTCGTCCATGCGGCTGCCGGTTTCGATCAGCGCGGTGCCGATGATCGTCAGCGAGCCGCCTTCCTCGATGTTGCGCGCCGCGCCGAAGAAGCGCTTCGGGCGCTGCAGTGCGTTCGCGTCGACACCGCCCGTCAGCACCTTGCCCGATGCCGGGATCACGGTGTTGTAAGCGCGTGCGAGACGCGTGATCGAGTCGAGCAGAATCACGACGTCGTGCTTCATTTCGACGAGGCGCTTGGCCTTCTCGATGACCATTTCGGCGACCTGCACGTGACGCGTGGCCGGTTCGTCGAACGTCGACGCGATCACTTCGCCGGCGACCGAGCGCTGCATTTCGGTCACTTCTTCGGGGCGCTCGTCGATCAGCAGCACGAACAGGACGACGTCCGGGTGGTTCTGCTTGATCGCGTGTGCGATGTGCTGGAGCATCACGGTCTTGCCCGACTTCGGCGACGCGACCAGCAGGCCGCGCTGGCCCTTGCCGATCGGCGCGATCATGTCGATGATGCGGCCCGTGACGTTCTCTTCGCCGCGCATCTCGCGTTCGAGCGCCAGCGGCTTGTTCGGGTGCAGCGGCGTGAGGTTCTCGAACATGATCTTGTGTTTCGAGGCCTCGGGCGGCTGCCCGTTGACTTTGTCGACCTTCACCAGCGCGAAGTAGCGCTCGCCGTCCTTCGGCGTGCGGACTTCACCTTCGATCGTGTCGCCGGTGTGCAGGTTGAAGCGGCGAATCTGCGACGGGCTGATATAGATGTCGTCGGTACTCGCGAGGTACGACATTTCCGGCGAGCGCAGGAAGCCGAAGCCGTCCGGGAGTACTTCGAGCGTGCCGTCGCCGAAGATCGTCTCTCCCGTCTTGGCGCGCTTTTTGAGAATGGCGAACATCAGCTCCTGCTTGCGCAGGCGGTTCGCGTTTTCGATCTCCAGGCCATTGGCCATTTCGATCAGTTCGGACACGTGCAGAGACTTGAGCTCGGATAAATGCATACGGAGAACCCGCCAGGGAGGAGAAGCGACGAAAAGAAATAAGGGAGGAGGGCGAGCGGAGGCGCTCTGAGACTTAATGCGTCTTGTAGACGTTTTTTGATTCTAGCATACGCTGATTCGTGCCTGAGCGGCCGATCGGCGGCTTGGCGGCGGACGTGTTGTCGGTTGACAACACGTCCGAGGAACGGCCCGTATTACAGGTGGCTGTCCAGGAATGCGGTGAGCTGCGACTTCGACAGCGCGCCGACCTTCTGCGCGGCGGCCGCGCCGTTCTTGAACAGGATCAGCGTCGGGATGCCGCGTACGCCGAACTTCGCAGGCGTCGCCTGGTTGTCGTCGACGTTGATCTTCGCGATCTGCAGCTTGTCGCCGTAGTCCTTCGCGACTTCGTCGAGGATCGGGGCGATCATCTTGCACGGGCCGCACCATTCGGCCCAGAAGTCGACGAGCACGGGCTTGTCGGATTTGACGACGTCCTGTTCGAACGATGCGTCGCTGATGTGTTTGATCTGTTCGCTCATTGGGTCAATACCTCTTACGGTTCGGGGACTGCCTGCTTGGCGCGTTGCGGCGCTCCGGCGGCCTGACGGCTGCCGGCCGCTGCGGCAGGTCACTCCGCTCTCCGGAAGGAAGGGCGTAGGCGCTGCATGGCGCGGCTCGCGGGTCGTTCGGGCGTCATATTAGCCTAAATTGCTATCTGCTGCGGGCGGCGATAGTAGCCGCTACGCGAGTAGGGGTACGACGCGCCGTTCGACCGTTGTGTTCCGAAGGTGGAGGCCCGCATGCAAAATACAAGAGCCGCGGTAATTCACCGTCTGCTCGCCCCGGCTGCATGCGCCCATGCGCGCGACGGTTTGCTCGATCGCTCGCATTGTTGCGAACAAACGGTCGCATTCGACCGCAAGCGGTGATAGAATATGCCGTGACGGGCCTCCTCGCATGGTGGGGCGGTGAACCTGGTCAGGTCGGGAACGAAGCAGCCACAATCGTTTTCTGCCAGTGCCGAGGGTTGGGCTCGTCACCTTTCCTCTCGCCCCGTTCGTTGGGCGTTTTTTATTTCTGCGTCATTCTCTGTTTTTCCTGCGCTTTGCCCGTTTCCCGCACCGTTTCGCGTGTCGGCGCGACGCAGCGTTACTGATACAATTTCCCGATGACCTATCAAGTTCTCGCACGCAAGTGGCGTCCGAAGGATTTCGCTTCGCTCGTCGGCCAGGAGCACGTCGTCAGGGCGCTCACGCACGCGCTCGACGACGGGCGTCTCCATCACGCCTATCTGTTTACCGGAACCCGCGGCGTCGGCAAGACGACGCTGTCGCGGATCTTCGCAAAGGCGCTCAACTGTGAAACCGGCGTCACGTCGCAGCCGTGCGGCGTGTGCCGCGCGTGCCGCGAGATCGACGAAGGCCGCTTCGTCGACTACGTCGAGATGGATGCGGCAAGCAACCGCGGCGTCGACGAGATGGCCGCGCTGCTCGAGCGCGCGGTGTACGCACCCGTCGATGCGCGCTTCAAGGTCTACATGATCGACGAAGTGCACATGCTGACGAACCACGCGTTCAACGCGATGCTGAAGACGCTCGAGGAGCCGCCGTCGCACGTCAAGTTCATCCTCGCGACGACCGATCCGCAGAAGATTCCCGTCACCGTGCTGTCGCGCTGCCTGCAGTTCAACCTGAAGCAGATGCCGGCCGGGCACATCGTGTCGCATCTCGAGCGGATCCTCGGCGAAGAGCAGATCTCGTTCGAGCAGCAGGCGCTGCGCCTGCTCGCGCGCGCCGCCCAGGGCAGCATGCGCGATGCGCTTTCGCTGACCGACCAGGCGATCGCCTATTCGGCGAACGAAGTGACCGAATCGGCGGTGTCGGGCATGCTCGGCGCGCTCGACCAGACCTACATGGTGCGCTTGCTCGATGCGCTCGCGGCCGGCAACGGCCCGGAGATCCTCACGATCGCCGACGAGATGTCGCTGCGCAGCCTGTCGTTTTCCACCGCGCTGCAGGATCTCGCGAGCCTGCTGCACCGGATCGCATGGGCGCAGTTCGCGCCTGGCTCGGTGCTCGAGGAATGGCCGGAAGCGGCCGACCTGCGCCGCTTCGCGGAGGCACTGAGCCCCGAGCAGGTTCAGCTGTTCTATCAGATCGCGACGGTCGGACGCGCGGAGCTTGGCCTCGCGCCGGACGAATACGCCGGCTTCACGATGACGCTGCTGCGGATGCTCGCGTTCGAGCCGGCCGTCGGCGCCGGCAGTGCGCCGGGTGGCCAGCCGGCCGTGCCGCGTGCCGTACCCGCGCCCGCGCCGCGTGCGGCCGCTGCCGCTGCGTCGGCTGCGGCGCCCAAGTCGCCATCGGTACCCGTACCGGCACCGACACCGGCAGCCGCGGAGGCAGTACGTCCTCAGGCCGCCGCTCCGGTCGCGCCCGCCGCGCGTCCGTCGCCGGTCCAGTCCGGCGATGCGGTGACATCGTCCGCGGTGAAGCCTGTTGCGACGACGCCGGCAGCGGCTGCGACCGAAGCGCCGGCCGCACCGCAGCCGCAAGCGAACCCGGCATCTCAGGCGGCACCGGCGAGCGATGCGCCGCCGGCCGTGCGCAACGAACCTGAACTGCCTGCTGCCGCCAAGGACAGCGATGAACCTGCAGCGCCTGCCGAACCGGCGCCGCGTGCCGCGCCTGCCGCGCGCCCGTCGGCCCGCGGTGGCGCAGCTGCCGCACTCGACGTGCTGCGCAATGCCGGCATGCGTGTGTCATCCGACCGCTCGCGGGCGGACGCCGCGCCGAAGCCGGCCGCGGCCCAGCCGGCCGTCGACAAACCGGCGCCATCGCGTCCCGCCGTGCAGGTGCCGACGCCGCGTGCGGCGGCTCGCGCGCCGCAGGCTGCCGACACGCGCCAGGCGCCGCCGCCGTGGGAAGACATTCCGCCGGACGAATACGTGCCGCTCAGCGCCGACGAGATGTTCGGTGGTGGGGCCGACGACGGCTTCGTCCCGGTATTCGACAGCGGCCCCGACGACGTGCGCATTGCGCCGAAGCCGGCGGAGACCCGTCCGGTCGACACGCGCCCGCTGCCGCCCGCGATCGCGCTCGATCCGATCGGCTTCGACGGCGAATGGCCGGCGCTGGCCGCACGGTTGCCGCTGAAGGGCGTCGCGTATCAGCTTGCGTTCAACAGCGAGTTGACGGCCGTCGACGCGACGACGTTGAAGCTGTCCGTGCCGGTGCCGCAGTATGCGGACGCCGCCCAGGTCGCGAAGCTGAAAGCCGCGCTGGCCGACGCACTCGGCAAGCCTGTCGAGGTCGCGGTCGAGGTCGGGCCCGCGCGGCGCACCGCGGCGGCGCTCGATGCGGCCGCACGCGCGGTCCGCCAGCGCGAGGCCGAGCAGGAGATCCACGGCGATCCGTTCGTCCAGCAGCTCGTGCGTGATTTCGGCGCGCGTATCGTCGAAGGCTCGGTGCGGCCGCTCGCCGATTCGGTGCCGGACGGCCCGCCGCCGACGCTGCATTGAACGAATCGCACCGCGACAGGCACAATCACGCCCGCACACATTGACCGGCATGCGCCGCATGCCGGTTTTCACATGATCAAGAAGGAGTATTCCCATGTTGAAAGGCAACCTCGCCGGACTGATGAAGCAAGCGCAGCAAATGCAGGAAAACATGAAGAAGATGCAGGAGCAGCTTGCGCAGATCGAAGTCGAAGGGCAGTCGGGTGCCGGCCTCGTCAAGGTGACGATGACGTGCCGCAACGAAGTGCGTCGCGTGGCGATCGACCCGAGCCTGCTCGCGGACGACAAGGACATGCTCGAGGATCTGGTCGCGGCCGCGTTCAACGATGCCGTACGCAAGGCCGAAGCGACGTCGCAGGAGAAGATGAGCGGCATGACCTCGGGCCTGCCGCTGCCCCCGGGTTTCAAGCTGCCGTTCTGAGCGCAGCGTCCGTTCAGCCCGTCCAGTCTCCAGCCACCGTATGAAACAGCCGTCCGCCCTGTCCGCGCTCGTCGAGGCGCTGCGTGTATTGCCCGGTGTCGGGCCGAAATCCGCGCAGCGCATGGCGTACCACCTGATGCAGCACGATCGGGAGGGCGCGGAGCGGCTCGGCCGGTCGCTGCTGTTCGCGACCGAGCACCTGCAGCACTGCGAGAAGTGCAATACGTTCACGGAAGCGCAGATCTGCGAGGTGTGCAGCGACGACGAGCGTGATCCGACGCTGCTGTGCGTCGTCGAGACGCCGGCCGACCAGATCATGCTCGAGCAGACGATGACGTACCGCGGGCTGTATTTCGTGCTGATGGGGCGGCTGAGCCCGCTCGACGGGATCGGCCCGAAGGAAATCCATTTCGACCGCCTCGTGCGGCGCGCGTCCGACGGGATTGTCAAGGAGGTCGTGCTCGCGACCAACTTCACGAACGAGGGCGAAGCCACCGCGCACTACCTCGGCCAGACGCTGAAGGCGCGCGGGCTCGCGGTCACGCGCCTCGCGCGCGGCGTGCCGGTCGGCGGCGAACTCGAATACGTCGACGCGGGCACCATCGCCCGCGCGATGCTCGACCGCCGCACGATGTAAGCCAGGCGCCGCCGGCGAGCGGCGCCGTTCCTCATGCCAGGGAGACACATGAGCACCAGCCAGGGCCCGCTCGCGGGCGTCAAAGTGCTCGAATTCGGGACGCTGATCGCGGGGCCGTTCGCGTCGCGCCTCTGTGCCGAATTCGGCGCGGAAGTGATCAAGATCGAGGATCCGAACGGCGGCGACCCGCTGCGCAAGTGGCGCAAGCTGCATCCGGAGCAGGGCGGCACGTCGCTGTGGTGGTCGGTCCAGGCGCGCAACAAGAAATCGGTCACCCTCAACCTGAAATCCGATGCCGGCAAGGCGATCGCGCGGCAGCTCGCGCGCGAGGCCGACATCGTGATCGAAAACTTCCGCCCGGGCCTGCTCGAGAAGCTCGGCCTCGGCTACGACGTGCTGTCGGCCGACAACCCCGGTCTCGTGATGGTGCGCCTGTCCGGCTACGGGCAGACGGGCCCGTATCGCGACCGGCCCGGCTTCGGCGCGATCGCCGAATCGATGGGCGGATTGCGTCACATCACCGGCTATCCGGATCTGCCGCCGCCGCGCATCGGCATCTCGATCGGCGATTCGATCGCCGCGCTGCACGGCGTGATCGGCGCACTGATGGCGCTCCACCACCGCAACGTGAATGGCGGCGCGGGGCAGGTGGTCGACGTTGCGCTGTATGAAGCGGTATTCAACATGATGGAAAGCGTGGTGCCCGAATACGGCGTATACGGGATGGTGCGCGAGCGCACCGGCGCGTCGCTGCCGGGCATCGTGCCGTCGAACACCTACGCGTGTCGCGACGGCAGCATCGTGATCGGCGGCAACAGCGACCCGATCTTCAAGCGGCTGATGAAGGCGATCGAGCGCGACGACCTCGCCGACGATCCCGCACTCGCACGGAACGACGGACGCGTGCCGCGCACGCAGGAAATCGACGACGCGATCGCCGCGTGGCTTGCGCCGCGCACGATCGACGACGCGCTGGCCGTGCTCAACGCGGCCGACGTGCCGGCCGGGCGCATCTACAGCGCCGCCGACATGTTCACCGATCCGCAGTTCGTCGCGCGGCAGATGATCCAGCGTTTCAAACTGGCCGACGGCACCGACATTCCGCTGCCGAACATCACGCCGAAGCTGTCCGGCACGCCGGGCGAAACGCGCTGGCTCGGGCCCGAACTCGGCGAGCACACCGACGAGGTGCTGCGCGGCCTCGGCTACGACGCGCAGGCGATCACCGCGCTGCGCGAGGCCGGCGCGATCTGAAGCGTCTCGAGCCGCGGCGATGCGCGCCGGGCTTCCCCGGCGGGACTTTCTTCCGGGTGGCCGGGCGTTTTCCCGAGTGTGCGGAACGCCGCCGCGCAATGCGGCGGCGCACCGCATACGCGTGCTGCGTGCGGGCCCCTCAGCCGCCGCCGGACTGTCGCTCTCGCGCCATCTTTCCTCGGTTACAATCGCCGGATGCGAATCCTACTCAGCAACGACGACGGCTATCTCGCCCCCGGTCTCGGCGCGCTCAGCGACGCGCTGCAGCCGTTGGCCGACCTCACCGTGATCGCACCCGAGCAGAACTGCAGCGGCGCGTCGAATTCCCTCACGCTGTCGCGGCCGCTGTCGGTGCAGCGCGCGACGAATACGGGTTTCTTCTACGTGAACGGCACGCCGACCGATTCGGTGCACGTCGCGTTGACGGGGATGGCCGACGAGCGTCCGGACCTCGTCGTGTCGGGGATCAACAACGGCCAGAACATGGGCGAAGACACCCTCTATTCAGGGACAGTTGCGGCCGCCACCGAAGGCATCATGTTCGGCGTGCCGGCCATCGCGTTCTCGCTGGCCGACAAGGGCTGGGCGCATCTGGCCAACGCGGCGCGCGTCGCCGCGGAAATCGTCGAGCATTACCTCGCGCATCCGCTACCCGGTCAGCCGCTGCTGAACGTCAATATTCCGAATCTGCCGTACGACGAGCTGAAAGGCTGGAAGGTCACGCGCCTCGGCAAGCGTCACCCGTCGCAGCCGGTGATTCGCCAGACCGACCCGCGCGGCGAGCCGGTTTACTGGATCGGGGCCGCGGGTGCGGCGCTGGACGCGAGCGAAGGTACTGATTTCCACGCCGTCGCCAACGGTTTCGTGTCGATCACGCCGCTGCAGCTCGATCTCACGCATACGCAAATGCTGCCTGCAACGCGCGAATGGGCGCGCGCAGGCGGGCGGGCTTCATGAGCGGCGAGCGCGCGAAGCGGTTCCCGCTCGCGCTCGAAGATCTCAAGCGAGCGCCACGCAAATCGGAAGTCCGGTCCGGTGAACGCCATGCGGCGATCGCGGTGCCGAAGGCCGCCGACAAGCCCGCTGCCGTGCTCAAGCCGGTGGCGAAGACGGGCGCTGCCCGCGCGCTGCCCGGCACGACCGCCGCGAAGCCTGCGACCGCACCGAAGCCGACCGTGCTGAAGCCCGCGATGCCGAAGCCGGCCGCGCCGAGCATCGCGCCGGCCGGCGCGTTCGCGCTGACCTCGGAACGTGTGCGCGAGCGCATGGTCGAACGCCTGCGCGCGAACGGCGTGACCGACGCGCGCGTGCTGGATGCGATGGCCGCGGTACCGCGCCACATGTTCGTGGATCCGGGGCTCGCGACGCAGGCCTATGAGGATTCCGCGTTGCCGATCGGCCACCAGCAAACGATTTCAAAGCCGTCGGTCGTCGCGCGCATGATCGAGCTCGCGATGGCCGGCCGCACGCTCGAGCGCGTCCTCGAGATCGGCACCGGTTGCGGCTACCAGGCCGCGGTGCTGAGTCACGTGGCACGCGACGTGTATTCGATTGAACGCATCAAGCCGCTCTATGAGCGCGCGAAGCTGAACCTGCGGCCGCTGCGCGTGCCGAACATCCGTTTGCATTATGGCGACGGGCGTGTCGGCCTGCCGTCCGCGGCCCCGTTCGACGCGATCGTGATCGCGGCGGCGGGGCTCGACGTGCCGCAGGCGCTGCTCGAGCAGCTCGCGATCGGCGGGCGGCTCGTCGCGCCGGTCGGCGCGCAGAGCGGGCAGCACCAGGTGCTCACGCTTGTCGAGCGCGTCGCGCCCGCGCAATGGCGAGAGTCCCGGCTTGATCGCGTTTTCTTTGTCCCTTTAAAATCCGGAGTGATTTGAAACCGATGAGTATGTTGCGCGCGATGCAAAACAACCGAACCAGGGAACCGCTCACGTTCGCCCAGCGCGCGATCTGTGTGGCTGCGTTCTCCACGCTACTGGCCGCCTGTGCGACGCGGCTCGACAACGCGCCCGTCGTCGACCGCTCCGGAACGCTCGGCACGACCGCTGCCGCGCAGCCGGCGGTGCCGCTCGGCCCGCCGCCGCCCGGCTTTTACCGTGTGAAACCGGGTGACACGCTGTACCGGATCGCACTCGAGAACGGGCAGAACTATCGCGACATCGCCGCGTGGAACAACCTGACGAACCCGAACCAGATCGAAGTCGACCAACTGCTGCGCGTCGCGCCGCCGGGCGGCGCCGCGGTTGCCGGCTCGCCGGCTGCCGCGCCGATCGCCGGCGCCGCCGTCGCGACCGCGCCGCTCAGCAGCGGTCCCGCGATGCCGGCCACAGGCTCGTCGTCCGCGATCACGCCGCCGGCTGCCGCCGCCGCATCGAGCGATACGGCAGCGGCGCCGAGCGGCCCCGTGACGTTCGCATGGCCCGTGCGCGGGCCGCTGCTGAACGGTTTCGACGACGCGAAGAACAAGGGTGTCAATATCGGCGGCACGTCCGGTGAACCCGTGAAGGCGGCGGCCGATGGCCGCGTCGTCTACTCGGGCAATGGCCTGCGTGGCTACGGCAACCTCATTATCATCAAACACGATGCAACTTACCTCACGGCGTATGCACATAATCGCGCTTTGATGGTAAAAGAGGGGGACGCGGTGACGAAGGGGCAGAAGATCGCCGAGATGGGTAACAGCGATGCTGACCGCGTGATGCTGCATTTCGAGGTTCGCCGGCAGGGTAAACCTGTCGATCCGCTGAAGTATTTGCCGCCTCAATAACCGAGACGACCATGCCGAAATCGAAGCGCCACGAGCCGCAAGCCGAGTCTGAGAAGATCAGTCGTGCCACGCAAGCATCGGTGGGGCGAGCTGGCGCTTCGAAGGACGACGAAGACGACGTCGCGGAAAACGAACGTGATATCGAGGCAAGCGACGCCGAAGCGGACGGCGACGGCGAGCGCGAAGGCCGTACGGAAGCGGCTCCCGACGTCGACGATTTCCGCGCATTGCTGCAGGCCGAGCTCACGGCCGACACGATCCAGCATTACCTGAACCGCATCAGCGTGAAGCCGCTCCTGACCGTCGAGGAGGAGCAGCGCTATTCGCGTCTCGCGAAGGCCGGCGAATTCGAGGCGCGGCAGGTGATGATCGAGCGCAACCTGCGTCTCGTCGTCAGTATCGCGAAGGGTTACCTGAACCGCGGCGTGCCGCTGCTCGACCTGATCGAGGAAGGCAACCTCGGCCTGATGCACGCGATCGAGAAATTCGACCCGACGCGCGGCTTTCGCTTCTCGACCTATGCGACGTGGTGGATCCGCCAGAGCATCGAGCGGGCGATCATGAACCAGGCCCGCACCGTGCGCTTGCCCGTGCACGTGATCCGCGAGCTGAACCAGGTGCTGCGCGCGAAGCGCCACCTCGAAAAGAATTCGATGTCGACGGGCGAGGCGGCCGAACGCCGCGAAGCCAGCATCGACGACATCGCCTATCTCACCGGCAAGACCGCCGAGGAAGTCACCGACATCCTCGCGCTCAACGAGCACACCGCATCGCTCGACGCACCGCTCGACCTCGATCCCGCGAGCAGCCTGCTCGACCTGCTGCCCGACGACCAGAGCCAGTCGCCCGACGCCGAGGTGCAGCACCGCGAACTCGAGACGCTCACGCGCGCGTGGCTGTCACGTCTGTCCGACAAGCACCGCCACGTGATCGAGCGCCGCTTCGGCCTGAACCACATCGAACCGGCCACGCTCGAGGAGCTGGCCGACGAGATGGGGCTCACGCGCGAGCGCGTGCGGCAGATCCAGCAGGAAGCGCTGGTGCGCCTCAAGCGGTTCTTTGCCTCCAATGGCGTGCGCAAGGACGCCGTTCTGTAACTGATGACTCCGATTCTCGTTTTTGACATCGAGACCATTCCCGATGTCGACGGCATTCGCCGTCTGGAAGATCTGCCCGCGACGCTCGACGACGCCGCGGTGGCCGAACATGCGTTCGCCGCGCGCCGGGAGAAGACCGGCGGCGATTTCCTGCCGCATCACCTGCAGCGCATCGCGGCGATTTCCTGCGTGTTCCGCGACAACAACGGTTTCCGTGTGCGCTCGCTGGGCACGCCCCAGGACAACGAGGCGACGCTGATCCAGTCGTTCTACCGCGTGATCGAGAAATACACGCCGCAGCTCGTGTCGTGGAACGGCGGCGGCTTCGATCTGCCGGTGCTCCATTACCGTGCGCTCGTGCACGGGATTCCCGCGACGCGCTACTGGGACCTGGGCGAGGACGACCGCGAGTTCAAGTGGAACAACTACATCGCGCGCTATCACTCGCGGCATACCGATCTGATGGACGTGCTCGCGATGTATCAGGCGCGTGCGAACGCGCCGCTCGACGCGCTCGCGAAGCTGTGCGGCTTTCCGGGCAAGCTGGGGATGGACGGCAGCCAGGTGTGGCCGGCGTTCCAGGACGGACGGATCGAGGAAATCCGCAACTACTGCGAAACCGACGTCGTCAACACCTACCTGCTGTATTGCCGGTTCCAGCTGATGCGCGGCGGCCTGACGCCGAGCGAATATGCGGACGAGATCCTGCTCGTGAAGAACTCGCTTGCGCAGGAGCCCGCGTCGCATTGGGCCGAATACCTGGCCGGCTTCGACGCGTGACGCGGGCGGCCCGCGTCGCGGCCGCGATCAATTGACCTCGAGTTCGAGCACGACCGGCTGGTGATCCGACTCGCGCAGGTCGCCGTCGATCTCGCAGCGCGTGACGCGCGGCAGCAGCGTATCGGTCACGAACACGAAATCGCACGCGAGCGGCCCCTCCGACCATTGCACCGTGTCGTAGACGCCGGCGGTCGGCGGCGGCGTGTGGCCCGGGTGTCGGGCGATCCAGGCATCGACGAACGACGGCGCGTCCGCGATCGGCTCCAGCAGGCGTCGGTATGCATCGCTGTCGAACGCGCTGTTGAAATCGCCGCAGATGATCGCGTCGCGCGGCTGGCCGGTCGCGCTGAACGGTCCCGCGGCATTCTCCGCCGGGGCGGGCTGGTCGGCGTGGGCGCAGGCTTCGCGGTGCCGGGCGCGCAACGCATCGACCTGTGCGAGTCGCTGGCGCGCGGAATAGTATTCAAGGTGCGTCGTGACGATCCGCAGCGCGCCGGACGGCGTCGTCAGCTCGACTTCCAGCGCGACGCGCGGCATCGACGGCGCGCCGGCGTCGGCCGGCCACGGCAGCAACTGGCGCAGCACGCGTCCGACCGGCAGCCGTGTCGCGATCGCATTGCCGAACTGCCGGCGCGGCGCGCCGGGTTCGAGCGGCGGCAAGTCGGCGCCGATCGCATCGACGATCGTATAGCCGGGCAGCAACGCCGCCAATTCGGCGAACTGGTTGGGGCCCGGCTGGCCGGGCAGCGCGCCGAAGCCGCTCGTGACTTCCTGCAGGCACAGCACGTCGAAGTCGCCGATCCGGCGGGCGGCGGCGATGGTGCGCGCGAGGTCGACGACGCCATCCGCGTCCCGACCCCATTGAATGTTCCAGTCGATCAGTCGCATGGTCGAGTCTCCTGCGAGCAGAGAGTGTCCTCCGAGCAGAACGTGTGCCGCCGGTTGGCTGGCAAGACGCCGCGCCTGCGGGCCGGCTGCGGCCCATTTGTGCATGATGCGGCGCGGTGGATGCATCCGTATCGACGCTTGCGCCATGAAAGCGGGCGATGCGGGCTGTCGTCGTCTACAATCTCGCCTTCTTCAACGTTTGTCAGGAAAAGCTGGTGTCCGAAGCCGTCCCCACTTCTGCGCGCAAGTCGAAAAATGCGCCCGTCGCGCCCGGGCCTGCCCCGGTTCTCGAGATCGAATCGCTCGACATGGAAGCGCGCGGTGTCGGCCGCACGGTCACCGAGGACGGCACGCCAGGCAAGGTCATCTTCGTCGAGGGTGCGCTGCCCGGCGAGCGCGTGACCTATTCGAGCTACCGTCGCAAGCCGAGCTACGAGCAGGCGACCGTTGTCGACATTCTGCGCCCGAGCGTGCTGCGCACGGAGCCGAAATGCGCGTTCTTCGGCACCTGCGGCGGCTGCTCGATGCAGCACCTCGACATGCGCGCGCAAGTGGCGATCAAGCAGCGCGTGCTCGAGGACAACCTGTGGCACCTGTCGAAGCTGCGCGCCGAGACGATGTTCGCGCCGATCCACGGCCCGTCGTGGGGCTACCGCTATCGTGCGCGCCTGACCGTGCGCAACGTCGCGAAGAAGGGCGGCGTGCTGGTCGGGTTCCACGAAAAGAAGAGCAGCTATGTCGCCGACATGACGAGCTGCGAAGTGCTGCCGCCGCACGTGTCGGCAATGCTCGTGCCGCTGCGCCGGCTGGTCGAGGGGCTGTCGATCCGCGACCGGATGCCGCAGATCGAACTCGCGGTCGGTTCGCAAGTCACGGCGCTGGTGCTCCGCGTGCTAGAGCCGATCAATGCGGACGACGAAGCGCTGCTGCGCGCGTTCGCGGACGAGCACAAGGTGCAGTTCTGGCTGCAGCCGAAGGGCCCGGACACGGTGACGCCGTTCTATCCACTCGACGTGCCGCTCGACTACACGCTGCCGGAGTTCGGCATCCGCATGCCGTTCAAGCCGACTGACTTCACGCAGGTCAACCATCAGATCAACCGCGTGCTGGTGGGCCGGGCGCTGCGCCTGCTCGCGCCGTCGCGCGACGATCGCGTGCTCGACCTGTTCTGCGGGATCGGCAACTTCACGCTGCCGCTCGCGCGACTGTCGCGCGAGGTGATGGGCATCGAAGGCAGCGAAACGCTGACGACGCGCGCGCTGGCGAATGCGCGCGAAAACGGCGTCGATGGCCACACGACGTTCGCGTGCCGGAACCTGTTCGAAGTGACGGGCGACGACCTCCGTGCGCTCGGCGCCTTCGACAAGTTCCTGATCGACCCGCCGCGCGAAGGCGCGCTCGCGGTGTCGAAGGCGCTGGCCGAAATCGCGCAGAGCGGCGAAGGCCCGCTGCCGAAGCGTATCGTCTACGTGTCGTGCAACCCGTCGACGCTCGCGCGCGACGCTGGCCTGCTCGTGCACGAGGCGGGTTACCGCCTGAAGGGCGCCGGGGTCGTGAACATGTTCCCGAATACGTCGCACGTCGAATCGATCGCGCTGTTCGAGCGCGACTGAGCGGGCGGACGCCAGACGTAAAAAAACCGGCCCGCGGGCCGGTTTTTCATGGGGTGCGGCGAACGTCAGTTGCGGTTGCCGCCGAAGATGCCAAGCAGCGCGAGCAGGTTCGTGAACACGTTGTACAGGTCGAGGTAGATCGCGAGCGTGGCCGAGATGTAGTTCGTCTCGCCGCCGTTCACGACGCGCTGGACGTCGAACAGCATGTAGGCCGAGAAGATCGCGATCGCGAGCACCGATACGGTGAGCATCAGCGCCGGCAGATGCAGGAAGATATTCGCGACCGAGGCCAGCAGGATCACGATCACGCCCATGAACAGCCACTTGCCGAGCCCCGAGAAGTCGCGCTTGCTGACGGTGGCGATCGTCGCCATCGCGGCGAAGATGATGCCGGTGCCGCCGAACGCGAGCATGATCAGCGACGGGCCGTTCGAGAAGCCGAGGATGAAGCTCAGCAGCCGCGACAGCATCAGGCCCATGAAGAACGTGAAGCCGAGCAGCACGAACACGCCGGCCGCGCTGTTTTTCGTCCGCTCGATCGCGAACATGAAGCCGAACGCGATCGCGAAGAACGCGAGCAGGCTCATCATCGGGCTCGTGGCCGCGAACAGCGAGAAGCCCGTCGCGACGCCGACCCAGGCGCCCAGCACGGTCGGCACCATCGACAGCGCGAGCAGCCAGTACGTGTTCCGCAGCACGCGGTTGCGAACTTCGGCGGTGCTGACGGAACCGCCGCGGCCGAAATTGTACGGATAGTCGTTCATGGTTTCTCCTAACATTGAACGCGTGGGCGTCCGGGGCCGGTTCGGCGCGCGCGGTGTGCGGCGCAGCAAACCGGGGCAGCTATGGCTAAGATACGTTCCGCGCCGCGAGGTTTCAATGGCGGGCGGCGCAAAAACATATGGATTCGAAACCTTTCATTCGTGTAAGGGTTCAATCGCAATGATACACGGGATCGTGCTACAATAGCGGATTCATTTGAACCTGTAACTTCTTAATTTTTTGGAGTTTTTATGGCAATCGAGCGCACCCTGTCGATCATCAAGCCGGATGCGGTGGCAAAGAACGTGATCGGTCAGATCTACAGCCGTTTCGAAGGCGCCGGCCTGAAGATCGTCGCATCGCGCATGGCTCACCTGTCGCGTGGCGACGCAGAGAAGTTCTATGCGGTTCACGCAGCACGTCCGTTCTTCAAGGACCTCGTCGATTTCATGATCTCGGGCCCGGTGATGATCCAGGTTCTGGAAGGTGAAGGCGCGATCCTGAAGAACCGCGACCTGATGGGCGCGACGGATCCGAAGAAGGCGGAAAAGGGCACGATCCGCGCCGACTTCGCCGACAGCATCGACGCGAACGCCGTGCACGGCTCGGACGCTGCCGAAACGGCCGCGGTCGAAATCGCGTTCTTCTTCCCGGAAATGAACGTCTACTCGCGCTAAGCCCTGGCTGGCAACAAGTAGGCAGGATTCAGCGCAAGCGGCAAGGCAGCACATCATGACGAGCGAAACTTCCGTCAATCTTCTCGACTTCGATGCCGAGGGTCTTGTCGCGTACTGCGGCAGCCTCGGCGAGAAGCCGTTCCGCGCCAAGCAGTTGCAGCGCTGGATCCACCAGTACAACGCCGGCGATTTCGACGGCATGACCGATCTCGCGAAGTCCCTGAGAGAAAAGCTCAAGGGCCGTGCGTCGATCGTGATGCCCGAGATCGCCAGCGATCACGTTTCCACCGACGGCACGCGCAAGTGGCTGATCGACGTCGGAAACGGCAATGCGGTCGAAACCGTGTTCATCCCGGAAGAGACGCGCGGCACGCTGTGCGTGTCGTCGCAGGCCGGGTGTGCGGTCAACTGCCGCTTCTGCTCGACGGGCAAGCAGGGCTTCTCCCGCAACCTGTCGACAGCCGAAATCATCGGCCAGCTCCGGATGGCCGAATTTGCACTGCGTGCGTCGCTCGGTCGCGCGCCCGGTCCGAACGGCAAGGCCGAACGGGTCGTCACCAACGTGGTGATGATGGGCATGGGCGAGCCGCTGCTGAACTACAGCGCGGTCGTGCCCGCGATGCGTCTGATGCTCGACGACAACGCGTACGGCCTGTCGCGCCGCCGCGTCACGCTGTCGACGTCCGGCGTGGTGCCGATGATGGACCGCCTCGGCGCCGAATTGCCGGTCGCGCTCGCCGTTTCGCTGCACGCGCCGAACGATGCGCTGCGCGACGAGCTGGTGCCGCTCAACAAGAAGCATCCGCTTCGCGAGCTCATGGCCGCGTGCCAGCGCTATCTGAAAGTCGCGCCGCGCGACTTCATTACTTTCGAGTACTGCATGCTCGACGGCGTCAACGACACCGAAGCGCATGCGCGCGAACTGCTGGCCGTCACGCGTGACGTTCCGTGCAAGTTCAATCTGATCCCGTTCAATCCGTTTCCGGAATCGGGCCTCATCCGCTCGAAGCCGGAGCAGATCAAGCGCTTTGCCCAGGTCCTCATCGACGCGGGAGTCGTCACGACCGTGCGCAAGACGCGCGGCGACGACATCGACGCCGCGTGCGGCCAGCTGGCCGGCGCCGTGAAGGACCGGACGCGCCTGGCGGAGCGAACGGGCGCAGCAGCAAAAATCATCGAAGTTCGGGCGATTTGACGGGGATGCCAGGTCGGGGCGGCCTGGCCGCGGAGGCCCGAACCTCTTGGCGGTACAACACGCGAATAGCGATCGGTCGCGGCGCCCTGGCGCCGCGCATGATATGGACAGTTGCGGGTGCCGGCCGGCGGGAGCCGGCGGCGCTCGCCAGTGAAGAAGAATCGACGCGAGGACAAGGATGAGTGAGCCGCAGCCGACAAACGGCGCAGAGACGGATGCCGCGAAGCCGGCACCGGCGGAGTTGGAAACGCTGGCGGCCGTCGGCAGCCGGTTGGCGCAGCTCCGGGAGGCGAAGGGCTGGACGGTCGACGACGTGTCGGCGCGGCTCAAGGTCGCCCCGCAGAAGCTGCGTGCGCTCGAGGCAGGCGACATCAGCCATTTGCCCGGCGTGACGTTCGCGCTCGGCGTCGTGCGCAGCTACGCGAAGATGCTCGGCGTCGATCCGGAGCCGTTTGCACAGGCGTTGCGCCGCGAGCGCGGCGTGCCGGAAGTCGATCTGTCGATGCCCGCGTCGTCGGGGACGGATCTGCCGCGCGGCCGTGTGTCGATTCCGCTCGGCGGCTCGTCGCGCCACCATCCGTGGCTGTGGGGGACGGCGATCGTCGTCGTCGCGGTGGTCGCGGTGCTCATGTGGCACACTGGCGGCGATTCGTCGAGCTGGCTCGCGCGTTTCAAGGGCAGCGACACCGAACATGCGTCGGCGGCCAGCGCGCCGGCGGCGTCTTCGGTCGAAGAGGCCGCCGCGGGCGGCGCGTCGGCGGCAGCCGGCAACGTTGCCCCGGCGCAGGTTGCGGCATCCGCCGTGGCGCCGCAGGTCGTTGCATCGGCTGCACCGGCGCCGGTTCCGGCCCCGCCGGTCGCGGTGCCTGCATCGCAACCCGTCGTGACGGCTGCAGCGAGCGGCGCGGCCGTGCCGGCCCAGCCCGCGAGCGTCGTGGTGGCGGCAGGCCAGTCGATGGTCGAACTGAAGGTCAAGCAGGATTGCTGGTTCAGCGTGCGCGACAAGAACGGCAAGGAGCTGTTCTCGGCGCTGGTGCGGGCCGGCGAGACGAAGCAGGTCGCCGGCGAGGGGCCGTTCAAGGTCACGATCGGCAACAAGGCAGGCATGGACGCGGTCGCGTTCGACGGAAAACCTGTCGATCCGGCAAAATATTCGGCAGCGCGGGGTAACGTGGCGCGGTTCACGTTGCCCTGACGTCAAGCGCCGTGGCGAGGGCCTGTCCAGGACAGGCCGCGAGGGCACGGCGCTTTTTCAATTCATGCGCCGCTTCGCGGCGCATTCCGCGTAAATGGATCTATCGATGCAATCCGAAGCTCAATCCCCACGCAGCAGTCAGATTTGTTCAACCGAGCCGGTATTCGGCGGGCATCAGCCGCGTCGCGTGTCGCATGCGGTGGATGTTCGTTGGGGCGGGCAGCTCGTGACGATCGGCGGCGATGCGCCGGTGCGCGTCCAGTCGATGACGAATACCGACACGGCCGACGCGATCGGCACGGCGATCCAGATCAAGGAACTCGCGAACGCGGGCTCCGAACTGGTCCGCATCACCGTCAACACGCCGGAGGCCGCGGCCGCCGTGCCGGCGATCCGCGAACAGCTCGACCGGATGGGCGTGAGCGTGCCGCTCGTCGGCGATTTCCACTACAACGGCCACCTGCTGCTGCGCGACTACCCGGGCTGCGCGGAAGCGCTGTCGAAGTACCGGATCAATCCCGGCAACGTCGGCCAGGGTGCGAAGCGCGACACGCAGTTCGCGCTGATGATCGAAGCCGCGGCCAAGTACGACAAGGCGGTGCGGATCGGCGTGAACTGGGGCAGCCTCGACCAGGACCTGCTCGCGCGCATGATGGACGAGAACGGCGCGCGTGCGCAGCCGTGGGACGCGCAAAGCGTGATGTACGAGGCGCTGATCCAGTCGGCGATCGGCTCGGCCGAGCGCGCGGTCGAACTCGGTCTCGGCCGTGATCGCATCGTGCTGTCGTGCAAGGTCAGCGGCGTGCAGGACCTGATCGCCGTGTACCGCGAACTCGGCCGCCGCTGCGGCTTCGCGCTGCACCTCGGTCTGACCGAGGCCGGCATGGGCTCGAAGGGCATCGTTGCCTCGACGGCCGCGCTCGGCGTGCTGCTGCAGGAAGGGATCGGCGACACGATCCGCATCTCGCTGACGCCGGAACCGGGCGCGCCGCGCACGGGCGAGGTGATCGTCGGCCAGGAAATCCTGCAGACGATGGGCCTGCGCTCGTTTGCGCCGATGGTGATCGCGTGTCCGGGCTGCGGCCGCACGACGAGCACGCTGTTCCAGGAGCTCGCGATGCAGATCCAGACCTACCTGCGCGAGCAGATGCCCGTATGGCGCAAGGAATATCCGGGCGTCGAGAAGATGAACGTCGCGGTGATGGGCTGCATCGTCAACGGCCCGGGCGAATCGAAGCACGCGAACATCGGCATCAGCCTGCCGGGTTCGGGCGAGAACCCGGCCGCGCCCGTCTTCATCGACGGCGAGAAGGTCAAGACGCTGCGCGGCGAGCGGATCGCCGAGGAATTCCAGCAGATCGTCAGCGACTACGTCGCACGCAACTACGGCCGCACCGAAGCCCTGAATTAATTCGTCCACACAACACGATGACTGAACAGAAACGCAAGATCGAGAAGCTCACCGGTGTCAAAGGCATGAACGACATCCTTCCGCAGGATGCCGGCCTGTGGGAGTTCTTCGAAGCTACCGTGAAATCGTTGCTGCGCGCGTACGGCTACCAGAACATCCGCACGCCGATCGTCGAACACACGCAGCTCTTCACGCGCGGCATCGGCGAAGTCACGGACATCGTCGAGAAGGAAATGTACAGCTTCACCGACGCGCTGAACGGCGAGAACCTGACGATGCGCCCGGAGAACACCGCGGCCGTCGTGCGTGCGTCGATCGAGCACAACATGCTGTACGACGGCCCGAAGCGCCTGTGGTACATCGGCCCGATGTTCCGTCACGAGCGTCCGCAGCGCGGCCGCTACCGCCAGTTCCACCAGGTCGGCGTCGAGGCGCTCGGCTTCGCGGGCCCGGATGCGGACGCCGAGATCATCATGATGTGCCAGCGCCTGTGGGACGACCTCGGGCTGACCGGCATCAAGCTCGAGATCAACTCGCTCGGCCTCGCGGAAGAGCGGGCCGCGCACCGCGTCGAACTGATCAAGTACCTCGAGCAGTTCGCTGACGTACTGGACGAGGACGCGAAGCGCCGCCTGTATACGAACCCGCTGCGCGTGCTCGACACGAAGAATCCCGCGCTGCAGGAAATCGCGCAGAACGCGCCGAAGCTGATCGACTTCCTCGGCGACGAATCGCGTGCGCACTTCGAAGGGTTGCAGCGCCTGCTGCTCGCGAACAACATTCCGTTCAAGATCAACCCGCGTCTCGTGCGCGGCCTCGACTACTACAACCTGACCGTGTTCGAGTGGGTGACCGACAAGCTCGGCGCACAGGGCACCGTCGCGGCCGGCGGCCGCTATGATCCGCTGATCGAGCAGCTCGGCGGCAAGCCGACCGCCGCATGCGGTTGGGCGATGGGCATCGAGCGCATTCTCGAACTGCTGAAGGAAGAGGATCTCGTGCCCGAGCAGGAAGGTGTCGACGTGTACGTGGTGCACCAGGGCGAGACGGCGCGCGAACAGGCGTTCATCGCGGCCGAGCGTCTGCGCGATACGGGCCTTGACGTGATTTTCCACTGCAGCGCCGACGGCGCGCCGGCAAGCTTCAAGTCGCAGATGAAGCGGGCCGATGCAAGCGGTGCCGCGTTCGCGGTGATCTTCGGCGAAGAAGAGGTCGCGAACGGCACGGTGGGCGTGAAAGCGCTGCGCGGTGCAGGCGAGGAAGGGGAAAAGAACGTTCAGCAGACCGTACCGGTCGAAAGCTTGACCGAATTCCTAATCAATGCGATGGTTGCATCCGCCGAAGACGGCGACGACTGATCGCGCTGGCATTCGCTCGACAAGAAAAAGCCTGAACAGGAAGGAATCGCTCGCCGATGAGTTATCACGACGAACAAGAATCGATTGAAAGTGTCAAGGCGTGGTGGGCCCGCTGGGGCAACCTCACCACGTGGATCGTGCTCGCGGCGCTGGTCGTCGCGGCCGGTTTCAACGGCTGGAATTACTGGCAGCGCCGTCAGGCCGCCGAGGCTTCCGGGTTGTACGAGCAGGTCCAGAAGGCCGCCGCCGCGAACGACAAGGCGACGATGGCCCGCGCGGCTGCCGACATGGAAGACAAGTTCGGCCGCACGCCGTATGCGCAGATGACGGCCCTGTCGGCCGCGAAGACACTCTACGCGGCAGGCGACGCCGCCGGCGCGAAGGCACAGTTGCAATGGGCTGTCGATCACGCCAGGGATGACGAGTACAAGCAGATCGCGAAGCTGCGTCTCGCGTCGCTGCTGCTCGACGAGAAGGCGTACGATGCGGGCCTCGCGCTGCTGTCCGGCACGCCGGTCGATGCATTCAAGGGCGTCGTGGCGGATCGCCGCGGCGATCTGCTGGCCGCGCAAGGCAAGACCGACGACGCGCGCGCTGCGTACAAGCTTGCGCTCGATGGCCTGTCGAAGGACGACCAGTCCGCGCGCCAGCTCGTGCAGTTCAAGCTCGACGCGCTCGGCGGCTGATTCCGGCCCCCTCAACCTCTTAACTCTGCTTCGCTAACCGATGAATTTGCTGAAACGTTACGCTGTGCCCGTAGCCTGCGCGGCGGCTGTCCTGGCATTGGCGGCCTGCTCGTCGTCGAAGGACGCGCGCCGCGTGCCGACGCCGCTCACCGAGTTCAAGCCCGTCATGGACGTGCAACAGGTCTGGAAGGCGAGCGTCGGCAAGGGCGGGCGCTACCTGTTCACGCCGGTGGCCGTGGGTGATGCCGTCTATGCCGCGGGTGAGAACGGTTCGGTCGAGAAGATCGACGCGAAGACGGGCCAGACGCTGTGGCGCTCGAAAGTCGGTTCGGACCTGTCGGCCGGTGTCGGCAGTGACGGCAACCTGACCGCGGTCGGCGCGCTCAAGGGCGGCGTGTTCGTCCTCGGCCCCGACGGCAAGCTGCTGTGGAAGACGAGCGTGCAGGGCGAGATCTTCTCGCCGCCGCTGGTCGGCAACGGCCTCGTGGTCGTGCGCACGATCGACGGCCAGGTGATCGCGTTCAACGCGCAGACGGGCGAGCAGAAGTGGAACTACCGCAACCGCGCGGTGCCGCTGAACCTGCGCGTGTCGGCCGGCATGACCTTCGCGGGCGATGCGGCCGTGCTGGCGGGCTTCCCCGGCGGCGGTCTGGTTGCGATCAACCTGCAGACGGGCGAACCGTTCTGGCAGACTCCGGTGTCGTTCCCGAAGGGTGTGACCGAAGTGGAGCGCATCAACGACGTCAGCGGTCCGCCGACGCTCGTGGGTGCCGAAGCGTGCGCGGTTACGTTCCAGGGGCAGATCGGCTGCTTCGACGCGAATTCGGGCCGTCCGCTGTGGGAAAAGTCGTTCTCGAGCCGCAGCGGCCTGGCGCAGGACGATTCGGTCGTCGCCGGCGGCGACGACTGGTCGGTCGTGACGGCCTATGACGCGGCGAGCGGCAACCAGATCTGGCGCAACGACAAGCTGAAGAGCCGCGACGTCGGCGTGCCTTACCTGCTTGGCCATGCGGTCGTGATGGGCGACTACAAGGGCTTCGTGCACTTCCTGTCGCGCGAGGACGGCAGCTTCATCGCCCGGATGAAGACCGACGGCAGCGCGATTACCGCGGCGCCGGTCCTGGCGGGCAATACGCTCGTCGTGCAGACGACGGACGGCGGCCTGTACGGGTTCCGTCCGCGCTGACGCGCACGCAACAGGCGCAATCGCGGCGCGACGGGCCTGGTCCCGCGCGCCGCGGTCGCGCGACACGAAGGCGGCCGGTGTCCCCGGCCGCTCGGTATTTGAAAGGCAGTTCGAAACGAAAGACCACGGCGTGCAACGCGCGCCCGGCGCGCGCATCCGGCGCGGCGCGAATTCGTGATATTTTCATTCAGCGCAGCCGCCCGCAGCAGCGGGCCTCCCGCTGCTGCGCATCACCGTAGAAAACACAGATGAAACCGGTCATTGCCCTTGTTGGGCGCCCCAATGTGGGGAAATCCACGCTGTTCAACCGGCTCACGCGCTCGCGTGATGCGCTGGTCGCCGACTTGCCGGGCCTCACGCGCGATCGCCATTACGGCGAAGGGCGGGTCGGCGAACGGCCGTACCTGGTCGTCGATACCGGCGGCTTCGAACCCGTCGCGAAGGACGGCATCCTGCACCAGATGGCGCGTCAGACGCGGCAGGCCGTCGAGGAAGCCGACGTGGTCGTATTCATCGTCGACGGCCGTAACGGGCTCGCGCCGCAGGACAAGTCGATCGCCGACTACCTGCGCAAGACCGGCCGCCCGATCTTCCTGGTCGTCAACAAGGCCGAGGGGATGAAGTACACGGCGGTCGCGACGGACTTCTACGAGCTCGGCCTCGGCGATCCGCGCGCGATCTCGGCCGCGCACGGCGACGGCGTGACCGACATGATCAACGAGGCGCTGGAAGTCGCGTACGCGGGCCAGCCCGAGGAAGCGGACGAAGACGATCCGTCGCGCGGCATCAAGATCGCGATCGTGGGCCGCCCGAACGTCGGCAAGTCGACGCTCGTGAACGCGCTGATCGGCGAGGACCGCGTGATCGCGTTCGACATGCCGGGCACGACGCGCGATTCGATCTACGTCGACTTCGAGCGTAACGGCAAGAAATACACGCTGATCGACACGGCGGGCCTGCGACGCCGCGGCAAGGTGTTCGAGGCGATCGAGAAATTCTCGGTCGTGAAGACGCTGCAATCGATTTCCGACGCGAACGTCGTCATTCTTCTGCTGGATGCGCAGCAGGACATTTCCGATCAGGACGCGCACATCGCCGGCTTCGTCGTCGAACAGGGCCGCGCGCTCGTGATCGGCGTCAACAAGTGGGACGGTCTCGACGACCACGCGCGCGATCGCGCGAAAGCGGATTTGACCCGCAAGCTGAAATTCCTCGACTTCGCGAAATCGCACTACATTTCGGCCGCGAAGAAGACGGGCATCGGCGCGCTGATGCGCTCGGTCGACGATGCGTACGCGGCGGCCATGGCGAAACTGCCGACGCCGAAGCTCACGCGCGCGCTGATCGAGGCCGTCGAGTTCCAGCAGCCGCGCCGTCGCGGTCCGGTGCGTCCGAAGCTGCGCTACGCGCACCAGGGCGGACAGAATCCGCCGCTGATCGTGATCCACGGCAACGCGCTCGACGCGGTGACCGAAACGTACAAGCGCTACCTCGAAAACCGATTCCGCGAAACTTTCTCCCTGACCGGGACTCCATTGCGCATAGAGTTCCGTTCGTCGAACAATCCGTACGCGGACAAGGGCTGAACATGCCTGCCACGCACGTCCCGCAAGGGATAGGCCGCATGGCCTGCTGCCGGGCGGGGCAGGCAAAATCAGCTATAGTGTAGCGATTGGCGCCGGATCTCTTTTTCTTCGGCGCCAAATTCAGATCAACCTGCAAAAAAAGATGGAGTACGCCATGAGCAACAAAGGGCAATTGTTACAAGACCCGTTTTTGAACGCACTGCGCAAAGAGCACGTTCCCGTTTCGATCTATCTCGTCAACGGCATCAAGCTCCAAGGGAACATTGAATCGTTCGACCAGTACGTCGTGTTGCTCCGTAATACGGTGACCCAGATGGTCTACAAGCACGCCATCTCGACGGTCGTGCCGGCGCGCCCGGTGAATTTCCACCCGGACGCGGAAGCCACCACGTCCTAACCTATCGCAGCGGCCGGCATCCGGTCGCCGCGAGCGACCGATGCCAGCCGCCTTATCTTGACACCCGATAATTTGATCAACGCAGCGCTCGTCGGCATCGACTTCGGCAAGACCGATTTCGAAGCCAGTCTCGAAGAACTCAGTCTTCTCGCCTCAAGTGCGGGGGCACGTCCCGCCGTCACCCTCACGGGTCGTCGCGCCAGTCCCGATGCCAAGATGTTCATCGGCAGCGGCAAAGCCGAAGAACTACGGCTTGCCTGCGACGCACACAACGTCGAAATCGTCATCTTCAACCACGCACTGGCGCCGGCTCAGCAACGCAACCTGGAGCAGGCGCTTAACAGGCGGGTGGTCGATCGCACGAGTCTCATCCTCGATATCTTTGCGCAGCGCGCCCGCAGCCACGAAGGCAAGCTGCAGGTCGAGCTCGCGCAGCTGCAATACCTGTCGACCCGTCTGATTCGCGCGTGGACCCACCTGGAGCGGCAAAAGGGTGGTATCGGCCTGCGTGGCCCCGGCGAAACCCAGCTCGAAACCGACCGCCGGCTGATCGGCGAGCGCATCAAGATGCTGAAGTCGCGGCTCGACCGGCTGCGCCGGCAACACAGCACGCAGCGTCGCCAGCGCGCGCGCAGCGGCACGATGTCGGTGTCGCTCGTCGGCTATACGAACGCGGGCAAGTCGACGCTGTTCAATGCGCTGACGAAGGCGCAGGCCTATGCGGCCGATCAACTGTTCGCCACGCTCGATACGACGTCGCGGCGCGTGTACCTGGGCGACGAGGTCGGCCAGATCGTCGTGTCCGATACGGTCGGGTTCATCCGCGAACTGCCTCACCAACTGGTTGCCGCGTTCCGCGCGACCCTCGAGGAAACGATCCATGCGGATTTGCTGCTGCACGTGGTCGATGCGTCGAGCGCGGTGCGGCTCGAACAGATCGAGCAGGTGAACGGCGTGCTGCACGAAATCGGCGCGGACACGATCCGGCAGGTGCTGGTGTTCAACAAGATCGACGCCGTGCCCGAGCTGGCGGCCCGCGGCGACGCGGTCGAGCGCGACGAGTATGGTAATATTTCGCGCGTCTTTTTGAGCGCGCGCACTGGTCAGGGTCTCGACACGTTGCGTGCCGCTATCGCCGAAATCGCCTCCGCGGAACACCTTTCCAGCGCGACGTTACCCAACGGCGCGCTCGACGGCGCTCCCGCTGAACCACACGAAGACCACACGATTTCCGAACACGGGCGCTAACCGGCCCCGGCCGGTTCGCTGGCGTCCCATCTGGTGAACAAACTCTGGTGAACGAATACAACGAGCGGAGTACCTGGCGGCGGATGCGCGCCTTGCTGTCGAACAACGATCCCCGCTGGGGACGCGGCGAAGGCAAGGGCAACGACGCATCCCGTCCGCGTGCGAACGAATCGAAGCGTCCGCCCGGTGGCGACGGTGACGGTCCGCCCGATCTCGACGAGATGTGGCGCAACTTCAACCGGCGTCTGAGCGGCCTGTTCGGCGGCAAGGGCGGCAACGGCTTCCGGCCCGACAACGGCCGGGCCGCGCGCGTCGGCGTCGGCATCGTGATCGGCGTGCTGGTCGCGGTCTACGCGGGCAGCGGGCTGTTCGTCGTGCAGGACGGCCAGACGGGCGTCGTGCTGCAGTTCGGCAAATTGTCCGGCACGGTCGGTCAGGGCGTGCACTGGCGCGCGCCGTATCCGTTCGCGTCGCACGAGATCGTCGACACGTCGCAGGTTCGTTCGATCGAGATCGGCCGCAACAACGTCGTGCGTCTCGCGAACGTGAAGGAAGCCGCGATGCTGACGCGCGACGCCGACATCGTCGACGTGCGTTTCGTCGTCCAGTACCGGATCCGTTCGGCAACCGATTACCTGTTCCGCAGCGTCGACCCCGAGCGCAGCGTGTCGCAGGCCGCCCAGGCCGCGGTGCGCGCGATCGTCGGCACGCGCAGCGCAGCCGACATGCTGAGCCAGGACCGCGACGCGCTGCGCGAGCAGCTGTCCGCCGCGATCCAGCGCGATCTCGATCGCTATCAGTCGGGGCTCGAGGTCACGGCCGTCACGATGCAGAGCGTCGCGGCGCCGGAGCAGACGCAAGCCGCGTACGCCGAAGTCGCGAAGGCGCGCGACGACCGCGAGGCCGCCAAGCGTACCGCGCAGGCCTATGCGAACGACTTGCTGCCCAAGGCGCAGGGCGATGCCGCGAAACTCGCCGACGAAGCGAAGGCGTATGCCGATCGCGTGGTCACCGAGGCCGAAGGCGACGCCGACCGGTTCAAGCAGGTCTATGCGCAGTATTCGAAGGCGCCCGCGGTGATCCGCGAGCGGATGTACCTCGAGACGATGCAGGAAATCTATTCGAACGCGACGAAGGTGTTTGTCGGCAACAAGGGCAGCAACGTCGTGTACCTGCCGCTCGACAAGCTCGTCGAGCAGGGGCGCCAAAACGCCACGAGCACCGCGAATGCCGCGACGCCCGCCGGCGCATCTGCGCCCGACGCAGCGTCGGCTCCGGCCGCCGCGGCGGCGAGCGTGCCCGCGAGCGCGGCTTCGGCCGCGGCGGCGCCCGCACCGGGCAGCGACGTGCTGCGGTCGCGCGAAGCGTTCCGCAGCCGCTCGCGCGAAGACGATACGAAGTAACGGGAGCGCAGAACATGAACCGAATCATTGCGCTCGTCGTCGCAATCGTGATCGTCGCCTTCGCGGCGTCGTCGACCGTGCTGACCGTCGATCCGCGCCATACGGCCGTGCTGTCGGGCCGCGACGGCACGCAGCCCGAACTCGCGGGCCCCGGCATCCATTTCAAGCTGCCGCCGCCGCTGCAGACGGCGACGCTGATCGACACGCGCCTGCAATCGCTCGAATCATCGGATCCGCTGCAACTGGCGACCGAAGACAAGCACGATCTGCTCGTCACTTATGCGGTCAAGTACCGGATCAGCGATCCGATGAAATACTTCGCGGCAACGGGCGGCGACTCGGCCGCCGCCACCGAGCGTCTGGCCGGCGCGCTGAAGAGCGCGCTCGGTGACGCGTTCGGCAAGCGCGCGCTCGACGACGCGCTCGGCGGACAGCGAGACATCGCCAATGCGGCTCGCGATGCGGTGCGCGCGAAGGCATCCGGCTTCGGCGTCGACGTGGTCGATGTCCAGTTGACGCGCGTCGACTTGCCGGCTGCGCAGGCTGACGCCGTCTATCAGCGGATGATTGCCGCGCTGCGCGCCCAGGCCGCCCAGGTGCGCGCGGATGGCGCTGCGGATGTCGAACAGATCAAGGCCGATGCGGAACGCGAACAGCAGGCGGTGCTCGCGAATGCGTACAAGTCCGCGCAGACGATCAAGGGCGAGGGCGATGCGAAGGCCGCGTCGATCGCCGCCGACGCGTTCGGCCGCGATCCGCAGTTCTACCAGTTCTACGCGAGCCTGCAGGCTTACCGGAATACCTTCAAGCGCAACGACATCATCGTTGTCGATCCCGACAGCGAGTTTTTCCGTTTCATGCGCAGCCCGACGGGCGGTGCCGCACCGGCGGCACCTGCTCCCCGCAAACACTGACCTTGGGGCGCCGCGTCGAGCGGCGCCGTCGCTCGCATGGATCTGGCTGGTTCGTTGTTGCTCGCGGTAGCACTGATGCTGATCATCGAGGGGGCGTTTCCCTTCGTGTTTCCCGTCGCCTGGCGCGACACGTTTCGTAGAATAGCGGAGCGGCCGCCGCATCATATCCGGATCGGCGGGCTCATCGTGATGGCGCTGGGGCTCATCCTGCTGCTGCTCGCCACCTGAACGGAGACCTGAACCGGACGGCGCATCCGCCGTCCGTTCCGCACGATTCCGATTTCCGATTCATCTCGTGGCGCGCGCGTCGCGCCCTGTTTCCCGTCGTAGGACCGTACCGATGTCGACCTGGTTACTTCCCGAGAATATCGCCGACGTACTGCCGTCGGAAGCGCGCAAGATCGAGGAGCTGCGCCGCAGGCTGCTCGACCGCTTCCGTTCGTACGGCTACGAAATGGTGATGCCGCCGCTGCTCGAATACCTCGAGTCGCTGCTGACGAGCGGCGGCACCGACCTGCGCCTGCGCACCTTCAAGCTGGTCGACCAGCTGTCGGGCCGCACGCTCGGCCTGCGCGCGGACATCACGCCGCAGGTCGCGCGCATCGACGCGCACCTGCTGAACCGCCAGGGCGTCACGCGCCTTTGCTATGCGGGGCATGTGATGCATACGCGTCCGCGCGGCCTGCACGCGACGCGCGAACAGATTCAGATCGGCGCCGAAATCTACGGGCATGCCGGGCTGGAAGCCGATCTCGAGATCCAGCAACTGATGCTCGACGCGCTGCACCTCGCGGGGCTGTCGCGAATCCGTCTGGACCTCTGCCATGCAGGTGTGCTCGCGGCGCTGCTCGCGCGCGACGCGCAGGCCGCCGAGCGTGGCGAGTCGCTGTACGACGCGCTGTCGGGCAAGGACGTGCCGCTGCTGAACGAACTCACCGACGATCTCGGCGCCGACACGCGCGCGGCGCTGCGTGCGCTGCCGCATCTGTACGGCGATGCGAGCGTGCTCGACGAGGCGCGCGCACGGCTGCCGGTGCTGCCCGAGATCACGCGCGCGCTCGACGATCTCGCGCAGCTCGCGGCCCAGGCGAAGGGCGTCGAGGTGGCGATCGATCTGGCCGACCTGCGCGGCTACGCGTACCACAGCGGCGCGATGTTTACGGCGTACATCGACGGCGTGCCGAACGCGATCGCGCGCGGCGGCCGTTATGACCACGTGGGGCAGGCTTACGGTCGCGCCCGCCCGGCGACGGGCTTCTCGCTCGACCTGCGCGAGCTCGCGCGCATTTCACCGATCGAAGCGCGCGGCACCGCGATTCTCGCGCCGTGGGCGCAGGACGATGCGCTGGGCGCGGCCGTTGCGGCGCTGCGCGATGCGGGCGAGGTGGTGATCCAGGCATTGCCGGGGCACGACCACGTGCTCGACGAATTCGCGTGCGACCGTTCGCTCGTCGAGCGCAACGGCGCATGGGTGGTCGAACCCCGTTAAACAGGTGTTCGCGGGCCGTCGTTCAGCGTGCATATCGTTGAAGCGAAACGGAAAAATTCGGAAACGCCCGCGAACATAGGTAGAATACGTTTTTAACCAGCTAACGAATCAACATGTCTGCCAGCGCAGTGAACGTGACTCCCGGGCGCAATGTCGTCGTCGTGGGAACGCAATGGGGTGATGAAGGCAAGGGCAAGATCGTCGACTGGCTGACGGACCACGCTCAGGGCGTCGTGCGTTTCCAGGGCGGTCACAACGCCGGCCACACCCTCATCATCGGCGGCAAGAAAACCATCTTGCGCCTCATTCCGTCGGGCATCATGCGTGAAGGCGTCGCCTGCTACATCGGCAACGGCGTCGTCCTGTCCCCCGAGGCACTGTTCAAGGAAATCGGCGAGCTGGAAGAAGCCGGCGTGAACGTTCGCGATCGCCTGTTCATTTCCGAAGCCACGACGCTGATCCTGCCGTACCACATCGCGATCGACCAGGCGCGCGAAGCGCGCAAGGGCGCGGGCAAGATCGGTACGACCGGCCGCGGCATCGGCCCCGCGTACGAAGACAAGGTCGGCCGCCGCGCGCTGCGCGTGCAGGACCTGTTCGACGCGAAGACCTTCGCCGACCGCCTGCGCGAAAACCTCGATTTCCACAACTTCGTGCTGACCCAGTACCTGGGTGGCGCAGCCGTCGATTTCCAGGCCACGCTCGACACGATGCTCGGCTATGCCGATCGCCTGAAGCCGATGGTGGCCGACGTGTCGCGCCGCCTGTACGACGCGAACAACGCCGGTCAGAACCTGCTGTTCGAAGGCGCGCAAGGCACGCTGCTCGACATCGACCATGGCACTTATCCGTTCGTCACGTCGAGCAACTGCGTCGCGGGTGCGGCATCGGCCGGCGCCGGCGTCGGTCCGCAGAAGCTGAACTACATCCTCGGCATCACGAAGGCGTATTGCACGCGCGTCGGCGCGGGCCCGTTCCCGAGCGAGCTGTACGATGCGGACAACCCGCAGCGTCAGGAACAGGTCGGCGTCACGCTGGCGAACGTCGGCAAGGAATTCGGCTCGGTCACCGGCCGTCCGCGCCGCACCGGCTGGCTCGACGCAGCCGCACTGCGCCGCTCGATCCAGATCAACGGCGTGTCGGGCCTGTGCATGACGAAGCTCGACGTGCTCGACGGCCTCGATGAAGTCAAGCTGTGCGTGGGCTACAAGATCGACGGCAAGGACGTGGACATCCTGCCGCGCGGTGCGGCCGATGTCGCACGTTGCGAGCCCGTGTACGAAACCTTCGCCGGCTGGAAGGAAAGCACCGTCGGCATCAAGACGTGGGACGCGCTGCCGGCGAATGCGCAGGCATACCTGACCCGTGTCCAGGAAGTGGCCGGCGTGCCGGTCGACATGGTTTCGACCGGCCCGGATCGCGACGAGACGATCCTGCTCCGCCATCCGTTCAAGGTGTAATTTTCAGCATGACGCAGCAAATCACGATGACGGCGGCAGACTTGATGACCGATCCGCGCAACGACGACAAGAACCTGTGGGTAGGCTGGGACGAATACCATCGTCTGATCGAGCTGCTCGCGCTTCAGGTGCATGAATCGGGCTGGAAGTTCGACCAGATCCTGTGCCTCGCGCGCGGCGGTCTGCGGGTCGGCGATCAGCTCTCGCGCATCTATGACGTTCCGCTCGCGATCCTCGCGACGAGTTCGTACCGCGAAGCGGCCGGCACCGAGCAGGGTGAGCTCGACATCGCGCAGTACATCACGATGACGCGCGGCAACCTCGCGGGCAACGTGCTGCTGGTCGACGATCTCGTCGATTCGGGCGTTACGCTCGCGCGCGTGCAGGAGCACCTTAAGGAGCGCTATCCGTCCGTCACGGCCGTGCGTTCGGCCGTGCTCTGGTACAAGGGCTGCTCGAAGGTGAAGCCCGACTATCACACGCAGTATCTGCCGACGAACCCGTGGATTCATCAGCCGTTCGAAGAGTGGGACACTGTTCGTCCGCACAACATCGAGGCGTGGATCAAGCGTGGTCGCTCGCAGCGCGACGGTTCGGGCGCGTAAGCGCCCAGCCGATCGAAGGAAAGCCTTTTACGGCGCCGCTTGCGGCGCCGTTTTTCATTGGGGCGCCACGCCGGCGGGCGCGGCGATCGGGCATTCGCGGTAGGCAGGCGGCGCGGCCCCGGCTATGATGGCAGCCCTGCCACAGCTTGCGTGGGATTGCATGCGCGGCGTGGATCACGTGGTGTCAGGGCAACACGGCAGGGCGGTGTTTCAGGGGGGCGCGAGTAGAATAGCGCTCGTTTTGTCCGAACCGGACCCGATTATTACGCTTCATATGAACGACACGATCCAGGCGACCGACGCAGCCCATGCGCATTCGACGCACCAACACTCGATGCGGGCGCTTGCGATAGCGGCCATTGGCGTCGTGTTTGGCGACATCGGCACCAGCCCGCTGTATTCGCTGAAGGAGGCGTTCAGCCCCGCACACGGCATCCCGCTGACCGAAAGCTCGATTCTGGGGGTGATCTCGCTGCTGTTCTGGGCGATCATCCTGGTGGTCGGTATCAAATATCTGCTGTTCGTGATGCGGGCCGACAACAACGGCGAGGGCGGCGTGCTCGCGCTGATGGCCCTGTCGCTGCGGCCCCTCGACTCGAAAACCCGCGTCGCGGGCGCGCTGATGGCGCTCGGGATATTCGGCGCGTGCATGTTCTACGGGGACGCGGTGATCACGCCGGCGATCTCGGTGATGTCGGCGGTCGAAGGTCTCGAAATCGCGACGCCACACTTGTCCCACCTCGTACTGCCGATCACGATCGTGATCCTGATCGCGCTGTTCTGGATCCAGCGCCACGGCACCGCACTGGTCGGCAAGCTATTCGGCCCGATCATGGTCGTGTGGTTCGTCGTGATCGCGGCACTCGGCGTGTACCACATCGTGCGCGTGCCGGGCATCATGGCGGCGATCAATCCGTACTACGCGGCGTCGTTCATGGCGGACCACCTGCTGCAGGCCTACGTCGTGCTGGGTTCGGTCGTGCTGGTGCTGACCGGTGCGGAAGCGCTCTACGCGGACATGGGGCACTTTGGTGCGAAGCCGATCCGTCTCGCCGCGTACGGGCTCGTGATGCCGTCGCTCGTGCTGAACTACTTCGGCCAGGGCGCGCTGCTGATCCAGAACCCGAAAGCGATCGAAAACCCGTTCTTCCTGCTGGCGCCCGAATGGGGGTTGCTGCCGCTCGTCGTGCTGTCGACGGTCGCGACCGTGATCGCGTCGCAGGCCGTGATCTCGGGCGCGTATTCTCTGACGTCGCAGGCGATCCAGCTCGGTTACGTGCCGCGCATGAAGGTGCTGCATACGTCCGAGCTGGCGATCGGCCAGATCTACGTGCCGGTGGTGAACTGGCTGCTGCTGTTCGTGATTCTCTGCATCGTGATCGGCTTCAAGAGCTCCGACAACCTGGCGGCAGCGTACGGTATCGCGGTGACGGCGACGATGGTCATCACTACCGTGCTGGCGTGCGTCGTGATGGTGAAGGTGTGGAACTGGAACCGGCTGCTCGTCGGCGCGATCATCGCGGTGTTCCTCGCGATCGACCTGGGCTTCTTCGGCGCGAATCTGCTGAAGGTCGCGCAGGGCGGCTGGCTGCCGATCGGCATCGGCGCGCTGCTGTTCTTCCTGCTGATGACCTGGTACAAGGGCCGCCACATCGTCAAGGAGCGCACGGCCGCGGACGGTATCCCGCTCGAGCCGTTCCTGCAGGGGCTGCTCGCGCATCCGCCGCACCGCGTGTCGGGCACCGCGATCTACCTGACCGGCAACGACAAGCTCGTGCCCGTCAGCCTGCTGCACAACCTGAAGCACAACAAGGTGCTCCACGAGCGGACCATCTTCCTGACGTTCGTCACGCGCGACATTCCGTACGTGCGCGACGACACGCGCCTGAGTTCGCGCGATGCGGGTGGCGGCCTGTACATCGTCAAGGCCCAGTACGGCTTCAACGAGACACCGGACGTGAAGGCCGTGCTCGAGGAATTCGGCCGCTCGCACGACATGACGTTCGAGCTGATGGACACGTCGTTCTTCCTCGCGCGCGAAACGGTCGTGCCGACGCATCTGCCCGGCATGTCGATCTGGCGCGAGCGCGTGTTCGCCTGGATGCATCAGAACGCGGCGAAGCCGACCGATTTCTTCTCGATCCCGGCGAACCGCGTCGTCGAGCTCGGCACCAAGATCGAGATCTGACCGACGCGCGTGGGCCGCGGATGCGGCCCAATTCGGCAGTGCGCTTGCCGACGCCATGAAAAAGCCCGCCTGTCGGCGGGCTTTTTTTCGTGCGGCGACGACCTTCGCGCGTTTAGCGCTTCAGCTTCGCGAACGCCGCGGCCATCGCGCCGGCCGGTTCCGGCTCGCGCGAACGCTGCGGGCGGGCCGCGCCGCGGCCGGCATTGCCGCGATCCTGACTGCTGCGCGGCGCCATGCCGGGCGCGGCCGCTTCGTCGTCGAGG
Source organism: Burkholderia sp. B21-005 (assembly GCF_020843965.1). Taxonomy (NCBI): domain Bacteria; kingdom Pseudomonadati; phylum Pseudomonadota; class Betaproteobacteria; order Burkholderiales; family Burkholderiaceae; genus Burkholderia; species Burkholderia sp. B21-005. The sequence goes on along the minus strand of NZ_CP086301.1, from coordinate 1,948,445 downwards.
CGCATCGTCAGCGCAATGCGCTGGCGCTTCACGTCGACGTCGAGCACCTTGACCTTGACGACCTGGCCGGCCTTCACGACTTCGTGCGGATCCTTGATGAACTTCGTCGACATCGCCGACACGTGGACGAGACCGTCCTGGTGCACGCCGATATCCACGAACGCGCCGAATGCCGCGACGTTCGTCACGACCCCTTCAAGGAGCATGCCGGGCATCAGATCGGACACCTTCTCGACGCCGTCGCGGAACGTTGCGGTCTTGAATTCAGGCCGCGGGTCGCGACCCGGTTTTTCGAGTTCGGACAGAATGTCGCGCACGGTCGGCAGGCCGAAACGTTCGTCAACAAATTCCGTCGGCGACAGTCCGGACAGCGCGTCGCGGCTGCCGAGCACGTCGTCGATCCGCTTGCTGATCTTCGCGAGGATCCGTTCGACGACCGGATAGGCCTCCGGGTGGACCGACGAGCGGTCGAGCGGATTCTCGCCGCCGTTGATGCGCAGGAAGCCGGCCGCCTGTTCGAAGGTCTTGTCGCCGAGACGCGGCACCTTGCGCAGATGGTCGCGCGACGGGAACGGCCCGTTCGCGTCGCGGTAGTCGACGATGTTGCGCGCGAGCGTGGCGTTCAGGCCCGATACGCGTGCAAGCAGCGCGACCGACGCGGTATTCGCGTCGACGCCGACCGCGTTCACGCAATCCTCGACGACCGCGTCGAGCGAGCGGGCGAGTTCGCGCTGGTTCACGTCGTGCTGGTACTGGCCGACGCCGATCGCCTTCGGCTCGATCTTCACGAGCTCGGCGAGCGGATCCTGCAGGCGGCGCGCGATCGACACGGCGCCGCGCAGCGACACGTCGAGTTCCGGAAATTCCTTCGCGGCCAGCTCGGACGCCGAGTAGACCGACGCGCCGGCTTCCGACACGACGATCTTCTGCAGCCGCAGTTCGGGGTGCTTCGAGATCAGCTCGCTCGCGAGCTTGTCGGTTTCGCGGGACGCGGTGCCGTTACCGATGCTGATCAGCTCCGCCTGCGTCTGCGCGGCGATGCGCGCGAGCTTCGCGAGCGAGCCGTCCCAGTCGCGGCGCGGCTCGTGCGGGTAGATCGTGTCGGTCGCGAGCAGCTTGCCGGTACGGTCGACCACGGCGACCTTCACGCCCGTGCGCAGGCCGGGGTCGAGACCGATCACGGCCTTCGGGCCGGCCGGCGCGGCCAGCAGCAGATCCTTCAGGTTGCGCGCGAACACTCGGATCGCCTCGGCTTCCGCCGTTTCACGCAGTTGCGTGAGCAGTTCGTTCTCGATGTGCGGCTGCACCTTCACGCGCCAGCACCAGCGGCACACGTCGGACAGCCACTTGTCGGCGGGACGGCTCTGGTTCGCGATCCCGAAATGGCGCGCGATCATCGCTTCGCCGGGATGCGGTACCTGCGCGTCGAGTTCCTCGCCGAGGCCCAGCTTGACGGTCAGCACACCGGCGTTGCGGCCGCGGAACAGCGCGAGCGCGCGGTGCGACGGCACGGTCCGGATCGTCTCCGCGTAGTCGTAGTAGTCGCGGAACTTCTCGCCTTCCTCGTTTTCCTTGCCTTCGACCACGGCCGACGACACGACGCCCTGGCTGTGCAGGTAGTCGCGCAGCTTGCCGAGCAGTTCGGCCGTTTCGCCGAACTGTTCGGACAGGATGTCGCGCGCGCCGTCGAGCGCGGCCTTCACGTCGGCGACACCCTTGTCGGCATCGACGTACGCGGCGGCTTCCGCCTGCGGGTCGAGCAGCGGATTCGCGAGCAGCGCCTGCGCGAGCGGCTCGAGGCCGGCTTCGCGGGCGATCTGCGCGCGCGTGCGGCGCTTCGGCTTGTACGGCAGATAAAGGTCTTCGAGCACCTGCTTGCTGTCGGCCGCGTCGATCGCGGCGCGCAGTTCGTCGGTCAGCTTGCCCTGTTCGTCGATGCTCGACAGGATCGTCGCGCGGCGATCCTCGAGTTCGCGCAGATACAGGAGGCGTTCCTCGAGCTGGCGCAGTTGCGTGTCGTCCAGGTTGCCGGTCACTTCCTTGCGGTATCGGGCAATGAACGGAACGGTCGAGCCTTCGTCGAGGAGTTGCACTGCCGCCGCGACCTGGCGCGGCTGGACGGACAGTTCGGTGGCGATGCGCTGTACGATCTTGAGTGCTACGGTTTCCGTCATGTCGTGGATGATGTGCCTGCTGAAATCGCGGCGCGGGCCGGCAGACCGCGCGCGGCGGGCTGCGAGACGGGCCCGCCGGACCAGATGCCGCGGGTGAGTGAAGCGGGGCATTTTGCCATAAATGGCGGAGCGTCCAGCCGGGGGTGATAGAATTTGACACATGTCCCGCAGCTTTCCTACGACGTTGCCAACTTCCCGCATTTCTCTCGTCGCGCTCGGCGCAGCGCTTGCCGCGGCTTTGTCCGCCGGGTCCACCGTCGCGTACGCACAGGCATCGGGCGCAACCGCGTCTGCCGCCGTGCCCGTCGCAGCCTCCGCCACGCAGGATTTTGACGCCCGTCAAAAAGTGCTCAATCAACGTTCCGCGGAAAACGATTATCGTTATGCCGTGGCGGAGCACGATTGCTACAGCAAGTTCTTCGTCAATCACTGTCTCGGCAATGCGCGCGACCGGATGCGCGAGGAGCGGGCGAGCATCCGCCAGGAGCAGCTCGCGCTCGACGACGAACAGCGTGCGGTGCGGGCGCAGCAGCGCGACCAGCAGCAGGCGCTGAAGCAGGCGCAGAATGCGGCGGAAGCGCCGCAGCGCGCGGCGAACGATGCGGCGAACGCGGCTGCATTCCGCGACAAGCAGGAGCAGAATGCAGTGAAGCAGGCGCAGCGCGGCGCGGAAGGGCCGCAGCACGCCGCGAGCAAGCAGGCATACGACCAGAAGCAGGCCGACTTCCAGCGCAAGCTCGACCAGGCGCACCAGCAGGCTGCGCAGAAGGCGCAGGAGCGGGCGGACAACGCCACGCGCTACGAGCAGAAGCAGAAGGAAGCCGCGCAGCACAAGGCCGATGTCGAGCGGCGTCAGCAGGAAGCGGCCCAAAAGGCCAAGCAGCAGCAACAGCAGCAGGGGCAGTAACGTATTGGATTGATCCGGACCAGTCTCGTGCGTGCCGGCACGCCAGTCGGCGCGCTGCTTTCGATGAGGAGGCGCATATGCAAAACCGTCCCACGGAACAGCAGCAGGAATTGCACAACCGTTTGGCAGCATTGCAGGAGCAGCACCAGCAGCTCGCTCGAGAGATCGAGCTGAAGGAAGGACACTCCGACATCGACGACATTACGCTGCACCGGCTGAAGAAGGAAAAGCTGGCGGCCAAGGACAAAATCATTTTGCTGCAATCGCAGCTGGAACCGGATAAGCGCGCCTGAGCGCGGCCTGGCAAGCGCCGGCGCCGCCTGGGCGCTGGACACAGGAACGCTTGCCTTGAATTCACCGCTTGAAGCCAACCCCGATGCCCGGCGTGACGCGTCGTCTGCCGGGCGCGTTCGTGCGCCCGAAGGCACCTTCGAGCTGAGCCGCAAGCGCGTCGACGAACTCGACACGATCTTCGGTGAAGGCGGACTGCTTGCGCGCGCGCTCGACGGCTATCATCCGCGTCTGTCGCAGATCGAGATGGCGCGTGCGGTCGCGTCCGCGATGGAGGCGTCCGCGCGCCGTCTGCCCGAACCGGAAATCTTCGAAACCCGCAAGCGGCCGGCGCGCCGTCTCGGCGAAGGCGACAAGGCGGCCGAATCCGCCGCGGACGGTGCGGCGGCCGACACCGACAGCGACGCCGGCGACAACACGCTGATCGTCGAGGCCGGCACCGGTACCGGCAAGACCTATGCGTACCTGGTGCCCGCGATGCTGTGGGGCGGCAAGGTGATCGTGTCGACCGGCACGAAGCACCTGCAGGATCAGCTGTTCCAGCGCGACATCCCGACCGTGCGCAACGCGCTCGCGGTGCCGGTGACGGTCGCGATGCTCAAGGGCCGCTCGAACTACCTGTGCCATTACTATCTGCAGCGCACGGCCGACAACGGCCGCCTGCCGTCGCGACAGGACACCGCATACCTGCAGGAAATCGTCCGGTTCGCGAAGCTCACGAAAAGCGGCGACAAGGCCGAGCTCGCGAGCGTGCCGGAGACGGCGCCGGTGTGGTCGATGGTCACGTCGACGCGCGACAACTGCCTCGGCCAGGAGTGCCCGCATTACAAGGAGTGCTTCGTGATGCAGGCGCGGCGCGAGGCGCAGCAGGCCGACGTCGTCGTCGTCAACCATCACCTGTTCTTCGCGGACATCATGCTGCGCGACACCGGGATGGCCGAGCTGCTGCCGAACGCGAACACGGTGATCTTCGACGAGGCGCACCAGCTGCCGGAGACGGCGACGCTGTTCTTCGGCGAGACGCTGTCGACCACACAGATCCTCGAACTCGCACGCGACACGGTCGCCGAAGGCCTGAGTCATGCGCGTGATGCGGTCGAGTGGGTGAAGCTCGGCGGCGATCTCGAACGCGCGGCGCGCGACCTGCGCCTCGCATTCGCGAATGACCAGATCGTGCGCATGTCGCTCGCGCAACTGGGCGACGATCACCCGATGTTCGGCGCGCTCGACGCGCTCGAAGCGGCGCTCGATGCGCTCGCATCGGCGCTCGCGAGCCAGGCCGAGCGGGCGGAATCGCTCGGTGCGTGCCTGCGGCGCGCGCGCGAGCTGCAGGACCTGCTCGCGGGCTGGGTCGCGCCCGGTGCCGCGCAAGCGGCCGCGCAGGCCGACGCCGCGGCGGCCGGCGACAAGGCGGCTGCCGACGACCCGAACGAGAAGGTGCGCTGGGTCGAAGTGTTCGCGCATACCGTCCAGCTGCACGAGACGCCGTTGTCGGTCGCGCCGATCTTCGCGAAGCAGCGCGCCGGCGTGCCGCGCGCGTGGGTCTTCACGTCGGCGACGCTGTCGGTGCGCGGCGACTTCACGCACTACGCGGCCCAGATGGGCCTCAGCTCGCGGCGCTCGATGACGCTCGCAAGCCCGTTCGACTATCAGACGCAGGGCCTGCTGTACGTGCCCCGCAACCTGCCGCAGCCGTCGTCGCCGACGTTTACCGACGCCGTATTCGATGCCGCGCTACCGGCGATCGAGGCGTCGGGTGGCGGCGTCTTCATGCTGTGCACGACGCTGCGCGCGGTTGACCGGATCGCGTCGAAGCTGCGCGACGTGATCGAGTCGCGCGGCTGGAACACGCCGCTGCTGGTGCAGGGCGACGCCAGCCGAACCGAGCTGCTCGACCGCTTCCGTTCGTACGGCAATGCGATCCTCGTGGGCAGCCAGAGCTTCTGGGAAGGCGTCGACGTGCGCGGCGATGCGCTGTCGCTCGTCGTGATCGACAAGCTGCCGTTCGCGCCGCCCGACGATCCGGTGCTGGCCGCGCGACTCGATGCGCTGACCAAGAAGGGCTTGAGCCCGTTCGCGGTTCACCAGCTGCCGCAGGCCGTGATCACGCTGAAGCAGGGCGCGGGCCGCCTGATTCGCGCGGAGACGGATCGCGGCGTGCTGATGATCTGCGACACGCGGCTTGTCGACAAGCCGTACGGTCGTCGGATCTGGCAGAGCCTGCCGCCGTTCAAGCGCACGCGCGAGATCGCGGTCGTGCAGGACTTTTTCGACGAACATCGCGCGAAAAAGCGCGCGTGACGCACCGCCGCCTGCTACGGGCGGCGCCAATAGAAAACCCGGCTCGATGGCCGGGTTTTTTTGTGCAGCGGGCGTCGCTCAGAACTGCCACCACGACTTCTTCGTGCCGGGGCGCGAGTGGCCGGTGATGTACGGGCTGTCCGGGAAGGTCCCCGCGAGCACGCGCTTCGTGTCTTCCGCGAGTTGCGGCTGGTTCAGCTTGCCGTACGACAGGATCATGATGTGCAGCGCGTCCTCGATCGCCGGCGCGCCCTTGTAGTCCTTGATCGCGAGCTGTGCGCGGTTGATTGCCGCGACGTAGGCGCCGCGCCGATAGTAGTAGTCGGCCGCGTGTACTTCGTGCGAGGCGAGCGCGTTGACGATGTAGCGCATCCGCGCCGCGGCGTCGGGCGCATACTTGCTCTTCGGGTAGCGGTCGACGACGACCTTGAACGCGTCGTACGATTCGCGCAGTGCCTGCGGATCGCGCTCGCTCATGTCCTGGCCGGAGAAGCGGCCGAACAGGCCAAGATCGTCGTTGAAGTGGATCATCCCCTTCAGGTAGTACGCGTACGGGATATCCGGGTGATCCGGGTGCAGCTGGATGAAGCGGTCGACGGCCTGGTCGGCGGCTGCCGCTTCGTTGTCCTTCCAGTTGCAGTACGCGACGTTGATCTGCGCCTGTTGCGCGAAATGACCGAACGGATCGCGGCCTTGCAGCGATTCGAAATATTTCGCGCACTTGCCCCAGTCGCCGCCGGACAGCGCGTCCTGGGCCTCTGAGTATAATTTGTTGTTCGACCAGGTAGCCGTCTCGTCCTGCTTCTGCGGTAAGCCGTGGCAGCCGGCGATGAGGGCCGCGGCCGCTACCGCCGCAGCTCGGGCGGCGACGGTTTTGGCCGTACGTTTGGTCGAATTCATCATGCTCGCATGTCCTAGCTTCAAGTCTCGGTGACCCAGTCTAAATGACCCGTTCAAGTTCGCAGAATGCCCCGCGGGGCAAGTCAAATCGCGAAGATTATAGCCCAAGCGATCGGCCCGCCGACGCTGCATCGGGGGATTCTCCCGATGACGGCCCGGCTGCAGGCGCGATGCAACCGCCTGTCGTGCCGTCCGCGGCGGCCGATGAGACGCCGCGCGTCGTCGAAGTGCCGTTGTCGCTCGCGGGCGAACGCCTCGACAAGGCGCTTGCCCAGCTATTCCCCGAATTCTCCCGCAGCCGCCTGCAGAGCTGGATCGAGGCGCAGCGCGTGCTGATCGACGGCGCGCCGGCGAAGATCCGCCAGCCGGTGCCGCTCGGCGCCAGGATCGAGCTCGTGCCCGACCTGCTGCCGGAGCAACTGGCGTTCACGCCGGAGCCGGTGCCGCTCGACGTGATCTACGAGGACGACGCGCTCCTCGTCATCAACAAACCGGCCGGCGTCGTCGTCCATCCCGCCGCCGGCAACTGGAGCGGCACGATTCTCAACGGGCTGCTGCATCGCTACGGCGACGCCGCGGCCGGCCTGCCGCGTGCCGGGATCGTGCACCGGCTCGACAAGGAAACGTCCGGCCTGATGGTGGTCGCACGCACGCTTGCCGCGCAGACCGACCTCGTGCGCCAGTTGCAGGCGCGCACGGTGAAGCGCCGCTATTTCGCGCTCGTCTGGGGCACGATGCCCGAAGACGGCACGATCGACGCGCCGATCGGCCGCGACCCGCGCGAGCGCACGCGCATGGCCGTCGTCACCGGTGCGTCGGGCAAGCCCGCGCGCACCCATTTCCGCACGGTTGACACATGCCTGTGGCAACGTCAGCCGGTGTCCGCGATCCAGTGCGACCTCGAAACCGGCCGCACGCACCAGATCCGCGTGCACTGCGCGCATATCGGGCATCCGCTGCTCGGCGATCCGGTGTACGGGCGCGCGCGCGGCAAGCGCTCGGTCGCGCCGCTGCCGGACGGGTTCGCGCGGCAGGCGCTGCACGCATGGCGGCTCGGCCTCGTGCATCCGCTCACGGGCAAGACGATGCAGTGGCGCTGCCCGTTGCCGGACGACATGAACGCGCTGATCGCGGCCCTCGGTTTCGGGCAGGCTGACGAGGAATTCGACGATGACGACGGCGTCTACGACGATGACGATTTCGCCGGCGAATATCAGGATCACGACGAGGATTACGATGACGAGTCGGATCCGGACGACGAGGAGGAGTGAGTGCCGATGACGAACCTGGCGCCGTTGACGTGGCAGGACTGCGTACAGCCCGACTGGCAGGTGTCACCGCGCGTTCGCGCGCTGATCACGACCCGCGACGGCGGTGTGAGCGACGGTCCTTACGGGCGCTGGCAGGACGGCGCCGAGTTGCCGGGCGGGATGAATCTCGGCTTGCATACCGGTGACGATCCGACCCATGTCGCCGCGAATCGCGCGCGCTTGCTCGCGCTGGCCGGCCAGTCGCGCGCGGCCTGGCTCGAGCAGGTTCACGGCGCGCGGATCGTGCGCGCGGACGAAGTGATCGAGGCCGCGTCGGCTGCCGCGGCGCCCGTGCAGGCCGACGCGAGCGTGACGGACCGTGCGGGCGCGGTCTGTGTCGTGATGATCGCGGATTGCCTGCCGGTGCTGCTGTGCGACGCGCACGGCCGGGCGGTCGGCGCCGCGCACGCAGGCTGGCGCGGGCTCGCGGCCGGCATCATTGAACAGACCGCGGCCCGCGTCGCGGCGCTCGCCGGCGGCGGGGCGGATGAAGTCCATGCGTACCTCGGGCCCGCAATCGGCCCGCAGGCGTTCGAAGTCGGCGCCGACGTGCGCGACGCGTTTCTCGACACGGCTGCGCAGTCGGAGCATGATGAAACGCGGCAAGCGTTCGTCGCGATCGACGGCGCGCCCGGCAAGTTCCTCGCCGACCTCCATGCGCTCGCGCGCCTGCGCCTCGCGCGTGCAGGTGTTGCGCACGTGAGCGGCGGGTCCGCCTGCACGGTCACCGAACAAGCGCGCTTCTATTCATATCGGCGCGACCGCGTGACCGGCCGCATGGCGGCGGCGATCTGGCTGGCCGATTGACGACTGACCGCGCGCTTGCGCGCGTGGTTTGTTGCGCTGCAAAATCGGGTTATCTCGATATTGACGCGGCAATGCGGCGTTGCATGGACAATCGAATGAATAATCCCGAAGTCAAGTCAACCAAAATATTTTATGGTTCGCCGGAAGCCTTGTCCCGCCTGTTGCGCGCGGATTATCTCCGAGCAGAAATGTTCAGTGGTTTGACGCAGGGCTTCACATGGGGAAAACGATAATGATAAAAGTACCGCACTGCGGCAGAATCTGGAGACGCCTCTCCAGAGCATGACGGCCCGGCTCGCACCGGCACGCCGCGCGCGAGCAGGATTTCACGATTGACGCTCACGAATCACCGGTAAGGCAGGTAATGACAGCATCGAAAAATTCGTCGACGTCCGCTCAGGCGGGCACTTCCGCAAGCAGCGCCGGATTCGGCCAGGCGGTCCAGCCGATGCAGCAGATGTTCGAAGCATGGCTGAACGCCTGGCGTGGTTTCGCCGATCCGGCACGCGCCGCAACGGCGGCGACCACCGCGAACCCGTTCGCCGCATTCCAGTTCCCGACCTCGGTTCCGTTCCAGATGCCGTCGATGCCCGATCTGAGCAGCTTCGGCGGTCTGGCGTCGCCGTTCGCGGGGCTGAAGCTGCCGGCGGCCGCGATCTCGCCCGAACGGCTCCAGAAGTTGCAGGCCGACTATGCGCGCGACTGCGTGACGCTGATGCAGCAGGCGGCCGCCGCGACGCTCGAGTCGCCCGAACTGAAGGACCGCCGCTTCAGCTCGGATGCGTGGAAGGCCTCGCCCGCGCATGCGTTCGCGGCGGCGTGGTATCTGCTCAACGCGCGCTACCTGCAGGAACTGGCCGAGGCGCTCGAGACCGATCCGAAGACGCGCGAACGCATTCGTTTCTCCGTCCAGCAATGGACGGCTGCCGCCGCGCCGAGCAACTTCCTCGCGCTCAATCCCGATGCACAGAAGTCGATCCTCGAGACGCAGGGCGAAAGCCTGCGGCAGGGGATGATGAACCTGCTCGGCGACATGCAGCGCGGCAAGATTTCGCAGACCGACGAATCGCAATTCGTGGTCGGCAAGAACCTCGGGTGTACCGAAGGCGCGGTCGTCTACGAGAACGACCTGATCCAGCTGATCCAGTACTCGCCGAAGACGGACAAGGTGTTCGAGCGGCCGCTGCTGATCGTGCCACCGTGCATCAACAAGTTCTACATCCTCGACCTGCAGCCCGAGAATTCGCTCGTCGCGCATGCGCTGTCGAGCGGCCATCAGGTGTTCCTCGTGTCGTGGCGCAACGCCGATGCGTCGGTCGCGCACAAGACGTGGGACGACTACATGAACGAAGGGCTGCTCGCCGCGATCGACGCGGTGCAGCAGGTCAGCGGCCGCGAGCAGATCAACACGCTCGGCTTCTGCGTCGGCGGCACGATGCTCGCGACCGCGCTGGCGGTGCTCGCCGCGCGCGGCGAACATCCGGCCGCGTCGATGACGCTGCTGACCGCGATGCTCGACTTCACCGACACCGGCATCCTCGACGTGTTCGTCGACGAGGCGCACGTGCAGATGCGCGAGCAGACCATCGGCGGCAAGAACGGCACGGCGCCGGGGCTGATGCGCGGCGTCGAGTTCGCGAACACGTTCTCGTTCCTGCGGCCGAACGACCTCGTGTGGAACTACGTCGTCGACAACTACCTGAAGGGCCGCACGCCCGCGGCGTTCGACCTGCTGTACTGGAACAGCGACTCGACGAGCCTGCCCGGTCCGATGTACGCGTGGTACCTGCGCAATACCTATCTCGAGAACAAGCTCCGCGTGCCGGGCGCGCTGACCGTGTGCGGCGAATCCGTCGACCTGTCGCGCATCGACGTGCCGACCTTCATCTACGGGTCGCGCGAGGATCACATCGTGCCGTGGCAGACGGCCTACGCGTCGACGTCGATCCTGACGGGGCCGCTGAAGTTCGTGCTGGGTGCGTCGGGTCACATCGCGGGCGTGATCAATCCGCCGGCGAAGAAGAAGCGCAGCTTCTGGGTCAACGACGGCGACCTGCCCGAATCCGCGGACGACTGGCTTGCCGGGGCGACCGAGCAGCCGGGCAGCTGGTGGGCGACCTGGGTCGAGTGGCTCGACCAGTACGGCGGCCGCAAGGTGGCGCCGCCCGCCAAACCCGGTTCCGCGCAGTTCCCGGTGATCGAGCCGGCGCCGGGCCGTTACGTGTTGCAGCGCGATTGACGAAAGCCGGACAGCAGCGCACGCTGTCCGGTGCACCGCAGTTTTTTTAACAGGGCCGGCAGCGATGCGCCGTGTCGTGCGGGCCTGGAGGAAAGGGAAATGACGGACGTAGTGATCGTATCGGCCGCGCGGACCGCGGTTGGCAAATTCGGCGGCTCGCTTGCGAAGATCGCGGCACCGGAACTGGGCGCGACGGTGATTCGCGCGGTGCTGGAGCGCTCGGGCGTGAAGCCCGAGCAGGTGAGCGAAGTGATCATGGGTCAGGTGCTGGCGGCAGGCTCGGGACAGAACCCGGCGCGTCAGTCGCTGATCAAGGCCGGCCTGCCGAGTGCGGTGCCGGGCATGACGATCAACAAGGTGTGCGGCTCGGGCCTGAAGGCCGTGATGCTGGCGGCGAACGCGATCGCGGCGGGCGACGCGGAGATCGTGATCGCGGGCGGCCAGGAAAACATGAGCGCGGCGCCGCACGTGCTGCCGGGCTCGCGCGACGGGTTCCGGATGGGTGACGCGAAGCTGGTCGACACGATGATCGTCGACGGCCTGTGGGACGTGTACAACCAGTACCACATGGGCATCACGGCGGAGAACGTCGCGAAGGAATACGGGATCACGCGCGACGAGCAGGATGCGTTCGCGGCCCTGTCGCAGAACAAGGCGGAAGCCGCGCAGAAGGCCGGCCGCTTCAACGACGAGATCGTGCCGGTGTCGATTCCGCAGCGCAAGGGCGAGCCGCTGCAGTTCGCGACCGACGAGTTCGTGCGTCACGGCGTGACGGCGGAATCGCTGGCGGGTCTGAAGCCGGCGTTCGCGAAGGAAGGCACGGTGACGGCGGCGAACGCGTCGGGGCTGAACGACGGCGCGGCGGCGGTGCTGGTGATGTCGGCGCAGAAGGCGGCGGCGCTGGGGCTGACGCCGCTGGCGCGGATCAAGGCGTACGCGAATGCGGGCGTGGATCCGAGCGTGATGGGCATGGGGCCGGTGCCGGCATCGCGCCGTTGCCTGGAGCGTGCGGGCTGGACGCCGGGCGACCTGGACCTGATGGAAATCAACGAGGCATTCGCGGCGCAGGCGCTGGCGGTGCACAAGCAGATGGGCTGGGACACGTCGAAGGTGAACGTGAACGGCGGGGCGATCGCGATCGGTCACCCGATCGGCGCGTCGGGCTGCCGGATCCTGGTGACGCTGCTGCACGAGATGGTCAAGCGCGATGCGAAGCGCGGGCTGGCGTCGCTGTGCATCGGCGGCGGGATGGGTGTTGCACTCGCGGTCGAACGTCCGTAACCGGCCGTCCGTCAACGCCAAACCAATCCGTGCGCCGGTCGATTGCGGCTTCGGCCGGCGCCACGTGAAGTCAGAGGGGCCTCCGGCGGCTCTCGAAACCAAAAAATGGAGTGAGATTCATGTCACAGCGAATTGCGTACGTAACGGGCGGGATGGGCGGCATCGGCACCAGCATCTGCCAGCGTCTGTTGAAAGACGGCTTCAAGGTGGTCGCGGGTTGCGGCCCGAACTCGCCGCGCCGTGTGAAATGGATCGAGGACCAGAAGGCGCTCGGCTACGATTTCATCGCGTCGGAAGGCAACGTCGGCGACTGGGACTCGACCAAGGCAGCGTTCGACAAGGTCAAGGCTGAAGTCGGCGAGATCGACGTGCTGGTCAACAACGCGGGCATCACGCGCGACGTCGTGTTCCGCAAGATGACGCACGAAGACTGGACGGCCGTGATCGACACCAACCTGACGAGCCTGTTCAACGTGACGAAGCAGGTGATCGATGGCATGGTCGAGCGCGGCTGGGGCCGGATCATCAACATTTCGTCGGTGAACGGCCAGAAGGGGCAATTCGGCCAGACGAACTACTCGACCGCGAAGGCCGGCATCCACGGTTTCACGATGTCGCTCGCGCAGGAAGTCGCAACGAAGGGCGTGACGGTCAACACCGTTTCGCCCGGCTACATCGGCACCGACATGGTGAAGGCGATCCGTCCGGACGTGCTCGAGAAGATCGTCGCGACGATCCCGGTGCGTCGTCTTGGCGGGCCGGAGGAAATCGGTTCGATCGTCGCGTGGCTCGCGTCGAACGACTCGGGTTTCGCGACGGGCGCCGACTTCTCGCTGAACGGCGGCCTGCACATGGGCTGAACGTCCGGCTGCGCGGGCCGGTTCGGCCGCGCGGCCTGGCGTTTCCGAAAGCCCCCGCCTCCCGGATTCGGGAGGCGGGGATTTGTCACTTGCGCTACGCTGCACTCAAAGGCGTTACATGACTACTACAAAGAAAACGGCCGAGCGGCTCATCAAGAAGTACCCGAACCGCCGGCTCTACGATACCGAGACGAGCACGTACATCACGCTGACCGACGTCAAGCAACTCGTGCTGGAACAAGAGGACTTCAAGGTCGTCGATGCGAAATCCAACGAGGACCTGACGCGCAGCATCCTGCTGCAGATCATCCTCGAGGAGGAGAGTGGCGGCGTGCCGATGTTCTCGTCGTCGATGCTGTCGCAGATCATCCGTTTCTACGGTCATGCGATGCAGGGCATGATGGGCACGTACCTGGAAAAGAACATCCAGGCGTTCATCGACATCCAGAACAAGCTTACCGATCAGTCGAAGAACCTGTACGAAGGCAACGCGATGAATCCGGAAGTCTGGTCGCAGTTCATGAACATGCAGGCGCCGATGATGCAAGGGATGATGACGAGCTACATCGAGCAGTCGAAGAACATGTTCGTGCAGATGCAGGAGCAGATGCAGAACCAGGCGAAGTCGATGTTCAGCACGTTCCCGTTCAAGCAACCGGGCGCGCCGGAGCCGGAGAAGAAGTAACGCTTGCGCGGCAAGCCGGCCGCCGCGGCGCAAGCCGCCGGACGGCCGGTGCCGCGGCGTGCGGCGGTGCGATGCGGCCGATCGTGTGCTCAGGCACGACGATGATTGGTGGCTCACTGCCGCAAGATGTCGCCGACGGTCGTTCTTGATCGTCGGCACCGAATGCCCGTGCCCTCGCGTGCGGCGGGCATGACCGTCGTCCGGTCGATCGAATTCCAACCAGCAGCGAACACAACCGGGACATGTCGTGCCTGACGGCACGCGCTTGAGCTATGGCGGCGCGCTGAAGGCCTCGGCGGGGCGTCGCCATCCGCGACATGCTGGTGCGTAGTTAGCGCCGCTGGATCAGCGCGTAACAAGCGTCCCGGTTCCCGTGAGCGCCGGACGGGATTCGCGGAAGCCCGATTCGGCGGGCTTGCTTACGCTCCCGTTGCGGGGGCATTTTCGCGCAAGGCGGTCCGCACGTCTGCGATTGCCCGCGGCAACGCCGACGTTACCGGACCGGATGGGGTCAGAGTGCCGGGAATCCCGGCTCGTCGTCGTGCGGAGGCAGGTCGAGCACGAGCTTGACGGCGCTGTAGTTGGCCTTGAGCGAAAACACGCGACCGATCACGAGAAACGTCTGCCGCGAATTCTCGAGTTCGACGAAGTCGCCGGGTTGCGGCACATGGGCACCCTGGTCATAGGAAAAGCTGGTGCTGGTCTGCTCATCGATGGCTTCGGTGGCGTGCTCGGTGAATTCGATCGTGATGTGCGTGGTCATGCGAACCCCGTTGGGTAAGTGAAGAGAGCGGATGTCGGGATTTTCGCATGGCGGAGGGGTGGTTTCGGAGCGATTGTCGCGCGGTGGCCAGCGATGATCGTATCGGTCGCTTCATCGCCGCCGGCGTGAAAGGGCACGATCAACAGTCCGCAGTGGCCCGATGCAATCGCGTGCGCCGCATATTGGGGGCGCCATCCGCGGCGTCGCGACCGCCGGTTTTGCCTCGCTGACCCATAAATAGCTGTAAACTCACGCTTTTGCCGCCACGCCCCCACATTCCAGATGTCCCAGTCCCCCAAAGTAGGTTTCGTATCGCTCGGGTGCCCGAAAGCCCTCGTCGACTCCGAACAAATCATCACGCAGCTGCGCGCCGAAGGTTATGAAATCTCCGGCACGTACGACGGCGCCGACCTCGTCGTCGTCAATACCTGCGGTTTCATCGACGAAGCCGTGCAGGAAAGCCTCGATGCGATCGGCGAAGCGCTGACCGAGAACGGCAAGGTGATCGTCACCGGCTGCCTCGGCGCGAAGTCGAGCGCCAGCGGCTCGAACCTCATCGAGGAAGTCCACCCGAAGGTGCTCGCCGTCACCGGCCCGCACGCGGTGGGCGAAGTGATGCAGGCCGTGCATTCGCACCTGCCGAAGCCGCACGACCCGTTCGTCGATCTCGTGCCGGCCGCCGGCATCAAGCTCACGCCGCGCCACTACGCATACCTGAAGATCTCCGAAGGCTGCAACCATCGCTGCACGTTCTGCATCATCCCGTCGATGCGCGGCGATCTCGTGTCGCGTCCGGTCGCCGAAGTGATGCTCGAGGCGGAGAACCTGTTCAAGTCGGGCGTGAAGGAACTGCTCGTGATCTCGCAGGACACGAGCGCGTACGGCGTCGACGTGAAATACCGCACGGGCTTCTGGAACGGCAAGCCGATCAAGACGCGCATGACCGACCTCGTCGCCGCGCTCGGCGAACTCGCCGCGCAGTACGGCGCATGGGTGCGCCTGCACTACGTGTATCCGTATCCGAGCGTCGACGAAGTCATTCCGCTGATGGCCGAAGGCCCGTTCAAGGGCCACGTGCTGCCGTATCTCGACGTGCCGTTCCAGCACGCGCATCCGGAAGTGCTGAAGCGCATGAAGCGCCCGGCCAACGCGGAGAAGGTGCTCGAGCGCGTGCAGAAGTGGCGCGAGATCTGCCCGGACCTGACGATCCGCAGCACGTTCATCGCCGGTTTCCCCGGCGAGACGGAAGAGCAGTTCGAAACGCTGCTCGACTTCATCCGCGAGGCGGAACTCGATCGCGTCGGCTGCTTTGCGTATTCGCCGGTCGAAGGCGCGACCGCGAACGAACTGGACGGCGCGCTGCCGGACGACGTTCGCGAAGCGCGCCGCGCGCGCTTCATGGAAGTCGCCGAGGAAGTGTCGGCGCAGCGCATCCAGCGCAAGGTCGGCAAGACCCTCAAGGTGCTGATCGACGAAGTCAGCGCAGAAGGCGGCATCGGCCGCACGGCGGCGGATGCGCCGGAGATCGACGGCGTCGTCTATGTCGAGCCGGCGACGAAGGCGTCGAAGCGCTACAAGGTCGGCGATTTCGTGTCGGTGAAGATCACGGGCGCGGACGGCCACGACCTGTGGGGCGAGGTTTAAGCGATGACCGCCGCATTTCCGGAGATCCTCGCGCTCGGCGAGGCGATGATCGAATTCAACCAGTCGCAGCCGGGTCGTCCTGAGTTCCTGCAGGGCTTCGGCGGCGACACGTCGAACTTCTGCATCGCCGCGGCGCGCCAGGGCGCGTCGACGGGCTTCGTGTCGGCGATCGGTGACGATCCGTTCGGCCGCTTGCTGACCGGGATGTGGGCGGCGGAGCAGGTCGACACGACCTACGTGCGGATCGACCGCACGGCGCCGACCGGCGTGTATTTCGTCACGCACGGCGCCGACGGCCACCAGTTCGACTATCTGCGCGCGGGCTCCGCGGCGAGCCGCTACACGGTGGCCGACCTGCCGCTCGACGCGCTGGCCGCGGCGAAGGCCGTGCACCTGTCGGGCATCAGCCTCGCGATCAGCGCGGCCGCGTGCGATGCCGCGTTCGCGGCGATCGACCATGCGCGCAGCAACGGCGCGCAGGTCAGCTTCGACACGAACCTGCGCCTGAAGCTGTGGCCGCTGCCGCGCGCCCGTGCGGTGATGCGCGAGGCGCTGCGCCAGACGGACATCTGCCTGCCGAGCTGGGACGACGTCACGGCGCTCACGGGCGCGAACGATCGCGATGCGATCGTCGATGCGATGCTCGAACACGGGCCGCGGGTCGTCGCGCTGAAGCTCGGCAAGGAAGGCGCGTATGTCGCGACCCCGAACGAACGGCGCGTGGTGCCGGGCTTCGCGGTCGAGGCCGTCGACGCGACGGGCGCGGGCGACTGCTTCGGCGGCGCGTTCGTCGCGCGGATCGTCGCGGGCGACGATCCGTTCGCGGCCGCGCGTTATGCGAACGCGGCGGCGGCGCTGTCGACGACGGGCTACGGCGCGGTCGCGCCGATTCCGCACCGCGATGCGGTGGAACGCCTGGTGCAGGGCTGACGCGGATCCCGCACGCCGGCCACGCGACGCACTCATTCGAACCCCGGATGACGGGCGACCTGAACGGGGCGGGCGGCGTGCATGCCGCATCGGCGGCTGCTAAACGCTCGTGACGATGTGCATCGGTGATCAGCAACTCATCGCCGCGTTTGTCGAGCGAATCTGAAGCAAGGGAGCAACACAAGGTGGGTCGATATCTGGAATGGCAACGGGCGCTGGTGATTGCCGGCGCGCTGGCGGCGGGCCTCGCGATGCCTGGCATGGTCGCGGCCCAGGCCGCCGCGCCGGGCGCGCAGCAGGATGAAGCGGCGCCCGTACGGCCGTTGCGGCCGAACCCGGAATTCGCCCGCTTGCCGCGCTATGAGGGCACGCTTGGCGACCGGCCGATCGTCGCGCATCTCGGCCCGAAGACGGACGAGGAAGGCGTGCACGGCGAATACCAGTTCACGGACACGGGCGAGGTGATCCTGCTCGCCGGCGATCGCGACGGCGACACGCTCGAAATCGAGGAATCGAACGACGGCACGAACATCACGGGCGTGTGGATCGGGCGCTTCGATTCGACGGGCGAGCTGAAGGCCGACCGGATGAACTCGGATGAATCGGATCCGCAACCGGTCGTGCTGCGCGCGGCGCCGGGCAAGCGCGCGGCGCTGCAGGTACGCGACGGCCGCGTGCACGAAATCGAGACGGTCGGCGGCATCGTCAACCTGCGCACCGACGACTGAGCGCGCTGGCTCGGTGCGTGCGGCGCGCATTGTACCGGGCCAACCGCGCCGAATTTGGCTAATCTAGCGACACATTCCGCAACCGAACGGCCTTTCCCCCGGCCTCCTGCCATGACTGCATCCACTCCGAAGCGCGCACTCCAGACCCGCATCGTTCAACCCGACGACGTCATTCCGGAAGGCTTCCGTTCGTTCGTGCCGCCGGTTGCGCGTGCGTCGACGGTCGTGTTCCCCGATCTCGCGACGATGCGCGCGCTGGTCTGGCACAACGACAACCAATGGCGCTACGGCCTGCACGCGACCCCGACGTCGCTGGCGCTCGCGCAGCGGCTTGCCGACATCGAGGGCGGCACGCATGCGCTGCTGCAGCCGTCGGGCCTCGCGGCGATCATGAACGTCTATTTCGGGATCGTGAAGGCGGGTGACGACGTGCTGATCCCGCACAACGTCTACGGGCCGAACGCCGATTTCGGCAACTGGCTCGCGAAGGATTTCGGCATCACCGCACGCTTCTACGATCCGCTCGTCGGCGCCGGGATTGCCGACCTGATCCAGCCGAACACGCGGTTGATCTGGATCGAGGCGCCGGGCTCGGTGACGATGGAAGTGCCCGACGTGCGCGCGATTACGACGGTCGCGCAGGCGCGCGGCATCGTCACCGCGATCGACAACACGTATTCGGCCGGGCTCGCGTTCAAGCCGTTCGAGCAGGGCGTCGACATCTCGGTGCAGGCGCTGACCAAGTATCAATCGGGCGGCAGCGACGTGCTGATGGGCGCGACGATCACCGCGAACGCCGAACTGCACGCGCAACTGAAGCTCGCGCGGATGCGCTGCGGGATCGGCGTTTCGGTCGACGATTGCTCGCTCGTGCTGCGCAGCCTGCCGAGCATGCAGGTGCGCTTCGATGCACACAGCAAGAGCGCGCTCGCGCTCGCGCAGTGGCTGAAGGCGCGGCCGGAGATCGCGGCCGTGCTGCATCCGCAGTTGGCCGATTGTCCGGGACACGCGTCGTTCGTGCGCGACTTCACCGGCGCGGGCGGGCTGTTCTCGGTGATATTCGACGAACGCTACAGCAGCGAGCAGATCGATCGTTTCGTCGAGGCGCTCGAACTGTTCGCGATCGGCTGGAGCTGGGGCGGCGCGTGCAGCCTCGCGATGCCTTACGACGTGGCGTCGATGCGTGCGGACTGGCCGCATCGCGGCACGCTGGTGCGCTTCTACGTCGGTCTCGAGGACGAAGCCGACCTGCGCGCGGACATCGAGCGCGCGATGCAGGCTACGCTCGGCTGATAACGAAACCGCAGCGAAAAAAACACAACGCCGGCGCGATGCAACATCGCGCCGGCGTTTTTCATTGGCGGCTTGCGCGATCAGAACAGCCGCAGCAGCCCGTCGAGACCGACATGGTCGAATGCGACGGTGGCCGCACCGCGCACGACGGGCTTCGCGTGGAACGCGATCGACAGCCCGGCTTCGGCCATCATCTTCATGTCGTTCGACCCGTCGCCCATTGCAATCGCGCGGCTCGGCTCGATGCCGAGCGATGCACAGGTCTCGCTCAGCAGGCGCGCCTTCACGTCCGCGTTGACGATCTCGCCGAGCACCTTGCCGGTCAGCTTGCCGTCGACGATCTCGAGCGTGTTCGCATACGCGTAGTCGAGGCCGAGACGTGCCTTCAGGCGCTCGGTGAAGAACGTGAAGCCGCCCGACACGAGCAGCGTCTTCAGGCCCGCGGCCTTCACGCCGGCGAGCATTGTCTCCGCGCCCGGCGACAGCTGCAGCCGTTCCTCGTACACGCGCTCGAGCGCCTGCGCGTCGAGCCCCGCGAGCAGCGCGACGCGGCGTGTGAGGCTTTCGTTGAAGTCGCGGATCTCGCCGCGCATCGCCGCTTCGGTGATCTCCGCGACCTGCGTCTTCAGCCCGCAGAAATCGGCGATCTCGTCGATGCATTCGATCGTGATCAGCGTCGAATCCATGTCCATCACGGCGAGCCCGAAGTCGCCGAGCGTGCGGCCGGCTTCGACGAAGCCGAAGTCGAGCGCATGCGTGCCGCAGTACGCGTCGATGTCGAGACGCTGCGCAGGGTTCGCGTTTTCGATGCGCAGCGCGTGATCGTGGGTCTGCACGATGCGGGCGCCGCGCGACAGCGCGAGCAGCGGTTTGTGATGCGCGTCCGACAGCGGCGCGAGACTCTGGATGACGAGGTTGTGGGTCATGGCGGAATGATTGAAAGCGAATGAAACGCGTGCGCGGCCGGCATGCGGCCGCCTGCGAACGCGGGCCCTGTCCGGCGTCGGGCCGCTGCGCCGCGGACGCGCCATTGTAGCCGGTTGGTATCCGATAGCTATCCGACAGGTATCCGGTTGGTATCCAGTTGCTATCCGGTCGCGGCCGGATTGCCGCGGATGGCCGGCCGGCGCTGCCTCCAGCACCGCCCACAGGATGGCGTTCAGCGTGCGTCCGCGCGATCCCAGTAAGGCGGATCGCCGAAGTGTTCGGCCAGGAACGCGATGAACGCAAGCGTCTTCAGCGGCACGTGCGCGCGGCTCGGATAGACGGCCCAGATCGCGACGTCCTGCGCGAACGGGTAATCGTCGAGCACGGTGACGAGCGTGCCGTTCGCGAGCAGCGGGCCGACGTCCCAGGTCGACTTGATCGCGATGCCGAAGCCGTCGACGAGCGCTTCGCGGATCGCCTCGCCGTTGCTCGCGACGAGTCGGCCGCCGACCCGCACGGTGAGCGGGCCCTGCGGCGTGACGAACGACCAGTCGCGCTGGTCGCCGAGGATCACGCATTCGTGCTGCGCGAGGTCGGCCGGATGGCGCGGCGTCCCGTGTTCGGCGAGATACGCGGGCGAGCAGCACAGCACGCGCCGGTTCGCGGCGAGCTTGCGCGCGACCAGCGTCGAATCCTTCAGCGCGCCGAGGCGGATCGCGACGTCGTAGCCGTCGTCGACGAGATCGACGATTTCGTCGGAGAGCCGCAGGTCCAGCGACACGGACGGGTAGCGGCGCAGGAACGCGGGAATCACGGGCGCGACGTGCTGGCGGCCGAACGACGACGACATCGACACTTTCAGCCGTCCGTACGGCTCGCTGCGGCCGTGGCCGACCGACGCCCGCGCGGCGTCGGCGGCCGACAGCAGCGCTTCGGCCCGGGCCATGAAGACTTCGCCGTCCTGCGTGAGGCTGATGCGGCGGGTGGTGCGGTGCAGCAATCGCGCCCCGAGCTGGCGCTCGAGCTGCGCGATGCGCGCGCTGGCGACCGCGGCCGACACGCCGAACTCGCGCCCGGCCGCCGTCACGTTCGCGAGCAGCGCGGCGCGCACGAACAGGCCGACGTCGAGCAGGTCGAGCGGCTTGTCCGGGGCCGGAATCGGATCGGACCTCATTATTCTGAAATTCCTGAAAATGTTTCAGGAAATATAGCGGTTTTCGCGAAAGATCGGGCGGCCTACGATGGCATGCATGGGGCTGCGCCGCGGCCCGCCCGATTTCCCTGAAGGAGTTTCGTGATGAAAGCCGTTGGACTGACCCGTTACCTGCCGATCGACGACCCGCAGGCACTGCTCGACGTGGAACTGCCGCAACCGGTGCCGGGCCCGCGCGACCTGCTTGTGAAGGTCGAGGCGATTTCCGTGAACCCGGTCGACACCAAGGTGCGCGCGCCGAAGGCGCAGGTCGAGGCGGTGCCGCGCGTGCTCGGCTGGGATGCGGCCGGCACGGTCGTCGCGGTCGGTGCCGAGGTCACGCTGTTTCGGCCCGGCGACGAGGTGTTCTATGCGGGCAGCATCACGCGCCCCGGCGCGAACAGCGAATTCCACGCGGTCGACGAGCGGATCGCCGCACGCAAGCCGCGCACGCTCGATTTCGCGGCGTCGGCCGCGTTGCCGCTCACCGCGCTGACCGCGTGGGAGGCGCTGTTCGACCGGCTGCGCGTGTCGCCGCAGGGCGCGGACGCGGGCAAGTCGGTGCTGATCATCGGCGGCGCGGGCGGGGTGGGGTCGATCGCGATCCAGCTCGCGAAGACGCTCGCCAAGCTGCGCGTGATCGCGACCGCGTCGCGTCCGGCGTCGGCCGAATGGGTGCGCTCGCTCGGCGCGGACGACGTGGTCGATCATTTCGGCGACCTGCCCGCGCAGTTGCGTGACATCGGCCATCCGGACGTCGACTACGTGCTGATCTTCAACGATACGGACCGTCATTTCCCGGCCGCGGCGGAAGTCATCCGGCCGCAGGGCGGCATTTGCACGATCGTCGAGAACGGCAAGCCGGTGCCGGTCGAACTGCTGAAGGCGAAGAGCGCGGCGTTTCACTGGGAATTCATGTTCACGCGCGCGATGTTCGAGACGCCGGACATGATCGAGCAGCACAAGATCCTGAGCGAGGTCGCCCGGCTCGTCGACGGCGGCACGCTGCGCACGACCGTCGGCGAACAGCTCGGCACGATCAACGCGGCGAACGTGCGGCGCGCGCACCAGCTGCTCGAGGCCGGCCGCGCGATCGGCAAGCTGGTGCTGAGCGGCTTCTGAGCCGGCGTCGCGCGTAAGAGGGGCGCAGCGTCGCGAACGCAAGCGGGGTAACACCCGATGCGTTTGCGGCGCATTGCATGCCGCTTGGCGGTAGACTGGCAACGCATCATGCATCGAAAACCGCGCGGCACGCGCGTGCCGCCGCATTACAAGGAGGTCAGCATGAGCCAACGCAGCTTGTCAGTCGCCGCATCGTGGTCGGCCGTGTTCGCGGCGGCGTGCGTCAGCGCGAGCGTATTCGCGGCGCCGCCGGTCAAGGGCAGCCTGAAGGGCGGCGGGACAGGGCAGCTCGAATACACCGTCAAGGTCGACTCGAAGACCTTCGGCAATACGCAGGAGACCCGCAAGATTCGCTCGGGCGAAACGGACGACTTCAACTGGAAGTCGGTGCCGCCGAGCGGCGCGGTCGCGATGCCGGACGGTTGTCCGAACGCCGACAACCTGCCGCGCGACGCGAACGGCGCGATGGTGCGCCAGACCCAGGTGCGGCTCGCGCCGTCGGTCGACGCGAAGGGGATCGCGAACGTGCAGATGAGCTTCCAGGCGGCCGCGCCGAAAGGCACGCGCAACGCGAGCGCGGGCGGCAAGTCGCTGCAATGCCCGGACGTCGTGTCGGTGAGCCAGGTCAAGTGGGTGTCGATTTCGACCAATGGCGGTTCGAAGTCCGTCACGATGAGCGACGGCACCAGGGTGACGGTGTCGATCAAGCGCTGAGCGCTGCGCGCGGGCCGGCGGTGTCCGGTGCGCGCGCAACCAATCGCGATGCGTTGCCGAGCCGCGCGTGACGGTTTCGTGGCGCGCGGCTTCGGGCTTTTCATCGTTTGATGATCGACTTCGTCGAGCCGGGCGTGCGTGACGTCATGCCGGTGTCACGCTATCCTCGCGGCATCCGCCACCTTCTTGCCCGAACGACATTCCATGAAACATCGCATGCGCGCGCTGCTGTCGGCCGCTGCGTTCGTCGCCGCCCATGCGCAGGCGGCCGACGATTGCAGCTTCGCGAAAAAAGTCGAGCTGCCGTCACGACAGCAGACGGCCGTCGTGTCGAGCGGCGCGCTCGAACCGTGCTCGGCGGGCAGCTATGCGGTGCGCGTGTATTCGACCGCGCATGCCGCGCCCGGCTTCGATACGGACGACTACGTGACGGGCGTGCTGCATGCGCGCGACGGCACCGTCGCCGATGCGTTCACGGCCGATCTCGGCGCACGTGCGCCGCAGGCGCTCGTCGTCACGACGCGCTCGGCCGGCAGCGGCGGTTATGTCGGTGCACAGGCCTATGTGACGACGCCGCGCGCGGTGCGGCTCGTCGCGTCGGTGGACGGGCTTGCGCCCGACGCCGACGTGACGGCCGCGTTGCGTCAGGCCCTCGGAAAACGCCGCGCCGCCCGCTGACCGCCCGCCGCGCGAAGGCCGCGTGCGTGGCGGCATGCGCGCGTCACTGCGCGCGCTCCTCGAGCCGCGACGCGAGAAAGCGGTGGTCGGCCGAGAACAGCCGGCGATACGTCATCAGCACCGCGCCGACGGTACCGAGCGCGGACGCCGCGGCGATCAGGAACATGATCACGATCTGGTAGCGCACCGCCTGCAGCGGCGACTGGCCGGCCAGCACCTGGCCCGTCATCATCCCCGGCAGGCTCACGACGCCGACCACGGCCATCTGGTTGAGCGTCGGCAGCATGCCCGCGCGCACGGCCTGGCGCGCGGCGTCCTGCGCGGCTTCCCAGCGCGTTGCGCCGAGCGCGAGTGCGGTCTCGACGCGGTCGCGCCGCGCGGTCAGTTCCTCCATCATCCGTTCGACGCCGAGCGACACGCCCGTCAGCGTATTGCCGAGGATCATCCCGAGGATCGGGATCGCATATTGCGGCGCGTACCACGGATGAATTCGGATCACGACGAACAGCCCGATCGCCGCGACGAACCAGCTGCTGAACCAGATCGATGCGATGCTGTCGACGCGTTGTCCGCGATATGCATGCTTGCCGCGACCGGCGCCCGCCAAGCCGGCGATCAACGTCATCAGCGCGGTGATCGGCAGCACGACGCTCCAGTGCGGGTGGCCGAACACCCAGCCGAGCACGTAGCCGATCGCGAGCAGCTGCACGACGGTGCGCACCGCGGCGAGCGCGAGCTTGCGCCCGAGGCCGAGCGACAGCGCGGCCGAGATCGCGCCGTTGACCGCGACGAGCGCGGCGGCGATACCGACGTCGACGAGACTCAGGTCCTGCAGTGACGGGCTCATTGCGCCGCCTGCGTCGCGCGCGCGGTGTGCAGCACGCCGGCCTGCATCACGAGCCGCATCGTGCCGATTCGTGCGACCTGCGCCGGATCGTGCGAGATCCACATGTACGCGCGCGCGTCGGGCGCCGCGTCGAACCAGGCGCCGACGAGCGCTTCGATCGCGCGTGTCGAATCGGGGTCGAGCGCGGACGTCGGCTCGTCGAGCAGCAGTACGTCGGGGTCGAGCTGCAGCACGCGCAGCAGCGCGGCGATCTGCGCTTCGCCGCCCGACAATTCGCTCGCACGCTTGTCGAGAAAGTCGGCGCCGCGACCCGCGCGCGCCGCGAGCGCTTCGGCGCGCGCGCGGTCGAACGTCGCGTCGCGATAGATCGCGAGCGAGTACGGGTAGCGCAATTGCGCTTCGACGGTACCGTCCATCTGCGCGGGCCGCTGGCGCACGTACGCAACACGGCGCCGGTAGCCCGGAATCGCGCCGCGCCGGATGCGTTTGCCGCGCCACAGGATGTGACCGCCGTCGAGCGGATCGAGCAACGCGAGCGCGCGCAGCAGCACGCTCTTGCCGGAACCCGACGCTCCGGTAATAGCAATTCGCGATCCCGCGGCGAGGCTGAAGTCGGTCGGCGTCAGCAATGTCTTGCCGCGGCTGGCGTCGCGGCGCGTGATCTGTTGCGCATCGATGAGACCGGTGGGGGCTGTCATGTCACAAATGAAAAAAAGCGTTAATGGCGCCGAAGCGTTGCCGCAGCGTGCGCCATAATACCGATTGAAAGCCGCCGGTGTCGTGTTCCGTTCACTCACGCGAGGGGCCCGACATGGCGCGCAAACTCTGCAGAACAACAACGGAACCGCCATGACGCTAGCCCGAGCCATCGGCAAATCGGCTGCATGGACCGTCGGTATCGTCGCACTGATCATCGCGGCCACCGGCGTCTTTATTTTCACGTTCGATTGGAACCGCGCGAAACCGTGGGTCAACGAACATGTGAGTACCGCACTTGGCCGTTCGTTTGCGATCAACGGCGATCTCAAGGTCGACTGGCGACGCCCGCAAGGCGAGACCGGCTGGCGCGCCTGGGTGCCTTGGCCGCGGTTCTCGACCACGCAGCTCGAGATCGGCAACCCCGATTGGGCGAAGGGCCCAAAGTTCGTCACGCTCGACGCCGCCCACTTCGATCTCGCGATTCTCCCGCTCTTCGCGCACCAGATCGTCGTTCCGTCGATCGACGTCGTCAATCCCGCGGTCGACCTCGAGCGGCTCGCCGACGGCCGCAACACGTGGACCTTCGAGTTCAAGCAATCGGGGCAGCCGTCGGCCTGGAAGCTGCGGCTCGACAGCTTCGGGTTCGCGAAGGGGACCATCGTCTATCGCGACGCGATCACCAAGGCCGATCTCACGATCGCCGTTGATACGCTTGGTCATCCGATTCCGATCGGCGACGTGCTGAAGGAGCAGGAACAGACTTCGCGCGCGGCGTCGGCAGAGCGCGTCGGCAAGCACGGGGCCGCGCAATTGAGCGCGAAGGCGAATGCCGAGGGCGCATCGGGTGCATCGGCGGCGCAGGGCGCGAGCGCGGCGTCGACGCCGGTGGCCGCATCGGGGGCGGCGTCCGCTTCCGCGGCGACGCCGGTTTCCTCCGCATCGACGGCCGTGCCGGCATCCGGCGCCGCGGTGCCCGCGAAGCCGTCGGAGCCGACGTATGCGTTCGGCCTCAAGGTCGACGGCCGCTACAAGAACGTGCCGATCAACGGTACAGGCAAGGTGGGCGGCGTGCTGGCGGTCGAGAACGCAACGCAGCCGTTCCCGCTGCAGGCCGACGTGAAGGCCGGCGATACGCGGCTCGCGCTCGTCGGCACGCTGACCGATCCGAGGCATCTCGCGGCGCTCGACCTGCGGTTGTGGCTGCAGGGCACGTCGATGTCGCACCTCTACCAGCTCACCGGCATCACGCTGCCCGACACGCCGCCGTATGCGACCGAAGGGCGGCTGATCGGCAACTTCAATCCGCCCGCGAGCACGTTCCGCTACGAGAACTTCAACGGCCGCGTGGGCAGCAGTGATCTGCGCGGCACGCTCACCTGGGCGCAGCGTCAGCCGCGGCCGAAGCTGTCGGGCGAAGTCGTGTCGAACCTGCTGCAGTTCTCCGACCTCGCGCCGGTGATCGGCGCCGACTCGGCCGCGAGCAAGGCGAAGCGCGGCGACACGACGCGCCAGCCGCCGGACCGCGTGCTGCCGGTCGCGGCGTTCCGCACCGAGCGCTGGAGCGCGATCGACGCGGACGTGAAATTCACCGGCCGCAAGCTGATCAAGAGCCCGCAGTTGCCGATCACCAACCTCTACACGCACATCCTGCTGCAGGACGGCGTGCTGACGCTCGAGCCGCTGCAATTCGGCGTCGCGGGCGGCACGCTCTCGACGAATGCGCATCTTGACGGCAGCCGCACGCCGCTCAAGGGCCGCTTCACGCTGAGCGCGCGCCACCTGAAGCTCAAGCAGCTGTTCCCGACGCAGAAGGTGATGCAGACCGCGCTCGGCGAGATCAACGGCGACGCGTCGCTGTCGGCGACCGGCAACTCGCCGGCCGCGCTCGCCGCGACGTCGACCGGCGAAGTGAAGGCGCTCATCACGGACGGCCGCATCAGCCTCCTACTGATGGAGGCGGCGGGCCTGAACGTCGCGAACGTCGTCTACGAGAAGCTGTTCGGCACCCGCGACGTGAACATCAATTGCGCGGCGTTCGATTTCGTCGCGAATGACGGCATGCTCGACCCGAAAGTCTTCGCGCTCGATACGGACGATGCGCTGATCAACGTCGACGGCCCGATCAACCTGCGCGACGAATCGATCGACCTGAAGATCCATCCGCACACGAAGGGTTTCCGGATCTTCTCGCTGCGCTCGCCGCTGTATGCGAAGGGCACGTTCAAGAACCCGAAGGTCGGTGTCGAGGCGGGCGCGCTCGCGCTGCGCGCCGGCGCGATGGTCGGGCTCGGGCTGATCAACCCGTTCGCGGCGCTGATTCCGCTGATCGCGCCGAGCAACAACCGCGACGTGCCGTGTTCGCAGCTGTTCGGGCAGATGAAGGCCAAGGCGGCGCAGAAAGAAGCGGCGAAAGCCGGCAAGTGACCCGCGACGGCGGTGCGGCATGCGGCACGGCTGCGCGCTGGCCGGCCGCGCTCGTTGCCACGCCGGGCATGGTCGCTCCGTTTGGTTCCGTCACCGTCGCGCCGTGTCTCCCGCGGCCGCTGCTCAGCGGCGGGCGCGCACCCAGACGAGTACCGCGTCAACCTGCCGGCCGCTGATGACGACGGGCCCGGCGGTGCCGAGTTGCAGCCGGTCGCCGTCGATACCGACAACGCGCTGCTGGACGTTGCCGATCCAGTTCGGATACAGGCTCACGTCCATTTCATGGGTCAGCGTGCCGTTGTCGTCGACGTTAAAAGGGCCTGAATACGCGATGTAGCCGTGCGCCGCGGCGGCGCGTTCCTCGGCGCTGCCGCCCTGCAGGTCGCCGTCCGCATAAGGGGGCCGGCCGGGCGCCATCAACTGCGCGGACATGTAGCCGTCCGGCGTGTACAGGATCCAGCCGCGCGCGTCGCGGCCGAGCGGGTAGGTGATGGTGCCGCCGTCGCGCGGGCGGATTTCGTACGAAACGAGGCGCCATGCGCCGACGAGTTGATCGCGAAGCTGGCTGGTTGGCATGCGGGGTTCCGGTGTGACGGCGAGGGTGCGTATGCCGTCGTGTTGACGGGACAGCTCGGCACCGGCCAACGACCGTATCACGGGGGCCGCAGCGGTGCGGTCGGCAGTTTCTCCGACACCTGCTAAAATACACGGTTTTCCGTCGATTTCTCTCTTACGGGACCTGCCGTGCTTTCTACTGCCAACATCACGATGCAATTCGGGCCGAAGCCCTTGTTCGAGAATATCTCGGTCAAATTCGGCGAGGGCAACCGCTATGGTCTGATCGGCGCGAACGGCTGTGGCAAGTCGACCTTCATGAAGATCCTCGGCGGCGACCTCGAGCCGAGCGGCGGCAACGTCGCGCTGGAGCCGAACGTGCGTCTCGGCAAGCTGCGCCAGGACCAGTTCGCGTATGAAGACGTGCGCGTGCTCGACGTCGTGATGATGGGTCACACCGAGATGTGGGCCGCGATGACCGAGCGCGACGCGATCTACGCGAACCCGGAAGCCACCGACGACGACTACATGCACGCGGCCGAGCTCGAAGGCAAGTTCGCCGAATACGGCGGCTACGACGCCGAGGCGCGCGCGGGCGCGCTGCTGCTCGGCATCGGCATCGAGGAGAAGTTCCACACCGGCACGATGGCCGACGTCGCGCCGGGCTGGAAGCTGCGCGTGCTGCTCGCGCAGGCGCTGTTCTCGAAGCCGGATGTGCTGCTGCTCGACGAACCGACCAACAACCTCGACATCAACTCGATCCGTTGGCTCGAGCAAACGCTCAACGAGTACAACTCGACGATGATCATCATCTCGCACGATCGTCACTTCCTGAACTCGGTGTGCACGCACATGGCCGACATGGACTTCGGCACGCTGAAGGTCTGGCCGGGCAACTACGACGACTACATGCTGGCATCGGCACAGGCGCGCGAGCGCCAGGCTGCGGCGAACACGCGGGCGAAGGAACGTGTGGCCGAGCTGCAGGACTTCGTGCGCCGCTTCTCGGCGAACAAGTCGAAGGCTCGCCAGGCAACGAGCCGCGCGAAGCAGATCGACAAGATCAAGATCGAGGAATTCAAGCCGTCGTCGCGTCAGAACCCGTTCATCCGCTTCGAGTTCGAGAAGAAGCTGCACAACGTCGCGGTGGTTGCCGAAGACATCACGAAGAAGTACGAGCGCACGATCTTCCAGAACTTCAACCTGTCGGTGCAGCCGGGCGAGCGCATCGCGATCATCGGCGAGAACGGCGCGGGCAAGACGACGCTGCTGCGTTCGCTGCTCGGCGCGCTCTCGCTCGATCACGGCACGGTGAAGTGGTCCGAGAACGCGAATGTCGGCTACATGCCGCAGGATACGTACGAGGAGTTCCCGAATGACATCACGCTGATGGACTGGATCGACCAGTACCGCAAGGACGGCGATGACGAGACGATGGTGCGCGGCACGCTGGGCCGCCTGCTGTTTTCGTCGGACGACATCAAGAAGTCGGTGAAGGTGCTGTCGGGCGGCGAGAAGGGCCGCATGATCTGGGGCAAGCTGATGCTCGGCCGCCACAACGTGCTGCTGATGGACGAGCCGACCAACCACATGGACATGGAATCGATCGAGTCGCTGCAGATCGCGCTCGAGCAGTTCGAAGGCACGCTGATCTTCGTGTCGCACGACCGCGAGTTCGTGAGCGGGCTGGCGAACCGGATCATCGAAGTGCGCACGGACGGCACGCTGTTCGACTTCGGCGGCAATTACGAGGAATTCCTGACGAGTCAGGGGCAGGAGTAAAACCGCTGGTTTGTCCCAAGACCGCCCTTCATGTGTCCCGGATTGTCCCACGGAATTGTCCCGTTGGGACAGCGTATGATCAGCTAGTAGTGACTTTGAAGGGCGTTTGCCTAAGCAAGACTGCGAGCAAATGTAGAACCCACATTGACGAGTGTCGGTGTGGGTTCGCGCTTTCAGAGGGCGCGCGCTCACGCCTATTGGGCGTTTGCATATGTTGCCGCGAGGAGGAATGAGTGAGTCAGTCAACGTCTCGTTTGGATGAAGTTGAACTGCTGCAAAACATCCTTGTATCTCACGCTACTAATGGCCCGGCTTACGACGGTGACTATGTGACGCTACGAGCATCGCTATTGGCTCAGTCGGAGCATGCGGCGCTTATTCCAAAGTTTGTCCGAACATGTAGGGACCTCAGCCAGTTCTGGCAGTTCATCAAACACAAGTTTCCAACCTATGCGGAGCGGCGCTCATATATTTGGGATGAGTTTAGACCCCTATTAGAGCGAATAGAGGGCTCTGGGTCGGGTCCGGTGGACCACGCGGTCGCTATTGCAATTGAGAAATTTGATGCTGAGCATCTGCAGATGGCGTGGCGGAAGTCGCTGGAGCGGAGAGAATCGGACCCAGAGGGGGCCATTACGATGGCTCGCACACTACTTGAATCTACGTGTAAGCACATCTTGGATGAGCTTGAGGTCGGCTATGGTGAATCGCCTGAATTGCCGGAGCTTTACCGTCTGACCTCGAAAGCATTGAATCTGGCCCCTAGCCAGCATACCGAGGGTATTTTCAAACAGATTCTTGGTGGTTGCCAGTCAGTGGTTGAGGGGCTGGGTGCTCTACGGAACCGCTTGAGCGATGCGCACGGTACAGGAAGGCGCGCAATCAAGCCAGCTCCGAGACATGCTGAACTTGCGGTCAATCTCTCGGGAGCCCTTGCTCTTTACCTCTTGGAGACGTTCCTGGTAAACAACACAAGGTTAAACCAAGGCTAAGTTAAGAGTACAGATTACACTTATTTCATCTGGTTACGTAGCCTTTTCCAGAGGGGCTTCACCTGCCGTTTTATGGCTTTTTCGTCCAGAATGTTTGCTGCGCGTATCGCATAAGAGACAAAGTTCCGACGCCCGAGGTAAGAGTAACGTCGATACAGTTTGCCCTTGTACAGAGGTCTGGGACTTTCGCCCCGTTCTACGCGAAGAGTATTCCGAGCCTGCATGGTCACTCGCGCCAAGCGGATACCTCTTCTCATGCGTTCGGAATAACGAGCGAGCGACGCTGACCGAAGCGATACCTGCTGACCGTCGAAAATAAATCCAAGGTATTGCAGTGGCTTGTCAGCCAGCAACTTCCCTGAGCTTGATGTAAAGAATCTCTCTTCAGTCTTCTTCGGGTGTAAGGGGAGTGCATACAAATCCGCGAGCTCACGCGCAAGCTGCATAAACTCTTTGCCCTTTCCTTCCGGTGCAATGATCAGCATGTCATCGCAGTATCGGAAGTATTGTCCGCCTATTGACGCGACGGAAGTCCACATCGCTTGATCAAAGTCGGTCATGTAAATGTTAGACAGCAGGGCGCTGATAGGCGATCCTTGGGGGATCCCTCTGTCTGTCGCATTTCGTTGAATAAGGCCGAGCTTGCGAACCACAGTGCGGAAGATTTCTGGTTCGCAAATGCGAGCCCCGAAGCCTCTGGGATTGTGGATTGAAATTCCCAGGCACTTATATAAATAATTCTTGTCGACCCATGTAAATCGGGTGAGTGACTTGAAAACGTTGTAATGGTCACTCGGCAGTTCCTTGGTCTTGAGGATTTTTGCCCAGCTTGCCTTCAGAATTTGGTGATTTAGACTTCCAAAGAAATCGCTGATGTCGGCGGCGATGACATCAGCGCCTTCCATTTTCTTGATGGCGTCGAACGCGTCTTTGGCAAATTCAATGTTACTCTTTCCGAGTTTCCGAAAAGCGAGCACGGAAGATTGGTACCCAACTTCTTTGAGATAATCCTCGTAGTGTTGGCTCAATATCGAGGCGTAGAAGGCGTAGATATGGCTATCGACGTGTGATGCATAACTGACAGGACGCTCCTTCTCGCTCGTCATTAGGCGCTTAGACAGTTTGTCCCATTTCACTTTTCGACTTTTAACCGTGAATCGGATAAACGGATAGAAGGCGTGACGTGCGACTACAGTTGGATTTCCGGTGATTGCGACCGCAGCGGGTTCGCTGATTGGTAAGTCAAAGTGCAAATACCTTCGTCGCTTAAACCACTCGGCTGGCTCGCTCATCGATATACCTAGCAAACCGGGGGGGCGATGGTTGGCGGCATTCCAGTAACCGCCTCCCCGGATATACAACAATGTTCTTCACATTATCTCACTCAGTCCGAAAACTGAGCTTTGGCCGCTAAATGTTAGAAATGCAGTATCATGGCAGTATCATCGTAGAGGTCCGTATGACGGAAGTCCTGTTCTACGTGTTGTCCGCGTTGCGTCTCAGCTCATGGAGCGGATTCGCGTGGCTTGACAACCTGTCACTTTCCTCATCGGCAAATCCGATGAGCCTCTTGAATATAAAGGAGGTGCTTCAGTTTCGCAAGAGTGGACAGCGAAAGGCGCAATTGTTTTTGGCAAATTTTCGAGAGGGCATCTGATAAAGTCCCGCCGCGAAAATCCCCCCGGTGGCCCTCCCGTTTCTACGCGCGCGCGCATCGTCACGCGCAGCCCCTCTGCCGCGCATCAGGTAACCCGCGCGATACCCTGATGCGGGGGCGCGTCTCATCGGCCCTTCGGCACTTTTCATATGGACAAGCAGGGTGGATACTTTTCCGCTCATCAACTACCGGAGGTTGCCATGAATCTGAACAAGTCCCCGTCCATTGACCAGCTGCGTACGGTCTTTGCGGCTGCCGACGACGAGCAGGGGCATCACGTTCTTTGGGTTGACAAAGCCGGTCAGGTTCATCTGTCTACTCTTCCGGAAGAGCTGACTCCGATAGGTTTAGAAGACAGCAACCCCACGATGCTGATGAGGTACCCGACTTTCGAGCAAGGAGCTGGCTATGTGGGAGCGGAAGCCGCTTTGGATGACGAACTCATGAAGGATGTGTACGCAACGCTACTTAGGTATTGGAAGGGGGATCACATCGCGGGCGAAGTGACCTTCATGGATGGATATTGAGGGAGTCTAAAACCGTTCCCTTTCGGACAGGGGTCGCCAGGAGTGTACGAAAGTATGCTTGTAAACTATTCGGACACTGCATATGATTCGTACATCTCTTTCGTACAGGTGTCCGTTATGTCCCGTGTCTTCGCTTACTGCCGCGTGTCCACCCACGACCAAGCCACCGAGAACCAGCGCTTGGAGATTGAACGGGCTGGATTCGCTATCGACAAGCGGCGCATCGTGGAGGAATCCATCAGTGGCTCTGTAGCTGCCTCTGAGCGCCCCGGTTTCACTCGCTTGATGGACCGCATGGAATCAGGCGATGTCCTGGTCGTGACCAAGCTGGACCGGCTGGGCCGCAATGCGATGGACGTGCGGGCTACCGTAGAGGCCTTGGCGGGCTTGGGAGTGAAGGTCCACTGTCTTGCCCTGGGTGGCGTTGATCTGACCAGCGCAGCGGGGAAGATGACGATGCAGGTCCTGAACGCCGTAGCTGAGTTTGAACGGGACCTGTTGATTGAGCGGACCAATGCAGGCATCCAGCGAGCTCGTGCGGAGGGGAAGCAATTCGGCAGGCCATCAGCGCTGAACAGTGAGCAACAGGCGGAAGTAGCTCAGCGACTGGCCAATGGGGAAGCTGTCGCGGCCTTGGCGCGGGACTTTAAGACCAGCCGTCAGACCATCATGCGGCTGCGTGAGAAGGTGATTACGCCGGAGGTGAGCTGAGCATGGAACAGCAATTTCCCAAAGAGGGATTCTTCGACCTGACCGCGCCGGACCTGTTCAGGCTCGCGTGCGGTCAATACGAAAGCTTTTATCACGACCAGTCTCCAGTCAATGCCTATCTGGTGTCGGTTACGCTGTTTCACCTGCTTGACTGGCTAGTTAAAGACGGCACGACACGCAGGGCGAAACTCTCAATTGAGGCTAAGGAACTGGGTGACCGGACCCCGGAAGAGGTAACCGCGCTGGCTATTCATGAGTTGCCAGAGTTTCGCGCAGTAGTGAGCGCAGCAAACAACTCAAAGCACCGTGAGCTTGACGGTTACCGGCCTGCCTATGCAAAGAAGCGGAGAGTGGGGGCGTTCGCAGGCGTGACCAGGGCGGGGGATTCGCTAGGCGATGAGCACCTCATCCTAGACATCGGAGATGAGGAAGTATGGCTGCGCGACGCGTTCGGCACGGTGCTTGAGCGATATCGCGAATATTTCGACAGCCAGAAGCAGTGATGTAGCGTGACACCGGTTAACCACGGCGCGTAAACTTTCGGTTCCACATCACGAACCGTAGGAACGCTATGACCGAAATCACCAAACCCAGCCCTGAGCAATTGCGAGAGACCATCAAGCGGCACGGTCTAACGCGTGGGGAAGCGGCCCAGCTCGTACACGCATCGCTCACCGCATGGCATGCCTGGAGTGCACCAGAGGGCAGCTCGAATCACCGCCCAATGCCTCTGGCAGCCTGGGAGCTGTTGCTAGTCAAGCTAGGTGAACATCCTGATTACGGGCCGCGTGCATGAGTTGACGATATACATACACTGTATGTATCATGAGTTTCCCGTGACGCGAAGCAAACCGCCAAGCGCACTTGCTCCCAGGAGTGTTTTGCATGTTCCAGTTCACCATCAGCACCCGCCGTTTCTCCTTCAGCATCGACCAGGGCACCACGTCCCTCCGCATCGGCTCCCGTGAATTCCTGCTGCTCCGTGACTACGTTGAGCGCAACCGTAAGCCCCGTCTGTTGGAAACCTTCCGCGACACCGAAGCCCGTAGCTGGGAGGCGCTGGTGGTGCGCCGCTGGTTGGTCTCCAGCTCCCCGGCCTGAGTGCCCCTTAGTGGCTGAGAGATCAGCCAGTAATCCCGTAGAAGCGCCTCCCGGAAACGGCTGGCGCTTTTTGTTTTTGTCGACCAGTCCGAGCGGCAAGCTGGACGGGACTTTTGCGGCGATTCGCTTGCTAAACCCTCACTCTCGTAGATACGGGCACTGTTCTTAACCCCGACTCTCGCAGATGGGCACGGCTAAAAGACCACTCTCGCCGTAACGAGCACTTGGATACCAGCCTCGCGAATAGCGCGGCCCCGTCTCGTTTGCATCAATCCCATCCCCCTCGCTTCCATGCCCACCGGGCAGGGCTGGTCGCGTCCATCCTCCGCCCACCATAAGGACCCTTATGAACCCCTCCAAGCCTCCATTCGACCTCCCGCCGGTCTCGCATTCCGGCCGCGTTACGTTTTGCCAAGCGACCCCCGAAGATGCGGCTGAATTGGCTCCCAAGCTGAGCAACATCGACATTGCCGAATTGGGC
Source organism: Burkholderia sp. B21-005 (assembly GCF_020843965.1). NCBI lineage: Bacteria > Pseudomonadati > Pseudomonadota > Betaproteobacteria > Burkholderiales > Burkholderiaceae > Burkholderia > Burkholderia sp. B21-005. The sequence goes on along the minus strand of NZ_CP086301.1, from coordinate 1,912,923 downwards.
GCGCGTTGGGGCAGCTCACCGGGATCCCCAGAGACCAGCCTACGGGAATCTATCCGTGCCTCCTTCGAGTCCTGGGCGTTGCTGGTTGACGGCGCAGTAGAGGCCCTGTTTGGCCTCGTCCACCAGCATGGCGATAACGTGCCGTGGATGCGTTGTTCCGCTGCCGTAGCAGGGGCAAGCCAGCAGCGCGCGGCTTACCAGATTCAGCAATCAGCTGAATAACGCGCGTTAGCTCAGCACACTAACTGCCCACCGCGCTCGCCTGTCTCCTGGGGAGCGCACATTTCCGATGATCAAACCGCCGTGTGGCTGAGAAGTCGCACGGTCCGCACACAAGCCCCGTTCCCTCAGCGGGCATTTCCTTTCTCCTAAGACATCCCCTATGTACTCTCGCGCTTCCTTTACAGGAACGGGCGCAGTCACGCCCTATACATTCCCATTTCAGTATCTCGACAAGGCTCACATCGAGGTGCGGATTAATGACGTGCCTACGGGCGCATTTTCCTGGATCAACTCCAGCGCGGTCAGCGTCAATGCGCCGGTAGGGTCCACGGTTGAAATCCGGCGGAACACCCCGAAGACCCCCGCCGAGGTCACGTATCAGGACGCCTCCACGCTCACTGAATCGGATCTGAATCTGGAGACGCTTCAACTCCTGTACTGCATGCAGGAGGCGATTGACGAAGCCAGCACCAAAATGGGCTATGTCTATCCCGGTATGTTTAACGCCCTGGGAAACCGCATCGTCAATCTCGGTGATCCGGCTGCCGCTACGGATGCAGCTACTAAACGCTACGTGGATTCCACGTCTGCATCGAACTCAGTAGCAGACCGCGCATATGCGGATGCGGGGGATGCCAGCACACGTGCATTTGCTACAGCAGCCGATGTGGTCGCAGTAGACACCGCAAAGCGATACGCTGAGCAGATCATGGCCGGGGCCGGTAGCGGCACTGGTGTGTTCATTCAGGATGGCACTGGAGCCGTCCCGCGTACCTTCCAGGACAAGGCACGGGAAAGCAAGAAGGTTGCAGACTTTGGGGCAGTGGGTGACGGTTCAACCACCGATGATTCGGCCTTCTCGAAGTTCGAAGCGAAATTCAAGAACACCGTTGTTGACCTGGAGGGCAAGGTCTACGCTGTTTCCGCAATCCCTACTCAGAACTCGTACCGCAATGGCGGGTTCAAGCTTGGCGGAAAAGTGCGATGGACCCACGAACCTGCTAGCTTCTTCGGGCGCTCTGGCTCGGCGCAGTACTACGGTGGGCAGTTGAAAAGGCTGCTTGCCGCGCTCTCTGATCCGTTCACGCAGCTCCTTGGAATCGCGTACATCGGAGACTCAATCACGTGGGGCAGTGGGGCCTCCGGTATGGAAGCAACGGAGCCCCGTAACGGCACCCTTGGTGATCCCCGAGACAGCGCCGCCACCGGTAGCTACGTGAACAACATGAAGCGCTGGTTTGCTGAACAGCTTGGCTCATCGTGGGCGGTAACCACTACTCACCAGGACTGGCCTTATGCAACCGTAGGTGCTGGTAACGGGCAGTGCATCACAACGCACTCACGGGACCTTACGCTGGGCCTTGTGGATGATGGGGGCTTCACCTACGGCGGGACGGGCGTGATGAGCACGGATGATTCCCCGGCCTCTGATGCCGGTCGTCAGCGCCGCTGGTCAATTGCCCAGAATCAAAACGCATGGTTCGAGTTCAAGCTCACGGGCGAAGAGTTCTACGTGGTCCACGATGGAACCGGAGCAAGCGGCTCCTATCGCGTCCTGCTGAACGGAACGGATATCGGTGGAGACAACATGCAAGGGGCCACGGTGTATTACAACCGGCGCACCAAGTATTCCTTCCCGTTCGTCCGTAACGCCACGGTGCGGGTCTACATGAGCAACACTGGCGCGGCCACAGTGACGAACTACATGGGTGGCATTCTCATCACCAAGAAGATTCGGATCAAGAACCAGGGGATCAACGGCGCTGACACCCGCTCGTATCTCACGTACAACTTTCCGACCACGAACACCACTCAGCCGCCGTACAAAAAAGCTGAATCGGAATTTGGCGCGACCATCACGGTAACCGGGAACAGCAACAAAAGCGTAGCCTCACGGCCCACCATCACGGGCGAGCAGATTCAGCTCGATATGTACACGGATGGCGCTTACACAGTCGTCTGTCCGATTCCTGCTGGAGCTGATCGACTTGGCATCGCGTATTCCCAGATTGGCAATGGTGGGACTGTTGACGTGTTCAACGGCGGCGCACTCATCGACTCATTCAGCACTCAGGGCCAGCCGTCCTACCAACAGCAGCACATCGTAACCGTGCCTCCTGGTGCCACCTCGCTGACTCTTAAAAACCGAGTGGCGGAGAACCCGGCTTCCCTCTATCTGGAGGGGCTGGTTGCGTTCAACTACACCGCATCGACTACGTACCCGACCAACAACGGGTTCGGTAAGGGTGTAGCGCTGGAGACCAGTGATTCGTTCGCATTCTTCCAGCTTGGCACCAATGACCGCATCAAGTCCCTGAACGGGAGCTGGAACACGGTTCAGCAACTGAAGACCAACTTGAAAAAGATGCTGTCTCTGCTTCCCATCGGTTGTGACGCCATCCTGATGTCAGCCAATGCGGCGCTCAATGATGGGCTGCCAACCTATTACTTGGGCATGCGGGATGTCCGGGCCGCAATCCGCGATGTAGCTGCATCTGTCGGAAAGGACCACATCGACAACACCGAACCGTTCGTTGGTGCTCCTGTCATGGCGTTCACTGGTGATGGCCTCCATCCGCACGAACTCGGCTATCGAATCATGTCCAGTAACCAGCAAGACGCAATCCTTCACGCTCGTTGATCGCGTTGTGACTCCAGCGTTTCATCACGGCCCCAGTAGTTAATTCTGCTGGGGCCTTTTCATTCCCACTCGTCCGTGCAAGTAGGTACACCAACATGCCTGAACCACTCGATTCCCAGCACCCGACCAACGGAACTGCGGCCCCCTTCACACCTCCATCCGGCTGGCCTCCGGTCTCCACATCCAGTCGCATCACGTACCGCCCAGCGACTCCCGAAGATGCGACCGAGCTGGTCCCTAAGCTTCGCCAATCGGATATCGCTGAGATGGCCCTGACCTGGACCGGTTCGCCGGAAGCGCGCCTTTCGGAATCCGTCCGGGTATCGGCTGAGACCTGGGCCTTGCTCTTCGATGGCGAGACTGAGGCTCTGTTTGTTCTCGTCCGCTATCCGATGGTCAACGTACCGTGGATGCGCTGTTCCGCAGCCGTTGCGGGCCATACCCGTGAGCTCCTGTCGCATGCGCGCGCTTGGCTCGATGGCGTCCGTGATGCTGATGTACCGCTGGCCAATACCGTCGCATCGAACAATGCGGAAGCAATGACGCTGCTGGAGCACTTGGGCTTTGTCATCGGTGAAGTAGCGCCCGACCAAGGGCCGCCGGGCAGCTTCCGCTTCTTCTATGAGGTGGCGCGCCATGTGTGAGCCGACGAGCCTCACGCTATCGACCATGACCATCGCGAGCATGGCTATGAGCGCGGCGGCAGCGGCTGCCTCTTATGTGCAGGCTAGCGACACCTCGCGGAGGCAAGAGCATGCAGCTCAGGAAGCCTATGACTCGCAGGTAGTGCAGACGAAGAACGAGATGACCCAGCAGAACCAGGCAGCGGCCGAGCAGATGTCAGAGCGAGCCCGCCAGGCGATGATCGAAACGGGACACCTCCAGGCCCTTGCGGCCGACTCTGGGACCAACGGCGGGGGTAGTAACGACCGCGTGGCGAACGAAGCCAACTTCAACGCTGGTCAGGACATCGCCACAATGCAGGCGAATGCGTCATCGCAGCAGCGGCAGATGGTCAACCAGCTCAGCGGCAGCTACGCACAAGCAGTCTCCCGAACAGCCAGCATCCAACAGCCGAGCCTCATTGGTACAGGCCTCCAGATTGCTGGCGGTGCCGTCAATGCATACACCTCCCAGGAATCCATCAACAACCGCGTTACGGGCGGAGTCCCCGGCTCGAACGCCTACGGTTTCAAGATGCCTGAATCATTGACCTAACGACCTCACGCCGCCATCGGGCCTTAATCGCCAAACTCGCCGCTGTCCATCACTAGCCGCCCAGAGGTTCGCGTTACGGGCCGTCAGGTCTTCTCTCCGTCTCAGGAGCGGCCTGTTGATAACTACTCAGCACCGCAGCTTCTCAGGCTTCTAACGGCGCTCCAAACGTTCAATCCCGAGTTCCTGGAGTACGTCAACCTAGAGAACCAGAGGGACGCCACTCAGGCGTTACAGGCGGGCCGGCTCAACGAGACCGCTACAGAGACTCTGGTGGGTTCCTATGGACATTCTCTGGATACCTCTGTGTTTTTGCGTGTTCGCTTGTCTCCGTTCTTACGGGCACTCCATTTCATCAAATTCAATCGACCATGAAGTTATGTTCTGTATTGGGCTGCGGCCTGAAGGCAGGCGGCTATTCGCCACTCTGCAATACACATAGGCGCGCCCAGCAGCGCCACGGCCACCCGCGCATGCAGGGTGTGGAAGTCAGCGAGCTGAAGCCGTACCGCCAGCGCATCGCTAGTTGCCTCAAACGGAATCCAGACAACCCGGCGTGGGGAATGCTCAGGGCAAGCTGGGCGGCACTTGCCGACCACAGCAGAGCATCGCAAGCGCGCATGTTCCAGGGGGAACCGTACAACCGTAACGAAGCGCGCGCCAACAAGGAGGTCATCAAGCTGGCTGACAACGTGAAGCCCGATGAGATTGCGAGCGTAGTCCTGGCGCTGTATCTGCTCCAGCATGAGCGTCCCGCACGGTTCCCATCGGACGAAGCTTTCATGTTCCAGCTCGTGCGCCGAGTGATGCGCCTTACGGATGTCAACGTAGGTATCTCGCACAACTCGCGGACCGGTCGGGCAGTGCGCGTCTACCGCGATTTGCCTCCCCGAGTAACCCGACTACTGGGTGGATGGCTGGTGGAAGTGTATGGCCGCGCTGGCCTGTACATCGCTGGGCTTGAAACCGCTGAGATGGGCCGGGCAACAGCGCGTACCGCGAAGCTGGATGCTGCACTGGAGGCGCTGGCATGACCACTGACACTAAAGACATTCCGCCTTGGGAAGGTCAGGACCTACTGGCGGAAGCGCGGGAGGCCGCGCGCAAAGCAGGTGAGGCCGCTGAGCCTACCCGCAGTCCCGCTCATGCAAAGCCACCGGCTCCCCGCAGGGAACGCACGTGGGCCGATGTAGAGGCCAGCTCCACCCTGCCTGAATCCAAGACTGCGGACAGCATCCAGACTCCTGCACGACAGCTACCGGCATGGCTTCAGAAGGCCAGGGAGGAAAACGCAAAGATCAGCGCACGTGTCCACGCGGAGCGGGCAGCCGCGGGCAATCAGAAACCCGCACCTGCGAGCCATGCCGGAAAGTCTAAGCTGACTGAGACTCAGGTGGCGGAAATCTGGCGGTCTACTGATACGGGCGCAGCGCTCGCGGCTCGTTACGGCGTGTCGGCCATGACCATCAGCAACATCCGGAACGGCAAGCTCTGGGCGGGATTCACGGCAACGCTGGGAGAACCGGGATGACGCCGCGAAAGCGGAAAGGCGCCGCGATTGAGGCCGCTACTGCATAGCCTGCCAGCGGCAGGCTAGTCAAGATTCGGTAGGAATTCAAGGAAAGATGCGCGCGCAACGAACGACATCAAGTCAATTTGAGCCCTCACTTCGGTGGGGGCTTTCGCTTTTATAGAGGGATGAATATGGGCGGTGTGCTGGTCGATGAGTCGGAGGCACGAGACCGACACTTTAGCGGCTTCCTGGTCTCGGGAAGTGAGCCGATGGATGAGCTTGTTCGAGAGGTAGTGAGCAAGGCCGAAGCGGCTATGCTGAGGAAGCGAGCAAGACGCGCAGCAGACCAACAGATGTTTGAGGCTCAGGTGGAAGCGCTTGTGTGCGAAGCGGTGTATCGCGAGCTAGAGGCTTCAGAGCAATGGGTGACAATCCCCCGAGCAAAATCGAAGCTGGGGCGGAAGAGTCGGTACAGGGCCCCCGTGCTACGCGAGAGTATCGCGGTGGTATTGGATGCCCTTTCAAGCGGCACTGTGGGCCTCCTGGAGCAGCGCAAGGGTGAGCCCTCAGCATTCGCAAGAGGCCCGCAGACGACGTTTAGAGCATCCGAAGCGTTGCTTGCTCGTGCTTTCCGCCTTGGCATTGGCTGGGGCGATTTTGATAGGCGAGAGGGGGAAGAGGTCATTGTCCTCAAAGACGCGCGGGAAGACCACTGGGATGACCCTGAACGGCTGGAATATGACGACACAGAAGAGACACGCCGATATCGTGAGCAGGTACGTGAGATTAACGGTTGGGTGCGCAGCGCAGACATCAAGCTAGTCAGCTCATCATGGTCCGACGTTGACTTAGAGGACCGGCACTTAAAGCGCTATTTCAACTCGGGCAGCTTCGAACTGGGCGGGCGGCTATTTGGTGGATTCTGGCAGCGAATGAACAAGAACGAGCGGAAGGACTTGCTCATTGATGGAGAGCGAGCGGTGGAACTGGACTTCAGCCAAGTGGGGCCGCGAATTCTCTACGGCATCGCTGGAGCCAAGATGGACCGCGACGCGTATGCCATTCCCGGATACGAAGCGTACCGGGATGGAATCAAGAAACTTTTTGCAGCGATGATTAACACTAGAACTCAGCTCGTCAGATTCCCTGGGAAGGTCCAAGAGTTATTTCCCAGGGGGACGAAGGTGGCGAGCGTAGGTAGCGCAATCCTGAGGCATCACCCAGCCATTGCGGACCACTTCCATAAGCAGGAGGGTTTGGCGGTCATGTTCAAGGAGAGCCAGATCATGGTTTCGGCGCTGCTGCGCATGAAGGATGCGGGCATCGTCGCACTGCCTGTTCACGATGCTGCCATCGTGGCTGCTGGCAGGGCGGATGAGGCTAGGGCCATCATGCTCGAAGAGTTTCACACTTATACAGGCTTGGAAGGGGCGGTAAGCGTTGCCTGATGGGTGTCCGCATGGAATCCAGTAACGGGGCATAGGCATATCTTGGCTGACTACTGGAGCCATGCGGTGTGACTCTATCGATGAATTGGGTATAAAGGAGGACGGGGCATGCACCGGAGCACCCACCCTCTGGCCATCCGTCTCCTATAATCATCAGTTCACCCTCAGCCACCTTAGTAGGGGGCGTAAGCGTGGGGTATGCTTGGGCGTCTGCTTCCAGCAGCGAGCCAGAAAAATCGGGGTTAGCGATGAATAAAATCAGAAATTATTGTCGGTCGTGTAACTGTTCTACTAATCACGAGGTGTGCGCCGAACAGTCAGATACGGACTATGACGGCTATCACGCGGAAACGAAATACCGAATTGTGCGCTGTTTGGGTTGTGATACCTTTTCATTTCGGCAGGAGTTCCATGATTACGAGTCACTCTATCAAGTGGGTGATGATGAGTGGGAGCATGATACAAATATAAGCATATACCCTAAATCAATAGAGGGTCATAAGGAGGCGGAGGAAGTTCATTCAATACCGGAGGTTGTTCGAAAGATTTATCAGGAGAGTCTATCGGCTTTCAAAAACAATCTATATATTTTGACGGGTATTGGGTTCCGGGCAACTGTTGAGGCAATATGCAATGAGCGTTCTGTTTCTGGGAGAGATCTGAGTGCGCGAATTAATAACCTTGCGAAAATGGGGCTGCTTTCCCAAACTGATGCGAATTTGCTCCATTCAATTCGTTTCCTTGGGAACGACGCAGCTCATGAAATGACGGCGGCGAGCGAGAAAAATCTCATGGTTGCGCTCAGAATTATTGATCATCTTCTGCATGCGGTTTATATTATAAGGAATCTTGCGGGCACTCTTGAGCAAATCATTGATAACTACGATGATTTTAAGGGTCTGGTTAAGGCTAATCTGGCTGCTTCGGCCGGTTCTGGGCCGCGTGGGCTTATTGCGATTTTGGGGCGTGGCCGTAGAAGAGTTTCCGCAGATTTGGTCGCGTTTGAATCTCAACTAGTGGCAGAGATTAACAGCGGCGCTGTTGACTGGGTTCAGCTAGGGCCTGTCCAGTCAGTAGGCACGAGCGGCAAGCCGGTTAATGTGCAGACTTTCGACTCACCGTCACCGCCACAACAGGCCCCGGCGGTAGCACCTGTGAATAATCTGCTGGCCCTCCTGGGAAACTCTACCCCAGCCGCACCAGCAGGCTCCTAGGGTCCAGATGTGTGTAGCGCTTGAGCATTTGAAGCGTCTTGTGTCCGCTGATGGCTGCAGCCTCCATCATGTTGAAACCCTTCTCGAATAGGCGAGATACGGCCTCATGCCGGAGGTCATGGAATTTGAAGTCCTCCATATCACAAGCAATGCGGGCCAGCTTGAAGCGCCGCGCTATGCTCCCCTTGAGGATGTCGAAGACGTACCTGTCTGAGTTCACTGGGAGCGTTCGGAGCGCTGCAACTGCTGCACGGGATAGGGGGACCATGCGGGGTGTGCCGTTCTTGGTATCGGGGAGATATGCGAGCTGACAGTCTAGGTTGATATTCGGCCAAGTGAGCGAGGCTATCTCACCGCTTCTCATCGCCGTTTCCACCGCAACGATTACGGCGACCTTGAGCCATTGGTCTCCATTCCGGTCGCACCACGCCATGATCTTATCGAACTCCCCCGGCCGGAGCCGGCGGTCCCTAACATTCCCCTGCTTGATTCTACGCATAGCCTTCCTGGGATTCAGTAGGCTCTCATAACCCCAGTCAGTGCGCGCAACTTCGTACAGGTGGGAAATCAATGCAATCTCAGTGCGTATGGTGGCAATTGCGATTCCCCGCGCCAAGCGTTGATTCATGTACGCTGTCAAATCGGCCCCACGGATGCTGTAGAGGGGCCGGTCCGCCAGTGGATTTTTGAGCCAGCGCCCAAGGATGCCGAGCTCAGTACGCGCGCTTTTCTTGAGCGGTGTTACCTCTTGCGCGTATTTCTCAAGGGCCTCTCTTAGCGTGAGGTCACGGAGCGGGGAGGGAGGTTGTACGACAGGTATCGCCACCTTCGACGCGTGCTTGATCGCATTGCTGACGGAGAGCATCTTCCCGTCCGGGAGGTGGCCTTGTAGCCATTGCTCGGCTTCTTCAAGGGTGGCAAAGCTACGGGTCTTTACCTTCCCGTCCGAATAGGAGATACGGGCCTGAAACCGCCCGCTAGGGAGTTTGATGATGTGCTCCATTGGTACCCCTCTGATGGACTGTCAGGGGGCACGGTAGCAACGGGAGGGGGGCTTGCGTAAGCCCATGGGGTATAGTGGAAAACCAACATTCGCTGCTCAGCATTCCACTTGCGAATGTGTTCCGATGTTGGATGACCTTGCTATATGACTCAGCCTCAGTCGCGCGTGAAAAAGCGCCGCGCGCTGTTTTTTTGAGCTCGCGCAGCGGGGCGGGCACGCGTAGTGAGTATGCATGCCCGCGAACCGTTATCCCAGTTTGAGCGCTAGATCTTCCGCACGAAGGTGTGTGTAGCGCTGGAGGTGCTTCAGATTCTTATGGCCGGTGATGGCTGCCACTTCCATCACATTCAGCCCCTTCTCAAACAGGCGGCTAGCTGCCTCATGCCGCAGGTCATGGAAGTGGAGCGTACCCAGCCCGCATTCATCGCGGACACGGCAGAAGGCGTACTTCATAGCGGACTGCGTCAGCTTGAAGACGCGGCCTTTGTGAGGTGGGGGACACCACGTTAGAGCCTCGATGGCCCGAGTCGATAGCGGGACTTTGCGGGGCGTTCCATTCTTCGTCATGGGAAGAAAGGCGGTGCGCGCCTCAAGGTCGATGTGCTCCCATCGTAGCTTGGCAATTTCCCCCTGACGCATGGCGGTCTCGATGGCAAGAATGATTGCCGGGGCAATCTCGCGGTTGAAGTCTATGGCCTTCTCAATCAGCCGCTCGTCGTCACCGGCCATTAGCCGCACGTCACGCGGGAGGGGGAGCTTAGGGCGGCGGAAGCCACGCACTGGGTTGTCCGTGATGCCCAGGTCCCACTCGTCTATCGCGACTCGGTAGACGGCTGAGATGGCGTCCAGCTCACGACCTACGGAGCTACCGAGCACTTCCGTTATGCGCCGGTCGCGCCATTCGGCAAGATGGGACTTGTTGAGCTGGGCAGCAGGAACGGAACAGAGTTTCTTTTCCTTCTTGAGCAGACGTTGCAGCGTGCGGCGGTCCCACTCACTTGACCGCTTTCCGGGCGTAGGATGTTCTATGTACTTCCGGAACAGGTCCCCGACGGTGGGGCCGGTATCGATGGGCTTGGCCGCGTGTCCGCACTCGTGTTCCGCAGCCCAGCGCGTAGCGGCTTCCTCACTGGCGAAAGTTGCGGACAGGCTGGGAAGCCCTTTACGGCGGATTTTGACCTGCCATTTTGTCCCACGCAGGGTGATTGTGGCCATTCATGTTCTCCAAGTGATTGATTAAGAACATGAAAGGGGTCTCGTGTCGCACGACCGCGAGTTCGTGAGCGGGCTGGCGAACCGGATCATCGAAGTGCGCACGGACGGCACGCTGTTCGACTTCGGCGGCAATTACGAGGAATTCCTGACGAGTCAGGGGCAGGAGTAATACCGCCGGATGCCTGAGTGCCGCGGCGAGCGAGTACGACGCCGCGCGCGTGAAGCGCAGCCGCTGGCAATCCGTCAGGCCCGCATCGGCACCGCGCCGATGCGGGTTTTTCATTTCCGGGCCGGTGAAGCGCGGCAGCTCCCGCATATTCCGTTGTCGTGCGGCTTACGGCCGGCTACGTCGCCCGACGCCATCGACAAGCCCGACGGCCCTCATACCCATCCCCGCGTCATGCGTCGAACGCAACGGCAACATCATCCGGAATCGCGCGTTCGGCCAGCGCGACGTAGTCGCCCGACGCCGTGCGCTCGATCCGCGCATCGACGCGGTACGCGCGCCGCAGGTTTTGCGGCGTCAGCACGTCGACCGGCGCACCATCCGCGACGAGCCCGTCGGCGCCCAGCAGCACGAGCCGGTCGCAGAAACGCGACGCGAGATTCAGGTCATGCATCGCGACAAGCACGATTGCGCCGCACCGGCGGGCCGCGTCGCCGACCGCCTCCAGCGCGAGCAATTGCCAGCGTAGATCGAGTGCACTGGTCGGCTCGTCGAGCAGCAGCAGCGGCGTGTCGCGCACGAGCACCTGCGCGAGCCCGACCATCTGCCGCTGGCCGCCCGACAACCGGTCGAGCGGCGACATCGCCAGCGCGTGCAGCCGCAACCGCGTGAACACCTGTTGCAGCCGGTGGTCGCGCGTGGCGTCGGAGAGGCCGCCGCAGGTCGCGCGCAACGCGCTCCGCACGGCTTCGTACACGAGCAGCGATGAAGGCTGCGGCAAGGTCTGCGGCAGGTAGCCGACTTGTCGTGTGTGCTCGAGGCGCGGCCCGTGCAGGAGGTCGAAGCCGCCGAACGTCGCGCGGCCGGTTGCGTCCGCGAGCCGCGCCAGCGCGCGCAGCAGCGTCGATTTGCCGACGCCGTTCGGCCCGAGCAGCCCGATCGTCGCGCCCGGTTCGACAGGCGCCAGGGACAGGCCGTCGAGCACGACCCGGGCGCCGTAGCGGGCGGACAACGAGTCGAGATGCAGCATCGGCTCAGCCATCGAGCCTCCTGCGCCGGCTGACGAGCAGCATGAACAGGGGCACGCCGACCAGCGCCGTGATGATGCCGATCGGCAGCGTTACACCCGGAATCAGCGTCTTGCTGAGCACCGACGCGCCGGCCAGCATGATCGCACCGGCGAGCGCCGCGCCCGGCAGATAGTAGCGATGCTCGTCGCCGACCAGCAGCCGTGCGACGTGCGGCCCGACGAGACCGACGAAGCCGATCGTGCCGACGAACGAGAGCGCCGTCGCAGACAAGAGGCTGATGCGCACGAGTGCGACGAGTCGTAGCCGTTCGACCGCAATACCCATGCTGCGCGCTTGCTCGTCGCCGGCGCGCAGCGCCGTCAGCGCGGCGACGTCGATGCTCGCCCACAGCGCGCAGACGGCGAACACGCAGGTCAGCAGCGCGATCTTGCCCCAGGTCGCTCGCGCCAGACTGCCCATGCTCCAGAACACGATCTGCTGCAGCGCATTCGCGTCGGCGAGAAACTGGAGCAGCCACAGCAGCGCCTCGAAACTGAACATCAGGCCGATGCCGAATAGCACGACGGTTTCGGTCGTCGCGCCGTGGCGCCACGCGAGCCAGACGATCAGCAGCGTTGCGGCGCTGGCACATGCGAACGCGCCGAGCGACAGCGCGACGTTCTCGTTCCACAGCACGAGGTGCCAGCCGGAAATCACGACGAGGGACGCGCCGACGCTCGCGGCAGCCGACATGCCGAGCGTGAACGGGCTGGCGAGCGGGTTGTTCAGGACAGTCTGCATTTCCGCGCCGGCAAGGCCGAGCGACGCACCGACGAGCACGGCCATCAGCGCGTAAGGCAGGCGCACGTCCCACAGGATCACGCGCTGTTCGAGCGGCAGGCCGTCGGGCCGGAACAGGCCGCCGACCAGGTCGGCGACCGGAAACGGCGACGGGCCGGTCGAGATGTCGACGACGAGTAGCGCGACGAGCACGCATGCGAGCATGGCGAGCGCGCCGATGCGCCGTGCTGCGATCGCCCGGTAGCGTAGCCGCAGCGACGCGGGTGAAACGGGTGTCGTCGTGCTCATGCGGGGGTTCCTGTCGACGGCGCGTAGAGCACGCGTGCCGCAAGCGCGAGGCTCGGCATCACGACGCCGCCGTGATCCTCGCCGTCGATCAGGCGGAACGCGGCGTCGAGGCCGGCTCGGCCGCTCACGCGCGCGACGAAGTCGCGGGCGGAACTGACCTGCTTGCGCACCTGCTGGCGGCGCATCCGCTCGGCATCGGGGTTCGGCGCACCCTCCTCGAGGCTGCCGACGGTGACGAGCAGACGCAGCGGCGGCGCGAGCCGGGCCGTCTGCGCGGCGAACCGCTCGGCATAGGGCAGCAGCGCACGATCGCCCCACCAGATCGACGGGCTGGCGGCCACGTAGCGCCGGAACAGGTGCGGGCGCGTGAGCATCGCGTACAGCGTCAGCAGGCCGCCGTACGAGTGGCCGAACAGCGTCTGCCGCTCAAGGTCGACGGGCAACTGGCGGGCAAGCCACGGCTGCACGTCGTGCTCGACGAAGTCGAGAAAGCGGTCCGCGACGACACCGCGGCCGTCCGGCAATGGCGCGAGCGTGTAGTCGGCCGCGCGCGCGGCCATGTCGTAGGGGCCGTCCACCGGATAACCGATGCCGATCACGACGGCCTCGGCATCGCGCGCGCCCTCCGGGCGTGCGCGGCGATTGCGGACGAGCTGGGCGGCGAGCGGGAACGTCGCGTTGCCGTCCAGCACGGTGAGCACCGGATGGGGCGAGGTGCTCGATCGTTCGGCCGGCAATGCGACGAACAGGCGTCGCGTGTGGCCGGCGATCGTGACGTCGAACTGGCGGCTGTGCGGCACCGCGACAGGCGGCGCGGCGTCGAGGTCGGGCCAGGTGGGCGCATCGGCGGCGAGCGCGGGCGCGAGGCGGCCGCCGAGCGGGCTAGCCAGCCCCGCGACGAGCAGGGAGCGGCGCATGGAGGAGGGCAGCATGCGCATGTCAGGATCCTTCCTGTACCCAGTATTCGCCTTGCAGCGCAACGGGCTGGAAGCGCCGCACCATCGTGTCGAACGTGGCGCGCGGATCGAGATCGGCGAACAGCGCCGGATGCAGCCACTTGGCCATCGCCTGTACGGCGACGACATTGAACGGCGAATTGTAGAAGTGATGCCAGATTGCATACGCACGCCGTTCGCGCACCGCGCGCAGCGGCGCGAGTTGCGGCCGCTGCAGCGAGCGGTCGAGCGAGCGTGCGGCGACGTCGTGCGGCACGCCGGCGCCGAGCGCGATGCGCTGCGGCGCGCTCGGCAGCGTCTGGACCGAGCCGATCGCGGTGCCGATATAGAAGTCGGGCTGACTGCTCAGCAGGTACTCCGGATTCAGCGTACCGTGTTCGCCTGGCACGCGGCCTTTCGCGACGTTGTTGCCGCCGGCCGCATCGAGCAGATGGCCCATCATGCCGGTCATGGTGTCGCAGCAGCCGTTCGACAGGCCGACGCGGCTCTCCAGGAACACGCTCGGTGGGGCAGGGTGCGCGGCCGCGAGCCGGGTGCGGACGATCTCGAGCTGCTGCCGCCAGTACGCGTTGAATTTCGCCGCGCGCTGCGGCGAACCGAGCACCTGGCCGAGCAGCGCGACACTGCGCGGGGTATTGGCGAGCGGATCGTGCCGGAAATCGACGAATACGATCGCGACGCCGGCCGCCTCGAGCCGCGCGAGCGTTTCGCGATCGCGCTCGCCGGGGCCGTGGCCGCCGCCGAGCCCGAAGATCGCGACCTGTGGGCGCAGGGCGAGCGCGCGCTCGTCGCTGAAGCTGCCCGACTGCGAACGCCCGATCCGCGGCACCGCCTTCAAGTGCGGGAAACGGGCGAGCCATTGCGCGTAGCTTGCAGGGTCGAGTTGCTCGAAGTCGCTCATCATGCCGACGAGGCGCCGCGTCGGGTCATCGCCGTCGACGACCGCGAGCGCCGGCAGCAGACGGCCTTCGCCGAGCAGTACGCGCTCGACGCGCGCGGGGATTCGGACCTGCCTTCCGGCGAGGTCCGTGACGGTCGTGTCCGCCTGTGCGGCGTGCATCACCAGCCAGCCGCATAGCCATACGCCGAGTCGGGCCCACATTCCGCTTGTCTTTCTCATGCCACTCCCGATACGATATAAACGAGAATAATTCTCATTTGATCGTAGCCGAGCCGATGCCGTGACAGCGGAGGTCGGCTGTTTGATCGAACGCCAAAATAGTTTGTGCGGGCGCAACGGGCCTGCGCGGGGGTAAGACCATATGACGGCGTCGCCGCCAACTGCTTTCCAATCCGACCGGCATCGGCACGATGCGCACGTCGCGCGAATCCGTGAAGTGCGGCCGGGCCTGCGGGTTCACTCGGACGACGCCACCGATGAATTCGATGCCGTGTTGTCGGGGCAGTGTTCGCCGGGCCTGCATCTGGTGCTGCTGCTAGAGGGTGCGCTCGACGTGTCGTATGGCGACCGTCGCGTGGTGCTGACGACGGGCGGGCGCCGTGCGGGGCGCGACGATGCGCAGCCTGCCGTGCGGATGCAGTCGTTCCTGCTCAACGCGGTCGAGCCGGACACGTTCCGCCGGCGGCTCAGCAAGGGCGGTTACGCGCGGCGGCTGAGCCTTGCGATGTCCGGCGAATGGCTGGGCCATCTGCAGACGGCATGCCGCGGCAGGTTGCCGCAGCAACTCGATGCGATGTTGTCAGCGCATCTGGCGATCCGCTTCTGGCGGCCGACGCCGCGCGCGACGGCGCTCGCCGAGCAGATCGTGCGGCCACCGGCCTATCAGCCGATGCTGCAGGCGATCTATCTGGAGAGCCGCATGCTCGAACTGCTTGCCGAAGCGTTCGCGCCGCTCGAAAACGACGCGGGGCACGTGGTGGAGACGTCGCTCGGGTCGCGGGACTACCGCCGGATGGCCGAGCTGCGCGCATTCCTTGCGAGCGACGCGGCGCAGGCGCTGTCGCTCGACGACATCGCCCGCCATGTCGGGATGAGCGCGAACGCGATGCAGCGGCAGTTCCGCTCGGCTTACGGCACGACCGTTTTCGACTTCATCCGCGAGCATCATCTGCAGCGCGCGCGGCTCGCGCTCGAGCGCGATGCGGTGAGCGTCAAACAGGCCGCGGCGCTGGCGGGCTATACGAGCCCTGCGAATTTCGCGACGGCGTACAAGCGTCGTTTCGGCGTGACGCCGACGCTCGCGCGGCGCAGCGACCGCCGTTGACGGAGTCGGGGCGGCGCTCAAACGAGTTTGAAGTTTGCGCAAATATTTCGGTTGCTTTCATATTTCATAATGCAAATGAGAATCAATTCCATTGTGAAACATCGAAAGCGCCATCATGTCGAGTCAAGCCGCAAGCTTTGCATTGAAACCGGTCGTCGTTGCCAGCCTGTATCTGATGGGTGCGTCGTGCGCATGGGCGCAGACGCCCGAACCGGCGGCGGAACCCGTCGCTGCGTCCTCGGCCGCCGCCGTGCGTGCCGCCGCCGGACCTGGCGAACCGGACAAGCCGGGTGAACCGCCGCCGCCGAACGCGGTCCCCGGTCCGACGATGAAGGAAATCGTCATTACGGCAAGCCGCCGCGAGCAGGCGATCCGCGAAGCGCCCGCGAGCATTTCGGTGATCAGCCGCGAAGACATCGAGGCGAAACCCTATACGTCGGTCGCGGAGATCGTCGCCAACGTGGAAGGGGTGAGCGTGGTGGGGTCGTCGCCGAACGATCAGGACATCTCGGTTCGCGGGATGCCGGGCGAGTACACGCTGATCCTCGTCGACGGCCGTCGTCAGAATACGCGCGAAACGATGAACCGCGGCACGGCCGGCGTGCAATCGAACCTGATGCCGCCGCTGTCGGCGATCGAGCGCATCGAGGTCGTGCGCGGGCCGATGTCGTCGCTCTACGGCGCGGACGCGATGGGCGGCGTGATCAACGTGATCACGCGCAAGGTGCCGAAGCGCTGGGGGGGCACGATCACGGCCGGCAGCGTATGGCAGCTCGAATCGAACCAGGGCGACACGCAGAGCGTCGACTTCTGGCTCGGCGGCCCGCTGAAATCCGACGTGCTCGGGCTGCAGGCGTCGGGGCGGCTGCTGCATCGCGGCGAGGACGACATCTATTACCCGAACAGCGGCACGGGCGGTGCGAACGGGCAACGAATCGGCAGCTTCGACGTGAAGCTGTCCGCGAAACCCGCGCGCAACCAGGACGTGAGCCTGAGCGTCGGCCGCGAGCAGCTCACCTATCTCAGCACGCCGGGCAAGAGCGCTGCGCCGCTCACGCCGCGG
Source organism: Burkholderia sp. B21-005 (assembly GCF_020843965.1). Taxonomy (NCBI): domain Bacteria; kingdom Pseudomonadati; phylum Pseudomonadota; class Betaproteobacteria; order Burkholderiales; family Burkholderiaceae; genus Burkholderia; species Burkholderia sp. B21-005. The sequence goes on along the minus strand of NZ_CP086301.1, from coordinate 1,895,943 downwards.
ACGGCCGAGTCCGCCGTCACGGAGACGCGGCACGTGCGCGACTACTGGGGCATCGCGCACGACGGCCGCTGGGGCTTCGGCAATACGACGGTGTCGCTGTACGGCGAGCGCGGCGTGCAGGATCAGTGGACGCCGGTAGGGCGCACGGCGGTGCAGCCGGTGCTCACCGACACGATCCTCGAAGGCAAGGCCGAGGTGCCGTGGTGGGGCGAACGCAACATCCTGACGGTGGGCGGCCAGCACATCTGGTCGCGACTGTCGGGCGTCAGCGTGCAGGACGCAGTGCCGAAAGGCCATGGCACCAATGCGGCTCGCGTGACGCGCAACGCATGGGCGCTGTTCGGCGAGAACGACTACTTCTTCAACGACCGTTTCACGCTGACGACCGGCGTGCGGCTCGATCACGATGACCGATACGGCAGCCACGTGAGCCCGCGCATTTACGGCGTGTACCAGCTCAGCAATGCATGGACGGTGCGCGGCGGCATGTCGACGGGCTTTCGACCGCCGGCGCTGCGTCAGAGCACAGGCGGCTATTGCATGACGTCGGGCGGCGCGGCTGGCGCGACCCCTGGCACGCTGTGCGGCAATCCGGACCTCAAGCCGGAGACGAGCCTGACCGAGGAACTCGGAGTGCGCTACGACATGGGCGATACCTATGCGGGCCTGACGCTGTTCAACAACCTGTTCAAGAACAAGGTGTCGAGTTACGACACGGGCAAGCCCGATCCGCGCTCGCCGGGGCGCAACATCTATGTGTACGACAACATCGATCGGGTCAAGCTGTACGGGCTCGAGATCGGCGTGGGCACGCGCCTGTCGCGCACGCTGAAAGTGTCCGGTGCGTACACGCTGACCGAATCGCGCCGCGAGGGCAGCGGCGAGAAGGCATTCAACGGCAGCTCGCTCGACGGCTACCCGCTCGACAAGACGCCGAAGAACAAATTCAACGTGCAGGTCGACTGGATCCCGACGGCCAAACTCGATCTCTATGCGGCGGCGAACTATATCGGCAGCCAGTACTGGGCTGCATTCCGCAACGGCGCGCAGGGCGTGCGCGAACGGCCGTCGACAACGACCTTCGATCTCGGCGGCCGTTACCGGATCGACAAGCGTTTCTCCGTCAATTTCGCGGTGCTGAACCTCACCAACAAGAGGGTGCCGATCGACGATCGTACCCGGACGACCGGGCTGAGCGACAACTGGCTCGTCGACCAGGGGCGCCGCATCGCGGTGAGCCTGACCGCCGAAATGTGACGGCATCGCCGGCACCGGGCGCCGGCTCGTTCAATCTGGAGGCAAATGTCATGAATGCGATTTCCCGATCGTCCGATCTATTAGCATTCCACAACGTATGGGATGTTTATCGTGCGGATACCCCGCTGTTTCTGGCGACGCCGGCCCATACGCTGCTGGCCGGCGACGTTGCCGAGGCGATTGCGCATGCGGATGTTCCGCTCGCGGCGCGCGTGAACGATGCGCTGCGTCGCGCGCGGGCAGACGGTCATGCCGGCGCGGCCGTGGTCGGCGCCGTGCCGTTCGATGCCGACGCGCCGGCCGCATTGCGGGTCGCGCGCACGATGCTGCGCGCCCGGCCTCTCGGCGCGCTGAGCGCACCCGAGCCGGGCGGCATGCGCTACGCGACGCGCGAGGTGCCGCCGGCGGAGGCTTACGCGGAGGCGGTCGCGCATGCGATCGCCCGGGTCCGTGCGGGCGAGCTCGACAAGGTCGTGCTGGCGCGCACGCTGGAGGCGACCGGTGACGCCGCGGTGGACGTCGCCTCGCTCGTGGCACGGCTCGCGGCGCGCAATCCGCACGGCTATACGTTCTCGGTCGATCTCGGCGCGGGCCGCACGCTGCTCGGCGCGAGTCCGGAACTGCTCGTGAACCGCTTCGACAGCGTCGTACGGGCGAACCCGCTCGCGGGATCTGCGCCGCGCAGCCGCGATCCCGTCGAGGACCGGCGCCGCGCGCAGGCGCTGCTGGCGTCCGCGAAGGACCTCGACGAGCATCGGGTCGTCGTCGAAGCGGTGCGTGATTGCCTCGCACCGCTGTGTCGGCGCCTCGACGTACCGGCACGCCCGTCGCTCGTTCACACGGAAACGATGTGGCATCTGTCCACCGAAGTGTGCGGCGAGACCGATGCGGATGCGTTGACGCTTGCGCTCGCGCTGCATCCGACGCCCGCCGTCTGCGGCACGCCGCGCGCAGCGGCGCGCGACTGCATCCGCGATGCAGAGCCGTTCGATCGCGGTTTTTATGCGGGGATGCTCGGTTGGGTCGATGGACAGGGCGACGGCGAGTGGGTCGTCACGATTCGTTGCGCCGAAGCATGCGACCGCACGCTTCGGCTGTATGCGGGCGCGGGTATCGTCGGCGAATCGACGCCCGAGGGCGAATGTGCGGAAACCGCCGCCAAATTCCGCACGATGCTGGATGCGCTCGGGATTCGTCACGATGCGGCGTCGGGCGCCGCGCGGGAGGCCGCATGACGTTGGAGAGCCGCACGCCCTGGCCGGACGCGTTCGCCGACGCATACCGCCGCAAGGGATACTGGCGTGGTCAGTCGTTCGACCAGTGGCTCGACGAACGTGTCGCGCGGCATGGCGAGCGCATCGCGCTGGTGCAGGGCGACTTGCGCTGGTCGTACCGCACGCTCGCGGCCGAGGCGGAACGCACGGCGCACGCATTGACGGCCATCGGGATCGTGCCGGGCGACCGGGTCGTCGTGCAATTGCCGAACTGCGTCGCGTTTTTCGCGTTGACGTTCGCATTGTTCAGGATCGGCGCACTGCCGGTGTTTGCGTTGCCCGCGCATCGCCGGCGCGAGATCGGCTACTTTTGCCGTCACGCGGGGGCGGTCGCCTATGTTGCGGCGGAACGGCACGACGGATTCGATTACCGGACGCTTGCGGGCGAGATCGGTGCCGATGCGCCGACGCTGCGCCACGTGCTGTTCACGGCACCCGGTAACGCGCGGGTTGCGTTGCCCCACGCGCTGGACGCGGCTGGCGAACGCACGCTGCCGCCGGGGCCCGGCGCGCACGCGACCGCGTTCCTGCAATTGTCGGGCGGCAGCACGGGGACGCCGAAGCTGATTCCGCGCACGCACGACGACTATCTGTACAGCGTGCGGGAGAGCGCGCGTCTCTGCGGACTCTCTGAGCGCAGCGTCTATCTCGCGGCGCTGCCGGCCGCGCATAACTATGCGCTGAGCTCGCCGGGTTCGTTCGGCGTTTTTCATGCCGGCGGCATCGTCGTGCTCGCCGACGGTGCGAGCCCCGATGTCGCGTTTGCGTTGATCGAACGCGAGCGCGTGACGGTGGCGGCGCTCGTGCCGCCGCTCGTACCCGTGTGGCTGGCCGCCGCCGCGCAGCGGCGCGAGGCGCTGGCCAGCCTCGAGCTCGTGCAGGTCGGCGGCGCGCGTTTCGATCCGGCGCTCGCGACCCGTGCGGCGGACGGCTTCGGTGCGCAATTGCAGCAGGTATTCGGGATGGCGGAAGGGCTCGTCAATTACACGCGGCTCGACGATCCGCTCGACGTGGTGACTGCCACGCAAGGGCGCCCGATCTCGCCGGACGACGAGATCCTCATCGTCGACGACGACGATCGTCCGGTCCGGCCCGGTGAAGTCGGCCATCTGCTGACGCGCGGCCCGTACACGATCCGCGGCTATTACGACGCGGCCGCGCACAACGCGCGTGCGTTCACGGCGGACGGCTTCTATCGCACGGGTGATCGCGTTCGTCTGACGGCGAATGGCCATCTCGTCGTCGAGGGGCGCGCAAAGGATCAGATCAACCGCGGCGGCGAGAAGATTCCGGCCGAAGAGATCGAGCACCTGCTGCTCGCGCATCCGGGCGTCGTCGACGCCGCCCTGGTGGCGATGCCGGACCCGTATCTCGGTGAACGCAGTTGCGCATACGTGATTCGCGGCACACCCGCACCGGCCGCGGCAGACCTGGTGCGATTCGTGCGCGGGCAGGGCGTGGCCGCCTACAAGGTGCCCGACCGGATCGAGTTCGTCGACGCATTCCCGAAGACGCCGGTGGGCAAGATCGACAAGCGTGCGCTGCGCCAGCACATCGCCGCTCGGCTGGCCGCCGTTGCGTGACCGCGCCGGCACTGCCGCACCTATTTCCGCATTCCAGATCAGGACCATCATGGCCATTCCGAAAATCGCTTCCTATCCGATGCCGGCGGAGTTGCCGGCGAACCGCGTGAACTGGCAGTTCGAACCACGCCGTGCGGCGCTGCTGGTGCACGACATGCAGGACTACTTCCTCGACTTCTACGACCGCACGGCGGCGCCGGTGCCGACGCTGATCGCGCATGTGCGCCGCCTGATCGATTTTGCGCACGCGACCGGGATGCCGGTCTTCTACACCGCGCAGCCGGCGATGCAGGCGACGGTCGACCGGGCGCTTCTGACCGACATGTGGGGGCCGGGCCTCACCGCGCAGCCGTCGTGCGCGTCGATCTGCGAAGCGCTTGCGCCGGCATCCGGCGATACGGTGCTCGACAAGTGGCGCTACAGCGCATTCCAGCGCTCGCTGCTCGACACTCGCCTGCGCGAGCAGAGGCGCGATCAACTCGCGATCTGCGGCGTCTATGCGCACATCGGCTGCCTGATGACGGCATGCGATGCGTTCATGCGTGACGTGAAGCCATTCTTCGTTGCCGATGCGCTCGCGGATTTTTCCGAGCGCGAGCACCGGATGGCGCTCGACTACGTGGCTGGTCGCTGCGGGATGACTGTGACCACGGACAGGCTCGTCGGCAACGCTGCGGCGGCGCCGACACTTGCCGCGATCGCCGCACAGGTTGCCCACAGTCTGCGGATGCCGGCCGCCGATCTGCACGAGCACGATAACCTGGTCGACTGCGGTTTCGATTCGATCCGGATGATGACCCTCGTCGAACAGTGGCGCGGACAAGGGTACGACGTCACGTTCGTCCAGTTGGCCGAGCAGCCGACGCTCGGCGCGTGGACGCGGGTACTGCAGCGCGCGGCGCAGGTGAGCGCGTGAAGGCCGGCCCGGCGATGCAGGACGCGCGTCCGGCACCGTTTGTCAGTACCGCGGCGGTGTCGGTGCCGCAGGCCGAACGCGTGCTGTTCAAGCTGTGCAAGCATTTCGCGATCAAGGTGCCCGTCGTGTTCGACACGCATCGCGCGACCGTCGATTTTCCATACGGCGTGTGCCGGATGGTGCGCACCGACGACGTATTGCAGCTTCGCTGCGAGGCCGATTCGCCGGAGGGACTCGAACAGGTCCAGTACGTCATGGACGAACACCTGGGCCTGATGTCGCGCAACCGCGCGCTGGTGGTCGCTTGGGCGCGCGGCGCATGATGCGGCCCGCTTCCGGTTCAACGAACTTCGTGATGTGTCCGCTCATGCAAACCGAACCCGCTTCTTCTCCGCTTCGCGCAACGTCCGCGCAATATGGCATCTGGGTCGCGCAACAGGTCGATCCCGACGATCCGGGCTATCTGACGGCCGAGATCATCGAACTCGACGGTGCGCTCGACGTCGCTGCGCTGACCGACAGCGTCGAGACCGTGCTCGACCACGCCGACACACTGCATATGCGCTTTGCGTGGCAGGACGATGCGCTGTGGCAGGCGCGCGGCACGCCGCGCACGAGACTGCCGCTGGTCGACCTGTCGGCCCGTGCGGACCCCGTCGAGGCGGCGCGCGCGTGGATGAAGGCGTCGCTGTCCACCTGCTGCGACGTGACCGCCGATCCGCTGTACCGCACCGCACTGCTGCGACTGTCGCCGACCCGGCACTGGTGGTATCTGCAGGTCCATCACATCGCGCTCGACGGCTTCGGCTACGGTCTGCTGCAGCAGGCCGTGGCGGCCCGCTACAACGCGCGCGTCGGCGATGCGCCGCTGCCGGTGCTGCCTGACTGGCGACTCGGGCGCGTCGTGGACGCCGAAGCGGTTTATCGCGCCGACGGCGGGTTCGAAGCCGATCGCGCGTTCTGGCGAGCGCATCTGCGCGACGTGCCCGCACCGCTCGTGCTCGTGCCGAAGCACGAGATCGCGCTCGACGCGCGGCGCGAGACACGCGTGCTCGACGCCGGCCGCGTGCAGGCGTTGCGCGCGGCCGCCGAGCGGGTCGACGTCGACTGGAACGCATGGCTGCTGTGCGCGATCGGTCTGTGGCTCGCGAAGCAGGGCGGGCAGTGCGATCTGACGCTCGGGCTGCCCGTGATGAACCGGCTCGGCACGCCGGCGCTCGCCGTGCCCTGCATGGCGATGAACATCGTGCCGTTGCGCGCGCATGTCGATGCCGCGTGTTCGTCGCGCGCACTGGCGAGCGAATGCGCGGCGCGACTGCGCGCGATCCGGCCGCACCTGTATTACCGCTACGGCTGGATTCGCGGCGATCTCGGCCTGCTGGAGCGCGACGCATTCCTGTTCAACCAGGCCGTCAACGTGATGCCGTTCGAACGGCAGGTCGCATTCCACGGGCTCGCGAGCGACACGCGTGCGGTTAGCGGCGGCCCGGTGAAGGATCTGAACGTAACGCTCGCCGTGCGCGGCGGCGCGTGGCACCTGACGCTGGAAGCGAACCCGAACGCCTATGACGAGGCCGTGCTCGCCGCGCATGCCGACGATCTTTCGGCGTGGCTGGACGCGTTCGCTGCGCATGCGCCGGACGAGCCCGTCGGCGTGCTGCTCGGCGGGATGCCGACACCGTCGATCGTGCGCGGCGCACCGCTGACCGGGCCGTGCGACGACGTGCTCGAACGGATCGAACGCGTCGCTCGCGCGGCGCCCGCGCATCCGGCGATCGAAGCGGGCGAGCGCTGCATCGACTATCGGACGCTGCTCGCCGACGCCGATGCGCTCGCGGGGGAACTCGTGCAGCGCGGCATCGCGCGCGGCGCATGCGTTGCGATCGCCGCGCCGCGTGCGCCCGATGTGATCGCAGCGATGCTCGCGGTACTGAAGGTCGGCGCGGTGATCGTGCCGGTCGATCCGGACGGACCGCCTCAGCGGGTCGTCGCGATGCTGGCGGACGCCGCACCCGCGCTCGTGATCACGCGCGATGCATGGCGCGGATGCGCAGACGGTCGCGCGGTGCTCGATCTCGATGCGGCGCGACCGCCGTCGCCGTCATGGGGGACGTACGCAACCGACGCTGCGCAATCCGCCTATCAGTTGTATACGTCGGGCTCGACCGGCCGGCCGAACGGTGTGCGGGTCGGGCGCGGCGCGCTCGCCCATTTCGTCGAAAGCACACGCGACCTGTATCGGATCGGCCCGGAAGACCGCGTACTCCAGTTCGCGCCGTTGCATTTCGATGCGAGCTTCGAGGAAATCTTCGCGAGCCTTTGCAATGGCGCGACGCTGGTGCTGCGCGACGACGCGATGCTCGATTCGGTCGATGCGTTTACCGCGGAAGTCGAGCGGCTCCGCATCACGGTGCTCGACTTGCCGACCGCCTACTGGCATGTGCTCGCACACGCGCTGGACGCTCGCCATGCCCGACGCCTTGCCGGCGTGCGGCTGACGATCATCGGCGGCGAAGCCGCCTTGCCGGAGCGGATTCGGCGCTGGCGTGCGCACTTGCCGCATCGCGTGTTGTTGAACACCTATGGGCCGACCGAGACGACGATCATCGCGACTGCCGCGCGCGTGAGCGGCCCCGACGCGGTCTGGCGCGACGGTGAACCCGTGCCGATCGGCATGCCGCGCGCAGGGATCGACGCGTATGTCGTCGACGAACGGCTGTATCCGGTGGCGAAAGGGCGCAGGGGCGAACTGGTGTTGTGCGGCGACGCCCTAGCGCTCGGTTACCCGGGCAATGCGGCGCTGACGGCCGAGCGCTTCGTCGCGCTGCCCGGCACCGGCGCGCGCGCGTACCGGACTGGTGACCTTGCCGCCGTTATCGACGGCCGGCTGGTATTCGACGGCCGGATCGACCACGAGGTGAAGATCAGCGGTGTACGGATCAACCCGCGCGAGATCGAGGACTGGCTGTTGCGCACGCCGGAGGTGCGCGAGGCTGCGGTGATCGCGTTGCGCGGCGACGCCGACGTGACGACGCTCGCGGCGTTCGTCGCGGGCACCGACGACACGGCCGCACTGCGTGCGCAACTCGCCGACGCGCTGCCGGCCGTCGCGATTCCCGACGCGTGGCACGTGCTCGAGCGCTTGCCGCGCAACATCAACGGCAAGACCGATCGCAATGCGCTGCGCCAGCTTGCGATGGCGGCCCGCGTCGGTGTGGACGACGCGCCGGCCGCCGACGCGCTCGAACGACAGGTGATGCATGCGTGGCGCAGCGTGCTCGGCGGCGTAGCACTGACGGCCGACTCGAATTTCTTCGAGATCGGCGGCAAGTCGTTGCAGGCGATCCAGGCAAGCGCGCGGCTCGCGAGTGCGCTCGGACGCGACGTGCCGGTGTCGATGCTGTTCCGTCATGCAACGGTCGCGGCGCTGACGGCCGCGCTACGTGCGCCGCTACCGTACCGACCGCGCGCGCAGCGCGACGCATTCGGCCCGCACCTCGCGATCCAGACGGCGAGCGGCGCCGCGCAACGGCTGATCTGCATTCATCCGGCCGACGGTCTCGCATGGAGTTACTTGCGGCTGGCGGCGTACCTGCCCGACACGACGATCGACGGGCTGCAACTGTCGCTCGACGATACGAACGGCGCGGTCGACTTCGATGCACTCGTCGACACGTACGTACGGCGCGTGCGGGCACTGCAGCCGCACGGGCCGTACCACCTGCTCGGCTGGTCGCTGGGCGGCGCGCTCGCCTACGCCGTCGCGGCGGCCCTCGATCGCGCGGGTGCGCTGGTCGGCGTGGTCGCGCTGATGGACAGCTATCCGTCTTCCGCGTGGACAGCCAGGCCGCAGCCCGTGCGCAGCGATGCGCTGCGGATCCTGCTGACGGTGAACGGCGATTTCGATACGGCGGCGCTGTCCGACACGTCGCTGCGACAGCGCCTGCTGCGCGCGAACAGTCCGTTCGCGGCGCTCGGCGGCGCGGGGCCCGATGCGCTGGTCGACGCGACGCTGCGGCAGATGCGGCAATTTCGCGCGGCACCCACACCGCACTACGGCGGCGAACTGCTGCTGTTCGACGCGACGTGCAAACAGCCCGGCATACCGGGTCCCGACAGCTGGACAGTACATCGGCCCGCGGCGTTGCCGATCTGCGTGGCGCTCGACTGCTCGCACGACGGGATGTCCGATCCGGCGCCGATGGCGGCGATCGGTGCCGCACTGGCCGAACGGCTCGCAGGGTGGGCCGACCTGGCGTTCGAAACGAGGAGCGAGATGCAATGAGCACGACAATCGACATGACGTTTCCGGCGGGCGTGGCCGTCGTCACCGGCGCGGCCCGCGGGATCGGCGCCGCCGTGGTTCGCGGGCTCGCCGCACGCGGCGTCGACGTAGCGGCGTTCGATGCCGATGGGGACACGCTGGCGCGTGCCGCGGCGGACCGTCCGCCGGCGCCGGGCCGCGTCCATCCGTTCGCGCTCGACGTGGCCGACCCGCACGCGGTTCGCGTTGCGGTCGAATGCGTGGCCGCGACGACCGGCCCGATCGGCATGCTCGCGAACGTGGCCGGCGTATTGCGGCTCGCGCAGGCGACGTCGCTGACCGACGACGACTGGGCGCATTGCTTCGCCGTGAATACGCACGGGGTGTTCCATCTGGCGCGTGCGGTCGCGCCGTACATGATCGAGCGGCGCGCGGGCAGCATCGTGACCGTCGGATCGAACGCGGCGCTTGTGCCGCGTGCGCAGATGGCCGCCTACGCGGCGTCGAAGGCCGCCGCGCATCAGTTCACTCGCTGCCTCGGCCTCGAGCTGGCCGGGCACGGCATCCGCTGCAACATCGTCGCCCCGGGCTCGACCGACACGCCGATGCAGCGTCAGCTGTGGCGCGGGCCGGACGGTGCCGCAGGCGTCATCGCGGGCGCGCTCGAAACCTTTCGCACCGGCATTCCGCTCGGCCGCATCGCGGAACCCGAAGACGTCGCCGACGCGGTGCTGTTCCTGTTGTCCGACGCGGCGCGGCACGTGACGCTGCATACGCTGTGCGTTGATGGCGGCGCGACGCTCGGCGTGTGATCGTTCGTGACGTCCGTCGGCATTTCGTATCAGGAGCATGGTCATGAAACAGATTTCGGCTTGCGCCGCACACGCGGCGGCAGGCGCGTTCGGGCGGCTGCTCGCGGACATCAATGCGCTCGGGCTGCCGGTCGCGGCCGAGGTGCTGGATGTCGCGCCGCCGCACTATCTGTCCGACCTTGTGAGCTGGGCTGCGATCGGCGCCCGCTCGACGGCGAGTTGCGCTACGGCAGTTCGGTCACGGACCCGTGCGTCGGCTGAGAAGCCACCGAGGCCGCGTTGCTGTGCGCACATCGCCGGTTGACCGGCGGCGATGCACGCCGGAACCGCGGTCGGACTTTTTTCTCCATCGGAACATGTATGTCGACTGCCCCCGCAGATTCCCTGCAAGCGCCGGCTGACGCCGGCACCTCTTTCATTCCGCTGCTGCTTGCGAACTTCGCGATGGTGGCCGGCACCTACGCGTTCGTCACGATCGCCGGCCCGATGGCGCGGCGCATGCATCTCGCGCCGCTGCATTTCGGCGCGATCATCGGTATCGTCGGACTCGTATGGATGGCCGTCGCTCCGCGTTGGGGGCGGGCCGCGGACATCCGCGGGCGGTTGCCGACGATGCGCGCGGCGATCGGCGGATTCGTCGCGAGTTCGCTGCTGCTGGCGGGCTACGTCGGCTGGGCGTTGCGCGGCGGCGGCCACGCCGTGCCGCCGGCGTGGGCCGGCTTTCTTGCATTGCTCGTGACGCGCGCCGCGATGGGCGGCTGCTATGCGGGGCTGCCGGTCGCCGCCACCGCGTGGATCGCCGACCGGACGCCGGTCGCCGGACGGGCGTCCGCGCTCGCGCGATTCGGCGCGGCGGGCGCAATCGGGATGGCGCTCGCGCCGCCGTTGGCGGGCTGGCTCGCGGGGGTGGACATGACGCTCGCGCTCGCCGTTTTCGCGCTGCTGCCGCTTGCCGGATTCGCTGGACTGCGGCGGCTGCGCAGCGACGGTCCGCATCTCGCACGGCATGCGCCGCCCCGGCTGAAACCGACCGATCCGCGCTTGCGCTTACCGTGGGGCAGCGCGTTCGCGCTGTACAGCGCGGTGATGATCGCGAACAGCGTGCTCGGTTTTTACGTGATCGACCGGCTGCAGGTCCGGACGAGCGATGCATCGAGGGTGGTCGGCTATGCGCTCGGCAGCGCCGGGGTCGGCCTGATCGCGATGCAGTCGCTGGTCGGCCGCCTGCGCGCGGTCGCGCCGCGTCAATGGCTGAGCTGGGGCGCGCTGGCGGGCGGCGCCGGGTTCGTGTCGACGCTGGCGGTGGGGGCTGCGCATCCGTTGCTGCTGTGCGCAAGCTATTTGGTCGCGGCGTGCGGCATGGGCGCGGCCTTTCCGACGGTCGCGGCGCTCGCGAGCACGCGCGTCGAACCGCACGAGCAGGCCGCGTGCGCGGGCGCGATGTCGATGGCCCAGGGGCTCAGCATGGTCGTTGCGCCGCTGGTCGGTACGATGCTGTACGAACTGCATCCGGCGGCGCCGTTCGCTTCGATCGGCATGGTGCTCGTCGTCGTGTTCGTCGCGGCCCGCGCCGACGGGGCGGGTACGACGGCGGCGTGACGGTGTTCGATAGACGGGCGCGACACGATCGCCCAGGTGTGTTGGTGTGTACGAGCGGCGCGAGCGGGATCCTCGACGCAGGCAACGGCAGCAAGGTCGACCTGAGCGGCGGCGGCCTGAAGCAGCAGGTCACCAAGCAGATCTGCGACAAGGTGCTGGCGCAAGGGAAGTCGCTGTTGTAAGCCGGCGTCGCGGACCGTTCGCGCACGTCGAGTCCGTGCGCGAACGGCAGAAAAGGCCGATGTGGCGGCGGCAGAAGCCGGCTGTCGCCATCGCCGGCGGTAACGTCCGGTCGCGTCAACCCGAAAAGTCCGTCACGACCGTCACACCGGCGCCTTCGAACCGGTTCATGTTCATCAGCGCATCAATCGACTGGGCGAGACTGATTTCCTTGCCGATCAACCGGTTCGGCGCGAGCGTGCCGGCATGCACCATGTCGAGCATCGCGTCGTAACGATGCGCCTGCATCCCGTGGCTGCCCAGAATCTCCAGTTCGTGCGCGATGACCTTGCTCATCGGCACGGCCGGCGTCGCATGCTCGCCGAGCATCAGCCCGACCTGCACATGCTTGCCGCGGCGGCGCAGATTGCTGATCGAGTTGAAGCAGGTGGTCGGATGGCCGAGCGCATCGAGCGACACGTGGGCGCCACCGCGCGTGATCTCCTTCACCGCATCGACAACGTCCGCGACTTGCGACGCATTGACGGTCGCCGCTGCGCCGACCGATCGCGCGAGCGCGAGCGCCTGGTCCGAAATGTCGATCGCGACGACGTTCGCACCGATCGCATGCGCGATCATGATCGCCGACAGACCGACGCCTCCGCAGCCGTGCACGGCGACCCACTGGCCGGCCGACGTGCGCCCCTGGTCGACCACCGCGCGAAATGACGTCACGAAGCGGCATCCGAGGCTCGCCGCGGTCGGGAAATCGAGCGCGTCGGGCAGCCGTACGAGGTTCAGGTCCGCGTGATGGATGCCGACGAACTGGGCGAACGAGCCCCAATGCGTGAAGCCGGGCTGAAACTGCCGCTCGCATACCTGCTGGTTGCCGGAATGGCATTCCGGGCAGTGCCCGCAGCCGCCGACGAACGGCACCGTGACGCGGTCGCCGGCCTTCCAGCGCGTGACCGCCGCGCCCGCCGCGACCACGACGCCGGCCAGTTCGTGCCCCGGCACATGCGGCAGCACGATGTCCGGGTCGTGCCCCATCCAGCCGTGCCAGTCGCTGCGGCACACGCCGGTCGCCTTCACTTCGATCACGACGCCGTCGGGTGCCGGTGTCGGATCGTCGACATTCATCAACCGCGGCGCCGCGCCGAACGCTTCATAAACGACTGCTTTCACTATCTCCTCCTGGATCGAATGAGTCTTTCAATATAGCCGGACGAAAGCGGATTTATCTTTCATTTTGCGATTGAGAAACGGGTATTCTTGAGATAGCCTTGCGAAGATCGGGCGAATGCCGCAAGGAGCTTTCATGGAACAACTGGACAGGATCGATCGCGGCATGCTCGACATGCTCCAGCAGGACGGGCGCGTATCGAATGCGCGGCTCGCCGAAGCGTTCTCGCTGAGCGAGACGTCCTGTTGGCGCCGGCTCAGGCGGCTGGAGGAAGCGGGGTTGATCGCGGGCTATCACGCGCGGCTCGACCGTCGAAAGCTCGGGCTCGGCGTGATGGCGTTCGTGCAGATCGTCTGCACGCAGCACAGCGAGGAGGTGGCGGCCGAGTTCGAGCGTCTGATCCAGGCAAGCCCCAACGTGCTTGCATGCGACAACACGACCGGCGAAGCGGATTTTCTGCTGCAGGTGGTGGCGGCCGACCTTGACGACTACAGTCATTTCGTTGAAAGGGTGCTGCGCAGATTGCCGGGCGTGCTGAGCATCCGCTCGAACCTGTCGCTGCGGCAGTTGAAGTCGACGCAGCGGCTGCCGATAGCGTGATGGCGCAAACCGGCGCTCGCGCATGCGCGAGCGGTCAGTCGGCCAGCCGCTTGTCGGCGAGCGCCTTGCAGCAGTCTTCGTAGACCCATTGCACGAGTTTCGCCCGGTAGTCGAGATCGTCGGTATCGACGATTTCCTCGACCGCGTCGCGCGCCCATGACGCATCGACGAAGCCGGCGTGCCGCTTGGCGATGTCCTGCGCCAGCGCGGCCAGCTTCGCGATCGCGAGCCAGTCGGCCTGCCGGTGATGGCGGTCGAGCCAGCGGTGCGCGGCCTGCACCTGGAAAGACGCGTCCGGCCAGGATTCATTCAGATAAAACGCGCCGAGATTGCCGCAGGTGAGCCAGCACAGCAGCTCCAGGCGATCTTGCGAACCGAGGGTACGGGATGCGTCGGTCATGGCAGCGCTCGCGAAAGGCATCGATTCCGGGTGGCGCGGCCTGCAGCGGCCGGCGCCGATACTAAAAACATAGCACGATGCGGACCACGTCGTGCACCCGCGTGGCGCGGATGCCGCAGCCGCGGGAAGCGGGCGTGCGGCGCACCGTCCGTGCGCGCTGCGGCCGCGTTCGACGTCATCGCCGTGCCGCGTCACACTCGTTAGAATGGCCGTTTTCCGGGAGACAGGAAGCGATGAAAATCTACGACCAGTTCTACATCGACGGCGCATGGCGCAAACCGGCCGGAACGGGCACGATCGACGTGATCGACTCGGGTACCGAGGCCGTGATCGGCCGGATTCCCGAAGGCGTCGCGTCGGATGCGCAGGACGCGATCCGCGCGGCGCGCGCGGCATTCGACGCATGGGCCGCGACGCCGGCCGCGACGCGCGCGGGCTACCTGCGCAAGATTGTCGAGCGCCTGCAGGCGCGCAGCGAGGAACTCGCGCAGTCGATCACCGGCGAAGTCGGGATGCCGATCAAGCTGTCGCGCGCGATCCAGGTCGGCGGCCCGATCTACAACTGGAAGGCGTACGCGAAGCTCGCCGAATCGTTCGAATTCGAGGCAACGGTCGGCAACTCGCTGGTCGTGCGCGAGCCGGTCGGCGTCGTCGCGGCGATCACGCCGTGGAACTATCCGCTCAATCAGGTCACGCTGAAGGTCGCACCGGCACTCGCGGCCGGCTGCACGGTTGTCCTGAAGCCGTCCGAAGTCGCGCCGCTCAACGCGTTCATGCTCGCCGAAGCGATTCACGAAGCGGGCCTGCCGCCGGGCGTGTTCAATCTCGTATGCGGTTATGGCCCTGTCGTCGGCGAGGTGCTGGCGACCGATCCGGACGTCGACATGGTGTCGTTCACCGGTTCGACGCGTGCTGGCAAGCGCGTGGCCGAACTCGCGGCCGCGGGCGTGAAGCGCGTCGCGCTCGAACTCGGCGGCAAGTCGGCGTCGGTGATCCTCGACGATGCCGATTTCGCGGCGGCGGTGAAGGGCACGGTCAACGCTTGCTACCTGAACGCGGGCCAGACCTGTTCGGCGCACACGCGGATGCTGGTGCCGGAGGCACGCTACGACGAGGCGCGCGAGATCGCGAAGAAGGCGGCCGAAGCGTATGTCGCGGGCGATCCGCGTGAGGAAACGACGCGCCTCGGCGCGCTCGCGTCGGCGGCGCAGCAGCAGCGCGTGCAGGCGTATATCCAGCGCGGGATCGACGACGGCGCGGAACTCGTGACGGGCGGCACGGGCCTGCCGGAAGGGCTCGCGAAGGGTTTCTTCGTGAAGCCGACGGTGTTCGGCCGCGTCGATCCGAAATCGACGATCGCGCAGGAAGAGATCTTCGGGCCGGTGCTGTCGATCATCACGTATCGCGACGAAGACGAAGCGGTGCGCATCGCGAACGATTCGCCGTACGGGCTCGGCGGCGCGGTGTGGGCGGGCAGCGACGAACGCGCGATGCGCGTCGCGCGCCGCATCCGCACGGGTCAGGTCGACATCAACGGCGGCATGTGGAACGGCGCCGCGCCGTTCGGCGGCTACAAGCAGTCGGGACACGGCCGCGAGAACGGCGTGTACGGGCTCGAAGAGTATCTCGAGTACAAGTCGATGCAGCTCAAGCCGGCGAATCCGGCCTGAGCGTTTTACCCCGCATGACCCGAAACGGCACGCTCGCGTGCCGTTTTTTATTGACGGCCGTCAAGGTGCGCGCCGGTGGATCGTCGATCATCGCGTTTCCGATTTTCGTTTGTTTCGACGAGGTTCAGATGACCGCACGCACTTCCTTCCCGCCGCTCAAGATTCGCGGCCGCACGTTGCTGCCCGTGGTGCAGGGCGGCATGGGCGTCGGCGTTTCCGCGCACCGCCTCGCCGGCAGCGTCGCGCGCGAAGGCGCGCTCGGCACGATCGCCAGCATCGACCTGCGTCACCACCACGCGGACCTGCTCGCGCGCTGCCGCGCGAATCCCGATCGCCCGATGCTCGAGGCCGCGAACCTCGACGCGCTCGCACGCGAGATTCGCCTCGCGAAAACCTACAGCGAAGGGCGCGGGATGATCGCGGTCAACGTGATGAAGGCGGTGAGCGCGCATGCGGACTACGTGCGCGTCGCATGCGACGAAGGCGCCGACGCGATCGTGATGGGCGCCGGCCTGCCGCTCGATCTGCCCGACCTCACGCAGGGGCACGACATCGCGCTGATCCCGATCCTGTCGGACAGCCGCGGCATCGCGCTGGTGCTGAAGAAGTGGATGAAGAAGGGGCGGCTGCCCGATGCGATCGTGATCGAGCATCCCGCGCATGCGGGCGGCCACCTCGGCGTCACGCAGATCGACGACATGCACGATGCGCGCTTCGATTTCGCGCGCGTGCTCGACGAGACCGCACAGGTGATGGCGTCGCTCGGCCTCGCGCGCGACACGATCCCGCTGATCGTCGCGGGCGGGATCAACAGTCACGACACGGTGCGCGCGGCGCTCGCGGCCGGCGCGAACGGCGTGCAGGTGGGAACACCGTTCGCGGTGACGGAGGAGGGCGATGCGCATCCGAACTTCAAGCGCGTGCTGGCCGATGCGCTGCCCGACGACATCGTCGAATTCGTCAGCGTGACGGGGCTGCCGGCGCGCGCGGTGAAGACCCCCTGGCTCGATCGTTACCTGCGCAACGAAACGCGTATTCGCGACAAGCTCGGCGCGTTCCGGCAGCGCTGCCCGACCGCGCTCGAATGCCTGAGCGTCTGCGGGTTGCGCGACGGCATCGAGAAGTTCGGCCATTTCTGCATCGACACGCGGCTCGCGGCCGCGCTGCGCGGCGACGTCGCGAACGGCCTGTTCTTCCGCGGCCGCGAAGCGCTGCCGTTCGGCAACGCGATCCGCAGCGTACGCGATCTGCTCGATCTGCTGCTGACGGGCCGCGCGGCGGAGCCTGCGACAAACCGTCCGATGTTTACGCTGGCTTGACGAATATCAAGATACCCCAAAGACCCTACAGGGAGAATGGAATGCATTCTTCAGGGGTCCGCACCATGCATAAAACGATTCGAACTTGTGTCACCGCCGCGGCCATTGCGGCAAGTCTCGCCGCGCTGCCTTCGCTGTCGCACGCGGCTTCGCCGGGCGACGGCATCAACCAGGGGGACGTACTGGTCCGGCTGCGCGCGATCAGCATCCAGCCGAACGAACGCGCGAGCGACACGCTGGGCGCGATCAACACCGGCGTGAACAACGCGATCGTGCCGGAGCTCGACTTCACGTACATGATCCGCGACTACCTCGGCGTGGAACTGATCCTCGGCACGTCGCGGCACCAGATGACGTCGAGCCTCGGCAATCTCGGCGGCGTCGGCGTGCTGCCGCCGACGCTGCTGCTGCAGTACCACTTCAACCATGCCGGCAAGGTGCGCCCGTACGTCGGCGCGGGCCTGAACTACACGTACTTCTACAACAACGGGCTCAATGTCGGCGGCGAGGGCGTGTCGATCAACAAGAGCAGCTTCGGTCCCGCGCTGCAGTTCGGCGTCGACGTGCAGCTCACGAAGAAGGTGTTCATGAACGTCGACGTGAAGAAGATCTGGATGAGCACCGATGCGACGCTCGGCGACAAGGGCATCGGCACGCTGCACATCGATCCGCTGATCGTCGGCGTGGGCGTCGGGATGAAGTTCTAGGCGCGCGCGGAAAAGAACAGAGTTGGGGTTGGCGGCATGGCAGTCGGCATGCCGCTCTTTTTTTGTGCGGCTTGCGCGACGGACGCGGGCGACGATTCGCAGCGCGCGTCGGCCCGCTCGTAATAGCGCGTCGTCGCAGGCGGCTTGGCCGGCAACGCGATCGCCAGGCGGCAGGACGCGCCGTCCGGCAACGCGACCCGCAGCGGCGTCGTCAGTTGGGCGCCCGTGAGCAGCAACCTGCCTTCGCTTCCGGTGACGGTCACGAACCGGTCGTCGTCGTCGGTGACGGTCGACAGCACCGGCAGCGGCACGCCGTCCGCCAGCGTCACGGTCAGCAGCACGCGCCGCGTTTGCTCGACGGCAAATTCGACGCGGCTGACCGAGCCTCGGCCGGCTTCGACGGTCTGTATGCCGTTCTTCAGGTCGAGATTGCGCGGCAGGCTTTTCGTGTTGATCCGGACGAGTGTTCGCGCGTACGCGGGCAGCGATGCGATGACGGCGCGGCCGTGGCGATCGGTCCAGACCGGGCCTGACGGCGTGATGAGTTCGATGCCGGCGCGATCGCCGACGCGGGCGAGTGCGAGCGTGTCGCGGATCTCATACGGCGACAGCATGCCGACGCCATCGAGCAGCGCGACCGCACCGCGCAGATTGATACCGAGCGTGGCGCGATCGGCGCCGTAGAGGCCCGCGTTGACGATCGCGCGCACATGCTTCGGCGTGGCGCTGACCGTCGCGCGGATCGACGGCGACCGGATCGCGGTGTCGTAGTCGGCCGCGACGCTGTAACTGCCGGTCCGGCCGAACGTGTCGGAATAGCGGGCGCCCGAACGCACCGAGTCGCCGGTGACGTTCGCAAAGGCGCTGACGCTGCGCGTGCCGATCGGCACGGTCGCGCTCACATAAACGTGGGTGCCGACGGCGCCGCGGGTGCCGAACGTCCGGCTCACGTTCAGCGCGAGCGAGCCCCGCCCGAGCGGGCGGGTCCATGCGCCGGCGATGCGCTGCATCGCGGGGCCGTCGACCACCGCGACCCGCGTGTAGTCGAACGACAGCATGCCGAACGTGCGATCGCGCCAGCCGAGCGCCGCCGCGAACTGGGTGCGCGCCGGCGGCGTGAATGCGTCGATCGACCGCACCGCATCGGTCAGTTCACGGTATCCGGACGTGCGGCGAACGAACGACACATCGGCGCGCAATGGCGTGTCGCCGTTGTTCGATAGCGCGAGACGCGTCTGGGCGCCGTGGCGACCGGCGGCGCGGGTGACGTCGACGCCGACGGCCGCGGCGACGCCGGCAAGCGGTGCGAATTCCACGCTCGCAGCGCCCGCCTGCAACGGCGACGACATGAGGATGCCGGCGTTGAGCCGCGCGCGTTGCCCGATCTGCCAGCCGCGCGTGGCGGTCGCGAGCCACGGGGCTTGTGCGTATCCGTCGTTCTGCAGGCGGCCGACCGCGATCGCCAGCCCTTGCGCGGCGGCGAGCCCGGCACCGGGCAGCGACGAACCCGGCACGATGAAATGCTGCACGTCGCCAGTGGCCTCGACGACGGTCACGTCGAGATCCGCGCTGCCGCTGACGAGCGGCAGGTCGGTCAGCGTGAACGGCCCCGGCGGCAACTGCGACGCATGGATCAGTACGCCGAGCTGGCGCACCTCGACGCGCGCCTGCGTGCGCGCGATCCCGGTCACGCGTGCGGCCGCGCCGGGCGTGACGGCGAGTGCTTCGTCCGGAAACATCTGCACACCGAACGTCCGGCCGATCGCGAACAGCGTCGAGCGCGGGACGATCTGCCCGGCCTGCAGCGTCGTGCCGCGCGATGCGAACGTGCGCTGGGCGTAGGCTGCCTGATGATCGATGCCGGCATGGCCGTCGACGACCGTGGCGATCTGGCTGCTGCGCACGATCCAGTCCGCCGCGTTGAAGCCGGCTTCGGTCGTGGCTTGCCAGTATTGCGACGTGCCGGCCGGGTTACGCGTCGTCATCGCGAGCAGGTCGTAGTTGACGAGCCCGGCGAAGCCGCCGTGCTCGAACATACCGGGCGTGCGCCGGCCCGTGTCGAGTGCGTCGGGCGGCACGACCAAGTCGACGGCGCCGTCGGCCGGGCGCAGCGTGACGATCGCCTGCGGATAGGCGCGCCGGTAGTCGTAGCAGGGCGGCGTGTCGGCGCTGGGGCTCCGCGCGGTCGCCGCAGTCGCATCCCGGAGCGCGTCGGGCACGACCAGGCCGGCCGCGCGCAGCAGGCCGGGCGTCGCGCACAGGTTGCCGTTGTCGTCGAATCGCGCATCGGCGCGTCCGGCGCGCTTGCCGTTGACCGTCAGCCGAACGGAAGCCGTGCCGGGCATGAAGCGCGGCGCGTGCGCGAAATAGCGGCTCGCCGCGGCGTCGATCCCGTGCTCGCGCAGCACGCCGGTATCGAACTCGAGCGTGTCGGGTGCGGTGGGGCCCGGGTCGGTGGCGGCGACGCACGGCATGCAGCTCGCAACGGCGAACAGCCCGAGCGCGAAGAGGCCGCGCGGGCCACGAATGGCACCTGACATCGCAGATCCGGAATCGAATACGCGGTGCTTACCGTTGCGTGGCCGCAGCGGCCGCAGCGGCCGCAGCGGCCGCAGCGGGGACCAGCGCCGCGTCGTAGTGATCGACCGAGTAGCCGTAGACGGTGGCGGGGAAGAGGCGCACGCGCTCCGGCGTCGCGGCCTCGCGGGCCAGTGCGATCCGGCGGGTCTGTCCGGCCAGCACGTAGGGTGCCGGCAGCGACACGATCTGCCCCGACGGCAGCAACTGCACTTTCTGTTCGAGACGCACCACATAGCGGCTGTCGTTGCGCACGATCAGCTTGCCGTCCTCGATCGACCACTTCAGCAGTTCCCATGGCCGGTCGTTGCGCGCGAGGTCTTGCGGCTGGATCAGCACCGGCAGGTTCTGGCGAATGATCGTCTGGATCTCGTTTTTGTTCTGGCGTTTCGGCGGAATGCCGGAGAACGAGACGCGGGCGAGGCGCTGCGTGGCGAGCGGCGCGTTGCCGGCGAGAACGAACCGGACGAGCTGCACCGCACCGCCTTCGACTCGCGCGATCGGGGGCGTCACGATGAGGAGCTCGGCCTTGTCCTCGGGAATGGGCTCGACCGTCGTATGCAGGAGCGTCGGGTGGGTGTCGGTGTTCCTGACCGAGATCGTTCCTTCGCCGTCGGCTTCGTCGACGATCACCACGGACGTCTCGGGCACGACGCCCATCGCGTGTACGACGCTCGAACCGATCAGGCAACCGAGGAGCGGGGCGAGCAACGACGCCCGCAGGGTATGGCGTGCAGGGAATTTCATGGCGGTGGCAGGTTAGGCGGTAATCGTGCTGCGCACCGCCGCTTCGGCGAAGCGGCGGTGCGGTCGATGCCTGTCAGGCAATCGACGCGATCGGAGGAAAGACGCGTACCGGAATTACAGGTACACGAGCGACACGGTGGCGAGGCCGTCGAGATTGATTTCCTGGCTCAGGTCGAGATTCGACGTCTTGTCGATCGCGGCCTGCACGTCGAGCGTGCCGGTGAAGACCTTCGCCGCGACCGGGACGGTCTGACCTTTCTTCGCCCACGACTCGTAGCCGCCGGTGTTATTGACAATCCCGTTGGACGCCCCCCAGGTGGCGCCGCTGGTGCTCGAATAAATCGAATCGACCGCCGCGCCATCCGCCGTGAATGAGTTCGTTCTGAAACGGAATGCAAAAGCGCCGATATTCTTGTCGCCGGCCGAGCCGAGGCCGAATTGCGTGTTAACCGAATTGGCCGAGCCGAAGAAATTGATATTGCCGGTAAATGCGCGGGTGCCGGCACGATTATCCTGCGCGCTCAGTGCGACGCGGGCGGCGGCGTCACAGGTGATCGTGATCGAATCCGACAGGACCGCGAGCAGCGTGGGCGCGGTCGGGCTGAGTTCGGCCGAGCCGATCAGTCCGTAATCGAACGTGCCGCCGCCGGCGAGCGTCGGCGTGCAGGCGCCGGGCTTGATCGTCCCGGTGACCTTGACGTCGAACGAGTCGGCGAACGCCGATGCGCTCCCCAGGGCGAGCAGACCTGCCATCACGACGTGCGACGCTTGGTTCGTCATCTTAACGAATTTCATCTGAGCGGTTTCCTTTAACTACCCGGAATTCCGAAGTCAATTCGGTGATCCGGTTTTTCGATTGGTGGAAGATAAATCGCTCGCCATAATTTCCGGAGAGCGGATGGAATTTATCAATTAGATTTAAGAATTGAAATCGTACTTGTACAGATTTTTACGGCGATTTCTATAGTATTTATAGAGTTTAATCGAGAAAATAATCCGATTTATCGATGGAAACTGGTGTTTCGATCGTTACGAATGTCAGATGTAATATTTTTCAGCTTCGATAAGGATCGGGCGGATTGGATTCAATCTGAGCGGACAATATCGAAGAACGGGCGGCGCGACCCCGGCATGCCTGTTGGCGACGGACGATCGTGACGAAGGACGCGCGGCGTCATCGCGCCCATGACGCTTGCCGGCAGCGGGAAGTCGGAACGGAAACGGAGTGCGTCGCGTCGATTGCGACGGAGCGAGTGCGGTGGTGACGCGGGGGGAGTGAGGTGCGGCCGGGCAGGCCCGCCAGCGGGCAGCCCGTGATCGGGCCCGCGGCGCCCGGGCGGGCGCATCGCGTCGGCATGCGCCGACGCGGGATGGCTTACAGCTTGTCGTACTGGAAGCGCATCGCGGTGCCTTCGCGCTTGATGCGCTCCCACACGGCCCGCTTTTCGTCGTCGCTCAGGAACACCCAGTTCGATACTTCGGCGGCCGTGCGACCGCAGCCCTTGCAGACTTCGTCGAAGAGGGTCGAGCAGACGCCGATGCAGGGGCTGTCAGGCAGGTCGTGGAGATTGGAGGCCATCGGAAGGTTTTGCGCCGTGAAATCGTCAGGGCGTCATTTTAATGCATGGAGGCCGGGCGGCCGGCCGGATGCCGGAGCGACGCCGGTGCGCACGCGGTTTCGCCACCGCTTTCTTTTCCTGATGGACAGGCGTCGATTAACCGATAGAATTCCCCCGGAACGCCCCGCCGTGCGGGCCGCCCGGGCGGCTTGCGGCGGGAATCTGTTCCGTTTGCGCGACACGGGCATGATTTTTTTGTGACGGCACGCGAATGATGGTAGCGTTCGGGGTTTTCGAGGGGCGGCGTGCCAGAATGCGCCGCCATGACGAGGCAGACGGCAGCCGGACACGCGGTCCGGCCGGAGGGAGAACGGGATGAAAGCAAAGGTAGTGGGCCGGTTCGCAGCGCTCGCGCTGTGCGTGGGTGCGTCGGCCGCAGCGGCGAAGGATACGCAGCTCAATATCTATAACTGGTCGGACTACATTGCGAAGGACACGATCCCGAACTTCGAGAAGCAGACCGGTGTCAAGGTTCGCTACGACAACTACGACAGCGACGACACGCTGCAGGCGAAGCTGCTGACGGGCAGCTCGGGCTACGACATCGTCGTGCCGACCAGCAACTACGCGGGCAAGCAGATCGCGGCCGGCATCTTCACGCCGCTCGACAAGTCGAAGCTGCCGAACCTCAAGCATCTCGATCCGCAACTGATGGCGCTCGTCGCCGGCGCCGATCCGGGCAACAAGTACACGGTGCCCTGGGCATACGGCACGACCGGTCTCGCCTACAACCTGACGAAGGCGCAGCAGGCGCTCGGCAAGGTCCCGCTCGACAACTGGGACATCCTGTTCAAGCCGGAAAACCTCTCGAAGCTGAAGACCTGCGGCGTGTCGGTGCTCGACGCGCCGGACCAGATGTTCGCGGCGGCGCTGCACTACATCGGCAAGGATCCGATGAGCACGAACCCGGCCGACTACAAGGCCGCGATGGAAGTGCTGAAGAAGATCCGCCCGTACATCACGCAGTTCAACTCGTCGGGCTACATCAACGACCTGGTCGGCGGCGACATCTGCTTCGCGTACGGCTGGTCGGGCGACGTCGTGATCGCGAAGCATCGCGCGCTCGAAGCGAAGAAGCCGTACAAGGTCGAGTACTACATTCCGAAGGGCGGCGCACCGGTCTGGTTCGACGTGATGGCGATCCCGAAGGACGCGAAGAACAAGGACGCCGCGCTGCAATGGATCAACTACATCGAGGATCCGAAGGTGCACGCGGCGATCACGAACGCCGTGTACTACCCGAGCGCGAACGCCGAGGCCCGCAAGTACGTGCGGCCGGACGTCGCGAACGACCCGGCCGTCTACCCGCCGGCCGACGTCGTGAAGACGCTGTTCCTGCTCAAGCCGCTGCCGCCTGAAATCCAGCGTCTGCAGACGCGTCTGTGGACCGAGCTGAAATCGGGCCGCTGACGCGAGCCGAAGTGAGCCAGCAGTCATGAAGCCCCTGGTGCCCCCGGGGGCTTTGTTCGTCAAACGCAGGAGAGAAGCAGCACATCATGAATAGCCAGTCGGGTGCGCCGGTTGCGGGCGCGCCGTCCTTCGTTCCTTCGTCCGGCGCGAATGCGCGCGCCGAGAACTTTGTCCAGATCGTCGACGCCGTCAAGAAATTCGGCGAGACCGAAGTGGTGCGCAACGTGAACCTGACGGTACGCCAGGGCGAGCTGTTCGCGCTGCTCGGCAGCTCGGGTTCCGGCAAGTCGACGCTTCTGCGGATGCTCGCGGGCCTCGAGACGGTCACCTCGGGCAAGATCCTGATCGACGGCGAGGACCTCGCGCAGATGCCGCCGTACAAGCGGCCCGTGAACATGATGTTCCAGTCGTATGCGCTGTTCCCTCACATGTCGGTCGAATCGAACGTCGCCTACGGCCTGAAGCAGGAAGGCACGCCGAAGGCGGAGCTGAAGGAGCGCGTCGCCGCGGCGCTCGAGCTCGTGCAGATGAGCAAGTACGCGAAGCGCAAGCCGCACCAGCTGTCGGGCGGCCAGCAGCAGCGCGTCGCGCTCGCGCGTTCGCTCGTCAAGCGCCCGAAGGTGCTGCTGCTCGACGAGCCGATGTCGGCGCTCGACAAGCAGATCCGCCAGCGCACGCAGATCGAGCTCGTCAACATCCTGAAGAAGGTCGGCGTCACCTGCATCATGGTCACGCACGACCAGGAAGAGGCGATGACGATGGCGAACCGGCTCGCCGTGATGAGCGAAGGGCAGATCGTGCAGATCGGCTCGCCGAACGAAGTCTACGAATATCCGAACAGCCGCTTCTCGGCCGAGTTCATCGGCTCGACGAACCTGTTCGACGGCGTCACGGTCGAGGACGAACCCGACTACGTGTACATCGAATCCCCGGAGCTGCCGAGCCGGTTGTACGTGAGCCACGGGATCACGGGCCCGCTCGGGATGCCGGTCACGGTGTCGGTGCGCCCCGAGCGGATCGCGCTCACGCGCAAGCCGCCCGAAGGCGCGTTCAACTGGGCGCGCGGCAGGATCACCAACGTCGCGTACATGGGCGGCTATTCGCTGTATCACGTGAAGCTCGATGCGGGCAAGACGGTGATCGCGAACGTGTCGAGCCTCGCGATCACCGAGCTCGACACGCCGTCGCTCGGCGACGAGATCTACGTGCGCTGGAGCGCGACCGCAGGCGTGGTGCTGACGTCATGAACACGCTCAAGTCCCTGCTCGCATGGCCCGTGCGGCGCTTCAGCCTGACCGGCGCCTCGGCGGTCGTCGCGGGGCCGTACACGTGGCTCGTGCTGTTCTTCCTCGTGCCGTTCGTGCTGGTCGTGAAGATCAGCTTCGCGGAGCTGCAGCTCGGCATCCCGCCGTACACGGAGCTCGCGTCGTACACCGACGGCGTGGTGCACATCGCGCTGAACCTGTCGCACTACGCGTTCCTGCTCACCGACAGCCTGTATTTCGCGACCTACGTGAATTCGGTGGTGGTCGCCGCGATCACGACGCTGCTGTGCCTGCTGATCGGCTATCCGATGGCGTACTACATCGCGCGTTCGAACCCGGCGACCCGCAACCTGCTGATGATGGGCGTGATGCTGCCGTTCTGGACGTCGTTCCTGATCCGCGTGTACGCATGGATCGGGATCCTGAAGAACAACGGGCTGCTGAACAACTTCCTGATGTGGATCGGCTTGACCCATACGCCGATCGAGCTGTACCGCACCAACTACGCGGTGTATATCGGGATGGTGTATTCGTACCTGCCGTTCCTCGTGATGCCGCTGTACGCGCACCTCGTGAAGATGGACCTGCGCCTGCTCGAAGCCGCATACGACCTGGGCGCCAGGCCGTGGCGGGCGTTCGTCCAGATCACGCTGCCGCTGTCGAGGAACGGGATCATCGCGGGCTGTCTGCTGGTGTTCATTCCGGCGGTCGGCGAGTACGTGATTCCGGAACTGCTCGGCGGCGCGAACACGCTGATGATCGGCCGCGTGATGTGGAATGAGTTCTTCAACAACGCAGACTGGCCGATGGCGTCGGCCGTGACCTGCGCGATGGTGCTGCTGCTGCTCGTGCCGATGGCGATGTTCCAGCACTTCCAGGCGAAGGAGCAGGAGGGCCGCCGTCGATGAAGCCGAATCGCTACCTGCAGTTCGCGGCGCTGTTTGCCGGCTTCGCGTTCCTGTACATCCCGATCATCAGCCTGATCGTCTATTCGTTCAACGAGTCGAAGCTCGTCACCGTATGGTCGGGCTTCTCGTTGCGGTGGTACTCGGCGCTCGTGGACGACGACGAGCTGCTGACGGCCGCGTGGCTGTCGCTGAAGATCGGCGTGCTGACCGCGTTCGCGTCGGTGTTCATCGGCACGTGGGCCGGCTTCGTGCTCGCGCGGATGGGCCGCTTTCGCGGCTTCGCGCTGTTCAGCGGGATGATCAACGCGCCGCTCGTGATCCCCGAGGTGATCCAGGGCATCTCGCTGCTGCTGCTGTTCATCGAGCTGGCGAAGTGGATCGGCTGGCCGGCCGAGCGCGGCGTGTTCACGATCTGGCTCGGCCACGTGATGCTGTGCATCTCGTACGTCGCGATCATCGTGCAGTCGCGCGTGCGTGAGCTCAATCCGTCGCTCGAGGAAGCCGCGCTCGATCTGGGCGCGACGCCGCTGAAGGTGTTCTTCACGATCACGCTGCCGCTGATCTCGCAGGCGCTGGTCGCGGGCTGGCTGCTGGCGTTTACGCTGTCGATCGACGACCTCGTGCTGTCGGCGTTCCTGTCGGGCCCCGGTTCGACGACGCTGCCGCTCGTCGTGTTCTCGCGCGTGCGCCTCGGCCTGAACCCGGAGATGAACGCGCTCGCGACGCTGTTCATCGTCGCGGTGACGGCCGGCGTCGTGATCGCGAACTTCGTGATGCTGCGCCAGGAACGCAAGCGGATGGCCGCGTTCGCCGTCTGACGTTCTCGCGCACAGGTTGCGCACGCAACGAAAAACGCCCGGTGCCGACGATGAGTCGGGCCGGGCGTTTTGTTTTGGGGTGCGCGCCGAGTGCGGCTCGCGGCTTAGGCGCCGAACGCCGCCTTCGCCAGCAGCCCGCACGCCACGCAGACGAGCACGGCCGCGAAGCCGGCCTGCACGTGCCGCGCGGACAGGTGCCGGGACGCGCTGCGGCCGACGGCCATCCCGAGCGCGGTCGCGACCGTGAACCACAGCATCATGTCGAGCGGCGCGCGCGTGCCCGACACGAGCGTCGCGAACACGCCGCCGGTGCCGACCAGCGCGATCACCATCAGCGACGTCGCGACCACGCCGTTCATCGACACGTTCGTGAACTTGCGCAGCATCGGCACGATCACGAAGCCACCGCCGACACCCAGCAGCCCCGTCATCAGTCCCGTCACCGCGCCGGTCGACGCGAGCGCGACGCCGACCGGCCAGGACCACACGAGCCGGCCCGTATCGGGATTCACGCGACCGACGCACAGCGGCGATTCGGCCGTGTCGCCGGGCGCGTTGCGTAGCGCCTGCCGTAGCAGGCGGCCCGCGACGACCAGCATCGTCAGCGCGAACAGCGCCAGCAGCACGCGCTGCGGCAGCACGTGCGCGAGCCGCACGCCGAGCGTCGTGAGCGGCACGCCGGCCACGGCCATCAGCAGCGCCGCGCGATAGCGCACGAGCCCGCGGCGAAACCCTTCGAGCGCGCCGAGCGCGGCACTGCCTGCGACCGCGACGAGCGCGACGGGCGTGGCTTGCTGCATCGGCCAGCCCATCCCGGCGACGAGCGCGGGCACCGCGAGAATACCGCCGCCCGCGCCGGTGAGGCCGAGCACGGCGCCGACGAAGCCGCCGAGTACGAGGGAAATCAGCATGATGTCAGCGGGTTCCGGTCAACGGGCGATCGCGGGCTTCGCGAGCCATTCGCGGCCCTTGAGCATCGCCTTCCAGTAGAGCGGCGGCAGCACGCGCTCCTTGAGCAGCCACGCGAGCCGCGACGGACGCTTGCCGTCGATCAGCCACGCGGGGAAGGTCGGCGCGACCTTGCCGCCGTACAGGAATTCGGCGAGCACGATCTTGCCGCGCTCGACGGTGAGCGGGCACGATCCGTAGCCGTCGTACGCGGCGTTGCCGAGCGCGCGGCCCAGCGACGCGAGCAGGTTGTGCGCGACCACGGGCGCCTGCTTGCGTGCGGCCGCGGCGGTTTTCGCGTTGGTCGTGTTGGTGACGTCGCCGAGCGCGAAGATGTCCGCGAACCGCCGGTGCCGCAGCGTCGCCGGATCGACGTCGATCCAGCCGGCTGCGTCGGCGAGCGGGCTCGCGCGCACGAAATCGGGCGCCTTCTGCGGCGGCACGACGTGGATCATGTCGAACGCCCGTTCGACGGTTTCCGTACCGCCGTCGGGCAGCGCACGCGTGAACGTCGCGCGTCGCGCCGGGCCGTCGATCGCGACGAGGTTGTGACCGAACGACAGCGCGATGTCATAGCGTTTCACGTACTCCATCAGCGCCGGCACGTAGTCGGCGACGCCGAACAGCGCGCCGCCGGCATTCAGGAACTCGACGTTCGCGGCGCCGAGGCGCCCCGTGCGCCGCCAGTGATCGCACGACAGGTACATCGCCTTTTGCGGCGCGCCCGCGCACTTGATCGGCATCGGCGGCTGCGTGAACAGCGCATTGCCGCCGCGGAACGCCTGTACCAGTTCCCACGTGTACGGCGCGAGATCGTAGCGATAGTTCGACGTGACGCCGTTGCGGCCGAGTGTCTGCGCGAGGCCGTCGATCGCGTGCCAGTCGAGCTTGAGCCCCGGGCACACGACCAGCCTGCGGTAACCGATGCGCCGGCAGCCGTCGAGCACGACCGTATGCGCGTCGGGTTCGAAGCCGGCGACCGCTGCCTGGATCCATTTCACGCCGCGCGGCAGCAGGTCGGCCATCCGGCGCGCGGTCGTGTCGGGCCGGAACACGCCCGCGCCGACCATCGTCCAGCCCGGCTGGTAGTAGTGGGTATCGGCCGGGTCGATCACCGCGATATCGAGCGACGCGTCGCGCGCAAGCAGGCTCGACGCGACCGCGACGCCGGCCGCGCCCGCGCCGACGATCACGATGTCGTGCCGCGCGTCGACGGCCGGTGCGGCCTGATGGCCGCCTGGCGCGAGGCCCTGCGCAAGACGCGGCGCGAGCGCGCCGAGGTCGTAGCCGGCCGCGGCGGCGATCGCGATGATGTCGCCGGCCGGGCGCCGACCAGCCTGCGACAGCGCCCACAGCGTCGCCGAACGCGTGCCGCTGCGGCAGTACGCGAGGACCGGGCCGGCGAGCGTCGTGACGAGCGCGCCGAACTGCGCGGCCTGATCGTCGGTGACCTTGCCAGTGTCGACGGGCAGGTCATGCACGGCGATGCCGAGCGGCGCGGCGGCGGCGCGGATCTCGGCGACGGTCGGCTGGTCGGCGCCTTCGCCGTCCGGACGGTTGCAGACGATCGCGCGGATGCCCGCTGCGTGCAGCGCGGGCAGGTCGGTCGCGGCGATCTGGGGCGAGACCGACAGCAGGTCGGTCAGCGGGCGGATGGTCATGTCGGGGTTCTCCGGTCGGGGCGGCGGCTCAGATCGCGTCGAGCGGGATCTTCAGGTAGCGCACGCCATTGTTTTCGGGCTCGGGCAGGTGGCCGGCGCGCATGTTGACCTGCACGGACGGCAGCATCAGCACCGGCATGTCGAGCGTCGCGTCACGCGCGGTGCGCATGGCGACGAAATCGTCCTCGGTCACGCCGTCCTTCACGTGCACGTTCGCGCGGCGCTGCTCGGCGACCGTCGTCACGAACTGCACGTCGCGCCCGCCCGGCTGGTAGTCGTGGCACAGGTACAGGCGCGTGTCGGGCGGCAGGCCCAGCACGCGCGTGATCGAGCGGTACAGCGTGCGTGCGTCGCCCCCGGGGAAGTCGCAGCGGGCGGTGCCGTAGTCGGGCATGAACAGCGTGTCGCCGACGAACGCCGCGCGCTGCGTCGCATCGTCGACGCAGTAGGTCAGGCATGCGGGCGTATGGCCCGGCGTATGCAGCGCGCGAATTGTCAGCGCGCCGAGCGCGAGTGTGTCGCCGTCGTCGAGCAGGCGATCGAACTGGCTGCCGTCCTGGGCGAAGCCGGGGCCGGCGTTGAACAGCGTGCCGAACACGTGTTGCACGCGGCGCACGTGCGAGCCGATCGCGATCCGGCCACCGACGTGCGCCTTCAGGTACGGCGCGGCCGACAGGTGGTCGGCGTGCACGTGCGTTTCCAGCAGCCAGTGCACGGTCGCGCCGAGTTCGGCGACGCGGGCGATCAGCCGGTCGGCGCTGGCGGTGCGCGTGCGTCCGGACTTCGGGTCGTAGTCGAGCACGCTGTCGATCAGCGCGCACGCGCGGCTCTCGGTATCGAGCAGCAGATAGCTGACGGTGTGGGTCGCCGGGTCGAAAAAGCCTTCGACCGACAGCAGGGGGGCATGGCTCACGGGATGTCCTCGATCGGGTTCTGCATCAGCAATCGGCAATCCCATGTTCAAGAAGCGTGCCAATCCGCGCCGCGAGGCGGGTCGATCCGGCAGGTAATTGATTCGGTTCGGATTTTCCGCGCGATCGCGATGCGTCGCGGGCGCGGCCGGCCGATGACCGCCAGTGCGCACTGCCATGTCTGGCAGTGTCGTGGCAGAATTGGCAGTCCGCCTGGCAGTTCGTCCGGCCATTCGTTCTCTCGCCTCCCCATGAATCCGCACGACACCATTCCGATCGTTCCCGCGCCGTCGCGCGCCGTCATGCCCGACGTGCGCGCGCTCGTCGCGTATCTGGAACAGGATCCGCAGCCGATGATCGTCCTCGATCCCGACTACCGCATCCTCGCGGCGAACGATGCGTACCGGCGCCAGTTCGGCGTGGCGGGCGTCGAGCACGTCGGCCGGCACTGCTTCCAGGTCTCGCATCACTACGACGTGCCGTGCGACCAGGCCGGCGAGCATTGCCCGATGAAGCAGGCGCTCGAGTCGCGCAGCCTGAACCGCGTGCTGCACATTCACCATACGCCGCGCGGCCCCGAGCACGTCGACGTGGAATTGCGGCCGATCTTCGACGCGCGCGGCGACGTGATCGCGTACGTCGAGCGGCTGACGACGGTGCGCAGCGCGTCCGCGCAGCCCAGCGCGGAAGGGCTCGTCGGCGGCGCCGACGCGTTCAATGCGGCACTCGGCGCGCTGCAGCGCGTCGCGCCGTCGATGCTGCCTGTGCTGCTGCTCGGGGAATCGGGTACCGGCAAGGAACTGTTCGCGCGAGCGCTGCACGAGGCGAGCGCACGCGCGATGGGGCCGTTCGTGGTCGTCGATTGTTCGGGCATCGCCGAGACGCTGTTCGAGAGCGAACTGTTCGGCTACGAGAAGGGCGCGTTTACCGGCGCGAACCAGCGCAAGCCGGGCCTCGTCGAGACCGCCCAGGGCGGCACGCTGTTTCTCGACGAAATCGGCGACGTGCCGCTGCCGATGCAGGTGAAGCTGTTGCGGCTGATCGAGTCGGGGACGTTCCGGCGCGTCGGCGGCGTCGAGGCGCTGCGCGCCGATTTCCGGCTCGTCGCGGCCACGCACAAGCCGCTGCGCGAGATGATCGACGACGGGCGGTTCCGGCAGGATCTCTACTACCGGATCAACGCGTTTCCGATTCCGCTGCCGGCGCTGCGCGAACGGCGCGGGGACGTCGCGCTGCTGGCCGAATCGATCCTGCGCCGCATCGCGAACGCGCGCGGCAACGCGGGCGACGTGAGCGCGCGGCCATTCGCGGCCCGGCCGTTCGTGCTGACCGAGCGCGCACGCGCGTGCCTCGATGCATATGCATGGCCCGGCAACATCCGCGAACTGCGCAACGTGCTCGAACGCGCATGCCTGTTCGCGGACGACGGCACGATCCGCGTCGAGCACCTGCCGGCCGAACTCGTCGCGGCGGCAGCGGCGCCGCAGGAGCGTGACGCGGACGCGCGCGGCCTGTCGGACGCGGAGCTCGTGCGCATCGCGCGCACGTTCGACGGCACGCGCAAGGCGCTGGCCGAGCAGGTCGGGATGAGCGAACGGACGCTGTACCGGCGGATGAAGGCGCTCGGTCTCGGCTCGCGCGAGCGCTGAACGGTAGCGCGAGGCTGGTGGTCGCACGCGGCTTTGTCGATAATGGCGCGTTCGATTCCCATGCCATCGCCGATGAAAAGACGTTTCCTTTCGCGTTGCCTGTTGCTTGCAGTCGCAGCGCTGGCCAATCCGGCCCGGGCCGCCGACTACACGTGGACCGATGCGGCCGGCGCGCATGCGGTGACGCTTGCCCGAACCGCGTCCGGCGACGACGTCGAGCTCAAGGTGTCGGCGACGCTCGACGGCCGGCCCGACTGGACCGTGCGCGATTACGTGAAGGCGTGCCCGGTCGACGTGATCCTCGACGTCGTGCCCGCGTCGATCGAGATGCGCGACCTGCTCGGCAACGGCCGCAAGCAGTTCCTGTTCGCCTACAGGATCGGCTGCCGCGGCGACATCAGCGCCGACCAGGTCAAGTACTTCCTGATCGACGCCGGCACGAAATACGTGTTGCGCGGCGAGGAAACCGTCACGGTCAAGGGCAAGTTCATGGATGGCGGCGCGGCGCCGGTGCCGAATGCGGACCTGAAGGCCCAGCCCGTGTTCCTGCGCTACATGACGAAGCACTGGCGCGCGATCAGCATGCGCGACTACGACTAGGCGGCCGCCGGGCCGTTGCGCGCGCTACAGGCGGGCGGCCGACACCAGCTGAGCATGCTGAACAATAAAAAATCACAATCGAACAACAATTAATTATCGTTTCACGATAATTATCGACGTACAATCGACGCACGTTCATTCCCCGTCGAGGACTTCGCATGCATTCCGATCGCATCGCCCGTATCAGCCAGAAGATGGCCACCGTCACGCTGGGGTTCATCGTCGGCATGCTGGTGCTCAACGCCGCGTGCTGGGCGTTTCCGTCACTGAACGCGGCCTCCGGGCCCGGCCTCGTGTTCGGCCTCACCGATTCGGTGATCTCGAACCTGCGCGTGGACGTCGCCGCCTTCCCGTGGTGGCAGAAGGCCGTCGGCATCCTGCTGTCGAGCGTGCCGCTGATTGCGCTCGCGAACGGCCTGCGTCATCTGCGCGCGTTGTTTCGCACCTACGCGCGCCGCGACTATTTCTCCGCGCAAGCGGCCGGCCATCTCGGCAAGACGGGCCGTGCGATCGGCCTGTGGGTGTTGCTGAGCCTGTTGTGCGAACCGCTGCTGAGCGTGTGGGCGACGCTGCGCGAACCGGTCGGCAATCGCGTGGTCAGCATCGGCTTCAGCCTGCCGTACGTGGTCGCGCTGTTCACCGCGGCCTGCATCGCGGTCATCGCGCACATCCTCCGGCAGGCAAGCGAACTCGATGCCGAACATCGGCAGTTCGTCTGAGGCGCGCGATGACGATCGTGGTCAAGCTCGATGTGATGCTCGCGACGCGCAAGGTCCGCTCGAAGGATCTGGCGGCGGCCGTCGGCATCACCGAACAGAATCTGTCGCTGCTCAAGCAAGGGAAGGTCAAGGGCATCCGCTTCGCGACGCTCGAGGCCATCTGCCGCTATCTCGACTGCCAGCCCGGCGACCTGCTCGCGTTCAGCGATGACGGTGTCGGCGAGCCGGACTGACACATCGCCGCCGCGACGTGTCGAGACGGCAGGGTGCCGTCGGCCGCGCATCGTCGCGCTGGCCGTCGCAGTCTCCGTATCGATTCACCTGCTCGGATGGTTCGTGCTGCAACAGGCATCGACGGCTACCGGCCCGAAAGCCGGGGCGCCGCCCCGGATCACGCTGCGTGTCGAACTGATTCCCGCGCGGCCCGCGCCCGGGGGGGGCGCGCGTGACGCCGGGCGAACCGGCCCGGTCGCGGGTGAGGGCGGCGTCGAGAGCGCCGTGCGATCGACGAAACGATCCGCCGCGGTTGCAACGTCGCGCATGACGATGCGGTCGACTTCGGATGTGGCGGGCGTTTCGCATCGGCAAGGCGAGACACCTGCCGGCGCAATCGCAAACCGATTTGAAAATCATCCCGAGACCGCATCAAGCCCCGACCTCGACTGGCGCCGCGATCTGGATGCAATCGGCTCGCGGCATGCGGCGGCGCGCAGTCCGGTGCAGGCGGCGGTCGGTGCATTGGGCGCGTCGTCCGGCGGCTCGGCTGTGAGCCGCGACACCGTCGACGCGAGGCTGGCCGATGGCATGTCGGACGCCCGTCGCGCCGACTGCCGGCACGCCTATTCGGGCGCGGGCCTGCTCGCATTGCCGATGCTCGCACTGGATGCGGTTCGCGACACCGGCTGCAAATGGTGAAACGGGCGGCATGCGGGAAACCCGTCTGCCGCCCGCACCTTCATGCGCTCAACAAGCTCAACAAGCTCAACAAGCTCAACAAGCTCAACAAGCTCAACAAGCTCAACAAGCTCAACACGCTCAACAAGCTCAACACGCTCAACACGCTCAACACGCTCAGCGCGCAGGCACAAGCTGCGCCATCGCCTCCCGCACGAAACCGAGCAGCGTGTCGTCGACCCACGAATCCTTCGTCAGCGCCGGCTCGTTCATCAGCGCATGGCGAAATTTCGCGTGCGTGGCCGGATCATGGCCCGCGTAGCTGCAGAACAGATCGAGCCAGCGCTGCGCGAGCGCGCGGCCTTGCGGCGAATCGGGCGTCGCGCCCGCGTCGATCGCGTCGCGTACATCGGCCATCAGTTGCGGCCATTCCATCGCGCGTTCGCCGTAGTGCGCCCGCATGAAGCGGATCTCGTCCGGCGCGAGATACTTCTCGAAAATGCGCATTTTCGACTCCGCCGTCGCGCGCAGCACATAGTCGCGCAGCGCGGTCGAAATGCCGATCTTCGACTGCATCGCCGGTTCCCGTTCGTGCATCAGGTTCAGCTTGGCGAGCAGCCGCGGGTCGTTGTTCGTGTCGCGCACGAGCAGCGCCATCCAGCGAGCGGCGAGCGCTCGGACGCGCTCGTCCTCGGGCGGCACGCCCGCGTCGTGCAGCGCGCGGACCTCGCCGATGAGCGCGATCCATTCCGCATCGCCCGCCTGGCTCTTCTGGTACATCGGCAGGCGCGCAAGTTCTTCCTCGGAGAAATATTTGTCGTACACGGTCATCAACTCCAGTGTGGTGAGCCAATCGGCCAGTTCCGGCTCCGTGCCCGCCGCGAGCTGGGCGTGCAGGCTCACGAGCCGCTCGCGTAGCTGCGCGGTCTGCGCGAGCTGAAGGTCGAGCAGCGCGATCTGCTTGGCGACGAGATCGACGAGCGGGGTGGTGCCGGGCTGGTTCAGGTGGTCGCCGATTTCGGCGAGCGACAGTCCGAAGCGACGCAACGCCTGGATCTGGTGGAGCCGGGCGATGTCGTCACGGTCGTACAGCCGGTAGCCGTTGTCGGCGCGCGCCGAAGGCGTCAGCAGACCGATGGCGTGATAGTGATGAAGCGTGCGGACGGTCAGCCCGCTGCGTTTCGCCAGCTCTCCCACTTTCAGTCGCATTCGTTCCTCCGTTCGGTGCGCACACTGGAGTCTCGAACGTTACGCTACGTGAGGGTCAAGCGGAAGATCGCGGATCGGCGCGCGGGATGGCCCCGCGCGCCGTGCGCCCGAAGGAAACCGCGCGTTATTGCGGCGACGGTGGTGACGGCGGCGCGTCGGGCGCGGCCGTGCGCGCCTGGGTGGCGGGGGCGTCGTGAGCCGCGTTGCCGGGATTGCCGGCCATATCGGCTTTCCCGGCTTTCCCGTCCTTGCCGGCGCCGTCGACCGGCGGCGTGCCCATCGCCTGGTAAAGCCGTGCGGTATCCGCGAACCGTGCGCCGGTCGCGCGAAGCTCGTCGAGCCGCGCATTGCGGTACTGCAGCTCGCTGGCGCGCGCGGCCGACGGCGGCAGCGCGCCGAGCCGCACGCGGGCGGCCGCGTCGTCGTACGCGCCGCGCGCGGAAAGCGCGGCGTGCGACGACGCGTCGAGCGCCTCGGCATCGTGCTCGAGCGCCGCGAGCGAATCGGCCACATTCTGGAACGCGCCGAGCACGGCCTGCTTGTACTGGTCGACCGCGGCCTCGTAAGTCGCCTTCGCCGCGCGGCGCTGGGCGAGTAGCGCACCGCCGTGGAAGATCGGCTGGCTCAGCGACGCGCCGACATTCCAGATCGAGCCGGCGCCCGACAGCATCGTCGGCCAGCTGAAGCCACCTTTGCCCATCGCCGCCGACAGCGATAGCTGCGGGAACATCTGCGCGGTCGCGAGGCCCACTTCGGCCGCAGCTGCCTTCAGCCCGGCGTCGGCGGCCTGGATGTCCGGGCGGCTTTGCAGCAGGTCCGACGGCACGACGACAGGCACCTGCTCGGGCAGGTGCAGGTCGGCGAGCGCGAGATCGGCCGGCGGCCGGTCGGGCGTGCGGCCGACCAGCACCGAGAGCGCATGGCGGGCCGAGTCGCGTTGCTGGCGTAATGCGGGCAGGCTCGCCGCGAACGTGTCGGCGCTTTGCCGTGCAGTCAGCGCGTCGCTGCGCGACGCCGAACCGAGCGCATGGCGGCGTTCGGCGTCGTGCGCCTGATCGTTCGCGCGCGCGACGAGCCGCTCGGTCGTCTCGATCTGCGCATTGAGCACCGCCACGGTGATCGACGCGGTGACGATGTTCGCGGCCAGCGCGCGCCGTGCGGATTCGAGCTGGAACGCACTGACGTCGACGCGTTTCGCGAGCGCGCGATTCGCGAAGCGCGACACGCCGAACAGGTCGATCGTATAGCTCGCCTGCAATTGCCCGACGAACGTGTCGTACAGCAGCGTCGGCGCGCCGAGGGCGGGAATCGGCACGCCGAGCGCGCGCTGGCGCGTGGCCTGGGCGCCCGCGTCGATCGACGGCAGCATCGAGCTGCCGATCTGCCCGCGCAGCTGCTCGCGCGCGGCATCCAGCGAATGCGACGCCGCGCCGAGCGTCGGGCTGTTGCGCAGCCCTTCGTCGACGAGCGCGTTCAGCGCATCGGAACGATACTGCGTCCACCAGTCGGGCACCGGCTGTGCGCCGACCTCGAACTGCTGCGCGACGCCTTGCGCGGATACCGTTTGCTGCACTTGGGGCATGGCGCCGTAATGCGCGGGCGACGGCATTGCGGGCGGCTCGCCGCTCGGCGCGAACCATGCGCAGCCGGCCAGCGGGCCGACGAGGCTCGCGGCCGCGAGCGCCCGCGCGGCCTTCGTTTTCAGGTTCATCGACAGTTCCATGGTCAGGCTCCCGACGGCGCGGCAGGTGTGCCGTCGTGTGGTTCGTGCGGGTCGCGTTCGTCACGCTTCACGCGGAACCACGCGGCGTACAGCGCGGGCAGGTAGAACAGCGTCAGCACGGTCGCGCTCGTGATCCCGCCCATCAGCGCGGTCGCCATCGGCCCGAAGAAGTTCGAGCGCAGCAGCGGGATCAGCGCGAGCACGGCGGCCGCGGCCGTCAGCGTGATCGGACGGAAGCGCCGCACGGTCGCGCCGACGATCGCGTCGAGGCGTCCGTGGCCGGCCGCGATGTCCTGCTCGATCTGGTCGACCAGAATCACCGAGTTGCGCATGATGATCCCGAACATCGCGATCACGCCGAGCATCGCGACGAAGCCGAACGGCTGGCCGAACAGCAGCAGCGTGCCGACCACGCCGATCAGCCCGAGCGGCGCGGTCAGCACGACCATCAGCACGCGCGAGAAGCTCTGCAGCTGGATCATCAGCAGCGTGAACACGGCGATCGCCATCAGCGGCATCTGCGCGTTGATCGACTTCTGCGCTTTCGCGCTTTCCTCGACCGACCCGCCGATGTTGATCTGGTAGCCGACCGGCAGTTGCGCGCGCAACGCATTCAGCTTGCCGTCGATCGTATGCGTGACGTCGATGCCCTGGGCGCCGGCGCGTACGTCGGACTGCACGGTGATCGTCGGCTGGCGGTCGCGCTCCCACACCACGCCGTATTCGAGTGCCGGCGTGAAGCGGCCGAGCGAGCCGAGCGGCACGGGGCCGTTCGGCGTCGGCAGCGCGAGGCCCGCGAGCTTCGCCGGGTCGACACGGTCCGCACGCGGCGCGCGCAGGTCGACCGCGATCAGCTTGTCGCGTTCGCGATACTGCGTGACGGTCGTGCCGGACAGCGTCATCGCGAGGAAGCTCGACACGTCCTGCGACGTGACGTTCAGCTCGCGCGCCTTCTTCTGGTCGAGCTCGAAGCGCACCGAGCGCTCGGCCGGCTCGTCCCAGTCGAACTGCACGTTCACCGTGCGCGCGTCGCCGCGCATCGTCGCCGCGACCTTCTCGGCGATCGAGCGCACGGTCGCGATGTCGTCGCCGCTCACGCGGAACTGCACGGGGTAGCCGACGGGCGGCCCGTTCTCGAGCCGCGACAGGCGCCAGCGCACGGCCGGGAACTGGTCGCGCAGCGTGGTTTCGAGCCAGGTGGCGAGCTTCTCGCGATCCTTGACCGATTTCGCGGTGACGACGAACTGCGCGAAGTTCGGCAACTGCAGCTGCTGGTCGAGCGGCAGGTAGAAGCGCGGCGCGCCGCTGCCGACGAAGCTCACCGAATGATCGATCTCGGGCCGCTTGTCGAGCACCTTCTCGAGGCGCTCGGTCTCGCGCAGCGTCGCGGCGAACGACGCGCCTTCGGGCAATCGCACGTCCACGAGCAGCTCGGGGCGATCCGAGCTCGGGAAGAACTGCTGCGGCACGAGCGAGAAGCCCATCAGCGCGACGACGAAGAGCGCGCCGGTGATCAGCAGCACGACGAAGCGCCGCTCGATGCACCACTCGACCCAGCCGCGCAGCCGCGTGTAGAAACGCGTGTCGTAGATGTCGTGCTCGTGATCGTCCGGCAGGTGGGCTTCGTGCGCGTGCTTCTTGCGCTCGGGCAGCAGGTGATAGCCGAGCAGCGGGATCAGCACGACGGCCGCGAACCACGACGCGATCAGCGCGATCGCCGACACCTCGAAGATCGAGCGAGTGTACTCGCCGGTGCTCGACTTCGCGAGCGCGATCGGCAGGAAGCCCGACACCGTGACGAGCGTGCCCGTCAGCATCGGGAACGCGGTGCTGGTGTACGCGAACGCGGCGGCGCGCGCCCGGCTGTAGCCCTGCTCGAGCTTCACGGCCATCATCTCGACCGCGATGATCGCGTCGTCGACGAGCAGCCCGAGCGCAAGCACCAGCGTGCCGAGCGACACCTTGTGCAGCCCGATGTCGAACAGGTACATGAACAGGGCGGTCACGGCGAGCACGACCGGAATCGAGATCACGACGACCATCCCGGTGCGCAGGCCGAGCGACACGAGGCTCACGACCAGCACGATCGCGATGGCTTCGGCGACGGCTTCC
Source organism: Burkholderia sp. B21-005 (assembly GCF_020843965.1). Classification (NCBI taxonomy): domain Bacteria; kingdom Pseudomonadati; phylum Pseudomonadota; class Betaproteobacteria; order Burkholderiales; family Burkholderiaceae; genus Burkholderia; species Burkholderia sp. B21-005. The sequence goes on along the minus strand of NZ_CP086301.1, from coordinate 1,856,430 downwards.
AGGAAATCGTCGACCGAATGCGCGACCGCGTGCGGCATGCTCGACACCAACGTCAGCTTGAGGCCCGCCGGCAGTTGCGCCTGCAGGTCCTTCGATTCGGCATCGAGCGCCTTGCCGAGCCGGATCACGTCGCCGCCCGGCTGCATCGTCACGCCGATGCCGAGCACGGCACGGCCGTTCGTTCGCATCTGCGTGACGACCGGATCGTCATAGCCGCGCTTCACCGTCGCGAGATCGCCGAGCCGGAACGTGCGGCCGTTGATCCGGATCAGCGTGTCGGCGATCGCCGCGACGTTGTCGAACTGGCCGCTCGGCCGCACGAACACGCGATCGTCGGCGGTCGTCAGCACGCCGGCCGACGAGATGTCGTTCTGCGCGTTGATGGCCTGCCCGAGCTGCTGCGGCGAGATGCCGAGGCGCGTGAGCTGCGTGTTGTCGGCCTCGATGAAGATCCGCTGATCGGGGTCGCCGAAGTAATCGACCTTGCCGACGCCCGGCACGCGCAAGAGCACGGTGCGCAGCTGGTCCGCATAGTCGTGGAGCTGCGCGGGCGTGAAGCCGTCGCCTTCGAGCGTCCAGATGTTGGTGTAGACGTCGCCGAACTCGTCGTTGAAGAACGGACCCTGCACGCCGGGCGGCAGCGTATAGCCGATGTCGCCGACCTTCTTGCGGATCTGGTACCAGGTCTCGGGCACGTCCTTCACGGGCGCCGCGTCCTTCATCGTGAAGAAGATCAGCGATTCGCCGGGCCGCGAATAGCTGCGCAGGAAGTCGATGGCCGGCGTTTCCTGCAGCTTGCGGCCGATCCGGTCGGTCACCTGTTCCTGCACCTGCCGCGCGCTCGCGCCGGGCCAGAACGTGCGGATCACCATCACGCGGAACGTGAACGGCGGGTCTTCGGATTGCGCGAGCCGCGTGTACGCGAGGATGCCCGCGAGCGTCGCGAGCGCGATCAGGTAGACCACCAGCGCCTGGTGGCGCAGCGCCCATGCCGACAGGTTGAAGCGGCCTTCTTCGCGGGGGCCGCTCATGATGCGAAGTCCTGCGGGTGCAGCGGCGCGACCGGCCGCACCTTCTCGCCCGCGCTGACCGTATGCACGCCCTGCAGCACGACGCGTTCGCCAGGCTGCAGCCCTTGCGACACGGTGACGGTGCGTTCGTTGAAGCGGGCGACGTCGACGCGGCGCAGTTCGAGCGTGTCGTCCTTGGCGCGCACGACCCACACGGCCGGATGCGGGCCGTCGTGGAACAGCGCGGTCGCGGGCAGCGTGATGCTCGGCGCGTTGCCGGCAACCGGTGCGCCGTCGAACGCGACGTTCGTGGTCATCCCGAGGCGGACGGCCGGATCGGGCGCGGCGAGCGTGAGCTTCACGCGATAGGTGCGGCTCTGCGGATCGGCGGCCGGCGCGATCTCGCGCACCTTCGCGGCGAACTGGCGGCCCGGCAGCGACGGCAGCGTAACGCTCGCCGCATGACCGGGCGTGAGCGACGCGAGCGCGGCCTCGGGCACGTCGCTGACGACGTCGACGTCGCCCGACCACGCGAGCTGGTAGACGGCCTGGCCGGCCGATACGTTCTGGCCGGTGTCGGCCTGTTCCGCGGTGATGGTGCCCGCGTGATCGGCGACGAGCGTCGCATAGCGGAGCTGGTTCTTCGCGAGCGCGAGCTGCTGCTGCGCCTGGTCGCGCTGCGCGAGCGCCGACGTGTAGCTGTTCTGGGTCTGTTCGAGCTGCGCGGTCGCGATCAGGTTCTCGCGCGCCTGCGCGCGGTCGCGGTCGAGCTGCTGCTTCGCGAACGCGAGGCTGTGCGTCGCGGCATCGAATTGCGCCTGCGCACTCGCGGCGTTCTTTTCGACGTCGGACGGATCGAGCAGCGCGACGACCTGGCCGGCCTTGACCGTATCGCCGAGCCGCACCTTGCGCTCGACGATCTTGCCCGCGATGCGGAACGACAGCGGCGTCGCATAACGGGGCTGGATCTCGCCGGGCAGCGTGGCCGCGACCGCGGCGCCGTCGGCGTGCGCGGGCAGCGCGACGACCGGGCGCGGCGCGGGCGGCGCGGCTTCCTTCGGGTGACAGGCGGCAAGGATGAGCGCGGTGCCGATCAGCAGCACGGCGCGGGAACCGGAGCGATTCACGAAACCCCCAGATCAGGTGAGAGCGGAACGAAGCCGGCAAGCGCGGCGAGCGCTTGCCCCGAGTGGCGCCGGGTCGGCGCGCACGGACAGTGCCGAACGAGGTCGTTCGGAAACTGCGGCGAATTCTAATACACACCTGTATCTGAATGCAAAGATGAATCCGAAAGGGGGTTGATGCTAGACTGCGCGCCATGAAACCACAGCGCTTAACTCGCGAGCAGAGCCGGGACCAGACGCGCGAACGTCTGCTGAAAGCCGCGCACCGGATTTTTCTGAAGAAAGGCTATGTCGCCGCGAGCGTCGAGGACGTCGCGGCGGCGGCTGGCTATACGCGCGGCGCGTTCTACTCGAACTTCCGCAGCAAGTCGGAGCTGCTCCTCGAGCTGCTCGAGCGCGACCATGATTCGGTGCGGGCCGATTTCGAGGCGATCTTCGAGGAAGGCGGGCCGCGCGAACAGATGGAGTCGATGGCGCTCGCGTACTACCGGACGCTGTTTCGCGACGACGAGTATTCGCTGCTGTGGGGCGAGGCGAAGCTGCAGGCGGCGCGCGACGCGAAGTTTCGCGTGCGCTTCAACCAGTTCCTGCACGGCAAGCGGCTGCAGATGGCCGAGTTCATCCAGCGCTTCGCCGAGCGCGCGGGCACGCCGCTGCTGCTGCCGGCCGACACGCTCGCATTCGGGCTGATGTGCCTGTGCGACGGCGTGCAGTCGTACTACACGGCCGATCCGCAGCACGTGTCGGCCGACGCGGCCGAAGCGGTGCTGGCGGGGTTCTTCGCACGGGTCGTGCTGGGTCGCGAGCCGGGCTGAACGATCAGGCGGGCGGCGCGCCGGCCTGGGATGCGGCACCGCCGCACCGGGCGCCGCGCACCTTGTGCGTCAGCGCTCGCCGGTCATGCGCCGGTACGCGTCGAGCAGCGACGTCTTGTAGACGACCCCCGCGAGCGTCGGCTCGGCTTCGCTTTCGATCACCGGAAGCCGTTCGCCCTGGAACGCCATGAAGCGTTCGAGCGCGGTCGCGAGCGGCATGTCGGGCGTGAGCAGCGGAAACGGCGTGTGCGCGTAGTGCGCGGCCGTCTTGTCGGTCGTGTCGCGCTTGTCGAGCAGGTCGGACGTGATGTCCTTCAATGCGACCGCGCCGCGGAAGCGCCCGGCGTCGTCGGTCACGTACAGATACTTCACCGGATATTCGAGAAACACGCGCGTCATGTCGGCGACGCTCGCGGTGAGCGGCACGACCGTCTGCGCGGGCTGGATCAGTTCGCGCATCTGCGTGGTGCGCAGCCGCAGCCGTTCCTGCGCGTCCTGGTGGTGGCGCAGCGTGATCTCGTACATCGACGTCGTGCCGGTCGCGCGCGCGACGAAATACGCGAACACGCACGACACCAGGAGCGGCAGCACCACCTGGTAGCTCAGCGTCATCTCGAAGATCATCAGGATCGCCATCAGCGGCGCCTGCGTGGCGCCGGCCATGAACGCGCCCATCCCGACCATCGCATACGCGAAGTACGCGGACGTGTGGCCCGGCCACAGCGCGTTCATCGCGAGGCCGAACAGCGAGCCGAACACGGCGCCGACGAACAGCGTCGGCGTGAACACGCCGCCGACCGCGCCCGAGCCGGCGGTCGCGGCGGTCGCGATCACCTTGAACACCAGCACCGCGACGAGCGCCTGCCAGGTCCACGGCGCATGCAGGATCTGGTTCACGACGCTGTAGCCGTTGCCCCACACGTCCGGAATCCACACCGAGATCACGCCGACCACGAGGCCGCCGAGCGCGAGCCGCGCCGGCAGCGGCACGGGCAGCCGCTTGAACTGGTTCTTCGATGCATCGAGCAGATGCAGGAACTGCGGCGCGAGCACGCCGCACAGCGCGCCGAGCACGACGAACAGCAGCACCTCGGGGCCCGTCACGGCCGGGAACACCGGCATCTCGTACGGCGGCCGGTAGCCGGCGAATTCCCGCATCACGATGTTCGCGACGACCGATGCGACGACCATCGGCCCGAAGCTCTCCATCGCGATCGTGCCGAGCACGATTTCGGAGATGAAGAACGCGCCGGCGATCGGCGCGTTGTACGCGGACGTGATACCGGCCGCCGCGCCGCAGGCGACGAGCAGGCGCAGGCGCGGCGGGTCGAAGTGCACGAAGCGGCCGACCAGCGACGCGGCCAGCGCCGCGAGCTGCACCATCGGGCCTTCGCGGCCGATCGAGCCGCCGCTGCCGATCGTCAGCAGCGACGACACGCTGCGCCACAGGCTCTGGCGCACCGGCACGACGCCGTCGCCGAGCGCGACGGCTTCCATGTAGTCGGTCTTGTCGGTTTTCTTGTCACCGCGCGTCGCGAGCAGCAGCACGCAGCCGGCCAGGAAGCCGCCCGCGGCCGGCATCCAGAAGCGCACGTACCACGGCAGGCTTCTCGCCATCTGCACGAAGCTGCCGCTGTGCCCGGAGATCAGGTGCTGCATCAGGTCGATGCCTTCGCGGAACGTCATGGTGGCGAAGGCGCCGCCGACGCCGACGATGGCCGACCAGATCAGCATCGTATGGGCGTCCGACAGGCGGAACAGCGTCTGGGCGCGAGTGCGCAGCTTCAGCAGGAACGAGAGCACGGCTGAAAGAGATTGATGAAGAGGACGAAGGAAAACGACGCGAAGCATAGCACTGCGCCGCGCCCGCGGGACCTTCCCGTCGGGCGCGGCGCGTGTCGCGGCGTGGATGTGCGGCTCAGCCAAGGCAGTGCTGCACGGCCCAGGTGATCCCGTAACCGCCGGCGATCAGCCAGACGTACAGGATCAGGCCGGTGGTCAGGGCGCGCGGGCCTGCCTCGCGGATCTGCGACACGCGGGTCTCGATGCCGAGCGCGGTCATCGCCATCGTCAGCGCGAAGGTGTCGAGCAGGTTCAGCGTATGCGTGACATCGGCGGGCAGCACGTTCAGCGAATTGACGATCACGAAGCCGAGGAAGCCGAGCGCGAACCACGGCACGGCCACCTTGCGCTTGCCTTGCGCGCCGTCGGCGCTCGCGCTGGCCGAGCGGGCGAGCCACCAGCCGAGCGTGAGCAGCACCGGCACCAGCAGCATCACGCGGGTCATCTTCACGATGGTCGCGACGTGCGTGACCTGCGGGCTGATGTCGCTCGCCGCGCCGACCACTTGCGCGACCTCGTGGATCGTGCCGCCGAAGAACAGGCCGAGGCCGGTCGGGTCGAGACCGAGCAGGCCGGCGTGATACGCGAGCGGGTACAGGAACATCGACAGCGTGCCGAACAGCACCACGCTGCCCACGGCCATCGCGCTCTGGTGCGGCTTCGACTGCAGCGTCGACTCGAACGCGAGCACGGCGGCCGCGCCGCAGATCGCGCTGCCGGCGGCGGTCAGCAGCGCCGCGTCGCGATCGAGCTTCATCACCTTCATGCCGACCCAGGTGCCGATCACGAGCGTGCTGACGACGACCAGCACCGATACCGTCAGACCGGGCAGGCCGACCTGCGCGATTTCCTGCAGGCTCACGCGCAAGCCGAAGAACGCGACCGCGATGCGCAGCAGCTTGCGCGCGGAAAAGTTGACGCCGGCCGCCCAGCTCGCGGGCATGCCGTCGCGCAGCGCGTTGCCGTACAGCGCGCCGGCGACGATCCCGACGATCAGCGGCGACAGGCCGAGCCCGGCGATCACCGGCAGTTGCGACAGGCTCGTGATGGCGGCGGCGAACAGCGCGACGAACAGCACGCCGTTCAACTGGCCGCGCATCGACGGCGCGGCGTGGCTGAGAGGGGGAGTCGGAGCAGTGGACATGGGGCACCGTGGCAAAGCCTGTTGTGATGGCCTAATCCTAATTTGGATATATCGATATGAAAAATTGTGATTTGTGACATAAACTATCCGGAAAGCCGATAATTCAATCCCATGACCCCGGATCAACTGATAACGTTCGCGGCCGTCGCCGAACATCTGAACATCAGCCGTGCTGCCGTGGCGCTGCATCTGTCGCAGCCGGCCGTGTCGGGGCAGCTGCGCCTGCTGCAGGACGAGTTCGGCGAGCTGCTGTACCACCGCGACGGTCGCGGCATCCGCCTGACGCCGGTCGGCGAACAGCTCGCGGAGTACGCGAAGGCGCAGCGCGACACGTTCGCGCAGGCGCGCGCGTTTCGCGACGCGGTGCGCGGGCTCGACGCCGGCACGCTGCGGATCGGCGCGAGCACGACGCCGGCCAGCTACCTGCTGCCGTACCTGATCGCGGCGTTCCAGCCGCGCGTGCCGCGGGTGACGATCCAGACGATGAGCGGCAATACGGCCGACGTGGTCGCCGCGCTCGCGTCGCTCGATATCGCGATGATCGAAGGGCCGCCCGGCGAGGCGCTGCCGCCCGGCACCGCCGTGCATGCGTGGCACGAGGACGAGATTGTCGCGGTCGTGCCGGCCGGGCATCCGCTCGCCGCGCCCGAGTACGAAGGCGGCGTCACGCTCGACGCACTCGCCGCGCATCCGCTCGTGCTGCGCGAGGAGGGCTCCGGCGTGCGGCAGCTCGTCGAACGCGCGTTCGCGCACGGCGGCGCGCCGATGCGCGTCGCGTTCGAGATCGCGGGCGTCGAGGCCGTGAAGGAGGCCGTGCGTGCGGGGATGGGCGTCGGGTTCGTGTCCGCGATGTCGCTGCGTCACGAGGAGGCGGCGCTCGTGCCGCGTTCGCTGGCCCCCGCGCCGCTCACACGCCATTTCTCGATTCTGGTGCCGCACGGCGCCGCGCCGTCGCGCGTGGCCGCCCGGTTCCTCGACATGAGCCTCACGCACGACACCGCATAAGCAGCCGAACCCTTGCCGGGAACGCCGGATGCAGGGGCGCGGCCACCGGATTCGCGCGTCGGCGAGCCTTAGGGATTTCCTCTATGGTGCGCACCCGCAGCGAAGCGCACCATCCGTCTCAAGCAAATGGAACCGGTTCCATGCCGGTGAAAAAAGGGCAGAAATGGCAGACATCGTGATCGTGGCGAGCGCATTCGGGATGGACCGTGTGCGCCAGGAGGGCCACCGAGCATTTCTCGCGACCGCGGCGGCATCCGGCGCGACCGGCTTCGAGGTGCGCCGCGAGCTGTTCGCCTCCGACGACGACGCGACGCCCGCCGCGCTGGCCGCGCTCGGCACGGCACTCTCCGCGCACGGGCTGTGGTCGGTCTATTCGACGCCGGCCACGTTGTACACGGAAGCGGGCGCGCTCGACGCCGACGCGCTGCGCGACACGCTTGTGGAAGCCGATGCCCTCGGCGCGCGCTTCGTCAAGTTCCAGCTCGGCGGCTTTGCCGGCGACGCGCATGCGGCGCAGATCGTCGCGCTGTCGCGCGGCGCGCGTGCCCGCGTGGTGGTCGAGAACGGCCAACTGCCGGTGGGCGGTGCGCTCGCGCAGTTCCGCGGGCTGTTCGATGCGCTCACCGAGGCCGGCACGCCGGATGCACTGGGCATGACGTTCGACATCGGCAACTGGCAGTGGCCGGGCGAAGCGCCGCTCGCGTGTGCGCACGCGCTCGCGCCGCATGTGGAATACATTCATTGCAAGGCGGTCGTTGGCGACGGCGCGCGCCGCTTCGCGGTGGCGCCCGCGCCGGGCGATCCGCTCGTCACGGGCGTGCTCGCGGTCCTGCCGCACGCGGTGCCGCGCGGCATCGAGTTCCCGTTCGATGCGGCCGACCTGGCGGGCGATGCCGGGCGGCGCGTCGCGTGGCTCGCCGCCGCGTGACGCCGGAAGGATACGGAGGAGTTCACTCATGAAAGCAGCACTCGATATCGTGACCTACGGTGAAGCGATGGCGATGTTCGTCGCCGCCGAGCCCTGCCACCTCGCGCACGCCGCGCAATTCACGAAGCGGATCGCGGGCGCGGACCTGAACGTCGCGATCGGCCTGTCGCGGCTCGGCTTCCGGGTCGGCTGGATGAGCCGGGTCGGCCGTGATTCGTTCGGCACCTACGTGCTCGACACGCTCGCACGCGAAGGCATCGACGCGTCGTGCGTGACCGTCGATCCGCGTTATCCGACCGGCTTCCAGCTGAAGTCGCGCAACGACGACGGCAGCGACCCGACCGTCGAATATTTCCGCAAGGGCTCGGCCGCGAGCCACCTGTCGTGCGACGACTACGTCGCCGATTACGTGCTCGGCGCGCGGCACCTGCACCTGACGGGCGTCGCGCCGGCGATCTCCGCGACGTCGTGCGAGCTCGCGTTCCAGCTGGCGCGCGAGATGCGCGCGGCCGGCAAGACGATCTCGTTCGACCCGAACCTGCGCCCGACCCTGTGGCCGTCCGCCGACGTGATGGCGAAGACGCTGAACGCGCTCGCGACGCTCGCGGACTGGGTGCTGCCGGGGCTCGCCGAAGGGCGGCAACTCACCGGGCACGACACGCCGGCCGACATTGCGGGCTTCTATCTGGCACGCGGCGCACGCGGGGTGGTGATCAAGCTGGGCGCCGAAGGCGCGTATTTCCGCACGGCCGACGGCCGCGCGGGCACGGTGGCGGGCGAGCGCGTCGCGAAGGTGGTCGACACGGTCGGCGCCGGCGACGGCTTCGCGGTCGGCGTGGTCAGCGCGCTGCTGGAAGGGCGCTCCGTCGAGCAGGCTGTCGCGCGCGGCAACCGCATCGGCGCGCTCGCGATCCAGGTGATCGGCGATTCGGAAGGCCTGCCGACCCGTGCGGCACTCGATCAGCTCGAAAACGTCAGCAATCGCGCCGATCGCTTAGAGGAAACCGTCACCGCGCAATGAGAGGCCGGACACGGCACAATCCGCGGACCCATTTCGTGCTTCACGCACGGTTTTGCATGAGGCCGGACGAGGCGACCAGACGCCGAGGCCGGTCGATTCCCGACAGGACGGGAGCGGAGCCAGGCGACGACTCGCCACTCCGATCTACCTAGGAGACATTCTGATGGCAGCCAATCTCGCAGTCCGACGCTGGTGGACGATCATGCCGATCGTCTTCATCACCTACAGCCTTGCCTACCTCGATCGCGCGAACTACGGGTTCGCGGCGGCGGCCGGCATCAACCAGGACCTCGGGATCAGCAAGGGCCTGTCGTCGCTGATCGGTGCGCTGTTCTTCCTCGGCTACTTCTTCTTCCAGATTCCGGGCGCGATCTATGCGGAGCGCCGCAGCGTCAAGAAGCTCGTGTTCGTCAGCCTCGTGCTGTGGGGCGCTTGCGCGGCGCTCACGGGCGTGGTCGCCGACATCCCGTCGCTGATGGTGATCCGCTTCGTGCTCGGCGTGGTCGAGGCGGCCGTGATGCCGGCGATGCTGATCTACATCAGCAACTGGTTCACGAAGAGCGAGCGCTCGCGCGCGAACACGTTCCTGATCCTCGGCAACCCCGTCACCGTGCTGTGGATGTCGATCGTGTCGGGCTATCTGGTCCACGAATTCGGCTGGCGTCACATGTTCATCGCCGAAGGCGTGCCGGCCGTGATCTGGGCCGTGTGCTGGTGGTTCCTCGTGCAGGACAAGCCGGCCGATTCGCCGTGGCTCACCGCACAGGAAAAGCGCGACCTCGACGCCGTGCTCGCGGCCGAGCAGGCGGCGATCAAGCCGGTGCGCAATTACGGCGAGGCGTTCCGTTCGCCGGCCGTGATCAAGCTGTGCGCGCAGTACTTCTGCTGGAGCATCGGCGTGTACGGCTTCGTGCTGTGGCTGCCGTCGATCGTGAAGAACGGGTCCGAGCTCGGGATGGTCGCGACCGGCTGGCTGTCGGCGCTGCCGTACCTCGCGGCGACGATCGCGATGCTGGTTGCGTCGTGGGCGTCCGACAAGGTCGGCTCGCGCCGCGGCTTCGTGTGGCCGTTCCTGCTGATCGGCGCGGCCGCGTTCGCCGCGTCGTATGCGCTCGGCTCGTCGCATTTCTGGATCTCGTATGCGCTCCTGGTCGTCGCGGGCGCCGCGATGTACGCGCCGTACGGCCCGTTCTTCGCGATCGTCCCGGAACTGCTGCCGAAGAACGTCGCCGGCGGCGCGATGGCGCTGATCAACAGCATGGGCGCGCTCGGCTCGTTCGTCGGCTCGTATTTCGTCGGCTACCTGAACGGTGCGACCGGGTCGCCCGTCGCGTCGTATGCGTTCATGAGCGCCGCGCTCGTCGCCGCGGTGATCCTCACGCTGTCCGTCAAACCCCAGGCGCGCGATGCGCACTCGCTCGCGGCGCCGCTGCAAGGAAAATGAAAACGATGAAGCCTCGTATCGTCGCGTACAAGCCGTTGCCCGATGATGTTCTCGCGTACCTGCGCGAGCATGCGGACGTCGTGCAGGCCGACGGCCCCGCCGCGCTCGCCGATGCGTTGGGCGACGCGCACGGCGCGATCGGCGCGAGCCTGAAGGTCACGCCGCAGATGCTCGATCGCGCGCCGAAGCTGAAGGCCTGGTCGACGATTTCGGTCGGCTACGACAACTTCGACGTCGCGGATCTCACGCGGCGCGGGATCATGCTCGCGCATACGCCCGACGTGCTGACCGAATCGACCGCCGACACCGTGTTCTCGCTGATCCTGGCGTCCGCGCGGCGCGTGGTCGAACTGGCGGAGTGGGTGAAGGCCGGCCACTGGCATCGCAGCATCGGCCCCGATCTGTACGGCACCGACGTGCAGGGCAAGACGCTCGGCATCGTCGGGCTCGGGCGGATCGGCGGCGCCGTCGCGCGCCGCGCGGCGCTCGGTTTCCGGATGCAGGTGCTGTACACGAACCGTTCCGCGCACGCCGAAGCCGAGACGCAGTACGGCGCGCGCCGCGTGACGCTCGACGCGTTGCTCGCGCAGTCGGATTTCGTGTGCCTGCAGGTGCCGCTGTCGCCGCAAACGCATCACCTGATCGGCGCGGCCGAATTCACGAAGATGAAGCGCGGCGCGATCCTGATCAACGCGTCGCGCGGGCCGGTGGTCGACGAGGCCGCGCTGATCGACGCGCTGCGCGCGGGCACGATCCGCGGCGCGGGGCTCGACGTGTTCGAGAAGGAGCCGTTGCCGGCGGATTCGCCGCTGCTGCGGATGAACAACGTGGTCGCGCTGCCGCATATCGGCTCGGCGACGCACGAGACGCGCCATGCGATGGCGCGCTGCGCCGCGGAAAACCTGGTCGGCGCGCTGGCCGGCACGCTGCGCACGAATCTCGTCAATCCCGACGCGCTCGCGCACGCCTGACCGGCGCGGGCCGGCCGGCGGGGCCTCAGGCGCGGTTAGAGTCGATGGTCTTGGTGCGGGAGGGCAGGCTGCGTTATGATCGCCCGCTCGTTGCAGCGATGACCCGGCCACGCGGCCGGCAGCGTTCGGCGACGGGCATCCGTGCCAGGTCGGGTGCGGCCGATCGCCGTGCGTTTCAGGTGACCGGGGCGGGCGCGAGTGCGCCGGCTTCGGGCGAGCGCGCGGCAGGGGATCGGCGGCGTCCGCCCGGTGGCTTTCGTATCCAACAACAAAGGTCCGTCCGCACACGAAGCGGCGCGGATCGTACGTCGCGAGGCACGACTTGAGCGATTCGCAACCTTCCACGCAGCGTCCCGCGACGATCAGCGACGTCGCACGCGAAGCCGGCACGGGCAAGACCAGCGTTTCGCGCTATCTGAACGGCGAGACGCACGTGCTGTCCGCCGATCTGCGCCAGCGGATCGAGACAGCGATCGCGCGCCTGAACTACCGGCCGAACCAGATGGCGCGCGGGCTGAAGCGCGGCCGCAACCGGCTGCTCGGCATGCTCGCGGCCGACCTGACCAATCCGTACACCATCGAAGTGCTGCAGGGCGTCGAGGCCGCGTGCCACGCGCTTGGCTACATGCCGCTCATCTGTCACGCGGCGAACGAAGTCGAGATGGAGCGGCGCTTCCTGCAGCTGCTCACGACCTACCGGGTCGAAGGGCTGATCGTCAACGCGCTCGGCGCCGATGAAGACGTGCTGCGCCCGCTGCGCGGCGCCGGCATTCCGGCCGTGCTCGTCGACCGGACGGTCGAGGGCTTCGAGGCCGACCTGATCGGGCTCGACAACACCGATGCGATCGAGACGGCGCTCGCGCACCTGATCGCGCGCGGCTTCGATGCGATCCATTTCGTCGTGCAGCCGTTCGAGCGCGTCAGCTCGCGGCGCCTGCGCGAGGCCGCGTTCCGCGCGGCGCTCGACGCGCGCGGGCTGCCGGTGCCGCCTACGGTCGTGCTCGACCTGAACGAGCCGGCGGCGGCCGCCGCGGCGCTCGCCGACCTCGACGCGCGCCTCGACGACGCGACCCGGCGCGGCGTGCGTGCGGCGCTGTTCGCCGCGAATGCGCCGGTCGCGCTCGCCATCGCGCGCCATCTGCGCGCGCGTTTCGGCGCGGCGTGGCAGGAGAAGGCCGCGCTGCTGTCGATCGACGATCCGGAATGGGCCGAACTGATCGGCATCACGACGATCCGCCAGCCGACCTACGAGATCGGCTACAAGGCCGTCGAATTCGTGCACGAGCGCATCGACGGCGCGGCCGGCGACGTGCGCGTCGCGATGCTGCCCGGCGAGCTGATTGCGCGCGCGTCGACCGCAAGCTGAGTATCATTCGGGGCACGCAGCGCGCCAGGTGCGCTGCCCCGAACAAGGAAATTCATGACTGTCGCTCCCGTCACGCTGGCGGTGCTGATCGCCGCCACGCTGATCATCGCGCTACTGCCGTTCGTTCTCTTCCGTATCCTGCGCAAGCCGCTTGCACTCGACCGCCGCGACACGATCGTCGGCGTCGCCGTCTTCACGCTGTTCGCGATGATCGTCGAACGCGCGTTCCATGGCCTCGTGCTGAGCCAGACGCCCGCCGGCGGCTGGCTCACGCAGCCGCTCGCGTTCGTCGCGTACAGCGCGCTCGCCACCGCCGTGTTCGAGGAAGTCGGCCGCTATCTCGGGATGCGGATCCTGAACCGCCGCTACGGCGCGTCGGCCGGCGACGGGCGCGGCATCGGCTACGGGATCGGCCATGCCGGTGCCGAAGCCTGGTTCGTCGGCGTGCTCGTATGGGGCCAGTGGTCGTATCTCGCGTGGCTCGCGAGCCGCGGGCAGCTCGAGACGCAGCTCGCGGATCTCCCCGGCGATACCGTCGTGCGGCTGCACGTGATGCTGGCAACGCTGTCGGCACAGTCGATCCTGCTGTTGCTGCTCGAGCGCTGTGCGGCATTCGTGCTGCAGCTCGCGCTGTCGGTGCTGGTCTGGCGCGGCGTGCGCGCCGGCCGCGCGGGCGTGCTGCCGCTCGCGATCGTGCTGCATGCACTGGCGGCAGCGCCGGCGCTGCTGTACCAGGTGCGCGTGCTGCCGCCCGCCTGGGTCGAGGCCGGGTATTTCGTGCTGGCTGCGATCCTGGTCGTCGTGCTGGTGAAGGCGTGCCGGCCGTCGCGTACGGCTGCCTGACGGGAGAGACGGAATGGACGACTATCTGATCGAATGCCAGAGCGCCGAATTCGACGCGCTCGCGCGCGTGATCTGCGATCTCTTTCCGGAGCAGACGCGCTTTGCCGAAACCAGCGACGAGCGCGGGCGGTTCCTGTCCGTGCACTGGCTTGCGATGCGTTTCGGCTCCGCGCCGAAACGGATGACGCTCGACATCCGCATCGTGCCGCCCGCGCTGGCGCGCTATCTGGCGCTCAAGCCGATGCAGCGCGCCCGCAGCCATGCGGTGCTGCATGCGTACACGGAAGCGATGCTGGGCTCGCTCGAGGAGCGCCACGCGGCCGGCGAGGCCATCGAGCGTGACGCGGAACTCGAACTCGACGAAGACTTCGCGTGAACGTGAGCGCGCGCCGGCGCGAGGCTGGTGTCGCGCCGCTGCGGTGCGTCATGCGTCGCGGTAGACCTGCGCGAAACGCTGCGCCTGCACGACACCGTAGTCGCCCGGCGCATACTGCATCACCCAGTCGCCGGCGACACCGCGCAGCGTGTCGCCGTTTTCCGAGCGGGCGATCGTGAACGGCTCGTCCATGCGGCGGGCGAGCACGACAGCTGGCCGGTTCCGGTACGCGCCCGGCGTGCCGTGCGCGAGCGCCGGGTCGGCGGGCAGGTACTTCGCGTCGAAGCGTGCGCGCGACACGACCCAGCGGTCGCCGGTCGAGCCGGTGATCAGTGCGTCGCCCGCGACATAGCGGTTCGGGCCCTCGAGGCTCATCAGTTCGCCGTCGGCAGCCGCGAAGGCGACCGTGACGGTTTCGTCCTTGACGACGTGACGGGCCTGCGGGTCGGTACGCAGATCGATGTGCTTGAGTTCGAGCATGGCGGGGGAAGTGCGGGAAAAGCCGGGAGCTTATCCCGAATCCGGCGCGCCGTGTGACGCGCCGAAATCCCGCGGGATGCGCGACGCCGTTCGCCCGTCCGGGCAACGCGGCGCCGGCGAGGCGGACGTCAGGGTTGCGCGGGTGCGCTTGCGGCCGGCGCGGCGGCTGCCTTGCCTTCCTTGTTCTTGGCCTTGCCCGTGCCGCGGTGTTCGCCGCCATGGTGCAGCCAGCTGCGGAACGTCGTGTCGGCCAGTGCCTTCTGTTCGGCCGGGAAGCTCTGGTAGAGCGGCGCGAATGCGTCGGCGAGCTTCTTCGCGCCGTCCGCGTTCGCCTGCGCGAGTTCCGCGTACTGCTTCATGTCGTCGACCGCGGACACGTTGTGGCTTTCCATCCGTGCGCGATACAGGTGACCCATCGTTTCACCGTTCTCGCGCATCGTGTCGGCGAACGTCTTCCATTGCGGCTCCTGCGCCGACGTGATCTTCAGCTGATCGTGCAGGTATTTGATGCGCTGCTCGATGCGCGCTTCGCGGCGTGCCGCGCGTTGTTCGGCGCTCGGCGCCGACGCGGCCGCTGCCGTCGCCGGGGCGGGCGTCTGCGGTTGCGGCGGCGTTTGTGCGAATGCGCCTGCTGCAACGGCGAGCATCGCGAGGGTGAGCGAGATTTTCTTCATGGTTGGCTCTCCGGGGTGGTGTCGTGCGAGCGGGCGCCGCGGCCTGTGCCGCGAGCACGCATCTCGCGTCGCCTGCTATTAGTAGCACGTTGCGTGTCACGCGGCAGTGAAAGCGACACTTGCTTACATCCGAAACGAATCGAAATTGAAAGGAAACGGACATCGCGGACGGGCGGCGGTCGATGGCGTTCGGTTGTGTGTGTGTCGGCACGCCGCGCGTCGCACGCGAGCGGGAAGAGCGGTGCGAACGCGTGAGCCCGTGAAGGCGTGCGACGCCGTTTGGGCGCACCGGCGTTCGGCGCTATCATCGCGTCACGTTCCATTTCGCCGGCGCGCTGCCGCCGGCCCAGCCTCATGCGTCCACCTCGCCTCGACCAACTCGACGACCTCGACCGGCAACTCGTTGCGCTGCTGCAAGCGGATGCGCGCGCAAGCGTTGCCGATCTCGCGCGACAGCTCGACGTCGCCCGCACGACGGTCGTCGCGCGCATCGCGCGGCTCGAGCGCACCAACGTGATCGCCGGGTACAGCGTGCGGCTCGGGCAGGACGTGCTCGATGCGAGCATTTACGCGTATGTCGGCATCATCCTCACGCCGAAGTTCGGCAAGGACGTGTTGCGCCGGCTCGACCGGATGCCCGAAGTGCAGTTGCTGTGCGCGGTGAGCGGCGAATACGACTATGTCGCGTGGCTGCGTGCCGATTCGCCGGAGCGGCTCAACGACCTGCTCGACCAGATCGGCACGCTCGAAGGCGTCGAGCGCACGACGACGTCGATCATTCTGTCGCGCAAGATCGATCGCGGCACGATCGGCGGATGATGCGTCGCATGCGGCGTCGCGCGTGACGCCGCGGCGCGATTCGTCGCGCAGGTTGTTGCTCCTTTACCTTCCGTTGAACCCCCGCCGTTTGCGTTCGCCGCAGGGCGGGGCGTTGTCTCGCGCATCGTCACGCGAGCGTCGTCGGGTCGAATGCCGGCCTGCACACGCGTAACGATTCCTTCGCTTGGCGCCTGTCCCGCTTTGCCCGCTTCTTTCTCTCCGTCCAGACGCATCGATGGCGGCCCGTTTGCGGGCCGTCATATATGCAATTTTTAGACGATTTGGTCGTTGTGACGAAATGCATCGTCATTTCGTCGAATTTATAGGTCGTTTCGCATCATTCTTCGTCTTGGAACTGATTTTGCGCGTCCCTAAACTGTGTTCATGGCTCGACGCCGTACACCAACACCAAACCCATCATCAGGAGATAAGCGCATGAAAATCGCCATCGTCGGCGCAGGTCTGATCGGCCACACCATTGCTCACATGCTGCGTGAAACGGGCGACTACGAAGTCGTTGCGTTCGACCGCGATGCGGATGCGCTCGCCAAGCTGTCGCGTGAAGGCATCGCGACGCAACGCGTCGATTCGGCCGACGCCAATGCGATCCGTGAAGCCGTGAAGGGCTTCGATGCGCTCGTCAACGCGCTGCCGTACTACCTCGCGGTCAACGTCGCCGCGGCGGCCAAGGCGGCCGGCGTTCATTACTTCGACCTGACCGAGGACGTGCGCGCCACCCACGCGATCCGCGAACTGGCCGATGGTTCGGACCGTGCGTTCATGCCGCAGTGCGGCCTCGCACCGGGCTTCATCGGCATCGCCGCACACGAGCTCGTGAACGGCTTCAGCGAAGTGCGCGACGTGAAGATGCGCGTCGGCGCGCTGCCCGAGTATCCGACCAACGCGCTGAAGTACAACCTGACGTGGAGCGTCGACGGCCTGATCAACGAATACTGCCAGCCGTGCGAAGCGATCCGCGACGGCCGCAAGCAGTGGGTGCAGCCGCTCGAAGGCCTCGAGCACTTCTCGCTCGATGGCACCGAATACGAGGCGTTCAACACGTCGGGCGGCCTGGGCACGCTGTGCGAGACGCTGTCGGGCAAGGTCGAGACGCTCGATTACAAGTCGGTGCGCTATCCGGGCCACCGCGAACTCGTGCAGTTCCTGCTCGAGGACCTGCGCCTGGCGAGCGACCGCGACACGCTGAAGTCGATCATGCGCCGCGCGGTGCCGTCGACGAAGCAGGACGTCGTGCTCGTGTTCGTCACGGTAACGGGCGTGAAGGATGGCCAGCTCGTGCAGGACGTGTTCACGCGCAAGATTTTCGCGAAGGACGTGTGCGGCATGCACATGAGCGCGATCCAGATCACGACGGCCGGCGCGATGTGCGCGGTGCTGGATCTGTTCCGCGAAAAGAAGCTGCCGCAGAGCGGTTTCATTCCGCAGGAAAAGGTGTCGCTGAAGGCGTTCCTGTCGAACCGCTTCGGCAAGCTGTACGAAGGCGGCACGATGGAGCGCGTGCACGAAGTCGCCTGACGGATCTCCGGCACGAGGGCCGTGCAACGCCGGGAGCGCAACAGCGCTTCCGGCGTTGTTTTTTGAGGCGGGTCGAAGCGGAAAGGAGCGGGGCGGTGCGTGCCGCTCAGGCGGGTAGCGGCGGGACCATCGTTGCCTGCGGCGCCGGCGGCACGATGCGGTACAGCAGCGCATCGATGTCCGCGTCGGACGGCGCGGTGTTGTCGAACATCACGATGCCGTCGCATTCATGGCCGGTCGGCACGAAGCGGCGTTGCCGGTATTCGTCCCAGTGCGCGAGCTTGTACGCGTCGTTCGGGTTGCCGCGCGCGACGATCCGCTGGTGCGCCACGTCTTCCGCCGTATGCACCCAGACGACCGTCAGCGCGATGTCCGGCCCGATGCCGAGCCAGGCGCGGTCGAGGATGCGCCGGTCACGCACTTCGCGCGACAGCGGGCCGACCACGAGCGCGCCGATGCCGAGCGCGAGATTCTCGCGCGCCGTGTCGAGCAGGCCCTGATATTCGGGATCGCGCAGATGCTTCAGGTAGAGCGGGCTGTCGCGATCGTTCGGATCGGAGGTGAGGGCGCCCATCGCAGCCGAGCTGTAGCGGCCGTAGAGCGTGTCCTTGTCGAGCAGGCAGAAGGCCTCGCCGGTGGCGCGCATCAGCGGCCCGATCAGCCGCTTCGCGAGCGTGGTCTTGCCGGTGCCGGCATGACCGCAGAAGAACACCAGATGCGTCACGAATAGCGGCTCCCCGAGCCCGAGCGCGCTGCGCCGGTGCGCTTGTCGTCGCGCGAGAACACTTCCGCCTCCAGCCACATCGCGTTGATGATGCCGAAGCCGAGCGCCACGCCGATGCCGAGTATCCACGAGAAATACCACATGGGCCTGTCTCCTTGATGGTTGGGCCGCACAGCCGTGCCGTGCGTCTGCCGAAGCGGTGCCGCGCGTGCTGCGGCGCAGGCACTCCGATCATGACCAATATCGGCGCACCGCGCAAGGCGGGCCGCCCGCGCGCCAAACCGGTAAACTGGTGCGAAAACCGCAACATTAGAGACACCATGCTGATCAATTGTGCTGCATACCAGGACGGCCGCAAGCTGGCCGACATCGATATCGACGCCATCAGCGACTACGTGTCGAAGCCCGAGTGTTTCGTGTGGGTCGCCCTGAAGGATCCGACACCGGAAGAGATCGACCTGATGGGCGAGGAGTTCGCGCTGCACGAGCTCGCGCTCGAGGATGCCCGCAAGGGGCATCAGCGCCCGAAAATCGAGGAGTACGGCGATTCGCTGTTCGCGGTGCTGCATACGGTCGAGTTCGATGGCGACGGCGAATTCAATGTCGGCGAGCTGAACGTGTTCGTCGGCCCGAACTACGTGCTGTCGATCCGCAACCATACCGAGCAGGATTTCCGCGCGGTGCGCAAGCGCTGCGAGCGCGAGCCGCATCTGCTGCAGGAGGGGTCGGCGTTCGTGTTCTATGCGTTGATGGACCAGGTCGTCGACCGCTATTTCCCGATCCTCGAGACGCTCGGCAACGAGCTCGAAGAACTCGAGGATCGCATCTTCGCGAAGGCCACGCTCGCGTCGTCGCGGGCGATCATCGAGGATCTCTATTCGCTGAAACGCCGGCTCGTGATGCTGCACCAGCACACGGCGCCGCTGATGGAGCCGCTCGCGAAGCTCACCGGCGGCCGCATTCCGCAGGTCTGCAGCGGCATGGAGCATTACTTCCGCGACGTGTACGACCACCTGCAGCGGATCGTGAAGACGATCGAAGGGCGGCGTGAGATGGTCGTGACCGCGGTCCAGGTCAACCTCGGGATGATCTCGCTCGCGGAGAACGAGGTGACCAAGCGGCTCGGCTCGTTCGCCGCGCTGTTCGCGATACCGACGATGATCGCCGGCATCTATGGGATGAACTTCGCGAACATGCCCGAACTGCACCTCAAGTACGGCTTCTACGGCTGCATCGCGGTGATGGTCGCGGCCGATCTCGCGCTGTGGTGGCGCTTCAAGCGGGCGGGGTGGCTGTAGCCGCGATGGCTAGTGCGGTGCGTGCTTGCCGACCACGACGCGCCACGGCCGCACGCGCCACGACTTGACGAGGCCGTTCTGCACGTACGGATCGGCGCGCGCGAACGATTCGGCGGCTTCCGGCGAATCGCCTTCGAACACGAGCACGGCCTGGTCGGACGGATCCTGCAGCGCGCCGGCGAGTACTAGCTCACCGCGTTCGGTTGCTGCCTTCGCGAGCGCGAGGTGCTCGGCGCGGTATGGCTCGCGCCGGGACAGGTAATCGTCGACGAGTTCGTAGATCAGCTGGTAATGCATGGTCGCTCCCGGAATCGGCCGCCGCGGGATGGCGGGCGCTTGGGCTCAGTATAGGGCGCGGCCCGATCTTTGTCGGGGCGGCTTGTGGCGGGTTGCCGAACCCTGGCGGCTGTCCGGGATGAGTTCGGCATTTCGATACCCTTCCCTTAAATGCAACTAACGGTCTAATGCCGATCCGCCGTCGCATGAGTTTGCGTCATCGCACCGCACGGCGTATCGCAGGTTTGGTCTTCAGGCAAGGTGGGTTCGGCAAGTGTATGGACGCGCATTCCGGGCCCGAATTTCACATGCCGGCGAGGGCGGTCGCGTGATCGGAAAAGGGGCCGAAGCCGGGTGTGGGGCCGTCCGTACGGGGTGCCGCGGGAAGGCGTTTCCATTGGCCGCAATGCGACCTATGCTGGACAAATCCGGAGCGAACTTCGTTCGCCCGATTCGCCCAGACGAGGTGTGCCATGCCTGTATCAGCCACCCTGCAGGATTGCCTGCGCCAGAAGTCATCGCGGTACGAAGTCGTGTACCACCCGTATAGCCATACCAGCATGGAGACGGCCGCCGCCGCGCATATCCCCGGCGATCGCCTCGCGAAAACCGTGCTGCTCGAGGACGACGAAGGCTACGTCGCCGCCGTGCTGCCGACATCGCACGCGGTGCGATTGTCGGACCTCTGGGTCCAGACCGGCCGCCATCTCGTGCTCGCCAGGGAAATCGAACTGCGCGAACTGTTCAAGGATTGCGACCTGGGCGCGTTGCCGCCGGTATGCATGGCGTACGGGATGAAGACGTTCCTCGAGGAACATCTCGCGCAGCAGCCGGAAGTGTATTTCGAGGCCGGCGACCACGAAGCGCTGATCCACATGACGCAGGACGAATTCCTGTCGCTGATGGAGACGGCCGAGCGCGCGCATTTCTCGCACAAGATGCAGGGGATGTGGGTTTCCTGATCGTCGTGATGCGGGCGGTTTGCGGTGGATGGAGACGGCGTCTGGTGGGCGGCCGTCGGGGAAATCGTGGGCGATTGATTTTTGTCCAGACGGTTTTTGCCTGGAAAACGGGGCTGGAGGCGGCCGGTGAGGCGGGATTGCGGCGGCGGTTGGCCGGGATTTCAGAGGTGTTTTCGGGTGAATTTGTGATTTGACATAAGGTGAATTATCGATATGACTGGTGTAAGAGCAAAGTTGTAATGTCGCATCTGGGCAAAGTTGAAATGTCGTAGCCCGAGGGTTTCGGCGCATGCTGGCGGCGGGTCGAACTGCCGGAGCGCATCGTGGGCCAACCTGGACTGATCACCATGAGCATGCGGGAGCTGGATCGTCTGAAGGTCGTGGAAGCCGTGATCGAGCAGCGTCTGATGCCTTGGCGAGCCGCGGAGCGGCTCGGGATCAGTCGACGGCAGATCGAACGGCTGGTCGCCCGGTATCGGGCTGCTGGCCCCTGCGGGTTGCTTTCGCAGCGCCGTGGCCACGCGAGCAACCATCAACTGCCCGAGGATTTGGCACATCGTGCCTTGAGCCTGATTCGTGAGCGCTACGCCGATTTTGGGCCGACGCTGGCCTGCGAGAAGCTTTGGGAATGCCATGGGCTGCAGTTGTCGAAGGAAACGGTCAGAAGGCTGATGACAGACGCTGGGCTCTGGATTCCGCGCCGGCAACGACCGCCGAAGATCTACCAGCCACGAGCACGCCGTGCCTGCCTGGGCGAACTGATCCAGATCGACGGCAGCGATCATCGATGGTTCGAGGAACGGGCGCCGGCCTGCACGCTGCTGGTGTACGTCGACGACGCGACGAGCCGGCTGCAGCATCTGCACTTTACGGCGACCGAATCGACCTTCAGCTACTTCGAGGCGACGCGGGCGTATCTGGAGCGCCATGGCAAGCCGGTGGCGCTTTACAGCGATAAGTACAGCGTGTTCCGCAGTCCTAAGGCCGGCAAGACCGGCCGCAGCGTGACGCAGTTTGGCCGGGCCATGTATGAGCTGAACATCGACACGTTCTGCGCAAACAGCAGCTCGGCCAAGGGGCGTGTCGAGCGTGCGCATCTGACGTTGCAGGATCGATTGGTCAAGGAGATGCGATTGCGCGGGATCAACACGGTGGCCGACGCCAACGCTTATGCGCCCTCCTTCATCGCCATGTATAACGCGCGCTTCGCGAAGCCGCCGCGCAGCGACTTCAATGCGCATCGGCCGCTACGGGACGACGAGAATCTGGACCGGTTGATGACTTGGCGCGAAACGCGTCGGGTCTCGAAGTCGCTGACGGTGCTGTACGACCGTGTGCTGTATCTGCTGGACGATACGCTCGAGAATCGGAAGCTGATTCATCGCTATATCGACGTCTGGGAGTACCCGGATGGCCGGATTGAAATCCGGGCCGATGGCGAGATATTGCGATGCCGCCTTTACGACAAGCTGGCGGAGGTCGATCAAGGCGCGATCATCGAACACAAGCGCCTGAGTCACGCGCTGCAGGTGGCTGAAGCGATCCAGGCGCAGCGTGACAACCGGCGGATCTCGGGTTCGCCGTCGCGCGCCAATCGAGGGCTACCGGTGCGGGCGAAGGGATCGTTGCCAGGTGCCAAGAAGCAGCGCGCCTTCACGGAAGCCGACATCGAAGCAGCCATCTTGCAGGTCGCGTCACAGACACATCAAGCGGAATCGAATCGGCGGTCTGCCAAGGCCCGGGGGTGAGCGTCAGCGCCCTGCTGCTTCAAGCTCGGCGCTTCAACGCTGAAGGACGGAACGACCGATGAAACATGCGACATCTGTATTTAGCTGGCGCTACGACATCTGAATCCGGGTATGACAAAATCTTGTAATGGCTAGATTGAAATGTCCGCTTTTGGCTACATAGATGGAATGGTCGCCTCCCGCCTTAACGGGTCGTCCGGCGCCGCAATCTCGCGTCCAGAGCATGCGACATTGCTGGTTCGGCAACCCAGCCGCCAAGGAGAACCAGATGGAACCCACGACCATTGCCATCGATCTGGCCAAGCGCGTTTTCCAGATTCATTATGTCGAGCCTGAAACCGGCGCGATTCGCAGCAAGGTACTCAAACGTGCCCAGCTCGCGCCGTTCTTCGCCAACCGGCCGGCGAGCCGCGTCGTTATGGAGGCCTGTGGCAGCGCTCATCATTGGGCCCGGGTCCTGGCGCGGCTCGGCCACGACGTGCGGCTCATCGCAGGCTCAGTTCGTGCGGCCGTTCGTGAAGTCGAACAAGAATGATGCAGCTGACGCCGCGGCGATCTGGGAAGCTGCCCAGCGTCCCGGCATGCGGTTCGTGGCCGTTAAGACCGAAGACCAGCAGGCCATGCTGGCGATGCACCGGATACGCCAGCAACTGGTCCGGATTCGCGTCATGCAGGTCAACCAACTTCGCGGATTGCTCTACGAGTTCGGCGTCGTGTTGCCTCAAGGCCGTCGTGCATCGATTGACGCCGCCAAAGCCGCGCTGGCGTCACTGGCCGACGAGTTGCCGGCTATGCTGCTGGACAGCCTGCAGGATCAGCTTTCGCGACTCCGTGCACTCGATGAGCAGATTGCTCGGATCGAGCAACGCATTCTCAATTGGCGGCGCAATGACGATGCATGCCTGCGCATCTCGGAGATTCCGGGCGTGGGCGTGCTCACGGCAACTGCCGCGGTTTCGGTCATTGGACAGGCAAGAACGTTTCGCTCGGGGCGGGAGTTTGCCGCCTATCTCGGTCTCGTGCCGCGGCAGAACGGCTCGGGAGGCAAGATCAAGCTCGGTGGGATCAGCAAACGCGGTGACGTTTATCTGCGGACGCTACTGATCCACGGCGCGCGATCGGTCATCTCGAGCTCAAAGCACTTGCCGGATCGTTTGCGTCAGATGCTGTCCCGACGACCAACGAACGTCGTGGCTGTTGCACTCGCAAACAAGATGGCGCGAACAATCTGGGCGCTGCTGGCGTATGGCCGAACGTACGAGGCGGCACCGTCGCAGTAGTCAAGCTTCAATCCCTTTAACCGATCCACGGTTGCACAGGCGATGCTGAAAGATGGCAAGACAGGTTGGACCGCGCAAGGGCAAGCCTGAGACATTTCTCGGACCTCGAGTCCGCTATTTAGATTAGGAACCTTGCGGCGAAATCCATCGGGGCCGGCAGGCACGTCCTGCGATCGAGTCCGGATATAAGTCCGCAACCACCCTCCTCGCCACGATCAAAAATCACCTTGCAAATGGGAGGCGACCATATAAGAAATGTCCGCTTTCGTGCCGCGTAAGCTGAACGGCCGCCGGGTGTCCGGCGCCGGACGCTGCGATCGCTGCGATCGCTGCGATCGCTGCAACGGACCGAACGCTGGATTGTAGATTCCGCGCCGGCACCGACCGTCGAAGGTTTGTGTGATGTCCCCAACCGGATTTGAATGCTCGCTGCCCATCCTTCCGCGGCCCGGTCAAATCGCAACTTCCGGCGGTGCCTGGCGGAACAGGCGCGTAATCCAGCACAGATACACCAGCCCGAGCACGAACCACGCGACGCCGAGCACGAGTGCAGCCCTCTCGAGGCTCACGAGCAGCCAGATATCGGATACCGCGCCGATCGCGGGAAAAACGAGTCCGCCGACCACGCCGATTCGGTGTTCGCCCCGATGCCCCCGGAGGTACAGGCGGATCACGCACAGATTGACGGCTGTAAAGGCCAGAAACGCGCCGAAGTTGATAAACGACGTGGAGGTGGCGACATCCAGCTTCAGCGCGATCAATCCGACGCTGCCGGCCAGCACGATGTTGATCGCGGGCGTCTTGAAACGCGGATGGATGAAACCGAAGATGCGCTTCGGAAGGATTTCGTCGCGGCCCATCGCATAGAGCAACCGGCCGACACTCGCTTGCGCGGAGATGCCCGACGCGAACTGAGCGAGGATCAGGCCTGCGAGGAACACGGTGACGAACAGATCGCCGCCGATCATCTTCGCCACTTCGAACGCGGCCGAATCCGTATCCTTGAATTCGACCCCCGGATGCGCAAGCTGCATCGTGTACGCCGCGATCACGAAGATTGCTCCACCGATCAGCGCAATCAGCAGGATCGCGCGCGGCATGTTCTTTTTCGGATCGATCGTCTCTTCAGTCAGCGTCGAGACCGCGTCGAAGCCGAGGTACGAATATGCGGCAATCGCGGCGCCTGCCATCGTCGCGCCGAACGGCACGTGCGGCTTGAAGAGCGGCTGCGCCATTGCAATACCGCCCGCGCCTGCCGCAGCCGACGCATAGTGCACGCACAGCACGACGAACATCGCGACGACCGCCAGTTGCACGACCATTAGCACGATGTTGAACCGCGCGGCCAGATCGATGCCGACGATGTTCAGGCCGCTCGTCGACACGATGAACGCCACGATCCAGATCCAGGTCGGCACGTGCGGAAATGCCGCGTTCAGATACGCTGCGCCGATCAGCCAGATCACCATCGGCAGGAAGAAGTAATCGAGCAGCGTTGCCCAGCCGATCATGAAACCCAGATGCGGGTTGAATGTCTTGCGCGTGTACGTATAAGCCGAGCCCGCTGCCGGATGGAGCCGCGCGAGCTTGCCGTAGCTGAGCGCGGTGAAGGCGATGGCGATCAGCGCGAGCAGATAGGCAAGCGCGGCCGTGTCGTCGCTGGCCTTGGCCAGCACGCCGTAAGTACCGTAGACGATCAGCGGTGCCATGTAGGCGAGCCCGAACAGCAGCACGGACGGCAGGCCGAGTGTGCGCTTCAGGCGTGCGGGTTCATGGGATGATGATGCTTGCATGTTGTCTCCTGGGCCTCGGCGGCCAATACGAAAGCCTGTGTGCCGTCTGGTCGGCATTTCAATGGGACGGGCGAGCACGTGCAGGGCATTGCGCCCTGCCCCATGCGTTCAATGGACCGTGGGTTCCGGCTATTCGGCGCGGTGACGGCGCGGGTCGATCGTGACCGCGCGGTTCCCGCCGGCCTGTTCGACGGGCGACAGACCGAGCGCCACACGGGCATCGTGCAGATAGCTGTAGTGTTCACGACTCGCTTCGAGACGCGTCGGATCGACGCTCGCGTGCACGACCGCCTCGTCTCGGCCCAGCTCGATCACCGTGTCGCCAAATGGATCGACGAGCGTGGAAAGGCCGGCGAACGTCAGGTTGCCGTCGCCGGAACCGCAGCGATTCACCATGACCGCGAACATCTGGTTCTCCATCGCGCGCGCGGCGATCGCACGGCGATGCACCGGACCGAACGGGTCCATGTTGCCGTTCGTGACGATCACCAGATCGGCATCGAGCGCACCGACGGCGCGTGCCGTCTCGGGGAATTCGATGTCGTAGCAGATCAGCAGGCCGACCGTCAGACCGTTCCAGCTGCAGGTCGCGAAGCGGTCGCCCGGTGTGAAGACGCCGACATCCGACGCCCAAAGATGCGTCTTGCGATAGCGCAGCACGATATCGCCCTGCTCGTCGACGAGCACCGTGGTGTTGTAGAACCGGCCGCCGTCGCGCTCGGCGAGGCCCACGGCCACGGCAACACCTTTTTGCCGTGCCGCGTCGCGTACCGCGGACAAGGCGGGGCCATCGAGCGGCTGCGCGACGTCGGCCACCGTGTCCCGCGTCGGGAAGCCGGACAGCGTCGTTTCGGGGAACACGATCAGCCGGGTACCGCCTGCGCTGTCGACGTGTTCGATCGTATCGATCACCTTGCGCGTGTTGTGCACGACGTCGCCGTCGACGAGCGTCAGTTGCGCGAGTTCTACCTGCATGAAGTCATCTCCTTCCAATCGCCTTTCAGTTGCAGGTCTCAGCCATGCGTGCCGAGCAAAGCGCTGCATGGTCTGCTGCGTGACGAAGTGAGGCAAATTATCGGGTTATTATTTTTGACCTGAAATTCCCCGCCAGGGTTACCTCACCGGAGGACACGATGGACTTCGAATGGCGAGATCTCGCTTTTCATCGGGAGATTGGTTCGGCCATCGATGCCCTCGATGGCCCGCATTTCTGGGCACGCCTCACGCGGGTGCTCGAACGGCACGTCGCTGTCGGCAACTGGGTCGCGCTGCGTTTCGCGCGCGACGCCGCCCCGCTCGTGCTCGCCGAACAGGCGATGCCCGACGGCAAGATCGACCTGATGTTTCAGGACTATCTGGCCGCGCTCTATCAGCTCGATCCGTTCTATCTCGCCGCGTTCGAAACGCAGTCGCCGGGCTTCTACACGCTTGCCGACGTCGCGCCGGACAACTTCCGGATGACCGAGTACTACGAGCGGTACTTCAAGAAGAACATCGTCGGCGACGAAGTGCATTTCAACGTCGTGATCGATCGCGATCACACGCTCGGCTTCTCGCTCGGCAAGACGAGCAAGTACGACGAGCGCGAAATGGCACTGCTCACGCTGTACACGCCATGGGTGCTGTCGCTGATGCAGCAGCGCTTGCGGTTCGAAACGTTCGCGGTCAAAGGCGCGTCGCGCACAGCGGAAATCGATGCGCCCGATCCGCATGCGCGCTTCGGCATGCTGACCGGAAAGAACGGGCGCGGCGCATTGACGATGCGCGAAATCGAAGTCGCAATGCTGTCGTTGAGCGGATTCTCGTCACGCGCGATCGGGGAGAAGCTGTCGATCTCGTTCGAGACCGTGCGTGCGCACAAAAAGCGTATCTACGCGAAGCTCGGCGTCGGATCGCAATCCGAGCTGTTTGCCATGTTCTACGATCGGGGACGAACGGACGAGCGCGCGTGATATCCAGCGTGGCGTTCCGGGACGGGCGATGTCGTCCACGCTCGCGCACGACAGCATGCCGACCTCCCCTTTCGCGCCGCGCGCCGGCAGCACGACACTGGTGCGCATGCCGTACGCGGACGCCGCTTCGCAACACCGCCGCTGCTCGGGTAGCGCGAACAGCTCGCCGTCCCATACGAGCGGCAACGGCAAACGTATTGACGGTGCTGCATGCGTGGTGAACGCGCCGGATTGACTGCGTGCATTCGCTTCTTCCACGCACCCGGCGGCCGGAGCCCCACGTCAGGCGCATTCTGGAATGAGCGAGTTCGTCTTTTTAATCGAGCTATTGTGATAAGAAAAGTTATCCGGATAGCATTGATAAATTTTCGAAGTGCCCGCCGTGTTACGAACAAACCAGCGCCCGGCGTTCGCAGCATTTGACCGCGCAAACCCCCGCATTCACGAAGATTCGACGCGCGTGCCCTCCCGATTGCCCGCTCGTTGACGATCACGTCGATCCCCCTGCGCCAACACCGCCACCGCGCCAGTCACCGCTGCGACCGCCACCACCCTCCCCGCATTTGTTCCCGCGACGCAAGACTGTTGCTCCATGGTGGGTGTTCGAACTCCGGCCCGACACGCCTAGAGTCTGGTCCATCGGATTCATCGATCCGGTCGGCACTGAAGCCGAATACCAGTCACCTGTCGAGGCATATCATGAGCACGTCCAAAGTCATCATCGTCACCGGCGCATCGCAAGGCATCGGTGCTGAAACGGTCAACGCATTCCGAGCCCAGGGCCATCGGGTGGTCGCGACGTCCCGGTCGATCGGGACGTCGGACGATCCCGATCTCGTCACCGTCGCGGGCGACATCGGCGATCCGGCGGTCGCGCGGCGGGTGGTCGACACCGCAATCGAGCGCTTCGGTCGGGTCGACACGCTCGTCAACAACGCCGGCGTCTTCATCGCGAAGCCGTTCACGCAATACACCGCGGACGACTATGCGGCCATCACCCGTGTGAACCTGGACGGCTTCTTCCACGTCACGCAGCGCGCGATCGCGGCGATGCAGCGGCACGGCGGCGGACACGTGGTCAGCATCACGACGAGCCTCGTCGACCACGCGAACGGCAACGTGCCGTCGGTACTCGCATCGCTGACGAAAGGCGGGCTCAATGCGGCGACGAAGTCGCTCGCGATCGAATATGCGAAGGCCGGTATCCGCGTGAACGCCGTGTCGCCCGGCATCATCAACTCGCCGATGCATGCGCCCGACACGCATGCAACGCTCGCAGCGCTGCATCCGGTCGGCCGGATGGGCGAGATGAGCGACATCGTCGGCGCGATCCTGTATCTCGATTCGGCGCCGTTCGTCACCGGCGAGATCCTGCACGTGGACGGCGGCCAGAGCGCCGGGCACTGAGCGGCAAAGTAGTGAGAACGGCCGGTGCGGATGGCGCGAGCCGGCCCGCTACCGGCTCAGCCGCGCCGTTCGCGCACCGGCCGCACGCAGCTAGCGCTTCCGCTTGCCGGGCGCCTGCTCCAGATGTTCGACGAGAAAGTCGACGAAGACGCGCACGCGCGACGACAGGTAGCGTGCATGCGGATACAGCAGCATGAACGGCCGCGACCGGCCGCCCTGGCCGGACAGCACCTCCGCGAGCGTGCCCTCCCGCAGATCCCGTTCGACGATGAAGCGGTAGGTCTGGAACAGGCCAGCACCGCTGCGCGCGAGCGTGACGCCTGCGAGGACGTCGCCCGACGTGCCGTAGCCGCCGGTCGTCGCGATTTCGAGTTCTGCCGCGCCGTCGTTGAACAGCCACGGAATCGGCCGCCCGCTGCTCGGGAGCTCGAACTGGATGCATTCGTGCGCGTGCAGATCGTCGACGGCGCGCGGCACGCCGGCGCGCTTCAGGTAGCCGGGCGTCGCGACGACGACGAGTTCGGCGTCCTCGAGCTTGCGCGCGACGAGGCTCGAGTCCGCCGGCGCACGGCCGCGGATCGCAAGGTCGAAGCCCTCCTCGGCGAAGTCGATGTTGCGGTTGCTCAGATGCGTTTCGACGCATACGTCCGGGTAGCGCTCGCGAAACGCGGGCAGCAGCGGCAGCACCCGATAGTGTCCGTACGGCGTCGGCATGCTGATGCGCAGCACGCCCGCCGGCGTTGCCTGCTGGCCCGTTGCCTCGCGCTCCGCATCGACGAGCTGAGACAGCGCATCACGGCATTGCTCGAAGTAGCGCCGTCCGGAATCGGTCAGGCGGATTTGCCGCGTGGTCCGGACGAACAGGCGTACGCCGAGACGCTCCTCGAGCCGCGCGACCGACCGGCTGACGGCGGCCGGCGTGACGCTCGCGGCCGTCGCGGCGAGCGTGAAGCTGCCGAGTTCGGCTGCCAGGCAGAACAGCTCGATGCTGCCGAGCAGGAGGTCGTCGAATTTTCGTTGCATGAAGCGGCTCCAGCGGTGTCCGGTGCTTGCGTCGTGGGACGTCGAAGCAACGAGTGTGCATGAATCCCCGGCGGCAAACCAGCGAACCGGCGAACACGGCGGGCGGCACCGGGCGGCTTCGCCGGCACGCGTTCGCGTCGTTCGATGCCGCGCGCGATTCGTTACATCGTGTGCCAAATCAATTGCGCGAACGATATTTACCGGCGCCGACCGCCTCACTAGAGTGACTGACAGACCCATCAATCATCCCCGAAGGAGAACGCGATGACGATCGAACAGAAACTGGCCGGACTCGGCTTCACGCTACCCGAACCGCCCCAACCGCTCGGCAGTTATACGGCCGTCAGCGAAGCCGGCAACCTGTTGTTCGTGTCCGGGCAACTGCCGCTCGCCGATGGCAAGGTGGCCTATACGGGCCGCGTCGGCGAACAACTGAGCGTCGATGACGGTCGGCACGCGGCGCAGCTCGCGGCGCTGAACGTGCTCGCGCAGATCGGCAAGTACCTGGGTGGGTTCGATCGACTGCATCACATCGTGCGGGTCGAGGGCCACGTCGCGTCGGCCGACGGCTTCTACGGCCAGCCGGCCGTGATCGACGGTGCCTCCGACCTGTTCGCCGCGGTGCTGGGCGACAAGGCCGGACACGCTCGCTCGGCCTTTTCCCAGCGCCAGTTGCCTGCCGACGCGGCCGTGATCCTGGTCGTGATCGCCGAAATCCGTCCGGCATAACCGGGTTGCCGCCGCCGAGACAACGGCCATTCCGACCGGTGTCTGCCCTGCCCGCCGTGAATTTTCCTCTCCGCATCGCCTTTTTAATATAAGGGGCGTATCGATGAAAAGCCTTGTCCCGCAAGGCTCGACACGATCCTGATACATTGGAATACAAAATATCGCATCCGATTTAATCGAATACGCTTGACGTGAGGCGGCGCCTCGACGAAACTGCATCGCATGCGATCGAATCGCATCTGAAAAAACCTTCAAACCTGACGGAGTGAATGATGAGCAAGATCGAAAAAGTGCTGTACACGGGCAAGACGCACACGACTTCCGGCGGCCGCGACGGCGCGGCGCGCAGTTCCGACGGCCGCCTGGACATCCAGCTGTCGTCGCCGGGCAGCGCCGGCACCGGCACCAACCCGGAACAACTGTTCGCGGCCGGCTGGTCGGCCTGCTTCATCGGCGCGATGCAGCTTGCGGCGCGCGCGGCGAAGGTGACGCTGCCGGCCGATCTCGCGGTGGACACCGAAGTGGACCTGGGCATGGGCGGCAACGCGTACTTTCTGCAGGCTCGCCTGAACGTGAGCGTGCCGGGGATCGATCGCGACGTCGTGCAGCACATCGTCGATACCGCGCATCAGACCTGCCCGTATTCGAAGGCGACGCGCGGCAACATCGATGTCGAGATCCGCATCGTCTGAGCATTGCATCGGGCGGTCAGGCGCCGCCTTCACGAATCTCCCGCTATTTTCTTGTCGAGGTAAATGATGAAAACCCAACTGATCGCTGCCCTTCTCGTTGCCGTGTCCGCCGCCGTTGCCGCCCCGGCCTTTGCCAGTGAAGCCGTCGTGACGCGTGCACAAGTGCGTGCCGAGCTCGTCCAGCTGCAGCAAGCCGGTTATGTGCCGGGCCGCGCGAACGATCCGCACTATCCGGACGACCTGCAGGCCGCGCTGACGCGTATCCACGCCAACGACACCGTCGCGGCCGATACGGCGACGTCCGGTTATGGCAGCGACGCCGCCGCCGTCACGCAGTCGGGCAGCCGTGCCGTCACGCGTGTCGCCGAGCGCTCGATCTACTTCGGCCATTGAACGAAACCGCGACCGACATTGATTGCCGGCGTGCCCGGACAACCCTGAATACGCTCTTTTCTATCGAGGTGAATGATGAAGACTCAACTGATTGCAGCCCTGCTCGTCGCCGTGTCGGCTTCCGTTGCCGCACCGGCCTTCGCAACCGAAAGCACCGTGACGCGCGCGCAGGTGCGGGCGGAGCTGGCCGCGCTCCAGCAGGCCGGCTATTTGCCGAATCGCCCGAACGATCCGAACTACCCGGACAACCTGCAGGCAGCGCTGAAGCGGGTTCGCGACAACGGCGCGACGGCGGCCGACACGCAGTCAGCCGGTTATGGCAGCAACGCCGACGGCGCGACGCAATCCGGCGGTCGCAGCGCGATTAGCATGGCCGAGCGCTCGATCTATTTCGGTCATTGAACGTCACGACGAAATCGGCGATACCGTCCGTCAAATAAAGCGCATGCGATGTAATCGCGTGCGCTTTTTGTTTGTCTGCAACCTGCGCGACCGATCGCGTCTATGCTGTGCGACGGACGGCGTTCAATCAAGGAGCATTCGATGCAGGAAGCAACGGCGGGACACGAAGAAGGCGGATCGCATCCGCTCGACAACGCCGTATGGCATGCGCTCGCCGGCGAGCAGCACCGTTTTGCGCTCGGCGACGCGCGTGCGCGGCGGTTTCCACCGGCGCTCGCGCCATTTGCCGGCATGGCCGACCGCAGCCCGGCCGCGTTCGACGCGTTGCGCGGACTGATCGACGCCTACGGGCCGGCGGCACTGTTCTCGCCGGACGAGATCCCGACGCCGGCCGGTCTTTCGGTAGTCCGGCGTGCGACGCTGCATCAGATGATCTGGCAGGGAGCGCTCGACGCCGCCGATCCTTCGGAGCATGTGCCGCTGACCGAAGCCGACGTGCCGGAGATGCTCGCGCTGATCGCGGCGACGGAACCCGGCCCGTTCGGCCCGCGTACGGTCGAATTCGGCGGCTATATCGGTGTGCGCAGGCAGGGCCGGCTCGTCGCGATGACCGGTCAGCGGCTGAGGGCCGGCGGCCATGCGGAGATCAGCGCCGTGTGCGTGGATGCCGCGTTTCGGGGCCAGGGCCTCGCGGGCCGACTGATCCGGTCATTGATCGCGACCATCCGCGCGCGGGCGGAAACGCCATTCCTGCACGTGCTCACGTCGAATCACGTCGCGATCGAGCGCTATCGGGCACTCGGCTTCGTGACGCGCCGCGACATGCATTTGCTGGTGCTGGAGCGTGAGGAGACCCGGACGGGCCAGCCTGAGAGCCGGCCGTAACGGCCGCGTCGCGGCGGTGCGTCGGACGCGATCGCCGGACGCGTGCGGAAATTGCGGCAATGGCCGGCGGCAGGTGCGCCGCCGGCTCGTGTCTATTCGTCGATCGAATCGATCAGGTTGCCGCGCAGCGTGACGATCGCCTTCTGCATCTTCGCGAATTCGTCGGGCTTCAACCCGGTGGCTTCGACGAGGTCCATGTCGAGCCCCTTCTCGCGCACGCGGCGGCCGCTTTTCGTCAGGCTCACGAGCACCTGGCGCTCGTCCGACGGATCGCGGTGCCGCTCCAGATAGCCCATCGCCTCGAGTTTCTTCAGGATCGGCGTCAGCGTGTTCGATTCGAGGAACAGCTTTTCACCGAGCTGCCCGACCGTCTGGTTGCCCTCCTCCCACAGCGCAATGATCGTGATGTATTGCGTGTACGTGAGGCCGAGCTCTTCGAGGATCGGCTTGTATGCCTTGCCGAACGCGAGGTTCGTCGAGTAGATCGCAAAACACAGGAACTCGGACAGTTTCGGCGTGGCGGGCGATGGTGCTTCAGTCGGTTTCATGAGCGTCCTCCCTCGACACGGGATCGTGTCGCAGATGAACCGATTATATATCGCGTGCGATCTTATCGGAAGCATGATTATCGTTTCCGATCTACAGGATGCGATTCGCGCGGCGCCCGCCCGCGCTTGTATGTTCAGTACTGGCTGTCGTTCCGGCCCCGGCGGGTGCCGACCCGCTGCCGGCTGATCGACAGCAGTGAACACTGCACCGGATGGGCGATTTCGGTCGCGAGGCCGCCCGCGGCGAACAGCAGGATCATCAGCCAGCGTTTCATGCGTCCTCCACGACCGAAAGGCTCGCACCGTTGGCGACCGTGGCTTCGAGCGCGTACGGATCGACGCCCTCGAGGCAGCCGAGATTGACGCGCCAGCACGCGGGATCCTTGCGAGTCTGGTGGAACGGATAGATGCCGCACTGGCTGCAGAAAAAGTGGTGGGCCGTGCGTGTGTTGAACCGGTAGCTCGTCAGCGCGCCCTCGCCTGCGACGATCTTCAGTTCGCTTGCGTCGAACATCGGGCTCATCAGCGCGCCGCGGCGGCGGCAGAGGCTGCAGTTGCAGCGGACCGCCGGCGCAAGCGCCGTCCGGACTTCGAATTTCACGGCGCCGCAATGGCAGGATCCGTTGAACCATGTAGCAGACATGTCGTGCTCCTCAGGAGGTCATGTCTGCTTTATAGCGGGCCCGGGCCCATGCTTTGTATCGCGCTGTATCCGCGCGGCGTGCGGATACAGAACATTGCAATTTTGTGCCCGGCACCGCGCGTTGCGGTGGCATTGCGGCGCATTGGCCCAGCGCCGGTGCGCGCGGCGCGGGCCCGGGAATCAGTCCAGCACGTGCTGCAACCGCGCGATAGCCGCTCGCGTCTCGCGCTCGAGCGTCGCGAACAGCTCGGCCGCCGGCAGCGACCGGACGAGGGGCGCCGCCTGCCCGGCCCACTGCGCACCGTAGCCGAACTCGCCTTTCGCCTTCGCGGCCGCATGCAGTGCCTTGCCGGCGTCGTACGCGATCGGATAGGCCGGCGTGGCCGGTGCGTGCGGATCGTCGCCGAGCGCGGTCAGCC
The DNA here is from genome assembly GCF_020843965.1 of Burkholderia sp. B21-005. Classification (NCBI taxonomy): domain Bacteria; kingdom Pseudomonadati; phylum Pseudomonadota; class Betaproteobacteria; order Burkholderiales; family Burkholderiaceae; genus Burkholderia; species Burkholderia sp. B21-005. The sequence continues at coordinate 1,821,858 of NZ_CP086301.1, read as the reverse complement.
GGTTCGCGAGGCCGCGCGCGATCCGCCCGGAGATCGCGCTCGTGAACGTCGTGCGGCGCGCCGCGTCGCCGAGGATCGCGTGGCGATAGCCGTCGTCGATCGATGTCTCCGGGCACGCGACGAAGGCGGTGCCGAGCTGCGCGGCCTGCGCGCCGAGCGCGAGCGCCGCGGCGATGCCGTCGCCGTCCATGATGCCGCCGGCGGCGATCACCGGCAGCGCGCATTCGCGCACGATCAGGCGCGTGAGCGCGAACGTGCCGAGCCGATCGTCGTGCACCGTCGAGTCGAACACGCCACGGTGCCCGCCGGCCTCGATGCCCTGCGCGACGATCGCATCGATGCCGGCCGCGGCGATCTGCCGGGCTTCGTCGGGATTCGTCGCGGCCGCGAACAGCGTGACGCCCGCGCGCTTCAACATCGCGATTGCCTCGTCGGACGGCAACCCGAAATGAAAGCTCACGACGGCCGGTTTTTCTTCGACCAGCATCGCGAGCATCGCATCGTCCGCGACGAAGCTCGTATAGATCTCCGACAGCGACGCCGGCGGCGTCGCGCCCTGTTCGTGGAATGCGGGCGCGAGCCAGTCGAGCCACGCGCGTTCGACGGCAGCGTCGGCACGGGCCGGCTGGTGGCAGAACAGGTTGATGTTGAACGGCCGGTCGGTGAGCGCGCGCGTGTCGCGGATCATCTTGCGCGCGCCGTCGGCGTTCGTCGCGCCGACGCCGAGCGAGCCGAGCCCGCCCGCGTTCGACACGGCTGCCGCCAGCGCGGGCGTGCTGACGCCGGCCATCGGCGCCTGGATGATCGGGGTGCGGATGCCGAGCGTGCGCAACAGCGTCCGGTTGTCGGTCGAGGGAATCATGTCGTGCGTCTCCTGTGGGCGGCGCGAACGCAAACGGGGAGCGTGCCGCGGGTGGCACGCGGGGGGGCCGGCGTGCCGGCGTTTCAGAAATCCAGCGCTCAGGATAGCGGACCGGGAAACCGCCTCCAAGTCTGCCGAACGGCAGATGCCCCGTCGCGCCGCTTCGTGAAATACTGCGGCCACGCGTCCTTCCGGAACCTCGAGATGACCGACATGCCTGCCGTACCCTCGTTCCTTTGCCTGGTCACGCGTTGCGCGCTGACGTGCATCGCCGCGTTGCTGGTCGCCGGGCCGGTGACGGCCGCCTTTGCCGCGGACGTGCCGGCGGCCCACGTCCCGCAGCGCATCCTGTTCGTCGGCGACAGCCTCACACACGGCCGTTACGCGCCCGTGCGTTCGTACGGCGCAATGCGCACCGGCGGCCAGGGCGTCGCCGGCACCGCGCAGGTCGTCGACGAAAACTTCGGGCGGACCGATGCCCGCGCGGAACGCGAGCCGGGCCCGTGGGGCGGAATTCCGGGTATCTTCGCGCGCCTTGCCGTCGAAGCCGGGCTCGACTACGACGTGCACCTCGAGGCGATGTCGGCGACGAGTCTCGCGAAACATGACCGCGTTGCATCGGACGTGATCGATCGGCCCGCGTGGGATGTGGTCGTCCTGCAGGAACTGAGCGTCAAGCCGCTGCCGTTCGCGCTCACGCACAGCCGCGCGAGCGATCCGGCCGGTTTCTGCGCGAGCGTCGCGAAGCTGGCGCGCGGCATTCGTGCGGCGGCGCTGCAAGCGCGTGTCTATCTGTATGAAACCTGGCCGCGCGCCGATCTCGCGAAAGCGCTCGCGGGCGAGCCGGGCAGTGACGGTTTTCATGCACGCTACGTCGAGCGTCTCGCCGAGATCGTCGCCGCGTATCGCGATGCTTTTGATCGCGCGCGCCGCACCGATCCGTCGATCGCCGCGGTCGCGCCGGTCGGCCGCGCGTGGCAGCGTGCATGGGCGACCGGTGTTGCCGATCCCGACCCGTATGTGCCGTCCGGCGCGCCGCTGCTGTGGTACGGCATGCATGCGCAGAACGACCCGCCAATCTCGCGGCCCGATTATCTGCATCCGGGCGCACCGGGCGCTTACCTGAGCGCGCTCGTGCTGTTCCAGCAGATCGCCGGCGTGGACGTCCGCACCTTCGGCCCGCGCGAGCAAGCGGCCGCGCAGCTCGGCATCGCGCCCGACCTGGCGGCAAGGTTGCAGGCTGTTGCGTCCGATACGGTCCGGGATGAACGGGGCGACGCCGCGGTCCATGCCGGTGCGACCGCGACGGCCGGACGTTCCGATCCGTGCGCGTCGCGATGACCGGCAACGTGCTCGCCCGATGCGTTCCATCGATCGACGGACGCCGACGAACGCGGGAGCCAGGCCCGCGGCTCCGTTGTGCGACGCCGGCCGATCTGGCCGACACCGAACCGCGCGCTACGGCATCACGGACGCCAGACACGCGCCACTTCACCCATGGTTTTCCCTGCCCTCGTGTTCCCGCAGCGGCCGCCGCACCGTCCGACGCCCGTCCCACGGGCGTTCCGCAGCCTTTCTGCGCAGGAAAGGATGCTTGAGGCATCCGCAATTATCGCGCCGCGCAAATTCGCCCACCATGTTTCGGACGATCGGCGTCACCCGCGCATCCGGCCTTTCACGGGCCTGGCGGGCACGTGCGTCGCGTCGTGCGACCGGGCCCGCAACGCCGGCCGCGAATGGCCGGGCGTCGCGCCACGGCAAATCGATAATCAGGAGACACGATGAACAGCCAATCCCTCGACCTTGGCGGCACCGCGGGTGGACCCGCGTCCGCCGTACCGCCCGCGGCCCGGGCCGGCGCCGATGCGACGGCCCTGCCCGCCCGCGGCATCACGCTCGGCGAATTCATGGACGACCTGCCGGTCGGCGCGCTGCACCGGTTCGTCGTCTGGGTGATCGGCATCGGGCTGTTCTTCGACATGTACGAGATCTTCCTCGTCAGCACGATCGGTTCCGCGTTGCAGAACGAATACGGGCTGAGCCGGCAAAGCGCCGATTTCAAGCTGCTGCTGGCATCGGCATTCATCGGGATGTTCGTCGGCGCGATGTGTCTCGGCAGCCTCGCGGACCGCATCGGCCGGCGCAAGGCATTCCTGATGACGCTCGTCTGGTACAGCGCGTTTTCGCTGATCGGCGCGTTCTCGGTGAATGCCGACATGCTGGTGGCATGCCGATTCCTGACGGGCATCGGTGTCGGCGCGATCTACCCGGTCGCCGACAGCTTCCTGTCGGAAATCCTGCCGAGGGAAAAACGCGGGCGGCTCGCCGCGTGGGCCTATACGACTTCATACGTCGCGGTGCCGCTGGTCGGCTTCCTCGCGCTCTGGCTGAACCCGCTTCACATCGCGGGCGTGGCCGGCTGGCGCATCATCCTCGCGATCGGCAGCCTCGGCGCCGTATACGTGCTGCTGATCCAGCACCGGCTGCCGGAGAGCCCGCGCTGGCTGCTCGCGCAGGGCCGCACGGCGGAGGCGCATGCCGCGGCGCGGCGCTTCGCGGACAGCGCCGGCGTGCGCGTGCCCGAGCAGTTCGCGGCGTCGGCCGAACCGCAGCGGCCGCTGAGTCTCGGCGAGCGCATCGCGCTGCTGCGCCGCCGGCCCTACGGTGCGCGCTACCTGATGCTCGCGGTGTTCCACCTGTTCCAGGGCTTCGGCTATTACGGCTTCGGCACGCTCGCGGGCACGGTCGTCAAGAGCCGCGGTTTCGACGTGACGGACAGCACGCTGTTCATTGCGCTGTCGTTCATCGGTTATCCAATCGGCTCGCTGCTGTCGATTCCGTTGTTGAACTGGATCGAGCGGCGCACGCTCGTGATCGTGTCGATCCTGTCGATCGCCGCGTTCGGGCTGTGCTTCGCGTATTCGGGCAATACGGCGCTGATCGTCTGCTTCGGTTTCCTGACGACCTGCGCGTCGAACGTGTTCAGCAACGCCTATCACGTGTACCAGGCGGAGATTTTCCCGGCGCGTGTACGCTCGACCGCGATCGGCAGCACGTACGCACTGTCGCGCATCGTCAGCGGCGCGCTGCCGTTCGTGCTGCTACCGGTGCTGGTCGCACACGGCGCGGGTGCGATGTTCGGCGCGATATCGGTCGCGCTCGGCATCGTTGCCGTCACGTTGCGCGTGCTCGGGCCGCTGACCACGCGGCGCAGCCAGGACGACATCAACCCGGTATGACGCGACGCGCTGCCCGGGGCGTGCGCATGCGTGCCCCGGCGTGCATCGCGCGTGCGGCGCGTTCCGCTCGTTCAGCGTGCCGACATGAAATCGAACAGCTTCGCGATGTCGGTGGTCAGCACGGTGCCGGCCTTCACGCCGACCCACAGCGTGCGCGTCGCCCACGCGTCGTCGAGCTTCACGACCCCGAGCCGCGCCGCGCGCTCGCCGGTCACCGCGTCGCGCGGCAGCACGCCGATCCCGAGCCCGGCCTCGATCATCCGGCTCACACCGTCGAAATTCGATACCTGGATGCGCAGCTTCAGCGAGCGCTCGGCCGCGAACGCGGCGTCGGTCATCCGAGCGAGCAGCGAGCTGCCGTCGCTCAGGCCGACGTAGTCTTCGTCGAGCGTATCCGCGAAGCGGATGCTGTCGTGCGCGGCGAAGCGATGCCCGCGCGGCACGAGCAGCACGAGCTCGTCGCGCCGGTACAGCCGCCGTTCGATGCCGGGTGCGGGCACGTTGTCCGCGAACACGCCGAGATCGGCCTTGCCGGACCCGAGCGCGTCGACGATCTCGTGGCTCAGCCGCTCCTCGAGACTGACCTTGATGCCGGGGTTGTCGGTGAGGAACGCGGCGAGATCGGCCGGCAGGAACTGGACGATGGCCGACGTGTTGGTCCACACGTGAATGTGGCCGCGCACGCCGGCGACGTAGTCGCTCATCTCGTGCGCCATCCGGTTGACCTGCTCGATGACCTTCGCCGCATGGTCGAGCAGCGCGCGGCCCGCCGGCGTCAGCTCGACGCCGCGCGCATGCCGCACGAACAGCGCGCTGCCGGTCACGCTCTCGAGCTCGGCGATTCGCTTGCTGACCGCGGACAGCGTGAGCTGGCCGTGTTCGGCCGCCTTGGTCAGGCTGCCGTGCTCGGCGACGAGCGCGAACACGCGCAGCGACTGCAGATCGAAATGAAGCGGGTTCACCATGATGAGGTCCTGGGGAAAGCCATGCTGCGTGGACGAACGACGCCGGCCCGGCCTGATGCCGATCATACGCCCGGCCGCGCGCGGCGCGAATCGATGCGAATTCGTGCGAATCGGTGCAATACGGCGCGCTCAGCGCGGCGCGACCGCCTGCAACGCGGCGAGCATCGCGCTGTCGGGTGTCGCGAGATCGTCGAGCACCGTGAAGTGCTGCATGCCGGTCAGCCAGGCGCGCGCGATCCGCTCGCCGGCCGCCTCGCATGCGTGCGCGTATTCGTGGGCCTGGCGCACGAGCTCCGGCAACTCGGCCGCGCCGACCGCGACGACGGTCGGCGCGCCGGGCCCGATATGACGCAGCGGGCTGTACGCGGCGATTTCGTGCGCGGTGAGCTGCAGCCTGTCGTCGAGCACGCACAGCGAGATCGGTTCGAGATCGACGAGCGGGCTGATCGCGAGCGCCGACACGACGGCCGGATGCGCGCGATGCACGGCAGTCAGGTGGCCGCCCGCCGAATGACCGCTCAGGTGGATCGGCCGCCGTGCGGTGCCGATGCCGTCGGGATCGGTCGAGAGGTAGTCGAGCAACGCGCCGATCTCGCCGACGATGTCGGTCATCGATGCGGCCGGGGCAAGCGTGTATTCCGCGAGCACGACGTCGAAGCCGCGCGCGAGCGGCCCGGCCGCTGCATACGCGAAATCCTCTTTCGCGCAGTGCTGCCAGTAGCCGCCGTGAATGAACACGAACAGCGGCGCGTCGGGCCGGCCGCAGCGCAACCAGTCGAAGCGCTGCGCGGGGCGCGCGCCGTAACGCAGGTCGCGCTGCCCGGGCGTCGCGTCGTAAAGCGCCCTGCTGCGCGCCTGGCACGATGCGAGCACGGCCGGGAAATCGGCAACGGCCTTCGTGTTGAGGTAGGCGGCGTCGAGCGCCGCGCGGTCCATGCCGCGATAGAGGATCGTCATTCGGGAAGCGTCCGGTCGGATAGGCGAATACGCGGATAGGCGGATTACGCGGGACATTCGCGGTGCCCGCGGTGCCCGCGGCGAAGGCGCCGGACGGGCCAGCGCCGTTGCACCATTATCCGCAGCGTGACCGGGGCCGGCTATCCGGAATCGGCGGCTGCGGCGTGCGCCTGTCCGCTTTCGGCGGAGGACTGCCGCTTGGCGCGCACGTCTTGCCGGCCCGCGAGCAAGCGGGCGGATCGGCGCGACTAAGCAGTATGACTAAGCAGTACGACAAAGCGGCACGACAAAGCGGCACGACAAAGCGGCACGACAAAGCGCACGACGAGCACCGCTCAGATCAATTCGGAGATCTCGATCAGGTTCAGGTCCGGGTCGCGCACGTACACCGACCGGATCTTCTGCGTCGCCCCGGTGCGTTCGACGGGCCCTTCGACGATCGGCCATTCGACGCGTTGCAGATGCGCGATCACGTCGTCGAGCGGCACCGACGCGATGAAGCACAGATCGAGCGCGCCGGGCGCCGGCACGTGCGCCTTCGGCTCGAACTCCGCGCCGCGCACGTGCAGGTTGATCTTCTGGTTGCCGAAGCGGAACGCGAGCCGGCCCGCGCCGAAGGTTTCGAGCTGCATTTGCAGCACTTCCGTATAGAAATGCTTCGTCCGCTCCGGATCGACGCAAGTCAGTACGAGATGGTCGAGGTGGTCAATCAGCGCCATGTGATTCGCTCCTGTTGACGACTGTTCACGAGAAAGCCCGCTGCGCCGGCATGTCGCCGACTTCGGCGCGCGGCGGCGGATGCAGGTCCGAGCGGCGGCCTGCCTTCAGGATCTGGCTCGGCACGTCATGCCCGATCAGCGCGGGCAGCCGTGCGGCCGCGGCGAGCACGGCCGCGAGGTCGATGCCGGTATCGTAGCCGTCGAGCGCGAGCATGTGCACGAGCTCCTCGGTGCATGCGTTGCCGGTCGCGCCCGGCGCGTACGGACAGCCGCCGAGCCCGCCGAGCGACGCGTCGAAGCGGTCGATGCCGGCGTCGAGCGCGGCGAGCGTGTTCGCGAGCGCCATCCCGCGCGTGTTGTGAAAGTGCAGCGTGAGCTGCAGCGCGCCGAAGCGCTCGCGCGCGCGTTCGGCCAGCGCGCGCACCTGCGACGGATACGCCATGCCGGTCGTGTCGCACAGCGTGAAGCCGTGCACGCCGAGATCCGCGAAGCGCTGCATCCACGCGAGCACGGTTTCGTCACGCACGTCGCCTTCCATCGGACACCCCATCGCGGTCGACAGCGACACGTTGATCGCGACGCCGGTGCCGCGCACCGCGTCGATCACGTCGCGCAGCTGGGCGAACGACTGCTCGCGGGTCATCCGCAGGTTCGCGCGGTTGTGGCTCTCGCTCATCGACATCACGAGGTTCACCTCGTCGACGCCGCACGACAGCGCGCGCTGCGCGCCGCGCACGTTCGGCACGAGCACCGTATAGACGACGCCCGGCGCGCGCACGATGCCGTGCATCACGGCCTCCGCGTCGCGCAGCGCGGGGATCGCCTTCGGCGACGTGAACGACGTGACCTCGATCTTCGCGTAACCGCAGGCGCTCAATGCGTCGACGAGCGCGATCTTGTCGTCGGTGTCGACGAACGCCGCTTCATTCTGGAAACCGTCGCGTGTTGCGACTTCGTGGATGTAGAGTCGTTGGGGGGGCTTGCTCATGTCGTCGCTCCGCTGGCCGGTTCAGATCACGCCGCGCGTGCGCCAGGCGTCGCGCGTCGCGGTATCGATGCCGATCGATTCGAGTACCGCGTCGGTATCGGCGCCGAGCGCGGGTGCGGGACGCTCGATGCGCCCCGGCGTCGCGCCGAGTTTCGGCACGATGCCCGGCACGAGCACGGGCGTGCCGTCGGGCAGCGCGGCGTCGACGATCATGTCGCGGGCGCGGTAATGCGGATCGGCCGCGATGTCCGCGACGTCGTAGATGCGCCCGGACGGGATGCGCGCGTCGTTCAGCGCGGCGAGCACGTCGTCGAGGTCGTGCAGCGCGCTCCATTCGCCGATCGCCGCGTCGATGCGCGCGACCTGCGCGACGCGCCCGTCGTTGTGCGCGAGCGCCGGGTCGCGGCCGAGGTCGGGACGCCCGATCAGCTCCATCAGGCGCCGGAAGATGCTGTCGCCGTTGCCGGCGATCAGTGCGTACCTGCCGTCGCGGCAACGGTACGCGTTGGTCGGCGCGATGCCGGGCAGGCTGCTGCCGGCCGCCTCGCGCACCGCGCCGAATGCCGAGTATTCGGGCAGCAGGCTTTCCATCATGTTGAAGACGGATTCGTACAGTGCGACGTCGACGACCTGCCCGTTGCCGCCCTGCTGCTCGCGATGCCGCAGCGCGAGCAGGATGCCGATCACGCCGTGCAGCGCCGACAGCGAATCGCCGAGCGACACGCCGACGCGCACCGGCGTGCGGCCCGGTTCGCCGGTCAGGTGGCGCAGGCCGCCCATTGCCTCGGCGATCACGCCGAAGCCGGGCCGGTCGCGATACGGGCCGGTCTGCCCGAAGCCCGACACGCGCAGCATCACGAGCCCGGGGTTGATCGCGGACAGCGTCTCCCAGCCGAGCCCCCAGCCTTCGAGCGTGCCGGGCCGGAAGTTCTCGATCAGCACGTCGGTCTCGGCGACGAGTCGGCGCACGACGTCCTGCCCCTCGGGCGTGCGCAGGTCGAGCGTGAGCGACGTCTTGTTGCGCGACTGCGCGGCCCACCAGACCGACGTGCCGTCGTGCAGCAGCCGCCATTTGCGCAGCGGGTCGCCGACGCCGGGCGGCTCGACCTTGATCACGTCCGCGCCGAATTCGGCGAGCATCCGGCCCGCGAACGGCCCGGCGATCAGTTGGCCGAGTTCCAGCACGCGGATACCGTCCAGGGGTCGCGTCATGACTGTCTCCGATGAAATCGTGTTGTCGATGACGGCGATCATGACGGCGTTCGCGCCCGGCGAAAATCGATCGATGCTCAACCAGCCTTTCCTGAACGGAAAGGCATGCACGGCGGAGAACGGAAAAACGCCGCGCTGCCTTTCCGCGCGGGAAAGCGCGCTCGCCCAATGCTCAAGCCCGATCACGCGCGCCGTGGGCAGAATCGTTACCGTTGCGCGCCCGCCGGGCGCGCCTGGCGTCGGCAGCGACGCGCCGGCTCGGGGGGGCATCAAGACAGGAAGAGAGAAAGACGCAACGCCGCGTTGCGGACAACTCGCCGCAGCGGGATCGGACAACCGGGGGAGATGGTGTTCAGCCGACGCGCAGCCCGAACCGGTGCGCGCGGATGCGCGATGCGCGCCGCCGACGCGTGTCGGCCATCGGCCGCGCGTCGGCGGGAATCAGTATGGAGCGGTCAGTGGACGGCCAGGCTTCAGTAAGCGGACATCTCGACGCAAGGATCGACCTTGGACGGCGAGCAGATAACCGAATACTTGGCGCTTTCGCGCATCAGCGCCTCGCCTTCGTGCAGCGCGATCTTGATCTCGGGATGACGCTCGTACGCCAGGAAGGCGGAGCAGACGACCGCGGACATCACGACCAGGGAAAACACAAATTTTTCAAGGGGTTGGAAACGTTCTGGCATGGCTCGACCTTTCTTCTAGGCCGACATTATAACGAAGAATAAGGGTTTTCCCTGTATTCGCGGCTGCATACCGAACATCACCCAGGTCGTACCCCTTTTATCCGTCGATTCCCACCGTCGTTCAGGTCCGCCCAGGCGCCTGCGCCACGTCGACGGCCCTGAGCGGAGACGGATGAATGCCGAGATGGCCCGCGCCGAGGCCCACCCGGTTCTGCAGCGAACTGTGCTCGAACCGCTGGAACGACTCCGCAATATGCCTGCGCAGCAGCGCGACATCCCACGGCTTGATCAGCAATTTCTGGACGGAGCCGTTGCCGGCCGCGTCGGCGAGCGACGCCCCTTCCCCGTAGCCCGACAGCAGGATGCGCACGATGTCCGGGTACAGCGCCTTCACGCGCTGCAGCAGGTCGATGCCGGACAGGCTCGGCATGCGGAAATCCGACACGATCACGCCGACGCGATGCTGTGCGAGCAGGACGAGCGCTTCGTCGGGATCGGTGGTGTCGAGAATCTCGTAGCCGTCGCGGCCGAGCGCCTGCCTGAGCCTGCGCAGGACCTCGCGGTCGTCGTCCACCAGCAGCAGCGTCCGGTGCAGCAATTCGCGTTGCCGGCAGTGCTCGGGAAGCTGCGAGCCGGCGGACAGCATGTCGGCGATTTCATCACCGGTGACCGGATGGCTGAAGTAGTAGCCCTGCATCGCATGGCAGCGATGCCGGTTCAGGAACGACAGCTGCGCTTCGGTCTCCACGCCCTCGGCCACCGTCTCCATGTGCAGCGACTCGGCCATCGCGATGATCGAGCGCGTCAGCGAAGCACCTTCGGCGCTCGTGGTGACGTCGTCGAGGAACGACCGGTCGATCTTGACGACGTCGATCGGCAAGTCCTTCAGGTACGACAGGCTCGAATAGCCGGTGCCGAAGTCGTCGAGCGACAGCACGACGCCGAGCGCCTTCAGTTCGCGCAGCGTGTGCGCGATCGCGTTGCAGTCCTGCATCAGCACGCTTTCGGTGAGTTCGAGTTCGAGCGAGTCGGGCGCGAGACCGGTTTCCTCGAGCGTCGTGCGCACCATGGCGGCCACGTCCTGCTGCCGGAACTGGCGCGCCGACAGGTTGACGGCGATCCGGATCGGCGGATGGCCTTCCCGGCGCCATGCGACGGCCTGCATGCACGCGGTGCGCAACACCCACTCGCCGATCGGCAAGATCAGCCCGCAGTCTTCGGCGATCGGGATGAAGCGGTCGGGCGGAATCACGCCGATACCCGGCCGCCGCCAGCGAATCAGCGCCTCGACGCCGCTGATCTGGCCGGTCTTGAGATCGACCTTCGGCTGGTAGTACAGCTCGAGCTCGTGGTTGGCGACGGCCTGATGCAGCGCGTTCTCGAGGATCGTCTGCTCCTCGACCCGCGCACCCAGCTCGCGCGTATAGAAGCGGTAGCAGTTGCGCCCGTGTTCCTTCGCCGCATACAGCGCGGCGTCGGCCGTTTTCAGCAGCGTTTCGGCGTTGGCGCCGTCGGTCGGGCACAGGCTCACGCCGACGCTGGTCGTCACGTGCAGGTCGTGTTCGTCGAGCGTGAACGGCTCGATGAACGTGTCGAGGATCTTGCGTGCGATCACGTCCGCGTCCGCTTGCGTCGCGAGGTTGACCAGCATCACGACGAACTCGTCGCCGCCGAGCCGCGCGACCGTGTCGCCGTCGCGCACGGAGCGCTTCAGCCGCGCGGCGACCACGCGCAGCAGCCCGTCGCCGACCGAGTGGCCGAAGCTGTCGTTGATGTGCTTGAAGCGGTCCAGGTCGAGCACCATCACCGCGACGAGCTGCCCGGTGCGGCGCGCCTGCGACATCGCCTGCTCCATCCGGTCGCTCAGCAGGTTGCGATTGGGCAGCCCGGTGAGCGCATCGTGGTTGGCAAGGTATTCGATGCGGCCCTGCTGCATCTTGCGCTCGGTGATGTCCTGCACGATGCCGCGCAGGATGATCGCGTGATTCGGATCGCGCCCCGACTCCGCCTGATGCAGCACGCAGCGCTCGGTGCCGTCCGCGTGAACGAGCCGATGCTCGAGCGAGAACGGCACGCCTTCGGTGCGCAGGCTCGTGAACGACTGCACGAGCAACGGCTGTTCGTCGGCCGGCACGGCCTGCAGCAGCCGCTCGAACGTCGGTGGCGCATGCGCCGCGTCGAGCCCGAGGATCCGGTACAGCTCCGGCGACCAGTAGCCATCCGTGCGGCCCGCCTGGAATTCCCAGTTGCCGACATGCGCGAGCGCTTGCGCGTGCGTGAGGCTGACCTCGGTGGTCGCCAGCTTTTCGACCGCGGCGGCGGCGCGCAGCAGATATCGGATCCGGTAGCCGAGCAGCTTCCATCGCATCGGCTTCGACACGAAATCGGTCGCGCCGGCGTCGAACGCGCTGGCGATCGATGCGTCGTCGTCGTTGCCGGTGAGCATCACGATCGGCACGCGGCGGCCTTCCGGCAACGCGCGCAGCGCGCGGCAACAGTCGAAGCCGTCGCCGCCGGGCATCTCGACATCGAGCAGCACGACGGCGGGACGATGACGCAGGAACGCTTCGATTCCTTCCTGCGGCCCCGTCGCTTCCTCGACGCGAAAACCGTCGGGCTCCAGCGTTTCCACGACCAGCATCCGCGTCATCGCGTCGTCGTCGATGATCAGAATCGCCGGCAAATCGGCATGTTCGTGGTTCACGACCGTCCTCCTGTTCCTGTATCTGTCGCTTCGCGATCGCGGTGGCGATCGGCCGGCGGCCAGTCAACTTTCGACGCGCTCCGCGACCAGCGCTGCGTGCGCCTGTTCGAATTCCGCATCCGTGCCGGCGACGAGCTCGACGGCCGCGTTCACGTCGGCGGCGCGCGCCAGCCGCTCGATCTCGCGGCAGCGGGCCGACAGCAGATGCGCGCCGACGTTCGCGCTGCTCGATTTCAGCGTATGGGCGGCGAGCTTCAGCGCGTCGGCATCGCCCGCTTCGACCGCGGCGTGCATGTCGCGGATCAGCCGCGGCGCGTCCATCGTGAATTGATCGATGATCCGCGTCAGCACGTCCGGGCGGCCGGGCCGCTGGAGCGCGCGCAATGCATCGAGCGCCTTGCGGTCGATCACGTTCGCGTCTTCGTCCGGATCGGCGGCCGCTGCCGCGCTCGGTGCCACGCTCGTTGCGGGACGCGTTTCGATGCTTGCTTCGACGTTCGTTTCGATACCGGCCCGGGCCACCGCGTCCGCGTGCTCGCCCGCGGCGGCCGGCACGTGGGCGCCGCCGCGAACATGGCGCGCGAGCGTCTGCAGCAGCGCGTCGCGGCGGAACGGCTTGCCGAGATAGTCGTCCATGCCGGCGGCCAGGCAGCGCTCGCGGTCGCCGCTGAGCGCATTGGCCGTCAGGGCGATGACCGGCAGGCGCGGCGCGCCGGCTTCGGCTTCGCGCCGCCGCAGCCGCCGCGTCGCCTCGAAGCCGTCCAGCACCGGCATCTGGCAGTCCATCAGCACCACGTCGAACGCGTCTTGCTCGAGCATCTTCAATGCCTGCTCGCCGTCGTCGGCCACGGCGACCCGATAGTCGGTGTCTTCGAGCATCGCGAGCGCGATCTGCTGATTCACCGCGTTGTCCTCCACCAGCAGCACGCGCGCGGCGATCTCGTCAAGCGGCCTGCCCGGGTCCGGCCCGGCTTCATCCGACACCGGCGCGGCCGACGCCAGCCCGGGCGGCATCACGTGCACCGCCGCCGCGATCGCCGTATAGAGATCGTTGCCATGGAGCGGCTTCGTCAGCCGGGCGGCGATGTCGAGTTCGTGCGCGACCTGGATGCTGTCCATCATCTCGAACGCGGTCAGCGTGATGATCCGCAGCGCACGCAGCGCCGGATCGCGGCGGATGTGCTGCACGAGCGAGATGCCGTCCATGCCCGGCATCCGCACGTCGATGATCGCGAGGTCGAACGGCGCACCGTCGGCGACGGCGGCCCGCAACTGCGACAGCGCATCGTCGCCGCCGATCGCCGAGGCGACGCACAGGTGCCATTCGATCGCATGTTCGAGCAGCACGCTGCGATCGGTCTCGCTGTCGTCGACGATCAGCACCCTCAGACCGGCGAGCGACGGCCTTCCGTGCGCAGCCACGCCGACCTCGCCGGATGCCGGCTCGAACGGCGTCGTCACGGTGAATACCGAGCCCTTGCCGGGCGTCGAGTCCAGCGCGAGCGTGCCGCCCATCATCTCGGCGAGCTGGCGGGAAATCACGAGCCCGAGGCCGGTGCCGCCGTATTTGCGCGCGGTCGAACTGTCGGCCTGCTGGAACGGCCGGAACAACTGCGCGGCGACATCGGGCGCGATGCCGATGCCGCTGTCGGCGATCTTGAACACGATGCGCCCGTCGTCCGAATACGCGGCGCTGAGCCCGACGTGCCCGTGCTCGGTGAACTTGATCGCGTTGCCGAGCAGGTTCGTCAGGATCTGGCGCAGGCGCACCGGGTCGCCGCGCATGCGCTGCGGAACGGAATCCGCGCGCTGGTACACGAGCTCGAGCTCCTTGCGCCGGGCATTGGGCTCCATCAGCGCGACGACGTCGTCGAGCAACTGATGCAGGTTGAAATCGATGCGCTCGAGCGTCAGCTTGCCGGCCTCGATCTTCGAAAAATCGAGTATGTCGTCGATGATGACGAGCAGCGTCTGGCCGGATCGATACACGGTGTCGACAAACTTGCGTTGCTTCGACGTCAGCCGTGTGCGCTGCAGCAGCTCGGTCATGCCGAGCACGCCATTCATCGGCGTGCGGATCTCGTGGCTCATCCTCGCGAGAAAATCCGATTTCGCCGAATTCGCGGCTTCGGCCGTCGCGATCGCGGCCTGCAGATCGACGTCGCGCCGCTCGATTTCGTCGAGCATCATGTTGAAGCCGGCGATCAGCGCCGCGATTTCGTCGCGGCCTTTATGGGACATGCGCAGCGACAGGTCGCTGCCGCTGCGGATGCGCGCCATCGTGCGCGTCAGGCTCGACAGCGGGCGCGCGATCGACGTGCCGAGCCGATGACTGATCACGAAGCCGCCGATCGCGAGCAGGAACGATACCACCACGATCATCAGGAACGCGCTCGTCACGGCGCGGTACACGTCCGACACGATGCCGCGCTGTTGCAGATCGACGCGCACCGCCTGCTGTTCCGTATAGGCCGCGAGGCGATTGGCGGTGGTGTCGACGTCCGCGACGATGCGCTGCATCGCCACGTCGTTGGACAGCATGTCCGACTTCACCGCGATGATGCGGCGCGCGGCGCCGGCGAGTTCCGTGGTGAGCGCGACCACCGCTTGCGCGCGGTTCGCGTTGCCCTGCCCGTCCGTGACGAGGGCATCGCGCAGGGCGCTCGCGGACTGCGCGAGAGCGCCGGCAAGCTTGTGCAGCTCGGCGTCGGCATGCTGCAGATGCTCGGCCGTCTCGCTTTGCGCGACCATGCGCAGCTGGAACGCCAGTGCGTTGATGCCGCCGTTCACGGCGGCCGACAGGGACGCAATCCGCGCGGCTCGCCCCCGGAACGCGATCGCTTCGTCGAGGCGCTGGCGCGCAGCGACGATCCGCAACGCGAACGGATCGGCGATCTCCGCGAGCTTCACATCCAGCGCGTCGAGCGAGCGCAGCACCTGGTCCTCTTTCGCGCGGTAGCGTGTCGTGACGGACGGTTGCGCGAACATGCCGGCGCGCAGCGCGACGAGCCCGTCGTTGCCGTCGAGGATGTCGGCCGCCACGCGCCCGAGCGCGCTCGTGACGCCCTGCGCGGTCGCGGCATCGAGGTTCGGCGCCGCGATCGCAAGTGCATTACGCGCGCCGTCGATGGACGCCTGCATGCGCTCCCGCAGCGGCGCGAGCCGATATCGGTTCGGCGCGACGTCGACGCGGCTGGCAACGGTCGTGACGTCCTTCACGTTCGTCCGGACCTGGTCGAGCGCATGAATCGTCCGGTTGTAGGCGGAATTGGCCGCGAGCGCGTCGTTCACCCGGGCATCGGCGTCGGCGCCCAACCGATCGGTTTCCTTGCCGATCTCGCTCAGCAGCGTGGTGCCCCGCGCCTGCACGCGTTCGATCAGCTGGCGTTCGGCGACGAGTTGCGCGTCGCCCCGCAGGCGCTTGTCGACGCCTTCGTTCATCGATCCGAGCATCGTGCGCAGATCGGCGGACGGCGCATCGAGGCCGCCGTGCCCGTCGATCGCGTGCACGGCCGTCGTGATGCGCGCGATGCGCTGCAATTGCGTGTCGATCTCCGATGAAGACTGCTCGCGCTCCGATGCGTCCCGCGCCCGCTCGAGCTCGCCGAAATTCACCGCGAGTTCCGCGTACGCGCGCTGCAGCTCGTTGCTGTGCATCTGCAGAGGCAGCGATTCCGTCGTCAGCGTGCGCACGCCGGATGCGATACCGTGCACGGCGATCAGGCTGGTCATGGCAATCGCCACCGCACCGAGCAGCATCAGGCTGGTGCTGGTGACGAGCTTCGCCTTGATGTCCATGCAGCCCTCCAGGATCGGGATGGCCAATCGGGATGGCCAATCGGGATGGCCAGCGCGGCCGCCCGGCCGGTTATCTGGCCGGTGCGTCGAGCGGCGTGACGCGGCCGTGTGCGATTTCGGTGAGGAACACGTCGTCGAACGCCTGATGATCGTCGGCATTCAGGTCGGCCACCAGGCCGCCCAGGTCGACATGCCGGATCGATTCGAGCGCCTGCTTCAGCGTCGCGCGGGTCGGCGCCGGGCCCGCGCGCTCCAGCCCGATCAGCGCGATCTTCGCGTCGAGGCAGCCCTCGATGTGCACCACACCTGCCCGTTCGCCCGGAAAGCGTTGCTCGATCAGCCGGACGCAGTCGCGGATGACGGGGCGCTCGCTCTGCGGAAGCGGCACGACCTGCGAGATCAGCGTGCCGTTTCCTTCTTCGCCGAGCAGGCGCAGCAAGTCGTCGGTGCCGACGAACGACACCGCCGCGAGCCGCGCGTTCAGCCCTTCGCGGTGCGCCGCGCGAATGAATGCGGCGACCGGCGTATACGGGCCGACCATGATGACGACGTCCGGCCGCCCTTCGAGCACGGCCGCCAGGCCGGTGTCGACGGCTGTGGTGCCGCGGCGAAACGTTCCCGTCGCGACGACGTCGAGGCCATGGCGCTGCAGCGCGAGCCGCGTGCCCGCCAGCACCGCGAGCCCGAAGCCGTCGTCCTGGTAGAACACCGCGAAACGCTTGGCGTGGTCGTGCGCGAGCAAACGCTCGACCAGCGCGCGCGTTTCGTCTTCGTAGCTCGCGCGGATGTTGAATACCTCCGGCGTGACCGGCCTGCGCAGCGCCATCGCGCCGCTGAACGTGCCGACGAGCGGAATGCCGGCGTCCCGGATGATCGGCAGCACCGCGGTGGTCGTCGGTGTGCCCACATAGCCGAACAGCGCCAACACGTTGCGCCGCTCGATCATCTCCAGCGTGTCGTCGACGGTCCGCTCGGGCTCGTAGCGATCGTCGGCGACCACGAGCTCGATCTTCCGGCCGTGCACGCCGCCGCGCGCGTTTACATCGTCGAACACGGCCTGCGCACCCATCAGCAGACCGCGTCCGAGCCCGGCGGAATTGCCCGACTGCGCGTTGACCATGCCCAGGCGGATCGTGTCGTCGCTCACGCCGGGCTCCGCCGCGATGCACGTGGCGGGCCCAGCCATCGCGGCGCAGCACGCGATTAGCGCAAGCGTGCGTCGGTAGCCGTGACGGGCAAGCCTGTGCAACACGTTCGAAGACGAGGTACCCGAACACATCCGTGCGACAGACACGCTCTCGTCCATGCTGGGTTCCCCTTCGGCACCCGGTTTTGTCGATGTGATGGTGCGCCGCGCCGCTGCCGTGGTACGCGTCAATTAGTCATATATATAGGTTGCATCCCTTAGGACTGCAAGGCGAGGAGCGAACGACACCGTTCACGTCGGACCGTGCACCGCAGCAATGCGGCGTGAGGGGGCCGCGGCGGCGCCGGGATTACGCTGGCGGAATTTCGATATGGTCGTCAATGCGGGGCGTTGTTGCCGGAATCGGTTCGAGCGGGCCGGGGCCCGTCGTGCCGGCGAATCGGAAAATTCGGGAGAAGGTTCGAGAAGATGCGAAGCGGCGAGATGGACAACTTACTGCGGCGCCGATGCGCCGCTGGCCGCGTTGCCGGGCCATGCCTTGCCGATCTTGTCGATCAGCGATTTGGCGGCGCCGGTCGCGATGGCGGCGTCGACGCCCGAGGTCTGCCACGACCCATCGGCGGCCTGCACGAAGGTCAGGTTCGCCCGCGACGGCGCGTAATCGTTGTTGCGCCACGTGACCACGACATCGCACGTGTAGGTGCGTTCGCGGACCTTCCTGCAGTCGCCGTCGGGCTTCGCGGAAATCACGTCGGCCGACACGGGCAGCGGCTGGCCGAACAGCGCATTCAGGCCGCCGTGGTTTTCCGCTTCGAGCGCGCGACGCACTGCGGCGTCGACGTCGCTCGATCCGGGACCGTCGTGAAGCAGGTTGCAGGCGGCCAGCAGCGTGGCGGCACAGCCGAGCGTCAGCAGCGTGGGAAACTTCATGGAACTCCGTGGATCGGGTGAGCGTCGGGCGGCATGCGGCGATGCCAGTGAACGCATCGCCGGGCCGGTACGCTGCGTAGTCTGCAACGTCGGCGCGTCGTTCGCGGTATCCATTTGTAACGAATTGCACGCAGGCTTGCGCAAGCACGGACGGCCTGCACGGCACGGCGCGCCCGCGTCACCACCCCGCCGCTTTTCTTCGCGCTTACTGCCGCTCCTGCTTCACGCGGCTGACGAGCTGCGTCGGGCTCACGAACTGCAGCGCGATCACGACCCATATCAACGTGATGGCCATGTAGATCATCGCCATCGCGTCGATCGACTGCGGCGCGCGCACGCCGGTCGAGAACACCGCGTAATACAGCGCGACGACGAGCGTCTGCGTGCTCGGGCCGGCGGTGAAGAACGTCAGCTCGAACATCCCGATCGTGCGCACGAGCACGAGCAGCGCGGCCGCGAGCATGCCGGGCACCAGCAGCGGCAGCAGCACGTAGCGAAAATAGCGCCACGTGTTCGCGCCGAAGATGCGCGCGGCGGCCTCGAGATTCGGGTCGATCTGCTCGATGAACGGCGTCATCACGAGGATCACGAACGGCAGCGCCGGCACGAGGTTCGCGAGGATCACGCCCGGCAGCGTGCCGGCGAGCCCGACCTTGTACATCACGGTCGCCATCGGGATCCCGTAGGTGACGGGCGGCACCATCAGCGGCAGCAGAAACACCAGCAGCGCGAAGCGCTTGCCGCGGAACTGCACACGCGCGAGCGCATAGGCGGCCGGCACGCCGAGCGCGACCGACAGCAGCACGACCGCGCCGACGACTTCGACCGTCACCCACAGCACGCTCGCGAGCTGGAAGTCTTCCCACGCCTTCGCGTACCAGTGCAGCGTGAAGCCCTGCGGCAGCGGCGTGCCGAACCAGCGCGTCGCGACCGAGTTCACCGCGACGGTCGCGATCAGCAGCATCACGTTCAGCAGGAAGAACGCCATCAGCCCCCACACGAGGGCTTTCCATGCCCGGCCGGCGAGGTTGCTTCTCATCTTCTGCGGTGTCCTCGCGTTGACGGGGCGGGCATCGGGCGCGTCCTGCTTCGGCGGCCAGGCCGGCGCGGCATGATTGTCGGTCGCCATCAGCCCTTGCCCCCAGTCACCGGCCCCGTATAGAAGAAGCGGCGCGCGCCGAGCATCGACGCGACCACCAGCAACTGCACGAAGCCCATCACGATCGCGATCGCCGACGCGAGCGAATAGTCGTAGCTCTCGAACGCGGCTTCGGCGGCCGCGATCGAGATCACGCGCGTCGGCCCAGCCGGCGCACCGAGCAGCACGGCCGACGGGAACACCGAGAACGCCTGCACGAACGACAGGCACGCGGCCATCGTGAGCCCCGGCACGAGCAGCGGCAGGTAGATCTGCCGGAACTGCTGCCACGGGTTCGCGCCCAGCGTGGCCGCGGCGCGCGCGAGCGTCGGGTCGATGCCGCTGATGTACGACAGCATCAGCAGGAACGCGAACGGAAAGCCCGACACGATCAGCGACAGCAGCACGCCCCAGTAGTTGTGCGTGAGGCGCACTTCGTCCGTGTACAGGTGCAGCCCCTGCAGCGCTTGCGGGAACCAGCCGTTCGGGCCGAAGTAGGTGAGCATCCCGTCGGCGACGAGCACCGTGCCGAGCGTGACCGGAATCACGAGCAGCGTGGTGACGAACTTCTGGTACGGCGAGTTGCGGCGCAGCGCGAACGCGACCGGCACCGAGATGCCGACGTTGATCAGCGTCGCCGGCACCGCGAGCTTCAGCGTGACGAGCACGGTCGGCCACATCGCGATGTCGGTGAAGAACTGCACGTAGTTCGCGAGCGCGCCGCCGCCGTTCATCGGCTGGAACGACAGCACGAGGCCATAGGCGAACGGATAGATGAACAGCGCGACGATGAACGCGAGCGCGGGCGTGACGAGCCACGCCTTCGCGTCGCGCGGCGTGCCGCCGGTCGCGAGCGTGCTCATGCGGCCTCCCGCTGGCGCGCTGCCGCGCACGCGGCGCAGCGGCCGTTCATTGCACGTCTCCCGCATAGACGAGCGTGCGGGCCGGCGCCACCCGCAGCCGCAACCGCTCGCCTTCCACGAATTCGCCGGCGACCCGCGCCCAGATCGAGCCGAACGGCGTGATCGCACGGATCAGCGAATCGCGGCCGCCATACTCGACCGTTTCGACGGTCGCATCGAACGCGTTGTCGGCGCCGGCTTCCGCACGCTCGATGTCGTCGGGACGCAGCGCGACCACGACGTCCTTGCCGTCGAAGCCGACCATCGGCACGCCGGTGATGCGCACGCCGGCGGCGGCGACGTTCACGTAGTCGCCGGCCATCCCTTCGAGCGTACACGGCAGCACGTTGCGATATCCCATGAAGCGCGCGACGTGCAGGTTGTGCGGGCGCGTGTACACGTCCTTCGGCGACGCGACCTGCTGCACGACGCCCTCCTTCATCACGACGATCCGGTCGGCCATCGACAGCGCCTCGTCCTGGTCGTGCGTCACGTAGATCGTCGCGCGTTCGAGCTGCGTGTGGATGCGGCGGATCTCGGCGCGCATCTCGATGCGCAGCTTCGTGTCGAGGTTCGACAGCGGCTCGTCCATCAGCACCAGCGGCGGCTCGATGACGATCGCGCGCGCGATCGCGACGCGCTGCTGCTGCCCGCCCGACAGCTGCCCGGGCAGCTTGCCCTCGTGGCCGACGAGCTGCACGAGTTCGAGCGCCTGCTGCGCGCGCCGCCGCGTTTCCTGCTTCGGCACGCCGCGCATCTTCAGCCCGAAGCCGACGTTGTCGAGCACCGACATGTGCGGAAACAGAGCGTAGTTCTGGAACACCATCCCGAAGCCGCGGCGCTCGGGCGGCAGCACGTCGATGCGCGTGTCGTCGAGCCAGATGCCGCCGCGCGTGAGCGGCTGCAGCCCGGCGATGCAGTTCAGCGCGGTCGACTTGCCGCAGCCCGACGGGCCGAGCAGCGCGATGAACTCGCCGCGCCGGATGTCGAGATCGAGCCCGTCCAGTGCGGCGACCTGCGCCCCCTCCGCATTGGTGAAGCTGCGACACACGCCGTCGAGCCGCAACCGTTCGAAACTGTGCTTCATTACGCGAACTCCGTCGGCGCGGGCGCCGCAGCGCCCGCGGGTTCATGCGTCATTTCGACTTCTGCGAACCGATCTCGCGGTCCCACTTCTGGAACGCGGCGACCATCGCCTGCGCATTGAGCGGCTGCACGTGCGGACGATCCGCGAGCAGCTTCGCGTACTCGGGGCGGCCGAACTTCCTGATCACCTCCTGGCTGTGCGCGGGCGCCATCTCGAGCGTCACGCCCTTCACCGCCGGGCCCGGATAGAAGTAGCCGTCGTCGTAGGTCATCGCCTGCTGCGCCGGTTCGAGCAGGAAGTTCATCAGTTTGAACAGCACGTCGAGCTTCTCCTTCGGCACGCCCTTCGGGATCACCATGTAGTGCGCGTCGTTGACCCACGTCATGTCGTCGAACGCCTGGATCCGGAAGTCGGCCGGCACGATGCCGAGCGCGCGCGGGTTGAGGTCCCAGCCGGTGACGGTCACGGTCATGTCGCGCGTGCCCTCGCCGAGCTCCTTCATCACGGCCGACGTGCCGCCCGGGTAATACGGGACGCAGTCGTTGAGTTGCTTCAGGAACGCCCAGGTCTTGTCCCAGCCGTTGATCGGATCCTGCGGATTCTTGTCGCCCAGCACGTACGGCAGCCCCATCAGGAACGTGCGGCCGGGGCCCGAGTTCGCCGGGCGCGCGTAGATCAGCTTGTTCGGATGCGCCTTGCACCACGCGAGCAGTTGGGCGGGCGTCTTCGGCGGATCGCTGACCTTCGCCGGGTTGTATTCGAGCAGCGGGCCGGCCGGCATGTAGGTGACTTCGAGGCCGAAGCCCTGCGCGACATCCTGCATCTTGCGCGGGCCGGGCGCGTACTTGTCGAGCACGCCGGGGAAGGCGCCCGCGTTGTCGGGCAGCAGCTTCATCCACAGGTTCTGCTCGATGCCGGCGGCCAGCGCGTCGGTGCCCGTCAGCACGAGGTCGATGTCGGAGCGCCCCGCCGCCTGCATCGCCTTGATCTTGCCCGGCAGTTGCGGCGCGGGCGCGTTCGTGAACGTGACGTTCGACACGAGATTCGGGTTCTTCTCCCTGAACGCCTCGATGGCACCCCGCGTGAGCTGCAGGTTACCCGCGACGTCGACGACATTCAGCGACACGGGGGCCGCGACGGCAGCCGCGGCCGACAGCGTCAGGCCCAGCGCCAGGGTGATCCGGCGGACACGGCGCGCGATCGTGGTGGTGTTCATGTCTCCTCGCTTCGGTCGGTGGATGGGACCTTTCTTTCGGGGAATCATGACGGCGTTATACGATGTCGGTCAACAAAAAACCGAGCGGCGCGGGGCGGGACTTTCCCTGACAAAAACCTTCCGTTCGCCAACGATTGGCTGATTGACCGATTTCGCGGCGCGACGGTGCAACGGACAAGCTGCGTGTTAGGACGTCGTATATCAATCGACGCTGAAATGGAATCGGTTCACGGGGACGCGCAGGCATGAAATCCCGCGCGCCGTGTTGCGATGCGTTGTGCGCGCTCAGGCCGCTCAGGCCGCACGGAGCGCGATCACCTCCCCGATCAGCCGCTCCGCGTCATGCCACTCGCCATATCCCGACGCTGGGTTCAGGTGGCCGACCTCGCCGAGATCGACGAGCTTGCTGCCCCACCCCGCCGCGAACGCCTCGGCGCGTTCGAAGCGCGCAAGCGGATCGTTGCGGCTCGCGGCTACGATGCTCGGAAACGGCAGCGGCTGGGTCGGCACCGGCGTCCAGCCATGCGCGTCGATCGCATCGGGCGCCGGATAGCCTGCGGGCATCGGCGTATCGAGATCGGCCGGCGCGGCGAGCAGCGCGCCGTCGATCGCACGCGTGGCCTGCAGCGCCCAATGCACGACGATCATCACGCCCGCGCTGTGCGCGACGAGAATCACGGGGCCGTCGATCGCGGCCAGCGCCGCATCGAGCGCCGCGACGCGCGCGGCTCGGCTCAGCTTGTCGGCTTCGAGCGGCGCGACGGCGCGCGCGTTCGGCAGGCGTCGTTGCAGATGCGTCTGCCAGTGGTCTTCGACGTGATCGCGCAAGCCGGGCACGATCAGGATGGTGGGTGCGGTCGCGAGGGTCATGCAGTCTCCGGGAGGGTTCGGTTCAGGAAGGTTCAGGAAAGACGGGATGCGCGCCGTTCGCGTTCGACGCGCGCGATATCGGCCGAGTAGCTCGCGCGTCCGATCGCGAACAGCACGGCGGCCGCCAGCGGCACGGCGGGAATCCATTGCAGTGCGCCGACGAGACCGGCGCGATCGGCGACCCACCCCGTCAGCAGCGGGCCCGGCGCCATGCCGAGCAGGTTGTTGGCGAGCGTGAGCGTCGCGAACGCCGACGCATGGATCGCGGCCGGCGTCAGGTTCGCGACCATCGCGCCCGAGGCGCCGGACGCCCCCGCGCCGACCAGCATGCCCGCGCAGATCAGCGCGAGCTGCAGCGGACCGGGCGGCAGCCGGAACGCGATCGCGAGGCACACGCCCGTCAGCACGCAATACGCGATCGCGGTCAGCCATTTGTTCGCGCCGTCGGCACGCCCGACGCGATCGGTGACGATCCCGCAGCCGACCATCCCGACGCCCGACAGCAGCACGAAGCCGGCTGCGAGCACGGCGGCGCGGTCGGGCGCCATCGCGTAATAGCGGTTCAGGTAGCTCGGCAGCCACGCGAACAGCGCGCCGGGCACGAACAGGTGCAGCCCGCTGCCGACATACGCGCAGATCACCGAACGCGACGCGAACAGCCCCGACATCAGCACGCGCGCGCTGCCGCGCAGGTCGCGCGGCGCATCGGGATGGGGCCGGCACGGTTCGACGCGGCACGCCGCGAGCCGCCGTTCGGTGACGACGCCGCGGTACGCGACAAGAAGCACGATGCCGAGCGCGGCCATCACGCCGAACGACCAGCGCCAGCCGAGATGCGCGCCGACCAGCCCGCCGAGCGCCATCCCGAACACGGAGCCGAATGCGCCGCCGGCCATGAACGCGCCGGTCAGCGTCGCGCGCAGGCGGGCCGGAAAGATGCTGAGGATCAGTGCAACGCCGACGCTGCCGTACGCGGCTTCGCCGAGCCCGACGAGGCCGCGCGCGACGAGCATTTCGGCGTAATTGGTGGACAGCGCGCAGCCGAGCGTCGCGACGCTCCACAGCGCGGCCATCAGCACGATGCTGCGCACGCGCCCGAAGCGGTCGGCGAGCACCGACAACGGAAACGTCAGCAGCCCGACCAGCAGTGCGACGACGCCGGACAGCGAGCCGAGCTGCGTGTCCGACAACCCCCACGCATGCTTGAGCAGCGGAAACACGGCGTTGAGCACCTGCCGCGACATGTAGTCCGACAGCAGCAGGCCGACGGTCAGCCCGAACACGAGCCAGGCATAGGCCGGTGCGCGCCGGCCGGTGGCGGCCGCCTCCTGCAGCGACGGCTCGACGTGATGAATCAGCATGCGTGTCTCCTCCGGCACCGGTGCGGCAACGCGCCGGCGCGGCTTGCGCGGCCCCGCTCCGTCAAGCGGAGCTTGCCTCGCGCCCGGCGCGAGGGTGGGTGCCGCGCCACATCGATCGGCGGGCGGCGTTCGCAGGCCGCCCGGATGCGCGGCGCGTCAGGCCGCGCGCAGCGGCACGCTCGCCTGGCCCGGCCGGCGGTTCGGCGCCATCCCGAGCTGCGCGAGCGTCTCGTCGATGCCGTCGTACTGCACACCGATCTTGTAGATCGCCTTCGCCTCCTTGCCGGTCGCGATGTCGCGGCCGAGTTCGCGCGCAATCCGCACGCACTGCTCGACCTGCTGCACCGACGTCATCCGGTTGCCCTTCTGGTCGATGATCGTGTCCTCGATCCCGCAGCGCGGATGCAGGCCCAGCGCCATCGCGACGGTGTTGATCGGCAGCACGTTCTTCATCAGCGATTCGAACGTGATGCACGCGCCGTCCGGGCAACGCCGCACGAATTCCATGAAGTTGTACGGATTGGGGCCGTCGAAGCCGCCACCGATGCCGACCCACGTGACGTTCAGCGGGCCGCGATAGACGCCGCGGCGGATGATCCGTTCGAGCGTCTCGAGCGCATGCATGCCGGTGAGCTGGAAATGCGGCTGGATGCCGGCCGCCTGCAGCCGGCGCAGGTGTTCGTCGACCCAGCCGGGGCCGGCCGGCACCGTCATCTCGCGGTACGCGTCCCACAGCGCGGGTTCGTTCAGCGACGTGCCGGCGATGTCCTGGCGGTTCATCAGCTCGGTGATGTTCATCTGCACGGTGTTGATCGCGACCGTCACCTGGTCGGGCTTCGGCGTCAGCTCGGCGAGCATGTGGCGCGTGTCGTCGGACAGCCATTTCGCATCGGCGCCCTCGCCTTCCGGTGCGAACGAGATCGAGCCGCCGACCTGCAGGATCATGTCGGGCACCGCCTCGCGCAGCCGGCCGAGCAGTTCGTTGAACTTCGACAGCCGCTTGCTGCCGTGGCCGTCGAGTTCGCGCACATGCATGTGCAGCACCGTCGCGCCCGCGTTGTAGCAGTCGACGGCCTTCTGCACGTGCTCGTCCATCGTCACCGGAATGTCTTCCGGAAAATCGGCGGGCATCCATTCGGGGCCGTACGGCGCGACCGTGATGACTACCTTGTCCTGGTTTTCCGGGTGCAGCGAATCGTCGAAAAATTGCATGTCGTCCTCCAGTGGAAATCGTTGTGTTTCGGGTGTACGGGCGTGCGTATCCCGCCGTGCCGGGCGGCGAGCCCGGCGCGTTGTATCGGTTGCGGATCGGTTACGGTGCGCGCGTGCTCAAAACGGCACGTCGCCGACGATGCCCGCGCGCTCCATCCGCCGCACGCACGGCGGGTAGTCCATTACTGCGTAATGCTGGGTGGCGCGGTTGTCCCAGATCGCGACGCTGTTCTTCTTCCAGCGCCAGCGCACCTGGTATTCGGGGATCGCCGCCTGGCTGATCAGGTAGTGCAGCAGCTGGCCGGCGCCGGGGTTCGCGTCCTGCCCGAAGCGCACGCGCCCCGGTGTGTGGAAGTTGGTGAAATGTGTCGTGAACGCATTCACGTACAGCACCTTCTCGCCCGTTTCGGGATGCGTGCGCACGACCGGATGCTCGGCATCCGGATACTGCGCCTTCAACGCGAGGCGCTTGTCGATCGGCATCGCCGCGCCGAAGCTCGCCTCGATGCTGTGGCGTGCGCGCAAGTCCGCGATCTGCTGCTTCACGTGGTCCGGCAGGTTCTCGTACGCGAGCACCATGTTCGCCCACATCGTGTCGCCGCCAACCGGCGGACCGTCGATGCAGCGCAGCACACAGCCGAACGGCGGCGCCACGCGCCAGCTCGCATCGCTGTGCCACGCATTCTCGTAGCGGTCGTTCGGCTGGTCGGGCGACTTGTAGATCCGCACGAGCCCCGGATGCTCGGGGTCGCTGCCGGCGACCGGGTGATCCTCGAGTTCGCCGAAGCGGCGCGCGAACGCGACATGCTCGGCACGCGTGATGTCCTGGTCACGCAGGAACAGCACGCGATGGCGCAGCAACTGCGTGCGGATTTCGGCGAACAGGCCGTCGTCGTGCACGGCGTCGGCGAGGCTCACGTCCAGCAGTTCCGCGCCGATCGCACAGGTCAGGGGTTCGACTCGCATGCGCGTCTCCTCAGACGATGAATACCGACGAGCCGGTCGTCTTGCGCGACTCGAGGTCGCGGTGCGCCTGCGCCGCGTCCTGCAACGCATAGCGCTGGTTGATCCCGATCCGGATGCGGCCGGCCGCGACGTGCGCGAACAGTTCGCCGGCCAGGTCGTTCTTCTCGGCCGGATCGGCGATGTAGTCGGCCAGCGCCGGGCGCGTCAGGTACAGCGAGCCCTTCATCGCGAGGCGCTGCGGATCGAACGGCGGGATCGGGCCCGATGCGGTGCCGACGCAGACCATCAGCCCGCGCCGCTTCAGCGAATCGAGCGAGCCTTCGAAGGTGTCCTTGCCGACGCTGTCGAACACGACGTCGACGCCGGCGCCGCCGGTCAGTTCGCGCACGCGTTTCGCGACATCCTCGCGGCTGTAGTCGATCGTGTGGTCGCAGCCGTGCGCACGGGCGACTGCCGCCTTGTGTTCGCTCGACACGGTGCCGATCACCGTGAGCCCGAGCAGCTTCGCCCATTGCGACACGATCAGCCCGACGCCGCCCGCTGCCGCATGCAGCAGGATCGTGTCGCCCGGCGCGAACGCATGGATGCGGCGCAGCAGGTAGGCCGACGTGAGCCCGCGCATCGTCATCGCCGCGGCCGTTTCGCATGCGATGCCGGCCGGCAGCCGGACGAGGGGCGCGGCCGCGATCAGCCGCTCGGTGCTGTACGCGCCGAGCGTGTTCAGGAAGCCGGTGTAGGTCACGCGGTCGCCCACGGCGACGTTCGTCACGCCGGGACCGACGGCCTCGACCACGCCGGCCGCCTCGACGCCGATGCCGGCCGGCAGCGCAACCGGATACAGGCCGCTGCGGAAATACGTGTCGGCGAAGTTCAGGCCGACCGCCTCGTGCCGCAGGCGCACCTGGCCGGGGCCCGGATCGCCGACGTCGACTTCTTCCCAGCGCAGCACGTCGGGGCCGCCGGTTTCGTGGAATCGCACTGCATGTGCCATGTTGTTCTCCGTAGGTATTCAGTCGGATGCGTGTCACGCATCGTCGGGTTCGTCCGCGCCCGGTGGCGTCGCGCTTGCGCCGCTCGCCGGGGGCGCGTCCAGTTCGTTCCAGTCGGCGTCGACCAGATAGCGCCGCGCGGCCGGGAAAATCACGCCTTCCATGCGTCCCATCTGCTCGAATGCGCCACGCGCATAGACGGCGAGCGCGGTATCGAACGCGCTCGACGGCAACCCGTCGGCGGCAAGCCGCGCCAGCGCGTCGAGCGCGTGCGCATCGCGGCGCCGCTGGCGATCGAGCTCGTCGAGTTCGGCCGCGGTGCTCTGCGCCCGCATGCGCAATGCCGCGCAGAGACGGGCTTCGGCGCAGGTGCCGAAGCGTGCGTTCTGCAGCGCCGCGAGCGATTCCAGCGCGGCCAGCGTGCCTCCCGTGTCGGCCGTCGGGTGCTCGGCAGCGTCGGGGCCTTCGCTCGCCATCATCAGCGCCCCCAACCGCTCGCCGAGCGCACGATGCGCGGCGAGACAGCGGGCCATCACGCGCGCCTCGGCCGGCCCGTGCCGCGCCGGGCACACGAGCACCGGCACGCTGCTGGTCGCGAGCAGACCCCGCCGTTGCGCGGCTGCCGCGGCATCGGCGTCGAGCGGCAGCGCCGCCACGCCGATCAGGTCGCAGCCGAGCTCGGCGGCGAGCGTGGCGGGCGACGTGTCGCCGGCCGCCGGGTGGGTGGCCCCCGGTTGGCCGGCCCCCGCGATCGCATGGGACAGGCCCTGCGCCCGCGCGGCGGCTTCCACTTTCGCATCGTGTCGCGGCATCCGCGCTCCGGATAAACGCGAGTCGGGCACGGCGCCCGACAGCACGAACGTGACCCGCGCGCCGACCGCACGCGCCAGTTCGAGCGCATGGCCGATCGCGTCGATGCCGCCGGGCACGCCGTCGACCGTCACGAGCAGATGGCGATACATCGTGTCGCTCCGCTTATCCGGCGCTCGGCACGCTGGGTCGCGCGCCGGTCGATACGATGTTCATGGTCCGCTCCTCGTTGCAGGGGTAAATTGCATTCATTCAGTTGCGTTCGTCACGCTTCGGAACCCATGCTATCGACCGCGCCGCGGCGCGGCCCCACTCGTCGTGGGGGGGATTGACGCGCGAGCGCGGTTCGACCGATCCTTCCCCCCACGCCCACCCCGGACGCTGGCCCGCACGGCATCGCCGGAATCCCACTGCTGCCCCGATGGCCCACCCACCCGATCGCGCCGACGCGCCCCCCACCGAACTCGTGCTGAAGACGACCGCGCCGCGCGTGCCGGCGCAGTTGCTCGCGCGTGCGCGGCTGAGCCTCGCCGCGCCGGCGTTCGACGCCCGGCCCGTGATGCTCGTGCAGGCGCCGGCCGGCTACGGCAAGACGTCGCTGCTCGCGCAATGGCGCCGCGAATCGCTCGCGCTCGGCCGCGCGGTCGTGTGGCTGTCCGCCGACGAGCGCGACGACGCGCCGCGCCTGCTGCAGGGGCTCGTGCAGGCGGTGCGCACCGGTTGCGCGCGGCCCGGCTTCGGGCGCCTGATTGCGGGCGGCGCGGCGCGCGCGCTGGAGGGGTTGACCGCGTGGCTGGCGGAAGTCGCGCAACTGTCGATCGACGCGCTGTTGATCGTCGACGACGCGGAGCGGCTGCCGGCCGCCGGCCTCGACGCGCTGACCTATGTGCTGCACAACGCGCCACAGAACCTGCGTGTGATCGTCGCGGGCCGGCGCGGGCTCGATCGCGCGGCCGGCGACCTGCTCGCCGGCGGGCAATGCACGCTCGCGGGCCCCGAGTGGCTGCGCTTCACGCTCGACGAGACGATCGCGCTGGTCGGTGCGCGCTTCGCGCAGCGGGTCGACGCCGATGCGTGCGCGCGGCTGTTCGAGCGCGTCGACGGCTGGCCGCTCGGGTTGCAGCTCGCGATGGCCGCGATGGCGCGGTCGGCCGATCCGCGCCAGGCCGTCGACGCGCTCGCCGCGCGCATGGACGGCACCCGCGACCGGCTCGTCGAGCTGCTGCTCGCGAACCTGTCCGCCGACGACACCGCGTTCCTGACGCGCACGAGCATCGCCGACCGCCTGCATCCGTCGCTGTGCGCCGCGCTGCTCGACGATGCGGATGCGCCCGACCGGCTCGCGCGGCTCGCGCGCGATACGCCGCTGTTCATCGCGTCGGATGACTCCGACTGGTGCCGGCTGCATCCGCTCGTGCGCGATACGCTGCGCGACCGCCTGGCGGCGGGCCCGGCCGCGGCGCGCAGCGCGCTGCATGGACGCGCGGCCGCGTGGCTCGATGCGCACGGGATGACGGAGGAAGCCGCGCGCCATGCGTATGCGGCCGGCCAGGTCGAGACCGCGTACGCGCTCGCGCAGCGCTGCCTCGAGGATGCGATCAAGCAGGGCCGAATCAACGACGTGCTCGACTGGCTCGCGCTGCTGCCCGATGCGGAACTCGACAAGCGTCCGACGCTGCGGATCGCGGTCGCCTGGGCGCTGGCGCTCGGCGAGCGTCACGTCGAGGCGCAGCGCCAGATCGCCGGCATCCTCGCCGACGCCGGCACGCCGGCCGCGATGCGCTACGAATGTGCGCTGATCCTCAGCGCGGCGGCCTATTACGCGGACGAAATCGACCGTTTCGTCGAGCTGTTCGAGCCGTGGGCCGACTTCACGCCGCCCGCGGCGACGTGGCTCGCGCAGATGCATGCGAACCGCCTGTCGGCACGCGCGATCATCGTCGGCGAGCCGGCGCAGGCGCGCCGCTACCAGCAGGCCGCGCCGCGCGGCGGGACGGCTGCCGGCTTCGGCTACGTCGCGCGCTGGGGCGAGCTGATCACCGGCCTGAGCTACCTGTGCGAAGGCCAGATCCGGCTCGCGGACGACGCGTTGTCGCCGGCACTCGCGCGCGCGGAAGCCGACCTCGGGCGCCGCCATCCGCTGACCTGCATGCTCGCGGCGATGTGCGCGGCGATCGCATACGAGGCCGATCGCGTCGATCAGGCCGCCGCGCTGCTCGCGAACCGGCTCGACGTGCTCGAGCATGCGGGCACACCCGACACCGTGCTGCTCGGCTATCGGACGGCCGCGCGCATCGCGCTGCTGCGCGGCGTCGAGCATCGGGCGATCGACCTGCTCGAGGCGCTCGACGCGATGGGCGTCGCGCGCCGGCTGCCGCGGCTGTCGGTGGCGAGTCTCGCCGAGCAGGTGCGCATTCACGCGGCGCGTTATCGCGAGGCGACCTGTCATGCGCTCGTCGAACGGATCGATGCGATCGCCGCGGCCGAGTTTCCGTCGCACGGCCCGCTGTGGCGGCGCCCCGTCGTGCTGCTGCAGGCGATCGCGCATGCGGGCGCCGCGCTTGCCGCGCGCCGCTGGGACGATGCGTGCGCGGCGCTCGACGAAGCGGCCGTGCTGGCCCGGGAGATGAGCATGGGGGGCGCGCGCATCGAGATCATGGCGCTCGGCGCGTTCGCGCTCGAACAGTCGGGGCACGACGGCCGCGCGCGGCTCGACGAGGCGATGAACCTCGCGGACATGTTCGGCCTCACGCGCACGCTCGCCGACACGCATCCGGCCGTCGCCGACTGGGCGCGCCGCATCGGCGACGAGGCGATCGAGCGCGACGGTCCGGCAAGGTCCGCGCAACCGCAGCCGCGCATCGTGCCACCCGCGCCGCGCAGCACGGCCAGCCCGCGCGCGGTGCCGAGCGTCGTGCTGACGCCAAAGGAGCGCGCGATTCTCGAGCTGCTCGCGCGCAGCCTGTCGAACAAGGAGATCGCGGTGGCGCTCGCCGTCGGCGAGGAAACCGTGAAATGGCACCTGAAGAACCTGTTCGGCAAGCTCGACGCCAGCTCGCGCAAGCACGTCGTGCGCCGCGCGCTGGTGCTCGGGTTGCTCGAAAGCGCGCCTTGATCGCTGCGTAGGCCGGCGTTGCCGGCTGTTGCGCCTGCGGCTATTGACGGCGGCATCGGCGCCAGTCCCCTCTAGATTCTCCGCAACCCTGCCCCCCGCGCATGGGGGGGAGCGGCCGCGCGCCGTTGCGTAGTCTTTCCGCACGGCTCGCACCGGCGTCGCCTCGCGCGCCTTCCCGCCTGCCTCGATGCTTCCCCGTTTCACTCGCTTTACCCGCCCGGGCTCGATCCCGTGCGGGGTCCATTACGATCCTGGAGACTTCGATGAAGACGAAACTGGCCGCGCTCGCGGCGCTTGCCGGCTGTTCGGCGCTCGCGCATGCGCAATCCTCCGTCACGTTGTACGGCGTGGTCGACACGGGCCTGCTGTACCAGAGCACGTCGGCCGCTTCGTTCAGCCCGAGCGCGCCGAACACCGGCAAGGTGTTCCGGATGAAGGACGGCGGCATCTACTCGAGCTTCTGGGGCATCAAGGGCAGCGAGGATCTCGGCGGCGGCTACAAGGTCAACTTCAAGCTGCAGGGTTCGTTCGACAGCGGCACCGGCCGGCTCCAGTTGAGCGACACGCCGGGCGTCGTCGCGATCTTCAACCAGATTGCGTCGCTCGGCGTATCGGGGCCGTTCGGCACGGTGACGGCCGGCCGCCAGATCGTGCCGATGATCTACGCGATGGCCGACACCGACGTGCGCAACGCGCAGTTCTTCGGCAGCGTGCTGACCGCCTGGCTCGGCCTGAACACCGCGGCCGGCTGGCCGGCGACGAGCACCAACGGCGCGATCGGCGCGCTGTACGACAGCAATGCGCTCGTGTATCAGTCGGCGACGTTCGCGGGCGTGTCGCTCGCGCTCGAATACGCACCCGGCGGCGTCGCCGGACAGTTTCAGGGCGGCACGCGCGAATCGGTCGTGCTCAGGTATTCCAACTACGGGCTCAATGCATCGGCCGTCTACTACAACGGCCACGACACGAATCCGGCACCGGGTGTCGCGCCGACCGGCGTCGACAACAACCGCTTCGTCTACGTCGGCGCGAAATACACGATCCGCGATTTCTCGGTGTCGGCGTCGTATGGCAACGGCCGGAATCCCGCGCATGCGGACCGCGTGAACCTCGACATGCTGTCGGCCGGTGTCGGCTATCGCTTCACGCCCGCGCTGCAGGTCGCCTCCGCCGTGTACTACCTGAAGGACCGCAACCGCTCCGCGAACCGGTCGACGGCCGTCGTGCTCACGGCCGACTACAGCCTGTCGAAGCGGACGATGGTCTATGCGCAGGCCGGCCACGTGAACAACCGCGGCACGATGGACCAGATGCTGGTGTACGGGCAGCCGGTCGCGCCCGGGGTCGGCACGACGGCCGCGATGGTCGGGCTGCGGCACAACTTCTGACGACGAAGTGGTGTGCGGCCGCCGTCTGCAGCGATCGCGGGGATCGGCTACAGTGGGCGTTTTCGGCGCGGCCCGCCCGCTTGCCGATGCGCTCGTCCCGTCCCCGCCGCCGTGCCGGGGGCGCTCCGTGGCGCACGGCCGGCCGGCGGATCGCGGATCCTCCACGTTGACGAGCGAACCTTCATGCCCGACCTGTCCGCCTTCCCGATCACGAAAAAATGGCCGGCCCAGCATCCCGACCGTCTCCAGCTGTACTCGCTGCCGACGCCCAACGGCGTCAAGGTGTCGATCATGCTCGAGGAGACCGGCCTGCCGTACGAGCCGCACCTCGTGAGCTTCGACACGGACGACCAGATGTCGCCCGAATTCCTGTCGCTGAACCCGAACAACAAGATCCCGGCAATCATCGATCCGAATGGCCCCGACGGCCGGCCGCTGCCGCTGTTCGAATCGGGCGCGATCCTGATCTATCTCGCCGACAAGACGGGCCAGTTGATCCCGAAAGATGCCGCGGGCCGCTACGAGACGATCCAGTGGGTGATGTTCCAGATGGGCGGCATCGGCCCGATGTTCGGCCAGGTCGGCTTCTTCCACAAGTTCGCCGGCCGCGACTACGAGGACAAGCGTCCGCGCGACCGCTACGCCGCCGAGTCGAAGCGCCTGCTCGCCGTGCTCGACGCGCATCTCGCGAACCGCAAGTGGATGATGGGCGATACGTACACGATCGCCGATATCTCGATCTTCCCGTGGGTGCGCAACCTGGTCGGGTTCTACGAAGCGGGCGATCTCGTCGGCTTCGGCGAGTTCCGCCACGTCGCGCGGGCGCTCGAAGCCTTCGTCGCGCGTCCGGCCGTCGCGCGCGGGCTCACTATCCCGGCACGCGGCTGATCGCGGCAGCGGGCGCGCCGGGTGTGGCCCGCTGCCTGTCCTTCCCGCCGCCTCGCGCGGCGGGCGGTTTGCTGGTTACCGTTCTGCTTTCCTGCTTTCCTGCTTTCCTGCTTTCCTGCTTTCCTGCTTTCCTGCTTTCCTGCTTTCCTGCGTTTCTGCTTTCCTGCGTTTGTGCTTTCCGCGCGTCGCGTTCAGCGTGACGATCCGCGCCGCTGCTTTTCGCCCGGCGTCGGCTTCCCTTCTTCCAATCCCGCCAGCAGCTTTTCCAGCAGCGCCGACAACTGCGCCTGCTCCGCCTGCGACAGCACGGCCAGCATCGCGCGCTGATTGTCGACGTGCGCGACCACCGCCTCGTCTATCAGCGCGCGGCCGGCATCCGTCAGCGCGACGAGCGTGCCGCGGCCGTCGGCCGGGTTCGGCCGGCGCTCGACCCAGCCAGCCTTGTGCAGCCGGTCGATCCGTGCGGTCATCCCGCCCGACGACATCATCAGCGCGTCGTACAGCGCGGTCGGCGTCAGCGCGAACGGCGCGCCGCTGCGCCGCAGCGTCGCCAGCACGTCGAATTCGCCCGGCTGCAACCCGTAGCGCGCGAACAGCGGATTGAGACCGTCGCGCGCGATCACGAGCGCGGCCTCCTGCAGCCGTCCCATCACGAGCATCGACGACGCATCCAGATACGGGCGCTCGACGCGCCATTGCGCGAGCGCATGCGCGGCTCGATCCATTAACCCTCCTCGGCTCACCAGTTATCTTGACGTCGAGATAAATGACGATTTATCTTGATGTCGAGATACTTTACATGAAAACGCACGCGCCCCCCACGCAGGGCCGTGCACCGATATCGAGGGGCCTTCCATGAATCGCTGCATTTCCCCCGGCTGGCGGCTTGCCGCCATCGTGCTGGTCGGATTGAACCTGCGGCCGGCGCTGGCCGCGATCGGTCCGCTGCTCGACATGATCCAGCGCGCGACCGGCATCGGCGACGGCGCGGCGAGCCTGCTGACCACGATCCCGATCCTGCTGATGGGCATGGGCGCGCTGAGCGCTCGGCGGCTGCAACGCTTGACGGGGATCGCTGGCGGCGTGTGGCTCGGCGTCGTGCTGATCGGGTTCGCCTGCGCGTCGCGCATCGGCGCGCGGCACGCGTGGGTGCTGCTGGCAAGCGCATGCTGCGCGGGCATCGGGATCGCCATGGTGCAGGCGTTGCTGCCGGGGTTCGTGAAGACGCATTTCGCGACGCGGATCGGCGGCGCGATGGGCGTCTATTCGACGTCGATCATGGGCGGCGCGGTGCTCGCGAGCGTCGTCGCGCCGTTCGCCGCGGCCCGCTGGGGCTGGCTCGTCGCGCTCGCGGGCTGGGCGCTGCCGGCCGCCCTTGCAGCGCTCGCGTGGCCGCTGGCCAGTCGTGGCGGCGACGCGCCGGCGTCCGCGGCGCTGCCGGCATCGGCCTTGACCTCGGCATCGGCGGTGCATGGGCGGCCGTCGCGCTCGCCGCGCGCATGGCGGCTCGCGGTGTTCTTCGGGATCGCGACGGGCGCCTACACGCTCGTGCTGGCGTGGCTGCCGCCGTACTACATGCGGCTCGGTTGGTCGCCGACCGCGGCCGGCAGCCTGCTCGGCGGCGTGACACTCGCGGAAGTCGTCGCGGGGCTGACGATCTCCGCAACGATCGACCGCCTGCCCGATCGCCGGCCGGCGCTGCACGCGGCGATCGCGTTGCTACTGGCGGGGCTGCTGGTGATGCTGGCCGCGCCGCAGGCGCTTGCGTTGCCGGCCGCGCTGCTGCTGGGTGCGGGCATCGGCGCGCTGTTCCCGCTATCGCTGATCGTCACGGTCGATCATGCGGCGACGCCGGCCGATGCGGCATCGTTGACGGGGTTCGTGCAGGGCGTCGGCTATCTGGTCGCGGGGCTGTTTCCGTTCGCGGCGGGCGTCGTGCGCCAGCATCTCGCGGATCTGTCGCCTGCGTGGGTCGCGATGGCTTGCCTGTGTGTCGTGCTGTTCGCGCTGGCGGCGGGTTTCGCGCCGCAGTTTGAGCGGCGCGTCGCGCGTGCGTAGAGAGTGTGCCTCGGCGCGCATCGCGTTTCGCTTACGCGCAATCAGCTGCCGCTTGCATACAGCGTCGAATCCGCGAACCCTTCCGCGTCGAGCACGCGCCCGATCAGAATCAGCGCGGTGCGTTCGATCTGCGTGCCCTGCACCTTGCCGACGATGTCGGCCAGCGTGCCGGTCACGCGTTCCTCGTCGGGCCAGCTCGCGCGATAGATCACCGCGACCGGGCAGTCGGGTCCGTAGTGCGGCAGCACTTCGTCGACGATCCGCGCGAGATGGCGCACGCCGAGATGGATCGCGAGCGTCGCGCGGTGCGCGGCGAGCGCGCCGAGCGCTTCGCCTTCCGGCATCGTCGTCTTGCCCGCGAAGCGCGTGAGGATCACCGTCTGTGCGACACCGGGCAGCGTCAGCTCGACGCCGAGCGTCGCCGCGCATGCGGCCGTGGCCGTCACGCCCGGCACGATTTCATACGGAATCCCGAGCGTTTTCAGCCGGCGGATCTGTTCGCCGATCGCCCCATACAGCGACGGATCGCCCGAATGCACGCGCGCGACGTCCTGCCCTTTCGCATGCGCATCGGCGAGCAGCGTGACGATCGCGTCGAGATCGAGTTCGGCGGTATTGACGACCTGCTCCGCGCGATGGCCGTCGAGCACGGCCGGCGGCACGAGCGAGCCCGCATACAGGATCACCGGGCACGTGCGCGCGAGGCGCTGGCCCTTCACCGTGATCAGTTCGGGGTCGCCAGGGCCCGCGCCGATGAAATACACCGTCATCCAGAAATCTCCATCCATTCATTCATTGGGCAGCCGGTCGCGCGGCATCACGTGCGCGCGGCCGGATCGAGCGCCTCGAGCAGCGCGGCGGCCGAGTCGAACGCGCGATCGGCGTCGGGGAGCGGCGGCCGGCGCAGCATCACGACCGGCAGCCGTCGTTCGCGCGCGACCTCGAGCTTGGCCTCGGTCGCGGCGCCGCCGCTGTTCTTGCTGACGACGACGTCGATGCCCGCAAGCGCGAACAGCGCGCGTTCGCCGTCGAGCGTGAACGGCCCGCGCGTCGCGACGATCTGCGCGCGCGCGTTGCCGGGATGCGCATCGAGGCAGCGCACCAGCCAGAACTGGTGGGGCGGGATCTCGTCGAGATGCGCCAGCGGTTCGCGCCCGAGCGTGAACAGCGGCCGCCGGAACGGCGCGAGCGCGGCCTCGATCCCGGCCCAGTCGTCGACCATCCGCCAGTCGTCGCCGGGCCCTGGCGTCCACGGCGCGCGGCGCAGCGCCCACAGCGGCACGCCCGCGTCGTGCGCGGCGGCGACCGCGTTCGCGCTGATTTGCGCGGCATACGGATGCGTCGCGTCGATCACGAGACCGATGCCGGCGCCGCGCAGATAGGCGGCAAGCCCTGCCGCTCCGCCGAACCCGCCGACACGCACGTCGCAGCGCAGGTCGTCGGGCACCTTGCCGAGGCCCGCGAGGCTATAGACGTGTCGCGGGCCGAGCGCGCGCGCGATCGTCAGCGCGTCGCCGGTGCCGCCGAGGAGCAGGATGCGCACGCTCATCGTGCACGTCCGACGAAACGGCCCTGCCGGTCGATCGCGAACATCTCCACGGCCACCGATGCCGGCACGATGTCGCGCGCGACCCGCAGCGCGTGCGCACAGACGAGGTCGCCGAGCGGCACGCCGTCCGCATGCGCGAGCTTCAGCGCTTCCTGGCTGGTATTCGCCGCGCGCATCGCGGCCTGCAGCGCATCGCTTGCACCGGCCTCGGCCGCCCACTGCGCGAGCAGCGGCAGGTCGATGCTCGAATGGCGGCTGTGCAGGTCGAGATGGCCGGCCGCGAGCTTGCTGAGCTTGCCGAAGCCGCCGCACATCGACAGGCGGGCGACCGGCGCACGGCGCAGGTGCTTGAGCACCGCGCCCGCGAAATCGCCCATTTCGATCAGCGCCATGTCGGGCAGGCCGTAGTGCGCGCGCATCGCATCCTCGCTCGTGTTGCCGGTGCACGCGGCGATGTGCGCGACGCCGTTCGCGCGTGCGACGTCGATGCCCTGGTGGATCGACGCGATGTACGCCGAGCACGAGAACGGCCGCACGATGCCGGTCGTGCCGAGGATCGACAATCCGCCGACGATGCCCAGGCGCGGGTTCATCGTCTTCAGTGCGAGCGCCTCGCCGCCCTCGACGCCGATCGTCACGTCGAAGCCGCCTGCGTAACCATATTCGGCCGCGAGCGCGTCGAGATGGGTGGTCATCATCTGGCGCGGCACCGGATTGATTGCCGGTTCGCCGACCGGCAGCGTGAGCCCCGCGCGCGTGACCGTGCCGACCCCCGGCCCCGCATGAAAACGCACGCCGGGCGCGGCGGACAGCGCGACGCGCGCGAACACCAGCGCACCGTGCGTGACGTCCGGATCGTCGCCGGCGTCCTTGACGGTGCCGGCCTCGGCGCCGTCGGCGGTGGTCCGGCAGAACTCGAGCCGCATCATCACGCGCTGCCCCTTCGGCAACACGATCTCGACCGCATCGTCCGCGTGGCCCGCGAGCAGCAGGCGCGCGGCGGCGAGCGACGTCGCGGTTGCGCAACTGCCGGTCGTATAGCCGAACCGCAGCGGCGCCGGTCGTTCGGGGGTTTCGTCGCGCATTACGCGGGGCCCGTGAATTCCGTTGCCGCGGGATCGGGCTTGCGCCCGTCATACAGCGTGACCGGCAACGGCTGCCGCCACGTGTCGAAGCGGCCGAGCGGCTCGGCATGCGCGAGCGACACGCGCGTGAGCGTGCCGCCATGGGCGTCGCGCCAGGCCGCGAGCGCCAGCTCGCCCTGCAGCGTGACCGCATTCGCGACGAGCCGGCCGCCGGGCTTCAGCGCCGACCAGCACGCATCGAGCACGCCGGGCGCGCTCGCGCCGCCGCCGATGAAGATCGCGTCGGGAGCGGCGAGCCCCGCGAGCGCGTCGGGCGCGCGCCCCGCGACGAGTTGCAGCCCCGGCACGCCGAGCGCGTCGCGGTTGTGCTCGATGAAGCGTTGACGCTCCGCATGCGACTCGATCGCGATCGCCTGGCACGATGGATGCGCGCGCATCCATTCGATGCCGATCGAGCCGCTGCCCGCGCCGACGTCCCACAACAGTTCGCCCGGTGCGGGCGCGAGGCGCCCGAGCGTCAACGCACGCATGTCGCGCTTGGTGAGCTGGCCGTCGTGGCGGTACGCGTCGTCGGGCAGGCCGGGCGTGAGCGCGCGGCGCGGCGCATCGGGGCCGGCCCGGCAGTCGAGCGCGATCAGGTTGAGCGCGGCGGTTTCTGCGATGGGCCAGTCTTGCGCGAGGCCGTCGAGACGCCGCTCGAGCGGCCCGCCGAGATGCTCGAACACGCTGATGCGGGTCGGGCCGAAGCCGCGTGCCGTGAGTTCGGTGGCGACCGTGGCCGGCGTGCGGCCGTCGGCGCTCAGCACGAACAGGCGCCGGCCCGGCAGCAGGTGGCGCACCAGCGTCGCGAGCGGCCGGCCGACGAGCGACACCGCGCCGACGTCCTGCAG
This sequence comes from Burkholderia sp. B21-005, assembly GCF_020843965.1. Classification (NCBI taxonomy): domain Bacteria; kingdom Pseudomonadati; phylum Pseudomonadota; class Betaproteobacteria; order Burkholderiales; family Burkholderiaceae; genus Burkholderia; species Burkholderia sp. B21-005. The sequence goes on along the minus strand of NZ_CP086301.1, from coordinate 1,782,127 downwards.
CGCCCAGCCGAGCCGTGCGGCCGCCAGCGACAGCGACGACGGGGCGGGCAGCACGCGCCATTCGTCAGGGGAGAGCTCGCGCGCGAGCGTGGCGCCCACGCCGAACAGCATCGGGTCGCCGCTTGCCAGCACGCAGACGGGCGCATCGCGCCGCGCGAGCAGGCCCGACACGTCGAACGGCGACGGCCATGGCTCGCGCGCGGCCCGCAGCCGCGCGGGCAGCATGTCGAGGTGCCGCTTCGCGCCGACGATCCGCGTGGCGTCGAGCAGCGCGCGCCGCGCGCTGCGTCCGAGCCCCGCGTAACCGTCGTCGCCGATGCCCACTACCGTCAGCCACGCCGTCATGCACCCTTCCCCATCGTCCGATTCCATCGAGTCGCCGCACGCCGGCCGTGAAGACGCCGGTGCGGCCGTCCGCGTTGCGAAAGTCGGCATGGTACCGTGTTCCACCGCACGTTTCATCTGCGGGACTGCCCGCGCCGGGCCGCGTTTCGCTTCGGTCATGGCGCCCGCTCGACGGTCGCGAAGCGCCGGTGAAATCGGGTATCCTACGGCCGTTCGTTCGCCGGTGCCCTTCGGGGCCGAAGAGGGAACACAGGGCGCGCATCGCGCCGCTGTGGCTGCCCCCGCAACTGTAGACAGCGAGCCGATCTCCCCCCTCATGCCACTGGTTTCACCGGGAAGGCCGGGAGCCGGCGCCGACCTGTCAGCCAGGAGACCTGCCGGCCTGAAAGTGCGTGCGTGCCAGTCGGCGTCGGGCGGGGTGTACCGATGCGTTGGCCGCGGCGCCACACTGCCCCGGTATCCCGTTGAGTTCCGCCCCCGTTTCGATTCCTGCGTTGCCCGTCGTGCGCCCGTCGGCGTGCCCGGGGCTCGTGCGCGTCGTCGCGGCCGCCGACGGCGGGCTGTGCCGGATCAAGCTGCCGGGCGGCCGGCTCGACGCGCGGCAGGCGCGCGCGATCGCCGCCGCGGCGCGCAGCTACGGCTCCGGTGCGATCGACGCGACCAATCGCGCGAATCTCCAGCTGCGCGGCATTCGCGACGGCGCGGGCGATCCGCTGGCCGCTGCACTGCTCGACGCGGGCCTCGGCCCGCGCGCGAGCGCAGCCGATGCCACCGATGCCACCGACGACCGGGCCGCGCTCGCCGCGAGCGACGACGTCCGCAACCTGATGCTCAGCCCGCTCGCCGGGCTCGATCCCGCCGCGCTGCTCGACAGCCGTGCACTCGCGCTGCCGTTGCTCGACATGCTGACCCACGAGCCGCGCCGCGGCGAACTGTCGCCGAAATTCTCGATCCAGCTCGACGGCGGCGAATCGGTCGCGGCGCTCGATCATCCGCACGATATCTGGCTTGCCGCGCGACGTCGCGGCGACGGCGCGCTGCGCATCGCCGCGGGCCTGGCCGGCTGTCCGCCCGTCTCGTCCGACGATTCGCCCGCTTCGTTCGACGTTACGCCGGAGCAGGCCGTTGCGCTGGTGCGCGCGTTGCTGCTCGCCTTCCTCGATCTTGCGCCGGCCGACGTCACGCGGATGCGCGCGTTGCTCGCGACCGGCGGCGAACGCGCGTTGCGCGAGCGCGCGCGGCACTACGCCCCCTTCCCGCTCGAGACCGATCCCGCACTGGCCGGCTGGCGGCGCATGCCCGCGGATGCCGCGTTGCGTTTCGGCGCGCGGCCGTCGCTCGACGCGGCGCGCTGCAGCGTCGGCGCGCAGTTCGTGCTCGGCCGGCTCGACGCGACGCAACTGGAACGGCTCGCGGCACTTGCCGAGGCCGAAGGCGACGCCACGCTGTCGATGACGCCGTGGCAAGGCGTGTTCGTGCATGGCGTGCGGCGCGAACGCGCGCCGGCCGTGCTCGATGCGCTCGCGTCGCTCGGTCTCGTGTGCACGACATCCGACCCGCTGGCGGCGCTGGTTGCCTGCACCGGCAGCGCGGGCTGCGCGAAGGCGCGCGCCGATACGAAACACGATGCGCTCGCGCTGGCCGCGCGCGTCGGCCATCCGGTCGACGTGCACCTGACCGGCTGCGAGCGCCACTGCGCGCTGCCGCATCCCGCGACGTACACGCTCGTCGCGGTTGCGCCCGCACACTACGACCTTTACCGGCGCGACGCCGCCGCGGGCCTCGGCGCCCCGCTCGCGCGCCATCTGACGATTGACCAGGCCGCGGCCCGATTGACGGGCACGCGGCGCAGCTAGGGTCTGTTTACATATGGAACGTACATGCGAATGCCCGAAATCGCTCGTAGGGCAAGAAGTGAGGAGCGCCGTTTGGCCGAGCCAAACGCCCCGAAGGAAGTCCCCTTGGGGGACAAGTGACGAGCGACGCCGCCATACGGGCGATTTCGGGCATTCCCCTGGAATGGTTTTTTAATTTGGGGTTGCCACGAGAACGGCCGCTCGCGAGGCGCGCGACGCCGCGAATACTGACGTATTCGCAAGGAGCGCAACGTGGCGAGCGGCCGTTCTCGTGGCAACGCATGCACGTTCCATATGCAAACAGACCCTAGGACACCACTGATGCTTGACTACATTCGCGACGGGCAGGAAATCTACCGCCAGTCGTTCGCGACGATCCGCGCCGAGGCCGACCTGTCGCAGGTTCCGCCCGATCTCGAGAAACTCGCGGTGCGCGTGATCCACGCGTGCGGGATGGTCGATGTCGTCTACGACCTGCGCTTCTCGGCCGGCGCCGGCACGGCGGGCCGCACGGCGCTCGCAGCCGGCGCGCCGATCCTGTGCGACGCGCGGATGGTCGCCGAAGGCATCACGCGCGCGCGGCTGCCGGCCGGCAATCGCGTGATCTGCACGCTCGGCGAACCGGAGGTGCCCGACCTCGCGCGGCATCTCGGCAACACGCGTTCGGCCGCGGCGCTCGAACTGTGGCGCCCGCATCTGGCCGGCAGCGTCGTCGTGATCGGCAATGCGCCGACCGCGCTGTTCCACCTGCTCGACATGATCGACGCCGGCGCCCCGCGCCCCGCGCTGATCCTCGGCTTTCCGGTCGGCTTCATCGGCGCGGCCGAATCGAAGGCGATGCTCGACGCCCACAGCCGCGGCGTGCCCTACGTCACGCTGCTTGGCCGGCGCGGCGGCAGCGCGATGGCGGCCGCCGCCGTCAACGCACTCGCGACGGAGGCCGAATGACGGCCCCGCGCGGACGCCTGTTCGGGGTCGGCGTCGGCCCCGGCGATCCTGAACTGATGACGATCAAGGCGCTGCGGGTGCTGCAGGCCGCGCCGGTGGTCGCGTATTTCGTCGCGAAGGGCAAGAAAGGCAATGCGTACGGGATCGTCGAAGCGCACCTGCTCGACGCGCAGACGCAACTGCCGCTCGTCTATCCGGTGACGACCGAGGCGCTGCCGCCGCCGCTCTGCTACGAGACGGTGATCGCCGACTTCTACGACACGGCCGCCGAGATCGTCGCGGCGCATCTCGACGCCGGGCGCGACGTCGCGGTGATCTGCGAAGGCGATCCGTTCTTCTACGGGTCGTACATGTACCTGCACGATCGCCTCGCGACGCGCTACGACACCGAAGTGATCCCGGGCGTGTGCGCGATGCTCGGCGGCACGGCCGTGCTCGGCCAGCCGCTCGTCTATCGCAACCAGAGCCTGTCGGTGCTGTCCGGCGTGCTGCCGGAGGACGAATTGCGCGTGCGGCTCGCGCAGGCCGACGCGGCCGTCGTGATGAAGCTCGGCCGCAACTTCGACAAGGTGCGGCGCGTGCTCGACGAACTCGGGCTCGCGAAGCGCGCGCTGTACGTCGAGCGCGCGACGATGGCGGCCCAGCGCATCGTGCCGCTCGACGAAGTCGATCCGATGGCGTCGCCGTATTTCTCGCTGTTGGTCGTGCCGGGGGAAAAATGGCAAGGATGACGACTCCGCCCGCGATCGTGATTCTCGGCGCAGGCGCGCTCGACACCGCGCGCCGCATCCAGGCGCGTTATCCGGGCTCTCGCGTGCATGGGCTCGCGTCGCGCGTCGAGGCCGACGTGCCGTTCGACGAACTCGGCGCGCACCTGCGCGCGCTTTACGCGCGCGGCCTGCCGATCGTCGCGCTGTGCGCGGCCGGCATCGTGATTCGCTGCGTCGCGCCCGCGCTGGCCGACAAGGGTGTCGAGCCGCCGGTGCTCGCGGTCGCGGAAGACGGCTCGGCGGTCGTGCCGCTGCTCGGCGGTTTGACGGGCGTGAACCTGATCGCGCGCGAAATCGCAGAATGCCTCGGCGTCGCGCCGGCGATCACGACGAGCGGCGAACTGCGCTTCGGCGCGTGCGTACTCAATCCGCCCGACGGCTATGCGCTCGCCGATCTCCAGCAAGGCAAGCGCTTCGTGTCCGACCTGCTCGCGGGCGCGGCCACGCGCATCGACGGCGCGGCGCCGTGGCTCGACGACGTCGCGCTGCCGCGCGACGACGCGGCCGCGCATGCGATCCGCGTGACGCCCGATGCGTGGCGCGGCGCGCGCGACGAACTCGTGATCCATCCGCGCAGCGTGGTGGTCGGCATCGACGCGCGCGGCGTGCCGGCCGACGCCTCGCCGTCGCTCGCCGAACGCATCGAGGCGCTGCTCGATGCACACGGCCTCGCGCGGCTGGCGCTCGCCGCGCTCGTCGCGCCGGCAACGTTGCTCGGCGATGCGCGGGTCGAAGCGGCGGCGCACACGCTGGGCGTGCCGCTGCGCTTCGGCGATGTCGAAGGCAAAGGCGACACCGATGCCGCCGCACTGCTCGGCAACACATTGCGTGTCGCGCACACGCTGCGCGCAACGTCCGACGGCCTCGCCTGCGCGGTCGCGGCGCAACCCGTCGATCCCGCCGCGCTCGGCCGGGCGCGCGGCCGCCTGACGGTGTTGGGCCTCGGCCCGGGCGATGCGGCGTGGCTCACGCCCGCCGCGCGCGGCGCGCTCGCGGAAGCGACCGATATCCTCGGCTATACGACCTACGTGACGATGGCCGGCCCGTTCCGCGCGGACCAGCGCGTACACGGCACCGACAATCGCGAGGAAATGCAGCGTGCGCGCCATGCGTTCGAACTGGCGGCCGAGGGCCGGCGCGTCGCGGTCGTGTCGTCGGGCGATCCGGGCGTGTTCGCGATGGCCGCGGCCGTGCTGGAGGCGCTCGACGAAGCGCGCGACCCGCGCTGGGCCGCGGTCGAGCTGCGGGTCGAACCCGGCGTATCGGCGTCGCTCGCGACCGCCGCGCAGGCCGGCGCACCGCTCGGCCACGATTTCTGTGCGATCTCGCTGTCGGACAACCTGAAGCCGTGGGACGTGATCGAGACACGCCTGCGGCATGCGGCGCAAGCCGATCTCGTGATGGCGTTCTACAACCCGATCTCGCGTGCGCGACCGTGGCAGCTCGATCGTGCGCTCGACGTCGTGCGCGCGCACCGCGCGGCCGACACGGTCGTCGTGCTCGGCCGCGATATCGGCCGGCCGGGCGCGACGCTCGCGACGACGACGCTCGGCGCGCTGCGCAGCGACCAGGTGGACATGCGCACGATGGTGATCGTCGGTTCGTCGACGACGCGGCGTTTCGCGATCGGCGACGGCCGCGAGTGGGTGTATACGCCGCGCTGGTATCGCTGAAGGCCGCTGCGCACATCGCGGCGCGCCCGTGCCCAGCATGCCGGCCGTCGTTGCCGGTGCGCTGACTCGTCCATGCACGCGTCGGCCGTGCCCCGTGGGCACGGGTCGCGCGTCCGGCGCTTCCACTTCAACGCGCGATCAAGCGGACAAATCGCCCGCTTTACGTTTCGATATGTGCTCGAATCGGTAGGATTGTTAATCCTACGTGATGCAATAATAAAAATAGCGCGCAACTGTTCATTGTTCGGAACCAATCCTTCAAGATGTGCATGCCGCCGGGCGGGCATGCTCAGCCGCCCGCCCGGCGGCGATACGCGGGCCAGCGTATCCCTCTTCCACTTGGAGAAAACAATGAACAACAACGTGTTGCCGCGCTTCAATCCACGCGCGCTCGTCGCGGGCTGCCTGCTCGCCGTCGCGAGCGTGTCCCATGGCGCCGGCGTCTATGCGCCGTTCGTCGACGTGACGCTCTACCCGACGCCGCTTGTCGACCGGATCGGCGTCCAGCAAGGCATCCAGCAGTTCACGCTCGCATTTGTGATCGCGGGCAGCGGCTGTGCGCCGTCCTGGGGCGGCGTGCAGCCGATCGGCAACGGTGCGAGCGGCGATCTGCTCGCGTCGCTGTCGACGTCGATTGCGAGCTATCGCGCGAAAGGCGGCGAGATCGCGGTCTCGTTCGGCGGCGCGAACGGCACGCCGCTGATGCAGGCATGCTCGACCGTTCCCGCGCTGAAGACGGCCTATCAGACCGTGATCGACACCTACGGCCTCACGCATGTCGACTTCGACATCGAGGGCGCCTCGCAGCAGGACAGCGCCGCCGTCGCCCGCAACTTCCAGGCGCTCGCGCAGTTGCAGTCCGACTACGCGGCGAAAGGCCGGCCGCTGCACGTCACGCTGACACTGCCGACGATGCCGACCGGGCTCACGCAGGATGGCGTGAACGTCGTGACCGCGGCCATCGCGAACAAGGTCGCATTCGACGCCGTGAACCTGATGACGATGGATTACGGCCCCGCGAACATCGACATGGGCGCGGCGGCAATCAGCGCCGCGCAGGCGCTCTACGCGCAGCTCGACACGGCGTTCAAGTCGGCCGGCCAGCCGAAGACCGGCGCGCAACTATGGCAGATGGTCGGTGTCACGCCGATGATCGGGATGAACGACGTGCAGGGCGAAACCTTCACGCTTGCCAATGCGCAGAGCGTGCTGAATACGGCGATCAACAACGGTTACGGTTTCTTCGGCAACTGGTCGGTGGGCCGCGACCAGCCGTGCCCGAACAACGGCGCGTATGTGTCGCCGACCTGCTCGGGCATCGCGCAGCAGCCGTACGCGTTCGCGTCGATCTTCCGCAAGCTCGACGGCAAGTGGGGCACAGGCGTCACGCAGGACCCGAACTATGGAGGCGGCTCGAACGGCGGAACGCCGCAGCCCGGCGCGCCCTGGTCGGCCGGCCAGGTCTATACGGCCGGCGCGACGGTCACCTATCAGGGCACGACGTATCAGGCGCAATGGTGGACGCAGGGCGACGTGCCGGGCCAGGCGAGCGTGTGGAAAGCGATCGGCGGCGGCACGGCGACGTGGTCGGCAACGACCGCATACCAGGGCGGCACGTGCGTGATGTATCAGGGCGCTAAATACTGCGCGAAATGGTGGACGCAAGGCGACAACCCGAGCGCGGGTGGCGTGTGGGTGAAGTCGTGAAGTCGTGACGCGCCGGCGCATGACAGACCGGCCGCGGCCGTTCCCCGGGGCGCTGTCCGGCGCAGCGGCGAACGGCCGCCGAAGCAGGCGCTGCGCCCTGCTTCGCGGCTCTTGCTACCCGCGCCCCTGCTCGGCCAGCAACCGCGTCTTCGCGTCGACCAGCAGCGCCGCATGCGTGTCGCGATGCTGGCGGATCCGCTCGGTCGGGCCGACGACCGACAGCCCGTACCAGTCGCCGTCGAGCGTCAGCGCGACCGCGATCGCCGACAGCTCGGGCGCGCTTTCGCCGAAGTTCTCGGCCCAGCCGAGTTCGCGAAACCGCGCGGTTTGTGCGACGAGCGCCGGCAGGTCCGCGACGCTCGCGTCGGTGAAGCGTTCGAATGACAGCTGTGCGCCAAGCGCCTGCTGCGCATCGCTCGCGAGCTCCGCGAAGATCGCCTTGCCGATCGAGTTCGCATGCAGCGGGCGCAGTTCGCCCGGCTCGCGCGTATAGCGGATCGCCTGCTCGGATTCGACGACGTCGAGATACGTGACCGACGCGCCCTGGATCTTGCCGAGCACGGCCGTCTCGCGGCTCGCATCGCGCAGTGCGACGAGATGCGGATGCACGATGTCGACGACCGGATCGGTCGCATCGATCGCGGCGGCGATCGTCTGCAGGCGCCGCGTCGGGTAATAGCCGCCGCGCTTGCGCACCTCGTACAGATAGCCGCGGCTCACGAGCGTGCGCGCCATCGCCAGACAGCTCGACGCCGGCACATTGAGCAGGCGCGCGAGCTCGGTGAGCGGCAGCGGCCGCCGTTCGGCGGCGAACAGCTCGAACAGGTCGAGCGTGCGGGCAACGAGTTTGACGTCCATGACGAGCGCTTGATTCGGAACGGGAAGCCGCGCGCCGGGCGAGCCGCCGGGCCGGTACGATCAGTACGACTTCGGCAGCCCGAGCACCTTCTCCGCGATGTAGCAGAGGATCAGTTGCGGACTCACGGGCGCGAGCCTCGGAATCATACACTCGCGCAGGTAGCGCTCGACATGGTATTCCTTCGCATAGCCCATCCCGCCGTGCGTCGCGATCGCCGTCTGGCACGCCTGGAACGCGGCTTCCGCGCCGAGGTACTTCGCGGCGTTCGCCTCCGCCCCGCACGACTGCCCCGCGTCGTAGCGCGTCGCGGCCTTCATCACCATCAGCCACGCGGCCTCGAGCTGCATCCACGCCTGCGCGAGCGGATGCTGGATCGACTGGTTCTGCCCGATCGGCCGGCCGAACACGACGCGCTCGCACGCATACTGCGTCGCGCGCCGCAGCGCGGCCTGCCCGAGGCCGATCGCCTCGGCGGCGATCAGGATCCGCTCGGGGTTCAGCCCGTGCAGCAGATAACGGAAGCCGTCGCCCTCGTTGCCGATCAGGTCGTCGCGCGGCACGCGCAGGTTGTCGATGAACAGCATGTTCGAATCGACGGCCTTGCGGCCCATCTTCTCGATCTCGCGCACCTCGACGCACGACCGGTCGAGGTCGGTATAGAACAGGCTGAGCCCGTCGGTCGGCTTCGCAACCGCGTCGAGCGGCGTCGTGCGCGCGATGATCAACATCTTGTTCGCGACCTGCGCGGTCGAGATCCAGATCTTGCGCCCGCTCAGCACGTAGTGGTCGCCATCGCGGCGCGCCTGCGTGCTCAGGTGCGTGGTGTCGAGGCCCGCGTCGGGCTCGGTCACCGCGAAGCAGGCCTTGTCGCGCCCGGCGATCAGCGGCGGCAGGAAGCGCGCCTTCTGCGCGTCGTTGCCGAACACCTGCACCGGATTCAGCCCGAAGATGTTCATGTGGACGGCCGATGCGCCCGACAGGCCCGCACCCGACGCGCTGATCGTGCGCATCATCAGCGCGGCCTCGGTCATCCCGAGACCGGCGCCGCCGTGGGCCGGGTCCATCGCGATGCCGAGCCAGCCGGCCTCGGCGAGCGCCGCGTGAAAGTCGGACGGAAACCCGCCCGCGCGATCGCGTTCGAGCCAGTAGTCGTCGCCGAAGCGTTCGCAGATTTTCTCGATCGCGCTTTCGATCGCGCGCTGGTCGTCGGTCAGGTCGAACTGCATGGATTGCTCTCCTGGAAATAGGCGAGCGGCCGCGCCGCTCTCAGCAACACGCCGGATGGCGCGAGGGCTTGCGCGTCGAAAAACGTCCCTTTGCGGGATAGCCCACCCGGAATATCGGCGCGAAGCGGCACGTCCGGCGCGCTCACAACGGAAACACGCCCACGATCACCGCGGCGAATACCATCAGCACGGTGGCGGCGAACAGGAACGGAATCGTGAATTTCTGGTGCTCGGCCAGCTCGACGCCGGTCAGGCCGACGATCAGGAACGTCGCCGGCGTGAGCGGGCTGACCGGGAAACCGGTCGTCATCTGGCCGAGCAGCGCGGCCTGCGCCATCTGGATCGGCGGCACGCCGAGCAGCTTCCCGCTTTCCGCGAGCACCGGCAGCACGCCGAAGTAGAACGAATCGGGATCGAACAGCAGGCTGAGCGGCATCGACAGCAGGCCGAGCACGAACGGCATGTGGCGCGCATGTTCGACCGGCACGTGCGCGACGACGACCTCGGCCATCGCCTTCAGCATCCCGGTGCCGGACATGATTCCCGTGAACGCGCCGGCCGCGAGCAGCACGCTCGCCATCATCAGCGCGGCCTTCGCATGCGCGTCGATCCGCTCGCGCTGCGCCTGCACGTCCGGATAGTTGATGACGAGCGCGGCGACCGTGCCGAGCATGAACATCACTATCGGGTCGACCATGCCCGACACCAGCGTGCCGAGCACGACGAGCGTCAGCGCCAGGTTGATCCGGAAGCGCCCGGGCCGGCGCAGCGCGCGTTCGGCGTCGGTCAGCTCGCGCGGCGCGATCGCGAGCGACGCCGCGCCGGCGCGATCGAGCCCGAGCCGCTTCGCCTCGCGCACACCGAGCACGTAGGCGGTGCCGAACACGAACACGAGCCCGACGATCTGCACGGGGATCATCGGCATGAAGATCGCCGAGCCGGGAATATGCAGCGCCGCGGACGCGCGCAGCATCGGCCCGACCCACGGCAGGAAGTTGACGCCGGCCGCCATCGACGCGACGCACGCGAGAATTCGCCGATCCATCCCGAGCCGCGTATAGAGCGGCATCATCGCGGGCAGCGTGACGAGAAACGTGACGGCGCCCGAGCCGTCCAGATGGATCAACAGCGCGAGCAGCGCCGAGCCCATCACGATGCGCGGCGGATGGCAGCCGATCACGCGCAGCACGCCCGCGATGATCGGGTCGAGCATCCCCGCATCGGTGAGGATTCCGAAAAATAGAATCGCAAAAACGAACATGCCGGCGATCGGGCCGATGTTCTGCACGCCGTGCACGATGAACTTGCCGGTCGAGAGTCCGAAGCCGGCCGCGAGCGACGCGGCCACCGGCACGACGATCAATGCGACGAGCGGCGACAGCCGTTTCGTGATGATCAGGCCGAACAGCGCGACGATCGCGATCGCGCCGATCCATGCGAGCATGATGTGTCTCCTCTGGCGCCGGCGCGCGTCGGGCGCGGCGCGGCGTGATGTTCGAAGCGGCGTGAGGCCGTGCGGCGGCGTGCAACGCCACCGCTCGGCCGCCGGCCGCGATGCGTGTCAGTCGCCGTGCTTGCCGGCGTCGTCTCGTTGCGCGTCGGCAAACACCTGCGCCGCATGTTCGTTCAGCGCGGGCGGCGGCCGCCGGTACGAGGCCGGCGTGCGGCCGAGCTTGATCGGCGACGCGATGCCGCGATGCCGGCCCAGTTCGACCTTCATCCGCCGATGCGCGACGTGCGGATGGTCGAGCGCCGCATCCAGCCCCAGCACGGGCGCGCACGGCACGCCGCGGCGCATCAGCTGTTCGGCGAGCGCCGCGCCGTCGTGTGCGGCCAGCGCCGTTTCGAGCAGCGTGCGCAATGCGGAGCGGTTCGCGCTGCGCGCGCGGTTGTCGGCGAAGCGCGGGTCGTCGGGCCAGTCGCGCGTGCCGAGCACGTCGCACAGCGCGGCGAACTGCCCGTTGTTGCCGACCGCGAGAAAGATGTCGACGCTCGCGGTCGGAAAGCTGTCGTACGGCGTGATGTTCGGATGCGCGTTGCCGGTGCGCACCGGCGCCTTCCCGGAATGGAAGAAATTCGGCGTATGCGGATGCAGGATCGACAGCGCGCAGTCGAACAGCGTGGATTCGACGAACTGGCCGCGCCCGCTCGCATCGCGTTCGCGCAGCGCCATCAGCACGCCGAGCGCCGCGTTCAGCCCGGTGACGAGATCGACGATCGGCACGCCGACGCGCAGCGGCGCGCCCCCTGCTTCGCCGTTCACGCTCATCAGCCCGGCCAGCGCCTGCACGGCCGCGTCGTAGCCGGGCAGCCCGCCGAGCGGGCCGTCCGCGCCGAAGCCCGACACGCGGCAATGGACGAGGCGCGGAAAGCGCGCATGCAGCGCGTCGAAGCCGAGCCCCCAGCGTTCCATCGTGCCGATCTTGAAGTTCTCGACCAGCGCGTCCGCGTGCTCGAGCAGCCCGAGCAGCCGCTCGCGATCGTCCGGCTTCGTCAGGTCGAGCGCGATGCCGAGCTTGTTGCGGTTCACGCCGAGGAAATACGACGCGGTGTCGCCGTCGAACGGCGGGCCCCAGGTGCGCGTCTCGTCGCCCGACGGCGGCTCGACCTTGATCACCTCCGCGCCGTGGTCGGCGAGAATCTGGGTCGCGTACGGGCCGCCCAGCACCCGCGACAGATCGATGATGCGCAACCCCGCCAACGCGCCCTGCTGCTCCAGCTTCGCCATGCGTCTCGCTCCTGCTTCCGGTTGTTCGGACCGCCGGTTTCGCCATGTCGACTTTGCGGCACGGTTTTCCTGGCTCGAATAATAATTCTTGTGCGTGAATTTATATTCACACTGGAGAATTTTATTGTCAAGCCGGGCATACGCCGGTAAGCCGGTGGAGAATGCGGCAGCCGTGGGGACGACCCCGAACGCGCGCCGGTTGCCGCGCCGGGCCGCGGTTCGCTAAGCTGCGGACGGTGCTCATCCGAACCAAGGCGGAAATTTCATGAAACGCATGCTGCTCGCGGCCCTCGTGCTCGCGTCGACGTTGGGCGTCGCCCGCGCGCAAACCCAGACCTTCCATTTTGGCGAGGGACAATTACAGCCGCGTGCCGCCGCGCCGGCGGCACGGCCCGCGCCCGCGCGTCGGCATGTGACGCCACCGCACCACCGGCGTGCCCTGCACAAACGGCGCCACGGGCAGTCCGGGAAGCCGGCACGCCCGGTGCTTTACACGCACGCGTGACGCGATGCGCGTGGCGCGCGGCAACGCACGGAACTGTCACGAACGGCCGGTATGATCGGCGCGGCGGCTTTGCATGCCGTCGTGCCCGACCATCGGGCGACTGGCCGGCAACGCCGGTCGACGTGCATTTCACTCCACGATTCAGTACCTGTTTTGCCGAACATGAATACCGGGCCGGATACCGTCGCCAGCATCAAGGAGCGCGCCACGATCGTGTGCCGCCAGCGCAGCAGCGTACTGCTGGTCGCGCGCACCGCGGCGCGCTGGACGCTGCCGGGCGGCACGATCCGGCGCGGCGAGACACCGCTGGAGGCCGCGCAGCGGGAGCTGGCGGAGGAAACGCGGCTCGAAGGGCTCGCGCTCGACTATGCGGTGCAGTTCGGCGGTCTCACGAAGCTCCACCACGTGTTCGTGGCCGAGGTGCCGAAACATCTGATTCCGCGCGCGAGCAACGAGATCGCGCGCTGCAAGTGGTTCGACGTCGAACGCCTCGAGACGCTGCGCGCGAGCGTGCCGACCCGCAAGATCATCGAACTGCTGCACCTCGACCGCTTTTCCCCGCTCGCGGACGGCCCGCTTCGTCTGCGCTGAAGCGGCCCCGCGCCGCTCACGCGCGCAGCAACGGCCCGGCCTTGCGTTCGAGCAGCGCGACCAGCTCGGGCTGCATGTACGTGTAGCGGTCGGGAATGTCGAGGCAGACGATCCTCTTGTGCTTCAGTCGGGCGCCGAACCGCGCGGACAGCCTCGCCTTGTGCGCGCGTTCCATCACGAACACGATCTCGGCCCATTCGAGCTGCTCGATGGACACTTGCGTGTCGGCGTCGGGCGTGAGTCCCGCGGAGTCGGTTTCGACACCCGGCCATGCCGCGAACACCGCCTCGGCGGTCGGGCTGCGCAGCCGGTTGCGGCTGCAGATGAAGAGCGCCCGCGTCATGCCGGCGCGCCGCGGCCCGATCGTCCGGTCATCCGTTCAACCCTGCGGAATCGTGTCGGCCGCACGTACGCCAGCATGTGCGGCACGTAGTCGGCCTTGCCGAGCTCGACGCCGTAATGGCGCAGGATCGCGTATGCGGCGATCGCGTGAAAGTAGAACTGCGGCAGCGCCCAGTCACGCACGTACTGCTCGCCCGTCATGTCGAACGCGGTGCCGTTCGGCAGCTCGAGGGCGATCGGCCGCGCGGCGCCGCCATCGAGCGCGTCGGGCGCGAGTTCGCCGAGGAATGCGATCGTGCCGGAGAGGATCCCTTGCGCGTCGCTCACCGTGCCCGGCTGCGCATCGGCGTGCCAGCCGGCTTCGCGCAGCGCGAGCAGCGCGTCCGGCAGCGGTTCGCCACGCAGCCGGTAGACGGGTTCCATCGCCTGGAAGCACGAGAACCGCACCTGTGCGGCGAGCGGATACATGTCGGGCGCGAGCTTCAGCGTCAGCACCGCATCGGGTGCGTCGCCGGCGGCCTGCCGGTGCGCCACGGCCTTGTCGAGCCACGCGGATTGCGCGCGCAGCATCTGGGTCAACGTCGGAACGAGAAGTTGGGTTGGTGACATCCATGCTCTCCGGTGGTTCGTTCGCGCCACGATATCGATGTCGGCGCGAATCCGTATTCTGCCGCAGCCGACGATTCGACGCGAAACCGGTGACGCATCACACGCCGCACGACCGGCGCCTTGGGGCGTCAGGGCTTGCCGTGGCGCGCCAGGAACCGGTCGAGCTGCGACGCGAACGCCTTGCCGTCGCGTGCGCTGAACGGGGCCGGGCCACCCGTGTCGACGCCCGAGCTGCGCAGTTGATCCATCATCGCTCGCGTCGACAGGCGTTCTTCGATGTTCTCGCGGCTAAACCAGTTGCCGCGCGGGTCGAGCGCATGCGCGCCCTTGTCGAGGACGGCCGCGGCCAGCGGGATGTCGGCGGTGATCACGAGATCGCCGGCTTGCGCGAGCTCGACGATTCGCGCATCGGCCACGTCGAAGCCGGCCGGCACCTGCACCGCCTTGATGAACGGCGACGGCGGCGTACGCAGGAACTGGTTCGCGACCAGCGTCACGCAGATCTCGGCACGACGCGCGGCGCGAAACAGCATGTCCTTGATGACGGCGGGACACGCGTCGGCATCGACGAGTACTTGCATGGCAGACATTCCGGTAAGCAGAAACCGCGATCATAGCGCAGCGCCGGCGATCGCCCCGCGCGGCGGCTGCCCCGATCAGCCGGTCAGCCGGTCAGCCCGGGGCACAGCGACGCGGCCGTCGTCCATTGTGCGCCCCATGCGTCGGCGAGCCGCCTGCCCTGCCCGATCCGCACGGCCGCGTCATCAAAATCGACGAACACGACGTGATCGGCGGCGGCCGGCTTCGGTGGCGTTTCGCGCGTGCGCCCATCGGACAGCACCCATAGCCAACGCTGCTGGTCCGGCGTACGGCGTGCCGCGCACGCGAGCAATTGCGCGGCGGCCGCGATGCCATCCGCGAGCGGTGTGCCGCCGCCGCCGTCCACCGGTTCGAGCCAGCGCGCGTTCCACCAGCGCGGCACGGCCGGTCCGAAACGTCGTGCGGCGCCGTTGCCGCCGAAACAGATCAGCGCGGTTTCCACACGGTCGCGCGCGGCCTGGTCGAAGTACGCGACGATCAACCCTTTCGCGAGCGCGAGCCGTTCGTGCGACAGCATCGACGCCGAACAGTCGAGCACGAAGCAATGGAGTGCGCGCGGGGCGCCGGCCTGTTTGCGAAAACGCAGATGGCCGGCCTGCAGCGGGCCGCCGCGCTTCGCGGCGAGCGTCGCCGGCCACGCCACGGCCGTGCCGGCGCGTGCCGTCCCCGGCACGCGCGCGGCGGCGCCTGGCTGCCATCGAGGACCGCGAACGGCGTTCGCGGCGGCGTCGGCTCGATGGCTCAGCGTTTTTTTAGCGGCAGCGGCACCACGCTTTTCACGTCGCGCAGGCCGGCCGGTTCGGGCGGCAGGTAGCCCCACTCGCCTTGCGACGCCGTCGCATCGTTGCGTGCCGCGCCCGGTTGATCGTCGGGCTGCCGGCGCGTGTCCGGTGGCGAACGCTCGTCGCGGTCGTGCTCGCCGTCGCGGCGCGATGGCGACGCGCCCGACGACGGCGGCGTGCCCGCATGACGCCGATGCCGCAGCACCGCGTCGGCCACGCGTTCGACATGCGACACCGTCACTGCGTCGGCCTGCTCCAGCGCCGCGAGCGCGCGCGCGGCGCGCAGCATCACGAGGTCGGCGCGCAGGCCGTCGACGGCCGCGTCGATGCACAGCGCGCTCACGCGTGCGTGAACCGCATCGTCGAAATCCAGCGTCGACAGCCGGGCCCGCGCCGCGTGAATCCCGTCGCCGAGTGCTCGCTGTGCGCTTGCGTGACGCGCACGAAACGCGTCCGGATCGAGATCGAACGCGAGGCGCGCCTTCACGATCCGTTCGCGCTGCGCGGCGTCGAAGCAGTTCTCGAGCTCGACCATCAGCCCGAAGCGGTCGAGCAGTTGCGGGCGCAGTTCGCCTTCCTCGGGATTCATCGTGCCGACCAGCACGAAACGCGCATCGTGCGCGTGCGACACGCCATCGCGCTCGACCACGTTCACGCCGCTCGCGGCGACGTCGAGCAGCGTATCGACGAGCCCGTCGGCGAGCAGGTTCACTTCGTCGACGTACAGCACGCCGCGATGCGCGCGGGCGAGCAGGCCCGACCGGAAGCGCACGCCGTTGGCGGCGAGCGCATGGGCGAGATCGAGCGTGCCGGTGACCTGTTCGTCGCTCGCCGACAGCGGCAGCGTGACGAATTCGCCTTCGGGCAGCAATTCCGCCAGCGCGCGCGCGGCGGTCGATTTCGCGGTGCCGCGCGGCCCGCTGACGAGCACGCCGCCGAGCGACGGGTCGATCGCGGCGAGCAGCAGCGCCTGCTGCAACGGTTGCTGCGCGACCAGCGCCGCGAACGGGAACACCGCGCGGGCGCGGGGCGTCGTCGGATCGGTCATTGCCGTCCTCCTTCCTGGAGTTGTTCGCTGTCGAGCCAGACCGCTTCGATCCGCTCGCGATAGTCACCCGGCTGCTGCCACAGCCCGCGCTGCATCGCTTCGACGAAGCGTTCGCAGATGCCGTGCAGCGCCTTCGGGTTGTGTCGTTCGAGGAACGCGCGCGTGTCGTCGTCGAACAGGTACGCATCGGCGACGAGCGCGTACTGGTGGTCCGACAGCACGCGTGCGGTCGCGTCATAGCCGTACAGGTAGTCGACAGTCGCGGCCATTTCGGCCGCGCCCTTGTAGCCGTGACGCTTCACGCCGTCGAGCCATTTCGGGTTGACGACGCGCGAGCGGATCACGCGCGCGATCTCCTCTCGCAGCGTGCGCATCTTCGGCGCGACCGGGTTCGCATGGTCGCCGTGGTAGATGCTCGGCTGCTGTCCGGACAGGTGGCGCACGGCCGCCGTCATCCCGCCCTGGAACTGGTAGTAGTCGTTCGAGTCGAGGATGTCGTGTTCGCGGCTGTCCTGGTTCTGCACGACGACGTCGATCGTCGCGAGCCGCTCGCCGAACACGTCGGGAGCCGCGTCGCCCGCGCTGTTCTGCGCGTACGCATGGCCGCCCCACTGGCGGTACGCGTCGGCGAGATCGGCGTCGGTCTGCCAGCGGCGCTGGTCGATCATGTCCTGCAGGCCCGCGCCGTAGCTGCCCGGCCGCGCGCCGAACACGCGCCAGCCGGCGCGGCGTCGCGCTTCGTCGGGCGCCACGCCCCGCTCGATCCAGGTCGCGCGTTCGCGCTCGATGCGCGCACGGATCGGGTTCAGCGCCTCGGGCTCGTCGAGCGCGGCGACGGCCTGCACGGCCGCGTCGAACAGGTGCATCAGGTTCGGGAACGCGTCGCGGAAGAAGCCCGACACGCGCAGCGTCACGTCGATGCGCGGCCGGTCGAAGATCTCGATCGGCAGGATCTCGAAGTCGGTCACGCGATGACTGCCGTGCGCCCATTTCGGCCGCACGCCGATCAGCGCGAACGCCTGCGCGATATCGTCGCCGCCGGTGCGCATCGTGGCCGTGCCCCAGACCGACAGCCCGATCGCGCGCGGATAGTCGCCGTGATCCTGCAGATGGCGTTCGATCAGCTGCTGCGCGGATTTCAGGCCGAGCGACCACGCAGCCTGCGTCGGCACCGCACGCGTATCGACCGAATAGAAGTTGCGGCCCGTCGGCAGCACGTCGGGACGGCCGCGCGACGGCGAGCCGCTCGGCCCCGGCGGCACGAAGCGGCCGTCGAGCCCGCGCAGCAGCTGGCGCAGTTCCTCGCCACCGCACGCGTCGAGCGCGGGCAGCAGCGTCGCACGCGCACGATTGATCACGGCGAGCGTGTGCGGCCAGTCGCCGGGTGGCGGGATGTCGAGGCTGCGGTCGACAGAGGGGGCCGCGCACAGTCCGTCGAGCCACTGCTGCGCGAGCCGCTCGAGCCGCTCGCGCGTATCGCCCGCATGGCGCCACGGCGACGCGTCGAGCGCCTGCAGCACGGCCGGCCGCGGGCCCGTCCACGGCGCGGCCCAGTCGGCCGCGAGCGGATCGAAATCGTCGCCGAGCGCGAGATCGCGCGCGAGCGCCGCGATCAGCCCCGCGCGTTCGCCCTTGCCGTCGCCGACCGGAAAGCGTGCGAGCGCGAGCAGCGTATCGCGCCGCTGACGGTCGATCGGCGACGCGCCGAACACGTGCAGCCCGTCGCGAATCTGCGCTTCCTTCAATTCGCACAGCCATGCGTCGACGCGCGTGAGCAGCGCATCCTCGTCGCCGGCGTCGCGCGGCGGCGACACGCTCAGCTCGTCATGCAGCCGGTGTTCGGCGATCGTCGCGAGGATCGTCTTGCGCAGCAGCTTCGCGCGCCGCGCATCGACCATCAGCGCTTCGTAGTACTCGTCGACCTGCCGTTCGAGATCCTGCAGCGGGCCGTAGTTTTCCGCGCGCGTGAGCGGCGGCATCAGGTGATCGATGATCACGGCCTGCGCGCGACGCTTCGCCTGGCTGCCCTCGCCCGGATCGTTGACGATGAACGGATACAGGTGCGGCAGCGGCCCGAGCGTCAGGTCCGGCCAGCACGCGTCGGACAGCGCGACGCTCTTGCCCGGCAGCCATTCGAGGTTGCCGTGCTTGCCGAGGTGAATGACCGCGTCGATGCCGAACGCATCGCGCAGCCAGAAATAGAACGCGAGGTACGCGTGCGGCGGCACGAGGTCCGCGTCGTGGTAGCTCGCATAGTCGTTTTCGCCGCGCGAACGCGACGGCTGGATACCGACGAACACGTTGCCCGCGCGCCAGCCGGCGATCGGGAAGCGCCCCTGGCGCAGCGTCGGGTCCGTGTCGGGCGGCCCCCAGCGCTCGTTCAGCGCATCGCGCACGGCGGCCGGCAGCCGCGCGAAATGCGCGACGTAGTCGGCCAGCGCGAAACTCTGGAACGCGGGGCGCAGTGCGCGCACGGCCGGGTCGTTGGTCACGCCTTCGGTGAGCCGCGCGATCAGCGCGTCGCCGTCGGCCGGCAGGTCGGCCACGGCATAGCCCGCGTCACGCAGCGCCGCGAGCACGCGCAGCGCGGACGCCGGCGTATCGAGCCCGACGCCGTTGCCGATCCGCCCTTCGCTTTGCGGATAGTTCGCGAGAATCAGCGCGATGCGCTTGTCGGCGTTGTCGAGCGTGCGCAGCCGGCACCAGCCGCGCGCGAGCGCCGCGACGAACGCGATGCGTTCGGCGTCCGGCTGGTAGCGCACGACGTCGACTTCGGTATGCGGACACCGATACGCGAGCCCCTTGAAGCTCACCGCGCGCGTGACGATGCGCCCGTCCACTTCAGGCAACGCGATGTGCATCGCGATGTCGCGCGCGTGCAGCCCCTGGTTGTCGGCCACCCATGCGTCGCGGTTGCCGCCGGACAGGATCACCTGCAGCACCGGCGCGTCGCCGGCGAGTACGTCGGGCTCGGGGCTGTCGATCGCGCCGGCCGCGAAGGCCGTGGTGTTCAGCACGAGCGCGACGCCGTGCGTGTCGCAGAGCTGCGTGATGACCTCGCGGCTCACCGCGTCCTTCAGCGACGTGACCGCGATCGGCAGCGGATTGAGCCCTTCGTGCACGAGCGCATCGGCCAGCGCGTCGAACACGGCCGTGTTCGCGGCCTGCCAGTGCGCGCGGTAGAACAGGATCGCGACCACGGGCGCGCCGGGCGTCCAGCGCGCGCGCCAGTCGTCGACGCTCGCCGGGTCGCGCGCCGGGTGATACAGCGCGGCGGCCGGCAGCGGGCGCGGCGGCTCGGGTTCGTCGCCGAAGCCGAGCGTATGGAATGCGATGCTGCGCAGCAGCGCTTCGGCGTTGTGCATCCCGCCGTCGCGCAGGTAGCGCCACCACAGCCGGCACAGCGCCGGCGCGACCGTGCTCTTCGCGACGAGGTTCGGGTCTTCCTGCAGGTCGCCCGAGAACATCGCGAGCTGCTGCTTGCGCTTGGACGCGAGCGACACGGCCTGTTCGATCCCGTACGGCCAGTACGCTTCGCCGCCGAGATGATCGATCACGACCGTCTTCGCATGACGCAGCACGTCGTCGACATAGAAATCGACCGACGCCGGCTGTCGCAGGAACGTGACGTTCGCGAGCCGCACGCTCGGAAAGCCGGCCGGCAGCTTCGGCACGACGCTGGCCAGCAGCGACAAGGTCGTATCGGCCGAACTCAGGATCACGATGTCGGCCGGTTGCTGGTCGATCCGGACGACGCCCTGCGTATCGTCGACGAAGCCGCCCGGCGTGGTGCGCAGCAGATGCATCGCGCGTTACGCCTGCTGCGTCTGGGCCGCGCACGCGGCCTCGAACGCGCGCTGCAGTTCGGCCGCGTCGAGATCCTCGCCGATCAGCACGAAGCGGCTCGCGCGCGTTTCGCCGTCCTGCCAGCGACGGTCGAAATAGCTGTCGAAGCGGCGGCCGACACCCTGGATCACGAGCCGCATCGGCGCATCGGGCAGCGCCGCGAAGCCTTTCGCGCGGTAGATCGTGTGCGTCTCGACGACGCGCTGCAGCGCGGCGATCGTCGCTTCGCGCGAGCCTGCGTCGCCGGACACCACCACCGAATCGAAATCGTCGTGATGGTGGTCGTGATCGCCGTCGTCGGCCGAGCCGTGATGGTCGTGCCGCAGGTGGATCGTTTCCTCCGACGCCGATTCGAGCCCGAGCAGCATCGCGAGATCCAGTTCGCCGCGCGTCGCGCGCACGATCTTCACCTGCGGCGGGATCTCTTCGCGGATCGCGGCTTCGACTTCGGCGAACTGCGCGTCGGCGACCAGGTCGGCCTTGTTCACGATCACGAGATCGGCGGACGACAGCTGGTCGGCGAACAGTTCGTGCAGCGGCGATTCGTGGTCGAGGTTCGGATCGGCGCGGCGCTGCGCGTCGACGGCCTGCGGGTTCTCGGCGAACTGGCCGCTCGCGGCGGCCGGCCCGTCGACGACGGTCACGACCGCGTCGACCGTGAAGCTGTTGCGGATCGTCGGCCAGTTGAAGGCCTGCACGAGCGGCTTCGGCAGCGCGAGGCCCGACGTCTCGATCAGCACGTGGTCGATGTCGGCGCGGCGCTCGACGAGCGCTTCCATCACCGGATAGAACTCTTCCTGCACGGTGCAGCACAGGCAGCCGTTCGCGAGTTCGTACAGCTGGCCCGATGTTTCCCCCTGCGCGCCGTCGGTATCGTCGCAGCCGATGCCGCAGCCCTTGAGGATTTCGCCGTCGATGCCGAGCTCGCCGAATTCGTTGACGATCACCGCGATGCGGCGGCCTTCGGCGTGCTGCAGGATGTGGCGCATCAGCGTAGTCTTGCCGCTGCCGAGAAAGCCCGTGACGATCGTGACGGGAAGCTTGCGTAGGGTCATGGTAGGTCCTGTGGCGAAAATGGAATCAGGCCGGGATCGTCGCGTCGAATGCGGCGCGGCATGTCGTCGGGTGGATCGCGGGAATGGCGCGGCGCAGTCCGGCCGGACGGCCGCACGACGCACGGAACGACGAATCGGACATGACGCTTCCTTGTGAACGGTCGGCATGGTCAATGCCAACACGGCTGCCGCCGGCCCTGCCCGCGCCGCCTGCCGTTCATCGCGCCGGCCCGGCACGGCGCGCGTGCGGCGGCGGGCGGATCGGCGGAGGAAGCGGGAAACACTCGGGTGTCGGGCATGCTGCGGCCGTGGACGATGCGCCGCCTCCCCGCGGCGCTGAACCCCAACGTTTCGGCCGGTATCCGGGCTGACGAACACGCCGCTTCGCCTTCCCGGATGCGCGGCATCCAGTGGCGGTCGTCCGCATGCGGCAGGCATGCGGCGAAGCGGCGCTGCGTCGCGCTGGGCGCGACGCGTTCGCTTACCGTTGCGGGGGCAGCACAGGTTGGCTCGACTGCGGCGCAGGCAGGCTCCCTGTTTCCCGTTTAACTGCGCGCGTCGGAGGAGCGCGCGCGAGCACCAAAACGCGTGCGAGTGTAGGCGGCGGTGCGGGGAGCGTCAAGGTGGCGGCCCGCGTGCCAATGCGGGCGCGCGTCGCGGCCGGCTTTTCGGTCCGGATGCTCAGCCTGTTCGCAGCGGCTGCTCCGCGATCGCCTTCTGCAGCGCTTCCACTGTATCGGGACGCCCGAAATACCAGCCCTGTGCTCCGATCGACTGCCCCTGGATGTCGAGCATGTGCGCCTGCTCACGGGTCTCGACACCCTCAAAGACCAGGCCGACCCCGAGCCGACGGGCAATCGCCAGGATCTCCGGAATGATTGACGTGCCGTCATGCTGCGGCGCGGCCGGCAGCAGCGAACGGTCGACCTTGATGTAGTCGATCGGAAGATGCTGCAGCAGGCTCAGGCTGGAGTAGCCCGTGCCAAAATCGTCGATGTAGACGGGATGCCCGAGGTCGCGCAATTGCCGAAGCGCCGGCAGAATCTCCGGCAGTTCCACGGTCGACCGCTCAGTCAGTTCGAAACCGACATGCTGGCGCGACAATCCGGCTGGCCAGCAACTGTCCAGCGTCGCCATCAGGCTGCCGTCCAGCAACTCGGGAGCGCTGACGTTGATGGTTATGCGAAAGTCCGGCTCGCCGTCGAACAGCACGCGCATCTCCCGCAGGACCGTGCGCACGACGAAGGCCGTGACGTCGACGATCATTCCGGCGCGTTCCGCCTCGGCAATGAACACGTCCGGGGCGGCTGGCCCGTCGATCCAGCGGATCAGCGCTTCGGCGGAGACGATCCGCGATGACGCGCCGGGCGCGACGATCGGCTGATAGCGCATGACAAATTGCCCGTTTGCCAGCGCTCGCCGTATCTGCGCCGGAAGCGCGGCCCAGCGTCGGTGCAGCATCAGCGCCCCGAGCCCCAGACAGCAGCCCGCCGCGCCGCCGGCGATCCCCAGCAGCCAGGCAGCGCGCCGACTGGCGCTCGCCAGCGCTCGCGGCGTCGCGACGACGATGGTGCACAGCGGCACCCGGGCCGAGCAGAATGATTTGCCGTCCCGAAACCCCGGCACCAGGCCGGCATCGACGTACTCCGGGACGCCGCCCTTGGCGAGTCCGATGACGAGCGCGGCCGGGCGGCCCCTGAGCCCGATCACGTAGTGCAGATCTGACGGCGGCGGCAGTACCCTGAAGGCGTCCAGATCCATCAGCAGGTTCGTCCTCCTTCCCGTGACCACGAGCCCCAGCGTCCCAGGGCTCGACAACAACGGAACGGTCCAGAAGGCCGACATCGCGTCGGTCAGCCGGAATGGCTGCTGCTTCGGGGAAAAGGGCCTCGGCAGCACGCCGAGCATCGTCATGCAGAGCAGATCGGCGCCCGACAGGCGTCCGACGTCCTTGACGTACTTCGACCGGACGGAAGCCGATCGCAACAGGCGCAGATCCTGCGGCGAGCAGTCCGCGTACGGCGATGCGTCCAAGTCGGCAAGCGTCGTGGCCGCCGAATCGAACACAACGTCGATCTGCTGCACGACTTGCGTCCCCAGCCCGGCAACCGATTGCGCCAGCACGGCCTTCGTGACATGCGGCCAGGCTCCCAGCGCCAATCCGGCCGAAACGACCAGCATGCCGATCGCGAGCGCATGGCCGGCCCCGCTGGAGGTTGTCCATCTGCGTACGTTCGCCATAGGCGCGGCACTTCGCGATGTAGTGGCCATCGCCCTGCAGGTCCGGCAGAGCGAGCCGATTTTGGTATGGATTTCGTCAGGCTCGTGCGACCGGCAGCCCGAAACTGAGCCTTGCTTGTGACTCTGGCCAGATAATTGCACACCAATTTACGACTGCGCAATGCATCGCCCCCGGATCGGATCGCGAACGGATGCGGGCGCGATTCGCCGGCCCCGCGCCCGATACACGCTGTGCTATCGTATGCGCCGCGTTCGGTGCTCGCGCGCGCTCCTCCGGCGCACGCAGTTAAACGGGAAACAGGAGGCGGAAGTCCGCCCGGCCTGTGCTGTCCCCGCAACGGTACGCCGCCCGCGCGTCGCGGTTCCCCGCACGCGCCCAGGCTGCCCGCGATGCCACTGCCCTTCAGCGGGCGGGAAGGCTGCGGCCTGGCAAGCGGCCAGCCCGGATACCGGCCGACGCAAGGGGCGAGCCCGCTGCTCGCCGAACGCCCGATCCGCGGGGGACGGATGGGGTGCGCTTTCCGCCCGCGCTCGCGCGGGCTTCGCTCGATCCGTCATGCATTGCCTGTCCGCCGGCCGCCGATGTGCCGCTCGCTGTCCCCTTTCCACTGCCACGACACGGTGCGCGCCGTGCCGCGCCCGATGAGCCGCGCATGGCTCGTCGGCGCCGGCCCCGGCGACGCCGATCTGCTCACGCTGAAGGCCGTGCGCGCGATCGCCGCGGCCGACGTGCTGCTCGTCGACGATCTCGTGAACCCCGACGTGCTGCGCCACGCGCGCCCCGACGCACTGATCGAGCACGTCGGCAAGCGCGGCGGCCATGCGTCGACGCCGCAGGAAACGATCGTCGCCGCGATGCTCGCGCATCTGCGCGCGGGCCGCAGCGTCGCGCGGCTCAAGGGCGGCGATCCGTTCGTGTTCGGCCGCGGCGGCGAGGAATTGCTCGCGCTCGGCGCGGCCGGGTTCCCGGTCGAGATCGTGAACGGCATCACGGCCGGTATCGCCGCCCCGGCCGCGCTCGGCATTCCGGTCACGCATCGCGGCGACGCGCAGGGCGTGATCTTCGTCACGGGCCACGGCGCGGGCGCGGACGAACCCGACTGGCGCGCGCTGGCCGCGACGCGGATGACGATCGTGATCTACATGGGTATTCGCCGGCTCGACGCGATCGCGGCCGCGCTGCGTGATGGCGGCGTGGCCGGCGACACGCCGTGCGCGGTGATCGAGAACGCGACGCGTGACGGACAGCGGCACGTGCTCGCGACGCTCGACACGATCGTCGAGCGCGTGGGCGCGACCGGTATCGGTTCGCCCGCGATCGTCGTGATCGGCCGCGTCGCGGCGCTCGCCGACGATCCCGCGGTGCGCGCGGCGCTTGGCGGACGCGCATGATGCGCGTCGCGCTCGGCGTCGGTTTCCGCGCGGGCGTGACGGCCGCGCAACTCGATGCCGCGATCCGCGCGGCGCTGGCAAGCCACCCGGGCGCCGAGCCAGCCGTCGTCGCGACGCTCGCCGACAAGGCGCGTGCCCGGTCGCTGCGCACGCTGTGCGCGCGGCGCGGCTGGCCGCTCGTCGCGTTCGACGCGGCACAGCTCGCGCATTGCCCCGCACCGGCATTGAGCGGCCCGTCGGCTGCCGCGCTGGCGCGTTTCGGCGTCGCGGGCGTGGCCGAGCCGTGCGCGCAACTCGCGGCGCCGCATGGCCGGCTGCTCGGCCCCAAATCCAGCCGGGACGGCGTGACGGTCGCGCTCGCCGGCCCGCTCTGAACCCTTTGTTTCGCTTTCGACAGGACGATTCCCGATGAAGACCGATGCCGAATCCCATCAGCGGATGGCCGAACGCCGCCGCGCCGGCCATGAAAAGAAGCAGGCTGCCGCCACCCAGGAAAAGGGCCTGCTGATCGTCAACACCGGCAACGGCAAGGGCAAGAGCACGGCCGCCTTCGGCATGGCCGTGCGCGTGCTCGGCCATGGCATGCGGCTCGGCGTCGTGCAGTTCATCAAGGGCGCGCTGCACACGTCCGAGCGCGACTTCCTCGGCGCGGTCGCGCAATGCGACTTCGTGACGATGGGCGACGGCTATACGTGGAATACGCAGAACCGCGACGCCGACGTCGCAACCGCGCGCAAGGGCTGGGACGAGGCGCGCCGGATGATCGAAAGCGGCGAGTACCGGATGGTGATCCTCGACGAGCTGAACACCGTGCTAAAGTACGAATACCTGCCGCTCGACGAAGTGCTCGCGACGCTCGTCGCGCGGCCGGATTCGGTGCACGTCGTCGTCACGGGCCGGCATGCGCCCGATGCACTGATCGATGCGGCCGACCTCGTCACGGAAATGCGGCTCGTCAAGCATCCGTACAAGGAACAAGGCGTGAAGGCACAGCCCGGCGTGGAGTTCTGAGCGATGCCGGCCTGCCCCGCGCTGTTCGTCAGCGCGCCCGCGTCCGGCCAGGGCAAGACGTCGGTGACGGCCGGCCTCGCGCGGCTGCACCGCCGGCTCGGCCGGCGCGTGCGCGTGTTCAAGACCGGGCCGGATTTTCTCGATCCGATGCTGCTCGAACGCGCGAGCGGCGCGCCCGTGCACGTGCTCGACCTCGGGATGGTCGGTGAAGCCGGCTGCCGCGCGCTGCTCGCCGATGCCGCGCGCGACGCGGACCTGATCCTGATCGAAGGTGTGATGGGGCTGTTCGACGGCACGCCGAGCAGCGCCGATCTCGCGGCCGCGTTCGGCGTGCCGGTCGTCGCGGTGATATCCGCGAAGGCGATGGCGCAGACGTTCGCGGCGATTGCGTTCGGGCTCGCGCGGTTCCGGCCGGAGGTGCCGTTCCACGGCGTGCTCGCGAACCGCGTCGGGTCGCCGCGACACGCGGAGCTGTTGCGGCAGGCGCTGCCGGACGACTTGCGCTGGCTCGGGCACGTGCCGGCCGATGCGGGCATCGCGCTGCCGGAACGGCATCTCGGCCTGCACCAGCCGGCCGACATCGGCGATCTCGACGCGCGGCTCGACCGTGCGGCCGACGTGCTCGCGCAGACGGCGCTCGCCGAATTGCCGCCTGCCGTCTCGTTCGCGGAACCGGCGGCCCGCGCCCCGCTGCCGCGCGCGCTCGCCGGCAAGCGAATCGCGATCGCGCGCGACGCGGCGTTCTCGTTCATCTATCCGGCCAATCTCGCGCTGCTCGATGCGCTCGGTGCGCAGCTGCGGTTCTTTTCGCCGCTTGCCGACGAACCCGTGCCCGACGCGTGCGACGCGCTGTTCCTGCCGGGCGGCTACCCGGAACTGCATGCGGCGACGCTCGCGGCGAATGCCGTGGCCGCGCGGACGATTCGCGCGCACGCGGCGGCCGGCCGGCCGATCGTCGCCGAATGCGGGGGAATGGTGTATCTGTGCGAGTCGCTGACCGACGTGGAAGGCGCGACGACATCGATGCTCGGGCTGCTGTCAGGCCATGCGACGATGCAGCGCCGGTTCGCGGCGCTCGGCATGCAGCAGCTGGACACGCGCAGCGGGCCGATGCGCGGTCATACGTTTCATTATTCGCGGCTCGACACGCCGCTGGCGCCGGTGGCGGCCGCCGCCCGGCCCGATGGGGAACCCGGCAGCGGCGAAGCCGTGTATCGCACGGGCTCGATCGTCGCGACGTACATGCACATGTACTGGCCGTCGAATCCGGATGCGGCGGTGGCGTTGTTCAGCGGGGATGGGTTCTGGTTCGGCACGAGCCGCGATTGAACCGGGACGGCCCCACCCCCGCATTCACCGTCACACCAGAAACGTCTCGGCCAGCTTGACCCAGTACGACGCGCCGTTCGGCAGTACCGCGTCGTTGAAGTCGTAGCCGGGGTTGTGCACCATGCAGCCGCCCTCGCCGTCACCGTTGCCGATGATCAGGTAGCAGCCCGGCCGCTTCTCGAGCAGGAACGCGAAATCCTCGCTGCCGGTGAGCGGCACCATCTCGTCGATCAGGTTCGCTTCGCCCACCCATTCGCGCGCGACGCCGCGTGCGAACGTGGTCATCTGCGCATCGTTGACGAGCACCGGGTAGCGGCGCTGGTAGTCGATCGTCGCGGTCGCGCCGAACACGGCCGCCTGCGCATGAATGACTTCCTTGATGCGCGTCTCGAGCAGGTCGCGCACCTCGGGCTTCAGCGCGCGCACGGACAGGCGCATCTGTGCGCGATCGGGGATCACGTTCGGCGCGTCGCCCGCGTGGATCGCACCGACCGTGACGATCGCCATGTCGAGCGGCGACACGTTGCGCGACACGATCGTCTGCAGCGCGATGACGATCTGCGCGCACACGACGACCGAATCGATCGCCTTGTGCGGCACCGCGCCGTGGCCGCCGCGCCCCTGCACGTCGACGATCACGGTATCCGACGACGCCATGAACGGCCCCGGCAGGAAGCCGAACTTGCCCGTCGGGAAGCCCGGCATGTTGTGCATCGCGAAGATCGCGTCGCACGGGAACTGCTCGAACAGTCCGTCGTCGAGCATTTTCTTCGCGCCGCCAAGCCCTTCCTCGGCCGGCTGGAAAATCAGGTTCAGCGTGCCGGAAAAGCGCCGCTCGCGCGCCAGGTGCTTCGCGGCCGCGAGCAGCATCGCCGTGTGGCCGTCGTGGCCGCACGCATGCATCTTGCCGGGGATCGTGCTCTGGTACGGCAGGCCGGTCGACTCGTGGATCGGCAGCGCGTCCATGTCGGCGCGCAGGCCGAGGCGCTGCGTGCCCTTGCCGACCTTCAGCTGCGCGACCACGCCCGTGCCGCCGAGCCCGCGGTACACCGTATAGCCCCATGCCTGCAACTGCTCGGCAACGAGGTCGCTCGTCGCGAATTCCTCGAAGCCCAGTTCGGGGTGGGCGTGAATGCGGTGCCGGATCTCGATCATTTCGTCGGCGAGGCCTGCGGGGATCACGCTGTGCGTCACAGTGTCGTCTCCTGGGTTCAGTGGGGAATGTGCAGGCAAGGATAGTCCGTTGAGCGGCAACCGAACAGACAGAAAGTCGTCGCGGCGACAACCTGGAGTTGCCGGTCGGTCATCTCAACACATGAGAAATCGTCCGTCGGCGGAAACCGACCATCCGGGCGACTGCCGCGCCTGAGCCGGATTCGCGACACTGGGTGTACGGTCTCGATTTCTCAGGTGGGAAGGTGTGTTGATTGCCGTTAGACATTCCGGAATAATTCCGTCACATCAAAGAGTTGAGCGTTCTTGTTCATTTTTTGACGTCTGTACATTTTTTGTGTACGATGACGGAAAAGTGAACAAGCGATTCCTCCCGATGCCCGAGAACGCCACCCTGTCGATAGCGGAACAGCACGTGCTCGACGAAGCCTGCGCTGCGTTCGAACGCGCGACCCGACGCTTCAACGCACGGCCGGTGCGCGTGCCGGCCGCATCCCGCGCGCATGCCGACGCGATGATCCGCTTCGGCATCGGCGGGCAGACCTTCGAGATGCCCGCCGCCGTGACCGTCGGTGTCGAATCGGTGCAGGACGCCCGCGCGGCGCTGCGTCGGCGCGGCGGCGCCCCGCTGCCCGGCGAGCGGCAGCTGATGCTGGTCGCGCCGTA
Source organism: Burkholderia sp. B21-005 (assembly GCF_020843965.1). Lineage (NCBI taxonomy): Bacteria > Pseudomonadati > Pseudomonadota > Betaproteobacteria > Burkholderiales > Burkholderiaceae > Burkholderia > Burkholderia sp. B21-005. The sequence goes on along the minus strand of NZ_CP086301.1, from coordinate 1,752,825 downwards.
TGTGTCGGCCGAGCTGGCCGCGCACCTGACCGATCAAGGCATCCCGTTTCTCGATACCGCCGGCAACGCGAGCCTGATCCTGCCGGAGGCGACCGTGCTGATCTGCGGCCGGCCGAAACCGGCCCGCACGCCGCGCCGGCAGGCGTCGCGCGCGACGACGCCCAAGGGGCTCGCCGTGATGTTCGCGCTCGCGACGCAGCCGGGCCTCGTCGCGCAACCGTACCGGGCGATCGCCGCCGCGTCGGGCGTCGCGCTCGGCACGGTCAATCTCGCGATGGACGACCTCCTCGCGCGCGGCCTCGTCGCGCAGCGGCGCAATGGCGAGCGCCTGATGCCCGACTGGCCGCGCTTCGTGCAGGAATGGGTCGCGCTGTATCCGAGCCGCCTGCGCGCGAAACTGCCGGCCCGGCGGTTTGCCGCCGTCACGCCCGACTGGTGGCGCGACTTCGATTTCGCGGCATTCGATGCGCGGCTCGGCGGCGAACCGGCGGCCGACCTGCTGACGCACGACCTGAAGCCAGTTGTGATCACCGTCTATACGCACGGCACCGTGTCGAACCGCCTGCTGCTCCAGGCGCGCCTGCGCCCGGACGAGCGCGGCGACGTCGAGCTGCTCGAAGCGTTCTGGCCGCCGTCGCCGGCGCTCGACTGGCGCGAGCAGGACGTGCCGCTCGTGCCGCCGCTGCTGATCTACGCGGATCTCGTCTCGTCCGGAGACAGCCGCAATCTCGCCGCCGCTGAACACATCCATGACCGATACCTTGCCCACCCGCCCGCTTGAGGTCGACGCGCGCCGGCCGCTCGAGCCGGCGGCGGCCGCGCTGCTGCAGGCGGTCGGCACGACCTGCGTGCAACTCGACACGGCATTTGTCGTCGCCGGCGCAACCGCGCGCGACATCCTGATGTGGCATGTCCACGGCATCCGGCCGGTGCGAGCGACGCGGGACGTCGACGTTGCGGTGTGCGCGGTGAGCTGGCCGTTTCACGAGCGGCTCGTCGATGCGCTCGTCGCGACCGGGCAATTCGCGCGCGCACCGAAGCATCAGCAGAAACTGCTGTTCGACAGCGGGACGCGGGGATTTCGCACGGAGCTCGATCTCGTGCCGTTCGGGCCGCTCGAAGCACCGCCAGGCGAAATCGCGTGGCCGCCGCGCGGCGAGTTCGTGCTGAACGTGCTGGGCTTTCAGGAGGCGGTCGATACGGCGCTGGCCGTGTCGATCGGCGCCGATATCGCGGTGCCGGTGGCGAGCCTGCCGGCGCTCGCGCTGCTGAAGTTGCTCGCGTGGAAGGATCGGCGCGCGCGCCAGAACAGCGACGCGTACGACCTGCTGTTCCTGCTCACGCATTTTCACGACGCGGGCAATCGCGAGCGCATCTGGGACGTCGCGCCCGATCTGCTCGAACGGCACGGTTTCCAGCCGGAGTTGGCGGCCGCCGGGTTGCTCGCGCGCGATGCGAAGCGGATTGCTTCGCCGCAAACGCACGATGCGATCCGCGCGCTGTTATCGGACGAAGCGGTTTACGCAACCCTCGCGCAGGACCTGCAGGCCCGCGCGTTCGCGCTGTTGCCCGGCGAATTCAACGATGACGCCGACCGGTATCTCGACGCGTTCCGCAGGGCTTTCCTCTCGGAACCGCCCGTTCCTCGCGCGTGACGTGCTGCCGCGCGACAGTAACGACATCGTGCATTCGCCACCCTAGGCCGAGGCTGCCCAGTCTTCGAGCGACAACCCCGCGACACGGCTGAATTCGCGACTGTTGTTCGTTACAAGCACGGCACCGGCCGCGATCGCGTGACCGGCGATCGACGCGTCGTTCGCGCCGATCGGCGTGCCACGTGCGGCAAGGTCGACGCGAATCGCGGCCGTTGCATCGACTGCCGCGGTGTCCCACGACAGCACGCCATCCAGCCGCGTGACAAAGGCCGTCACGAGTTCCGCATGCTTCGGCGACGCCTTTCTGCCGACTGCGCCGAACCGCATTTCGGCATAGGTGATCGCCGACACGACGATCCGGTGCTGCGCATTGACGCACGACTGCAACCGGGACAACACCGCGGATGGCCGCTCGCGCATGATGAACGAACAGATGTTCGTATCGAGCATGTAGAGCGTCGTCACCGGTTCGACTCCGTCGGTGCATCGTCATCGGCGCCGGGCAGGTCGAAACGACCAAGTTCGACGACCGTCGGGCGCTCGACGAGGAAGTCGGCATCGGCCCGTGGTTCACTCGCGAACGACAGCCACGTCGGCCGCACCGGACGCAGCAGCAACGTGTCGCCCTCGCGGCGGATCTCGAGTTCCGTCACACCCTCGAACTCCATGTCCTTCGGGATGCGGATTGCCTGGTTACGGGCGTTCTTGAAAATGGAAACGGTGCGCATGAGCCACTCCACAGGAGTACGATGCGCCCATTCTAGGCATATGCTGACATATGTCAACGTTAGGGAACGTGCTCCGGGGATCGCGCCCGATGCTATCGCGGGTGTGCTTGCCATGTCGGCGGGACCTGTCCGTGATGAGGATGCAATCCATTCTTCCTCATGCCGCCCGCCCGATCCATATCCCGAACGGCCGATGTCGGCGGCCCTTCAAGCCGCGCGAAACGTCGTCGCTTGCGAATTGACGCATCGGCGCATCGACGCTTCGCGCCCCCGTCCCATCACGGCAACCGGAAAGTGTCGAAGAATGTCTCGCGCTCCATCACGGTGAGCGCCGCGCGCTTGTGCGGAAAGTCGAACTCCTTCAGCGTGTAGAACCCGAGCCGATGCATGTACGCGATATGCCGCACGTGATCGACGCGCGGCTCGCCGACGAGCCGCTGCGTGCGCGGTTCGTCGACGAACATGTAGTGCAGCACCCCGCTCCACCATGCATGCAGCTTGCCCGCGCTCTGGAAGCGCGAGTCGCCGATCAGCAGATGCAGCCCGCGATCGTAGTCGTGCGCGTCGTAGAACGGCGCGAGGCGATCCTCCTTCGCCCAGTAGAACTCGAAATAGCCGAACGGCGTATCGTCGAAATAGCCGATCATCGGATGCATGTGCGGGTCGGCGAGCCGCTCCGCGAGATACGCGGCGTGCTCGTCGCGCGTGCCGCGCTGATCCCAGAAATGCGCGACGCGATCGAGGTTCATCCAGTCGCTGAACAACTGCGCATGTTCGTCGATGTCGACGGTGCGCAGGCTGAACGTCATCCCGACCTGCGGCATGTAGCGCGCATAGATCTCGCCGGCCGGCGACGGCGGCCGCACCGGATGCCGGTGGCCGTTCGTGATCGCATAGCGCAGCGGCATCCCGCCCGATGCAGGCGCCTTCAGCCACGGCCGCGGGTTCTGCCAGAACGTCGCGCGCGATGTGCTCAGCCGCAGCCGGTCGCCCACGACCTGCGCGCCGTCAATCACGCCCTCGCGCACCGCGCGCTCGACGTACGACGCGACGGCCGCCGGCTCGGCGCCGCCGAGCGGCACCGATACCGTCGCCGCGTCGTGCCGCGTGTCCGTGTTGAACAGGGCGACGAATTCCGCAAGCAGCGCGGCCGGCGCATCGTCGGGCCGCCACGCGTCGAGCGTGCGTTCGGCGGCAGCCGCCGCATGCGCGGGCGCGGCGCCGTCGAGCGCCGCGGCCACCTCGCCTTCGACGGCGTCCGCCGTGCCGGCCGGTTTCGTGAGCGTGTCTTCCATCACAGTACTCCCGCGTCGTGGCGGTCGGCGAGGATGTGCAGCCCCCGCTCGAGCGCCGGAAACAGGCTGCGCTGGAAGTTGTTCCAGCGCAGTTCGAGAATCGTGTCGTCCGGCGCGATCGGCGTGTCGAGCACGTCGCAGATCACCTCGCCGGAATCGATGCCGTTGTCGACGTAGTGGAACGATGCGCCCGTCATCGTCACCGGAGCGACGCGCGACGTCGCGCCGCTCGCCCAGTCGACCCGTTCGCCGCGCGCGCCGTGCAGCGCATCGAGCGTCGCCCACGCGCCGCGCCGCTGGTACGGCGAATCGTCGGCCGTGATGCCGGGGTGGATGTTCGCGATGCGGCGGTGAAAGCGCGCGCCGGGACGCACGAGCTCGTCGAGGATCACGAGCAGCCCGTCGAGCACGACCACGTCGGCGTCGAGTTCGAGCAGGCGTTCGAGCAGGCGGCGCTCGAACGCCTGCTTGCCCGTCACGCGCTCGCGCGCGTCGCGCGGCAGCCGGCGGTACGTCGACGCGATCGTGCAGAACAGTTCGTCGACCGGGCGGCCCTGCACGGTCAGCCCGTCGGGCAGGATCCACGGGCGGCCCGGCGTGCGCGCGAACCCGTAGTCGGCGACCTTCGCGCGATCGGCGGGCGACCCTTCGTCGTCGTCGACTATCACGCCCTTGAGCGTGTAGCGCTCGCCGAGCGGCGAGTCGTTCAGGCGCTCGACGAGGAATTCGAGCGGCGCCTTCATGTAGCGCGTGCCGCCCTGGTAAGCGACCGGCTGGCCGGCGCGATCGGCCGCGCCGTTGCGCAGCGACTGGATGTAGACGAGATTTTTCTTCGGCATGGAGGCGTCGTGGAAAAAGCGGACGACGGCGCCGCGACCCGCCCGCACCGGCACGAAGGCCGGCCGGCGCGCCGCGGCGCGCGGCGTCACCAGTTGTATTTCGCGGTGGCGAGCACCGTACGGTCGGTACCGAAAATGCACACGCTCGTCGACTGGCAACCGCTGATGTAGTGGCGGTTGAACAGGTTCGTCCCGTTCACGGCAAAGCGCCAGTTGCGCGTGTCGTAATGCACGCCCGCATCGAACAGCGTGTAGCTCGATACCGTCAGCGAGTTGTCCGCCGCACCGGCCGACGCACTCTGGTAACGCACGCCGCCGCCCAGGCCGAAGCCCGTGAGCGGCCCCGTGTGCCACGTCCAGTCGGCCCACAGCGACGCCATCTGGCGCGGCCGCGGAATGTCGACCGGCCAGTTGTTCAGCGATGCGTCGTTGGCCTTCACGTTCTTCACGTCCTGGTACACGTAGGACGCGATCAGCGACAGGTTCCGCGTGAGCTTGCCGGTCGCGTTCAGTTCGATCCCGCGTGAGCGCACTTCGCCGGTCTGGATCGACGTCGTGCCGGCCGGATCGAGATTCAGCGGCGTCGGCGTGAGCACGTTGGTCTGGTTGATCTGGTAGATCGCAGCGCTCAGCATCATGTTCTTGCCGGGCGGCTGCCAGCGCAGGCCGGCCTCGATCTGCTTGCCGCGCGTGGGCTGCGGCAGGCCGCCGCCGTACAGGTTCACGCCGATCACCGGGTTGAACGACGTCGCGTAGCTGATGTACGGCGACAGCCCGTAGTCGCCCTGGTACGTGAGGCCCACGCGGCCGGTGAACGCCGTGATGTCGGCCTTCGACTGCGTGCCGCCCTCGCGGTCGTCCAGCCGCTGGTTGACCCAGTCCTCGCGGCCGCCGAGCGTCAGCGTCCAGCGGTTCCACTTGACCTGGTCCTGCACGTACAGCCCGAACGTGTTCATCGTCGTGTACGTGTTGGTACGGTACGTGGTGTTCGGCGGCGAGAACACGGACAGCGTGACCGGCGTGTAGACCGGGTTGTAGATGTTCAGCGGCGGCGCGGCGGCCAGCCATTCGCTGTCGGTCGCGGTCTGCCGGTTGTACTGGAAGCCGAGCAGCAGCGTGTGCTCGAGCGGCCCGGTGCCGAAGCGGCCCTGCAGGTTGTTGTCGATGTCGAAGCGGCTGTAGTTCGTCTGGAACACGCCGGCCCAGCGGTTGATGTCGGTCAGGCTGCCGTCCGCCAAGCCCGCGCCGAACACCGAACCGTTGTCGAGCGACAGGTGCATCCAGCGCACGTTCTGCCGGAACGTCCACATCGAGTTCAGGTTGCGCTCGAACTGATAGCCGAGCGACCACTGCTTCTTGCGGTAGTAGTTGAAATTCGGGTCGCCGCCGTAGACGTCCTTGTCGAGCTGCCCGTTCGGGTTCGGCAGCACCGTGCCTTGCGCCGGCAGGAAGTTCGACGAGATGTCGCCCCAGTCCTGCAGGTACGTGGCCGACAGCGTCAGCGACGTATCGGCGTCGGGGCGCCAGCGGAACGACGGCGCGAGCGCGACGCGCTGGTCGTTGTTCGGGCCCGTCAGCGCGTTGCCGTCACGCGCGACGCCGACGAACCGGTACGCGTACTTGCCGTCCGCGTCGAGCTTGTCGCCGACGTCGATCATGAACTGCTTGCGCGCATAGTTGCCGAACTGCACGCCGGCTTCGCGCACGCGCTCGCCGTCGGCCGTCTTGGTCTGCACGTCGATGATCGCGCCGGGGTCGCCCGCGCCGTACAGCACCGACGTCGGCCCGCGCAGCACGGTGATGCTGTCGATCATGTACGGATCGACGCGCCAGCTCGACAGGTTCAGCGTGTTCGGCACCTGCAGGCCGTTCACGTAGGCCGTCGGCGTGAAGCCGCGCAGCGCCGCGTACCAGTCGGAACGGTTGTCCGAGCCGTACGACGAGAAGCCCGGCACGTAGCGCAGCGCCGCGTTCACGTCGGTCGCGCCGGTCATCTCGATCTGCTGCGCGGTGACGACGTTGATCGTCTGCGGAATTTCATTGATCGACGTATCGGTCTTGGTGCCGGTCCTGCTGCGCTTCGCGACGAGACCGACCGTGCCGTCGCCTTCCGGGCCCGCGTTGACGTTGATCGCCGGCAGCGTGCCGGTCGCCTGGCCGTTCGGCGCGTTGGTCGACGAACCGGTCGACGAACCGGTCGGCGCGCTGGCCCCCGCACTCGCCGCCGCACCGTTGCGCGCACTGTCGGCCGACGTCGCGGCGCCTGCGTTCACGGCCGGTGCCGTCTGCGCGAATGCGTGCCCTGCCGCCATCCCGAACGTCACGCTCGCCGCGGCCGCGATCGCACGCAAACGCGTGCCTGTTGCCCACTCCATCTTTCTCTGCTCCACTTTTTTGATGCGGTCTCCGACCGCGCCTTTGTCAAAGAGCGAAAGCCATGCGGCCCGCGCTCGCCCCGTTTTGATGTCGTTGTTCATGCAGTGCCCGGGCCGCGCCATCATCATGGGCGGGCGCGATCCCGTCCTCGAGCGACGCGCAGATCTCGTCCGCGCGGCGTGCCAGCACCGACAGCAGCGTGTCGGACAGGCCGTGGCTGTCTTCGCAGCAGCCTTGCAGGTAGATGCGCGGCGCGAAGTGCTCGGGCGTCGCGAGCAGGTAGTCGCGCGTGACGTCGCCGCGCGTGAGCGCATCGCCGAGATGCGGCGCGAGCCCTTCGAGCAACGCCGAATGCGTGTCGCGCCGATAGCCGGTCGCGAGCACGAGCGCGTCGAAGCGTTCGACGCGCGTCGCGCCGTTCATCCGGTCGCGCAGCGTCAGCTCGATGCGGCTGTCGGCGGTGCGCACCGCGCCCTCGATCGCGCTGTTCGCGAGCAGCGCATGACGCGGCGTGCCGTCGATGCGCTGCAGGTACAGCATTTCGTAGATCTGCTCGATCAGCGGCCGGTCGACCACCGCGTAGTTGGTGTCGCGGTAGCGCTCGAGCAGCGCGCGGCGTGCATCGTGCGGCTGCGCGTAGACGACGTCGGTGAACTCGGGGCTGAAGATCTCGTTGACGAACGGACTGTCGTCTGCCGGCTTCAACGCGCCCGCGCGCATCACGAGGTTCGCGTCGACATGCGGGAAGCGGCGCGCGAGGTCGATGAACACCTCGGCCGCGCTCTGCCCCGCGCCGATCACCGCGACGCGGCGGCGTTCGCCGTCCGGCGCGGCGACCAGCCGGTCGATGTCGGTCAGGTACGACGACGAATGGATCACACGATCGCGGCCGAGCGCGGCGAACGCATCCGGCACCGCCGGCGTGCCGCCGACGCCGACCGACAGCGCACGCGTCACGCGCTGGCGCTCGCGGCCGGTCGCGTCGCGCGACAGCACGCGCAGCGCGTCGATCCGAGCGCCGTCGCCGCGCACGGGCTCGATCGCCATGACGGTCTCGCTGTAATGGACGTGCTCGTCGAACGCATCGGCGACCCAGCTCAGGTAGTCGTGGAATTCGACGCGGGTCGGATAGAAGTTCTTCAGATTGACGAATTCGTTCAGACGGCCGCGTTCGAACAGATAGTTGATGAACGTGTAGCGGCTCTTCGGATCGCGCATCGTGACGAGATCCTTCAGAAACGAGATCTGCATCCGGCAGTCGTCGAGCAGCATGCCGCGGTGCCAGCCGAATTCCGGCTGTCGTTCGATGAAGCAATGGGCGAGCGGGCGCGCCGCACGCCGCTCCTCCAGACGGATGGCCAGCGCCAGATTCGACGGCCCGAAGCCGACGCCGATCAGGTCGAATACGGTTTCTCTCTGCATGTCTCTCAGCTCCCTTGTCGGTGAAACCGGCCCGTCAGACGTGACGGCCGGAAAAGAAGGTCTCGCGCAGCGTGCGCATCCACAGCGGCTGTGCGTCGGCGAGCGCCAGACGGCGCTGCCGCGCGAAGCCATGCCGCGCGAGGGTGTCGACGACCCGCGCGCGGCCGGCCGGGACCGCGCAGCCGACCGCTTCGGTGCGCGGGTCGTCGAGAAACAGGTAATGCACGACGGACGGCAGCCAGCCGGCCACGCAATGCGGGCCGCGCCAGCGCGACTCGCCGACCAGCATCCGCAGCCCGCGGTCGTAGTCGCGCGCGCCGACGTGCGGCGCGAGCGGGTCTTCCTTCAGCCAGAACGCCTCGACATACGCGAACGGTTCGCCGTCGAAGCAGCCGACGAGCGGCGTGACGTGCGGATCGGCGTCGGGCGCCGTGCCGTGGGCGCCGGGCTGCGTGCCCGGCCAGCCGTCGCGCACGCGCGGCTCGTCGAACCAGTGCGCGACGCGTGCGGCGTCCTCGCCCGGCTGCCAGCCGCGCAACGTGAAGCGCACGCCGAGCGCCGGCAGGTCGCGCGCATACACGTCGCCGCGCGGCGCGGGCGGCCGGCGCGGATGACGCCGGCCGTCGGTCAGCATCGGCAGCGTCGCGCATGGCAGCGGCGTGCCGACGCGCCACAGATCGGCCTGCTGCGCCCAGCCTTCGCGCATGCACAGGCCGCCGTCGGCGAGCACGCCGCTCGCGCGCAGCGCATCGCGCGCGACCGCCGGCCACGCGGCCGGGTCGAGCCGGATCGCCGCGCGGCGCACGTCGTCGGAAAACGCGGCGGCGAGCGCGGCCAGCAGCGCACGGCGTTGGTCGGCCGGCGCCGCGCGATGGTTGTACGCGACGAGGCGCAGCGTGCCGTCGTCCGCGAGTTGCGCGCGCAGCAACTGCGCGCCGATGCCGTCGCCCTGCGCGACGCGGATCTCCGCGTCGTCACGCACGGCGAACAGGCCGTCCGCGAACGCGAGACGACAGGTGTCGGGCATCGTGAATCCGTCCGGACGCACTTCAGCCAGCATCACGCACCTCCTGCTCCGCTTCGGCCGCGGCCTCGACATGCGCGCCGAGCGCTGCGAGCGTCGGCGACGCGAACACGTCGGCTACCGTCAGCGCATGACCGGCGCGGCCGGCCGCGTCGACGAAGCGCACGACGTCGAACGACGTCGCGCCGGCCTCGAACAGGTCGGCGTCGGGTGCGGGCGCGGCCGTCGCGAACGTGTCCGACCACAGCGCGGCGAGCGCGGCTGCCGCGTTCGGCGCGACGTCGCTCGACGCCGTGACGCGCGGCGCGGCCGCGGTCGCCTGCGCGGCGAACAGCGCATCGGGCACCCCGAGCGCCGCTTCCGGCGCACCGGCAAAACGCGCGACTTCGTCGTGATAGAGATCGACGAGCGCGTCGACGACGCGGCCGTCGAGCAGTTCGTCCGCATACGAGAACGCGGCGCTCACGCGCCCGTCCGGATGCTCGACGACGTCCAGCTCCAGCGTGAACACCACGCGATGGCGCACGTCGTCGAATTCGGCGAGCGACAGGCCGCCCCAGTCGCGCGCGGCGGCGCCGGTCGGGCGCAGGTAGTTGAACATCACCTGGAACAGCGGATTGGCGTGCACGGCACGCGGCGCGCGCAGCGCCGCAACGACGTCGGCGAACGGCACGTCGGCATGCGCATACGCGGCGAGCGCCGTATCGCGCACCTGCGCGAGCACGTCCGTGCGGCTGGCTGCCACATCGAGCCGCGTGCGCACGACTACGGAATTGATGAACAGACCGAGCGCATCGCGCGCCGCGTCGCCCGTCAGCTCACGCGTCGACGCGAGTACGCCGACCGGCTGGTCGGCCGCGCCGGTCACGCGGAACAGCGCGGTGTTGAGCGCCGCGTGCAGCAGCATCGGCAACGTCGCGTGCGCGGCCGACGCGGCGTCGCGAGCGGCACGGATCAGCGCCGCGTCGAACGCGAACGCGATGCGCGCCGCACGCCATTGCGGGACGGCCGGCGCGTTTGCGCGCTGGGGCAGCACGGACGACGGCAGGTCGGCCAGCGCGTCGCGCCAGTACGCGACGCGGGCGGGATGGCACGGCGCGGGCAGCACGAGCGACGTGCTTTCCGTCGTTGACGCTGCCGGTGCCTGTGCCGCCGCTGCCGAAGCGTCGCCCCGCACGAGCGCGACATATCCCGCACGCACCGCGTCGAGCCACAGCTCGATCGATTCGCCATCCGACACGATGTGATGGATCGTCACCGACAGCACGTGATCGTCCGCGCCGAGCCGCAGCACGCGTGCGCGCCACAATGGCGCGTCGGCCGCGAGATCGAACGGCGCGAGCGCATCGGCGTCGGTCAGCGCCGCCGCGCGGGCGAGCACGTCGGGCTGCGCGGACAGGTCGACGAGCGGCAGCGCGACGGGCGCCGCGGCGTCGATGCGCTGGCCCGGCAGCATGCCGTCGCGCGCGACGAGCCGTGCGCGCAGCGCCGGATGCGCGGCCGCCGCCGCCGAAAACGCCGCGCGCAGCGCAGCGACGTCGAGCGGACCGCGCACGCGCAGCGCGACCGGGATGTTGTACGCGGCGCTGTCCGGCTGCGCGCGCCACAGGAACCACAGGCCGAGTTGCGCGGGCGACAGCGGCCACACGCCATGCGCATCGGGTTTGACCACCGCGACGCCCGGCGCCGCGGCGCCGGCGTGCGCGGCGCGCGGCGCGTCGGCCACCTGGCGCGCGTATTGCGTGAGCACCGGCGCTTCGAACAGCGCCCGCACCGGCACGTCGCGGCCGAGCCGCTCGGCGACGCGCGTCGCGACGCGCACCGCCGCCAGCGAATGGCCGCCGAGTTCGAAGAAGTGATCGCCGCGGCCGACGCGTTCGACGTTCAGCACGTCGCGCCAGATCGCCGCGAGCGCGGTTTCGTCGCCGTCGTGCGGCGCTTCGTAGGTGCGTTCGACGCGCACCGGGGCCGGCAGCCGCGCACGGTCGACCTTGCTGTTCGCGTTGCGCGGCAGCGCGTCGAGCACGATCAGCTGCGCGGGCACCATGTAGTCGGGCAGCGTGCGGCGCAAGTGCGCATCGAGGGTCGCGGCCTCGACCGGCTGGGTGGCGGCCTGCGCATCGGCGCTCAGTTCGACGTACGCGACGAGCTGCGCGTGCGCGCCCTGCCCGTGCACGACCGCGCATGCTTCGCGCACCGCGTCGTGCGCGGCCAGCTGGGCCTCGATCTCGCCGAGTTCGATGCGCAGCCCGCGCAGCTTCACCTGGTGATCGACGCGGCCGATGAAGTCGAACACGCCGTCCGCGCGGCGTCGCACGAGATCGCCCGTGCGGTACAGGCGCGCACCCGGCGCGCCGTACGGATCCGGCACGAAACGCTCGGCCGTCAGCGCGGGACGATCGAGGTAGCCGCGTGCGACGCCGATCCCCTCGCCGCCCAGGTAGAGTTCGCCGATCACGCCGACCGGCAGCGGATGCAGCCGCTCGTCGAGCACGTGCGCGGTGCGCGCGCCGACCAGCGTGCCGATCGGCAGATACGCAGCGTCACCCAGCTTCGCGAGATCGTCGCCGGGACGGAACATCCACAGCGTCGGCGTGATCACGGTTTCGGTCGGGCCGTAGCCGTTGACCACGCGCACGTTCGGCATCGCGCGGCGCAGCATCGCGAACGCTTCGCGCGACGTCGCTTCGCCGCCGACGGTCAGCGAGCGCAGCGTCGGCGGCGCCCCATGCGCGAGCGCCCATTCGGCGAGCTGAGCCGCGCAGCCGGGCGGCACGTAGGTCATCGTCACGCCGTCGCGGACCATCATCGCGCAGGTCTGCGCGGGCGGCCACAGCACGTCGGCCGTCACCGACACGGCGGCACCCGACAGGTATTGAGAAAACCAGCCTTCGTGCGCGCCGTCGAAGTTGACCGACTGGAACAGCAGGAACACGTCGTTCTCGCCCGCGCCGTAGCGCTCGGCAATCGCCACGCAATGCCGTGCGAACGCCGCGTGATCGACGATCACGCCCTTCGGCTTGCCGGTCGAGCCCGACGTGTAGATCGCATACGCCGCATGGCCGGGCAGCACGTCCGGCAGCGCGACGTCAGCGGCCTCGTCGAGCGCGTCGACTTCGTCCGCGCGCCAGATGCGCAGTGCCGGCAACTCGGGCAGCGAGGCGACGCTCGCGCCGTCGGTCAGCACGTGCGCGATGCCCGCATCGCCGACGATCTGGGCGAGCCGTTCGCGCGGATGAGCCGGATCGAGCGGCACGAACGCGGCGCCCGACTTCAGCACCGCGATCAGCGCGACCAGCAGGTCGACCGAACGCTGCAGCGCGACGCCGACGCGCATCTCGGGCCGCACGCCGGCCGCGACGAGATTGCGCGCGATGCGTGCCGCGCGCGCGTCGACCTCGCCGCGCGTCAGCGCGCGATCGATGTCGGCGACGCCGCGTGCGTCGGGCCGTGCCTTCGCATGCGCGGCGATGCGCGCGTGCACCGCCACGAACGGCTCGGCCTCGGCCGCGCCCGCCGGTGCGTTCCACGCGAACAATTGCGCGCGTTCGTCGGCCGGCAGCCAGTCGAGATCGCCGATCGGCAATTCGGGGCGAGCGAGCGCATCGCCGAGCAGCGTGACGAAGCGTGCGGCGAGCCGCTCAATCGCGTCCGCATCGAACAGGTCGAGCGCGTAGATGAATGCAGCATCGAACGTGCCGTCGGGCGTCGCCTCGACGGCAAGCGTCAGGTCGAATTTCGCGGACGGCGTGCCGGACGGCAGCAATGCGGCCGACGCCGCGCCGAGCGCCGGCAGCGCGCGGCGCTCGCCGTATGCGGCCATCACCTGGAACAGCGGATGGTGGCTGGCGCTGCGCGGCACGCCGAGCGCGTCGACCACCTGCTCGAACGGCACGTCCTGGTGCATCTGCGCATCGATGAGCGCGCGCTGCGTGCGCGCGACCAGCGACGAGAAATCACCGTGTGCCGGCACGTCGACGTCGATCGCGAGCGTGTTGACGAAGAAGCCGATCAGACCGGCCGTTTCCCCGCGCTCGCGGTTCGCGGCCGGCACGCCGACGCAGATCCGCGCATCGCCGGTCGCACGCGCGAGCAGCGCGTCGAGCGCCGCGAGCAGCACCGCGAACGGCGTCGCGCCCGACGCGGCCGCGAAGGCGCGCAGCCGAGCACCGATACGGGCGTCGAGCGAAAACACATGGCGTGCGCCGCGCACGCTGCGGCGAGCGGGCCGCGCGGCCGCACCGGGCAGCGTGAGCACGCCGCGCTGCGGATCGAGCCGTTCGCGCCAGAACGCCAGCTGGCGATCGCGCTCGCCGGCATCGAGCCAGCGGCGCTGCCACAACGCATAGTCCGCGTACTGGATCGGCAGCGGCGCGAGCGGCACCGGCTGGCCCGACGCATACGCGCGATAGAACGCCGCGAACTCGTCCAGCATCACGCCCGACGACCAGCCGTCCGACACGATGTGGTGCACGGTCAGCGCGAGCCAGTGATGCGTCGCGTCGAAGCGGATCAGGTGTGCGCGCACGAGCGGCGCCGCGCCGAGATCGAACGCCGCGGCTTCGTCGGCCGCGGCGACGCTTTCGGCGCGCGCGACGCGCTGCGCATCGGGCAGCGCGTCGAGATCGGTTTCGCGCCACGGGCAGCGCAGCGGCGGATGAATCGTCTGCGCGACGCCGTCCTCCGCTTCGTCGAAGGTCGTACGCAGCGCTTCATGGCGCGCGATCAGCGCATCGCACGCGAGCCGCAGCGCGTGCGCGTCGAGCGGGCCCGTCAGCGCGAGCCGCTCGGTGATGTGATATGCGTCCGGCGCGTCGATCAGCCGGGCGTGCAGCCACAGCCGCGTCTGCGCGAACGACGCCGGCACACGATCGCTGCGCGGCGTGCGCGGCGGGATCGGCAGCACGCGGAAATCGATGCCGGCCGCGCCGAGCTTGTCGATGAACACCGCGCGCTGCGCGTCGGGCAGTTGCGCGAAACGCGTCGCGAGCGCGAGCCAGTCGGGTTGAACCTTCGTCATCCGTCGTCCTTATTGGGTTTCCAGTTCGCCGAGCAGCGCGTCGATCGCGCTCGCCGCGTCGGTCCCGCCCTGTGCCGCGCAGGCCGCGTCGATCGCATCCGCGCAGCGTGCGAGCGTGCGGGTGTCGAACAGCGTGCGCAGCGGCAGCGCGAGACCCCAGTGCAGGTTCGCCTGCGCATGGGCCTGCGTCGCGAGCAGCGAGTGGCCGCCGAGCAGGAAGAAATCGTCGTCGCGGCCGATCGCGTCCACATGCAGCACGCGCTGCCAGATCGCGGCGAGCGCGCGCTCCGTGTCGGTTGCGAGCTCGACGGCCGCGGCCGCCTCGCGCACCGGCGCCGGCAACGCATGGCGGTCGCACTTGCCGTTCGGCGTGACCGGCAGCGCGTCGAGCTCGATCAGTTGCGACGGCACCATGTACGCCGGCAACTGCGCGCGCAGCGAATCCAGCAGTGCCGCACGGTCGAGCGACGCCGCGTCGCCGCGTGCGACATAGCCGATCAGTTGCTCGTCGCGCACGATCACGACCGCGTCGTGCACGCCCGGCGCCATGCGCAGCAGCGCCTCGATTTCGCCGGGTTCGATCCGCTGGCCGCGCAGCTTCACCTGCGTGTCGATGCGGCCGAGGTAGTCGAGTGCGCCATCGGCGCGGCGTCGTGCGAGGTCGCCGGTGCGATACATGCGCGCGCCCGGCACGAACGGATCGGGCACGAAGCGCTCGGCGGTCAGCCCGGGGCGGCCGAGATAGCCGCGCGCGAGGCCCGCGCCCGCCAGATACAGTTCGCCGGTCGCGCCGGCCGGCACCGGCTGCCATGCCGCGTCGAGCACGTGCAACTGCAGGTTCGCGATCGGATGGCCGATCGGCACCGCGACGGCGCTCGCGTCGTCAGGGCCGCAGGTCCAGTGCGACACGTCGATCGCGGCTTCCGTCGGCCCGTACAGGTTCACGAGCGTCGCGTTCGGCATGAGCCGTGCGACCTTCGCGACGAGTTCGGGCGCGAGCGCTTCGCCGCTCGCGACGATCAGGCGCACGCTGTCGCATTGCGCGGCGGCCGAGAAATCGTCGAGATACGCGGCGAACGCGGCCAGCATCGACGGCACGAAGTGCAGCACCGTCACGCGGTGCGCATGGATCGCGGCCGCGAGGCGGGCCGGATCGCGGTGGTCGCCGGGCGCGGCGATCGCGAGCTTCGCGCCGATCGCGAGCGGCCACACGAATTCCCATACCGACACGTCGAAGCCGAACGGCGTCTTGTGCAGCACGACGTCGTCGCGCGTGAGCCGGTACGCGTGCTGCATCCACGCGATCCGGTTCGCGAGCGCGCCGTGCGAGTTGCCGGCGCCCTTCGGCTTGCCGGTCGAGCCGGACGTATAGATCAGGTACGCAAGGCGGGCGTCGTCGATGTCGGTCGCGACGTCGGCGGCGGCTTCGTTCGCTTCGTTCGCTTCGTTCGCCTCGTTTGCTTCGTCGGCGAGCAGATCGGCCACCGTCAGCAGCTGCGTCGTCGCGTCGTCGCCGAGCGCGGCCTCGACCTGCTCGCGCAGATGAGCCTGCGTGATCGCGACCGCCGGCCGCGCGTCGCGCAGCAGGTACGCGATGCGCTCGGCCGGATAGTCGGGATCGACCGGCAGGTACGCCGCGCCGGCCTTCAACACGCCGACGAGCGCCGTCACCATGTCGAACGAGCGCTCGACGCACAACGCCACGGGCGTATCGGGCCGCACGCCGCGCCGGCGCAATGCGGCGGCGACGCGCGTCGTGTTCAGGTCGAGTTCGCGATAGGTCGCGCGTTGCACGGCGCCGTCGGCATCCGCGTATTCGAGCGCGATCGCATCGGGTGTCGCCTGTGCGGCGGCCGCGAATTGCAGATGCAGCGGCTGCCGTTGCGCGTGCGGCCACGTCCGCGCGGTGTCCTGCGCGCGCGCCAGTGCGGCGCGCGCCGCGTCATCGGCGATCGACAGCGTGCCGAGCAGCGCATCCGGCGTGCGGGCCAGCGCGTCGAGCGCGCACGCGAACGCGCGGTGCCAGGTCTCGACCTGGTGCGCATCGACGCGCGCGGTGTCGTAGCCGTAGTCGATCGTCAGCTCGGCACCGCTCTCGATCACGAGCGTCAGCGCGAAATCGGTCGCTTCGATGCTGCGCACGTCGCTCAGCGCGAGCGCACGCGGATCGGCGTCGCGCACCGTCTCGTCGACCGGATAGTTCTCGAATACGACCAGCGTGTCGAACAGGGCGCCGCCGGCACCGCGCGCCCAGCGCTGGATATCGGCGAGCGGCGTGTGCGCATGCTCGGCGGCGGCCGCGTTCTCGCGTTGCAGCGCCTGCAGCCAGTCGGCCGCGCGCTGCTGCGGCGCCGGCGCCGTGATCACCGGCAGCGTGTTGATGAAGAGGCCGAGCACCGTGTCGACGTCCGCCAGCGCATCGGGACGGCCCGCGACGGTCGCGCCGAACGCGACGGCCGGCTGGTGCGTCATGCGCTGCAGCGCGAGCGCCCACGCGCCCTGCACCAGCGTGTTGACGGTCAGCTTCAGCGCACGCGCCGTTTGTGCGATGCGCGTCATCGCATCCGCGTCGATCGTCGCGCGCCACGTGACCATCTCGGCGTCGGCGCGATCGGCCACGCGTTCGGCGATCAGCGTCGGCGCATCGAGCCGCGCGAGCCGGTCGGTCCAGAAGCGTTCGTCCGCGGCGCGATCGCGGGTGCCGAGCCACGCGATGAAGTCGCGATAGCGCAGCGCCGGGCGGCTCGCGAACGGCGACACCGCATCGGGGTCGCGATAGTCGCGCAGCACGTCCGCGAGCAGCCGCGCGGTGCTCCAGCCGTCGAGCAGCACGTGGTGACGCGTCCAGACGACGCGCCACGCGTCGTCCGTCACGCGGATCAGCGTGAGCCGCATCAGCGGCGGCTCGCGCCAGTCGAAACCGCAGGCGCGGTCAGCCACGAGCCACGCGTCGAAATCGGCGTCGAGCGTGTCGCCGCGCGTGCGCCAGTCGAGCTGCTCGACCGGCATTTGCGCATGGCGATGCACGCATTGCAGCGGCGCGGCCTCGTCGGGCATCACGCTGGTGCGCAGGATGTCGTGGCGCGCGACGGAGGCGCCGAACGCGGCCGCGAGCCGGTCGGCGTCGAGCGCCGTCGCGGTCGCGACGAGCTGGTTCACGTAGCTGGCGTGACCGGGCACGAACAGCGCATGGAACAGGATCCCCTGCTGCATCGGCGACAGCGGATACACGTCGTCGATCGTGCGCCAGTCGAGCGGCGCGCGTTCGATCGCGGCCTGCGTGAGGCCGGCGGCCTGCGCAAGCGGGAAATCGCCCGGCGTCGCGCCGCCGCCGCGATGCGCGACCCGCGACGCGCAGGCATCGGCGAGTTCGCGCAGTGCGGCGGCAAAGCGCTCCGCGAATGCGTCGATCGTCGCGCGCTCGAACTGCGGCGCGCCGTAGACCCAGTGAACCTTCAGCGTGCGTGCGCCGTCGCGATCGGTATCGAGGTACGCATGGATCGCGAGCGTGTTGCCGAGCGGGCCTTGGCGGTCGCGCTCGATGCCGGTGCCGCCGAAGCGCGGCACGAGCGTCGCGGCGCGCGGCGCGTCGAACTGGCCGAGATAGTTGAACGTGACGCGCGGACGCGGCACGGCAGCCAGCGCCGCACGCGTCGCCGCATCGCCGTAGTGCGCGAGCACGCCGAAGCCGAGCCCCTTGTGCGGCACCGCGCGCAACGCATCCTTGACCGCGCACAGCGTGTCGCGCGCGGTGGCTTCGACCGGCAGCGTCACCGGATAGTGGCTCGTCAGCCAGCCGATCGTGCGGCTCGCGTCCGCATCGTCGAACAGCGCTTCGCGGCCATGTCCTTCGAGTTCGACGCGGCACGACGCGGCGCTGCCGGCACCGGCCAGCGCCAGGGCGAGCGCCGCGCCCAGCAGTTCGATCGTCTGCGTGCGATACGCGGCGTGTGCGTCGGTCAGCGCGGCGCGGGTCAATGCCGCGTCGATCGTCTGCACGACCACGGCCGCATCGGCGTTCGTCGCCGGTGCGTCGGGATGGTCGGGCACGAGGTCGTCGCCGTGGGCCATGCCGGCCCAGTATGCGGTTTCAGCAGCGAACGGCGATGCGGGCTGCGTCGCGGCACGCGCCAGGCGGGCGGCCCATGCATCCGCGCGCAGGCCCGGCAGCGACAGGCGAGCCGGCACGCCCTCGCATTCGGCGCGATACGCGGCGTCCAGGTCGTCGAGCAGGATGCGCCACGACACGCCGTCGACGATCGCATGGTGGATCGCCAGATACAGTTGCGTCGAACCGTCCGGCAGCCGCGCCGCACAGGCGCAGGCGAGCGGCCCGCGGCCAAGGTCGAGGCGGCACTGCAACGCGTCGAAGCGCGCCAGTGCGTCGGCTTCGTCGCGGGCGGCGACTTCGACGAACGGCAGCGCGTCGTACGGCTTCGCCGCATCGCTCGCGTGCCACTTGCCGTCCGCGCCGCGCGCGAAGCGCTGACGGAATGCGTCGTGATGGGTCAGCAACGCATCGAACGCACGCGCGAAGGCATCGGCGTCGAACGGGCCGCGCACGTCGAACGCGACCGACTGGTTCCAGTGGCCCGGATGCGGCACGTCGAGCGCGAAGAAGCGCTGCTGCGCGGGCGTCAGGATCGCCGCGGCAGCGGGTGCGGACTGCGCCGGCGCCGGCGTGGTCGTCATTGCAGCGGCGGCGTCCCCGGTCTTCGCGATGCGTGCGAGTTCGGCGACCGTCGGGCCATCGAACAGCTGCTTCGGCGTGAAGCGCACGCCGCGCTTGCGGGCGCGCGCGATCACCTGCAGCACGAGGATCGAGTCGCCGCCGAGTTCGAAGAAGTTGTCGTCGCGACCGACGTGCGGCGCCTTCAGCACCGCTTGCCAGACTTCGGCGAGCGCCGTCTCGACCGGGCCCCGCGGCGCGTCGCCGGAAGCCGTCGCCACCGGCGCGGCCGCCCGTTCGCGCAGCGCCGCGCGATCGATCTTGCCGTTCGCGGTCACCGGCAGGCCGGCGAGCGCGACGAATTGCGCGGGCACCATGTAGTCGGGCAGCGTCGCGCCGAGCGCCGCGCGCACGGCGGCCTCGTCGAATGCCGCGCCGTCGCGCATCACGACGAACGTCGCGAGCCGCAGGCGGCCGTCGTGCTCGATCGCGAGCGTCTCGGCCTGCGCGATCGGGCCGGCCGCGCGCACCGCCGCGCTCACCTCGCCCGGCTCGACGCGATAGCCGCGAATCTTCACTTGATCGTCGATGCGGCCGAGGAACGCGAGACGGCCGTCCGTGCGCAGACGCACGCGGTCGCCGGTGCGATACAGGCGTGCACCGGGCGTGAACGGATCGGGCACGAAGCGCTCGGCGGTCTGCGCCGGTCGGTTCAGGTAGCCGCGCGCCACGCCCGGCCCGCCCAGATACAGCTCGCCCGTTGCACCGGCCGGCACGCACGCGCCGAACGCGTCCAGCACCAGCGCGCGCGCATTCGGCAGCGGCACGCCGAGCGGCACGCCGCTCGCCGGATCGCGCGTATCGGCCGCGATCGACGCGGTGTCGCATGCAATCGCGCCGACGGTCGCTTCGGTCGGCCCGTAATGGTTGATCACGCGGCAGGCCGGCGCGAGCGCGGCCAGGCGCGCAACGAGCGCCCACGTCAGCGTTTCGCCGCCGGTCACGAGCGCGTGGCGCGGCAGCACGTCGGCCGGCACGCGCGCGTCGAGCAGCGCCTGCAGATGGCTCGGCACGATCTTCAGCACGCCGACGTCGCGGCGACGCATTTCCTGCGCGAACAGGTCCGGATCGAACGCGCACGCGGCCGGCAGCAGATGCAGCGTGCGGCCCGCGCATAGTGCGCCGAACAGCGTCGTGTGGCCGAGGTCCGCGGCGACGGTCGACACCATCGCGAACGATGCGTCCGGCGCGAACGCGAGTTCGTCGAGCATCCCCTGCACGTAATCGGCCAGTGCGCCGTGCGACACGACGACGCCCTTCGGCGTGCCGGTCGAGCCCGACGTATAGATCAGATAGGCGCCCTGTTCCGGATGCGGTGCGACGCGCACGCCGGCCGCATGGGCGAGCGTCGCGTCCTGCGCGAGCGTGTCGACGTCGAGCGGCTGGGCGTCGAGGCCGGCCGGCCACGCGGCCACATCCGCGACGAGCGCCCGGCGTGCGCCGCAATCGGCGGCCGCGGCCGCCAGGCGCGCGGCCGGCTGCGCCGGGTCGAGCAGCACGGCCAGCGCGCCGGCCTTCAGCGCGCCGAGCAGGCCGACGACGAAGCGGGCCGAACGCTCGATGCAGACGATGACGGGCGCTTCGGCCGTCACGCCCTGCAGCTTCAGTGCGTGCGCGATGCGGTTCGACGCGTCGTCGAGTTCGGCGAACGTCAGCGACGCCGACGCATCGGCCAACGCGACGCGATGCGGATAGGCGGCCGCCTGCCGCGCGAATGCGGCGACGATGTCGGCGTGTTCGACACTCAGCGCACGGCCGTCGCGCGGCTGGCGCGTCGCCGGCGACGCATCGCACGGCAGCGCGGCCGTCGCGCATTGCGGTTCATGTGCGGCGCACGCGAGCAGCGCCGCATAGCTGTCGAGCCATGCGCGCGCGGTATCGGCGTCGATGCAGTCGGTCGCGTAGGCGGCGACGAGTTCGATCCCGTTCGCGTCGTCGGTGAAGTCCAGCGCGAAGTCGAAGCGCGCGGCGAGATCGGGGCCCGGCGTCGCCACCGCGGTCGCGCCCGGCAGCACGCTATCGTGCCGCGCATCGAACTGCTGCGCGAATTTCACGCGCAGCCATTCGTCGCCGCGCTTGACGGGCGGCTTCACCGCATCGACGACGCGCTCGAACGGCACGTCCTGGTGCGCGACCGCGTCGAGTGCCGCCGTGCGTGCCGCGTCGACCAGCGCGCGGAACGGCAGCGTCGGCGCCACGCGCACGCGCAGCGCGACCGTATTCAGGAACAGGCCGAGCAGCGCGCGCGTCTCCGGGCGCTGACGATGCGCGACCGGCACCGCGACGACCACGTCCGTCTCGCCGGTCAGGCGCGACAGCCATGCGTCGAGCGCGGCCAGCAGCACCGTGAAGACCGTGGCCTGCGCGTCGCGCGCAAGACACCGCACGTCGGCCGCCGCCGCGTCGGGCAGGCGGACCGACACGCGTGCGCCCTGCAGCGTGCGCGTCGCGCCCGGCTGGCGGTCGACCGGCAGCGCGAGCGGGCCCGGCACGTCGCGCAATGCGCCGCGCCAGTAGTCGAGCTGACGCTCGCCTTCGCCGCCGGCGAGCATGTCGCGCTGCCAGTCCGCGTAGTCGGCGTACTGGATCGGCAGTTCGGGCAACGACGGCTCGCGGCCTTGTGCGTAAGCGCGGTACGCGGCCGACAACTCGTCGAATGCGCAGCGCGAGCTCCAGCCGTCGGTAATCGCGTGGTGCGCGGTCAGCAGCAGCCGGTGGCGCTCGTCGGCGAGCACGACGAGCGTCGCGCGCAGCAGCGGCCCGCGCGACAGATCGAACGGCGCGCCCGCGTCGCGTTCGGCAATGCGGGCGGCTTCCGCGTCGCGTGCCGCCGGCGGTTGCTCGCGCAGGTCGAGCGTCGTGATCGCCACCGGCAGGTGTGCATGGATGCGCTGCATCACGATGCCGTCGTCGTTGTCGACGAGCGTCGTGCGCCACGCGTCGTGCCGCTCGATCACGTGATCGAGCGCGCGCTGCAGTGCCGCGCGGTCGAGCGCGCCGTCAATCGTCCAGTGCGCGGCGATGTGATAGGCAGCGCTTGCGTCGCGCGTTTGCGCGAGTACCCAGAAGCGTTGCTGGGCGAGCGATGCCGCGCGATCGACGTGCGGCACATCCAGATCGGCCGGCACACGGCGCGCGGCGATCGCGGCCAGCGGTCCGCCCGTTTCGCGTTCCGCGCGATCGACGTGCGCGGCGAGTTCAGCCAGCGCCGGATCGGCGAACAGCGAGTCGAGCCGCAGGTTCACGCGCAACGCGGCGCGAATCGCGGCCTGCAGTTGCATCGCGGCGAGCGAATCGGCGCCCAGTGCGAAGAAGCGGTCGTCGCGCGACGGCGTCGCATCGAGGCCGAGCAGCGTCTGCCAGAAGCCGGCGATCTGCGCTTCGGTCGGCGTGCGCGGTGCGTCGCCCGCCTGTTGTTCGGTGTCGCGCGCGGCGGCAATACGCTCGCGCAGCGCGGCACGGTCGATCTTGCCGTTCAGCGTATACGGCAGCCCAGCGCAGCGCACGAACCGGTGCGGCTGCCACGCGGCGGGCAACTGCGCGCCCACGTGCGCCTTCAGCGCGGCGTCGGCGGCGGCCGCGCGCAGCGCGACGCACGCGATCAGCCGCGTCGGCCCGTTGCCGGTTTCGGCGATCACGGCCGCGTCGGCCACCGCCGGATGCGTGCGCAGGCACGCGGCGATTTCCGCGGGCTCCACGCGCACGCCGCGCACCTGGACCTGGTCGTCGAGACGGCCGAGATAATCGAATGCCCCGTCGGCGCGCAGGCGCGCGAGGTCGCCGGTGCGGTACACGCGCGCACCGGGCTCGCCGTGCGCATCGGGAATGAAGCGTTCGGCCGTCAGCGCCGGGCGGCCGTGATAGCCGCGCGCGATGCACACGCCGCCGAGGAGCAACTCGCCGCCCTCGCCCGACTCACCGGCCTCGTCGCCATCGATACGCGCGACACGCGGACCGATCACGCGGCCGATCGGCAGCGACGCATACGCATCGTGGACGGCCAGCTCGGGCGTGTCGCCCGGCTCGACCGGCCACAGCATCGGCGAGATCACGGCCTCGGTCGGCCCGTAACCGTTGATCAGGCGCACCGACGGGAACGTGCGGCGCACGAATTCGAATGCCTGCTGCGGCAGTGCTTCGCCGCCGAACGCGAGCACGCGCAGCGCCGGCGGCACGCCGTCGCGCGCGGCGTGCGCCGCGAATTCGCGCAGGTAGGCCGGCGGAAACGCGGCGACGCTCACCGATTCGCGCACCATCAGCGCATGGGCGGCATCCGGCGCGAACGGCTGCGGCGGCGCAATCGTCACGCTCGCGCCGACCGCGAGCGGCGCGAGCCAGCATTCGTGCGCGGCGTCGAAATTGACCGACGCGAAATGCAGCAGGCGGTCGCCGCCTTCGATCGGCAGCGCGGCCGCGAGCGCGTCGCAATGCGCGGCGAGCGGCCCGTGCTCGACGACCACCGCCTTCGGCGTGCCGGTCGAGCCCGACGTATAGATCATGTAGGCGGCCGCGCGCGGATGCACCGGCACGTCTTCGTCGTCGGCGAACGCGGCGGCATCCGCGCCGTCACCGGCGGCCGACATCGCGTCGAACGCGTGTTCGAACGGTGCGCCGAGCGCCGCGCGGCCCGCCGCATCGACGATCCCGTGACGCAGCTGCGCATCGCGGACGATCCAGTCGAGGCGCGCGGCCGGATGACGCGGATCGAGCGGCACGAACACGCCGCCCGCCTTCAGCACGGCCAGCAGCGCGACGAACAGCTCGCACGAGCGTTCGACGCAGACGCCCACCCGCACTTCCGCGCCGACCCCGGCCGCGCGCAGTTGACGGGCCAGGTGCGACGCACGCGCGTCGAGCGCGCCGCGCGACAGGCGCAGGTCGTTCTGGAAAGGCGCGGCGAGCGCGGGCGCGTCGGGCGCACGGCGCGCCAGGTCGCGAATTCGGTGGTGCAACGCAGTCGGGAAACTCGTCATGTGCGTGAAGTCCTTCGGTCCGGCCGCTTCGGCCAAGTCTCGGGGCCGCAAGGGGCGGCTTCACTGGTGTGACGAACGGCGCGGCCGGTTTTTTACCGTTTTGCGTGCAAAGTCCGAACTGATGCTTTTTTTGACGACTCGGCTAAATATTTGCGCGGCCCGTTCGTCTATCAGGAAGGAAAGCCGCAACCGGGCCCGGCCCGCACGCTGCTTTCGCGTCAGTCTTGCCGTTTCCGCCTGGTTTGCTTGCCCTTCATTTACCGACGTTGCCGATGACAGCCGCCCACGAGCCTTCTTCCCCGCCGTCCCTCGACGCCTCCCCCGGCCGCCCCGCGGCCCGCCTGATCCTCGCGCTGCTGCGCGAAAGCCGCGCGTCGCTCACGCTGGCGCTCGTCGCCTGCGTGCTCAACGGCGTCGCGAGCGTGCTGCTCGTCGCGACGCTGAACCGCGCGCTCGCGCAGCCCGGCGCGGCCGAGGCGTCGCTCGCGTGGCGCTTCGCGCTGTGCGCGGTGATCGCGCTCGTCACGCGCATCGTGTCGGGCACGCTGTTCGCCCGGCTGTCGCAGGACACGATGGCGCGGCTGCGCGTGCATCTCGCGCGGCGCGTCGGCGCGGCCGAGCTGCGCGACATCGAGCGGATCGGCGCGGCGCCCGTGCAGTCGGTGCTGACCGACGACGCGACCAACGTGTCGATGCTGTTCTTCGCGCTGCCGAACCTGGTGATGCACGGCTCGATCGTGTTCGGCTGCCTCGGCTATCTCGCGTGGCTGTCGTGGCCCGTGTGCCTGCTCGCGCTGACCGCGATCGTCGCGGGCTCGCTCGGCTATCACACCGGCGATCGCCGCGCGATCGCGTCGCTCGAAGCGGCCGGCCAGGCGCAGGACCGCCTGTTCGGCTATCTCGGCTCGCTGTTCTCCGGCGCGAAGGAGCTGAAGCTGCACGACGCGCGCGCACGCCAGTTCGTCGACGGCCAGCTCGGCGCCGCGATCGGCGAGGTGCGCGATCACCGCCGCCGCGCGTTCAGCGCGTATGCGGTCGGCGTGGGCTGGATCATCTTCCTGTTCTACGTGTTCCTCGGCGCGGCCGCGTTCTGGCCGCAGCTGGGCGTGCATGCCGATGCCGGTACGGCGGCCGGCTACGTCGTCGTGTTCCTGTTCATGCTGGTGCCGCTCGACGGGCTGCTGAACAACCTGCCGACCGTCAACGCGGCGCGCGTGTCGCTCGGGCGCATCGAAGGCGTGATGGCCGAGTTCGGCGCGCTGCGCACGGTGCCGCCCGCCAGCGACGCGCCCGATGTGCCGCCGGCCGGCGCCGTCACGCTGCGCGGCGTCACGCATGCGTACTTCCACGAGCGCGACGAGCGGATGTTCCGCATCGGGCCGATCAACCTGACGATTCGGCCGGGCGAGCTCGTGTTCATCGTCGGCGGCAACGGCAGCGGCAAGACGACGCTCGCCAAGGTGCTGACCGGACTCTACGAGCCGGAGGAAGGCACGATCGAGGTCGACGGCCGCACGATCGGCTGGCGCGAGCGCGCCGCGTACCGGCAGCGCTTCAGCGCGGTGTTCAACGACTTCCACCTGTTCGATGCGCTGCTCGGCATCGTCGATCCGGACGACCCGGCGCGCACGCAGGCCGATGCGCGCGCGAACGCGCTGGTCGCGAAGCTCGCGCTCGATCACAAGGTGAAGGTTGTCGACGGCGCGTTCTCGAACCGTGCGCTGTCGACCGGGCAGCGCAAGCGGCTCGCGCTCGTCGTCGCGTATCTGGAAGACCGCCCGTTCTACCTGTTCGACGAATGGGCGGCCGACCAGGATCCGTCGTTCAAGGCGGTGTTCTACGAGCAGCTGTTGCCCGAGCTGCGCGCACGCGGCAAGGCCGTGATCGTGATCACGCACGACGACCGCTATTTCGATCTCGCCGATCGACTGCTGAAGCTCGACAACGGTCAGATCGTCAGCGACACGACGCCCGCGCGTTCACGCGCACAAGCAGGTGCCGATGCGCTGAGTGCGTAAGCATGTGGTGAACACCGCCCGCCTGCGCGCAGCGATTGCGGCGCGCAGGCGGCGTCCGGTTGGAAGGATCGGGAAGATTCGGAAAATTCAGAAGGAAATGTTGTCCGGCGTGCCTGCATACGCGTGACGCCACGGGATGTTGCAGCCCGTTCGGGCGGCATGCGGACGGCAACGCGGTTTCCCGACCACACCACCCCGCCCGCTCACGATGCGCTGCTGCCGTTCAACGCACGACGGCCGGCAGCTTCAGCATCGTATCGGTCATCACGTCAGCCAGCTTGAGCGCCGACATCGGTCCGCCGAACCCCCAGATATTGCGCTCGATGAGCGCGATCCGATGGTCGCGCAGCGCGGGCACGAAACGCCACACCGGCGAATCGAGTTTCGAAGACAGCGGCACATCCATCCCCGTTGCGGTGACGAACAGCACGGCGAGATCGCGTTGCCGGAGCAAATCGGCGGACGTCACGTAGAGCGTGCCTTCCCGCGTCGGCTTCCGCGGCCACGGATCGAGCCCGAGCGCGCGCGCCAGCCCGGCCGACGTGCTGTTGCCCGTATAGGCCCAGTAGCGGTCGGGCAGACCGAGATCCTGCAGCAGTGCGATGCGTTCACCGCTGCGCCCGGCCGCGCTGAGCCGCGCCGCATTGCGGGCGATTCCCGCGTCGAGTTGCGCGTCGACCGCTTTCGCGCGCGCGTCGCGCCCGGTGACGGCACCGATCGTCCGGAAGATCTCCCGCATCCAGTCGAGCTGCGTGACGGGCACGCCGTCTTCCGACACGTTCGGGCTGAACTGGAACAGGATCGTCGGCGCGATCCGGTCGAGCGCGGCGAAGATCGGCGCATGCCGGAAGCCGACGCCGATGATGAGATCGGGCTTCACCGCGGCGATCGCCTCGAGCCCCGGCTCCTGGCGCGAGCCGATGTCGGTCACGTGCGCGAGCCGGTCGCTCCCGTAGCCGAGCCAGCCCGGATAGAACGCCGTATCGGCCATGCCGACCGGCACGAGGTCGAGCGCGATCACGCTTTCCGCGAACATGAAGTCGAGCGCGACCACCCGTTGCGGCCGCACGGGCATCGTCGCGCTCGCCTGCGATACGACGGGGTTGCCGGCAAGCGAGTGGCCCGGTGGCGAGGCCGTGCTGCCCGGCCCGCCGTGCGCGTCGTCAGCGAGCGCGACGGCCGGTGCAACCAGCGCGCCGCAGCACGCGGCGCCGAGCGCGGCCAGTGCGCCGAGCGCATGGCGGCGGCCGGCACGCGTCACCGGATCGCGTCCTGCCCGGTCAGCGCCGCGTCGTCCATCGTCAATAGCAGGGGGCAGCTTCCACACAGTTGCGTTTCTCCAGGAATTTCATAGCGCAGGCAGCACACGCGGCGTGCGCGAAACGGTGTCGGCAGCAGCGGCGAGCGCGGCACGGCATCGCGCACCGGCAGGCGCAGCGGATTCGACTCGCCGCGCACGCAGGACGCGCCGAACAGCCAGTCCGCATCCCGAACGGGATCCGCCGCGCACGGCAGCGACCGGTACGTGTCGAGCAGATAGTCGAGCAGGTTGCCCGCGTTGCTCCACAGCACGCGCGGCGTGACGCGGCCCATTGCCGCGAGCAGGTCGATCACCGCGCCGAGATGCGCGACGAGCCCCGCATAGCGCGGAGCGGGATCGCTGCACGGCGCGCCGAGCGCGTCCGGCGCGAAATACAGCGCGGCCGGCATCCCGTCGTCGAGCGCGACAAACGTGCGTTCCGGCGCCATGTCGAGCGGCCGGCCGAGCGTCAGCGCGGCAACCACGCCGGCGGGCGCCGCGCGGCCGAAGTAGTACTTGCTCCATTGCGACATCAGCGCGCGCGCATGCTGCGCCGGATCGCCGCCGTAGTGGCGGACCATCGCGTCGAGCACCGCGTCTCGATGCTCGGGCAGCGCGCTCACGGGCACGACGATCCGGCCCGGCGCGTGCGTGTCGTCGGGCATCCCGAGCCACACGACGTCGAGATGCTCGGCGAACGGTTCCGGCGCGAACGCGGAGAAGCGCGTGGCGCATGCGCCGTCGAGCGCCGGTGTCATCGCCCCGTGCGCCGGGCGTGGCGCCCCTCGACGATCAGCAGCCCGAGCAGGTACGGCGCGCCGATCAGCGCGGTCAGCACGCCGGCCGGCACTTCGCGCGGCGCGACGACCGTGCGGGCCGCCAGATCGGCCATGCCGAGGATCAGCGCGCCGCAGGCGGCCGCGAGCCACAGCCGTGTGCGATGCCGGCGTGCGCCGAGCATCGACGCGACGTGCGGCGCCATCAGCCCGATGAAGCCGACCGGCCCAACGGCCGCGACGGCCGCGCAAGCCGCCAGCGTCGCGATCGTCAGCGCGAGCGGCCGCAACGCGGCGACCGGCAGGCCGAGCGCGGCCGCCTGGTCGTCGCCGAGCGCGAGCATGTCGAGCGGCCGCGCGAGCCATGCGAATACGGGGACCGCGAGCACGCACCACGGCAGCAGCATCGACACCTCACCCCAGCTGCGGCCGTAGGTGCCGCCGACGAGCCAGACGACGAAGCGCGCGGGCTGCACGCTTTCCTGCGTGATCAGCCATTGCGCGAGCGTGGTCCACAGCGCGCCGATCGCGATGCCGGTCAGCGCGACCGCGAGCGGTGCGTAACGATGCCGATGATTCAGCACGAGCGTGATCGCGAGCGACAGCGCACCGCCGGTCAATGCGGCTACTGCGAGCGTCACGTGGCCCATCAGCGGCCACGTCGACAACGCGAACAACGTGACGAGCCCCGCGCCCTGCGTGACGCCGAGCACTTCGGGGCCGGCGAGCGGGTTGCGCACGACGCTCTGCATCGCGACGCCGCTCACGGCGAGCAGTGCGCCCGCGAGGAGCGCGCACAGCAGCCGCGGCATGCGCAGGTCGATCAGCATCCGCGCGAGCGCATCGTGGCCCGACAGCGCGGCGGACCAGCGCGCGGGCGACAGCCATTCGGGGCCGGCCGACACGCCGACGAACACCGCGAGCACGCCAGCCGCGACGAACAGCACGGTGCGCAGCGGCCAGCCGAGCCCTTCGAGCCAGCCGACCAAGCGCGTCGAGCCGCTGCCGGCCGCGCGTTCGGCTTGCGCATGCAGCACACCCGACCACGCGGCGCCGCGCCGGATCATCGCGAGCATCAGCGGCGTGCCGACGAGCGCGATCGCGACACCCGTCGACAGCGTCGCGTCGAGGCCCGACGCGAGCACCGCGCTGTCGGTGACCAGCACGAGCGCACCGCCCGCGAGCGCCGACAGCGGCACCAGTACGCCGAGCCGCGCCGCGCGGGCCCCGCGCACCTGGCGCAGCAGGTTCGGCGCGACGAGCCCGACGTACGACAGCGGGCCCGCGATACTGACCGCGACGCTCGTGAACGCGACCGCGACGATCGTCGCGGCGAGCCGCGTCGCATCGACACGCACGCCGGCCGCGGCCGCCGCCTCGTCGCCGAGCGCGAGCGGATTCAGCGGCCGGATCACGAACGGCAGCGCGACCAGCGGCACGACGAGCCAGCGCGCGGCGAGCGCGAGCCCGGTCGCGCCTGGTTGATAGAGACTACCGTTGGTCCACAGCGCGGCGCCTGCGATGTTCTGCTCGAAGAACGCGAGCACGAGCGTCGACAGCGCCGCGAACAGCAGCATGCAGACGCTGCCCGCGAGCACGAGCCTCAGCGGCGTCGCGCGCCAGCCTCCGGCCGCGACGATCGCGCATGCGGCGGCGATCAGTCCGCAGACGAACAGCAGCGGCACCGATGCGACCCCGGCGAGCGCCGGCACCAGCATCGCCGCGAGCAGGCCGAGCTGCGCGCCGCCCGTCACGCCGAGCAGGTCGGGCGACGCGAGCGGGTTGCGCGTGAGCGACTGGAACAGCGCGCCCGCAATGCCGAGACAGCCGCCCGCGACGAGCGCGGCCGCGACGCGCGGCAGGTTGAGATCGAACAGGAACACGCCCGCGAGCGCGGCGGCGTCGCTGCCCGGCACGGCGCCCCACCACACGCGCAGGTCCGGCGCGACGCGCAGCACCGCCAGCACGGCGATCAGCACGACGAGGCCGAGCGCGATCGCACCGGCGCGGCGGCCGGATACCGTGCGCTGCCCGCTCGCCGCGAGCCGCTTGCGCACCGCGACCGTCGTCATACGGCGATATCCCGGTCGACCGCGTGCTCGAACGCGTGCGGCGTGCCGGACGCCGGCGGCCCGTAGGCCGGCACGCACATCGGCGCGCCCGTCTGGGGATGCGCGAGCTTCAGCATGTCGACGCCGAACGCGGCGCGCAACTGCGCCGGCTCCAGCATCGCGTCGGGCGACCCCTGCGCGACGAGGCGGCCGGCCCGCATCAGCACGATCTCGTCGCTGTACGCGGCCGCCTGGTTCAGGTCGTGCAGGACCCACACGATCGTCAGCCCGCGCGCGCGGTTCAGCGCGCGCAGCGCGTCGAGGATGTCGAGCTGGTGATGGATGTCGAGATAGGTCGTCGGCTCGTCGAGCAGCACGATCGGCGCCTGCTGCGCGAGCGCCATCGCGATCCACGCACGCTGGCGCTCGCCGCCCGACAGCGCGCCGACGTCACGCTCGGCATCGCCGGCGAGGCCGCTTGTGTCGAGCGCCTCGTCGATCGCCGCATGGTCGGCACGCGACAGCCCGCGCAGGAAGCCGCCATACGCGTAGCGTCCGTACGCGACGAGCTCGCGCACGGTCAGCCCCGACGGGATCTGGTTGAACTGCGCGAGCATCGTGAGCTCGCGCGCGAGCGCGCGACGGCGAAACGACGCGAGCGGCCTGCCATTCACGTCGACGTGGCCCGCACGCGCGGGCTGCAGGCCCGCGAGCGTACGCAGCAGCGTGCTCTTGCCGCAGCCGTTCGGGCCGCACAGCGCCGTTACGCGGCCGGCCGCGATCGACAGGTCCAGCCCGTCGATCACGACATGGTCGCGATAACCCACCGTCAATCCGCGCGCGGCAAGCGCGGCGGTACTACGCGTCATCGGTCCTCCGTTCGGTCGCGCGCGGGACCGTGTAGCTCTGCGCCATCGCCACGACCACCTTGCGCGGCCCTTCGAACGGATCGCGCGCATGCGCGGTCAGCATGTTGTCGAGCATCAGCACGTCGCCCGTGCGCCACGGGAACACGATGCGCTGGCGCTCGAGCACCCCGCGGATTTCCGCGAGCGCGTCGGCCTCGAGCGGCGCGCCGTCGCCGTAGTACACGTTGCGCGGCACGTTCTCGAGCCCGACCGCATCGACGAGCGCTTCCTGCATGTCGTCGTCGAGCGCGGACAGGTGAAACAGGTTTGCCTGGTTGAACCACACCCGGTCGCCGGTGCGCGGATGGCGCGCGACGGCCTGGCAGCGTTCGCGTGTGCGCAGCAGCAGTTCGCCGTCGTCGTCGGTGCGCCAGGTGCATTCGATCCCGCGCGCCGCGCACATCCGCTCGACCTCTGCCGGCTCGTCGGTGCCGAACGACTGCTGCCACGGCAGGTCGAGCCCCTGGCCGAAATTGCGCACGTACAGCAGCTCGCGCTGCTCGAAGCGCGCGACGAGCGCCGGATCGAGCGCGCGATAGACCGCGCGGCTGTCCGCGATCGGCGTCGCCCCGCCCTTCGGCGCCGCGAGCGCGCAATGGAACCAGATCCGCAGCGGCCACTCGCGTGTGTACGACTGCTCGTTGTGCAGCGGAATCGCGCGGTGCGGCGGGTATTCGGTCGACGTGTAGACGGCGCCTTCGACCTGGCTGCGCGGCGTCGACGCGTATTCATAGCCGATCAGCGGATCGCCGAACGATGCCGCGAACTGCTGGAACGCATCGATCGACGGCACGTGAAAGCCCGTGAACAGCACACCGCCCGCCCGTTCGAGCGTGTCGGCCGCGATGGCACGCGCCAGCGGCGCGACTTCGTCGATCGACATGCCGTCGGCGCTGCGCGGCGACACGACGGTGGGCAGCCCCGGCTCGATACGCAGGTCGTCGAGCGTCGGCAACGAAAGCAGGGTCATGCAACGTCCTCTTCAGGTGGCGCGCCGCCAGCGCGGCGCAACGGGTCACGACGCGCGCGTCGCGCGCTCGCCGTCCATCGCGCGGCGCAGGCTCGCGGGGCGCATGTCGGTCCAGACCGTCTCGATGTGCGCGAGGCAGTCGGCCTTCGGGCCGCGCACGCCGACCTCGCGCCAGCCGGCCGGCACGGGCCGGAACGTCGGCCAGATCGAATACTGTTCTTCGTCGTTGATGACGACCGTGTAGACCAGGTCGTCGGTGTCGGCGGAAGGCGTCGTGGCTTGCGTCATGATCGGAAAAAAGCGGGAGACGGTTGAAGGAAGCGAAGCGGCGAACTGTCGAATCGGCCGCTCCTGTCTTGAAGACGATTGGCCGGCGCGATTTTTTACCGGCGCCGCGCGCGACCGCCGAGAAACACCGGACACGCGACGCCGCGATGGCACGCGTCGAGACACTCCGCGCAGTGCCGCTCCGCGTCGCGCACCATGAAATGCACCAGCGTCTGCGACACGTTCAACGCGCGCGCCGCGGTCTGCAGCGTCTCCTCGCGCAGCCGCACCATCTCGAACGCCGCGCGGCTGCGCGCCGGCAGGTCGTCGAGCGCGGCCCACACGCGGCGCAGCGTGTCGCGCGTCATCAGCGCGGCCTCGGGCGTCGGTTCCGGCGACGGCACGTCGAAGCCGTCGTCCTCTTCCGTGTGATAGACGTTCTCGAGGCTTTGCCGGCGGCACGCGTCGATCGATGCGTTGCGCACCATCCGCGTCACGTACGCGACCGGCTGGCGCACCGCGTCCTGGTTCGGGAATTCGACGAGCTTCACGAATACGTCGTGGACGACGTCCTCGGCGCGGCTCGCGCAGCCGACGAAGCCGCGCGCAACGTTGACGAGCATCGCGCGATGGGCAATCAGCACGTCGAGCAGCGCGCCGTGCGCATGCGGCTCCGCGGCACGACGCGCACGCGGCGCGGGGCGCGACGGCAGGTCCGGATAACCGCCGAGGAACGGGTTCGCCGTTGCCGCTGCCGGGCGTTCGAACACTTCCGCCATTGCCATCGATCTGCTCCGTCGAATTCCGAGATAAGGCAATTTAGCGTAAACGCAAATCATTCTCAATCCGATTAACAAATACCCCTTTCGGTTATCCGGATTTGTCTGATCAATCGATGGGATCGGCGTTTTGGCGGACGGACCGGGAGTCACGGATGCCGCTGCATTCAGCTAGCTTTCCGCGTGAAAGGAAGAGGCCCGATGCCGGAAGCGGCCCCGCATCCATGCCGTGCACGCCACCGTGCCGCGCGCACGGCGCGATCGCGCGACGCACATCGCGTGGATGGCGATGGCACAAGCTTTCATCGGTTTGACTAAAAGCCTACGGCTGTCATGTGCCGTAGCAACTTATTACCACGCGAAATTTTGGGGGCTCGTACGATCGAATTGCCGTTTCCAAGGGAGAACGACATGAAATCCATCGTGTTATCCGCTGTCATGGTTGGCGCGCTGTCGAGCGTGATGCTGACCGGTTGCGTCGCCTACCCTGGCCCGGCTGAAGTGACGATCGGCTGGCATGGCGATCGCTACTGGGACGGACAACGCTACTGGGAGCGCCACGACTGGGAAGCGCGGCATCCGCGCGGTTATGACGATCGCCGGGACGACCGTCGCGACGAGCGCCGTGACGATCGCAGGGACGAGCGCCGCGACGACCAGCGCCCGCAGTGGTAATGCCTTCCCCTCCCGTGCCCCGACACCGAACGACAGGACCTCGACATGAAGACGCTACTGAAAACCCTGACCGCCGCGGCCGTTGCCGCCGCCGTGCTCGTGCCGGCCATCGCCGAAGCGCATCCGCACCGCGTGTGCCACTTCGAGCATCACCATCACAAGGTGTGCCGCTGGGTGCGTTGAGCATCGCACCGCGCGGTTGAGCAAGAAGCGCCGGCACGCCGGCGCTTTTTTCATCGCGTGCAGGTGGCACGTTACGTCAGTAGATGAACAACCGGATCGTTGCGGTCGCATCGAATCGCCCGATCTTCGGCGGACCGAACGATTTCAGCACCGCGTCCATCAACACGCTTTGATTCATCACGTTGGACGCGAACTGCGCCAGCGTGAACTGCTGATTGAACGGAATGGCCTTGCCCTGGCTGTCCTCGATGCCAATACCGAAATTGCTGTCCTTCGCCGGCACCAGCAACCCGTTCTGAACCGGAAAGCTCGTTTCGAAATACCCGTCGACCCGCACCGCGACGTTGCATTTCTTGGTCAATGACAACGAGAACCGCTTGCGCGGCACCGCCGGCATGAAGCCGTTACCCGCCGCCTGCACCTGTCCGAAGTTGACAACGCCCGGTTCGGGCGTGACGAGCACGTCGACGAAACACGGCGTCGGCTTGAGGTTGCGCAGGCCGCTCAACCGGTACTGGAAGCTCGGGTTGTACGCATTCAGCCCGAACTCGCCGTCGAACTGGAAGACCGTGTAGATATCGCTCGGCGGCTGGACCCAGTTGCCCTTCTTGCGCACGACGACCTGATAGTCGATGCTGATTCGGGTCTGCTGACAACGCCCGCGATCGAAATCGTATCTGCTGCACGGCGGCACCGAATAGCCGGTAAACACGCCGCCGCCGCGATTGCTCGTCTTGTCGAAATAGTCGATGCCCCGGTAGCGGATGCCGATCTCGAGCCCCCATGCGGCCGGGTCCGTGCGATTCGGGTTCGCGTAGAAATAGATGTTGTCGACGACTTTCAGGCTGCCGGCGTCACCGAGGTCCTTGTAGCAATACCCCGACGTCGTGCGCACCGGAGAGACCCAGATCACGTAACCGTCCGGCGCATCGGTCGGATACGACGCCACGCCGCCGATCGGCTCGGTCAGCGAGGTCGCGCCGCTGTTGGTCAGGCACCGCAACGCCCACGCGGGCTGCGCCGCCACGACCAGCAATGCGAGCACGATCCAGCGCAACCATTGCGCCGGCATGGGCCGTTCATGCATTGCGCCGCTCATCGCTTCACGCTCTTGCAAGCCCCCGCATCACACGCATATTCGACCGCCACCTGGCCGCCGTAATCGTCGATATGCGTGATGAACAGCGTCGACGGCGTCGCGGCCTTGAACGGCACGTCGGCCGTGCTCATCGGGTCCACCATCACGGGCTCGATCGGCACCGGCGTCTTCTGCGCGCCCGCCGTCACGTCGACCACCGTCACGTGGTACGGCGTCGGATTGTCGAACACGAGCCGGTGCGCGGCCGCGTCGACGCGCAGCGTCATCGGCAGCGTCCAGTCCTCGTCACGCGCCGGCTGCACGCCCTTCGGCCGATAGAACAGCTTCATCTGCGTATGCAGCGCGATCTGCAGCGTGTTCGGCGTATCGGTCTTCGGCGGCACTTCGCGGATGTTCAGATAGAACACCGATTCGCGATCGGCCGGCAGCGCGGCCCCCGGCAGCTTCGCGATGCGCAGCACGTTGCGCTCGTTCGCCTCGACGCGCTGCAGCGGCGGCACGACCATCAGCGGCGACGTGATCTTGTTGCCGCGCGTGTCCTCGAGCCACGACTGCACGAGATACGGATACGTCGTGCTCTTGTTGGTGATCGTGACGATCGCGGCCGGTTCGCCTTCGTTGAAGATCACGCGTGTGCGGTCCGGCACGATCGCCGCGTGCGCGGCGCTTGCGAGCAGCGTGCTGGCCACGGCCAGCACGCACGATGCGCGGCGCGGGAAGGAAAGAGAGAAAACAGGGTTCATGCGGGATCCGTGAAATCATCGGTCGACCCGTGCGGCCGCTGCATGCGGCTCGCCGGGCGGCTGGCACGTCACCGGAATCGGCGTGCCTTCGAGTTGAAGCTGGTTCGGCAGTGCGTTCACCGCGCAGAGCGTGCGTTCGCCTGCACGCACCACCAGCGCGGATTTCGGCTGCACCTGGGTCAGGAACGCGGCGCCGGCTTCGCCAACGATGCCGAGCTCCTTGCCGTTCGCCGCGTCCTGCACGGATGCGCCGAACGGCAGCGGCTTGCCGGCCGCATCGGTCAGCGTCAGGTACAGGTTGCTGCCGCGCGCGGCGGAGAACTTCACGAAACCGATCGCGCCGTCGGTCAGCA
This sequence comes from Burkholderia sp. B21-005, assembly GCF_020843965.1. Taxonomy (NCBI): domain Bacteria; kingdom Pseudomonadati; phylum Pseudomonadota; class Betaproteobacteria; order Burkholderiales; family Burkholderiaceae; genus Burkholderia; species Burkholderia sp. B21-005. The sequence goes on along the minus strand of NZ_CP086301.1, from coordinate 1,716,642 downwards.
CCATGCGCTGGATCGGGTTCGACACCTGTACCTCGAGCGGCAGCTTCTCGACGTTGACGGTCGCGTCGTACACGTTGTACGGCGAGATCCCGTCGAGCACCGCATAGCCGCGCGAGTCGGTATGCGTGAGCGTGCCGGACAGCGGCACGTCGGGCACGCCGTCGGTCGATACCAGCAAGCGCGTATCGCCCGCGTTGCCATTCGCATGCGCGGACACGCCGTACTGCGTCGCGACGAGCGAGCCGTCGACTTCGAGCGACGCGGCCGCATACGCGTTGGCGAGCGTCGACGCCTGCGCGCTCAGCTGGTAAGTCGACGTGCGCTGGCGGAAGCTCGCGTTCGCCGACGCGCGGCCGTCGGTCGCGCCCGCGTTGATCTGGTACGTGCGGCCGGCCGGATCGTCGTAGATGTAGCCCGCGTTCGCGCTCGTGCTGCCGCTGCCCGTCGTCAGGTTCGACGTGACCGTGTGGCGGCCGCCGAGCGGCAGCGTCGCGGTCACCGAGAACTGGTTGCCGCTCGCGCCCGCGCTTTGCGTGCGGAACGCCGACACGCTGACGTTCAGGTTGCGCAATACGCCGATCGAGAACGCGCGCGTGAGCGTGAGGCCGACGCGCTGCTCCGACGCGCGGGCCCAGTAGGTCGTCTGGTCGTACGAGAAATAGGTCGACGTGTCGCCGAAGCGCTTCGACATCGTCGCCGAGTAGCGTTGCTTGCTGTTGGCGAGACCGTATGCGGTCGGGTCGCCCGAGAACTGCGCGAAGTTGGTGTACTCGCGTTCGGAGAAGCGATAGCCGAAGAAGCGCACGTCCGCGTCGAGGCCGTCGAAGTGCTTCGAATAATTGATGCGATACGAGTTGCCGTTGCGCGTCGCGCCGTTCCACCACAGGTGCGCACGCGCATGCGTGACATCGGCCGATACCGCGCCGAACGTGCCGAAATCGCGGCCGACGCCCAGTGCGATCGACGTATAGCCGGAGGCTGCGATGAAGCCGCCGTACAACGTGATGTCGAACGGCAACCCATACGCGGCCTCGCCGAACCCGAAGAACGGCGTGATGCCGGCGCCGCCGAATTGCCGCGGCTTGCCGACGGCGGCCTTGTAGCGCAGCTGTCCGGTACGGGCGAGGAACGGCACGGCGGCCGTCGTCACCTGGAAGCGCTGCACGCTGCCGTCTTCCTCGTCGACCGTGACGTCGAGCGTGCCCTGCACGCTCGTGTTGATGTTCTGCAGCGCGAACGCACCCGGCGACACGCGCGTCACGTACAGCACGCGGCCCGCCTGCGACACGGTCACGGTCGCGTTGGTGCGCGCGACGCCCGAGATCAGCGGCGCATAGCCGCGCAGCGAAGGCGGCAGCATGCGATCGTCGCTGCGGATCGACGCCCCCGTCAGCGCGAACGTGTCAAAAATGTCCGAGCTCAGGTAGTCGTCGCCGAACGTCACCGTCGACTGGATCGACGGCAGCGCGCGAAACGCATAAAGCCGGCTGAAGCGGAACGTGCGGTCCGCGTAGGCCGTGTTGCCCACGTTCGACTGCGCCTGGTAGTCGCCGCGAAAGCGCCATGCATCCCAGTTCGCGCCGATCGTTCCGTAGGCCTGGATCGAATTCGTCTGTCCGCCGTCCGAACCGAAGTTGCGGTTCGTGTTCGCGATCACGCGATAGTCGAGCATCACGCCCGGAATCCCGTCGGACCAGCTCGACGGCGGCAGGTAGGTCGAATCGGTGAATTCGAGCGCGGCCTGCGGAATCGTGATCTTCAGCCGTCCGTCGCTCTTCAGGTAACGCACGGTCGCGCCCTCGATCGCGCCGAGATCGACGCAACGTCCGCCCTGCAAGCGCGGCAGGTCCTTCGCGAGCGACGGCTTCAGCCCGAACCGCGCGACGAGTTCCGGCGGCAGGCACGGCTTGCCCGCGCCGGATGCGTCAAGCGCGATGAACTGGATCGCCTGCAGCCCGTAGAACAGGTCGTTGACCTGCACGTCGAGCATGTACTCGCCCGGCAGCGTGAAGTCGGGCTGCGAGAACTGCGACAGGTCGACATTGCTCGTGCCGTCGATGTCGAGGAACGACGAATTGAATTCCGTCGCATGGCTCGGGCTGCCGACGACCAGCACGGAGACGCAAAGGAAGGAATGTCTGATTCGCACGCGGCGCTACCGGAAATCCGAGGAAGTAGAGACGTGAAGGCAAGGAAGACGGAGAAAGGGTGTGCACACCCCTTCTCCGGCACGGCCGCTTACTGGTAGCGGACCGTGAAGTTCGCGACGCCGTCGGCCGTACCCGGCGTCACGCCGGCGGCCGTGGCTTCGTACATCGCCGCGAAGCGTGCGACGTTCGTGCCGTTTTGCAGCAGGGTCGGCGCCTTCTGTTCGGCGCCGTTGTCGAGGTATTCACCCGACGCGGCCTGCAGGCGGATGCCCACATTGGTTGCCGAACCGATCGTCGCGAGCAGCTTCGGCTGGCCCGCGCTCGACGTGCCCGTGAACGTGAAGTACGCGTTCTGCGCGATGCTGGTGTCGCAGTCCGTCAGCTTGATGTCGAACGACACCGCGTCCGACTTGTCGCCGGCTTGCTTGAACTTGTTGGTCGGCACCTTGCCGAGCTGCACGGTCTGGTTGACGGAGTTCGAATCGATGCCGCATGCGCCCGCGACGATCTCGCCCGTGAAGTTGATCGTGCCGGTGCCCGCTGCGAAGGCCGAGCTGGACAGGGCTGCGAGTGCGACCGCGCTCAGGAGGGATTTTTTCATGACGTTTTCCGTGAGAATTGCAAAGGGAACAGACGACGTGGCGGATACAAAAGGCAGCATGTGGTTGGCTCCCGTCCGTCACGAGGCGGCATTATCGAGATACAGGTGAAAGAATTCTGTAAATCATTGTCAAATCTCAATGACAATCTTCGTTTTACGCATTTTTAAACCGACTACTTCCCGCCGATTCTCAATCCCAACATTTTCGTCCGCAGTCCTTTTTTATTTTCCGGAACCGACTGAAAATTAAAGACAATTCCTTTTCCGGATTGAAATCTCCCCGCTCCTCCTTGCTGGACAAGGACTTTCCAGATACCGGATACGAAATGACAAAACTCTGTCCGATCCCGCCATCGTTGTTCGACCGCAACGAAAACATTCGACGATTTTCAACTGACAGGAAATTAACCAGCGATATTCAACGCTGCGAAACTTTCGCGCAAACGATTGCGAAATTCGCACAAACGTTTTACCGCGACACTTTGTCGCCCCTTATTGTTCCCAATGCGCGAATTAATCGAATCGTCAACCCGGGATTAAAGCGACGCATAAAGCCGTGCGCCAGGACGACATGCGCGGCACTGGATGGAGTCGAATCAGGAGGAAGTCCGGCGCGATCGGAGGCCGGCGGCGACACGATCGGTCGCCGGGATGCGAGTCGAGTGGAAGGCGGCCCTTCAACCCGACTGCGTGGAGGAAAAACGGAGTCGACGACGCGCGCATGCACGCATCGTCGATCGCGGTCGGCGACCCGACAGTAGTAACACCGACCGGGACAGCGGCAACGCATCGCAATGCACCGCCGCCACCTGGCCGGCCCCGGTCAAGCCATCACGCGGCAGCTTCGCCTGCCGTGGCCGGCGCCCAGCCACCGCCCAGCGCGCGATACAGCGCAATCGCATTCGCGAGCCGCAGCGCCTTGAGCCGGATCAGCTCATGCCCGGACTCGTACGTGCTGCGCTGCGCGTCGAGCAGTTCGAGATACGTCGCGACGCCGCCCGCATAGCGGCGCTCGGCGAGTTTCAGGCGCGCGCCGTCGGCCGCGTAGACGTCCTGCTGCGCGGCGAGCTGGCGATCGATCCAGTCGCGCGCGGCGAATGCGTCGGCCACTTCGCGGAACGCGGTCTGCACGGTCTTCTCGTACTCGGCGACCGCGATGTGCTTGCGCGCATTCGCGACGTCGAGATTCGCGCGATTGCGACCGCCCGCGAAAATCGGCAGCGTGATGCGCGGCGCGAACGTCCATACGCTCGTGCCGCCCGCGAACAGGCTCGAGAACGCATCGCTGACCGAGCCGTAGTCGGTGGTCAGCGCGACGCGCGGGAAGAATGCCGCGCGCGCGGCGCCGATCTGCGCGTTCGCGGCCTTGAGCCGCGACTCGGCCTGCCGGATGTCCGGCCGCCGTTCGAGCAGCGCGCTCGGCGCGCCGGGCGCCACCGGCGCGATCGCGAGCGTGTCGAGCGCGGTGCCGTCGGCGGGCACGTTGCGCGCGAAATCGCCGGCGAGCAATTGCAGCGCGCGCACCGATTGCGCATGCTCGCGCTGCAGCGCGGCCTGCGATGCCCGCGCGGACGCGACCAGCATCTCGGCCGAACGCAGTTCGATCGCGTCGCTCGTGCCGGCCGCGTAGCGGCGCCGCGTGAGCGCGGCGATGCGCTCGCGCGCGTCGAGCGTGCGCTGTGCCAGCGCCAGTTGCTCGCGCAACGATCGCTCCGACACGTACGCCCCCGCGACTTCGGCAATCACGCCGATGCGCACCGTGCGCTGCGCGTCGGCCGTCGCGAAATACTCGGCGAGCGCCGCATCGGACAGGTTGCGCACGCGGCCGAACAGGTCGAGCTCGTACGCGCTGACGCCGACGCCCGCGCGATACAGCCCGCTCACCGCGCTCTCGCGCACGACCGGGTCATACTGGCGCGTGCGTTCGTAGCCGAGGTTCGCGTCGACCGACGGCATCAGGTCCGCGCGCTGCACGCCGTACATCGCACGTGCTTCGTCGAGCCGGCCGGCCGCGATCCGCAGGTCGCGATTGTTCGCGAGCGCGGCATCGATCCACGCCTGCAGCGCCGGATCGGTGAAATACGCGCGCCAGTTGTCGAGCAGCGCGGCGTCGGCCGCCTCAGCCGGCGCGGCACCCTGCTGCGTGTCGGCATCGACCGTCGCATAGCTGGCCGGCACCGGCGCCGCCGGCCGCTCGTAACGCGGCGCGAGCGAGCAGCCCGCGAGCGCGAGCACGGCGGCCAGCGCGAGCTGAAGCCTCGGTGCGGCGCATGCTTTCAATGCAAACATCACTGCGAACCCTCCATCGTCGCCGGCTGCGATCCGCCGCGCCGGCGCGGGCCGACGTCGAACAGGCGGCCGACGATCACGAAAAACAGCGGGACGAGGAACACCGCGAGCACCGTCGCCGTGATCATGCCGCCGAGCACGCCGGTGCCGATCGCCATCTGCGCGCCGGATGCGGCGCCCGACGCGAACGCGAGCGGCAGCACACCGACGCCGAACGCGAGCGACGTCATCACGATCGGCCGCAGCCGCAGGCGTGCGGCCTCGAGCGCGGCGTCGACGAGCGACATGCGCTGCGCGACCAGGTCTTTCGCGACCTCGACGATCAGGATCGCGTTCTTCGCGGACAACCCGATCGTCGCGATCAGCCCCACCTTGAAATAGATGTCGTTCGGCATCGCGCGCAGCGTGACGCCGAGCACCGCGCCGATCACGCCGAGCGGGACGACCAGCATCACCGCGAACGGGATCGACCAGCTCTCGTACAGCGCCGCGAGCGCGAGGAACACGACGAGCACCGACAGCGCGAACAGCATCGGCGCCTGCGCGCCCGACAGCCGCTCCTCGAACGACTGCCCCGACCACGCGTGGCCGATGCCGGCCGGCAGCTTCGCGGCGAGCCGCTCGATCGCGGCCATCGCTTCGCCGCTGCTGTGCCCGGGCGCGGCCGAGCCGTTGATCGTGAACGACGGATAGCCGTTGTAGCGCGTGAGCTGCGGCGGCCCGAGCGTCCAGTGCAGCGTCGCGAACGCCGCGAGCGGCACCATCTCGCCGCCCGCGTTGCGCACGCGCAGCTTCTTCACGTCGGCCGGATCGAGCCGGTGCAGCCCGTCGGCCTGCACGATCACGCGGCGCACCTGGGTGCCGTGCATGAAGTCGCCGATATAGTCGGAGCCGAACATCACCGCGAGCGTCGTGTTGATCTCGTCCATCGACACGCCGAGCGCCGACGCCTTCGCGCGATCGATGTCGAGCTTCAGCTGCGGCGCGTCCTGCGTGCCGGCGAACATCACGTCGGTGAGCGCCGGATCCTTGCCGCCCGCCGCGAGCAGTTGCTCGCGCGCGGCGCTGAACGCGGCGTAGTCGAGCCCGCTGCGGTTCTGCAGCCGGAAGTCGAAGCCGCTCGTCGAGCCGAGATCGGGCAGCGCCGGCGAGTTCATCGCGAACACCGTGGTGTTCGCCGTGCCCGCGAAGCGCTCGTTGATGCGCGCGACGATCGCCTGCACGTGATCGCGCTCGGCCTTGCGTTCCTTCCAGTTCTTCAGCGTGACGAAGATCATCCCGCCGTTCGGCCCTTCGCCGTACAGGTTGAAGCCGCCGAGCGCGAACGTATACGCGGCCGGCTCGTCGCGGCGAATATACGACTCGACCTCGCGCACGCTCTGCATCGTTTCCGCGAGCGGCGTGCCCTGCGGCCGGATCACCATCACCATGAAGTTGCCCTGGTCCTCGTCGGGCAGGAACGCGCTCGGCAGTTGCGTGAGCATCAATGCCGCGGCCGCGGTCAGCGCGCCGTACACGACCAGCCAGCGCAGCGGCTTCTTCAGCATCGCGCCGACGCGCGTCGCATAACGCTGCGTCGAACGCGCGACGAAGCCGTTGAACCAGCCGAAGAAGCCGCGCTTCTCGTGATGGTCGCCGGACACCGGCTTGAGCAGCGTCGCGCACAGCGCGGGCGTGAGCGACAGCGCGAGAAACGCCGAGAAGCCGATCGACACCGCGAGCGACAGCGCGAACTGCCGGTAGATGTTGCCCACCGCGCCGCCGAAGAACGCCATCGGCACGAATACCGACGTCAGCACCACGGTGATCCCGATGATCGCGCCGCTGATCTGCTGCATCGCCTTGACGGTCGCGTCGTAGGGCGCGAGCCCCTCCTCGACCATCAGCCGCTCGACGTTCTCGACGACGACGATCGCATCGTCGACGAGGATGCCGATCGCGAGCACCATCCCGAACATCGTCAGCACGTTGATCGAGAAGCCGGCCGCGTACATCACGCCGAACGTGCCCGCGAGCGCGACCGGCACGACGAGCGTTGGAATCAGCGTCGCGCGCAGGTTCTGCATGAACAGGAACATCACGAGGAACACCAGCACGCCGGCCTCGATCAGCGTCGTGACGACCTTGTTCATCGACACGCGCACGAACGACGACGTCTCGTACGGGATCTGGTACTTCACGCCCGGCGGGAAATACGCGGACAGCTCGTCCATCGTCGCGCGCACGCGCTTCTCGGTGGACACCGCGTTCGAGCCCGGCGCGAGCTTGATGCCCATGCCGGTCGCCACCTTGCCGTTCACGTACGACGGATAGTTGTAGTCGTTGCCGCCGAACTCGATGCGCGCGACGTCGCGCAGGTGGAGCGCGGAGCCGTCCGGCTGCGTGCGCAGCGCGATCGCGCCGAAATCGGCCGGCGTCTTCAGCGGCGCATCGGCGAACACGGTCGCCGCGATCGGCGCGCTGTCCGGCACCGCGCTGCGGCCGATGTCGCCGACCGTCACGCGCGCGTTGTGCGCGCGCACGGCCGACGCGATGTCCGACGCGGTGATGCCGTGACCGGCCAGCTTCACCGGGTCTGGCCAGATCCGCATCGCGTATTCGGCGCCCCAGAACTGCACCTTCCCGACACCGTCGACGCGGCGCAGCGCCTGCACGACGTTCGCCGACGCGTATTCGCCGAGCTGCACGTCGGTCATCCGGCCGTCGTCCGACGTCAGCGACACGACGAGCTGGATGTTGTCCGCGGCCTTCTCGACCTGGATGCCGTCGCGCCGCACCGGTTCAGGCAGCCGCGCCTCGACCGTCTTCAGCCGGTTCTGCACTTCGACGGCCGCGAGATCGGCGTTGACGCCCTGCTTGAACGTCAGGTACAGCGACGCGGCCCCGGCGCTGCTCGTCGCGGACGTATACAGCAGCCCCGGCGCGCCGTTCATTTCGCGCTCGATCAGCGCGGTCACCGATTCCTCGACGACCCGCGCGGACGCGCCGGGGTACGTTGCATAGATGCTGACGACGGGCGGCGCGATGTCCGGGTATTGCGCCACGGGCAGCGCGCGGATCGCGAACGCACCGCCGAGCATGATGAAGAGTGCGATCACCCACGCGAAGACGGGGCGATCGATGAAGAAACGTGCCATGTTGGTCTATTGAACCGGTCAGGTTTGACGGGCGGCCGCGGGTGACGCGGCCTTCGTCGGCGATGCCTGCTCGACGGGCTTGACGGCGGTATCGGGCGCGAACTGCGCGGCGTTGTCGACGATCACGCGCTCGCCGCCGGACAGGCCGCGCGTGACGCGCCAGTCGCGTCCGCTCATCTGGTCGGCGACGACCTCGACGTCCTTCACCTTGCCGTTCGTGCCGACCACGCGCACCGACGTGCGCTCGGCCGTGCGCAGCAGCGCATCGCGCGGCACGAGGATCGCCCGCTGGTCGACGGCCGCGTCGAGCGCGATCCGCACATACGCGCCCGGCAGCAGCTCGCGCTCGGGGTTGGGGAACAGCGCGCGCATCGCGACGGTATCGGTGGTCGGATCGACCGCGAGATCGCTGAACAGCAGCTTGCCCTTCAGCGGATACGCGGTGCCGTCGGCGCGCCGCAGCGTCACCGTGACGTCGTGCTGCGCGATCCCCGTCGCGTGCCCGCTCTTCACCGCGCGACGCAACGCGTCGACGTCGGCCGCCGGCTGCGAGAAATTCACGTAGATCGGATCGAGCTGCTCGACGGTCGTGAGCGGCGTTGCCTGGTCCTGGCCGACGAGCGCGCCTTCGGTGACGAGCGCGCGTCGTGCGCGGCCCGAAATAGGCGCGGTGACGGTCGCATAGTCGAGCTGCAGTTGCGCGCGTGCGAGTTCGGCCTTCGCGGAAGCGACATCGGCCTTCGCCCGCGTGTCGTCGGCAACGGCCTCGGTGTGATCGCGCTCGCTGACCGCGCGGTCGCGCACCAGGTCGTCGTAACGGCGGCGCTTGTCGCTCGCCGCGAGCGCGGCGGCCTGCGCCTTCGCGAGCGCGCCCTGCGCGGCATCGCGCGCGGCCTTCAGCGGCGCGGGATCGATGCGGAACAGCACCGCGCCCTGCGTCACTTCCTGGCCTTCCTCGTAAGTCCGCGCGGTGACGATGCCCGCGACCCGTGCGCGCACCTGCGCTTGCCGATACGCGTCGAGCCGGCCCGGCAATTCGACGGTCATCGGCACGGCCGTCGGACGCACCGTCACGACCGTCGCGTTCTGAATGGCCTCCGGCGCCTTGTCCTTGTCGCCCTTTCCGCATCCGGCCACGGCCAGCATGGCCGCGAGCGCGACGGGCGCCAACCGGAGGCGGCGCCCCAGGGAGCGTTTGTTATTCATGTGTGACCTCGGATCGTTCGCCGCCGATACAATGCGGCGGCTCAGGGTGGCCGATTATAATCAGTCACGACTGATTAAATACATGCGGTTGCCATTCGACCGCCATACTGTCTCAATAAAACGACAGCAAACTGTAAGGAAATTCACGCCATGGCCCGCAAGACCCGGGAAGAATCGCTCGCCATCAAGCACCGGATCCTCGACGCCGCCGAGCTCGTCCTGCTCGAAAAAGGCGTCGCGCAAACCGCGATGGCGGACCTCGCCGAGGCCGCCGGGATGTCTCGGGGCGCCGTCTACGGCCACTACCGCAACAAGATGGAAGTGTGTCTCGCGATGTGCGACCGCGCGTTCGCACGGACCTCGGAAGGCTTCGACGCGGTCGACAGCCTGCCCGCGTTCGCCACGCTGCGCCGCGCGGCGTCGCACTACCTGCAGCAATGCGGGGAGCCGGGCCCGATGCAGCGCGTGCTGGTGATCCTCTATACGAAGTGCGAGCAGAGCGAGGAGAACGGCGCGCTGCAGCGGCGCCGCATGCTGCTCGAGCTGCAGATGCTGCGCATCACGAAGGCGCTGCTGCGCCGCGCGATCGCGGCCGGCGAGATCGCCGCCGATCTCGACGTGCACCTCGCGGCCGTCCACCTTGTGTCGCTGCTCGAAGGCGTGTTCGCGTCGATGATCTGGACCAACCGCCTGCGCGGCAATCTGTGGAACGACGCGGAAGCGATGCTCGACGCCGGTTTCGACGCGGTCAGGACCTCCAGCGCACTGCGCGTGCGCACGCAAAAATTGCCTGTCTGACGAAAAGCCGCGCAATAAATGCTGATTTAACCCGATTTACCGCAGTGCGAAACGAATACGCTGACCCTCTTTAAAATTTTTAACATTCCGCGGAACATCGGTAGACTGACGCTGTCATCTTTCTTTAGCGTCTTCGTGATAATCCGGGTTCGACCCGGAAAGCTCACGCCGCCGTTCGAAGCGGGCACCCCGCAAGTTGGGTCGAACGGAAACGACACAGGCCCCTGGCGGGGCCTGTTTTGTTGCACGCCCGTCGCCCGCCCCGTCGTCACCCGACGGATGTGCCGCCGATGGCTCCTGCCCACACCTCTTTGAACCGTTTTCCTGGATGTGGACACTTTTGGTCAAGCCTGCCGCAACTCCTGATGCTTTCGCGCCCGGGCGCGCGCAGCGCCTCGTGCGCGCGCTCGTGCCGGCCGCCGTGCTCGGCGCCCTCGCCGCCTTCGGTCTCGCCGCCGCGCTGCCCGCCGTCTCGCAACTGCCGGGCGCCGTCGATTCGGGCACGGCCGCGCTGCCGCAGCGCGTGCTGTCCGACACGCCGTTTCCCACCGCGCAGCATTTCGTGACGAGCGAGCTCGCGCGCACGCTCGGCGAGCGCAACGAACTCAACGAACATAGCGACCGCAGCGCGCAACCCGGCCTGTTCGCGCCGCTCAGCGCGCACCGCAACGACATGCTCGGCTATGCGAGCCTGTTCCAGTTCGCGGCGCCCGAAAACCAGCACGGGACGCGCGCCGGCGACATCGAGCTCACGCTCTCCGATACGCTGAACCGTCTCGACGTGCCGCCCGAGGTGCGCATCCAGCTCGGCGATCTCGTCACGGGCAAGGTCGCGATGCGCGCCAGCGCGCAGCGCGGCGACTACTACCGCGTCGCGTACGACACGAACAACGGCACGCCGCACCTCACCGCGCTCGAGCTGCGCGTCGCGGGCCGCACGTTCGGTGCGATCTGGTTCCGCGCACCGGGCGCCGACCACGGCGCGTACTACACGCTCGACGGCGCGCCGCTCGAGGCGGCCGCGTTCACGATGCCCGTCAAGTGGACGCGCATCAGCTCGTTCTTCGGCGAACGCGTCCACCCGCTGTCGCAGGCGATGGCGTTCCATACGGGCGTCGATCTCGCCGCGCCGTCCGGCACGCCCGTCAACGCGGCGGCCGATGGCGTCGTGTCGTTCGTCGGCACCGATCCGGGCGGCTATGGCCACTACGTGATCGTCGATCACGCGGACGGCTATTCGACCTACTACGCCCATCTGTCCGCGTATGCGCGCGGGCTGAAGACGGGTGAAACCGTGAAACAAGGCCAGCGCATCGGCTCGGTCGGTATGACCGGCGCGGCCACCGGCCCGCACCTGCACTTCGAGGTGCGCGTCGCGAACGATCCGGTCGATCCGCTCGTCACGCTCGCGAACGCGCAGACGGGCCTGTCCGACATGCAGCTCACCGCGTTCCGCCAGGAAGCCGCGCAATGGCGCTTCCGCCTCGCGTCGATCAATACGTCGCCGTTCGCGTTCGCGCAAAACGACGGCCCGCTGTGGGGCGACTTCGCGACCGACTCGTCAACGCTGCGCGCGGTCTTCAATACGCACTACAGCGCGTCCTGACGCCAACGCGCCAACGCGCCGAAGCACACCGCCACGCCCGTCGCCGCGCGCGCAGCAGCGACGCGGCCCGCCGTCACCGCACGGGTTCCGTGCGTTCGGCCGCGGCCTGCGCGATGCGCGCCGCACGGGGGCGACGTGACAGCAGCCAGCGTGCCGCGCCGTCGAGCGACGTGCACAGCACCAGGTAAAGCGCCGCGACGAACAGGAAGATCGGCGCCGGGTACACCATCAGCCGGTTGTTCACCTGCGTCGCGACGAACGACAGTTCCGGCACACCCACGATATATGCGAGCGACGTGTCCTTCACGAGCGCGACCCACTGGTTGACGAACGACGGCGTCATGATCCGGATCGCCTGCGGCAGCAGCACATAGCGCACCGTCTGCCAGCGCGTGAGCCCGAGCGACAGCCCGGCTTGCCACTGCCCGTCGCCGGCCGCGACGATGCCCGCATGCACCGCGTGCGCGAGATACGCGCCACCGATCAGCGCCAGCGCACACACGACCGTCGCGAGCCCCGGCACATCCACGTGCAGCAGCATCGGCAGCAGGAAGTACGTCCAGAAGATCAGCATCAGCACCGGAATCGCGCGAAAGAAGCCGATGAACGCGAGCAGCAGCACGCGCAGCGGGCCGCGCGCGAGCGCCATCGCGACGCCGAGCGCCACCCCCAGCCCCGCCGACGCGACAGCCGACGCGATCGCCAGCACGAGCGACAGCGCGGCGCCGCCGAGCGGGCCGTCCGGGAACGCGCCGACGAGCAGGTACGGCAGGTTGTCGAGCAGCAGCGAGACATCCATCGTCAACGCCCCGCCGCGAGCCGGTCGCGCCATTGCGTGGCCGCGTAGGCGCCGGCCTCGATCGCGGCCACCGCGGCGACGTACAGCACGGTCGCGACACCGAACGCGGCAAAGGTCTTGAATGTCTCCGTCTCGACCTGCCGCGACGCATACGACAGCTCGGCGACGCCGATCGCCATCGCGAGCGACGAGTTCTTCACGAGATTCATGTATTGGCCGAACAGCGGCGGCAGCGCGATGCGCACGGCCTGCGGCAGCACCACGTAGCGCAGCGACTGCATCGGCGTGAGGCCGAGCGCCGCGGCCGCATCGTGTTGCGCACGGCGCACGCCGCGCAGCCCGGCTTCGCATTCCTCGGCGACGAACGCGGCCGTGTAGGCGCTCAAGCCGATCCAGCCGGCGACGAACTCGAACGACGGCCACGCGAGCGTGAGCGGGCCCGCGCTCAGTTCATGACGCGCGTTCAGCCACGTGATCCACGTATCGGGCAACAACGACGCGACGCCGAAGTACCAGAACAGCAATTGCACGAGCAGCGGCGTGTTGCGGAACGCGACGACGTAGCCGGCCGCTACCGTGCGCACTGCCCTGCCGCGCGCATGCCGCATGACGGCGAGCAGCAGCCCGCCGACGGTCGCGGCGAGCGCCGACGCGGCCGCGAGGCCGAGCGTGAGCAGGAAGCCCTGCCAGAGCCAGGACAGATATTTGGGAGCCAAGCCGAGCATGCTGTTGTGTGCGGTCGCGACGCGCGCGATCGAAAAAGGCGAACGAAGACGGAAGCAAGCGGAAGGCGCCGCGCCCCGCGCAGACCGGCACAGCCGGCGGCGGATCGCGGCGCAGGTGGCGCACGCGGTGCGCGACTCAGGTCCGGTCGCCGATCCGGAAGATGCGCGTGAGCGGCGTCTTCGTCGCCGGCCCGAACCACGCGTCGTAGATCTGTCCCGCGCGGCCGTTCGCCTCGAGCCCCTTCAGCGTGTCGTTCACGAAGCCGAGCAGGCGCGTCTCGCCCTTCGGCACGCCGACGCCCATGTAGTCGTTCGAGATCATGAACGCCGGAATCTCGTAGTTCTGCTTGTCGGGCACGTTCGCGAGCAGGCCGATCAGCTTCGGTCCGTCCTGCGTGATCGCCTGCACGTTGCCGGCGCGCAGCGCGGCGAACGCGAACGGCGTGTCGTCGTACGCGACGATCGTTGCCTTCGGATACTTCTCCCGCAGCGTGATCTCGTTCGTCGTGCCCTTGTCCGCGCCGACGCGCAGGCTGTTCAACTGGTCGGCCGATTTCAGCACGCCCTTCTTCGCGAGAAACTGCTGGCCCGACGAGAAGTACGGGATGCTGAAGTCGACCTGCTTCGCGCGCTCGTCGGTAATCGTGAAGTTCGCGAGCACCAGGTCGACCTTGCCGGAGGTCAGGAACGGAATGCGGTTCGCGGGGTTGGTCGGCTGCAGTTGCAGCTTCACGCCGAGCTTGTCGGCCAGCGCCTTCGCATAGTCGACGTCGAGGCCGACGATGTGATTGCTCTTGCCGTCGACATAGCCGAACGGAGGATTGCTGTCGAAGGTCGCGACGCGCAGCACGCCGGCCTTCCGGATGTCGTCGAGCCGGTCCGCGTGCGCGACCGTGCCTGCCGTGACGAGTGCGGCCCCGACGAGCCACGTGGCGAGAGTGTGGATTTTCATGAGCACGACCTGATTTGTTATGAAGGCCGCCGCGGATCGCGCGGCGGCCCGGTTCGAGGAACGTCGCGACGTGGTGTGTCGTCGCGAAGCCGCTAACGTATCAGCGCGTGCGGCGATTCCGAACCAACAAATGGTGCTTTGCTCTGCGGGTTTCGTGATGACGCGCGCTCGCGCGGCACGCACCCGCGCTCGCGGTCATTCGCTACCGTCGTCGTCGGTGCCGGCCGCGGACGCCGCGCACAGGAACTCGCCGTCACCGCCGTCCTGCAGGTAATCGAGCGAACGGTCCATGCGCAGGAACGAGAGCGTGCCCGCTGCGCCCAGCGCGAACAACGTCTTGTGATCCGGCGCGAAGATGACCTGCGACACGCCGCCCGCGACCGGAAACTCGCCGACGGTGCGGCGCGTCGCGGTCTTGATCACGCGCATCGGCTTGTCGTCATAGCCGGTCACGGCGATCAGCGAACCGTCGCCGCTGCCGTCGAAGCTGTGCATCGACTCCTGGCAGACCGGATAACTGTCGCGTACGGCAAGGCTCGACGCATCTCGCCACTGAACCGACGACTTGTTGTAGATCCAGATGCCCGCGCCCTTCTCGCCAGGCTGAGCCTGGATGAAATCCGAATCGACCGGATAGGTCTCTACCGGCGCATTCGTCGCCGTATCGAACGCGACGATCGCGCCCTTCTGCATTGCGTACGCATACAGCCGCCTGCCGTCGGGCGACAGCCACATCGACAGCGCACGGCCGAACTCGACGCCCGATGCATCGTGATCGCCGAGCGGCAGCGTCGCGATAACCTGCGGCCAGTGCGCGAGACTGACGACGGAAATCGTGTCGTCGACGCTGTTCAGCACGTACAGCCTGTCGTTGGACGCGGACGCGACGATCGCGCGCGGGAACCGTCCGAGCGTCACGCCATCGACGATCGCACCGCTGTTCAGGTCGATGCGCGCGAGGCCGCTCTCGCGCATCGACGCAACATACGCGTAGCGCTCGTCGGGGCTCACGTACACGCCGCTCGCGCCGCGGCCGCGGCACATGTTGCCCGGGCAGCCGTCGAGTCCCGTCGCGAACGGCTCGCCTGCGATCGTGCGCACGACCGCCTGCCGCTCGACGTCGACGACGACGAGCGTGTTCCGGTCGTTGTCGGTCACGTACAGGCGTTTGCCTGATGCGCCCAGCACCATCGCGTACGGCCACTTGCCGACGGGTACGACGGTGCCTGCCGCCTGCTCGGCCGACACGGGCGTCGGACGATGTTGCTCGTCGTCGCGGATCTGCTCGGCAATCGCGGCCGCCTGCTGTTGCGCGTTGCGCTTCGCGGCGTCGCGCTCGATGTCGCGGTGGGTCGCGTCACGCCAGCCTTGCAGTTCCTCACTGCCCGCCCGCTGCGCGGCGAACAACATCGCCGCGCTGCCGAGCACCGCGAGCACGAGCGGCACGGCGACGCGCATCGAGCGGCCGGCCCCGTACATCAGCCAGCCGGCGATGAATCCGATGACTACGCCGCCGAGATGCGCGGCCTGATCGATGCCGGAGATGAGGAAGCCCGACACCAGGTTGATCGCGATCACTTGGCCGAGCGCGCCGAGGTTGATGGCAACCGGCGCATCGCGTCCGCTGTCGCGTCGGTGTCGCAGCACGAATGCGGCGGCCGCGCCCGCCAGTCCCATCAGCGCGCCGGACGCACCGACACTCACGACCGGCCGGATCCCGCTGGACGCCAGCGCGACGCCGAACGCAAAGGTGGTGCTGCCGACTTCGTGATAGCCATGCCAGAGCGCGCTCAGCAGCGAGCCGCCGAGCGCGGACAAAAGGTACGCGACGCCGAACCGGAGCGTGCCACCTGCGCGTTCGAGCACGGTGCCGAGCACGACCAGCATGTACATGTTCAGCGCGAGATGTGTCCAGCTGCCGTGCAGGAATGCGCTGGTCAGCAGCCGCCACGGCTGCCCGGTGAGCGTGTACGGCGCGAAGTTCGCGCCCCAGTCGAGCAGCAGCGCGTTCGATAGCGAACCGTACGACGCCTGTCGCCACATCAGCACGAATATCACGGTATTGACGACGGCCAGCAGAATCGTCAGCCACGGCCTGGAAGTGTGTTGTTCTCTCATCGGGATCTTGGTATGGGTTATCGCGCGTGAGCCGCGCGAGCGCCATTATATTTCGCGTCCCGCAAGCAACGAGCGTGTGACGAGGCCGGTCGGCGAACCGGGAATAAAAAAACGCCCGCTGCACGCAGCGGGCGCGAATCCCAGTCAAGGAGGTGTCACACGAACTACGGGTTCAGAATAAGAGCACCGCCGGCGGCGGACAACCAAGCGATTGCAATATCGATATCGTGCGGCGCGCGATGAGCATGCACGCGGCGATGCGAACGTGCCGCCCATGAAAAAACGGCGCGCCGCCTGCATGGCGGAGCGCCGTTCGTTGTTTCATGCCGCTCGAAGCGGCAGCCGGGTTGCCCCGTCGATCATGGCTCGTGACGCAGATACCCTTCCTTGCTCGGGTCGCGCATCCGCCACGACACGATCAGCGACACCGCGCACAGCGCCGTCACGTACCAGTAGAAGGTTTCCTCGCTGCCGATCGACTTGAACCACAGCGCGACGTACTCGGCGGAGCCGCCGAAGATCGCGTTCGCGACCGCATACGACAGGCCGACGCCCATCGCGCGCACTTCGGGCGGGAACATCTCGGCCTTGATGAGGCCGCTGATCGACGTGTAGAAGCTGACGATCGCCAGCGCGATCGTGATCAGCACGAACGCGGCCGTCGGGCTCGTCACGGTCTTCAGCGTGTGCATCAGCGGCACCGTACCGATCACCGCGAACGTGCCGAACAGGATCATCGACGTGCGGCGGCCGATCTTGTCGGACAGCGCGCCGAACACCGGCTGTATCAGCATGTAGACGAGCAGCGCGACGGTCATCACGTTGCTGGCCGTCTTCGCATGCATGCCGGCCGTGTTCACCAGGTACTTCTGCATGTACGTCGTGAACGTGTAGAAGATCAGCGAGCCGCCGGCCGTGAAGCCGACCACCGTGAAGAATGCGCCCTTGTGCTGCCACACGCCGCGGATCGTGCCCGCGTCCTTCTTGTCGCGCGATGCGCTCGTCGATGTCTCGTCGAGCGATTTGCGCAGGTACAGCGAGATCAGCGCGGCCGCCGCACCGCAGACGAACGGAATGCGCCAGCCCCACGCCTTCAGTTCGTCAGTCGACAGCGCCTGCTGCAGGATCACGAGCACGAGCAGCGCGCACAGCTGGCCGCCGATCAGCGTCACGTACTGGAACGACGCGAAGAAGCCACGCCGCCCCTTCAGCGCGACCTCGCTCATGTAGGTCGCGCTCGTGCCGTATTCGCCGCCCACCGACAGCCCCTGGAACAGGCGCGCGACCAGCAGCAGCGCCGGCGCGAGCGCACCGATCTGCGCATAGGTCGGCAGGACCGCGATCACGAGCGAGCCGCCGCACATCATCAGCACCGAGATCATCATCGCCGCGCGGCGGCCGTGACGGTCGGCGATGCGGCCGAACAGCCAGCCGCCGATCGGACGCATCAGGAAGCCGGCCGCGAACACGCCGGCCGTGTTCAGCAGCTGCGTCGTCGTGTTGCCGCTCGGGAAGAACGCCGGTGCGAAGTACAGCGCGCAGAACGAGTAGATGTAGAAGTCGAACCACTCGACGAGGTTGCCCGATGAGGCGCCGACGATGGCGAACACGCGCCGCCGGGTGTCATGCGCGGACAGCGCAGCTTGGTCGGTCTGGACGTCCATGGGTTGGTCTGTTCCTTTTAGTGCTTTCTAGGCGAGACGACCAGGGGCCGCCGCGTGCGGTCGACGTGGCACCGGTTCCGGTGCACGGCGCTACGGGATTTTAGCGAAATGTAAAGTAACAGGCTTTCCGGGTTCGTCCGGATGTAGAAAAATTTTCTCGCGCCACCTGTTCGTCATATGAAAACGCCAGCCGTCAGGCTGGCGTCCGATGCAAGCTCTTCCCGCGCGATTCAGATACGCACCTCGGGCGGCACGTAGCGGCACTCGTAGCGCTTGCGCACGGTACCGGCCTCGTCGACGCTTTCCAGGAACACGTCGAACTGCCAGAGTCGCGCCATGTGCTTGAGCACTTCTTCGCTGTCGTTCGACAGATGGCGGTTGTCGGTCATGAAGTGGCGCAGCGTGAGGCTGCGGTCGCCGCGCGTGTTCACGGCCCAGACCTGGATGTTCGGCTCGCGATGATGGATGTCGTACTGCCGCGACAGCGCCTGCCGCACGTATTGATAACCGGCCTCGTCGTGGATCGCCGACACCTCGAGCGAATCGCGCATGTCGTCGTCGAGCACCGAGAACAGCCGCATCTCGCGGATCAAGTTCGGCGACAGGTACTGCGCGATGAAGCTCTCGTCCTTGAAGTTGCGCATCGCGTAGTGCATCGCCGGCAGCCACGGGGTGCCCGCGATCTCCGGAAACCACTTGTAGTCCTCTTCCGTCGGCGCTTCGCAGATCCGGCGGATGTCGCTCATCATCGAGAAACCGAGCGCATACGGGTTGATCCCGTTGTAGTACGGCTTCGTGACGGGCGGCTGGTAGACCACGTTGCTGTGCGAATGCAGGAACTCCATCATGAAGCCGTCTTCCAGCTTGCCCTGGTTGTACAGCGTGTTCAGCAGCGTGTAGTGCCAGAACGTCGCCCAACCCTCGTTCATCACCTGCGTCTGCCGCTGCGGATAGAAGTACTGGCCGATCTTGCGCACGATGCGGATCACTTCCCGCTCCCACGGCTCGAGCAGCGGCGCGTTCTTCTCCGCGAAATACAGCAGGTTCTCCTGCGGCTCCGGCGGATAGCGATCCTCCTGCTCCTCCATCTGCTCGGGCTTCTTGCCCGGCAGCGTGCGCCACAGCTCGTTGACCTGCGACTGCAGATACGCCTCGCGCTCGCGCCGCAGCGCGGCCTCCTTCGACAGCGACGGTTTCTGCGGCCGCTTGTAGCGGTCGACGCCATAGTTCATCAGCGCATGGCACGAATCGAGCAGTTCCTCGACGCGATCGAGGCCGTAGCGCTCCTCGCATTCGGCGACGTAGTTCTTCGCGTACACGAGATAGTCGATGATCGCGTGCGCGTCGGTCCACAGCCGGAACAGGTAGTTGCCCTTGAAGAAGGAGTTGTGCCCGTACGCCGCGTGCGCGATGACGAGCGCCTGCATCGTCATCGTGTTCTCTTCCATCAGATACGCGATGCACGGGTTCGAGTTGATGACGATTTCATACGCGAGGCCCATCTGGCCGCGGCGATAGCTCTTCTCGGTCGCGAGGAAGTGCTTGCCGAACGACCAGTGGCGATAGTTGACCGGCATCCCGACCGACGCGTACGCGTCCATCATCTGCTCGGCGCTGATCAGTTCGAGCTGGATCGGATAGATGTCGAGCTCGTATTGCTCGGCCACCTGCGAGATGTGCGTGTCGTATTCCTCGAGCAGTTCGAACGTCCAATCGGACGGGCACGGCAGCGGCTTGCGTTCGGCAACGTTCATACGCGCTTCCTTCTGCCCGGAGCCGGGCAAGTCGGCGGCCGGCGGCGCCGGTTCGACCCGGCCGCTTTGCTGCGATGCGGCAGGGCCGGCCGTGTCGTCGCCGGAAGGGCGCGGCGCATAGCCGCGCGACTCGTTGTGCAGATGGCGGGTCGTCATGACATTTCCACCTGCTTTTCGAACAATTCGCGAAACACCGGGTAAATGTCGGCAGCCGATTCGGCTTTCTTCATCGCGAGGTGCGGTTGCGACAGCGCCAGCTGCGCGTACTCCAGCCACAGGTTCTGCTCTTCCGGGGCAACCTGGATATACGCGAAATAGCGCGTCTTCGTGAGGATATCCTCTTCCAGGATTTTGCGACACTTCGGCGAATCGTCGGTCCAGTTGTCGCCGTCGGACGCCTGCGCGCCGTAGATGTTCCACTCGGTTGGCGAGTAGCGCTCGTTCATCACCTTGCGCATCAGCTCGAGCGCGCTGGACACGACGGTGCCGCCGCTTTCGGTCGAATGGAAGAAGGTGTCCTCGTCGACTTCCTCGGCGCGCGTGTGGTGACGGATGAACACGACCTCGATGCGCTCGTAGTTGCGCTTCAGGAACAGGTACAACAGGATGAAGAAGCGCTTCGCGAGATCCTTGCGTTGCTCGTCCATCGAACCCGACACGTCCATCAGGCAGAACATCACGGCCTGGCTCGACGGCTGCGGCTGCTTCACGCGATTGATGTAGCGCAGATCGAACGGATCGATGAACGGGATCCGCCAGATGCGCCCCTTCAGGTGATGGATCTCGGCCTCGAGCGTCGCGATTTCGGCGCGACGGTCTTCGGGGTCGATCTTCATCGCCTCGAGCTGGGCTTCGAGCTCGCGCAACTCGTTGACGAGCGGCGAGCCGAGCGCGATGCGCCGGCCGAGCGCGCTCCGCAGCGAGCGCACGACGTCGATGTTGTTCGGCGTGCCTTCCGCCGACCAGCCCGCGCGCACGTTCTTCCAGCTCGGCACCGTCAGCAGGTGCGTCTTTACGAGGCGCGGCAGTTCGAGATCGTCGAAGAAGTACTGCATGAATTCGTCGCGCGACAGCTCGAACACGAAGTCGTCCTGCCCTTCGCCCTCGTTGCTCGCCTGACTGCCGCCGCCGCCCGAGCCGCCCTGCGGACGCGGAATCTTGTCGCCGCGGACGTAGTCCTCGTTGCCCGGGTGCACGTATTCACGACGCCCGCCCGGCGCGTGCCGGAAATTCGGCTCCGCGATGTCCTTGCGCGGGATCGTGATGCTTTGCGTGCTCTGGATATCCTTGATGCTACGGTCGCGCACCGCGTCGGAGACGGCACGGCGAATGTAGTTCTTGACGCGACGCAGAAAGCGTTCGCGGTTGGCGATGCTCTTGTTCTTGCCGGCCAGCCTGCGGTCGATGATTTGATGAAGCACTCCCGGTCTCCCGCTCGAAAGTCGATATGCCGGGACGCTCGCCGCACATGCCGTCTGCCGTCATGCGGGCGGCGCCTCTGAGGGCGCCCGTACGGACGAACCGCACGGGCGCGGTACCGCGCGCGTCATGACGACTTGCGCACGCGCAGATACCAGTCGCAAAGCAGCCTCACCTGCTTCGGCGTATAGCCCTTCGCGACCATCCGGTTCACAAAGTCCTCATGCTTGCGTTGCTCCTCCGCCGAGCCCTTCGCGTTGAACGAAATGACCGGCAACAGTTCCTCGGTATTCGAGAACATCTTCTTCTCGATCACGACGCGCAACTTCTCGTAGCTCGTCCACACGGGGTTCTTCCCGGCGTTCGCCGCCCGCGCGCGCAGCACGAAGTTCACGATCTCGTTGCGGTAATCCTTCGGATTGCTGATCCCGGCCGGCTTCTCGATCTTCTCCAGTTCCGCGTTCAGCGCGGCGCGGTCGAAGCTCTCGCCCGTGTCGTGATCGCGGAATTCCTGGTCCTGGATCCAGAAGTCCGCATAGGTGACGTAGCGGTCGAAGATGTTCTGCCCGTACTCCGAATACGATTCGAGGTAGGCCGTCTGGATCTCCTTGCCGATGAAGTCCGCGTAGCGCGACGCGAGCACGTCCTTCACGAAGGACAGGTACTTCTGCTCGGTTTCCGGCGGGAACTGCTCGCGTTCGATCTGCTGTTCGAGCACGTACATCAGGTGCACGGGGTTCGCCGCGACCTCGCTCGAATCGAAGTTGAACACGCGCGACAGGATCTTGAACGCGAAGCGTGTCGACACGCCCGTCATCCCTTCGTCCACCCCCGCGTAATCGCGATACTCCTGATACGACTTCGCCTTTGGATCGGTGTCCTTCAGGTTTTCGCCGTCATAGACCTGCATCTTCGAGAACAAGCTCGAGTTCTCCGGCTCGTGCAGGCGCGACAGCACCGAGAACTGCGACATCATCTTCAGCGTGCCCGGCGCGCACACGGCTTCGGCCAGCGACGAATTGCGGATCAGCTTCTCGTAGATCTTCGTCTCTTCCGACACACGCAGGCAGTACGGCACCTTCACGACGAAGATCCGGTCGAGCAGTGCCTCGTTGTTGCGGTTGTTGCGGAACGCCTTCCACTCCGACTCGTTCGAGTGCGCGAGGATCACCCCGTCGAACGGAATCGCGCCGAATCCTTCGGTGCCCTTGAAGTTGCCTTCCTGCGTCGCGGTGAGCAACGGGTGCAGCACCTTGATCGGCGCCTTGAACATTTCGACGAACTCGAGCAGCCCCTGGTTCGCGAGGCACAGGCCGCCCGAATAGCTGTACGCATCGGCATCGTCCTGCGCGTACTGCTCGAGCTTGCGGATGTCGACCTTGCCGACGAGCGACGAAATATCCTGGTTGTTCTCGTCGCCCGGCTCCGTCTTCGCGATGCCGACCTGACGCAGGATCGACGGGTAACGGCGCACCACGCGGAACTGGCGGATGTCACCGTTGTATTCGTGCAGGCGCTTGACGGCCCACGGACTCAGGATGCTCTTCAGGTAGCGGCGAGGAATGCCGTATTGCTCCTCGAGGATCGGGCCGTCCTCGTCGTAATCGAACAGCCCGAGCGGCGATTCGTTGACGGGCGAGCCCTTCAGCGCATAGAACGGCACGCGCTCCATCAGTTGCTTCAGACGCTCGGCGATCGACGACTTGCCGCCGCCCACCGGGCCAAGCAGGTAGAGAATCTGCTTCTTCTCTTCAAGCCCTTGCGCAGCGTGGCGGAAATACGCGACCACCTGCTCGATCACCTCCTCCATTCCGTAGAACTCACGGAATGCGGGATAGACCTTGATCACCTTGTTCGCAAAGATCCGCGACAGGCGCGGTTCGTTGCGGGTGTCGACTTGTTCGGGTTCCCCGATTGCAGCCAGCATGCGTTCGCCTGCCGTGGCATACGCTGACGGATCGTTCTTGCAGAGCGCGAGGTACTCCTCCAGCGAGAGCTCTTCCTCTCGCGTTTTTTCGAAGCGGTTCGCGAAGCTGCTGTAAATATCCATGCTACCTCCCTCGCCTGAGTCTGAAGACGTGCTTGCCTTCGTATGACTGCGCAGAAGCAAGCGCGTTCGAATTCATCCTAAACCCTTTCTTATTTTTTTTCACGAACTCTTCGTATGAAGTGCGTCATTCTCCACAACACCGCTTGGACAACGCATTTTGACGCTTTACAATTGATCTCCCGAGCCGCAGAAACTGCATCCGCCACGTCTCGTCCAGCATCGGAACGTCTCACGCGTTGGACACCTCCGTCGTCGCTGCGCCCTTCACTCCCCCTTCATCACTAGACGTTCGAGCGCACGTTTACGACGACACGCCGCGCGCACCGTTACAAATTTTTTTCGCATCGTCCGGAGATACCCGTAGCGCGGATGTGCACATGCAACGCGCGGTGATATGCGAACGTTCATGTGCGCTGTCACATTCCATCGGTTGCCGAAACGACAACGCCCGCAGGTCGCGGGCGTCGTGTGCTGCCAAATGGGGATAGATGCGGGGGAAAGAGGCCCGGCGCGCCCGAATCAGAACGTCTCCCAGTCGTCCCCGCCGGCAGTCGCGGCGGCCGGCGCGGGCGCCGCGGACGCGCTCGCCGGCTTGCGCACCGGCGCCGCACGCTTGGGCGCTGCCTCGCGATCGTCGCGCGCCACGGCCGGTGCGGACGAGCTCACCGGCACGGCAGCCGGCGCGGGCATCGCGCGCGGCGCCTGACGTGCAGCGGGAGCGGCTGCCGGCCGCGCCGCTTCGTCGTCGATCCGGAATACCGACGCCGTGTCGCGCAGGCGCGCGGCCTGTTCGTCAAGCGACTGCGCGGCGGCCGCCGCTTCCTCGACGAGCGCGGCGTTCTGCTGCGTGACTTCATCCATCTGTGCGACCGCGCGCGCGACCTGGTCGATGCCGCCGCTCTGCTCCTCCGACGCCGCCGCGATCTCGCCCATGATGTCCGTCACGCGCTGCACGGCGGCGATCACGTCGCTCATCGTGCGACCGGCCTCGTCGACCAGCGTCGACCCGGTGCGGATGCGGTCCACCGACGCGTCGATCAGCGCCTTGATCTCCTTGGCCGCGCTCGACGAACGCTGCGCGAGGCTGCGCACCTCGCCCGCGACGACCGCGAAGCCGCGCCCTTCCTCGCCGGCACGCGCAGCTTCGACGGCCGCGTTCAGCGCCAGGATGTTGGTCTGGAACGCGATTCCCTCGATGATCGCGATGATGTCCGCGATCTTCGCGGAGCTGTCGTTGATCTCGCCCATCGTGCCGACCACCTGGCCGACCACCGTATTGCCCTTGTTTGCAATCTCCGACGCGTTCGCGGCCAGCGAGCTTGCCTGTCGTGCATTGTCCGCGTTCTGTTTCACCGTGCCGGTCAGTTGCTCCATGCTCGACGCGGTTTCCTGCAGCGCCGCGGCCTGTTCTTCCGTGCGCGACGACAGGTCGATGTTGCCGGCGGCGATCTGCCGGGCCGCGGTCGCGATCGACTCGCTGCCGCCGCGCACGGTGCGCACCGTGTCGACAAAGCCGCGCTGCATCCGCGCGAGGCCGTCGAGGAGCTGGCCCATTTCGTCGCGCCGATGCACGACGATCGAGCGGCGCAGGTCACCCGCGGCCATCGCGTCGAAATGGGCGAGCGCGTCCGCGAGCGGGCGGCCGATCGCACGGCTGAGCGTCAGCCACGACAGCACCGCGGCGACCAGGCCGGCCGCCAGCACGACGATCGACAGCACGCGCAGCGTGTCGTACACCGATTCCGCGTGGTCGAAGCCCGCCTGCGCGTCGGTGAACTGGAAATTGCGCAGCGCTTCGCCCGCGACCGAAAGCTCGTTGTACAGCATCTGGAGCTGCTTGGCGCCCTCGCCGATCCGGTCGTGGTCGCCCGTCGCGATCGCGCTTCCGAACGCGTCGCAGCCGCGCTGCAACGCCTGCCGCTTCGCGGCGACGTCCTGCGCAAGTCGGTCTTCCTGCGCACCGCGCGGCAGCGCGAGGTACTTTTGCCACCACGCGTCGGACTGCGCGCGCATCGCGCGGCTGCGCTCCACCGCGGCGGCGGAGTCGGCCGAGCCCGCCAGCAGCGCGGCGCGATCGAGCGCCAGGCGCTCGCGCGCCGCGTACATTTCCGACACGGCCACATTGACCGCGCTCGGCATCTGGTTCGTGAAGATTTCACGCGTCGCGTCGTTCGAGCGCGTCATCCCGTACACGCCGAGCACGCCGATCAACCCCAGCAGCACCGCGAGAAACGCCATCGTCAGACCGATGCGCGCACGTATCGTCAGGTTTCCGATCACCATCATTCTTCCTGTGTTGCGTCGTCATGAACGGGCCGGGCCCGTTTTTCGAAACAGTGTTTCGCCCCGATGCATTTACGACCGTTCGCCGCACAACTTGATGGTATTGACGTCAATTTTCTCCGCAATTGATCGGTTTATTACATATAGCTGAATAATAGGTGCGAAACACGCTGGCCCGTGCCGTGAAATGACGGAGCGAACGTCGGGTTCCGGCCGACCAGGAAGAGAGGGCCGGCCGCCTGCTGTCGCAGGCGCCGGCCACGATGCGCGCCCTGGCCCTATTCGGCCAGTTCGGCGAGGGTGGGAATCGACGGCTGCGCGCCCGCACGCGTGACCGACAGCGCCGCCGCGCGTTGCGCGAAGCGGATCGCGGTGTCGACGTCCTCGCCCGCGGCGAGCCGCGCGGCGAAACCGCCGATGAAGGTATCGCCGGCCGCGGTCGTGTCGATCGCCTGCACGACGGGCGCCGGATAGTGGCGCGCCGCGCCGTCGGCCGTCAGCGCGAACACACCGCGCGCGCCGAGCGTGATCAGCACGTTGCGCGCGCCGCCCGCCTGCAGCGTACGCGCCGCGGCTTCCGCCTCGGCCGGGTCGCGCACCGGCAGCCCGGTCAGCGCGGCGGCCTCGACTTCGTTCGGGATCAGGTAATCGACCAGCGGCAGCCAGCCGTCCGGCAGCGGCGCGACAGCCGGTGCCGGATTGAGCACCACGATGCGGCCGAGCCGTCGTCCGGCCGACAGCGCCGCGAACACGGCGTCCGGCGGCGTCTCGAGCTGGCAGATCAGCACGTCGGTCGCGGCCAGCGCGGCCTCGTGCCGCGCCACCGTCTCGGGCGTGACTTCGCCGTTGCCGCCCGCGACGATCACGATCGTGTTCTGGCTCGCGTCGTCGACGACGATCAGCGCGACACCGGTCGACGCCGCCGCGCTCGTCGCGAGCCGCGCGCAATCGATGCCTTCGGCCTCGAGGCCCGTCCGCAGCGCGGCGCCGTGCGCGTCCGCGCCGACACAGCCGATCATCGTGACCTGCGCGCCGAGCCGCGCGGCCGCGACGGCCTGGTTGCCGCCCTTGCCGCCCGCCGCCTGCGCGTACGCATGGCCGGCGAGCGTTTCGCCCGGCAGCGGCAGCCGTGGCGCCCGCACGACGAGATCCATGTTGAGGCTGCCGACCACCGTCACGCGGCCGGCGCCCGCGGTGCGCGCCGTCATGCGCGAGCGCCGGGCGTGGCCGGCTCGCGGTAGATCGCCGTCGATTCGCGCAGCACGAGGCGCGGCGACACGACGCGACGACGG
Organism: Burkholderia sp. B21-005; assembly: GCF_020843965.1. NCBI lineage: Bacteria > Pseudomonadati > Pseudomonadota > Betaproteobacteria > Burkholderiales > Burkholderiaceae > Burkholderia > Burkholderia sp. B21-005. The sequence goes on along the minus strand of NZ_CP086301.1, from coordinate 1,689,799 downwards.
CTCGGCGCAGCCGTCGATCCGCCGCCGATCCGCTCGATCAGCGTCTGCGCGGCCATTTCGCCGAGCGCGCGCACCGACTGGCCGACCGTCGACAGCGCCGGATACGTGTAGCGGGAAAATTCGATGTCGTCGAAACCGATGATCGAGCAGTCGTCCGGCACGCGCAACCCGCGCTCGGCCGCCGCGCGCAGCGCACCGACGCCCATCAGGTCGTTGCCCGCGAAAATCGCGCTCGGATGCACCGACTCGAACAGCCGCGACGCCGCGTGATAGCCGCCGAGGCACGAGAAATCGCTTTCCGCGATCGCGCCCGGCACGATGTCGATCCCGCGCTCGGCCATCGCGCGGATGAAGCCGTGCACGCGCATCGCGCTGACGGCCGTGTCGGTCGGCCCGGTGATGCAGCCGATCTTCGCGTGCCCGAGTTCGAGCAGGTGACGCGTCGCCAGGTACGCGCCGCGTTCGTGATCGATCTGCACGAGGTCGGCCGCGAGCCCCTCGATGTTGCGGTCGACGACGACGAGCGGCGCATGCGCGTGCGCGAGCGTCTGCGCGAGCACCGCGTCCTCGCCGGCCGATGCGACGATCAGCCCGTCGATGCGCTTTTCCTGCAGCACGCGCAAGTAGTTGCGCTGCTTCACGGGATCGTCGTCCGAGTTGCAGAAGAACACGCAATAGCCGTTGGCCGCGCACTGATCCTCGATGCCGCGCGCAAGCTCCGCGAAGTACGGATTCGTACTGTTCGGCACGACGAGTCCGATGGTCGCCGTCGAACGCGCCTTGAGCGAGCGCGCCACGGCCGACGGCACGTAATTCAGCTCACGGATTGCGCCCTCGACCTTCGCACGCACGTCCGCGGACACCGGCCGCGAATTGTTCACCACGTGCGAGACGGTCGTAAACGACACGCCCGCCATGGCCGCCACATCCTTGATCGTCGCCATTTCCCGTTTCTCTCTGGTCTGCTTTCTGTGTAGTTCTTACCGGGCGCGCGCGCGCCGGCTGCGATACGTATCGAGCACGACCGCCACCACGATCACCGCCCCGGTGATGATCCGTTTGGTCGGCTCGTTCGCGCCGATCTGCGCCAGGCCCGCGGCCAGCACGGAGATGATCAACACGCCGAAGAACGTGCTGATCACCGAGCCGCGCCCGCCCATCAGGCTCGTGCCGCCGATCACGACGGCCGCGATCACCTGCAGTTCGAGGCCCGCGCCCGCGTTCGGGTCGGCGGCCTCGAGCCGCGAGATCTGGAACAGCGACGCGAGCCCCGCGAGCGCGCCCATCAATGCGAATACGAGGATTTTATACGGCCGCGGGTTAACCCCGGCGAGCCGCACGGCCTCCTCGTTCGTGCCGATCCCGACGAGATAGCGCCCGAACACGGTACGCGTGAGCACGAACTGTGCCGCGATCATCACCGCGACCGCGATCAGGAACGCCGGCGAGATGCCGAGCGCGATCGGGTTCGACAGGAAATCGAACGCGTCGCCGATGTACGCCGTGCGCGAATTCGTCAGTTGGTAGGCGACGCCGCGCGCGGCCTCGAGCACGCCCAGCGACACGATGAACGACGGAATCCGCCAGCCCACCGTGATCGCGCCGGTCAGCGAGCCGGTCACGGTCGCGACCGCGATCCCGATCAGCGCGGCCGGCAGCGGCCCCCACTGCCATTTCAGCGCGGCCACGCTGACCATCGACGCGGCCAACGCGAGCACCGAGCCGACCGACAGGTCGATGCCGGCGATGATCAGCACGAAGGTCATCCCGACCGACATCACGACGAGATCGGGGATCTGGTTCGCGATCGTACTGAACGTATCGTAGGTCAGGAAATGCGAGCTCAGCACCGAAAACAGCGCGATCATCGCGGCGAGCGCACCGGCGAGCCCGAGATAGTTCGACAGGCCGAGCCGCGTGCCGGACAGCGTGCGCGCGCGGCGCCCCGTCACGTCCTGCTGCGCGCCTGCGTCGCTCGGGGATACGGGAGGCTGGGTCATTGCTGTCGTCCTGTCGTCGAAGTGCCGGACGCCGCACGCGGCGCCGCTTGCGCATCCTGAGGGCGCGTGCCTTCCGGCAGCGCTTCGCGGCCGAAGCCGGCGAACGCCGCGGCCAGCAGCGCATCCTGGGTCCAGTTGCCGCGTTCGAACACGGCGGTCATGCGGCCGGCCGACATCACGCCGATCCGGTCGCAGATCAGCATCAGCTCGCGCAGGTCGCTCGAGACGACCACCAGCGCGCGGCCCTCGCGCGCAAGCGCGCCCATCAGCGTGTAGATCTCGAACTTGGCGCCGACGTCGATCCCGCGGGTCGGCTCGTCGAACAGCAGCACGCCCATGTCGCGCGCGAGCCAGCGGCCGATCACGACCTTCTGCTGGTTGCCGCCCGACAGCTCACCAACCGCCTGCGCGGCGCCGTGTGTGCGAATCCGCAACGCGTCGATCTGTTGCTCGGCCAGCGCCGTTTCGCGCGCCGTATCGACGATGCCGCCGCGCGCGAGCCGCTCGAGCTGGCCGAGCGACACGTTCGACGTGACCGACTGCGACAGCAGCAGCCCTTCGCCCTTGCGGTCCTCGGTGATCAGCGCGATGCCGTGCCGCACCGCATCGACGGGCGATCCGATGCGCGCCGGCTTCAGCGGATCACCCACCGCGATCATCCCGGCATCCGGCGTATCCGCGCCGTAGATCAGCCGCAGCAATTCAGTGCGCCCCGCGCCGATCAGCCCCGAGATGCCGAAGATTTCGCCCGAGCGCACTTCGAGCGACACGTCCTGCACGGCCGTGCCGCGCGTCATGCCCGACACGGCGAGTCGCGGCGCGCCGATCCGGCGCGGGCCGAGATCGATGTGCTCGCCGATCTCGCGTCCGACCATCAGCGTGACGAGCCCGTCGGACGTCGTCGCGGCCATGTCGCCGACGTGCACGAGACGGCCGTCGCGCAGCACCGCGACGCGCTCGGCGACGCGCGCGAGCTCCTCGAGCCGGTGCGAGATGTAGACGATCGCCACGCCGTGCGCCTTCAACCGGTCGATCTGCTCGAACAGCAGCTCGACCTCGCGCGCGGTCAGCATCGCGGTCGGCTCGTCGAGGATCAGCACGCGGCAGTCGCCGATCAGGTTGCGCGCGATCTCGACCATCTGCTGGTGGCCGATGCCGAGCGCACCAACCGGCGTGTCGGGGTCGACCGCGTCGAGCCCGACACGCGCCATCGCCGCCTGCGCGTCGTCATGCAGCCGCGCGCGGTCGATGATGCCGAAGCGTCGCGGCAGACGGTTCAGAAACAGGTTTTCGGCGATCGTCAGCGTCGGCAGCAGGTTCAGCTCCTGCATCACCATGCGCACGCCGAGTGCCTCGGCCTGCGTGCGGCTCGCCGGCGCATAGGCCTGGCCGCCGAGCTGCATCGTGCCGGTCGTCGGGTCGACGAGCCCGCCGATGATCTTCGACAGTGTGCTCTTTCCTGCGCCGTTCTCACCCGTCAGCGCGAGCGCCTCGCCCGACGCGAGCGTCAGCGTGACGTCGGCGAGCACCGGTTCGGCGTAGGTCTTGCCCACGCCGGAGACGGACAGCACGGGAACGGCTGAACGGGAGGGTTGGAAGGTCGGTTCCATCGCGATCCTGATTGCGGCCGCGCGCACGCGACGCGCGGGTATGACGCTCACAAGTGCATGTGCATGCAGTGGCCGTGATCGCGCTCACTCCATATAACGGCCGCCGGCCCGGATTCTTGAGCGTGGCGGCCGCGTCGGGGCAGCGTTACTTCGTCACGAGATCCACCGGCGTCTCGACCACACCGGTCATGTCGGCCTGCTTGCGATGCTCGGCAATCGCCTTGAGCGCCGTGTCGATGCCGAACACGGCCTGCTTCGCCGCGTACTGGTCGGCGGTCGCGAGCACGCGGCCGTCCTTCAGCATCGGCTTGATCGCGTTGATGTTGTCGTAGCCGACCACGAACACCTTGCCCTGCTTGCCCGCGGCCCGCACGGCCGACACCGCGCCGATCGCCATGTTGTCGTTGCCGCACAGCAGCGCCCGCAGGTTCGGGTATTCGTTGAGCATCGCGGACGCAACCGCATTGCCCTTGTCGATCTCCCATTCGCCTGATTGCACCGACACGACCTTCATCCCGCCCGCCTTCATCGCATCCTGGAAGCCGGCCGTGCGCTGCTGCGCGTTGGTCGTCGTCGACACGCCTTCGAGGATGCCGACCTGGTCGCCCGCCTTCAGCCGCTTCGCGAGGTAGTCGCCGATCTTGCGCGCGCCCTTGCGGTTGTCGGGGCCGACGAACGGCACGTTGAGGTTCTTCGACTTCAGCACGTCCGGATCGAGCCGGTTGTCGATGTTCACGACGATGATGCCCGCATCGACCGCCTTCTTCACGACCGGCACGAGCGCCTTCGAATCAGCCGGCGCGAGCACGATCGCGTCGACCTTCGACACGATCATCTGCTCGACGATGCGGATCTGGTTCGCGGTGTCGGTCTCGTCCTTGATGCCGTTCGTGATCAGGTCGAACTGGCTGGCGTTGTGCTTCTGGTATTCCTTCGCGCCGGTTTCCATCGTCAGGAAGAACTCGTTGGCGAGCGACTTCATCACGAGCGCGACCTTCGGCTTGCCCGGCGCTTGCGCATGGACGGCCGGTGCGGCGGCGACCGCAACGGCGGCAAGCGCGGCGGTCAGGAAGCGACGGCGAAAGAGGACATTCATACACATCTCCTGGCGACTGGCCCGCTGGGCCGGATTGTTGTCTGGTGTTGTTTTAATGCGAGCAAACGTTTGCGCCACACTACCCGAACACTGGCCATCGATGCTGCTTGTCGGTACCAAGGAATGGAAGCGGGGCAGACGGCCGACTGCCTGGCGCGCGCTGTCGTCGACGCGCCACCGCCGGCGGGACGCCGGCGGAGTGAAAGCTATGCTGTACCGTTTCGGTTCGACGCGCAACCCGTCTGATCAATATTTAAGGGTTTATTCGGAGCACGCGATTACGCGTGCCGATTGCGGCGCGTTACAGCGGGGGCCGCGGCGCCGCTTCGTCGCGATCGCGAAGGAAACCGCTTTCGGTTCAATGATCGGCCTTCGTCGAATCCGGCTTGACCATCGAATTCGCTTTGCGTTTTCCACGTGTGCGCTGTTCCGATTTCATTCAGCGCGATGCGATGCGTTGCGCTGGCCGCTGCAGGCCCGAGCCGCCAGCGGCAACGGCCCGCGCAGCAGCGCCGACGCGGTTTGCCGACCCGCGCTCCGGCGGATTAAATCATATCTTTGTGAAAGTGGCCCGCTCGAGAGGGTCGAGCAAGGCATTCGAATGTGCCGTCTTGTTGTTCTGTTTAATCGGCGCATATGTGACGGTCGCCGCTCGCGGCAAGCCGGATTGTCAGCGAAGACGTCGATCGCAGGTTCGATGCGTGGGCACACGGTGCCATGACGACGCGAAACCGCCGTCATGACAGCCATCGCGCAGCACGTCCGGCGGGCGCTTGCCGCGCCCCCGGACATCGCCCCACCGTTAGACCGTTTCGCGCAGCTGCGCGGCGATTTCCGCTTCGTTCAGCTGCGGCGCGAACATCTCGATCAGCCGGTACGCATACGCGCGCAGGAACGCGCCCTTGCGCAGCCCGACACGCGTCGTGCTCGCCTCGAACAGGTGCTGCGTGTCGAGCGCGACGAGCCCGGTGTCGCGCTGCGGATCGAAGGCCATCGCCGCGACGACGCCGATCCCCATTCCGAGCTCGACGTAGGTCTTGATCACGTCCGCGTCGATCGCGGTCAGCACGACATCGGGCACCGCGCCGGCCTGCGTGAACGCCTGGTCGATGTGCGAGCGGCCCGTGAAGTCCTGGTCATACGTGATGATCGGGTACTCGGCGATTTCGTCGAGCGTCAGGTTCTCGCGGCCGACGAGCGGATGCCCCTTCGGCACGACGACCGTGTGGTGCCACGAATAGCACGGGAACGTCACGATGTCCGGATAGCGGTCGAGCGCCTCGGTCGAGATACCGAGATCGGCTTCGCCGTTCAGGATCATCTGCGCGATCTGCTGCGGGCTGCCCTGGCGCAGCGCGAGATGCACCTTCGGGAACACGTCGGTGAACTGCCGGATCACCTTCGGCAGTGCGTAGCGCGCCTGCGTGTGCGTGGTCGCGACGACGAGGTGGCCGCTGTCCTGGTCCGCGAACTGGCGCGCAACGCGGCGCAGGTTCTCTGCGTCGAGCAGCATCCGCTCGATCAGCTGGTGCACGGCCTTGCCGGGCTCCGTGAGCCCCGTGAGCCGCTTGCCGCGCCGGATGAAGATGTCGACGCCCAGTTCGTCCTCGAGATCCTTGATCTGCTTCGACACGCCCGACTGCGACGTGTACAGCACGTTCGCGACTTCCGTCAGGTTCATGTTCTGACGCACGGCTTCGCGCACGAAACGCAATTGCTGAAAATTCATGGGTATGCCTCTTAGGCTGTCGTTGTTTGAATGTCACTCCGGAGCGGTATCCGCCCTCTTCTCTTTACCGGGTTCGGACGTCAGTGTGCGGGAAATACCCGGACCGCGCGCGGCACGGCCGTCGCGCCGTCGCCGACCTGCAGCGCGAGCGCACGCCACGCGTCGCGATCGAGTTCCGCTTCGAGCGCGCCGCCCGTGCGCGCCTCGAGTTCGACCCGCACCGAGCCGCCGAGCGGGATCACGCGGCGCACGTCCACCGCGATGCCGTCGCGATGACCGTCGCCGGCCGGCCACAGCTGCAGGTCGTGCGGCCGCACATACGCGTTCGCGGGGCCCGCGAAATCGGCATCGACCGCGATCGGCGCCGCCGCGCCCTCGGCGACGAAGCCACGGCCGGCGACCGTGCCCGGCAGGCGGTTCGCCGCGCCGAGGAATTCGTAGACGAACGCGCTTTGCGGATGATCATAGACGTCCTGCGGGCTGCCGACCTGCTCCACGTGCCCGCGGTTCAGCACGACGATCCGGTCGGCCACTTCCAGCGCCTCTTCCTGGTCGTGCGTGACGAAGATCGTCGAGATGTGCAGATCGTCGTGCAGGCGCCGCAGCCAGCCGCGCAGTTCCTTGCGCACCTTCGCGTCGAGCGCGCCGAACGGCTCGTCGAGCAGCAGCACCTTCGGCTCGACCGCGAGCGCGCGGGCGAGCGCGATCCGCTGGCGCTGGCCGCCCGACAGCTCGGACGGATAGCGCTGCGCGAGCCAGTCGAGCTGCACGAGCTTCAGCAGCTCGTGCACCTTCTCGCGGATCACGGCTTCCGACGGCCGCTCGCGGCGCGGCTTCACGCGCAGCCCGAACGCGACGTTCTCGAATACGGTCATGTGGCGAAACAGCGCGTAATGCTGGAACACGAAGCCGACCTGGCGATCGCGCGCGCCGACCGACGCGACGTCGAGCCCCTGCAGCACGACCTGGCCGGCGTCCGCGTGCTCGAGGCCCGCGATCACGCGCAGCAGCGTGGTCTTGCCGCAGCCGGACGGCCCGAGCAGCGCGACGAGCTCGCCCGCGGGGAAGTCGAGCGACACGTTGTCGAGGGCGGTGAAATCGCCGAAGCGCTTCTGAAGGTGACGGACAGTGATACCCATTCTGGTTGCCTCTTTACGATTTCGACGAAATGGCGGCGACGGGGCCGGCATGAGCGGGAACGTCATCGCGTGCGCCGGCCAGTTCGGCGGCGAGATGACGCTCGGCGAGCAGCTTCAGCGCGAGCGTGACGAGCGCGAGCAGCGCCAGCACCGACGCCACGGCGAACGCCGCCGCGAAGTTGTATTCGTTGTACAGGATCTCGACGTGCAGCGGCATCGTGTCGGTTACGCCGCGAATGTGGCCGGACACGACCGACACCGCACCGAACTCGCCCATCGCGCGCGCATTGCACAGGATCACGCCATACAGCAGGCCCCACTTCACGTTCGGCAGCGTCACGCGCCGGAAGATCTGCCAGCCCGACGCGCCGAGCACGCGCGCGGCCTCTTCCTCGTCGGTGCCCTGCGCCTGCATCAGCGGGATCAGCTCGCGCGCGACGAACGGGAACGTGACGAAGATCGTCGCGAGCACGATGCCCGGCACCGCGAAGATGATCTGCACGTCGTGGTCCTGCAGCCACGGCCCGAGCCAGCCCTGCGCGCCGAACAGCAGCACGTAGACGAGGCCCGAGATCACCGGCGACACGGAGAACGGCAGGTCGATCAGCGTGGTCAGCAACGCCTTGCCGCGGAATTCGAACTTCGCGATCGCCCACGACGCGCACACGCCGAACACGAGATTCAGCGGCACCGCGATCACGGCGACCGTCAGCGTCAGCTTGATCGCCGACCATGCGTCCGGATCGGCGAGCGATTCGAGATAGAAGCCGACGCCCTTGCGCAGCGCCTCGAAGAACACCGCGGCGAGCGGCACGACGAGGAAGAACGCGAGGAACGCCAGCGCGGTGCCCGTGAGCAGCCAGCGCACGACGCGCGACTCGCTGACGGGGTCGGGCTGTTTCGCGGCGCGCGCGCGCGCGGCGGACGGGTTGTTCAGCACGGCACTGGACTCCTGGCTCATTGCTGGCCTCCTGCGGCGGTCGCGGCAATGGTTGCGGTCGACGGCGCGGGGCCGCTCGCCCCCTTGCTCGTACGACGCTGCAGATACCACTGCAGCGTGTTGATCAGGAGCAGCATCAGGAACGACACGACCAGCATCACGACCGCTAGTGCGGTCGCGCCCGCATAGTCGTACTGCTCGAGCTTCGTGATGATCAGCAGCGACGTGATCTCGGATTTCATCGGCACGTTGCCGGCGATGAAGATCACCGACCCGTATTCGCCGAGCGCGCGCGCGAACGCCAGCGCGAAGCCGGTGAGCAGCGCCGGCAGCACGGCCGGCAGCACGACGCGGCGGAACGTCAGCCAGCGCGATGCGCCGAGGCACGCGGCGGCCTCCTCCTGCTCGCGCTCGAAATCCTCGAGCACCGGCTGCACGGTGCGCACGACGAACGGCAGCCCGATGAAGGTCAGCGCCACCAGCACGCCGACCGGCGTGAACGCGATCTTGATGCCGAACGGCGCGAGATACTGGCCGACCCAGCCGTTGGTCGCATAGACCGCTGCAAGCGAAATGCCCGCGACCGAGGTCGGCAATGCGAACGGCAGATCGACGATCGCGTCGACGAGGCGCTTGAACGGGAACCGGTAGCGCACCAGCACCCACGCGACGAGAAAGCCGAACACGGCGTTGATCAAGGCGCCGCCCAGGGCGGCGGAAAACGTCAGCCGATACGACGCGAGTACGCGCGGCGACGTGACGGCGGTGACGAACTGGTCCCACGACAGCGTCGCGGTCTTCAGGAACGTGGCGGCGAGCGGGATCAGCACCACGAGGCTCAAATAGGCCACCGTGATGCCGAGCGTCACGCCGAAGCCGGGCAGCGCGCTCGGCTTGCGAAAGGTGTACGTCGTCATCGGATGCTCTTGCTGGGTCGATGCTGCTCATGGGTCCGACGCAAACGCCGGCACGAGGAATCGCGCCGGCGGCCGTCGGGGATGCGGCGCGCTGTCGTGGCGCGCCGCTGTCGTTATGGGTTTGCTGCGTGGCGTGACTGTTCGCGTTACTGCGGCTTGTAGATCGAGTCGAACACGCCGCCGTCCGCGAAATGCGTCTTCTGCGCATTCGTCCAGCCGCCGAACGTGTCGTCGACCGTGTACAGCTTCAGCTTCGGGAACTGCTTCGTCAGCTCCGCCGGCACGTTCTTCGAACGCGGACGGTAGTAGTTGCGCGCCGCGATCTCCTGGCCCTGCGGGCTATACAGGAAATTCAGGTAGGCCTCCGCCAGCTTGCGCGTGCCCTTCTTGTCGACCACCTTGTCGACCACCGCGACGGGCGGCTCGGCCAGGATGCTCACCGACGGCACGACGATCTCGAACTTGTCGGTGCCGAATTCCTTGATCGACAGGAACGCCTCGTTCTCCCACGCGATCAGCACGTCGCCGATCCCGCGCTGCACGAAGCTCGTCGTCGCGCCACGCGCGCCCGAATCGAGCACGCCTGCATTCTTGTAGAGCTTCGTCACGAATTCCTTCGCGCCCTGCTCGTTACCGCCCGGCTTGTGCACGGCATACGACCATGCGGCCAGGTAGTTCCAGCGCGCGCCGCCCGAGGTCTTCGGGTTCGGCGTGACGATCGAGATGCCCGGCTTGGTGAGGTCGTCCCAGTCCTTGATCCCTTTCGGGTTGCCCTTGCGCACGAGGAACACGATCGTCGACGTGTACGGCGATGCGTTGTCCGGCAGGCGCTTCTGCCAGTCCTTGTTCACCAGCCCCTTGTTGGCGAGCGCGTCGATGTCGTAGGCGAGCGCCAGCGTGACGACGTCGGCCTGCAGGCCGTCGAGCACCGAGCGCGCCTGCGCGCCCGAGCCGCCGTGCGACTGCTTGAAGTTGACCGTCTCGCCCGTCTTCGCCTTCCACTCCTTGCCGAACGCCTGGTTGAAGTCCTGATACAGCTCGCGCGTCGGGTCGTACGACACGTTCAGGAACGTCGTATCGGCCTGGGCATGCGTCACGACGCCCAGCGCCGCCGCCGCGCCCAGCGCGAGTGTTGCGATCAGGCGGCCCGCTCCGCCCACCAGCCCCGTGTTGCGCTTCGCCATCCTTGGTTCTCCAGTGTTGTCGATGTTGCGATGTCGGGCCAGTCTAGCGAACGGGTTACATGATTAAAAATAATCGTTCTTCATTTTTTAATACTCAAAAGTGCTAACGCAGACTGGGTGGACGGTTGCGGCAGACAAACCGGCGTCCGGACGTCGCGAAATCGCAGCGGAACCGGCGCGATCGCGTCGAACCTCAAGTAACACTTGAAATTCGCGAAGTACTGTATAAAAATACAGCTCACTGTCTATCCATACAGTTAAGCCATGACCAAACTCACCGCACGTCAGCAGCAAGTGTTCGACTTGATTCGCCGGGCGATCGAGCGCTCCGGTTTCCCGCCCACGCGCGCCGAGATCGCGGCCGAGCTGGGTTTCAGCTCGCCGAACGCGGCCGAGGAACACCTCCGTGCGCTGGCGCGCAAGGGCGTGATCGAGCTGGCCGCCGGCGCGTCGCGCGGCATTCGCCTGCTCGGCATCGACGATGCGCCGCACCAGTTCACGCTGCCGCACGCCGGCCTGATGCAGCTGTCGCTGCCGCTCGTCGGCCGGGTGGCGGCCGGTAGCCCGATCCTCGCGCAGGAGCACATCTCGCAGCATTACGCGTGCGATCCCGCGCTGTTCACGAGCAAGCCCGACTACCTGCTGAAGGTGCGCGGCCTGTCGATGCGCGACGCCGGCATTCTCGACGGCGACCTCCTCGCCGTGCAGAAGCGCACGGAAGCGAAGGACGGCCAGATCATCGTCGCGCGTCTGGGCGACGACGTCACGGTCAAGCGCCTGATGCGCCGGCCCGGCGGCCTCGAGTTGATCGCGGAGAACCCGGATTACGAAAACATCTTCGTCAAGGCCGGCAGCGCGGAATTCGCGCTGGAAGGCATCGCCGTCGGGCTGATCCGCTCGGGCGAACTCTGACAATCGGTCTCGCTGAGGAGAACACCATGGAACGCCTTTCCCGTTTGCTGCCTTTCCGTCAATTCGGTCGCCTGCGTCACCTGCGCGGCCGCACGCCCTGTGCGCCGCTGTCCGCGGCCGCGCCCGTGGTGAGCCAAGAAGTCGCAGTTGAACGGCAGGCGTCGCTGCTGCCGTCGGCGCTTCCCGCATTCGCGCGGGTCTCGCTGAACGCCGGCCTGAATCACGCGGAACCGGCGCGCCGCGCGCCGGTGCGCGTCTATCACGGTCGGTCGCGCCTGATCATGGTCGGGACGATCGATGCCGTGTGCCGGATGATCGATCGCTGCATCGACGAGGAACGATCGTCCACGCACGGCGGTCTCTGATTGCGGAACCTGTCCGCACCGGAGGCATCGTGACTGGATCGTCGGGCCGCGCGTGGCGGCTCAAGCCCTTGCTGATTGTCGTGCTGGCCGTCGCCGTCCTGGCGGCGGTCGGCTATGCCTACGCGTCGCCGTACGTCGCGCTAGGTCGCCTGAAATCGGCGATCGACGCGCGCGATGCGCAAGCGGTCAGCGAATATGTCGACTTTCCGTCGCTGCGCATCAGCCTGAAGCAGCAGGTCACGGAAGAGTTGATGCGCCGGATCGACGCGGTGAAGAAGGACAATCCGTTCGCGGTGATTGGCGCGCTGATCGGATCTGCGTTGATCGGCCCGCTGGTCGATGCCTATGCGACACCGGAAGGTGTGGCGGCGTTGATGAACGGCATCCCGCCGCGTGGTAATCCGGGCGAGCGGCCCCCCGAATGGTCGGGCCCGCCGTCAGGCGGTGCGCCCGGCAACGCACCGGCCGCGCCACCGGCCAATCCGGCTAGCGCACCCGTGCCGGGCAGCAATGCCACCGCCTCGGCTGCGGCTGCGTCTGCGTCTGCGCCGGCACCGGCGCCCGCGCCCGCACCAGCGAGCCCGAGCGATACGGGTCATCCGCAGCAAACGAGTGCCGGCTACCGGAATATCGATGAATTCGTCGTGACCTACCAGCGCAGCGCCGACGGCACGCGCTATGCGGCGGTCTTCCGCCGCTTCGGCCTGTTCTCGTGGAAGCTGTCCGCGATCGACCTGCACGCCTGAGCAATCGCAGTGGCGGTCGCGGTCGATGCCGCTGTTGCAGCACTGCGCGCGACCGCGCGTGAACCGCCGGCAATCCGGCCGTTCACGCGATCACTGCGTTACTTGCCGTTCGCGGTGGCCGCTTCGCGTTCGCGCGCCATCTCGGCCTTTTGCTCTTCGGCCGACGAACACGCGACCAGAATGCTGCAGTTCACGCGATCGAGCAGCTGTGTGTTGCCCGACCCCATCCACCATCTCGACAACCCGCTGCGGCACCGATGGCCGACGACGACGAGGTCGGCCTTCAACTCCGTCGCGAGATTCGCGATTTCGTCGATCGGATAGCCGAACGCGAAATGGCCTTCCGCCTGAACGCCGCGCTCGCGCAGCCAGTTCACGCCTTCCTGCAGGATCTCGCGCGCGGTTTCCTCGAAGCGGCCGCACGCGACGTCGGTCAGCAACCCCGCGCTTTGCGCGATGCTCGAGCGCATGTCGACAACCGACAGCAAATGCGTTTCCGCCTTCAGGTCCAGCGCAAGATTGGCACCGCACCGCAATGCCTTGCGTCCCTCGAGCGTGCCGTCGTAGCACAGCAGAATCTTGTTGTAGCTAGCCATGAAACCTCCCTATCGCGACTACGTGCCCTATGCACTCATCATGGTGCGCCGCAATTCAGGACGCAAGGGATGGAAAACGCTGATTCGCCACGCGGGGAGCGTCGGCGATGATGCGGTGCACGATCCGTGCGCCCATGCACCGTGCCGCGCCGGCATGCGCTGAAGAGACGCAGCCGATGCACTAGAATGGCCCGTTCGTGCCCTCGACGTGCGTTCGCCCCGGTCATGCTCATGTGACACGCATTCGCCCGATCCGTTCGCCGGCCGGCACGCCCCGCGGGCTGGCCGCGAAACGCGTCCGCGCCCGCTTACAACGACAACCTGCCCATGTCCGTTGCACCGATCGATTTCCGGAACGTTGAAAAGCGCTATGGCGACAAGCTCGTCGTCAACGACCTCTCCTTCCACGTGCAGGCCGGCGAATGCTACGGCCTGCTCGGGCCGAACGGCGCCGGCAAGACCACGACGCTGAAGATGCTGCTCGGCCTCGTCTATCCCGATGCGGGCGCCATTTCACTGTGCGGCGAACCGGTTCCGACACGCGCGCGGCATGCGCGCCGGCGCGTCGGTGTCGTCCCGCAGTTCGACAACCTCGATCCGGACTTCACGGTCCGCGAAAACCTGCTCGTGTTCAGCCGCTATTTCGGGATGTCGGCGCAGGCTGCGCGCGCGCTCGTGCAGCCGCTGCTCGAATTCGCGAAGCTGGAAAACAAGGCCGATGCAAAGGTGGGCGAGCTGTCGGGCGGGATGAAGCGGCGTCTGACGCTCGCCCGTGCGCTCGTCAACGATCCCGACGTGCTGGTGCTCGACGAGCCGACGACGGGCCTCGATCCGCAGGCGCGGCACCTGATGTGGGAGCGGTTGCGCTCGCTGCTCGCGCGCGGCAAGACGATCCTGATCACCACGCATTTCATGGAGGAAGCCGAACGCCTGTGCGACCGGCTGTGCGTGATCGAGGAAGGCCGCAAGATCACCGAAGGCGCGCCGCATGCGCTGATCGAGTCCGAGATCGGCTGCGACGTGATCGAGATCTACGGGCCCGACCCGGTCGCATTGCGCGACGAGCTGGCGCCGTTCGCGAAGCACACCGAGATCAGCGGCGAAACGCTGTTCTGCTACGTGACCGATCCCGAGCCGCTCAGTGCGCGACTCAAGGGGCGCACGGGGTTGCGCTATCTGCATCGTCCGGCCAATCTGGAAGACGTGTTCCTGCGGCTCACGGGCCGCGAAATGCAGGACTGATCGATCATGGACGCACGCAACTATTCCGCCGCCGCGCCGTCCGCGCCGCCACGCGAGTCACGCTTCGCGATCGCACTGCCCGCGAACGCGACCAACTGGATCGCCGTATGGCGGCGCAACTACCTCGTGTGGCGCAAGCTCGCGCTCGCCTCACTGTTCGGCAATCTCGCCGATCCGATGATCTACCTGTTCGGGCTGGGGTTCGGGCTCGGCCTGATGCTCGGCCACGTCGACGGCGTGTCGTATATCGCGTTCCTCGCCGCCGGCACGGTCGGTTCGAGCGTGATGATGTCCGCGAGCTTCGAGTCGATGTATTCGGGCTTCTCGCGGATGCACGTGCAGCGCACCTGGGAAGCGATCATGCACACGCCGCTCTCGCTGGGCGACATCGTGCTCGGCGAGATTGTCTGGGGTGCGAGCAAGGCGCTGTTGTCGGGCGTCGCGATCATGCTCGTCGCGGGCCTGCTCGGCTATGCGCACTTTCCGTCGATGCTCGCGGCGCTGCCCGTGATCGCGCTCGCCGGCCTCGCGTTCGCGAGCACCGCGATGATCGTCACGGCGCTCGCGCCGTCCTACGACTTCTTCATGTTCTATCAGACGCTCGTGCTGACGCCGATGCTGCTGCTGTCGGGCGTGTTCTTCCCGATCACGCAGCTGCCGCCGATCGCGCAGCGCGCGGCGCACGTGCTGCCGCTCGCGAACGCGGTCGAACTGATCCGGCCCGCGATGCTCGGCCGGCCGGCGACGGACGTCGGCCTGCATCTCGCGGTGCTCGCCGGCTATGCGGTGGGCGGATTCGTGGTCTGCGCGTGGCTGTTCCGGCGGCGGATGATGCGCTGACGGCCGGCGCGCGCGGCGCCGGCCCGATGCGAAGACTTTGAGACGACGTTACTCGTCGTCATCGCTCCACGGAATCTCGACGTCGGTCAGGAATGCGACGGTCGCCAGCGGGCCGCCTTCCTGGCGACCGAGCTTGCCGTCCGCACGATGCCATTCGACGCGGAATTGCGTACCCGGATCGTCAGCGATCAGATAGACCGCACGCAGCTCTTCCGCGTCGGCTTCGTCGACCGGGCCGTCGAACGACACCAGCATCTTCTGCGGCCACAGGCCGTTCACCGGATCGTAAATGCGGTCGCCCTGCGGAATCTCGATGCTGGCCTCGACGCCGATCGTGGCGGAGGCCTCGATGATCATCGTGCCGAGCGCGTTCAGCACGGCAGTCGCCCGCGCGGAATTGGCCTGGCGGATCGCGAGATCGCCGCGCGTCAGCGCCTTTTCGAGTCGAGGATGAATCTTCGGTTGGGTCATGCGTTTTCCTGTTTGCTTCTTGTAAAGGGCGCCGCACGCGTGAAGCGGCGGCGCCGGATGAATACGACGATCAAGCGACGGGATCGGTCTGCGCGCGGCGCAGCGGCCATCCCGCAGGCCCGGTCGCCGGCTGCCGGGCATGCGCGCCGGCTGGCCGTCCCGTGCGTCGCCGTCAGAACCCGAACGCGATCGCGAGCAGCCCGCTCGCGATCCCGAACACGACGACGAGGGCCGTGACGATCGCCAGCATGTACGGCTTGAACGAACGCGCGAGCATCGCGAGCGACGGCACGCTGATCGGCGGCAGCGTCATCAGCAGCGCGGCGGCCGGGCCGACGCCCATGCCGAGCGACAGCATCGCCTGGATGATCGGCACCTCACCGGCCGTCGGGATCACGAACAACGTGCCCGCGACCGCGAACGCGATGATCCAGCCGAGATGGTTGCCGATGTCCGGGCCGATATGCGGGAACAGCCATGCGCGCGCCGCGCCGAGCAGCAGCACGAGCACGATGTATTCGGGCACGAGCCGCACGGCCATGCGCGCGAGCAGCTTGATCCAGCGGACGAACGGATTGCCGGCCGCGGCCTGCCCGGCCACCAGCGCAGCGAGTTGCGCGTCGTCGATGCCGCGGTCCTCGGGACGCGCGATGCGGTTCAGCAGATAGCCGATCCCGAACACCATCGCAATGCCGAGCACGAGCCGCAGCGCGCTCCAGTGCCAGCCGAGCACGAAGCCCATGAACACCAGCGCGGCCGGATTCAGCACCGTGTTGCCGAGCCAGAACGCGACCGCGCCGCCCGGCGACGCATGCCGCGCGCGCAGGCCGGCGACGACCGGTGCCGCGCAGCACGTGCACATCATGCCGGGCAGCGACAGCAGGCCGCCCGCGGCGACACTGCCGAAGCCCGTGCGACCGAGCACGCGTGCAACCCAGTGCGCGGGCAGCAGCGCCTGCACGGCCGAACCGAGCAGCAAGCCGAGCACCATCGCCTGCCAGATCGCCTTGCCGTATGCCCATGCGTAGTCGAGCGCCGCCTTCAGCGACGGCTCGGGCGCGGTCGCCGACGTGCCCATCAGGATCGACTGGCCGATCGAATGATGCTCGGCGGCGACGAATGCCTTGTTGTAGTACGGGAACCATTTCACGTAGAACAGTCCCGCGACTGCGATCAGCAGGAAGGTCATCCAGCCGAGCGCCGGATTGGGTTGGGTGCGTGTGGTCGTCATCGTGTGGTGGTCGATTGGTTTGTGTCGGTGTCGGATCCTGCTGCGTCGCCGGCGACGGGCGACGCCGGGAGCCCGGAGCGCGCGAGTGCGTCGAGCAGCGCGCGCGCCTGCTGGCGCACGTCGGCCGCATTCGGCCGGAATGTGAACGTCAGCACGCGGTTCGATTTGTCGTACGACGAACGATAGGTGCGTGCATACGCAGGATCGTAATGCTTGTCGATCAGCGTGCGGAACAGTTCGGCGCGCGCGTTCGCGTCGATCAGTGCGTTCCAGCGCGCGACCTCCTCCCGGCTGTGCAGCCCGATCAGTCGATCCAGCTGCGCCTTGAACGCGGCCGGTTCGTCGAACAGATGCGCATAGTCCTCGAGCAGAAACGCGATGCGTTCGTCATGCTCGGCTTCGACCTGCACCCATGGCCCCGCGCGAAACGCGTCCATCAGCGCGAGCGGCAACTGCACGAGCCCGATCTTGCGGCTTTCCGATTCGACGAAGACGGGCCATGCGGGGTCGAAACGCTCCAGCGTTCCGACAAGGCCCGAATCGAACGACTTCTGCGCGGGCTGCGGCACGCCCGGCAATGCGCCGAGCAGCGAGCCGCGGTGGCACGCGAGCGCCTCGAGATCGAGCGTCTGCGCCCCTTCGTCGCGCAGCGCGTTCAAGAGCCGCGTCTTGCCGCAGCCCGTATGGCCGACGAGCGCGATGTAGCGGAACCGCGTGGGCAGCGTGTCGAGCGTCGCGCACACCGAGCGGCGGTATGCCTTGTAGCCGCCGTCGAGCTGCCGCGCCTGCCAGCCGATCAGGTTGAACCAGGCCGTCATCGAGCCCGAGCGCTTGCCGCCGCGCCAGCAGTAGATCAGCGGCCGCCAGTTGCGCGGACGGTCGGCGAACGTGGTGTCGAGATGGCGCGCGATGTTGCGTGCGACCATCGCCGCGCCGACGCGCGTCGCTTCGTACGGCGACACCTGACGGTACATCGTGCCGACGATCACGCGCTCCTCGTTGCTGAGCACGGGCGCGTTCAGCGCGCCGGGAATATGGTCCTCGGCGAACTCGAGCGGCGTGCGCACGTCGATGATCTCGTCGAACTCGCCGGCGCGATCGAGGGTGACAATCAGGTTCTTCAATTTGGCGTCGAACAGGGGCGATGCGGCTCGGTGAGCCGCACGGGCACGGAAGGCGGATTCGCGATTATCTCATGCCCGGGCGTCCCGGGCCGCGCGCGGCAACGGGCGGGGGCGACGCGGCGCTCATCACGTCGACCAGATGGTCGCGAAACGCACGTACCGACGCGGGCAGGTCGCGCCCCGCCATGGTCTGCACCTGGATGCTGCGCTCGCGCAGTTGCGGGTTCGTGACGGGCACGACGACGAAGCCGTCCGAGTCGAAGCGGTCGCGTACCGACAGCAGCCCCGTGAACATCACCGCGCCGGTACGCTGCGCATAGCGGTACATCACGGCGGTGTTGTTGCTGGTCAGTTCCGGCTCGAGCATGAGCCCGTCGAGCACGCACGCGATGTCGATCAGCTGGCGCACCGTCGTGCCGGGCTCCGGCAGCACATGCGGGTGCCGCGCGACGTCGGCGAGCGACACCGAGTCGCGCGCCGCGAGCGGATGGTCGCGCCGCACGAGCGCGAAGACCGGCGCACGCTCCGTGTGTTCCACGCGCACGCCGTGCTCCGGCGCCAGGCTGAACGTCAGCCCGATGTCGGCGTCGCCGTCGCGCACGCGCCGCGTCGCCTCCGCCGGCGACACGACCCACACCGAGAAGTCGACGCCCGGGTGGCGCGCCTTGAAGCCCGCGAGCGCGCCCGGCAGGAAATCGATCGCGAACCCTTCCGAGCAGGCGATCTTCAGCAGGCTGCCGTGCAGCGCCTCCAGCCCGCCGATTTCCTTCATCACGTGCTCGGCCTCCAGCAGGCTGCGCTGCGCGAAGCCCAGCAGCCGTTCGCCGGCCTCCGACAGCGCCATCCCGCGCGGCCGGCGCTCGAACAGCGGCGCGCCGAGCTCGCTCTCGAGCTTCGCGATCTGCCGGCTGATCGCCGAGACGGCCACGTGCAGCCGCGCCGATGCGTCGCTGATCGACCCGGTGCGCGCCACTTCGACGAAGTACCGCAGCGCAAGACCATGCAGGAAAGCCGCCATCGTTCTGTCTCCGGGCCCCTCGTCCGGGCCGCTTTGCTTTGCCTTTTCGGCAACGAAATGTTCGAAATTCGATCATTGTGACAAAAAAAACGGCTTCCTAGAATCGATCGCACTCCCCGCCGTGCGCGCCGCGCCCGCAGGAGAACCGACAAAGGAGACACGTCTTGAGCCGTACCACCGCCATCCAGCACGCGCTGAACCAGTTCGAATCGGGCGCCTTCTTCACAACCCTGAGCCGCCGCGTCGGCCTGCGCACCGAAAGCCAGGACAGCGGCGCGGGTGCCGCCTTGCGCGCCTACCTGACCGACGAGATCGCGCCGGAAGCCGCGCGCCTCGGCTTCACGTCGCGGATCGTCGAGAACCCCGTCGTCGGCGGCGGCCCGTTTCTGCTCGCGTCGCGCCACGAGGACGACGCGCTGCCGACCGTCCTGATCTACGGCCACGGCGACGTCGTGCGCGGCTACGACGCACAATGGCGCGCGCCGCTGTCGCCGTGGACGCTGACCGTCGACGGCGATCGCTGGTACGGCCGCGGCAGCGCCGACAACAAGGGCCAGCACACGATCAACCTGGCCGCGCTGGCGAGCGTGCTCGACGCGCGCGGCGGCCGGCTCGGCTTCAACGCGAAACTGCTGATCGAGATGGGCGAGGAAGCGGGTTCGCCGGGCCTCGACGCGCTGTGCCGCCAGGAGCGCGACGCGCTCGCGGCGGACGTGCTGATCGCGTCCGACGGGCCGCGCGTCACCGCCGAACGCCCGACCGTGTTCCTCGGCTCGCGTGGCGCGGTCAACTTCAAGCTGAGCCTGCGCGCCCGCGACGGCGGCCATCACTCCGGCAACTGGGGCGGCCTGCTGCGCAACCCGGCGACCGTGCTCGCCAACGCGCTCGCGAGCCTCGTCGACGCGCGCGGCGCGATCCGCGTGGCGGGCCTGCGCCCGCCGCCGATCCCGGCCGCCGTGCGCGCCGCACTCGCCGACCTGTCCGTCGGCGGCGGCCCCGGCGATCCGGCGCTCGACGCCGACTGGGGCGAGCCCGGCCTGTCCGCCGCCGAGCGCGTGTTCGGCTGGAACGCGTTCGAGATCCTCGCGTTCAAGGCCGGCAATCCCGACCATCCGGTCAATGCGATTCCGCCCGTCGCGTATGCGCACTGCCAACTGCGTTTCGTAGTCGGCACCGACTGGCAAGCGCTGCATGCGCACCTGCGTGCGCATCTCGATGCGCATGGCTTCGCCGACGTCGAGATCGACGTCGAACGCGGCGCGCCGGCAACGCGCCTGCCGCCGGACGATCCGTGGGTCCGCTGGGCCGTCGCGTCGCTCGCGCGCACGACCGGCAAGAAGCCCGCGATCCTGCCGAATCTCGGCGGCACGCTGCCGAACGAAGTGTTCGCCGATACGCTCGGGCTGCCGACGCTGTGGGTGCCGCACTCGTATCCGGCCTGCTCGCAACACGCGCCCGACGAGCACCTGCTCGCGAGCGTCGTGCGGGAGGGACTGCAGATGATGGCCGGCCTCTTCTGGGATCTCGGCGACGCCGCGCCGCCCGTTAGCCGCGCGGCACCCGCCGCGGCCGGCGCCGCCCTGTAACGCGCTTCGCCCCTTTCTCGGGACTGCTCACACGATGAATACGACCACCCTGACCTCGCAGGACGCCGCGCTCCCCAGCGCCGCGAAGATCCGGCGCATCATCTTCGCCGCCTCGATCGGCAATGCGCTCGAATGGTTCGACCTGATCGTCTACGGCTTTTTCGCGGTGACGATCGCCAAGCTGTTCTTCCCCGCGACCAGCGAGGCGACGTCGCTGCTGCTCACGCTCGGCACGTTCGGGCTGTCCTACCTGATCCGGCCGATCGGCGGCTTCGTGCTCGGCGCCTACGCGGACCGCGCGGGCCGCAAGGCGTCGCTGCTGCTGTCGATCGGGATGATGATGGTCGGCACGCTGCTGATCGCACTGATGCCGACCTACGCGTCGATCGGCGTCCTCGCACCACTCGGGATCATGCTGTCGAGGCTGATGCAGGGCTTTTCGGCCGGCGGCGAATTCGCGAGCTCGACCGCGTTCCTCGTCGAACATGCGCCGCAGCGGCGCGGCTTCATGTCGAGCTGGCAGTTCGCGAGCCAGGGGCTCGCGACGCTGCTCGCGTCGGGCTTCGGCGCGCTGCTGACATCGACGCTGAGCACCGCGCAACTCGAAAGCTGGGGCTGGCGCGTACCGTTTCTGTTCGGGCTCGCGATCGGTCCGATCGGCCTCTACATCCGCCGCTACGTCGACGAAGGGGTCGAGTTCAAGACGCAGGCGCGCTCCGAAGCGCCCGTGCGCGAGCTGTTCGCGGACCAGAAGATGCGCGTGCTGCTGTCGATCGGCGTGCTCGTGATCTCGACCGCGATCAACTACATGGTGCTGTACATGCCGACGTATGCGATCAAGCAGCTCGGGCTGCCGGCATCGACGGGCTTCGCGGCGACGCTCGCGACCGGCTTCGTGCTGACGCTCGTCACGCCGCTCGTCGGCCACCTGTCCGATCGCACCGGACGGATCCGCGTGATGGCCGCGGCCGCCGTGCTGATGCTCGCGACCGTCTGGCCGACGTTCGTGTGGCTCACGCATCACGCGTCGTTCTCGACGATGCTCGCCGCGCTGATCTGGATCGGCCTGCTGAAGGCGACGTACTGCGGCGCGCTGCCGGCGCTGATGGCCGAGCTGTTCCCGGCGCAGACCCGCGCGACCGGTCTCGCGGTCAGCTACAACACGGGCGTCACGCTGTTCGGCGGCTTCGCACCGTTCATGATCACGTGGCTGATCAGCGCGACCGGCAACCGGCTGTCGCCCGCACTGTATCTGATGGGCTGCGCGGTGCTGAGTCTCGTCGCCTTGTTGGTCGCGCGCACGCGGCTCGGGATGCGCTAACCGCGCGCAAAGGAAACGACCGCGCAGCGATGCGCGTCGGACGCGGCCCGTCGCGGCAAGCCTGCCGCGCGGGCCGCTCGCCGTTTACGGCGCCGGGTTCGGCTGCAGTTCGTGCAGCGCGTCGATCTCGGCCACGATCTCGTCGGACAGCTTCACGTCGATGCTGCCGATGTTCTCCTTCAGCTGGTCGAGCGACGTCGCGCCGACCAGGTTGCTGCGTACGAACGGCCGGCTGTTGACGAACGCGAGCGCAAGCTGCGCGGGCGACAGCCCGTGGCGCTTCGCGAGCGCGACATAGCGCGACGTCGCTTCGACCGCGTGAGGCTTGCTGTAGCGCTGGAAGCGCTCGAACAGCGTGATGCGCGCGCCGGCCGGACGCGCGCCGTTCTCGTACTTGCCGGACAGCCAGCCGAATGCGAGCGGCGAATAGGCGAGCAGGCCGACGCCATCGCGATGCGTGAACTCGGACAGGCCGTTCTCGAACGTGCGGTTCAGCAGGCTGTACGGATTCTGGATGCTCGCGATGCGCGGCAGCCCGAGCTTCTCGGCCGCGCGCAGGAATTGCGCGACGCCCCACGGCGTTTCGTTCGACACGCCGATCGCGCGGACCTTGCCGGCCTTCACGAATTCCGCGAGCACGCCCAGCGTTTCCTCGATCGGCACCGTATACGCATCGTCGACCCACGGATACGCGGAGCGGCCGAACGTCGTCGTGCTGCGATCGGGCCAGTGCAGCTGGTACAGGTCGACATAGTCGGTCTGCAGGCGCTTGAGGCTGCCGTCGAGCGCCTGGGTCAGGTTCTTGCGGTCGAACTGGTTGCCTTCGCCGCGAATGTGGCGCGGATTGTGCGGCTGCCGCGCCGGGCCCGCGATCTTCGTCGCGAGCACGATCCGGTCGCGTTGCGCACGATGCTGCGCGAGCCAGGTGCCGATGTACTGCTCCGTGCGGCCCTGGGTTTCGGGCTTCGGCGGCACCGGGTACATCTCCGCAGCGTCGATCAGCGTGACGCCCTGCCCGAGCGCGTAATCGATCTGCTCGTGGGCGTCGCGCTCCGAATTCTGCTCGCCCCACGTCATCGTGCCGAGACCGATCAGGCTGACCTCGATGCCCGAATCGCCGAGTGTGCGGTATTCCATGCTGTTCCTGTCACGTCAGTGGAAAGCAGAAACGCTATCACATTGAACGGAACGCTTCAGACAGCCGAGCCGCGTGCTTACAGGCGGCCTTCGGCATGTGCGCCGCCCTCGCTCATGCGGATTGTGGCCGCCTCCGCGTGTGCGTCGTTCGGGTGACGTCGGACGGCCGAGGTGGCACGCCGCCGCCCGGTGCGTCACTGCGGCCGCTGAATGAAGCAGGTCGCCGATGCGTGCGCGACGATCTTGTCGTCCGGCGTCTTCAGCGTGCCTTCCGCGACGCCGAGCGAACGCGACAGGTGAATCACGCGCCCTTCGGCGATCAGGTCGACGTCGCGCGG
This sequence comes from Burkholderia sp. B21-005, assembly GCF_020843965.1. NCBI lineage: Bacteria > Pseudomonadati > Pseudomonadota > Betaproteobacteria > Burkholderiales > Burkholderiaceae > Burkholderia > Burkholderia sp. B21-005. The sequence continues at coordinate 1,666,257 of NZ_CP086301.1, read as the reverse complement.
CACGGGACGCAGCATCTTCACATGCAGGTCGACCGTGCCGTAGCCGACGCCCGCGTCGAGCATCGAATGCACCGCGCAGCCCGTGACGGAGTCGAGCACCGTCGCGGCGAACCCGCCATGGACGCCACCGAGCGGATTCAGGTGCCGGCCGTCCGCCCGCGCCGAAAACTTCACATAGCCGAACTCGACGCCCAGCGGACGCATTGGGATCGTTTCGGAAATCGACGCAAGCGGCACGTCTCCGGCGGCCGCGGCACGCAGCAGATCGAGACCGGACAGGGAAAGCGGATTCATCGGGTTGTCTCCGGGTTGATGGCGCGTCGCCGCGCGAGTAAGTTCTAAATTGGAACCCATTATTGACAACCGCCCCGGGCTTGTCAACGCGCCGACGCCCGTTGCAGTCGAAGGTAAGTTCTATAATCGAACCCACTTCTTTGATGAACCGCCGCGTGAGACTCGACGATGAAATGGGATGACATCGGTACGCTGAACTGTTCGGTCGCGCGCACGCTCGCCGTGCTCGGCGATCGCTGGACCATGCTGATCCTGCGCAACGCCTTTCTCGGCTGCCGCCGCTTCGATGCGTTCCAGACGCAACTGGGCCTCACGCGCCACGTGCTGGCCGAGCGGCTCGCGCGCCTCGTCGACGAAGGCGTGCTGGTCAAGCGCGCGTATCAGGAACGCCCGCCGCGCTTCGAATACCGGTTGACCAAAAAAGGCCTCGATCTTTATCCGGCCCTGCTCGCGCTGATGACATGGGGCGACCGCTGGAAGGACGACGGCCAGGGGCCGCCCCTGCAATTGCGCCATCACACCTGTGGTCAACTGATGCATGCAGTCGCGGTGTGCTCGGCATGCGGCGAGCCGCTCGATGCGCACGACGTGCAGCCGGAGCCCGGCCCCGGATGGGTCACACCTGCGGCGACCGGGCCGATCGAGCCGTGATGCCGTGATGCCGTGATGCCTGATGCCTGATGCCTGATGCAGCGCGCGTGCCACGCGCATCGCAGCGCGTCCTCATGCGGATGCGAGTTGCATGCGTTTCAGCCTACCGAGAATTCGCGTTGCCGCGCTCGATGGGCTGTTCCCATCTAATCAATCGTATAGCGCATTGAACCTGCACCAGCGCGCACGTGTATTTCTTCATTCGGGACCTTGTCGTTCCACCTGCGCACGCACGCGCTGATCAATCGACCTCCGTCAACCAGCGCGACCATCCGGCCGCTGCGGAAACCCCACGGAATGATGAGCACCGCCCCATCGACCGCTGCAGGCCGTCACGCCATCGCTTCCATTCGCATCCGGGCGTGACCGCGCCGCCGTGTCTGCGTTACACTCACGGCCCGCTGTCTCAAAATCATTCGCTGTCCAAGATGTTGTCGCGCAAACGCCTCGCCGCCACCTGCCTCGCCGCTTCCCTGCTTGCCACACCCTTCGCCGCCTTCGGCAAGACGCACAATGAATCGCTGCTGCAACAGGCAATCGACTTCATCGCGCAGTTGCTGCCGACGCCGACCCATGAAGCACCCGCCACGCAGGCCGTCGAATCGGCGTTCTCGCCCGATGGCGGCGCCGAGGCGCTCGTGCTGAAGGCGATCGGCACCGCGCGCACCTCGATTCGCGTGGCCGCCTACTCGTTCACGTCGCCACCCGTCACGCGCGCGCTGCTCGCCGCGAAGCGGCGCGGCGTGAATGTCGCGGTCGTCGTGGACGACAAGGGCAATCGCGCCAAGAGCAGCAAGCAGGCGCTGAACCTGCTCGTCAACGCGGGCATTCCGACGCGCACGATCGATGCCTATGCCATCCATCACGACAAGTACCTCGTGATCGATGCCGAACATGTCGAGACCGGCTCGTTCAACTACAGCGCTTCGGCAGCCAGCCGCAATTCCGAAAACGTCGTCGTGGTCTGGAACAATCCGCAGCTCGCGTCGCGCTACCTCGCGCATTGGCAAAGCCGCTTCGACCAGGGCGCGCCGTACCGCTCGTCTTACTGACACATCGCACGCACGCGATCGCGATTCGCGTGCGGCACGGCCGACGCATGTCGTTGCATGCATTCGCTTCGTGATGTCGTCAATGATCGGTGCGCACGACGCGCCGATCAACCTGGCCGAATGGCCGGCACACCGTGCATGACAGCGCCGCGATCAGCGGCATCGATGAAATCAGTGAATGTCGGGCGATCGCTCCGCGACTTGCGCGGTCGCGACACACCGGCTCGCCCGCGCATGCGCATCGCTTGACGAAAACTTCGGCAGATCGCGATTGCCGCCCGGCAGCGCGCGCAGTACGCAGTCCGTGCTGAAGGTCAGCGTGTTCTGGACCATCGGATAAAGCAGGTACAGCGCCAGCGCGAGATAACCCGCGTACAGAATTCGGACCATGGTGCGATAGATGAACGATTGACTCGCCCTGTTTACGGCATCGCACCGAACAGCTTGAGGCACCCGACACGAATTCATCTCGTGCACGCGTGAAGCGCCTGCATCGTTCTCCGCGCATGGCGCATGCGCGGCTCGCGAACGACACGACGGTGATCCAGGATGCGCGCAATGACGATCGCTTCCACGACAACCCGCTCGTCACGGGCCAGCCGGGCATCCGCTTCCACGCAGGCAGGCCGCTCGCTGCGCCGAACGGCCTACCCGTCGGCGCACGCGGCCGCGCGAACGCTGCGCCGGCGAACTCGCCCGGCTCGGCAGCGAGGGATCGTCGTGCTGTTGAGCGCCGCCGATCCGGCAGACGTCGGCGAGCCGGTCGTGCGCGTCACGCAGACGCTCGCGCTACGCGATCCGGTTCAGTGTCGGTCACGCCGCTTACGAACCTGCGCGGCATCATACGGTGGCCGCCCTGCTCGACTCAGCCGATCGTCACAGGTCCGAGGACAACCAGCGCGACAAGGCCGCCGGCGCGTGAGCGAAGACGAACCGCGCGCCGATACGCGACGATCCGCGCCGCTGCAACCGCAACCGCGAGCCGCGCTCAGCCCAACTCGCTCAGCTTCCGCACGGCGGCGCGCTCGCCATCGCTTCCGCGATCTGCTCGGGCGTCAGATCGCGCTGATGGGTCGCGATCGACCAGCGATGGCCGAACGGGTCCTCCACTTGCCCATAGCGATCGCCCCAGAACATGTCGGCGGCCGGCATCGTGACCGTTGCGCCGGCCGCGACGGCCTGCGCGATCGCCGCGTCGGTATCCCGCACGTACAGATGCAGGCAGACCGACGTGCCTTTCAGCGCCTTCGGTCCGAGTGCGCCATGCTCCGGCATTTCATCCACGAGCATCAGTGTCGAATCGCCGATTGCGAGGCACGCGTGCGCGAGCCGGCCGTCCGGCGTCGGCAGGCGAAACCGTTCGGTCGCGTTGAACGCACGCTTGTAGAAATCGATGGCTGCGGCTGCGCCGGCGCAGATCAGATGCGGCGTCAGCGTGCGCATTCCTTCCGGGATCGGGTTGACGGACGTGGCCATGGGTGTCGCTCCTTCAGTCGGTTGTCGTATCGGAAATCGGGACGGACGCACGATGCGCACGTCTCCAACGCTACGACGGACGGGCTCGACGGAAATCGACACGCATGCCGGGATTTTTTTATCGCGCGCGACAGGCCGGCCAGATCACGCACGACGCACGGAATCAGTCCGTTCGGCCGGCGGGATCATCCGGCATGCCGAACTGCCGGCGGCACGCTTCGAGCAGCGCGGCAACCGCATCGAGCGGAAGGTCAGCGAACCGGTTGATCGGCAGCATCACGCCGCCGGGCACCTTGGTGCGCGGCGAGTGCGCCGAGAACTGGTAGCCGATGTAACGGTTGCCTGCGACGCTGATCATCCCGAACTCGGTCACATCGCGCCACCGCGTCACCGGCTTTTCACGCACGGAACCGACCAGCCTGAAGCCGGTTTCGTCGATATGCAGCGCCATCTTGCGGCGCGACACGAAGAAGAAGGCGCCGCTCGCGAGGGCCAGCACCGCGGCCAGCGCCGCCACCGGCCAGAGCGTCCGGTCGGCCGCGTACCCGCACGCGGCCAACCCGGCCAGCACCGCGCAGATGATCGCCTTGCGCCTGAAACTGCGGCCGTCGACCGGCAGAACCACCGGCAACGCGCCGATCACGGTTCCCGCAACCGGATCGACATGCCAGCCGGAATCGTTCATTTCGCTTGCTTCGCTCACCGTTTCGGCCGCTCCCGTCAATTGCACACGTTGACCGTGCCGTTGGACGTGCATTGACTGACCGCCCAGTGACTCTGCGCCGCGAGGTGCGGCGCAACGCCGATTCCGCGAATCGGCGTCGCCGGCGACGACGCCGGAACCGCGGCCGATGCGGTCTCGGGCGACGGCTGTATGGATTCGGTCTGACAGGCCGCGAGCATCAGACAAAGTGCGGCTCCCAACGGGGCAATGGCGTATCTGGGCATGGCTTCGTGTTCCGTAGCGTGATTTATTTGTGGGCGGCTCGCGGGAACACGGGCCGATCGCCGTTCAGATCTGCGGAAGATCACGCAACGTGCGCGACTCGTTCGTCGCATCGATGTCGAGCTCGATCCCTGCCGACGCGTCGCGATACAGCACGCGCTTCAGTTTCGGCCCCACCGCCGTTCCGTCCGCTTCGTCAAACACGGCATGAACGTCGTTGCCCGCCGCAAGCGCGTGTGCCACTTCCTCCACCGACGCCTCGCTCGGCGTCGCCGCCCACGACCGATCCGTCGGGTTGACGGCCGCCCAGCGCACGTGCGTCACACGCGCACTGAGCACGTCGATTCGGACACCATTCACAGCGAACATCGACATCGGAATCTCCTTCGAAACGGTTGCGGCCGGGCGAACGCCTGACGCTGGAAGCCGACGATCGCGCGATAGCAGGCGAATTCGACTGCCATCGGGCCAGCCGGGCCAGCAATCATCGGCGCGGCGTCGGCCAGCGCGATTTTCGATGATACATTGGGACGCTTTGCAACCGTCAACAGACAATCGTGCACGGGAGAAACACATGACCGACGCCTGGGGAACCTTCCCTGCCAGAATGGGCGACCATCAGGCTTTCATCAGCTTCAATCAGAGCTTTGCGGAAATCGCCGAAAGCGATCCGCGCACGTCGCTGCTCAGCGTACGCGTCACGCTTGCGCATCCGACGCCCGAGGGCCTGCCGAGCGGTGACGAGTTCGCCGAGCTCACGAAGATCGAGGATCTGCTGGACGCAGCCGTGACCGCGAAAAACGGCGTGCAGGTCGGCCGCGTCACGGTCGATGGCAACCAGGATTTCCTGTTCTACGTGCCGTTCGACGAAGAAACCGCAGCCGGCATCGTCGACTCGCTGGCCGAACAGACGACCTACGCACTTCAGTACGCCTACCAGGACGACCCGGACAAGGAAACGTACTGGCGCACGCTCTACCCGACCGACGACGACTGGCAACTGATGCGCGACATGCGTCTGCTCGATGCGCTGCGGCAGAAAGGCGACGTGAGCGACATGAGCCGGCGCGTGATGCACTGGGCCTACTTCCCGGAGCCCAGCGACGCACACCAGTTCGCCGATTGGGCCGAGTCGAAAGGCTATCTGGTCGAATCGGTCGCACCGACCGAGGACGGCAAATCGGCCGTGCGGTTTGCGCACGAAGGCACGATGGTGCTGGCCGACATCACGCACCATACGCTCGAGATCAATCGCGAGGTACGCTCGCTCGGCGGCGAATACGACGGCTGGGAAACCAGCGTCGAGCAGGCGGGCTAATCCGGCCGACACGCACGTTTCGCGCGACCGGGCCTTGACGGGTTCGGGACAAAAAGCATCCCGGCGGCGCGAACGCGCGCCGCCGGGACCGAGGCATCGCCGGCCGTAACCGGCGATGGGCCCAAGCGACCGCTCAGGCACGAGGAAAGCGATTCATGCGGATCAGGCGAACGGATGCCGGGGGCGCGAAACGCCGCCTGCCGAACGCCTGTCCGGTTTCGCCGACGCGGCTTGCACGCGCCGGGCGGGCAAAAAGCCCCGCTCCTGCACGAGCGAGCGGGGAAACGGTTGACCGGGCCGGGGTAGAACGGTCAACCGATCAGATTGTGATCGTGGCCCGTGCAACCATCTGTGCGGCAACTCACCCTTTCAACCGGAATGCCCCGAGCCATGCACACAGGCGTGCCGGGCAGCGACGATCACGCCTGCAGTCAGCAGCGTTCTTCTGTTCATGATTTCGAGTGCGGATTTTTGATTTATGCGGGCGATTTCTTATATCGCGCTGCGGCCTCTGGCATGTCGCGTGCATGGCCAAAACCGCATGATTCCATTTTTCCTTGAATCAGCGATTTTTCTTTTCGGATTTTCGTGAAATCATGTTTCGCGATTAGTATCTGCCGGCTCCGCAGCCGCGACCGCGCTGCTACCGTCCCGCCACAAAAATCGCTTCGCCACCCAAGGAAACAATGACACTCGCTCGGGCACAACATGACGGCGTGGATGTCTGGATCATCCAGCTTCCGGGACACGCCGCCTATGCCTATACGCATCTCAAGCGGGTATTCGCATCCGACGACTCGCGGCATCGCGTCGTGACAGTCGACCTGACGAAGCTGCTCGCCTGCGCCGATCGCGACACGACCGACTACGTGCTGCCGGCGGTTCAGTACTGGGCGCCCGGCAAGGCCGCCGGCATCCGTGAATTCCTCGACCCGGCCGAGCCGCGGATTCCCGATATGCCCTTCATCACGTTTCGCGAGATGAGAACGCGGACGCTGCTCGGCATCCCGGGCCTGTCGAAAGTCGGCGTCGCGTCGTTCCGGAACGGTCAGCATCGCGCACGCTATCTGGCGTATGCGGGAGCGAAGAGCCTGCCGGTCGAGGTGCATGAGACGGAGGCGGATCTGCTCGTGCGGTATTGCGGCGAGTGACGCACGGACGCTTGGTCGATTGCGGAATGGGTTGTGCAGCGGGCAGCCGTTCGATGCGATGCCGACAGGCCGTCAGGCCTCGATCACGTAGATCCGGTCGGCGACTTCCGTCCGGCCGATGACGCTGGTTTCGACGGCCGCCAATCGCCAGCCGTTGTGCTCGTAGAAGCCAATCGCGCGGACGTTGCCCTCGAGCACCAAAAGATGAACCTTGTCCACGCCGATATTTCGCGTCCATGCGCGGACGGCTTCGATCATGCGCTTGCCGATACCGCTTCCGTGATGTGCGGGAAGGACGTGAAGGCAATCGAGCAGGACGCCGAGTGCCGGATCGACCGATCTTTCGGCGCTCACGAAACCGATGGGCGCACCATCCGATTCCGCGATCAGCACGAGGCCCCATTCCGCTTCGTTGCGGTCGAAATAGTGTCGCCACCGCGTCGCGTGTTCCGTCGGCACCTCATCGGACAGATAGGCCGCGGGCAGGATATGGCTATATGCGTTCTGCCAGCTCAGCGTGTGCAAGCGCGCGATGTGCGCTGCGTCATGTGACGTCGCACTGCGCAGCGTGATGGTTCGGGGTTCCGGCATGCTGGGGTCGCTTCCGTTGCGTAATCGAGGCCGGAAAAGTGTAGCAGTCGCGATGTTTTCAACGGCGGATTGCATCGCGAAATGCATTAGATGTTGCACGGCGCCGCAGTTGGCAAAAAAATGCCCCGGCGCCTTCCGGGGCGCCAGGACAGAACGGCCCTGGAAAGTCGAGGGCACGAGGAATCGATACATTACACGAATGTAAGCATGTTAAGCATTGGCGGCTTGCGCCAAGTCACTGGCTTATTCCGCCAATTTGCGTGTGACGGGCGTGCCAGGACGATCGTTTGGCCTGGCGAGTTCGCAAATGACGCAGCGTTGCGTGGGTGACATCGTTCGAATGACGCGACGGCACCGGCCGCGGTATCGAAACGCTGCGTGCGAATTACCCGAAACGAATAGCGAATGGGCCGAACGCTCCGGGGAATAACGCCACTCGAATCGACGCAGCAGTACCGCGCACATCACACCGGACCGGCTAGAGGCAACTTCCGAAGGCTGGCCATCCAATATCCGTGGTGGCTCGACTAGCGCCCGAAGCCTTCGATCGCTATGCTATGGCGCATCATCTTGATCCCACTGAAAGCTTGTTGCGTACTTCCGCCGGGCGAGAAGTGCTCGTGCCGGCATCCCACGATAACAGTCGCCCTAGCACGAGACGCAGGAGTGGAAGGAATGACCTTGATGAAAAGTCTTGGCCGCTCGATCGGTCCAATTCGCAAGCTCCACGATAACCGTAACGCACTGGCCGAAGCGCTTCTGGTCGCCGAACAGAGGATTCGCGATCTGGAAAATCAAGTGGAGGCGACTCGCGGCACGCCCTTCTTTGCCTATTACGCCAATTTTGACGCGCTTGAATGTATGCGTCGTCATGAAGTACACGACAGAAAGCCAACGCCTGGATTCCAGACGAACTGGCTTGGTGTGCTGGTGGACCCGAAAATTCTGCCTTTTCTTGCAGATCAGGGCGGCAAACTGGATCATTTTCCGCTGCCGGCCAACTGGCATGCCGATATTGCAGAATGGGCCTCCGCATTGCACGCCGTGGAATTGGCGCGCCCCGATACATTCACTATGATCGAGCTGGGTTGCGGGTGGGGTTGCTGGATGAATAACACTGGTATGGCCGCCAAACGTACCGGCCGAAAGGTGCATGTCGTAGGCATCGAGGGCGACGAAGGCCATCTTGAATTCGCCCGAGAAGCACTCGCCCGCAACGGGTTCGCGCAGCGCGAATATACGCTGCATCGCGGCGTTGCAGCCGCGAGCGCGGGAAGCGCCCTCTTCCCTCGTCAGGAGCATGCCGGCCACAGCTGGGGGCTTGAGCCGGTTTTCGGCGCGACCAAAGAGCAGCAAGACGAGGCCGTGGCAAACGGCAGTCACGACATCTTGCCGATGATCTCGTTAGAGTCCGCAATCGGCGATCGAGATCGCATCGATCTCTTGCATATCGACATCCAGGGCGGTGAGGCTGCCTTGATCGAATCGTGTCTCTCGCTCCTCAATGAGAAGGTCGCCTACGTTCTGATCGGCACTCACTCGAAGCACATCGAAGGGCGACTCTACGACATTCTGGCGCCCGCCGGCTGGCTGATCGAAATGGAGAGGCCGGCTTTCTATCAGGTCAAGAACTGGATACCGGAGTTGATCGTGGATGGCGTGCAGGCTTGGCGCAATCCGCGTTTTGTCCCGCCAGGAAGCATTCAATAGAACGTCGCATCGCAGCGACGGGAAATGGCCGATCACGACGAAGATCAGGAATCGAAACGCCGACGTGCACGAATTCGCGGCACATGCGAATCCGGAAACGACGTATCGGCATTACGATCGATGGAAGATTGAATCAGCGGACGCGACGGCGTGAATTCTGAAATTCATACCGCGGAAAGCAAAACAGGCGCCGAAGCGCCTGTTTTGTTCAAGAATTTTGGGGTGGCTGATGGGACTCGAACCCACGACGACAGGAATCACAATCCTGGACTCTACCAACTGAGCTACAGCCACCACTGATACTGCTTTGTTTCTTCGCCGTTTCGTTTCGTTCGTGTTCAGCAGCGAAGAACAAGATTATACGAACACTTTTCCGTCTTGCAAAGCATTTTTTTCAAAATTTTCGATGGCGTCGTTCAGATGCGTGCGCGCCTCGTCGAACACGGCCAGATCGCCGCGCGCGAGCTTCTTGTTGTCCGACAGCACGCGACGCCAGCCGCGTGCACCCGCGACGCCGCGATACAGCCCGAGTGCGTGCCGGACAATCGCGCCGAGATACGCGCCGCGCTTCAATTCCGCCGCGCAGTATTCGATCAGTTTCGCCTCGGCCTCTTCGCGCGTCGGCACCGCCGCGGTCGAACCATAGAAGCGCGCGTCGACGCCCGCGAGCACATACGGGTTGTGATAAGCCTCGCGGCCGAGCATCACGCCGTCGACATGCTCGAGATGCTGCGCGACTTCGTCGAGCGTCTTGATCCCGCCGTTGATCACGATCTCCAGCGATGGAAAATCGCGCTTCAGTTGATACGCATAGTCGTACTTGAGCGGCGGGATCTCGCGGTTCTCCTTCGGCGACAGCCCCTTCAGGATCGCGTTGCGCGCGTGCACGACGAACGTCTCGCAGCCCGCTTCCGCCACCTTGCCGACGAAGTCTCGTACGAACGCATAATCCTCGACCGCGTCGACGCCGATCCGGTGCTTGACCGTGACCGGCACCGAGACCGCATCGCGCATCGCCTTCACGCAGTCGGCGACGAGCTGCGGCTCGTTCATCAGGCACGCGCCGAACGCTCCCCGCTGCACACGCTCGGACGGACAGCCGCAATTCAGATTGATCTCGTCGTAGCCCCATTGCTCACCGAGTTTCGCGGCGCGCGCAAGATCGTCCCGTTCGCTGCCGCCCAACTGCAGCGCGACCGGCGATTCGTTCGGCGTGAACGCGAGATGCCGCTGCGCGTCGCCGAACAGCAGCGCGCCCGTGGTGATCATTTCCGTATACAGCCACGTATCGCGCGTCAGCGTGCGATGGAACGACCGGCAATGACGGTCGGTCCAGTCGAGCATGGGCGCCACTGAGACGCGGCGGGGAGGAAGCGAGGACGGTGCGGACATGGAATTCGGGGCAGCAAGCGGCGCGGGAAACAACCCGGCATTTTACCGCAACGTGACCAGCCCAGCCCAGCCCGGCAGGTTGACTAGACCGGCCCGCCCTCGCCGAGTTCGGCGTCCACGGCTCGCCGCGCCTCGTCGAGTACGCGCTCGATCACGCGCCGTTCGGTGAGCAGTATCCCGTCGACCTTCACGAGCCGCCAGTCGATCCGCACGGCCGCGCCTTGCAGCACGCGGTAGTGCGCATGCTCGCCGTCCCACACCTGCTCGGTCTTCACCTCGATCTCGTAGCCGCGGTACGGCTCGCTGAAATCGCCGAGATCGCTGCCTCTCGGTTCCATCGCTCGCTCCGTGGCGACGCAGCGCCAAGCCGCCTCGGCGGCCGGCGCCGTGCGCTCAATCGTATTCGTTAGACAAAACTGATTTGCCGTCGGCGGTCAGATCGACGCGGTCGGCAGCCGCCTGGTAGATCAGCCCTTCGTTCAGCAACGCATAGACGACATCGTCGAACGCGGCGGGGACCGCCCGGGTGTCGCCGAACTGGTCGATCCACTTCAGCGCCTCGATGGCTTCGGGAGAAAGGATGGGGGTCATGCGTTGGCCTCCGGCGTCGGTGTCGTTCCATCCTAGCACTTCGTCCGGACGCCGAATACCGAGGCAAACGCGCGACGCGAAAGCCGGTGCGTCGCGCACGGTCAGACCGCCCGCGCCGCGCCGGCGTACAAACCGCGCTCAGAGGCGCGCGATCGACACTTCGGTGGACTTCACGAGCGCGACGACTTCGGCGCCGACCTTCAGCTCGAGTTCATCGACCGAACGCGTCGTGATCACCGACGTGACGATGCCGAACGGCGTCTCGACGTCGACCTCGGACACCACCGGCCCGCGAATGATCTCCTTCACCTTGCCCTTGAACTGGTTACGCACGTTGATTGCAGTGATGCTCATCGGGTTGATCGCTCCGAACAAAAAAGTCTGAGAACGGGCGGCCTGCGCCGCCCGGATTTAAACGGCCCAGCGAATCTGCCCGACCGGTCGTACGTGATCGACTTCAAGCGCCGCCTCCTGATCGGCGCCACCCGGTCCGCCCGCGAGCACGCGTTGCAGCACACGGTCTTCCAGCGCGGCGAACGCGGCCGATGCGCGCGCACGCGGTCGATCGAGCGGTACCTGCTGATCGAGGGCGACGCGTCCCTGCTCGATCAGCAGGATGCGGTCACCCAGCGCGACGGCTTCCTGCACGTCGTGCGTGACGAGCAGCGCGGTGAACCGATGTTCGCGCCACAACCGCTCGATCAGCGCATGCATCTCGATGCGGGTCAGCGCGTCGAGCGCGCCGAGCGGCTCGTCGAGCAGCAGCAATTGCGGCCGGTGCACCAACGCGCGGGCAAGCGCGACGCGCTGCCGCTGGCCGCCCGACAACTGCGCGGGCCAGTCGTTCGCACGCTCGAGCAGCCCGACTTCGTCGAGCACCGCGCGGGCCTGATCGCGCGCGCCGCGCCCAAGGCCCAGCATCACGTTCTGCAGCACGGTCTTCCACGGCAGCAACCGCGCATCCTGGTACATGATCCGCGTGTCGAGCGTGCCGCCGCCCTCGCCGCGCGTCACGAGCGCACCGCTGCTCGGCACCTCGAGCCCGGCGACGAGGCGCAGCAGCGTGGATTTCCCGCAGCCGCTACGGCCGATGATGGCGACGAAGCTGCCGCGCGCGATGCCGAGTTCGACGTTGTCGAGCACGGTACGCGTGCCGAAGCGCTTGCTGACGCCCGACAGCGTCACCGCATCGTCGGGCGCAGGGCTGCCGGTGCGCCGCCGCGCGAGCGGAACGACGGATGCGCCGCCGTCCCGATCGACGATCGCCGCATCCCGTGCGGCGGCGTCCGTCACGCGCGCCTGCGCCAGTTCGGCCTCGAGGTCCGCGCCGGCGAGCGGGCCGTAGGCGGCCGCCGAAGTGGTCGCATTCATGCCTTTGCTCCTGATTGATAAGCGGGGTGCCAGCGCAGCGTCACGCGCTCGATCCATTTCGCCAGCACGTCGGCCAGCTTGCCGAGCACCGCATACAACAGGATGCCGACCACCACCACATCGGTTTGCAGGAATTCGCGCGCGTTCATCGTCATGTAGCCGATGCCCGACTGCGCGGAAATCGTTTCCGCGACGATCAGCATCACCCACATCAGCCCGAGCGCGAAGCGCACGCCGACAAGAATCGACGGCAACGCGCCGGGCAGGATCACGTCGCGGTACAGCGCGAAGCCACGCACGCCGTAGCTCTTCGCCATCTCGATCAGGTTTGCGTCGACCGAGCGGATCCCGTGATACGTGTTGATGTAGACAGGGAAGAACACGCCGAGCGCGACGAGGAACAGCTTCGCCTTCTCGTCGATGCCGAACCACAGGATCACGAGCGGAATCATCGCGAGCGCGGGGATGTTGCGGATCATCTGGATCGTCGAATCGAGCGCGACCTCCGCCGCTTTCGACAGGCCGGTCGCAAGCCCCAGCGCCAGGCCGACACCGCTGCCGATCGCGAAACCGAACAGCGCGCGCCAGGTACTGACCTTCACATTCGCCCACATTTCGCCCGACGTCACGAGCGACCATGCGGCGCGCACGACCGCCACCGGCTCAGGCAGCACGCGGGTCGACAGCCAGCCGACGCGCGCGCCGACCTCCCACACGACCAGCAGCGCGAGCGGCACGAGCCACGGCGCGATTGCGCGCCACGCGCGTGCGGCCACGACGGCGCCCGTCGTCGACGTTTTCGTTGTCATTGCAGGCCTCCTTCGCTCAGCTCTGGCTCGCCTTGGGCAGGTAGTTGTTGCCGACGATCTCGCCGAACGGGCCCGACAGCGGGCCGGACGGCCGCTTTGCGCCCTCGCCCTTGATCAGCGGGAACACGAGCTCGGCAAAACGGTACGACTCCTCGAGGTGCGGATAGCCGGACAGGATGAACGTTTCGATGCCGAGATCCGCGTATTCGCGCATGCGTTCCGCGACCTGCTCGGGATTGCCGACGAGCGCGGTACCGGCGCCGCCACGGACAAGCCCGACACCGGCCCACAGGTTCGGATACACCTCGAGCGCGTCGCGGCCGCCACGCTTGCCGCCGTGCAGCGCGGCCATCCGGCGCTGGCCTTCCGAATCCATGTTCGAGAATGCCTTCTGCGCGCGGGCGATCGTCTCGTCGTCGAGACGGCTGATGAGCCGCTCGGCATCGCGCCATGCTTCGTCCTCGGTCTCGCGCACGATCACGTGCATGCGGATGCCGAAGCGGATCTTGCGGCCGCGCGATTCGGCGCGCGCGCGGATGTCGGCGATCTTCTTCGCGACGGCCTCGGGCGGCTCGCCCCAGGTCAGGTAGGTGTCGATGTGATCCGCGGCGATCGTGTGCGCGGCTGGCGACGACCCGCCGAACCACAACGGCGGATGCGGGCGCTGCACGGGCGGATAAAGCGCCTTGCCGCCCTTCGACTGAAGGTGCTTGCCGATGTAGTCGAACCCGCCGTTGTCGTGCGATGCGGCGAGCAGCCCGCGCCAGATGTGCAGGAAATCGTCGGTGATCTCGTAGCGCGTGTCGTGATCGGCGAACAGTCCGTCGCCTTCGAGCTCGGCGGCGTCGCCCCCCGTCACGACGTTGATCAGCAGGCGCCCGCCCGACAGACGGTCGAACGTCGCGGCCATCCGCGCCGCCAAGCCGGGCGATGCGATGCCCGGGCGCACGGCAACCAGGAACTTCAGGCGCTGCGTCGCTGGAATCAGGCTCGACGCGACGACCCACGCATCCTCGCAGGAGCGGCCGGTCGGCAGCAGCACGCCTTCATAGCCGAGCGTGTCGGCCGCGACGGCGATCTGCTTGAAGTAATCGTAATCCGCGGCGCGCGCGCCTTCGGCAGTACCGAGGTAACGGCTGTCGCCGTGCGTGGGAATAAACCAGAAAACATTCATCTGCTGCTCCTGCTTGACTGTCCTTGCCGGAATCTGGATAAAACGAGGCCCTGCTCGCGTCGCGGATGAGCGACGCATGCATGATGTGCGTTCGAATCGGGATGGCTCGCCGGTCAGGCCGTGCAGCGGGCGAGTACGCGATTGCACGGCTGTTTCTGGGAAATCAGTCTATGGATCGGGGCGGGGCTTTGGAACGATTTTTTTGAGCTTAAGTTTTCCGCTTTCGTGATTAGCACGACGCTCCAGCGAATATCGCGGCGGCCGGGCCCTATAATGGCGCACCAATCCGAACAACTTCGCGCGGACGGCCCCGGCCAACCGCGCCTGCAATGCACTTACCGATGCAGAAAGTCATCCTGCCGTTCCTGTCCGGCTTCCTGGCCGCCCTCTTCTTTCGCGAAGCGACGCTCGCGCTGCTGCACACGGCCGACCTGATCGCCGCAGCCGGATTCTCCACGCAACCATTCGCACCGCTCGGCATTCCTGAATTTGTTGCGAACGCGCTGATCAGCGCGTGCTGTGCCATCCCGATGGCGTGGCTGCTGCGCGTGTCGCCGGACCGCGAGGCGCCGTGGATCGGCGCGCTGGTGTTCGGCGGCATCGTGCTGACGGCCGCCCGCGTGTTCGCGATCGATCCGCTGCGCGGAATCTGGCCGTCGGGGAACATGATGCCGGTGCTCGCGTCTGGCTTCGCCGCGAACGCGGTCTGGGGCTTCGGCGCGCTCGTGTTCATGCGCGCGTTCATGTCGGATGACGCCGGCGACGACTGACGCACGTCTCGCGGCGAGACCCCGGCCCGCCGCCGCCGAGCCCGACCGGCATCCGCCAGTGAAAAGGCCGCCTGCACATGCGCAGGCGGCCTTTTTGCTTTTCACGTCGATAGCGCGCGCGTCAGTCCTTCAGGTTGCGCAGCGGATGCGTGTCGGGCGTCCACGGACTGTCGAACATCGCGAGCACGTCGGCCCGGTCGATATCGGCGGCCGACTTGAAGCGCCAGACCGGCTGGTGGTCCTTGTCGACGATCAGCGCCCGCACGCCTTCGATCACGTCGCCGTGCGCGAACGTCGAGCGCGTGAGGTCGAGATCGCGCCGCAGGCAATCGCCCATCGTCGCGCCACGCGCCCGTTCGACGACTTCGAGCGACGCGGCCATCGACAGCGGCGACAACTGGCTGCGCATCGCGTGGGTCGCCTTCTCGACCCATCCGTCGACGGCCGCGCAATCCTGCTCGGCGTCGAGCGACGCGAGGATCGCGACGATATCGGGTTGCGCGAAATGCCGATCGATCCCGGCGCGTGCGTCGGCCAGCGCCGACGTGTCGGGCGTCGGCACGATCTTGTGCGCGGCAGCCGCGTCGGCCACGCACGCGACTGCCTGCGCGCCGCTGTCGATGCGCGTGCTGCGCAACGTATCGAGCAGCGCCGGCAGCGCGGCATCGGGCAGATAGACGTCGGCGAGCTGCGCATACAGGGCGCCGGCCGCGTCGAGCGACGCACCTGTCACGGCAAGGTAGCGGCCGATCGCGCCCGGCGTGCGTGCGAGGAACCAGCTCATCCCGACGTCCGGGAACAGGCCGATGCGCGTTTCGGGCATCGCCATCTTCGTCGAATCGGTGACGACGCGCAGCCCGCCCGTATGCCGCGCGGCCTGCGAAATGCCCATGCCGCCGCCCATCACGACGCCGTGCATCAGCGCGATGTACGGTTTCGGATAGGTGAAGATCGTGTGGTTGAGCGTGTATTCCTCGATGAAGAACATGTCGATCGCATCGCGGTCGCCGCGCTGCCACGCGTCGTGGAAGAAGCGCACGTCGCCGCCCGCGCAGAACGCGCGCGGATGCGGGCTGTGCACGACGACGGCCACCACGTCGGCGTCGTCGCGCCACGCATCGAGCGCCTGCTGCATCAGGCGGATCATCCCGACCGACAGCGCATTCAGCGCCTTCGGCCGGTTCAGTTCGAGATAGCCGATGCGGTTCGCGACATACGCGCGCACGTCGGGCTGGGCGGCTTCGGCGGAAGCCGAATCGGAAACGGAAGCGGAATCGGTCATGTGAGCCATCCGGCGTATCGCGGGCGCACGCTCAGTGCGCCTGCATCTTCGAGAACAGGTTCAGCACCATGACGCCCGCGACGATCAGGCCGAGACCGATCACCGCCGGCACGTCCGGCACCTGACGATAGAGCAGCATCGCGACGAGCGTGATCAGCACGATGCCGGCGCCCGACCACACCGCATAGATGATGCCGACCGGCATCGTGCGCAGCGTGAGCGACAGACAGTAGAACGCGATGCCGTAACCGACCACGACGAGCGCCGACGGCCAGAAGCGCGTGAAGCCGTCCGCCGCGCGCAGCGCGGACGTGCCGATCACTTCCGCGACGATCGCGATCGCGAGCCATGCGTAACCCGGAAGCTGCATCGCTCAGCTCCTCGAAAGCGCCAGCGCGGCGTAGTCCTGCCCGAGCTCGGCGCACAGCGCTTCGACGACGAACTCGTGATCCGCGCGCTGCGGCAGCCCCGATGCGGTGATCGAGCCGATCACGCCGGCCCCCGCGACGGTCAGCGGAAACGCACCGCCATGCGGCGAATAGTCGGAGATAGGCAGCCCGTGCTTGTCCGCGAGCGACGCGCCGGCCTGCTGCATGCGCAGGCCGATCGCATACGAACTGCGGCGGAAATGCGCGACGACGTTGCGCTTGCGGCGCACCCAGTCGGCGTTGTCGGGCGTCGCGCCGGCGAGCGCCGCGTAGAACAGCGGCTGGCCGAACGTGACGATGTCGATCGCGATCGCGTGACCGCGCGCCGTGGCGAGCGCATGCATCCGGTTGCCGAGCGCCCAGGCGCGGGCCGGGTCGAAATGGGGAAATACGAGCGCCTGTTCCTGCGCGCCGATCGATTGCAGATCGTGAGCGATATCCATGAATCCGTCGATGCAGTAGTAACAGTAGTGAGCGTTGCAACGGCACCGATGCAATCGCACGGCTTCGCTGCAGGAATGAACGACACGAGCAAACCGTTCGATTCTAGCGCACGCGCCCGCCGTACCGGCCCCACAAGCTGCCAACGAGCGCCTGCAACGCGATTGTCAAAAAGTGCTTGCATGCGTTCGGGATACTCCATATAATTCATTTCTTCGACGGACGCGGGGTGGAGCAGTCTGGCAGCTCGTCGGGCTCATAACCCGAAGGTCGTAGGTTCAAATCCTACCCCCGCAACCAACGTCCCGATTCATGCAAAAAGCCCGGCTCTACGCCGGGCTTTTTGTTTTTCCACGCCCGATCCGGCGCATCGCGGTTGCGCTTCGCGCGGCACGCCGCGCCCATGCGCTCGCGTTCGAGAATGCCCCGCCCCGGTGATACACTCGCATTCACCTCGTCCCTTCCACTCGACATGAAATTCTGCTCCGTCTGCGGTCACGACGTCATCGCGCGCATTCCACCGGGCGACAATCGTGAGCGCTTCATTTGCGATCACTGCGGCACGATCCATTACCAGAATCCGCGTAACGTGGTCGGCACGGTGCCGGTCTGGGGCGATCAGGTGCTGCTGTGCCGCCGCGCGATCGAACCGCGCTATGGGTTTTGGACGCTGCCGGCGGGCTTCATGGAAATGGGCGAGACGACGGCCGAGGCCGCCGCGCGCGAGACGCTCGAGGAAGCCGGCGCGCGTGTCGAGATTCAGAACCTGTTCACGCTGCTCAACGTGCCGCACGTGCATCAGGTCCACCTGTTCTACCTGGCGCGGCTCGTCGATCCGGCTTACGAGGCCGGCGAGGAAAGCCTCGAAGTCAAACTGTTCGACGAAGCCGACATTCCGTGGGACGAAATCGCGTTCCCGACCGTCAGCCAGACCCTGCGCTTCTTCTTCGCCGATCGCGCCGCCGGCGACTACGGCGTGCATACCGGCGATATCTTCCGCTCGCTGCGCAACGGCTGAGCGCGCCCCATGGTCCCCTGGCTCGGCCCGGACGATCCGTTTCCGCCCGTCGAACGCGCACTGGGTCCCGCGACCGGCGCGCCGGGACTGCTCGCCGCGAGTGCCGACCTGCTGCCGTCGCGCCTGATCGAGGCCTACCTGCGCGGCATCTTCCCGTGGTATTCGGACGGCCAGCCCGTGCTGTGGTGGAGCCCCGACCCGCGGATGATCCTCGCACCGGCCGAATTCAAGGTGTCACCGTCGCTGCGCAAGACGCTCAGGCGCGTGCTGCGCGAACCCGCGTGGGAAGTGCGCGTCGACCATGACTTTGCGGGCGTGATGCGCGCGTGCGCGCAAGCGCCGCGCCGCGGGCAGCGCGGCACCTGGATCACCGCCGAGATCATCGACGCCTATACGTCGCTCTACCGCTCCGGCAACGCGCACAGCATCGAGACGTGGCACGACGGGCGCCGCATCGGCGGTCTGTACGGCGTTACGTTCGGACGGATGTTCTTCGGCGAGTCGATGTACGCGGATGCCACCGATGCGTCGAAGATCGCGCTGGCGACGCTGGTCGCCCACCTTCGCGAGCAGGGGCTGGAAATGATAGACTGCCAGCAGAATACGTCGCATCTAGCGTCGCTCGGTGGCCGCGAGATCGCACGCAAGGCCTTTGTTGCTCACGTGCGCCGCGCGGTGGCCGAACCGCCGATTCCGTGGCAGTTCGACAAGCGCGTGCTCGCCGCGCTGACGGGCCCCGCCGAACCGGCGGCGCCCTCCGGGATCGAGCGCTAGCGCGGCACTCC
The DNA here is from genome assembly GCF_020843965.1 of Burkholderia sp. B21-005. Classification (NCBI taxonomy): domain Bacteria; kingdom Pseudomonadati; phylum Pseudomonadota; class Betaproteobacteria; order Burkholderiales; family Burkholderiaceae; genus Burkholderia; species Burkholderia sp. B21-005. Next base: position 1,647,007 of record NZ_CP086301.1, on the reverse strand, counting down.
TTCCCTGCATCGAGAGCTGCCCATGACTCACCCGACTGAGCTGCCGCTTTCACCGCTTTCGGCGCTGCAATTCTATGCAACGGCGCCCTATCCGTGCAGCTATCTGGACGGCCGCATCGCGCGCTCGCAAGTCGCGACGCCGAGCCACCTGATCAACTCCGACATCTATACCGAGCTCGTGAAGGCCGGCTTCCGGCGCTCGGGCGTCTTCACCTATCGCCCGTACTGCGACGGCTGCCGCGCCTGCGTTCCGGTGCGCGTGCCGGTCGGCGCGTTCACACCGTCGCGCACGCAGCGCCGAATGTGGAAGCGGCACCGCGCGCTCGTCGCGACAGTCTCGCCGCTGCACTACGACGAGGAGCACTACGCGCTCTACATGCGCTACCAGTCCGCGCGCCACGCGGGCGGCGGCATGGACCGCGACAGCCGCGACCAGTACGAGCAGTTCCTGCTGCAGAGCCGGATCAATTCGCGCCTCGTCGAATTCCGCGACCTCGACGCGCCGGGCGGCGAGCCGGGCAAGCTGCGCATGGTCAGCATGATCGACATCCTCGGCGACGGACTGTCGTCGGTCTACACGTTCTTCGAACCCGACGACCAGCACACGAGCTACGGCACCTACAACATCCTGTGGCAGATCGAACAGGCGAAGAGCCTCGGCCTGCCGTACGTGTATCTCGGCTACTGGATCCGCGAGAGCCCGAAGATGGCCTACAAGGCGAACTTCCATCCACTCGAAGGGTTGCTCGACGGCCGCTGGAAAATACTCGATCCCGATCGTGTCGAGCTGCCACCGGTCGACGCGGCACTGGCGCGCGCGCCGCTGCCGGGCGGACATTCCGGGTCGGGTTGACGGGCCCTCCCGCGGCGCGGCTTCGCGCCTGCAACGGGCACCCTTTCCGCCCGTGCATGCGCCGCCGCACCGCACGAGAAGCGCCCCCGCCGGCGCGCGCGAAGCGAAGCCCGCCCTTGCCGCGCAACTCCCGGTAAAATAGCGGGTTGTCATTCATTCCGGCCGTCCGCCCAATTCCCGTGTTCAGTTCCCTCTATCCGCTGGCCCGCGCATCCCTGTTCAAGATGGATGCGGAAGACGCTCACCACCTCACGCTGCGCGCGCTCGGCGCGGCCGGCCGCACGGGCCTCGCCTGCGCGCTGTCGGCGCGCGTGCCCGATGCGCCCCGCACCGTGATGGGGCTCACGTTCCGCAACCCGGTCGGCCTCGCCGCCGGCCTCGACAAGGACGGCGCGGCCATCGACGGCCTCGCGTCGCTCGGCTTCGGCTTCATCGAGGTCGGCACCGTCACGCCACGCCCGCAGCCGGGCAATCCGCGCCCGCGGATGTTCCGCCTGCCGCAGGCCGACGCGCTGATCAACCGGATGGGCTTCAACAACCACGGCGTCGACCAGTTCGTGAAGAACGTCCAGGCGGCCCGCTATCGCGGCATCCTCGGCCTGAACATCGGCAAGAACGCCGACACGCCGATCGAGCGCGCCGCGGAAGACTATCTCTACTGCCTCGAGCGCGTGTACCCGTTCGCGAGCTACGTGACGATCAACATTTCGTCGCCGAATACGAAGAACCTGCGCCAGTTGCAGGGCGCGGGCGAACTCGACGCGCTACTCGCCGCGCTGAAGGACAAGCAGCAGCGCCTCGCCGACCTGCACGGCAAGCTCGTGCCGCTCGCGCTGAAGATCGCTCCCGATCTCGACGACGAACAGGTGAAGGAAATCGGCGACACGCTGCTGCGCCACAAGATCGAAGCCGTCATCGCCACCAACACGACGCTGTCGCGCGCGGCCGTGCAGGGCCTGCCGCATGCGGACGAAGCCGGCGGCCTGTCGGGCCGCCCGGTGTTCGACGCCTCGAACGAAGTGATCCGCAAGCTGCATGCCGAAGTCGGCAGCGCGGTGCCGATCATCGGCGTCGGCGGCATCTTCTCGGGCGAGGACGCACGCGTGAAGCTCGCGGCCGGCGCATCGCTGGTCCAGCTGTATACGGGCTTCATCTATCGCGGCCCCGCGCTCGTGGCCGAATGCGTGAAGGCCATCGCGCGCGAACGCACCGCGTAATATAGTCATAAACAAACGATATTTAGTGGTCGATTGCATTTTTGCTATGATCGACCCCATTGTCAGACTCAAGCGCCCCGCCGGGGCAAGGAAGCTCACACGATGAAAATTTCGCTGCTGAAGAAGCTGCTCGTTGCCGGCCTGATCGGCACGTCGTTCGCCGCCGCCACCGCGCATGCGGCCGACCTCCTCGATGAGGTGAAGCAACGCGGCACGCTGCGCGTCGGCCTCGAAGGCACGTTCCCGCCGTTCAACTCGAAGAACCCGCAAGGCGAGCTCGTCGGCTTCGACGTCGACATCGCGAAGGCCGTCGCCGCGAAGCTCGGCGTGAAGGCCGAGTTCGTCACGACCGAATGGAGCGGCATCATCGCGGGCCTGCAGGCCGGCAAGTTCGACGTGATCGCCAACCAGGTCGGCATCACCGACAAGCGCAAGGAAACGCTCGACTTCTCGCCGGCGTACACGTACTCGTCCGCGCAGCTGATCCAGCGCAAGGACGATACGCGCCAGTTCAAGTCGCTCGACGACCTGAAGGGCAAGAAGCTCGGCGTCGCGCTCGGCACGAACTACATGGACATGGCGAAGTCGGTGCCCGGCATCGACGTGAAGACGTACCCGGGCGCGCCCGAGTACCTGCGCGACCTCGCGGCGGGCCGTCTCGACGCGGCACTGAACGACCGCCTGATGCTCGCGTACCTGACGAAGAACTCGCAACTGCCGCTGCGCCCGGGCGCGAACGTCGGCTCGGCGAATCCGTCGGGCATCCCGTTCAAGAAGGGCAACCCGAAGTTCCAGAAGGCGATCGACGACGCCATGGCACAACTCGCGGCCGACGGCACGTTCACGAAGATCTCGGACAAGTGGTTCGGCATCGACGTGACGAAGCCGATCAAGTAAGCACGCCTCTGTTTCCCGCCTGACGGCGGGCCGGAATGGGCGGCATCCGAAACGATGCCGCCCTTTGTTTTATCGGTCCGGTTTATGATTGCGCTTTCGCGCACGCACTCGCTTCGTATTCCATGTCGACAACGTCCCTGCTCGTCCAATCGCTGCCGGTGCTCGCCCAGGGTGCCGTACTGACTGTCAAGTTCGCCGTGCTGTCGATGGTGTTCGGCCTGCTCGGCGCCGTCATGCTCGCGATGATGGGCATCCGGCAAAGCGAACCGCTCGAAGGCTTCGAACGTATCTGGGTCAACGCGCTCGCGTGGCTCGCGCGCGCGTATGTGAGCCTGATGCGCGGCACGCCGCTGCTCGTGCAGATCTTCGTGATTTATTACGGATTGCCGAGCCTCGGCATCTCGCTCGATCCGACGCCGGCCGGCGTCATCGCGCTGTCCGCGAACGTCGCCGCTTACATGTCCGAAAGCATGCGCGGCGCGATCAACGGGATCGCGCGCGGCCAATGGCTGGCCGCCTACAGCCTCGGGCTGTCGTGGGGGCAGACGCTGCGCTACGTGATCGGCCCGCAGGCGCTGCGCATCGCGGTGCCGAGCCTGTCGAACAGCCTGATCAGCCTGATCAAGGACACGTCGCTCGTGTCCGTGATCACCGTGACCGAGTTGCTGCGCAGCGCGCAGGAAGTGATCGCGGCGACCTATCAGCCGTTGCCGCTGTACCTTGCCGCCGCCGCTGTCTACTGGGTGCTGTGCCAGATCCTCGAATGGGTCCAGCGCTGGTACGAAAAGCGCCTGTCGCTGCCCGCGCGGCACTGAGCACGGCACTGAGCACGTTGCATCGCCCGCCGGGCCGCGGATGCGCGCCCGGCCCCTTCCTTCCCGCCTACTCGCCCGAATAGCGCACGCCGAGCGCCGCGCGTGCCGCGTCGGTCATCGCGATCATCTGTCGTGAATGGTCGTGCGTCATGATCGGGCTCTCCAGTTCACCCGCGCGCAGCAGGTCGCAGAAATGCGCGGTCTCGTAGTTCAGGCCGCCGCCGTCGAACGGTACATCGAGTTCGACGGTACGCCCGTCGGCATAGCGGATCGTCGCCCGCGTGGGGTTCCACCACTTCTCGTGAATCGTCACGTGCCCGCCCGCCGCGGCGATCAGCGCGTCGCCGCGTCCCATCACGTCGAGCCCGCAAAAGAGCTGCGCGATGCCGCCATTCGCGTGGCGGCTGTTCAGGCTCGCGAAGACGTCGACGCCCGTCGCGCCGACACGGCCGAGCGTCTGCACGTCGCGTGCGGCGCCGAGCCAGTCGACCGCGAGAAACGCTTCGTAGATCCCGATGTCGAGCAGCGCGCCGCCGGCTCGATCGAGACGATAGACGGAATGATCGTCCGGCACCGACGACGACGCGCAGCCCGCGCGCACGAGCCGGATCTCGCCGATCGGATCGTCACGCAAGTGCGCACGCAACTGCCGGTACAGCGGAAAGAACGGCGGCTTCATCGCTTCCATGAAGAGGCGTCCGGCAGCGCGCGCCGCGTCCAGCACCGCGTCGAGTTGCCCTGCGTTCAGCGTCGCCGGCTTTTCGCACAGCACGGCCTTGCCGGCGGCGAGCGCCGCCTGCGCGTATTGCGCATGACTGTCGTGGAGGGTCGCGATGTAGATCGCGTCGATGTCGCTCGCGAGGAGCGCGTCGAGGCTGGCCGCGGGCGTGCCGCCGCAGCTGTCGCAGAAGGCGGCTGCCGCGTCGGCGCGGCGTGCCCACACGCCGGCGAGCACGGCACCCGGCACGTGAGCGAGGCTTTGCGCGAAACGGCGTGCGATGCTGCCTGCGCCGACGATGCCGAAGCGCACCGGGCGGTTGTCGAAGTCGTTCATCCGGATCTTCCGTGTCGTTCGTATGACGGTGGCCGACACGCTGCCGGCCGGCCGTCATGATAAACGGCTCGCCGGCTCACGGTTGAGCGACGCGGGTGGATTCAGGCGCGCATGGGCACGTCGACGGAGAAATCGCGCGAGATCTCGTCGGCGCTGAAATCGATCAGGGCGAGCGATGCCGCTTCGGCTTCGCGCGGATCGCGGCGTTCGATCGCATCGACGACGCGTGCATGCGCCTTGACCGCGATGTCGTGCGCGCCATCCTTCTGCACGACGCGCGGATTCACGAGCCGCACTGCGCCGCGCACGATCGCCGCCATCTGCTGGAAGAACTGATTGCCGCTCGCTTGAACGATCCGCGTGTGCAGCAGTTCGTCCGCCGTGTCGTAGCCGGGGTCGCCCGGTTGCAGCACCTTGAACGCGTCGAACGCCTCACGGATACCCGCGATGTCGACGGCCGTTGCACGGACCGCCGCCTGCGCGGTCGCGCGCGGTTCGATCAGCATCCGGAATTCGATGACGTCGCGCATGAATTGCGGATCCGGTTTCGCACGAAACCGCCAACTCACGACGTCTTCATCGATCATGCGCCAGTCGCGCATCGGTCGAACGCGCGTACCGACTTTCGGACGCACGTCGAGCATGTCGCGCGCAAGCAACATCGATAATGCTTCGCGCATCACCGTGCGGCTCACGTCGAACTCTTTCGACAGCACGTCCTGCGGCGGCAGAATGCCGCCGTACTTGTCCTCGACGATACCCGCGACAAGCCCATCCATCACTTTGGCGACCAGTGACCGGTCTTTGCCCTGCTCCATGACACCTCCCCGTGCGTCGATTTGCGAACACCTGCTCCGCAGTTCCGCCGGCCCTGGTTACGACTGTTCTTATGATCTATAAGTTGATGATTTCGGGGATATTCCGCTATCTGGTAAACACCTGACAGGGTTATCCCTCTTTTGGAAGAGGTGATTTATAAGGCTTCAAAAAAAGCCCGGAAAGCGCGCTGCGCTTGCCGGGCCGGGACTTCAACAAGATTTAAACATGCAATCCATTACGGCTTCTTGACGCCATTACGGACTGCTTCTCATTCAGTTTTGATTAACCGGGATAAACGATCGTCTCGACGCCGTTTGCCGTGCCGAGCAGGCACAGATTCGCGCCGCGCTCGGCGAACAGGCCGACCGTCACGACGCCCGGCCACGCGTTGACCTGCGCTTCGAAACCGCGCGGATCGGCGATCTGCAGCCCCTTCACGTCGATGATCTCGTTGCCGTTGTCGGTGATGTACGGCGCGCCGTCCTGCGTCACGCGCAGCACCGGCACGCCGCCGAGCGCGGTCACGCGCCGGCCGATCGCCGTGCGCGCCATCGGCACGACCTCGATCGGCAGCGGGAATGCGCCGAGCACCGGCACGCGCTTGCTGCCATCCGCGATGCAGACGAACGTATCGGCCACCGACGCAACGATCTTCTCGCGCGTCAACGCACCGCCGCCGCCCTTGATCATTGCACCGCTTGCGTCAATCTCGTCGGCCCCGTCGACGTACACCTGCAGCGACTCGACCTCGTTCAGGTCGAACACCTTGATGCCGTGCGATTTCAGGCGTTCGGTCGTCGCGAGCGAGCTCGACACGGCGCCGCGATAGCGCGATTTGACGGCCGCGAGCGCGTCGATGAAGCAGTTGGCGGTCGAGCCGGTGCCGACGCCGATCACGGCGCCTTCCGGCACGTTCTGGATCACATAATCGGCGGCCGCCTGGCCGACCAGGCGTTTGAGTTCGTCTTGAGTCATGAGGTGGGAATACAGCGGGATTGCGGAAAACCGCCAGTTTACCGGACTCGCGAGACGCCCCGGGCTTTTTCCGCGCGGATGTCGGCCCCGGCCACGCCGACGGTCACGGCGTGCCGTTGGCCGACGCGTTGCCGGCGGGCGCAGCGGGGAAATACTTGTCGAGCAGCGCCTGTGCGATCGCGTCGGTCTCGGCGTCCGGATTGCCCGCGTAGTCGGATGGCCGGAAGTGCATCTGGAATGCGGCGAATACGCGTCGTGTGCGCGCGTCGAGCACGCCGTCGGTCGGCACGTCGTAACCGTAGCGCGCGAGCTTCAGCTGCAATTCGCGCACGTCGACGAGCGCGTGCGGATCGCGACCGTCGAGCCGCGCGGCCACGGTCGCATCGTCCGGCCATGCGCCGACGCCGGCTTGCGCGAGCGCATGCCACGGGAACAGCGGACCGGGATCGATCTTGCGTTGCGGTGCGATATCGCTGTGTCCGACCACGCGCGTCGGCGCAATCCCGTAGCGCGCGACGATATCCTTCGACAGGTGAATCAGCGCATCGACCTGCGCGGGCGAATACGGCTGCCAGGTGAGGTTTTGCGGATCGAGCGGGCCGCGATTCACGTTCTCGATGCCGATCGACGCCGCATTGAGCTCGGTCGTGCCCTGCCATTCGCTGATGCCCGCATGCCATGCGCGCTTCGATTCAGGAACGAGCTGATAGACGACCGGCATCCCGTGTTCGATGCGCGGTTGCGGCGGCACGACGTAGTGCACGCTGACCGAATCGCCCGTCAGCGTGCGTAGCGATTTCGCTTCGTCGCTTTCGGTGTAATGCATCACGAGAAAGCGGATCCGCGCATCGGCGCCGCGCGCGTGCAGGCTCGTGTCGGCGTAGTAGCTGCCGCGCTCGATCAGCGACGGCGACGTGCAGGCGGCCAGCAGGCCAAGGATGGCGCACGATGCGCCGAGGCGAATCAGGGTCATGGTTCGCGAGTTCCGGGGCCGCGTGCCGCGCACAATCGCGGCACGCGTCGTTCGGGTCATGGCGGCCCGCGCATCGCGCGAGACCGCGTGCGTCAGCCCGTCAGTCGGCCCGTCAGTCAGCCGGCGAATCAGCCCTTCACGCGCCGCTGCCGCACCGCTTCGTACAGGCACACGCCGCTTGCAACCGACACGTTCAGGCTTTCCACGCTGCCGGCCATCGGGATGCTCATCACGTCGTCGCAGGTGTCGCGCGTAAGCCGGCGCATGCCTTCGCCTTCCGCGCCCATCACGATGGCGACGGGGCCGTCGAGCTTCGTGTCGTACAGCGTCGCCGACGCGTCGTCCGACGTGCCGATGATCCATACGCCCGCTTCCTTCAGTTCGCGCAGCGCGCGGGCGAGGTTCGTGACCGTGATGTACGGCACCGTGTCGGCCGCGCCGCTCGCGACCTTCGCCGCGGTCGCGTTCAGGCCGACCGCGCGGTCACGCGGCGCGATCACCGCATGCGCGCCTGCCGAATCGGCGACACGCAGGCATGCGCCCAGGTTGTGCGGATCGGTGACACCGTCGAGCACCAGCAGAAGCGCCGGGCCCTGGATGCCGTCGAGCAATTCGGACAGGTTCTGCGCGAGCGGAACGTCCTCGACGCGCGCGACGACGCCCTGGTGGCGCTCGGTATGCGCGAGGCCCCACAGGCGGGTTTCGTCGGCCGCGATCAGCCGCACGCCCGCTTCCTTCGCGGTGTGCAGGAAGTCCTGCATGCGGCGGTCGCGGCGCGTCTGGTCGTACAGCACCTCCGCAACCGTCGATGCATCGTGCCGCAAACGTGCGGTCACCGCATGAAAACCGTAAAGAACCTTCAGACGTGACATGACTGGAACAACCTTCGATCAAACGTGCGGCCGCGCGACGTGCGCAGCCGCGATCCATGGAAAAGGAAAGCGCCGCGTTGCCGGCCGGTGACCGGTAGAACGCGGCGTCTCTCGATACTGCAAGGGCGCGCGCGTGCGCCGCCCCGAACGCTCAATACTTCTTGCGGGCGTGTGTCTTCTTCGCGGCCGTCTTCGCCGGCGCGCCGCCCTTCTTCTTCGCCGCACGCGCGTCGTTCACCGCGGCGGTCGGTGCGCTGGCCGTCCGCTTGCGACGCGGCGCGGCTTCCTCCACCGGCGGCAACGAGCGCACACGCGGGCCGCCGCGATCGTTACCGTTGCCGACGACGGCCGGCGCCGGTGCCGGACGCGGCACCTTCACCGGCGTGTCGCGCACGAGGCGGAAGTCGATCTTGCGCGCATCGAGATCGACGCGGCTCACCTGCACGCGCACGCGATCCGACAGGCGATAACGGATGCCCGTGCGCTCGCCGCGCAGCTCGTTCTTGATCTCGTCGTACTGGAAGTAGTCCGAGCCGAGTTCCGTGACGTGCACGAGCCCTTCGATGAACAGCGTATCGAGCTGCACGAAGATGCCGAACGACGTGACGCCGTTCACCATCCCGCCGTATTCCTCGCCGAGCTTGTCGCGCATGAAGTAGCACTTGAGCCAGGCCTCGACGTCGCGCGACGCTTCGTCGGCACGCCGCTCGTTCGCCGAGCAGTGCAGGCCGAGTTCTTCCCAGATCGCGGTATTCACGCGCGAACGGCCGCGCGCTTCGTCGTCGGCCTGCTGCATCGCGCGGGCGCGCGGCGACAGCGCGGTGTTCAGCTCGAAGCCGTCCGGTGCCTTCGGCGTGTACTTCTTGCCCGACAGGATCGCGTAGATCGCGCGGTGCGTGAGCAGGTCGGGATAGCGGCGGATCGGGCTCGTGAAGTGCGCGTACGCCTCATACGCGAGACCGAAGTGGCCGATGTTGTCCGGGCTGTAGACGGCCTGCTGCATCGAGCGCAGCAGCATCGGCTGCAGCATCTGCGCGTCGGGCCGGTCGCGAATCTGCGCCATCAGCGCCGCATAGTCGCTCGCATGCGGCTTCTCGCCGCCGCCGAGCGACAGGCCCATGCCGCGCAGGAACGCGCGCAGGTTCTCGAGCTTTTCCGGCGTCGGCCCCGCGTGCACGCGGTACAGGCCCGCGTGCTTGTTGCGCTTCAGGAAGTCGGCCGCGCAGACGTTCGCGGCCAGCATGCATTCCTCGATCAGCTTGTGCGCATCGTTGCGCTGACGCGGCACGATCTGTTCGATCTTGCCTTGCGAGTTGCAGACGATGTACGTCTCGGTCGTGTCGAAGTCGATCGCGCCGCGCTTCTGGCGTGCGGCGAACAGCGCCTTGTAGACGCCGTACAGGTCCTGCAGGTGCGGCAGCAGGTCCGCGCGGCGCGCGGCCTCCGGCCCTTTCGTGTTCGACAGCACGGCCGCGACTTCCGTGTACGTCAGGCGCGCGGCCGAATGGATGACCGCCGGATAGAACTGGTACGCTTTGATCTCGCCGCGCGCGGTAATCACCATGTCGCACACGAGCACGCAGCGGTCGACCTGCGGATTCAGCGAGCACAGCCCGTTCGACAGCTTCTCCGGCAGCATCGGAATCACGCGGCGCGGGAAATAGACCGACGTGCTGCGCTCCAGCGCGTCGGCATCGAGGCCGCTACCCGGTTGCACGTAGTGCGACACGTCGGCGATCGCGACGATCAGTCGGTAGCCGTCGCCGCGACCGACCTTGGTCGGCTCGCAGTAGACGGCATCGTCGAAGTCGCGGGCGTCCTCGCCGTCGATCGTCACGAGCGGCACGTCGCGCAAATCGACGCGGAAGCGCAGGTCGGTCGGACGTACCGCGTCCGGCAGTGCGGCGGCATCATTGAGCGCCCGCTGGCCGAATTCGTGCGGCACGCCGTACTTGCGCACGGCGATCTCGATTTCCATGCCCGGATCGTCGATATCGCCGAGCACTTCGACGACGCGGCCGAGCGGTTGCGAATGGCGGCTCGGGAAGTCGGTCAGTTCGACGACGACGACCTGACCGACCTTCGCCTTCTTCACGTTCTGCGTGATCAGGATGTCGTGGCCGATGCGCTTGTCTTCGGGAGCGACGATCAGCGCGCCGTTCTCGTTGAGCAAGCGGCCGATCACGCGCTTGTTCGCGCGCTCGGTGACCTCGACGACATGGCCTTCCGGCCGACCGCGGCGATCGTAGCCGACGATCCGCGCGAGCACGCGGTCGTTGTGCATCACCTTCTGCATTTCGCCGTTCGGCAAAAACAGGTCGTCCTGGCCGTCGTCGCGGATCACGAAGCCGTAGCCGTCGCGATGCCCTTGCACGCGACCGGCAACGAAGTTCGACGGATGAGTGAGCTGGTAGTGGCCGCGCTTGTCGAGGCGGATCTGGCCGTCGCGTTCCATTGCGGCGACACGCCGGAAGAACCCCTCGCGTTCCTGGCGCTTGATCGACAGCGCTTCGGCGATGTCGTTGGCGGCCAGCGGCGCGTCGCTCGTACGCAGCACGCCGAGAATTTCTTCACGGCTCGGAATGGGGTACGGATATTTGCTCAAGGGTTTGTCGATGATTGTTCTCGTTGCGTTGACTGATGGTGCACGGCATCAACATAGAAGTGTCCGTCAGACAGTTCTATAGTGACGGCGGCGGATCATTCTATCATCCGACAGTGTCGCCAAATAACCGCGAATGCCGCGTGCAGGCGCCGCGGCGGCCGGTTCGCGGCGCATCGCAAAAATGTGTTGACACGGATAATTGGGGCGCTATAATTTCGCTTCTTTGCAGCAGGCAGCTACTGCAAAACGTGCCCAGGTGGCGGAATTGGTAGACGCACTAGGTTCAGGTCCTAGCGGTGGCAACATCGTGGAGGTTCGAGTCCTCTCCTGGGCACCATCTGTTTTTTGAAAAGGTCGGCTTATGCCGGCCTTTTTTCATTTCCGGCCTTGCCTTACGCGCACTGGCCGCGCCATATGCCCGTCACTCCGATCGATAGCAGAATTAATCGGTTATCGATTGCCCTTCCCGTTGGTACGTTAGCCGCGTTGCTTTCAACGAACCCAACGGGGAACCCGCTCCATGACGTCGATGAACCGCCGCGCATTCGCGCAGGCGATGCTGGCCGCCGGCCTGAGCGCCGCCGGCATCCGGACGCACGCCGAGAACACGCCATCCACGCTGCGCATCGGTTATCAGAAATCGTCGACGCTCATCACGCTGCTCAAGACGCGCGGCACGCTCGAGCAGTCGCTCGCGCCGCTGGGCCTGCGCGTGTCGTGGCATGAATTCGCGAGCGGCTTGCCGCTGACCGAAGCGCTCAACGTCGGCGCGATCGATTTCAGCGCCGACGTGGCCGACACGGTTCCCGTCTTCGCACAGGCCGCGCATGCGCGGTTCGTGTACGTCGCACAGGAAGCACCGTCGCCCAAAGCGCAGGCCATCATCGTCAAGAACGACAGCACGCTGCGCACGCTCGCCGATCTCAGGGCCAAGCGCATCGCCGTCACGAAGGCTGCCGGGAGCCACTATCTGCTGCTTGCCGCACTCGCGCGCGCCAAGCTCGCCCCAACCGACGCCGCGATCCACTACCTGACACCGGCGGACGGCCGCGCGGCGTTCGAGCGCGGCAGCGTCGATGCGTGGATCACGTGGGATCCGTATGTCGCGCCGTCGACTCGAACCCCGACGTGCGGATTCTGGCCGACGGCAACGGGCTTGCTTCGTACCAGCGCTATTACCTCGCGTCGAGCAGCTTTGCCGCCGCGCGCCCCGACGTCATCCAGATCGTCTTCGACCGTCTGTCACAGGCCGGCGCGTGGCTGCGCGAGCATCAGCGGGAAGCCGCCGATACCCTTGCGCCGATCTGGGGACTCGACGCGAAGACGATCGAGCGCGCCAACGCGCGACGCAGCTATCTCGTGCGCGCCGTGGTCACGCAGAATTTCGGTGAGCAGCAGAAGATCGCCGATACGTTCCTCGCAGCCGGCTTGCTGCCCGCCCGCGTCGACACGGACGATGCACTGCGCTGGAATTTCACGGCTAAGCGTGCGGAGCCGATCGGCGTCTGATGCCCCGCCCATGCAACGCACGATATTTTTATCGCCGTCGCTCAAATTGTGTTGACAGCTTCTTCGAACACGCTACAATAGCGGTCTTCGCATCGCAGCAAGCGAAACGTGCCCAGGTGGCGGAATTGGTAGACGCACTAGGTTCAGGTCCTAGCGGTGGCAACATCGTGGAGGTTCGAGTCCTCTCCTGGGCACCATCTGTTTTTAAAAAGGTCGGCTTATGCCGGCCTTTTTTCATTTCCGGCGCCGGATTGATACGCGCGCTCGCGGCGGCGTCTGTCCGCGTACCCGACGTCACGACGCATCGGCGATGCGTTGCGGCCCATGCCCTCGCCCAACGTCGCGAGCAAGCCATCAAATAATTTTCGTTCGCAACCCGTTGACAGATCCTTCAGACGCGCTATAATTTCTCTTCTTTGCAGCAAGCAGCTACTGCAAAACGTGCCCAGGTGGCGGAATTGGTAGACGCACTAGGTTCAGGTCCTAGCGGTGGCAACATCGTGGAGGTTCGAGTCCTCTCCTGGGCACCATCTGTTTTTTGAAAAGGTCGGCTTATGCCGGCCTTTTTTCATTTCCGCTTCCGGAAGCGCGATATCGCGTTCATATCGCGAGTCACACCGCCCCTCCCCATTACGCGCGCCACGCGTACCGCATCTCCTCCCTCGTCATCTTTGCGCAAGGACAAATCACCTCGGCCTTCGCGACGAGCTCACGTGCGTCGTCGACACCAAACAAACGACCCGCCGGATCGCGCCGAAACGTTGCGCCGACCACGACCGCGAGGTCGGCCGGCAGCCGAATCCTGCGCCTCATCGCACCCGCAACGACGCACGATGAAAACCTGCCACGCCCGCAAACCCACGCCCCGCCTGCTTCTCCGGCCGAAGCCGGGATTTCCCTAGGCTGACATGCCGTCGCTCACGCGGTTAAATAAATCAACGTGATTTATTTAATGCGTCGACAGACGACGCGCCATGGAAGGAGACGCCATGAGAAGCCCGCACATCGGCCAGGGAAGCAACTCGGCCAACGTGCGCCGTTACAACGAGCGCCTGCTGTTGAAGACGCTGCGCCGTGCGGGCAGCGCGTCGAAGGCCGACCTTGCGCGTCTCGCGAGCATGACGGGCACGGCAGTCGGCAGCATCATCGCGTCGCTCGCCGACGCGAAGCTGATCGAATTCGCCGGCCGCACCGAGGGCCAGCGCGGCCAGCCGGCATCGCTGGTCCGTCTCGATCCGCGCGGTGCGTTCGGCATCGGCGTCCATCTCGACCGGATGCGCATCGAGACGGCGCTCGTCAATTTCGCGGGCGACGTGCTCGGCCGCCGCTCGCACGACACACTGCTTCCCCCGCCTGCCGACGTGCTCGACATCGTGCGGCGCGACATCGATGCGATGCAGGATCTGCTCCCCCCGCATGAGCGCGCACGACTCACGGGCGTCGGCGTCGCCCAGCCGTACAACCTCGGCGCGTGGATGCGCGAACTCGGCCTCGCGCCCGATACGTTCCGCGCATGGGAAGACGTCGATTTCGCGAGCGACCTCGGGCGCATGCTGTCGCTGCCCGTGTTCGGCGAAAACGACGGCAACGCGGCCGCGATCGCCGAACTGTTCTACGGGTACGGCCGACAGTGCGACGACTTCGTCTACCTGTTCATCGGCCCCGCGATCGGCGGCGGCATCGCGGTCGACGGAGACTGCCTGCGCGGCGTGACCGGCAATGCCGGCGACATCGCCGTGATTCCCGTGCCGCCGAGCCGGCTGGCGTCCGCACCGCCGCCGCGCGGCCCGTGGGACATCCTGCTCGCCCGCGCGTCGCTGCATGCGCTCGTGCGTCACCTCCGCCATCACGGCGAGACGGTCGAGAATCGCGCCGACCTCGAGGCCTGCATCGCGCGTGGCCTGCCGGCGGTCGACGAGTGGATCGACGACTGCGTCGACGCGCTCGCACCGGCATTGCGCGCGGTGCTGTGCGTCGTCGATGCGCCGGTGGTGGTGCTCGACGCCGATACCGACGCCGGCCTGCTCGACGCGGTGACGACCCGCCTGCGCGCGGCCCTCGTCGCCACCGCGCCGGAAGCGCGCGGCACGCCGACGCTCGTGCGCGGCACGTTCGGCGCCGACGCCGGTGCGATCGGCGCCGCGACGCTGCCGATGTTCTTCAATTTCTCCCCGCGGGCCGGCATCCTCAAGGGCGCCCGCACCGAATCGCAGGAGGTCAACCATGTCGCGATCTGAGTCGTCCCGGCCGCTGCTCGAGATGCGCCGGATCAGCAAGACGTTCCCGGCCGTGCGCGCGCTCGACAACGTCAGCCTGACCGTCTATCCGGGCGAGATCCATTCGCTGATGGGCGAGAACGGCGCAGGCAAATCGACGCTGATGAAGATTCTGTCCGGTGCGTACCGCGCCGACGCCGGCGGCGAGATCCTGATCGACGGCGAGCGCATCGACGTCGACGGCCCGCTCGCCGCGCGCGATGCAGGTGTCGCGGTGATCTACCAGGAGCTGTGCCTCGCGCCGAACCTGACCGTCGCGGAAAACATCTACGTCGGCCGCGAACTGCGGCGCGGCAACCGGCGCTGGGGCACCATCGACCGCGCGGCGATGGCGCGCGGCTGCCAGGACGTGCTCGCCCGCCTCGGTGCGCCGTTCGGTCCGGACACGCTCGTCGGCACGCTGTCGATCGCCGAGCAGCAGCTCGTCGAGATCGCGCGCGCCGTGCACACCCGCGCGCGCATCCTCGTGATGGACGAACCGACGACGCCGCTGTCGTCGCGCGAGACCGAGCACCTGTTCGGCCTGATCCGCCAGCTACGCGAGGAAGGCCTCGCGATCATCTACATCAGCCACCGGATGGCGGAAATCTATGAATTGTCCGACCGCGTGTCGGTGCTGCGCGACGGATCGTACGTCGGCACGCTCGAGCGCGAATCGCTGTCGGCCGAGCGGCTCGTCGCGATGATGGTGGGCCGCGATATCTCCGGCTTCTACAAGAAGGAACATGCGCCGTACGACCCCGGTCACCTGCTGCTGTCGGTGCGCGACATCGCCGACGCCGAGCGCGTGCGCGGCTGCAGCCTCGACCTGCATGCCGGCGAGGTGCTCGGCATCGCCGGGCTCGTCGGCGCGGGCCGCACCGAACTGGCGCGGCTGATCTTCGGCGCCGAGCCGCGCACGCGCGGCGACGTGAAGCTCGGCGACCGCGCATTCGGCGCGCATTCGCCGCGCGACGCGATCGACGCCGGCCTCGTCTACCTGACGGAAGACCGCAAGCGCCAGGGCCTGTTCCTCGACATGAGCGTACGCGACAACATCAATATCTCGGTGTGCAACCGCGATGCGCGGCTCGGTGCGCTCGATCTCGCACGCGGCGCGCAACGCGCACGCGACGCGATCGCATCGCTGTCGATCCGCGTGCCGAACGCCCACGTCAACGTCGGCGCGCTGTCGGGCGGCAACCAGCAGAAAGTGCTGCTGTCGCGCCTGCTCGAGACGAAGCCGCGCGTGCTGATTCTCGACGAACCGACGCGCGGCGTCGACATCGGCGCGAAATCCGAGATCTACCGGATCATCAACGAACTGGCCCGCGCGGGCGTCGGCGTGATCGTGATCTCGAGCGAACTGCCGGAAATCATCGGTGTCGCCGACCGCGTGCTCGTGATGCGCGAAGGCGAGATCGCCGGCGAACTCGGCGGCCACACGCATACGCCCATCACGCAGGAAGCGATCATCGCGCTCGCGACCGGCTCGCAGGCCGAACTCGCCGACGCGCACTGACCACGGCCCCTTCATTTCCTTCTTCATTCAAGGTACCGAAATGATCAACCCGACCAAGCAGCGGAACCTCGCTTCCGCGACGGCCCATCCGGTGGCCACCCGTACGCCGCTGATGCGCGGCGCCGATCATCGCGCACGCATGCAGTCGCTGATGCGCACCGCCGGCATGCTGCCGGTGCTGCTGGTTCTCTGCATCGGCTTCGGATTCCTGACCGACGGCTTCTTCACGCTGCAGAACCTGTCGATCGTCACGCAGCAGGCATCGATCAACATCGTGCTCGCGGCCGGCATGACCTTCGTGATCCTGACGGGCGGCATCGACCTGTCGGTTGGCTCGGTACTCGCCGCGTCGGCCGTCGCCGCACTGCTCGCGTCGACCATCCCCGGCTGGGGCTGGCTCGGCGTGCCGATCGCGCTCGCCGTCGGCCTCGTGTTCGGCGCGATCAACGGCGGCCTGATCTCGTTCCTGCGCCTGCCGCCGTTCATCGTCACGCTCGGCGCGATGACGGCCGTGCGCGGGGTCGCCCGCCTGATCGGCAACGACACGACCATCTTCAACCCGCAACTGCCGTTCGCGTTCATCGGCAACGGCACGATCCTCGGTGTGCCGTGGCTCGTCGTGATCGCCTGCGCGGTGATCGCGCTGTCGTGGTTCATCCTGCGCCGCACGGTGCTCGGCATGCGGATCTATTCGGTCGGCGGCAATCCCGAAGCCGCGCGGCTGTCGGGCATCAACGTGCGGGCAATCCAGATGTTCGTCTATGCGGCGTCGGGCCTGCTCGCGGGTCTCGGCGCGGTGATGTCGTCCGCGCGGCTCTATGCGGCCAACGGCCTGCAGCTCGGCCAGTCGTACGAACTCGATGCGATTGCCGCGGTGATCCTCGGCGGCACGAGCTTCGTCGGCGGCGTCGGCTCGATCGTCGGCACGCTGATCGGCGCGCTGATCATCGCGGTACTGACCAACGGCCTCGTGCTGCTCGGCGTGTCGGACATCTGGCAGTACATCATCAAGGGGCTCGTGATCATCGGCGCGGTCGCGCTCGACCGATATCGCCAGCGCGACTCGGCCCGTACCTGACACGCTTTCCTCACCGTTCAACCATCAGGGCGCAGGCAGGTCCTCCTGCGCCCGTCCGCCAACGGACCATCCGGAGACACAACGACATGTTCAAGCACAAAGCCGCCCTGACCGCCGTCGCATGCACGCTCGCATTCGGCGCTGCCGCCGCCCATGCAGCCGACAAGCCGCTGAAATCGATCGGCGTCACGGTCGGATCGCTCGGCAACCCGTACTTCGTCACGATCGTGAAAGGCGCCGAAGCGCGCGCGAAACAGCTCAACCCGAACGCGAAAGTGACCGCCGTGTCGGCCGACTACGACCTGAACAAGCAGTTCACGCAGATCGACAACTTCATCTCCGCGCACGTCGACATCATCCTGCTCAACGCGACCGATCCGAAGGCGATCGAGCCGGCGGTGAAGAAGGCGCAGGCGGCCGGCATCACGGTCGTCGCGGTGGACGTCGCGGCGGCTGGTGCGAACGCGACCGTCCAGACCAACAACGTGAAGGCCGGCGAGCTGGCCTGCGACTATCTCGCGAAGAAGCTCAACGGCAAGGGTAACGTGATCATCGAGAACGGCCCGCAGGTGTCGGCCGTGATCGATCGCGTGAACGGCTGCAAGGCGGTGCTCGCGAAGAATCCGGGCATCAAGCTGCTGTCGAGCGATCAGGACGGCAAGGGCTCGCGCGAAGGCGGGATGAACTCGATGCAGGGCTACCTGACGCGCTTTCCGAAGCTCGACGGCGTGTTCACGATCAACGACCCGCAGGCGATCGGCAGCGATCTCGCGGCGAAGCAGCTGAACCGCCCGAACATCGTGATCACGTCGGTCGACGGCGCGCCCGACATCGAGGTGGCGCTCAAGTCCAACACGCTCGTGCAAGCGTCGTCGAGCCAGGATCCGTGGGCGATGGCGCAGCAGGCCGTCAACGTTGGCTACGGAATCATGAACGGGCAGAAGCCGGCCAATCCGATGATCCTGATCGAGCCGACGCTCGTCACGCGCGACAACGTGAAGGGCTACAAGGGCTGGAGCAGCCCGCGCTGATCGCGTTGCGCGACCCGCGACCCCGGGCGGCGCCGGGCCGCGTCGCCGCGTGCGACGCGCGCCCTGCCCGTCCGTCCACCTCAACCGCCGCACCGCCGCGCGACACGCCGCGGCACGAGATTTCGACATGACGACGACGCTCCCCCGCCTGATCGTATTCGGCGAAGCGCTGACCGATTTCATCCGCGACGATGCGCAGCACTGGCGCAGCGTCGCCGGCGGCTCGTGCTGGAACGTCGCGCGCGTCGGTGCGCGGCTCGGCGTGCCGACCGCATTCGCCGGCACGGTCAGCCGCGATATCTTCGGCGACGAACTGATGCGCCGGAGCGCCGATGCCGGGCTCGACCTGCGCTTCATGCAACAGGTCGATCGCCCGCCGCTGCTCGCGATGGTCGTGTCGAAACAGCCGCCCGACTATTTCTTCATCGGCGAGAACAGCGCCGACCTCGCGTTCGATCCGGTCGACCTGCCCGATGGCACGCTCGACGCGGCCGAGATCGTGCACGTGGGCTCGCTCGGCGTCGTGCGCGAGCCGCTCGCGCCGCGCTTGATCGAGCTCGTGCGGGCTGCCCGCGCGGCCGGCAAGCGGATCTCGTTCGACCCGAACTATCGCGCGCCGATGGCCGCGCCGTCGTATCGCGACACGCTGCGCACGCTGGCCGGTCTCGCCGACTGGATCAAGGTATCCGATGAAGATCTGCGCGGCCTGTTTCCCGAACTCGACGAAGCCGCCGCACTCGCGCAATTGCGCGCCTGGGCGCCCGATGCGACCGTGCTCGTCACGCGCGGCGCCGCGGGCATGCAGCTCCTGCACCGCGACACCGCGCTGTTCCAGCCGGCGTTCGCGACCGAGGTCGCCGACACCGTCGGCTGCGGCGACGCCAGCATCGGCGGCTGGCTCGCCAGCCAACTCATGCATCCCGGCGCATCGGCCGCCGACCATCTGCGCTACGCGGCAGCCTGCGCGGCGGTCGCCTGCGCGCATGCGGGCGCGTATGCGCCGACGGCTGCCGAAGTCGCCGACGTCGTGGCCAGCCGCGCGAGCGCCGAACCGGCCGACACCGCACTATCGCACTAGGCGGCTCCGGAGCTAGCCCGCGCGTGTGCCCCGCAGGCTCACGCGCCTGCCTTCCCGGCATTGCCGTGCGCCTGCAGCAGTTGCAGGCTCTCGTCGACGCTCAGCTCCGACATCGCTTCGTCACGCAGCGTATCGTCGGTCGCGCGACTCAGCGCATGCAGCGCGTGCTCCTTGAGCCGCACGATCGCGAACTGCAGCCCGCGTGCCGCGCATTCGGCCGCGAACGTGCGCAACGACTCGATCGTCGTGCCATCGACGTCCGGCGTTTCCTCGAGACTCAGCATCACGGTATGCGTATCGGGCGCGGCCTTCATCAGCGCGCGCACGCGATTGAGCATCCGGTCGGCGTTCGCGAAGAACAGCTGCGCCTCGGGCCGCACGATCAGCACACCGGGTATCGGCTTCGCATCGGCGTGATTCGCGACGGCGACGAAGTCGTGCCCGTCGCGCAGCCGGCCGAGCACGCTGACGTTCGGCTCCGACAACTTGCGCAGCGTCAGCAGCAGGCTCACGCCGATGGCCGCGAGCAGCCCGTGCAGCACGCCGAGCACGAGCACGGCGAGCATCGCGGCGACCACGACGAGCCGGTCGCGATGCCAGACCCAGTACGGCCGGAACACCGACGGATGCAGCGAATGGCTGACCGCGAAGATCACGATCGCCGCGAGCACGGGCTCCGGCGTGCGCGCGAGTTGCGGCAGCAGCAGCCACACGATCAGCGCGACCACGCCGGCCGCCCACAGGCTCGAGAAACGCGATTGCGCGCCGGCCGCCTCATTCGCCGACGTCGCCGAATAGCCGGCGCCGACCGGCATCCCGTGCAGCAGCCCCGACACGAGGTTCGCGCAGCCGATCGCGACGAGGTCGCGGTTTGGTGACACGCTGTCGCCGTGCTTCAGCGCGAAGTTGCGGATCGATCCGTACGACTCCGCATACAGGATCAGCATCAGCGCGAAAGCAAGCTCGACCGTCTGCATCCATGCGTTGCGGTCGAGTTGCGGCAGGCCGAATTCGAGGTGCTGGAAATCGATGTGGCCCACGATCGCGATCCCGTAGCGCTGCCATTCGACCATATAGCCGGCCGCGATCGACAGCACGATCACGACGAGCGTGGCCGGTACCCGCTTGCTGCGCCCGAGCAGGAACAGCAGCGCGAGCGCGCTCCCGCCGAGCGCGACGCTCGCGAGGTTCGCATGCGGCGCACCGGCGACGAGGTCGAGCGCGACATGCGGCGCATCGCTGTGCTGCACGGAAATCGCGAGGATCTTCGGCAGTTGCTTGAGGACGATCGTCAGCGCGAGCCCGAATGTGAACCCGCGCAGCACTGGCCGCGCGACGAAATCCGACATGCCGCCGAGCCGTGCCGCGCCCGCCAGGATGAACAGCACGCCGGTCATCGCGACGAGTGCGGCCGCCAGCGCGAGTTGCGCGGCGAGCGCCATCCCCGATTCGGCCAGCACGGTCGCCGCGAGCACGGCCGCCGACGACGAGGTCGACGACACAATTGCAAAGCGGCTGCTGCCGGTCAGCGCATACACCACGAGCCCCGACAGCAGTGCGATCAGACCGGCCTGCGGCGGCAGGTTGGCGAGCCCCGCATATGCGACCGCCTCGGGAATCAGCAGCCCGGCGATCGACAGACCGGCGAGCGCGTCAAGGCCGATGCGCCGCGTGGGCGGCGGCGTTGCCGCATCGAGTGCGGCGAAATGCTCGGGATGCTGCGGGCCGGCATCCGGACGGGGCGAGGCGGTCGTCATGAGGCGGTAGGCGCCGTGCGCATGTCAGGGTTTGGCAGCGATGACACCCGACCAGCCGGGCAGATAGCGCGCGTCCTGGTCGTGTGCGCGGCGCAGCGAGACGTCCAGCGCCTTCGAGAAGTTCTTGCGGATCTGGTCGAGCGTCACGTGCTGGCGCAGGTAGTCGGCCCACAGGAATTCGCTGAACGGCGTCGCATCCTTCGCATAGCCGCCCGCCGTGCGCAGTTCGCCCGCGAGGCTGCGGTACGGATCGTCCTCGAGCCCCGTCAGTACCTTCGGCAGATTCGCGTAGTCGCGACGCGAGCCGTCCGAACCGAACGGATGCACCCACTGGTTGTGCTCCATCATCCGCCAGAAGATCGTGTCCTCGAGCCAGGACAGATCCTTCAGCAGCATCGCGTTCACGCGCGTCTGCCCTTCCTCGATCAGCGCGAGGCCGAGATGGTGATGATCGGTGATGTAGTAAAGGCCGCCCGGGCCGAGGACGGCCGGAAACCAGTGAGAGTCGATCGCGGCCTTGCGCGCACGCTTGTCGAGCGCTTTCCAGTGCCTGCGCTTCGCTTTCACTTCGCGATAGCCGACCGTCATTTGTGTCGGACGTAATGCGTCGAGCCGGACGGGAATGAGATGAACGTCGTTGCCGAGTGCCATGGTCGTACCCCATGTTGGGAATTTCCGGCAACGATACTCCTGATCGTGCGAACTGCTAATACCTCGCGATCAGGATCGGCATGCGCTTGACCTTCTCTGACAACCGGCGTCGCTGCCGCGTCACGTCACGTCACGTCACGTCACCGCGTCAGGCTCGCAGGTCGTCGCGCTCGAGACGATGACGCACGTAGGGAATCCCGTCGTGCACGACGCTCACGCGCCGCATCCCGAGCTTGCGGGCGACGTTCAGCGAGCCCGTGTTCGCCTCGGCGATATCGGCGATCACGCGCGGCAGCCGCACGGTGTCGAACGCATGACGCACGACGGCCGCGGCGGCTTCGCACGCGATGCCGCGCCCCCACGCCGCGCGCACCAGCCGCCAGCCGATCTCGACGTCGCGCGCGCCGTCCGCATAGTCGGGAATCAGCAGGATCCAGCCGATGAACGTGCCGGGCGCGGCCTTCTCGAAGATCGACCAGTAGCCGAGGCCCGGCGGATAGTCGCGCGCGATCCGGTGCGTGACGAAGCGGCGATGTTCGTCCGGGTCGTGCCACGGGCCCGCGATGTAGCGCGTGACCTCCGGATCGCGATCCATCTCGATGCTCGCGTCGAGATCGGCCAGCACGCGCGGGCGCAGCCACAACCGCTCGGTCTCCAGGACGGGCAATGCGGCTACGGAAGGTTCGGTCATCGGGACTCCTGATTCGGGGGCGATGCGCATCGTGCGCATCACGCATTACATAACTGCTACAAAAAGCCTTCCGGAAGGATACAGACGCCTGACGCTTGTCTCGCACGCCGTTGTTTCCGCTTGCTCAACAGATCATTTCGTAGGGATTATTCCCGATTCACGGTTATCGCGCCCCACATCGGACGGCGTCGCGGCCTACACTCGGTCCATGCCCCCGCGCCGCGCGCCAGCCGGGCCGGCATCCGCCTTCAGATCGTGAGCGCAAGCCAACGAGGAGACCTCGGACATGAGCTGGACCCGCGAACAACGCAACGTCACGATCGCCGCCTACCTCGGGTGGACGCTCGACGCATTCGACTTTTTCCTGATGGTCTTCGTGCTGAAGGACATCGCCGCCGAATTCGCGTCGACGATCCCCGCCGTCGCGTTCGCGCTCACGCTGACGCTCGCGATGCGCCCGATCGGTGCGCTGATCTTCGGCCGGCTCGCCGATCGCTTCGGCCGCCGCCCGACGCTGATGGTCAACATCGCGTGCTATTCGCTGTTCGAACTCGCATCGGGCTTCGCGCCGAGCCTGACCGCGCTGCTGGTGCTGCGCGCGCTGTTCGGCATCGCGATGGGCGGCGAATGGGGCGTCGGCTCCGCGCTGACGATGGAAACCGTGCCGACCCATGCGCGCGGCTTCGTGTCGGGCTTGCTGCAGGCCGGTTATCCGAGCGGCTATCTGCTCGCGTCCGTCGTGTTCGGCCTGCTCTACCAATACATCGGCTGGCGCGGGATGTTCATGGTCGGCGTGCTGCCCGCGCTGCTCGTGCTGTACGTGCGGGCGCACGTGCCCGAGTCGCCGGCCTGGAAGCAGATGGAAAAGCGTTCGCGGCCGAGCCTCGGCGCCACGCTGCAGCAGAACTGGAAGCTCACGATCTACGCGATCGTGCTGATGACCGCGTTCAACTTCTTCTCGCACGGCACGCAGGATCTCTACCCGACCTTCCTGCGCGAACAGCATCACTTCGATCCGCACACCGTGTCGTGGATCACGATCGTGCTGAACCTCGGTGCGATCGTCGGCGGCCTGTCGTTCGGCGCGATCTCGGAGCGGATCGGCCGCCGGCGCGCGATCTTCATCGCCGCGCTGATCGCGCTGCCGGTGCTGCCGCTGTGGGCGTTCTCGAGCGGCCCGGTCGCGCTCGCCGCCGGCGCGTTCCTGATGCAGATCTCGGTACAGGGTGCGTGGGGCGTGATCCCCGTCCACCTGAACGAGATCTCGCCCGACGAGATCCGCGCGACCTTCCCCGGCGTCGTCTACCAGCTCGGCAATCTGCTGGCGTCGGGTAACGCGACGATGCAGGCGTCGCTCGCGGTTTCGCAAGGCAACAACTACAGTTTTGCCCTCGCGCTCGTCGCCGGCATCGTCGCCGTCGTGATCGCCGTGCTGATCGTGTTCAGCCGCGAACGGCGCGGCATCGACATGACGCAATCGGTCAATACGCGTACCACCGTCGGCTGAACCCGCGCGTTGCCGCATTGCATCATCGCGTGTGCCCCGTCCCGCCGGGGCCGCACGCGATGTATTCCGCATCTGCACATCGAACTAGAGGAATTTGTCCAGATTCCCTGCTTGCCCGCGCCGCCTGCGTTTTTTTATCTTAATAAAAACGGCTGTTTGAATTACATAATCAAATCACCTGTTCGCGGCCGCGCGACCGGCATTGGGAGGCGGGACATGGCAGTAAGTCAGGAGGGGCGATCGTCCGCGGGACGGTCGTCCGGGACGCGGGCACCCGGCAGTCGGCAGGCTGGCGGAACGAAGGCGCGCATTCTCGATGCGGCCGAGGACCTGTTCATCGAGCATGGCTTCGAAGCGATGTCGATGCGGCAGATCACGTCGCGCGCGGCGGTAAACCTCGCCGCGGTCAACTACCACTTCGGCAGCAAGGAAGCGTTGATCCACGCGATGCTGTCGCGTCGGCTCGATCAGCTCAACCAGGAGCGCCTCGGCATCCTCGACCGCTTCGATGCGCAACTCGGTGCGCACATCACCTGCGAGCACGTGCTCGGCGCGATGTTCATTCCGGCGCTGAAGGCGTCGCGCGACCCCGATCGCGGCGGCCCCGCGTTCCTTCGCTTGATCGGCCGCGCGTACACCGACCCGTCGCCGTTCGTGCGCAACTTCCTGACCGCGCACTATGCGAGCGTCGCGGGCCGCTTCTTCGATGCGTTCCAGCGCGCGCTGCCGCATCTGCCGCGCACGGAACTCGGCTGGCGGCTGCACTTCGCGATCGGCGCGCTGTCCGGCGCGCTGGCCGGTGCCGAAACCGAAAGCCTGATCGACGAATTCTCGCAACGCCGCACGATGAACGACGTGCAGATGATCGCGCGGCTGTCCTCGCTGATCGTCGCCGCGCTGAAGGCGCCGATGCCCGACAGCACGCAGTTGTCGATCTTCGCGGCCGTGCTCGACGATGCGGGCGCGAGCGAAGCCTTCGGGCTGCCGCCGGGTACGGCCGCGGCCGATACGGCGACCGCACATTCGGCGAGCTGATTGCGTCACGCCGCGCAGGCGGCGATTCACGATTTGGGCGGCCCGGACCGGCGTTGATGCGCCGGCCCGGGCCGTACGAATGTCATGCGGCGGGAGCCAAGGCTGGCCGGCTTTCGTCGACGAAAAGCATGGGGTGAGAGTAAGCGCTAAAGCGCCAACTCTCGTCGACCGCGAAGCATGGGGCGAGAGCAAGCGCTAAAGCGCCAACTCTCGTCGACCGCGAAGCATGGGACGAGAGTAAGGCGCTAAAGCGCCAACTCTCGTCGACATTGGAGACACATCATGTCCTCATCCGCAGCAACCGCAACGGCCCAGCTCCCGCCGAACAGCGACGGCATCTGGTACGCGTCGTATCCACCCGGCGTGCCGCACGAGATCGACGTCACGCAATACGCATCGCTCGTGCAGTTCTTCGACGAATGCACGACGCGCTTCGCCGAGCGGGTCGCCTACGTGAGCGCAGGCGCATCGATGACCTACCGCACGCTCGCGCAGAAAGTCGAAGCGTTCGCGTCGTATCTGCAAAGCACCGGCGTGAAGCCGGGCGACCGCGTCGCGATCATGCTGCCGAACACGTTCCAGTACCCGGTCGCCCTGTTCGGCACGCTGAAGGCCGGCGCGATCGTCGTCAACGTCAACCCGCTCTATACCGCGCGCGAACTCGCGCACCAGCTGAAGGACAGCGGCGCGCAGACGATCGTCGTGTTCGAGAACTTCGCGCGCACGCTGCAGGAAGCGCTGCCGGAAACGCAAGTGAAGAACATCGTCGTCACCGCGCTCGGCGACCTGCTCGCCGACGGTTTCAATGCGAAGGGACGCCTGATCAACTTCGTGCTGAAGCACGTGAAGAAGCTGGTGCCTGACTACAGCCTGCCGCAGGCGATCCGGCTGCGCTCCGCCCTCGCGCTCGGCGCGCGCGGCAAACCGCAGCCGGTGCCGACGACGCGCGACGATCTCGCGTTCCTGCAATACACCGGCGGCACGACCGGCGTCGCGAAAGGCGCGATGCTCACGCACGGCAACCTGATCGCGAACCTGCTGCAGGCCAAGGCGTGGATCGCCGATCAGGTGTCGGGCGACGTCGAGACCGTGCTGACGCCGCTGCCGCTCTATCACATCTATTCGCTGACGGTGAACGCGTTCATCTTCATGGGGCTCGGCGGGCGCAACATCCTGATCGCTAACCCGCGCGACATGACGATGGTGATGAAGATCATCCGCAACGAAACGTTTACCGGGATCACCGGCATCAACACGCTGTACAACGCGTTCCTCGACAACGAGGAATTCCGCAAGCGCGACTTCTCGCAGCTCAAGCTCGCGATGGCGGGCGGGATGGCGATGCAGCGCGCAGTCGCGGAGCGCTTTCAGGAGGTCACGGGCCGGCCGGTCGTCGAAGGCTACGGGCTCACCGAATGCTCGCCGATCGTCACGATGAATCCGGTGAACCTGAACGACATGGCCGAATTCAGCGGCTCCATCGGCCTGCCCGCTCCGTCGACGCTCGTGCGCTTTCGCCGCGAGGACGGCACTTGGGCCGCCGTCGGCGAGCCGGGCGAGCTGTGCGTGCACGGTCCGCAGGTGATGCGCGGCTACTGGCAGCGGCCCGACGAGACCGCGAAGGTGATCGACGCCGACGGCTGGCTCGCCACCGGCGACATCGGCGTGATGGACGAGCGCGGCTTCATCCGCCTCATCGACCGCAAGAAGGACATGATCCTCGTCTCGGGCTTCAACGTATATCCGAACGAGATCGAGGAAGTGCTGGTGATGCATCCGGGCATCAGCGAAGCCGCAGCAATCGGTATCCCGGACGAAGTCCAGGGCGAACGGATCAAGGTCTTCGTCGTGCGCCGCGACCCGGCGCTGACGGTCGACGACGTGCTCGCGCACTGCCGCAAGAACCTGACCGGCTACAAGATGCCGAAGTTCGTCGAGTTCCGCGACGCGCTGCCGCAGACCAACGTCGGCAAGATCCTGCGCCGCGCGCTGCGCGACGAGGAACTCGCCAGGATCAAGGCCGCGAAACAAGGCTGAACGACGCATCGCTCCGGGAGACACTGTCGATGAACGAGGGAAACAAACGCCGCGCGACGCATACCGCCGCCGCAGTCGCCTGCATGCTGTTGCTCGCGCAGCCGGGCCTGCATGCGCAGGAAACGGCCGATGCCGCGAGCGCGACCCAGGCGGCCGCCCTGCCGGCGGAGCTGGCGAAGGTCACGCACGAGCCGCTCGCGCAGCAGGCGCGCTGGCTGCGCACGGCCGCCCAGCGCGGCACGCTCGCGCAACTCGACGATGCGACGCTGACGACGCTGTTCAAGGCGCTCGATCCGCTCGCCGTGCCGCTCTATATCCGCAATGGTCCCAACGGCTATCCGTCGTACCAGTTCACGATGGTGCGGCAGGAACGCATCAGCGGGAAATGGTCCGACACGCCCGATCGCATGCTCGTCAAGACCACCCGCGAGCCGCTGCGGGTCTATGCGAAATGGCTGCCGGGCGGCGCGCATGCGGGACAGGAGACGATCTACGACACGACCCAGCGCAAGGACGAGATGTACGGCCATCTTGGCGGCCTGCTTGGCAAGATTCCGTTGTGGACGGCGCTCGACGGCGCACTCGCACGCGCGCAGTCGAATCACCAGGTGAAGGATCTCGGCACCGAGTTCATCACGAACCTGTACCTGACCGAAGGGAAGAAATACCAGGAAGCTGGCGTGCAGCGGCCAACGCAGGTGGAAGCGAAGACGATCGGCGGCGTACGCGTCGTCGCACTCACCTACGAGACGCCGACCGGCCGGCCGCAGTTTTACGCGAAGAAGGAAACGCTCGGGCTCGACCTGCACGCGCCCTACTTCCGGACCGTCGAATCCTATGACAACGACGGCAAGATCTTCGAGCGGATCATCATCGAGAAGATCGCGCCGGCAACGCTCGACGAATCCGCGTTCGACCCGAAAAACCCGGACTACGCGTTCTGAGCGTCAACGGCGCGCCGCATGTCGCGCTCAGTCGTCGTCATCGTCGTGGTGGTGCTTGTGCCAATGCTTGTAATAGTGCCTGCGCCATTTCCGGTAACGGTCGTCGTCCTCGTCGCCGTAGTAGCCGTATCCGTAACCCGGATACGCGACGACCGCCGGCTGCGGCGCCACATAGACCGGTGCCGGCTCGACATAGACCGGTGCGACCGGCACGCCAATGCCGACCGACAGGTCGACGTGCGCCATTGCACTGGCGGAAGCGAGCAACGCCACACTCCCGATCGATACCGCCAATCCCCTCTTGCTCATGTTTCCCTTCCCTGATCCGCCGGCCTGCCCGGCACGCGCGATGAAGATAATCCGGCCGCGCCAGGCCAGGTGCTACGCCGTTGCGAGAGTCGTAACGCGACGTAACGAAACGGCGCTAGCCATTTGGCCGAATCGCGAAAACGCGCTGGAACGTCTATAGTGGGTTACGGTTCGACACAATCACGACCGCGCGCGGGTGGAACGAACAGGGTAAAATCCCGCCAAACACCTGGTGGGCGACCACGCCATCCACACGCACAACATATTCTCTGACGCAGGCTCCTGCCGCACCTCAATGGCCAATCCCGCAGAATCCCATCCGCAAAACGACTTCATCAATTCGGCGCGCAAGGAACGTAAGCGTGTTGAAATCTATCTCGTCAACGGCATTCGTCTGACGGGGTGTATCGAGTCGTTCGACCAGTACCTGGTGATGCTGCGCACCCCCGTGGGTCTGCAAGGCATCTACAAGCGTGCGATTTCCACGATCCAGCTCGATACGGGCGGCTCGCGCCCGGGCGGCGGCGGCCCCCGCGGCCCGCGTACCGGCGGTCGGCCGGGCGGCCGCGAAGGCGGCGGTCACAGCCCGTACGGCTCGCACGGCGGCTCCCGCGAATCGCGCGGCGACGGCGGCTACGGCTCGCGCGAGCCGCGTGAAGGTTACGGCTCCCGTGAACCGCGCGAAGGCTATGGCTCCCGCGAACCGCGCGAGGGTTATGGCGCGCCCCGCGAAGGTTACAGCGCGCCGCGCGAACCGCGTGAAGGCTACGGCGCGCCGCGCGATGCCGGTGATGCATCGGGCAACACGTCGCAGTCCGATACACGCGGCGGCAACGGGCCAGTGATCGTCACGCGCCGCCGGCGAATCGTGCCGGACGGCCAGTAAAACAAAAGGGCAAGCCAATCGGCTTGCCCTTTTTCCTGGTGGGTCGGCGCGGCATGTCGCCGCACCGGCCGTACCGTGATCGCTCAGTGTGCCGTCGCCGGCAAGCCTGCATTGGCCTCACGCTGCAGCGAACGCACCTGCTGCTGCAATGCGCGCAGTTGCGACTGAAGCTCCGCCTGCTGCGCCTGCAACGCCGCCGTTTCATTGCGGACGCTCTTCTGGCGATCCACGACCGCAGCCTGCTGCTCGCGTGCGATGGAGATGTCGGCCTGCAGACGCCGCGCCCGCTCCTGCGTGAGCGCGATCTGCCGGTCCGTCTGTGCCTTCTGCGATTCCAGCTTCGTCGCACGCAATTCGTTGACGGCCAGCCGTTCCGCCTGATGCGAGAAATCGCGATAGACCGCTTCCGCCCGCGTTTCGTCGTAAGTCTTGATCACGCGCCAGAACGCCTTCTGCTGGAACAGCGCGACGAAATAGGCACCGTCCTTCACGCTGAACAGCAGGCTCGCGCCGTAGCTGCCGTTATAGCTGGTGCGCATTTCCGTCAGCGAATGCGCCTGGATCTGGCGCTGCAGCTCGTCAACCGTGCTCGGCCCGGTCGTCTCACCCGCCTGCGGCTGCACTGACGTTTGAACCTGCTGATCAAGCACCGGAATCGCCGCCACCGGGGCCGACGCCTGCTGTACCGCCGGCGCCCCATTGCCTGCCAACCCCTGCGCGTACGCGCCCTGCACGCCTCCCATCATGGCGAGCAACACGCACGCCCGCCCCAACCCCGTCATATGGCTCATGAATTTTTATTCCCGCCCGTGTCGTTGTAATTCAGCGCGATTTTATCTCATTAATTACTCGCTTTCGCGGGTCTCGGGCTCTTCGTCGAATATCTGATATTTACGCATCTTTTCCCACAACACCTTACGGCTGATGCCGAGCTGCAGCGCCGTATCCTGGCGCCGCCAACCGTTTGCGTCGAGCGCCGCGATCACGCGGCTGCGCTCGTTCATGTCCCACTTGCTTCGGTCGACGAAGACTTCCGCCGCGCTTTCCGCCGGCACCGGCTGCGCCGAGTTGCGCGCATGCGCGACCAGCCGCTGCAGCCGCGCCGCATCCCAGCCGCCCGTCTGCCGCACCGTCACGCCGACGCGCTCCGCGAGGTTGCGCAGTTCGCGCACGTTGCCGGGGAAATAGCTGTCCGCGACCGCATCCGCGAGCCAGTACGGCAGATCGGACAGCTGCGCGAGCCGCTCGTCGCCCACCACTTCCGCGACGAACGACTTGAACAGCGCGATCTTGTCGACCGCGCCCCGCTCCTCCAGCGACGGAATGCTCAGCTCGATCACCGCGAGCCGATAGTAAAGATCCGCGCGGAACAGGCCGTCCTTCACGAGCTGCGGCAGCTTCTTGTTGCTGGCCGCGACGAGACGAAAATCGACCTTGAGCGGCGTCGTCGCGCCGACCCGCAGCACGGCGCCGTCCTCGAGCACGCGCAACAGCTTGACCTGCTGGTACAACGGCAGGTCACCGACTTCGTCGAGGAACAGCGTGCCGCCCGCCGCCTGTTCGAAATAGCCTTTATGCGCAACAACCGCGCCGGTGAACGAACCTTTCGCATGCCCGAAGAACAGCGATTCGAACAGGCCGTCAGGGATCGCACCGCAGTTGACCGGCACGAATTCGCCGTTGCGATAGCGCGAATGCTTTTCGTGGAGCAATTGCGCGATCCGTTCCTTGCCGACGCCGGTTTCGCCGTGCAGCAGTACGTTGGTGTCGCAGTCCGCGAACGTGTCGACTTCGTGCAGCAGCGCCTGCATCGACTCCGAGTGCGCGACGAGTTCGGACGGCTGCAGCGTTTCGGCCGCGTGCGCGCGCAGCTGCGTGACGAGCTTGCCGATCATCCCGCGCAGTTCGGCGCAGGTGAAGTCGAGCGGCAGAATGTGCGAATAGTCGGGCGGATACTGCGATGCGTCGTGGTCGCGCGCCGCGCCGACCCAGACGACCGGCATGCCGATGTTGGCTTGCCAGTCGCGCAGGAACGCCGCGCCGGTTTCAATCATCGTCACGCTGATGATCGCGAGCGATGGCCGCAATGCGGCGCGCTCCGGCGAGATTTCCGCATTGTCGGCGCGGATCACTTCGACGTCGAAGCTCGCCATGCAGCGGGCAACGCGGTCGACAATGTCCGCCTTGCCTTCCCAGACGTACAGATCGAGTTCTGCGATTGCGGGCGTGTTTCTCATCGGGTGGTCTTGCTTCTCTAATTACTGACAGTTTGCGCAGCGCCGCAGGTCAGCGACATCTGATGTACCGTGGCGGCACCGAGCTGGACGCCAAGCAGATCCAGCAGCGGATTGATGATACCGTCCAGCGCGCTCAACAGCGGGCTCAAAACGCCGGTCAGGAGCCCCAGCAGTTTCGGAATGAAATCCGGTGTGATCGGGACGGTGACGATTCCGAACAGCAGCTCCGCTTTCGGCGTGATCGTGGCCGAGCTCAGACCCGCCAATGCATTGCTCACGGCCGAACCCAGCGCATTCGTGTTGGTGGTCCAGTAGTAGGACGGATCGCTTCCGCCCCGTCCGTAAAACGTATTGGTCGCCGTGTTGCCGGCCAGATTCACCGACACGTTGGAAACGGTCGCGGAAACCTCGACCGCGCCAGCCAGCACAAGCACGTCGAGCACCTTGGCGGGCGTCGAGCAGCTGTAGGTCGCCGGCAGGTTGAGCAGGTTGCCGCTGAGCGGCGGCTGGCCGATACATAGATTCGCGACGCTCGGTTGCGCGCTGATCGTGGCCGAATTCGGCGAGGTCTGGCAATTGGTCGACAACAGCGTTGCGCTGCCCGCGCCGAGCTGCACGTAAAGCGGCAGATACACGTTCGCGGACGCCACGACCGGCAGCGGATTCACACCGAGGTTGACGAGGAGATAGAGGCCGATCTGCGCATTCGTCGCGACCGTGCGCCACGCGCCGGTCGCGTCCTTCCCGCCTTCGCCCACCGCGATGGTCGGCGGGCTGATGATCTGCACCTGCAACTGCGCGATCGATACGGAAGTGCCGTTCGGCAGCGCAAGCGGCACATTGGCGCCGATTACGACGCCCGGCTTGCCGCTCTGTGAGATCTGCGCCATCGCCATCACGAGATCGAGCACGTTCACGGTCGCGTCGGCCGCCGCCTGCGCATTCGCGAGGCCGAGCGTGAGCAGCGACGTGGCACCCTGTCCGGTCAGGCGCGCGACGTTGATGCTGGTATTGCTGAGCAGGCTCAGGTTGATGATGTTGTTCAGTGCGCCGGTCGCACTCGACTGCAGAGCGGTGCCGAGGGTGGTGGTCTTCCCGACGGCCGCCACCGTCGCCTTGAGCAGCGTGCCGACCGATGCCTGCGCATTGACCAGCCCGCCCATCGTCCCGTTGCCCACCGACAGCGACTGCAGCGCGACGGCGATATCGCCCAGCTTGACGTTCGCGCAGGCAAGCCCCTGATAGGACGCAAGATTGAGCGTCAACGGCGTACCGCCCTGGCCTTGCAGCAGCGCGCCCAGCAGCGCATTCACCAGACCGGGATTGCCGGTCGGCACACCCGAGCAGCCGACTCCACCGACGGCGGCCAGCGTCGCGCCGATCGAAAACGTGTCGATGTTGGTCGCCTTCGCGGTCGACGTGGCGGTCACGGTGCGTGTCGGTCCGAAGAAGAAATACGGCATCGACTTGGAAATCGTGACCCGGACCGCATTCAGCTGGGTGAGCTTGGGAACCGATGTCTTCGACGAATAGAAACTGCTCGACGTCCCGGTGGCCGTCGGTGCCCAATAACCGCAATCGGCCGACAGGGTCGTGGTGCCGCCGACGGAAAAGCCGTTCGTCGACGCGTTTTTCGTGGCCACGCTCGTCACGTTCGCACACGCATCGTCCAGCCGCTGGACCGCGGCCAGCGCCGCGAGATCGGCGACGCGCTGCATGTCGCGGCGCGCCAGAAACACGTTGCCGATGTCGACCGAACCGAGAATGACCATCGCCAGCAGTATCCATACGGACGCCATGACGACGACCGCGCCGCGCTGTCGCCGCGGCGCGGCGCGCCCCCGTCCGGACACTCGATTCGATGAATGGCGAGCCGCGATCATTACCGTCTCGCTCAATACGTTTGCATGGAATGCTGTCCGCCGGACCCGCCGCTGCCGTTCTCGTTGACCGGCGACCCCATCGACTCCGGAATCTTGTGCTTGAACGAATCGAGATAGCGCTGGTAGCTGAGCGACGCGGTATCACCCAACATCGGCAACGCCGGTCCGGCCGCACGGTTGTCCCGCTGCAGCGCGAGCAGCGCGTCGGTCGAATGGCCGACTTCCGCCGCCGACGGCATCGATTCCGCGCAATGTGCCGCAGTCGCGGCCCCCAACAATGCAACCACTGTGATGCCGCGATGCAGCCCTGCAAGGCGGCGATTGAAATGTTTGTCGTTCGTCATGTCACTTCCCCCCGAATGCTTTGTCATTGTGCGAACCGTTGCAGCAGCGGCGCGGTGGGATCAAATCCCTGAATGTTTGCGACTGGCGATGGCCGCCGTGAGACATCGGCGCCCGACACGTCGACCACGCTGCCCGAGCCGACCGGCGTCACCGTCGCGACCGAGGCCGGTGGCGGTGCCGCGCGGCGCCACGCGCGCGCTGCCGCCGTGATTTTCGTCGCGTCGCCGCGGATGTCGTTGCGCACGTCGGCCGACAGCTTCTGCTGTGCCATGAGCCGCTGCGCGTCGTGCGTACGGCCGGACGCGAGCAGGTACAGCACCAGGTTGCTGATGATCTTTGGATTGTTCTGGTCGAGTTCAGCCGCCTTCATCAGCGGGATGCGCGCACCGTCGATATCGCCGCCGCGCAATTTTGCGTAGGCGAGATCCGACAGCGTCGCGGCATCGGTCGGTGCCAGCACCGTCGCCTGCGACAATGCCTGCGCGGCGCGCGGGAAATCGCCCGCAGCACCGGCGATCAGCCCCAGCCCGCGATACCCGCGCGACGCCAGCGGCGTGTTGAGCAGTTGCGTATAAACAGCCGCGCTCGCCGCCGGCTGGTCGGTCATGCGCAACGCATCGGCGCGCAGAAGGATGGTCTGCGGTGACGCACCGTACTGCTTCTCGTATGCATCGATATGCGCGAGCGACGCGTAATACAGTCCTTGCGACTGCATCCGCTCGATCAGGCCCAGATACATGCCGGGCGTATCGGGTGCCGCCTGTTTCTGCGCCGCGGCGTCCATCAATGCCGCACGCTCGGCCTGCGGACCGACCCCGTACCCGCTTTCCTTGAACGCCGAACACGCGCAGAGCAGGCTCGCCATCGCCACCATGCCGGCCACTTTCGCGACTTCATCGATGCGTTTCATTTTCCGTCCTTTCCCTTCCCTGCGTCAGCGCTGCGCCTGGCTCAGCGCACGCAACACCGAGATCATCCCCGGCCCGGCCGTCACGATCAGCAGCGCAGGCAGAAGCGTCACGATCATCACGCCCGTCATCTTCACCGTCAACCGACCGATGCGCTCGCGCAGCATCGCACGACGAGCCTCGCGCAAGCGTTCGCCGAACTGCTTGAGCGGCTCCTGGACCGCGCCGCCGTGCTTGTCGACCTGTATCAGCAATCGCACGATGGCGCGCAGATCCTCGTTTTCAAAGCCCGAAGACAACCGCTGCAACGACTGCTCACGTGTTCGCCCCGCCGCGAACTGCCGTTGGGCGATTTCCATTTCCGACGAGAGCACGGGCATCATGCCCTTGAAGTCGTTCGTGACGACCTGAATACTCTGATCGAGCGACAAGCCAACCCCTTGAAGCAGACGCAGCATGTCGACCAGCAGCGGCAACTCGTCGATCACCGCTTGTCGACGCTTCGCGGCACGGCGCCTCAGGTAGAGCTTCGGCACCATGAATCCGACGATGAACGAAATACCCACGCCTAGCCACCACTGCGTGCCACTCACATGCGGCCCGACCACGCCGATGTATGCGAGCGGAATGACGATCGAGCAGGCGATCCGCGCACTCAGGAACAAACCGCGCGTGCGCGTATCGACAAAACCGCATTGCTCGAGCAGCAGCCGATCCTCTTCGGCCACGACCAGCCGACCGATACCGGTATCCAGCCATCGCATCCCGAACACCGACAGACGCGCCTGCATTTGCGCGAATCGCGACGGCTGACCGGGTGCCTGCCGGACGTCCGGCTCCTTCCTCAACGATTCATCCGCATCCTGGGCTGCCCGCCCGCTGGCGGCCGCCAGCGCTGCAAGCCGCCGCTCGAGTGCATCGGTCAGTGTCCGGCCGCTGCGCGATTGCGCGTGTGCGCTGCGGATCGCGAGCAGCGCCAGCAACAGGATGCCCAGCGCGCCAAGCACCAGTGCGAGCGAACCAAGTTGATTGGCTGTCATGCCGTCACCTGAGTTTGGCCATGTGATAAAGCCAGATCCCGCCCGCTGCCTGCAGCATGAAAGCGAGGACCAGCAACTGGCGACCGGTGTAATCGTTCCACATCGACTGGAGATAGAGCGGATTGGTCGCGATGACGAAGCTGCCGATCGCGATCGGCAGCATGACGAGCACCCATGCAGACAAACGCGTTTCCGACGACATCGCCTCCAGTTCCCGCTCGGCCTGTTCGAGGTCGCGCATGAACGTCGACATCCGGTCGAGCATGATGTCCGCGCGCCCGCCGTACCGCACCGACAGCCGCAGCACCGACCCGACCAGTTCGAACTCCTTCGTGTGGTACACGTTCGCGATATGCATCATCGCGCGGTCGATCTCGACGCCCGTCCGCAGCATCCTCGACACATGGTCCAGGCATCCGCGCAACGGCGCCTCGGTCGTCTGCAGCGCGGCCTGGAACGCGGCCGGCACGCTGTTGCCCAGCGTCACCAGCCGCACGATGCCGTCCAGAAACGACGGCAACTGACGAACGATCATCTGGCGCCGCCGATGGATGCGCGACACCAGCCAGAACACGAGCAGCGCGGCACCGCAGACGAGCGCTGCGATGCCGCCGAGCCAGCCGCCCCGATCGCCGGCAGCAAACGCCGCCCCGATCAGCGCCAGGAGCGCAAGCAGCGCTTTGCCGCGCGCGTCCTCGATTCCCGCGCGACTTGCTACGTTGGCGAAATACTCGGCCGCGACTGCGCGCCAGCGTCCCCATTGCGAAGCAGGTACGCCGGCTGACGCGCGTGCCGCGGCGGGCACTGCCGGCCCGGCAGACGCCGGCCGCGCTTGCCGCTGAGGCACACCGCCCGCTCGCGCGCCGGGTTCGATCCGGCTGTCGATGAAGCGCTGCACGTCGGCGCGATCGCGCTTCATCTCGCCGTGCCGCCACAGCATCAGCGCGGCGGCCACGAGCAGAAGCGCCATTGCCAGCACGCTATACATTGAAACCCCCGCCGCCGCGGCCGAACCCGCCACCGCCGCCACTACCGCCGAAGCCGCCCTGCAGCGTCTGACGGAAGCGGGCGAGCTTCGGCGAGTGCGGATGAATGCCGAGCGATTCCCAGTTGTCGACTTCTTCGCCTTCGGGCGTCACGCGCGCCTCGTAGCGATACAGTTCCTGCGTCGCGATGATGTTGTCCGACAGGCCGGTTACCTCGGTGATCGACAGGATCCGGCGCCGTCCGTTAGACAGACGGCCAATCTGCACGATGAAGTCGATCGCGTTCGCGATTTGCCGTCGCAGGCTCGACTCGGTGCCCTGGAACCCGGCGAAGCCGGCCAGCATCTCGAGACGATAGAGGCACTCGCGCGGTGAACTCGCATGCACGGTCCCCATCGAGCCGTCGTGACCCGTGTTCATTGCCTGCAGCATCTCGAGCACCTCGCCGCCGCGCACTTCGCCCACGATGATCCGGTCCGGGCGCATCCGCAGCGTATTGCGCAGCAAATCGCGAATCGACACGACGCCGGTCCCGTCGAAGCCGCCGGGCCGGCTTTCGAGGCGCACGACATGCGGGTGATTGAGCGACAGTTCGGCCGTATCCTCGATCGTCACGACGCGCTCCGGCTCGGGAATGTGGAACGCGAGCGCATTGAGCAGCGAAGTCTTGCCTGAGCTCGTGCCACCCGACACGAGGATGTTGCAGCGTGCCTCGACCGCCGCCTCGAGCAGCGCGCCGATCTCCGCATTGAACGTGCCGTTGCCGAGCAGATCGGCCGGCTTGAGCGGATCCTTGCGGAATTTCCGGATCGACACGACCGGCCCGTCGATCGACAGCGGCTCGATCACCACATTGACACGCCCGCCGTCCGGCAGGCGCGCATCGACCATCGGATTCGATTCGTCCAGGCGCCGGCCGATCGGCGCAAGAATGCGTCGCACGATACGCAGCAGGTGCGCGTTATCGGTAAAGCGAATCGGCAGCTTGACCAGGATCCCGTGGCGCGACACGTAGATGTCGTTGTAGCCGTTGATCAGGATGTCCTCGACATGCGGATCGGCGAGCAAGTCCTCGATCGGCCCGAACCCGGCAAGCTCCTTGGTCAGCGCCTCGGCAATCGCCCTGACCTCGTTCTCGTTGAGCGGGATGCGTCGCAAACGCACGAAGCTGTCGATTTCCAGGTCGACGAACTGATTGATTGCCTGGCGCGACCAACGACCGAATTCGGCCCCCAGTTCCTCAATGCGCGTCAGCAAGTGTTCGTGCGCGGCGTTCTTGATGTCATGGAACTGCTGCGACTGGGAGAACGGCGCGGCGCCGTCGGCAAATTGAATGTCGTGTGCCATCGCTTACGAACGCTTGGACGAAGGTTGAATGAAACGCTTGAGCACGGACAGGCCCGAAGCGGCGCTCCTTGCTGGCGCCACCGTGCCTGCCAGTCGCTCCGCGAGCGGCTCGAGCGCACGTACATACGGATCGCGCTCGGCCATGTCGACGATGAGTCGCCCCTGGTTGGCCGCCTGCCCGATCGACACGCGCCGCGCAGGCAGCGTCGTCAGCAACGCGATGCCGAGGCGGTCTGCGATCTGGGCCGGCGTCAGGCTCAGCGCCGCGTCGTACTGATTGACAACGAGACGCATCTTGCCGAGGTCCATCCCCGCATCGCGCAGCCCCTCGAGCAGATCGACCGCGGAGACGATCGACGCGACGCCCTGATCGCAGACCAGCCACGCCTCGTCGGCAACCGCCGCGATCTGCGCGACGAACTCCAGGTTTGTAAAGCCGCCGAGATCGACAATCTGTTGATCGAAGAATGCGCGCAGCCGGTTCAGCAGGCCGACGCAGGCCGCATACGACACGTCGCGCAAATCGGCGAGGTTCGGCGGCAGCGTCGTCAACGCGACGCCGCTCGCGTGTCGCGTGAGGGCCGTGTTGACGAAGGTCCGGTCGATGCGGCGCAG
This sequence comes from Burkholderia sp. B21-005, assembly GCF_020843965.1. Lineage (NCBI taxonomy): Bacteria > Pseudomonadati > Pseudomonadota > Betaproteobacteria > Burkholderiales > Burkholderiaceae > Burkholderia > Burkholderia sp. B21-005. The sequence goes on along the minus strand of NZ_CP086301.1, from coordinate 1,608,276 downwards.
GTTGCGCACGGCCTCGACGAAATGGAATTCGCAACGCGTGTTGAGAAAGAGTGCGCTATCGCCCGCCGGCAGACCCAGATCGACGAGCGCCGTTTGCCGGGCATGCGGCGTGGCAACACCGAAGGCAGGTGCGTCGCCGGCGACGATACCGGCGGCCCCGCGCTTGTGCAGCCATACGGCCAGATTCGATGCGAGCGTACTCACGCCCATCCCGGCGCGCGCACCGAGCAGCGCGACCAGCTTGCCGTGGCGATTGGCCGGTTCGGCGCCGGCGTGCTCGAGCAGTCCGCGCGTGATACGCAATGCGTCTTCCGCACTGCCGGAAACGTCGATGAAATCGCGCACGCCGGCCCGGAGCGCCGCGAGCGCACTTTCCGGCTCCGCCAGCGTACCGAGCGCGACGACCGGCAGGCTCGGGTGTGCAACACGCACCGCCGCCGCGGCAGCACTCGCTTCGGCCTGGGCACGGGAAAAATCGATGAAGACGATCGCGGGGTTGAGGCCGACGATGCGCTGGGCCAGCGGGCCGGGCTCCAGCGACACCGCTTCCACCATGCCGGCCGAGACGAGCGTATCCCGCAGCCAGCGGAGATGCTCGTCCTGGTGGGATGCGCATACAAAATAATCAGTCACGGCGGGCTCAGCCAATGAATGGGTTCTCGCGTTCATGTTGAATACCCCCGAATCCATATCGCGCGATGCCGCGCCGTGCGGTCATTTCGAAAATCCCGGTGCGGCATCCGGCGACGCGATACCGCCAAGATACGAGCGCCAGACAGGCCCGTCGCGCTGCTCGGACAACTCGCCGGGCGTCGCCGGCAGCGGTGCGCCCTTCGCGATCGGCGCCACCAGATGCGGCGTCACGATGATCACCAGCTCCTTGTCGTTCTGCTGGTAATTCAACGATTTGAAGAACGCACCGATGATCGGCAGATCGCCCAGGACCGGCACCTTGCTGATGTTCGACATCGTTTCGCGGTCGATCAGGCCGCCGATCACGAAGCTCTCGCCATCGCCCAGTTCGACCGTCGTATCCGCGCGCCGGGTCGTGATGGCCGGCACCGACACGCTGTTGATCGTTACGCCGTGCTGAAAGTCGAGCTGGCTCGATTCGGGCGCGACCTTGAGCGCAATCCGGCGCTGGCTCAGCACGGTCGGCGTCAGCGTCAGACCGACGCCGTACTGCTTCCAGTCGATCGCTGTCGAGCCCAGTGCCTGCGGCACCGGCACCGGAATTTCGCCGCCCGCGAGAAAACTCGCGCTCTGCCCCGACAGCGCAACCAGCGTCGGCTGCGCAAGTACGCGGGCCAGGTTGTTCGCTTCGAGAATCGAAATATTGCCGAAAATTCCGCGACCGGCGGAATTCACGACCAGGTTGAACGCCGACGCGATCGGAATGCCGGCCGTCGCCGCGAAGCCCGGCGTCGCGCCGCCCGTCACGGACTGAAGGCCGCCCGGCGAAAACGCACCGAACGCGAATCCGTTGCTCTGCTTGAAGAAGTTCAGCCCCGCTTCCTTCAGCACCGAGCGGCTGAATTCGACGACGCGCACGTCGACCTGCACGACGCTCCGGTTGCCGACCGTCGACGCATCGATCACCGTGCCGTCCTTGCCGCCCATCCGCTTGCCGACGGCCACGGCCCGTTCATGCGCATCGAGTGACGCCGAGGAGCCGGACAGGACCGCGGCTCCACCGTAGGCCTTGACCTTCGGCCCCGAACCATCCAGTGCCGCCTGAGCGGCCGCATCGACGACATTGACGTTCCACACCGTCGGCTCGTCGCGGCCCCGCTCCCACAACAACACGTTCGTCGAACCCGGTGCCTTCGCAACCAGCAGCACCGATCCGGCATGGCTCCCTTTCATGACCAGCACGTCGACTACTGCGGGATCGCCAACCGCAATCCGTTGCAGCGTGCGACCCGCAGCGACCTGTCGTTGCGAGCCGACCGCAAGGTCAATCGACGCGTTCGTGCCGGCAGCCTCCGTCAGGACACCAAAGGTCATGGCCCAGATAGCAATCGCGTATGCAATCAGTTTGTTTGTCATTGTGTCGGGGCCGTCGCGCGGCCTTCTCTCTTCCGTAGCTGCTGTCGATGATCGTACGTTGATGTCAATAGGCAACCGTTTCGGCACGCCCGCCACGAATGACTTCGATGCTGCTGCCGCCCCCCCGGGCGATGATGGGCGCGCGCGGGGCAACCGGCGCGCGGGGCGTACCGCGTGCACGTCCGCCCGACAGGTCGTCCAGCCATACGCCGCTCGCGGCCTGCGCGGACGGCGTCGCGTCCCCGCCCCCCGTACGAACCGCGACCGTCTGTGTCGCGATTTCGGTGTCGCGCGGATTGCGCAGCGCGAGCGTCAGACGACCGCTTGCCTCGGCGAGCGTGAGCGCATCGACCTGTGCCGTCGGCACGGCAAGCACCGCGGTCCGTACCGCGCCGCTCGGTCCGCCACCGCCGTCCCGATCGGAGGTCGCATCGCCAAACGACAGCACCCGGACCTTCGACAGCAGCAGACGCGCCTGCGTACCGGGAATCTCCGAAGTCGCCTGGGCGCCGCCGGATCCGTCACGCCGCAGATTCAGGAACACGTCGACGAAGTTACCGGGCCGCAACCGGTTGCCGACCGCGTTCGATTCGTCGACCTTCACGGCGATGGCACGCTCACCAAGCGCCACCTGGTCGGCCAGTCCGGAGGTCAACCCGCCTTCGAGCACCGGGGCGGCGGCAAGAATGTCGTTCGCCGGCACGCGACCGACAAGGGCCGTCGGATCGCTGAACCCGCCAGTCGGCAACATGGGAACCTGTGCGAGCTTCAACGCATCGGCGGGAATCGGCTGGCCGGCCGGCAGCACGCGCGCCGCCACGACGATCGGCACCGATTGCGCCGCGACAGTCTGCATTGCCACAACCGGCGGATGAGCCGGCGCGCGACCAAGCGTCCATGCATAGATCCCGAGCAGAACTGCGATTGCGATCAGCAGCCCGGCGATGATCTTCGTCAAGTTGTTGGCCATGGTGAATGTCGGTGCCGTAAATTGATGTAGTTATGTTCGAGCGTGGACACCGCTGTGTGCATGTGACCCGCCGTGTATGCTGCCCGGCTCATAGGATGGTTGCCGGATTGATCTGGACGGTGGCCGTGCCGGTAAGCTGCTTCGGCGTAACGAGACCCAGCAACGGCAGAGACGGAACCAGCGGATGCGCCTGGTACGGATAGGTCACCGTGACTGTCACGCAATACATCGTCGGGTCGTAGCTGCAGGTTCCTGATACCGGCGTCGGGATCTGGACATGGGCCAGCCATGTAGTGAGGCCGACCGCCGTCGTCTTTGCTGCGCTCGCCCGGTCCGTCAGCGCCTGCGTGCCCGAACCGTTGGCCTCATACACATAGTTCAGTGCCGAACGCGCCCCCTCGGTCGCGGCAAGCGTGAGGCCCTGCTGAACCGCGAAAATCAGCCCGAACGTCACGATCGCGTACAGAATCAGGAAAAACAGCGGAAATACCAGCGCGAATTCGACGGCAGTCGCTCCTCGCTCCCTCGAGCGCGCGGCCGGTCGATACTGTCGTTTCATCGCCCGCTCCAGGTAACGACCAGATAGCCCAGCCAAATTGCCGCAGGAACGACGAGACACGCCGCGTACGGTGTCGAGCGCCGTCCGCCGAGCGCCATTGCCGGCAATCCGCGCACCCATAACGCGCCGAGCGGCGTGCGAGTGAGCAGCATCAATCCAAGGACGTGCACTCCGGCGGCAAGGCTGGCAATAACCCACAGCCAAAGCAATATCGGCAAACCGCACCACGCACCGAGCACCGCAAATACCTTGACGTCCGCCGCACCCATGACGCGCATCGCAAAGAGCGGGAAGAAACTGACCAAACCGACCAGCATGCCGATCAATGCCTGCCCGGTTGAAATACCAAATGGATTTGCGTGTATCAGTGAGCTGACGAGCGCAGCAGTGCCTCCGCAGATGACAAGCGAATTCCGAACGAGCCGAAATCGAATATCACCGGCAGCAACGAGAGCGGCCCAGGCAAAAAAAATGCTGGTGCTGAGGAGATGTGCCATATCGCGAACGACTGCGCATGCCGATGTAACGGCGAGCGAGCCGCGACCGCGACTCGCTCGCCCCCAACGAACTGCAACGGTTAGGGCAGCGAACTGGCAATCGTGGAGAACAGAGCCGCGATCTTCGTGCCGATGGTCGTCACGCTGGTAATGATCAAGGCCGCAATCAGACCCGCAATCAGCCCATACTCGATTGCGGTAACCCCGTCTTCTTCCTTGAGGAAGCGCTTGATAAGTGCTTTCATTTTTAAATTCCTCGTGCCTGTATGTACGTTTTTTGGCCTTTTATACGTTGTACATCCCCCGTATATCTGGCCCTTGCCCCGCGCCGTTCGTTATCTGTGTAACGACAACCGGGTGCGCTTTCTTTATATGTCACCCCGAGGGGTAAGTATCACAATTTGATGGAAGTTAACATTCGCGATAGTGACCCTCCTCGAACGTCGTGTACCGACCCGTACATTTCCTTACATCTGCTCCGGATTCTATATCCGATCCTATTTAAGTTCCAACCTCTTTCAAGACCGGGTCGAAAAAACTTTCCGGGAGCACAACGCATTTGTACGGCGTTTCGGTACGACTTACACATAGGATTTACGATAGGTTAGATGTGCACACCTAATCCACCAGTAAAACACCAGACCGCCCGCGGGCCCTGCACCGGCCCCACGTTACGCCGCACGCGTAACGCCAATGTTGTGACGTTACGTTACGAAACGGCCGAAACCGTTCTCATCTGACTGCTTTTAAACAGTTTCAACAATCTTTCAATTTCCCAAAATCCCTTTTCCGACAAGGAATTGCATCGTTTAAAACCAATCGTCGAACCGACGGCTCTCGAAATGGCACGACAGTTGCAGAGTAATCCCCGCATCACTCAACACAACATCAATTGCAATGCGAGGACGAAATGGACATTCAGGTTATCCCTCATGGCACGCTCCGGACGACTATGATCGCGGCCACCGTGGCAGCCATGCTTTCCCTCTCCGCGTGCGGCGGCTCCGGTTCCATCAGCAAGGGCCTCAGCGGCGGCTCCAGCTCCGGGGGCGCCGACTCCATCTCCACGTCCGGCGGCGGCACTTCGGGCGGCACGTCAGGTTCGACGAGCGGCGGCACCTCGGGTAGCACCAGCGGCTCGACCAGCGGCAGCACGAGCGGTTCGACGAGCGGCAGCACCAGCGGAACGACGAGTGGAACGTCCGGCGGTACGAGCGGCACCTCCGGTGTGTCGGCGAACCCGGTGGGGAGCGTCCTCGCAAAGGGCGGCAACGTCATCACGAGTCTCGGCGGAACCGTGTCGAACCTCGGCAGCACCGTCGCGAGCCAGTCGCTGCCCGGCGTCGATCCGGGCACGACGCAGGCCGCAGGCGGCATCATCCAGCACGTCGGCGGTGCGGTCACGGCGCTCGGCACTGGCGTGGGCGACGGCCTCGGCCAGCTCGGTGCGGCGAAAGACCCGGTCGGCGTCACGGTCGCCAGCACGGGCGGCGTCGTCAACCAGCTCGGCGGCGCGGTCACGCAGACCGGCAACCTGGTCACCAGCCTCGGCAGCGGCCCGCTGTCGCCGCTCGCCCCTGTCACCGGCGCCGTCGGCGGCCTCGTGACGCAAGTCGGCAACGCGGTATCGAACGGTGGCACCACGCTGTCCAACGCGCTGTCGACCGGCCCGATCCAGCAGGTCACGCAGACGGTCAGCTCGGCCATCACGCCGATCACGACGATGGTCGGCCAGACGACGCAGACGATCGGGACGGCCACCGGCCTCGGCGCCCCGGTCAACACGCTGCTCGGCACGATCGGCAACGGCCTGAACCAGGGCGGCGCGCTGATCGCATCGACGGGCGGCAACCCCGTCACGACCGGCCTCGGCAACACCGTCTCGTCGACCGGCAATACCGTGAAGGCTGTCGGCGGCCTGCTCACGGGCAGCACCGGCGGCGCGACCAACCCGCTCGCACCGCTCACGGGCCTCCTCTCGACTGTCGCCGGCCCGCTCGGCGGCGCAACGGGCGGCACGAGCGGCGGCCCGCTCGCTCCGATCACCGGCCTCGTCTCCACCGTCACCGGCACACTCGGCGGCGCAGCCGGCGGCACCAGCGGTGGCCCGCTCGCTCCGGTCACGGGTCTGGTCTCCACCGTCACCGGCGCACTCGGCGGCGCAGCCGGCGGCGCGAGCGGCGGCCCGCTCGCTCCGGTCACCGGCCTCGTCTCGACCGTCACCGGTGCACTCGGTGGCGCAACTGGCGGCACGAGCGGCGGCCCGCTCGGCCCGGTCACGGGCCTCGTCTCCACGGTCACCGGCGCGCTCGGCGGCGTAACGGGCGGTGGCAATCCAATCGCCGCTCCGGTCCCCGCGGTCACCAGCACGGCCGGCGCACCGTCACTGAGCGGCACCACGGGCGCCGTCACGAACTCGGGCTCGGGTTCGAATCTGCTCGCACCTGTCACGTCGCTGATCGGCGGCCTGCTCGGCGGCACGCACGGCAAGTAATCAGACATCCATTCATCGACAAGACAGCGAGGAGTCCATCATGTCCCAGCAACGTTCCATCACGACGGTCGCCCTGCGCCAGTGGCGCATGCCCCTCACCGCACTCGCCGCTGCGTGCCTGCTGGCCGCCTGCGGCGGCAACAGCGTCAGCACGCCGCCGACCAGCAGCAACGGCGGCGGCTCCAGCGGCACGAGCGGTACCAGCGGCACGAGTGGCACCAGCGGTACGACGAACGGCACCAAGGGCGTCGTCAGCACGGTCGGCCAGACCGCGACCGATCTCGGCAGCACGGTCGGCAACATCAGCGTGCCTGGCCTCGGCGACGGCGTGACGAAGGGCGTCGGCAGCACCATCTCGAGCACCGGCACGATCGTCGGCGCGGCTGCCGATGCGTTGAGCAACGGGCTCGGACAGACCGGCACGATCAAGGACCCCGTCGGCACGACGGTCGCCGGCCTCGGAAACGTCGTCGGCGCGACGAGCAACACCGTGTCCGGGCTGAGCTCGACGGTCAAGGCGCTCGGCACGGGGCAGCTCTCGCCGCTCGCCCCGGTGACGACGCCGGTCGGCACCGTGCTCGACACCGTCGCCAACGGTCTGACGGCCGCCGGCACGACGATCGGCTCGACGCTGTCGTCGGGTGCCGTGCAGCAAGTGACGCAACCGCTCAGCTCGGCAATCACGCCGCTGGTGATCACCGCGGGTCAGGTCACGCAACAGGTCGGCACGACCACGGGCCTTGGGCAACCGGTATCGGGCCTGCTCGGCCAGGTGGGCGGCGCAATCAGCTCGGCGGGCAAGCAGGTGGCCAGCACGTCGAATCAGCCGCTCGTCGGCGATGTCGGACAGCTCGTCACCACGGTCGGCAACACCGTGACCAACGCGGGCGGCCTCGTGAACCCGAACGGCCCGAACGGCGCGGCGCCGATCCCCGGCCTGATCACGAGCCTCGTCGGCGGCTCGACCACGACCGTCCAGAACGGCTCGTCGTCGGGTTCCAGCTCGACGAACCCGCTCGGCGGCCTGCTGTCCGGCCTCGGCTCGACGCCGCTCGGTTCGCTCACGGGCGCGGTCGGCGGCGCAACGGGCAGCTCGGGCAGCAATCCGCTCGCGCCGGTCACGGGCCTCGTGTCGACGGTCACGGGCACGCTCGGCGGCGCGACGGGTGGCGCAGGCGGGGCAAACCCTCTCGCGCCCGTCACCGGTTTGCTGAATACTGTCACCGGAGCAGTGGGCGGTGCGGCGGGATCCGGGGCTTCGTCGAATCCGCTCGCGCCGGTCACGTCGCTCGTCGGCGGCGTGTCGGGGACGGCATCGTCGGGCAACTCGACGGGCCTCCTGGCGCCGGTCACGGGGCTGCTGGGCACGCTGGGTAGCGTCGGCAAGTAAGGAGGACAGTCGCGCCTTTGCAGCCGGAGCGGGAGGCGCGGCCGTACAAAACACAACCGGCAATGCGGCACGCGGCGCGCGACACTCGATGTCGCGCGCCCGCATTAGAACGAAGACGAAAAGAAAGGCCTACGAGGAAGAACAATGAAATCCAGATTCGACACATGGATGATGCTGCTCGCCATCGCGGCAGCAGGCACGGCACAGGCACAGACGCGCGCAGCAGGCAACCCGCTCGATTCCCTCCCCCAGATCAACGCGCCGAAGAAAGGGCCGACCGTCACCGTGCAGGTCGCGCCGCAGGCACCGCAGTTGCAGGAGCTGCTGTCGCGGCACGTGACACCGACAACGTTCCAGGTCGAAGGCGTGAAGTCGGTGCCGTTCGACGAAATCTCGCGTCGCTTCACGCCCCTCGTCGGCAAGGACATCACGATCGGCGAGCTGATCGAAACCGCCAACGGCGTGACCAAGCTGTACCAGGATCGCGGCTATGCGCTGTCGTTCGCGTTCATTCCTGCGCAGACGTTCGAGAACGGCGTCGTGCGCGTCACGGTCGTCGAAGGCTACGTGGCGGACGTCAAGGTCACCGGCAAGCCCGGCGCGATGGAATCGAAGATCCGCGCGATCGCCGCGCACATCACGGCCGATCGCCCGCTGCGCCGCGCGACGTTCGAACGCTACGTGAACACCTTCGGCCTCCTGCCCGGCCTCACGGTGAAGGCCAACGTGCCGCCGCCGCAAACGACCGACGGTGCGACGACGCTCGAACTCGCCGTCGACCGCAAGGCATTCAACATCAGCACCGGCATCGATTTCAATCACCCGGGCGTCCAGGGGCTCATCACCGCAACGGAGAATGGCCTCACGTCGTTTGGCGAGCAATTGAGCATTTCCGCGCTGGTGCCGCCCGGACGCGACAAGCAGACCTACGTCGCATTCAGCGGCGCGGTGCCGGTCGGCAGCAGCGGCCTGGTCACGCGCCTCGACGCCAGCACGTATCGCGGCAAGCCGACCGACAACCCGGGCCTGCCGTCGACCGTCGAGCGCACGGTCAAGAACGAGAAGCTCGGTCTTTCGGCATCCTATCCATTGCTGCTGAATAACCAGCGCAGTCTGCTCGGCACCGTGTCGGGGTATGCGTCGCACAATGAAGACCGCTACCAGAACAAGATCACCGGCAACAGCATCGACACGCGCTCGCAGGTCCGCGTGCTGCAAATGCAGCTCGACTATACGAGCGTGTCGGCCAAGCAAGTCCAGAAACTCAGCGTCAACGTCGCGAAGGGCTTCAACATTCTCGGCGCGTCGAAATCGCAGGACATCACGATCGGCTCGGACACGACGTCGGTGGACAGCCCGATTTCGCTGACGTTCGTGCGCACCGGCGCGACCTTCACGCAGACCAACGAATGGCCATTCAAGATCGGCACATCGGTCTCGCTGACCGGCCAGTACAGCCCCGATTCACTGCCGACGTCGGAACAGGTCTCGTTCGGTTCGACGCGCTATGCGCTCGGCTACCAGCCCGGCGAAACGTCGGGCGACTCGGGTTGGGGGATGTCGCTGGAGGTCAATCGCGGCTTCACGCCGGGCTGGACGTACATGAAGTCGATCACGCCGTATATCGCGTATGACATGGCACGCGTCTACCTGCATACGGGCACGCCGTCGCCGAGCCGCTTGTCGTCGGTCGCTATCGGCGTACGGTTTACGGACAGCCGCTACTACAGTCTCGACCTGAATATCGCGAAGCCGGTCGGCGATGCACCGGTTGAAAGCGCATCGCGCAGCCCGCGCGTGAATGCCGCGTTCTCATATCAGCTCAACTGATCAGTCACCAAACAGCCCGCGTCTCGCGAGCTGTTTGGAATAGAGTCCCCTCTATCAAACGCCGCGCGCGGTTTCACGTATTCTGACAAAGCTCGCAACATGCCACGCCCCATGCAGGCGGTCGTGCGGGCGAATCGAACACGACGTGAAACAAGGAGGAAGACAATGATTCAACTGACCCGCCCGTTGCGCGCACTGGCCGTCGCAAGTGCATTGCTCGCTTGCGCCGCCCCCACCTACGCCCAGACCGACAACCCCATCGGCATGTGGCAGACGATCGACGACAACACGCATCAGCCGAAGGCACTCGTGCAGATCGCCGACGACGGCGACGGTTCGCTGTCCGGCAAGGTCGTCAAGGGTCTCGGCGCCAACGACACGCCCGATCGTCGCTGCACCGCGTGCACGGACGAGCGCAAGGATCAGCTCATCAAAGGCATGACGATCATCAAGGCGATGAAGAAGGACGGCGACCACTGGGACGGCGGCAACATTCTCGACCCGGAAAACGGCAAGATCTACAAGTGCAAGATGTCGCTGGAAGACGGCGGCCAGAAGCTCGTCGTGCGCGGCTACATCGGCGTCTCGCTGCTTGGCCGATCGCAGACCTGGGTTCGCGCACAATAACTAACGCGACGCGCGTCGATACGCGCGACGCAATGAAAAATCGGCCTGCGATGTAGTCAGGCCGATTTTGTTTTGGTGCAGGCGTGAATGAAATCGAACGACTTCACGCTGCGTGCTTCAGCGTATCCGACGCATAGCTGCCCGGTGCACGATACACCGGCGCCGCGGCACCCCGCACCTCCGCCGCCTTCGATTGCGGGTGCTTGCGCATCCGCGTGGACAGTTCGTTGCACAGATTCACGCCTGCGTCGCCATACAGCTCGCGCATCACCTGCATCAACGTGCCGGTCTCGTGCCAGACCTTGAAGCGGCGATGACATGTCTGGTACGAAGGGTAACGACGCGGCATCGCTGACCAGGTCGCGCCGCTATAGATGACCCATAGAACGCCGTTCAGGACGGCGCGCGTATTGGCCAACGGTCGGCCGCGCAACTCGGTGCGGGGCTGCATTTCAGGCAGAAGCGGCACGACGCAGTGCCACTCGTGGTCGGTCAAATCGCGATACGGTGTCATGGATATCTCCAGCCTTAAGAACCATGACACAACGATATCGGCCGCCTTCAATGAAGAATATAAGACAAGTCCGAAAATACCCGGGGATCGCGATAATTTGACCGGAATTGACGTTTGAAGCCTGTCATTTGTCGAAAACTACGATCACGTCAGCGACGTATCGACAATGCGGCGCGGCGTTTCGAGGTATTCCTTCGACTGCATCTCGACGATCCGCGATACCGTGCGCGCGAACTCGTTCGCCATCGGCCCCTCGATGTACAGTTGCTCCGCAGGCACCGCCGCGGACATCAGCAGCTTGACCTTGTGGTCGTACAGTACGTCGATGAGCCAGGTGAAGCGCCGCGCCTCCGATGCCATGCGTGGCGACATCTGCGGCACTTCGGACAGCACGATCGCGTGAAAACGGCTGGCCAGCTCGAGATAGTCGTTCTGCGAACGCGGGCCGCCGCAGAGCGTCGCGAAATCGAACCAGACGACCCCATCGGCCTTGCGCAACGCCTTCAGTTCGCGCTTCTCGATATGCAGGATCGGGCTTTCGTCCGGCACCGCGGCGAGCTTCGCGAATGCATGACGCAGTTCGCGATCGGCATCCGCGCCGAGCGGCGTGTGATACATCCGCACCTGCGCGAGCGTGCGCTGGCGATAGTCGACGCCCGCGTCGACGTTCAGCACGTCGAGCTTTTGCTTGATCAGCTCGATCGCCGGCAGCATGCGGTCGCGATGCAGGCCATCGGGATACAGGTCGTCGGGATCGTAGTTGGACGTCATCACGAACTGCACGCCGTTGTTGAACAGGCGATCGAGCAGCCGGTACAGGATCATCGCGTCCGCGATGTCCGATACGTGGAATTCGTCGAAGCAGATCAACCGGTAGCGCTTCGCGATGCGTCGCGCGAGTTCGTCGAGCGGATCGGCCTGCCCTTTCAGCTCCTCGAGTTCGCGGTGCACTTCGCGCATGAATTCGTGGAAGTGCAGGCGCGTCTTGCGCTGCACGGGCACCACCGCGTAGAAGCTGTCCATCAGGAAGCTCTTGCCGCGGCCGACGCCGCCCCACATGTAGACACCACGCGGCAGGTCCGGATGATTGATGAGCTTCTTGAACGCGTTCGAGCGGCGCGCCTTGTAGTCGACCCACTCGTCGAAGCAGTGCTGCAAGCGATCGACGGCCGCGCGCTGCGCGGGATCGGACTGATAGCCGCGCGTGGTCAATTCGCGCGTGTAGTATTCGGTGACGTTCATCGGGCAAACCGGAAAAAACAAAGGCGAGCGGGAAACTCCCGCCCGCCTTCGTCATGAGGCGGCTGCGCCGGCCAAAGGCCGGCCGCCGCTATACCGCACTCAGCTGTTCAGCGAGCGCTTGTCGACGGCGAGCGCCGCTTCGCGCATCACTTCCGACATCGACGGGTGCGGATGGCAGATGCGGGCGATGTCTTCCGACGCCGCCTTGAACTCCATCGCCACCACGGCTTCGGCGATCAGGTCCGACGCGTTCGCCGCGATCACGTGCACGCCGAGCAGTTCGTCGGTCTTCGCGTCCGCGATCATCTTCACGAAACCGTCCGGCGCGTTCATGCCGAGCGCGCGACCGTTGATCGAGAACGGGAACTTGCCCGACTTGATCTCGCGGCCTTCGGCCTTCAGCTGCTGCTCGGTCTTGCCGACCCATGCGATTTCCGGGTACGTGTAGATCACCCACGGAATGCAGTTGTAGTCGATGTGCGGCTTCTGGCCGTCGATCACTTCCGCGACCAGCACGCCTTCGTCTTCCGCCTTGTGCGCGAGCATCGGGCCGCGCACCACGTCGCCGATCGCGTAGACGTTCGGCACGGCCGTACGGCAATGGTCGTCCACGTCGATGAAGCCGCGCTCGTTCGCCTTCAGGCCGATTGCCTCGAGGCCGAGGTTGTCGGTGTTCGGCACGCGGCCGACCGACACGATCAGGCGGTCGGCGTCGAGCGTCTGCGCGTTGCCGTCCTTGTCCGTGTAAGCGATCGACACGCCATCTGCGGTCGTCTTCACGTCACCGATCTTCACGCCGAGATGGATGTCGAGGCCCTGCTTCTTGAACAGCTTGGCCGCTTCCTTCGCGAGCGCTTCGTCGGCCGCGCCGAGGAACGCCGGCAGCGCTTCGAGCACCGTCACTTCGGAACCCAGGCGACGCCACACCGAGCCGAGCTCGAGGCCGATCACGCCTGCGCCGATCACGGCGAGCTTCTTCGGTACCGACTCGAACGTCAGTGCACCTTCGTTGTCCGACACGATCTTGTTGTCGACCGGGACGTTCGGCAGGTGACGCGCCTTCGAGCCCGTCGCGATGATCACGTTCTTCGCGGTGACGACTTCGGTTTCACCTTCGCCGCTCACTTCGATCTGCACGCCGGCGTCGGTCTTGCCGGTGAACTTGCCATGGCCCTTCAGCCAGGTGATCTTGTTCTTCTTGAACAGGAACTCGATCCCGCTCGTCATCTTCTCGACGATCGCGTCCTTGCGGCCGAGCATCTTCGCGACGTCGATCTTCACGCCGTCGACCGTGATGCCGTGGTCGGCCAGGTGATGCGACGTGTTCTCGAACTCTTCCGACGACGCGAGCAGCGCTTTCGACGGAATGCAGCCGACGTTCAGGCAGGTGCCGCCGAGCTTCAGCGCGCCGGCCGGGTTCTTCCACTTCTCGATACAGGCAACGGTCTTGCCGAGCTGCGCGGCGCGAATCGCGGCGATGTAGCCACCGGGGCCGGCGCCGATCACGACGACGTCAAATTCCTTGGACATGACAATCCTTTCTACTTGTACGTCCGCGCGCTCGCGCGGTGGCGCGAGCGTGCGGAGCGGGTCAATGCAGTGAGACTCGGCTTACAGATCGAGCAGCAGGCGTGCCGGATCTTCCAGCGCATCCTTCATCGCGACGAGCGACAGCACGGCTTCGCGGCCGTCGATGATCCGGTGGTCGTACGACAGTGCCAGGTAGTTGATCGGACGGATCACGATCTGGCCGTTTTCGACAACCGGGCGCTCCTTCGTCGCATGCACGCCGAGGATGGCCGACTGCGGCGGGTTGATGATCGGGGTCGACAGCATCGAGCCGAACACGCCGCCGTTCGAGATCGAGAACGTACCGCCCGTCATTTCCTCGATCGACAGCTTGCCGTCCTTCGCCTTCTGACCGAATTCGGCAATCTTCTTCTCGATCTCGGCGAGGCTCAGTTGATCCGCATTGCGCAGGATCGGCACGACCAGGCCACGCGGCGAACCGACCGCGATACCGATGTCGAAGTAGCCGTGATAGACGATGTCGTTACCGTCGATCGACGCGTTCACCAGCGGGAACTTCTTCAGCGCGTGCACGGCCGCCTTCACGAAGAACGACATGAAGCCGAGCTTCACGCCATGTTCCTTCTCGAACTTGTCCTTGTACTTGTTACGCAGTTCCATGACCGGAGCCATGTTCACTTCGTTGAACGTCGTCAGGATCGCGTTGGTCTGCTGCGACTCGAGCAGGCGCTCGGCGATACGCGCACGCAGGCGCGACATCGGCACACGCTGTTCCGGACGGTCGTTCAGCCACGTCGCTGCCGACGCCGGCACCTTCACTTCCGGCAGTGCCGGCTTCGCAGCGGCGGTCTTCGCCGGTGCAGCGGCCGGAGCAGCCTTCGGTGCGCTGCCTGCGGCCAGCGCGTCGCCCTTCGTGACGCGGCCGTCGCGGCCCGAACCTGCGACGTCGCCTGCCGACAGGCCCTTCTCGGCCAGCAGCTTCGACGCGGCCGGCGATGCGGCGGCCGAACTCGATGCAACGGCGGCAGCCGGCTGGGCTGCCGGTGCGGCTGCGGCCGGTGCTGCCGCCGGCTGCACTTCGGCGGCGCCTGCCGCGGCTTCGGCAGCACCTGCCTTCGCCTCGGTGTCGATCGTCGCGATGATCTGTTCGGCGACCACGGTGTCACCGTCGTTCTGCAGCACTTGCGCGAGCACGCCCGCGGCCGGTGCCGGCACTTCGAGCACGACCTTGTCGGTCTCGAGTTCGATCAGGATTTCGTCTTGCGCGACTGCTTCGCCCGGCTTCTTCTTCCACTGCAGCATGGTGGCTTCCGAAACCGACTCCGAAAGCTGGGGGACTTTGACTTCTACGATAGCCATGTGATTTTCCTGGATGCTTAATCTGGGTAATGACGAGGTTCGTGCGATTCCTTCGGCCGGCGCGGCGCGCGACGCGCCCGGCGGGCCAAAAGAGACGGGAAAGCGCAGCGCGCCTTCCCGTTTCGCTTCCGTCGGTTATTTCGCGATCGATGCGCTCTTCAGGCGGCCGAACGCACCTTCGATCAGTGCCTTCTGCTGCTCGTAGTGCTTCGCGTAGTAGCCAACCGCCGGCGAGGCCGAAGCCGGACGGCCGCTGTATGCCAGCTTCTGCCCTTCCTTCATGCCTTCCTTCAGGTGGTGCTCGACGTAGAACCAGGGGCCCTGGTTCTGCGGCTCGTCCTGCACCCAGACCACTTCAGTCGCGTTCTCGTACTTCTTCATTTCGGTTTCGAACTGCTTGTGCGCGAACGGATACAGCTGCTCGATACGGATGATCGCGACGTCGTTCGCCTTCGCTTCACGGCGATGTGCGACGAGGTCGTAATACACGCGACCCGAGCATGCCAGCACGCGCTTGACCTTCTTCGCGTCGATGCCGCCGTCGGTTTCGCCCAGCACCGGCTGGAACGAACCCTTCGCGAGTTCCGACAGATCCGACACCGCTTCCTTGTGGCGCAGCAGCGACTTCGGCGTTGCGACGATCAGCGGCTTGCGGAACAGACGGATCATCTGGCGACGCAGCAGGTGGAAAATCTGCGCCGGCGTCGTCGGCTGAACGACCTGCATGTTGTGATCGGCACACAGTTGCAGGAAACGCTCGATACGGGTCGACGAGTGTTCCGGACCCTGGCCTTCGTAGCCGTGCGGCAGCAGCATCGTCAGACCCGACACGCGGCCCCACTTCACTTCACCCGACGAAATGAACTGGTCGATCACGACCTGCGCGCCGTTGACGAAGTCGCCGAACTGGGCTTCCCACAGCACGAGCGTGTTCGGCTCGGCGGTCGAGTAACCGTATTCGAAGCCCAGCACCGCTTCTTCCGACAGCACCGAGTCGATCACCGTGAACTTCGCCTGACCTTCGGCGATGTTCTGCAGCGGCACGTACGTGCCGTCGTTCCAGCGCTCGCGGTTCTGGTCGTGCAGCACCGCGTGACGGTGCGTGAACGTACCGCGGCCCGAGTCCTGGCCCGTCAGGCGCACCGAGTAGCCCGATGCGACGAGCGACGCGAATGCGAGGTGTTCGCCCATGCCCCAGTCGAGCGGCTGGTCGCCGCGCGCCATGTTGCGGCGGTCGTTGATCACGCGCTCGACGAGCGGGTGAACCTTGAAGTTTTCCGGGACCGTCGTGATGCGTTCGCCGAGGCGCTTCAGTTCGGCGAGCGGCACGGCCGTATCGGCTGCGTCCGTCCACTTGCGGTTCAGGAACGGAACCCAGTCGACCGCGTACTTGCTCTTGTAGTTCGACAGGACCGGATCAACGGTGTGGTGGCCGTCGTCCATCGCCTTGCGGTACGCCTTCACGTAGTTGTCGGCGTCTTCCGCGGTGATCACGCCCTGCTGCACGAGCTTCTCGGCGTACAGCGCACGGGTGCCCGGGTGCTGCGCGATCTTCTTGTACATCAGCGGCTGCGTGACCGCCGGCGTGTCCTGCTCGTTGTGACCCAGCTTGCGGAAGCAGACGATGTCGATCACGACATCCTTGTGGAACTGCATCCGATAGTCGATCGCGATCTGGATCGCGAGCACGACGGCTTCCGGATCATCGCCGTTCACGTGCAGCACCGGCGCCTCGATCATCTTGACCACGTCGGTACAGTACAGCGTCGAGCGCGCGTCGCGCGGGTCGGACGTCGTGAAGCCGATCTGGTTGTTGATGACGATGTGCAGCGTGCCGTGCGTGCCGTAACCGCGCGTCTGCGCGAGGTTCAGCGTTTCCATCACGACGCCCTGGCCGGCGAAGGCCGCGTCGCCGTGGATCTGCACCGGCAGCACCTGCAGGCCGTCTTCGTCGCCGCGACGGTCCATCCGCGCCTTCGCGGAACCTTCGACCACCGGGTTCACGATTTCGAGGTGCGACGGGTTGAACGCGAGCGACAGGTGGACCGGGCCGCCTTCGGTCGACACATCCGACGAGAAGCCCTTGTGATACTTCACGTCGCCGGCCGGCAGGTCATCGACGTGCTTGCCTTCGAATTCGGCGAACAGGTCGGCCGGCATCTTGCCCAGCGTGTTGACCAGCACGTTCAGGCGGCCGCGGTGCGCCATGCCGATGATGATTTCCTGCACGCCGGTCTTGCCTGCGTGCTGGACGACTTCGTCCATCGCCGCGATGAAGCTTTCGCCACCTTCGAGCGAGAAGCGCTTCTGGCCGACGTACTTGGTGTGCAGATAGCGCTCGAGGCCTTCCGCTGCCGTCAGGCGATTCAGGATGTGCTTCTTCTTCTCTACCGAGAAGGCAGGCGTCGCGCGGGTCGATTCCAGGCGCTCCTGCCACCAGCGCTTCTGCTCCGGATCGCTGATGTACATGTACTCGGCGCCGATCGTGCCGCAGTACGTGTCACGCAAGCCCTTGACGATGTCGCGCAGCGAAGCCTGGTCGAAACCGAAATACAGGTTGCTTGCGCTGTACGTCTGGTCGAGGTCGCCTTCGGAGAAGTCGTAGAAAGCGGGTTCGAGTTCGGGAATGGCGGGACGTTCGCGACGCTTCAGCGGATCCAGATTGGCCCATTGCGAGCCGAGGAAGCGATAGGCGCTGATGAGGGACTGGACGTGGACCTGCTTGCGCGCGGTCGCCAGATTGCTGGTGCTTTCGCGCGGGATGAAGGCATTGGCCTTCGCACGCTCGGCAAAGGATTCGACGATCGGAAAATGAGCGACGTCATTGGCAGTCGAGCCGTCGGTTGCAGGCACGTTCTGCAGCGCGTCGAAATACTCTCGCCAGTTCTCCGGCACCGATGCCGGATTGTTGAGGTATGCATCGTACAGTTCTTCAACGTACGAAGCATTGCCGCCGAACAGATAGGAGTTCAGCTGAAACTGCTTCATTACATCTGACATTTTACGCTCACCTTTCTTCGAGCTTCTCGAGAAATAGCGGGTTACTCAACCTTCCGCGACACGGCCTGACCGTTTAGCGGATTGCGAATCAAGTCTTGCTTGGAAGGACCTAAAACTTGCGTGCGCGCAGCATATCACAGAACCGATACCGAAGTTCACGACGACAGGTGCCCGAAAGCACCGCACGACGGGGTTTTGCCGGATTGCCACGGCCCTTGGGAACAGTGTTTTGCAACCACCCCGGTTGCGCATCGCGCGGATGCAAAAAAGGCCGCCCGAAGGCAGCCTTTTCCATCATGCATGGGAACGGTCGATGCTTAGTCGACTGCGCCTTCACGGCTCGCGCGGCGACGCTCGTGCTCCTTCAGGAAGCGCTTGCGCAGGCGGATCGACTGCGGCGTCACTTCGACGAGCTCGTCGTCGTCGATGAATTCGACCGCGTATTCGAGCGACATCTGGACCGGCGGTACGAGACGCACGGCTTCGTCGGTACCCGACGCGCGCACGTTGGTCAGCTGCTTGCCCTTGATCGGGTTCACGACGAGGTCGTTGTCGCGGCTGTGGATGCCGATGATCATGCCCTCATACAGCGCGTCGCCCGGCTTCACGAACATGCGGCCGCGATCCTGCAGCTTCCACAGCGCGTACGCCACTGCCGCGCCGTCGTCCTGCGAGATCAGCACGCCGTTGCGACGCTCGAAGACCGAGCCGTCCTTGACCGGTGCGTACGAGTCGAAGATGTGGCTCATCAGGCCCGTGCCGCGCGTAAGCGTCAGGAATTCGCTCTGGAAGCCGATCAGGCCACGCGCCGAGATCTTGTATTCCAGACGCGTGCGGCCGCGGCCGTCCGACGCCATGTCGAGCATTTCGCCCTTGCGGCGGCCGAGCTCTTCCATCACGCCGCCCTGGTGCTCGTCCTCGACGTCGACGGTCAGCAGCTCGTACGGCTCGTGCCGCACGCCGTCGATTTCCTGCATCACGACGCGCGGACGCGACACGGCCAGCTCATAGCCTTCACGGCGCATGTTTTCGACGAGAATCGTCAGGTGCAGTTCGCCGCGGCCCGAGACTTCGAACACCGTTTCGTCGCCCGTGTCCTTCACGCGCAGCGCGACGTTGTGGTTCAGTTCCTTCATCAGGCGATCGCGGATCTGGCGGCTCGTCACGAACTTGCCTTCGCGGCCGGCCAGCGGCGACGAGTTGACGAGGAAGTTCATCGTCAGCGTCGGCTCGTCGACGGTGATCATCGGCAGTGCTTCCGGCGTATCCACCGCGCAGATCGTTGCGCCGATGCCGACATCTTCAATACCGTTGATCAGCACGATGTCGCCTGCTTCGGCCGAGTCGACCTGCACGCGCTCGAGGCCCGTGAACGACAGCACCTGGTTGATCTTGCGGTTCAGCACATCGCCTTCCGGGCCGAAGCGCATCACGACCGGCTGACCCGGCTTGATGCGGCCGCGCGTGATGCGGCCGACGCCGATCCGGCCAACGTACGTCGAATAGTCGAGCGACGTGATCTGCAGCTGCAGCGGCGCGTCCGGATCGGCCGGACGGACCGGCACGTGCTGGAGGACCGCCTCGAACAGCGGGCGCATGTCGCCTTCGCGCGCCGCCGGGTCGAGCGACGCATAGCCGTTCAGGCCCGATGCGTAGACGATCGGGAAGTCGAGTTGCTCCTCGGTCGCGCCCAGCTTGTCGAACAGGTCGAAGGTCTGGTTGATGACCCAGTCGATCCGCGCACCCGGACGATCGATCTTGTTGACGATGACGATCGGCTTCAGGCCGAGCGCGAGCGCCTTCTTCGTGACGAAGCGGGTCTGCGGCATCGGGCCTTCGACCGCGTCGACGAGCAGCAGCACCGAGTCGACCATCGACAGCACGCGCTCCACTTCGCCGCCGAAGTCCGCGTGCCCCGGCGTGTCGACGATGTTGATGTGCGTGCCTTCATATTCGACCGCACAGTTCTTCGCGAGAATCGTGATCCCGCGCTCTTTTTCGATGTCGTTCGAGTCCATCACCCGCTCGGCAATCTGCTGGTTCTCGCGGAAGGTGCCGGACTGGCGGAGCAGTTGGTCGACGAGCGTGGTCTTGCCGTGGTCGACGTGGGCGATGATGGCGATATTGCGAAGGGCGCGGGTCATAGAAACCTGGAAATTCGTTGAACGCGCAAACGCGCACGCTCGTCAGTCACCGGGACACGTGCGCGCGCGTTGCAGCTTGGAAACCACAAATTATAGCACGTGAGCGTGGCGGGAGCCGGACTGTTCGTTGCAGCGCAACAAACGGCCCCGCCCTGCGTCGTCTAAACCCGGCCATCGCGCCTGCCAGCACGCCGAAGACCCTGACGTCGACAAGGGGATTTTGGGGCACGGAGCGCGCCCTCGCCCGTTCGATTAACATTTGCCGCGGCAAACAATTGTGCCTATACTGCTGCCTAGTCAACTATTGCAGCCTCAGGGTTTTATGTCGGATTCTCCTTCCCAATCGCCTGTTTCGCCGCTGTCCTCGTATCAGATGAACGACAGCGTCGGTTATCTGATGTCGCGCGTGAAATCAGTGATGACCAACCTCGTCACCCAGCGCACGCAGGAGGAGCTCGGCATCACGGGCACGCAGGCGAGCATGCTGTTCATGATCGCGGTCGGCAAATGCTCGACGGCCGCCGAGCTTGCGCGGGAATACGGGATCGACGCGAGCGCGGTCACGCGCCTGCTCGATCGCGTCGAGAAGCGCGGCCTGCTGTCCCGCGTGCGCAGCATCGAGGATCGGCGGGTCGTGCGGCTCGAGCTGACCGACGAAGGCCGCGCGCTGGCCGAGCGGTTGCCGCCGGTGTTCCGCAGCGTGCTCGACGAGCTGCTGGGCGGGTTTACGCCGGAAGAAGTCGGGTTCCTCAAGAGCATGCTGCGCCGCATTCTCAGCAACTATTGCGAGACCGCCGGCGGTAGCATCGCGCAATAGTTGCCATAACAATTACTTTTGACAGATTAATGTAAGGAAATCCTTGCAGTGTCCATCATTCATTCCGAGTCAGGGAACAGCGCGATGAAATCCTCCCCGTTGTCCGTGCGCGCCGGGTCGTGCCGCGCCGCCGTCGCCGCCGCGCTTGCCGCGCTGACGCTGGCAGGCTGCGCAAACTACATCGGCATCAAGAGCGACAAGCAGATCGCTCCCGCGTCGCAATTCGAAACCACCCAGAGCCTGCCGGCCCAGGGCGGCCAGTGGCCGGCGCTCGACTGGGCAAACCAGTTCGGCGATCCGCAGCTGCCGAAGCTGATCGACGAGGCGCTCCAGGGCAACCCGTCGATCGCGCAGGCGCAGGCGCGCATCGCGAAAGCCTCGTCGTACATCGAATCGTCGCGCTCGAACCTGATGCCGAAGGCCGAAGCCAGCTACTCGTGGACGCGCGAGCTGTATTCGTCGAACGCGCTGTTCCCGCCCCCGTACGGCGGCCAGTGGTACAGCGAGAACAACGCGCTCGCGAGCGCGTCGTGGGATCTCGACCTGTGGGGCAAGAATCGCGAGCGCCTGCACACGGCCGTGTCGCAGGAAAAGGCCGCCGAAGCCGACATGCAGCAGGCGCGCATCACGCTCGCGGCGTCGGTCGCCCGCACCTACAACTCGCTCGCGCAACTGTATGCGCTGCGCGACATCGCGCAACGCGAGATCACCAACCGCCAGACGGTCGGCAAGATCACCGACGGCCGCGTGTCGGCCGGCCTCGACACCAACGTGGAACGCCAGACCGCGCGCGGCAATATCGCGACGACCCAGGCGTCGCTGTCCGACCTCGACGGCCAGATCACGACCGTGCGCTACCAGCTCGCTGCGCTGCTCGGCAAGGGTCCGGACCGCGGGCTGCAGATCGCCGCGCCGGTGATGAGCCCGGCCGGCGACGTCGCGCTGCCCGGCAACCTGCCGGCCGACCTCGTGGCGCGGCGCCCCGACATCGTCGCCGCGCGCTGGCAGGTCGAGGCCGCGATGCACGACGTGAAGGAAGCGAAGGCCGAGTTCTTCCCGGACGTGAATCTCGCGGCCGGCTTCGGCTTCGATGCGTTCGGCTGGGGCAAATTCCTGAATTTCGCGAGCCGCCAGGCGCAGTTCGGCCCGGCCATCCACCTGCCGATCTTCGATGCCGGCGCGCTGCGCGCGCAGCTCAAGGGCCGCTATGCGGACTTCGACCTGTCGGTCGCGAACTACAACCAGACGCTGATCAACGCGCTGAACGACGTCGCGACGCAGGTCGCGTCGATCCGCGCGGTCGATCGCCAGATGGATGACGCACAGCGTGCGCTCGACGCGTCGACGCGTGCGTACGATCTCGCCGTGATCCGCTACAAGGCCGGCCTGTCGCCCCAGCTCCAGGTGCTGACCGCGGACAGCAACCGCCTCGCATCGGAACAGACGGTGACCAACCTGAAGATGCGCCGGCGCGACATGCAGCTCGCGCTGATCAAGGCGCTCGGCGGCGGGTTCGACGCGACCGGCACGCGGCTCGCCGCGCCCGACGCCGACAAGCCGACGAAACAGGCCGCCAACTGATCCGGCGCCACCACTACGCAGACACTCGAAATAACGGACGGAGAAAATCGCCATGAGCGACCCTCAACAAAACGCCGCCAGCGCACAGCCGCAGAACAACGGGAAGCGCAAACGGATGATGACGCTGCTGATCGCGGTCATCGTGATCGCGGCCATCGCGTACGGCCTGTACTACTTCCTCGTCGCGCGCTTCCATGAAGAGACCGACGACGCGTACGTGAACGGCAACGTCGTGCAGATCACGCCGCAGATCACGGGTACCGTGATCGCCGTGAAGGCCGACGATACGCAGACGGTCAAGGCCGGCGACCCGCTGGTCGTGCTCGATCCGGCCGACTCGCAGGTCGCGCTGCAGCAGGCCGAGGCGAACCTCGCGCAGACGGTGCGCCAGGTGCGCGGCCTGTTCGTCAACGACGATCAGTACCGTGCGCAAGTCGCGCTGCGCCAGTCCGACCTGTCGAAGGCGCAGGACGACCTGCGCCGCCGGGTGGCCGTCGCGCAAACGGGCGCCGTGTCGCAGGAAGAAATCTCCCACGCCCGCGACGCGGTGCGCGCCGCCCAGGCGTCGGTCGACGCGGCGCAACAGCAGCTCGCATCGAACCGCGCGCTGACCGCGAACACGACGATCGCGTCGCATCCGAACGTGATGGCTGCTGCGGCGAAGGTTCGCGACGCGTACCTCGCGAACGCACGTAACGTGCTGCCCGCGCCGGTCACTGGCTATGTCGCGAAGCGCTCGGTGCAGGTCGGCCAGCGCGTGTCGCCGGGCAACCCGCTGATGTCGGTCGTGCCGCTGAATGCGGTGTGGGTCGATGCGAACTTCAAGGAAGTCCAGCTCAAGCACATGCGCATCGGCCAACCGGTCGAACTGACGGCCGACATCTATGGCTCGTCAGCCGTCTACCACGGCAAGGTCGTCGGCTTCTCGGCCGGGACGGGTTCGGCGTTCTCGCTGCTGCCGGCGCAGAACGCGACGGGCAACTGGATCAAGGTCGTGCAGCGCCTGCCGGTGCGTATCGAGATCGACCCGAAGGAGCTCGAGAAGCATCCGCTGCGCATCGGCCTGTCGATGCAGGTCGACGTCGACATCAAGGACGAGCGCGGCGACCAGCTCGCCAACGCGCAGAACACCGTCTACGAGACCAACGTGTTCGCGAAGTACGGCGATGAAGCCGACGCCGAGATCGCACGCATCGTCGCCGAGAACGCCGGCGGCAACGCAGCGGCGCCGGCCGCGGCTGCAGCGAAATCGAGCGGCGCCGCCAAGATGATGTAACGACTCCGGAAAAACTACCGACATGGCACAGGCTCCAGTCTCCCACCCGCCCTTGCAAGGCGGGCAACTCGTGCTCGGGACGATCGCGGTATCGCTCGCGGTGTTCATGAACGTGCTCGACACGTCCATCGCGAACGTCGCGATCCCGACCATCTCGGGCGACCTCGGCGTATCGTCCGACCAGGGTACGTGGGTCATCACGTCGTTCGCGGTCGCGAACGCGATCTCCGTGCCGCTGACGGGCTGGCTGACCGATCGCTTCGGACAGGTTCGCCTGTTCATCGCGTCGATCATCCTGTTCGTCATCTCGTCGTGGATGTGCGGGCTGGCGCCGAGCCTGCCGTTCCTGCTCGCGTCGCGCGTGCTCCAGGGCGCGGTCGCGGGGCCGATGATTCCGCTGTCGCAATCCCTGCTGCTGTCGAGCTACCCGCGCGCGAAGGCGCCGATGGCGCTCGCGCTGTGGTCGATGACGACGCTGATCGCACCGGTCGCGGGCCCGATCCTCGGCGGCTGGATCTCGGACAACTATTCGTGGCCGTGGATCTTCTACGTGAACATCCCGGTCGGCATCGCCGCAGCGCTGGCCACGTGGTCGATCTATCGCACGCGCGAATCGACGGTGCGCCGCGCGCCGATCGATGGCGTCGGCCTCGCGCTGCTCGTGCTTTGGGTCGGTTCGCTGCAGATCATGCTCGACAAGGGCAAGGATCTCGACTGGTTCGCGTCGACGACGATCATCGCGCTCGCGCTGATCGCGATCATCTCGTTCGCGTTCTTCGTGATCTGGGAGCTGACGGCCGAACATCCAGTCGTCGACCTGTCGCTGTTCCGCATGCGCAATTTCACGGGCGGCACGATCGCGCTCGCGGTCGGCTACGGGCTCTACTTCGGCAACCTCGTGCTGCTGCCGCTGTGGCTGCAGACCCAGATTGGCTACACGGCCACCGATGCGGGCCTCGTGATGGCGCCCGTCGGGCTGTTCGCGATCCTGCTGTCGCCGCTGACCGGCAAGTTCCTGCCGCGCACGGACCCGCGCTACATCGCGACCGCCGCGTTCCTGACGTTCGCGCTGTGCTTCTGGATGCGCTCGCGCTACACGACCGGGGTCGACGAGTGGTCACTGACGCTGCCGACGCTCGTGCAAGGCATCGCGATGGCCGGCTTCTTCATCCCGCTCGTGTCGATCACGCTGTCCGGCCTGCCCGGCCATCGCATTCCCGCGGCATCGGGCTTGTCGAACTTCGTGCGGATCATGTGCGGCGGCATCGGCACGTCGATCTTCCAGACCGCGTGGGATCACCGGAACAACTTCCACCACGCGCAACTGGTCGAGCAGGCCAACCCGTACAACCCGACGTTCAACCAGGCCGTCACGCAGATGGGCAACCTCGGGCTGACGCAAAACCAGGCGCATGGCCTCATCAACAACATGGCCACGCAGCAGGCCGCGCAACTGGGCGTGAACGATCTGTTCTATATCTCGGCGGCGATCTTCGTGCTGCTGATCGGACTGATCTGGATCACGAAGCCCGAACGCGCGGGCGGCGGCGATGCGGGTGCGGCGGCGTCGGCTGCACACTGAGCACCGCGCTCGAACGAGCGCGCCAAACAAAATAGCCCGGTCGACTCCGACCGGGCTATTTTTTCATTCCGACGGCGCTGGCGCGCCGCGCATCATGCAGCCGTCACGACCAGGCGTTCGGGTGCGAGCACGCCGTTGGCCTTGCGAGCCACGCCGAGCAGCCGCGCCGCATCGTACACGCGCACACGCTCGCCCTCCGCCGCATCGATCGGATCGAGCGCCGACAGCGGCAAGCGCTGACCATGCAGGAAGCGCTTCGCGCCGGCTTCGTCCAGACGCACCAGCGGAAACGTCGACAGCAGCGCGTCGACCGGCTGAAGCCACGCATCGCGCGCCGCTTCGTCCGCGTCGGACAGCGCGTCGAGCGTCACCGCATGCTCGAGCGTCAGTGCACCGACACCCGTGCGACGCAACATCGTCAGATGGGCGCCGCAACCGAGCGCTTCGCCGATATCTTCGGCCAGCGTACGCACATACGTGCCCTTGCTGCAGGTCACGCGAAACGTCACGTCCGGCAGCTCGCAGGCCAGCAGGTCGAGTGCATGAATCGTCACGTTGCGGCCTTCCCGTTCGACGGTCTGGCCCGCGCGCGCATATTCGTACAGCGGCTTGCCGTCACGCTTGAGCGCCGAATACATCGGCGGCACCTGCACGATCTCGCCGGTAAAGCGTGCGAGTGCGGCTTCCACCGCCGCCCGGTCGCATTCGACGGCGCGTGTGTCGAGCACGTCGCCTTCCGCGTCGCCGGTGGTCGTGCGTACGCCTAGACGCATCGTCGCTTCGTAGGTCTTGTCCGCTTCCAGCAAGTCCTGCGAGAACTTCGTCGCCTCGCCAAAGCACAGCGGCAACAGGCCCGAGGCCAGCGGATCGAGCGTGCCGGTGTGACCGGCTTTCTTCGCGAGAAGCAGGCGCTTCGCGCGAATCAGGGCGTCGTTGCTCGACAGACCAACCGGCTTGTCGAGCAGGAGGACGCCGTCCAGCGCGCGCCGAGGCACGCGCGGACGCTGGGGGGCTGCAGTCTTCATAGGGCGCGCGCGCTCAATCGTCCTTCGCAGGCGCGTCGGCTTCGTCGTCGTCCTTCGCGCGCGTCGAGTTGGCCTCCTTGATCAGGCGCGACATTTCCACGGCCTTCTCGATCGTCTGGTCGTAATGGAAATGCAGCGTCGGCACCGTATGAATGTGCAGGCGTTTGAACAGCAGGTTGTGAAGGTGACCCGACGCGTGGTTCAGCGCTTCCTGCGTCTTGTCCGGATCGCCGGTGAGCGCCGTGAAATAGATCTTCGCGTGCGCGTAGTCCGGCGTGAGCTCCACACTCTGGATGGTCACGATACCGATGCGCGGGTCTTTGACCTCGCGCATGATGAGTTCGGACAGATCGCGCTGAATCTGGTCGGCAATCTGAACGTTGCGATTGGGGGAAGTACGTTTCCTGGACATGATCGATCCCTGATTCGTTTATCAGGATAATGCGGCCGCCTTCTGGCACGCCGCCATGAAAATGGGCGGGACAGGCCCACAAGCCTGCCCCGCCCACGAGCCGATACGCGACGATTACAGCGTACGCGCGACTTCGGTCACTTCGAAGACTTCGAACTGGTCGCCTTCGATGACGTCGTTGAAGTTCTTCACCGACATACCGCACTCGAAGCCTTGCTTCACTTCCTTCACGTCGTCCTTGAAGCGCTTCAGCGATTCGAGTTCGCCCGTGAAGATCACGACGTTGTTGCGCAGTACGCGCACCGACGACGAGCGCTTGACGATACCGTCCGTGACCATACAGCCGGCGACCGTGCCGATCTTCGGCACCTTGAACACCTGGCGCACCTCGACCATACCGGTGATGACTTCGCGCTTCTCCGGCGCCAGCATGCCCGACATCGCGGCCTTCACCTCATCCACTGCGTCGTAGATGATGTTGTAGTAGCGGATGTCGATACCGTTCGCTTCGGCCAGCTTGCGCGCCTGTGCATCCGCACGCGTGTTGAAGCCGATGATGACCGCCTTCGATGCCGTCGCGAGGTTGACGTCGTTTTCGCTGATGCCACCCACCGCGCTGTGCACGATCTGCACGCGCACTTCGTCGGTCGACAGCTTGAGCAGCGACTGCACGAGCGCTTCCTGCGAGCCCTGCACGTCCGCCTTGATGATGAGCGGCAGGTTCTGCACTTCGCCTTCGCCCATCTGCTCGAGCATGCTTTCCAGCTTCGCGGCCTGCTGCTTCGCCAGCTTGACGTCGCGGAACTTGCCCTGGCGGAACAGCGCGATTTCGCGCGCCTTGCGCTCGTCCGGCAGCACGATCACTTCCTCACCGGCACCCGGCACTTCCGACAGACCCTGGATTTCGACCGGGATCGACGGGCCGGCTTCCTTCGTCGGCTTGCCGTTCTCGTCGAGCATCGCACGCACGCGGCCATAAGCCGAGCCTGCGAGCACGACGTCGCCGCGGTTCAGCGTACCCGACTGCACCAGGATCGTCGCGACCGGGCCCTTGCCCTTGTCCAGCTTCGCTTCGATCACGATGCCCTTGGCCGGCGCCTCGATCGGTGCCTTCAGTTCCAGCACTTCGGCCTGCAGCAGCACGTTCTCGAGCAGGTCGTCGATACCGACGCCCGTCTTGGCCGACACCGGCACGAACGGCGAATCGCCACCGTATTCTTCCGGCACGACGCCTTCCGCGACCAGTTCCTGCTTGACGCGGTCCAGGTTCGCTTCCGGCTTGTCGATCTTGTTGATCGCCACGACGATCGGCACGCCACCCGCCTTCGCGTGAGCGATGGCTTCCTTCGTCTGCGGCATCACGCCGTCGTCGGCAGCCACCACCAGCACCACGATGTCGGTCGCCTTCGCGCCGCGTGCACGCATTGCCGTGAACGCTTCGTGACCCGGCGTATCGAGGAACGTGATGACGCCGCGCGGCGTTTCGACGTGGTATGCGCCGATGTGCTGCGTAATGCCGCCCGCTTCGCCTGCTGCAACCTTCGCGCGGCGGATGTGGTCGAGCAGCGAGGTCTTGCCGTGGTCGACGTGGCCCATCACGGTGACGACCGGCGGACGCGGCAGTTGCTCCGCATCGGTGGTGGTCTCGCCTTCGACCAGCAGCGCTTCCGGATCGTCCAGCTTCGCGGCAACCGCGCGGTGGCCCAGTTCCTCGACGACGATCATCGCCGTTTCCTGGTCCAGCACCTGGTTGATCGTGACCATCTGGCCCATCTTCATCATCACCTTGATGACTTCCGAGGCCTTGATCGACATCTTGTGCGCGAGATCGGCAACCGAGACGGTTTCCGGCACGTGCACTTCACGCACGATCGGTTCGGTCGGTGCCTGGAACGTCGATGCACTGTCCTGGTGACGGCCACGACCCTTCGGGCCGCCGCGCCAGCCGCGGTCGACGCCGCCGCTCGAATCGCCGCGCGTCTTGATGCCGCGGCGCTTGGCTGCGTCGTCCTGCCAGCCGCCCTTGCCGCCACCCGGCTTCTTGTTGCGGTCGCCCGCACCTGCCGGTGCCTGCGTCGTCGCCGGCGCTGCGCCGGCCGGCTTCTTCACGGCCGGACGTGCCGTGCTTGCGCCCGCCGGCTTTGCCGGCTTGTGCAACGTGCCCTTCGCTTCGACCGGCTTCGGCGGTTCCACCGGCTTCGGCGGCTCGACTGCCTTGACCATGGCCTTGCGCGGCGTGTTCATCATTTCGCGGATCGCGCGCGCTTCGGCCTCGGCCGCCTCGCGACGCTTGCGAATCTCTTCCTGCTCGGCGCGCGTCTTGTCCGCCGCCTCGCGGGCAGCGTCCTCGGCCTTCTTCGCCGCTTCGCGCTGGGCCGCACGTTCGGCGGCCGCGCGTGCTTCGTCCTGCGCGGACTGCGCACCGGCTGATTCCTGCTGAGCCTCGGCGGCCTGCTGGGCAGCAGCCTGCTGCTGTGCCGCTACGGCTTCGGCCGTGGCACGCTTCGCCGCCGCTTCTTCCTCGGCACGACGGCGCTCGGCTTCGGCCGCTTCCTCACGGGCGCGGCGCTCGGCTTCCTCGCGCTCGAGGCGCTCCTGGCGCTCGCGCAGTTCCTGCGCCTGCTTCTCGAGCAGCTCCGCCTCGCGGCGCGCTTCTTCCTCGCGACGCTTCAGTTCTGCATCGTCGTCCGCTTCGGCGACCTGCGCCTGACCCTGTTCCGCACCCTCGGCCACGTCGTCGCGCTTGACGAACGTACGCTTCTTGCGGACCTCGACCTGAATGGTGCGAGCCTTGCCCGTCGCGTCAGATTGCTTGATCTCCGACGTATGCTTGCGGGTCAGCGTGATCTTGCGCTTGTCGCCGTCGGTTGCGCCGTGCGACTTGCGCAAATGATCGAGCAGACGCGCCTTGTCCGCCTCGGACAGCGCATCGTCTTCACTCGCTTTCTGGACGCCCGCTGCCTGCAGCTGTTCGAGCAGCACACCAGCAGGCATTTTCAGTTCCGCGGCAAATTGGGCTACGTTGTTACTCGCCATTCATTCCTCTTAGTGCAAGGACCGATTCCTTGCGGTTAGCATCGGGTCAGGCCATAAGGCCGCCATCAAATCAGTGCGCCATGGTCATTTCTCACTGGAACCAGTGTTCACGTGCTTTCATGATCAACGCCTTAGCGGCATCCTCTTCCATCCCGGTCATATCGACCAGTTCATCCACAGCCAGCTCGGCGAGATCGTCCCGCGTCTGCATGCCGTGTTCGGCCAGCTTTGCGAGCAACTCCGGCGTGATGCCGTCGAGGCCCTTCAAATCCAGCGCTGCGTTTTCGACCTTTTCTTCGTTCGCGATCGCCATCGTCAACAGTGCGTCGCGTGCGCGGTTGCGCAGCTCGTGCACGGTGTCCTCGTCGAATGCCTCGATTTCGAGCATTTCGTTGAGCGGCACGTAAGCGATCTCTTCGAGGCTCGTGAAGCCTTCGTCAATCAGGATGTCGGCAACTTCTTCGTCGACGTCGAGACGCGCCATGAAGAGCGCACGCAGTCGATCGCGCTCTTCACCCTGCTTCAGGGCGGATTCGTCCGGCGTCATGATGTTGATCTGCCAGCCGGTCAGTTCACCGGCAAGGCGAACGTTCTGACCGCTGCGGCCGATCGCGACAGCCAGCTCGTTCTCGTCGACGACGACGTCCATCGAGTGCTTTTCTTCATCGACGACGATCGACTGGACGGCTGCCGGCGCGAGCGCGCCGATCACGAACTGGGCGGGATCCTCGGACCATAGCACGATGTCGATGTTTTCGCCACCAAGCTCGTTACGCACGGCCTGCACGCGGGAGCCGCGGATGCCGACGCAGGTACCGATCGGATCGATCCGCTTGTCGTAGGCGATCACGCCGATCTTCGCGCGCACGCCCGGATCGCGAGCGGCTGCCTTGATCTCGAGCAGGCCCTGCTCGATTTCCGGCACTTCCATCTCGAACAGCTTCATCAGGAACTCGGGCGCCGTGCGCGAGAGTTCGATCTGCGGGCCGCGCGCGGTGCGGTCGACCTTCGCGATGTACGCACGCACGCGGTCGCCCACGCGCAGGTTTTCCTTCGGAATCAGCTGGTCGCGGCGCAGCAGCGCTTCGACGCGGCCCGATTCGACGATGAAGTTGCCCTTGTCGAGGCGCTTCACCGTGCCCGTCATGATCTTTTCGCCGCGCTCGAGGTAGTCGTTCAGGATCTGCTCGCGCTCGGCATCGCGCACCTTCTGCAGGATCACCTGCTTGGCAGCCTGCGCGCCGATACGGCCGAACTCGATCGACGGCACCGGTTCCTCGACGAATTCGCCGACTTCGACGTCGGGGTTCTGCTCACGCGCTTCGAACAGCAGGATCTCGCGATCCGGCTCCTGCAAGCCTGCCTCGTCAGGGACGACGAGCCAGCGACGGAAGGTTTCGTGCTCGCCGCTTTCGCGATCGATATGGACGCGGATTTCGGCGCCTTCGTCGAACAGCTTCTTGGAAGCGGACGCGAGCGCAGCCTCGAGGGCGCCCAGCACCACATCCTTGTCGACGTTTTTCTCGCGCGCCAGCGCATCCACCAGCATCAACACTTCGCGACTCATTATTTGCGGCTCCTAAAGTCAACTTGCGGAATCAGGCGGGCTTTGTCGATGTCTGCCAGCGTGAAATCCAGCATGGCCGCCTCGCCCTTCTTCCCCTCAAATTCCAAACCGATCGTTTCGCCATTCGGCGCGTGCAGAATGCCCCGGTACGTCTTGCGCCCATCCAGCGGCTTTTTCAAGGTCACGGAAACTTCGCTGCCGGCGAAGCGCTCGAAGTCGGCCAGTTTCTTCAACGGGCGGTCGAGCCCCGGAGACGAGACTTCGAGCCGTTCGTAATCGATGTTTTCGACCGTCAAGACGTGCTGGAGCTGACGCGTGACCTTTTCGCAATCTTCGAGCGAAATGCCGGCAAGCTGATCGATATAGATGCAAAGCATGCCGCGCCCGGTGCGCTCGAGATCCACCAGCTCGTAGCCGAGCCCGGTGACCGTGGTTTCTATCAGTTCCGTCAGTTGCACTGTGTCCTCTCAGGTGTTCGCGCCCGCCGCTCGCGATTACACCCGCGGGCGCGCGCCTTAGCCGGCGCAGGAAGCGCTACCCGAGATGCCTAACCGTTTCAGCAAAAAAAAATGGGCGGAACGCCCATCTTCTCTTACTGGTGGTCGCACCTGAGCCGCACATTGAATCCGTACGCCCAGCGACTCCGCGATTATAGCGTTTTTTGGCGCAAACGCCAAGCCAGCCGGTAAAAGCAGCGCCCAGCCCGCATTTACCGACCAAAAATGCGAAACCGGACTGTCCGACCAGGCACAATCCGGCAGCGCGATATATATACAGTCAAAAGCAAGTCACGCAACGCACGGTGCCGACCGAACCGGATTCACGCCGATTTAGCCGGCACACCGGCATGCCGGCGGCTTCACGCCGCCGTCCGCCAGAAACGCTCAGCGACCGCGCGAGCGATTGCGCTGCGGACGCTGGCCGCCGCGTGCACCACCACCGGCGTTGCCGGCGCCTTCGGCGCGATTGCCGTTCGGGTTGCGGTTGCCGCCGCCCTTAACGCCGCCACGCTTGCCGCCCGCGCCGCCTTCACGCTTGGGACCAGCGCCATACGACGCACGATTGCCGTCGACATCGCGGCCGCCGCCCGAGCGGTTGCCATGGCCCGACGGCGAAACCGGCAGGCTGCCGTAGCCGCTCAGGCCCGGCAGGCCCGGGCCGCCGCGCCGACCGCCGCCGCGACGCGGCTGGTCGAGTTGACCATGCGTAGTCAGCACCGGCTCGCGGCTGATGAAGCCCATCGACGTTTGCATCGGATCCGGCTGGCGGCGCTCGGCCGGCCCACTGCCACCGCGTTTGCCCTTTTCCTCGGACGGCGCCTTCAGGCCGACGGTCGCCATCAGCTTGCGTACCTGCGCCTCGTCGAGCTCTTCCCAACGACCGCGCTTCAGGCCGCGCGGCAGCGGGATCGGACCGTGGCGCGTACGGATCAGGCGGCTCACCATCAGGCCGGCCGCTTCGAACATACGGCGCACTTCGCGGTTGCGGCCTTCGGCCAGCGCAACGTGATACCAGTGGTTCGTGCCTTCGCCGCCGCCGTCGCGGATGCGCAGGAAGTTCGCCGGGCCGTCATCGAGTTCGACGCCATGCAGCAGCTTCTGGCGCATCCCTTCGGACAGCTCGCCGACGACACGCACCGCATATTCGCGCTCGACGCTGTAGCGCGGGTGCATGAAGCGGTTCGCGAGATCGCCCGACGTGGTCAGCATCAGCAGACCTTCGGTGTTGAAGTCGAGGCGGCCCACCGCGAGCCATTTCGCCGTCTTCATCGGCGGCAGGCGATCGAACACCGACGGACGACCTTCCGGATCCGCATGGCTGACGATCTCGCCCGTCGGCTTGTGGTACAGCAGCACGCGCGGCGGCTTGTTCGGCAGCTTGCGCTTGACCGGCTTGCCGTTGATGCGGACCTGGTCGGTCGGCATGATGCGCTGGCCGATGTGCGCGGGCTCACCGTTCACCGACACGCGGCCGGCGACGATCAGCTCTTCCATTTCGCGGCGTGAGCCCATGCCTGCTTCCGCGAGCACCTTGTGAAGCTTCGGCGCGTCGTCGTCCGGCGACAGCACGCGCTTGTTCGTCGGCTGCGCGCGACCGCGACGCAGCATCGGCGCACGCACGCCGCTGCCGCCCGCCGAGTTGTCCGCGTCGAAGGCCGGCGACGTCACATAGGCGAACAGATCGTCCTGCGACACTGCATCGCCTTCGGCCTTCGCCGCGCCGCCCTCGGCCTTCGCCGGACCGCCACGCCGCCCCTGGCCGCCTTGTCCGCCCGGAGCACCCTTGGCTGCACCTTCACGCTTGCCGGCCGGCTTGCGGCCGCCCTTGGCCGCACCTTCCTTGCGCGGTGCGCGTGCGGGCTGCGCTTCCGCGGCCTCGGCCGGCTGCGCGTCCGCGCCTTCGCCGTCCTGGGACTCGCCATCGGCGCCCTTCGACTTGGCCGCCGCGCGGCGACGTGCGATCAAGCTGCGCGGGCCGCGCCGCAGGCCGCGGCGGGGACGCTCGTCACCACCCGCGGCCGGAGCGTCCTGCTCCGGCGTATCGTCGGCACGCGCGGCCTGCACGGCAGGCGCGGACGATTCAATATCGTGGATATCTGTCAAAACAACCTCAAAATGTCAGGTCTCGCGCCCGGCGCGGGCGCGGCAAGAAGTCGGCCGCGATTAGGCGCGGCGCTGTTCGGGTTCTGCTTCGTCGTCCGGCAGCGCGTCGGCGCCGATGGGCGCGCTGGCACTGCGTACGGCATCGGCGAGGCTGTCGGACGTATCGTCCAGCATCTCGCCGTCCGCGGGACGGGATCGTGAGGCGCCGGCGTTCCCAGCCTCGCCCGGCATGTCGCCGACCGCCTCCGCTCCGTCTCCGGCAACCGCGTCGGCGGCCGGCTTGCGATCTTCCTCGTTCCACTCCGCGCGCGGCGGCTCGGACTGCCCGCCGGCCGGCGCTGCTTCGGCGCCGTCCTGTTCGGTTTGAACGCGATCCACTTCCAGCGTATCGCGGTTCGGCATTTCGTGCGTCGACGCGACGTCCGTCGCCGCGTCACCCGGCAATTCGTCATGCTGCGCATGCGGTTCGTCGACCGCCGCTTCGCCGGCTTCCGGCGTCGCTTCCACCGCCAACACATCGCCGTCGAAGTCCATCGCCTGCTGCGCGAGCAGCGCGGCCTCGATGTTCGCGGCCGGCTCCTCGAGCGCGGGCAGGTCGTCCAGCGCCTTCAGGCCGAGATCGTCGAGGAACTGCTTGGTCGTCGCATACAGCGCCGGACGCCCCGGCACGTCGCGATGCCCGATCACTTCGATCCAGCCACGGTCCTCAAGCTGCTTGACCACCTGCGTATTGACCGTGACGCCGCGAATCTCTTCGATGTCGCCGCGCGTAACGGGTTGCCGATACGCAATGATCGCGAGCGTTTCGAGCACCGCGCGCGAATATTTCGGCGGCTTCTCGGGATGCAATCGATCCAGGTAGTGACGCATCGCCGGCTTGCTCTGAAAGCGCCATCCGGTTGCCAGCGCCACCAGTTCGACACCGCGGCCGGACCAATCCTGTTTCAGATCTTCGAGCAACGTGCGGACCGTGTCAGCCGACACGCCGTCGGCAAAGAGCTTGCGCAAATCGCCGAGCTTCAGCGGTTCCTGCGCGCAGATCAAAGCAGTCTCGAGGACGATCTTCGCCTCTTGGGTATTCATGCAGCTAGGCCAGACCCTGTGGTCAAACGAACCGGATCAAACAGACGAAAGTAACGGAAGACGCGCTCGCCCGATTCTGATCGGTCATATTGATGGGAGCACGAACCGGGGGCGGCGAACCAACTTCAAGCCAGGCCCAAACCGGACGGAACAGCACGGCTCAACGACGGAACCGCGTGACTGAGCGCCATATTACGCAAAATCGCCCGGTGCGTAAAGATGAGCCGAACGGCCCCGCCGTTCCGCATGCCCCAGGCGCTCCGTCCCCGCTTCAGCGCGAGCCCGCGCCGCGCGCGAGGAAGCGGCGCAAGCGCTCGACGCCCGCTTCGAGCCGCGCCGGATCGCATGCATAGCACCAGCGCACGAACCCTTCCCCCTCCGGGCCGAACGCGCGCCCCGGCGCCAGTCCGAGCCCCGCCTCGCGCACCAGCGACTTGCAGAACGCGAGGCTGTCTTCCGCGCCCGGCAAGCGCAGGAACAGATACATCGCGCCCGGCGGAGGCGGCACGTCGACGCCCGGCAGCGCGCGCAGCGCCGCAACCAGATGGTCACGCGCGCCGCGCAGCGCCGCGACGAACGACTGCACGAACGGCTCGCCATCGCGTAGCGCGACTTCGCCCGCGGCCTGGATGAAACCGGGAGCGCACGACGTGTTGTATTCGACCAGCTTCGACAGATCGCCCATGACCGGCGCCGGTGCGACCAGCCATCCGAGCCGCCAGCCCGTCATCGCCCAAGCCTTCGAGAACGAATTCACGACGATCAGCCGCTCGTCGCGCGACGCGATATCGAGGAACGACGGCGCGCCGGCCGCACCGAACGCGAGTCGTTCGTACACCTCGTCGGCGACCACCCAGATGCCATGACGTCGGCAATGCGCGAGTACGGCCTGCTGGTCGTCGCGGGACATCGTCCAGCCGGTCGGATTGTTTGGCGAGTTGACGAACAGCATCCGCGTGTCGGGCGTCAGCGCCGCGAGCAGCCGGTCCACATCGAGCCGCCAGCCTGCATCGCCATGGCCGAGCGGCACGCATTCGACCAGTGCACCGAGGATCTTCGGGATTTCGACAAGGTTCGGCCAGAGCGGCGTGACCGCGACGACGCGATCGCCCGGACCGGCCAGCAGCTGCGCAGCCAGCATCAGCGCGCTCACGCCCGAACTCGTCACGGCGACCGTATCGACCGGCGTCGCGCCGTGACGCGCGCTCACATAGTCCGCGATCGCGCGGCGCAACGGGACGGTGCCGAGGTTCTGCGTATAGAAGGTTGCGCCGTCGCGCAGCGCCGCCGCGGCCGCGTCGCGAATGAATGCCGGTGTCACGCGATCGGATTCGCCGAACCAGAACGGCAGCATGTCGGGCACGTCGAAGCCGGCGTTCGCCACTTCCCTGATCAGCGACGGACGCAGCGCCTGGACTGCGCCGCGTGCCGCCGGTGCGCCCGTCGCCGGGCCGACATCTGCGGAATGCGTCATCGAGAACCGCCACCGTGGAACACGATTCGCGTAGTGTACCGGCGTGCGCGCCGGATCCGCACCCTCAATCGAGGTCCTCCGCCCGCGCCGGCATCTGGCGCGCGAGCTCCCAGATCGCCTGCGCGGCGGGCGACAGCGACCGGTCGCGGCGGCGCACCAGCTCGACGGTGCGCTCGGTACGCGGCGTCAGCGGCCGCGCGACCAGCGTCGATCCTGCCGGCAGCGGCAGCGACAGCCACGGCTGCACGCTCACGCCGACGCCGGCCTCGACGAGCCCGAATACCGTCGCCGAATGCCCGAGCTCCTGCATGACCGTCGCATTCACCCGATGGGCGGCCAGCGCGGCGTCGATCAGCGGCCGGCTTCCGGACGCATGGTCGAGCAGCACGAGGCGCTCGCCGTCGAGCGCCGTCCACGGCACCTCCGCCCGCGCCGCAAGCGGATGATCGGCGCGCGCGACCAGGCAGAACGAATCGGTCATCAACGGTTCGCACACGAGATCGGCAACGGTGAGCGGCCCGATGACAACGCCGAAATCGACCTCGCTCGACTTCACCTTGCGCAGCACGTCGCTCTGCACGTCGTCGCGCAAGCCAAGCGTGACGAACGGGAACTGGCGCTCGCACGACGCGACGACACGCGGCATCAGCCGGCACGCGATCGTCGGGCTCGCGGCGACGATCACGCGCCCCCGCCGCTGCTCGCCGATCTCGCGAATCTCGCGCAGCGTGTCGTCGAGATCGTCAATCAGGCGGGACACGCTCGCGATCAGGTTGGCACCGACATCGGTCAGCTGCACGTCGCGCGTCGTCCGGTCGATCAGCTTCAGCCCGAGTTCCGTCTCGAGCTCACGCACGCAACGGCTCACCGCGGACTGCGTGAGCCCGATCTCGTCGCCCGCGCGGCTGAAGCTCCTGAGCCGCGCAACCTCGATGAAGACGCGAAGCTGGCGCAGCGTTACGTTCATCCCCTCACCTCATCAATCGTGGATACCGATGCGCGATTTTAATGCGCGAAACGCGCTTCGATGTGCGAATCCGGCATCGATCACCCATGTTTCGCTGCGGTGCAATATTCGCGCGAACGCACGCGGCACGGGCGAAGTGCACAAGATTGGTGATTGTCCCGATTTGCTGCCGGGTTATTTTGGCGTCTTATACGCCCCTAGCTGACTTAGCCGTTAGCCCGCTGCCAAGCGGCTCTCGAGGGAATCGCCTCCGACGTGGCACACATCGTGCTTTATCTGACGCACAGGGCGCAGGTTTTCGTCGGACGGGAAGGCAGAAACGCCGCTGCCGGCCAACCGGACGCCCCCACCCGGCACTCGATGTTCGAGTGCCTGAAGAGTGCGCGGCGCAGGGCAGCGCACCGGAGTTAGCTTCGCTGAGGTGAGGACATGATGCTGTTCGACGATTTGAGAGATAACGAGTGGGCGCTGGTCGAGGGTCTGTTTTGCTCGGAACCCGCACGAAGCGAACGACGCGGCCGTCCCCGCGTGGAGGCCCGTTCCGTGGTCAATGCCGTGCTGTGGGTACTGTCGACGGGTGAAGGCTGGTCCAAGCTGCCGGGCCGCTATCCGTCGCCGCCGACCTGCCGCCGTCGCTTCGACGAATGGCAGGCAGACGGTACGCTCGCCGAAATCGTCAAGCGACTCGGCACGAGCGGCCGCCAGATCTCGTTGCGCGGTCGCATCGGGGCAAGCGCGGCGAAGCCGCCTGCACCGCCGAGCCGCGACCGGCTGCGCGGCGCATTCTGGACCAATCCGGAATCCTGGCGCGCCCCCGTGAAGATGGCGTAACGCATACTCGATCGGGCGGCTTCGGCCGCCCGGTTTCTTTCAGCGCCTCGTTCATTGTGCGGCGCTCGCGTCGTCGTCGATCACCGCTGTCGTGCTGCGATACATCTCTTTACTATTATTTACAGCAAACCTGCACTCCCGCGCTTACCTTAGCGTCATATCAACAAGCTGCGCCGGCGGCTTGAAGGGAGCCCCCGCCATGAAACCAATGTCACTGCTCGTCGCATGCGGCATTGTCATTTCGCTGGCGCTGACCGCCCCCGCTCGTGCCGACGATCACGGGAAGCCGCCTCACCGCCAGCAAGAACACCGGAACACCCTTCGCCAGCAACCACCCGCCACGTCGTCCAACCGGCAGACCGTGCCGCGCGGCGACCTGCGCGGCGACATCGCCAGCAACGCGCGTGCGCGCATCGGCTCGCAGCCGTCCGAGCTGCCGCGTCATCCGTAGCCCGACATCCTGCAGGTTTTCGTCAAAGAAAATTCCCCGATTCGGGAACTGCTCGACATGCGACGAGTCACATTCGTTGCCATGAGCACAGCGTGGCAACAGCAAAAGTATCCGGTACGCCCGTATCCTCGCGATACGGGCTTTTTTTCGGAGTGTCGCGCGGATGGGTGCGCGAGGACAGGCGCGCGCCGCTACAGGCGGCTTTCGAGAATCGCCACGGCGCTGGCTTCGCTCAATGCGTAGTCGTCCATACGGCGATCGGTCCAGGAAAGTAATTTCTCGTCGCGCTCGAGGCGCGCGCATTCGGCTCGACCGTTGTCGGTCAGCACCGCGATGTCGACCGGCGCATGAAAACCCGGTGCGGGAGCAACGGTCTTCTGCCTGACCGTGTCCATCAGTCCTAGCGACCGGAGATACTCGAACACGCCCGGGCGGCGCGCCCACGGTACCTGGCGGTACTGCACTCGTCTCAATGCGTCGAGCACCGCTTCGTTGGAATACGTGGCCATCTCGATTCTTTCTTAAAGTGCAGCGACAATGCGAAGCGGCGCGCCGGGCGGGAGCTCCGCCCGCCGATACCGCCACCGATTCTGGGGGCCGACGTTCGGCGTCGCGTTAGGGCCAGATCGTCAGCCGTCCATAAAAAGACACCATACCCCAATCAAATTGATTCTGTTCGATTCATTTGTACTTCTCTTCATCTGTTTCATGCTCTGCCGCAAGCGGCGGCGACAGATCGCAATCGCCGGCGCCGCGGTGTTCTGGCTGCTCGCGACAGGCTGGCTCGCGGCACCGCTCATCGCATGGACCGAAGCCGGTGTTACGCCGGTCGAACGCCCCGACATGCACGGCCGGACCACGCTGATCATCATCGGCATCGGCACGCGGCGCGGCGAAACCGGCCTGCGTGCACCTCCCGACGGCGAAGCGCGCATCCGCCAGACCGCCGCGCTCTATCGCACGTGCCTGCAGCAGGCCACCCGCTGCACCGTGGTGATGTCGGGCGGCGACCCGCAACATCACGGCGAAACCGAGGCGGCCGTCTACGGGCGCCGGCTGGTGGCGGAAGGTGTCGCTCCCCGCGACCTCGTGCTCGAGCCGAACAGCCGCACGACCTACGAAAATGCGAAATTCACTGCTTCTATACTACGCTCACAACATGACGACACGCGCATTCTCGTCGCGTCGTCGTACCAGATGCGCCGCGCATTGCTCGATTTCCGCCACTTCGGCATCGATCCGCAGCCCGTTTATTCGAACCGCCGGCGCGCTCAAATGGGCTTGCTGCCCCGCTGGCACAACCTGGAAGACGCGAACCAGGCGTTGCACGAGCTGGTCGGCATCGCGCAATTCCACGTCTATCGATGGCTCGGCTGGTTCTGACGGCACGACGGGCACCGGAGCAAAAGCGACCGTGCCGCCCCGGGATGGCATGCGCGTGACGGAACGCACGAAGTGTTGCGCGACTTCAACGGGGCCTTGCACTGCGCCGCGATCCGGTGCACATTGATCCGTCACTTTTGTTACACTCGACACGCACTCGATTGCAGTCGCCAGACAAAACGGCAACATTCGGGTTCATCACCACTTAGCGGAGGTAAAGCAATGAAGAAGACGTCCCTGGCTATTCTGGTCGCGATGTCGGCGCTGACTGGCGCAGCGTATGCGCAAGAGAGCACGCAAATCCAGACCATCACCGATCCGGCAAAGATCGCCGAGATCGAGCAGCGCGCACAGGCACTGCAACAGCAGCAGGCAGCCGAGGCTGCACAGCCGGCGGCGCAGGAAGAGCATCACCACGCCAAGAAGGCGATGCATCACAAGGCAGCGAAGAAGGCCGGCAAGAAGGCCGCTCCGGCAGAAGCTGCCAGCCAGTAAGTTCGGCGGCACCGCACACGCGAAAAGCCGAATCCGGGCAACCGGGTTCGGCTTTTTTGGTTGCGGCGCCTGCGCGCTGTGCTAAAGTCGCGCACCGAAATTTTCCACCCGTGCGCACCCCGGTGCGGAGGACAGCATGAGCAACATTCAACTCGACATCGAGTGGACCGAAGAAGCCACTCGCAAGATCAAGCAACTGATGCCGCGCGGCTCGACCGACGCCTTCCTCGCGTTGCCACCGATCGAGTGCCTGCCGATGGAGGGCGATGTGCTTTTCCTCGGCCCGCAAGGCAAGCAGCAACCGTTCATCGTCGCCGAACGCCAGTATCATCACGACGGCGATGCCGACTGGACGATCATCCTGATTCTCGACGTACCCAGCACGTCGCACTGACGGATCGCAGCGGCCGGCACGTCCGGCCGCGCCGCCCCGCTCACACGAATCTCCGCAGCGCGCGGATCCCGGAACGATCATTTCGTCCGCGACCGCTCCGCGGCAAGCCAGAATGTGCGACGAATGCGCATGCACGGCCAACGCAGCCTCGCCCTCCCAACGCTCGACCAATACGAATCCCCGCGGCCGGGTCGGCACGCACTCGCTTTGCCGCCCCACAAAAAAAATTGCCCGCGCTTCAGAAGAAGCGCGGGCGAAACCGTCGCCCTACGAGGAAAGGCGACGGGGCCATCGGGATCCGCGCATGGCGCGGATCGTCATCGGTTTTGCGCCGGCGCTTGCAGCACCGGCATCTGAAGACGTGGATACCGTTGGTCGGACGGTCACGAAGCCACCCGCTCTCTGACGCCATCCTCCCTGTCCTCACGATTCCAACTTATAAAGCAGTTTGCGTGCCAGGCACATTTACGAAAGTACGCCGTTGATCCATAAGGATATTTTCTGCGGCCATGACGATGTAACACCTGTTCTGCGGCCGTAACGCGCGGATGTTACGTAACGTCACGACGAGGGATCGAACATCCCGCGCACGCCAGCGCCACCACGCGCGACAATGAAAAAAGCCCGCCGGAAGGCGGGCTTTTTCGAAGGCCGGGATCGTACCGCGATCAGCGCAGCTGATTCACGAGCAGCCCCATGATCTGCCGGGCCGGCGTCGACGTATCGATCGCACCCGAATCGTCGACGACTGCGACGCGCGTCTGGTCGGACGACAGCGCCTTCACGTTGA
The DNA here is from genome assembly GCF_020843965.1 of Burkholderia sp. B21-005. Classification (NCBI taxonomy): domain Bacteria; kingdom Pseudomonadati; phylum Pseudomonadota; class Betaproteobacteria; order Burkholderiales; family Burkholderiaceae; genus Burkholderia; species Burkholderia sp. B21-005. The sequence goes on along the minus strand of NZ_CP086301.1, from coordinate 1,566,304 downwards.
CGCGATATTGCTTCGCCTGCTTTTCCTTCTTGCCGTGGAACAGCTGGCTCCAGAAGCCCTGCTCGGCCGCGCTGATGTCCTTCGGATCGACATAACGCACGAAATACAGGCCCTTCGTGCGATCGCGATCGTCGACCGTGAAGTTCGCGCGATCGAGCGCGAGGCCGACGTGCAGCCACGAACGGTCGTACGGCTCGCCGAGCGTGACTTCGGACGGCACCGCAGCCGAGTCGACGTCGTTCGCTTGCGACGACGTACGCGCGACGTTCTGCGCGGCGATCGCCGCGGCGGCTGCCTTCGATGCGTCGGTATCCGCCTTCTTGTCCTTCGGCACCGTGTTGTCGTTGATGTTCGCGATCGGCGGCTCGCCGTTCTTCGCACGCTGCTCGTTCTGGGCGAGCACCGCCATCAGCCGCTTCAGGTATTCCGTCTCGAGCGCCGGATCGTTCGGCTTCGCTTCCCACTTGCTCGAATCGTTGTTCGCACCGGTGATCGCCTCGCGCATGCCCTTCTGGCTGATGAACACGTAGGTGCCGCCGTTCGGCGCCGAATCGAGGCGCGTGCGGTACTTGTTGCGCTCGGCCGTCACGTACGAGTTGCCCATCGCCTTCGAGATCACGCTACGGATCAGGCCGTCGTTGATCTGCGGATGGGTCTCGTTCCAGTCGGTTTCCATCACGCCCTTGTCGCGCTGGTCGACGACGAGCAGGAAGCCCTGCTCCTGCCAGAAGCGGCGAACCTGCGGCCAGATGTCGGCGGGCTTCTTGCCGTCGATCACGAGCCAGCTCTCGGTGCCGTCGCGCTGGATATGCATGCCGGAAACGGCGGGCGCGACGGTGTCCAACGCGGGTGCCGCGTGCTGGACCTGCTGAAGCGCAGACAGGGAAGTCGCGCCGCCCTGCGGCGGCAGCGAACGCTGATCGGCCGTCTCGTCAAGCATGTTGGGCGGCACTGCGAGCGACGCTTCCTTCGATTTCGAATCGCTCTTGTAGTCCACTTTCGTGGGCGACGACGTACCGCAACCGGCGACGAGCGCGCCGGTGGCGAGCACTGCAGCGAACCGCATGGTAAGACGAAGATCAGTCATGTTCGGGGAATCCTCTTCCGCTAAATCACGGCGCTTTCCGTGGATCAACCTTGCATTTTACCGGGGCCGCGCCGGGATGTGCAAAAAAGCGACGGCCAAGAAAAAACCCGCGTCAGCCTGAACTGACGCGGGTTCTTTATCTGGTCGGGGCGAGAGGATTTGAACCTCCGACCACCTGCACCCCATGCACCCACGGAAACCGGCTGTCTCGGCCTGTGCGTATGCGTTTGCAGCTTTGCACCTCCAACAAATTGCCGAAGAAATAGGCACGTAGAGACGAGGCATTCCGGGAAATGCCGACATGCTTATTAGAGAAACGGTGCCGACCCGCTCGGCACAGAATTGCGGTTCTTGACGGTGATGCCTCGGGGTCCGCTATACTGTATGTCCATACAGTACCGACATGTCTCATCATGCTCCGCAAGGCCCTCCCTCTCTTCGTGCCGCCCAGCAACGCCGAATTGCGCGAAATGTGGAGCCGGTATCCGGAAGGTCACGAAGTGCGCCGGCTGATCCTCGAAATCGCCCGGTGCCGCCGGACGTTTCAAGACGCTGACGACCTGCGTAAATCGGTTCAGAAGGTCTGGAATGAGGATGTAGGTAGCAACCTAGTAGCGCTCCACCAGCTGCGCCTGCTGCTGATGGACGAAGTCCTGCGTGCGCAGGGCTGAGATCGTCGTGTTGTAGCCGTCGTCATACAGCCGCTGTCGCGTGGCGACCGCCATGCGGCGGTCAAACGAGCTGGCATAACCAGTCGGCACGCGCACGATCGTCGCACCGCTGAGCGTGTCGAGGGCAAGATGCGAATCCTCATTTGAGGCGAGCATGATGTCGATCATCCGAGGCGCCAGCGTCCCGATCCCATAAGCGCCAAGCGGAAGAGGCGCATCGTCGGACTGGAGGTAGATCCCCACCCGCGGAACCCCGTCGACCGTCAGATCACTGACGGGGATGTTGTCGCACATTCCGCCGTCGACCATCAGCCCGCCAGCAACGGAGACAGGCACGAAGACGATGGGAATCGACGCGCTCGCGCGCGCAGCCAGCGCGATCGGCACATCTGGCGTCGCCAATTTCGAGAATTGAAATTCGCGTTCAGTCAGCAGGTTCGTCGCGATCACTTTGAGATCGATCTCGAGCTGCGAGAACGTCTTACCGGCCGTCGATTGCGTCAAGTAGCACAGGAGCTGGTTACCAGAGCACAGGGCCTGACGCCGGAGAAAAGTCCACGGCGAGAAGCTCATCATCGGAGACCAGTCCAGCTCCATCAGCATCTGGCGCATCACATCCAGCGGCAGACCGCTTGCATAGAGGCTCGCAACGATCGAGCCACCGGACGTACCCGCGAGCTCCACGATGGTATAGCCGGCATCTTCGATCGCCTGCAGCGCGCCGAGATGCGCGCCGAGGCGAAAGCCGCTGCCGCTGAGAGCGACGCGGATCGGCTTGCTCATTGCGGAGCGCTCCCCGCGAGCGGCGTCGACGCGGCCGCCGGCGGCGCAGTGGGCGCCTGATTCATCGAGATCGCCACATTGAACGCGAGGATTGCAGTGTCGATCGCGGCATCCGCCGCGTTCTTGTTCGGGAGCGACGACGCGGCGACCAGCGCCTTGATCGCCGGCAACGTGGTGTTGACGATCGTCTGGAGGTCCGGTGCGGTCACGGTCGCGCCGACCGCGCACACCTTCGCGATGGCCGGCTGCACGGTGTCGTTCAGCGTGGTGGCCGCGCCGCCGGTGAACACGCCGTCGGCCTTCAGGATGGCGATTTCGCCGTTCGCCGCGCCGCACGCGATCGCGAGCTGTTGCGGGAACGTGAGCGCGGGCGCCGAACTGCAGCCGGCGAGGATGGAAACGGACGCGATAATGCCTGCCGCGAGCAGCATCGAAAAGCGCTTCATGGAAGTTCCTTACTTGAGAGTCTTGAGCGCCGTCACTGCGGCGGAAGTTGCCGCGCCGACGACATCGGATGCCGCTGACGCGGCGGTGGCCTGCCCCACGAATGCTTCAACATCGGTTTCGCGAAGCGAGATGGAATAGCTGTTGGCGGATTGGTGCGTAAACGTCGCCTCGACGGTCGCCATTTGCTTGCCGTTCCAGACGCGCAATACACAGCAGCCAGCCGGCGTGCCGGCGGCATCGACGAGCGGTGAGACCTCGTATCTGGCAATGCCGGCATATCGAAGCGAGTCGCACCCAGCGAGTGCGAAACATGCGGCTACCGCGATCGCGGCGCGGATCACTGGATCGTCGGCGCTGGAGACGCGGGCGCCACCCCCGATGCCGCCCCGGAAACGGAGACAACCACCGGCTGCGACGCGGGCTTCAATGGCTCTCCGACACCGAGTTCGGCCGTCCCGGTCAGTCCGGTCACAATCGGCCCGACCGACCCAGCCGTGGCGTGGTAGACGCCGAGGCCGGCCAGCGTGTAACCGATCGCATCTACCAACGACTGGGGCGGCACGTAATGCAGCAGGACCAGCGCGAGCCAGGCGCCGAACAGCAGGACAGCTGCGATGAACTTCATCCACGGGTTCATGTGGTTTTTCTCCTGAAAATGCCGCGTGTGCGGCAGGTTAAATTGCGATGCCGAGCGCAGCCCTGCAGGAATCCCAGAGCGCCAGGCGGTCGGGCATGCCATTCGGCGTAGCCGCGGAGCGCGGGTTGCCGAGATTGATTGCGCGGCTGATCGACAGGAAATCGCCGTTGTCCGCGAATGCACTCAGGGCTTTGTCCGCCCAGAATTGCGCGGAGGCTTCGGCCGCCACGCTCGGCTGCACGATCTGGTCCGGATTGCCCTCGAGGTCGATGCCGATCTTCTGGCCCATCACGCGGAAGTTGTAGCGACCCGTGATCTGCAGAAGGCCTCCCCCGCGGTACCGGAACCCATCGCCGGGCTGCGTGTTTCCCAGGTCAGCGGCCTTCGCGGCGGGCGGCTCGTATGCTCGCTGGGCTGGCGTCGGCCCCCAGATCTCGCGAAGCCACTGGAAACGACCGCATTCGTGTCCGCATTGCGCGAGAAACGCTGCCTGACGCGCAGGCGAATCGATCGCATAGAGCGCCATCGCTGCCGATAGCGGGTCGGCCCATGTGACCGCGCGGGCGAGCGGAATCTGGAGCGCGCTCGCAAGAACTTGTGGTGTCATGGTCATCCCAAGAGAAGTTTCACGACCGCATTCGCCCAATCGGGGATCGGTTCGTGACGCATGTAGCGAATCAGAATCACGGCGACCGTGCTCAATGCCAGCAGCGGCCCGGCAACATGCTTGAGTAGGAAGCGCCACGCATCGGCAAGCCGGCACAAGGCGCGCACCACTCGGGCGCCGCCCTCCCACGTGTCGACCATTGATTGCGTATTCGCCTGGATCGTCGCGACTGAAGCCACGATCGCGTCGATCTTTTTGTCCTGGCTCTGGAGGTGCTCTTTCGTCGCCGCAGCGCTCTCGTCGAGGCGCTGTTCGAGTTTTGAGAAGCGCCGCTCCCCTGCGCGAAGTCGTTCCTCGACCTGCGTGCGTCCCGATGCGTTGTCGGTCATTCATTCCCCGTAAACGAAAAAACCGCCCGGCGGGCGGCGATGAATATTTCTTGACCAATAGACCCTATGGGTCTACATTTACGGCTGGCGGTAGCGCCCCTGCGCAGCCCAACACCCCGAAAGGAAACGATCATGAAATTCACATTTCGCTCGCACACGATGCTCACAAATACCGATGCCGATCAAGTACACCCCCCCCTCAACCAGGGATCTCGCGACGTTGAAGCACGAACTCAACATGACCGGCAAGCAGATGGCGGATTTGTTCTGGCTCGCCGGCGATCATCAATGGCGCAAGTACACCGGAGGACAGTCACCCCGCGAGCTGAGTCCGCATATGGCATTCGTGGCGGCGGCAAAACTCACGCTGACACAGGACGAGTTCACGCGAGTGCTCACGAAGATGAAGGAATTCGGAGCCATCGCCGAGGAAGCACACGAGGACGAGCAATCGTGAAGAGCGCCCTGATCCCCATGATCGGCGCACTGGTGTTGGCATGCAGCGGCTGCGGTGGCGGGGGCGGCGATAGCGCGTCAGCCCAATCGGCCGCTCCTGCCGCGCCGAAGACGGTGCTGGTCGAGGCGTACGGTGACTCGACCACGGTTGGCGTTGAAATCCCTCCGTCCGGCGGATTCATCACCAAAAACTCGGTGCCTGCACTTCTTCAATCGGCTCTACAGGCAAAGTTCGGCACGACGGTTACGATGTCGAATCAGGGCGTCTCATCGACCGAAGCATCGCAGTTGCTGAACGGCACCGATGGCGTGCATCCGTCTTGGAACACGCAGATGGCCGCATCGAAGGCGCAGATCGTCACGATCAACATGACGCTGAACAGCCCCTACTTCGCCGCAACGCAGACACCAGGCGTAACCGTCGAATCACCATCGACCTATGCGGATGTCATGACCCAACTGGTCAGCATCGCGAAGCAGGCCGGCAAACAGGTCATTCTGCTCGAGCCTAACCCCACGTGTGAACCGATCCGCCAACCGGTGCTCGGCCAGTATGTCACCGCCCTTCGGCAGGTTGCGCAACAGCAGGGAGTGCCAATCGTCGGCGAGTACGACGTGATGATGGCAATGCCGAATTGGCAAGGCCTTCTGTCTGATTGCCTGCATCCGACCGACGATGGGTATCAGATAAAGGCCGGGCTGGAATTTCCTGTCCTGTCGGACGCGGTATCAAAACTGATGACGAGCCGTTGATTCACGCCGAACCCGAGGTTGATGGGGCGATCGATTGAGCCTCAGGAAGCTTCGAGTTCGGCCCACCAGCGTTTTGATAGAAGCGCATCCATCGCGCATCGGACACATCGACAGTTCCGAGGTTTTCATATGCTGCCGAGTCTTGAGGCGCAGAAAAATAAGCGATCACCTCAGATTCCATCGAATCCGAAAATTGAACGATGAGCGTTGTCATATGTTTCCTTAGATGCTGTACGAAGACAGGAAAATAGATGCCGACGTGAAAGTGCCGGAGGCGGCCGTTGCCGACCAATAGATCGTCTGAGGCACGAGAACGGCAAGATTGCTGAACGATGACCCGGCCAGGAGGCCGCCGGCAGACGTGCCACTGCACGAGCTCGATTGCTGCCCAACAGCAGACGCTCTCGAGGCGACGGCGACAGTCGAATTGCTGGAGTTCGTCGTTGCAATGCTCAGCAGGCCACCGACGCTCCTTGCATTCGGTGGTGCAAACGATGAGATGCTGAGTGCGGTAAGCGACGAAATTTGCGATGAGATCGTCGAAATCGTAGCGTATGGAAGCGAAACAAGCCGATCGGTCTGATCACCGACCACGAATTGGCTGCTCGCGTTCGTCGGCCAGACCGAAACCAGTGCGGACGCCGTGTATCCCGAGGGCATGTTCGCGCCGCTATACACGTTCGTCTGCACCGCCGACGTGGCGTTCTTCGCGAGCAGCGCACTCGCCCCCGTCGTTGGGTTATAGATTGCGTACAGCGCGACATAGCCCGAAACCGGCGCCGTACCGGTATCCATACCGCCGGCCCCCGTCGTCGCGAGGTTGATCGTCTTGTTGAAGCTCGACAACATGAAAGTCTGGCCGTTCAGCGCCGTCGCCACGACGATCTGATCGGCCGTCAGCGTTGCGGTCGCCGATGCGGCCGTGACGCTCATTACGAGATTGCGCTGCGCCCCGATGACGGGCGAGTACATCTTCTGCAGTGCGCTATTGACCTGGTTGTAGCTCGTCTTCGAGCGTGCGATTCCTGCCGCAGCGAGAATCGAGCACAGCTCCTCCTGGAGCATGTTGAGCCACGACCCGCGAACCTTCGTCGCAGGCGTGCCCGTCGCTGGGTTTCCTTCGGTGAAGTACCCCTCGGTGCCCGCGGCCTCGGGCGTCGGCAGCGAAGTGGCAGCGGTTGCGTCATCGATGCGATACATACATCCCCTTATGCGTAAGCAAAAATCAAAATCGTGTGAGCCGGCGCTATGGCCTTGAGCTCACATTCGAGAACGGCGTTTCCCCAAGATGCGAGCGCATCGCCGGCCGCCATCGCGCCAGCCAGGGCGAAAACAACCGTATTGAGTGGTGCGTTCACCTGCCAGGCGAAGCTCCAGTCGGTACCGCAGCAGGGATCACCCGCCTTCAGCTGACCGGCGCGCGCCTCGACGAATTGCGTGATCGTGATCGTGTAGCCGAGGTTGGCTGCAAACTGGATCAGCTCCGCGATCGATGGGCCGCCGCCGCCAACGAAGCGCGCGACCACCTGGCTCTGCCGCTGCGGAATCGTGGGCGCCGGACCAGCGCACGGATCCGGCAGCCCCAGCGTCGCCTCCCACTCAGGCAAGAGCTCGTAGGCACTTGCCGGGAAAGCATCGACGAGGAGATAGTTCGCGCGCGCGGTCTGACGCTCGTAGCTCGGCGCAAGACCGCTCAGCACTTTTGTCTGGACGGCGTCTTGTGCCCGCGGCCACACACGTCCTCGCGGCATCAGGCCTTGCAGCGCTTTCAGGAAATCTGCTGCGGTGAAGTTCGGTGCGAGCATGGTCCCTCACACGTAAAGCACGTTTGCGAGAACTGGCAACTGGCCGAATCCGCTGGTGATGTTCCCCGAATAGGTCGTCGTGGTTGTGCCCACAACACCCTGAATGAGGTTGATCAGGAACCCACCCGTACCGGCAACCGATCGAATTGCGGCCGAAATGTCATCCCGGTTGATCGTCCCTGCGCGAGGGTCGCCGTTTCGGAACAGCACATCGGCAATGGCGGCGAAAATCGCCGCCCGCGTCGCCGTCGTCGCGGATGTCAGCCCGGATAGCGTGATGGTCAGGTTGTTCGCGATCGGCGCGCAGGAATACACCAGCGCGGTAACCGGCTGCTCCGTGACGATCGAATCAGCGACGACGAGCTGATCGCCTGTTGCGATGGTGCCCCGCGGAACACCGCCCGGCCCCTTGTCAAACTGAGATACGCCGTCGGTGCCCTGCGGGAAGCCACCGTGTCCGGATTCCGCGTTGTCCCACATCGTGTAGATCACGACCGTGCCCGCACCGAAGCCGTTCGGCGCGCACCATGCTCGCGTTACGCCGGCGACATCCTTTGCCCATCCGATGTAGTCTTCGACGTCGCCACCCTGCGGCGATTCCTGGTACGCGCCGAGCATCCGATCGCGGAGGTCATCATTGATCTCGATGTCGGCACCTGCCGAAACGTTGCCGGTCACCGTACCGGCGGTCTGGATGCCGTCGACGGCCATGCCGAGTGAAACGACCGTGCCAGGATCTGCATTCCCCGACGTACCGGCGACATCCGCGATGATCGTCACCACGACCGTGCCGCCGGAACCGACGGTGCCGGTTGTCGATGTCGTGTACGAAACGCCATCTCCACGCACCACGGACGTTCCCGCGCTCAAAACCTTGCCGACCGTTCCCGTGAACTGGGCAGTCAACTGGGCTTGCGATGCCGCCTTGCGATAGACCTTCTTCAGGGCGGCCCAGCCTTCCAGATATTCGTCTTCCGCCGTAAATGGCACAGCCTGTTTTGCGATCCAATCGAGGTATCCGAACTGCAAATTCGTGAGGCCGGCTTGGACCTTACCGATCACACGCAGCACCGCAAATCGCAGCAGAGCGTCCGCCCCCGGAAGTGCGGACGAAATATCTGCCGCCACCTCGGAGATCAAGGTGGAAAGCGTCTTTCTTTGGAATGGCATATCAGGAAAGTTGGTTCCAAGCCCAGGCGTACGCCATGGAGACGTTCTGGCCCGTGGGTTGATAGAGCGTTACCTGCGCGCCGAGGAACGTGTCGCGCACCCACTGCGTTTGCACATCGATGCTCGCGACGACGCCGTCATCCACCAGCCACTGCAGGGCCTCGAAGATGTAGTCGCGCGCGTTGTTGAGCACTTCCTGCGTTTGCTTCGAGCGATCGAGCAGCCACAAGCGAGAGCCGATAGGCTTGTCTTCCCCGATGTCGCCCCACCATCCACGTGGATCGTCGGTCCCATCCGGAATCGGGTCATCCCGATTCGCCATTCGATCCGTGAAGAGACTCACCAATACGGCAGTTTCGAGATCGAGACCGGTCGCCAGATCTCCGCCGCTGACCGTGTCACTCACATATGACCCAGTCCACGTCAATGCTGCGGCAACTGCTGGGGGCACCGAAAGTGCCGCCGAGCCCGTGGGAGTGAGCGTGTAGTCAGTGACTGTTACCGGTGCTGTGGTCGTTGGGATATAGCCGCCCGCACTTCCATACTGCGGCCCAAAGAACGTTACAGATGCGCTTGCGGTGGTGATGTCTGCCGGGATAATCGTATTGGTGCCCGTGGCTGTCGGTGTCAGGAGAACCGAGCAGCAATACCAAACTCCATCGAGGGTGACGATCGTCGCATTCGAAAACACACCTGAGACTGCACTTGCTGACCCCGCACCTGACAGCGTGAATGTTGCAGAACCAGCCTGCGTATTGCTGACCATGCGGAAGCTGTTCGTGCTACCCGCTTTAGCAAAGATCGAGACCCAGACCGGTACGCCGATGGTCACCGAGAGGCTTTGATAGACGAAACCGAAGCCGCTCGAGGTCGATGTGAGCGTGTACGCATTGGAGCTTCCGTCCGGACCGGTCGCAGCCGCCAGCGACGCGACGTTATTGCGGACCCACGACGCCGATGCAAGATTCGCCGATTGGAGGAAGCTGTTCGTTCGCGGCGTCGCATACAGCAACTGGTTTCCTTGCCAGTCGTTGCGGTACAGCTGAGCCGAAATGATTCCGTTGATTCTGCCCTGCGTAGCCGACAACTGAAACAACGTCGATACGCCATCGCCAATACCGAACGTCGACGGTGCCGAAACATTGATCACCTGTCCCGCGACCGTGAGCGGCTGGAACGACCAATCCCCGCGGCTATTGGCGGCGTCCCAAATAACACTGATGTCGGACATCCATCACTCCTGCTGCGCCGGGACTTCCGACGTAATCGTGCTGCTACCGCCCTGCACGTTCTTCACCTGATGGTTGTGGCCGTTGAAGATCAATCGATCGCCAGCCATGCTGCGGCCCGTCGTATCGCAGTTGTCGACGATGTCGCCGGTACATTCGAACCGTACGGTCTCGGCCCGAATTTTCGGTGTGTTCGTCAACGTGATCGGCTTGCCGCCGCCATTCACAACAATTCCACTCGCGGAGAGGTACACCGACTGCCCCTTGTCGTCATGAATTGCGACTTCCCCAGTCGACAAGCCCACAAGCCGATACTTCGCATTGGACGTTGCGATCACGATTCCATCGTTGCGATCACCGTTTTTCGAACCGATGATTGCCTGCGTCCCGGCCGGCGGATTCGACGTGTAGCCGTATTCCGCGAAGCGCGGAATATCCGGAAGCAGCTCCAAGCCGTTCACGCGAACCTGCATGGTCTGCACCTTTTTCGAATCGTCGACGAGCGTGATCGTGCCGCGCGCCATCATCAAGAGAATTCGGCGCGCAAGCCTGTTGAGCTGATCAAGCACTATCCCTCCGCGGGGGTTTGAATCGATTCGTCCATCGGCAGCGTGTCGAGCGCGACCGGCTCTGGCAGGAATCCTTGCCGCGGCCCGAACACGAGCTCGGCGTGCGTGCCGTTTTCATTCAGGATGTACGACACTTCAGCGAGCAGGAGCATCGTCCCGTCTGGAACACCCACTGCGCCGGCTGACACCGGGTAGTTGATGTTCGGCGTCCACGGAACGCCGTCCGCATCGCGCCAGTTATCGACCATGGTGCGGACACGCCGCGAGCGGCCATATGCACGCGATGCCATCCAGTTCACTCGCTTTTCGACGAACTGCCGGTCTGTCGCGCTCTGCTCCGATACGAAGTAAGTCGGTCTGAGCCTGCCCGTTGTGCTTTTCGCGATGACGGTCACGACTGGCAGATTCTCGACACCCTCGTCGTCGGCGGCCATGCTGTATGCACTCAAAACGGCGTTGAACGTACTGAATGTGCCGAGCGTCGTCTTCGTGCAAACGATGGCCTCGATGTTCTCGCCGAGAGCAACGCCTGAATCGCCTTCCTCGGTGCCCGCCGTCGAGATCACCAGTTCACCAGCGGCCCCTTCGTAGACGAGAACGCCGCAATACCGGGCGTAACGCTCGATGACTTCCCACGCCGTCTCGGTAATGCTGACGAGCTGTCGCGGCAGCACCGGAATCTGATCGAGCAATTTCTGCGTTGCGTCGTCGGCGACCATCACCTTCACGGAATATGGCTGGGCGATCGCCGTGCAAAGCTCTACCAGCTTCGTGTTCGCATTGATCTTGTCGATCCGACAGGAACAATCAATCAGATCGGCCAGCTTCCCGCGACCGGAAATCCGAACGTCGTGCGTTCGCGGAGTCATGATCGTTTCGATCGTTTCGACATAGCCCGTCAGGACGACGTCGTCGCCGATCGAAACCTTGATCGGGGCGCCCTCTTTGGAAACGAGCTTGAGCGTGTTCGCGTCAGCCGAGCACGTGAGATCGAACGATGACGTCCCGAATTCGATCGAGCGCGAGATCCGAACGCTTTTCCACCCAGTGAGCGAAAGTCCGTCCTGCGTCAACAGCACGCGGACTTCGTCTGCCGCGGGCTTCGCGCCCATGGCATCGACGATACGGTCTGCGTTCGACATCAGAAATTGCCCGGTGAATATGCGTATTGGTCGCCAAGCGGCGCTTGTTGTCGGTCGGTCTTCATGTCCGTCTCAACGTTCGGAGACGAGGTCACGTTCGCACTCGTGCCGGCGGGAGGGTTCTTGTGCACGATTTCGATGCGGACCTTTCCCGGCTCACCGGTTGCCGGCCCAAGCTCCGAATCCAGTTGGCGTGCAATCCCAGCCCGCAAATTCGCTTCATTTGGATTTTTCGGACGCTCGTATAGCGAAGAAACAACGGAGGCGGCGCCTTCAGATGTGTTCGACTGCATGAGCGCGTTGCCGGCAGTCCTCTCGTTGTTTTTCAACTCCCACAACGAGAATCCCATCTGCTCTTCAGGTTTGGCGAGTTCCAGCGGACGGCCGAATGCCTTTTCGTATAAGGCTTGTCGATCCGGATGCCACTGGAAAAGGCCAACAGCCTTTCCGTTGTCACCGACTTCTCGCTCGTTAAATCGGCTTTCACGACTCGCGTTCGCGGCCATGCCGATCGCTTGTTCGCGCGAAAGACCATGATTTACGTACCATTCGACCATCGAGCGCGCCTGCTCGAGCTGCGCGCCATTACCGACGGATGTCTTCGTGTTCAGCTGCGACATCGTGTACGGCCCGCGGCCGCGCAGCGAATTCCCGAATCGCTCGAACCCGTCCCAAATACGCTGTTCGGCACCATCCGATCCGTTCGGCTGCGCCTGCGGACGCCCGCGGCCGCTCGACGCATCGAAGAAGAACTGAATTCCGTTGAGGACCGAATTGAGAGCGGGCTCAAGGTCGCTCAGAACCGTCGTCTTCAGCCGCTCATAGGTGATGCTCAGCTTTGCCGATGCGTCCGCATATTCGCGGGCGCGCTGAATATCCTGCTCCGTCGGAATGTAGGCTTTGGCAGCCTGCAGATCCGCCGCAACCTGTCCTGGTCCCCGGTTCAGGAAATCAATCAGCGACCCGGCTCCAGCAGCATTGAGGAAATTCTGTGCGCCTCCATACTTGCCTTGCTTTCGAAGCGCTTCAGAGTAGGCCGCGAGCTTCGTCAGCACCGACTCAAGCGACTCCATCCGGTAGGGGCTTGTTGAGATTCCGGCGTACTGGAATCGCTTCAGGGCCTCTGGATTGCGGTTGTTGACCGCATCGCTATACGTTTGCCGAACTTGCTCGATTCCTGAATTCGCCTGCTCGGGCGACAATCCTGCCAGGCGCCCGGCATACTGAACGCCATAGGCGGTCGTCGTCGGCAACCCCGTTCGAATCCCGAGGTTGTTCATCGAGCGCACCGACGACGCCCATTGCGACTCCATCTGTGCGATTTTCATCGTCAGCGCTGTCACGCCACCGATGATTCCCGCCTTGCCGACAAAGCTTGCGATCTCTGAAATCGCGCCGCTGTTCGAGGAAAACCCAAGCGAAATTGAGCGCCCGATGTTGCTCAGGCCACCCTTATTCGCTTGCGCCTGGAGCTTTGCCAGACTGTTCTGGACCTTCCCGATTGGGCCGGACGCCTGGTTATTCGCGGTAATCGCGATCGAAATTTTGCTCGCCATAGCCGCGGCTCGGTTCTCAGTTCGCTAATGCCTTAAACGTGGTCGGGAAAAACGCTGGATGCACGGGATCCGCCTCGGAAACGAGTTCGTCAGCCCGCGTTGGATCGCGATAAATTCGCGTCGCGAGGGCCAGCGACGGCATCGGCTGCGCAACCTCGAACGTCTTGATCGACGAAAGCGCTGCCCCCCTCCTGTTGAGATCGGCGACGACCGCTGCACGGAGCGCCGACAACGCCTCATAGGTTTGATCGGCACCGCTGTCGCCCGCGATGGCCATCTCCGAATCGATCAACCCGGTAACGAAATCTCGAATCTGCGCTGCGTCGTCGCTCGAGCGCGGTTGATAGGAGGCAGACGCTTGCGCGACCGCTCCGATCGAGGTGCGCCGGAACAGATCTGCACAAGCACCCTCGACGCCGCCCATTGCCATGCCGATCACCGACGTCGTTGTGTCATTCGCCGGCGAAAACGTAGCGAGCTTGGCCAACAAGCGTATCGAATCACTCGGATCATTCGTGGCCGCGAGCACAGCGCTCGTCACGCCCTGAACCGCCGCGGTGAAATTGTCGACGCTTGATGCACTGAAGCTTTGCGCGGCGGCGTCCAGGGTTGCGCCTGCGGTTACCACGCTTGCCCTGGCAGCTGTCGCACCTTCTATCAAGGACTGAATCGATGCATCGGAGAATGCGGGTATGCTCGGCGATCGGCCAAAGGACACGCCCGAAACGCTTCCAAAAAATCTACCGAAATCGCCGGGCAGGCTGAATAGCGTCTGGAACAGGTTCCTTGCATCGCCGACCAGATCGTTCGCAAACGAATACCATCTGATGGTCGTGTTTGCGATCTTCCCCAGAACGGCTGCGCCTCGTGAAATTTCTCCGAGCGCAGTACGAGCAAAATCGAATGCTGCCGCTACATTTAGCCCGGTAATCGATGTCAATACCGATTCCAGCGTTGCAACTTCCGCAGTCGGATATTGCCTCTTGCCGCCCTCGACAAAATCGAACTGGAATTCGAAGTACCGACCCTTCTCCCAATGCTCGACGCTCCGAAAGTCCATCAGGCTCACGGTGCGTCGGCCGAGCGTCGGGTGTACGAGCTCGCCATCGCCGATGGCTTCGCACGCGGCGATCATGACGTCGCGTTGCGCGATGACGTTGTCGCCAATGACGAATCCGAGCATCCGGATACGTCGAGTACCACGCCCCAGATCCTCGGCCCACGGCTCATCACGCTGGGGATACTCGTGCAGTTGTTGCCGTCGACCGAATGAGGAACTTCCGCCCAGCGACACGAACGGGATGTTCCTAAACGATGCCGGGCGCAGCTGATCGAAATACGATCCAGGCGATCCGCCCAATCGAGCCGCAAGCGAGTTCGCGAGATTGGAGATACCAAATGCCGCGGCCCGTACAGCGCTAGCTGCATTTTCGACATCCATCAACTCACCCCAATCCTCTTGCCGAGGCGTCGTGCCCGCTCGAGCCAGCGAAGCGTCTCGGTTTCAGTCATATCCTCGACCGCGTCAGGCGAGAACCGCATCATGTGCGTCAACTCGGCAAGCCGGTCATCCCACCATTCCGGAATCGAGGTTCTTTCGGCGATCAGTCGTCCGAGTCCGGTGACCGCCGAACCTGAAAACCGTTGAAATAGCCGATTGCCTCGAGGAAATCGCGCGCGCACAGCCCGCGCACCGCGCTCTTCGGAACCTTCCCGATCATGCTGATCATGGCGACGGCGCCGGCGAACGGGCCGCCCGCCTCGGCCGCTTTCCGCTTCTGCCGGTTCGTCGGCTCGCAAAGCGTCAGCGACGCGATGTTGAGCGGGCTGTCGTCCGTCGTCAGCCGCACCGGCTGCGAGAGCGTCAAAACGATCTCGTCGGGGCTGGCTGTCGGATTTCGTGCGGCATCGTGCCCGAACGAGGCAATGAAATCTTCCGCCTCGTCGATCTGGCTCCCATACATCTGGTCGATCACGTCGACCGGGACACCACTGAGGATCGCGACCAGTGCGATCGATGTACCGAACACGCCAGCCGATCGCTCTGCCGACTCATAGTCGCCGGCCAGCGGCTCGCGGAGCGTGATCTCGGTGACGATTTTTTCGTCCGCACCCTTGCCGTACGTCAACGGTTTTCGCAGGACGATGGTTTTCGTATCACTCATCGATCACTGCTCCGTAACGGCGCCCTGGAGACCTTCCCAGCGGCACGTGAACTTTGCTTCCGTCGTATCGACTTCCTGCGCCTCGGTCGTCCACATATTCCGGCCGATCACCGTTTTTCCGTTCGCGAGCTCGAGCACGAGGGTGACACTGCGCATCGCGTTGAACGCGGCAAGGCTCAAACCGCCCGAGTCGCGAATCGAAGCGCTGATGTACGGCGGCTTCGGCATTTCGCTGAAGCCATGCACCGTGTCCTGTCCGGATTTCGACTCGCGCGTGACGCTGCCGACGTCGTACTTCAGCTCGCCTTCGACCTGATAGTTCACCCCGTCGGCGGTCAGGTACGCGGTACCGGCAATGAGGCCCGTGTTGTTCGCCATAGATGGCTCTCCAGAAATATAAATGGCACATCAAATTGCCACTGAAATTAAAATCTGCGGCTATGCAACCAGCAGGTCCTCAATCAGCTTGTTATGCTTGCTGAGGTTCTCCGTCGCAGTCACAACACGAAGATTATTCTCGACATGCAACCCGCATACCTTTCGCCCACGCAAAGGAACGATATGGTCGACGTGATGATCAACGCCTGTTTTCTTCGTCTTCCTTTCAGCCTCACGATATAACAGCGCGATAGCCGATGGATCAGCCCAGCGAGGCGTGGCCCTGATCAACTCTGCTCTGCGACTGGCATTCCTAGCTATGTAATCCGCCTTATTTTCGGAATAATGGGCGAATTTTGAAGCACGGACACGCTCCGGAAACATCTCTCGATATTTGGCGCGCGCGGCACGCACCTCATCGCCGTGAAGCACGTACCACGCTTTCTTCCTTTCAGAAATCACACGATAGTTCTCAGCATATCGCTGTGCTCGCCTAGCCTTCACAGAGGCTGAATTCTCAACGCGGTATTGGGTCACACGAGCCTTGATTTCTTCTCGCTTGCTCTCGTACCGTTTTCGCTCTCGATCCAGACGTTTCTGTCTGTATTCGGGATCGTTGTCGTATCGAGATTTCAGATATTTTTTATTGAAGCATGGCCTGCAACATCCACGCAGGCCGAATCTCCCGCCCTTTTGCGCGGAGAAAAACTCGACGGTTGCCGGCTTAGATTGCCCGCATTGAGTGCAGATCTTTGTGGTGATACCTTCCCCATCCACGACTATCCCCTAACGATCAAAAACCCGGCGGGCCGGTAGCAAGTCGGGCTTCTGAAACTTACGATGTCGTCAAACGGAACTGCGCGAGCAGCGCGAGGATCCGCAATTGGTTGATGAGCGTAGCCGGGTACAGGACATTCACTCTGTTCGGATTGCTCGAATCCTGCTCGACAATGATTACCTCAGCGAATGCATCGCTGCCCTGGACGTAGCCCTCGTACTCCATCTGGCGGTATTCCGCGATCTGATCCGCCTTGATGATCTTCGGCGTCACGATCGCGGAGCCCGGCGCGAAGCGAGTTCCGTCGGCCGCCAGCTTCACGCGCGCGTATTTCGACGTCACGAGCGTCCGCAGACGCCGCAGCACGTATGCGAGCAGGAACATCGTCTCGATCTCGAGATAGCTGTTGTCCGGCTGCCCGAATGCGTTCGTCTGGTACGTCGTGATCAGGTTCTCGATCGCGACCGTTCCGTCGTCCGCAACCGTGAACGTCGAAATGCCGTCGTACAGCAGCGTATTGCGCTGACTCAGGTTGAAGCGCGACTGCAGCGGGGGCGCCGAAACGCCCGTGAGCGCCACGGTCTGCATCGGAATGCCCGGGTCAGCACGAACGCTGACTGCCGTCACGGCCGCGACCGCCGCCGCCCATTGCCACGACGGCGTCGGCGAATCGTTGAACCCCATCACGGACTCGTGCTGGTTGTTCCGCGCAGTACCGAACGTCGTCAGGCTCGCCCAAGTGCCGCGATAGGCATAGAAGGCATGCCCGAAGACCTGCTGCTGCCAGCTCCATCGCCCCGTCGAATCGTTGAGGAACGCCTTGATGGCATCCATCGACGTCGTGTCGGTGAACGCACAGGCGATGAAGTCGAACGGCATGTCCAGCAAATTGCCGAGCGCCGTCGTGAGCGTCGGGTTCGTCGCACCGGACGCCATCGCGGTGATCGCCGCGGTCAGGCCGGTCGGCAGCACTTCACCGCCCGGAGCACCCTGCTTGTTGAAGCGGATGTCGATGTCGTTACCGACGAGCCCCTTGTTGTCGGCCGTCAGGTTCACCGTGCTCGTCGACGCCACAGCCGTGACAGGCATCGCCGGGATCAGGTTGATCGCCGCCGCGACAGCCGTCGCAATCTGCGCTGTCGTCATGCCTTGCGTCACCGGCACGGAGACCAGTTGATCAGCGATATAGAGCGAGATCGTGCCGTTGGCCGTCGGCGCTGCCGTGAACGCGATGGAGCCGGTAGCAGCCACTGCGCCGGCGGCATCTGCGAGAGGCAGACACCAGAGCTCGCCGAATTGATCGTTCTGGCGATACTTCGCTGCCATCAACGCCAAGACGGAGTTCGCACCGAACTGCGTATTTGCATCACCGGTGCCAGCCGACAGCAACGGAATGTTCGCCGTCGCCGCGCCGGTCGTCATCGGACCGATCAGCAGCGCGCGTTGGTTCGTCACCGCCGTATTGGCGCGCGAGTTGTCGATTTCAGCGAAGAACAACGGCGTCCGGACGTTCTGCGGGATCTGCTTGAAAGGCACCGTCATTGCTTGTCACCTCCGCGAGCTTGCGCGGGAGCCGCCGTAGCGATCACGACGTCACCGTCGGCCGCAGCGCGGTTCCAAAAAATATCGTTGTCCGGCACTTCGATACCTTCGTCCGGCAGGAATTGCTTCGTGACCGGGTGCCTCACCTTGAGGCCCGGCGCAGGTTTGACGATCATTCGTCGCTCCTTTTAGGGGAATGTGGCTTTGACGAAGCCTTCCGCGCGGCCGTCTGGGCCTTCGGTTCTAGGCGCGGGCGTGACTGCGTCCGGGAACGGCGGATTCGGGTATGTGCCAGTCGGATCGGCGACGTTGACCAGATCAGCAGTCAGGTCGATCTCTGCCAGCTGCGCCGTCACGTCGGGGTAGAACGTTTCGTACATCTGCACACCGAGCGAAATCAGCATTCCGCCGATGTGCGTCTCACCCTCAGCGCTCACATCCGTCTGTGTGCGCATGAACGGGAAGTCCTGCGCGAGGTTGCGCAGCGGCACGCTCTTAAAAATCGCCGCCTCGATGTCAGCCTGGAGTCCTTCGAGCGCGAGGAGCGCTGCCGGACCAGAGACAGCGGACACCTCCACACGGATCTCGAAGACGCTCGTCGTATCGAAGGCCGTCTGACCAGAATTGCCAAGCGACTTTTTCTCTTCGACGCCGTACCGGACCTTGATCGCCGGAAGCTTCGACGCCGGCACGTTCCAGTCACCGGGCGAATACAGATGCGCGCTCACCATGCCAAGCACGGAAAGCAACGCCGCGCGGAATTCCGCGCGCGCGGTCTGATCAGACATCGGTTTGTCCCGGCACGTTAAGCATCAGGCGAGCGCCGCCCTTGCCATCGGAATGAACCTCTCGCACTTCCCATTGCTCGCCAGTTCCAACGATCTGAAGGTGATCGCCTTGCTGGGGTAGGTAGCTCGACGGGAATTGCGAAAGCTGCACGCCAAGCGTCGGTTGAGATGTCGAGACCAGCGATCCGGTCTCGACGTCGACGGCGAAGAACGCCTTGTCGTAAACACCCGTGACCTGGAATGACGCGCCGATAATCGACGTGTACGCCACCGGCTCGCTAAAGACACCCATCAGCGGACCGATGACAACTGCATCCCAGTTGACGGGCATTACGCCTCCGATCGGCCGCTGAACAGGACTTCAGGGCGGGTGCAGATGTGGAGCGGATAGCTCGACACTTCCATCTTCCACCACTCGTTGCGGTCACGATCCATGATCGGCACCACGTAGACCGGCTTACCGGGCGTGTTGACCCACTGGAACGACTCGCCCGGGGCGAGCGCGCGGCGGAAGATCCCGGGAGCGCCGACCGGGAAGAACTTGACCTTGTCGTCGGCAATCTTGATCGTCGTGTTGTCGTCCGAACCGCGGTAGTTCAGCCAGCGGATGCCACCGAATTCGAATGCCTGGAATGCGCCGCCGGAATTGCCACCGCGGATCTCGACAGCGTCGCTCCAGTTCACGAACGTACGGATCACGTCCGGATGGTTCACGAACGCGTCGTAGAACGCGTCGCCGCACAGCGCGAAGATCTTCGTCGACGGCGTGAAAGCACCCTGCGCCTTGCGCGCCATCGAACGAGTAATCTGGTTGCAGAGCGGGCGCAGCGAGTTCGCCGTAGCAGCCGCGAGGTTGAACCCGACTTCGGTCGCCGGCGTAATGCCGAACTCCTGAAACCAGTCGTACTTCACGGTGCCGTCGGCATCCGTGAACTTGCCTTGCACCGCCGCCAGACGCTGGAATTCCCAGGTGTACTCGATGTTCTTCAGCAGACCGGTCGGCCCAGCGAGTCGCCGTGCGACTTCGTCCTGCACCTGCATCAGTTCCGACTCGGTGCCGAACGCGCGGATGTTCTGCAGCTCGTTCGCGTAGATCGTGTCCGCGTGACGCAGCCGCGGCACGTCGAAGTAGCGCGCCTGGCGCTTTTCGGTCGTGCGCTGCGTTCCTTCTTCGCCACGCTCGCTCAGCGGAATCACCACGAGCTGACCTTGGCGCTGCTCGACAACCAGCGCGGTCGTGCGGATGGGATCGTCGTCGAAGATGCCCAGCTCTCCCAGCGTCTGCGGCTGGTACGGGTACTTGTCGACCGCCGCAGTCAGCGAGACGGTCGAGAAAGGATCCTGATTGAAAATGTCAAGCGATGCCATTGAACGGCTCCTTCAAATGAAAAAGCCGCCCGAAGGCGGCCTGTCGTTTTCGAGTTGTGCGGATCAGCGCGGGATGATCTTCAACGCGAGCAGCGCAGCGAGAGCGGCGGTCTGTGCGGGTGCATCCATCGATGCATCCCACACGAGTTCCGACATGTTCACTTCGCAGTCGCGCACGACCAAAGCGCCCGGCGTGTCGTTCAGCGTCGCGTCGACGAGCCCGAACGAGATACCCGCAGCGATCTGCGATCCGTCCGTTGCCGTCTTCGTGCACGGCACCCACTTGCCCGAGCCAGCGGCAACCGTCACGGTGAAGCTGTCACCGGCGACGAATGCCGTCCCGCCGGCAGTGATGGTGAAGCCGAGGCCGCCCGCGTTGAATGCAACGCCCGTCGTGCCGTGACCTACTTCCTTGCCGGTCGGGTCGGATACGACGAAGTGCGTCGCATCGTCAAACTCGACGGCATAGGCACCGGCCTTGGCGGCGCCAACCGTGATCGTGCCGAAAGTACCGTTGCCCGTATTCGTGCCGAGCGCAGCGGCAACAGCCGATGTGCCGACCGTCTGCTGACCCATCACCGTGCCAGGCTGCACCTTGACAGCGCCGGTGAAAGTCCCGCGATCGATGTGCCGGTGGCCGCGCGGCTGCGAGACCAGAAAGCCACCCGGGTGCCATTGCTCGTACAGAGGCGAGCGAGAAACGTAGCTCATGAGAGCTCCTTAGATGAGGATGTGAGAGATACGCTTACGCGCGCTTGCCCGAAGCTTTTGAGAAGGCGCGATCCCAGCCAGCCGACGCTTCTCGCTGCGGGTTGCGGAGCAGCTCGCCGCCTGCACCGAGTTGCGGGTTGCGATCCGCACGGCGCTGCGACTGTGATGCCGTCGATGCGCCCGGCGACGAGCCAAGAATCGACAGCGCTTCCTGACGCGTCATGCGCGTCTTGAAGGCAAGGTTTGCTGCCAACTCGACATTGCGAGCTGCATGCTTCGAACCCATGATTGCCGCGCAGCGTGCCTGCTCACGGCGACGAGCACGTGCGACGGCACTCTTGCCCCGCATTTCGTCGTCGTCATCTTCCGCATCCGGGTCAGCGTCGTCATCACCCTCATCAGATTCGTCGTCTTCTGCGCGCTTTCCCTTCTTGCCCTTGCCCGAGTCGTTTTCGATCTCGTCGTCCTCGTCCTCCGCGTCGGGATCGTCGGTGCGGTCCTCGGCGCGCTTGCCCTTTTTGCCTTTCGAGCCAGTCGAATCGCCGTCGTCGCGATCCTGCTCTTCTTGATCGTCGTCTTCAGCGCGCTCGTCATCCTCTTGACGATCGTCTTCGGCTCGCGCGCCGCGGGGTTTGATACCGGCGAGATGGGCGAACGAGAGCCCGCGCGCCGCAAGGGTGCGAATACTCATGAAATATCCTTTCGGGGTGGGTAATGTCAGCCCAGCTCTTTCAGCAGGGATCGGAACGCTTCGTCCGGCGCCATGACAGCGTCAGCGAAGCCGATCTCGACGCCAGCGGCGCCGAGAAAGGTGGTTGCCTGCGTCTTGCGAACGACGTCGGCAGATAGATTGCGGTTTCGGGCGACCGTTGCAACGAAGAGTTCCCCCATTTCGTCGACTTCGGCCTGGTATCGGTCGAGCGCCTCTTTCGAAAGAGGGTTGAACTGGTTTCCGTCGGCCTTGCGATCACCGTATTTGATGATCGTGACCGTCAGGCCAGCCTTGTCGATCGCCTTGCTTTGATCGACATGCATGCAGATCACGCCCACACTGCCAGTTCCCCCGGTGCGGGGTACCGTGATCTGCTCGCAAGCGCTTGCAAGCGCATACGCTGCGCTATATGCCGATTCGTTCAGTATTGCGAGCGTCGGCTTGATGCTGCGTGATTCGTAGATCAGGTCGGCGAGATCGAAAACTCCAGAAACTTCCCCACCAGGAGAGTCGATCGACAGTGCAATCGCCTTGACTTTCTTGTCATCAAGCGCGGAGAGAAAGTTGTGGCGAATTGCGTTGTACCCGAGCATCCCGGAGTACGGTCGAAGGCTACTGCTTTTCTGGACGAGCGTTCCGGACACGTCGATCACCGCAACACCTTGCGTCAGATCGTATGGAGTTTCCTCGTATTGCTCGCTCGGCCCGTCATCCCACTCGTCGTAAGCCATCGGCTTCACGACGAGTGGCGATTCACCCGCGAACGCCACCTCAGAGATGCCGAATCGACTAGCAAGCACCTTCGCAATCACCTGTCCCTTAGTGGGATGAATCGCCAGCGGCACGTCAAAAACACGAGCTGCTGCAAACGGATAACTTTTCATTTCGGGCCACTCTCCAAAGCG
The DNA here is from genome assembly GCF_020843965.1 of Burkholderia sp. B21-005. Taxonomy (NCBI): domain Bacteria; kingdom Pseudomonadati; phylum Pseudomonadota; class Betaproteobacteria; order Burkholderiales; family Burkholderiaceae; genus Burkholderia; species Burkholderia sp. B21-005. The sequence goes on along the minus strand of NZ_CP086301.1, from coordinate 1,543,656 downwards.
GCTCGCTTCGCCGCGAATTGAGCCTTCGTGCGTTCTGCCTGCGCAGCCCTCATTTCAGGGGTCCATTTCGCACGTTGCGAAATTGAGTGCTTCGCTTTCCACTCGGGAGAAGATGTGGTCTTACGCAGCTTCTCTGCATGTGCCTCGATTCTTTCCGGCGTCATCTGTGCCCGCACTTGCGCAGAACGCGCAGCACGGCGCTCAGGTGTCCATACCTCAATCTGTTTAGCGCGATTAAGCGCAAGCATCTCCGGCGAATTTGCCAGTTTCGACCGGCGCGCACGTTCTTCTGGCGTTTGACGCTCTGACATCTTCTTAGCCCACGCCGCTCGCCGCTCAGGCGTCCAACCGTCCTTCACCTTCTCGCTGAGACGCTTGCGGTATTCAGGCGTCATCCTCGCGGTTTGGCGCTCCGACAGCTGGCGGCGGAACGATTCCGAGAACTCGATTCCTGGAGTTCCTTCCCCGCCGTCAGTCTGATTCGTCAGGTCGCAGCCCGTGGCGCGATAGTGGGCGATCCAGAACTGCTCGCGCTCTATCCAATCCGCGCCAGCAGTGGCGATGCATTCGATAATCGGCCGCAGGCCGGCCGCCGTGAGTCCAGAAATCCAACAGTCTCGGTGCGTTCTCTTTGCCGCGCTTCGAAGAATATGAGCGTTCAATCTTCGCGCGAGACTTTGCACTGTCTTGCCAACATATCGAACTGCATTCGTGCGCGGATCACGAAGCACGTAAATCTTCGTTTCTCTTTCCATTCTTCTGAGGCTGAAACGAAAACGCGCCCCGGAGGACGCGTTGATGACTATTGCGGTTGCGGGGTCGGCTCCGGCCTTCCGGCCTCGGCTACGGCGACCTCGCCCGCCCACTCGGGAGGATTGAGACCGAGTTCCTTGAACATCTTCACTTCGAGCGCGCGCTGGTGCAGCACTTCTTCCCAATCGCGGCCCTGCTCCTTCGCTTCATCGCGAAGCGTCGAGAGTCCGCCATCCATCCGCATCACGGCACCGGCCGCTTCCTTGGTGACATCGACGTATCCACGTCCGACTCCGAGCCAGTCGCAGCGCGAATACTCTGTCGACGCTTCGATATAGTCTGGCGCGTTGCGCGGCAGGACGTCGTCGAGATGCCCGCTTTCCATCGCTTCTCGAAGCCAGCAGGCGTAAATCGGCGACGCGGTCCCGACCTTGAAGTCTGCGCTTCGCCTGGATAGCGTCTTCCAACTTTCAAGCATTGCAGCTCGCGCGCTGGAATAGTTCGTGCGACTCCAGTCCTGCGTGATCTGCTCGGCAGACACGCCAAGAGCGGCCGCTATCGAGCGAAGCATCTCGTGAGCGAACTCGCCGAAGCCGCTGTGCGGATGCGCGGCGTTGACCTGCTTGATGTCTTCACCTGGTGCCAGCGTCGGGATACGAACGCTGTTGAGCATCGCTGGGCGTTCTTTCGCCCAGTCTGCGCGAAGATCCTGATAGAACCCGAGCTCTTCGCCGTCGCTGTCCATCGCCGATTCGATCATCTTCGGATCGAACGGGCTTGTCACATACGTGCTGAAGATCGTCGCGACGGTCGCAGCCTGCAGTTCAACGCCGTAATACCGCGCAAGCATCTTCGCGTGCGCAAGCACGGGGGTGAACACGCCAATGCCGCGGTTCTGCCCGGCACGGTCGCGCTCGAAATCATGAATCACGCGACGGAAGCCGTCGTCATCCTCTCGGACAACCCTCTCCCATTCCATCGACTCGACGGCGTTATACCAGTCGTTCTGGTGCGCCTTGCGGATGTGGTAAGCGATCGGGACGCCATAGTCATCGATCTCTACGCCGCCACGCAGATACTTCGTATCGACAATCTGGTACGGGTTCGACAGGCGATCGGGATCCACCAGAAGGAAACTCGTGGCATATCGTGCGCCACCTACGCCAACGCGCTCCGGCATCCAGTAGCTGATGAACAAGCTTTCGCCATCAATCAGCTTGTGGCGGAGTGCGAGGCGCAGCTGCTGCGACATCGTCAACTGACGGGAGACATCGTTGAAATGGCCGATGTCCTCTGAATAGCTGCGCCAGAGCGCTTCAACCGCGCGCCGGAACTCGTCGGCCCACGTTGCATCGAACCCGCTCGCGCGCATAGCGAGCGAGCGATAGTCAGGGTTTGCCGATAGCCGCAGATGCGCGCCGACGGTGTTATCCAGAATCCGTGTGATGCCGCCGCTTGCCCAGCCGTCGTTGCGCGCGAGATCGCGCGAACGCGCGACCATGCGGTCGCGAAACTGGTTGATCTCCGAATCCGGCGAACGGATGTACGGAAACCATTGACCCATCTCTGGCGTCTGGATGTTCGAGGCCTCGTACGGAAAGAGGCTCGAGTAAGGCGGCTGGGTGATACCCGGGCCGCCCCATCCAGAATCTGCACGCGCACGCCCTCCTGCCGGCAGGTCCGCGAACGGCTTGCCGGTGGAATCGACGATGAGTGACATCAGAAAAGAACCCTGCGTGCGCGTGGATAATGACAGATGATTCCGAGAGCCTTTTGTAGCATCTCGATTGCTTTGCGGATCTGTGTTATGTCGCCCTGCTGATACGTGACCGACTTCGTCCCGTCGCCCTGGTTGTACGTGGCCGTCACGATCTTCGCGCCTGACGACAGATCGAAGTAGGCCGCCTGAAGCGCAGCCAACCGCGACTGCATATCGGCAGTGCTCATCCCATCCGTGATAGCCATTTCGTTCCTAAGCGAGGCGATTCGTCAGCCTCTTCCTGACGGGTTTAACTTCGACCGACTGTGATGCCGCCGGCGTGACCTGCGCGACCGGCTGTTCGGGCGTTTGCTGCGGCACCCACGCCTGCTGCGAAGCGTCGTAATCCAGCGGCTGCGCAACCAGATCTGCACGGCGATTCAGCTTCAATCCCAGATGCGTCAGACCGCACAGTGCTGCGTAGGCATACACACGGCAGTCAAGCGCCTCGTTCGCTCGCCCCGACGGCAGCTCCCAGACGCGGTATTTCTGGCCGCCCGATACCTTCACGACGGATCGCTCCGACGTGAGCTGCTCGAAGTAGCCAATGTCTCGGTCGTTCGGGAAGTGCATGTAGCCCGGCCCAGCCTCTTCGACGTGCAGACGGTTTCGGATGGTGTCCTTCGCCGCATTCACACCTAGAATCACCGGCCGGAAAGACGCCTTTGTCTTCCGCGTCGGCTTCTTGATCGGCCAGATCGGATTGCGTTTTCCGCTGACTGCCGACTCACCCTTGATCGCCCAGACCTTGCGGCCTAGGCGAGCCTTCGAGAAGTCGTACACCTTTTGCGTGTGATGGCCGCCAGAGTCGATGCACACGGCCATCGCTTCGAACGGCCGCCCATCCGCGCGATGCCAGATGCGATTCAGCAGTGCGTCGAGGCGCTCCCACGGCTCGGGCGTTTCCATGTCACCCTCGATCACCTCGTAGGCAATCGACCAGCTCTCTTCGTTGCGGCCCCAACCGACAACTTCGACTTCGAACCGATAGTCCTGCGTATCGACACCGATCGTGATCACCGCGACGCCGTCGGGCACTTCTGCCGCCCAGCGTTCGCCACGCGCGACGAGCGCCTCGAGGCGCAACACCTTGCCTGAGTTCGGGCGATATGGCATGCCTGCCTGCGTGTTCCACCAGGTCTGCTTTTTTTCTTCGTCGCCTTCGGCCTTCAGCCACTTCGCCGCAATGTCAGACGGTCTATCCTTCTGCCATGGGCTATAGAGCTTGCTCGCCTGGAATCCGGCGTGCTCGTTATCGACCTTCCATTCGCCGCAGTCCGGACACTTGGCGCGATACACCGCGTGGCGATCGCTTTCCCACCAGTCCCATACTTCGGCGATGGCCGCATCCGAAGTCGCCTCGCGCGAGTCTTCCGGCCCGCGCCATGCTCGCTCGTAAGCGTCTAGCGGAACGTGCCGCGATCCGCAGCATTCGAACGGCCGCGTCTGATGCCAGCGTGCGGTTTGAAGCGCGCGCAGCCGGTCACCTTCTGACCAGATCTGACCGCATAATTCGCACGAGATGCGAGCCGTTTTCGGAAAGTGTTCAACAACGTTTCCGCTCTCATCGCGACGCTTGTCCCATTCGACGTGCTTGAAGAAGTCAGGGAACATCCGATGCCCGCAGTGCGGACATGCGATCGACGCACGACGTTGATCCGATTCCTTATAGCTAGCCTCGATCCGGCTCTCGTCCTCGACCGTCGGTGAGCATGCACGAATCGACAACCAGTTCACGCCGAATGTCGCCGTCCGCTCTTCGGCGAGGGCGATCGGCTCGCCTTCGCGCGTCACTGGGTACTTGTCGACCTCGTCCGCGAGGATGACGCGCACTGGTCGACGCGCAAGGTTGTCGGGGCTACCGGCACCCGCTAGCGCCAGAAAACCGCCAGGGAATGCCTTGAATAGAAGCGTCTCGTCCGCGTTTCGCGTCTTGCTCGTCCCTACGAGCTCACGCAGCACGGGCGTCACACGGATCAGCGGGCTAATCCGTTCCTTGCTGAACTGTTCTGCCGCATCCTCTTTCGGCTGCAGCAGCAGAATCGGGCACGGATCCAGGTGCGCGAAATACCCAAACACGTTCTCCAGGAGGGCCGTCTTGAGCAACTGCGTACTCACCATCGTCGTGACGATGTGCACACCAGGCTCGGTAACGGCGAGCATCGGACCGCGCGCCACCTCAACCGTCGACGTCTCCCAGTTACCCGACGTGCTCCCCGCTTCTTTCGCGAGCTTGCGGTATCTATCCGCCCATGCCGGGACGCTGATACGCGGTGGCGGCGTCCATGCACGGCGCACCGACGCGCGAAGCCGATTAGCCTTCTCGCTCGGAGAAATTGGCTTCCGGCTCGCCGAGTTGGGCAATTTGCTTGTGGACATGCGCGGTTAGGGTCTCGACAACTCGGTCGGCCTCGACGCCTAGTTCGGCTGCCAAGATCGGACCTACCCTTGTCGGCCAGTTAAGCCACGCATCGCGCTGCGCCCGGAACTCCTCAAAGAGGATTGCTGTTGCGGTATCCAGCTCGACGAGCGACCCGGACTTGCGTTCGTACTCGAGCTGAGCCATCAGCCCGAGATAGTTCTCTTTCAGGCAGCGCGCTTCGTCGAAATTCAGCAAGGCAACATTGCCAGCAAGAATTCGATTTACAGCGTCGGCAGCGCTTTCGCCGGCGTCGAGTGTTACCTCCTTAGCTGCCTGGGTAACAGATTTGCGTTTGTTACCTTTCGCCGTTTGGGTAACACCCTGGGTAACATCCGGAACTCCGTCACGGCGGTAGCGCTTGAGCAGTTTGTTCGAGGCTTCAACATTGACGACATCGCCCTCAAACACAAGCCAGCCGCGCTCCTTCCACTTCGTGACCGTCTTCCGGCTGACGCCGTGGAGTGCCGCGAACTCGCTCTGATTCATCGCGCGATCTGTTACCTGTTACCCAAATTTCAAAACTCAGCGCTGGTCGAAAATCGCAGTGCGCAGTGCCCGCGTGTTCGGAAGGGCGGCGGAAGGACCCGCTCGCGCCCCGACCCGGCCAGATTCGTCGCTTTTTTGCAACATTCGTTGATTTTCGTTGCGATTTCGCAACATTTCACAGCTTCGCGGTGGCAATTGCCTGATTCATCGCCACCTCGAACTCCCGCTCGAACGTGTCGTTCACGACCTCGAAAGCCCTCTCACCGAACTCGAGATGCTGCTTCACTGGGCGTGCATCGCCGAATCGAACGAGCAGTTTGAGATGCCCTCGTGGGCTGCCTTGGACGACCGATCCACGCTTGCCCTTCACCTTCGTCACACGGGCAGAGGGCGGACGGCGCCAGACGCCACCAATCGTCTCGCCCGATGATGTCTTGATATTGCCGATGAAGATGTCGGGACGGGCCTGCAACCGCTTGAGAGCTGTCTTACTGAAGTTGCCGTACTGGTTAAGCTGCGTCTTGTCTTTCGGGTTCAGCCATGTCCGTCCGGAGCCAAGCAGTTTATGGTTTCCGCCAAACTCGAATGGCTCTAGATACGCTGCGGCAATGTCCTTGATGAACACGCGCGCTTCGAGGTTGCTCTTGCGCGCACCTCGCACCGCGACCGAATTAACGGTAAAAGGGGTAGGCCTGTCGAATACTTCCGGCATCGCCTCTTTCTCGGCGGCTTGCGCGTTCTTCGCAAGCGCTGTCAGCGCATTGGCCGTCGCAAACGGCAATTGCCGCTTTTCCAGATCAGTCAGCGACTTCCGAATCTTCGCGATGTCGTCTGCAACACTGATCTTGAACACATGAGCCTCATCGCTTCAGCCACGCCGCAGGAAGCACATCATCGCTTTGCGGACCGTCGTACAGCGGAACATCGACCATCATTCGGGACGGCGCGCCAGGCGGGAATGCAGTGAGGCTCACGAGCGCGATTGCATTTTCCGGTAAGAGCGCAGGATCGACGGTCGCGTCGGCGATGATCGCTGCCACCTTGCGCCTTCCGTTCAGCCAGAGCGGGGAACGCACGAGCACCGATTCTGCCAGCAGGTCGTCGATGCTGAAATGCGGGGCGCTCGCCTCTGCCTTCTTCGGGGAACGCGCCATTTCAGCACCAGAAATAAAAACGCCCGGCAAACCGGGCGAAAAGTCGATCACTCGACAGGAGGAGACCCAACAGAGACGAAACGCCAATGCAAAAAGCCCGCTGACCTCTCGATCAGCGGGCTTTCTCAGGACGCATCTTCCCGGGAACGAACTATACGCCGGTTTTTTCGGGTTTACAACCCTTTTTTTTGGTAGCGCAAACCCTACAATCATTTTGCTGCGGAAACACGGCAGTGCAAGCGTGATCCGCCGCACATTCCTCACATTCCGCGGAGACCAACGTGGCCGTTTATTTCATTGGGTACGACCTGACCCGAAAGCAGTTCCAAAGCTATGAAAACCTGATCTCAGCGATCAAGGCTTACAAAACCTACTGGGGAAACCTCGACTCTACTTGGCTGATTGAGTCCACTCAGTCATGCAGCCAGATTCGAGACAATCTAAAGCAGCACATTCACAGTGACGACAGACTTCTAGTCATTCGAGTACAAAACGAAGCTGCTTGGACTGGAAGTTTCAGCGACACTGCTTCTGAATGGCTGAAGAACACGCTCGCCCGCGCCTAAGAGGCGCACGAGGATAATGCCATCCCGGGAAGTGCCGGCGCTACTCCGGCACTTCATCGCCAAACTTCGAAGCGACATAGGCACGCATGGCAGCGATCAGAAGCGTGTCGCCGGTTTGATAGGCGATGCACAGGTCTCTCATCCCAGCCTGCGGCCTATAGATGCCTGCCGCCCAGCCGCCATCGACCCTTTCGAATATCCCGAACGGAGTGTGATCGATGACGGGTCCGCCATCCTCCCAGTCAGTCGATGGCGACCAGTTGCTGAGTGAAGAACGAAACTCAACCTCACCACCATACCCGTAGTGTTCGACGACAGCGTTTTCAGGAGATGTCGAACCATGGGCGAGATTGCGCTCCGCGCGAGCGACCCAGTAGTCGAGCTGCGCGCCGCTCAAGTCAGCAACCTTCATCCGGCACCTCGTTTCCAAATTTGGATGCGACGTATGCGCGCATAGCGGCGACCAGTTGAGTGGGCCCCCGACTGCTCGCGTCTCCGTCCACCATGTCGCCTTCATAAGATGTCGCGTTCAGACATGCCGTCCAGCGCGTACCCTCCGAAAAATACGGATGCCTGTCGTGAAAGGTTTGGAAGAAACCAATTCGTTCACGCCCAATGATTGGGCCTCCCAGCATCCAACTCTCAGACGGATTGAATTTGAAAATATCGTCGCGGATGCACGCGTCCTCGACGACCTCCGGCGCAAAGCGGACAGAAAGACGTTCCGCTTCGATACCTTCAGCCCTAGCCACCCAGTAATCAAGCAATACGCCAGTCAGGTCAGATACCTTCATTGCATTGTTCCTTTATGCGGTGACCGACAACTCGAGATGCCGCCCGATCGCCTCAAATGCCGCGGCGATCGTGTCGATCTTCGTCGTATGCCCGAGATCCATAATCCGATTGACGTCCTGCGGCCGTGTTCCCAAGCGACGTGCGAGCTCTGATGGCGTGACACCCTGCTCCAACATCGCATTCAACAGCAACACCTTTGCTGAAACGCTCGCCGGCAGCGAGATCAACTCCTCTCCCTTTTTTGCCTTTGACGGCGCGGGAACAGGGCGTCGATCCTCAAAATAGAAGTCCATCGACGTCAACAGAGCGTCGGCGGCCATCTCTCGCGCTTCCTCGACGGTCTTGCCGCCCGTGAGCGCCTCGGGGATGTCGCGGAACGACACCATAAACCCATCCTCGTCAGGCTCGATCAGGGCTGGATAACGCAACATAGTGATTCTCCATTGTGCTTGGCGGACGGTGCGCGGAAAGCCCCTTTCGGGGCCTCCCTCCTACTTCAGTTTGAGCTGCTTCAAAATCTTCTTCCTGAGACCTTCCCCGATTTCGTGCCCCGGGTGTCTGGGAAGTGCGGTTTGCTCGCCGTTGAGGTAGACCTTCGTGTGTTTCGCTCCTTCTTTGAAGATCGCCCCTTGGTCGGCTAACCACTTCTTGAACTCACTCTGTTTCACCGTCCCTCCGTGTTGTGACCATGGAGATACTTTAAACATTTTTGCTTACTTCGGCAAGCATTTTCTTAAACTTTTTTGCTTACTGCGCCGCCTCGCACCGCCGGGCCCTTAAGATCGTCAGCCCTGATCGTTACTTGCGGATGCCGGGCGCAGCGACGAATAGTCCTAGACGCTCAGCGTATTCATTCAATTCGAGGATCATCTTCGGCAGCGGCTCGCAGGTCGGCGGGACGCGCGAGTAGTCCAAGTTCGCTCTCCCCCACTGGTTCAGTGCATAGGCTTCGAGATCTGACTCTGGCGTAATACTGAGCGTGCCGTCAGCGAGAATGGTCGTCTTCATGTTTTTGCCTCGCTAGGTTTGGATACATCGACCGGGACGAAATGACGTCCCCGCGGCCCGCATCGGTCGAAAATTACAGCGAACAGATGTGTGGTGTACCGCTGATTCCCCACACCAGCTCGATCGGTGTATCGGACCGGCTCCCCGGAAATGAGGCTCGTTCGGTCCATCGTGCTCGGATGCAAGCAAAGCGCCATGCCGGGCTGATGAATCACGACCGGCGCGCGCCCATCCTTCGGCGCCGGCGGCCGCATATTCCGGTCGTAGTATTGGCAGTTGATGCAGAGTTTCATGCCGCCACCCCGTCGACGATGTCGACCGCACGAAACACGACGTGACCCAGCGTCAGCGCGATTGTGTACTCGAGCTGTGCGCCGCGAGACGTCTGCCAACCCTCCAGCATGGCGATCGCATCGCAGTCGACCAAATGCTTAATGTCGATGCGCATGCACTCCAGCCAGCCTGCCGACGAATCGGCATTCAGTTCTGCCGGATTGACGACTTCATATCCGAGGGCGCGGAGACGAGCCGCTTCCGCGTGGAATGCCGGGAAATTCAGGTGAGGGTGTCCCGTCATCGGGCCAGCGACATAGATCTTCATGCAACCTCCCCGACCTTCACCAGCCCCTTGATAAGGAACATCGGCAGCAACGCCGCCTTCGCTGCCTGATACGTGGCGTGCTGATCGCCGGCCCGAACGCTGCTCCAGACATCACGGCCGCATTCCTTGTTGCGCATGCTCACGGAGATCGCCGCGCGTTGCTCGACCGCCAGCAAATCGACGCAGAGCTGCACCTGCTCCGACTGCCGATCATCGGCCCATTGATAGGCGTTCTCGTCGTCTTCTTCGTCGGTCGTCGGCGTCACATAGCCGCGGCAGGTCCGGTCCTCCGGTCGGTAGAAGTGCGACAGGGTCTCCGCATGCGACTGGCGGATCTGCCAGCGGTACCAGGTCAGCAGGCGTTCTTCGATTTGTTGGCTCTGATCGGGCGTCATGGTCTTCCTGTCGTCAATTTTGATTTTCATCGAGTTTCTGCGCGGCTCGGTACTTGGCATAGGGCCCGCGAACGTACTGATCGAATCTGGCTCTCGCGCGCGAATCATGGTCGAGCTGCGCGCGGCTCTCTATGCAGCATCGAGCCCGAATGAAATCAGCGGCATCGACCGGCGTGTTGGCCGGCTGACCGCTCACGCGCATCCAGTCAAGGAATGTCGGATCATTCGCCCAGCGTCCGGCAAGGTTCGCCAGCGGGCCGCCCTTCGGTCGTTGGAGCGCGCTCATCACGGCATCACCCGGAAAGGGATGCCCCAATACAGCATCCAGTCGATGAGCGACTCACGCAGCTCAACGCCCCGGGGAAACGAAAATTCGATTTCTCCGTTGTCCGCTTCGCGTCCGACCACCGGGCAACCCGTGAACGCAATCAGCCGGCCGCCAGCATCATCAACGCGGCTCGCCGCGATCGCGCGCAGCGGCTCGGGCACCGATGACAGTTCGATGCATGCAACCTCGCTCACTCGTCACCTCCTACGTTCCATTCGAGATCGCCGCTCGCAATGAACGGCGCCAGAGTCTTCGAATTCCAATTCACTGGCACTTCAACGGGATATGTCCCATCCGGATTCCATGCATGCGGTGCGGCCTGGTCGCGGTACTGTTCCGGCACGATGACGTCGGCATAGATCCATGCCGGCGCCGGCTTCGCGGGAGTTCCCCGGCGAACCGGGCCGCGCAGTCGAACAGCACGGCATTCAAACGTCACCCAGTTCGCACGGTAGTGGCGCCAGTGGCGCACGGCCGGCAGGGACATCTTCACGACTAGTCGCACACTTCCTCCATCAACCCCATCTTTCGAGCCCGCGCCGGCTCCCACTCTTCGAATGCTCGATCCCACACGTCGAACTTCACCTGCTTGGGCGTGCCGAGTCGGTTCTGGTCGAGCCATGCGTGACACGCGCCGCACCCGGGAACTGTGAATTCGTTTTTCGCCTTCATCGCGCCAGCCTTCCCGTGCCGCGCCTGGTTCGAATGGCACGGCACGACGGTGTCATCGAGCGGATTGAGCCGGCAGACGCCCGGCACGCGCAAATAGCAGGGCTCGCCGCGGCATACCGCGAGATACTTCGAGCCTTCGGCGACCGTCGGCCGCTTCGCGCTCCGCTTCATCGCAGCCTTTCGCGGCGCCTGCTGCGGTAACGGTGAGCTTTTACGGGACCATGATCCGCGCGACATCGGTGTTTTGCGCGGGCCGAAACCAGACCGCTTCATTCATCCTCCAAGAGGCAAGCGCCACCGAAAGCTTCGGCGACGGCATCAGCGGGAGAGGCATCGGAGTTTTCCCACCATCCGTCATATAGGTAGCCACCGTCCGAATGCCTCACTTGGATGTACCAAGCGCCGTCACGCAGATCTGTGCTGCGTCGAACCCATATATGGTTTCCGCGCCAATACCCCGATACCTCGACGCCGTCGTGCTCGACATTGACGCCCTCTTGAATGAGCCGCTCCATCGGTGTCATGGCATTCATGCCGAGACTCGCCCGATTTCGACCATCGCGCGCATGGCGGGAATGAGGGCGCCAAAGCCCTCGTCAATACGGACCGCCCGCAGGAATGCGGGATCGGGCCGTCGCGCGTTAGCGCTCGACGGCGGGAACGGCTTACCGGTGAGGCACATGGGGAATCCGTCCTTTCGACGATGACCGCGCTTGATATAGCCCTCGGCAATTAGCTTGCGCAGCGGGTTCTTGATCGCCTCGAATGTCTTGTCGAGGCTTTCCGCGACCTGGTTTGCCGTCATGTTCGGCGTCTGCGCGAGGGACTCGCAGATCAGGCGCGCCGTGTGACCCATCATCCGTTCAGCCATTTGATTTCGCCCCTTACTTGATCTCGACGATCTGCAGGCCACGCACGGCCATCAGATGCCTCTTGATTCGGTATTCCCGAGTGACCATGCCCTTGACGTCCTCGATCACGGTCTTGCCATCACGCTCGTAGACGAAGTCCGCGATGTAGCGGAGTGCAGGCTTCTTGCGACCGTCGATCACAACCGCGTCAGCCAGCACAAACACGACCTGACGCTCGAGCTCGGAGATCTCGCCGGCCGCGAGCTGGCGCGACAGTTCAATCCAGCGATCGCGCTCGCGGCGGCTGTCGAACTTGATACCGTCGTGTTCGCACGCCTGGTTCCGGTATTTCGATTCCTTCTTCGGCTTCTGCATGGACAGCGGGACCGGCCGGCCAGCATCGACGCCATCAGCGATGTCATCGAAGCCGGCAGCGACCTGCGGCCGGTTCCCGGTTGTGTCGAAGATCGCCTTCTGGGCGGCCGTCATCTTCGGACGTGAGTCGTCGCGCACGCGCGCCGTGCCGACTGTCTTGGTTCCAGCGTCGATCCGCATCGGCCAGGAGGTTCGCTTTGTCACGCGGCCTCCGTCTGCGCAACCTGCTCGCGCGGGATGTCGTTGAAGTAGGCGTACAGGGCCTCGTAGCGCTCCTCGCTTTCACGGCTGACCGTGCGGAGCAGCTCTTCCATCCATTCACCCGGGCCCGCCAGCTTGCAGACCTTCGCCTTGTACTGCTCGAAGTACTGGAACTTCGCTCGGTCGACACCAAGCTGCGCGCCACGGGCCAGATAGCCGCTCTCCGATTTCCACCAGTCAGCAGGAGCCGAGGGGATGCCTGCGGCGCCCTGTTGTGCGTCCTTCACCGGGAACAGTCCCGTCCAACCACGAAGCACGGCTTCGTCGATGCATGCGACCGGATCGTGACCGAGCTCGCGGAGCTTCGCTAGACGACGAATCGAGACCTTCGCAGCCGGACGCGTCCACGGCGCCGACTTGTCTCGGGCCTTCGCTTCGCGGTGTTCGCACCAATCGACCCATGCGTCTGCCGTCAGCCAGTCGGGCAGTTCGAGTTCACGCAGCTCGGAATGCAACGCAACTCGCGGCGCACGCCGCGCGGGTTGGTCGTTGCCTTTCAGTTCCTCTGGTAGTTCCTTGGTAGTTCCGTGTCCCAAATTTGGGACCGTTTCGGCGGAAATTTGGGACTGTTTCGACGGAAAAACGGGACCGTTGCCATCCAAATTCGGAACTGTTCCGTTTTCGGAACTATTCCGTTTCTGGGTGTGTTTAACGGTTCCGTTTTCGGAACTGTTCCGGATTTGGGTTTGTTTGGATTGGGGCGGCCCGATCTCGACGACCTTGCCATCGCGATTGGTCATCTGCACTTTCGGGGCGCCGACCGGGCTCGTCATCTGGTAGACGATTACCTGACCGGTTCGGCCGGTACGCTCGCCGGTATCTTCGAGATAGCCCAGCTCCTTCAGGCGCTTGATGTTCGCGAGAATCGTCTTGCGGTCCTGCTCGATGAACTGCTCGATCGCGTCCATACTCGCCCACACGCGAAAATCCTCACCGGCGAAGTCGGCGAGCGCGATCAGAACGGCCTTCGGCGACCCTTTGCCGACGCGTTGTGCGCGGACCCAAAATGTAGCGGTGACGCTCATGCTGCCTCGTCGATCGACAATTGGCGCGGATCGACTGCCGCTCCGTCTTGAGCCCCGGCGTCCAAGCCGAGCACCCAACGCAGCGCGTCAGCGCGCTCGCCAGTGGCCTGCGCGAGCTCGGCAGCAATCTGCTTGCGCGTACGCATGCGCGGGGCAGCATCGCCCGTCAGCGCGGCCTTCTGCGCGCGTGCCTTGGCATGGCCTTCCTTGCCGTCGGCAGCCGCGATCACTGCCGCGACCTTCTCGCGCTGCTGCTCCGGGGTCAGCTTCGCCAGCTTCAGCGCATGCGATACCGTGATCTGGTCGGCTTCGAGCGCGTCGCGCACGGCAGCCGTGCAATCGAGCAGGCGCAGCGATGCCGCGACCGTCGGCGGCTCGATACGAAACTCGGCGGCGATCTGCTCGTCGTCGTACCCGAGATCGCGCAGGCGCTGCATCTTTTCGGCACGGTTGATCGGGCTGTCGTGCTCGCGATGTTCGTTCGTCGCGACCATCATCCCGGCGAGTTCCGATTTTTTCCCGCGCTTGGGGAGCGCCGGCACCATCACCGGCGCCTCCCCAGCTTCGCGCAGGCGACGGTTTGCCTCACGCGCTGCGATTACGCGGCGCCGGCCGTCGACGACGATCACATCGCCCGTTTCCGGATCCTTGTGCACGAGGATCGTCTCGAGCACGCCGCGATGACGGATATTCCGAACCATTGCTTCATCGAAAGGCAGGAGCGCGCGCCGATCGAACAGCGGGTGTGCCGGGTCCGTGATGAGCGTCAGCGCGTCCGGATCGAAGAACAGGACGTTGCTCTTGCCGGCCGCGCCGTACGCGTCGATGGAATTCTTTGCCACGTTTCCTCCAGGAGGGAGATTCAGGCCGCTACAGCGTCAGGCAGCGGATTGCGATCCGCGAAATCGGGATCGCCAGGTGATCGGATTGAGCCGTCGGCCCGGTGCCAGCAGTACAGAGAGCCGCGGCGATGCCAGAACCAGTAGCCGGCGCAGGTGCACGCCATGAGTCGCGTGTTGCGCTTCTGCATCCATGAATCGATTCGGAAATCGCGTCGACCGCAGACGTTGCACTGCGGCTGCCGGGCGTACTCTGGGGGGGCTTCTTCAGAACCCGGCGCGCCTCACAGTGCCGGCATCGGCAATGGAATCGCGCCATGTCACGCCACCGGCAGGCCGAGCAATTCTTGTGACTTGCCCGTGGCAGTGCGCTTCCGCGAGCCACGCTTCGCCAGGCGGCCAGCGTCGAGTAGTTCACGTGCGCGGCCGCACACGCTTGAAAGTTTGAGATTCGTCCGCGCCGAGATGTCCTCGCGGGTGAGCAGGACCATGGGCGAATCGAAGCAGTCCATCACCATCTTCTGCTTGGCCGTGAGTTCGGCCAGCGGGATGGAATGGAAGCTGTCTTGCTGCGTCTCGCTGACGCGGTGCCCGGTGCGGGCGCTGAAAAAATCGTCCACTGGCATCTCCTTGCGGTCTCTACCGCGTAGGACTACTAAATCGGATCAGAAGAGCTCGCGCGCGAACGCTTGTGATCGAATTCAGTACGCCGGCCGGAGCCGGCGTGCCTTACTGCTTCGTTGCCTGACTTGCCAGAAGAAACAGACGTCCAGCTATCGCAAACGCCTGCATCGTCTCCACGTTTTTCTTTGTGCCTTTCTCCAACTCCTGTAGCAGTGCGTTTCGGTCATTCCCCACCCGTCGCCGGGCATCCTCTACGGCCTTCCGGCCAATCCGAAGCGCCTGTTCCTCGGTCATTTCATAGTGGCCCTCTGCTGAATCACTTCCTCCATCAACGTCAGCATCGCCATGCGCGCGAGATACTGCGACACAGCGCGGTTGCCGACGACCCGTTCAAAGTCCGCGATCAGCCTCGCAGGCAAGTCCTGCCGCGCCTTCCCGTGTCGATCAACCGGGTCGCGGTTGAGCATGTTCGAAAGGTGCGATGCAGGAACCTCCAGGCGCTCAGCCAGCGTTCTTTGCGTCATGCCGCGCTCGACTCGCTGCTTCCACGCGAGGCGCACGGCATCACGGAAGGAACGACATTCCGCGATCGATTCTTGCGGCACAAACTCAGCCTGCTCCGCACGGGCGCCGCTTGCAGGCTGGTGGTGAGGCTGTAAGAGCATTCAGACTCCATAGGAAAAAACAACCGGGTTACCACTGGAATTACGACTCGGGTGAGGCGCAAAATTTTTTGCATCACCCAACCAACTAGATGCGAACCACCGCCATGCGAGAATTGAAGCCTCTGACCTCTTCAACCACCACACAACGGGGCTCGCATGACCGTCGCTACACAAGATCAATTCACGAAACAGCATCTGTTCGTGCTTCAGGTCAGAATCAAACCGCTTCCGACCAATCCGCAAGCACGCCTGCTAGAAACAGGGGTTGCACACGGCCTTACGTTCTCGTCGAACCCATCAACTGCTGTCACGTCATTCGTTCGACATCTGCGCGAGTATCACTGGGACGTACTCAAAGTCCTCGTCTGCCAGGCGACGGCCCCGGAACAAGCGTATGGGCATCCGCCACTCGAGCGACTTCTAGCCGTCGCTTTGCAACGCGGCGTAGCCGCCGAAGTCGTGCCTGCTGCGTTCTCGTCAGATCCTGGCCAAGCATCGTGAGAATGGAGAGCATCGAAAGCTCCAATGCCCTCGAGTACGACGCACAAACACCAACCAACTCGGGTGGTGGCTGCATATCACTCCCCCTCCTTTCGATCCGACGTTCCGGCCGGAGGCTGAACATCGGATGGGTTGCGGGGTTTGGCAATGACCTCGGCACAAATCGCCACGCACTCATCGCAGATCGCCACGTTCGACGGTCCCGTGACGATATGAGCAACATCGTCCTCGGTTCGATTGCAGAAATTGCAGACCCATTTCGAAAGAGTGATCTTCACGCTCCCTCCTTTCGATCCGGAACGCCACCCGGAGGCTGCACGTCGTCGGAGGCGTCTACACGTCCCGACAGATCGGACAACTCCGGCCAGATCAGTTGCCAGTCGTTCGGCCGGAGCTCTCGACGGCTGACTTCTCCCGCCGTGATGCGCTCAATAACCACGCACTTGTCAATGGCAATCGGCCGCCGGCCAGTGAGCCACTGATAGATCAGTCCTTGGCTTACGCCCAGTTGCTGGGCGAATGCGGCTTGGGTGATCTTCCGCGACGAGAGATAAGTTGAGAGATCCATGCACCGATACTAGCTACGCTATTACATCTTGTCAATAGCAGGGCTAGTTGAGGCGAGTAATAGCATTGCTACACTTCAGCCATGTCAGATAACCGCAAACCCGACGAGAAGGAAGTTCCTCCCTGGCAGGCCGAGGAGGCGGCAGCATTGGCCAAGCTCTTCGAAGAGAGGAGCGACCTGTCGCAAGGGGAGTTTGGCGCTCGATATGGGATCGGCACGCAGGGAATGGTTTGGCAATACCTAAATGGCCGACGCCCCCTAAATATCGCCGCAGCGACCGCTTTTTCGATCGGTCTGGGGGTCAAGATCCCGTCGTTCAGCCCGAGGCTCGCTCTAGATATAGAGCGGGCATATTCACGGGTCGTCAACAGCATCCAGCAGGAACTTAGCGAGCCGGCAGCCAAAGTCGTCGAGGCTGTTTACAGGGCCGACCAGGCCGGTGAACCTGAAACGACCTTCAGGTTGATGCTTCGTATGCTTCCGAATTCGGAAGAGCCGTTTGATATGGATGAGGATCCGCGCCGATCGGGGTAAGGCTGCCATCCCGAAGCACAGCACGAGTTCTATTCATTACGATGCCTGTGGTTACTCCGGGCGCCTCAATTCCGCTCCCAGATAGCTCGACGAGCCAGTCATATGCGGCGTCGGAGCTGCGCTCTATCACGCGCACCAACAATCCAAGCCGTTCCGGCACACGACAGCTCGTCACAATCGCCAAGTCCCCGGGCCTGCAGCGCAGGCGCTTCATCGCTTCTTGTTTCATCCGCTGCCCTCGTCTTCGTCAGCGCCAAATACCTGTATGCATGTACAGTAGTGTAGCGCCAGAATTGGGGGCTTTCAACAGGCTTTGGCTTCTCGGCCGCAACTAATTTCTACGAAGGTCCGGATTTAGGCCGTCCAAAACGACAAGTTGACGCAAAATGTCCTCTCCGGCTTTCCCATTGCACGACGCGCGCCATGCACTTCGGAACGTCGACATTTCATTGGTAGTCAGCATCCCGCCAGGCGAGTTCAGGACGGCGTAGCCCCGATTCATGCCACCGTAACCGTTTCGCGCGCGAAACTGGTAACACACGGCTCCCTCACCGACCAAAACAGCCGATTCGAGATGGAAGCTATCGGGATCTCGCATGGAGGCGGCGATCCTTCTGTATGCGACATATGCTGCCGAAACGCGTTGGCTATGCACGCGGTCGGTCACCGCTTTTGCTGGATCGATAATCGTCACATCGGCGGCTGACATAGGCTCGGACGCAAACTTCCATGCTAGGTAGCCGAGGAATGCGAGCACGCCGACCGCGCCTCGAATTGCCCATCTATCGCTTATCACCGCCCCTCCTCCCTCATCTCTTGTGGTCGCAACGAGCACCAGAATAGCAGCGCCGGCCCATACCTGCGTTCCGTGATGGGTAATACCGCCAAATCCAACATGCACATCAGGCCGGTCATCCTGATGTTACAAATTTCCACGCGCTCGACTAGCTCCGCTATTGCAATTTACAAATAGCGCCGCTATTATTCATTCCAACGCAGCACAGATCGCTGCGCCACCGCCCCGGCGGATCGCTCTCTAACCCTGGCGGCAGATGAATAGGTGCTCAGCACCCAGCCCTTGGCCTCGTGCGGCTGAATGTAAAAGCGCGAGAAATGGCGGCCTGATGAGCTGCTACCGCATTGCGGCGCCCAGCGATGAGTGGCGTGGTAACCCGTCGCACCGTCCCTGCTCCGGAGCTGGCCCGGCCAGGTGTTGCCGGACAGGGACGTAAAACAATGCTCTCAAGAGCGCGCATTCGGACGCGGATCCTCCGCATTCATCCACCGAGCAGCAGCGCACGCAGCACCCCGAGTGCGCGCCCTTGAGAGTTCGACTGTTCTGATCGAATGGCATTGCCTCGCACAGTGCCATTCCTTGAGCGCAGTCAGGCGGCTCGACGCAGTTCAGACACCAATTAATTTCGGAGTACGAATCTGTGAGCACATTCCTGATTGGCTTCGGCCTGGGAGTTTTTTCCGCTGCACTTCTGCTCGTCGTCGTCCTCGATCTCAGGAAAGTGCCGACGCGCCGGCAGCGCCACTGACCACGCAACCACGAAGGGGAACGAGATGTACACGATCAAGCAGGAAGAACCGGAAGGCTGGGAAAAGGCCTTCGCGATCTACTTCGCAGGAAAGCGCGTTACCCATTGCAGCTACCGCGACACGGCCCAGCACTGGATAGCCGATCACATCGCATAACAACTGCGCCCGCTACGGCGGCCAATCACCCAGGGGTACATCATGAGCCAAGCAGCGCGCGACCTGATCGAACTGCGCCGAGAGAATCCGCACTCGCCGGAGCTTCGCCGAATCGCCCTAAACCTGATCGCGGCCGGCGTCGCGAACGCGCTCGAGGGCGCCTGATCCGCGGCAAACCACATCGAGAGACCACATGAACCAGATCAAGCACACTCCGGGGCCTTGGCTCCAACACGCGCAATACCCGGAATGCCTCGTTTCGGCGCATGCGCCGACGCTTTCCCTGCTCACGATCGACGGTGCCGGCGCCGCTCGGTTTATCAGCGCGGACGACTGCCGCCTGGCTAGCACGGCCGTGGATATGGCCGATGCGCTGCAACTCGCGCTCAACACGATCCCGGCGGATGCGATCAAGTCCGCGACGCGGATTGTGATGGAAGCGGCGCTCGTCAAAGCCGGCTATCTGACCATCGAACGGAAGCCCGATCCGCCCACCTACTATCGGATGTGCGGGGAGAATTTGTGATGCGGGGTGCCTCTAACAGCCTGCAGCCTGTATTTCACGAAAACAGGCGATCGCTTGTGACGCGCGTCCCGCGCGACAACGACTTACTCGCCTCATGCCACCAGATTCACGGCGGCATCGTCAAAGCATGCGCGATGTCCCTCTTGTGCGGCGTGAGCGTTGGGTGTGTCTGGTTTCTCTGCGTTGCTTTTCGTGCGGGGGTGCTGCCGTGGTCCTTCTGAAAATCTGGCTGGGCGCCCTCGCCGCCCTCATCGTGTTCCTCTCCCTTCAGGCGCTGCTTCAGGAGCATTCCGAGCGTCTGGAGCGCACTCCGGTCGTACGGCGCGCGTAACGGCGCCTTCCCTTTCGACTTACTGATTGGCAGTAGCACTTTGCGGGCGTCCTTTGTGGCGCCCGCTCCTTTTTCATGGAGATCCCATGCAGATCCAGCTTCCCCCGCTCGCTGAAGGCGAGATCTACCTCGGCGGCTTCGTCGACAAGAACGGTGACGTCACGCACACGATCCTCCTGCCGGGCGACAACGATCTCGCCTCGTGGCAGGAACAGATGGAGTGGGCTAAGAGCATCGGGGGCGACCTTCCGACCCGCGCCGAGCTCGTAATCGCGTACGAGAAGCTTAGCGATCAGTTCAAGCCGACTGCGTACTGGTCGAACACGCCTGACGACGATCCGGAATACGCCGGCTGGGCGTGGTATCAGTACTTCGGCACTGGCTTCCAGAGCCTCACCCACCAGCACTACGAGTTCCGCGCCCGCGCCGTCCGCAGATTGTCGATTTAACCCTTCATCCATTTTCAACGGAGAAAGCAATGACGATCACGCTCGAACAGATCGAAGCGGATCATGCGCGCATCGGCGCGATGATCGAAGCAATCAAGAAGCAAGGGCAAGCGACGAATTACCGCATCGAAGCTCTCACGATCCCGCTCGAGGCCGGCGAGCGTTTCGCAGGTCAAGTCCTCAATGAGGATGGCACGCTGAGCCATTACCTGATTCTGCTGCCCGGCGACGCAGATGACATCCCCTGGTCGGACGCCAAGGAATGGGCGGCAGAGCGTGGCGGCGAACTGCCGACGCGCCGCGAGCAATCGTTGCTGTTCGCCACCCTGAAAGGCGAGTTCGAGGAGCGCGCTTATTGGTCTGCAGAGGCGCATGAATCGGAACCCGGCTGGGCGTGGTATCAGCACTTCCTCGATGGCGACCAGTGCGGCAGCCGCCAGCACTACGAGTTCCGCGCCCGCGCCGTCCGCAGATTCATTCCTTCAGTAATTTGATTTTCTAATCCACCGTGGCCCTGCATACCCAACTGCCGATTTACCGAGCGGCGGAGGATCTTCTGGATGTCGTGACCGATGTGGTCACGAACATGCAGCGGAACTTCAAGCGGTCAGTCGGCGAGAAGATCAATGACGAGTGCATCGAAATTATCGTGCTCGTCTATCGCGCCAACGTCGCCGCCGATAAGTCTCCGCATCTGACGGCGCTCATCGAGCGTCTGCAGGTAATCAATCTTCTGCTTCGACTCGGCTTCAACAAGCGCAAGGTCGACAAGGGCGCATATGCGCGCGCAGTCGAATTGACGACCAGCATCGGCAAGCAGGCCACCGCATGGAAGAAGTCCGCATCCAATCGCCCGCTTCGCGAAGGTCAAGGCTTTCGCGACTGAGCGATATTTCAATCTGGTCGTGCCGCTGGCTCATAAGGCCACCGCCATGCGCAATGAGGAAACCGGCCGCCGGCGTGCGGAAAGGTCCAGCGCAGTTTCCCACCCGAGAAATCGGTCGGGCGACGTAGATAGCACGATATTCCGGCTGGGCGTGGTATCAGAACTTCAACAATGGCAACCAGAACAACAACCACCAGCACTACGAGTTCCGCGCCCGCGCCGTCCGCAGATCGAGGGCCAATTTCGTTCGTCGATCTCGTCGAGGCATATCTCGACTGCCGGCGAACGAAGCGAAACAGCAATGCGGCGCTTGCGTTCGAGATGCGGCTCGAGCGCAACCTGCGCCGCCTATACGACGAGTTGGCCGATGGCAGTTACACGCCAGGCCGCTCGAAGTGCTTCGTCATCACGCGACCGAAGCCGCGCGAAGTATGGGCGGCAGCTTTTCGCGATCGTATCGTGCACCACCTGCTCTACAACCGGATCGGGCCGCGCTTCGAACGGTCGTTCATCGCCGATTCTTGCGCCTGCATCAAGGGCCGCGGCACGCTATACGCTGCCGAGCGCCTGGAATCGAAGGTGCGCTCGATCACGCAGAACTGGTCGCGGCGCGCGTTTTACCTGAAGTGCGACCTCGCCAACTTCTTCGTCAGCATCGACAAGCGAATTCTGCTCCACCTGCTTTTCGCGAAGATCTCCGAGCCATTCTGGCGATCGCTGACCGAAACCGTGCTGATGCACGATCCACGGGCCGACTACGTGTACCACGGCGATCCGGTCATGATGGATCTCGTTCCGCCCCATAAGAGGTTGCTCGAACAGGCGCCGCATCTCGGATTGCCGATCGGGAACTTGTCGAGTCAGTTTTTCGCGAACGTCTATCTCGACGTGCTCGACCAGCGCGCCAAGCATCAGCTACGCGCCCGGCACTACATTCGATACGTCGACGATTTCATGTTCCTGCACGAATCGACGGCGCGCCTGAACGAGATCCTCTCGGATGTGACGGTATTCCTGCCGGCGCGTCTCGGCGCGCGGATCAACCCGCGCAAGACGATCCTGCAGCCAATCGACCGCGGCGTCGACTTCGTCGGCCAGGTCATCAAACCATGGCGCCGGGAGACGCGGAAGCGCACACGCAACGAAGCACTGCGCCGCGTTGCCGACACTTCGCCCGGCGACATGATGCAAGTTGCGAATTCCTATTTCGGGCTGCTGCGTCAGGCAACTGCCAGTCACGAGGATCGCGCGCGACTGGCGAACCTTCTCAGGTCACTTGGCAAAGCCGTTGACGGCGATCTGACGAAAACCTATCGCTCGGCCTAATCGAGCACCCGCCATTGAGGCTGTACTACTGATTGAGGATGACGATGAGCCTTGTAGGTTTCAAGATCACGAACCACCCGCAACAGGTCGCGAAGCGTGGAGCGCGCGACACCGTTGACGAGCGCATCACGCCTGACTGGCTGTTCGAACGATACGACGCCTTGCACGGGTTCACATTGGACGCTGCGGCAAATGCCAGCAACGCGAAGAAGCCGGCGTTCTTCGATCTGGAGAGCGACGGGTTGAAGCAGCCTTGGGCGCCCCACCGAGTCTGGTGCAATCCGCCGTACAGCAATCTCGGTTCATGGGTCGCAAAAGCACACGGAGAATTCGCCGCAGGCTGCCCCGTGATCGTCATGCTTTTACCGGCTAACCGGACCGAGCAGGCATGGTGGCAAGACCATGTAGAGCCATTCAGGGACAAGCCGGGATCACCCATAAAGGCCGAATTCCTGCGTCGCCGATTCAACTTCGGCGTGCCTGGAAATGAAGATGGCAAGTTCAATAGCAGTCCGCCATTTGGCTGCGTTGTGCTGACCTTTCAGAACGCCTGACGACCTGAGGACCACCATGACCACCACCGACAATAGCCGCGCTGATGCGCTGACCCGATGCCCGCTTCTGGTAGATGCGGACTGCCTCTATGGACCGTACGGAATGAATGGAGAAACCGTTTGCAAGTTCTGCGGTTTCGCCAAGGATGCCGCGCGCCCTGTCGAGCAGCCGCGCACGCACACCACGCAGCCGGGCGAATCCGTCATGGGCATCGCCCTGCGCCAGTGCGGCAACGAAATGGAGTGGCGGCACATCCTGGCGTGCAATCCAGAATTCGCGGACATGCTGCCGCACGAGTATTTCCCGGTCGGCACGGTCCTGACGCTGCCGCCGCCACCGGCAGGCGCATCCCCTGTCGAGCAGCACGAAGCAGCGCCGAGTGATGATGCTATGGCGATAAGCGATGCGATGCGTATGGATGACGAAGGGCGGATTAACGAGCAATGTCCTTCCAGGTGCCAGCACCCAAGTTGGAAATCGATCGGGTCCGATCAGGACCAATGCGAAATTTGCGGCGCAGTTGGTAGTGAGCGTAGATATTTGGCAGTGCAGCCAGAATCGTCATCAGTGGCCGACGAAGCGTCGGATTGCGGATGCGCCACGAACGAAGCATGCAAGATGAAGACGGATGGTTCGTGCTGGAGGGCCGACTGATATGAAACTCGGAGAACTGCTCAAGAGCCGGCGTGAGGCACTCGGCATGACGCTGGATGACGTGGCTGATGCGCTGACCGAGTTACGCCGCATTGTGCATGAGTTGCGCACTTACAATCCGGCCGCCGACGAATACAAGGGCGCGCATATCCACAAGGTATGGGCGCGTGAAATTGAGGCATTGATTGCTGTCGAGCAGCACGAAGCAGCGCCGGCCGACGCGAAAGATGCTATGGACACGCTGGTAGCTGTGCTGAACGCGATCGGATACACGGAAGAATTCGCCGCCGCACACCCGGACCTGAAGGTGAGCGAAGGGGTGAAGCTGTTTCTGTCTCAGCAGACGCAAGCCGCCCCGCTCGAAGGCACGGGCAATGGGGCGGATGAGCGGGCGGCTATGGTGCGTGCGCGCGCGGCAGTGTTCGACTGGCAAGGCGAACATGGGATCACGCTGACGGTCGGCGCTATCAATGATCTTGCGCGGCTGCTGGTCGATGCAGGAGAAAAGGCATGAGCACCTGCTCGCAATGTCAAGGTCACGGTCAGCTCGGTGACGCACTTTGCGAAAGCTACACCTGCGATGTTTGCGGGGGTAGCGGATACGCACACGATGCGCCACGTGCTCATGTGCGCGTGGCAACTCCTGAAGATGCTCGCCAAGAAGAATTGCGCAGCGAGTACTTGCGCGGTGTTGAGGACGGCCGAAAGCAGGTCGCTCGAGAATATGCCGCCCGCACCCCTCGCACTGATGTGGCGGGAGCGGTGGCGGGCGAATGCTTCATCGTCATCGGCCACGGCGAAAGCGATATTCCCGAGGCAAAGATCGTCACGCGTCGCGACGACTTGCTCGACGCTGTTCTCGGCATGATCTACGGATCAGCATCGGATGCGACGGGAGACTTGCGCGCCATGTATGCACAAGATCTCGACGATGACGACCAGTGGGCCGCCGATACGTGGAGTTGCTCGTTCGAGATCGGCGGGATCGTCGTTTGGCACGTCGGGCTTCACCCGTTTGCCCCGCAGCCTCCCTCCGCAGATGCAGCGGCAGCGCCGGCAGACGAGCGGGCGGTGGCGACGTTCGAAGAATGGCTTTCGTCCTTGTCGCCGCAACGGCGCGCATTGATTGGCGACGCGCGCGATGCTCGAATGGGCTGGGAAGCGGCCCGCGCGGCAGCATCGCAGCCCGCAGCGGTCGTCGAGCAGCTTCAAACGATGCTGTCGGGCGAGCGCGGTCAGATCGAAATCTGGAAGCAATGCGCGAAAGAGTGGTGCGACAAGTATCACGAATTGGAAGCCGCGATGCATCAGACGGTAGACGACGAACCTGCAGCGGCAGCGGGGCAAGAGACGGTCGGCTGCCTGACTGTCTCGCGTTTTAGGGGGCTTGTGAACACCGATTTCGACTACTACGGTTCGCTGTCGGACGGGTCATACGAGGTCTACACCGCCCCGCCCGCGCAGGTCGCCACTCGGCAGGGGCTGACGGATGGAGAGCGGGAAGCGATCGAATTCGCAGTCAAGTGGTTCGACCAGTCCGTGCTCCCCGATACGCCGTATGCCGGCTATTCCAAGGTTCTCCGCGCCCTTCTCGAAGGTGCCAAGAATGAATAAGACGCTGACAAACGAGCGCATCGAGGAACTCGCATTGCTCAATCTAGGATATGACCGACAGGTGCGTCTACGGGACTTTGCCCGAGCCATCGAGCGAGAAGTCCTCGCCACCCAGCACCCGGAGCCGCGCGCCGAGGTGACGGACGCTACGCGCGATGTTCTCGCGGAGCGTCGTCGGCAAGTCGAGGACGAAGGATGGACGCCTGAACATGACGACGAGCACAACGGTGGCGAAATGGCTAGTGCTGCCGCGTCTTACGCGCAACGCGCAGGAATGCACGAAGCTGGTGCGATGGTTGGGCCATGCCCGCAGCCGCCGACGTTCTGGCCGTGGGATAACGAATGGTGGAAGGATGCGGGCGCGCGCCGCAATCTCGTCAAGGCGGGCGCGCTGATCCTCGCCGAGATCGAGAGGCTCGACCGTGCCGCCGCCCGCGCAGGAGAACCCCAATGAGCACGAAACCTAATTGCGATTGCCTCAACGATTGCGGGGACGATCGAAACGTCGAGAATGGCACTGTCGAACCGTGCGGCTTCTTCAAGATGCGCAAGGCGCGCGATGAAGCACGCGAGGCAGCGCTGCGCGCACGAAACGCTGCGGTGCGCACCCTCGAAGCCAGGGGTTACACATATGTGGATGGCGCCGAGCAGTGGAAGCCTCCGCTCGGAAAACCGCCTGCGTGGGTGGCGCACGACACCCAAGCCGTACGGGACGTCATTGCCGAGCGCCGTCGGCAGGTAGAACAGGAAGGCTGGACTCCCGAGCATGACGATGAGCACGACGACGGAGAATTGGCTTTCGCGGCCGCATGCTACCTGTTGGCCGAACTGTTCGTGTTTGACATGTTCGGGTTATTCAACAAGCTGTGGCCAGCCGGATGGTCTCGGAAATGGTGGAAGCCGACGACGAAACGCCGCAACCTGATCAAGGCTGGCGGAATGATCCTCGCGGAGATCGAACGTCTCGATCGCGCTGGAGAGCAATCATGAGCCGCACCGCAATTGAAGCTCTCGGCGAAGCCATCGACCGCGCGTTGGACGACGCGCCCGTCACCGATGTCCTTGCATTCGTCACCGGCGTTTTCGTCGGCCTGACGCTCGAGCTGGTGCGCCGAGAAGGTCACGACGTGAACAAGGAAATCAGAATCGATGGCGTCGAGCAGCGCGACATCACCATCCATGCGCCCAAGGTGATGCAATGACCGTCTACGTCGACGACATGTATCGCCACCCGATCGGCGAATTCAAGACGGCGAGCGGCCGCGTCTACAAGATGTCGCACCTCATCGCAGATACATCCGATGAGCTGCTCGCCATGGTCCGCGCGATCGACGTCAATCCGAAATGGATCCAGCACCGCGGCACGCGCGACGAGCACTTCGACATCGCGATCAGCAAGCGCGCTGCCGCCATCGCCGCCGGCGCAGTCCCGATCACGTTCGAGCAATGCGGCGCGATGAATAAGCGCCGCAAGGTCACTGGCTCACTCGGCTCGCCCGACGACGCAGTCGAGTGGCTGAAGAAGTTCATCGCAGACCGCCACGCAGCTCGCGCAGCTGAAGTACCGGCCGACAACCTCACGGAGTCCCAGTCATGAGCAGAAGTGGATATAGCGACGATTGCGAGAACGTCGAACTGTGGCGCATGGCGGTGCGCAATGCGATTCGCGGAAAACGCGGGCAATCCCTGCTCCGCGATCTGGCTGCCGCGCTCGATGCGATGCCGGAAAAGCGGTTGATTACAGCAGAGCTGCAGGATGCGGATGGCGATTTCTGCACGCTTGGCGTGCTCGGCAACGTGCGAGGCCTCGATCTGAAGAGCATCGATCCCGAAGACAGGGAAGCAGTCGCCACGGCCTTTAACATCGCTCCCGCTCTCGCCGCCGAAGTCGTTTTCGAGAATGACGAGAACGGCTACCGCTGGGATCACGCTCTCGGGAAATCGGTTTTCGAGACGCCCGAAGAGCGCTGGACTCGTATGCGCCAATGGGTTGCGTCCAACCTCGTCGAAACAGCCGAGGCGAATTCATGAGCGAAAACGAAAAATTCTACGACGATGAGATCGCCCCTGCCCTACTCGAGCTTGCACACAAGCTCAGGACCAGAGGCATGTCGATGGTAGCAACCGTCGAGTTCGAACGCGGGAAACGGGGATCTACGTTCGAACTTCCGGTCGAACGCGGTATTGAGATGGACCTCCTGCGCGCGCTTTCGCTCGCCGGCAACAATGTCGACTCGTTCCTGATCTCGGTCATGCGGATCTGCGACCGGCGAGGCGTCAGTTACCAGGAAAGCATCTTCCTGAAACGCTATTCGGAGGCCGCGCGATGAAAGAACGCCCCATTCTTTTCAGCGGCGCGATGGTGCGCGCCATCCTCGAAGGCCGGAAGACGCAAACCCGCCGCGTCGTGACCGTGCGCGGCGAGCAGCCGCCGGCCTGGGCCACATTCGCCTCGGAGGGTCATTCGTTGA
Source organism: Burkholderia sp. B21-005 (assembly GCF_020843965.1). NCBI lineage: Bacteria > Pseudomonadati > Pseudomonadota > Betaproteobacteria > Burkholderiales > Burkholderiaceae > Burkholderia > Burkholderia sp. B21-005. Next base: position 1,515,961 of record NZ_CP086301.1, on the reverse strand, counting down.
TGCAAGACGGCAAGCCACGCCCGGTCGGATCGTTTTACTGGTCCGAGGAGCAGCAGGCGGGGAAACCCCTTAAGACGCTGAGGCGCTGGCCCGTATTGCCGGAGAAGCACCCGATGGCTGGTGACTGGTACTGGACGCCCAGCCCATACGGCAAGATCAGCGATCGCCTGTGGGTGCGCGAAGCCTGGCAACACAGCAACCACCCGCTCGGCCCGTACGACGCCGACTGCCTTGTGCACTATCGCGCCGACTATATCGACGATCCACACGGGCCGGATGGCGAGAAATCGCCTGAGGGGAAGTACAGGGTGTGGCGGCCGTCGATCCACATGCCGCGCGCGGCATCGCGCATCACGCTCGAGATCACCGGCGTGCGCGTCGAGCGCCTGCAAAGCATCAGCGAGGCTGATGCGATCTCAGAAGGCATCGAGGTATTCGAAACCGACGACCCCGATCTGCAAGGAATGTGGCGAGACTATTCCGAGGATGGGATGGCGTCAGGCAACCCGATCGGCTCGTTCCTGACGCTCTGGGACGGTATCAATGCTGCCCGCGGCTATGGTTGGGAAGCAAACCCTTGGGTGTGGGCTCTGGAATTTCGGAGGATCGAACGATGAGCACCGGTCTGATGACGGCCGCCGACCTCGAACAGGCGAGCGGCAAGAAGCGCTACAGCGCTCAGGCGGCATGGTTCAAGGCTCAGTTCGACGTCGACGTACCGCGGCGCGACGACGGCAGCATCGCGCTCACCTGGGAAACGTTCCGGCTCCTCGCCGAAGCGAAGCTCGGTCTGCGCACGGCAGAAGCTCGCGCCGAAGCCGTGTTCGAACGGCCACGGATCTACTAGGACAGCAATCCATGAATGCACGCCGCCGAAAACGGCCAGACGGGCTGCCGAGTCGCGTCTACATGCGAGACGGCTCGTTCTACTGGGTGCGCCCCGATGGGAAGTGGAAACGCCTGTGCCGCGTCGACGATGGAGACATCCGCATGCACGAGCGGCTCGCCGAGGAGAAGCGGAAGTTCGAGCCGACCACCGGTGTCGGCAATATTCCGCGGCTCGTCGGCGAGTACGTCGACACGCACAAGAAGCAGTACGCTGAGACCTATCGCGACGAGTGGATTCGGCGCGGCGACGCGGTGATCTCGGCCCTACGTGATTGGAATGTCGAGCGGATCGACGCGGGCGCGGTAGAGGATTTTTTGAACCTGAAATGGGGTGACAAGCTGCCGATGCAGCGCGCCATGAAGGCATGGCTCACGCGATTTTTCAGCTGGGTGATCCGGAAGAAGAAGCTGATGCAGGTGAACCCCTGCCGCGAGGTCAAGGTGAAGAAGCCGAAGGACCGGGACGTCTACATCCCTGATCGGCACTTCCTCGCGATCCGCGCCGCCATGATGACCTATCGGTACAAGAAGAACGAGGGGAAGCCGAACGAGAAAACGATCATCGGCACGGTCCCGACCGGCGCCATGATGCAGTGCTTTGTCGACCTGTGTTACCTGACCTGCCAGCGGTCGACCGAAATCCGGCTACTGCGCTGGGACCAGATTGACCGCGAAGCCGGCGTGATCCACTTCATCCCGACGAAGACCGAAGACTCGAGCGGCGAAGCTGTCGATTGGCCTCTCACGCCTGACATCGACGCGGTGCTCGCGCGCGCGAAGCTGCTCGATCCCGCGTTCGGCCAGAAGTATGTGATCCGGGACAAAAAGGGAAATCCGAAGACGGACCAGGCATGCCGCGACGCGTGGGACGGTGCGATCGAACGCGTCGAGAAGTTCGACGCATCGATTAAGGGCAAACCCTATACGATCAAGGACATCCGCGCGAAGGCGATGACCGATGCCAAGCGCGCAGGCTATGCGATCGAGGAGCTGCGGGTCGCCGGCGCACATACCGACACTTCAACGACCGAGACCTACATCAAGTCGCGCGAGGTGCCGCGATCGAACGTCGTCCTTCACCTGCCGACGCTCAAATCTGCATAAATCGCGCCCCGATATTAGAGATTCTCTAATACGGTCTCCAATTTGCACAAAAATTGAGCACGAAGTAAAAAACCCGCACAGCCTTACGCTGTGCGGGTTTAGATCTGGTCGGGGCGAGAGGATTTGAACCTCCGACCACCTGCACCCCATGCAGGTACGCTACCAGGCTGCGCTACGCCCCGAAAGAAAAAAATTATAACAGACAGTTGTCCGGTTTAGAACGGGTCGCATGCATTTTGTGAATGTTCCTGCGAAATTTTTTCGAGATGGCGTGACTCCACGTGACGGCCTCGACGCGGGCGGCAACGCGCATCGTGCCACGCCCATACGCCGGCCATGCGATCCGCCCGATGCTCACCGCTTGCGCGCGACACAGATGACCGTGAGGCCCGCCATCCGATTGAACCGGAACATCGGCAACTCGGCCCGGCAGATCAGCTTGAGCAAACCATTGACGACCGGATGGTGCCGGCGCAATTGCGACGCCGGTTCGCGCGGTTGCCGACGCGCCCGCTCGCTCAGCCGCAATGCCGCCGCGAGCGGAAACGTGAGGCCGAAGTAGTAGGCGCCGTGCTCGACCTCGAGCCCCGCACGACGCGCGACGTCTTCAAGACCGTCGAGCGTGTACCTGCGCTTGTGCTCGAGAAAATCGTCATGCGCGCTCCAGAGGAACTGAAACGCGGGAACCGTGATCAGGAACCGGCTGCCCTTCGGCGCACCCGCCACATATCGCGCAAGCAGCCCGACATCGTCATCGACGTGCTCGAGGACATCCATCAGCAACACGAGATCGGCATCGAATCGATCGACGGCGCGCCGAAAATGGACGGGCTTGCCGGCCGCCTCCCCGTCGGTATCGTCGGGGTAGCTCGTATCGACACACCACGCTTCGGTCGCCTGCGTGCGCTCGAGCAAATGCTTGGAAAAGAACCCCGAGCCCGCACCGACGTCGAGGATCCGGCTCGCGTCCGACGGGCCCAGAAGCCGACGGATCGCGCGCGCCTTCGACGCGTAGTACCAGTGATCGCCTACATCCGCTCCCAATACGTCGAGCTCCTTCAGATCCATGACGCCTCCCCCGTGTCGGCCACCATGCTGATCCATCCAGCCACTGATGCCGATCTTACCGCGCCTCGGCCGTGGCACCCACGACAAGTTGCGTGAATCGCACCGGCAATCCACGTCGCGTCCTAATCGAAAAGGACGATGGCCGTTTCGCCGCGGATCGCTACCGTGCGCTTACCCGGCGCGAGATTGACGCGAAATCGACGCGCACGGCGCATCGTCCGGCTGCATGCCGACCGAAACGGCACCGCCGCGCTTTGTCGCGCCGTGCGGCATGCCGGCAGCGGTTTCGGTCGCAACCGCGGTCGCGACTTCCTGTCACCGTCTCCGAAAAAGGCCAGTGAATGAATCAGAAAAACGAAATTTCCCGTCGACACTTTCTCCAGCTGGGTGCCGGCACGCTCGGCATCGCGCTGGGAAGCACGTCGCTTCTGTCCGCGTGCGGCGGCGACTCGATCGGGGTCGCCCCCGTCACGACGCCCAGGCTCGGGTCGGCAGCGAACTTTCGTGACACCGCGGGACCCGACGGAACAGGCTATGCCACCGCGAGCGGCGCAGCGATGAAAAAAGGCGTGATCTACCGGTCTTCCGCGCTCGCGTTGTCCGCTGCCGACCTCGCAACGATCGATACGCTCGGCATCACGCAGGTGTGCGACCTGCGCACGACTTCCGAGATCCAGGCGCAGCCGGATGTGCCATTGGCCGGCGCCACCTGGCAGAACCTCAACGTGCTTGGTGCCGCTGGGCTCGGTCCGCTTCCGACCAGTGGCGCGACGGCCGAGGCCTTCATGCAGCGCATGTATCGGGCGTTCGTGACGTCGGAAACGGCGCGGACGAGTTACCGCACGCTATTCGCCGGCTTTGCCGCGTCCGGCGGCAACCTGGTCTTCCACTGCACCGCCGGCAAGGATCGCACCGGCTGGGCGACGGCCATTCTGCACACGATCCTCGGCGTCCCCCGGCAGACGATTCTCGCCGACTATTTGCTGACCAACGTCTACAGCGCGTCGGAAATCGCCGCCTATGTCGCGCAGGCGCGCAAGAGCGGCGGCCAGGATGCGGCGGACATGATGGCCGCGCTGCAGAGCGCGCAGGACGCCTATTTGCAGGCGGCATTCGATCAAGTCGTCACGTCGTACGGCTCGATGGCGTCGTACATCGATAACGGCCTGCAACTGGACCAGCCGACGCAGAATGCGATCCGGCAGCGCATGCTGGTCTGATCGGCCGTGCCGGCGACGGCAGCGATACCGCATCCGCCGCCGCGCCGCCGCCTGCGTCCCGAATCGAACGCGGCTCTCACCCGGCACGAAAACCCGCGTCGGCCCATGCCGGCGCCGGTTTGACGATCGGCTCAGCGCGCCGACCGCCCCCGCAGCAAAACCAAACGACCGTTTGATCTTGCCGCCCTGCCACCGGGAATCCATTGTCCTGTCGTGCGCCGCCCGGCCTTGCCCGGACTCCCGTTGTTTGGTGACGCCGCTCTACCGCGCTATGCCACACTGCACCGCATCGACGTCCGCGCCGCGCATCGGCCGCGCGCCCCCCGTCGATCACGACAAGACTTGGAGACAGACGATGCGGAATGCGGTCCGGCGCGGCCATCGCACGCCTTTGGCAATTTTCGACTGGATGGCTGCCCAGCGACGCGCGGCAGCCTCGGTTTCACGCGGCACCTCCCGTGCACTCGGCTGCGGCGCGCTGGCGCTCGCGCTGCTCTGCGCCGGCTGCGCGGAACCAGCCGCGCAGCGTGACGGCAACGCGTCGGTCGCCTCGACGAAAATCGAGCGCGCCAAGGCCGAACGTCTCGCTCATGAACAGCAGATCGCCCGCACCGTGCCGTCGCTCGCGTCGATCCGCCTCACGCAGCCGCGCCCGTTCACGCTGCGCGACTCGGGCCAGAACGGTGCGATGACGTTTCTGCGCGATGTCGATTTCCGCATCGTCAACAACCTCGGCTTCTTCATCCACCAGCTGTCCGCGACACTCGTGCCGACGCAGGCCGGCGCGCCGATCGTGTTCGATGATCCGACGAGCTTCGAGATCGACGTGCACGAAGGCACGGTCACGCTCGACAACACGAAGCTGACCGCCCTCTTCGACACCTACATCTTCGGTTACCGCAACGCACCGCTGCGCAAGCTCGCCGTATCGGCCGGCGACGGCGTGATCCATCTGCAAGGCGAGATGCAGCGCGACGGCTGGGTGCCGTTCTCGCTGACCGGCACGCTGGCGATCCGCGACGGCAGTCAGCTCGTGTTCCACCCGAGCGGCGTGCGCGTATCGGGCATCAATGCGCAGCCGGTGATGCGCGCGGCCAACGTGAAGATGGCCGACCTACTGAAGGTCGAGACACCGATCGCGCGGCTCGTCGGCGACGACCTCGTGATGTCGGTCGACAAGCTGATGCCGCCGCCGCGGCTGAAGATCCGGATCACCGCGCTGCGCGTGACGCCGGCCGGACTCGACCTGACGCTCGACGACGGCTCGCACGCCGGCTTCGCGCTGCCCGCCAACGCGCCGCAACAGGCGATGTACATTCGCGGCGGCGACGTGAAATTCATGCGCTCGATGCCGATGAATGCCGACATCCTGATCAGCCCCGTCGATCCGACGAAGCGCGACCAGAATTTCGTGTTCGACCTGTACCACTATCGCGACCAGGTGTCGGCCGGCTATTTCAATTTCGACGAAAGCGGTGCGATGGCGATCCGGATGCCGTCGTATGCGGGCCCCGCGAGCGGCGCGCCGCTGGGCAATGCGGCCGCACGCCTGAACGACAGCTTCCTCGCCGCGCAGCAGAACGCGTTGCGCGACTTGCGCCAGCACTGGGAAGCGTTTGCGCTCGCGGCCACCGCGGCGCAGCCCAGCATGCAGAAAGTCGCGATGCGACGCTCGTCGACCACGCCGTTCAACGAACGGCACGTGTCGAACCGCAACCCGACGATCCATCTGCACAACGTCGACTTCAACCTGTCCGGCGACATCGGCTTCCATGTCGAGGATCTCGACGTGCAGCTCATCGCGAAACGGCCGGGCGAGCCGGTCGACCTCGACGATCCGAACCAGTACGACATCCGCATTCTCGGCGGAACGGTCGTCGAATCGTGGAAGGCGATGTCGGCGCTCTTCAACAACTATCTGCTCGACTATTCGCCGCGCTCGCTGAACGACCTGCAACTGAGCGCGGATGGCCAGGACCTGCGCGTCCAGGGCGGCATCAAGCTCTGGAATCACGTGCCCGGCGTGTGGCTGCCGACCGACATGAAGGGCTCGCTGTCGGTGCTCGACGATCGGCACCTCGCGTTCAAGCCGTCGCAGGTCTCGGTGCTCGGCATTCCGCAGGCGAAGCTGCTGCGCTCGCTCGGCATCGAACTCGCGTCGCTGACGCCGCTGCAGCGCCGCGGCGCGGAACTGCGCGGCGACACGCTCGTGCTCGATCAGTACACCGTATTTCCGCCGCCGGTGCTGAACGGAAAACTCGCCCAGGCGACGGTCGAACGCGACGGACTGCGTCTCACGTTCCGGCGTGCCGCCGACGCACCGGTGCCGAAGCGGCCACAGATCGACGCGCCGAGCTACATGTGGATGGACGGCGGCGACATGAAGATGTTCAACGTACTCGAACTGAATGTGCGCGCACTGATTCGGAACTCTGCCGAGGCCGGCCCGATGCGTTTCGACCTGTACGGCTACCGCAGCCAGGTCGCGCAGGGCTCGGTGCGGATGCTGCCGGACGGCACGCTCGTCGTCGACATGGGCAAGCCGAATCCGCTCGCATCGCGCTGACAGCGCGGTCCCGCGTGCATGAAAAAAGCCCGGTGGCACTTCGCCAACCGGGCTTTTTCTTGATTCGAGCGTCACGCTCAGTCGTGCTTCAGTCCGTCGATCACGTCGAGGAGCGCCTGCCGCAACGCGTTCACGTCGACCGTTGCCCCCTGCTTGCCCGGCGCACGCTCATCGGCTGCCGGCATGTCCGGCTCGACCGGTGCCACGGCACCGCGTTCGCCGCCCGGCGAATCGAGCCGGTTGCGCGCCCCGTTGATCGTGAACCCCTGTTCGTACAGCAACTCGCGAATCCGCCGGATCAGCAGCACTTCGTGATGCTGGTAGTACCGGCGATTGCCACGCCGCTTCACCGGCCGCAACTGCGTGAATTCCTGTTCCCAGTAACGCAGCACGTGCGGCTTGACCCCGCACAGCTCACTGACCTCACCGATCGTGAAGTAGCGCTTCGCGGGAATCGGAGGCAAGACGACTTTCTCAACCGTAGTGGTCATCGTCGGTTAACCGTCGGTAAGGGTGCGCGGCGACCGCGCGGAGACGTCAACGCGCGGGCGTTATTCCACGCCGTTTTCGACCAGCGCCTTCAGCTTCTGGCTCGCGTGGAAGGTTACGACCCGGCGGGCCGCGATCGGAATCGCCTCGCCCGTCTTCGGATTACGGCCCGGACGCTGCGGCTTGTCGCGCAGCTGGAAATTGCCGAATCCCGACAGCTTGACGCTTTCACCGTTTTCGAGCGCGTCGCGGATCACTTCGAAAAAAGCCTCGACCATGTCCTTCGCTTCACGCTTGTTCAGCCCGACGCTGTCGAACAGCAGCTCCGCCAGTTCCGCTTTCGTCAGCGTCGGCGTCTCGGTGGACGCCGGCGCCGAAGCGTCGCGGTTCATGGCGCTGCGTTGCGCCGTCAGGAGGGCTTCGAATTCACTCGAGGTCATGTCGTTCATATCTGCCATACAGCGCGTTAAACCAAAACTTACGATGGGGAAAAGCCGCCCGCCAACGGGCGGCCCCTCTCCTTAGCCGCGCAGGCGAGCACCAGCACGAGCCATTCGCTCGACCAGCGTCTGGATCGCCTGATCGACGACCTCGTCCTGTAGCGTGCCAGCCGCGTCCTGCAGCGTCACGCGGAAGGCAAGGCTCTTCTCGTGCGCGGCAAGGCCACCGGAAGTATTTGATTTTGCACGAAATTCGTCGAAGAGTACAACCTTCTGAACGAATCGGCAGGCGTCGTCGGCCAGCGCCTTCTTCATTTCGTCGAAAAGTGCCTGAACCTCGACCGCCTGATCGACCACGACGGCGATATCGCGCCGTACCGGCGGGAATTTCGACACGTCGGTCGGTGCCGGCAGCGCACGCGCGATCAGCGCGTCCGAGTCGATTTCGAACATCACCGGCGCATGCGGCAGCTCGTACTTCTGCATCAGGCGCGGATGCAGCTCGCCGATCCAGCCGACCGCGCGGCCATCGACTTCGATGCGCGCGCTGCGGCCCGGATGGAGGGCCGGATGTTCGGCCTTCACGAAGCGCGCGGCAGCCGGCGCGAGCAGCGCCTCGAGATCGCCCTTCACGTCGAAGAAATCGACTGCGCGGGTTGTCACGCCCCACTGCTCGTCGACCGCCGGGCCGTACGCGAGCGCGCCGACACGTTTCGGCTGCGTGTAGCCTTCGACGGTCAGCTCGCCGGCCTTCACCGACGGATCGGCGAGGAACACGCGGCCCGCCTCGAACACGCGCACGCGATCCGCGCGACGGTTCAGGTTGTGGCGCAGCACCGAGATCAGGCTGCCGAACAGCGTCGTGCGCATCACCGACAGCTGGCTCGCGATCGGGTTCAGCAGGCGGATCGGGTTGTCGTTGCCGGCGAAATCGTGCTCCCACTCCGCATCGACGAAGCTGAAGTTGACCGTTTCCGCGTAGTCGCGCGCCGCGAGCGCATGACGGATGTCGTGGATCGAACGCTGCGTCTCGTTGGTCGCGCGCATCTCGCTCGTCGCGACCGGCGGACGCGCCGGAATCTTCTCGAAGCCGTAAATGCGTGCGACTTCCTCGATCAGGTCTTCCTCGATCTCGATGTCGAAGCGGTGCGACGGCGGCGTGACCAGGAATGCGTCGTCGTCACGCTCGAACGGCAGGCCGAGGCGCGTGAAGATGTCCGCAATCTCGTCGGCGTCGATCTTCACGCCGATGATGCGGTTCGCGCGCGATACGCGCATCTTCACCGGCGCGCGCTGCGGCAGGTTGACCGCCTGATCGTCGATCGGGCCGGCCTTGCCGCCGCAGATCTCGAGAATCAGTTGAGTAATGCGCTCGACGTGCTCGACGGTCGTCGCATAGTCGACGCCGCGCTCGAAGCGATGGGCCGCATCGGTCGAGAAGTTGTACTTGCGCGCGCGGCCACGGATGCTGTCCGGCCACCAGAACGCGGCTTCCAGGTAGATGTTGGTCGTGTCGAGCGTGACGGCCGTGCTGTCGCCGCCCATGATGCCCGCGAGGCTTTCGACGTGGCGGTCGTCCGCGATCACGCCGACCGTTTCGTCGAGTTCGACCGTATTGCCGTTCAGCAGCTTCAGCGACTCGCCACGCTTGCCCCAGCGCACCTCGATGCCGCCGTGGATCTTGTCCAGGTCGAACACGTGCGACGGGCGGCCGAGCTCGAACATCACGTAGTTCGAGATGTCGACGAGCGCCGACACGCTGCGCTGGCCCGAACGCTCGAGGCGCTCGACCATCCATTGCGGCGTCTTCGCGTGCGCGTTCACGCCGCGGATCACGCGGCCGGAGAAGCGGCCGCACAGATCGGGCGCGGCAATGCGCACGGGCAGCGTCTCGTCGAGCTCGACGCGCACCGGACGGATATCGACCGGCGTCAGCGGAGCGCCGGTGATCGCGGCCGTCTCGCGCGCGATGCCGAACACGGACAGGCAATCGGCCTTGTTCGGCGTCAGCTTGATTTCGAAGATCGTGTCGTCGAGATTGAGCGTGTCGCGGATGTCCTGACCGACCGGCGTGTCTTCCGGCAGGATCAGCAGGCCGCTGTGGTCTTCGGACAGCTTCAGCTCGCGCGCCGAGCACAGCATCCCCTGGCTCTCCACGCCGCGCAGCTTCGACAGCTTGATCGCGAACGGCTTGCCGCCCTCTTCCGCCGGCGGCAGTTCCGCGCCGACCAGTGCGACCGGCACCTTGATGCCGGGCGCCACGTTCGGTGCGCCGCAAACGATATTCAGCGTCGCGCCGGTGCCGGCGTCGACCTGGCAGACATTGAGCTTGTCCGCATCCGGATGCTTGACGACTTCGAGCACGCGGCCGACGACGATCTTCGACGTCGGCGGCGCAGCCTTGCTCAGCGATTCGACTTCGAGCCCCGCCATCGTCAGCGCGTGCGACAGTTCGTCGGTCGTCAGCTGCGGGTCGACAAAGGTTCTCAACCAGGATTCAGGGAATTGCATGGATGTCTACGTTCGAAACAGGTTAGATCGACGCCCGGGCCCCGTCGGAAACGTCCGGCGGGGCGTGCGCGGGCACATGTCGGCGCGGCGCGTGCGTTATGCGAACTGGCGCAGGAAACGCAGATCGTTCTCGAAGAACAGCCGGAGATCCTGCACGCCGTAGCGCAGCATCGTCAGGCGCTCGAGGCCGCTGCCGAACGCAAAGCCGATGTAGCGCTCGGGATCGAGGCCCATGTTGCGGATCACGGTCGGATGCACCTGCCCCGAGCCCGAGATCTCGAGCCATTTGCCGGCGTTCTTGCCGTGCTCGAACATCATGTCGATCTCGGCCGACGGTTCCGTGAACGGGAAATACGACGGACGGAAGCGCACGAGGATGTCGTCGCGCTCGAAGAATTTCTTCAGGAAATCGGTATAGACGCCCTTGAGGTCGGCGAAGCTGATGTTTTCGTCGATCCACAGCCCTTCGACCTGATTGAACATCGGCGAGTGAGTCGCATCGCTGTCCACGCGGTACGTGCGGCCCGGCGCGATCACCTTGATCGGCGGACGGTTCATGCGCGCGTAACGCACCTGCATCGGGCTCGTGTGCGTGCGCAGCAGCAGCTGGCGGCCGTCGGCATCCTTGCCTTCGACGTAGAAGGTGTCCTGCATCGAACGCGCCGGATGGTTCTCCGGGCTGTTCAGCGACGTGAAGTTGTACCAGTCGGTCTCGATTTCGGGACCGTCGGCCACGTCGAAACCGATCGAGCGGAAAATCTGTTCGACGCGCTCCCACGTGCGCATCACCGGGTGCAGGCTGCCTGCACCTGCGCCGCGGCCCGGCAGCGTGACGTCGATCGCCTCGGCGGCGAGGCGCTGGTTCAAGAGTGCATCGGCGAGCGCCTGGCGACGTGCGGTCAGCGCGGCTTCAACCTGCTGCTTCGCGACGTTGATGCGTGCGCCTTCGGTCTTGCGTGCTTCGGGATCGAGCTTGCCGAGGCCCTTGAGCAACTCGGTCAGCGCACCCGACTTGCCGAGAAATCGTGCTTTCTCGTTTTCGAGCGTGGTGATGTCGGCAGCCTGTTCGAAGGACTGCTGCGCGTCGGCGACAATCTGGTCCAGATCCATAGATCCCATCATTTCCAACGTCATTCGGTCTTGGCGAGCAAATCTGCCCACCAAACAAAAAAGGGGCTCGGAAGAGCCCCGTTTTCGCTGCAGCGGCCGAAACTACCGGAACATCGCTGCAACTAACCACGCAGTGCTAATTTCGCAATTAGGCTGCAACGGCGGCTTTCACCTGCTGGACGATCGCAGCAAAAGCAGCCTTGTCGAACACCGCCATGTCGGCCAGGACCTTGCGGTCGAGTTCGATCGACGCCTTCTTCAGGCCGTTGATGAACACGCTGTAGGTCATGTCGTGCTGGCGAACTGCCGCGTTGATACGCGTGATCCACAGTGCGCGGAACACACGCTTCTTGTTGCGGCGATCGCGGTACGCGTACTGACCAGCGCGCATCACCGCCTGCTTGGCGATGCGGTAGACGTTATTGCGACGGCCGCGATAACCCTTGGCCAGCTTGATGATCTTCTTGTGGCGGGCCCGTGCGGTTACCCCACGTTTGACTCGAGGCATGTTTCTCTCCTTAGAGTATCAGTTGAGGGGTTACGCGAACGGCAGCATTGCGCGGACGGAGTTCAGATCGGAATCATGAACTGCCGTTGCGCCGCGCAGGTGACGCTTGTTCTTCGTGGTTTTCTTGGTCAGGATGTGACGCTTGAAGGCTTGACCGCGCTTGACGGTACCGCCCGGACGCACCACGAAGCGCTTTGCAGCACTCTTCTTGGTCTTCATCTTAGGCATGACGAACAACTCCAGTTTATTAGATGGCGATGGGTGTGCGGTTGGCATGCGCCCTTGACCCGCCCTTCGAAACCCAGTCCACTTGTGTACGGCGAACCGCTTGCGCAGCCGCCGTCATTGTTGGCGCGCCGCCCTGACCGGGCAACGCACCGAACCACTTTCGAACCTGCGCGCCGTGCGCGCGGGCCCGTTACTTCTTTTTCTTCGGCGAGAGCACCATGATCATCTGGCGCCCTTCCATCTTCGGCATCTGCTCGACCTGGCCGACTTCCTCGAGATCCGTGCGCAGACGTTCCAGCATCCGCATGCCGATCTCTTGGTGAGCCATTTCACGGCCGCGGAAACGCAACGTGATCTTCGTCTTGTCGCCCTCTTCGAGGAAGCGCATGAGATTGCGGAGCTTGACGTTGTAGTCACCGTCATCGGTACCCGGGCGGAATTTGACTTCCTTCACCTGGATGACCTTCTGCTTCAGCTTCGCTTCGTGCTGCTTCTTGGACTCCTGATACTTGAACTTGCCGTAGTCCATCAGACGGCAGACCGGGGGAACCGCTTGCGGCGCGATTTCCACCAGATCAACATCCAGTTCTTCCGATTTACGGAAAGCATCAGCGAGTTTTACGATACCGAGCGGTTCGTTCTCGATCCCGACCAGACGCACTTCCGGCGCAGAGATTTCACCGTTGATGCGATGCGACGACTTATCAGTAGCGATGTTACGTTTCCTCTAAAAATTAAAAAAACGAGCCGCGCTGCCAGGGCGGTTACTTGAACGAGCGCAGGTCTTCCTGCAGACGCTCAACGAAGGCTTCGATCGGCATAACGCCAAGATCGACGCCGCCACGGGCACGCACGGCTACCGTTTGCGCATCACGCTCCTTATCACCCACGACGAGGAGATAAGGCACCTTTTCCAGCGTGTGCTCGCGTATTTTATAGCTAATCTTCTCGTTGCGCAAATCGCCCGCCACTCTAACCCCTTGTTTTTGCAACGTTTGGGTCAGAGAGTGTGCATATTCCACCTGACTTTCGGCGATATTGAGCACAACTGCCTGGAACGGCGCAAGCCAGGCCGGCATCGCGCCGGCATGGTGCTCGATCAGAATGCCGAGGAATCGCTCCATCGAACCGACGATCGCACGGTGCAGCATCACCGGCCGGCGGCGGCTGTTGTCTTCCGCGACGTACTCGGCGCCGAGGCGCTCCGGCAGCACCATGTCGAGCTGCAGCGTGCCGCACTGCCACGAACGGCCGAGCGCATCCTTGATGTGGTATTCGATCTTCGGACCATAGAACGCACCCTCGCCCGGCAGCTCTTCCCACGACAGGCCGCACGCCGTCAGCGCGTCGCGCAGGCCCTGCTCGGCACGATCCCAGGTTTCATCCGTGCCCGCACGCTGTTCGGGGCGCAGCGACAGCTTGATGTCGATGTGATCGAACCCGAAATCCTTGTACACGCTCATCGCCAGCGTATTGAACGCGATCGACTCGGCGATGAACTGCTCTTCGGTACAGAAGATGTGCGCATCGTCCTGCACGAAGCCGCGCACGCGCATCAGGCCATGCAGCGCGCCCGATGCCTCGTTGCGGTGGCACGAACCGAATTCCGCGTAGCGCAGCGGCAGGTCGCGGTACGAACGCAGGCCGTGCTTGAACACCTGAACGTGCCCCGGACAGTTCATCGGCTTGATCGCGTAGTCGCGCTTCTCCGACTCCGTCGTGAACATGTTCTCGCGGTAGTTCTGCCAGTGGCCCGACGCTTCCCACAGCGAGCGGTCCATGATCATCGGCGTCTTGATCTCGAGGTAGCCGGCGTCGTTCACGCGGCGGCGCATGTACTGTTCGACCTGCTGCCACAGCGCCCAGCCCTTCGGATGCCAGAACACCATGCCCGGCGACTCTTCCTGCATGTGGAACAGGTCGAGCTGCTTGCCGAGCTTGCGGTGGTCGCGCTTTTCCGCTTCCTCGAGCATGTGCAGATATTGATCCTGGTCTTCCTTCTTCGTCCAGGCCGTACCGTAGATGCGCTGCAGCTGCTCGTTCTTCGAGTCGCCGCGCCAGTACGCGCCCGCGACCTTCATCAGCTTGAAGACCTTCAGCTTGCCGGTCGACGGCACGTGCGGGCCGCGGCACAGATCCGTGAAGCCGCCGTGCGAGTACAACTTGATTTCGTCGCTTTGCGGAATCGATTCGATGATCTCGGCCTTGTACTTCTCGCCGATGCTGCGGAAATAGCCGGCCGCCTCGTCGCGCGACACGACGCGGCGCGTCACCGGCTCGTCCTTCTTCGCGATTTCCTGCATGCGCTTTTCGATCTTTTCCAGATCTTCGGGCGTAAACGGGCGGTTATACGAGAAGTCGTAGTAGAAGCCATTGTCGATCACGGGACCGATCGTCACCTGCGCATCCGGATACAGTTCCTTCACTGCGTACGCGAGCAAGTGGGCGGTCGAGTGACGGATGATGTCGAGACCGTCGGCATCCTTGTCCGTGACGATCGCGAGCGCTGCGTCGCGATCGATGACCGTGGACGTGTCGACGAGCTCGCCGTCGAGCTTGCCTCCAAGCGCAGCCTTCGCGAGGCCGGGACCGATCGAGGCCGCAACCTCGGCAACTGTCACCGGATGCTCGTATTGTCGAACTGAGCCGTCAGGCAAGCGTATCGAAACCATAGCAATCTCCGTGATGCCGACAGTGGGCGGCAAACCAGGTACGCGATATAAAAAATCACGCGCGAAATTTCGCGACAAAAAAAATGCGGCCCCGCTTTCGAGGGGCCGCATTCGATACTTCACTCAGGCTGAAAGGGCGAAAACGTTCCTCGACTAGCGTCGCTCCGAAAAGGTTTCGGTCAACGTTCGCGGTGTCATAACCGTATTCGCCCTGTTCGCGTTGAGTTATCTACTGCATCGAATACCCGGAAACCGGGCATTCTCAATTCGTTGGTAGGCTCGATTGGACTCGAACCAACGACCCCCACCATGTCAAGGTGGTGCTCTAACCAGCTGAGCTACGAGCCTAGAGAAGCTAAGATTATATGGAGCTAACGCTGACTTGGCAAGTGTTTTTATGCGGACGCAGCAAAACGATTACGTTCCGCCCCCATGACGGGGACGTCACGTCTTGCGCCCCGCCCGCACGACGCCCTGCACTTCGCCAAGCAGCGTGCACGCACGCTGCACCTGCGCGGAATTCGACACCTCGACCGTGAACTGCATGAACGCCGCATTGCGGCGGCTCTGCGTCTTCACGCCCACCACGTTCATTTTCTCGCGTGCGAACACTTCCGAGATGTCGCGCAGCAAGCCTTGCCGGTCACTCGCCTCGATCATCAGGTCGACCGGATAGACGGACACGCCGCGTCCGCCCAGCACGTCGGCCGACCAGGTCGTCTGCAGCACGCGCTCCGGCGCCCGTTCGGCCATCCGCCGGAACGTCGGGCAGTCGCTGCGGTGGATCGACATCCCCTTGCCGCGCGTGACGAAACCGCTGATCGGGTCGGGCGGCGCCGGACGGCAGCAGCGCGCAAGCTGGGTCAGCAGCGCATCGACGCCGACCACCAGCACGCCGGTCGACGCGCCGTGCGCGACACTCGCCCCGCTGCTGCGCTTCTCGAAATCCGCGGGCGCCTCGGGCGCATGCTCGGGCGGCGGCGCATCGGACAGCGCGTGCTCGACGTTGCGCAGGCTGAATTCTTCCTTGCCGACGACCGAGAACAGTTCCTCGGGCGACTTGAAGCCGAGCTTCGCGGCGAGGTTGTCGAGATTGACCGACGTCTTGCCCTCGCGCTGCAGCGTCTTTTCGACGAGCGCGCGGCCATGCGCGATATTCTCTTCCTGCTCGATCGAGTTGAACCACGCCCGCACCTTCTGTCGCGCGCGCGAACTCTTCAGATAGCCGAGCTGCAGGTTCAGCCAGTCGCGCGACGGCCCGCCCTCCTTCACCGCGACGATCTCGACCGTCTGGCCGTTCGCGAGCGACGTGTTCAGCGGCACCATCACGCCGTCGACGCGTGCGCCGCGGCAGCGATGGCCGAGCTCGCTGTGCAGGTGGTAGGCGAAATCGACCGGCGTCGCACCCTGCGGCAGCGCGATCACGCGCGCCTGCGGCGTCAGCACGTAGATGTGGTCGTCGTCGAGCGACGTCTCGCGCAGTTGGGCCCACGCCTGGTCGCCCGACACTTCGACGTCGTCCTTCCATGCGAGCAGCTGGCGCAGCCACGCGATCTTCTCGTCGTACTTGTCGCTCGCCGAGAACTGGCCGCCATAGCCGCGCGCGCCGGCTTCCTTGTAGCGCCAGTGCGCGGCGATGCCGTACTCCGCGAAGCGGTGCATTTCCTGCGTGCGGATCTGCACTTCGAACGCGCGGCCGTCGTCGCCGATCACGACCGTATGCAGCGACTTGTAGCCGTTCGGCTTCGGGCGCGAGATGTAGTCGTCGAATTCCTTCGGCACCGGCTGCCACAGGTGATGCACGATGCCGAGCACCGCGTAGCAATCCTTGATGTCCGGCACGATCACGCGGAACGCCCGCACGTCGTACAGCTCGGCGAAGTCGAGCTCCTTGCCGCGCATCTTGCGCCAGATGCTGTAGATATGTTTCGGCCGCCCGCTCACGTCGGCCGGAATGTGCGCTTCCGCCAGCTCGTGCTGGAGCCGCTCGATCGCCTGGGCGACGTAGGCCTCGCGCTCGATGCGCTTCTCGTCGAGCAGCTTGGCGATGCGCTTGTAGGTGACCGGATCCTCGAAGCGGAACGCGAGGTCCTCGAGCTCCCACTTCAGTTGCCAGATGCCGAGACGGTTCGCGAGCGGCGCGTAGATCTCGAGTGTCTCGCGCGCGACGTCGGGCGGCGGATCGATCTTCGCCGCCGCGTAATAACGCAGCGACTGCAACCGCGACGCCAGCCGGATCAGCACCACGCGGATGTCCTGCGCGAACGCGAGCAGCATCTTGCGCAGCGCCTCGATCTGCGTGCGCCGCTCTTCCGCCGCATCGCGCCCGGCTTCAGGCATCGCATTCTGGGCGCGCAGGCTGACGGTGCCGAGCCGCAGCAGCTTGCGCACGTCGGACACGAGCCGCGCGACTTCTTCGCCGAACCGTTCGGTCAGTTCCCGCTCGGGATCGTTCAGGTGCGGCGTCAGCACGAACAGCGCGGCCGCCTGCATCGCGTGCGGGTCGACGTTCAACGTGCGCATGATCGACGCCGTGCCCGCCGAGTGATCGGCAAGCAGTTCGCCCGTCGACAGGCGCGCGTCGCCGGCCCGCTCGCGCACGAACGCGAGCACGTCGTCGAACGACGGCGCCGCGACGGAAGAAGCGGTAACGGACTCGGTCATCGCACGGCCTGGCGTATTTCGGTCATCGTGATGCTTCGCTTAGCTCCGCTGCGCGGCGACGACGACGATCTCGACCAGCAGCGCCGGATCCGCGAGCTTCGCCTCGACGGTCGCGCGCGGCGGCGTGTTGCCCGGCGCGACCCACGCGTCCCACTCCGCGTTCATGCCTTCGAAGTTCGCAAGATCCGAAATGTAGATCTGCACCGACAGCAGATGCGCCTTGTCGCTCTTCGCTTCGGCGAGCAGGCGGTCGATGTGGCCCAGCACTTCACGCGTCTGGCCCTTGATGTCCTGGGTGGTGTCTTCGGCGATCTGGCCAGCCAGATACACGGTACCGTTGTGGATCGCGGTTTCGGAGAGACGGGCTCCGACGTGGTGACGAATGACTGCCATGGAATGTTCCGGTCGTTTGAGTGGGTGAAGAATCGGCGACGACGCGGCCCGCATGCCGCCGAACCACATATTATGACGCGTTTATGAGACGCCTTCGACGAAAAACCGCCGCGCGAGCGCAATCTGGTCGGCGTCCAGGAATGCCGGTGCATGCCCCGTGCCGGGAATTTCCGCCTGCGTCACATGCCGGCCGCGGCGCACCATCTCGGCGGCGGTCTCGCGCGACAACAGGTCCGACTCGGCGCCGCGCACGACGAGCAGCGACGCATCGGTCGTCTCGATCGCGCGCCACAGCGCGGCCTCACCGAGCGCGGCCAGTTCGGGCGTCGTCGCCTTGAACGGCTCGGCGATGCGCGGATCGTAGCGCATCGTCCAGCCGCCGTCGGGCAGCTCGCGCAGCAGCGGCCGGTTGATCTCGCGCCATTCGTCGCCGGTCAACTCCCCGAACGGCAGCGACAGCGACGTCAGATAGTCGACACCTTCCTGCTCGGTCGCGAAGTGCGGCTGCACGCCGAGGTATTCGCCGATGCGCGTCAGCGAATCGGGTTCGATGCGCGGGCCAACGTCGTTGACGATCATCCGGCGCAGCGGCGAACCGGGCAGCCCCGCGAGCGCCATGCCGATCAGCCCGCCCATCGACGTGCCGAACCAGTCGACCGACTCGACGTCGAGCCGCGCGATCAGCGTGACCATGTCGGCCACGTATTGCGGAATCGCGTAATGCCGCGGATCGGCGAGCCAGTCGGAGCGACCGCGCCCGACGACGTCGGGGCAGACGACGCGATACGTATCGGACAGCGCGGCGGCGAGCCGGTCGAAGTCGCGCCCCGAACGGGTCAGGCCGTGCACGCAGACCAGCACGCGCGGATTGGCCGGGTCGCCCCATTCGGTATAGGCGACGTGGTGAAGGCCAGCGGCGCTTGCACACTGCACGCGTCGCTGACGGGGAATCGGAGGATTCGCTGAGGTGATCGGCATCGTTGGCATCCTGTCGAACAGAGGCGGCGCGGCGGACAACGCTTGCGCCGCCCGATGCAAACGATTGTAAACCGCTTCGTCACCGCAGGTCGTCACGCACACGCCACCGCCGGCACATCGTTCGCAGCGTGCTCAGTCGCCGCGGCCCCACGCGCCGCGCAACTGCTCGCGCAGGAAATCGACGAATGCGCGCACGCGCAACGGCACGTGACGACCACCGGGATAAACCGCATGAAGCGGTGCCGCGGGCGCCGCGAATGCCGGCAGCACGCGGACCAGTCGACCGGCATCGAGATCGGCACCGACGTCCCAGATCGACTTCAGCGCGATGCCCGCGCCCTCCAGCGCCAACGTACGAGCCGCGCCGCCGTCGTTCGTCAGCAGCGCGGCCGTCACCTCGACCGCAACCGTGCCCTGTGCACCGTCGAACCGCCACTCGGCACGCGGCTGGTCGCCCATCACGATGCATCGGTGCGCACGAAGCTCGGCCGGATCGGCCGGCACCCCGTGCGCGGCGAGATAGCTCGACGACGCGCAAAGCACACGATGATTCGGTGCGAGCTCGCGGGCGATCATGGTCGAATCGGCGAGGCTGCCGATCCGCACGGCGACATCGATGTCATGCGCGAGCAGGTCGACGATCGTATCGGTCAGCATCAGTTGCACGATCAGCTCGGGATGCCGCCGCTGCAACGCCGCGACGAGCGGCGCGATCCGCAGTCGGCCGAGCTCGCCCGGCGCCGTGACGCGCAGCACACCGCCGACCGTGCCGCGGCGATCGGTCATCAGCGTTTCGGCACGCTCCACTTCGGCCAGGATGCGCAGCACCTGCGCGTGGAACTGCGCACCGTCGTCGGTCAGCGTCTGCTGCCGCGTCGTCCGATGCAGCAGACGCACGCCGAGCTGCGACTCGAGATGCGCAAGCCGCTTGCTGACGACGGACAGCGACAAGTCCAGCTCGCGCGCCGCCGCCGACAGGCTGCCGGCCGACACGATTCTCGCGAAGGTATCGAGCGCCGGGAGATCGTCGATCAGCATCGCGGCACCGGCCCCGATTGAACCTTTCCTTTTTTCGAATAATCCATTCGATTTCCGACGGTATTTAGATGGAAATCGAAAACCTACCATACCTGTTCCGCGTCGTCGCACGACGCCATACACAGGACCCCCGAAACCATGTCGATTCGCCTTCTTTCGGCCGCTCGCCCGATCACCCGCGTCATCGCCGCGGCCGCCTGCGTCGTTGCGCTGTCGCCGGCCGTCTCCCACTCGGCCGGCCTCGTCGAGCCGCACGGCCTGACCGTCGCGGCCGACCTGCCGGCCCAGCAGGCACGCGCGCAGATCCTCGCCGCGCGTCGCTACGGCACGTTCTGGGATACCGGCGACGCCAGCCTCGCCCGCACGGCACTCGCTGCCGGCTTCATCGACCGAACGCTTCCGGCCGGCCGCGCACAGGGCGTACCGGGACCGCTCGCGGCATCCCAGACGATGCGCGCGGCCATCCCGGATCTGCGTTGCGACATCGAGCAGATGATCGTCGCGGGCGACCGAGTCGTCGTGCACCTGCATTTTCGCGGGCATTTCACCGGCACGTTCAATGGCACGGCCGGCAGCGGGCAGACCGTCGACTTCATCGCGACCGACATCTACCGGATCGACCACGGCCGGATTGCGGAAAACTGGCACATCGAGGACAACCTGACGCTGATGCGTCAGCTCGGGCTCGTCGGCTGAAGGAGATGACGATGACCTACAGCGACTCCAATTCGGCGACGCCTCCGGCGCGCCGCACGTTTCTTGCACAGGCCGGCGCCGGGCTGGCGGCCGGCGTCGCGGTGGTCGCGGGCGCCTCCCGGCCGGCCGCCGCCGCGCCGGCACCGCAGCCGGAAGACACGCGCGCCGGCGGATTCTGGCCGAACGATACGCGGCTCGTCATCTCGATCTCGATGCAATTCGAGGCCGGCGGACAACCGCCCAAGGGCGCGGACAGCCCGTTCCCGCCCGTCGAATTTCCATCGTCAGTGCCGGTCGATCTGGCGTCGGCCACGTGGTTCGCGTATGGCTATCGTGAAGGGATTCCGCGCCTGCTTGACCTGTGGGATCGGCATGGTGTGAAAGTCACGTCGCACATGATCGGGGAAGCCGCACGCCGGCATCCCGACCTGGCGCGCGAGATCGTGTCGCGCGGCCACGAAGCGGCCGCGCACGGCCCGACATGGCGCTCGCAATTCGCGATGACTCGCGACGACGAACGTCGCTTCCTCACCGAAGCCCGCGACATGGTCGAAGCGGCGACGGGGCAGCGCCCGGTCGGCTACAACTGCAACTGGCTGCGGCGCGGGCCGCACACGCTGCCGCTGCTGCAGGAACTCGGTTACGTGTATCACATCGACGACGTCAGCCGGGACGAGCCCTTCATCGAGACCGTCGGCGGTCGCGATTTCGTGGTCGTCCCGTACACGCTGCGCAACAACGACATCCTGCTGATCGAGGACCGCAACTACTCGCCGACGATGTTTCTCGAGCAGATCAAGCTCGATTTCGACCAGCTGTACGCGGAAGCCGGGCAGCGGCGCAGATTGATGTCGATCAGCGCGCACGACCGGATCAGCGGCACGCCGCAGATGGTCCGCGCCTGGGACGCTTTCCTGCGTTACGCTCGATCGCACCCGGGGGTGGCCTTCATGCGCAAGGACGACATCGCCCGCTTCGCGCTGCGCAGCCCGTCGACGCTGCGCGAAACCGAAACGATCTGACCGGATTCCACTCACCTCCTCTCATCGGAACGACCACCATGAACGATCCACTCCACGGAAACAAAGTACTTGTCGTCGGCGGCAGCTCGGGCATCGGCGCCGCGGCAGCGAAAGCCTTCGCGCAACGCGGCGCTGTCGTCACGATCGCATCGCGCGACCCGGCCAGGGCCGGTGCAGATGCCACGCCGGACGAGCACGTGCGCACCGAAGCGCTCGACATCACCGATACGGCGGCCGTCGATGCGTTCTGCGCGCGCGTCGGCCAGTTCGACCACGTCGTGATTTCGGCCGCGAAGACGGCCACGGGCCCGCTGCGCGCACTGCCGCTTGCCGACGCGCAGGCAGCGATGGACAGCAAGTTCTGGGGCGCATACCGCATCGCCCGCTCGATCGATATTGCACCCGGCGGTTCGCTGACATTCGTGTCGGGTTACCTCAGCGTACGGCCGAACGCGTCGTCGGTGCTGCAGGGTGCGATCAACGCGGCGCTCGAGGCGCTCGCCCGCGGCCTTGCGCTCGAACTGGCGCCCGTGCGGGTGAACACCGTGTCGCCCGGACTGATCGCGACGCCGCTGTGGGACAAGCTCGCACCCGACGCGCGCGATGCGATGTACGCCGGCGCCGCCCAGCGCCTTCCCGCACGCCGCGTGGGCCAGCCCGAGGACGTCGCGAACGCGATCGTCTACCTGGCCACGACGCCTTACGCGACCGGTTCGACGGTGCTGATCGACGGCGGCGGCGCGATCGCGTGACGCATGCGGTCATGGCAAAACGCCCCGCGTTCCTGACGGAACGCGGGGCGTCGAGGGTCATGCTGAAAGAACGACGCTCAGGCGACCGCGCTCACATCGAGCGGTGCGCCCGTCTTCGTCTGGATCTCTTCCGCGCTCACGCCATCGGCGAGCTCGAGCACCTTCAGGCCGTTCGGCGTCACTTCGATCACACCGAGATCAGTGATGATCAGGTCGACCACGCCCACACCCGTCAGCGGCAAGTTGCATTCGTCGAGGATCTTGTGCTGGTCGCCCTTCGCGACGTGCTCCATCAGCACGACGACGCGCTTCACGCCCGCGACGAGATCCATCGCGCCGCCCATCCCCTTGATCATCTTGCCCGGGATCATCCAGTTCGCGAGGTCGCCTGTCTTGCTGACCTGCATCGCGCCGAGGATCGCGAGGTTGATGTGGCCGCCGCGAATCATCGCGAACGAATCGGCCGACGAGAAGATCGACGAGCCCGGCAGCGTCGTGACGGTCTGCTTGCCGGCGTTGATGAGATCCGCGTCGACTTCGTCCTCGGTCGGCGACGGGCCGATGCCGAGCAGGCCGTTCTCCGACTGCAGCCACACCTCGACGCCTTCCGGCACGTGGTTCGCGACGAGCGTCGGCAGGCCGATGCCGAGGTTCACGTAGAAGCCGTCCTGCAGTTCCTTCGCCGCGCGCGCGGCCATCTGGTCACGATTCCAGGCCATGTCAGTCTCCTTTCGCGCGTACGACGCGTTGTTCGATGCGTTTCTCGGGCGTCGCGTTCAGCACGATGCGCTGCACGAAAATGCCCGGCGTGTGGACCTGGTCCGGATCGAGCGTGCCGTTCTCGACGATCTCCTCGACTTCCACGACGGTGATCTTGCCGGCCATCGCGCACATCGGGTTGAAGTTGCGCGCGGTGCGGCGATAGATCAGGTTGCCGGACTTGTCGGCCTTCCACGCCTTCACGAGCGCGACGTCGGCCGTCAGCGACGGCTCGAGCACGTAGTGGCGATCGCCGAACTGGCGCGTTTCCTTGCCTTCCGCGATCACGGTGCCGTAGCCGGTGTTCGTGAAGAACGCGGGAATGCCGGCGCCGCCCGCGCGCAGCTTCTCGGCGAGCGTGCCCTGCGGCGTGAATTCGAGCTCGAGTTCGCCGGCTAGGTACTGGCGCTCGAACTCCTTGTTCTCGCCGACGTACGACGAGATCATCTTCTTGATCTGGCGCGTTTCCAGCAGCAGGCCGAGACCGAAGCCGTCGACGCCCGCGTTGTTGCTGATGCAGGTGATGCCCTTGACGGCCGAATCGCGCAACGCGCCGATCAGCGCCTCGGGAATCCCGCACAGGCCGAAGCCGCCCACCGCGAAGGTCTGTCCGTCACGGACGATCCCTTCCAGCGCGGCGGCCGCGCTTGGATAGACTTTGTTCATCTGTTTGTCCCTTCCTCTATGGAAACCAGCAAAACCGGTTCACGCGCCCACTGGGCCGCAAGCCCGCCGCATCATTCTATGCATGCACGGCCATACCTGCGTCGAGGCGCGCTGTTTTTATATCGCGACAAACCGCCGCGAGATGCCTGAAAGGGTACGATGCGGCGCGGATACGGCACAATACGCAAAAATACATAAGCGTTTCCCTCCGCTTGCCTGCGCCATGCCCGCTCTCGATTACCAGACTGCCTTTCACCTCGCGCCGCTCGGCCTCGTGATGTCGCGCGACCGCGTGATCGAGGACTGCAACGACGCGCTCGCGTCGATCTTCCGCTGCGCGCGGGCCGATCTGCTCGGGAAGTCGTACGAGGTGCTCTATCCGTCGCCGGGCGAATTCCAGCGGATCGGCGAACGCATTTCGCGAGTGATGATCGCGAACGGCATCTACGCCGATGACAGAATCATGAAACGGGCCGACGGCGAGCTGTTCTGGTGCCACGTGACGGGCCGCGCGCTCGACCGCACCGCGCCGCTCGCGGCCGGCATCTGGACCTTCGAGGACCTGAGCGCGACACGCCGCGTCGCCGTCGAGCTGACGCCGCGCGAACGCGAGATCGCCGCGCAGCTCGCGACCGGCAAGACCAGCAAGCAGATCGGGCGCATGCTCGACATCAGTTCGCGCACGGTCGACATCTACCGCGCGCGGCTGATGCGCAAGTACGGCACGAACAATACGCCGGAACTGCTGCAGCGCCTGCTCGGCCAGTAACACGCGCGCCGGAATGGCAATCGGCCGCGTGACACGGCCGATTCGGGGGACTCTCAGGAAATGGCGACACGCCGGCGCCCGCGCACCGGGTTCGATGCCGCGGCGCTCAGCCGACCTTCGCCGCGAGCGCGCGCTCGATCGTATCGCGCAACAGTTGCGGCAGCGCCACCGACTTGCCGAGCGCATAGTCGACCCACACGCAGCGCGCATTGCCGCGCGCATAGACGTGCTGCGGATCGTCCGCGCGCGTCAGCTCGAAACCTGTGTCGAAGCTGCTGCGGCCAGGCTTCGCGGCCGACATCCGCGCGATCACGTCGCCCGGATAGTGCAGTTGCTTCAGGAATTCCATGGACGCCGTGACGATCACGGGCCCCTGCCCCTCACCGTTGCCGCCCGCGATGCCGAGTTCCTCGAACCACGAGATCCGGGCCTGTTCCATGTAGCGGAAATAGACCGTGTTGTTCACGTGGCCGAACGCATCCATGTCGCCCCAGCGGATCGGCATCGACATTTCAAATACGGGGGAATATTCGCTCATTGCAGTCTTCTTTGTTGCTGAGGGTCATCCACTCAGGCGAGGCCGAAGCCGTCGTCGGCGGAGATAATCGAGCCGTTGATGAACTGCGACTCGTCGGCCGCGAGCAGCAACAACAGCCCGTCGAGATCCTGCGGCTTGCCGACGCGCCGGCGCGGCAGCATCGACTGCAGCTTCTGGCCCTGCTCGGTTTCCCACAGGTAATGATTGATTTCGGTATCGATATAGCCCGGACAGATCGCGTTGACGTTGATCCCGTGGCGGCCCCATTCGAGCGCCATCGCGCGCGTCATCTGCACGACCGCCGACTTGCTCATCGCATACAGGCCGATCTGCGGAAACACGCGCAGGCCGGCCACCGACGCGATGTTGATGATCCGGTACGGCGGCTTGCCGTTGCCGTTCGCGCGCATCATCATCCGTTTCGCGACTTCCTGCGCGACGAAAAACGCGCCGCGCGTGTTGGTATCGAACACGAATTCGAAATCGGCCGGCGTCACGTCGACGAGCTTCTGCATCGTCGAGACGCCCGAATTGTTCACGAGGATGTCGATCGTACCGGCTTCCGTCTCCGCGTGCGCGATGGCCGCCTTGATGCTCTGCACGTCGGTGACGTCGAGCGACACGACGTGTGCGGCACCGCCCGCCGCCTCGATCTCCGCGCGCAGTTCCTTCAGGCGCTCGACGCGGCGGCTCGCGAGCACGACCTTCGCACCGGCCTGCGACAGCACCTGCGCGAAGCGTTGCCCGAGACCGCTCGATGCGCCCGTGACCAGCGCGACCTTGCCTTCCAGATTGATCGATCGACCCATTGCACATCCCCTTTCGATATCGTTTCGCCGCGACGGGCGCCCTGTCCCACGCAGCATAACCCTGGCACAAAAAATAGAACGATCGTGCTAATCTATTCGCATGCTGTTGCGGCAAGCGTTTCGTTTCGCAGACAATACGCTCCCGAATAAAAGCATTCTAACGGTTAGAGGAACGCCAATGACCCCCGCAAGCCTCATCGAGCAGTACGGCCCGCGCGAATCGATGGAATACGACGTCGTGATCGTCGGCGGCGGCCCCGCCGGGCTGTCGGCGGCGATCCGGCTCAAGCAGCTGGCCGCCGAGAAAGGCACCGAGATCGGCGTGTGCGTGCTCGAGAAGGGTTCCGAGATCGGCGCGCACATCCTGTCGGGCGCGGTGATGGATCCGCGCGCGATCAACGAACTGTTCCCCGACTGGAAGGAACGCGGCGCGCCGCTCGATGTCGAGGTGACGGAAGACCGCTTCCTGTTCCTGTCCGAGCAGAGCGCGGTCACCACGCCCAACTGGGCGCTGCCCGCCAACTTCCAGAACCACGGCAACTACGTGATCTCGCTGGGCAACGTCACGCGCTGGCTGGGGGCACAGGCGGAAGCGCTGGGCGTCGAGATCTTCCCGGGCTTCCCGGCTGCCGAGATTCTGTACAACGACGACGGCTCGGTGAAGGGCGTCGCCACCGGCAACATGGGCGTGGGCAAGGACGGCGAGCCGACCGAGAACTTCCAGCTCGGCATGGAGCTGCACGCGAAGTACACGCTGTTCGCCGAAGGCTGCCGCGGCCACCTGGGCCGCCAGCTGATCTCGAAGTTCAAGCTCGACGCGAACGCCGATCCGCAGGCCTACGGGATCGGCATCAAGGAGCTGTGGGAAATCGATCCCGCGAAGCACAAGCCGGGCCTCGTGATCCACACGGCCGGCTGGCCGCTGAAGTCGGATACCTACGGCGGCTCGTTCCTGTATCACATGGACAACAACCAGGTGGTGGTCGGCTTCGTGGTGGGCCTGGGCTATACGAACCCGTACCTGTCGCCGTTCGAGGAATTCCAGCGCTACAAGACGCATCCGTCGATCCGCGCATTCCTGGAGGGCGGCAAGCGCGTGTCGTACGGCGCGCGCGCGATCACCGCGGGCGGCCTGCTGTCGCTGCCGAAGACGGTGTTCCCCGGCGGCGCGCTGATCGGCGACGACGCGGGCTTCCTGAACGCATCGCGGATCAAGGGCAGCCACGCGGCGATCAAGACCGGCATGCTGGCGGCGGACGCCGCGTTCGACGCGGTGCAGGCTGGCCGTCAGTCGGACGAGCTCAACGCGTACCCGGATGCGTTCAAGCAATCGTGGCTGTACACGGAGCTGTACCGCGCGCGCAACTTCAAGCAGTGGATGGCCAAGGGGCTGTATCTCGGCACGCTGATGGTCGGGCTCGAGCAGAAGGTGATGGGCGGCAACGTGCCGTGGACGCTGCACCACAAGCATGCGGACCACGAGATGCTGAAGCCCGCATCGCAATGCACGCCGATCGAGTATCCGAAGCCGGACGGCAAGCTGACGTTCGACCGACTGTCGTCGGTGTTCATCTCGAACACGAATCACGAGGAAAACCAGCCGGCGCACCTGACGCTGAAGGATGCGAACGTGCCGGTGAACGTGAACCTGCGCACGTACGCGGGGCCGGAGGCCCGCTTCTGCCCGGCGGCGGTGTACGAGTTCGTGAAGAACGACGACGGCGGCGATCGCCTCGTGATCAACGCGCAGAACTGCGTGCACTGCAAGACCTGCGACATCAAGGACCCGACGCAGAACATCGTGTGGGTCACGCCGGAAGGTGGCGGCGGGCCGAATTACCCGAACATGTAACCTGCCGGAAAACGCCGCCTCGCGCGGCGTTTTTTTCGCCCGTTCGACCGTCGATGCTGCCCTGCCCGCGCTCCGGCGTGCGACGCATGCACGACACGCCGGAGCGGCCCGGTCAGCGCGCCGCGATCCGCCGCCGGAAGTGCTCGGTACCGGACACGATCTTGTCGAGCACCGCATCGAGCGCCCAGAACCGCTCGCGCACGTCGTAGTCGATCGCGCGGCAGCGAATCGACGCGAACGTGCCGATCCGCTGGTGATAGATCTTCGCCAGCGCCGGGTAGCCCAGCACTTCCGATACGGCCGAGACCACCAGGAACGTCGACAACTCGTCGGCGAGCGCCGGATCCGAGTCGCCCTGCGTGCGCAACCATCGATACAGATCCGGATGAAAGTTGGTAAACACGCCGTTGAAGCCGGCGGAGCCCGCCTTCATCGCATCCCACGCGATCGCGGCGTTCGCATTGAGGATCTTCAGCGGCGATCCCGCGGCGAGCGCAACGCGCCGCTTCACCGTCGCCAGGTCGCAACTCACGTCCTTGAGCATCACGAAGCGGCCGGTGTCGATGCACGCACGCAGTTCGTCGTCGGACAGCAATCGGCGGTAAGGCGCCGGACATTCATACAAGCCGAGCGGCAAATCCGACGGCAGGCGCGCCAGCAGCTTGTGAAGATGGTCGAGAAACGCGGCGCTGCCTTTGCGCTGCGGGTCGAGGCGGTTGGTCACGAGCACGACGCCCTGTGCGCCCGATTCCGCGGCCGCGCGCAGCTCGGCGACCTGCGCATCGAGATCGTCGCTGATGTGCCCGGACGCGACGACGGGCACGCGCCCGGCCACGCGCTCGACCACGAAACGCGCGAGTTCCGCCCGTTCGGCCAGACTCAGGAATTGCATCTCGCTCGATTGTGCGACCGCGAACAGCGCATCCGAGCCGTGCGCCAGATACCATTCGATGAGTCGCTCGAGCCCCGCGTAATCGATGGCACCGGCGTCGTCGAACGGCGTCAGCATCACCGGTACGATCCCCTCGATGGTCGCGCTCGACTGCTGATGGTGTTGCATCTGTTTCTCCTTGCTTTCGTCAATACGTGATGGTGGCGCGGCGCTCAGGCCGGCAGCGCGCCGGACGCGGTGCTCGCGGCCTGCTCGGGAATCGGCTTGCGAACCAGCAGCAGGTAGGCCATCGCACCAGCGAATGCGATTGCCGCCGCCGTCAGCAGCGCGGGCACGAACGACCACTTCTGCGCGATGACACCCGTCAGGATAGGCGCGAGCGCCCCGCCGATGAAACCGCCGAAATTCTGGATCGCGCCGAGCGATGCGATGCGGCTCGGCGGTGCGGCCGCCGTCGCGAGCGC
This sequence comes from Burkholderia sp. B21-005, assembly GCF_020843965.1. Taxonomy (NCBI): domain Bacteria; kingdom Pseudomonadati; phylum Pseudomonadota; class Betaproteobacteria; order Burkholderiales; family Burkholderiaceae; genus Burkholderia; species Burkholderia sp. B21-005. Next base: position 1,486,865 of record NZ_CP086301.1, on the reverse strand, counting down.
CCACGAACACGCCGATGCCGCATTGGCGAGAAAGATCACGACCGAAATGCACGCGAGCGCGACCGTGTTGCTCTGCACGAGCGCGGCCGGAATCGTGAATGCGACCATCCCGAGCATCGCGACGACCACCGCGTTGCGCCGGCTCACGACCGGCGAGCGGCTGCGGCGCGTGACCACATCCGACAGCCAGCCGGCGACCAGCGAGCCGACGAATCCGCACAGGAACGGCACCGACGCCGCAAACCCGGTGCGAATGAGGCTCATGTGACGCTCCATCGTCAGGTACCCCGGCAGCCAGGTCAGGTAGACCCAGTTCAGATACACGGACCCGAAGAATCCGATCAGCATGCCCCAGGTCGTACCGTGCGAGAACAGGCTGCGCCAGTCGGCGAAGGTCAGCTTCGGCATCGCGACGGCAGTCTGCGCATCGTCATCGAGATACGCCCGTTCCGCTGCCGTCAATTGCGCACGCGCCGGATCGCGGTACAGGGCGAACCAGATGACGGCCACGACGAGGCCGAGCGCCCCCGTCGCGACGAACGCCCAGCGCCAGTTGAACGAGGCGACGAGCACCGCCAGCAGCAACGGCGCGAGCGCGGTGCCGAGCGGCGATGCCGCGTTGAAGATGCCGGTCGGCGTCCCGCGCGCGCGCAGCGGAAACCAGTTGCTCACGACCCGCGCCGCCGACGGGAACTGCGGCGCCTCGCCGATGCCGAGCACGATACGCGCGACGATGAACCAGCCGAAGGTGGCGACGATGCCGCCCGACGCCTGCGCGAGCGACCAGACGATCAGCCCGACGCCCAGCAAACGGCGCGGTCCGATGCGATCGACGAGTCCGCCGACGGGGAACTGGCATAACGCATAGCTCCACGAAAATGCAGACAGCAGCAAGCCCATCTCGGAGAGCGACAGACCCAGATCGTTCCGGATGGCCGAACTCGCGACGGCCAGCGTGCCGCGGTCGAGATAGTTGACGATACCGCTCACCATCAACAGCGCGAGCGCGATACGTTGTCCGCGCCGGATACGTGGGGGCGCAGTGGGAACTGCATGATTCTCGTTCATTGCGTCTGTCTCCATTGTCCTGAATGGTTGGCCGGGCTCCGGCCCTTTCCCTCGTCGCGGAATCTATTCGGCCGCACGCTCCACTTCTTCGCGTGTGGGAATCGAGGTCTGCGCGCCGTGGCGCGTCACGCTGATCGCGGCCGCGTGCTGGCCGTATGCAATTGCGTCATCCATCGACGCACCGCTCGCACGGGCCGCCGCGAACCCACCGACGAAGGTGTCGCCGGCCGCCGTCGTATCGACGGCGACCACCGCCCTCGCCCGATGGCGGCCGTGCCCTGCCGTCCCTCGCCAGCAGACGCCGCGCGCGCCGAGCGTGACCAGCACGTTGCCGACGCCCTTCGCGCACAGCACATCCGCGGCGCGCACCGCCGATGCGTCATCGCCGACGGCGATGCCGGTCAGCGACTCCGCTTCCGTTTCGTTGACGACGAGGTAGTCGATGCGGGCCAGCAATGCGTCGAACAGCGGCCGGGCGGGCGCCGGATTGAGCAGCACGGGCGTCCGATGGGCGATGGCGCTGCCGATGGCGCGCGCGACGGTCTCGATCGGCACCTCGAGCTGGCACACCATCAGCGCCGCGCCGGCGATCACGTCGCGCGACGCGTCGATCAATGCGGCATCGAGACATGCGTTCGCACCGGGCACGACGACGATGCTGTTCGCCCCGTGTGCGTCGACCGTGATCGTGGCGACGCCGGTTGCCTCCCCGTCGATCCGGTGCAGGTGCGTCACGTCGATACGCTCCGCCGCAAGCGCGTCGTGCAGGCGTGCCCCGAACGCGTCGTTGCCGACGCAGCCGATCATCGCGACCGACGCACCGAGGCGCGCGGCAGCCACCGCCTGGTTCGCCCCCTTGCCGCCGTGGACGGTCTGGAACGAGGTGCCGAGCAGTGTTTCGCCCGGTACGGGCAGACGCGGCGCGCGTGTGACGAGATCGACGTTGACGCTGCCGACGACGGCGATTCGGGGTGGCTTTACAGAATTCATCATCGAATGTAACCGCTTACATTTGAGACAAACAAAATGGCCGGAGAGGCCGACGTCGACAAAAACTTCACAATGCAGCTGGAATCTATGTCTGACATAATACGGATTCGCATCAAGATAGCGCTTACATTCTCACAGGCAAGAATGGAAATGCAAGCGGGACCACGATGAATCGAGGGTAAACGATGGCGCTTTTCAGAACGGGCGGCGTCTGCGCGACAGCCGTGGCCAGGGGGGCCCGATGAGCACGCCTCCTTCCAGCGGTGGCGCGACGCGCGCACGCCGGGGCAGCGGCCGGTCGGTGCTCGGGGATGTCGCGAAACTCGCCGGCGTGTCGACCGCGACCGTTTCGCGCGTGTACAACGATCCCGGCAAGGTATCGGCCGACGTACAGCAGCGCGTGCGCGACGCCGCACGCGCGCTGAACTGGATTCCGAACGCCGCCGGCCGCGCACTCGCGTCCACGCGCACCCACATCACGGGGGCGATCATCCCGACACTCGACGACCAGGTGTTCGCGTCGCAGGTAGCGGGAATGCAGGCGGTCATGGCCGAACACGGCATCACCCTCTTTCTGGGCTGCTCGAATTACGACCCCGCGCAAGCGCTGGCACAGGTGCGCGCGATGCTGTCGCGCGGCGTGGAAGCCGTGTCGCTGGTCGGTGAAGCGTATCCGCCGGAAGTCTTCGAACTGCTCCACCAGCATCGCGTGCCGTATGTCGTGACCTACGCGTATCGCGACGACAGCCCGCACTGCTGCATCGGCTTCGACAACCGCGCGGCATTCGCGCGGCTGACCACGCACCTGCTCGACCTCGGCCACCGCGATTTCGCGATCATCATGCAGCCTTCCGCGGACAACGACCGCGTGCAGGCCCGCCTGCGCGGCATTCACGACACGCTTGCCGCGCGCGGGCTCGCGGTTCGTCCGGTACACCAGCATGAGGGCGCGGCAACGATCGCGTTCGGGCGGGCGAGCCTGCGCGCGATTGCCGACAGCGGGGCGACGCGCCCGACGGCCGTGATTTGCGGCAACGACGCCCTCGCGCTCGGCGCGCTGCTCGAGGCGCAGGCACTGGGGCTGGACGTGCCGTCGCAATTGTCGATCACCGGATTCGACGACGTCGCGCTGGCGCGCGAAATCCGGCCGTCGCTGACGACGATGTGGGTCGACACCGCCGCGATCGGGCGCAAGGCCGCCCACGCGTTGCTCGACGCGCTCGGGAATGGCGAAACCGGGCCCGGTTTCGCGGTGCTGCCGGAACTGCGGGTGCGTGAATCGGCCGCGCCGCCACCGCCGGCGCGGGCAGCTCAATGAAAACGGGGCGCTCCAGGCGCCCCGTTTCGCATCGTATCGGTCGAGCCGGCGGGCGCCGGCCCGCGCGCATCAGGTCGCGCTGCCGGCGATCTTCGGCGTCGACGTCTCGACGTCGCCGCACTGCGCGCGATGGCGCAGCGCATGATCGATCAGCACCAGCGCGAGCATCGACTCGGCGATCGGCGTCGCGCGAATGCCGACGCACGGATCGTGGCGGCCGAAGGTTTCGACCGTCGCCTCTTCGCCGGCCTTCGTGATCGAACGGCGCGGCGTGCGGATGCTCGACGTCGGCTTGATCGCGATCGACACGGTGATGTCCTGCCCAGTCGAAATCCCGCCGAGCACGCCGCCCGCATGGTTGCCGATGAAGCCGGCCGGCGTCAGTTCGTCGCCGTGCACCGAGCCGCGCTGCGCGACGCTGTCGAACCCCGCGCCGATCTCGACGCCCTTCACCGCGTTGATGCTCATCATCGCCTTCGCGATGTCCGCGTCGAGACGGTCGAATACCGGCTCGCCCCAGCCGACCGGCACGCCCGACGCAACGACGTCGATGCGCGCGCCGATCGAGTCGCCGTCCTTGCGCAGCGCGTCCATGTAGGCTTCCAGTTCCGGAACGATCGCCGCGTTCGGCGAGAAGAATGGGTTCTCGCGCACATGCGACCAGTCGACGAACGGCACGTCGACGTCGCCCAGGCAGCTCATGTAGCCGCGCACCTCGACGCCGAAACGCTCGCGCAGCCACTTCTTCGCGACCGCGCCCGCACCGACGATCGGCGCGGTCAAGCGTGCGGACGAACGGCCGCCGCCGCGGTAATCGCGGATGCCGTACTTCTGCCAGTAGGTGTAGTCGGCATGGCCGGGACGGAACGTCTCGACGATGTTGCCGTAGTCCTTGCTGCGCTGGTCGGTGTTGCGGATCAGCAGCGCGATCGGCGTGCCGGTCGTCACGCCTTCGAACACGCCCGACAGGATCTCGACCTCGTCGGCCTCCTGGCGCTGCGTCACGTGCCGCGACGTGCCGGGCTTGCGGCGATCGAGCTCGAACTGGATGTCGGCTTCAGTCAGCCCCATTCCCGGCGGGCAGCCGTCGATCACGCAGCCGATCGCGGGACCGTGCGATTCGCCGAAGGTCGTGACAGTGAAAAGCGTGCCGAGGGTATTGCCGGACATGATGGAACCGCCCAAAGAGAAATGGACAAACCGATGCGCTGCCGGGGCCGCGGGCAGGCCGATCGTTTGCCGGTCGAGAAAAAGAGGTAAACCGCTATTATGCCAGCCGTCCCGGGCCGGTGGGCCGTGTGAACCGTTCAGACCACACGGGCCGGCCATCCATACGGCCCGGCGCGATGCCGCCGGGCCCGCCGCGCTTACTTGCGCGCGCCGCGCAGTTCGGTCACCGCGGCCTGCAGCGCCTCGGGCGTCGCGATCGATGCCGATATCGGCTCGCCGACCGCGAGCGTCAGCCGGCTCATCACGCCGCGCTTGATGGGCCGCGGCATCCGCGCATCGGAATGGCGCGAGAAATAGCTGCCCCAGAGCCCGCGCAGCGCCATCGGAATCACGGGCGCCGGCGTGCGGCCCAGGATTTCGGTGATGCCGCGGTGGAACGTGTTGATGTCGCCCGTCTTGGTCAGCTTGCCTTCGGGGAAGATGCACACGAGTTCGCCGTCCTTCAGCGCGGCCTCGCATGCGTCATACGCACGCGCGAGCATGTCGGGATCCTCGTGGCGCGGCGCGATCGGGATCGCCTTCGCATGCCGGAACACCCAGCTCGCAAAACGTGCCTTGAAGATCCGGTGATCCATCACGAACCGGATCGGCCGCGGGCTCGCGGCGGCCAGCACGAGCGCATCGACGTAGCTCACGTGGTTGCACACGAGCACGGCCGCGCCCTCCTCCGGGATGCGCTCCGCATGCACGAGGCGAATCCGGTAGAACGTGTGCACCAGCACCCATGCGACGAAGCGCAGCAGGAACTCGGGAACCAGCAGGTAGATGTACGTCGCGACGACGACGTTCAGCAGCGCGGTGACGAGGAACAGGCCCGGGATGCCGACACCGGCGTGGGTCAGCCCCATCGCCATCAGGGCCGACAGGATCATGAACAGCGCGTTCAGGATGTTGTTCGCGGCGATGATCCGCGCACGGTGGGTCGGCGCGCTGCGGCTCTGGATCAGCGCATACAGCGGCACGCTGTAGAAACCGCCGAACATCGCGAGCAGGAACAGATCGGCCAGGATGCGCCAGTGGCGCCCGCCGGCCAGGAATTCCCCCACCGACAGCAGATGGCCGGGCGACGGCAGCGAGCGGCTCGCGAAATACAGCTCGATCGCGAACACGCTGATGCCGATCGAGCCGAGCGGCACGAGGCCGATCTCGACGCGCCGCTGCGACAGCCGCTCGCACAGCAGCGAGCCGAGGCCGATCCCGACCGAGAACGTCGCGAGCAGGACCGTGACGACGTCGGGGCTCGCGGACAGCACGTCCTTCGCGAAGTTGAAGAACGACGTGAGGAACGTCGCGCCGACGAACCACAGCCACGAGATGCCGAGCAGGCTCAGGAACACGGTGCGGTTCTGCTTCGCGAGGCCGAGGTTGCGCCACGTTTCGCTAAACGGGTTCCAGTTGATCACGAGATCGGGCTGCGGCGCCGGCGTCGGCGGCACGCGTTGCGCGACGAGCCGCCCCGCCAGCGCGATGACGACCACGCTGACGGCAAGCACGCGCTCGCCGCTGCCTTCGATGCCCGCAGCCGCGCCGCCGATGATCGTGCCGATCAGGATCGCGATGAACGTGCCCATCTCGACGAGGCCGTTGCCGCCGACCAGCTCATGCTCGCCGAGATGCTGCGGCAGGTACGAATACTTGACGGGGCCGAACAGCGTCGAGTGCATCCCCATCATGAACGTGCACAGATACAGCAGCGTCGCGCTGTGCGTGACGAACCCGGCCGCGCCGACCAGCATCAGCGCGATCTCGAAGGTCTTCACGAAACGCGTGAGCGTCGCCTTGTCGTATTTGTCGGCGATCTGGCCGGACGTGGCCGAGAACAGCACGAACGGCAAAATGAAGATCGCGGAAATCAGGAACGCGGCCGTCTTCGCATCGACACCGGAGAAGCGCGCGGTGTGATAGGTGACGAGCGACGTGAAACCGATCTTGAACACGTTGTCGTTCAGCGCACCCAGGAACTGGGTCGTGAAGAACGGGGCGAAACGGCGCTGGCGCAACAGGTCGAACTGCGACGCGTGGGCGCGCCGTTCGCCGCGCGACGCGGAAGAGACTTGCGTGTGATCGCTCATGCGGAATACGCGCGCATCGTCTGGGCGAAGCTGCGCGGGCCTCGTGTTGTTGTTGTTGAAAAAACGGCGGCGCAGGCTGAACCTGCGCCGCCGGTCGTCGGATGGCAGCGCCCGCGCGTCATGGCACCGGGCGCGGCGTGCTTCACGATTTGTGCGCTTCGGCTTCCGATTCCGGCCAGTCGCGGATGTACGCCTTCAGCATCCGGTTCTCGAAGCTTTGCGCTTCGACGACCGTCTTCGCGACGTCGTAGAACGAGATGACGCCCATCAGCACCTTCTTGTCGAGCACCGGCATGTAGCGCGCATGGCGCTCGAGCATCATCCGGCGCACTTCGTTGACATCGGTTTCCGGCGTGCAGGTGAGCGGCTCGTCCATCACCTTGCGCACTTGCACGTCGCCGATCGCACCGCCGTTGACATGCAGGCGCAGGATGATCTCGCGGAACGTCAGCATCCCGACGAGATCGCCGTACTCCATCACGACGAGCGAACCGATATCGTGTTCGGCCATCGTATCGACCGCTTCGCGCAGCGGCTTATCGGGCGTCACCGTAAACAGCGTGTTGCCCTTCACTTTCAGAATATCGCTGACGCGCATCGTAGTCCCCTCATGCTTGAATGCAAATCGCTTTCGATCCTATCGGAAAGCCTGTCAAAAGGAAAGCGCGGGCCCGCGCGGCGCGGCCGCCGGCGCTTGCGGACGCGGGCCGCCCGCCGCACAATGGCTGCATGGACGGCGGCCAGAGGAGACGGCCATGGCGCATACGCATACGGAGCAATTCGCCAGCTTCGCTGATTTCTACCCGTACTACCTGAACGAACACCAGAACCTGACGTCGCGGCGGCTGCATTTCATCGGCTCGCTCGGCGTGATCGGCTGCGTCGCGATGGCGATCGCGACGGGCCACTGGCTGTGGCTGCCGGCGGCGATCGTGTGCGGCTACGGATTCGCGTGGGTCGGACACTTCTTCTTCGAGAAGAACCGCCCCGCCACGTTCCGGCACCCGATCTACAGCCTGATGGGCGACTGGGTGATGTTCAAGGACATCTGCACGGGCAAGATTGGGCTGTAACACCCGCCCGGCACCGCGTCACGCCGTTTTCGGCGGCCGCGCGTGCGGGTCGGGCGCCCCGCCGGGCACCGGCCCGGGCACGCTTTCCGCCGGCTGCGCGCCCGTCAGCCGGTGCGCGGCGATCAGCGACGCGAGCGATACGTCGAAGCGGTCGTTCGACAGCACCTCGAGCAAGGCCGCGCCATTGACGTGGCTGCGCCGCCGCTGCAGCTGGTAGGTCAACTCCGTGCGGTCGATCACCAGCACGTCGAACAGCTGCGCGAGCGTCAGGCGCGCCGGGTTCGCTAGCAGGATGTAGCGCGGCCCGACTTCACCGCCATCCAGCCGCGCGATCCATTCCCGCTCCTCCATCGTCAGCAGCAGCCGCTGCGCGGTTTCCATGTCGCAGCGCAACATGGTCGCGAGCCGCGTCGCCGTATAGCCCGCCTTGCCGACCGCGTGCGCCTCGGCCAGCCGCGCGAGCAATTCGAGCGCGTCGAGCAGGTCGCTGCCCGGATAGTGGATGCGATGGAACTGCCCGACGCGGATCGCCGGCAACGCGGACGCGACCATCGCCCCGAGCAGCGCGATGAACCAGCTCAGGTACACCCATAGCAGGAACACTGGTAGCGCCGCGAACGCGCCGTATACGGCCGTATAGGTCGGAATGCGCCGCACGTAATAGCCGAAGCCGCGCTTCGCAAGCTCGAACGCGATGGCCGCGAACAGCCCGCCGATCACCGCGTCGCGCCACGCGACCGTGCAGTTCGGCAGGTACACGTACAGCAGCGTGAACGCGAGCACGGTCAGCGGCAGCGACACGAGCGCGAGCAGCCACTCGACGATCGACGTCGACGGCGCGGCGCCGGTGAACGCCAGCGACTGCGTAAACAGGTACGACGAGATCGACAGGCTCACGCCGAACAGCAGCGGGCCGAGCGTGATCAGCGCCCAGTACGCGAGCACGCGCTGTGCGAACGGTCTCGGCTTGCGCACCCGCCAGATCAGGTTGAACGCGGATTCGATCGTCATCATCGTCATCACCGACGTGACGACGAGCACGATCAGGCCGGCCGTCGTCAGCCCCTTGGCTTTCGACGCGAACTGGTTCAGGTACTTGAAGATCTGGACGTTGAACTGCGCAGGCATCAGGTGGTCCGCGAGGAACCCCTGCAGCGAGATCTGGAACGACGAGAACATCGGGAACGCGGTGAACAGCGCGAACGCGACCGTCACGAGCGGCACGAGTGCCAGCATCGTCGTGAACGTGAGGCTGCCCGCCACTTGCGGGATGCGATCCTCGGCGCTGCGCCGGGCCGCGAACTGCGCGAGGCGCTTGATGGTGTCGAGATCGACGCTCAACTTCGGCAAACGGTTTCTCCTTCTTGATGCCGCGCGCCCGACGGCGCGCCGCCGCCGCGCTGCGCGACGACTTCAGCCCCTATAATAGCCGCTCGATCCAGCAGGGGCCGACTGCACCGGGCATCCGCGCGGCCGCACGCGGCCCCGTCGCCCATGAAAGACATTCTCGTCCTCTATTACAGCCGTCACGGCGCCACGCGAGATCTCGCGCTCGCGATCGCGAACGGCGTCGACAGCGTGCCCGGCATGCAGGCGCGCATCCGCACCGTGCCGTCCGTCTCGACGGTTTGCGAAGCCACCGCCCCCGACATCCCCGCCGACGGCCCGCCGTACGCGGAACTGCGCGATCTCGAGGAATGCGCGGGCCTCGCGCTCGGCTCGCCGACCCGCTTCGGCAACATGGCCGCCTCGCTCAAGTATTTCCTCGACGGCACGACCCCGCAATGGCTGTCGGGCGCGCTGACCGGCAAGCCGGCGAGCGTGTTCACGTCGACCGGCAGCCTGCACGGCGGCCAGGAATCGACGCTGCTGTCGATGATGCTGCCGCTGCTGCATCACGGGATGATGATCGTCGGGATCCCGTACACGGAAGCCGCGCTCAGCACGACGCGCACCGGCGGCACGCCTTACGGCGCGTCGCACGTGTCGCAGCACGATCGCAGCGCGGCCGCGGGGCTGTCGGCCGACGAAAAAGCGCTCGCGGCCGCGCTCGGCGTGCGGCTCGCCCGCGCGGCGGCCGCGCTGTCCGCCGCTCAGGCGACCGAAGCCGCATGAACGCGCCCGCCCGCCCCGCCGTCGTCGCCCGGCCGCGCTACGCACTGGCCGCCGCCGCGTGCCTGGTCGCGCTGATCGCGCTGTCGCTCGCATGGGAGCTGTGGCTCGCGCCGCTGCGCCCGGGCGGCTCGGCGCTGATGCTCAAGGCCGTGCCGCTCGCGCTCGCGCTGCCCGGCGTCTGGCGGCGTAACATCTATACGATGCAGTGGGCGAGCATGCTGATCCTCGTCTATTTTGCCGAAGGCATCGTGCGCGGCATGTCCGACCGCGGGCTGTCCGCGACGCTCGGCTGGTGCGAGACCGCGCTCGCCGTCGGCTTCTTCGTGGCGGCGCTTGCCTACGTCGCGCCGTTCAAGCGCTTGGCGAAAAAGCAGCGCGCTGCGTCCTGACCCTTACGCGACCGACCGTGATGATTTCTTCCGAAGCCTTCGTATCCGCCTGCCGCGACGCGATCGGCGCCGCCGGCGTGCTGACCGATCTGCACGACACCGAACCGTTCCTGACCGACTGGCGCCGCCGCTACAAGGGCAGCGCGTGCGCGGTGCTGAAACCGGCCGATACGGCGGAAGTCGCCGCGCTCGTCCGGCTCGCGAACGCGCACGGCGTCGCGCTCGTGCCGCAGGGCGGCAACACGGGCCTCGCCGGCGGCGCGACGCCCGACGCGAGCGGCGGCCAGGCCGTGCTGAGCCTCGCGCGCCTGAACCGCGTGCGCGCGCTCGATCCGCACAACAACACGATCACGGTCGAAGCCGGCGTGATCCTCGCGGACGTGCAGGCGCGCGCCCGCGAAGGCGGCCGGCTGTTCGCGCTGAGCCTCGCCGCCGAAGGCAGCTGCACAATCGGCGGCAACCTGTCGACCAACGCGGGCGGCACCGCGGTGCTGCGCTACGGCAACGCCCGCGAACTGTGCCTCGGGCTCGAGGTCGTGACGCCGCAGGGCGAGATCTGGGACGGCCTGCGCGGGCTGCGCAAGGACAACACCGGCTACGACCTGCGCGACCTGTTCATCGGCGCGGAAGGCACGCTCGGGATCATCACGGCCGCCGTGATGAAGCTGCATCCGCTGCCCGCCGCGCAAGTCACCGCGCTGGCCGCGCTCGCGTCGCCGCACGCGGCGCTCGACTTCCTCGCGCTCGCGCAGCGCGCGGCCGGCCCGCTGCTGACCGGCTTCGAGCTGATGTCGGACTTCTGCATGCAACTCGTCGGCAAGCACTATCCGCAGCTGCGCTACCCGTTCGATCGCCCCCATGCGCAGACGGTGCTGCTCGAGCTGTCGGACAACGAGAGCGAAGCGCATGCGCGCGCGCTGTTCGAGAAGCTGATGGAAGAGGCGTTCGAGGCGGGGCTCGTGGTCGACGCGGTGGTCGCGGAAAATCTCGCGCAATCGCGCGCGTTCTGGGGCCTGCGCGAACACATTCCGCTCGCCCAGGCCGACGAGGGACTCAACATCAAGCACGACATCGCGGTGCCGATCTCGTCGATCGCACGCTTCATCGACGAAACCGACGCGGCGATCCAGCAGGCCGCGCCGGGCGCGCGGATGGTCACGTTCGGCCACCTCGGCGACGGCAACCTGCACTACAACGTGCAGACGCCCGAAGGCGGCGACCCGAAGGCGTTCCTCGCGGAATTCCAGAAGCCGATCAACCGGATCGTCTACGACAACGTGCATCGCCACCACGGCACGATCAGCGCGGAACACGGGATCGGCCAGTTGAAGATCGACGACGCGCAGCGCTACAAGTCGCCGGTCGAAACGGCGCTCATGCGCACGCTGAAGACGGCGCTCGACCCGCGCGGGCTGATGAATCCCGGCAAGGTCCTGCGCTGAAGCCCCCCACCCCGGAGCGACGTCCATGAGAATCCGCGTCCTGTCCGACCTGCATCTCGAATGCAACCAGCCCGACACGATCGTGCATGCCGACGCGGATCTCGTCGTGCTGGCCGGCGACATCCACAATCATGCGGAAGGCCTGCGCTGGGCCGCCGAGACGTTCGATCCGGACGTGCCGGTGGTCTACGTGCCGGGCAACCACGAGTACTACGACGGGGAATTCGGCGCGCTCGAAACCGCGATGCGCGACGCCGCGCATACGCTCGACCACGTGCATTATCTGAACAACGGCGTGTACGTCGATCCGGCGCGGCGCTTTCGGGTGCTGGGCACGACACTGTGGAGCGATTTCACGCTGTTCGGCGCGGACGATGCGAGCGTCGCGCGCGCGATCGAGGCCGGCCTGCGCGTGATGCTCGATTTCAAGGGATTGATCCAGGTGACGTGGCCGCATGAAGCCGCGCTGCATGCGGGCGGCACGCCGGAGCGGGACTTCACGCCCGCCGACGCGATCGCGCTGCACCACCACGGCCGCGCGTGGCTGGAAGCGCGGCTCGCGACGCCGTTCGCGGGCCGGACGATCGTCGTCACCCATCATGCGCCGCATCTGCGCTCGCTCGCGGAGCGTTACGCGGAGGACCTGGCGTCGGCGGGATTCGTCACGGACATGGCGGAACTCGTGCGGCCGCCCGTGGACCTGTGGATCCACGGCCACACGCATACTTCATTCGATTACGTGACCGACAGCGGCACGCACGTGGTGTGCAACCCGCGCGGCTATATCTACCGGCGCACCGGCGAGGTGGAAAATCCCGCGTTTGCGTGGGACAAAGTGGTCGAGCTCGGCTGAACGCCGGGCCATGCGGCCGCGCGATGCGGCCCTCTCCGATCCGGAATGCCGGCCGATCAGCGGTCGGCGCGGCGCGATCCGTTCGACGACGCGCGCACCGGCACCGGCTTCATGCGTGCCTTCATCGCGCGCAGCAGATCACGCGTGGCCGCGGCGGCCGCCGCCGCGCCAAGCAGAACGCCAAGGCCGATCATCAATTGCGTATCCATTGCGACTCCGGGTGTGGGCAGATCCATGTCTCTATGTTTCAACAGTATCAAACTGTCTGCCGCCCGATGGTAAAAAAATGTTGCGCGAACGACAAATCTCGTCAGATCGGGCTCGGGCGCGCCATCATGTCGCAGCCGTGAACTGCGCGAGCGCGGCTTCGTCGGCTTCGAGCGTGGCCGGCAACTCGTCGCGCAGGAAATCGACCCAGGTACGGATTTTCGCGTCGAGGTACTGACGCGACGGATACAGCGCGTAGATGTTCATCACGTGCGACCGGTATTCGGGCATCACGCGCACGATGTCGCCGCTGCGCAGCCCGCCGATCGCCGAATAGAGCGGCAACCCGCCGATCCCCATCCCTTCCCGCACGGCCACCGCGAGCGCCTCGGCGACGTTCACGCGGAACGGCGGCGCCGTGATCGGAATCACCTCGTCGCCGCGCGGCCCCGACAGCGCCCACTCGGCGAAGTGAAAGCCCGGCGCGACCATCCCGAGACAGATGTGCTGCTCGAGATCCGCCGGCGTATGCGGCGCGCCGTGTGCGTCGACATAGGCGGGCGATGCGCACACCACGCTGTAGCTCTCGCCGAGCCGCTGCGACACGAGCCCCGAATCGGGCAGGTCGCGGCCGACGACGATCGCGACGTCGTACCCCTCGTCGAGCAGGTCGGGCATCCGCTGCGCGAGCGTCAGCTCGACGTGGACGTCCGGATAGCGCTGCCGATAGCGCGCAATGGCCGGCACCAGGTAGTGCTGCCCGAGGCTGGTAAAGCAATGGACCTTCAGCTTGCCCGACGGGCGCGCGTGCGCGTCGCCCGCTTCGGCTTCAGCCTGGTCGACGTACGCGAGGATCTGCTCGCAGCGCTGCAGGTAACGCTCGCCCGCTTCGGTCAGCGCGATCCGGCGTGTCGTCCGGTTGAGAAGGCGCGTGCGCAGGTGCGCCTCGAGATCCGACACGGCGCGCGACGCATAGGCGGTCGTCGAATTCATCTGCTGGGCGGCCGCGGTAAAGCTTCCCGCGTCGACCACGCGGACGAATACCCGCATGTTTTGTAACGTATCCATCCCATTACCCCTTTGAATCCGGGTGGATTGTTGCACAGGGGCCAACAAATATTATCTCAGGATTCGTAAAAATGACTTGCACCGTTGTCCATTTATTCAGGAATCACTGAAAAATATAATCGCATCCGACTCATCTATATCCGAAAGGGAGAAAATCGTGCGGTCTCCGGCAACAAAAGGGACGCTGGCACTGGCGGTTCTTGCAGTCTCATTAATAATGACCGGCTGCGCGAGCATGGGCGACAACAAGCCCAAGTCCACCCGCATCGAAGCGAACACGCTCGACGCCGGCGCGGCCATCCGCGCGGCCGACCGCGACGCGGGCTGGCCCGCGTCCGACTGGTGGCGCGCGTACCGCGATCCGCAGCTCGACGCGTGGATCGCCGCCGCCCAGGCCGGCAACCCGACCCTCGCGGCAGCCGAGGCCCGCGTGCGCGAAGCGCAGGCGATGGCACGCGTCGCCCGGTCGGCGGAACTGCCGCAGATCAACGGCAACCTGTCGCTGATGCGCCAGCACTGGCCCGACAACGTCTACTACGGCCCGGGGCCGCTCGCCGACACCGACACGTGGAACAACACCGGCACGCTCGGCCTGTCGTACCACCTCGATCTCTGGGGCAAGGACAAGAACGCGACCGAGCGCGCGCTCGACACCGCGCATGCGACCGCGGCCGACGCACGGGCGGCGAGGCTCGAGCTCGACGTCAACGTCGTGCGCGCGTATGTCGGCATGTCGATGAACTACGCGCTGCTCGACCTCGCGCATGAGACGTTCGAACGCCAGCGCTCGCTGGCCGATCTCGCGCGCAAGCGTCTGCAGGCCGGGCTCGGCACGCAGCTCGAAGTCAGCCAGGCCGAATCGACGCTGCCCGACTATGAGCGCCAGATCGACACCTACGAAGAAGCCATCCAGCTCGCGCGCCACCAGCTCGCCGCGCTCGCGGGCAAGGGCCCGGGCGCCGGCGACGCGATCAAGCGGCCGAGCCTGTCGCTCGACGCGCCGGCCGGCCTGCCGTCCGCGATGCCGGCCGACCTGCTCGGCCGCCGCCCGGACGTCGTTGCGGCCCGCTGGACGGTCGACGCGCAGGCCCGCGGCATCGACGTCGCGAAAGCCTCGTTCTACCCGAACATCGACCTGCTCGCGACGGTCGGCGGCTTCGGCGTGACCGCGCCGTTCACCGACTTCCTGCGTGCGATGAACGGCGGCTGGACGGCCGGCCCCGCGCTGTCGCTGCCGATCTTCGAAGGCGGCCGCCTGCGCGCGCAACTCGGTGCCGCCGATGCCGGCTACGACCAGGCGGTCGAGCGTTACAACCAGACGGTCGTCGGCGCGCTGAAGGACATCGCCGACCAAGTCGTGCGGATCCGCTCGCTCGAAACGCAGAAGAAGGACGCCGCGCGCTCGGTGGCCGCCAACGATCGCAGCTACCAGCTGTCGCGCGAAGGCTTCCGCCGCGGGCTGACCGATTACGTGAACGTGCTGATCGCGCAACAGCAGCTGCTGCGCGCGCAGGAGACGGCGGCCCGCATCGACGCGGAACGCCTCGCCGCGCACGCGCAACTCATGGCCGCGCTCGGCGGCGGCGTCGAAACGGGTCAGGACGGACCGGGCGACCATCCGTCGCGCGACGAATCCGCCGCTGGTGCCGCCGCGCCGGCAGCCGCATCGGGTGCGAAGCCCGTCGCGGCCATCGCCCGGCCCGCGCAGGTCGCGACGGCCGGCGCGCGCGCCACGCCGGCCGCACGGTAACGCGGAGCGACCGCCATGTCAGTCTCCTCCTCCGCTTCCACGCACGCCGGCGGCCCGCTCGCGGCCTGGTACGCCGCGTTCGGCGACTGGGCCCGCAGCGACGGCGCCGCGTGGCTCTATCTGTTCAAGGCACTGCTCGCCGCGTTCATCGCGACCGGCGTGTCGATGCGGCTCGACCTGCCGGCGCCGAAGACGGCGATGACCACGGTGTTCATCGTGATGCAGCCGCAAAGCGGCGCCGTGCTCGCGAAAAGCTTCTACCGGGTCGCCGGCACGATCTTCGGGCTGATCGCGACGCTCACGTTCGTCGGACTGTTCCCGCAGCAGCCGCAGCTGTTCCTGCTTGCGGTCGCGCTGTGGATCGCACTGTGCACGGCCGGTGCCGCGCGCAACCGCAACTTCCGCAGCTACGGCTTCCTGCTCGCCGGCTATACGACCGCGCTGATCGGCCTGCCCGCGTCGCAGCATCCGGACGGCGCGTTCATGAGCGCCATGACGCGCGTGTCCGAGGTCATCATCGGGATCGTGTCGGCCGGCGTCGTCAGCGCGCTCGTGTTTCCGCAGTACACGGGCGAGCAGATGCGCACGACGGTACGCAAGCGCTTCGGCAGCTTCGTCGACTACGTCGCGGCGGCACTGTCGGGCAAGCTCGACCGCGCGCACATCGAAACGATCCATACGCGCTTCGTCGCCGACGTGGTCGGTTTCGAGGCCGCGCGCAGCATGGCCGTGTTCGAGGATCCGGACACGCGGATGCGCAGCGGCCGCCTCGCGCGGCTGAACAGCGAGTTCATGAGCGTGTCGAGCCGCTTCCATGCGCTGCACCAGCTGATGAACCGGCTGCGCGCGGCCGGCGCACAGGCCGCGATCGATGCGATCGAGCCGTACTTCCGCGAGATCGCGCCGCTCTTGACCCGCAATGGCGAACCCGTGCGCACGTCGACCGACGCGGCGCGCGCGGCCGAACAGCTGCTTGCATGGCGCGACGCGCTGCCGCGCCGCATTCGCGCGACGCGCGCGGCGCTCGAAGCGCAGCCGGATTTTCCGCTGCTCGACTTCGACACGGCCGCCGAGCTGCTGTACCGCTTCATCACCGACCTGCACGAATACGCGGCGACCTATGCGTCGCTGTCGACCGCGACGCACGAGCGCGAACGCTGGATCGAGCGCTACGAGCCGCGCACCAACGTGACGGCGATGGTAATCGCCGCGATCCGCACCGCGACCGTGATCCTCGTGCTCGGCTGGTTCTGGATCGAGACCGCGTGGCCGAGCGGCGTGACGATGACGCTGACGGCGGCGGCCACCTGCGCGCTCGCGTCGTCGACGCCGCGCCCGACCGCGATGTCCGCGCAGATGGGTATCGGGACGGCCCTGGCCGTCTGCACGGGTTTCCTGCTGATGTTCGGCATCTACCCGCACATCGACGGCTTCCCGCTGCTGTGCGTGGCGCTCGCGCCGCTGCTCGCGATCGGCATCTACATGACGTTGAAGCCGAAGCTCGCGGGCTACGGGATGGGCTACCTGATCTTCTTCTGTTTCCTCGCCGGCCCGGACAACATCACGCACTACGACCCGACGAGCTTCATGAACGATGCGCTCGCGCTGGTGCTGTCGATGCTGGTTTCGGCGATCGCGTTCGCGGTGCTGTTCCCGCCGACCGCGCCGTGGCTGAAGAAGCGGCTGTTCGCCGACCTGCGCCATCAGGTGGTCGCGGCCTGCCACGCACGGCTGGCCGGCTTGCGCACGCGCTTCGAGAGCGGCGCGCGCGACCTGATGTATCAGGCGCACACGCTGTCGGCCGACCAGCCCGACGTGCAGCGCGACGCGCTGCGCTGGATGTTCGCGGTGCTGGAAACGGGCAACGCGGTGCTCGACCTGCGCGCCGAGCTGGCGACGCTGCCGTCCGACCCGCGCCATGCGCCGACGACGCCGTGGCGACGCGCGATCGAGACGATGCGCACCGCGCTGTCCGCGCTGTTCAGCAAGCCGAGCGCGAAGCGCTTCGACGCGACGCTCGCGGCGGTCAACGCCGCGATCGACGCAACCCGGCACACACTCGATGCCGTCACGTCGTCGCGCGACGAGCGCCACCGGCTGCAGCGCATCCTGAGCCATCTGCATTTCGTACGCACGGCGCTGCTCGATCCGGAATCGCCGCTCGAGCCGCTCAACCGCAACCGCCCCGTGCGTCCCCAACAAGGAGCCTCGTCATGATGCCGCGTGAAATCGCCATTCTCGATGCCTACATGCCCACGGTGGTCCTGATGTTCGTCCTGGGTGCGCTGGCGACCTGGGCCGTCGACCGCGTGCTCGCCTATACGGGCCTCTACCGTCACGTCTGGCACCCGTCGTTGTTCCGCGCGTGCCTTCTCGTCTGCATTTGCGGCGGACTGAGTCTTGCCGTTTACCGTTGATTCCGAACCATCATGATTCTCAGAAAACTCTTCGGCTTCGTCGCGACCGCCGTCATCCTTCTCGTCGCGATCCTGATCGGGCGCTCGCTGTGGGTGCACTACATGGACGATCCCTGGACCCGCGACGGGCGCGTGCGCGCCGAGATCGTCAACGTCGCGCCGGACGTGTCGGGCGCGATCGTCGAGTTGCCCGTGCATGACAACCAGCTCGTGAAAAAGGGCGACCTGATCATGCAGATCGACCCGTCGCACTACCAGATCGCGGTCGAGCAGGCACAGGCGGCCGTCGCCGCCCGCCGCGCGGAACTGCAGATGCGCCGCGACGACGCGGCCCGCCGCGCCGACCTCGACGCGCTCGTCGTGTCGAAGGAAAACCGCGAGAACGCGGCGCACAGCGCGTCCAGCGCCGACGCGCAGTACCAGCAGGCGATCGCCGCGCTCGACGCCGCGAAGCTCAATCTCGAACGCACGCGCGTGGTCGCGCCGGTCGACGGCTACGTCACGAACCTGCAGACGTTCAAGGGCAACTACGCGGTAGCCGGCCAGGCGAAGCTCGCGATCGTCGACAGCCACTCGTTCTGGGTCTACGGCTACTTCGAGGAAACCAAGCTGCCGCGCGTGAAGATCGGCGCCCCCGCCGAGATGCGGCTGATGAGCGGCGGCGTGATGAAAGGTCACGTCGAGAGCATCTCGCGCGGCATCTACGATCGCGACAACCCGCAAAGCCGCGACCTCGTCGCGGACGTGAACCCGACCTTCAACTGGGTGCGCCTCGCGCAGCGCGTGCCGGTACGCATCCGGATCGACGAAGTGCCGGCCGACGTGGTGCTGTCGGCGGGCACGACCTGCACGGTCATCATCGACCCGGACCAGCAGAAGAAGAAGTCGTAAGCGCCGGCGGCCGGGCGCTTACGCCGCGATGCGAAAGCGTCCGACCAGCGACTTGAGCGCCTGCGCCTGCTCGTCGAGCGCATTCGCCGCGGCAGCCGCCTGTTCGACGAGTGCCGCGTTCTGCTGGGTGCCGGAATCCATCTGCATGACCGCGCGGCCGATCTCGTCGATCCCGGCGCTCTGCTCGTCCGACGCCGCGGAGATTTCGCCGATGATGTCGGTCACGCGCTTGACCGCCCGCACCACGTCGTCCATCGTGCGGCCCGCATCGTGCGCGAGCGCCGCGCCGTTCGCGACGCGCTCGACCGACGCGCCGATCAATCCACGGATCTCCTTCGCCGCACTCGCCGCGCGCTGCGCGAGCAGTCGCACCTCGCCCGCGACCACCGAAAAACCGCGGCCCTGCTCGCCTGCGCGCGCCGCTTCGACCGCCGCGTTCAACGCGAGGATGTTGGTCTGGAAGGCAATCCCCTCGATCGTGCCGATGATGTCGCGGATGTTCTTCGCGCTGTCGTCGATCTCGCTCATCGTCGCGACCACGCGCCCGACGACTTCGCCGCCGGCCTCCGCGACGGCCGATGCATTGGCCGCGAGCGCGCTCGCCTGCCGCGCGTTTTCGGCGTTCTGCCGCACCGTCGACGTGAGCTGCTCCATGCTGGCCGCGGTGCGCTCGAGCGCGACGGCCTGCTGCTCGGTACGCCGCGACAGGTCGAGATTGCCGGTCGAGATCTCGCCGGACGCAGCCGCGATCGCCTCGGCGCTCACGGCGATCTCGCCGACGGTCGCCGCGAGCCCGGTCTGCATGTCGGACAGCGCACGCACCATGCTGTCGCGGTCGTGGCGGCCGAGCGGGATCGGCCGCGTGAGGTCGCCGCGCGCGATGTCGGCGGCGATCGCCTTCGCATCGGCGGGCTCGCCGCCGAGCTGCGACGCGAGGCGGCGCACGACCCGTTCGGCGATCACGATCGCCAGCACGAACAGCGCGGCCGTCATCGCCGCGATCATCGCGAACGACGACGAGAAGATCGTTGCGGACGCATCGAGCGTCGCCTTCGACTTCGCGCCGCGCGTTTTCACCAGCATGGCGACGAGCTTCTCGAGCTTGCCGGTCTCGACCAGTAGCGACACGTCCTGCGTGCCGACCTGCCAGTTCATCTGCGACAGGTCGAGCGGCTGCGCCTGCACGAGCGCGACGAAATCGCGCAGATGGCCGCTCCACGTGCCGACCGCCATCGAGAATGCGCGCAGTCGCGCGGAATCGTCCGCATCGGCCGGATCCGCGTAACGCTGCAGTGTCACGAGCGCCTGGCCGATCGACGCGAGCCCGGCGCGAACCTCGGCGCCCAGGTCGTCGCGCTCCTTCGCGGTGGTCGCGGTCAGCAGCATCTTCTGCGCGCGGCTCGCACGCAGCACCTCGGCGCGCACTTCCTCCGCCGCGCGGCTCGCGACGTGCCCCTGCTCGTAGACCGACGCGATCGACGCGTTCAACCGGCTGATCTGCCATAGCGAAAACACGCCGATCGCGAGCGTGCCGGCCAGCAGGATCGCGAACGCCGCGCGCAACGTCGCCTTGACCGTCCAGGGCCGGCTTTCGCGCCGGGCTACGCGCGGACGTCGTGTGGCGGGCCTGGCGGCTGCACCGGATGCGCTAGTGGCCGCACCCGGCCGCGGATGCAATGATGCTGCTTTCATCGATATATCCCCGTATTGATCCCACCGCCGGACAGGTCGGGTCCGGCGGTCACCGTGATGCCCGCCCGGCTCGTGGCCGGTGCGGTGCGCGGCGCGCCTCTGTTGCCGTTGCGTCGTTCTACGGCCGCTCTCGCCATTCCTTGAGTCCGGACAAACACCGATCCGAGCCCAGTGTGCCCGCGCTCACGGCAGACGCGCTGCCTGCGTTATACCCGGCCAAAAAAGGGCGGAATGGCCGATCAGCCGGCCCCGCGGCTGGCGGCGATGTCCGAATCGCGATAAAACTTGGCCTGACATTCTCGATACGCCACATTACACTTCTTTGACGCAACAACGATTCGAACGCGCCGATCCCCGTCAGAGCGCGTCCCGTCACCTCAACTCGCTCAGCTCACATGGAAACCAGCCTCGATACGGGTGCCGGCAACGCCGCCGCAGCCCAGCCGTCTGCTCCACCCGCGCCGCGCACCGTCTACCCGGTGCTCGGCGCGATCAGCTTCTCGCACATGCTCAACGACATGATCCAGTCGTTGATCCTCGCGATCTATCCGATGCTCAAGAGCCAGTTCGCGCTGTCGTTCGCGCAGATCGGCCTGATCACGCTGACCTACCAGATCACCGCATCGCTGCTGCAGCCGCTCATCGGGCTCTATACGGACAAGCGGCCGAAGCCCTATTCGCTGCCGGTCGGGATGGGCTTCACGCTCGCGGGGCTGCTGCTGATGTCGGCCGCGCAGAACTTCCCGACGCTGCTGGTGGCGGCGGCCCTGGTCGGCTGCGGCTCGTCGGTGTTCCACCCGGAATCGTCGCGGGTCGCGCGGATGGCGTCGGGGGGGCAGCACGGGCTCGCGCAGTCGCTGTTCCAGGTCGGCGGCAACGCCGGCTCGGCACTCGGGCCGCTGCTCGCCGCGCTGGTGATCATCCCGCACGGCCAGCACAGCATCGCGTGGTTCTCGGCGGCCGCGCTCGTCGCGATGGTCGTGCTCACGCAGATCGGCCACTGGTACAAGAAGCATCCGTCGATGAAGAAGAAGGCCGCGGCGGCCGGCCATCCGACGCTGTCGCCGCGCCGCGTGCTCGCCGCGATCGGCGTGCTGGTGCTGCTGGTGTTCTCGAAGTACTTCTACCTCGCGAGCATCAACAGCTATTTCACGTTCTATCTGATCGACAAGTTCCACCTGTCGGTGCAGGCCGCGCAGATCCACCTGTTCGTGTTCCTCGCCGCCGTGGCGGCCGGCACGCTGATCGGCGGGCCGGTCGGCGACCGGATCGGCCGCAAGTACGTGATCTGGGTGTCGATCCTCGGCGTCGCGCCGTTCACGCTGCTGCTGCCGTACGCGAACCTGTTCTGGACGAGCGTGCTGAGCGTGATCATCGGCATCGTGCTGGCGTCGGCGTTCGCCGCGATCCTCGTCTATGCGACGGAACTGATGCCCGGCAAGGTCGGGATGGTCGCGGGCCTGTTCTTCGGCTTCGCGTTCGGCCTGGGCGGCGTGGGCGCCGCCGTGCTCGGCCAGCTCGCGGACGCGACGAGCGTCACGTTCGTCTACAAGGTGTGCTCGTTCCTGCCGCTGATCGGCGTGCTGACGGTGTTCCTGCCGAACCTCGAAAGCGCTCGCCGCAAGAAGGCGTGACGAGCCGGCCGCGGCATGCGTGCCGCGGCCGGTGCCTCAATAAACGTTGCGAAGTGTGTCGCCAAAGGGCTATCGGTGCGGGGACTTTCGCATCCCACGATCGAAAATTCGAGCGCCCAGCAGGACCAGCGCCAACGCGATCACGAAGCTGACGCCGAGCATGGTACTGATCAGGATGTCACCCTGGCCGTGGACACCGAGCATGTCGAACACGTTGAACAACGGTTCGAACGCTCGCCAACCGGCGCCGCTTTGAAACCATTCATCCAGAGGAGAATTCGCCAGGCCGAGATAGACCGGGATCGTTAATGCGATCGCGGCGAACCAAGCCGCGCGATGCGTACCGTCATTGCAGCGCCTGAGCACGGCGCGCCTCCCTAAATGACTGCGGCGCCACGCTCCGTCGCATGCAGCGTCAGGAAACGCTTGAGGATGCCGGACGAATAGCTGCTCGCGATCGCCGACAGGAAGTGCGAGAACGACTGCGTCGCGTGGTCGTCGGCCGTATCGGAGATCGTGCGCACGAGGGCGAACGGCACGTCGTGTTCGGCGCACACCTGCGCGATCGCCGCGCCTTCCATCTCGACCGCAAGCGCGTCGGGCAGCGCGTCGCGCAGCGCGACGACCTCGTGCTCGCTCGACACGAAGCGGTCGCCGCTGATGATCAGCCCGCCGTGCAGCGACGCGCCGGCCAGCCCGAAACGCTCGGCGAACTGCGCGCCCTCCTCGGCGACGAACAGCGTGCATGCGGCCTTCAGGCGGGCCGTCAGTTCCAGGTCGGTCGCGAACCGCGTGATGCCGAGCAGCGGCACCTCGTAGCGCGGAAACAGCGGCGACGCATCGAGGTCGTGCTGCAGCAGCGTATCGGCGACGACGACGTCGCCGACGCGCACCGTGCGCGACACGCCGCCGGCGACACCGGTGAACACGACGCCGGACACGCCGAACACATGGATCAGCGCACTGACCGTCGCGGCGGCCGCGACCTTGCCGACCCGCGCGAGCGTGACGACGCAGGCCGCGCCGTGCACGGTGCCGAGGTGGTAGTCGCGGCGGCCGAGCGTGATCGTCTTCATCACGCCCTCGGCGCGCATCGCGGCGATCAGGTCGCCAAGCTCCTCGGGCAGCGCGGCCAGAATGCCGAGCGGGCGCGTCGAAACCATTTCAACCATGTCAATGCTCATCATTCCACCGCCTGCAGTTTCGCGACCGCCAGCGCGAGCCACTTCTCGCCGTGCCGCTTGAACTTCACCTGCGCCTTCGCA
Organism: Burkholderia sp. B21-005; assembly: GCF_020843965.1. NCBI lineage: Bacteria > Pseudomonadati > Pseudomonadota > Betaproteobacteria > Burkholderiales > Burkholderiaceae > Burkholderia > Burkholderia sp. B21-005. The sequence continues at coordinate 1,463,391 of NZ_CP086301.1, read as the reverse complement.
TCGGCGCCGTTGCCTTCGAGCGCGGTGACCGTGCCCTCGCCGAACTTGGTATGAAATACCTGCTGGCCGACGCGAAAGCCCGTGTCGGCCGCGCGCTGCTTGTTCGCGAACGCCGGCAGCGGCGCGGAAACCGCCGCGTCGACGACCTGCTCGCGACTGCCGCCGCCCGGCCGCGAGAACCAGTCGCGTCCCCAGCCGGCGTTGTCCGAGCGGCCGCCCCAGCGCGAGCCCGCCTCGACCTTCGGCGTCAACCACTTCAGCACGTGCTCCGGCAATTCGTCGAAGAAGCGCGAGCGCACGTTGTAGCGCGTCTGGCCGTGCAGCATCCGGCTCTGCGCGAACGACAGGTAGAGCCGCTCCTTCGCGCGCGTGATCGCGACGTACATCAGCCGGCGCTCTTCCTCGAGGCCGTCCGATTCGAGCACGCTGTTCTCGTGCGGGAACAGCCCTTCCTCGAGGCCGGTGATGAACACGGCCGAGAATTCGAGCCCCTTCGCCGCGTGCACCGTCATCAGCTGCACGGCGTCCTGGCCGGCCTGCGCCTGGTTGTCGCCGGCTTCGAGCGATGCGTGCGACAGGAAGCCCGCGAGCGGCGTCATCGTGTCGGGGTTCTGCGCGGGGTCATCGAGCGGCGCCGGATCCAGCACGTCGACCGACGGATCGTTCGCGTCCACGCCGAGCTCCGGCGCCGCGATCGCACCCGCGCGCAGCGGGATCGAGCGGGCCGGCGCGTCGAGCCCGTAGCCTTCCTCGCTGACGAACGCGGTGGCCGCGTTCACGAGTTCCTGCAAGTTCTCGAGGCGGTCCTGGCCTTCGCGCTCGCCCTGGTAGAAATCGGCGAGGCCGCTCGCGCGCACGACGTATTCGACCGTCTCGGGCAGGCTCATCTGCTGCGTCTCGGCGCGCATCTTCGCGATCAGCGTCGCGAACCCGCCAAGGCTCGTGCCGGCCTTGCCGGTCACGTACGGAATCGCGGCGGCCATCGAGCAGTCGTACAGGCGCGCGGCATCCGCGAGCTGCTCGATGGAGCGCGCGCCGATCCCGCGCGTCGGGAAGTTCACGACGCGGGCGAACGCGGTGTCGTCGTTCGGGTTGTCGATCAGGCGCAGGTACGCGAGCGCATGCTTCACTTCCTGGCGCTCGAAGAAGCGCAGGCCGCCGTACACACGATACGGAATGCCCGAGGTCATCAGCGTGTGCTCGATCGCGCGCGATTGCGCGTTGCTGCGATACAGGACCGCGACTTCGCTGCGCGACATCCCGGCGTTGATCAGCGAGCGGATCTCCTCGATGATCCAGCCGGCTTCCTGCGCATCGGTGCTCGCCTCGTACACGCGCACGGGCTCGCCATGGCCGGCGTCGGTGCGCAGGTTCTTGCCGAGGCGGTGCGCGTTGTTCGAGATCAGCTGGTTCGCCGCGTCGAGGATGTTGCCGTGCGACCGGTAGTTCTGCTCGAGCTTGATCAGGTTGCGCACGCGGAATTCGTCTTCGAAGTCGCGCATGTTGCCGACGTTCGCGCCGCGGAACGCGTAGATCGACTGGTCGTCGTCGCCGACCGCGAAGATCGCGTTCTCGCCGCCCGCGAGCATCTTCAGCCACGCGTACTGCAGCTTGTTGGTGTCCTGGAACTCGTCGACGAGGATGTGCTTGAAGCGTGCCTGGTAGTGCGCGCGCAGCGGCGCGTTGTACGCGAGCAGCTCGTAGCAGCGCAGCAGCAGCTCGGGGAAGTCGACGACGCCTTCGCGCTGGCATTGCTGGTCGTACGCCTGGTACAGCTCGACGAACTTGCGGTTGAAGTTGTCGGTCGCGTCGACCTTGTCGGGACGCAGCCCCTGCTCCTTCGCGTTGTTGATGAAGTACTGGACATTCTTCGGCGGGTACTTCTCGTCGTCGACGTTCGCCGCCTTCATCAGCCGCTTGATCGCGGACAGCTGGTCGGCCGTGTCGAGGATCTGGAAGGTCTGCGGCAGGCCGGCGTCGCGCCAGTGGGTGCGCAGCATCCGGTTGCACAGCCCGTGGAACGTGCCGATCCACATCCCGCGCGTGTCGATCGGCATCATCGCCGACAGGCGCGCCATCATCTCGCGCGCGGCCTTGTTCGTGAAGGTGACGGCCAGCACGGTGGGCGGCGACGCGTAGCCCTGCTGGATCAGCCACGCGATGCGGGTGATCAGCACGCGGGTCTTGCCGCTGCCCGCCCCCGCGAGGATCAGCGCCGGTTCGTTGGGCAACGTGACGGCGGCGTATTGTTCAGGGTTCAGATTGGCGAGCAGATCGGGCATGGAGCGGCAGCGGGCGTGCGAGAAAAATGCGGACCCGACATTATAAGTCGGCGGCGCGATGCCGTTTCCGATCCGTTCGGCCTCGCGCCGCCGCCGCGCCGCGAGCGCCTCCCGACGGACCGGCGCGGACCCTGCAATGGCTGGCCGATGTGCATCCATTTATAATTGTCGGATTCGGCATCCAATTCACGCATTTTTCGGCAGATTTCCAACCATGAGCGACAGCACGCTTGCGAAGAGTTTCGAACCCCACACCATCGAGTCCCAATGGGGGCCGGAGTGGGAAAAACGCGGCTATGCCGCCCCGGCCTTCGACCCGGCGCGCCCCGATTTCGCGATCCAGCTGCCGCCGCCGAACGTCACCGGCACGCTGCACATGGGCCACGCGTTCAACCAGACGATCATGGACGGCCTCGCGCGCTACCACCGGATGCTCGGCGAGAACACGCTGTGGGTGCCCGGCACCGACCACGCGGGGATCGCGACCCAGATCGTCGTCGAGCGCCAGCTCGATGCGCAGGGCGTGTCGCGCCATGACCTCGGCCGCGAGAAGTTCGTCGAGCGCGTGTGGGAGTGGAAGCAGCAGTCCGGCTCGACGATCACCGGCCAGGTGCGCCGCCTCGGCGCGTCGACCGACTGGTCGCGTGAATATTTCACGATGGACGACAAGATGTCGGCCGCCGTGCGCGACGTGTTCGTCACGCTCTTCGAACAGGGCCTGATCTACCGCGGCAAGCGCCTCGTCAACTGGGATCCGGTGCTGCTCACCGCGGTGTCGGATCTCGAAGTCGCGAGCGAAGAGGAAAACGGCCACCTGTGGCACATCCGCTACCCGCTCGTCGACGGTTCGGGCTCGCTGACCGTCGCGACGACGCGTCCCGAGACGATGCTCGGCGACGTCGCGCTGATGGTCCACCCGGAAGACGAGCGCTACGCGCACCTGATCGGCAAGCTGGTCACGCTGCCGCTGACGGGCCGCGATATCCCTGTGATCGCCGACGACTACGTCGACCGCGAGTTCGGCACGGGCGTCGTGAAGGTCACGCCCGCGCACGACTTCAACGATTACCAGGTCGGCCTGCGCCACAACCTCGCGCCGATCGAGATCCTGACGCTCGACGCGAAGATCAACGACAACGGCCCCGAGCAGTATCGCGGCCTCGACCGCTTCGACGCGCGCAAGGCGATCGTCGCCGACCTCGACGCGCAAGGTTTCCTCGACTCCGTGAAGCCGCACAAGCTGATGGTGCCGCGCGGCGACCGCACGGGCGTCGTGATCGAGCCGATGCTGACCGACCAGTGGTTCGTCGCGATGACGAAGGCCGCGCCGGAAGGCACGTTCAACCCGGGCAAGTCGATCACCGAAACGTCGCTCGACGTCGTGCGCAACGGCCAGATCAAGTTCGTGCCGGAAAACTGGACGACCACCTACTACCAGTGGCTCGAGAACATCCAGGACTGGTGCATCTCGCGCCAGCTGTGGTGGGGGCACCAGATTCCCGCGTGGTACGGCGAGAACGGCGAGGTGTTCGTCGCGCGCAACGAGGAAGAAGCGCGCGCGCAGGCCGCCGCGAAGGGCTACGCCGGCGCGCTCAAGCGCGACGAGGACGTGCTGGATACGTGGTTCTCGTCGGCGCTCGTGCCGTTCTCGTCACTCGGCTGGCCGAACGAAACGCCTGAACTGCAGCACTTCCTGCCGTCGTCGGTGCTCGTCACGGGCTTCGACATCATCTTCTTCTGGGTCGCCCGGATGGTGATGATGACCACGCACTTCACCGGCAAGGTGCCGTTCCACACCGTGTACGTGCACGGCCTCGTGCGCGACGCGGAAGGCCAGAAGATGTCGAAGAGCAAGGGCAACACGCTCGACCCGATCGACATCGTCGACGGCATCGACCTCGAAACGCTGGTCGCGAAGCGCACGACGGGCCTGATGAACCCGAAGCAGGCCGCCACCATCGAGAAGAAGACGCGCAAGGAATTCCCGGACGGCATCGCCGCGTTCGGCACCGACGCGCTGCGCTTCACGATGGCGTCGATGGCGACGCTCGGCCGCAACGTGAACTTCGATCTCGCGCGCTGCGAAGGCTATCGCAACTTCTGCAACAAGCTGTGGAACGCGACGCGCTTCGTGCTGATGAACTGCGAAGGCCACGACTGCGGCAACGACAAGCCGGAAGTGTGCGGCGCGGGCGACTGCGGCCCCGGCGGCTACCTCGACTTCTCGGCAGCCGACCGCTGGATCGTGTCGCTCCTGCAGCGCACCGAGGCCGACATCGCGAAGGGCTTCGCCGATTACCGTTTCGACAACGTCGCGACCAGCATCTACAAGTTCGTGTGGGACGAGTACTGCGACTGGTACCTCGAACTCGCGAAGGTGCAGATCCAGAACGGCACGCCGGAACAGCAGCGCGCGACGCGCCGCACGCTGCTGCGCGTGCTCGAAACGGTGCTGCGCCTCGCGCACCCGATCATCCCGTTCATCACCGAAGCGCTCTGGCAGAAGGTCGCGCCGCTCGCCGGCCGTTATCCGCAAGGCAAGGCCGAGGGCGAAGCATCGCTGATGACGCAGGCGTATCCGGTCGCGAACCTGCAGAAGATCGACGAGGCGTCCGAGCAATGGGCGGCCGACCTGAAGGCGATCGTCGACGCGTGCCGCAACCTGCGCGGCGAGATGAACCTGTCGCCGGCGACCAAGGTGCCGCTGCTCGCGGCCGGCGACGCCGAGCGCCTGCGCTCGTTCGCGCCGTACGTTCAGGCCCTCGCCCGCCTGTCGGAAGTGCAGATCCTCGCGGACGAAGCGACGCTCGACAAGGAAGCGCACGGCGCGCCGATCGCGATCGTGGGCCCGAACAAGCTGGTACTGAAGGTGGAGATCGACGTCGCGGCCGAGCGCGAGCGCCTGTCGAAGGAAATCGCGCGCCTGACGGGCGAGATCACGAAGTGCAACGCGAAGCTCGGCAACGAGGCATTCGTCGCGAAAGCGCCGCCGGCCGTGGTCGAACAGGAGCAGAAGCGCGTCGCCGAGTTCCAGAGCACGCTGGAAAAACTGCGTGCCCAGCTCGATCGGTTGCCTGCGTAACAAACGGTAAGGTCGTTTGCGTTCACTATAATCGGAACGTGAACATAGACCGTCTGACAAGTCGATTACAGGAATAAAGGTTCGATCATGTTGAAAGTCACCAAGGCGGTATTCCCCGTTGCCGGTCTCGGCACGCGGTTCCTCCCTGCAACGAAGGCGAGCCCGAAGGAAATGCTGCCGGTCGTCGACAAGCCGCTGATCCAGTACGCGGTCGAGGAAGCGATCGCCGCGGGCATCACCGAGATGATCTTCGTGACCGGGCGCAGCAAGCGCGCGATCGAGGACCACTTCGACAAGTCGTACGAGGTCGAGGCCGAACTCGAGGCGCGCGGCAAGGAAAAGCTGCTCGAGCTCGTGCGCAGCATCAAGCCGAGCCACGTCGACTGCTTCTACGTGCGCCAGCCGGAAGCGCTCGGCCTCGGTCACGCGGTGCTGTGCGCGGAAAAGCTCGTGGCTGACAACCCGTTCGCGGTGATCCTCGCCGACGACCTGCTCGACGGCAACCCGCCCGTGATGAAGCAGATGGTCGACGTGTTCGACCACTATCACAGCTCGGTGATCGGCGTGGAAGAGATTCCCCCGTCGGAGACGAAGTCGTACGGGATCATCGATGGCAAGGAGTGGGAAGAGTCGATCGTCAAGATGTCGGCGATCGTCGAAAAGCCCGCGCCGGAAGTCGCGCCGTCGAACCTCGGCGTGGTCGGCCGCTACATCCTGAAGCCGCGGATCTTCGAACACCTGCGCGCGCTGAAGCCGGGCGCGGGCGGCGAGCTGCAGCTCACCGACGCGATCCAGGCGCTGCTCGCCGACGAACAGGTGCTGGCCTACAAGTACCAGGGCACGCGCTACGACTGCGGCAGCAAGCTCGGCTACCTGAAGGCGACGGTCGAATTCGCGCTGCGCCACCCGGAAGTCGGCACCGAGTTCGACGCGTACCTGCGCACGCGCGGCAACGGGCAACCGGCCGCCTGAACGCGGCACGGGCCGGCCTCGCCTACCCGGCGGGCCCGCCCTCACCTCACGGCCGGCGCGTCAGCGCGTCGCGGCCGGCTTCACCGAGACGACGCCCGGCATTGCGCCCGCGTCGTCTTTTTTCGTCTTCACGAGCCAGCCGTCACCCTGCTCGAACGGCAGCTTCGCGAGCGCGCTCCGCACGAGCGTCGGCGCAGCCTGCTGCGTGCCCGCATCGCGATCGCGCAGCGACGCCGACACGCGATAGACGTCGGCGCCCGAGGTCGCGTCCACGAAACGCAGCGTCAGCACGTGGCGGTACACCTTGCCCGCGAACGGCAGCGCGAACGGCGCCGGCCCGTCGACGGTCACGCACGCGCTGCTCGCCGCGCCGCACTGGTCGGCCGTCGCCGCGACCGACGCCGGCTGCGTCGCATACGCGATCGACAGCCGGTAGCGCGCATCCTTCGCCGCTTGCGCGTCGAAGCCGCGATGCGCGAGCTCGTCGCGCACGAGCGTCTCGATCCGCTGATATTCGACATCGTCGGCCTGAGCGGCCGTGCGGACGACATCGTAGCCGTGCGCACCGGACGCGAACGCATTCGGCTGTCCGAGCGCGCTCACGCCGGTCGTGACGCCGGCGCAACCCGTCAACAGCGACGCCGCCAATGCGGTCGCTGCCCATTCCTTTCTCATGACTTCCCCCAAATGCCTGCCGTCGTGCCCGGCCCTGTCAGGCGGACGGCTCGTCGATCGCGGGCAGCGACACCGTCACCGCGGTGCCGACACCCACTTCGCTGTCGACCGTCACGCTGCCGCCGTGGCGCGTGACGACCGTCTTCACGAATGCCATGCCGAGCCCGGAACCCGAGATTTCGGGCCGCTCGCCGGCATGGAACCGCTTGAAACGCTCGAACAGATGCCGCTGATCTTCCGGCGCGATGCCGTACCCCTGATCGCGAATCGTACAGAACATCCGCCTCGATGCGTGCTCGATCGTCAGCGTACACGTGATCACCGTGTCGGACGGACTGTATTTGACCGCGTTGTTCAGCACGTTGACGAACGCGCGCGTGATCAGCGAGCGGTCGGCGCGCGTCCAGCCCATGTCGGTGCCGACATCGGTATCGATGCGGATGCGCTTCGCCTGCGCCTGCGGCCAGACTTCGTCGCTCGCGTCGATCAGCACGTCGACGAGGCTGGTTGGTTCGAGCTGGTACGCCTGCGACTCCGCGCGCGCCAGTTGCACGAACTCGTCGGCGAGCGACAGCGCGCGATGCGCATACCGCTCGATCCGCGCGAGCAGCGTGCGCGTCGCGTCGGTCTCGACGCGTTCGCGCTCGATCTCGACGAGCGCGAGGATCGACGACTGCGGCGAGCGCATGTCGTGCGACAGCAGGTGCAGCGCCTCCTCGCGCTGCCGCTCGGCCGCATGCAGCTCGGTCACGTCGACGAGGCCGGCGATCCAGCCCGTCACGCGGCCCTGCGCGTTCGTACATGCCGCGTAGCGTAACAGATGGTCGAGCCCGTCGCGGTCGCGCACCTCGATGCCGCGCGCCATCGCGTCGTGTTCGGCCTCGAGCGTCGGGTCGAGCGCGGCCGGCCAGTGTTCGCGGATCGTGACGTCGTGTTCGACGTTGCCGTCGACGGTCTTCATGAAGGTCAGCTCGCCGAGCGCGGCGCGCAGCGGCCGCCCTTCCGGCAACGGCAGCGCGAGCCGCGACCCGTAGCGCTTCGCCGCATGGTTCGCGATCAGCACGGTGCCGGCCAGATCGGTGACGAAGATCGGCTCCGGCATGCTGTCGAGGCTGTCCCACACGAAGCGCTTCATGTCCTGCACGCGCTGCGCGGCCTGCGCCATCAGCGCCATCTGACGTTCGAGCACGTCGCCGCCGACGCTGCGCGTGCGCGGCGCCTCGGGCAGCAGGTGCGGCTCGTCGGCCAGCCGCTGCAGTTCGCGACGCAGGTACGACATCGTCATTTCCAGGCGCCGCCAGTTCCAGATCGGGTACACGGCGATCAGCCCGAAGATCGCGGGCGCGGGCGACAGCCACACGCGCGCCTCGAACAACAGCGCCAGGCTCGCGACGACGGCGGCCGCGGCCAGGCTCAGCGTCAACAGCAGGCCGCGCCACGGCGACAGCATCAGGAAACCGGCCAGCAGCACCGCGAGCGGCAGCAGCGACGCGGCGAACAGCCCCGCGCGCGACACGGGCAGGATGGCGCTGCCGGTCGTCAGCATGTCGAGCACGTTCGCATGGATGTACACGCCGGCGAGCGGGCCGAACTCGCCCGACACCGGTGTCGCGAAGCGGTCGTAGAGGCCCGAAGCGGTCACGCCGACGACGACGATCTTGCCGCGCAGCGCGTCGGGTTTCACGCGCCCTTCGAGCACGTCGTCGAACGACAGCGTCGGATACGCGGGTGTGTTGCGGCTGAACGGGATCAGGTAGCGGCCCTCGCCTGTCGCGTCGCGCGACAGGTCGTGCGCAGTCGCGCCGGGCGCCCCGCCGACCGGATGCAGCCGGCCGGCCTCGATCGCGCGGTAGACGGGCACCATCAGTTGCGGCCAGCGCACGCGTCCGTCGCTTTCGAACAGCGCGACGCTGCGCACGATGCCGTCGGGATCGACTTCGAGATTGATGTGGCCGAGCCCCGTCGCGCGGGCCGCAAGCTCGGCCACCGGCGGATCGACGATGCGCGTGCCGTCCGCCTGCTCGGGGCTCAGCAGCACGGCCAGGAAGGTCGGCACATGGGCCATCGCGTCCGCGAACGCGCGATCCTCGGGCGACTGCTCGGTAAACAGCACGTCGTAGACGACGGCGGCCGGCTGCGCACGCGCCAGCGTGTCGAGCAGGCGCGCATGCACGCTGCGCGGCCACGGCCAGCGGCCGAGTGCGGACACGCTCTGGTTGTCGATGTCGACGACGACGATGTCGGGCGACAGCGGCAGGCTGCGCAGCATCAGCAGCCGGTCGTAGATAAGCCCGTCGACGCTCGACGACAGCCGGCCGAGCGCGCACGCGAGAATCACCGCGATCCCGAGGCAGCCGATCGCGATCCACTCGATCAGGAAGCGGCGGCCGAGGCGCCGCCGCGGAGAAACGGAGTCGGTTTTCATGTGCCGCGGATCAGCGCGACAACGTGAACGCGCTGACCGGACTCGTCTTCTGGTAGAACTTGCCGCCTTCGAACTCCTCGACCGTCACGGCCCAGTAGTAGTCGCCGGGCGGCAGGTGCGCGACGGTGATCTTGCGCGCCTGCAGGCCGACCTGGTCGACGACCGGCGCGCTCAGGTCCTTCGAGCGCGACAGCACGAACCGGTAGCGCGCATCCTTGCCCGAGCCGTTCGGCGACCAGCGGAACTCGTAGCCGCCGGCGCCGGGCGACGCGCTCGCGTCGAGCCCCATCTGGCGTCGCTCGAACGCATAGGTGCGCGGCATGCCTTCGAGGCCGTTGGTGTCGATCGCGGCGACCCGCACGAAATACGTGCCGTTGGGCACGTCGCGAAACACCGCACTCGGCGTATCGGTGCGCGTTTCGCGGAACAGGTCGAGCATTCCCGCGTCGTGCGCGAGTTGCAGGCGGTAGGCGTGCGCATCGGCGAGCGGCGCGATGTCGAACGCGACGTCGGGCTCGTCCTGCACCTTGTCCGGATGCGCGAGCGCCGGTGCGGGCAGCAGCTGGACGGGCGCGCCGATCGCGCCGGACGACGTCGCGACGCTGCCGAAGTTCGCATGCACGAGCGTCGGGTCGGCCGGTTGCCGCTTGCCCGCGACGCCGACGGTGCCGTCGAGCACTTCGACGCGCGTCGCCGCGTTGCCGGCGGCGTCGTAGTTCACGCGAAACCGCGTGCCGCGCACGCCGGCCACGACCGACGGCGAGCGGATCTGGAAGCGATCGTCGCGTTTCTTCAAATGCGTGACTTCGCTGTCGACCGAGCCGCGCGTGAGCTCGAACTCGCGGTCGAGCGTGCCGGTCAGCACGGTGCGGCGCAGCGTCTTCAGGTCGAGCTGGCTGTCGGGCGGCAGGCTCATGTGCGTGCCGTCGGCGAGCTCGATCGTCACGAAACCGTTCGCGCCGGTGCGCACGCGGTCGCCCTCGTTGAGCGTCGCATCGTTGGCGAGCGGCGCGTAGGCGTCGCCGGACGCGCGCTCGGCCGCACCCTGCACCGCGACCACGCGCGCGGACAGCTTTTCCTTGCGCAGCCGCGCGACCGGCAGCTTCAGCGCGATGCCGGGCTGCAGGTGCTTCGGGGCGGGCACGCCGTTGATCTGTTGCAGCAGCTGCCAGTCGTCCGGGCCCTGCAGGTAGCGCGCGGCGACGTCGTACAGCGTGTCGCCGGCTTGCGTGCGGTAGACGACCATCTTGCCCGCGGCAGCCGGCGGCCGCGCGGCGGCCTGCTGTGCCGCAAACGCAAGCGCGACCGCGCACGCCGCACGCAGGGCCGCCGCGCGCAGGCTCGGCGTGCGCTGCATGATTCGCGCGGTCACTCCGGCTCTCCCTGGCCGACCCGCTCGAGCCGGTAGCCGTAGCCGTAGATCGGCGCGAGGCGATAGCCGTTTTCCGGCCGCAGGCCGAGCTTCGTACGCAGCATCGAGATGTGCGTGTCCATCGTGCGCGACGGAATGTCGGTCGCCTGCTTCCACACGAGATCGAGAATGTGCGCGCGCGACAGCGGCCGGTCGAGATGCTGGAACAGCAGCAGCGCGAGCTCGAATTCCTTCTGCGTGAGGCTCACGGCCTTGTCGCCGACATAGGCCTGCTTCAGGTTCACGTCGAAGCGGAACTGGTCGAACTCGCGAACGGTCGCCTCCGCGTTGACCGGATACGCGCGGCGCAGCAGCGAGCCGATGCGCGCGCGCAGGATCGGGCCCGACACGGGCTTGACCACGTAATCGTCGGCGCCGGCGTTGAGGATCTGCGTGATCCCCGCCTCGTCGTCGCGGCTCGTCATGAAGATGATCGGCAGGCTGTGCTCCGCCTGATTCGCACGCACCCACTTGAGCACTTCCTCGCCGGACATGTCGGGCACGTTCCAGTCGAGCACGAGCAGATCGAACGTCTCGCGCTGCAGACGCTTCTTCAGGGCCTTGCCTTCCTTGAACGCATAGCACGTGTGGCCGGCGGCCGTCAGCGTTTGACTGACGAAATCCGTCTGGGCCGGATCGTCATCCAGTACAGCAATTCTCATAGCACCCCGCAAATCGAAATCGATTCGTCCAGTTCAGCTTCCCGCGCTCACCCCGCCGCGCCGCACACGGGCGCGGCTTCCGACACCGGCCGGCGAGCCGTCGTTTGCCGCGCGCGCACCCTGCGCGACACGGCGCCCCGGCAAAATATCTCAAAAACAGGGCACGGACGAACCGGCGATTTCATCATAGTAGTATGAAATTCGCCAAGAAATTGCGCGGACTACGGTCCTTTATTCGAATAATCCTTCCCGTCACGCGATCGCGCGCCTAGTCGGCGCCCGCCAGGCCGGCCATCGGCTCGGCAAAATCGTCGGTCGGCACGCGCCGCCGCCGCGCGAGCGACGGCTGCTCCGGCTGCCGCAGCATGGGCTGCCCCAGCATCCGCTCCAGCTGGCCGCGCACGCGCTCCCACGCCGGCGCCACATAGTCGGGCTGGCTCGCCGCCCACGCCTGCGCGAGATCGAACACGCGCTCGACCGTCGCACCGCAATACGTGAAGCCCGCGCCGCCGTCCTGCGCGGCGTCGCGCAGCCGTTCGTCGAGCGATTCGGCCAGCCACGGCATCTCGGCCGCCGCCGAATCGGCATAGGCCTCCAGCGCGGCACGCGCGTGGCGATCCTGTTGCGGGTCGAGCTCGATCCGGCTCAACCCCGCCGCGCGTGCGGGCGCGATGCGTTCCGCTGCGGACGGACTTCGAATGGTCCCTGGTCTGAAGGACATGTCCTCTCCCCGTTTGTACGACGGTAGCGTCAGGCATGGCCCCCGTGCCCGCCTCGTATGACGTACCGTGGCCGGCGCATCCATCCGAGACGGACGACCGGCCGGGTCAGTATACGCAGCCGGTCATGCGACGAGGTTTAAGAATTGTCAGAGCATCGGAGGCGCGGCCGGCCCGCAACGGGCGCTGCCCGCCCGGCCGGGTGCCGCGAGAGGCGCGTGATGCGGGCCGTCAGCGGCGGCGCATCAGGAATACGAAGGTCTTGTCCTGGGTCGTCACTTCGACGATCTCGTTGCCCGTCTGCTTCGCGAACGCGGCGAAATCGCGCTGCGAGCCCGGATCGGTCGCGAGCACCTTGAGGATCTGCCCGCTCTCCATATCGGCGAGCGCTTTCTTGGCGCGCAGGATCGGCAACGGGCAATTAAGCCCGCGCGCGTCCACTTCCTTGTGAATCTGCATCGGCTGTCGACCTTCGAATGACGCGCCACACGGGCGCGGGAGGAAGCGGCGATTTTACCGCAGCGCGGCCGGGCCTGCCCGCGCGGCCCTGGCCCGGCCATGCGGGCAGGCCCGGCCGCGCTCGCCGCTCAGGCGCCCGAAAAACCGCCTGCGAGCCGCTCGCGCAGGTGCCGCACGAGCGCGCGCACCGCGCTCGGCACGACCGGACTGTACGGCCGGATCGCGAAGATATGGTCGCCGAACGCGCCCGACGGCCGCCAGCCGTCGAGCAGCGCGACGAGCCGGCCTGCGTCGAGATCGCGCTGCGCGCTGAAATCCGGCAGCAGCGCAATGCCGAGCCCGCCGAGCGCGGCCTCGCGCATCGCCTCGCTATTGTTGGCCGCGAAGCTACCGCGCACCGGCACGCTCACGCGCTGGCGGCGCCGGCCGTCGGGCTCGAAGCTCCAGGCGGCCGGCTCGTTGTCGCGCAGGTAGCACAGGCAGCTGTGATCGACGAGTTCGCTCGGGTGGCGCGGCGCGCCGCGCGCGTCGAGGTAGTCGCGGCTCGCGACCAGCAGCGAACGCGTGTCGCACAGCTTCCACGCGACGTGGGTCTGCGGCGCGGTCGTTGTATGGCGGATCGCGAGATCGAAGCCCTCCTGCGTCAGCGAATGCAGCCGGTCGGACAGGTCGAGCTCGATGTGCACGCCCGGATGCTGCCGCAGGAAATCGGGCAGGTGCGGCACCACCTGCTGGCGCCCGAGCGCGACGGGCGCCGTCACGCGCAGCAGCCCGCGCGGTTCGCCGGCCAGATCCTTCACGCGCGCGAAATGCTGGCCGATCGACTCGAACGCGTCGCGCGTGCTGTCGACCAGCGTCTGCCCCGCGTCGGTGAGCCGCACGCTGCGGGTGGTGCGCCGCACGAGCGGCACGCCGGCGGCCTTCTCGAGATCGGCGATGCGCTGGCTCATCGCGGCCTTGCTGATGCCGAGCCGCTGCGCGGCGGCCGTGAAACTGCCGGCCGCGGCGAGCACCGTCAGCGAATGAATATGCGGCCAGAGCGCCTGGACATTTTGCTGATTCATCCAGTGATTATTCAGAATTCTGAACAGTGAATCAAGCTGCGCGGCCTTCTCCCGCCCCGCCGCTTTGCCTAGACTAGGTTCCGTCCGCCCCCCATCCCCCAGGAGACACGATGAACCCGGTTCCCGCCTATACGTCCGACGCCGACGTCGGCCACTACATCGACGGCGCGCCCGTTGCCGGCCGCAGCGGCCGCTTCCAGGACGTCCTCAACCCGGCGCTGGGCCGCGCGGTGCGCCGCGTCGCGCTCGCCGACGGCGACGAAGTGCAGCGCGCCGTCGCGTCGGCCCATGCCGCGTTCCCGGCTTGGGCCGAGACGCCGCCGATCCGCCGCGCCCGCGTGCTGCACCGCTTCCTGCAACTGATGAACGAGCACCGCGACACGCTCGCGGCGATCATCACGGCCGAGCACGGCAAGGTGTTCTCCGACGCACAGGGCGAAGTCGCGCGCGGCATCGACATCATCGAGTTCGCGTGCGGCGTGCCGCAGTTGCTGAAGGGCGACTTCACCGACCAGGTCAGCACCGGCATCGACAACTGGACGATGCGCCAGCCGCTCGGCGTCGTCGCGGGCATCACGCCGTTCAACTTCCCGTGCATGGTGCCGTGCTGGATGTTCCCGGTCGCGCTCGCGACGGGCAACACGTTCGTGCTGAAGCCGAGCGAGCGCGACCCGTCGGCGGCGTTGTTCATCGCCGACCTGCTCACGCAGGCCGGCCTCCCCGCCGGCGTGTTCAACGTCGTGCAGGGCGACAAGGGCGCGGTCGACGCGCTGCTCGACCATCCGGACGTGCAGGCCGTCAGCTTCGTGGGCTCGACGCCGATCGCGGCCTACGTGCAGCAGCGCGCGGTGCAGTCGGGCAAGCGCGTGCAAGCGCTCGGCGGCGCGAAGAACCACCTCGTCGTGATGCCGGACGCGAATATCGAGCAGGCGGTCGATGCGCTGATCGGCGCCGCGTACGGCTCGGCCGGCGAACGCTGCATGGCGATCAGCATCGCGGTGCTGGTGGGCGACGTGGCCGACCGGATCGTGCCGGCGGTCGCCGAGCGCGCGCGCAAGCTGGTGATCGGCGACGGGATGTCGCCGGAAGTCGAGATGGGCCCGATCGTCACCGGCGAAGCGCTCAAGCGCATCGAAGGCTATATCGAGCAAGGCGTCAGCGAAGGCGCGCAACTGGTGGTCGACGGACGCGGGCTGCGCGTGCCGGGCCGCGAGGAAGGCTTCTTCACCGGCGGCACGCTGTTCGATCACGTGACGCCCGACATGCGCATCTACAAGGAAGAAATCTTCGGGCCGGTGCTCGGCTGCGTGCGCGTGAAGGACTTCGGCGAAGCCGTCGACCTGATCAACGCGCACGAGTTCGGCAACGGCGTCGCCTGCTTCACGAGCGACGGCGGCATCGCCCGCGAATTCGCACGGCGCATCCAGGTCGGCATGGTCGGCATCAACGTGCCGATTCCGGTGCCGATGGCATGGCACGGCTTCGGCGGCTGGAAGAAGAGCCTGTTCGGCGACATGCATGCGTACGGCGAGGAAGGCGTGCGCTTCTACACGCGCCAGAAGTCGGTGATGCAGCGCTGGTCGTCGAGCATCGGCAAGGGCGCCGAGTTCGCGATGCCGACCGCGAAGTAAGCGGACGGGTGCGCCGCCCGCCGGGGAATCCCGCGGGCGGCGGGCAAGCACATGGCCGGTGTCAGCCGGCCTTCGTGCCGTGCGCGCCGTCGGCGGTCGGCAGGTACGACAGCTCGAGGCGGTACGCGAGCGCGACGAACAGGCTCTGCGCGAGGCCCATCGTCGCGGTCAGCGCGCGGAACCCGAACGTCGCGCTGTCCTGCACCATCAGCGTCACCTCGGCCTCCCGCGCGAGCGGGCTCATCCGGCTGTCGGTGATCGCGATCAGGCGCGCGCCGCGCTGCACGGCCTGCTGCGCGACCTGCACCGTCTCTTCCGCATACGGCATGAACGAGATCACGATCATCACGTCGCCCTCGCGCACCGAGCGGATCTGACCGAGATGCATGCTGCCGAGCGCGCTGAACAGGCCGATGCGCTTGTCGGTGTGCTGCAGCGCATAGTCGAGATACACGGCGATCGGAAACGCGCGGCGCGAGCCGGCGATCCAGATTGCCTGCGTGTCGGCGAGCAGGTCGACGGCCTGCGCGAGCGCCTGCGGATCGAGCGTCTGCCGCAGCTGCTGCATCCCGGCGATGCTGCCCTTGATGAATTCGTCGGCGATCTGCTCGGGCTGCAGGCTCGACGAGCCCGATTCGATCACGTCGCGCAATCGCAGGTTGTACGCGCGGCCCGGCGCGATCTGCTGGGCCAGGCCCTCGCGGAACAGCCGCTGCATCTCGGAGAAGCCGGAGAAGCCGAAATGCTTCGCGAACCGCACGACGGCCGACGGCTGGACGCCGCAGGCCTCCGCGAGCGACTGGATGCCCTCCAGGCCAAGCTGATCGCGATGCGTTTCCACGTGACGCGCGATCACCTTCAGGCGATTGCTGAGGCCGTCGTACTCCTGCGTCAGATGCTGCAGGAACTCCTCGACGGTGGCGGGAGGTTTCTCGGATGAACTCATCGGATAGCGCGAAGTTGACGGCCCCGATGCGCGCGCGGCTTGCGGGCGCGGCCCGGGACTCCCCTGAATACATGCATGAAGGGCGAATTTAATCACGTTTGCGGCACGGCCCGTGCCGCATGCTCGCTCCCACGCGCTCGATCATCACCTGCACACGCTCCACGGCGATACTGGAACCGTACCGGGACCCATTTTCCAATGCGCTCGCCGCGTCGTAAAGATCAGGGCCTCTACCGACGCCGGCGGCCGACGGCCGATGCCGCGCATCGGCCGCCATGACTCAACGATAGTCGACCCACACGCCGCCCGCATCGGCGGAGCGCACGCAGTTCTCGACCCAGCGCACGCCTTCGACGCCTGCGTGAACGTCCGGAAAGCGGATGTTCTTCAATGCTTGCGTGTCGCCGCGATCGGCCGCGTCCATCGCGAGCGCGAAACGCGCATACAGGTTCGACCACGCTTCGAACAGCCCTTCCGGATGCCCGGCGCCGATGCGATCCTCGCGCAATGCGTGCGGATGCAGATAGCCCATCCCGCGATCGAGCACCTGCGCGGGCTGCCCCTGGATTTCGTAGCGCAACTGGTTCGGATGCTCGTCCCACCATTCGACGCTCGCCTTCGAGCCGATCACGCGCACCTTCTGCCCGTGCATCGAGCCGGCGTTCACCGCGCTCGACCAGACGTAGCCGATCGCGCCGGTGTCGTATTCCATGATCGTGAACGCGTTGTCCTCGAGCGGCGCGCGGCTCTTCACGAAGCTCTGCCGCGAGCACATCAGCCGGCGGATCTTCAGCTCGGGCGCCATCACCTCCGAGATGTACAGCGGGTGCGTGCCGATGTCGCCGAGCACGTAGCTCGGGCCCGCGAACTTCGGGTCGACGCGCCAGCGCGCGGCCGCGCTGGCGGCCTCGACGCCCTCGCTGTGAAAGCCGTGGGCGAACTGCATCTGCACGATGCGGATCTCGCCGAGATCGCCGCGCGCGATCATCTCGCGCGCCTGCTCGATCATCTGGTGGCCCGAATAGCCATACGCGACGCCGACGATGCGGTTCTTCTCGACCGACAGCCGCTGCAGCGCCTCAGCCTCCGCGGTCGTGAAGCACAGCGGCTTCTCGCAGACCACGTGCAGCCCCGCATTCAGCGCCGCGCGGCAGATCTCGAAGTGCGTGTTGTTCGGCGTCGCGATCGACACCGCGCGGATGCCGTCGGCGCGGCGTGCCTCGGCGTCGAACATCGTCCGGTAGTCGGGATAGCAGCGCCCGGCGTCGACGCCGAGCTTCACGCCGAACTGCCGCCCGCGCTCGGCGTCGATATCGAACGCGCCGGCGACCAGCCGGAAGCTGCCGTCGCGCAACGCGGCCGACCGGTGGCTGTAGCCGATCTGGCTGCCAAGGCCGCCGCCGACCATGCCCCAGGGAATCGAATGTCCGAGCAGAATCTGTCCGTCGATCATGATTGTCGTGTTCCTGTCCGTGTTCAGGTGTTCAAAGGTTCAGGCGGTCGATCGTTCATGCGAATCCGGCCGACGCGAGAAACGCGCGGCTCGCCGCGACGTCGCGCAGGCTCGTGCCGGCGTTGCGCGGATCGCGCTCCTGTTCGATCGTGATGTAGCCGGCATAGCCGATGTCGTCGAGCGCGCGGCGGATCGCGCGGTAGTCGAGCACGCCGTTGCCGATCGGGCACATCACGCCGCGCGCGCAGGCCGCGAAGAACGCGATGTGCTCGCCCATCACCGCGTCGTAGACGGCCGCGTCGATATCCTTGAAATGCACGTAGTCGAGCCGAGCCGCATGGCGGCGCAGCCAGGTCTCGGGATCCATCCCCGAGTAGTACAGGTGGCCGGTGTCGAGACACAGGCCGGCCGTGTCGGCCTCAATGTCGGCGACAACCCGGTCGATCTCGTCCGCGAACTCGATGTAGCCGCCCGCATGCGGATGGATCACCGCGCGCACGCCGAATTCGTCGCGCGCGATGGTCGCGATCCGGCGGATGTGGTCGACCATCCGCGCCCAGCGCTCGGCGCCCAGGCGCGGCGCGCGCGCCGTATGGCCGGCCGCGTAGTCGCGCTCCTCGTGCCCCCAGTCCATCACGACCAGGTACGGCGCCGCATAGCGCTGGCCGTGCTGCGTCGGCAGCTTCGGCAGTCGCGTGATCAGCGCGCAGATCTCGCGCGTCTGGCGCAGCAGGTTCGGCAGGTTCTCCGGCGACACCAGATCGTCGAAGATCGTGCCGGCAGTGATGCTCAGGCGCTGCCGTTCGAGCTCCGCGCTCACCACGTCGAGTTCGAGCGGGATATAGCCGTAGGGCCCGAGCTCGATGCCCGAGTAGCCGGCCTGCGCGGCCTCGGCGAGCACGTGCCGCCACGACGGCAGGTGCGGGTTGTTCACGTCGTCGACGCCCCAGCAGCAGGGCGCGCAGCCAATCTTCATCGTCATGTCGGTCAGTCCGGCAGAAAAGCGGCGCGGTGCCGCGTGTGGGGTGGCGCGGCCGTGGCTCAGCCGCGATAGAACGCCGGGCGTTCGGCCATCGCGATCGGCTCGACCGCCCCGCTCTGCTGCGCGCGCACGCACGCGTCGGCCGCGACCGCCGCCGCGTAGCCGTCCCATGCGGACGGGCCGGTCAGCACCCCCTGCCGCACGCCGTCGACGAATGCCTGCAGTTCGACGTCGTACGACGCGATGAAGCGCTCCTTCCAGTCGGTCATGATCTCGACCGATTGCCGCGCCGCATGCTTGAGCCCGACGGCCGGCGGATCGGGCAGCTTCGCGATGCCGTGCTCGCCGACGACCTCGCACTGGATGTCGTAGCCATACTGGCAGTTGACGAAGATCTCGACGTCGATGCGCACGCCGCTCGCGGTTTCGAGCAGCACGATCTGCGGATCGGCAAGATGCTCGCTCGCGTGGCGCGTCTTCTTCGGGTAGACGACCTGCGCGCTCGTATAGTCCTCGCCGAGCAGCCAGCGCAGCACGTCGAGCTCGTGGATCAGCGTGTCGGTGATCGCCATGTCGGTCGTGTAGCGCTCGCCGACCGACTGGTTGCGGTGCGCGCAATGCAGCATCAGCGGCGCGCCGATCCCGCCGCTGTCGATCACGTGCTTCAGCGCGCGATAGCCTTCGTCGTACGGCCGCATGAAGCCGACCTGCACGAGCCGGCGGCCGTGCGCGACCTCGGCCTCGACGATCCGCATGCAGCCTTGCGCCGTCACCGCGAGCGGCTTCTCGCAGAACACCGGCTTGCCGTGCGCGATCGCGTCGAGCACGAACGCTTCGTGCGTCGGCCCCCACGACGTGACGAGCACGGCCTGCACGTCGGCGGCCGCGATCACTTCGTGGCCATCGCCGTAGATTTCCGCGTCGAGCCCGTATTTCATCACCGCATCGCGCGCCTGCTGCGGATCGATGTCGTTGACGGCCACCACGCGCGCGCCGGACAGCGTGCGCGTCAGCCTGCGGATATGGTCCTGGCCGATCGCGCCGCAGCCGATCACGCCGATTTGCAAGGTCATCCGGATATCTCCAGTCTGTCGTTCATCAATGGCGCGGCCGGCGCCGCGCCGGTCATTCGTGAGTCAGCGCGCCGCCGCGCGATCGAAATGGCGATCGACGTAGCGCTGGATCGTGTCGCGCATGTAGCGTGACGACGCTTCCGCGCGGTCCTCCCACGCGAACACGCACGACGACATCACGCCGTCGAAGCCGGCATCGCCGAGCGCGCGGAAAAACGTGTCCCAGTCGATCTCGCCCTGCCCGATGTCGAGATGCTGGTGCACGCGGATCTGGTTCGAGCCGGGCGGGTTCACGATGTAGCGCAGCTGGCTGCTCTTGCGGTGGTCGAAGGTGTCGGCCACGCGCACGTGCGCGAGGATCGGCGCGGCCTGCGCGATCATCGCGGCCATGTCGTCGCCGTAGTAGAACGTGTGCGGCGCGATGTACGACAGCTTCAGCGACGGCGAGCCAAGGTTCGTGACGATGTCGATCGCCGGCTGCAGCTGCTCGATCCAGTCCTCCGGATGCGGCTCGACCGACAGCACGATGCGTTCGCGCTCGAGGATCGGCAGCAGCTCGTCCATCGAACGGAACCAGGCGGCTTCGCACAGCTCCTTCGGGTTCGCGCCCGGCCGCTCGCCGACCGAGCGCTCCGGCGACGCGCCGCGCCCGAACTCGGACACCATCAGCGCGCATTCCATCTCGATGGCGACCTCGATCGCCTTCTTCCAGCAGCGCACCGCCCATTGCCGCTCGTCCTCGAACGGGCTGGCCCAGCGGTACATCGGCTGCAGCGACGCGAGCCCCACGCCGCTTGCGCGCAACGCGTGCCGGAACGCGGTCATGCGCGCGCGCGTCGCGCGCGGCATCACCCACCAGTCGAGAAAATCGCTGCGCGGCGACAGCTCGATCTGGTCGTAGCCGAGCTCGGCGACCGCATGCGGCAACCGGTCGAGCGGCAGGTGGCGAATCATGTAGGGATCCAGAGCGATCTTCATCTTCTTTCCTAGCGACGTGGGTATCGGTCTCGGCCGCTCAGCGGCGCGACTTCTTGTTGCGGTACTGATCGGCGATCACGGCCGCGACGATGATCGCGCCCTTGACCATCTCCTGGTAGTACGCGTCGATCCGGATGAACGTGAAGCCCGACGTCATCACGCCGAGAATCAGCACGCCGATCACGGTGCCCGTCACGCGCCCGAGGCCGCCCGACAGCGACGTACCGCCGATCACGACGGCCGCGATCGCGTCGAGCTCGTACATCACGCCCATGCCCGACTGGCCGGAGATCGCACGCGCGGCCGTCACGGTGCCGGCGATCCCGCTCAACAGGCCCGCGATCGCATAGACGAACACCAGGTGACGCGTCACGTTGATGCCCGACACGACGGCCGCGTGGCGGTTCGCGCCGATCGCATACGTGTACTTGCCGAAGCGCGTGTAGCGCAGCACGACGTGGAAGATCGCGGCCACCACGAGAAAGATGATCACCGGGTTCGCGCCCGCGCCGATCGCAGCGAACGGGTCGGTCAGCATCGACACCGGCATCCCGTTGGTGAACCACTTCGCGAAGCCGCGCGCGGCGACCATCGTGCCGAGCGTCGCGATGAACGGCGGGATGTCCGTCAGCGCGATCAGCGAGCCGTTCAGCAGGCCGACCAGCAGCCCGACGCACACGCCGGCCAGCACCGGCCAGATGACCGGCAGGTCGGTCAGGTGCGGGAACACCGCGCGCGGAAAATCGGACACCTGCGCGAGGCTGGCCGATACGACGGCCGCCGCGGCGACGACCGAGCCCGACGACAGGTCGATCCCGCTGGTGATGATCACGAGGTTCACGCCGACCGCGATGATGCCGATCACGGCCATCTGCAGCACGATGATCTCGAGCCGCTCCGCGTTGAACAGGAAGCTCTGGCCGACGACGAGCCAGCCGATCACCTCGAAGAACAGGCTGATGCCCACCAGCACCAGGAAGATGCTCAGTTCGGGCGGCCACTTCGCGTGCCGCGTCTTGATCGTCAGGGACTGCGCGTCCGCGACCGGGTTCAGGTTGCCCATTGCTTTGTCTCCAATCTTGTTTCGGCTCAGCGCGAGGCCAGGTCCATGATGCGGACCTGGTCGGCGTCCTTGCGTTCGACGATGCCGGTCATCCGGCCTTCGTGCATCACCATCACGCGGTCGCTCATGCCGAGCACCTCCGGCATCTCCGACGAGATCATCAGGACCGCGACGCCCTTGCCGGCGAGCGCGCTGACGAGGCGGTGGATCTCGGCCTTCGCGCCGACGTCGATCCCGCGCGTCGGTTCGTCGAGGATCAGGATGCGCGGCTGCGTCAGCAGCCAGCGGCCGATCAGCACCTTCTGCTGGTTGCCGCCCGACAGGTTCTGGATTTCCTCGTGCAGCCCGGGCGTCTTCACGCGCAGCATCCGGCTCATTTCCTCGCAGTCGCGTTTCAGCTGCGCCTGCCGCACGAAATTGAACTTCACGTAGCGGTTGCTGAGCACGGCCGCTTCCATGTTCGCGAGCAGGTCGAGATTCAGGAAGCAGCCGGTGTCCTTGCGGTCCTCGGTGAGAAACGCCATCCCGTGCTTCATCGCCTGCGCGGGCGTGGCGATGCGCACCGGCTTGCCGTCGATGCGGATCTCGCCGGCGGTCGCCGGCACGACGCCGAACAGCGCCTCCGCGACATTCGAGCGCCCCGAGCCGACCAGGCCCGCGACGCCGAGGATCTCGCCCGCGCGCAGTTCGAAGCTGACGTCGCGGAACACGCCGTCGACGCCGAGGTTCTTCACGGCCAGCACGACCTCGCCGATCGGCACTTCCTCCTTCGGGAACATCTGCGTGATCTCGCGGCCGACCATCATCCGGATGATGTCGTCGCGCGTGACGTCGGTCGACGCGTGCGTGCCGATGTACTTGCCGTCGCGGAACACCGAGAACTCGTCGGCGATCTCGAACAGCTCGTTCATCTTGTGCGTGATGTAGACGATGCCCTTGCCCTGCTCGCGCAGCTGGCGAATGATCCGGAACAGGTGCGAGACCTCCTTGTCGGTCAGCGCGGAGGTCGGCTCGTCCATGATCAGCACGTCGGAGTCGAACGACACGGCCTTCGCGATCTCGACCATCTGGCGGCTCGCGACGGTCAGCGTGCGCACGTCGGCTTCCGGGTCGATGTCGATCGACAGCCGCTCGAACAGCGCGGCGGTGCGGCGGCGCAGCGCGGCGTGATCGATCAGGCCGAAGCGGTTCTTCGGTTCGCGGCGGATCCAGATGTTCTCCGCGACCGTCATGTACGGCATCAGGTTGAGTTCCTGGTGAATCATCGCGATCCCGCGATCGAGCGCGTCGAGCGGGCCGCTCAGCACGACGGGCTCGCCGTTGATCAGGATCTCGCCCTGGTCGGGCGTGTAGACGCCGGCGATGATCTTCATCAGCGTCGACTTGCCGGCGCCGTTCTCGCCCATCAGCGCATGCACGGTGCCGCGGCGCACGCGGAACTGCACGCCGTCGAGCGCGACGACGCCGGGAAACGACTTGCCGACGCCGCGCACCTCGAGCAGGCAATCGGCGACGGGCGCACCGGACGAACCCGGCGCGGCGAACGACGCGGCCGGCGCGCTTTCGTTGGCCATCGAGCGCGCCATCCTGGCTGTAAACATGGACGTTCCTCGAAAGTCACACGCGAACCCGGACGCGCCGGGCCCGCGCAGTTCAGCGGAAAAACCGGTCAGTGCTTCGCGTACTGGTTCATGTTCTCCGGCGTGACGAGCTCGAACGGCACGTTCACGTAGCGGTCGACCGGCTGCTTCTTCGCCAGCTTCAGCGCGGTCGCGACGGCCTGCGCGCCCTGCCCGGCCGCGTTCTGGTACACGGACACCTTCAGCTCGCCGCTCTTCATCGCCGCGAGCCCGTCCGGCGTCGCGTCGATGCCCGCGACGACCGTCTTCGGCGTCAGCTTGCGCGCGGCCTTCAGCGCGTTGATCGCGCCGATCGCCATTTCGTCGTTGTTCGACACGATCGCGTCGAACTTCGTCCCGGAGCTCAGCCAGTTCATCGTGATGTCCTGGCCCTGCGTGCGGCTCCACTTGCCTTCGCGCTTGTCGACGATCTTCATGCCGGAACAGTCCTTGGTCGCGATCACGTCCTCGATGTCCTTGGTGCGCGCACGCGCCGACTCGTTGGACAACTCGCCCATCAGCACGAGGATGTCGCCCTTGCCGCCGAGCAGCTTGCACACCTGGCGCGCCTGCAGCGTGCCCGACTGCTTCTCGTCGGACGCGACCACCGCGACGCCGGCCGGCAGCTTGTCGAAGTCGACCGGCTTGCGGTTCACGTAGACGAGCGGAATCTTCGCGGCGCTCACCATCTTCGTGATCTTCGGCGTCGCGTCGGTGTCGACCGCATTCACGATGATCGCGTCGACTTTCTGCGCGATCATGTTCTGGACCTGGCTCAATTGCTTGCCGACGTCGTTGCCGCCATCCTCGATCTGCACGGTCGCGCCGTCCTTCTTCGCCGCGTCGCCGATGCTGTTGCGCAGGATCGTCAGGAACGTGTCGTCGAACGATGCCATCGTCACGCCGATCTTCTCGGCATGCGCGAGCGGCATGGTCAGGATCGCGGCGGCCGCGGCGGCCATCAGCTGGGTCTTCATGATCACTCTGTCTCCTCATCTCCGGGGGCGGAAAGCGGCGCGTTGCGCGCCGTCGGCGTCGAGTCCGTTACGGACCGAAGCATCCGGATGAAACTGTAGATCACTTCCTCGAAAATTTGGAAATTTATTTCTACGTGATTTCACCTAGGGAACTGGATTTCCAAAAAGTCTAGACTCCGTTCCGTAGCCCGATTCCTTGCGGCAGGCGTTCTCGTGCCGTGCGGCATACGTGACGCAGAACCGTCGCGGGATCGGTCCCCTCAATCCGCCGGCAGGTCGAACGCCGGCCGCGAGCGTGATACGTGATATGAGCCCGTTGAACTTTCCGACTGACCGCCCCATCGATCTCGCCTGCCTCGGCCGCGTCGCCGTGGATCTTTACGCGCAGCAGTACGGCAGCCGCCTCGAGGACGCGCGCAGCTTCCAGATGTATCTCGGCGGCTCGTCGGGCAACCTCGCGTTCGGCGTCGCCCGGCTGGGGCTGAAGACCGCGATGATCTCGCGCGTCGGCGACGAGCAGATGGGCCGCTTCGTGCGCGAGACGCTCGAGCGCGAAGGTTGCGATACGAGCCAGCTGCAGACCGATCCGGAACGCCTGACCGCGCTCGTGCTGCTCGGGCTGAAGGACCGCGACACGTTCCCGCTGCTGTTCGTGCGCGAGAACTGCGCGGACATGGCCGTGCGCGCCGACGAGATCCGCGAGGACTTCATTGCCGGCTGCCGCGCGCTCGCGATCACCGGCACCCATCTTTCGACGCCGGCCACCCGCGAAGCGTCGCTGACCGCGCTCGGCTACGCGCGCCGCCACGGCGTCGTGCGCGTCCTCGACATCGATTACCGGCCGGTGCTGTGGGGGCTGACCGCGCGCGGCGCGGGCGAGAACCGCTACGTGCCGGATGCGCAGGTCACGCGACAGCTGCAGCAGGTGCTCGGCGAGTTCGACCTGCTGGTCGGCACCGAGGAGGAATTCCTGATCGCGGGCGGCGTGCCGCACGACCTGATCGCGTCGCTCGAGGCCGTGCGCCGCGCGAGCGGCGCGGTGCTGGTGGTCAAGCGCGGCGCGCTCGGCTGCTGCGTGATCGAGGGCGACATCCCCGCGCGCATCGACGATGCACCGACTTTCCACGGCGAACGCGTCGACGTGCTGAACGTGCTCGGCGCGGGCGACGCATTCCTGTCGGGCCTGCTGTCGGGGCTGCTGCGCGGGCGCGACTGGCGGGAAGCGACGCGCATCGCGAATGCGTGCGGCGCGATCGTCGTGTCGCGCCACGCGTGCTCGGCCGCGATGCCGACGCCGGCCGAGCTCGCGCACTGGTTCGGCGGCAGCCGCAACCCGCAGGTCGACGCCGATCGCACGCTCGCGCACCTGCATCGCGTGACGGTGCCGCGCCGCGAATGGGACGAACTGTGCGTGATGGCGTTCGACCATCGCAGCCAGTTCTACGAACTCGCGGTGCAGGCCGGCGCGGACGAAGCGCGGATCAAGACGCTCAAGCGCCTGCTCGTGCGCGCGGTCGAACAAGTCGAGCGCGATCGTCATATCGAAGGCCACGTCGGCGTGCTGATCGACGGCGGCGCATACGGCAGCGACGCGCTCGCGCAGGCCACCGGCCGCGGCTGGTGGGTCGGCCGCCCGGTCGAGCTGCCCGGCTCGCGGCCGCTGCGTTTCGACGACACGCGCTCGGTCGGCTCGTCGCTCACGCACTGGCCGACCGAACAGGTCGTGAAGTGCCTCGTCCACTACCACCCCGACGACGACGTCGACCTGCGCGTCGAGCAGGAACAGCGCGTGCTGGAATTGTGGGAAGCCACGCGCGCAAGCGGCAACGAACTGCTGCTTGAAATGATTCCGCCGCGCGCGGTCACGCCGGCCGGCACCGAGGACGACGCGGTGCTGCGCACGGTCGCGCGGTTCTACAACCTCGGCGTGATGCCCGAATGGTGGAAGCTCCCGCCGCTGAGCGCCGACGGCTGGGCGCGGCTCGAAACGCTCGTGGCCGAGCGCGACCACCACTGCCGCGGCGCGGTGATCCTCGGGCTGAACCAGCCGCTGCAGTACCTGGTCGACAGCTTCCGCTCGGCGACCAACCCGATCGTCAAGGGCTTCATGGTCGGGCGCACGCTGTGGGCCGATGCGTCGCTGCGCTGGCTCGCCGGCCAGAGCGACGACCAGGCGCTGATCGACGAAGTGGCCGGCAATTTCACGCAGCTGGTCGACGCGTGGCTCGGCCGCCGTGCCGCCGCGCGCGCCGCCGCGGCCTGATGCCGGCGCCTGTGACGACCACCCGACTCTTCCTTATCGACAGACGATGACCACCACCGTGAGACTGACCGTCAGCCAGGCGCTCGTGCGCTACCTGGCCGCCCTGCGCGCCGAAGTCGTCCAGCCGGACGGCCGCACCGAGATCCTGCCGTACTGCGGCGGCGTGTTCGCGATCTTCGGCCACGGCAACGTCGCCGGGCTCGGCGAGGCGCTCCACGCCGAACGGGACCGGCTGCCGACGTTGCGCGCGCATAACGAGCAAGGCATGGCGAATGCGGCCGTCGCGTTCGCGAAGGCGAATTTCCGCCAGCGGATGATGGCCGCGACGTCGAGCATCGGCCCCGGCGCGACCAACATGCTGACCTCCGCCGCGCTCGCGCACGTCGGCCGGCTGCCGCTGTTGCTGCTGCCCGGCGACGTGTTCGTGTCGCGGCTGCCCGACCCGGTGCTGCAACAGGTCGAGGATTTCGAACAGGGCGACGTCAGCGCGAACGACTGCTTCCGGCCGGTGACGCGCTACTTCGACCGGATCACGTCGCCCGAGCAGTTGCTCGTCGCGCTGCCGCGCGCGATCCAGGTGATGAGCGATCCCGCGCAGTGCGGCCCCGTGTGTCTCGCGCTGCCGCAGGACGTGCAGACCTTCGCGTACGACTGGCCCGAGGACTTCTTCGCGCCGCCGCTGATCCGGATGCGCCGGTCGCCGGCCGACGCGCTCGAACTCGCGGATGCGCTCGACGTGCTGAAGGCCGCGAAGAAGCCGCTGATCGTCGCCGGCGGCGGCGTGCTGTACAGCCAGGCGTGGGACGCGCTGCGCACGTTCGCCGACACGCACGGCGTGCCGGTCGCCGAATCGCAGGCCGGCAAGGGCAGCCTCGCGTGGGACCACTCGCTGAACCTCGGGTCGATCGGCGTGACGGGCTCGCCCGCCGCGAACCGTGCGGCCGCGCAGGCCGACGTGGTGTTCGCGGTCGGCACGCGGCTGCAGGACTTCACGACCGGCTCGCACGCGCTGTTCGGCCATGCCACGCTGCTGAGCCTGAACGTGCAGCCGTTCGACGCGGGCAAGAAGCGCGGCCGGCAATTGATCGCCGATGCGCGCACCGGCCTCGGCCAGTTGTCCGCCGCGCTCGCGGGCTGGCGCGCGGATGCGGCATGGACCGCCGCGAACCGCGACCAGGCCGCCGCGTGGAACGCGCGCGTGACCGAGCTGACCACGCGCGTGCCGAACGACACGCTGCCGTACGACGCGGAAGTGATCGGCGCGGTGCGCGACTCCGCGGCCGACGCGGGGCGCGACAGCGCGCGCGACGATCTCGTCGTGTGCGCGGCCGGCACGCTGCCGGCCGAGCTGCACAAGCTGTGGCGCAGCGGCGTGCCGGGCAACTACCACATGGACTATGCGTACTCGTGCATGGGCTACGAGATCGCGGGCGGCCTCGGCGCGAAGCTCGCGCGGCCCGAGCGCGAAGTGATCGTGATCGTCGGCGACGGCTCGTACATGATGCTCAACGCGGAACTCGCGACGTCCGTGATGCTCGGCCGCAAGATCATCGTCGTGATCCTCGACAACCGCGGCTACGGCTGCATCGAGCGGCTGCAACTGAATTGCGGCGGCGCCAGCTTCAACAACATGCTCGACGACTGCGTGCCGGAAGGCGGCGAGCGCTCGACGATCGACTTCGCGATGCATGCGCGCGCGATGGGCGCCGAAGCCGTGCACGTGCGCGACGTCGGCGAACTGCGCAGCGAGATGAAGCGTGCGCGCGCGGCCACGACGAGCCAGGTGCTCGTGATCGACACGACGCACGAGCGCACGACCGCGGACGGCGGCGCGTGGTGGGAAGTCGCGGTGCCGCAGGTATCCGCGCGCGCCGACGTCGAACGTGCGCACCAGACGTATCTCGACGAGAAAACCCGGCAGCGGCGCTGAACCGTTTTCCCTTCCCCTGGGCCGCCCCGCGAAAACAACAACCGAACCAAGGAACCGCGTCATGAGCTGGAACGTTCGCATCGGTATCAATCCCCTGTCGTGGATGAACGACGACCTGCCGTCGCTCGGCGGCGAGACGCCGCTCGAGACGGCGCTGAAGGAAGGCGCCGAGATCGGCTATGCGGGCTTCGAGCTCGGCAACAAGTTTCCGAAGACGGGCCCCGAGCTGAAGGCGAAGCTCGCCGAGTTCGGGCTCGTGTGCGTGTCGGGCTGGTATTCGGGCTTCCTCGCGGAAGTCGAGCCGGGCATGAGCGATGCCGACGCGGTCGCCGCCGAGATCGAGCGCTGCCGCGCGCACATGACGAAGCTGCAGGTGAACGACGTGAAGGTCGTGGTGTACGGCGAATGCGCGGGGACGATCCAGGGCAGCATCGACACGCCGGTCGCGAAGCGGCCGCGCTTCGTCGACGATGAAACCTGGCGGCGCTACGCGGCGCGCCTCGACGCATTCGGCGCGCACCTGCTCGAGACCTACGGGATCAAGCTCGCCTACCATCACCACATGGGCGCCTACGTCGAATCGCCGGACGACGTCGACCGCCTGATGGCGCTGACCGATCCCGCGAAGGTGTTCCTGCTGTTCGACACGGGTCACGCGTATTTCGGCGGCGCGGCCGATCCGGTCGCACTGCTGAAGAAGCACGTGTCGCGCGTCGTGCACGTGCACTGCAAGGACGTCCGGCCGCAGGTCGTCACGCAGGCGCGCAACGGCGGCTGGAGCTTCCTGAACGGCGTGATCAACGGCACCTTCACCGTGCCGGGCGACGGCGCGCTCGACTATGAAGCGACGCTGCGCACGCTGAAGGATGCCGGCTACGAAGGCTGGCTCGTCGTCGAGGCCGAGCAGGACCCGGCCGTCGCACCGAGCTATCAGTACGCGAAGAAGGGCTACGAGTCTCTGCGCGCGATCGTCGACCGGTTGAGCGCGTGAGCCCCGTCATCCCCGCTATTCCCCCATTGTGGAGCCCCGTTCCATGACGATTTCTCCCCTGCTGGTCAAGGCATCCGCCGGCCGCGAAATCTGCAACGTGACGCCCGAGTCGGCCGGCTGGAAACACGTCGGCTTTCGTGCGCTGCGCCTGAAGGCCGGCGACACCGAAACGCTCGACACGGGCACGCGCGAACTGTGCGTCGTCGTGCTCACGGGCACGCTGCGCGCACAAGTCGACGGCGAAACCTATGATGCGCTCGGCAAGCGCGACAGCGTGTTCGAGGACGTGTCGCCGGACGCGCTGTACGTGCCGGGCGGCAAGACCGTCACGCTGGTCGCGACACGCGACGCGGAGGTTGCGCTATGCACCGCGCCTTACGCGAGCGGCGACAAGCGCGTGCAGCGCCTCGACGGCGAACGAATGCGCCGCGCGGTGCGCGGGCAAGGCACCAACACGCGCTACGTGTGCGACATCCTGATGGGCGACAACCCGGCCGCCGACCGGCTCTTGGTCGTCGAAGTGATCACGCCCGCGAGCCATTCGAGCAGCTATCCGCCGCACAAGCACGATCGCGACGCGGCGCCCGACGAAACGTCGCTCGAGGAAACCTATTACCACCGGATCGATCCGCCGCAGGGTTTCGCGTTCCAGCGCGTGTACACGGACGATCGCAGCCTCGACGAAGCGTGCGCGGTCGAGAACCACGACGTCGTGATGGTGCCGCGCGGCTATCACCCGGTGGTCGCGCCGCACGGCTACAACCTGTACTACCTGAACGTGATGGCCGGGCCGAGCCGCGCATGGGCGTTCAGGAACGATCCCGCGCACGAGTGGATGCTCGACGCGGCGCCCAAGCGCTGACACGTTGATGCGCTGAACGATCGACGGCCGGCGCGCGACGCGGCACGCGCCCGCACGAGCCGGACTCGCGACGACACGGAGCTGCCATGGCAATCCCCTTCCCGCGCTTCGCACCCGCGCCCTGCGGCGCCACCGCGTCGGCGCCGATGCTGCCGCATTTCGATGCCGACGTCGCGCGCCGGCTCGGCGACATCGCGGTCAATCTCGCGTCGCGGCGCGGGCTGCCGATCGCGGTCGGCATCGTCGGTGAAGCCGCACCGCTGTTCTATTGCGCGCTCGACGGCAGCCGCGCCGACGACAGCGACGCGATCCGCCGCCGGCAGAACACGGTATTGCGTTTCGGCGTCAGCTCGCTCGAGGTCGGTGCGCGCTTTCGCCGTGCCGGCTGGTCGTTGCAGTCGCAGGGATTGTCGGACGCCGACTATGCGCTCGACGGCGGCGGCGTGCCGTTGCGGGTTGCCGGCGGCGCAAGCGGTGGTGCACTCGTCGGCGCGATGACGATCGCGGGGCTCGACGACGAACACGATCACGCACTCGTCGTCGAGAGCCTGCGCTGGCATGTCGGCGCGAACGCGCTCGCGATGATCGCGTAGCGGCGCGCGCCGACCTGACGCGTCAGTGCATCCCGCCGCTCGCGACGAGGCGCTCGCCGGTCAGCCAGCGCGCATCGTCCGACGCGAGGAACACGGCGACCGACGCGATGTCGTCCGGCTCGCCGAGGCGGCCGAGCGGCGTGTCGCTGCGCATCTGCTTGTCGAGATCCGAGCCGATGATGCCCGCGCTGTGCGTGCCTTCGGTCACGATCATCCCCGGGTTGATCGCGTTCACGCGAATCTTGCGCGGGCCGAGCTCGAGCGCGAGCACGCCGGTGATCGCGTCGACGGCGCCCTTGGTGCCGCTGTACACGGCGCTCGCGGGCGGCGTGATGCTCGTCACGACCGAGCTGATGTTGATGATGCTCGCGCCTTCGCCGAGATGCTTGACGGCGGCCTGCGTCGTCAGCAGCACGCCGAACACGTTCGTATCGAACTGCCGGCGATAGTGCTCTTCGGTGATCGCCTCGATCGGCGCGAATTCGTAGACGCCGGAATTGTTGACCAGCACGTCGAGACGGCCATAGTTCTCGATCGCGGCATCGACGATGCGCTGCGCGTCCGCTGCCTTCGACACGTCGCCGCCCACCGCGACCGCGCGGCCGCCCGCTTCGACGATCGCGCTCACGACGGCATCGGCACCGGCCTTGCTGCTCGCGTAGTTGACGACGACCGACGCACCTTCTGCAGCCAGCGCCTTCGCGATCGCCGCGCCGATGCCCTTGGACCCGCCCGTGACGATCGCAACCTTGTCTGTCAGCTTGCTCATGATTTCATTCCTCAGTCGGAAGACTTTCCATGGATGGGAGCCGATTGCCGCGTGCGCGGCGCGCCGGCCTTGCTGGCAATATTCGCGGTTCGCGCGACGGCGATAAAGCGGCTCGACACGAATTGACTGGCGGGGTTTGCCGAACAATCGGCGGGCTTGCGCTCAGCCGGCACTCAGCCACGCACTGACGACGTCGCCGCCGAGCCCGTCGAGCGCGCCGTCATAGACGATCCGTCCGCGCCCCATCACCGCGGCGCGAGCTGCAGTCGCTGCTCGATCAGCAGGATCGCGACGCCATCGGCCTGCAACGCGGCGAGGCACGCACCGACCTCGTCGACCGCGAGCGGCGCGAGCCCTTCGGCCGGCTCGTCGACGATCAGCACGCGTGGGCGGCCGGCAAGCGCACGCACCAGCGCGAGCACCTGCTGCTCGCCGCCCGACAGCCGCCCGGCCTTCACGTCGATCCGCGCGGCCAGCAGCGGAAAGCGCGCGAACAGCCGGTCGAGCGCGTCGCGTTCGGCCGCGCCGCGCACACCGCGCAGCCCGAGCCGCAGGTTCTCGCGCACGCTCAGCAGCGGAAACACGTCGCGGCTTTCGGCGACGTAAGCCACGCCGCGCCGCGCGATCTCGAACGTGCAGGCGCCCGCGCATTCGGCGCCGCCGATGCGTACCGAGCCCGCAGTGCGCACGAGCCCCATCACGGCCTTCGCGAGCGTCGAGCGGCCCGAGCCGTTGCGGCCGAGCAGCGCGAGCGTCTCGCCCGGCGCGAGCGCGAGATCGACGCCGTCGAGCACCGGCTGCATCCCGTACCACGCGCGCAGGCCGCGAATGTCGAGCAGCGCGCTCATGCGCCGTCGCCGAGATAGGCGGCGCGCACGGCCGGGTCCGCGCGGATCGCGTCGGGCGCACCGGTCGCGACCACCGCGCCGCGCACCAGTACCGTGACGCGCTCGGCGAAGCCGAACACCGCATCCATGTCGTGCTCGATCATCAGCACCGTGCGGCCCTGCGTCGTCGCGCGGATCAGCGCGATCATCCGCGCCGCCTGGTCGCGGTTCATGCCGGCCGTCGGTTCGTCGAGCAGCAGCGTGCGCGCGCCGCTCGCGAGCGCGATGCCGAGATCGAGCGCGCGCTGTTCCGCGTAGCCGAGTTCGCCGGCCGGCGCGTCGCGCCGTGCATCGAGGCCGATGTCGTGCAGCACGCGCGCGGCCGCGCGATCGACCGACGCCGATTCGCGCAGCCGGTTCCACCAGCGCCGCCGCTCGTCCGGCGCATGCAGCGCCGCGCAGCGCAGGTTGTCGAACACGGAGAGCCGCGCGAACGCACACGTCTGCTGGAAACTGCGGCCGATGCCGAGCCGGCTCGCGACGACCGGCCCGCGTCCGCGCAGCTCGACGCCGTGCAGCACGACGCGCCCGCGCGTCGGCCGCGTCGCGCCGGCAATCACGCCGAACAGCGTCGACTTGCCCGCACCGTTCGGCCCGATCAGCGCGTGGCGCTCGCCGGCGCAGACGCTCAGTTCGATACCGTCGAGCACCGTCTGCGCGCCGAAGCGCTGCACGATGCCGTGCAGCGCGATCGCGTTGCCGTTCATCGCCCGTCCTCCCGCTTGCCGTGACCGTGGTGCATCAGCCGCGCGCGCCAGCCCCACAGCAGCGTGCCGATGCCGGCCGCCGAGCATGCGACGACCCAGCCGGCCGGCGCATCGGCGTCGATGCCCCACGCGCCGAACGCGATGCCGGCACCGTCGTCCTGCGCGAAGCGCCACGCATAGCCGAGCTCGGCCGCGCAGACGATCGCGACGGCCCAGAACACGCAGGCGCCGACGCCGCACAGCACGCGCCAGCGCTCGGCGGCCGGCGCGTCGCGGCGCAACGCATGCGCGAGCGTCTGTGCGAGGCCCGCGATCCCGCCGGGCGCCGCGACGACGACCGCGACGAACAGCACGCCGAGATACAGCGCCCATGCACGCGACACGCCCGCGACGACCACGCTCAGCGCGGTCAGCACCACGGCACCGGCCGCCGGCCCGAAGAACGTGCCGGTGCCGCCGATCACCGCGGCGATCAGCACGGTCGCCGACCGCGCCATCGACAGGCTGTCGGGCGTCGCGATCTCGACGTCGATCAGCGTCAGCGTGCCGGCGATACCCGCGAAGAACGACGCGCAGGTGACCATCGCGAGCCGCACGTGGCGCGGCTCGGTGCCGAGCGCAGCCACGCGCGTGGGGTTGTCGCGCACCGCGTTCGCGAGCCGCGCGAGCGGCGTGCGCGTCAGCGCGCGCATCGCCAGCGCCGACACGATGCACCACGCGGCGATCACCGCGTAGGCCTGCGCGGGCGCGCCGAAATGCCAGCCGCCCCAGGGCGTGCCGCTCGCGCGGTCGATCGGCACGCCGCCGAGACCGCCGAACCACGCGGGCACGCTCCACGCGGCGGCCGCGACGCATTCGGCGAGACCGAGCGTGATCATCGCGAACACGGTGCCCGCGCGGCGTGTCGCGAGCAGCCCGGCCATGAAGCCGAAGCCGGCGCCCGCCACGCCGCCGACGAGCGGCAACAGCGGCAGCGGGCCGCCGACGTGATTGAACCAGTGCGCGGCGGCGAAGGCGCCGAGGCCCGCGAACGCGGCATGACCGAACGACAGCAGCCCGGTCGTGCCGAGCTGCAGATTGTATGACAGCGCGAGCACGACGAGCGCGGCCGTCTGCGCGAGATAGCCGAGCACCGCGCCATGCGGCCACAGCCACGCGGGCAGCGCGACGCCCGCGGCGAACAGCACCCAGCGCAGCGCGCCGGCCCGCGCGCGGCTATCCATCGACACGCTCGCCGAACAAGCCGCGCGGACGGGCGACCAGCACCGCGACGAGCAGCAGGTACGGAACCAGCGGGGCGAGCTGCGCGATCGATACGGCCGCGACGCTGTCGGGCAGCGCGACGCCCGCCCATTGCGCGAGGTCGCGCAGCGACGTGTCGCTGGACGCCGCGAAGGTCTGCGCGAAGCCGACCGCGAGCGACGCGACGAACGCGCCGCCGAGCGAACCGAGCCCGCCGATCACGACCACCGCGAACACCACCGACCCGACCGTCTCGGCCAGCGCCGGTTCGATCACCGCGAGCGGCGCGCCGATCACGCCGGCCAGCGCCGCGAGCGCGGTGCCCGCGCCGAACAGGCCCGTCATCACGCGCGGCACGTCGTAGCCGAGCGCCTCGACGGCCGCGCGATGCGTGAGCGCGGCGCGCACGACGAGCCCGATGCGCGACGCGCGCAGCAGCGCGCCGAGCGCAACCAGCATCGCCGTGGACATCGTCATCATGAAGAGCCGGTAGCGCGGCAGCGCGAGGCCGAACACGGTCACGGGCGCGCCGTCGAACAGCGGCGGCACCGGAGCCGGCAGCGGCGTGAGGCCCCACAGGAGTTTCGCGCCCTCGCCGATCAGGTACGCGAGGCCGAAGGTCAGCAGCAGTTCGCTCGTATGGCCGCCGCGCGCCTGCACGCGGCGCAGCAGCCAGCGCTCGCAGCCGGCGCCCAGCAGCCCGACCGCGAGCGGCGCGAGCACGAGCGCGGGCCAGAAACCCGCACCGGCCGCGATGCTGTAGCCGACGTACGCGCCGAGCATGTAGAAGCTCGCATGCGCGAAGTTGAGCACGCCCTGCACGCTGAAGATCAGCGTCAGGCCGGCCGACAGCATGAACAGCAGCAACCCGTAGCTGAGGCCATTGAACGCCTGGAGCGCGAACGCGTGCACCGCCGCGCGCCTGTCAGCCGGCGAGCGGTTCGAGCGCCGCGCGCAGCGCGTCCGGCAGCGGCACCGGGCGGCGCGTGCCGCGATCGACGTACACGTGCACGAAATGCCCCTGCGCCGCCGGCGAGGATTCCCCTGCCGCGAACAGCCCAATCTCGTAGCGCACGCTCGACGTACCGAGCTTCGCGACGCGCAGCCCCGCGTCGACCGACTGCGGAAACACGAGCGGCCCGAAGTAGTTGCATTGCGTCTCGACCACGAGCCCGATCGTCTGCCCGTGCTCGACGTCGAGCACGCCCGCGCGAATCAGGTATTCGTTCACGACGGTGTCGAAGTAGCTGTAATAGACGACGTTGTTCACGTGCCCGTAGACGTCGTTGTCCATCCAGCGGGTCGTGATCGGCAGGAAGTGGCGATAGGCGTCGCGCGGACGCGGCTGCGGCTTGTCGGACATGGCAATGGCGGTCAGGACGAGTGGGACGCCGCGCGGCGGCCGCGCGGGACGGCACGCCGGGAAACGGCGAGATGCCGCGACGCGACTGTGCGCGGCGCGACGGATGGAATACCGGGAGCGGCGCGGGCCGTCACTGCCCCGCTCGATCGACGAATTCGAAATCGAGGCCGCGCGCGCACATCCAGTCGGCCAGCGCGTAGCCGGTGCCGGCCCGCCATGGGCGCAGCCGCGGCGGATCGACGAGCCGGTATTCGAGCAGTTCCGGCGACAGCGCGACGGTGCCCGATGCGCGCACGTGGTACGCGATGATCAGCTCGTTCTTGCGGATGAATTCATAGACGCCGACGAGCGTGACCTGCTCGGCCTTCAGCGCGGTTTCCTCGAACACCTCGCGCGCGATGCCGTCCTCGGGCGTCTCGCCGTTCTCGAGGAAGCCGGTGATGAGCGCGAACATCCCTTCCGGCCAGGCCGCGTTGCGCGCAAGCAGGATCTTGCCGTCGAGTTCGACGATCGCGGCCACCACCGGCAGCGGGTTGTTCCAGTGCACGTAGCCGCACGCGTCGTCCGGGCAGGCCCGGCGGACGCGGCCGCCCTCGTGTTCGGGATCGGCGCGCTCGGTCAGCGGGCTCGCGCAGCGCGGGCAAAAACGGTAGTCGGCGGTGGTCATCGATGGGGATCTGGCGGACGCCGGCGGCGGCCCGCGGGCCGCCTCACGCCCGCTCGGCGCGGGAAAGGCTTCATTCTAGCGAGTTTGCCCGCGCCGCAGACGATCCGGCCCCGATCGCGTCAGGGTCGCGCGCGCCCGCGTGCGGCGGTTGCCGCAAAGCCGGCGGCCCCGACGAGCAACGCGCCCGCCGCGACCCACAGCGCCGGCGAGAACGACCCGAAACGCGCGGTCAGCGGCGCGGCGACGAGCGGACCGAGAATCTGCCCGACCCCGTACGACGCGGTCGCATAGCCCATCAGCCCGGCCGCGCGCTCGCCGTGCAGCCGCCGCGCCTCGCGCATCGCGAACAGCGTGATCGCGGTGAACGGCAGGCCGAGCAGCGCGCTGCCGACCGAGAAGCCGGCCGCGTTCGGCCACACGATGCCCGCCGCGATCCCGAGCGCCTGCGTCGCGCAGCCGGCGGCGAGCAGCAGCCGATTGTCCCAGTGGCCGGGCAGCCGCGCGGCGGCGATCGCGCCGACGATCAGCGCCGCGCCGAACATCGGCCAGAACAGGTCCGGCCACGGCGAGCCGGCCGGCAGCGCGGCGCGCGCGATCACCGGCAGGAACGTCGCGGTGATGATGTAGCCGAAGCCCGGCATCCCGTACAGCACGACGAGCCACGCGGCGTCGGCCCGATGGCGCCGCGCGTCGTGCGGTGCCGCGGCCGTCGCCGCGTGCCGGGCGGGCGCGGCCGGCGGCGCAACCGCCGGCGTGGTGCCGAATATGCGCCAGATCGCGACCGACAGCACCGCCGACAGCGCCGCGAAGCCGAGCCAGCCGGGCGCCGCGCGATGGCCGGCGAGCGCGCCGCCGATCAGCCCCGTCAGCACGATGCCGACACCGGGCCCCGCGTAGATCACCCCGCTCCACTCGGGCGCGTGCAGCTCGGTGAGCCGCCGCAGCCCCCATTGCGACACGAACACGAACGTCCACGCACTGACGACACCCGCGACGAAGCGCACCACGAGCCATGCTGAAAGCAGATGGCCGACGCCCATCGCGGCGGTCAGCAGCACGGTGGCGGCGAGCCCGAAGCGCACCATCCGCGCGGGCGCGACCCGCACCGCCGCGCAGCTGACCGCGCCGACGAAATAGCCCGCGTAGTTCGCCGACGCGAGCCAGCTGCCGGCCTTCAGGCCGATCGAGCCGTCGGCGAGCATCAACGGCAGCAGCGGCGTGAACGCGAAGCGGCCGACGCCCAGCGCGACCGCAAGCCCGATCATGCAGGCGAGCGCGGCTGCGCGGGCGCGGCGGTCGGCGTCATCGGACAGGTGGGCGCCGGCGGCGGCACTCGGAGCATCGGAACGGGACATGGAGGCATGGGCCGCACGCGGTGCGCGCCGGCCGGAACGGAAATCGGAACGCTTGTATCGTAGCTTGACCAAACGTTCTCTAAAAATGAATAATAAAGAATCCACATATCTCTTGGAGAGAATCATGGACCTGGCGGCACTGGCGATTTTCCGGGCCGTCGTGCGCGAGAACGGCGTCACGCGCGCGGCGGCGAAGCTCCATCGCGTGCAGTCGAACGTGACGACGCGCATCAAGCAGCTCGAGGAGGAACTCGGCGCGGCGCTGTTCGTGCGCGACGGCCGCCGGCTCGTGCTGACGCCGGCCGGGCACACGCTGCTGCCGTACGCGGAGCGGCTGCTCGCGCTTGCCGACGAGGCGCGCGACGCGGTGCGCGAGGACACGCCGCGCGGGCGACTGCGGCTCGGCACGATGGAGAGCACGGCCGCGAGCCGGCTGCCGACCGTGCTCGCGCGCTATCACCATGCGTGGCCCGACGTATCGCTGGAACTCGTGACCGGCACGACCGGCTGGCTGATCGACAGGGTGCGCGACTTCGAGGTCGACGCGGCGCTGTTCGCGCGTCCGCCCGCACCGGACACGCTGCCGGACACGTTCGAGACGGTGCCGATCTACCGCGAGGATCTCGTGCTGCTGACGCCGCGCGGCCATCCGCCGGTGCGCACGCCGCGCGACGTGATCCTGCCGACGCTGATCGCGTTCGAGCGCGGCTGCACGTACCGGAAATACGTCGAGCAATGGTATGCGGCGCACGGGGTGAAAGCCGCGCGCGTGCTCGAACTCGGTTCGTATCACGCGATCGTCGCGTGCGTCGCGGCTGGCGCGGGCGTCGCGGTCGCGCCGAGGTCGGTGCTCGATCTGCAGCCGGAAACCGGCAACGTCACGGCCCACACGATCGCCGAACTCGAAGGGATCGATACGGTGCTCGCGTGGCGGCAGGGTTACGCGTCGGCGGCACTCGCCGCGCTGCGGGAGGCGCTCGGCGAGGCTGCTCGGCAGCCGAGTGATGCCGTGAAACCATGGGTGGCGATGCCGGTTTGAGGTGGACGAGGTTAGCCGTGGTGGCAACCGCTCGCCACCCGCTGCTACTGCGGTTGCCTTGTGTTGGGCTCCGTTGAAAGCGCCACGGGCTTCGCGGCGTCGATCAGGCTCTGGACGTTACCGTCCCACTTGGGCAGAGACGCAGGCGGCAGCGGCAGTACTTCGTCAAGACTCGGAAGTTTGATGCGCCCCTGATAATGCTCCAATGCGCCCTTTAGTGCGCGGTATCTGTCACCGCGCGCTTTATCAATGCCACCGGGAAGATTCCGACCACTAGCCAGGTTGAAGCCGTCAAATTCAATAGACAGCTTCGTTGCGCATTTTGCACTCCCCAGCTTTACCCCTTCTTGAAGCATCGTGAGAGCGCGTCGTTTTGCGTCCGTTGTTCGTGGACGCGCATAGACAAAAGATAATTCTTCAGCAGCATCTCCATAACCTTGCGCAACCGCACACTCAAGCATCCGGGTAGCAATCGGCAAATTTCCCCAAAACTCCTCATCGGAATCGTCATACGTCGCGTCGAGTTTCTCTCCGAGAAATGCCATTGCCGACGGACTGCCCATGTCTGCCGCACGCTGGAAGAAAGCATAGGCGGTCGTCACATCGCCTCCCTTGACCAAGCCATTCAAGTGATAGACACCCATCATGTCGTAGGCATCCGGCACACCCAGCTTCATCGCTTTTTCGATCCATTCAATCGCGACCTCAGGATCGTGCTGCGGCACGCCGGGATAGTTGCTCCGGATTAATGAGGCAACATTGAGCATTGCTTTCCAGTGCCCGCGTTCGGCCGCCTGGACGTACAACTGATAGATCTTCGCGTGGTCACGCTTCTGGTAATACAGGTCGGGATCATCGAGCGCAAGCGCTTGCCGAAACCACACCTCCGCCTGCGGATCGATCGGCGGCACATGCTTTACTTGATATGTACATGTGAAACTCTTTTGATGCGGATCGAACCGCGGCAGTTTTTCATAGCGCGGATGATCTGACATCGCGGCAATCGGATCGATTTTCGATGGGGTCGGCGTCTCTGCACGTGCATTAACCGCAAACAGGCTCACGACAAGAATCACTCTGAAAGCAGCAATTATCGACATCAGATGGCCTCGATCACACAGTCCTGGAAGCGTAGGTCGACGACGGTACATAGAACCGAGCATGCTCCAGATTGCACTTTGTTCGCCCCCTCCCTACACAGGTCCGTATCGTCCCACCTCCATCAAGAATTGCAAACATCAAGCGACAACTGTCCAACCGCACGTAAACGCAAAACGACCCGACCGGCCAACGCCGATCGGGTCGTTTTTTTCATGCGATGCGATGGGGCCGGCAAGCCCGCATCGCATCAGCCGGGACGATCAAAGACGCTCTTCGACCCAGCCCTTGACGCCCGCGAGCGCGCCCGGCAGGTTCGCCGGTTCCGTGCCGCCTGCCTGCGCCATGTCCGGACGGCCGCCGCCCTTGCCACCGACCTGCTGCGCGACGAAGTTCACGAGCTCGCCGGCCTTGACCTTCTTGCTCGCATCCGGCGTGACGCCCGCGATCAGGCTGACCTTGCCGCCTTCGACGGCCGCCAGCACGATCGCCGCGCTCTTCAGCTTGTCCTTCAGCTTGTCGACCGTCTCGCGCAGCGTCTTCGCGTCCGCGCCGTCGAGCGTCGCGGCCAGCACGTACACGCCGCCGACTTCGGTGGCCTGCTGCGCGAGCTCGTCGCCCTGGCTCGACGCGAGCTTCGACTTCAGCGCGCCCAGTTCCTTCTCGAGCGACTTCACCTGGTCCTGCACCTGCGCGATGCGCTGCGTGAGTTCCGACGGTTGCGCCTTCAGCGCGGTCGCGGCTTCGTTCACGCGCGCATCGAGTTCCTGCACGTAACGCACCGCGTTGTCGCCGGTGATCGCCTCGACCCGGCGGATGCCGGCCGCGACGCCACCTTCGACGACGATCTTGAAGAAGCCGATGTCACCGGTGCGATGCACGTGCGTGCCGCCGCACAGTTCGCGCGAGAAACCGAGATCGAGCACACGCACTTCGTCGCCGTACTTCTCGCCGAACAGCGCCATCGCGCCGCCCTTCACCGCTTCGTCGTACGGCATCACGCGCACGATGCCCGGCGCGTTCGCGAGGATTTCGTTGTTGACGATCTGTTCGACGCGACGGATTTCGTCGTCGGTCATCGGTGCGTTGTGCGCGAAGTCGAAACGGGTCTTCTCCGCGTCGACGAGCGAACCCTTCTGCTGCACGTGCGCGCCGAGCACTTCACGCAGCGCCTTGTGCATCAGGTGGGTGGCCGAGTGGTTGCGCTGCGTGCGGGCGCGGCGGTGCGCGTCGATTTCCGCGCGCAGCACGTCGCCGATCTTCAGCGTGCCCTGCTCCAGCGTGCCGTGATGGCCGACCACGTCGGCCTGCACCTTCAGCGTGTCGGCCACCGCGAAGCGCGTCGCGGCGTTCGCGAGCACGCCCTGGTCGCCGACCTGGCCGCCCGATTCCGCGTAGAACGGCGTATGGTCGAGCACGACGACCGCATCCTGACCGGCCTTCACTTCGTTGACGGCCGAACCGTCGACGTACAGCGCGACGACCTTCGCGTCGTCGAACGCGATTTCCTCGTAACCGTGGAAGGTGGTTTTCGCGCCCGTGTATTCGAGGCCCTGCGTGGCCTTGAACTTGCCGGCCGCGCGTGCCTGCTCGCGCTGGCGCGCCATCGCGTCGTCGAATGCCGGCTCGTCGACCGTCATCCCGCGCTCGCGGCACACGTCGGCCGTGAGGTCGAGCGGGAAGCCGTAGGTGTCGTGCAGCTTGAACGCGAGTTCGCCGTCGAGCACCTTGCCGCCCTTCGCTTCGACGTCGGCGAGTGCGGCCTCGAGGATCGACATCCCGTGCTCGATCGTCTCGAAGAAGCGCTCTTCCTCCTGGCGCAGCACGTCGGTCACGCGCTGCTCGGCTTCTTTCAGCTCCGGATAGGCCGCGCCCATCTCGGCGACGAGGTCGGCCACCAGCTTGTGGAAGAACGAGCCCTTGCGGCCGAGCTTGTAGCCGTGGCGGATCGCGCGGCGCACGATCCGGCGCAGCACGTAGCCGCGGCCTTCGTTGCCCGGAATCACGCCGTCGACGATCAGGAACGAGCACGCGCGGATGTGATCGGCGATCACCTTCAGCGAGTTGTTGGTGAGATCGCTGATCTCGGTCACGCGCGCGGCGGCCTTGATCAGGTTCTGGAACAGGTCGATATCGTAGTTGCTGTGCACGTGCTGCAGCACCGCGGCGAGGCGCTCGAGGCCCATGCCCGTGTCGACCGACTGCTTCGGCAGGCGCGTCATGTTGCCCTGCGCGTCGCGGTTGAACTGCATGAACACGAGGTTCCAGATCTCGATGTAGCGATCGCCGTCTTCCTCAGGCGACCCCGGCGGGCCGCCCCACACGTCCGGGCCGTGGTCGTAGAAGATTTCCGTGCACGGGCCGCACGGGCCGGTGTCGCCCATCGTCCAGAAGTTGTCCGACGCGTAGCGCGCGCCCTTGTTGTCGCCGATCCGGATGATCCGCTCGGTCGGCACGCCGACTTCCTTCGCCCAGATGTCGTAGGCTTCGTCGTCTTCCTGGTAGACGGTGACCCACAGCTTGTCCTTCGGCAGCTGGTAGACCGTGGTCAGCAGCTCCCACGCGAAGCGGATCGCGTCGTGCTTGAAGTAGTCGCCGAACGAGAAGTTGCCGAGCATCTCGAAGAACGTGTGGTGGCGCGCCGTGTAGCCGACGTTCTCGAGGTCGTTGTGCTTGCCGCCCGCGCGCACGCTGCGCTGCGCCGTCGTGGCGCGCGAGTACGGACGCGGGTCCGTGCCGAGGAACACGTCCTTGAACTGGACCATGCCCGAGTTCGTGAACATCAGCGTGGGGTCGTTACCGGGCACGAGGCTCGACGAGCGGACGATCGTGTGGCCCTTCGATTCGAAGAATTTGAGGAATTTCTCGCGGATTTCGGCAGCTTTCATGGCGTGCGGGGAATGTCTGGCTGAGACGGCTTCAAACGCCGGCCGTCCTCGCGGACGCACGGCGGGCAAATATCGTAAACGATCGATTATACGATACCGACCGGCGGCCCAGACGGCAGCGGCCCGCCGTGCCGGACGACCGGCCTGGGCCACCCGCGCGGCCGATTCGCCTTAAGATGGTCGGCATGCCGATCCGCGTTGCCCGACGCCAAGCCATGAAAGGAGACGATTCGACGATGGGTGCCCTGAGCCATATCCGCGTGCTGGACCTCACCCGCGTGCTCGCGGGCCCCTGGTGCGCGCAGACCCTTGCCGATTTCGGCGCGGACGTGATCAAGGTCGAGCGCCCCGGCGCCGGCGACGACACGCGCCACTGGGGGCCGCCGTACCTGAAGGACGCAGCCGGCGCCGATACCGCCGAGGCCGCTTACTACCTCGCGGCGAACCGCAACAAGCGCTCGGTCACGGTCGACATCGCGACGCCGGAAGGCCAGCAGATCGTGCGCGAGCTCGCCGCGCAAAGCGACGTCGTGCTCGAGAACTACAAGGTCGGGCAGCTCGCGAAATACGGGCTCGACTACGAATCGCTGCGCGCGGTGAAGCCCGATCTCGTCTACTGCTCGGTCACGGGTTTCGGCCAGACGGGCCCGTACGCGCATCGCGCGGGCTACGACTTCATCGTCCAGGGCATCGGCGGCTTCATGAGCAT
This sequence comes from Burkholderia sp. B21-005, assembly GCF_020843965.1. Classification (NCBI taxonomy): domain Bacteria; kingdom Pseudomonadati; phylum Pseudomonadota; class Betaproteobacteria; order Burkholderiales; family Burkholderiaceae; genus Burkholderia; species Burkholderia sp. B21-005. The sequence goes on along the minus strand of NZ_CP086301.1, from coordinate 1,419,555 downwards.
CACCGGCGAGCGCGACAGCGAGCCGGGCGGCGGCCCGCAGAAAGCCGGCGTCGCGATCGCCGATCTCGCGACGGGCCTCTATTCGACGATCGCGGTGCTCGCCGCGCTCGCGCACCGCGACCGCACGGGCGAAGGCCAGTACATCGACATGGCGCTGCTCGACGTGCAGGTCGCGCTGCTCGCGAACATGAACACCAACTTCCTCGCGAGCGGCAAGCCGCCGGTGCGCTGGGGCAACGCGCACCCGAACATCGTGCCGTATCAAACATTCCAGACGAGCGACGGCTGGATCATCGTCGCGGTCGGCAACGACGGGCAGTTCCGCAAGTTTGTCGAGGCCGGGGGCCGGGCCGAGCTGGCCGACGACGAACGGTTCGCGACCAACCCGTCGCGCGTGCGCCATCGCGACACGCTGGTGCCGATCCTCGCGGAGATGGTCAAGACACGCGGCAAGGCCGACTGGATCGGCACGCTGGAAGCGGCCGGCGTGCCATGCGGGCCGATCAACGAACTCGACGAAGTGTTCGACAACGAACAGGTGGTCGCGCGCGGAATGCAGGTGTCGCTGCCGCATCCGTGCGGCGCGGACGTGAAGCTCGTGCGCAATCCGATCCGGATGAGCGCGACGCCGCCCGATGCGCGCACGGCCCCGCCGCTGCTCGGCGCGCAGACCGAAGCGGTGCTGCGCGACATGCTCGGCTACGACGCGGCGCGCATTGCGGCGCTCAAGGCGAAGCAGGCGATCTGAGCCCGCCGGGACGTGTGCGTCGCGGCGCCTTCGGCGGCGCGGCGGCGCGGCGGCGTGCGGCCGACGGCCGATAGCCAATGGCCAGTGAATCGATGGCTAACGCGCGAGCGCGTCGAGCCAGCCGCGTGCGTCGGGCCAGTCGCCGAGCCCGCTGTCCGCGTTGAGGTGGCCGCGCGGGCCGAGATCATGGAAGGCGCTGCCCCACGCGTGCGCGCAGCCGCGCGCGAACGCGAGCGAGCCGTACGAATCGTCGCTGCTCGCGGCCACGCAGGTCGGAAACGGCAGCCGTTCGTGCGGCACCGGCCCGAAGCCGTGCGCGTCGGCCGGAAACCCGGGCCCGGCCGGATCGGGCAGCGCGACAAGGAGCGCGCCGCGCACCTTCGCGAGCGCGGCCGGCCGCGCGTAGCGGGTCGCCCACCATGCGGTGGTCAGCGTGCCGAGGCTATGCGCGGCGATCAACACCGGGCCCGGCGCGGCCTCGACCGCGCGATCGAGCGCGAGACACCAGCCGTTGCGGAACGCACGGTCCCAGTCGGGCATCGCGATGCGCACGAAACGCGCGTCGGCGCGCTCCCAGCGGCTTTGCCAGTGGAACGGACCGGAGTTGCCGTAGCCCGGCAGCACGAAAACGGGAGAGTCGCTCATGGAGGATTCGTCGACGAATGAAGTCGTTATGTGATGTCGACGAAGTGTCGCACACCCGTTCCTCCCTGATGTTGCCTGTCGAATCGCGGAAGGGATGTGCGAGGTCGTGACGCGCGGCGAACGCCGTCACGACCGGCCGGCGCGCATGCGCGCCGGCGTCGATCAGCGCACGCCGGCGCCGACCAGGCCGCCTGCCGCCGCGCCGGCAACCGTGCCGACCGGGCCGCCCGTGATCAGGTAGCCGAGCGCGCCGCCCGCGGCCGCGCCGATCCCGGCGTTACGTTGCGTATGCGTCATCGCGCATGCGCCGAGTTGCGACAGGGCCGCGACGATTACCGCGGTACGAACGAGAAAAGTGGTCTTCTTCATCATGGATTATTGGCTTCCTCCCGCCAGCAAAAAGGCCCGCCGGCGGCATTGACTCGGTGAAGCCATCATAGGAAAAGCCGAACGCGCCGGGCAAACCGATTTACGTCGTGTTACAGCCGACACATTATCGAGATATTGCAGTACGCAGCGCGAACCGGGCCTTGCGGCGCCGCAACCCGCGCGGGACGGACCCCGCTCAGGTAGAATTACAGGATTAAACCGGCGCGACGCGCCGACACAACCTGACGCCAACCGCATGAGCACCGAACGTAACGACGCCCCCGCGGCTTCCAACTTCATCCGCAACATCATCGACGACGACAACCGCACCGGCAAATGGGGCGGCCGCGTCGAAACGCGCTTCCCGCCCGAGCCGAACGGCTATCTGCACATCGGCCATGCGAAGAGCATCTGCCTGAACTTCAGCGTCGCGCGCGACTACGGCGGCGTGTGCCACCTGCGCTTCGACGACACGAATCCGGAAAAGGAAAGCGTCGAGTACGTCGACTCGATCGTCGACGCGGTGCGCTGGCTCGGCTTCGACTGGCGCAAGGATGCGGTCGATCACCAGTATTTCGCGAGCGACTACTACGACAAGCTGTACGAATTCGCCGAGCTGCTGATCCAGCGCGGCAAGGCGTACGTCGACAGCCAGAGCGCCGACGAAATGCGCGCGAACCGCGGCTCGCTGACCGAAGGCGGCAAGCCGTCGCCGTACCGCGATCGTTCGCCCGAGGACAACCTCGACCTGTTCCGCCGGATGAAGGCCGGCGAGTTCAAGGAAGGCGAGCACGTGCTGCGCGCGAAGATCGACATGGCGTCGCCGAACATGAACATGCGCGACCCGGTGATCTACCGGATCCGCTACGCGCACCACTACCGCACCGGCGACGCATGGTGCGTGTATCCGATGTACGACTACACGCACTGCATCTCGGATGCGCTCGAGGGCATCACGCACTCGCTGTGCACGCTCGAGTTCGAGGATCACCGCCCGCTGTACGACTGGGTGCTGAACGAACTCGCGGATGCCGGCATGTTCACGCGTCCGCTGCCGCAACAGATCGAATTCTCGCGCCTGAACCTCACGTACGCGATCACCAGCAAGCGCAAGCTGCTGCAGCTCGTCACCGAAGGTCACGTCGAAGGCTGGGACGATCCGCGCATGCCGACGATCGTCGGGATCCGCCGCCGCGGCTTCACGCCGGAGAGCATCCACCTGTTCTGCGAGCGGATCGGCGTGACGAAGGTCGATTCGTGGATCGACATGAGCGTGTTCGAAGGCGCGCTGCGCGACGATCTCGACGACAAGGCGCCGCGCTCGGTCGCCGTGCTCGATCCGCTGAAGCTCGTGATCGACAACTATCCGGAAGACCTCGAGGAAGCGTGCACGGCCCCCGTGCATCCGCATCATCCGGAGCGCGGCGTGCGAACGTTCCCGATCTCGCGCGAGCTGTGGATCGAACGCGAGGACTTCGTCGAGAACCCGCCGAAAGGCTATTTCCGCCTGTTCCCGGGCAACAAGGTGCGCCTGCGCTACGGCTACGTGATCGAGTGCACGGGCTTCGACAAGGACGCCAACGGCAACGTGACGGCCGTGCACTGCAACTACTTCCCGGACAGCAAGTCGGGCACGGAAGGCGCGAACACGTACAAGGTCAAGGGCAACATCCACTGGGTCAGCGCGAAGCATGCGCAGCCGGCCGAAGTGCGGATCTACGACCGGCTGTTCAAGGAGCCGCACCCGGACGCGGGCGGCGCGAACTTCCTCGAGGCACTGAACCCCGATTCGAAGAAGATCACGCAGGCCTACGTCGAACCGGGCGCCGGCGATGTCGCGCCGGAAACGCGCTTGCAGTTCGAGCGTCACGGCTATTTCGTTGCCGACCGCGTCGATTCGAAACCGGGCAAGCCCGTGTTCAACCGGATCGTCGGGCTGCGCGACAGCTGGGGCAAGCCGGCCTGACGGCCTGCGGCGCGCGCGGCGTGCGACGTCGAGCCGACGTCGCGCGACGATGAAAAAAAACCGACCCTCGGGGTCGGTTTTTTATTGCGTGCGCGCCATTCGTGCCATTCGTGCCATTCGTGCCATCCGCGACATCGAAGCCGCAGCGCTCACGCGCCCGTCAACCGCCGATGCAGGTCCGCGAGCGACAGCGTCGTGCGAAACAGCCGCGCGAGGCTGCGGCTCGCATACGTATCGACGTCGCCGGGCGCGGTCCAGCGATACGCGTCCATCTCGGGAATCAGCGAGCCGTCGCGACGGCTCGGGAACAGCGACGTGCACGTGCAGTGCGCGGGATCGATCTCGTCGTCGGCGACCTGCACCGCGAACAGGTGCAGGTCCTTGTCGTGACGGTACGCGAAGCGGCCGAGATCGACGAGGCGCGCCGGCGCGAACTCGATGCCGGTTTCCTCGCGCAGCTCCCGCAGCGCCGCGTCGACCGGCGACTCGCCGGGCTCGCCCTGCCCCTTCGGGATATCCCAGTGCGTGGTATCCGTCGCATGCGCGAGGAATACGCGGCCGGCCCTGTCGAGAATCACGACGCCGCACGATACCGTGCGCGGCGCACTGCTACGCTTCATCGCACCACGCTCAGCGTTTCTGCAGTTGCCACTTGCCCGCGGCGGTCTTGCAGAAGACCGGCTTGAGCGTCATCGACTGGCCCTTCGCGGTGATTTCGGTCGCGATTTCGCGGCAGGTCTTGCCGTCGGTTTCGGACGTCGACGGCGTGAGCTTCGCATCGATCTGCGTGCCGCGGCCGTTGCTCTGCCACGTCGTGGTCTCGCCGTCCTTGCCTTCGTCGCGCACCTGCGCGACGGCCTTGGTCAGCGACGCGCGGTCGGTCTTGCTGAAGTAGGTCAGCGGCGTGTCGCTCAGGAAGCCCAGGTTGCTTTGTGCGTGGGCGGGCAGCATCGCGGCTGCGCACGCGGCGCCGGCCAGCACGCGCGTGACGATGGAAAGGGATGCACGCATCGACATGTGTTGTTCTCCTTGGATGTTCGATCGAACGGCGTGGCGCGCGGCCGGCGAACCGGGGGCCGGCCATCCGGCACGCGCCACGCCCGTCAGCGAGCGAGCATAGCATGCGTGCCGCAAGGAACGCCTTCTAGCGCGCAGCCGACGCGGCCACCGGTTGATATCCGTCAGTCAGCGTGTTCAGGAACGCGATCACGTCCTTGATCTCGGCCGCGTTCAGCGCGGGCGCATCGCCGCGCTTGCGGTCGAACGGCGGCTCGCGGTTGATGTTCGGCCAGTAGCGCTTCGGCAAATCGTCGTACACCTGCACCTTGCCGTGCACGACCGGATAGAACTTCTCCGGATGGATGTCGCGCTCGACGTAGAAGCGCATCACGTCCTCGAGCGAGTGGTACACGCCGTTGTGGAAGAACGTCTTGCGCAGCGCGACGTTGCGCAGCGACGGCGTGCGGAACAGTCCGCAGAATTCGTCGCGGCCCTTCAGGTCGGTGCGCTCGGGGCCGCACGCGCCGAGATCGTGGAAGCGCGGATCGCGATTGACCGGCAGCGCGCGGTTGCGCGGCACCGCGATCGCGATCAGACCGAAATCGCTGAACTGCGGCGGACCGCCTTCGAGCGTGCGCTGGCTCACGTGGCAACTCGCGCAGTTGCCCTTCTTCTCGTCGTTGAACAGCTGCAGCCCGTGCAGCTCCGCAGGCGTGAGCTGCGCGTGGCCGGCGAGATACGCGTCGTACTTGCTCGTGTACGGATCGAACAGCGCCGGCTGCTGCTGGAATGCGTCGAGCGCGCGCAGCACCGCGCCGAAGGTCGCCTGGTCGTCGGCGAGGACCCGGTCGCCGAACGCGTGGCGGAACGCACCGGCATAGGGTGCGGCGCGAACTGCCTTCGCAACCCGCGCCGGCGAGCTGCTCATCTCGAATGGCGACGTGAGGGGAATGCGCGCCTGCGCATCGCGCGTGTCGACGCGGCCATCCCAGGTCAGCCCACCGGTCGGACCCGCGTCGATGCTTTCGTCTCCTTCGTCCGGTGAATCGTGGAAGTGCTCGCTGAACGGAGGAATGCCGCGCAGGTACTTCAGCGACGGCACCGCGCGAAAGCCCGTGCGGTGCATGTCGTCGCCGCCGAGTTGCACCGACAGCGCGTTCGGCGGCCCGAACGCATGCTCGGCGCTATGGCACGACGCGCACGCGAGCTTGCCGGACCCCGACAGCGACGGATCGAAGAACAACTGCTTGCCGAGTGCCGTCATCTGCTTGACGCCCTCGAATACCTGCGCGCGCGTTTGCGGCTGGCTGGCCGGCGCGACCGCCGGAGCGGCCGGAGCAGCCTGTGCCGCCGGGACGACGGCCACGGCCGGCGCATTCGCTCCGGGCCGCGCATCGCAACCGGCGAGCGCCGCGAATCCCGCAATGAGTGTCAGCGTTGCCGCGGCAGCGATCAGCGATCGCGCGGACGCGACGGGTTTCAGAAGGGTGTGCATCGTCGTTCTTCTTGTAGCGGTGGGCAATCGGCCGGAGCTTATGTCAGTTCCGTGACTGTTACATGACGTTCGACCGACAGTTAATCGAAAGCACCCCTACACCTGCCTGTCAAATCGATTCCAGATAATGCGCGCAGCCGGCCGATGCCTCGAAGATCGTGCGCCGGCCCTGCGCCAACCCGGTTCCCACACGCGACAAACGACGAAAGAGAGAACATCGCATGAAGAAGCACGCCTGGATTCGCTACACGCCGATCGCCCTCGCGGCCGCGCTCAGCCTGACCGCCTGCGGCGGCGACGATGTCACGCAGCAAGGCCTGTCGGCCGTCAAGAACGTCGTCGTCATCTATGCGGAAAACCGCAGCTTCGACAACCTGTACGGCAACTTCCCGGGTGCGAACGGTCTGCAGAACGCGACGGCCGCGAACTCGGTGCAGAAGGATCGCGACGGTTCGACGATGGCGACGCTGCCGAAGATCTGGGGCGGCCTGACCGCGACCGGCATCACGCCGGCCGTCACCGAGGCGATGACGGCGAACCTGCCGAACGCGCCGTTCGCGATCGACGATCCGAACGGCTTCAACCAGTCGATGAGCATCGCGACGCGCGACATCGTGCACCGCTTCTACCAGGACCAGATGCAGATCGACGGCGGCAAGAACGACATGTATGCCGCATGGACCGATGCGGGCGGCCTGACGATGGGCCACTACACGGCGGATCCGTCGAAGCTGCCGCTGTGGAAGATCGCGCAGCAGTACGTGCTGGCCGACAACTTCTTCATGGGCGCGTTCGGCGGCTCGTTCCTGAACCACCAGTACCTGATCTGTGCGTGCGCGCCGTTCTACGCGAACGCCGACAAGAGTCCGGCGGCCGGCAAGATCGCAGTCCTGAACGCCGACGGCAAGTCGCTGAAGGTCGCCACGAACTCGCCGGCCTCCGCACTGAGCGGCCCGCCGAAGTTCGTCAACGACGGCGCGCTGACGCCTGACTTCTATGGCGTCAACACGATGCAGCCGGCGTACCAGCCGAGCGGCAACAAGGCCGCCACGGGCGGCGATCCGCTGCTCGCCGATCCGGCCAATGCGTCGACGATGCCGCCGCAGACGGCGACCAACATCGGCGACCTGATGACCAACGCGGGGGTCTCGTGGGCATGGTATGGCGGCGCATGGGGCCAGGCGCTGCAGGCGAGCCAGAACGGCACGTCGAACGTGATCTACGGCGCCGATCTGTCGACGCCGAACTTCCAGCCGCACCATCAGCCGTTCAACTACTTCGCGAACCAAGCGCCGGGCACCGCGAGCCGCGCGCAGCACCTGCTCGACGGCGGCGCGAACGGTGCCGAGTTCATCAAGGCGATCGACGCGGGCACGCTGCCGCAGGTTGCGTTCTACAAGCCGCAGGGCAACCTGAACGAACACCCTGGCTACACGGACGTCACCTCCGGCGATCAGCACATCGCCGACGTGATCGCGCACCTGCAGGCAAGCCCGCAGTGGAAGAACATGGTCGTCGTCGTCACGTACGACGAGAACGGCGGCTTCTGGGATCATGCCACGCCGCCGACCGCCGATCGCTGGGGCCCGGGCACCCGCATTCCGGCGCTGATCGTGTCGCCGTATGCGAAGAAGGGCTTCGTGGACCACACGCAGTACGACACGGGTTCGATCCTGCGCTTCATCACGCGCCGCTTCTCGCTGCCGCGCCTCGCAGGCCTGCAGCAGCGCGACGACGCGCTGAAGACGAACGGCGCGCAGCCGATGGGCGACCTGACGAACGCGCTCGCGCTGTCGCCGAACCTGTAACGGCATCACCGCGAACGGGCCGGCCGCGCTGCCGGCCCGAACGAAGGGCGACCCTGCTCACGCGGGGTCGCCCTTTTTCATGCGTCGCCTGCTCGTGCGCGCGCGAGGCCGGCATCATCGAGCGCGAGCGCCAGCATCATCGCGCCCGCATTCGGCGGCGGCGGCCGCCCGCTCGGGCGGAACCGCGTGGCCGCCGCGCGCTACCACCCATACTTCAGTTCGACGCCGACGTAGTCCGCGTTGTGCCCGCCCGCCTGCCGGATCGCGTCGCCGACCTGGAAATGCACGGCCTCGACCGCGCCGATCAGGTTCGCGGCGATCGTCCAGTCCGCGCGCAGCTGCACGTACATCCCCGTCCACAGGCCGCCCTTGCCCGCGGTGCCAGGCACCGCGACGTTCGCCTGCTGATAGACGGCGTCGCCGGCCGTCTCGCGCCACTGGAAACCGAGCGCGCCGAGCAGCGACAGGTTCGGTGCCGGCTTCAGCGTCACCGACGGCTTCACGTGGATCAGGTTCGAGTAGCCCGTGAAGCCGGCCAGCGTGAAGTAATAGCCGTTCGGAAACAGCGGATTGAAGGTGCCGACGCGGCCGTCGTGCGGATGCCGGTCGCCCGATGCCGCGTCGACCTGCAGCGCGATGCGCGGCGACCACGGCGCGTCGAGCCGGTAGCCGGCAATCGAGCCGACGGCCCATGCGCCGATCGTGTTGCTGCCGACCGTCCCGGTCTGCAGCATCGTCTCGAGATCCCAGTCGAAACGGCCCTGCGTGCCCGAGTAGCGCAGGTCCCACACGTCGCGATGCTCGGGGCCGCTCGCATCGAGAAAGCGCGCGTTCTTGCGGTTGTACCGCGACCAGTAGCCGGACAGGTCGCCCGGCCCGACCGACTGCCGCTCGAAGCGCACGCCGCTGAACGTGAGATTGCGATTGGACACGTCGTCGAAATCGGATGCGTTGCGGTTCTGTACCGGCTGCGTCGCATAGCCGATGAAGCGCCACTTCCCGTATTCGTAATCGGCCCAGACCGCATCGAACGCCTGCCGCACGTTCGGGCCGTCGCGCGCGGCGATGAAGCGCTGCAAGTCGAACGCCATCTCCTGCCGGCCGACGCGGAACTTGAGCGTGCCGCCGCCGAGCGCGCCCGTGTAGGTCGCGAACGCCTGCTCGAGATCGAGCGGGTTCCGGTCGACCGGCGACACCGTGTTCTTGCCGAACGCGCGCGCATCCTGCAATTGCGCGAAGAACTGCCAGTGCTGGCCGAGATGCGCATCGGCATGCACTTCGACGCGCTGGATCAGGTACGTATCCGATTGCGCGGAGCCGATCCCGAACAGCGGCGCGTCGTTGATCTCCAGCCGCTCGCGCAGGTTCACGCCGAGCGAAAGATAGGATGCCGGATCATTGCCGAGCGCAATGTATTTCAGCCCGTCGAGCGGCGCGCGCGGCACGCATGGATTCGCGAGCACCGACCAGTCTTCCTGCCAGCGGTTGAACAGCACCGTCGGCCGCTTGGCCGTGCAGGTCGATGCAGTGGTCGCCGCGGGTGTCGTTGCCGATGTAGAAACCGATGACGCAGCCGAAGCCGGCGCCGGTTCTTGCGCCGGCGTCGAAGTCGATGCCGCCGCCGTCTCCGCGAACGCCGCGTCGGCGCCCGCGACCAACAGCCCCGCGACGATCGACAGGCGTGCGGCCCGCGCGAAGCGGCGGCCGTGATGTGTCCGTCGTCTGCCCGGCCTCCGCGCGATCATGCGCGCTCCTGCGTGGCCGGCGCGGCCGCTTGGGCCGAACCCAGCGCAAGCATCGCCAGCGCGCAGACAGGCGCGAGCAGCGCCGCAAAGCCGACGTAATGGAACCCGAGCGCACCGCCGGCCGCACCGAGCGCGAACGCGACGATCGCCGGCAGCATCTTGCCGAAGCGTGCGCGTGCCGCCGTTCGGGCGCTATCCGTCGTGCCGGCCGACAGCAGGTCGACGACGTCGAGGATCGCCTGCGTGACGTTGCCCGTCATCACGGTGTTCGGCACGCCGGCGCGCGCCATCACGCGCGGATGCGCGTTCTGCACGCCCATCGCGAACGTGCCGACGATGCCGGCCACCAGCACCGGCAGGCTGTCGGATTGCGTGACGGGCGTCGCCCACAGGCCGGCCGCGCAGAAGCCGAGCAGCAGCACGGCCTGGACCGTGTGCAGCGCGCGCGTGCCCTGCCAGCCGGGCCGCCCGGACATCGATCGCGCGATCAGGCTCGCCGCGACGACGCCGCACACGAACGCGGGAAACACGCTGAGCTTCAGCACCACGCCCTGGCCGAAGCCCGCGATGCCCGCGCCGATCAGCACGAAGTTGCCCGTCACGTGTGCGGTGAACAGCCCGAACAGCGCGACGAAGCTCAGCGTGTCGACGAAGCCGGCCACCGCGGCAAGGATCGTGTCCTCGTGCTTCATCGCGCCGCGCTCGCGTGGATCTCGGCGACGTAGCCGCCCGGGAACTGCACGAGCGCCGCGTCGCGGCCATCGGACGAGAACGGCGGCACGAGCACGGTCACGCCCGCGGCTTCGGCCTTCTTCAGCGTGGCGGCGAGGTCAGGCACTTCGTAGCCCGTCATCTCGCGCCCGAACGGGTACGGCAGACTGCCGTCCGTCACGAGCACGGTCATCTTGCCGAAGCCCGATTCGATGCGGATGCGGCGGTACGTGTCGTTCGGGCGACCGATCTCGACGCCCGGCGCCTTCAGGTTGTCGGACACCACCTTGCCCTTGGAGAACTTGACGAAATCGTGCACGAACTTGCGCACGCTTTGCGGCGACACGTAGACGCGATTCTCGGGAATGGTCTGCAACGCGTCGTAGTGCGGCGCCTGGGTATGCCAGTAGAGCTGCATCTTCACACCGCCCGTCCACGCGATGATCGCATCGCGGCCGATCGGATCCGGGAACGTGTCGACGATCACGTCGGCACCGTGCTCGCGGGCCAACTTCACGGCGACGTCCATGTCGGTCACGAGATAGCCGGTACGCTCGGCACAGAACGGATACGGGATCGGCGTCTTGAAGCCGAACACCGAGATCGTCCCGACCGGCGTCAGCACGAGCTGCGACATCGTCTGGCTCGGCGTCGGCGTGACCTGGAACACGCCCTGCTTCGACTTGGTGCCGCCGAACGTCGCGACGACGCTGTCGGTGAAGCGGTCGAAGTCGTCGGGTGCCACGCACACGTGCGTCGTGTCGTACTGCGGACCAACGGCCACCGTTGGCGTAGCCGCGGGCGGCACGGGCGGTTTCGCGAACGCGGCGGGCGCGGCGACGAGACCGCAGGCAATCGTCAGCGCCAGCAGCGCGGAACGAAGGGTTTTCATAACGGAAGTCCTTGTTGTTTCATCAGAGGATGGATCGGCTCGGGCAATCCCGGTCATCCGCGGCCATCGTCGGCCGGTTGCCGCGCATCGTCGAGGACGGTCGCGAGCACGAGCGCCGCGATCAGCCCAAGATGCTCGAAAAAGCTGTTCAGCGCCATGAAATGTTCGGCGCCCGAGCGGTTCCAGAAATCGTTCGCCACGACCATCGCGACCAGCGTCAGCATACCGAGGCTGCTCGCGCCGAGCCACGTGAAGCGGCGAAACACCACGCACAGCGAGCCGCCGATCTCGACCGCAATCGCCAACGCCGCCCACAGCGCGGCCGGGTGCAGGCCGAAATGCGCCTGCTCCGCGACCGCATCGCCGAAGTGCATCGCCTTGTTCACCCCGCCGATCAGGAACGCGGAAACGAGCGCGAGCCGGACCAGCGATCCGACCCACGCCTGCGACAGGAGCGCGCGAATCCACCCGGGGCTGCACCGGCCGGTCAGGGTCGCCATGTCAGACCGCCCAGCACGAACAGCCGAACGCGCCCCAGAAGCCCTTCGCGTCCGACGTCGGCAACGTGCGGCCCCACGCGCTCGCATGCGCATGGCCGTGCATGCCGCAGGCGGTCGAACAACCGCACGCGGCAGCGGCGGCCGCCGCACGCTGCAGCGGCGCACCCTCGCGCTGCGTCGCGCCCCAGCCGCCATAGCCGCCGTATGCACGCACCGGCGACCAGTCCGGCATCGCCGGCGGAATCGGCAAATCGTGCGACGCGAACGGCCCGGCACCCCACACGATGCGCCCGCCGACCACGGTCAGCAACGCCGTCGTGTCGACGATATCGTCCTCCGCGCACGTGAAGAAATCACGGTCGGGGACCATCAGGTCCGCCAGCTGACCGACCGCGATGCGGCCCTTCTTGCCCACTTCGTTCGAGAACCACGTCACGTACTCGGTCCACATGCGCAGCGCGGTTTCGCGATCGAGCAGGTTGCGCTGCGGATACAGGCGCATCCCGCCGACCGTCTTGCCCGTCACGAGCCATGCGAGCGACACCCACGGGTTGTACGACGCCACCCGTGTCGCGTCCGTGCCGGCCGACACCTTGATGCCCTTGGACAGCATCTTCGCGACCGGCGGCGTCGCCTCGGCCGCCTGCGCGCCATAACGCTCGACGAAGTACTCGCCCTGATACGCCATCCGGTGCTGCACCGCGATGCCGCCGCCAAGCGCCGCGATCCGGTCCATCGATCGCTCGGAGATCGTTTCCGCGTGATCGAAGAACCAGTTCAGCCCTTCAAGCGGGATGTCCTCGTTGACCTTCTCGAACACGTCGAGCGCGCGGCTGATCGTTTCTTCGTAGGTCGCATGCATGCGCCACGGCCAGCGGTTCTGCGCGAGCACGCGCACGACGCCTTCGAGATCGTCCTCCATCTGCGCGGGCAGATCCGGACGCGCGACGCGGAAGTCCTCGAAGTCGGCCGCGGAAAACACCAGCATCTCGCCCGCGCCGTTGTGGCGGAAGTAGTCGGTGCCGTCGTGATACTTGACGCTCTTCGTCCAGTTCACGAAGTCTTCCTTCTCCGCGTTCGGCTTCTGCGTGAACAGGTTGTACGCGATGCGGATGGTCATCTCGCCCTCGTCGTGCAGCTGGCGGATCACTTCGTAATCGTCGGGGTAGTTCTGCGAGCCGCCGCCCGCGTCGATCACGCCCGTCACGCCGAGCCGGTTCAGCTCGCGCATGAAGTGGCGCGTCGAGTTGTACTGGTACTCGAACGGCAGCTTCGGGCCCTTCGCGAGCGTCGCGTAGAGGATCGTCGCGTTCGGGTTCGCGAGCAGCAGGCCCGTCGGGTTGCCCGCGGCATCGCGCAGGATCGTGCCGCCCGGCGGCTCCGGCGTGTCCTTCGTATAACCGACGACGCGCAGCGCGGCCGCGTTCAGCAGCGCGCGATCGTACAGGTGCAGGATGAACACCGGCGTATCGGGCGCGGCCGCGTTGAGCTCCTCGATCGTCGGCAGGCGCTTCTCGGCAAACTGATGTTCGGTGAAGCCGCCGACCACGCGCACCCATTGCGGCGCGGGCGTGATCGCGACCTGCTGCCGGAGCATCTCCATCGCGACGGCGAGCGAGCGCACGCCGTCCCAGCGCAGCTCCATGTTGTAGTTCAGGCCGCCGCGAATCACGTGCGTATGGTTGTCGGTCAGGCCCGGCAGCACCGCGCGGCCGTCGAGGTCGACGACCTTGGTCGCGCGGCCCGCGAGCGGCATGACGTCCGCGTTGCTGCCGACCGCGACGAAGCGGCTGTCCTTGATCGCCACCGCGGCGGCGACGGGGTTCGCACGGTCGAGCGTCGTGATGCGCCCGTTGTGCAGGATCAGATCCGGTTGGGTATCGGTTGCGCTCATTAACATGTCCTCGAAACAGTCAGAAGCCGAGCCAGTGACGCACGGGCCCGATGGCCTGTGCGCCGACCAGCATGCCGGCAAGGCCGATCAGTGCGATCAGCGGCGGCGCCGGCGAGCGCACCTTGATCACGCTGTACACGACGCCGATCAGCATGCCCGCCGCCAACGACGATAGATAAGATTCCATAACGATTTTTCTCCCGACCGGATTAGAATGACCCGCATCGCGTCGGCCGCATGCTTCGCCGCCTTCGCTTCCACTTTGCTTTCCTGTCACCCTGTCCGGCCATGCAACACCTTCCTGATCTCGAAGCCTGGGCCATCTTTGCGCGCGTCGCGGAGACCGGTTCGTTCGCGAAAGCCGCGGAACTGCTCGGCATCTCGCAACCGACCGTGTCGAAGGCCATCGCGCGCCTCGAAAAGCGCCTCGGCGCGATGCTGCTGTACCGCACGTCGCGCAAACTGTCGCTCACACCGACCGGCGAACTGCTGCGCGACCGCGCGATCCGCCTGCTCGCCGATGCGGAACTGATCGAGAGCGAGGCCTCCGCGCAAGCGCTCGAACCGCACGGTCTCGTGCGCGTGAACGCGCCGATGTCGTTCGGGCTGCGCCATCTGTCGCCGCTGCTGCCCGCGTTCCTCGAGCGCTATCCGCGCGTCGACATCGACCTCGTGCTGACCGACCACATCGTCGACATCGTGTCCGGCGGGTTCGACGTCGCGATTCGTATCGCCGAGCTGAGCGATTCGTCGCTGCGCTCGCGCCGCCTGTGCGCGGTGCGCCGTCCGCTCGTCGCATCGCCCGCATATCTCGACCGGCATGGCCGTCCCACGCATCCGCGCGACATCGAACGGCACGTGTGCCTCACCTACACGAACCTGCCGACGCCCGAGCACTGGCGCTTTCGCAATCCGGCTTCGGGCGAGGATTTCGGCGTGTCCGTGCACGGACGCATCCGCACCAACAATGCCGACGTGATCGCCCCCGCGCTCCTCGCCGGTCACGGCCTCGCGCTGCAGCCCGAGTTCCTCGCGTGGGACGCGCTGCAGCGCGGCGAGCTCGAGGAAGTGATGCCCGAGTGGAAAATCGCCGACGTCAACGTCAACCTCGTCACGCCGCCCGGCATGCTGCGCGCCGCGCGCGTGACGGTGCTGCTCGATTTCCTCGCCGACCACTTCGCGCACGCGCCGTGGGCGTTGCCCGTGGCCTGAGCGAGCGGCGGCCTGGGAACGCTGAGGCCGCCCTGGCCGCCGGATGCGTCGATCGCATCGGCCGCGGCGAACGCGGCCGATCACTCGTTACTTCGCCGGAACGGCCGGAATCGACTCGTGCGGCGTCGCGGTGCGTTGCGGCGCCTTGTGGACCATCGTGTATGCGTAGTCGACGCCCATCCCGTACGCGCCCGAATGCTCCTTCGCGATCGCCATCACCGCGTCGTAGCTGTCGCGGCGCGCCCAGTCACGTTGCCATTCGAGCAGAACCTGCTGCCACGTGACCGGCACCACGCCGGCCTGCACCATGCGCTGCATCGCGACGTCGTGCGCTGCTTGCGACGTGCCGCCCGATGCGTCGGCGACCATGTAGATCTCGTAGTCGCCTTCGAGCATCGCGCACAGCGCGAACGTCGTGTTGCAGACTTCGGTCCACAGGCCCGACACGACCACCTTCTTGCGGCCGTTCGCGGCCAGTGCGTCGCGCACCTTCTGGTCGTCCCACGAGTTCATCGACGTGCGTTCGAGCGTCTTCTGGTTCGGGAACACGTCGAGCAGCTCGGGATAGGTATGCCCCGAGAAGCTGTCGCTTTCGACCGTCGTGATCGTGGTCGGGATGTTGAATACCTTCGCGGCCTTCGCCAGGCCCACGACGTTGTTCTTCAGCACCTGGCGATCGATCGACTGCACGCCGAACGCCATTTGCGGCTGCTGGTCGATGAAGATCAGCTGGCTGTTCTGGGGGGTGAGAACTTCAAGTTTCGGGTTGCTCATGGCGCATGGAGTCCTGTGAACGGAAAAAGGGAGGCCTGCCTCGGCCGTGAGAACGGGAGGAGCCAGAAATGCATCACGCCGGATCGTGACCCGGCGCGACGTATTTAATCCGCAAACGCTCGGCGTGACCACCCAAGAAACGGAATCGATGCGATTCCGGAAACAACGTGCGTTCGGGGCCCCTCGCTCTTTTTTTCTTCACGCAAACCCGCTACGCTTTCAAATCTTTGACGGCGCCGTTGCGGCGCCGCTCGGCCATCACCGGACGCTCCACCATGAAACCGTATGTCTTCTCGCTGCTCGCCGGCATCCTTGCCGGCGTCATCTACGGCGCGATCGGCGTGAACTCGCCCGCGCCGCCGATCATCGCGCTCACCGGCCTGCTCGGCATGCTGGCCGGCGAGCAGATCCTGCCCGTCGCGCGGCGCATGCTCGCCGGCCATCGGCTGAACGCCGCATGGCGCGACGCGAAGTGCGGCCAGCACATGTTCGGCCCGCTGCCGGGCGGCAGCACGAACGAACGCACGCCGTCCTGATGCCCGCTTTCCGCACGCACCGCGCATGAGCAACGTCGAGCTGTTCCATTACCTGCTGCTGTTGATCTGCGGCGCGGGCGCGCTCACGTGGCTCGCCGAACGGATCTCGATTCCGCCGGCCGTCGTGCTGCTGCTCGGCGGCTGCGTCGTGGCCGTTGCCGGCAAGCGCGTGCCCGACATGGACCCGGCGCTGCTGCTCGCGGCCGTGCTGCCGCCGCTCCTGATGTCGAGCGGCTTCTACACCGCGTGGAAGGAATTCCGGCAAGAGCTCGCGTCGATCGCATCGCTCGCGCTCGGCGCGGTGGTGTTCACGACGGTGGCGGTCGCGCTCGCCGTGCATGCGGCCAATCCGGCATTGCCGTGGGCCGCGTGCTTCACGCTCGGCGCGATCGTGTCGCCGCCCGATGCGGTCGCCGCGAAGGCGATCCTGCAGCGTCACCCGCTGCCCGCGCGGCTCGTCGCGGTGCTCGAAGGCGAAAGCCTCGTCAACGATGCGTCGGGCCTGCTGCTGTATCAGATGGCCGTGTCGGCCGCGCTCGCCGTCACCATCACGACCGCGAGCGCCACCGGCCTGTTCTTCTCGCTCACGCTGATCGGCATCGCGGTCGGTCTCGCGTGCGGCCATGCGATGTGCTGGGTGCTGCAGCGCCTGCGCGAGCCGATGCTCGGGATCGTCGTGACCTTCGCGATGGCGTGGGGCAGCTACGGGATCGCGGAAGCCGTGCACGGCTCCGGCGTGCTGTCAGTGGTGACCTGCGGCCTCGTGCTCGGCGTGCGCCAGCATCGCGTGTTCGACGCCGACCTGCGGATCAAGGCGAAGGCGACCTGGGAAGCGATCGTGTTCGTGCTCGACGCGCTCGTGTTCATCCTGATCGGCCTCGCGCTGCACGCGATCCTCGCGGGCGTGAACCACGAAGGCGCGGTGCTGATGGCCGGCCTGCGCGTCGCGTTGCCGGCGACGGCCGCCGCGATCGCCGCGCGCGTCGTGTGGGTGTTCGTCGCGATGTGGTTGCCGGGCCGTCTGCGCGCACGACGCGCGGGCCATCCGCCGTGGTCGTGGCGCGAGGCCGTCGTGCTCGGCTGGTCCGGCATGCGCGGCGTCGTGAGCCTCGCGGCCGCGATCGCGCTGCCGAGCGATTTCCCCGGCCGCGACCTGATCCTGTTCAGCACGTTCCTGCTGATCATCGCGACGCTGGTCGTGCAGGGCGGCACGCTCGCGCCGCTGATCCGCGTGCTGAAGCTGCGCCCGGCCGCGCGACGCACGATGTCCGAGCACGCGGTGCGCGCGCATACGTTCGGCGCGGCGCTCGCCGAGCTCGACGCACGCGAGCAGCGCGGCTCGGGCCTCGAACGCGCATCGCTCGACCGGCTGCTGACCGAATATCGCAGCCGCGTCGCGTTCAACGAAAGCGCGCATCGCGACGGCGCGGAACCGGCGGGCGTGCGCGCGCGGATGCTGCGCGTCGAGCTCGAGCTGGTCGGCGTGTCGCGCGACGCGCTGCTCGACCTGCACCGCGACGGGCGGGTCGACGACGCGGTGCTGCACCGCATAGAATCGGAGCTGGATTTCGAGGAACTGCGGCTGCAGCGTCTGCTCGAACCGTAATGCCGGGCCGGCTGCCGGCCCGCCTCCCCTTCCCCCACCTGGAATTTCAATGAGCGAACTGTCCGTCGAAGCGAGCATCGGCTCGGTCGATTACCTGGTCCATTTCACCGACGGCGTTCATCAATGGCGCGCCGACGAGCCGGCAGCGCTCGGCGGCGGCGACGCCGCGCCGACGCCCGTCGCGCTGCTGCTGTCGAGCCTCGGCGCATGCACCGCGATCACGCTGAAGATGTACGCGCAACGCAAGGGCTGGCCGCTCGCCGAAGTGCACGTGAAGCTCGCGCACGAATCGGGCAGCGCGGGCAGCACGATCGTGCGCCGCATCACGCTCGACGGCGACCTGTCCGACGAGCAGCGCGAGCGCCTGCTGCAGATCGCGAACGCATGCCCGGTGCACAAGATCCTCACGCATCCGATCGCGATCGACACGGCGATTGCCTGACCCACCGAACACGAGAGTCTCACCATGTCCGCATCGATCAAGACCGTACTCACGCCGCGCGAGAGCGACATCGGCAACCTCGTCGTGCGCCGCGTGCTGCCCGCGCGCGCCGCGCGCCTCGTCGGCCCGTTCATCTTCTTCGATGAAATGGGGCCGGCCGTGCTGCCGGCCGGCAGCGGCATCGACGTGCTGCCACATCCGCACATCGGCCTCGCGACCGTCACCTACCTGTTCGATGGCACGCTGATGCATCACGACAGCCTCGGTTTCAGGCAGAAGATCGTGCCCGGCGACGTGAACTGGATGACGGCCGGGCGCGGTATCGTCCACTCGGAGCGTTCGCCCGACGAGGATCGGCCGCTCGAGCAGCCCGTGCATGGAATCCAGACCTGGGTCGCGCTGCCGGTCGAGCACGAGGACACGGCGCCCGCGTTCGCGCATCACGCGGCCGACACGCTGCCGTCGTTCACGCGCGACGGCGCGAGCGTGCGCGTGATCGCGGGCACCGCGTTCGGGCTCACGTCGCCGGTCGCCGTGTTCTCGCCGACGCTCTATGCGTATGCGGAATTCGCGTCGAACGGCCGGCTTGCGCTCGACGCGGAACACGACGAGCGCGGCGTGTATCTCGTCGACGGCGACCTCACGATCGACGGCACGCCGCTCGCCCCCGCGACGATGGCCGTGCTGGAACCGGGCGCGACCGTGGCGCTCGCGAGCGCGAACGGCGCGCGCGTAATGCTGCTCGGCGGGGCGCACCTGCCGGGCGAGCGGTTCATCGAATGGAATTTCGTGTCGAGCGAGCGCGCGAAGATCGAGGCGGCCCGCAACGCGTGGGCTGAGCAGACCTTCGGCAAGGTGCCAGGCGAGGAAAACGAGTGGACGCGCCAGCCGGCGCGCAAGGCGCAGTAAGCCGGCATCGGTCGGTCCATCCACACACGGCGGCCGGCATTCACGCCGGCCGCCGTGCGCTCACCGCTTCAATCCCATCAGCTTCGCGAGCGTCGGCCAGCGGTCGAGCGATTCGACGAATGCGCGCCGCGCCTGCTCGTCGACATAACGGGCCGGGTCCAGCGCGGGCAGGTGCCGCGCGAGGCCGAGCACGTCGTTCGGCTGCGACAGGCGATCGTCGTCACCTTCGCCGATATTGATTACTGTTCGTCGATCCATACGCCATCCGGAGTCTTGACCGCGTAACCCGCGCTCGTCTGCATCGTCACCGTGCCTTCGTTCTCGCCAACCATCCGCGTGCGCGGCAGGTCGGCCGCATATTGTGCGAGCGTCGCGCCAGGCTTGAACGGGCTGTTCGACACGAGGTTCGACAGCAGCTGTGCGAGCGCGAGGAAGCTCGTCGGCTGGTCGATCACGGTCGTCTGGCCGTGATTGCCGGCGAAGCCGACGAGCCGCACGCCGACCGGCCCGTGAACGATGCGCGGCGTCGGAATCTCGCGCAGGCCGGCCACCTGGTTCTTGTCGCCGCGCAGCGCGGCGCCGTGCTCGGGCACGAACACGATCACCGCGCGCCGGCCCGACTGCGCGATCAGATCGGCGAGCCGGTCGAAGTCGCTCATCAGCTTGTTGGCGCGCTGCGGATACGAATCGATGCTGGCGAGCGGGCTGCCCACCACGCGGTTGCCGTCGTGCAGGCTGATCGTGTTGTAGTACAGCGCGACCGGGCCCGGCACCGACGCGCGCTGTGCGTACCAGTTCGCGAGCGTGCCGTAGTCGTCCTTGATCGCCGTGCCGTCGAACGCATGCATCGCAACCGGTGCGGCCGTGTTGGGGATCATCGGCGCGTCGGGCACGCCGATGTTGTCGTGAATGACCTGCAGGAAGTTGTCGAAGTGGCCGTCGTGGTTCAGCAGCGACTGCACCGTGTAGCCGGCGGACGCGAGCTGCGAGAACAGGTAGCACTGCTGCGGCGCGCCCTTGTACAGGTCCGCGTGCGCTTCCTGCCCGCAACTCGCGCGCAGCACGCGGATCGCGGCCGGGCCGCTGTAGCTCGCGGCCGTGCTGAAGTTGTTGAACAGGTAGTCGAAGTGACTCAGCATCGGGTGATTACGCACCTTCGCCGCATCGAGATCGTCCCACGACAGCGAGCAGATGTGCAGCACGATCACGTCGAACTGCGCGGACGGATCGCTCGGGAGATGGCCGAACGCGACCTGCCGCTGCGACTCCTGCGTGCGGAACGTCGCGAGTGCCGCGTTGTGATCCTCGGGCTGGTCGGAGCGCCCGCCCGTCGCGCTGGCCTGCTGCGGCAGCGGCGCGACGACGCGCGCCATCAGCCCGCTGCCGGCCTGCCACAGCGGCATCACGATCAGCACGGCGAGCACGAAGGTCGCGACGCGCACCCAGCGGTTGACGATGAAATAGACGATCAGCGCGCCCACTACCGTCAACACCAGCACCGGCGGCAACAGGCGCGGCAACAGCTCCATCCAGTATTCGAGGCGGAACGTGCTGACCTCGCGCGCGGCTTCGGCGAGGCGCGCGAGCGGCGGCGCATGCAGTTCGCGCGCGAGCAGCGGCACCGCGATCGCGATCGCGACGAGCAGCCGCACGATGCGCCATCCGCGCTGCCGGATCGGCGCGCTCACCGCGAGCGCCAGCGCGAACGCGAGGTTCGCGAGCCACATCGGCTGCAGGTGGCCGGTCGCGAACAGCGCGAACTTCAGGATGAAATACAGATTCCAGAACGTCATCTAAACCACTCCGTGATGGGCGCCGCGTCAGTCGCGCGCCCGATCGAGCTTCGGTGCCAGCATCGACTGCACGCCGCGCGCCACACCCTTCCACATCCGTACGTAACCGTCCAGGCCCACGCGCAGCACTTCCTTCAACCCGCGCAGCGGCGTGTCCGTGCGCGTGCCCGCATGCCAGTCGAGCCACGCGTCCGCGCGGCCGAACGTGCACTGCACGAGCTGGCGCTCCTGCTCGAGCGTCAGCGCCTCGAAGCTCACGCCGACGTGGGTCGGCGTCACGCGGCTCACGCGCACCGGGAACGGGAACGGCCGGTCGCCGCGCGTCACGCACACCGTCAGCGTGTCGCCGATCGCGAGCGGCAGCCCCGGCACCGCTTCGAGGCCGAGGCCGCCGGTCGAGTAGTCGCTCGTGAAGCACGCGGCCGTCGAGCCGTCGGCGAGCAGCAGCGTCGCCGGCACGCGCATCGCGATCCGGTGCGTGACGCGCACCTGCTTGGTCTCGCGCGCGACGGCCAGTGCCGCGCCGAGCATCGCGAGGTTGTAGACGGTCCAGCCGAGCGTGATCAGGATCGTCGACGCCTCGTCGCCCTGATCAGCCACGAGCCGCCACAGCCCGGCCGCGATCGCGAGCACGTTCAGCGCGAACAGCACGAGGTACGGCTTCGACGTCGACCAGTCGACGTAACCTTCGTCGATCTTGCCGCCCTTGTCGGTCACGTTGAACTTGCCGTGCTTCGGGCTGAAGAACGCGACGGTGGTCGGCAGCGCGATGTACCACGCGAGCACCGATTCGTAGACCTCGGCCCAGAACGAATGGCGATAGCGCCCCTGCATCCGCGAGTTCGCGACGTTCGCGAGCACCAGGTACGGGATCACGTAGCTCGCGAGCGCGATCGACGACGCGTTGATGAAGTACAGGTGGAAGAACAGGTACGCGAGCGGAATCGTCAGGAACACGAGCCGGGGGATCCCGTAGAAGAAATGCAGCATCGCGTTGCCGTAGCAGATCCGCTGGATGAAGCCGAGCCCGCGCCCGAGGAACGGGTTGTCGATGCGGAAGATCTGCGCCATCCCGCGCGCCCAGCGCGTGCGCTGCTTCACGTGGCCCGCGAGGCTCTCGGTCGCGAGGCCGGCCGCCTGCACGGTCGGCAGGTACGCCGACGTGTAGCCGCGGCGATGCAGCTTGAGCGCGGTGTGCGCGTCCTCGGTCACGGTCTCGACCGCGACGCCGCCCACCTCCTCCAGCGCGGTGCGCTTGAGCACCGCACACGACCCGCAGAAGAACGTCGCGTTCCACAGGTCGTTGCCCGACTGCACGAGCCCGTAGAACAGGTTGCCCTCGTTCGGGATCTCGCGGAACGTGCCGAGGTTGCGCTCGAACGGATCGGGCGAGAAGAAATGGTGCGGCGTCTGCACCAGCGCGCATTTCGGGTCGCGCAGGAACACGCCCATCGTGGTCTGCAGGAACGAGCGCGTCGGCACGTGATCGCAGTCGAAGATCGCGATGTATTCGCCGTGCGTCTTCGGCAGCGCGCGGTTGATGTTGCCGGCCTTCGCGTGAAGGTTGTCGTCGCGCGTCAGGTAGCCGATGCCGGCCTCCCGCGCGAACGCCGCGAACTCGGGGCGCTTGCCGTCGTCGAGCAGGTACACGTGCAGCTTCCCGGTCGGCCAGTCGATGCTCTGCGCGGCGAACACGGTCGGCTTCACGACCGACAGCGGCTCGTTGTAGGTCGGGATGTAGATGTCGACGCTCGGCCAGCTGTCCGGGTCGTCGGGCAGCGGCACGATCGGCCGGTCAAGCGGCCACGCGGTCTGCACGAAGCCGAGCAGCAGGATCATCCAGGTATAGGCTTCGGCGCCGTACAACAGGTAGCCGGCGACCGCCTCGATCGGGCTGCGGAAATCGAGCGTCTGGGTCGTGCGCCACCACACGTAGCGGAGCGTGGCGAGCAGCGCGAGCGACGCGAGCGCGAGGGTCGGCAGATGGCCCGGCAGGCGGCGCAGCGCGAGCGCCAGCACCGCGACGATCGCGAAGAACGCGAACTGCGCGCCGGGCATCAGCGGCGACATCCCGGCCGCGGCCCACATCAGCGCGCCCGCGATCAGCAGCAGCGGCGCGAGCCAGCGGCGCCGGCCGACGCCGTGTGCGCGCGCGTCGAGCCAGCCGCCCCAGCGCGCCCACGGCAAACGCTCGAGCTGTGCGCTGATGCATGCGCCGAGCGCGCGCACCGCGACGTAGACCGGCACGACGAACGTGTCGAACCACGCGAGCGGATCGCGCGCGGGCTGCTCGCCGGCCGCGCGCGGCGCGCGCACGATCGCGCGCCACAGCCATTCACGCGGGCTCAGCGGCTGCAGCACGCCCCACTCGCGCGCGAGCCAAAGGAACGCGGTGCGCGCCCGGCGGCGTATAGGATCGGGCCGGCCGGGCCGCGGTGCATGGAAGAACAGCCGCACGAGCCAGTCGAGCAGCGTGCGCTCGGCCGGCAGCCCGATTCCGCGCGCGCACCAGTCGGTCGCGCGTCGGACCGTGGCGCGCCAGCGCGACGCGAACGCGGCTTTCATCGCGACGCTCCCGCACGGCCGGCCGCGGCCGCCGTGAGCCACGCATCGACCCAGTTCGCGATGCCGTTCAGGTCGTGCGACGCCTGCGAATACGGCGCATCGTCGAAGATCCAGCTGCCGCGCGCGAGCGTTTCGGGCACGGCCGCGTCGACGTGAATGCGCTGCTCGAGCATCGACATCGGCCCCGCGACGGCGCGCAGCATCGCGAGCGCATCGCGCTGCATGTCGCGCGCGGGGTTCAGCCGGTTCACGACGATCTGCAGGTCGCCGCCGCCGGCACGCAGCGCGTCCAGGCGGGCGGCGACGGTCGCGCACGCGGCCGGTTCGGGCGGCACGACGACGAGCGTGAGGTCGGCGCGGCGAATCGCCTGCTCGGCCTGCGGCGACGGATAGCGGGCCGTGTCGACCAGCACGACGCCCTCGGCCGGCAGCGCGATCTCGTCGAGCGCGCGCGAGAGCCAGTCCGGCTCGGCCGCGAGCCGCGCATCGCAGGCAGCGGCGTCTGCCGCGTCGACCTGCCCGTACGGCACGAACAGCACGCCGTCGGCATTGCGCCACGTATGCGCGTGCCACGGCGCGGCGTCAGCAGGATCCGCGAGCAGGCTGTGCGCGAGCCCGTGTTCGGCCAGCGTGTCGAGCCCGAGCGTCGCGCCCATCAGGTTCTGCGCGTCGAACTCGACCGCGACGACGGGCCGGCCGCGGCGCGCGAGCAGCACCGCGAGCGCGCCGGCGAGCGTCGTGCGGCCCGCGCCGCCGGTCGTCGACGTGATGGCGATCGTCTTCATCGCGCGGCCTCGTCGGCGCGGTCGGCGTCGGGCAGCAGGCGTCCGCGCAGCGCGATCGGCACGAGTTCGCACGGCACCGCGTCGCGCCGGTTCAGCCCGCGCGGCGCATGAAAACCGCGGCCGATGCCGAGGTGCTGCGCGACGATCCACACCGGCACCGCAATCGCGATGCCGACGATGAATCCGATGACGAGTTCGGCGATCATGCGCCCTCCGGCTTGCGCAGCGGCATCGCGCTGCGGATGGCGCCGCGCGCGCGCGCAGCGGGAATGTCGGCAGACGGGGCCGGCGCAGCGGCGGCCGGCACGAGGTCTTCGTCGCGCACGGGCCGCGGCGAGTTGTCGAGGTTCGAATCGGGCGCGCCGCCCGGTTCGGCATTCGCCGCGCCCGCGCCCTCGTCCGCGCGTTCGGCCGGCACGCGCGTCGCCCCCGGTTGCTTCGCCGCCGCGAACAGGTCGCTGTAGTCGGCGATCGGCGCGCGCCGGTTCTCGGTCTTCAGCGCATCGAGCTCGGTGTCGATGCTGCCTGCCCCGAGACACACGACGCGATCGGACAGCGTATCGACCGGCACGTCGAAGATCCGCGCGAGCGCGTCCTCGGCATCGACCGGTTCGCACGCGAACAGGAACACGTACAGGTGCGCGGCGTCGGCCGTCACGACGTCGCCGGCGCGGCGCGGCCGGCAGTGCCGCAGCGCGTCGACGTGCGACACGCCGGGCAGCAGCGCGATCTTCGCGAGCGTATGCGGCAGCGCGAGCACGGCGCCGCGATCGAGCACCGCGCGAATCCGCAGGCAGAACGCGCCGACCGGCAAATAGCCGAGCACCGAATCGCCGAGCGCGGCCGCGAGCGCCGCGCGATAGTCCGGCGCGACGGGCCGCGCATAGAGCTGCCCGTGCAGCGCGTTCACCGCGGCCTGCATCCGCGACAGCGGCAGGTCGCGTGCGACGACGCGGTTCGCGCCGACGCTCAGCACGAGCATCTCGAACTGCTGGCGCAGCACCTCGCCGCGTTCGACGACGGCGATCTTCAGCGCGCCGCCGCATTGCCGGCGCAGCGCGTGCACGGCCGCGCACAACGCCTCGAGCTGCGGATGCGAGCGGAACGCGAGCACCGCGGTCGCGGCCTGCGCGTGCGCACAGGCAGCGACGACCGCCGCGTTGTCGTCGACGATTTCCCAGCCGGCGGGCACGCGGCCCGCGTCGTCGAGCACCGCACGGCTGACGACGACGCGATCCTCGTCGGTCGCGAGCTTCATCCCGCGCGACGGCTGGACGGCGCCGCCATCGGCGATCGCCGCGAGCCGGCCGCCCGGCGCGAAGCGCAGCGGCCGCACTTCGCCGGCCGCGAGCGTGTCGCCCGCGCGCCAGAAATCGACGACCCACAGCAGTTCGCCGTGCGTGCGCTGCAGTTGCGCGACGCCCGAGCACACGCCGTGAAAGCCGCTGCGCGGCGCGCGATTCGCGTCGCGCACGAGCGGCGGATCGTCGGTGTCCGGAGCGGCGCCGGTGCGCACGATCTCGGGATCGACCAGCAGCACCAGCGCGATCCGGTGCGTGCGGCACCAGTCGGCGAGCGCGTGCGCCTCTTCCGCGAGCGCGGCCGGATCGTCCCAGCTGAACCAGCGTTGCGCGCCTTCGATGAAATACAGCGAGCGCGTGCGAAAGCCGTAGCGCTTCATCGCGCGCAAGCCGCCCGCGAGCCGTGCGAACGGAGCGGGCGCCGCACGGCGCGGCGCGCCCGGTTCGATCGCGGCGTCGCCGTCGGCCGCCGCGGACGCAGACGCGGGTGCGGGCGGCATCGCCAGCACGTTCAGGTTGCGCGGCCAGCCGGCCGGCTGCGCGGCGCCCGCGAAACCGTGCGCCTGCATCTGCGCGGCCACGCGCGCCGCGTCGCGTGACAGCACGACCGTCACGTCGCGCGTGCGCGACTGCCGCGCGCTTTCCCACACCAGCGCGTCGCACGCCGGCGTGCCGGTGGCGGCATAGACGGCGTACAGGCCGCCTGCTTCCAGTTGCGTCCACGCATCGGGCAGCCCGTCGATCGCGAGCCGGCTCAGCGGGCCGGCGCGGCCGCCGGCCGGACCCGTGCGCAGCAGCGCGCGCAGGCGGTCCAGCAGGCCGGCGGCGCCGAGCGCGGGACGGGTTGCGTCGATTTCGGTATTCACGCGTTCCATATGCAAGCAGACCCTAGTAATCCGAATAAAGCCGCACCGGCGTCGGCGTGACGAGCCAGCTGCGCTCCGCGCGTGCGTCGAACGCATAGCGCAGGTACACGAGCGCCGAACTCGGTGCATAGTCGTGCGACCGGTCGACATGCAGTTGCGCGCCGACGCTCAGGTGCGGATTCACGCGATACTCGACGATGCCGTTCACGCCGTACGAAAACGACACGCCGCGCGTCGAACTGCCCGTGTAGACCAGCCCGGCCGCCTCCTGCGCGGCGCGCTGGCCCGCGAAGGTCGGGTAGAACAGCGAATCCTTTTCATAGCTGTTCGAGATCCCGGCCGTGACGGTCAGGTCCCACGACAGCGCGTCGCGCCGACCCGCCCACTCGATCGGCACGCCGAGCGACAGGTAGCGCTGCGGGCTGTAGTAACCGCCCTGCCCGTACGTGTAGTAGCGCAGGTTCTGCGCGTAATGCCACGCATTGCCGACGAGCCCCGTGCTCACCTTCATCGTCGCGCGTTCGTACACGGGCACCGTGAAGCCCGAGCGCAGCGTGACTTCCGCATTGCGCTCGACGTTGCGGCCGGACAGCACGCCCGCGCCGAGTTCCGCGAACAGGTTCACGCGGCCGACGTCGACCGCCGCACGCAGGTTCACGCCGTCGCGGCGCACGCCGCCCCATACCGCACCGGTCCACGGGTCGCGCATCCCCGCATACGACAGCACGCTGCTCGTTTCCGGCCGGCGCGACGCGTTCACGGTGAAGCTCGCCGGGCCCGCGTCGAAGCGGTAGCGCACGCCGCCGACCAGGTAATGCACCGGGAAACCGAGCGGCGACGTGCCGAGATCGACGCGCCACGCGTCCGTGCGATAGCCGGCGCCGAGGGCGACGCCCGTCATCGGCTGGTGCAGGTCGCCGCGCGGATGCGCGATCAACTCGGCGGCCGACGGATTCGGTGCGAACGGCGCAGGCAACCCGAGCGGCGTGTTGAGCGCGGCGTAGGTCCCGAAGGTCTTCAGCGAATACGCGTTCGGGTCGCTCGTATCGAGCGTGCCCGCGTCCAGATGCACGGTGTCGAGCTGCAGGAACGCATGCCCGTCGTAGCGCACCGGCACCTGCAGGTAGATCGGCACCTGTTGCGCGCGGTACGAGGACACCCCTTCGTCGCCCGACTTGTACGCGGGCAGCCAGCCGGTCTCGATCTCCGGGTCGCGCCGCTGCTCGAGATCCGCGAACGCGGCCTGCGCGGGCGTGCGGCCGTCGCGGCCGGGGCTCACGCCGCTCGTGCGTTCCTGCGACAGCGACAGCCGGTACAGCGACGCGGCATCGTCGTAGCGGCCCTGTGCCTCGGCCACGCGCCCGGCTGCCACCGTCACGTCGGCGCGCGCCGGATACGCGGCCTGCAGCGGGCCGGTCACCTGCGCGGCTTCGTCCGGGCGGCGCAGCGCGTTCAGGCGGCGCACGACCGACAGCCGCGTATCGACGTCGTCGTCCGGCGTGCGTGCGAGCACGGCCTGCACGCGCGCGAGCGCCGCCGCGCGATGACCGCTGTCCTCGTCGATCCGCGCGAGCGCGAGCTGCGTATCGGCATCGTCCGGCGTGCGCGCGACGACCGGCGCGAGCGCGTCGCGCGCCGCGTCGTAGTGCCCCTGCGCGCGTTCGAGGTCGGCCAGTTCCAGTGCGTAGCGCTTGTCCGCGCGGCCGGCGTCGCTCGCCCGACCGAGCAGCGTGCGGGCACGCGCATAGTCCTGCCGTGCGATCGCGTCGTCCGTCTGCCGCAGCACGAGCCGCAGCGACTGATCCTCGATGCGCGCGGTCTGTGCCGCCGTCAGCGCCGGCTCGCGGCGCAGTGCGTCGAGCCACGCGGCGAGCGCGTCGTCGCGCCCGGCGCTGCCGAGCAGGTCGCCGTAGCGCAGGCGGACGTCGGTGTCGGCCTCGTGAGGATGCGCGGCGATCCAGTCGCGCAACGGCGCGAGGCCGCGCTCGGGTTCGCCCGCGTCGATCCACTGCGCGCCGATCGCCGCGAGCATGTCGGGATCGTCCGGCGCGCTCGCCTGCGCATGCGCGAGCGACGCGGTGAACGCCGCGCGATCGCCGCGGCCGAGCGCGCCGCGCGCGTCGGCCAGCGCACTTTCCGCGTCGAGCTTGCGCGCGAGCGCACGCATGCCGTCCGAGCGGTGCGCGTCGTCGACGCCCGCGAGCGCGGCCTGCGCGCCGGCGATGTCGTCGAGCGAGTTGCGATACAGCGCGGTCGCATAGCGCATCTCGGGCGTGTCGCTTTGCGCGAGCCCTTCGTCCATTACCGTGCGACCGAGCTGCCGCAGCCCCATGTCGCGATACAGCCGCGCGAGCGCGAAACGCGTCCACGGCGCATCGGGTGCCGCACGCACCGCGGCTTCGTAGCGTTGCGCGGCCGGCCCGCGTTCGCCCTTGTCGGCGAGCGCGCGCGCCTGGCTCGCAAGCAGGTCGGCGCGCAGCCCGTCGAGCGCGCGG
This sequence comes from Burkholderia sp. B21-005, assembly GCF_020843965.1. Lineage (NCBI taxonomy): Bacteria > Pseudomonadati > Pseudomonadota > Betaproteobacteria > Burkholderiales > Burkholderiaceae > Burkholderia > Burkholderia sp. B21-005. Next base: position 1,390,499 of record NZ_CP086301.1, on the reverse strand, counting down.
CGATCGTCGCGGCCCGTCACGCGACCCTGCAGCGCGTCGAGCAGCGGGCCAATGCGATCCGCGCGGCCAGTGTTCTCATACAGCATCGCGGTGCCGCGCACCGCCGACAGCGTCGGCGAACGTGCGGCCAGCAGTTCGCGCAGCAACGGCTCCGCGCGCGCCCAGTCGCGCTGCGCGAGCAGCGCATCGACGAGCTGCAGCTTCGCGTCCGGGCTGGCGGGCTGCATCGCGAGCGCGGCGCGCGCCGCGCGCTCGGCATCCTGCGGCCGCCCGGCCGAAGCCGCCGCGCGGCCCTGTGCGAGCAGCCCCCAGAACTGCGCGGTGCGCGCGAGGCCCTGCCACTTGCCGCGCTGGTCGGTCGACAGCGCCGCGGCGCGCGTGAACAGCGCACGCGCTTCGTCATGCCGGCCTTCGCGCAGGCGCAGCAGGCCGAGCCCGCCGAGCGCATCGGCGTCGTCGGCGCGCGCCTGCGCGGCGCGCGCGAGCAGCGGATCGGCACCGGCCAGGTCGCCGCGCGCGAGCGCCTGCAGGCCGCGCTGCTGCGCGATGTAGTCGGGATCGCGTTCGAGCCGGCGTTGCGCGTCGCGCTGCCGGTCGAGGGTGGCGACGCGATCGCGGAATTCGGTGTCGTCCGGCACGAACGCCAAATACGCATGCAACGCGTCGAGATACGCGGGATCGGCGCCGGCGGACTGCAGCACGCGGCGCCACAGGGCCATCGCGTCCGTATGGTCGGTGTCGGCCCGCTTCGCGAGCGACCACGCGATCCGGTTCGCTTCCGCGCGCGTGTCGTCGCGCTGGTTCAGCAGCCGCGCGAGCGCCAGCGCCGCGCTCACGTCCTGCGGGTCGGCCGCGACCGCGCGGCGCAGCGCGGCGATCGCCGGTTCGCGTCCGCCCGGCGCATTCGAGACGATCTGGTAGTACTCGGCGCCGAGCGCGCCGGATGGCGCGCCGTTCGGAAACAGCGCGACGATCCGCCGGGCCGCTTCGTCGGCGCGGCCGCTGCGCGCGAGCAGGCGGATCTGCGCCATCTCGCCGCGCCCGCTCGTCGCGACGCGGTATTCGTCGGCCGCACGCCGCGTGCCGGGTGCCGCGGGCGCACGCGCCTGCAGGCGCGCCAGCGCGGCCTGCGCGCCTTGCGCGTCGCCGAGCCGTAACAGCACGCGCATCTGCTCCGCGAGCAGTTCGGGATCGTCCGGCGCGATCAGGAGCCCCTTGCGCAGCGCGTCGCGCGCGAGGTCGTCGCGATGCTTCGCGCCCCACATGCGGGCGGTCGAGAGCTGGCGCTGCGCGTCGGCCCGATCGGTCGTGGCCGGCGCGGCCTTCGGCGCGACGGCTTTGGGCGGCGGAGCAACCGCGGTGGCAACGGCGCCGGCAGCCGCGGCCGGCGCCGCCGCGCAGACCGACGACGCGAGCCACGCGAACCCCGCGACGCGCGGTGCGGTGCGCTTCATCGGGCCGCGCATGGACGACCCTCCCAGCGCGCGTCGAGCGACCCGTCCGCGCCGAACCGGTAGCGGCCGTCGCGCCAGCCGAGGCCGAACAGCGTCAGCACGCTCGTGTAGTAGCCGGGCGCCGACTGGCGCGCGAGCGTATCGACACGCGCGGCCTGCGCATCCGCGAGCGCACGCTGGCCGCGCGCGTCGAGGAACGGCACGGCCGCCGCGGAGAAGCCGCCGTTGCCGTCGTTCGGCCCCGCGACGCCGGTCGTCGTGTCGACCTTCTCCGGCGGCGCGCCATGCGCGGCAATGTAGTCGGCAAAGGGGGCAAACCGCGCGAGCAGCGGCGCGGCGAGCGGATCGGCGCGATCGAGCATGCCGGCCCACAGGTACACGCGGATCGCGTTGTACGCGCTTTCCGCGCGGGTTTGCGGATCGGGCCCGAAGCCGGCGCCCGCGCGATACAGCGCCCAGTCCGGCGAAAAGCCCTTCGGCGCGGTGTCGAGCAGCACGCGGCCGGTGCTGGCCGCGAGCGCGGCCCAGCGCCGATCATCGGGCAGGCGCGCGGCGAGCCCGCGGATCACCTGCGGCGGCGAATAGCTTGGGTTCACGCGCCATTGACCGTTCGCCAGCTTGAAACCGGTCGGCCCGGGCAGCAGCGTGAGGCCGAGGCCCGGCACGCTGGCCGTCTCGTCGTCCAGCACGCGCTTCGCGAGCAGCGCGCCGCGCGCCGTGTAGCTGCGCTCGCGCCACAGCCGGCCGGCTTCGACGAGCGTGTAGGCGATCCACAGGTCGGCGTCCGACGCCGCGTTCGCGTCGAGCACGCGCCAGGCGCCGTCCGGCGCACGGCCCCACAGCCACGCCGGCAGACGGGCGCTCAGGTCGCCCTGCGCGAGGTTGTTCTCGGTCCATGCGAGGATCGTGTCGAACGTGCGCCGGTCGTTCGCAACCAGCGCGAAGAACAGCCCATACGCCTGCCCCTCCGATACCGTGCGCGAATCGGCCGAGCCGACATCGATCACCCGGCCGTCGGCTGACACGAAATCGCGCTTGAACGCGTCCCAGCGCGGCCACGCCGCGCCGCATTGCACATCGGCCGCGCCGCTTTGCGCCGCCTGCGCGCGCCCGGCGGCGCCGGTCGCCGCACACGCCGCCGCGACGGCCAGCACGAGCGTCGTGCCGACGCGACGCGCCGGCCGCGTTGCCCGTCGCCTTGCGAATGCCCACGCCATCCGTTACATCCCCCGTCGACGCGCGGCGATTCTCTGCAGCACGCTGAACACGCCGAGCGCGAGCAGCAGCCCCGCGGCGACGCCGACCACGCCGAGCACGACCGGGTGCCGCGCCGCATGCGTCCAGACGCGCGCATACCACGGCACGAAGCCGACCACGTACGGCTCGCCGACGCGCAGGCTGTCGACCTGACCCGGCCGCACCAGCGCGAGGTCGCCCTGCAGTTGCGACACGAGGCCCGGCTTCTCGAATACGTCGAGCAGATCGGCCAGGCGCGTCTGGTCGGTCGCCGTCAGCGCGACGACGCTGCGGCCGTGGCTGCCCGGCAGCTCGAAGCCGGCGAGCGCGGCGAGCGAGCCCGTCTGCTCGATATGCGCGCCGCCGTCGGCCATGCCGATGCCGTTGCGCCAGCGTTCCTTCACCGAGAAGGCAACGCGCGTCGCGCCCGTGCCGCCCTGCTGGTCGATCGTCAGCGGGAGCGCCGCGCGCCAGCGCGACAGCAGCGCCGACGCGGGCGAGCCGTCGATCACGAGCAGGTCCTTGCGGCCCGCCAGCGCGGCGACGTCGCCGGGCCGCGCAACCTCCACGCGCAGCGCCGGGAAGCCGGTCCACTGGCCCATGTGGCCGAGCATCGTCAGGTAGGCTTCGAGCTCCTGCGGCGACGGCCGGTCGGGGACCACGACGGCCGTCTGCGACAGGTCGGCGAAGCGCGTGAACGGGAAGCCGCTGTTCGCGAAGAACGCGAGGTTCGGCAATTGCGCGTAGTGGACGAAGTGCGAGAAGTCGATCGTCGAATCGGGATCGATCGCCGCGCGCTGCGGCTCGGTCGCGGTGCTCGAGCAGAGCCCCGTCTTCTGCGAATCGAGCGTGAAGCGGAACTGCAGCTGATTGCCGCTGCCGACGCGAAACGCCGGGATGTCGACATCGCTCGTCACGCGCCCTTCCGGCACCGCCAGCAGCGGCAGCTGCATGCGCCCGCGCGCGTCTTCCGCATGGGCCGGCCCGAGCCGGTACGACTTCACGAGCTGTTCGTTGATCTCGACGGCGAGCGTCGAGTCGTCCTGCACGGTCGGCGCCGTATAGCGGTAACGCAGCGTGATCGGCACGCCCGAGCCGTTCCACGAATGGAGATCGGCCGGCACGCGCAGGTTCAGGCGGATCGCGTCGGGCGACGTGCCGCGCACTTCGAGTTCGCGCGGGTCCGACACGAGCTCGCGGAACGCGATCGGCCGGTTCACCGGCAGCCAGCGCGGCGCGTCGTACGGTTTGCGGGGCGCGCCGAGATCGACGTGCGCGACGGTTGCCGCCGGGCCCGACAGCGCCGCACGGCCGAGCACGAGCGCCGCGACCGCGTCGTCGACTTCGGCCGCCGTGCGGCCCGTCACGACCAGCAGCTTGCGGCCCGGCGCGGCCGGGTTGTCGGCCACCGCGAGCAGCGGGCCGGTGACCGACGGCAGCGCGAGGCCGACAGGCAGGGTCGCGGCCGTGCCGACCACCACCGCCTGGTCGTCGGCCGGCAGCGTCGCCGCGACCGGGAAGCGTGCCTGCCGGTAGTCGGCCTGCGCGCCGAACCACGACGCGAGCACGCCGGCGCTGCGCAGCGTCGCCGAATCGGGCGACGCCGGCAGCACGAACGGCAGCAGCAGCAGCCCGTTGTCGCGCCGGTCGAAGAACGGCGCGGGCAGCAGCGCGAGGTCGTTCGGCAGGCGCAGCGGCGATTCGTCGAGGATCAGCTCGCTCGTCGGGCTCACGTCGGCCCACAGCGCCGAGTTCGACGGGTCCTCGCAGTGATCGAGCGTGTAATGCGCGATCAGGCGCAGGCCGATCTGGTTGAAATCGGAGAAGTAGCGCGGATCGATCGGGATGTCCTGCGTGACCGTGCGGCCCGCGCGCGTCGCGTCGAACGGGACGGTCGCGATCACCTCGCCGTTCATCGACACCTTCAGGTGCGACATCGGGAACACGAGCGACGGCGAATACGCATAGGTCAGACGCAGCCGCGCGCCGGTGACCACGCGGTCGAGCCGCACGCCCGCGTTGATCGTGCGCGCGTCGTCGGCGCCGCGCAGGCGCACCGGATCGAATGCGCCGAGCGACGCGAACGGCAGGTGCACGGTCGTCGTCGGCAGGCCGGCGGACGCCGCGCTGGCGGCGCTCGGCATGGCCGCGCCGCTGGCGGGCGGCGGCACGGCCGGACTGCCGGCGGACGCCGAAGCGGCGGCAGGCACCGCCGGCATCGGTGCGGCCGACAGCGCGGCCGCATGGAGCGCGCCGAACGTGGCCACCGACAGGACGAACAGCGAAACGGCCGGCTTCATGCGCGGCTCCGCATCGTCGTGATCATCCGGTTGTTATCAAGCGCGTCGCGACCGACGCGCGCACAGCAGCTATGCCCGCGAGTGCACATCCCCACTGCTTCCCCTCAAAGTCTGCCTGAATGCAATTATCGGAACGACGCGACGAACGCTTTTGCTGCCGATTCGTCAGACGGCGGCGCGCGCCTGGCACCGGCGCTCGCACATTCGTCACACTATCTCAAAATAAGGGCGAAACTCACCGTGATTCGCGCTGACGACGCGAAAAACAACTCAATTCGGTCGGAAATGCTGCGCGCCGCGATTGAATGGCAAGAGTTACGCCGTTGCTGCCTGCCGGACCGACCGGCATACTGCCGGCGCTGCCGGACTGGTGGTCGAAGACCCGACTACCGGCCGGATGCCGGTTGCGACCCCTTGCGGGCCGCCCGGAATGCGCTGCCGCACGGGCGGCGCGTATGCTACCGCAAGCTCGCACAGAGCGCCGCGCTTTCTTTATGGAAAACTGACTTGGATCAAATTGTCGACACCGCCACCCCGTCCCCCGACACGCTGCTGCGCATCATTGCCGCGCAGACCGAGATCGCGAAACTCGGCCTCGATCTCGGCAGCGTGATGGCTTACGTGACCGAGCAGGTGCCGCAACTCACGGGCGCGGGCGGCGCGGCGGTCGAATTCGCCGAAGGCGACGACATGGTGTACCGCGCCGCGTCGGGCTCCGCCGCCGGGATGCTGGGGCTGCGGCTGCGCCGCACGGGCAGCCTGTCCGGCCTGTGTGTGACGCGCGGTGAATTGCTGCGCTGCACGGATTCGGAAACCGACCCGCGCGTCGATCGTGACGCGTGCCGCCGGGTGGGGCTGCGCTCGATGCTGGTCATGCCGCTCACCCATGCGGACACGACGGTCGGCGTGCTGAAGGTGATGTCGCCGGACGTCGACGGTTTTTCGGCCGAAGACGCCGGCACGCTGCGGCTGATGGCCGACCTGATCGCCGCCGCGATGTTCCACGCGGCGCGCAACGAGGCCAACGAGCTGTACCTGCGCGCGACGCACGACGCGCTCACCGGCCTGCCGAACCGCGCGCTGTTCTACGACCGCCTGCGCCAGTCGATGCACACGGCGCTGCGCGCGAACGGCCGGCTCGGCATCCTCAACATCGACATGGACGGGCTCAAACCGATCAACGACGGCCTTGGCCACCGCGCGGGCGACGCCGCGCTGCGCGAGATCGCCACGCGCATGCTCGGCGCCGTGCGGCGCTCGGATACGGTTGCGCGGGTGGGCGGCGACGAGTTCGCGGTGATCCTGCCGAACGTCGGCGGCCGCGACGACGTCGACGCGCAACGCGCACGGCTCGCGCGGCAGGTCGGCGAGCCGTTCGAATTCGACGGGCATCCGCTGCGGCTCGGCGTCAGCGTCGGCATCGCGATGCTGCCCGACGACGGCACCGACATGAACGCGCTGATCGAGCATGCGGACCAGGAGATGTACGAGGTGAAGCGCACGCGGACGCGGCGGGCGGCCCACGCGTGATGCGAAGGCGGAATGTCGCGTCGCCCGTCTCGGCATCCGGCGGAACAGAAAGCAGATCGACATGCGATGACAGCAATATGTAATTTTATGGTTATCATTGCGATCCCAAGCACCGACATGCCCGACATCATGCGGCGCAATCGAGCAGGCAGGGAGTACGTGCCTTTGCAGCTCGATCGGTTCGCCACTTCACGCAATGGATCATCTGCTTCCGCACTACGAACGAGAGCTTGGCCTGCTGCGCGCATCAATTGCCTCCTTCTCGGCGCGCTATCCCAAAATTGCCGTCCGTCTCGGGATCAACGGAGACCGCTCTGAAGATCCGCATATCGAGCGAATGCTGCAGTCATTCGCTCTTCTTGCCGCGAATATCGGCACTCGGCTCAGCGACGAGTATCCCGAATTCACCACGTCGCTGGCAGGCATGCTGTGTCCGCAATACCTGCGACCGGTCCCGGCATGTACGATTGCCCGGTTCGACCTCGGCGACGTATTCGACAAGCTGACCGAACCGTCGTCGATTCGCCGCAACACCGAACTCTCGAGCAAAGCGGAGGACTGTCGCTTCCGTACCGTCTACGACGTTTCGCTTGCGCCCATACGCATCGAGCACGCGCGGTACGGGCCGGCAACCAGCGTTCCGTCTTATGCGGTATTGCCACCGAGCACATCCGGCCTCCTCTCGATTACCTTCGCCGTCACGCGCCCTGATTTTCGTATCGCGTCCATCCCGAGTCCGCTGCGTGTCCATATCCACGGTGCAGACGAAGTCGTCGCCACGATCCTCGATTCGATGACAATGCGGACCGCGGCAGCGTTCGTCGAAGACACGCAACAGCGCTGGACCGCATTGCACGCTTCGCCGCTTGCACCGGTAGGCTATGACGACACCGAGCGGCTGATCGAGGAGGACGACGGAGCGCCGGCCCTGCGATTGCTCGGCGAATACTTCGCATACTCGAAGAAGTTCGATTTCATTGACGTCGATCTCGGTGCGCTGACCGATGCAGCAGGTCCGGATCACAAACTGACGTTGCACCTGGCGATCGGCGGCGTACATCCGGACTCTCGGGAAGCCCAGCGGTTGGGCGCGTTGTCGGCAGATAACCTGAAGCTCTTCTGCACCCCGATCATCAATCTGTTCCGGCTAACGTCGGTGCCGCTCAAACGAGACTCGCTGACCGGCACGTATCCGGTGCAGTCGCAGAACACCGATGCAGCGCAGGTTGCGATCTGGTCGGTCGACACGGTACGCGCCACGACTGGCGTGTCGAGGGCGGCTGTCATTCCGCCGTTCACGTCGCTCATGCATGGCGGTGTCGACGGCCCGACCGGCCCCTACTGGATTTCGGCCCAACGCGCGGCGACGACTTCTTCGGGAAAAGCCGAGGCTGCGATCAGTCTGGTCGGACTCGATGGTCGCCCTGCGTCCGACACCGGGATCGAGCAGATCACCGCGAACATGACGTGCACGAACGGCGATCTCCCCCGGACGATACGGGCGAGTGCGCCCAATGGCGATCTCGTCAACGAACAAGGCGCAATCGTGTCGCGCATCGACATGCTCGACTCGCCCACTGCGGTTGCCCGTCTACCGCAAGAAGGCGACGCCGTATGGCGGCTCATCGCGCAACTCGCGCCGCATTCGATCGAACTGACCCGTTCGGGGCTTGCAGAATTGAAACGCCTGCTCCGCCAATTTGCGGTGCAGTCGGGCACGCACGCGAATCTGATCGATGGATTGACGAACCTGGGTCATCGCGTCCGGCAACTCTGGCTGTCGGGAGAGCCGATGCCGAGCTTTGTACGCGGTCTGGAGGTGACGCTGACCGTGGACGAACAGGCGTTCGCGGCAACGAGTCTGAATGCGTTCGTCGGTGTGATGGAGTGTTTTTTCACTGCACATATGTCCGCAACGAATTTCGTGCAGCTGGTCGTCATGTCCGCCAACAACGGCAGGGAAATTCGCCGCTGTGCGCCGCGACCGGGAGCGACGCCGCTCGTCTAATCTCGCGGTGCGACACGTCTCGCGGAACGTTCGCTCGGTCACCTATGCCGGTCAGACGAGACTCGAAATCAAACAACATCCGCAAGTCGCGCGATGGCCGTGCCGGGCAATCGGGACGCCATCGTCAGTCATCGATTCGTCGCCCTCGACGATCAGGTTCGGTTTGATATCGGGATGCTGCGGGCACGTCACTTCGTCGCCCTTGCGCGCCACGAATCGGCCGTCGAAGCGCATCTTCGACGAACCGGTGATCACCTTGCCGCCATGGTCGGTGTCGTCGCCGACACGGATGAGGTTCATCATGAATTCGATTCCTTGCTCGTAACGTGATCCGGGTGCTTGTCAGTAGCGGAAATACAGGATGCCAAGTGCCGCGGGGTCGCCGGGTTTCTTATTCTTCTTCGTGATGGCAGGGAGATCGATATTTTTGACGTCCTTCCAGCCGAATCCTTCAAAAATTCCTTCGGCCAGGCGAACAAAACCCATCATTTTACGGGCAACACGATAAGTAATGAACCCGTAGCCCAGCGCCGACACCAAAGTCCCCAGTGCGCATGATATGATCAAATTCTCAATTGGCACGCCGCCTTTAAAAATAGCGAAGCACGCAATTATAAAATATGCGAAAAACATCGCAGCCGCGAAAAACGCCCCACCCCATTTAAATGAAGCTCGATAATGAGCAAAGCGGCCTCGACTACAATGCGGATGAAGCGCCACAATTCTGTCCAACAGTCGCCGGATACCGAAGGCCTGCCAAGTGTCACCCCAACGCTCAGCAACGACCTCTACCTCGTCGCCTTCCGTGAACACCGACCACCAAACCCAGGCCTTCACAGTCGTCCCATCGAGATCGAACTCGATCAGATCGGCCTCTTCGGTCGTATCCATTGCCATACCGCCCAGCCCAACAGCAACTCCGCTCAATCCGACCAAGCCGGCCGCAACGGCCGTCGCGCCCATCTTGGTGCGGTCAGCATCGGTAAAGAAGAAGTCTTGACTGCAACGAGTCTTGCGAAGGTTGCAGATGCGCCCACGCAGCAACTGAGACTGCGGTCGTGATGTGAAGTTAGTACCGGAAATACAGCACCCCCAATGCGCCCGGCTCGCCTGGTTGCTTATTCTTCTTCGTGATGGCCGGGAGATCGATGTTTTTAACGTCCTTCCAGCCAAATCCCTCAAAAATTCCTTCGGCCAGCCGAACGAAGCCCATCATCTTACGGGCAACGCGATAAGTAATGAACCCATAACCTAGCGCTGACACCAGAGTTCCCAGCGAAATCGATATAAGAAGATTTTCAACCGGCATTCCACCCCTCAATATTAAAAAACATGCCGATATAAAATATAGCACGGCCATTGCCGCCGCAAAAAATATCCCACCCCATTTAAACGACGCACGGTAATGCGCAAAACGACCTCGACTGCAATGCGGGTGAAGTGCAACGATTTTATCCGAGAGTCGCCGAATACCAAACGCCTGCCACGCATCATCGAAACGCTCTGCAACAACCTCTACTTCATCACCTTCCGAAAATATCGACCACCACACCCAGGCCCTGACCGATTCACCATTAAGATCGAATTCAAGCAAATCCGCCTCCTCAGTGGTGTCCATCGCCATACCACTTAGTCCAACGGCAATCCCACCCAATCCGACCAAACCAGCAGCAACGGCCGTCGCGCCCATCTTGGTTCGATCAACATCACTGAACAGAAAATCATGACTGCAACGCGTCTTTTTAAGACGATTAATATTCCCACGCAGCAATACAGCAGAAGCAGCTTTATTTACACTCATATTCATCACACTCCGGCATCGGATTTCAAACCGACACTAGCAAGAGCCTTCTCAAATTCGTCCCGTTGCTTGTCCATAGCCCACGGCGGACTATCCTGCCCCTTGCCAAACGCGCATTTCTCGAACCATGTCTGCAATTCGTTATCGGTGAAATATGCAATCAAAAGCTGTAGTACCACGAGCGCCACGGCTACCTCCCAACCAGCAAGGAACAACACCATCCGGCCAATCACCAGTAGGCCAGCACGCTCGGTAATTACAATTCCGGCCTCTTCGGCAGCTACACCAACTACCCTCATACCAACTTTGTAAGCCTCTCCGGTCGCGGCACCTGCAGCTATTGCTCCGGACCTGGCTGCTGCCCCGGCGATACCCGCGCCCATCTTTCCGATAAATACCACCCCACGCCCCCCTGTAATCCGGGAAACCAATGGTGCAGATGACGTCAATGCGGTAAGAAAATTGGCTGCCGTCGCCCCAAAACCGATCGATGCTTTAAAGAAATAGGCAGCCGCCATGGAGTACTGACTCTTGCTACCGCTATCAATGAATTTATATGTATCCAGCACCATCCCAATCATCGAAGACGCCCCGCCAAAATACCCGGTAATCGCCTTCAAATTGCTCAACGTCCGCGCCGCATCCTTCGACAATCCCGTCATCAGCTTCGTCGAAGCCTGCAGGCAAGCGGACATCGACGAGAATCCCCCCGCCACCAACATCGCGTAGTCTTCGCCCTTCTTGTCCGCCTTCGCAAGCGCGCAACCGAAGCTCAGCAACTCGATCACGGCCAGCGTGCCGCCGATCCGCACACCGAGATTGACCGCCTTGCCCTCCTGCGTCAACTTGACCGCATTCCATTTCGCGCGATAGAGCTGCCCGCCTTCGTGTTCGGCGAGCGACTGAATCGTCCTGACGAACGCGTCTTTCGCCGCGACGCCCTGACTGCGCAACGTCCGATATCCCTGCTGCAACCTCAGACGCAACTCAGGTTCGACCTTGATCGCCTGCCTGACGAGATCGATCGTGTCCGCCTTGCTGATGCCGATGCGCAACATCAGTGCACCGCGAATCATGAACGTGCCGGCGCAATCGCCGAGAACGCCAAGCCCTGTCCATTTGAACAGTGCATTGCCCATCGTGATGACGAGTGCATCGCCCTGAAGGCTTTTCAAATATTTTTCCGACACCGATACCGGACTCTGATGCTCATGTACCTCCTGCATCTTGTCCCGGAAATCGACGAAGTTCTTCACCTGTTCCAGAACCTTGCTGACCTTGTCGGCAATGTCGCTGACCGTGTCGGCCTTGGTCGTCTTGTTCGCAATCGCCTGGGCCAGCAGCTGCTTGATCTCGACCTTCGGTTGCTTCTGGTTGTAGGCGAACGCACGCCACACGAGACTGGTCGGCAAAGTCGGATCCATGTTGTTGACCAGTTCCTCGACCACGGCCGCACCACGATCTTCCGACGGCAATCCGTTGATCGCCTCGATCACGACCTTCTCGAACGCCCGTCCGTCGTCCGCGTTTTCTTCGTGATAGTCATGCAGCGCGGCGATGAACGTGGGCGCCTTCAGCCATGCCTTCACGTCGGGTGTACGGCGGGCCTGAATTGCCTTGACCGCATCCTGAACAGACGTGAACCATGGCCGGAAGTCGCCGAGCTTGCGTAGATTCAGTTTGCCCTCGTACTTGGGCCACTCGGCATCGCCGATCGTCTTCGCTTCCTCGGGGCTGATCACGCCCGCTTGCTCGATCCGCCGGTCCGACGCCGCCTGCTGCTCGGGCGAGATGACGGCGTAACTTGGAATGCCGTCCATCGCGCCGGGGTTGTTCAGCATGCCTTCCCAACCAGCCCGCAGGGCGGAGCGCATGCGGCTCTTGAACGCAACCGCACCGTTGCGCACGGCAACCTCGGCTGCATCGATCGAGAGCATCGCATCGATCTGCCGGCCCTGCTCCTTCACGTACAGCGACAACATGCTGCCTGCATCGTTACGAAAATCGTTCAGTTCGTGAACGTTGCCGATGCCGTCCCACAACGCGAGCATCATGGGCGGATGAGATTGCCCTTTCCCGGTCGAGCCGATCGTGTTCATCAGTTTGACCAGCGCTTCGCTCGTCGACAATGGCGACGCCTGTCGAATATGCAGCGGGTAGCGGGTCGACTCCCGTCCCATCAGCTTCGGGTCGTAAGCGCCGGTCTCGTCGGTCAATCGCTGGTCCTGCGGGACGAGCAGTTTGGGGTCCAGCGCCGGCATGTACTCGACGACATCATCGATACGCTCACGGGTTGCAACGACCGCATGCTTCTTCGGGTCGTTGCCGCCGTTGATCCATTTGGACGGCTCGATCCATTGCATGCGCTGTTCGAGCAATGCCGGATTTTGCTCGTATCGCTTGAACGTATCCTCGACCCATGCGTGCTCGGAAAATGCGATGTAGACACGGTCCGTGCATTTTTCCGGACGCTCGATCGCGATCAAGTCCATCGGCACCGCAATCGCGCACTGGGCGCACGCAGGATGCGTGGACGGTTCCTCAGGCAGCGGACGCGCTTGTTTCCACAGGCGCCCGTCCTCCGTCACCTTGTACACCTCCCACCGCTTGGGACCTCGGGCACTCTGGACGTAATACAGGTACACCCATCCATCGCGGAGGGTGCGCAGCCCGTAACGGTGCGTCGTCAGCGGAACGTCAGTGATGCCTTTCCCGCCAATGCCGTCCGGCAGTTTTGCCGGAACCTTATTCGGCAAAACGGTATAGCGGACAGGCAGGATCGGCAGCCCGGTCTTCTGGCAATTCGCGCATTCTCGTTCAGTGGTCGCCATTTCTTTTATTCGTATCTCGTGTCGGGGCTCGGTCGGCGTTGCGGGTTGGATAGAGATGCCGCCTCTCCGTACCACGCCCCTTGTCGAATTTCATCGATGTCGTCAGGCTGAAGGTGGCCGATCGCCGCAGTATAAAAATCGTCGGGCGAAAACTGCCGCAGCACCTTCTCAATCTCGGGATGCCGGTCGAACTGCGGATGCCAGTCAAGTGCGTGTCCGATGAACGCGATCAGGTCGTCCCGATCCTGCAGCCCGTGTTGCTCCGCCCGCGCCGCAGCGGCAACGGCCGCCTCCACTTCCGCAGGCGTCGGCTGACGGCCTACCGCCAACGCGTGCAATGCGAGCGCGCGGTTGACGAGGCCGTGGCGATGCACCTCCGGCCATTGTGCCGCCGTGAGCGAACACGCCCGGCTCGATCCAACGCCCCGGCCATACGCTCGCGGTTTCGCGCACACGTCGAGCGCATGCCAGACAGTCACCGGGCCGAGTAGCGCCTGCTGCTGTTGCTCGGTCAATAGCGGCCAGATCAAACCCAACGCGCGCGTATCGTAAAAGCGCAGCGCACACAGTCGTCCGCGCTCGTCGTACTGCAACACTTGCGTCGACCAGTGTCCGGCGACTTCGTCGGCGGAAGCAGTACTCGCCAACCATCCGCCGATCCGCTGTCCGAGGCCCTGCGCCATCGATGCGGGACGCCGGTCTTCGAATGCGAGCCGCACGCTTTCCTTCAGCAGCATGGCGCCTCCCGGCGACAGCAAATCCAGTTCAACGAGGTAAGGCTGCTGTTCAGCCGGAAATCCGTCGTGCGCGATCGTCACGATCGTGCGCTTCAGCTCGCTGAATGCCGATCCGTCGTCGGCCGGCAAGTCACGCTGCGACGGATCGACAACCAGAAGACAAAGCATTTCCGGATGCTTGTCGAAATAGGCGTGCAGCACACTGGCGGTTGCATCGATCGCCGCGTTCTCGCTCGACGCATCCAGGCCGCCTGGACGATCCGCGAAACGATTGTTCGGAGTATTCATCTCGATTACTCCAGCACGACGCTCGACGCACTGTCGGCCGCCGCCGACGCCGCCTTCCAAGCGCAACCTTTCTGTACGCTCGCAATCGGCGACGGCAGGCGCATCGATGATGCGCCGGGCTTGTCCCACGATGCACATTTCTCGAGGATCTGGCCGCTCGTTCCGTTCTCGATCAGGTCGGGCGCGATCTTGATATAGGAGCCGCCGGCACCGATCCAGATCTCCTTTTCCGCGGAGATCACGACACGCCCGCTCGAACTCGTGATCGTCACGTCGTTGAGCGCCGCAAGCTTCATCTCGTCGCTCTGCGCCTGAATCTCGACCTTCCCCTTGGCCGCGAAGAGCTTGATCCCCGCGTTCTGAGCAAACAGGCTGATCTTTTCCATCACGCTCGCGATCAGCGATTTCCCGGCTGCGACGTGGGTACTTCTGCCGCTGACGATATTGACTTGCTGGTTCGCCGTGAGCTGCGCCGAGTCCTGCGTCGACACGCCCACGCCCGCGGGGCTCGCGATCAGCATGATCGGCGTCGAGAACCCGTTTGCGCTACCCGTGCCGCCACCTCCCGTTCGCCCGCCGCTGCCTGCGCCACCCGCCACGTTGTACTGCGTCGCATCGGTGAATCGCTTCAGTGCGTCGTGCCCCTCGTCCAGGCTCTCGGCCTGATTTGCCGCACTCGCCTGGGACGTCAGTTCCACCACGCTCTCCGCACTCGCCAATTGCTCGGTCGCGGCAGTCACGTTCAGAGGCTGCTGAGCCGTTGCCGAATGCGTCGAAACGAACAGCCCCTGCCCCGCACGAATGGCGCCATACGCGTCCGATTTGAGATCGAAGCCATTGCCGAGGAATGCGCCGCGTGCATTGTCCGTATGCTGGATCAGGTAGCCGAGATGCAGATGCGACTGATAGCTGCTGGAATAGAGGTGAACGCGATTCTGCTGCGTCGAGTCGTCCATGACGAGCTGGTTGTAGCCCGTCCCGCCATACTCGCGCGACCGGTAGCCCGACAGCAGTCCGTTCGAGTGCCACACCGGTTGGGTCGCGCCCCCGTACATCCTCGCTATGATGACGGGTCGGTCGCAATCGCCTTCCATGAAACCGACGACGACTTCATCGCCCTTGCGCAGTGGCTGGATGCCGCCGCGGTTCGCACCGGCATCGAGAAAAGTCGGCCGCACCCAACATGACGCGCGTTCGTCCTGGTCATTGCGGCGGTTCCAGTGAAACCACACCTTCACGCGATTCAGCGAGTCGGTGTACACCTCTTCACCACCCGGCCCGGCAACGATCGCGTTCTGCAACTGCATGACCGGCTTCTTGTGCTCGAACGGACTGCGAAACGGAACGTTGCGCGGCTGTGCCTCGACCTTCACCTGAAAGAAGCCTTCGCTGCCGTCTGCATGACGCACGGTCGCTCCGGCCTTCGCCTCGGAAACCTCGGCAGCCAGCCCGTCGGGAAAGGCCTCCACACCATCGAGACCCGGCACGTTGTTGCATATCAACCAGTCGACTCCAAGCAGCACGAACTCTCGATCAGCTTGGTTGCCCGCATCATGAACCGGGTGACCGCGAAGTTCGAAACGCCTTCCGGGCATCGCGCAGCGCAAGCCGCCCACACCGTGAAAGCGTTTCATTCGCGACATCTTCTCTTCGAGGCGAATCCGCGCGAGGCGTTCGCCCTGCTCCCGATCGGACCACATATAGGCACCCGGATAGTCGTAGACCTCGCCGTGCGTCGGTAAATTGCCGTGGACGTCGGTCACGCCTTGAACTTGCCGGGGAAGATCGGGCCGCTTGTAGTCGAACGAGCGCGACGTCAGTTGCGCACTCTCGATCTGAAGCTGCTCCTTCCATTGAGCGAATCCGTCCAGCTCGCCGCCAATTTCCATGCGGCCGAACTCGACGACCGGTTGCCTGAGCGCCGGAACGAAATAGGCGTCGTCCGTCACGACCATCGTGTGGGATCGGCCGTCGTCCGCTTGTTCGAAGTAGGGAAATACACCCACCTCTTCCATGCTTCGGTGGACGAAATTCAGATCGTATTCCCATTGCACGCGATTCGAATACGACGGTAACGCACCATGCAGGTCGAAGCGGAACGCTCCGCGTGCCTGCGCATGCTCGTTGAATACGTCGGTGAGAATCTGTTCGCCGTTCTGCTCCTGCCAGTCGCGCATGTCGCGACGCAGGCACAGGAAGTAAAGCCACGAGGAAAAGGCCAGCTTGTAGTACGTGAGGGGCCCGTCGGATCCCAGCCGGCTGAAGCGGTGAACGTAACCGTGAATCGGCATGTACGTACCGTCGACCTGCTGAATCCAGAGCGTCACCGGCTTGGCGAGCAGCGCTTTGAGTTCGATCTGGCCACCGCGCGGCGACACGACGTCGATCACGAATTCATAATCGCGTCCTAATCTGGCCGTTCCTTTAACGTACAGAGGCAGTAACCAGTCGACGCCGAGTGGCGTATCCAGTTTGACAAGCCGATTGTATTGCGCGTCGCCCAGACGCAACGTCTTATAAAGTGCGGTATGGCCCATGCAGCATGCCCTTGATTGTATTAAGGCGGGATTTCTGCCGAGCCGATATTATAAATACCTTTCACAATAAATTCGATTAGCCGACAGTCTTTGAATATCGTCAGGCTCAATGCAACCATTGACGGGTAAATATTGCCGATATTTCGTATTCTTAGTTTTTATTCGGCAATCGTTACCTGACTCGCACCCTCGTCCATACATGGCTATCGCTCGGTGGCATCCGCCGCCGCGCACGCACGCACGGCTAACCGACCTGCGGCACCGCGATCGCCAGCCCGACCACGATCGACTGCACGATCGCGACCAGCACTGCAGCACGGCACAGCCCGACCGCGCCGCGCACGCGCTCGGCGAGCGCGCGTCCGGCCTTCCCTGCATCGATCCAGCCGAGCTCGGCAAGCGCACGATCGAGCGCGGCGAGCCCGTCGTCGACCGACGCATCGCACGACGCCGCCCGCGCCAGCGCGGCGAACAGCCGCCGGTCGATCTCGATGCGCACCGCGTACCACAGCGCGGCAATCCCCGACCCGGTGCTGACCACGGCCAACAGCACGCGCGTGATCGTCGCCGGCGCCCAGCCCGACGCGATCCACCAGCCGGCACCGGCCGCGGCCAACGCGGCCGCGATCGCCCACGCGCCCGCATCGAGCGCACCGCGCGCGGCAGCGATCCGGAACGGAGCAGATGGGTCGCGCATCATGACCCTCCCGTCACGCGGCGGCGGTCGATCCAGTCCTGCAGCACGGCCACGCCGTCGTCCGACCATACCGCTCGCGGCCGCACCGCCCGTACCGCCGCGAGCGCGTCGCGCGCATCGCCGAGCCCCCGCCGCGCGGCGAGCCACGCGGCCGCGCACAACACGCTGCGCCCATAGCCCAGCGCGCAGCAGACCAGCACGTCACGCCCTTCGGCATGCAGGCGCTCGAGTGCCGCGACGGCCGCCGCGAGCTGCGCGGGCGTGGGCGCGACGAGGTCGAGTTGCGGCACCGCCGCATACGCGAGAGCCGCGTCGGCCGTGGCCCAGCGCGGCATCTCGGCCGTCAGGTCGACGAGCGCCGTGAAGCCGTGGCGCCGCACCTCGCGCGTGGTCGGCGTGCGGCCGATCGACACGCGCTCGTCGATCCGCACCGGCGCCGGCTGCCGGAACGTCCACCACCGCGAATTGACGAACGCCCCGGCGATCGTCGGCGCGAGCAGCCAGCGCACAGACATCGGCAAGCGGCCCGCGTCGTCCTTCTGGAACGCGCCGGGCGCGCCGCGCCAATAGATCCGCGCGACGCACGCGAGCGCCAGCGCCCCCCACCCGGCCGCCAGCGCCAGGCCCGGCGCACGCGACACGCAGTAAAGCGCCGCGAGCGCGACCAGCGCCGCGCCGAGCGCGTAGCGGCGCGCCAGCGCGCGGCCGGCGGTGGACGGGGAAGCGGCCGCACCCGGCAACCGCCCCGCGGCGTCACGCAACGGAAACAGGAACAGCGCGAGACAGCCGACAGCCGCACCGGTCGGCACGTCGATCGAGTGATGCTGGTAGGTCGTCAGCACCGACACGCCGATCGCCGCGAACCACGTGTGCAGCACGATGCGCGCGGCCGTGCCGCGCAGATGCTTCGCATAGACGGCCCACAACACGACGAGCAGGCCGATGTGCAGCGACGGCGCCTGGTTGAACGGCTTGTCGAACCCCATCAGCAGCGTGAACAGCGCGCCGGCCACGCCGCCCGCATCGGGCCGCTCGAAGCCGAAGCGCAGCGGCCATGCAATGAAGCATGCGACCGAGATCAACTGCACGGTCAACAGCCGCTTCACGTGATCGAGCAGATCGTCGCGGCGGGTCCAGAAGAAGAACGACAGCGCGTACAGTAGGTCGATCGACCAGTACGGCACGATGGTCCACGGCACGAACGGAATCCCGTGCTCCCAGCCGAACGCGAAGGTCGGCACCTCGGCGCGGCGCGCGGCGAGCCAGTTCGCGAAGCCGTAGGTGGAGAAGAACACCGCGCCCATCGCCGCGAGCCAGCCGACGCGCAGCGCGAACGACGCATCGCGCGCGCCGGCCGCCGGCTCGGCCAGACCGCCGCCCGCGCCGCCGCCGAGCGCGCTCACGACGCGTCGACCCGCTGCGCGAGGCTCACCGTGAAGATGCCCATCTCGTCGATGCGCTGATCGAGCTTGCGGAAACCGGCGCGCGCGACGAGCTCGTCCATCTCGGCCTGCGAGCGGCGGCGCATCACCCAGGTCGCGTCGCCGCGGTGATTGTTCAGCGCACGCGCGATGAATTCGAGCTGCGGATGCCACGGCTGCCCCGTATAGACGAGATAGCCGCCGGGCGGCACCGCCTGCGCGAGCCCGCGCAGCGAGCGCTCGATCAGCGCGTTCTCGCCGAACAGTTCATACAGCCCCGACACGATCGCGAGCGTCGGCCGCGGCTCGAGCGTCGCGAGCGACGCCTCGTCGAATGCGTCGCCGCGCTCGAAGCGCGCGATCGGCTCGAGGCCGCGCTGCGCGATCAGCACGCGTCCGGCTTCGACGTTCGGCGGGCTGTAGTCGCGCAGCGTGATGTCGTCGGGCGCCGCGCCGTCGCGTTCGGCGGCCGTCGCGATCGCGTCGAGCACATAGCGTCCGTGCCCGGCCGCGATGTCGACGATCCGCACGGGTTCGCCGAGGCCGCGCAGCCGGCCGATCGCCGCGCCGATCAGCTCCTGCAGATGCACCTTGCGCTGACGGATGCCGACCCAGCCCGGCGAATCGAGATAGGTGCGGTCGATCAGCGCGCCGACGCCGAGCCGGCCCTGCGCGCTGTTGCGATACACGTAATCGAGCGTCGAGCCCGAATCGAAGCCGAGCCGCAGCCCGAGCGCGATGCCGTCCGACAGTGCGCCGCCGGCCTTCAGCCCCGCCCGCGTGATCGCCCAGTACGCGCGGGCGAACGGGTTCGCGGGCGGCCGGCCGAGCGCCGCGTATTCGTCGTGGAACGCGCCGCGCCGGTCGGCGTCGGCCAGCGACACGCGCGGGCTCGGCGTATCGAACTCGCGCAGCACGAACGTGCGCAGCGGCGCGAGCGCCTGCGCGCGGTCGCGCTCGCCGAGCGTGTCGTGATAGAAGCCGGGCAGCACGATGCGCTCCTTGCGCACGGCGCCGAGCCGCTCGAAGAAGCGGTCCTGCGGGCCGCGATGGACGACCCAGTCGGCGCCCGAGATCAACAGCTGCGTCGGCACGGTGATCGCGGCCGCATCGGCGACGATCCGCTTCGCGGTGTCGTGCAGGTCGAGCAGCATGTTGACGGCGATCGGCCGCGTGATCAGGGGATCGGCCGCATAGCTCGCGATCCGTTCGGGGTCGTGCGTGAGGAATTTCGGTTTCACGTAGCTGTTCACGTAGAACAGCCCGCGCAGCTTGTGCATCAGCCGCAGCCCCGGCCGCGCGAACGGCACGTAGAGCTTGATGTGGAACGCCGGCGACGCGACCACGAGGCAGCGGATCGGCGGCGCGTAATCGTGTACCCAGGTGGCCGCGAGCACCGCGCCGACGCTCTGCCCGACCACGGCGATGTCCTCGATCGCGATGCCGTGCGTGTCGCGGATATGCTCGACGAAGACCTGCAGGTCGCGCACCGACGCGGCCGCGCTCGGGCTGTAGCCGCGCGCGCCGGGTGAGCGGCCGTGGCCGCGCGCATCCCATGCGAAGAACGCGAAGTCCGGCAGGTCGAGCTCGTCGACGAGATGCGCGACGCGCGCCGAATGCTCGTGGCCGCGATGCAGCAGCACGATCGCGCCGCGGCAGCGCGGGCCCGTCGCGGGCCAGTGTCGATAGAACAGCGTTTCGCCGTCGTGCGTGATGAAGTCAGCCTCGCGGGCCGTGCGTGCGCTCATGCGTTTCTCTCGTTTCGTTGTTCGAATCATGCGGCGCCGCCCTCAGGCGCCGGCCCATCCCTGGCCGTCAGCCGCCCGCTTCGGCGACCCCGGCCTGCACGCGCCGCACCACCGTCACGATCGACAGCACGATCAGCACGCGCCACAGCCACGCGGCGACGCTGCCGACCGGCAGGCCGAAGCCGATCCACAGCGCGAACGCGCCGAGCGCGAGCGCGCGGTCGCTTTTGCCGAACGGGCCGTCGTAGCGGCGCGTCGCACCGGCGAGCGGGCCGATCAGCCCCGCGCATTCGACGATGACCGCCGTCAGCGCGAACAGCCAGACGTCTGCCGGAGCAAACGCGGGAATCGCGAGGAACGGCAGCACGAGCGCGACATCGGACACGACGTCGCCGAGCTCGTTCAGGTACGCGCCGAGCGTGCTCTTCTGCCCGTGTTCGCGGGCGAGCATGCCGTCGATCGCGTTGAGCGCCATCCGCGCGAACAGCCAGATCGGGATCAGCAGGAACAGCACGCGGGCGAACACGCCGAGCCCCGCGAGCGCGCCGACGACGATCGAGCCGCCGGCCGCGAACAACGTGACCTGGTTGGCGGTGACGCCGCGTTCGGCAAGCGAATCCGCGAACGGACGCAGACGGTTCTGGAATTTCGGTTTGAGTGCGTAGAGGCTCATCGTTTTATTGGTTCTGCTCATTCGGACACGTTTCCAGCCGCCATGCCCCGGGCGGCACAACCGTCGGCATCGACGGCTTTCGACAGGTGGTCGTCATCGTCGCCGAGCAGCCCGGACGCGTCAAGCAGCACGCCGCCGGCGCCGCACCGGGCAATCTGGCGTTTTTGACGGAAACTCGCGATAATCCGCTGGCCCGATCGCAGCAAGATCCATTCGAACTGCAAACGGGCGCTCGTGCAACAGCCGATTATCACGCCGCCGACCGGCGACCGCGCCGCGACGTCCGCCGGCGCATCGTCCGATTATCGCGGCCCTGCGACAGGCAGCCACGAATGTGAAAAAACTTAAACAATGGCCGTCCGGTGCGCATCCTGCCGCGCCGGCATTCCGGGATTCCGCCTGCCGCGCATGCGCGGCCGCGCGGGCGTGCAGGCAGGAGGCGCGGCGCCGATGAACATCCTGAACGTCTGGCAGCGCGATTTCCTGCTGTCGATCGTCCGGCTCGTCGCCGGCGCGTATCCGGTCTGGCATCAGGCACCGCCGTCGCCGACGCAGAAGATCTACTTCTCGAACCACACGAGCCACATCGACACGCTCGCGATCCTCGCCGCGCTGCCGCGCGACGTGCGCGCGGTCGTGCGGCCGGTCGCCGCGCGCGACTACTGGGACAGCAGCGACCTGAAGCGCCATATCGCGCAGAAGCTGCTGAACGTCGTGCTGATCGACCGTCATCGCGAAAACAGCGGCAATCCTCTGGATCCGGTGCGCGACGCGCTGCGGCAAGGCCACTCGATCATCATCTTCCCGGAAGGCACGCGCGGCGCCGACGTCTTGCCGCAGCCATTCAAGAGCGGCCTGTTCCATCTCGCGACGGAATTTCCGGACGTCGCGCTCGTGCCGGTCTATCTCGAAAACCTGCAGCGCATCATGCCGAAGGGCGCGATCTGGCCCGTGCCGCTGATCTGCAAGGTGCACTTCGGTGCGAACGACGCGCTCGGCGCCAGTGAAGACAAGCCAACCTTCCTCACCCGCATGCGCGACGCGATCGTCGCGCTCGCGCCGCCGCAGCGGCCGGCCGGCTGATCGCGGCGCCCTCCTCTCCCTTTTCCGGACCTCTTCATGCGAACTCTCTTCTGGGAACTGGTCGCGGGCGTCACCGGCGTGCTGCTGCTCGCGACGGTGATCGGCGCGATCCTCGGCGCGCGCAGCGGCGGCGCCAGCGCGACCGTCGTCAACCTGAACCAGCGCATCCGTGCGTGGTGGGCGATGATCGCGATCATGGTCATCGCGATTAGCCTCGGCAACAACGTCACGTATCTGGTGTTCGCGCTGCTGTCGTACCTGACGCTGCGCGAATTCATCACGCTCACGCCGACCACCGCTAGCGACCATACGACGCTCTTCATCGCGTTCTTCATCGCGATTCCGGTGCAGTACCTGCTGCTCGCGATCAACTGGTACGGGATGTACTCGATCTTCGTGCCGGTGCACCTGTTCTTCGCGATGTCGCTGGTGTCGGCGCTCACGCAGGACACGCGCGAATTCCTGAGCCGCAACGCGAAGATCAACTGGGCGCTGATGGTCTGCGTGTACGGGCTGAGCCATGCGCCGGCCGTGCTGATCCTCGACATTCCGCGCTACACGGGGCAGAACGCGCTGCTGCTGTTCTTCTTCCTGTTCGTCGTGCAGATCAGCGACGTGCTGCAGTACGTGGTCGGCAAGCTGTGCGGGCGACGCAAGATCGCGCCGCGCCTGTCGCCGTCGAAGACGGTCGAAGGCTTCATCGGCGGCGGCCTGCTCGCCACGCTGTGCGGCGCGTCGCTGTATCGCGTGACGCCGTTCAGCTTCGGCGCGGCGTTCGGGATCTCGCTCGCGATCGTGATCGCGGGCTTCGTCGGCGGCCTCGTGCTGTCGGCCGTGAAGCGCTCGCTCGGCACCAAGGACTGGGGCTCGATGATCGCGGGCCACGGCGGGATGCTCGATCGCGTCGACTCGATCTGCTTCGCGGCGCCGGTGTTCTTCCACCTCGTGCGCTACGTGTACGTGTGACGGGCGGGCGGCGCGATGCCGCCCGGATCCGCGGTTCCGCGGTACCCCCGCATGGACCGCTCAATACCCGTCGCGCACGGCCTTCGGCACGATGTAGCGGCCGCGCGCCGCGTCGAACTTCACGGTATGGCGCGCGTGAATCGCGCGATTGCCGCGCGTGCCGGTCTCGGTCACGATCAGTGGATAGACGCTATCGTTGACGCTCGTGTCCGGCGCGATTGCGAAGCGGCGTTCCTCGCAGCGCGCCGGATCGTTCGCGCATTCGGTCGATTCCGCATTGTCGAGCGCTTCGTCGATGCGCGCCGCCGCCGGCACCAGCGCGTCGCCGTACGGCAGCCAGATCGAGCGCATGGTTTGCGTATAGCCTTGCCGCGAGTCGCTGTTGCCGAGGACGAAACCGAACAGGTGCGGCCCGAGCCGCTGGATGCTCACCGTGCCCGGCTCGCCGCGTCCGCCGGACGCGATGCCTGTCTTCTTCAGCGCCGGTTCGAGCGTCGTCCCGTCCTGCGAAGGCCGAAGCACGTACAGGTCGATGGTGCCCGGCGTCGCATCGGAATCCATCCCCGGCATCCCGTTCTGCACGGCGTCCTCGGTCTCGCCGCACATCGCGAGCAGCGTGCGCGGGCCATCGGCCGTCGCGACGCGCAGCGATCCGCACGACGCGTAAATGAAATCACCCGCGTCCGACTGCCAGCCCTTGCGATCGGTGCGCCACTTGCCGTAGGTGTCGTGGATGAACTTTTGCAGCTGACGCTCGGGGCGCGCCGGCTCGGCGGCATGGGCCGGCGATGTCGCGACGAGCGCGGTGAACGCCGCGAGGGCGGACAGTGCGGCGAGGGTCGCCGCGAACCGGCCACGGCGCATGACCGCGCCCTTCACGCCGGCCGGCGTGACGATCTCGTTCTTCATTCCAGGATCCGGTCGATGCGCGCGGCCCCTGCCGCACGCGCGGGCGCTGCCCGCGAGGCCGTAGCGTACACGCACGGCGCGGCATCGCAAGCGCGCATCGCGCTGGCCCGGCGCGCGCCGCGTCACACCGGCGCGGTATCGGCCGTTTGCGGCTGCGCCAGCTTGAATTCGCCGACCATTTGCGCGAGCTGCGCCGCCTGCTCGCGCAACAGCGCCGCGGCCGCGGCGGACTCCTCGACGAGCGCCGCGTTCTGCTGCGTCGAGTGATCGAGCTGCGACACCGCCTGGTTCACCTGCGCGAGGCCGGTGCTCTGCTCGTTCGCAGCAACCGTCATTTCCGCGATCACGCTCGTGATGCCGCGCACGCCCTCGACGATCTCGTCCATCGTGGCGCCCGCCGTGTGCACGAGCCCCGACCCGCCCTCGATCTTGTCGACGGACGCCTGGATCAGCTGCTTGATTTCCTTGGCGGCCTGCGCGCTGCGTTGCGCGAGCGTGCGCACCTCGCCCGCAACGACCGCGAAGCCTCGCCCGTGCTCGTTCGCGCGCGCCGCCTCGACGGCCGCATTCAATGCGAGGATGTTGGTCTGGAACGCGATGCCGTCGATCACACCGATGATGTTCGAGATTTCGTTCGAGGCCGCCGTGATCTCGCCCATCGTCGCGACCACCTGGCTCACCACCTCGCCGCCGCGCATCGCGACGCCCGACGCCGACTCCGCGAGCCGGTTCACCTGGGTCGCCGCATCGGCCGAGTTACGCGCCGTGCCGGCAATCTCCTCGAGCGCCGCCGCGGTTTCCTGAAGACTCGACGCCGCATGCTCGGTGCGGCCCGACAGGTCCTGGTTGCCCTGCGCGATCTCCGCGCTCGCCACGCTCACGGACTCGCTGAACCCGCGGATCTGCAGCAGGATCGCCGAAATCTTTTCCGCAAACAGGTTGAACGCGCGCGCGATCTGCGCGGCCTCGTCGTTGCCGTCCGCCCGCAGCCGCTTCGTCAGGTCGCCGCTGCCGCTGGCGACGTCGGTCAGCGCATCGCGCACCAGCAGCACGCGCTTGAATGCCGCGTTCGTCAGCGCGCCGACGAGCGCGGCCGCGATACAGGCCACGATGACGATGGCCACGAGCGTCGTCGTCGCGACGGCCCGCATGCCGGCCGTCACGTCCGACCGGTCGAGCGCCATCACGAGCGACCAGTCGGTGCCGGCGATCGGTTGCGCGCGCAACAGCTTGGTCACGCCGTCCACCTCGATCGCCACCGGCTCGCTCGCGCTCTGCAGGCTCGCGAGGCGCTCGGGCGTCAGTTCCGGCGACAGCTGCACGGCCGGTTTCATGATCAGGTCGGTCTTCGCGCCCGCGATGAGGCGCCCGCCGCGGTCGACGAGAAACGCGAAACTCGCCGGCGTCGGGTGCATCGACGCGACGATCGCGCTCGCGCGTTCCATGTAGAGACTCGCCGCCAGCACGCCCTTCAGCGCGCCGCCGCGCATGATCGGCACCGCGAATGCAAAAGCCGGCTTGCCGGTCGACGCGTCCTGATACAGCGCGGTGACGACGAGCCGGCCGGCCTCGACCGCCTGCTTGTACCACGGGCGCGCGGTCGGATCGTAACCGGGCGCGAGCGGGATGTTCGAGAAGGCCGTGCGGTCCGGCAGGCCGAGCGTCAGCACCTGGAACCCGCCCGACTTGCCGAGCAGCGTCAGTGCCGGCAGCGGATCGCCTTCGCCGATCGCCAGCGTATCCGCCAGCGCCTGGGTCTGCTGCGCGCGACTGGCGACCCACTCGTCGAGCGCCAGCGCGTGGCCGGCCAGGACCGACTGCAGGTTCCGGTCGATGGTTTCGTCGTTGTGTCGCTTGACGACCTGGTACACGAGGCCGCCGGTGACGGCGAGCGCCGTGACGACGATGGCGACGCAGGTCGCCACGATCCGGGCGCGAATTGATGACAGCATGGTGACGGCGATCTCCGGTTGCGCGTTGTTATCGAACAGTCAATGAGTACGCAAACGGGTTTAACGACCGGCCGCGACGCAACTTGAGGTTAGACTGGTCAGACCATGCAAAAAATCCGGGATGCGCCGGCTCGGCCCACGACACTTGCGTGGATCAGCGCCTGCGCACATCGCGGGCGAACGCGTCGAGCACGCAGACGGGCCCGCGAACGGCCGATTCCGTCACCATGAACGGTGATCATGAGCGCACGCCCCGCCGGCGGCGCACACCGTCACATCGTCACACCGGCTCCGGCACCTCGATCGCCAGCAGCGCCGAACTGACCGACTTGCCGTGCGCGTCGAGCGCGAGCGAGCGCGTGACGCCGCCGCCGAGCGCATCGCGCAGCACGAAGTTGAATGCGGCCAGCGCCGGCAGTTCGTAGCGCACGACGTCGCCGTGCACGATGCCCGCGAGCCACGTCTTCACCGCCCGCGCATCGAGATGCGCACGCAGGTGTTCGTAGTGACGCGGATCGCGGCAGATGACCGACACGTTCAGCGTATTGCCCTTGTCGCCGGTGCGCGCATGCGCGAGTTCACGCAGTTGCATCAGGCCTCCACGAATGAAAACGACGGCGTCACGGCCGCGCGCGGCAGCAGCACCGACTGCACCGCGATCACCTCGCGCGTCGACTTGAACGCGCCGCCGCCGCCGGCCGGCCCGTTCGTATAAAGCGTCTCGACTTCGTTGCCGATCCGCGCGGCCTCGGCGGCACTCGCCGCCCGGCCGGCCACCCGCACGCGGACTTCGGCCGGCTCACCGCGCACGGCGGGCGTCGCGTCGCCGTACAGCGCATCGACGCCGATCAGATCGAAGCGCAACTCGGTCGCGGCCACGCCGGTCAGCGCGAGCCGCTCGCGGACGATGTCGAGCGCGAGCCGCGCGCGCGCCAGCGCCCCCGGCCCGCCGTACGAGATCTGCCCTTCGCCGATATGGCCGTCGACATACGCGACCGACACCTTCAGGGTCTCGGGGCGCGCGGTGCCGCGCCCGCCCGTCACGCGCACGCGGTCCGGCGCCTCCTCCGCGACGGCCACGCGCGTGAAATCCGCGACGACGTCGGGCTGCAGGTAGCGCGCCGGATCGTGGATCTCGTACAGCAGCTGTTCCTTGCAGGTCGCCGCGCTCACGCGGCCGCCCGCGTGCGGCACCTTGGTGATCACGACCGAGCCGTCGGCCGCGACCTCGCCGATCGGGAATCCGAGCCGCGCGAGATCCGGCACGTCCTTGTAGCCGGGGTCGGCGAAATAGCCGCCCGTCACCTGCCCCGCGCATTCGAGCAAATGGCCGACGACCGTCGCGGCCCCCAGCGTGTCCCAGTCGTCCATCCGCCAGCCGAACGCATGGATCAGCGGCGCGGCGAACAGCGACGGATCGGCGACGCGCCCGGTCAACACGACGTCCGCGCCGGCCGCGAGCGCCTCGACGATCGGCGCGGCGCCGAGATACGCGTTCGCGGATACGATGCGCTCGCGATACACGGCGACTTCGTCGCCCGACTCCTCGAACCGGAACGCGCCGCGCAGCACGACGTCGAGCACGTCGTCGCCTTCGACCGCCGCGACCTTCAGCCCCGCGAGGCCGAGCGACTGCGCGATCTGCGCGGTGCGCCGCGCGGCCGCGCGCGGGTTGGCCGCGCCCATGTTCGACACGATCCGCACGCGCTTGTGCGCGGCCACCGGCAGCACGGCCTGCATGCGCGCGTCGAGCAGCGGATCGTAGCCGAGCGACGGATCCTTGCGCCGCGCCTGCTGCGCGATCGCGATCGTGCGCTCGGCCAGGCATTCGAAGACGAGATAGTCGAGCTGCCCGTGTTCGGCCAGTTCGACCGCCGGCTCGATCCGGTCGCCCGAGTAGCCGGCGCCCGCGCCGATGCGCACGCGCCGTTCGTGTGGTGGCTTTGCTGTCATGTCGGTACCGTCATCCGGCGCGCGCGCCGGGAACAATCAAAAAACGCCCAGCACGACGCACGCGATCGTCATCACGATCGAGGCGCCGAACAGCAGCGGGAACGTGAACTTCTGGTGCTCGGCCAACTCGATCCCGCACAGGCCGACGACGAGGAACGTCGCGGGCGTCAGCGGGCTGACCGGGAAGCCGGTCGTCATCTGGCCGAGCAACGCGGCCTGCCCGACATGGACGGCCGGCACGCCGAACTGGCCGGCCACCTCCGCGATCACCGGCAGCACGCCGAAGTAGAACGAATCGGGATCGAACAGCATGCTGAGCGGCATCGATGCGAGGCCGAGCGCGACCGGAATGTGGCCGGCCATCGACGGCGGCACGAAGCCGACCGCCGCCTGCGCCATCGCCTTCAGCATGCCGCTGCCCTGCATGATCCCGGTAAACACCCCGGCCGCGAGCAGGATGCCGGCCATCATCAGCGCCGCGCGCGCGTGCGCGTCGATACGCTTCCTCTGCATGTCGACGTTCGGGTAGTTCACCATCAGCGCGACGCACAGCCCGACCATGAACATGATCGCGGGTGGAATCTTCTCGCCCATCACGACCATCGTGCCGAGCACGACGAGCGTCAGCACCAGGTTGAACCAGAACAGGTGCGGCCGGCGCAGCGCCTGCTCGTCGGGCGTCAGCTCGCGTTTGGGCAGCGGAATCGACGCATCGTCGCGCGACAGGCCGAGCCGCTTCTCCTCGCGCCGCCCGAGCCAGTACGCGACGCCGAACACGAACACGAGCCCGATCGCCTGCACCGGAATCAGCGGATTGAACAGCGCCGACACCGGCAGGTGCAGCGACGCCGACGCGCGGATCATCGGCCCCGTCCACGGCAGGAAGTTGATCCCCGCGGCCATCGACACGGCCGCGGCCAGCACGCGCCGGTCCATCTTCAGGCGGTCGTACAGCGGCAGCACCGCGGGAATCGTCACGAGAAAGCAGACGGCGCCGGAGCCGTCGAGGTGGATCAGCAGCGCGAGCAGCGTCGTGCCCATCACGATGCGCGTGGGCCGCGTGCCGACCGCGCGCAGGATGCGATCGATGATCGGATCGAGCGTGCCGGCGTCGGTGATCGTCCCGAAATAGAGGATCGCGAAGACGAACATCCCGACCACGGGCGCGAGGCCCTTCAGCCCGTCGATCACGAATTTGCTCGTATGCAGCCCGAAGCCGCCGATCAGCGATGCCGCGATCGGCACGAGGATCAGCGCGACGAGCGGCGACATCCGCTTCGACAGAATCGCGGCCAGCAGCACGACGATCGTGCCAAGCCCGAGTAACGGCAGCATCCGTGTCTCCTACCTTGTCTTTTGTTGGAGACGAGCGTAAGGTCGGCGCAGCGATAGCACAATTGAAATGATTTGATCGCAGCAATCACGAATCGTTATGGATCTGAATCTTCGCGACATTCGCGCGTTCGTCACCGTCGCCCACGCCGGCAACTTCACGCGTGCGGCCGCGCGGCTGCACCTGTCGCAGCCGGCGCTGACCGTGCAGATCCGGCGGCTCGAGGAAATCGTCGGCGCGCGGCTGTTCGACCGCAACAGCCGGAGCGTCGCGCTCACGCAGACCGGGCGCGAACTGCTGCCGCTGCTGCAGCGCTCGCTCGACGACATGGAGCGCGTGCTGCGCGATGCGCGTGCGCTCGGCGAAGGCGCGAGCGGCACGGTGCGGCTCGCGTGCCTGCCGACCTTCGCATCGAGCCTGCTGCCGGAGCTGATCCAGTCGTTCCGGCACGACGTGCCGCGTGCGGGCTTCGAGATTCGTGACGGTGTCGCGAGCCTCGTCACCGCGCTGGTGCGCAACGAGGAAGCCGATCTCGGCCTGACGGGCGGCGATGCGTTCGATGCGTCGCTGGAGGTGCTGTACGTGGGCGCCGACCGGCTCGTCGCCGTGTGCCCGAAGGATCATCCGCTCGCGCGCAAGCGGCGCGTGCGCACCGCCGACGTCGCCGCCGTGCCGCTCGTGCTGACCGCGCGCGGCACGAGCGTGCGCGGCGTGGTCGATGCCGCACTGGACGCGGCCGGCTGCACGCCCGACATCGCGTGCGAACCGACCTACATGATGACGGCCGTCGCGATGGTGCGCGGCGGGCTCGGCGTGACGATCCTGCCGGCGACCGCGCGCGAGGTGCGCGCCGAGCCCGACCTCGTCGCGAAACCGATCGACGATCCCGCGTTCGTGCGGCCGATCGCGCTCGTCGTGAAGCGCGGGCGCACGCTGCCGCGCGTCACGCAGGCGTTCGCCGACGCGATGCTGGCGGCGTTGAAAAAGCGCGCGTGAGGCGCGCGCCAGGAACTGCGGCCGACCACCGGCCGGCGGCTTACTGCGGGTCCGGCTGGCCCGGATCGACGTGCAGCGATTCGCCGATCGCATAGAAGTTGCCGCCCGCGATGTAATGCAGGCTGCGCAGCGCCGGATCGGCCGATTCGAAATACCAGTGACCGTCGCGGAACACGCGCGTGTCGGACCACGCACCGACCACCTCGCCGATGAACAGGTCGTAGGTCTGCTGGTTGTGCGGCTCGGGAATCAGCTTGCACGCGAGCCAGCCGGAGCAGCCGGCGACGAACGGCAGGTCGTGGCCGGGAAGGTCGAACAGCGTGACGCCCGCGTCGCGCAGCTTGTCGGGCCGCTCGGCGAGACTGTGGCTGCCGACCGCGTGCGTGAGCTGCAGTTGCGCGGCCGTCGGCACCTGGATCACGAACGTGCCGCTGCGCTCGACGAGCTCGCGCGTCTTCGCGGACTTGTCGAGCACGACCGTCAGCTTCGGCGGCAGGAAATCGAGCGCGCAGGCCCACGCGGCGGCCATCACGTTGTCGACACCGTCGTGGCGGGCCGACACGAGCACGGTCGGGCCGTGGTTGAGGAGACGGTAGGCTTTCTGCAGCGCCACCGGAGCGATGTGACTGTCCATGCGGGTTCCCTGGTGAGCGGCGCGGCGCGCGCCGGCCGAAGGGCGAATTCTCGCACTCAATGCCGATCGCCGCCGACGCTGCGCGCGCCGCGTTGCATCAGCGCCGCCCCGCCGCCCAGTCGAGCGCCGCGTCGAACAGCGCGAGCCCGGCCGGCGACAGGTTCGCGAACGTGTCGTTGGCGAGGAAGAACATCACGCGGCGCGCCGGCGCGAGCGCTTCGTAGTCCATCGTCGCCCCCTTCTCGTACGCGAAAATCGCGGCCTTGTCCGGCTGCCCGTACACGGTCGCGATCGTGATCGCGCCAAGCCCCGGCCTGCCCCAGCTCATCGGCGCCTGCTTGCCATACACGTCGGCCACGCCGGCCGGCAATCCGGCCGAGATCGAATGCGGCGCGTTGACGAGCCACAGATAGCGTTCCTTGCCCGTTTCGCCGAAGTCGACGTCGTGGCGCTTGCCCGTCATCGCGAGATCGTCGAGCAGGTCGTTCTCCCACGTGACGAGCGGCTTGTCGAGCGTGCGCCAGCCGGGCCGCACGTTCTTCGACGACACCGTCGACGAGATCACGACGAGGTCGGCATCGCGCGCCGCGTCGGGCGTCGCGCTCTCGTCGATCAGTCGCACCGCGTAACCGCGCTCGCCGAGATGCTGGCCGATCCGTTCGTCGATCTTCAGGTTCGGGCCGCGCAGCTGCACGAGCATCGCAACGCGCGTGACGGCCGGCGCCGCAGCCGGGCCATCGGCGGCGCGCGCGGGCGCGCTGGCCGACAGGCCCGCGCACAGAGCGAACGCCGCGCCCGCGAGCGAGCGCAACGCGCGACGCCGCGTGCCGGCCACCACGGCGCGCGCGGCGCCCGTCTTCATCTTCCGGTTCATCAGGTTCTTCTCCGAAGCCGCGCGCCGTCATGCGCGACACGCGGCGATTGCATGAAACAAGTGGGACACGTGCAATAGCATATTCGGCCCGCATCGCGCGATTCGATTCCATTAAATAATGAATTGACGAATCCATCACGAACACCGTTTTAGCGAAATCCCATCGAAAATCCCCCGGAATTATCACGAATCCGGCAATACGCCGATCACACTATCTTGAAATTCAGGTCGATTAGCACACAGTGCTCAATAATCTGAATCTCTCAACAGGCCTTTTCGCAGCACGCGCCTGTCTGCTTTAGGTCACATCGGAGAATTCCATTTTTGCCGTTCGGCGGCGGCTCTGTAGTCTCCTGCCATTCCGGTTCAAGCACGCCAATGGCAAGGAGATGAAATGAAACGCACGACCCTCTCGCTGATTTCGCTCGCGTCGTTCGCCGCGATCCCCGCCGCGCACGCGCAGTCGAGCGTGACGCTGTACGGCGTGATCGACACGTCGATCACGTACGTGAATCACGCGCAGGGCAAGGACAACGCATGGATGCTCGGCAACAGCAGCGCCGGCAACCTGGCCGGCAGCCGCTGGGGCGTGAAAGGCACCGAAGATCTCGGCGGCGGGCTGAAGGCGCTGTTCCAGCTCGAGAACGGCTTCGACCCGAGCAACGGCCGGCAGGGCCAGGGCGGCCGCCTGTTCGGCCGGCAGGCATTCGTCGGGCTGACGAGCGAGCGCTACGGCACCCTCACGTTCGGCCGCCAGTACGATCCGCTCGTTGACCTCGTGCAGGGCATCACCGCCGACAACTATCTCGGCAGCGTGTTCGCGACGCCGGGCGACGTCGACAACTACGACAACAGCTTCCGCGTCGACAACGCGGTGAAGTACACGTCGGCCGTGTATTCGGGCCTGCAGTTCTCCGCGATGTACTCGTTCGGCGGCATCGCCGGCAGCACCGGCGCCGCGCAATCGTATTCGGCAGCCGCGTCGTACAACAACGGGCCGTTCACCGTCGCCGGCGGCTACTTCCACGCGACCAACAGCCCCGCGTCGAACGGCCTGCGCAACGGCTGGACCAGTTCGTCGGACGGCACCTTCGACGGCCCGATCAACAGCGGCTATGCGAGCGCGCACTCGATCGGCATCGCCCGCATCGCGGGCCAGTACGTCGCCGGCCCGTTCACGTTCGGCCTCGGCTACAGCAACGCGCAGTACCGTCGCGACGCAAGCTCGGCGTTCGACTCGAACGAGCACTACAACACCGGGCAAGGCTTCGTGAACTATCAGGCGACCGATGCGCTGCTCGTCGGCGTCGGCTACAGCTACACGCGCTCGGGCGGCGATACGTCGGCGACCTATCACCAGGTGTCGGCCGGCGCGGACTACAGCCTGTCGAAGCGCACCGACGTGTACCTGAGCGCCGCGTACCAGCATGCGAGCGGCCAGACCGGCGACGGCAACGGCGGATCGATGGCCGCGCAGGCGTCGATCGCCTCGTATGGCTATGCGGGCACGAGCTCGCAGACGCTGGTCAACCTCGGCCTGCGTCACCGCTTCTGATCGACGACGGCCGGCTGCGCGCGGTGTCTCGGTGTCGCGCGGCCGGTCGGTCGGTGTCGGATCGCGGATTCCGGATGATCGATTCGCCAAGACGGCGGCTACGGCCGCCGTCGCCGCTTCCGGGGCCGTGCATCGGCGGCCGCACCGTGTTCCTTTCACATCGCTGCGCGATTCATCACCGCATTCCGCATTCACGGCGCAACTGACGCGCGGCGTCAGTATTGCGCCTGCGATCGGACGTCGGCATGCGCGCGAAAATCAGCCGTTTTTACCGATTCCATCCGGTCGCGCGACGATCCCGGCGCAGCGGAAAATGCGCGATAAACGCACCGGCAAATGCAAAGGAAAGTTTGACGCGAGCCATTTGACTGCGCGCTATGGCACACTTCGCGTCTGCGTAATTTCCTTGCACCGGGCGGCCGGATCCCGCCCCATCCTGCCATGCCGCGTCATACTGCCCGTTCGATCAGCCACGCCACGCCGAAGATCGCCGCGACGATCGCGCTGTCGTGCGCGCTGCACGGGGCCGCGTGGGCCGACTGTCTCGACGACGCGGCCACGTTCCAGCACGTGAGCGTGAGCCTGCTGCGCGGCATCGCGCAGGTCGAATCGGGGATGAATCCGAACGCGGTCAACACCAACACGAACGGCACCGTCGACATCGGCCTGATGCAGATCAACAGCACCTGGCTGCCGACGCTCGCGCGCGAAGGCATCACGCGGGAAAGCCTGTTCGATGCGTGCACCAACGCGTACGTCGGCGCGTGGATCCTGTCGCAGAACATCCGCCAGCTCGGCGCCAACTGGACCGCGATCGGCGCGTACAACGCCGCGTCGCCCGACAAGCGCCTCGCGTATGCCCGCAAGGTCTATGATGCAATCCGGACCATGCCGGATTCGCCGGATACTCCCATGCCCATCCTGCCCCCCTCCTTTACACCGCCGCAGCAGGTGCAGACATACAACCCGTTCGCGAGCCTGAGCGTATCCGCGCCGCCGGCCGCGCGGGCCCGCACGCTGTCACCGGCCGCACCGCCGCCGCAAGGCGGTCCCGCCGGCCCGGCCGGCACGTACAACTTCGGCTGGACCGTCACGGGCGCTGATCAGGCCAAACCGACCCAGGTATTCGACGACGGTGCGCGGATCTACGTGCAGTTCAGCGACATGAAGCATGTGCCCGCGATCTTCACCGAAACGTCGTCGGGCCGCGTGCTGATGTCGTGGGAACTGCAGTTCCCGTATGCCGTTCTGACGCGCCCCGCGCAAACGTTGATCTTCCAGCTCGGGCCGTTCGAGGCGCGCGCGCAGCGCGGCGCGGCGGGGGCAACGACGCAGGCAGGAGCTGGAACCGCGGCGGGAGCGCCACGTTCGGGGGCGACGACGGCTGCCACGACGCCTGCGGCGAAACAGCCCGCGAATGCGTCGGCCAAGCGCACGGCGTCGGCCGACGCGCTGTGGTATCTGAACACGCCGTCGACATCGGGCTCGGCCGCGGCCGCGAATACGGCAAATACCGCGCCGGCGTCCACCTCGTCGCCTTCGTCGAACACGCCGGCCACGTGGCCCACCGCGGTGACGTCGAATACGCCGCCGCCGGCCGCAACACCTCAGGCGCCGGCCGCGCGCGTCAGCACCGACGCGCTCTGGTATATCTCGAAGTAACGCGCACGGGTTCGCACGGCCGTCGCGGCCGACATACGATATGCGGCTCGGCCGGCCCCACCGGCCTCATCGATCACCCGCGCCTTACCCAGATCACCTTGCCGTCGCGAATGCCGAGGTCGCGGCGCTCCTCGCGGTAGTCCATCGTGCCCGGCAACGACTTGCCGTCGCGCTCGAGCACGCGCCACAGGCAACCGTCGAGCAGCGCGGTCGCCTCGGCTTCGGTCTTGCCGATCAGCGCATCGTCCGGCGCGCCGTCTGCGCTGCACATCGGCGCGGCGTTTCGCGCCGCGCCGCCGGCGGTGGCGTTGGGGTGCTTCGTGTTCATGTCCGCACATCCTGAAAAGGTTGCGCTCGCAACGAGTGCAACGAGCATCGCGATCGTGTTCTTCACCAGCTTCTCCCTGTCGCGGCCCGGCGGTCCCAGTACGGCAGTCGTGCACGGCCGGGCATTGCATGCGTGATGGGTGCCGAGCGTCACCGGCCGCTTCCTGACGGATGCCGGCCCGCATACGGCGGCGTTGCGCGACGCGGTCGAATCGATTCGGCGCACCGGCGTCGCGAGCCCGGCGTGGTGCCGGACCGCCTGCATGTTACCGCACGCGATGCGCGGCAACGGCGCGACGCCGACGCATCGCGGCCGGCATGCGCGCGCCACCCGTTCAGAACTTGTAGGTCGCGCCGGCCATCCCGTAGTAGTTGCTGCGCGACTGGACGATCGGGCTGTCGCCATAGCGCCCGAGCAGCCGCGTCACGCCGCCCGTCGCGAGCACCGACCAGTGCCGCGACAGGTTCCAGTTCCATGCAACCGACACCGTCGCGCTGTCGATCC
Organism: Burkholderia sp. B21-005; assembly: GCF_020843965.1. Classification (NCBI taxonomy): domain Bacteria; kingdom Pseudomonadati; phylum Pseudomonadota; class Betaproteobacteria; order Burkholderiales; family Burkholderiaceae; genus Burkholderia; species Burkholderia sp. B21-005. Next base: position 1,354,489 of record NZ_CP086301.1, on the reverse strand, counting down.
CGCCGCTCGTCGAATACGGCCGGAAGCGGCTCGTCATCGACTGCGCATCGGTCACGCCGTAGAACGTCTGCGTATAGCGGCCGGTGCCGGCATGCACGCTGCCCGTCACGACGATCTCGTGCTGCGCGGTCTTGAACACCGGCACCGCGAGATCGACGTGCCCGGACACGCCGCGCGACGTATGCGTCACCGGCGTGTCGACCGTGACGCTCAGTTCGGCCGCGTCAAGCAGCGTCACACCGGCCCGCACGCCGACGAGCACCGAGCCCGGAATCCGGCCCATCCCCTTCAGGTAGTCCGAACCCGGCAGGTCGAAGCGGTTCTCGTCCGCGCGGCCCGGGTCGTAGCTCACTGCCGCCGACACGAACGCACCGTGCGGCAGATCCAGCCGGTAGCCGGCACCTTCGCGACCGTCGATGAAGAAGCCGTTGCCGAACTTCGCGGACAGCCCCGGTGCGACGACGCCGCGATACTGGTTGCTGCCCGGGTAGCGCGGCGCGAACCCGCCGCCGAGCGAAATCGAATACTGGTTTTCCGCGTGAGCGGCGGCGGCAAGGGTCAGGCCGGCAAGCGGCACGCAATAGCGGGAACGGCGAAGGGTTGAGCGCACAATATTGAGATATGAGTGACGGAGCCCGCAGTCTAGGTGCCGCCGTGCACCGGGGTTGTCCGTAATCTGCGGGGAATCTGTGCTCAATTGTGTTCGATTGTTCGCGATTGTCGTCCTGCTGCCCGGGGCGCCGGAACGCCGGCTAGAATTCGCGTGCCGCGCCGCGCGCCCGCCTGCCGGGAGCCGGGACGACGCGCGCATATCGAGGAGACCATGTACGACAATCCGCTCAAATACCGTGTGCTGCTGATCGAGGACGACGACCGCCTCGCGCAGCTCGTGCGCGAATACCTCGACAACTATGAATTCACGGTAACGGTCGTGCGGCGCGGCGACCTGGCCGTCGCGGCGGTGCGCGAGCACGAGCCCGCGCTCGTGATACTCGACCTGATGCTGCCGAATCTCGACGGGATGGAAGTGTGCCGGCGCATTCGCGCATTCACCAACGTGCCGGTGCTGATTCTCACCGCGCGCGCGGACGTCTACGATCAGGTCGCGGGCCTCGAAACCGGCGCCGACGATTACGTGACGAAGCCGATCGAGCCGCGCGTGCTGGTCGCGCGCGCCCGCGCGCTGCTGCGCCGGGCACAGCCGGCCGCGACGGAAACCCGCGCCGCCGCGCCCGACGCGCTGATATTCGGCGACCTGACGATCTCGCCGCCGAACCGCACGGTCACGTGGCGCGGCGAACCGGTCGACCTGAAAACGGCCGAATTCAACCTGCTGCTGATCCTCGCGCGCGCGGCCGGCACGGTGCTGAGCCGCGACGACATCCTGAAGCAGTTGCGCGGGATCGAGTTCGACGGGCTCGACCGCTCGGTCGATTCCGGCATCTCGAAGCTGCGGCGCCGTTTCGAGGATGCGTCGTCGGAGCCGCACAAGATCAAGACGATCTGGGGCCGCGGCTACCTGTTCAGCCCTTCCGCGTGGGACGAATAAATGCTGCGTCCGTTGATCAGGCTGTACCTCATCGTGATCCTGTGCGTCGCCGGATCGATCGCGTTCATCCAGTTCTCGTTCGACCGGATCTTCTACGAACGCGCCGCGCAGGCGCAGCGAGACTCGCTGACGACCTACGCGTTCGTGCTGAACGATTATCTCGAACGCCATCCGGGCGCGCAGCGCACGCTCGCGCTGCGCGAGCTCGCGAAGCACGGCAATGAAGGATTCGACTTCGTGACGATGGCAGAGGCCCGCGCCCAACTGAGCGGCGCGCCATTGCGCGACCTCGACGCTCACAAGATCGCGATCGGCTACGACGGCAAGGATTACTACATGCCGCTCGCGGACGGCTCCGTGCTGCATGCGCGCCCGATCCAGCCCTTCGACCTCGACATCAAGATCTACGCCTACTTGCTGCTCGCGCTCGCCGCGCTGTTCGCGGTCGTGCTGTGGATCTCGTATCACTGGCGCGACCTGCGCAGGCTGCAGGCCGCCGCCCATGCGTTCGGCGCGGGCCGCCTGTCGACCCGCGTGAAGCTGTCCGGCCGGTCGAACATCTACGAGCTGTCGCAGCAATTCAACGACATGGCCGAGCGGATCGAGGCGTCGATCAAGCAGCAGCGCGAGATGATGCACGGGATCTCGCACGAGCTGAAGACGCCGCTCGCCCGCCTCGAATTCGGGCTCGCGCTGCTCGCCGAATCCGACGAGAGCGGCCGGATGCGCGAACGCCGCGACGAACTGCGGCGCGACGTGCGCGAACTCGACGAACTGGTGACGGAGCTGCTGACGATCGGGCGCCTCGAACAAGGCGCCAGCGAGCTCGCACCGATGGACGTCGTCGTCGATGCGCTGATCGACAGCGTCGCCGGCAACGTCGCGAACGACCTCGCCGATCGCGGCATCACGCTCGGCGTGTCGACGACCGGCGCGCCCGCCACCCACGTGTGCGATCCGAAACTCGTCGCCCGTGCGCTGCTCAACCTGATCCGCAACAGCGCGCGCTATGCGGCGCGCACGGTCCTGCTGTCCGCGACGCACGATGCGTCCGGTGCACTGGTGCTGAGCGTCGACGACGACGGCCCCGGCATTCCCGCCGCCGAGCGCGCACGCGTGTTCGAACCGTTCCAGCGGCTCGATTCGAGCCGCGACCGGCAGACCGGCGGGTTCGGTCTCGGGCTCGCGATCGTGCGACGCGTCGCGCTCGTGCACGGCGGTAATGTGCGACTCGAGGATTCGCCGCTCGGCGGTGCACGCTTCGTGATTTCGCTGCCGGCGCGGACCTTGCCGGACTTCCTGGGCAACGCGCAGGCGAGTCCGGCACGCGGCCGGGCCGAGCTGGGCGACGCGGCTTCACCGCTTCGCTGAGCGGTGCCGCGGTGCCACGGTGCCACGGTGCCACGGTGCCGAGGTGCCGCGGTGCCGCGGTGCCGAGGTGCCGAGGTGCCCAGGTGGCGAGGTGGCGAGGTGGCGAGGTGGCGAGGCGACACATGATGCGCCGCCCCGCTCTCGCCCGCCGAGCATCGCCGACCGCTCAGCGCAAGCCGCTCACCGCCGCCGCAACAGCGCGACGAAGAACAGGCTGCCGAACAGCGCGGTCACGATGCCGATCGGCAGATCCTCCGGCGCCGCGAGCGTGCGCGCAGCGACATCGGCCCACACGAGCATGATCGCGCCCGTCAGCGCGGCGACCGGCAGCAGCCGACCGTGCTCGGCGCCGACGACGCGACGGCACAGATGCGGCGTCACGAGACCGACGAAGCCGATCGCGCCGCTCACTGCGACCACCGCACCGGTCGCGAACGATGCGATGACGAACACCTCGCGCCGCATCCGCCCACCCGACACGCCGAGCGCGGCTGCCGCGACGTCGCCCGACATCAGCGCATTCAGCTCGCGCCGCCGCGCGTAGAGCGCGCCGCCCGCGAGCACCGCGCACACGGCCGGCACCGGCAGCAGATCCCAGCGCGCGAGCCCGACGCCGCCGAGCATCCAGAACAGCACCGACGACGCGGCGCGCTGGTCGCCCAGATACAGCAGAAGGTTGCCGAACGCGGCCATCATGAACGACACGGACACGCCGGCGAGCAGCAGCCGGTCGGCGTCGAGCCGGCCGCGCCGGTACGCGAGCGCGACCACGCACGCGGTCGCGGCCAGCGCACCCGCGAACGCGGCGGCCGACAGCGTGAACGGACCGAACACCGCACCTGCCACCACTGTGACCGCGACGGCGCCGAGCATCGCGCCCGCGCTCACGCCGAGCAGATGCGGATCGGCGAGACGGTTCGCGGTCGCCGCCTGCAACGCGACGCCGACCGCCGCGAGCGTCGCGCCGACGATCGCGGCGAGCAGCGCGCGCGGCATCCGGATCAGCCAGACGATGCTGTCGTCGCCCGTGCCGGTGGCCCACGAAGCGGTCGCGCCGAACGCGGACGCAGCGTGCGCGGCGACGATCCGCGCGGCGGCCGACATCGAGATCGGCGCGGGGCCGAACGCGGCGGACACGACGATCGATACCGCCAGCAGCACCATCAGAACGGCCGTCACCCTGCGCGGCCCGAGCCGCGACACGCCACCCCGCGCGCTCATCGCGACGGCGCGGCGAACGCGGCCGGATACAGCGCGCGCGCCAACGCCTCGACGGCCGCGACGTTCTCCGGGCCCGGCGTCGCCGCGTCGTACGGAATCACGACGAAACGCCGGTCGCGAATCGCGGCGACGCGCGCGAGCGCCGGCTGGCTCAGCAGGAACTGCTGCTTCTGCGCGGCCGTCACGGCCGAGTAGTCGACGATCACGATCGCCTGCGGATCGCGCGCGACCACGCTTTCCCAACCGACCTGCGTCCAGCTGCGCGGCACGTCGTCCATCACGTTGCGCGCGCCGGCCGCCGCGAGCAGCGCGCTCGGCATCGCGAGCCCGCCCGCGGTCATCGGCTTGTCGGTGCCGCTGTCGTAGACGAACACGCGCAGCGGCGCGGGACGACCGATCGCGCGCGACACCGCCGCGAGGCGCGCGCGCATGTCGGCGACGACCTGCGCGGCGCGCGCGTCGACACCGAAGATCCGGCCAAGATTGGTCAGGTCGCGGAACACGTCGTCGAACGACGCGGGCGGCCGCTTCATCACGTGCGAGCACGATTCGGTCAGCTCATACGTGCGAATGCCGAACGGCGCGAGCGTCGCCGGCGTCACCGCGCCGCCGACATGCATCCCGTAGTTCCAGCCCGCGAGATAGAAGTCCGCACGCGCGGCCGCCAGCACCTCGAGCGACGGATATTGAGCGGCCAGTTCCGGCACGCCGCGCAGCGCGTCGTGCACGCGCGCGGTACCGGTCTTCCAGCCGCCGATACCGGTATAGCCGACGAGCCGGTCCTTCAATCCGAGCACGAGCATCATCTCGGTCAGGTTCACGTCGTTGCTCACCGCGCGCGTCGGCGCGCGCTCGAACGTCACGTCGCGATCGCAGCTGCGCACGGTGACGGGATACGCGCCGGCATGAGCGGCCGCGCAGCCGAATACGACGGCCGCGACAAGCGAGCGAGAAAGCAGGCGGGAATGCGGGCGGGAATGCGAGGAACGCCGCGATCTGCGGCATGAAACGGAAAACGGCATGATGGTCATTCCGAATGAAGCGGCGTGATGCGCGGCCGACCTGTGACCGGATGGCGATCGACGAGCGCGGCGACGCCGAACACATCGCGCAGCAGTGCATCGGTCAGCACGTCGGACGGCGAGCCGGACGCGACGACGCGCCCGTGCGCGAGCACGTGAAGCCGGTCGCAGTACGCGGCCGCGAGATTGAGATCGTGAATCGTCGCGAGCGTGGCGATGCCGAGGCGCCGCACGCGCGCGAGCAGTTCGAGCTGGTGACGGAGATCGAGGTGGTTGGTCGGCTCGTCGAGGAGCAGCAGTTCGGGCTGCTGAACAAGCGCGCGCGCCAGCAACGCGCGCTGCTTTTCTCCACCCGACAGCGACGCGAAACGTTGCGCGCGGCGCTCGATGAGGTCGACGTCTCGCAACGCGGCTTCGACGATCCGGCGATCGTCGGCGCGCTCGCCCTCGAACGCGCGCTGGTGCGGCGTGCGTCCCATACCGACCAGTTCGTCGACCGTCAGCCCGAAGTCGTCGGGCGTCTCCTGCTGGAGTACAGCGACGCGCTGTGCGAGCGAGCGCGGCCGCATTCGCCATACGTCCTGCGCATCGAGCGCGATGCGGCCCGCGTCGGGCCGCGCATAACGGAACACGCAGCGCAGCAGGCTCGTCTTGCCGCTGCCGTTCGGGCCGACGAGCCCGACGAACTCGCCTGCGGCGACGGTGAGCGTCACGGCGTCGAGCACGGCGAGCGCGCCACCGGGCGACCAGCTCACGCGCTCGATATCGAGCCTGTGCATCACGGGCAGCCTTCCGCGGCAAGCGCGCCGGAGCTCGCCATCACGCAACCCGGCAGCGTCGTGCACCCATGCGCGGCGCGTGCACGCCGCCCCCCGTCGTTGCGTTCCGATGCGCAATCGCGTCGCGCGCGGCGCACGGCCGTGTTCCTGGTCTTCGTCAATTCGTATCGATCTTCGCGTGGCTTGGCCGCAGGCGGCCGTGCCCGGCAAACCGGGCCGGCCCGCGGCAAATACGTCAGATGATACAATATATCAACTTGATCGTCAGGAATTTGTCAGGTCGAGAGCAGGATGGCCCAACCGGAATCGACATGACGAACGAGCCGTCGCCGTTCGCGCGGCGCGCTCACGTGCAGCGATGCACGGACACCTCGGCGGCCAACGCGGCGCCCGATCGGGCCGCCGCCGCTTGGTCCGGTGTCAGCGTGATCACGCGTCCGGCAGGATCACGACCTTGCCCTTGACCTGCCGGTTCGCCATGCGCGCGATCGCGTCGGCCGCAGCCGACAGCGGCACGCGTTCGGTGATGGCCGGCCGTACCTTGCCGGCCGCGAACCATTGCGCAAGCTGGCGCATGTTCGCCGCGTGCTGCGCGGGATCGCGCCGCACCGCGTCGCCCCAGAACACGCCGAGAATATCGCGCTCCTTGAGCAGCGCCAGGTTCAGCGCGATCTTCGGAATCTCGCCGGCCGCGAAACCGACCACGAGGAACCGGCCGCGCCACGCGGTCGCGCGCAGCGCCGCCTCGCTGTACGCGCCGCCGACCGGATCGTAGACGACGTCCGCGCCGCGGCCGCCGGTCAATTCGTCGACGCGGCGCCGCAGGTCCTCGGTCGCATAGTCGATCGTGTCGTCGGCGCCGGCTTCGCGGCACAGCGCGAGCTTGTCCGCGCTCGACGCGGCCGCAATCACGCGCGCGCCCAGCGCCTTCGCGATCTCGATCGCCGCCAGCCCGACGCCGCCCGCCGCACCCAGCACCAGCAGCGTCTCGCCCTGCTGCAGACGCGCGCGCTGCTGCAGCGCATGCAGCGACGTTCCGTAGGCCAGCACCAGCGCCGCGCCCTGCTCGAACGTCATCCCCGGCGGCAGCGCCGCGATCTGGTGCACGTCGGCCACGCACTGCTCGGCGAAGCCGCCGTGACCGGTGAACGCGACCACCTCGTCGCCCGGCTGCCATGCGCTCACGCCGTCGCCGACCGCGTCGATCACGCCGGCGAATTCCGCACCGGGCGAGAACGGCAGCGCCGGCTTCACCTGATACAGTCCCTGGACGATCAGCGCATCGGGGAAATTGAGCGATGCCGCCTTCACGCGAATCCGCACCTGGCCCGCGGCCGGTTCGGGAATCGCGACGTCCTCGATACGCAAGCGGTCGATCGGGCCGAATGCGGTACACATCAGGGCTTTCATGCTTTCCTCTCTCCTTGCGCGACGTCGCCGCGCATCGATACGGCAGCGGGACACGCCCGCGCGAGCGGCGCGCGGCGCAGGCACACCGGCCTGCACCGCGGCACCGTCATCCGTGCATCGCGACGCTCAGAACCACGCGTCGCGCATCTCGAGCGTCGTCGTATCGACGCTCGCCAGCAGATCGAGCTGCGCATCCACCTTCGGCAGCTCCCAGCGAAAGAAGTAACGCGCGGCGGCACGCTTGCCGTCGTGGAAATCGCCGTCATGCCCGTGCGCGGCAAGCGTCACGTCGAGCCACAGCCACGCGACGACCAGATGGCCGAACGCCTCCAGGTAGACGCTCGCATTCGCGAGCCGGACCTGCGGATCGTCAAGCTCGGCCAGCGCGCGCGTGACCTCGACGAGCCGCGCCCAGCGCTGCGCGAGCGCGTCGGCATGCGAGCGCGCGTCGCCGTCCGCGGCCCGTGCGCGCTGGAGCGTCGCGCCGATACGCGCATCGAGCGTGCGCAGCAGCGCACCGTCGTCCTGGCCGACCTTGCGGCCCAGCAGGTCGAGCGCCTGGATGCCGTGCGTGCCTTCGTGGATCGGGTTCAGGCGGTTGTCGCGATACAGTCGCTCGACCGGATAGTCGCGCGTATAGCCGTAGCCGCCATGCACCTGGATCGCGAGATCGTTGGCCGCGAGGCACCACTGCGACGGCCAGCTTTTCGCGATCGGCGTCAGGATGTCCAGCAGTTGAGCGGCCTCGGCGCGCACCGCCGCATCGCCATGCGCGCGCGCTTCGTCGACGAGCCGCGCGCAATACAGGATCAGCGCGAGCCCGCCTTCGACGTACGCCTTCTGCGCGAGCAGCATGCGCCGCACGTCCGGATGCGCGACGATCGGCGCCTGCGGCGCGGCCGCGTCCTTGCCGGCTGGTCCAAGCGGACGCCCCTGCGGCCGGTTGCGCGCGTAGTCGAGCGCGTGCAGGTAACCGGTGTAGCCGAGCGCCACCGCGCCCGCGCCGACGCCAATGCGCGCCTCGTTCATCATGTGGAACATGTAGGCGAGGCCGTGATTCGGTTCGCCGACCAGATAGCCGATCGCGCCGGCGCGACCCTGCGGACGATGGCGCGTGCCTTCGCCGAAGTTCAGCAGGCAGTTGGTCGTGCCGCGATAGCCCATCTTGTGATTCAGGCCGGCCAGCACCACGTCGTTGTGCTCGCCGCGCGCGGCGCCGTCGTCGGTCGGCAGGTACTTCGGGACGATGAACAGCGAGATGCCGCGCGTGCCAGGCAGAAGCCGGCCCTGTTCGTCGGGAATCTTCGCGAGCACGAGATGGACGATGTTCTCCGCCAGCTCGTGCTCGCCGCCGGAGATCCACATCTTGTTGCCGGTGATCCGATAGCGCGGGCCGAGCGGCGACGCACACTCGAAATCGGCGCGCGTGACGATATCGGACAGCGACGAGCCGGCCTGCGGCTCCGACAGGCACATCGTGCCGAAGAATCGCCCTTCCAGCTCGGGACGCGCGAACGCGTCGATCTGCGCGGGGCTGCCGTGCGCGAGCAGCAGGTTGGCGTTCGCGACCGTGAGGAACGGATACGCGGCGGTCGCGATGTTCGCGGCCTGGAAGAACAGGAACGATGCGGCTTCGACGAGCTTCGGCAACCGCATCCCGCCGAACGCTTCGTCCTGGCCCGCGGCGATCAGGCCGGCAGCCGCGAAGGCGCGCACGGCCGGCTCGACTTCGGGGATCAGCGTCACGCGCTCGCCGTCGAACCGCGGCTCCTCGCGATCGCCGCGCGCCGCATGCGGCGCGAACAGGTCGGCGGCGATCCGCTCGCTGGTATCGAGCACCGCATCGAAGGTCTCGCGGCTGTGCTCCGCATAGCGCGGCAGCGCGCCGAGCGTGTCGGCATCGAGCCAGTCGTACAGCAGGAACGCGAGATCGCGTCGCGACATCAGCAGGCTCATCGTGACACCCTCCGCGTGGCCTGCGTTTTCCCCATCGTCGACGGCCGCTCGCGCGCGGTCCGGCCGTGCGCGGCCCGGCCGTGCGCGGCCCGGCCGTGCGCGGCCCGGTCGATCCGCGGGTGCTCGATCGATGCATGCTCCATCACGTCTGTCTCCTGTCGACCAGAGTTAGCGCTTTAGCGCTTACTCTGGTCCCATGCTTTGCGGTCGACCAGAGTTAGCGCTTTAGCGCTTACTCTGGTCCCATGCTTTGCGGTCGACCAGAGTTAGTGCTTTAGCGCTTACTCTGGTCCCATGCTTCGCGGTCGGGCGGCGCGCCGGCGCGCCCGTGGGCGCCGGTTGCCGGAACCGGATGATTGGGTCGGTGACTGCAAGTGCTGGCGGAGAATTTAGCACGGTCGTTCGCAAACAACAATGCTCCGGCCTCGCGCCGCCGTCCGGCGAGCGCAGGCATTCGATCGATGCGCGGCGCCGGGGGCGCCGCAAACCCGTGCGCGAGCCGCACCCTGCCCATGGCAGGCGCGCGGCAGCGTATCAACCCGCCTTTTGCTTCGCGAGCTGATCCGCGACGGGCAGGCTGCGAATCCGCGTGCCGGTTGCCGCGAAGATCGCGTTGGTCAGCGCCGGCGCGACCGGCGGCAGGCCCGGCTCGCCCACGCCGCCGAGCGGTGTCGCATAGTCGTCCGGCGCGACCAGATGCACGCGGATTTCACGCGGCGCCTCGTTCATCCGGAGCACCTGGAAGCCGTTGAAATTGCTCTGCTCCGGTTGCCCGTCCTTGAACGTGATCTCGCCGTGCAGCGCGATGCCGAGCCCCATCACCACCGCGCCTTCGAGCTGCGAACGCACGCGCTCCGGGTTGACCTGCGGCCCGCAGTCGATCGCGATGTCGACGCGCGGCACCGAAATCGCGCCGTCCGCGGCCACCTGCACTTCGCACACGACCGCCGTGTACGACACGAAGCTGCGATGCGCGGCGATCCCCAGCCCGTGCCCCTTCGGCAGCTTGCGGCCCCAGCCGGCTTCGCGCGCGACCGTCTCGATCACGCGCCGCAGCCGTCCGGTATCGACCGGATACAACGCCGGATCCTCGCCGTAGTTCACGTTCTTCACCGTGATGTGCGGCTCGAAACGCCGCGCCGGCCCGATCAGGTCGAGCAGGAAATCCTTCGGGTCGCGGCCCGCCGCGTGCGCGAGTTCCGACACGAAGCTCTGGATCCCGAACGCGTGCGGAATGTTGTACACCGAACGGAACCAGCCGATCCGCGTGTGCGCTTGCGCGGCCGGGTTCTCGATCCGTACGTTCGGGACTGCGAATGGAAGATCAGCGATACCTTGCGCGAGCTCGCCCGGCTGCTCGTGCACGACGCCGGCCCTGAAGGTCGACTGGATCGACGGCGCGACCGTGCGATGCTGCCACGCGACCACCTTCCCCGCCGCATCGAGGCCGCCGTCGAACGCTTCCAGCGACACCGCGTGGAAATAGTCGTGCGCGATGTCGTCCTCGCGCGTGAACGTCAGCTTGACGGGCGCCCCCACCGCTTTCGACAGCAGCGCGGCCTCCACCACGTAGTCCGGTTTCGACTTGCGGCCGAAGCCGCCGCCGAGCAGCGTCACGTTGACCGTGACGCGCTCGCTCGGCAGCGCGAGCGCCTTCGCGATTTCGTCGCGCGTGGTCTGCGGCGCCTGCGTGCAGGTCCAGACTTCGCAGCGGCCGTCGGCCACGCGCGCGACGGCCGCGGGCGGCTCCATCGTCGCGTGCGCGAGATGCGGAATGTAGTACGTCGCACGCACCCGCTTCGCGGCGCCCGCGAGCGCCGCGGCCGTATCGCCGTCGTCGCGGATCACGTCGCCCGGCTGCGCGGCCGCCGCTTCGAGCGTCTTGCGGTAGGCCGCCGAATCGTAGCCTGCGTGCGGCCCGTGCTTCCAGTCGATCTTCAGTCGGGCGCGCGCCTGGATGGCCGTCCACGTGTCGCGTGCGATCACGGCCACGCCGCCGAGCGGCTGGAACCCGGACGGCAGCGGCGTCGACGCGAGCTGCACGACCTTGACGACACCCGGCAGCTTTTCCGCGGCGGACGCGTCGAACGACGCGACCGTATCACCATAGGCCGGCGGACGCGCGACGACCGCATACAGCATGCCGTCGAGCCGCGTGTCGATCCCGTAGTGCGCGCGGCCGCCGACGATGTCGCGTCCGTCGATCAATGCCGTTTCGCCCTTGCCGATATAGCGGAACTCGGCCGGCGCCTTCAATGCCACGCTCTTCGTATCGGGTACGGGCAGCGCGGCCGCCTTCGCGGCCAGTTCGCCGAAGCCGAGCTTGCGCCCGGTTTTCGTATCGACGACCTCGTGCACCGTCGCCTTCACTTGACGCACGTCGACGCCCCAAGTCGCCGCCGCGGCCTGCTCGAGCATCGTGCGCGCGGCCGCCCCCGCGCGGCGCAGCGCCGCGAAACTCTGGCGCAGACTGCGCGAACCGTCGGTGTTCTGGTTGCCGTAGCGCGGCTCGTCGCCGACGGCCTGCGCGACCTTCACGCGTGCCCAGTCCGCGCCCAGCTCGTCGGCGACCACGAGCGCGACGCTCGTGCGCACGCCTTGTCCCATCTCCGAGCGAATGCAGGTCACCGTCACCGTGCCGTCGGGCGCGATCGCGACGAACAGGTGCGGATCGTCACGCAAGCCGTGCGGCATGCCCGCGCCGCCGTACTGCGGATTCGGGCTGACCGGCGGCTGCGCGGGCGTGGCCGCGCGCGCAAGCGACGGCACGCCGAACGCGAGCAGCAGTCCGCCGGATGCGAAGCCGAGCAGCAATGCGCGGCGGCTTTCATTGTGGACGGAGAGTTCCGGCGCGTTCATGCGGCACCTCCGCGGCGCACCGCCAGCCGGATCGCCGCGCGAATGCGCGTATAGGTACCGCAGCGGCAGATGTTGCCGGACATCGCGTCGTCGATGTCGGCGTCGCTCGGATGGGGATTCGTCTTCAGCAGCGACGCGGCCTGCATGATCTGCCCGGACTGACAGTAGCCGCATTGCGCGACGTTCAGTTCCTGCCAGGCTTGCTGCAGCGGATGGTTCACGTCCGTCGACAGGCCCTCGATCGTCGTCACCTTCTTGCCCGCGGCGGCCGCAACGGGGGTGATGCACGACCGGATCGCGACGCCGTCGAGATGCACGGTGCATGCGCCGCACAGCGCCATCCCGCAGCCGAACTTGGTGCCCGTGTGGCCAAGGACATCGCGCAGATACCAGAGCAAGGGCATGTCGGGATTGCCATCGAAATGCCGTTCGCCACCGTTGACGGTCAGCGTGATCATCGTTCACCTCCTGGTTGCGACGCCGCGTCGCGCGGGCGTCGTGTGGGGATTTGAACGGCGCTGGGCACATTCCGAACGACCAGGTGGGCCTGACGCCGTTTCGTTTCCGGATTGCGGCGGGTGACGACGCAATCGGGGCGATGCTGCCGCCTGGTTGCCTGTGCAACGGTTCGGCGGGATTCGCGCGACTGCTCGTTCGCGTGGGATCGCCGTGCGTATTATCAGACGAATTGCGGTTTGTCGTCAGAACGGGGCGGTTTGCGGGGGCGACAGGGGAATTCCGCGAAACTGCCGAACGCGAGATGGATGCACGCGTATCGGCATGTCGCGCATGCCTGCGTGGGCCGGGCGTCAGGGATTTCGCGGGACCGGTATCGGCGCCGTCAGGGCGCCATCCCGTGCTGCAATGCGCCGCCGATCCAGCGCTCCTCCGACGCTTGAAGATGGGCGCGCATCGCGGTTTGCGCCGCGATCGGATCGCCCGCTTGCAACGCCTTCAGGATCTGCTCGTGCTCCCGCACCGCGGCGGCCCACGTTTCCGGGCTTTCCGAATGTCCGCGAATCGCGGCGGCAATCGGATCGTGTCGGCTATCGAACAACTCGCCCACGAAGCGGCTCAACACGGAGTTGCCTGCCACCTCCGCAATGAGCATATGAAACTGCCGGTCCGCATCGACGGGCGATTTTCCCGCGACGGCGAGCCGCTTCATGCGCTCGACCGTGCGACGCAATCGGTCCAGCGTAGCCGCCGAGAATCGCGCCGTGGCCAGCACGATCACCGAACCCTCTATGGCACCGCGTGCCTGCATCAGCTCCGATGGGCTCTCTCCCAACGCGGGCACCCCGCCACCGTCGCTCTCGCCAGGATCGCGAACGTAGACCCCGGAGCCCAGACGTATCTCGATCTGCCCGCCGATTTCGAGGGCGATCAACGCTTCGCGCAACGACGGGCGCGAGACCCCGAGCGTCGTCGCGAGCTCTCGCTCGGGCGGCAGTCGCCCACCGGCGGGAATGCCGCCCTGACGGATCAATGCGAGGATTTGCGCGGCCACGGATTGGTAAAGCCGCTTGGGTTCTGTCTGCTTCATGATCCGAAAAATGGTCGACCGAGATGGCCGGAGCTTCGCGTTCACGCGGAGTCTACCATGGCCACGAAACCCCCTACCAGCATGGGATCTACCCGAAATGAGGGTTAACACCATTGGTATGGTCACTTCAACATAATCACAATTGGCTTGACCAGATGAGCGCCACACATTCGAATTCATTGCAACTGGACTGGCCAGTTGCCGCTCGACGACTGCGCCAGTGACCTACGGAGACACGCATGACCCCTGCCGACTTGCGGCAATCGCCACCCCTTTCGCGCGGCGGGCCGACTGCTCGAACCATCCTGCAGCTGCAGGGCGTGGGCAAGCGTTTCCCCGGCGTCGTGGCGCTCGACGGCATCGATCTGGATCTCCGGGCCGGAGAAGTCCACGCCGTCTGCGGCGAGAACGGCGCGGGCAAGTCGACGCTGATGAAAATCATCAGCGGGCAATACCGCGCGGACGACGGCGTCGTCCTCTACGACGGGGCGCCCGTGCAGTTTTCGTCCGCCACCGACGCACAAGCCGCAGGCATCGCGATCATTCATCAGGAGCTGAACCTGGTGCCCCACTTGTCGGTGGCGGAGAACATCTACCTGGCGCGCGAGCCCAAGCGCGGCCCGTTCGTCGACTACCGCACGCTGAACCACGCCGCGCAGTTGTGTCTGCAACGAATCGGCTTGAACGTGTCGCCTACGACGCTGGTCGGCGCGCTCTCGATTGCGCAGCAGCAGATGGTGGAAATTGCGAAGGCGCTGTCACTCGACGCGCGCGTGCTCATCATGGATGAACCCACCTCGTCGCTGACCGAATCGGAAACGGTCCAGCTGTTTCGCATCATCAAGGAGCTTCGCAGCGAAGGCGTCGCCATCCTTTACATCTCGCATCGACTCGACGAGATGGCCGAAATCGTGGATCGCGTCACGGTGCTGCGTGATGGTCGCCACATTGCCACGAGCGATTTTGCATCGACGTCGGTGAACGAGATCGTCGCCCGCATGGTGGGCCGTCCACTCGACGATGCCTACCCGCCGCGTCGATCCACGCCCACCGATCACGTGCTGCTGAAGGTACGCGACCTGCAACGAACCGGCACGTTCGGCCCCGTGTCGTTCGAACTCCGCAAGGGCGAAATTCTCGGCTTCGCAGGCCTGATGGGCGCGGGACGCACCGAAGTCGCCCGCGCGATCTTCGGCGCGGAGCGGCCCGATGCCGGCTCCATCCTGCTGGGCGATACGCCTGTCGCGATCGGCTCCCCGCGCGAAGCCATTCGTCACGGGATTGCCTACCTGTCCGAAGACCGGAAAAAGGACGGCCTCGCGCTGGCGATGCCGGTCGCCGCAAACATCACGCTGGCCAACGTCGCGGCGATCTCGTCACGCGGCTTCCTGCGTTTCGCCGAGGAAACGGCTATCGCCGAGCGTTACGTGCGCGAACTGGGCATCCGCACACCGACGGTCGCACAGATCGCGCGGAACCTGTCCGGCGGGAACCAGCAAAAGATCGTCATCAGCAAATGGCTATACCGCGGCTCGCGCATCCTCTTTTTCGACGAGCCGACGCGCGGCATCGACGTCGGCGCGAAATACGCGATTTACGGGCTGATGGACCGCCTCGCGGCGGACGGCGTCGGTGTCGTCCTGATCAGTTCGGAACTGCCCGAGTTGCTCGGCATGACCGATCGCATTGCCGTGTTTCACGAAGGACGTATCACCGCGGTTCTTGAAACCGGAAAGACCAATCAGGAGGAGATCTTGCATCATGCATCAGGAAGAAGTCATGCTTGACATCACATCGGGCCGCACGCCGGCCATCGATAAACAGGCCCGGCAGCGACGCCGCGACCTGATCCAGAAATTTGCCGCGCTGGGCAGCCTGGTCGTGCTGATCGTCGCGTTTTCGCTGACCAGCGCCGCATTCTTCTCCGTCGGCAACTTGATGACCGTCTCGCTTCAGGTGACGTCGATCGCGTATCTCGGCGTGGCCGCGACGTGCGTCATCATTACGGGCGGCATCGATCTGTCGGTCGGATCGGTCCTGGCGCTGGCTGGCGTCGCCGCCGCGCTGCTCGTCAAGGCCGGCATTCCGGTCCCCGTCGCGATGCTGGGCGGCATGCTGGTCGGCGCTGCATGCGGTTGGGTCAACGGGATCTGCGTCACGCACATGGGGCTGCCGCCGTTCATCGCCACCCTCGGGATGATGCTGGTCGCCCGCGGGCTCGCGTTGCAGATCACCGGCGCCCGACCCGTGTCGGGGCTCGGCGACGCGTTCGGCGAACTCGGCAACGGCGCCCTCTTCAAGATCTCGCACATCGGGGCCGACGGCTTTCCCGACACGATCTTTCCCGGCATTCCGTACCCGGTCGTCATCATGGTGGCCCTGTTCGTGGCGGTCTCGGTGCTGCTGTCGCGAACGTCACTGGGCCGCCACATCTACGCGGTCGGATCGAACGCGGAAGCGGCACGTCTGTCCGGCGTGAACGTGCAAGGCGTCAAGCTGTTTACCTACGTCCTGTCCGGATTGCTCGCCGGCGCCACGGGCTGCGTACTGATGTCGCGTCTCGTCACGGCCCAGCCGAACGAAGGCGTGATGTACGAACTCGACGCCATCGCCAGCGCCGTGATTGGCGGCACGTCGCTGATGGGCGGCGTCGGCACGATCTCCGGCACCGCCATCGGCGCATTCGTGATCGGCGTGCTGCGCAACGGCCTGAACATGAACGGCGTGTCGAGCTTCATCCAGCAGATCATCATCGGCGTCGTCATTCTCGGCACCGTGTGGATCGACCAACTCCGCAACCGGAAGTTGTAATCACAAGACGAAGTTCCAACCACCAACAAGGAGCGAGACATGAAAAAACTATCCGTACTGGCAGCGGCGGCAATCTTGTGCGCGATGTTCGGCGCGCATGCGCAGGCCGCCGGAGGCGAAATTGCCGTGATCGTGAAGACGGCCAATTCCAACTACTGGCAGAACGTGCAGAAAGGCGCCACCGCCGCCATGGCCAATGCGAAGGGATACACGATGACATTCCAGGGCCCCGCCGCGGAATCGGCGATCGCCGACGAAGTCAACATGGTCGAGAACGCGGTGAACCGGCATGTCGCCGGCATCGTCCTCGCGCCGTCCGATCCGGATGCACTCGTGCCGGCCATGAAGAAAGCATGGGAAGCGCATATTCCGGTGGTGTTGATCGACTCGACCGTATCCGATGCCGGCAAGCAGTACTACCAGTCGTTCCTGTCGACCGACAACGCGAAAGCCGGTGAGCTCTGCGCGAAGGCGATGATCGACCGGGTCGGGCAGACCGGCAAGGTCGCGGTCATGTCGTACGTGCCGGGTGCCGGTTCGGAAGTCGGCCGCGTCGGCGGATTCCGCAAGTACATCGCCGCGCATTCGAAGCTGCAGGTGGTGGGGCCGTTCTATTCGCAGTCGCAGATGGCGAATGCGCTGAATCAGACGACCGACGTCCTGTCGGCGAACCCCGACCTCAAGGGCATTTTCGGCGCCAACGAACCGACCGCCGTAGGGATGGGACGCGCGCTGCAGCAGTCGGGCAAAGGCGGCAAGGTCGTGGCGATCGGCTTCGACGGCAATCAGGACCTCCAAGGATTTGTTCGAGACGGCACGATTCAGGCCATCGCCGTTCAGAGCTCGTATCAGATGGGCTACAAGGGCATCGAGACCCTCGTCAACGTGGTCGAGCGCAAGCCGGTGTCCAAGCAGGTGGACACAGGCGTGCTGATGGTCGAAAAGCAGAATCTCGACTCGCCCGCAGCGAAGAACGTCCTGTACTGACGAACGCGCCGTCGCGGCGGCTCTCTGCCGGGCCGCCCGTCGGCACCTCCTCCATTCAGACACACGCCATGAAAGCCATTGCAACGCACGCGCTACCCCGTAGCGGATTGGTCATGAGCACACTGGGCTTCGGTTGCTCGCAACTGGGCGGCCTCTACAAGTCAATGTCGACCGCCGAGGCCCATGCGCTCGTCGACTGGGCGTGGGATGCCGGCATCCGCTATTTCGACACCGCGCCGTTCTACGGCTATACGCTGTCGGAGCGGCGCGTCGGACAATCGCTGCAGGCGCGGGCGCGCGACCGCTATGTACTGAGCACCAAGGTCGGGCGCCTCATGCGGCCCGACGATACGGTTCTGGCCGGCGACGACGGTTGGGCGGAGCCGTTGCCCTTCCGGCCTCACTTCGACTACACGTTCGACGGCATCATGCGTTCGTACGAGGATAGTCAGCAACGTCTCGGCATGCGGACGATCGACATCCTCTATGTTCACGACATCGGCGCCGCCACGCACGGCGATCGGCATGCCCACTACTGGGAACAGCTGACCCGCGGAGGCGGATTCCGGGCGCTCGCGGAGTTGCGTGATGCCCATGCCGTGTCCGCCATCGGACTCGGCGTCAACGAGTGGGAAGTCGCCGTCGACGCGATGGAGGAAGCGGATCTCGACGTCGTGCTCCTCGCGGGTCGCTACACGCTGCTCGAACAGGAGGGGCTGGCGCCCTTGCTCGATAGATGCATGCGCAACGATGTCCGGATCGTCGCAGGAGGCGTGTTTAACTCGGGCGTGCTGGTCGGAAACGGCAAGTTCAACTATGCGGATGCGCCGGACGAAGTGGTCCGAAAGGTCGCGCGTCTCGCCGATGTATGTACCGACTTCGGGGTACCGCTTGCCGCGGCCGCACTTCAGTTTCCGCTGGCGCACCCCGCCGTCGTGTCCTGCGTGGTCGGGGCGCGCAGTATCGAGCAGTTGCAGAAGAACATCGCCTGGCTCGACACGCCGCTCCCGCCGGAACTCTGGACTGCGTTGCAACGCGATGGGCTGATCGCCGCAGCCGCGCCGGTTCCGGAGGTGTGCGCATGATGTTCCCGATCGACGCTCATCAGCACTTCTGGCAGATGGCCAGTCGCGACGGCTATTGGCCCCCGCAAACGCTGGATGCCATCTATCGGGACTTCAGTCCGCAGGATCTCGAACCGCTGCTTGCGCGGTCCGGTGTGCAGCGGACCGTCCTTGTCCAGTCGCTACCGACTGAGGAAGACACGCGCTATCTGCTCGACGTTGCATCCCGGACGAGCTTCGTGTCGGCTGTCGTCGGATGGGTGGACCTCAAATCGACGGATGCGCCGGCCGATATCGAGTCGCTCGCCCGTGAGCCGAAATTCCGTGGCATTCGTCCGATGCTGCAGGATCTTGCCGATGACGACTGGATCGACGATCCGGTTCTCGAGCCGGCCATCGACGCCATGCTCGCGCACGACCTCGCGTTCGACGCACTCGTCACGCCACGCCATCTGCCCGCGCTGCTCGCGTTCGCGCGCCGCTACCCTCGCCTGCGCATCGTCATCGATCACGCTGCCAAGCCGCCGATCGCATCGGGCCGAAGTGAAGCGTGGCACGTCGCGATGAGCGAACTCGCCGCGCATCCGAACGTGCACTGCAAGCTCTCCGGACTGTGGACGGAGGCCGGCCCGCATCCCGATCTTCTCCGCGTCGAGCCGTACGTGCGCGCCGTCTGCGAGTGGTTCGGCGCGTCCCGGCTGATCTGGGGCAGTGACTGGCCCGTCTCCCGGCTTGCCGGCCATTTTGGTGACTACGGGGCCTGGCTCGCGTGGTGCGAACAATGCTGCGACCGCTTCCTCGGGGCCGACGCCCGTGCGCGCGTTTTCGGCGGCAATGCATGCCACTTCTACAGAATCGATCAGCCGTCCGGCGATCAACACGCTCAATAACGAGGACGTCACCATGCTCAGCATCATTTGCGAATCGCCCGGCGTACTGCGCCACGAAGATCGCGCTCCGCCTTCCCGCGCCGATGGCGAGATATTGTTGCGCGTGCAGCGAGTCGGTATTTGCGGCACCGACATGCACATCTATTCGGGCAATCAACCCTACCTGCAATATCCGCGCGTCATGGGCCATGAACTGTCCGCCATCGTGGCCGAGGCCGATCCCGGCGCGCATGTCGCGCCTGGAGACGCGGTCTACGTGATGCCCTACCTGTCGTGCGGACAGTGCATCGCGTGCCGACAGGGCAAGACCAACTGCTGCGTCAACATCAAGGTGCTCGGCGTGCATCGTGACGGCGCATTGACCGAATATCTGTCGGTGCCCGCACAGTTCGTGCACAAGGCCGAAGGGGTCACGCTGGACCAGGCGGCAATGATCGAATTCCTGGCCATCGGCGCGCACGCGGTGCGGCGTGCTGCCGTGTCCGCAGGCCAAAGGATCCTCGTGGTGGGTGCGGGGCCGATCGGCATGGCGGCGATGCTGTTCGCCAAGCTGAGAGGCGCACACGTCACCTGTCTGGACACACGCGCCGATCGCCTTGCGTTCTGCCGCGAGCACTTCGCCGTTTCGACGGTGCAGATCGGGCCGAACGACGTCGACGAATTGTCGACGATGACCAACGGCGAGTTCTTCGACGTGGTGTTCGATGCGACGGGTAACGTCAAGGCCATGAATCGCGGTTTCGAGTTCATTGCCCACGGCGGCAAGTACGTGCTGATTTCGATTGTCCCGGGCGAGATTACGTTCTCCGATCCGGAGTTTCACAAGCGCGAAGCGACCCTGCTCGGCAGCCGCAACGCCACCGCCGAAGACTTCGAGACGGTCCTCGACGCGATGCGCGCCGGCCACATTCCGGACAAGGCGCTCAATACGCATCGGATGAGCCTGTCGGACGTACCCGTCGAGTTCCCGAAACTGATGGAGCCCGGGCAGACCGTCGTCAAGGCGCTGGTCGAGTGCTGACCGAATTCGCGGGAACCGTTCGAGATGAGTGAACCGATTCTTCAGTTTGGCACCAGCCGGTTTCTCCAGGCCCATGTCGCGCTGTTCGTATCCCAGGCGCTGGAGCGCGGCGACGCGATCGGCGGGATCCGCATGGTGCAGACCACCGACAACCCGGCAAGCCATGCGCGCATCGCCGCTTTGGCCCAGTCAGGCAGTTATCCGGTGAAGATCCGCGGCAGGGAACACGGTGCGATCGTGGATACGGTCGTCCACTGCCGCGCCGTGCGCGCCGCGTGGATCGCCGATCGCGACTGGGCGATGATCCGGCATGCGATGGCGCATGACGTTCGCGTGATTGTGTCGAACACCGGCGACGCCGGCTATCGTCTCGACGAGCGCGATTCGCCGGCCCTGCTCGCGCGGGAGAGTCATGTCCCGCACAGCTTCCCCGCCAAGCTGCTCACGCTGCTGCATGCACGTTGGCGCGCACTGCCCGGTGCGGGCGTGTCGATCTTTCCGTGCGAACTCGTCGCACGCAATGGCGACACGCTACGCGCGCTGGTCATCGGCCTCGCTGAACAATGGGCGCTGCCCGCGCCCTTCGTCACGTACCTGTCGCAACGATGCATCTGGGTCAACTCACTGGTCGACCGGATCGTGTCCGAACCGATCGAACCGGTGGGCGCCGTGGCCGAGCCCTACGCGCTCTGGGCCATCGAACGACATCCGGGCATGGAGCTGCCGTGCACGCACGAACATATCGTCGTGACCGACGACCTGCTCAGCCATGAGCGGCTCAAGCTGTTCTTTCTGAACGTCGGGCATACCTGGCTCGCCGACCAGTGGCTCGTGCAGCGCCGCAGCAGCGCGCAGACCGTGTTCGACGCGATGAACGACACGACGCTGCGCGAGGGAATCGAGGCCGTCTGGGGCGAGGAAGTCTTGCCCGTCTTCGATGCGCTCGGAATGCGCGTTCGCGCAGGTCAGTACGTTGCAAACGTGCGCGAACGGTTTCTCAATCCGTATCTCGACCATCACATCGCGGACATTGCCGGCAACCATGTAGAAAAAGTCCGGCGGCGGATTCTGCCGCTGATCGAACTGGCCGATTCGCTCGGAGTTACGCCTGATCAGACGCGGCTACGCGATACGCTCGCGCGGCATGGCGTGACATCCTCAACCAAAAAGGCAAATGCATCATGAATGATCGGATGGTCGTCATGCTTCATGGCGACGACAACGTAGCGGTGGCATTGAGAACGCTCGGGGCCGGCACGACAATTGAAGTGAGTGGCCTGGCGACCACCGTTACGACGTCCATTCCGGCGGGTCACAAGATAGCGACCTGTCGCATCGTGCGAGGCAGCCCGGTGATCAAGTACCGGCAAACGATCGGTGTCGCGCTGAATGATATTGCGCCGGGCGAGCATGTTCACGTTCACAACGTCGGCATGCCCGAGCATCACGCGCATCGTCCCGCGCACGTCGATGCCGGGCACGCGCTCGCACCAGCAGACCGATTGGAAACGTTTCAGGGTTTTGTGCGCGCGGACGGACAGGTTGGCACACGCAACTACATTGGGGTAATCGCCAGCGTCAACTGTTCCGCCAGCGTCTGTCATGCGATTGCGGACGCCTTCAAGGGCGACGCGATGGCCCCGTTCGAAAGGGTGGACGGCGTGGTTGCGATCACGCACCAGAGCGGCTGCGGGATGTCCGCAACCGGAGACGGCATCGCCGTACTTCGCCGCACGCTGACCGGCTACGCGTGCAATCCGAACTTCGCGGCCGTGCTGCTGGTGGGCCTCGGTTGCGAAGTGAACCAGGTCGGTGACCTTGCAACGTCCGTTGACACAACGCACGCTACCCCGGTCAGGACTCTTGTCGTCCAGGATGAAGGCGGCGTGCGCGAAACCGTGGCGCGCGGCATCGCGATTGTGCGGGAAATGCTGACGGTGGCCGATCGCATGCGGCGTACCGAAGTTCCCGCCGCGCGGCTGAAGGTGGGCCTGCAATGCGGCGGCTCCGACGGCTACTCGGGGATCACCGCGAATCCCGCGCTCGGGGCAGCCGTTGATCTGCTCGTTCGCCACGGTGGCACCGCCATCCTTTCCGAGACACCGGAGATCTACGGCGCCGAACATTTGCTGACCGCACGCGCGTCTAACGTCGTAGCCGAGCGGCTCCTCGACAAGCTGCGCTGGTGGGAACGGTATGCGGGCGAATCGGGCGGCGATATGAACAACAACCCTTCGCCCGGCAACAAGGCCGGCGGCATCACGACCATTCTCGAAAAGTCGCTGGGCGCGGTTTCGAAAGGCGGCAGCAGCACGCTCAACGCCGTCTATGACTATGCCGACCGTGTATCTGAATCGGGCCTGGTCTTCATGGACACGCCCGGCTATGACCCGGTATCCGCAACCGGACAGATCGCCGGAGGCGCCAATCTGGTGTGCTTTACGACGGGGCGCGGCTCAGTGTTTGGCTCCAAGCCGGTTCCCACCATCAAGCTGGCAACGACCACCGGACTGTTCGAGCGGATGCGCTCGGATATGGATTTCAATGGCGGCGCGATCGTCGACGGCTCGCTTTCCGTCGGACAGGCAGGGGCGCGGCTATTCCGGTTGATGCTGGACGTCGCCTCGGGCGCACGCACCTGCAGCGAGCAGAACGGCATGGGCGACCGCGAGTTCGTGCCGTGGCTGCGCGGCCCGATCATGTGATACCCCGCCCTGCTCCCACTCATCTCCGGAAATCGTCACCCATGGACATGAACCCGCCCCAATCGGCGCCGCGCGATCGCACAAGCGAATTGCGGCTATCGGCGCAGCAACAAGATCTGCTCGATGAGGCGCTCTCGCTCCTGATCGACATGCGCTCGCACGCGCTGGACATTGCGGCTCAGGTCTGTCGACGTCAAGGCGGCGCCGTGCCCGATGTCCACGACTTTCAACTGCCCGCGATCATCGACCTGCAACGGCGCCTTGCCGCAGCATGTGCGCCACCCGACGCGACGGTGCCGCATTCGGGATCACAAGCGGCCGTGACCGTACTATCCGGCATTCCGCGACGATCGGGCAAACGTGCGGCACGTATTTCGTTACCCGTTGATAGGTGATCCTGAGCAGTCGACGACTCACGCTCTCCGAGCGCTTTCCAACATGAGGTCACCATGCGTTACTGTCTCGCACTGGATCTGAAAGACGATCCGGATCTGATCGCTCGCTATGAGGAGCATCACCGTGCCGTATGGCCCGAAGTGTTACGGCATCTACGCGAGCATGGGGTACGCGGTATGGAAATTTTCCGCCTCGGCACGCGCATGACGATGGTGATGGACACCGATGACGCGGTGTTCGATGCCGAACGCATGGCCAAAGCCGCGGAAGCAAATCCGACGGTTCGTGCTTGGGAAGACGTGATGTGGACATTCCAGGCCCCCACGCCGTGGACACCAGCCGGTCTGAAGTGGACACCGATGACCTGCATATTCGATTTACGAACGCAGACGTGAGCGTGCGACTCGCGGATGTCGTTTCCTGACGTTTTCGCTACGATCACCTGAATGGCATTAGCCGGTGCCCACTCGCGTGGCGGGTGCCGGCTTCAACGGATCGTGCCGCCTACACGTCGATCCACGCGCCGGTGCCCTCCCGATACTGGATCACACCGCCGTTGAACCGCACCCGCAGGTTGCCGTCCGGCAACGGAACCCAGGTCGTCATGTCGAGGCTCTGCATCAGCCCCGCGAAGAAATCCCGCAGCGGTTGCGACTCACTGGCCTGCCAGACGTCGATGCGCCCGAGGCACGCACGCAGGTTGCCATTCGGCTGCATGATCGCGCCGACCTGTCCGGCCACGTTCGACGCCGGATCGTAGACCGGCGTGCCGTCTGAGCTGACGATCGACAGATGGATCCCGCGTACCAACGCCGGTTGGCCCGGCGTCTGCTCGACGAGCGCGATGCAGCTCGTCATCGCGCCGAAATCGATTTCCGTCGCATCTCCCCAGATGCGCTCGCCAACCGACAGCGGCGCGGGACCTTGTACGTTCTGAATGATGTAGGGCATGGGTTCCTCGCATGACTCGATGGGACTGCTGGTGGCGGAGCCGCGACGTGTTCGGGAAAACGGACGTGCGTCGGTCCCGCTGCTCACTTCCCGCATCCGGCCTGACGGCCCGGCGGATCGCGTCGATTGATTCTTTGTCGCTGCGCACACCGACGTCAATCGACCTGCTTTCACGGGCATGATTGCCCGGGACGTTCGTCTTCAACTCGGCAATGGATCGGCCTGTCGCGGCCGATGGGGGTTGCTTCTCCCTCGTCATGCGTGCAGGCGATCCCGGCGCAGCACGCGGTGTCGATTTCTTAATCTGTCGGTGTACTCATTGTTTCTCCGCTTGTGCCCGAGGATCGGCAGGTTGGAAATCCGCTCGCCTTCGTCCTGATTCGTCAGGGAATTCCGCCGCAACGCCTCGCACTACGCACCCTTCTTGTCCAACAGCGCCTGATACTTCTGCAGGCTCTCGTCGATCTTGTCGAGCGCGACGCTCGCGGCCTCCCCTTCGATCGCTTCCGCGGCACCCGCGACGAGCGCCGCGGTCGCGACGAACAGGTCCGTCAACAGCAGGCCCATCGCATCCATCGCCATCCCGGACACGTTCTCGTCGATGGTCTTCTGCGCGAGATCCTTCATCAGCACGCTCTTGCCCGCGATCGCCAGCGACGTCGACGCCTCGAAGTAGTTGGCCGCCGCCTGTGCAACCATGCCGCCCGCCTGCGTGATCAACATGTTCGGACCGACGGCGATCTGCGTCGTCGCGTAGGACGCCGCTTCCGCGTTGATCGCCTGCACGGTCTGCAACGCGGAGCCGCCTGGCCCGGCCCCACCCGCGATCTGGTTCGGCGCCTTCAGCGCATCGGTGAACCTGCGCAGCCGGTTAACCGGCCACGCGCGCGCGCCGACCTTCGACGCCGCGGCGGCCGGCGCGACATCGGCTGGCGTCGTGGCTTCGGCTGCGGCGTCTTCGACATCGCGCGGCGTCTGCGGCGCGTCGTCGCCGCGCCCGCCCAAAAGGCCTTTCATATTCATGGTTCAGGTATCCCGAGAGTCAGCGCGTGCTAATGCGTGGAACCCGTCTGCGGCCCGCCCGTCGCGACATGCGGCGTGCCGCCCGAAGCGCCGCCCGATGCCGCCTTCGGCGATGCTTCGACGGACAGGATCATCGCCACCGCTTTCGACACGACGGCGTTCGAAATCTGGTTCAGCGCCGCCTGCTGCTGCGTCATGTTCTGTGCGGAGATGCCGACGGCCTGGCTGAACATCTGGTAAAGCGTGCCCAGCGCCTGGGCCGGGGATCCGGCCACGACGTTCACATTGGTCTGCGTCAGTGCGTCGGTAACCTGCTCATTGACTTTGTCTGCCACGAGGCCTCCTCGAATCTCGGCTCCGGCATGCGGTTGAAGGAACGGGCGGGCCGGCAGGCCATCGACACCGCGTATGCCGTTAGGAACGCTGCGTCCCCGCATTCGTGAACGCGCTCAAGCGAGTCCGTCGCGCAATTTCTTGCGCAGCAACTCGACGCGCTTTCTGGCAAGCGGCTCATTGATGCCGAGCGTCGCCGCGATATGCGGATAGGGCATGTCCTCCTCGAACTTCAGCGTGAACAGCATTTGCTGCTGCTGCGGGAGCATCGACAGCGCCTGGTCGAGACGCAGCAGTTGCTGTCGGAGCACCAATTGCTGCTCCATCGACGGTGCGTGGCCCGCCAGCTCGGCGATGTGATCGTCGTCCCAGCTCGAGTCGTATTCGAGCATGCCGTTTTCCCGCTGGCGCTGACGCGCGCCAGAGAGGAATGCGTGATTCAGCGCCAGAAAGAGAAAGCCGGCCAGATTCCGAACACGCTCGGGCGAACGCTGCAGGTAAATGTGAACCTTGAGTGCGGTATCCGAAAGCAGTTCGTCGGCACGGTAAATATCCCCCTTGCACAAGAGGCGCGCGCGCCGCCGCAATTTCCCCTGCATTTCACGCCACGTACGATCGAGCTGCTGCGCCTGTGACGCGGCCGGCGGGCCGGCGTGTGGGTTCGAGGTTGTCATTCCGTGCCCTCCGTTTTTATGGAAAACACAGAATCGATTTGATGCCGAGAACGGCGCTGTTACCCGCGTAACACCGTTATTGAGATAATCGTTTTGGTCAATTTTCTTGATTATTATGAATGGAAATTTTTGACCCACGGGCGTAGCCCGTTCCGTCGTATCAGGCACTCCGCCGGGCGTAAATAATGGCATTGCGATGAAAAAAGAACGACTAGCGTCGCGACGCGTTCGCGCGCCGGCACGCCGCTATCGAGGTCGATCGCCCGAGCGTCATTGCCGCCAGAGTGCCGTCACGTCCGGACTGCTCGTCGATTATTTCGGTATCTTCATTATTTTTTTCACGCAGTACCAGCAGCAGCGTTTTCCGCTAGGTGGCCGCATCGTCAAATAACCTCGCACGGAAAACATGCCTGCCCTTGCTAACGCTCAAACGCTGCGCAACATACCGGTACTCACCGATCTTCCGGAAAGCCTGCTCGCTCACGTCGAACGGCATCTCATGCCCTGGCCCGAGCACGGCAACCGAATGTTGTTCTTCAAGGGCGATCCGGAAGATTTCGTCGCCTTCGTACACCGCGGCCGCGTGTACAAGACACTGCACGAACCCGGCGGACGCGAAATCATTCTCGGGCATTCGGTGCCGGGCGAACTCATCGGTGAAAGCACCCTCCTTCGCGCGCACCGGCGCAGCTTCACCGCGCAGTTGAGCCACGACTGCCGCATTTCGCTGCTGCATCGCCAGCACTTCGCACCGCTGCGGGCCAACGCTGATTTCATGGAGCGCATCTACGAGCAGCTGTGCCTGCACATCCACCAGCTGAGCGACTTCGTCGAGTCGGCGTGCCTGTACCGGCTCGAAGCAAGGCTTGCGCGCCATCTGTTGAATCGCATGCAAGGGAACGACCTCGAGGTGCCGCTGCCGGAGAACCAGAGCATCCTGGCCGCGATGCTCAACGTCAGCCGTCCGCGACTGAACGGCACGCTGCAGAAGATGCAGCGCGACGGCCTGATCCGGCTTCACGAACACGGTGTGACGATCGAGAAACCGGAGCGGCTCCGGTATATCGCCGACGCCAATTGATGCCGCGGCGCGCACGAATATGCGGCGCCGCGGCGCGAGGAGGTTGCGCGCCGAGTTGCGCGGCGCGCGGTGCAGATCAGCTGCGCCAGTGACCGATCGCGTTCATCAACTGCGCGACGGCGGCCAGTTGCGACACGAAGCTGTCGTTCGACGATCGTGCCGCGGCAGCCGCCGCCACCGGCGAGCCGGCATAGAGCTGCATGATGCCGACGGTCGTGGCGGCGAGGTTGGACGCCGCCTGGTTCGCCTGCATCTGCACCGCGTTGTGAAGCAGGATCGCGGACGCATGGCTGTTCGACTGCATGAGCGTGCCCAAGGCCACGGCGGGCGCTTCGCCCACCACCTTGACGTTGGCTTGCGTGACTGCATCGGCAATCGCAGCGGAGGCCTGTTCCGGCATGTCGTTACTCCTGTTGTTGCTCGCCGCAGCGGCGCAGTCGACGCGGTCACGGCGAAAGCATGAGTGGGTCGGTCGGCGAAGCGCGCCGCGCGGCCGTCGATGCGGCGCGGGCGGCGGCCTTCGCGGGCGTCGGCACGACGTCGGGTGCCTGGCGGCAGCCACCGCGGCTGCCGCCAGGCGTCAACGCCGGGTTGCGCGTCAGGCGAGCGCCTTGCCGATCGCGAGTACGTCAGCCAGCACGGCAAGCACGCCGCTCGAGCCGATTTCCGTCGCGGCGGCGCCCGCGCTCGCCGGCCCGAGCGTGTAGAGCTGCATCGTCCCCACGTTCGTCGACGTCGGCAGTTGCACTGCGGACTGCGACTGCTGTTGCACGGCGTTTTCGAACAGCACGCTGAGCGAATGGCTCTGGGCCTGGTACAGCGAGCCCGTCGCCATCGCGGGCGCTTCGCCCACCACCTTGACGTTGGTCTGCGTGACCGCGTCGGTGATCGCGGCATTGACCGCGCAGGTCTTGCAGTCGCAGGCGTCTGCCGGGTCGCCGGTGGTCGGATCGTTTTCGTTTCCCATCGAGTTTCTCCTGGTTTGCGATTGGGCGCCGCATCGAATCGGCTCTGCCCGTTCTGTCAGTTCTGTCAGTTGCTCCGGAACCCCACACGGCACCGCTGCGCTGATGGCGGCGGCCGTGCTGCGGATCCGCGGCGCGGCGGCGGCATTGGCGGTTCGTATCGCTTGCGCCGCCGCTCAACCACGGTGTTGCGACGGCGCCTTACGGACGGGCCACCGCCTTGCCGATCGCGATCACGTCGGCCAGCAGCGAGATGATCCCGTTCGAGCCGATTTCCGTGGCGGCCGCGCCCGCGCTTTCCGGCCCGATCGTGTAGAGCTGCATCGTCCCCACGTTCGTCGACGTCTGCGACTGGATCGCGGCCTGCGATTGCTGTTGCACCGCGTTCTCGAACAGGATGCTGAGCGAATGACTTTGGGCCTGGTACAGCGAGCCCATCGCCATTGCCGGCGCTTCGGCGACCACCTTGACGTTGACCTGTGTGACCGCGTCGGTAATCGCGGGATTGACCTGGCACACTTGACACTTTTCAGTCATTTGTTGCTCCTTGGTTCACGTAGTTGAGAAGTCGCACATCGGGGCCGGCCGTCTTTCGCGTTCAGCCGCATGACCCGCGTGCTACTACATGGACGCTGGGCCAGGGGTGTCGTGAACGACCGCGGTGGCGGCGGCATCCGGCGCGGTCGATCCGGCCAATTCGGTCGGACCGGCGCCGATGCTTTGGAGGCGGTCGTATATCGCGTCGAGCCGTACGGCGAGCAAATCGACGTATTGCCGGAAGCACGCATCGATTTCCTGCCGGATGAGGCCCGTCAGCTGTTCGCCGATCATCGCCATTGCCTCGCGCGTGCTGTCCTGGATGTCGGCCGCGCCGGATGCCTGAGCGTCGGCCGGCGGCTCGTGCGCGTCGAGTACGCCGGACACCTTCCGCTGTTCCGACGCCAGCATGCCGAGGGTCGTCTCGTTCTGCGCGTCGATCGTCTGCAGGATGCCGCGCATCTTCTCGTACGCCTTTTGCTGGTTGAGCTGCAGGAAATGCTTGATCTGCTCGCGCGCCTCGTGCCGGGTTTTCGGTTGCGGCTGTGGCTGCGGCGGGTTCGCGGCGTACGCCTGCGTGGCGGCCGTGCCGGCGGTTGGCGCCGGCTGGTTGGCGTGCCTGCTCGGCAGCCGCTCCAGCAGTGCCTGTTCTTCGCCCGGCTCGAGTGGCCGCCCCAATCGCTTTTCCGCGAACTGCCGCAGCAGCGGGTCAAGTGCTTCGTTGCTCATGGCTCACACCTCCTCGATGTCCGGCCGCTGTGCCGGTGCGTGCGGGGCGGGTTCGAGGTCAGATGGATGCGGCGCAGACGCGCGTGCGTCGGAGTACTGCAACGGATATCGCATGATGTTCTCCCGGGAATGGATGTGCGACGGCCTCGCCGGAAATTCGGCAGGACTGCTGCAGGGACGAACCATGCGAAGGGTCTGTGAAATCAGGCGGCGTTGCGTTGGGTTGGCGTGCTGTGTGATCGGCTGGTTTGATCGCGACGTTGCGTCGGCGCATGTTGATCGATGAATTGCGTGATCGCTACGCTCACGATCGTGGACTACACGCGGGAATGCCTGTTCATTGAAGTCGACGGCTCGTTGCGTGGCGAGCATGTTGTCGCCGCACTGACCCGGCGGTCCGGTCGAATGGCAGGCTGGCACACAACGCCATCTTTCTCATGTGCAACGTGGACATTGCTCCACTGCAGAGCGTGGCCTTAGCCTGTACCGTACCGGCGGATGTTGCCTTGTCGTCCGTTAGGATTACATAGCGTTTCATCTGAGTACTGTCTCTGTTGGCGTGCCCATTCGGCAGCCTCTCCGCGGATGCGAGACAGTTCCCAAAAAAAGAGACGACTGCTGGTCAGCGATTAGTGACACAAATCCTGGTGGCCAGGAAATGAAACGTCCATCGAATAATCAAGATCGGCAAGGCTACGGATATGCACGACCACGTTGCCGCCCTTCCGGCGATATTCCGGCCAAGCCAAGTCATCGCCAGGTGCCGCGGTGAGCGTGTCCGAGCAGGCGTAGCGATCTAGCTGGGGAAGAAATTCGCGGCGCAGCTTGTCTTCGGTCCACCTACGATAGCTTGCACTCGGCACATCGCTCCGAAATGTGAAATACATGTGGTAACTGTTCCCCATGATAAGGTCATGGTAGCCCACGGGGCCGCCAGCCCCGGGATTAGCGGAATACGACGCCAGGAGATTCGCCGCGTCGCCGTCGATCGCATCAACAGCAAAGCAATGGCTCGCCAAGGCAAGCAGTGCAGTAGAAATCGCGTACTGAATTCTGTGTTTCATGAGCAATATCCGTTCGGTCCGGGCGGCGTTGCGTTATATCTCATCGATGTAGCCAACCAGGTTCCATGTCACCGATAGCGTCTGCTGACGCACGCCAATCCGTCGGTCCATCCACGTGGACTTATGTATGGTTGCTAGACGGTGAGCATGGGCAGAAACTTGGTCTGAGCGGCCTCGTTCAAGCCGACCCGTTGGCTTATGCCTTGCACTGGTGAGCGCGCGGGCAGTTTCTGAAGAATTGGAGCGAGGCTAACGCGGATTTCTACTTGGACTTCGATGACGACGTTATTTGGAGATTGGTCTACTTCGATCCCAAAGAGAAGGCCGGCGCGATTGCGCCAGTTCGGCGGGATACCTTCGTTGAAGATTGTATGTCGGAAACGTCGGTCCGAATGCTTGCGAATGGGCCTGAGCCTCCCGCGCCGCTCGTTCGAGTTCGCTAGCTCCACCGAGAGGCATCCCCGAAGTCGCTGTGACAAGGGCCGCGCAGTTGGTGTAACGGTGTGCAGCCAACACGGAGCAAAACGTTGCCAGCACGGGCACGACGCTACAACAAAATGCCTACACAAGTGGCTCAAACAGAAAATCGAACACGAGCAAAACGGCGTAATTCATTGATCTGACTGGCCCGCCCTACACGATTCGAACGTGTGACCTACGGCTTAGAAGGCCGTTGCTCTATCCAACTGAGCTAAGGGCGGTCGAGGGAACAAGACACGGCCACAAAAACCCGGACCGCATTTGACGCGCGAAGCTTCGAGCACAGCCAACAACCACGAACTCAAAGCCCCGAAACGAAACGGGCCCGGCATGATGCCGAGCCCGAAATTATACCCGATCATCGCGCCATATCACGCGCGACCGGCGCCGCAACCGTCAAACCGGCTGCGGATGCATCATGAACCAGCCGAGGAAAAACACGCCGGCGATCACGCAATACACGCCGAACGAAGCCAGCCGACCGCGCCCTTCGAAATAGCGCATCAGAAACCGCACGCTCAGATAAGCGGCAATCGCCGTCAGCACGCCACCGAGCAGCGCGTCCATGAGCTCGTCGCGCGCATGAAAGAGTTTCGGCAACTCGAGCACGCCCGCGGCGAAGATGATCGGCGTGCCGAGCAGGAATGAAAACTCCGCCGCCTTCTCCGCCGTCAGCCCGGCTACATTGCCGGCGATCATCGTCAGCCCGCTGCGCGAGAAACCCGGAATCAGCGCGCCGATCTGCGCGAGGCCGACGAAGAACGCCTGCTTGAACGTCATCTTCTCGGGCGCCTGGTGCGCACGGCTGCGCTGAATGCGGTCGCCGACCCACAGCAGCACGCCGTTGATGATCAGCGCGACCGCGACGATGCGCAGATCATGGAACACGCGCTCGAGGCGCTTCTCGAGCAGCAGGCCGACGATCCCGGTCGGGATCGTGCCGATGATGAGCGCCCACATCAGGTGCCCGTCGTCGTTCTTGCGGCCGCCGAGCTGCGCGAAGAAGCCGCTGATCAGCGCGACCCAGCGCGCGCGGAAATACCACAGCAGCGCGAGTGCGGTGCCGAGGTGCAGCGCGACGAGGAACGGCAGCAACTGCGGCGCATGCTTGTCGATGTGCATGCCGAACAACGCTGGCACGAGCAGCGTGTGGCCGAGACTGCTGACGGGGAAAAGTTCGGTGACGCCCTGCAGGACGCTCAGGAATACCAGAAACCAGAGACTCACGCGTCGGTCCTTTTAGTGATGAGCAATCGGGTGAAAAAGCGGACGACGCAGTGCGCGTCCGAAAAAACGCGCCCCGATTATGCCCAGCCAGGATTACCGCGCCAAGGCATTTGGCAGGTTATTGCGGCAATGCACACAAACGCTTGCAATTTGTAAGCGTACGGAAAGCAAAAAGCCCGCCATTTGCATGGCGGGCCTTTCGATTCCGGCAGAAATTGCCGTCAGCGGCCGAGCTGGTAGAAAAATAATACCGTGCTGCCGGTGAACATGCCGAACAGTGCGATTCCCATTGCCATTGCCAGATCCATGGCCGCTCCTCGAAGTGTCATGACCCGGCAACCTCACCGGTTTAGAGGCATTATCCCGACAGCTGACAATCTGAAAAACTCGCGATTTCCCGAGAAGGGTTTTCCCCGACCGCCTCGCGGCCCGATAATGGAGCGCGCCATCGCGCACCCCGCCCACCCCGTTCATACCGATTCGCCATGCCGATCTTCCAGCAGCACGACATTCACGAACTTCACGCCGGCCCGTCGCTCGTTCGGGTCGCCCCGCAATTCGGCGGCCGCCTGCTGTCGTGGCACGTCGGCGGCGAGCCGATCATCTTCTGGCCGGAAACGGCCGACTGGAGCAACCTCGCGCGCGTGCGCGGCGGCAATCCGCTGCTGTTCCCGTTCCTCGGCCGCCATCGTGTCGACGGCGAACTGGGCCGCTGGCGCGATGCCGCCGGCGTGGTCCGCGACCTGCCGATGCACGGTTTCGCGCGCGACCTGCCGTTCGCGGCACACCCGTCGGCCGACGGCGCCGCACTCACGATGACGCTGGAAAGCGACGAAGCGCTGCACGCGAGCTACCCGTTCGATTTCCGCTTCGACACGACCTATCGGCTCGCCGACGCACACACGCTGGAGGTCGCGCTCACCACGACGAACCGCGGCGACACGCCGCTGCCCTACTACGCGGGCCACCATTTCTATTTCGCGCTGCCGCACGGCGAACGCGCGCAAACCACGCTCGAGCTACCGCCCACGCGCCGCTGCGCACAGAACGCCGACGGCTCTATCAGCGCGCCCGAACGCGGCGACGCGCATTACACGCTCGATGATCCGGACATCCTCGACCGCTTCCACTGCCTCGACGGCGCGCCGTCCACGCCGGTGCGCATCGTGATGCCGGGCCGCCGCCGCACGATCGAGATCGCGCTCGACGTACCGGGCTCGATCCCGTGGTACGCGGTCACGACCTGGACCGAAAAGCCGGAATCGGACTTCTACTGCGTCGAACCGTGGCTCGGCCTGCCGGACGCGATCCACAACGGTCTCGGGCTGCGTATGCTCGCGCCGGGCGCGACCGAAACGGCCACGCTGCGCATCCGCGTGCTGCCGCTCGCGGGCTGATGCGATCGCGCGCCCGAAACGGCGCTCGATGGGCGCGAAACTGCGGCGCTCGGGTCGAACCCGTTAAAATCTGACGTTTTGTATTGCCTGCCGCGTCGCGCGGCAGGGTTTTGCGAGGTTCAATGTTCGGAACAACAACGAAGCGACTCTTTGCGGCCGCCTGCGCCGCACTGCTCGTCGCGTGCGGCTCCGCGCCCGTCGGCCCGGGTTACTACCGCGTCGAGCGCGGCGACACGCTCTACAAGATCGCGCGCGAGAATCGCACGTCGATGGCGAACGTCGTGCGCTGGAACCAGATCACGAACCC
The DNA here is from genome assembly GCF_020843965.1 of Burkholderia sp. B21-005. Taxonomy (NCBI): domain Bacteria; kingdom Pseudomonadati; phylum Pseudomonadota; class Betaproteobacteria; order Burkholderiales; family Burkholderiaceae; genus Burkholderia; species Burkholderia sp. B21-005. The sequence goes on along the minus strand of NZ_CP086301.1, from coordinate 1,320,134 downwards.
CGATGCGATCGAGGTCGGCCAGGTGTTGCGCGTCGCGCCGCCGCCCGGCACCACGACCGCGTCGACCACCGGCACCGGCAGCGCGGGCCGCAGTCGCCCTGCGCCTTCCGCGCCGGTCGAATCGGCCGTCAAGCCGGCCACGAGCATCGCGCTGATCTGGCCGGCCGCCGGCAACGTGGTGCGCACGTTCGACGGTTCGAAATCCAAGGGCATCGATATCGCGAACGCCGCAGGCTCACCGGTGCTGGCCGCCGCGCCGGGCACGGTCGTCTATGCGGGTAACGGATTGCGCGGCTACGGCAACCTGATCATCCTCAAGCACAACGCCGATTACCTGACGGCGTACGCACACAATCGTGCGCTGCTCGTGAAGGAAGGTCAGTCGGTCACGCAGGGGCAGACGATCGCGGAGATGGGCAACAGCGACACCGATCGCGTCGCGCTGCATTTCGAGCTGCGTTACGGCGGCCGCTCGATCGATCCGGCACGCTACCTGCCGGCGCGCTGAACGCGCCCGGCATCGACAAGACGACACGCGATGCCGGCATGCATCGCATGTCGTCGCGAAGGAAATCGGGAAGGTTGTGTCAGCGCTTGCGCAGACGGCCGGTGAAACGGCCGGACAACGGATCGACGCGGCTGGCAAACACCACCAGCGCCCCGATTCCGAACAGGCTGAACCCCGCAGCTATCAAAAGCAAATCCATGGTCACATCACTGTTTTGTCGTGATCTTATGCGTCATTGCGGAATCGTGCACTGAGTCGCACCCGTTGCACGAGTCCGAACATTCCCTATCTCTCACACGCCATTGTGGTTTCGGTCGCGTGAAATGTTGATGTAAACCATCGACCGGATCCGTCGATCGACATCAAGGAGACCCGCGATGCTGCCCGCCGCCGAACGCTACGACGACCTGCTCTCCCGCTTCCGGTGGGCGGTTCCGGCCCGCTACAACATCGCGGTGGACGTCTGCGACAAGTGGGCCGACGGGCGCGGACGGCTCGCGCTGATCCACGAAACGTCGCAAGGCGACGTGTCGCGCATCACATTCGACGACCTGAGGAATGCTTCTAACCGGCTCGCGAACAGCTTTGCGCGTGCGGGCCTGCAACGCGGCGACCGGATCGCCATCTTCCTCGCGCAGGGCCCCGAAACGGCGATTGCCCATCTCGCCGCGTACAAGCTCGGCGCGATCGCGGTGCCGCTGTTCACGCTGTTCGGCACCGACGCGCTCGAATACCGGCTCGCGAACAGCGAAGCCGCCGCGCTCGTCACCGACGGGGCCGGCTATGCGAAGATCGCGCCGCTGCGCGCGCAACTGCCGACGCTGCGCACGTGCTACTGCATCGGCGACGACGTGCCCGACGCGCCGGGCGTGCTGCGCTACGACGCCGCCCTCGCAGCCGAATCGCCGGATTTCGTGCCGGCTGACACCGCCGCCGACGATCCTGCGGTGATCATCTATACGTCCGGCACGACCGGCAAGCCGAAAGGCGCGCTGCACGCCCATCGCGTGCTGCTGGGCCACCTGCCGGGCGTCGAGATGTCGCAGCAATGCTTCCCGCGCGACGCGCGCCTGTTCTGGACGCCCGCCGACTGGGCCTGGATCGGCGGCCTGCTCGACGTGCTGCTGCCGTCATGGCATCACGGCGTGCCCGTGCTCGCGCGCCGCTTCGAGAAGTTCGACGGCGAGGCCGCGTTCGCGCTGATGGCGCGGCACGGCGTGACCCACGCGTTCCTGCCGCCCACCGCGCTGAAGCTGATGCGCACGGTGCCGGCGCCGCGCGAGCGCCACACGCTGGCGCTGAAATCGGTCGCGAGCGGCGGAGAATCGCTCGGCACCGAGCTGACGGCCTGGGGACGCGACGCGCTCGGCGTGACGATCAACGAGTTCTACGGACAGACCGAATGCAACATGGTGCTGTCGTCGTGCGCCGCACTGTTCGACGCGCAGCCCGGTGCGATCGGCAAGGCCGTGCCCGGCCATACGGTCGCGATCGTCGACGAGCACGGCACGCCGCTGCCGCCCGGCATCGAGGGGCGCATCGCGGTGCGCCGCCCCGACCCGGTGATGTTCATCGAATACTGGCGCAATCCCGCCGCGACGCGCGACAAGTTCGCGGGCGACTACCTGCTCACCGGCGACACCGGCACGATCGACGCGGACGGGTTCGTGCGCTTCGTCGGCCGCGATGACGACGTGATCACGAGCGCCGGCTACCGAATCGGCCCGGGGCCGATCGAGGACTGCCTGCTCACGCACCCGGCGGTGCGGATGGCGGCCGTCGTCGGCGTGCCCGACCCGACCCGCACCGAGATCGTCAAGGCGTTCGTCGTGCTGAACCCCGGCCATGTCGGCGACGACGCGCTCGTCCAGGCGCTGCAGGCGCACGTGCGCACGCGCCTGGCCGCGCACGAGTACCCGCGCGCGATCGCGTTCGTCGACAGCCTGCCGATGACGGCGACCGGCAAGATCGTGCGCCGCGCGCTGCGCGACGCGTGAACCGGGTGGGCCGCGCCGGGCGGCCGGCCGGTCGCCCGGATGGTTTATAGTGGCGCCACGCTGTCTTTCCAACGCACAACGATGTCCTCCCACCAACACGAATCCGCCGCGGGCGCGTCGCACAGCCCGCTCTACGCCAAACTCCTCGGCGAAACCGCCAAGATCGACTGGTGCGATCTCGAGCGCTTCTTCGCGCAGGGCAAGCTGCTGTCGGTCGCGCGCGATATCGATCTCGTCAGCGTCGCGGAAGCGATTGCCGGCGACGATGCGCAACAGGTCACGCGCTGGCTGTCGTCCGGCCTCGTCGCGCGCATGTCGGCGGAAACCGCCGCCGACTTCGCGGCGCGCAATCCGGAGCTGTGGGCGGTCGTCGTGTCGCCGTGGGTCTGCGTGCAGGAACGCGCCTGACGCGTCCCATGTCCGAATCCGCATTACCGCACGCTGCCGGCACCGGGTCGGCCGCCGTCTCGCACCGGCGCGTCCTCGCGCTCGCGTTCCCGATCGTCGTGGCGAACCTGACCCAGCCGATCCTCGGCGCGGTGGACACGGCCGTCGCCGGCCACCTCGACGGCGCGCAGTATCTCGGCGGCGTCGCGCTCGGCGGACTGTTCTTCAATTTCGTGTTCTGGGGCTTCGGCTTCCTGCGCATGGGCACGACCGGCCTCGTCGCCCAGGCGCACGGCGCCGGCGACGCCGCCGGCATCCGGCTGAACGTGCTGCGCGCGCTGATCGTCGCGTTCGCGCTCGGCGCCGCGGTGCTCGCGCTACAGGTGCCGCTGCTGTCGTTCGCACTGTCCGCGCTGGGCGGCAGCGAGGCGGTCCGCGCAACCGCGCTGGCCTACGGCCACGCGCGGATCTGGAGCGCGCCGTTCGCGCTCGCGAACTACGTCGTGCTCGGCTACCTGCTCGGTGTGCAGCGCGTGCGGCTCGCACTCGTCGCACAGGTCTTCATCAACGCCGTGAACATCGGTGCCGTACTGCTGTACGTGTACGGCTTCGGCTGGGGCATTGCCGGGATCGGTGCGGCGACCGCGACCGCCGACGCATGCGGCTTCGCACTCGGTGCCTGGATGCTGTGGCAGTTGCGGCCGCGCGGCCTCGCGCCCATCGCCGCGCGTGCGCTGGCGGACCGTGCGGCGCTCAAGCGGCTGATCGTGCTCAATCGCGACATCTTCCTGCGCACGCTGTGCCTGCTCGGCGCGTTCGGCTGGTTCGCGCATCTCGGCGCCAAACAGGGCGACGCGACGCTCGCGGCCAACGCATTGCTGCTGAATTTCCAGACGTTCATGGCGTACGGGCTGGACGGTTTCGCGCATGCGGCCGAGGCGCTCGTTGGCGCCGCGGCCGGTGCGCGCGACCGCGCCGCATTCCGGCAGACCGTGCGCGTCACGTTGCTGTGGTCCGGGCTCGGTGCGCTGCTGTTCGCGCTCGTCTACTGGGCGGCCGGCGGATGGATCGTCGCGCGACTGACCGATCAGGCCGAGATCCGCGCGGTCGCGCTGCAATACCTGCCGTGGGCGGCGATCTCGCCGATCGTGTCCGTGTGGGGATTCCTGCTCGACGGCGTGTTCATCGGCGCGACGCAGACGCAATCGCTGATGCGCGCGATGGTCGCGTCGTTCGCGATCTTCATTGCCACGACGCTGACCGTCGTCGGCCCGTTCGGCAATCACGGGCAGTGGTTCGCGCTGCTGTTGTTCATGGTCGCGCGCGGTGCGACGCTCGCACGCTACCTGCCGGCGCTCGTGCGGCGGATTGGCGCCGACGCTCCCGCGGCCGGCGCCTGACGGCCGCGCGGGCCGGACGTTATTGCGCGGGTGCCGGTGCCGGCGCGCCGAGCATCGACGGCGGCGTCATGTCGGTTGGCACGCCTTGGTAATCGGCCGGATCTTGCGGCGGGTGGCCGCGACGGGCCTGGCGGGGATCGCTGGAACAGCCGGCAAGAATGGACGCGGCCAGCACGGCCAGCATGAAACGGGTCATCGGGAAGGCTCCGGAAAACGGCGCGCCCATCGCGCGCCAGGACCGCGCCGAGTCTAGCGGAATTCCGGGTTAGGGGTCGTCCCGCGGATGTTCTAGTATGAAGGCATGGCGCTGTGCCCGTTGAAAGGAGGCTGCCATGTCGTCTGAAGAAATCGCTGGCCTGATCGGCCTGTTCGTCGGCCTGATGGTGCTCGTCGCCCTGTCGTACTTCGAATCGCGCGAATACAAGCGCAGCCACGGCGGCGAAGGGATGATCCATCACTGGATGGCCGAACACCACCTGCTCGACTGGCGGCGCAAGCACTAGGCAAGCCGCCCTGTCGTCCGGGCCGCCGTCTGCGCGGCCCGCCCAGAACGTGCGCGCCCCCGCACGGTGGCTACTGCGTCTCGTTCAAATTAACAGGGCCGGATAGGCTGACATCGTCCGAATAGCCGAACGCCGTCGCGCAGCCTGCCACGCGACGGCGTTCGCACGCGTGCGCGCCGCGCGATTCAGTTTGCTCAGCCCAGGAAGTGGCGGGCGTAGCGGGCGTTGATGTCCGACAGCCGGAACAGGGTCAGGAAATCCGCGCAGTTGAAGTCCGGATCCCAGGCGGGCGCACCGCAGATCTTCGCGCCGAGGCGCAGGTAGCCCTTGATCAGCGGCGGCGGCGCGACGACGGTGCCCGTCTGCAGTTCGTCGACCGGCAGCGCAGTATGCGGGAATGCGCGGTATTCGGGCGCCGTCAGCGAGTTGGCCGACAGCGACTGATACAGGTTCGCCGCATAGTGGCCGCCATCGGCCATCGACACGCTCGCGCAGCCGAGCATCGTCTCGTAGCCGTTCTGCATCATGTAGGCGCCGAGGCCGCCCCACAGCGCCATGATCACGGCGCCGCTGCGGTAGTCGCTGTGCACGCACGAGCGGCCGACCTCGACCATCTTGCCACGCAGGTGCGTCAGGCGCGACAGGTCGAATTCTCCTTCCGCGTACAGACGGCCGACACGCGCGGCCTGGTGCGGCGGCAGCACGCGGTACGTGCCGACCACCTTCAGCGTGTCGAGATCGCGCACCAGCAGGTGGTCGCAATAGGCATCGAACGGATCGACGTCGAGACCGGACGGGCCGCTGAGCTGCGCGCCCATCTCTTCGGCGAAGACGGTGTAACGCAGGCGCTGTGCCTCGCGCAGTTCGTCTTCCGTGCGTGCCCAGGCGGCACGCAGACGGTACTCGGATGTGACGGTTTCAGCAGCGCGCGGCAGGTGACGCCGCGTCGTGTCGAGGGGAAGCGAGGCAAAAGGGAGCGTAGGCGTCGGCAGTTCTCGCATTAGGCTTTCCTGATCGTAAGGAATAGGACGACATGCCAGCCAATGTAGTAACCGGCCGTTACCATTCTGTGGCACGACCGTGTCCTTTCAATGACGTGTCGCCGAATTGACTTTAGCAGAAAGCTTGCGAAACCGTATGATCAATCCCTTCAAACCTCTTCACACAAGGTCCGGCGTCAACAACGCACGCAGCACGGCCTGACAGCTGCCGTCGCGCGTACGGCTCGCGACCCACACGATGCCGCCCTTCTTGATGCTCCAGCTGTCGCCGTTGCCGGCGATCAGCTGCGCGGCGACGCTGCCGAGCGTCGGCTGGTGCCCGACGATCACAACCGTCGGCGCGATGCCGTCCGGCCAGCCGGCGGCGGCCAGCACGTCGTCGACGCTGCCGCCCGGCGCGAGCGCATCGATGGTCCGGTACTGGTCGGTGAGCGCCTCGACGGTCTGCACGGTGCGTGCCGCGGGGCTCGCGAGGATCACGCTGCTCGACTCGAGCCGGCCGCGCAGCCATTTGGCCATTGCCTGCGCTTCCTTGCGCCCGCGGGCCGTCAACTGGCGTGCGAGGTCGTTTGCCGCGTAGTCTTCGGCTTCGGCGTGGCGCCACAGGATCAGGTTCATCATGATGTCTCTCCATGCATCGGCGAACGATCCGGTCGCGCAGGTGCGTGCCGGACGATCACACTCTGAATTGTCGCCAATCGTGAACGGTTCGTGATGATGTGCGCCATATGCATAACGTGATTGACTCGGTCACCCATTAGACGATAGAATCTTTGGCTCGTCGGAGCGTAGCGCAGCCTGGTAGCGCATCTGATTTGGGATCAGAGGGTCGTAGGTTCGAATCCTATCGCTCCGACCAAAGGAATCAAGGGGTTAGCGTAAGCTAACCCCTTTTTCTTTGGTGCTCCGTCGGGTCATTCCTGATATTTTGCGACCATCTGCGGCGACTTCCATAAGTAAGCGCCACAGCTGCTACCGGTTCGGCAGCGCAACCAGCCGTATTTCGTCCGTCGCGCTGCCAGCAACGACGTGAACAATCACGACGAAATGGCCGCGCGGCGGCATGGGCTCCGGAACCCCTTCGTCGCATTGGGAAGTATCAGGGGGTGACGACCAAAAGTGCAGAGACGCCTTCCCCCCACTTGCCAGCACGGCCGTTCGACGATAAGCCGCTCATCCACTACCGCTGCGATCCGCAACCAACCGCCCCCCAGACGCCGTACTGGCCTATTCGCAAACATCCGCAGTCAAGTTCCGCAGCTAGTCGTCTTATTGAGCTGAGGCGTCGCAAGCTATCCGGTTGGGCACGCTCGCACGGAAAACCTTTGTCAGAAAAGCATGATCGGGCGCCTCCTGCCCGGGGCACGTCGTTTCTAAATTTCTAATTTCTACTTTCGCGGTGCCTTCCAACCGACATACACCATCTGGTCGCGCAACCGGAATCCGCAGGCGGCGGACCGCGTCGGCCTGATTCGTGAACACAAGTGCGCCCGATCGTTGCGAACGATCCGGGAGCCGTTTCGCCGAGTCATCATCCTCCGCGAACCAAATGTCGGAGCCGATAGCCTCGTCATCGTAGTCGACCGCGTACTGCCCCGAGAGCGTAATAGCCCGCTTCAGGCGAATTGCGTGGCATCCTGCTCCTTCGACGTCCTGCGCCGCACCGATCGTCGGCAAGCTCAATACACCGAGTCCGAACAGCAGTGCACCTAATCCGCATGCGCGCTTCACGATTTGACTCGCGTTAATAAATTTCCGGATTATTTGCAGTAATGGGCAGGTGGTCTTTGTGGAGTTTTTCATTGGGTGTCTGGCCTTTATTCATGCCATTTTTGACAATCCGATCCTTCAACGATGTCAACTTCGATACGGCATGTACGAACTCGAAACGAACCGTCGCAAACAAAACGCTGCAATCGACCGCTCCTACACCGCCTTTCCAACGTGCCCCCACGCTTTCCCATCGTCGCCGCCTTTCACCCCGCGCACGAATCTTGCGAGAACACGCGATAATATCCGTGACCATCCCGCAACCGAGCATGAAAAACAACGTTCTCAAGACCGCCCTGTTCGGCGCGCTGCTCGCATTCGGCGCGTCCGGCGCCGCGTCGGCCAAGTCGCTCGACGACGCGCTCGACTGCCATTCGAACGGCCACAAGTTCGTCGCGCCGCTGCTTACGGCCGGCGACATCCAGTCGGAGCCGATGCACGTCGAAGCGAATTCGGTAAACGCGTTTCGCACAAACCATCCGCTGACCGCCTACGGCTTCGGCGTCTACGTCGTGCTTGGCTACCAGGCGAACGACCCGATCTTCCAGCCGGGCGACGGCACACCGATCGGCGACTGGGCATATGGTGTTGTGGTACGCGGCACGAAAAGCGCCGTCGAACAGGCCGTCCGCAAGGCCGGCAGCGACGCGACCGTCAAGCAGGCGTTCCCGTTCCTGACCGCGATCGTGTGCTCGGACTGAGCGCGTCGCAAGAAAAGCGGCGCGAGCGCGCCGCGCCGGTGCCGGAGCCGTTCCCGGGAGGGCGTCTCGTTACGCGCCCGTATAAACCACGCGATACGGAATGCCGACCTTCTCCCACTCGGCCGCTTCCTGGCTGAGGCTGTAGTCGGTCAGCGGGTTCTGCTCGACCCACGCGCTCGGCAGGCGCACTTCATACCCGCCCTTCTTCATCTGCGACACGGAAATGTCCGGCAGCCCGGCATCGGTCCGGCGCCGGCACAGCAGCGCCGCGAGCCGCAGGCAGAACAGCAGCGGCCATTCGACGTCGCGCGCCTGCGACAGCTTGCCGAGCTTGCCCGCGTGCCCGAGCACGAGCGCGGCAAGGCGCGCCTGGTCGGTGCGCGAAAAACCCGGCATATCGGCGTTGCTCGCGATATAGGCCGAATGCTTGTGATACGAACTGTGCGAGATCGACAGCCCGATCTCATGCAACGCGGCGGCCCAGCCGAGGAACATCCGGGCCTCCTCGCGCGCTTCGTCGTCGGCTTCCTCGAGCTCGTCGTAGAACCGCACCGCAAGCGCACCGATGCGTTCGGCCTGCGCGCGATCGACGCCGTAGCGGCGCGTGAAGCCCTCGACGGTCACCGCGCGCATGTCCTCGTGCTGGGTCCGGCCGAGCAGGTCGTACAGCACCCCGAGACGCAGCGCGCCGTCGGTGGTATCGACATAGTCGACACCCAGTTCCTCGAATACCGCGAGCATGATCGCGAGGCCGCCGGCGAGCACCGGCACGCGATCGGGCTTCAGTGCGATCAGCTTCAGCCGGTTCACGTTCTCGGACTTGATCAGCGCACGCTTCAGGCGTTCGAGCCCGCCGCGCGAAATGCCGTGCGTGATGCCCGCGTCGTTGAAGCCGTTCGCCTCGACGAGTTCCGCGAGCGCACGCGCGGTGCCCGACGAGCCGATCGCCTGGTCCCATCCGGCCTTCTTGTACTCGCTGGAAATGATCTGGATCTCGCGCTTGGCCGCGAGTTCGGCCTGCCGCATCGTGTATTCGTCGACGTTGCCGGCCGGAAAGAACGCACGGCTGTGGCTCACGCAGCCGATGTAGAGGCTCTCCATCACGATCGGCGTGTAGTGCGAGCCGATGATGAATTCGGTCGAGCCGCCGCCGATGTCGACGACGAGCCGCTTGCCGGCGCTCGCCGGCACCGAATGCGCGGCACCCGCATAGATCAGGCGCGCCTCTTCGCGGCCCGCGATCACTTCGATCGGAAAACCGAGCGCCGCTTCGGCCTCGCCGAGGAATTCGCCCGCGTTCTTCGCGACGCGCAGCGTGTTGGTCGCCACCGCACGCACATGATCGGGGTGGAAATCGCGCAGGCGCTCGCCAAACCGCTTGAGCGCCTCCCAGCCACGCTCCTGCGACGCGCGATCGAGCATCTTGTCGCTCGACAGGCCCGCGGCCAGCCGAACGGGCTCGCGCAGCGCATCGACGGGATAGATCTGACTGCCCGCCGGCGTTTCCTCGACGCGCCCGACAATCAGCCGGAAGCTGTTCGAGCCGAGATCGACGGCAGCCAGCAAGTGGGGGGATGTAACCATCAGAAGGGGGCTCCGTGCGCGTTCGCCCGCGGCAGCCGCTCCGGCCACGCTGGACGATCAATCAAAGGCGACATTTTAAGCGTGGAACGCTTGCCGTTGCCACGCTTCACGGGCATGTACACGGGGAGATTGTATATGGCCAAAACATTTATGAGACGAAACGGTTCCGGCGTAGAATTTCCCGATATAAATACACAATCGTCATCAGCACGTCATCGTATCGTGAGAGTTTCCGAGCGTCCTTTCGAATCATCGCCCGAATCATCCCCTACTCTGCCGATGTCCGTCCGTTATCCGCTTCTCAATCGTGAACTCGGCATCCTCGGTTTCAACGAGCGCGTGCTGGCCCAGGCTGCCGACCCGCAAGTTCCGTTGCTCGAGCGCCTGCGCTTCATCTGCATCACCAGCAGCAATCTCGACGAATTCTTCGAAGTCCGGATGGCCGGCCTTCAGGAACAGATCCGCGACAACCCCGGCGCCCTGACGCCCGACGGCATGTCGTTACAGCACGCTTACGACCTCGTCGTCGAGCGCGCGCAGCGGCTCGTGCATCGCCAGTACACGATGTTGCATGAAACCGTGCTGCCGGCGCTCGAACAGGAAGGCATCTACTTCCACGCAAGCGACACGTGGAACGACGAGCAGCTCGAATGGGCGCGCCGCTACTTCCTCGACGAACTGCTGCCGGTGCTGACGCCGATCGGCCTCGATCCCGCGCACCCGTTCCCGCGCGTGCTGAACAAGAGCCTGAACTTCGTCGTCGAGCTCGAAGGCCGCGACGCGTTCGGCCGCCAGGCGGTGATGGGCATCGTGCAGGCGCCGCGCGCGCTGCCGCGCGTCGTGCGCATGCCGCAGGCACTGTCGGGCTTCGAGCACGGCTTCGTGCTGCTCAGCACGTTCATGCAGCGCTTCGTCGGCGAACTGTTCCCGCAACTCGTCGTGAAGAGCTGCAACCAGTTCCGCATCACGCGCAACAGCGAACTGTTCGTCGACGAAGACGAAATCACCAACCTGCGCGTCGCGCTGCAGGGCGAACTGCCCGCGCGCCACCTCGGCAACGCGGTGCGGCTCGAAGTGTCGGCCGACACGCCGGCACATATCGTGCGCCGCCTGCTCGAGGAAAGCCTGCTCGGCGAGAAGGACTGCTATCGCGTGGCCGGCTCCGTGAACCTCGTGCGACTGATGCAGATCCCCGATCTCGTCGATCGCCCCGACCTGAAGTTCGCGCCGTTCGCCGCATCGATCCCGCCCGCGATCGCCAACGCACCGGCGATGTTCGACGCGATCGACGACGGCGACATCCTGCTGCACCACCCGTACGAAAGTTTCCAGCCGGTGCTCGAACTGCTGCAGCAGGCCGCGAAGGACCCGAGCGTCGTCGCGATCAAGCAGACGATCTACCGCACCGGCACCGATTCGCCGCTGATGGACGCGCTGATGGCAGCCGCGCGCAACGGCAAGGAAGTGACCGTCGTCGTCGAGTTGCTCGCGCGCTTCGACGAGGAGACCAACATCAACTGGGCGTCGCAGCTCGAAGCCGTCGGCGCGCATGTGGTGTATGGCGTGGTCGGTCACAAGTGCCACGCGAAGATGATGCTGATCGTGCGCCGCGTCGTGCAGGGCGGCAAGGCGACGCTGCGCCGCTACGTGCACCTCGGCACCGGCAACTATCACCCGCGCACCGCCCGCCTCTACACCGACTTCGGGCTGATGACGGCCGACCAGAAGATCTGCGAGGACGTCCACCACGTCTTCCAGCAACTGACCGGAATCGGCGGCGAGCTGACGCTGCACGAGCTGTGGCAGTCGCCGTTCACGCTGCATCCGCGCATCATCGAATCGATCCGCGCGGAGATCGACAATGCGCGCGCCGGCAAGCGCGCGCGCGTGGTCGCGAAGATGAACGCGCTGCTGGAGCCGACGGTGATCGCCGCGCTGTACGAAGCGTCGCAGGCCGGCGTCAAGGTCGACCTGATCGTGCGCGGCGTGTGCGCGCTGAAGCCGGGCGTGCCGGGGCTGTCGGAAAACATCACGGTGCGCTCGATCGTCGGACGCTTCCTCGAACACCACCGCATCTACTATTTCCACGCGGACGGCGCCGAGGAAGTCTATCTGTCGAGCGCGGACTGGATGGACCGCAACCTGTTCCGCCGCGTCGAAGTCGCATTCCCGATCCGCGAGCGCAAGCTCAAACGCCGCGTGATCGCCGAAGGGCTGTCGGTCTGCCTCGGCGACAACCAGTCGGCGTGGCTGATGCAAAGCGACGGCCACTATCGGCGCCGTCGCGCGGGCAAGACGCTGCGCAACGCGCAACTCGGGCTGCTCGCGAAGTTCTGTTCGTAGGCAGGCGCCGCGCATTAAACGAAAAAGGCACAGCTCATGCGGGCTGTGCCTTTTTCGTTTCAGTCGTGCGCGGATGCGATGCGCACGAACCGTGTCACACGATCACGCGCTCAAGCTTCGAATGCTGCCGGCCGGATCGCGATGATCCGCGACGCCGGGAAGCGCGCGGTGAACGTGCTGCCGCGCCCTTCCTCGCTCTGCACATACAGGTGCGAGTCGTGCCGCTGCAGCACGTGCTTGACGATCGCGAGGCCGAGCCCCGTGCCGCCCGTATCGCGCGAGCGGCTGCGGTCGACGCGATAGAAGCGCTCCGTCAGCCGCGGCAGGTCGGCGGCCGGAATGCCGAAACCACTGTCGGTGACGGAAAACACGCCGTGCGCGCCCTCGCGCCGCCACGACACGAATATCTTGCCGCCGTCCGGCGTATAGCGGATCGCATTGGTGACGAGATTCGCGAACGCGCTGAACACTTCGGTCTGGGCGCCCGTGACGCCGAGCGTCTCGTCGATCGTGAACGTGATCTCGTGATGCCCGTTCGACAGCGTCTGCGCATCTTCCTTCAGATGGTCGAACACGGCACGCATGTCGATCGCGTGATCGACCGGCGGCCTGCTTTCGCCCTCGAGCTTCGCGAGCACCAGCAGGTCGGTGACGATGTGCCGCATCCGCGACGCCTGCTGCTCCATCATCTCGAGATAGCGCGCGCGATCTTCCTCGTTCAGCGGCAGCTCGCGCATCGTCTCGAGAAAACCCGACAGCACGGTGAGCGGCGTCTTCAGTTCGTGCGACACGTTCGCGACGAAGTCGCGGCGCATCGCGTCGGTCCGCTCGAGCTCCGTGATGTCCTGCGTGAGCAGCAGCTTGCGGTTCTCGCCGTACGGAAACACCTGCACCTCCAGCACGTTCTGCCGCGAGTCGCCCATCCCGCGCATCACGAGCGTTTCGTCGTAGTGCTGCGCGTTCAGGTAGCGGACGAATTCCGGATGACGCACCAGGTTCGTGATGTGCTGGCGCAGGTCGCGTTTCGCATCGAGGCCGAAATGCACCTCGGCGATCGCGTTGCACCACTCGATCTGGTCATGGTCGTCGAGCATCGCGACGCCGTTCGGCGACGCCTGGATCGCCTGGATGAAGCGCGAATGCTGCTGCTCGACCTGCCGCACCTGCGCATGCCACTGCTTCGCGAGCTTGTGCAGCCGGTAATAGATTTCACCCCAGATGCCCGGTGCGCTCGGCACCTCGCCGTAGACGGGCGCATCGAGCAGACGCCACAGGCGTTGCGTATGGAAGGTGCTGAAGAAGCCCTGCGCGACCAGCATCACGGCCGCGAACCCGCAGGCCGCGGTCGGGCCGGCGAACACGCCGACCAATACGCTGATCAGCACGAGCAGCACGAGCGACACGAGAAAGCGCGCCCAGATGATGTTCATGATTCAGCGCCCGAAAGAATGAACGGCATGCCGTGGCACACGGCATGCGCTGATACGTTACGCGTGCTTGGCGAGCCGGTAGCCGCTGCCGCGCACGGTCTCGATCATCGCATCGCAGCCGGCCGGTTTCAAGGCCGCGCGCAATCGTTTGATGTGCACGTCGACAGTGCGCTCCTCGACGAATACGTGATCGCCCCACACCTGGTCGAGCAGTTGCGTGCGGCTGTGCACGCGCTCCGGATGCGTCATGAAGAAATGCAGCAGGCGGAATTCGGTCGGGCCGAGATCGAGCTTGATCTCGCTGCCGTCGCCGTGCGCGGCGACCCGATGCGTGGCCGGATCGAGGCGCAGCCCGTTGATCGACACGACGTCCTCGGTCAGCTGCGGCGCGCGGCGGCGCAGCACGGCCTTGATACGCGCCATCAGTTCCTTCGGCGAGAACGGCTTGGTCACATAGTCGTCCGCGCCGATCTCGAGGCCGAGCACCTTGTCCTGCTCGTCGCCACGCGCGGTCAGCATGATGATCGGGATGTGCTTGGTCCGTTCGTTGTTGCGCAGGTCGCGCGCGAACGCGATGCCGGACTTGCCCGGCAGCATCCAGTCGAGCAGCACGAGATCGGGCAGCACATCGCTGATCAGGTTCTGCGCCTGCTCCGCGTTGTATGCGCGGATCGGGCAGTGACCGGCGTGCTGGAGATTCACCGAGATCAGTTCGGAAATCGCGGGCTCATCTTCAACGACGAGAATGTTGCTGGGCATCGGCACCTCTGTTCTTCCTGTACGTGGTCGCGTTAACTGTTGGCTTCACGGTCGAGCGTGTCGCGCGGCTGATGCCGCACGTCCGTGCCCTTCACGATGTAGATGATGAATTCCGCGATGTTCTTCGCGTGGTCGCCGATCCGCTCGATCGCCTTTGCGATGAACAGGTATTCGAGACCGACCGAGATCGTGCGCGGATCTTCCTGCATGTACGACACGAGCTTGCGCACGAACGCGCGGAATTCAAGGTCGATTTCCTTGTCGTCCTTGACGATCTGCGCGGCGGCCACCGTATCGAGGCGCGCGAATGCATCGAGCGCGCGGCGCAGGATCGTCACGGCCATCTCGCCCGACACCTTGATCTCGGCGATGTTCACCGTGCGCGCGGCCGGTTCGTCGACCAGGCGGCGCACGCGCTTCGCGATCTTCTCGGCCTCGTCGCCGGCGCGCTCGAGGTTCGTAATCGTTTTCGAAATCGACATCAGAAGGCGCAGGTCGCGCGCGGCAGGCTGTCTCCGCGCGATGATGTTGCCGCACTCCTGGTCGATGTCGACTTCCATCGCGTTCAGCGTTTCCTCGGCCGTGATCACCTTCTCGGCCGCGTCGCGGTCGAATTCGTTCAGCGCATGCATCGCGCCGACGATCTGCGACTCGACGAGTCCGCCCATTTCCAGCACTTTCGACGACACGGCATTCAGGTCCGCGTCGAACTGGCTCGACAGATGTTTATCCGACATGGTTGTTGTTCTCCGTCATCAGCCGAAACGGCCAGTGATGTAGTCTTCCGTTTCCTTGCGCACCGGCTTGATGAAGATCTTTTCGGTTTCGCCGAATTCGATCAGCTCGCCCAGGTACATGTAGGCCGTGAAGTCCGAGCAGCGCGCGGCCTGCTGCATGTTGTGCGTGACGATCACGACCGTGTAGTCGCTCTTCAGCTCCGCGATCAGCTCCTCGATGCGGCCCGTCGAGATCGGGTCGAGCGCCGAGCACGGCTCGTCGAGCAGCAGCACTTCCGGACGGATCGCGATGCCGCGCGCGATGCACAGACGCTGCTGCTGGCCGCCGGACAGCCCGTAGCCGCTCTGGCCCAGCTTGTCCTTCACTTCGTTCCACAGCGCGGCCTTCGACAGCGCCCATTCGACGCGGTCGTCCATCTCCGAGCGCGTGAGCTTTTCGAACATCTTCACGCCGAACGCGATGTTGTCGTAGATCGACATCGGGAACGGGGTCGGCTTCTGGAACACCATGCCGATCCGCGCGCGCAGCAGCGAGATGTCGCGCTTGGTGGTCAGCAGGTTCTCGCCGTCCATCAGGATTTCGCCTTCGGCGCGCTGCTCCGGATAGAGCGCGTACATCTTGTTGAACGTGCGCAGGAGCGTCGACTTGCCGCAGCCCGACGGGCCGATGAACGCCGTCACCTTCCCTTCGGGAATGCGCAGGTTGATGTTCTTCAGCGCGTGGAACTTGTTGTAGAAAAAGTTGAGGTTGTTGACCTCGATCTTCGCGTTCAGCGGCGCCAGCGGACTGCCATGCACCGCGTCGTGCGTGCCGGCGGGCGCAGCGGTGCGCTCGACGGAATTCAGGTGGCTTTCTGCCATATTCATCGGATCGCTCCGCCGTTACTTTTGCGAGAAGATCGAGCGCGCCAGGACGTTGAGTCCGAGCACCCCGAGCGTAATCAGGAACACGCCCGCCCATGCGAGCGACTGCCATTCGGCGAACGGGCTCATCGCGAACTTGTAGATCGTGACGGGCAGGTTCGCCATCGGCTGGCTCATGTCCCACGAGAAGAACTGGTTCGACAGCGCCGTGAACAATAGCGGCGCCGTTTCGCCGGCGATCCGCGCGATCGCGAGCAGCACGCCCGTCACGATCCCGCCGACCGACGCGCGCAGCGTGATCTTCAGCACCATGCGCCACTTCGGCGTGCCGAGCGCGACGGCCGCTTCACGCAGTGCGTTCGGCACGAGCTTCAGCATGTTCTCGGTCGTGCGGATCACGATCGGAATCTGCAGCAGCGCGAGCGCAATCACGCCCGCCCAGCCCGAAAAGCGCCCCGACTTCGCGACGACGATCGCGTACACGAACAGGCCGATGACGATCGACGGCGCCGACAGCAGGATGTCGTTGATGAAGCGGATCGTGCTCGCGAGCAGGTTCTTCTGGCCGTATTCGGCGAGATAGACGCCCGCGAGGATGCCGATCGGCGTGCCGACCAGCGTGCCGAAACCGCACAGCAGCAGACTGCCGACGATCGCGTTCGCCAGACCGCCGCCTTCCGTGTTCGGCGCCGGCGTCGATTCGGTGAACAACTGCAGCGACAGGCCGCCGACGCCGAGGTGCACGGTCGTGTAGACAATCCACACGAGCCACAGCAGGCCGAATGCCATCGCGCCGAGCGACGCGGTGAGCGCGATCGCGTTGGTGACCTTGCGCCTGCGTTGCAGGCGGTTGCGCATCGCGTCGAGCGCGGCGCCGTTCGGCCCGGGGAAATTCATGATGGGCTCGCTCATTTCTTGCCCTCTCCCTTCTCGAGACGAAGCAGCAGCAGTTTGGAGACGGACAGCACGATGAACGTGATCACGAACAGGATCAGGCCCAGCTCCATCAGCGCGGACGTATGCAGGCCCGGTTGCGCTTCCGCGAATTCGTTCGCGAGCGCCGACGTGATGCTGTTGCCCGGCGCGAACAGCGACACGCTGTCGAGCAGGTTCGTGTTGCCGATCACGAAGGTCACGGCCATCGTTTCGCCGAGCGCGCGGCCAAGGCCGAGCATCACGCCGCCGATCACGCCGGTCTTCGTATAGGGCAGCACGACCTTCCACATCACTTCCCACGTCGTGCAGCCGATCCCGTACGCCGATTCCTTCAGCAGCACGGGCGTGACTTCGAACACGTCGCGCATCACCGACGCGATGTACGGGATGATCATGATCGCGAGGATCACGCCGGCCGCGAGGATGCCGATGCCGATCGGCGCGCCGGCCGTCAGCGGACCGAGCACCCACACGTCCTTGAAGACGCGGCCGATCGGCTTCTGGAAGTATTCGGCGAAGATCGGCGCGAACACGAGCAGGCCCCACATGCCGTACACGATCGACGGAATCGCGGCGAGCAGCTCGATCGCGATGCCGAGCGGGCGGCGCAGCCACACGGGCGACAGCTCGGTGAGGAACAGCGCGATGCCGAAGCTGACCGGCACCGCGATCACGAGAGCGATGATCGACGTCACGAGCGTGCCGTAGATCGGCACGAGTGCGCCGTAGACATCCGAGTTCGGATCCCACTCGGATTGAAACAGGAAGCCGAGGCCGAACTTCTGGATGGTCGGCAGCGACGCAATGATCAGGGAAACGATGATCCCGCCCAGCAGCAGCAGGGTCACGATCGCGGCAAGCCGTGCGAGGCCGCCGAACAGAACGTCGCCGAGACGGCTCGGCGCGCGTTGCGACGCGGCGTCGGCGGACCGGGAGGACGTGTAGGAAATTTCAGACATGGGTGCCTGTTCTGGATCGCCGGGCGCCGTGACGCCCGGCCTTACCGCACACACTGCCCGACCGGCACGGCCGGGCAGTGAACCGCTGCAATGCTTACTCCGCGGCGACCGGCTTGCCCGATGCGTCCGTGACCTTCGTCTTCCACTGCTTGCGGATTTCCGCCTCGACTGCCGGCGGCAGCGAGATGTAGTCGAGGCTGTCAGCCGCCTTCTCGCCGTTCTTGAATGCCCAGCTGAAGAACTTCAGCGTTTCGGCGCCCTGCTCCGGCTTGTCCTGCTTCGCGTGCAGCAGCACGAACGTCGCGCCGACGACCGGCCATGCTTCCTTGCCCGGCTGGTTCGTCAGGATCTGGTAGAACGACTTCGACCAGTTCGCGCCGGCCGCAGCGGCCTTGAACGTTTCCGTCTTCGGCTCGACCACCGTGCCCGTCGAATTCTTCAGCGCGGTGTAGATCATGTTGTTCTTCTTCGCGTACGCCCACTCGACGTAGCCGACTGCGCCCGGCAGGCGCTGCACGAAGGCCGCGACGCCGTCGTTGCCCTTGCCGCCCGTGCCCGTCGGCCAGTTGACCGTCGTGCCTTCGCCGACCTTCGACTTCCACTCGTCGTTCACCTTGGACAGGTAGTTCGTCCAGATGAAGCTCGTGCCCGAGCCGTCAGCGCGGCGAACGACCGCGATGTCCGTGTCCGGCAGCTTGACCTTCGGGTTCAGTGCGGCGATCGCCGGATCGTTCCACTTCTTGATCTTGCCGAGGTAGATGTCGCCGAGCACCGGGCCCGACAGCGTCAGTTCACCGGCCTTCACGCCCGGCACGTTGATGACCGGCACCACGCCGCCGACCACCGTCGGGAACTGGAACAGGCCTTCCTTCGCGAGCTCTTCATCCTTCAGCGGAGCGTCCGAACCGGCAAAATCGACCGTCTTCGCGTTGATCTGCTTCAGACCGCCCGACGAACCGATACCCTGGTAGTTCACCTTCGCGCCGCCGGACTGCTGGTAGTCGGCAGCCCATTTCGTATAGATCGGCATGGCGAACGTGCTACCTGCGCCCGTGATGTCGGCAGCGTGCGCGGCAACGGCGAAAAACGCGCCAGCCAGGCCGGCAATCGCGGTTTGCATCAATTTCATGAGACCTCCAGTGTGTGAGCGGATGACTACGGCACCGCGAAGGTTAGGGGCTCCTCATGACGTTAATGTGACAATCGATGAAACTGGCGTGACAGTAACATGACTGGTTGAAAGGGTGTAGCCGGCCTTGTGCGAGGGGCCGCGGAGGCAACGCGCGGCGGGGATGACGGCAAGAATTGCCGGTCAGGCAGGGACAGCATGGGCACCGTTTTGACCGGGGTGCGCATGCGATCATGTCGCGGCGAAAACAGGTGGCCATGCCCTTTCCTGCATGCCGCTGCGACTCAGGGTCGGATGATTTCTTCTGTCAGATGAAATCCGCGTCGAAGCCCCTTCTATTTAAGAGCGCAAACCTTTGCGTCTGATGAATTGCGGCGCCCGAAGGCGCCGCAGGTCGACTCATCGCAGTGGCAGACGCGCACTCGGCCGGAGGAGCGTCGCGCGCCGTCGCCGGTTCGGCTCAGCTCGTCGCCATCCGCACCGCGTCGGCGATCGCTTCCGCGTGGCGGGTCGCGTCGGCCGCATGCTGCGCCTCGACCATCACGCGCAGCACGGGCTCGGTGCCCGACGCGCGGATCAACACGCGGCCGCTGCCGGCGAGCGCGCTTTCGGCTGCGTCGATCGCCGTGCGAATCGATGCGCTGCCCTTCCAGTCCGCGCCCGGCTTCATCCGCACATTGATCAGCTTCTGCGGGAACAGCGTGACGCCGTCCAGCATCTGCGCGAGCGTGCGGTCGCTGCGCTTGAGCGCGGCGAGCACGAGCAGCGCAGACACGATGCCGTCGCCGGTCGAATGGCGGTCGAGCGACAGGATGTGGCCCGAGCCTTCCGCGCCGAGCTGCCAGCCGCGTTCGCGCAGCTGCTCGAGCACGTAGCGATCACCGACCGCCGCGCGCACGAACGGCACGCCCTCGCGCTGCAACGCGACCTCGACCGCGAGGTTCGTCATCAGCGTGCCCACCGCGCCGTCGACCTTGCCGGCCGTCGCGATCCGGTCCTTCACGAGCACGTAGAGCAGCTCGTCGCCGTTGAACAGCCGGCCCGTCGAATCGACGACCTGCAGGCGGTCCGCGTCGCCGTCGAGCGCGATGCCGAGGTCCGCATGGTTCGCACGCACCGCGCGCACGAGTGCATCGGGCGCCGTCGCACCGACGCCATCGTTGATGTTGAAGCCGTTCGGCGCGACGCCGATCGGGATCACGTCCGCGCCGAGTTCGTGGAACACGTGTGGCGCGATCTGGTACGCGGCGCCGTGCGCGCAATCGATCACGAGCTTCAGCCCGCGCAGGTCGTATGCGGCCGGGAACGTGCTCTTGCAGAACTCGATGTAGCGGCCGGCCGCGTCTTCGAGGCGGCGCGCCTTGCCCAGCCGGTCCGACGATGCGCATTCGAGCGGCTTGTCGAGCCGCGCTTCGATCGCGGCTTCGGTATCGTCGGGCAGCTTGTTGCCGTCCGCGGAGAAGAACTTGATGCCGTTGTCCTGATACGGATTGTGCGATGCGCTGATCACGACGCCGGCCGACAGGCGCAGCGCGCGCGTCAGGTACGCGACGCCCGGCGTCGGCATCGGACCGGCCAGCATCACGTCCACGCCAGCTGCCGAGAAACCGGCCTCGAGTGCGGCCTCGAGCATGTAGCCCGACACGCGCGTGTCCTTGCCGATCAGCACCGTCGGACGCGCACCCGCCGCGACGTCGGCCGTGCCGGCCAGTACCTTGCCGGCCGCATAGCCGAGACGCAACACGAAATCAGGCGTGATGGGCGCCTCGCCTACCGTGCCGCGAATGCCGTCCGTGCCGAAATATCGACGTCCCATGGCGAATCTTCCTCCTTCGTCTTTCTGAGTTCTGACTTATCGTTGCCGCGCGGCTTCGCGCACGGCGTTCCAGACCTTCAGCGCGTCGACCGTCGCCGCGACGTCGTGCACGCGCACGATCGCGGCGCCGCGCCCGACTGCGCACAGCGCGGCCGCCACGCTCGCCGCGACGCGTTCCATCGGCGGCTTGTCGCCGATCACCGCGCCGAGCATCGACTTGCGCGACATGCCAGCGAGAATCGGGTACGCGCGCCCGTCGGGCCGCGCGGGCGCCGTGTCCGCCAATGCGGCCAGCAGCGCGTAGTTGTCGTCGACCACCGCCTTGCCGAACCCGAAGCCCGGATCGACGCAGATCCGCTCCGGCGCGATGCCCGCGTCGCGCAGCGCCTGCGCGCGCTCGGCGAGAAAGTCGCGCACGTCGGTCACGACGTCGCCGTAGTCGGGCTCGCCGACCTGCATCGTCTGCGGCTCGCCGAGCATGTGCATCGCGCACAGCCCGCTGTTGCCCTCGCGCACCGCGTCGATCGCACCCGGCTGGCGAAACCCCCAGATGTCGTTGATCAGGTCGGCGCCGGCCGCGAGCGCCGCGCGCATCACGGCCGGCTTGTAGGTGTCGATCGACAGCGGCACGTTCAGCGGCCGCAGCGCTTCGACGAGCGGGATCACGCGCGCGAGCTCCTCGTCGAGCGGCACGGGCGGCGCGCCGGGACGCGTCGACTCACCGCCGATGTCGATCAGGTCGACGCCTTCGGCGATCATCCGCTCGGCCTGGCGCAGCGCATCGTCGCGCGCGAGGAAGCGGCCGCCGTCGGAAAACGAATCGGGGGTCGCGTTGAGGATGCCCATCACGAGCGGGCGTTCGAACGTCAGCGAGAAACGGCCGCACTGGAGCGGCGCGGGAATGAACGCGGAAGCAGCGGAATCGGACACGGGCGGGAGGCGTTGATGAATGCAAAACGGGCCGGTGTGAAGCCACACCAGCCCGTGAACGGTGCTACAGCGGCGCTCAGGCCGGCGAAGCAGGCGCCGGCGCGTTGGCCGGCTTAACTTCGGCGGTCGTGCCGCCACCCGACGAGTCACCGCCGACAGCCGGCGAGCTCTTCGGCGAGCGCGGCGGACGCCCTTCCATGATGTCGTTGATCTGATCGGCGTCGATCGTTTCCCACTCCATCAGCGCGGCCGTCATCGCCTCGACCTTGTCGCGGTTCTCTTCGAGCAGGCGGCGCGCAAGGTTGTACTGTTCGTCGAGCACGCGACGGATTTCGCCGTCGACCTTCTGCTGCGTCGCTTCCGAGATCGTGCGCGTAAAGCCGCGACCGAACGGACCGTTGTCGCTCTCGTCGTCGACGTAGACCATCGGTCCGAGTGCGTCGGTCATGCCGAAACGGGCCACCATCGCGCGTGCCGTCTGCGTCGCCTTGTTGAAGTCGTCCGACGCGCCGGTGCTGATCAGGTTCAGGAACAGCTCCTCGGCCACGCGACCGCCGAACAGGATCGCCAGGCGATCGAGCAGGTAGTCCTTCGAGTACGTCTCGTTGTCATGCTCCGGCAGCTGCCACGTGACACCCAGCGCGCGACCGCGCGGGATGATCGTGACCTTGTGCACCGGGTCGGCCTTCGGCAGCAGCTTCGCGATCACCGCGTGGCCCGACTCGTGGTAAGCCGTCGCGCGCTTCGCTTCTTCGCGAATCACCGCCGACTTGCGCTCCGGACCCATGAAGATCTTGTCCTTCGCGTCCTCGAAATCCTGCATCTCGACGATGCGCTTGCCGCGACGTGCGGCGAACAGCGCCGCTTCGTTCACGAGGTTCGCGAGATCGGCGCCCGAGAAACCCGGCGTGCCGCGCGCGATGACCGCTGCATCGACGTCGTTCGCGATCGGCACCTTGCGCAGGTGCACGCGCATGATCTGCTCGCGGCCGCGGATGTCCGGCAGGCCGACATAGACCTGGCGGTCGAAACGGCCCGGACGCAGCAGCGCCTTGTCGAGCACGTCGGAACGGTTGGTCGCGGCGATCACGATCACGCCGGAGTTCGCCTCGAAGCCGTCCATCTCGACCAGCATCTGGTTCAGCGTCTGCTCGCGCTCGTCGTTGCCGCCGCCCATGCCGGCGCCGCGATGACGACCGACCGCGTCGATTTCGTCGATGAACACGATGCACGGTGCGTGCTTCTTCGCCTGCTCGAACATGTCGCGCACACGGGCCGCGCCGACACCGACGAACATTTCGACGAAGTCGGAACCCGAGATGCTGAAGAACGGCACCTTCGCTTCACCGGCGATCGCGCGGGCGAGCAGCGTCTTGCCGGTACCCGGAGGGCCGACGAGCAGCACGCCGCGCGGGATGCGCCCGCCCAGCTTCTGGAATTTCTGCGGATCGCGCAGGAAGTCGACGAGCTCGGACACTTCTTCCTTCGCTTCGTCGCAGCCCGCGACGTCGGAGAAGTTGACCGCGTTGTTGTTCTCGTCGATCAGCCGCGCGCGCGATTTCCCGAACGAGAATGCGCCGCCTTTGCCGCCCCCCTGCATCTGCCTCATCATGTAGAACCAGAACACGATGATCAGGATCGTCGGCCCGAGGTAATACAGCGCGGACATCAGCGCGTTCGGCTCGTCGTCGGCCTTGCCGCTGACCTGCACGCCATACTTCATCAGGTCGCCGACCATCCAGATGTCGCCGGGCGACACGATCTGGTATTTCTGGCCATCAGCCGGAGTGACGGTGAGGTTGCGCCCCTGCACGATGACGTTCTTGACCTTGCCGCTCTTGGCGTCGTCCATGAACTGCGAATAGGACACACCTTCCTGGACGCGGGGCTTGTCGAACTGCTTGAACACCGTAAACAGCACCAGTGCGATCACCAGCCACACTGCTGCCTTCGAAAACATATTGTTGTTCAAAGCACCACTCCTTCACTCGTAGACGAGCGCCTACATTTTCCTTGCGGCGCTCCTCGGTCATTCTAATCCAGTCCGACCACCCCTGCCATAAGCATTGACAACCGCCGCGATAGCGCTTCGCTTGTCTGGCAAGGGCCGGAGCCCGTTTGCGGCACCGCGCTCCGCGTCACCGCGGTTGCTTCAGCTGCCGGCCCAAAATGAACGTTTCGGACGATTTGTCGCGCGACGCCTTCGGCTTGCGGGGCGCGACCACCTTAAACTGCTGCTTGAACTTCTCGACGATCTGGCTGTAGCCGCTGCCGTGAAAGCATTTCACGAGCAGCGCACCATCCGGCTTCAGATGGTTCTGCGCGAATTCAAGCGCCAGATCGCACAGATGCTCGATGCGCGCCGCGTCCGCCGAGGCCACGCCGGAGAGGTTGGGGGCCATGTCCGAAATAACAAGGTCTACCATGCGACCTTCGAGCACATCCTCGAGCTGCCGGAGGACGTCGTCCTCGCGGAAGTCGCCCTGGATGAAGTGGACGTCGGCGATCGGCTCCATCGGCAGCAGGTCGAGCGCGATGATCGTGCCGTCGATGCCGCCTTCGCGTTGGGTGTCGCGCTTCTTGCCCTGCGCGAGCTTGTTGCGGGCATACTGGCTCCAGCTGCCCGGCGTCGCACCGAGATCGACGATGACCTGGCCCGGACGAATCAGCTTGTCCTGCTCGTCGATTTCCTTCAGTTTGTACGCGGCGCGCGCGCGATAGCCCTCCCGCTGCGCCATTTTGACGTACGGGTCGTTGATGTGGTCGTGCAGCCAGTGCTGGTTGAAGCGGTTTTTTGCCATTCGAGAGAGAGATTGCTGCTATTTGCTTCGTGAAGCCGTGCTTTTGGCGGATAATACGCGTCTTCTTCGCGCGGCTGCGGCCCCTTTTGAGGCCCAAGCCGCGATTTTACGTGGTTTCGGCGCGCGGCTGATGCGGTAACTTCCCGCGATTCGCTTCTGACGCAGCGCCCCTTATCTAGATTTCGACATTTCCATGCCCGCCCTTTCGCTTTCCCCCGCCGAGCGCTCCGCGCTGCGCTCCCAGGCCCATGCGCTCAAGCCCGTCGTGCTGATCGGCGCCGAAGGGCTCACCGACGCAGTGCTGAAGGAAATCAAGGTGCACCTCGCCGCGCACCAGCTGATCAAGATCCGTGTGTTCGGTGACGAGCGCGACGAGCGCGTCGCCATTTACGACGAGATCTGCGACCGCCTGAGCGCCGCGCCGATCCAGCACATCGGCAAGCTGCTGGTGATCTGGAAGCCCGAGGCCGCCGTGACGGCCCCGACCCGCGGCCGCCGTGCCGGCGCGCTGCCGAGCGCGGCCGAAGCCAGCGACGACAAGAAAGGCGGTGCACCGCGCACCGTCAAGGTCGTCAAGGTGTCGCCGAACGCGAGCCCCGTGCGTCGCCCGAAGCCGACCAAGGTCGTCGTGCGCGGCAACGAGCGCGTGACGGCGGGCGGTACGGTGAAGCGGGCGAAAAAGCGTCAAGCGAGCACGAAGCGGCCGCACCAGGGCAAGTAAGCCTGCCGGGCGGCACGGGGCATCCCGTGCCGCGCTGCCCGTGCGGCGCTCAGGCCGTTCAGGCGTCGCGCGCCGGCAGACGCCAGATCAGCATCAGCCCCAGCACGCTCTCGACGAGATAGAACAGGCTCGAGACGCCGTGCAGCATCCCGAAGCGGCTCGCATACGGTGAGTTCGCGATATCGGTGCCCGCTTCCATTGCGGCCACTCGCAGCGCGTTCATGAACGGCTGCAGCGCAAAATACCCGACCAGCACGCACGCGACCATCGCCGCGACGATCCAGCGCACGCGACGATAATCGCCGCTGCCGCGCCGCACCTGCTGATTCGACAACGCGAGCAGCAGCACGCCGCACACGACACCGAGGATCGCCTCGATGCGAAACAGCTGGGCGGCGACCGAACCGGCCGTCATCCGCTCCAGCGTCTTGAACAGCACGGGCGCGACCGCATACCCGATCGTCAGCAGGCTGCCGACCCACACGGCCGACAGCAGACGGAACACGCGATGCGGCATCACGTCGCCCGGCTTCAGATGTAGCTGACCGAGATGATTTCGTATTCGCGCACGCCGCTCGGCGCCTGCACGGCCGCGACGTCGCCTTCGGACTTGCCGATCAGCGCGCGTGCGATCGGCGAGCTGACCGAGATCAGGCCGTGATCGATATCGGCTTCGTCGTCGCCGACGATCTGATACTTGACGGTGTCGCCCGACTCGAGATCCTCGAGTTCGACCGTCGACGCGAAGACCACACGGCCCTCGGCATCGAGCACGGTGGGGTCGATGACCTGCGCGGCGGACAGCTTCGATTCGAGTTCCGCGATACGGCCCTCGATGAAGCCCTGCTTTTCCTTCGCTGCGTCGTATTCGGCGTTTTCGGACAGATCACCCTGTGCGCGGGCCTCCGCGATCGCGGTGATCACGGCCGGCCGCTCGACCGACTTGAGGCGCTGCAATTCATCGCGCAGTTGCTCTGCGCCACGCTTTGTCAACGGAATGGTGCTCATAAACGGCTCAATCGATAATAACGGCTATAAAAAAAATCACCGCGATTAAGCGCATTTCCGGTGAACCGGAAACACCGCTTAACCGCGGCACGTGTTGCTTCGACAGGAAACTGACTGCTTAGTTTAGGCGAGCGTGAAGACCTTGTAAATCATAGACTTCCAGATCCTTCAGGTAGCGCAAGCCTTCAACGGCCGCGCGCGCACCCGACATCGTCGTGTAGTACGTGACCTTGTGCGCCTGCGCGCTCATGCGAATCGAACGCGAATCGGCGATCGCCTGGCGCGTCTCGTCGACCGTCGTGAACACGAGCGCGATCTCGCCGTTCTTGATCATGTCGACGATGTGCGGACGGCCGTCCTTCACCTTGTTGACGACCTTCACCGGCACGCCGGCCGCTTCGATCGCGGCAGCCGTGCCCTTGGTCGCGACGATCGGGTAGCCGAGGTCGTGCAGCATGCGCGCGACTTCGACCGCCTTCGGCTTGTCGGCGTCCATCACGGTCAGCAGCACCGTGCCCGACTCCGGCAGGCGCGAACCGGCCGCGAGCTGCGACTTGAACAGCGCTTCGCCGAACGTCTGGCCGACACCCATCACTTCGCCGGTCGAACGCATTTCAGGCCCGAGGACCGGATCGACGGTCGGGAACTTGACGAACGGGAACACCGCTTCCTTCACGCTGAAGTACGGCGGCTCGACTTCCTTCGTCACGCCCTGCTGCGCGAGCTTCTGGCCGACCATCGCGCGCGCCGCGATCTTCGCGAGCGGCAGGCTGGTCGCCTTCGACACATACGGCACCGTGCGCGATGCACGCGGGTTCACTTCGAGCACGTAGATGATGTCCTGCTTCGAACCGTCCGCCTGCGGCACTTGCTGGATCGCGAACTGCACGTTCATCAGGCCGACCACGTTCAGCGCCTTCGCCATCGCGCCCGTCTGGCGCTTCAGCTCGGCCACGGTTTCCTTCGACAGCGAGTACGGCGGCAGCGAGCATGCCGAGTCGCCCGAGTGGACGCCTGCCTGCTCGATGTGCTCCATCACGCCGCCGATGAACACCGCTTCGCCGTCGCAGATGCAGTCGACGTCGCATTCGATCGCGTCGTTCAGGAAGCGGTCGAGCAGCACCGGCGAATCGTTCGACACCTTCACGGCCTCGCGCATGTAGCGCTCGAGGTCGCGCGGCTCGTGGACGATTTCCATCGCGCGGCCGCCCAGCACGTACGACGGGCGCACGACCAGCGGGTAGCCGATTTCGGCCGCCAGCGCGAGCGCTTCTTCTTCGGCGCGCGCGGTGCGGTTCGGCGGCTGGCGCAGGCCGAGGTCCTGCAGCAGCTTCTGGAAGCGTTCGCGGTCTTCGGCCGCATCGATCATGTCCGGCGACGTGCCGACGATCGGCACGCCGTGCGCCTCGAGGTCGAGCGCGAGCTTCAGCGGCGTCTGGCCGCCGTACTGGACGATCACGCCGACCGGCTTTTCCTTGTCGACGATCTCGAGCACGTCCTCGAGCGTCAGCGGCTCGAAGTACAGGCGGTCGGACGTGTCATAGTCGGTCGACACCGTTTCCGGGTTGCAGTTGACCATGATCGTTTCGTAGCCGTCCTCGCGCATCGCGAGGGCCGCGTGCACGCAGCAGTAGTCGAACTCGATGCCCTGGCCGATCCGGTTCGGGCCGCCGCCCAGCACCATGATCTTCTTGTTGGTGGTCGGCTGCGCCTCGCACTCTTCCTCGTAGGTCGAGTACATGTACGCGGTTTTCGTCGCGAACTCGGCCGCGCAGGTGTCGACGCGCTTGTAGACCGGGCGCACGTTCAGTTCCACGCGGCGCTTGCGGACGTCTTCCGGCGTCGCGCCGAGCAGCTTCGCGAGGCGGCGGTCGGAGAAGCCGCTCTGCTTCAGGAAGCGCAGCTCGTCGAACGTCAGCGACGCGAGCGTGCGGCCCGACAGCGCCTTCTCCTTCAGGATGATCTGCTCGATCTGCGCGAGGAACCACGGGTCGATCGCGGTTTCCGCGAAGATCTCTTCGGCCGTCATGCCGATACGGAATGCATCGCCGACGTACCAGATGCGATCCGGGCCCGGCTCGTGGATCTCGATCGCGATCTCGTCGCGGTCGGTCGACTTCTCGTCGAGACCGTCGACGCCGACTTCGAGGCCGCGCAGCGCCTTCTGGAACGATTCCTGGAACGTGCGGCCGATCGCCATCACTTCGCCGACCGACTTCATCTGCGTGGTCAGGCGCGAATCGGCTTCACGGAACTTCTCGAACGCGAAACGCGGAATCTTCGTGACGACGTAGTCGATCGTCGGCTCGAACGACGCCGGCGTCTGGCCGCCGGTGATTTCGTTCTTCAGCTCGTCGAGCGTGTAGCCGACTGCCAGCTTCGCCGCGACCTTTGCGATCGGGAAGCCGGTCGCCTTCGACGCGAGCGCCGACGAACGCGACACGCGCGGGTTCATCTCGATGACGACCATGCGGCCGTCCTTCGGGTTGATCGAGAACTGCACGTTCGAGCCGCCCGTGTCGACGCCGATCTCGCGCAGCACCGCGAGCGATGCGTTGCGCAGGATCTGGTATTCCTTGTCGGTGAGCGTCTGCGCCGGCGCGACCGTGATCGAGTCGCCGGTGTGCACGCCCATCGGGTCGAGGTTTTCGATCGAGCACACGATGATGCAGTTGTCGGCGCGGTCGCGCACGACTTCCATCTCGTATTCCTTCCAGCCGAGCAGCGATTCCTCGATCAGCAGTTCGCGCGTGGGCGACAGGTCGAGGCCGCGCTTGCAGATCTCTTCGAACTCTTCACGGTTGTACGCGATGCCGCCGCCCGAGCCGCCGAGCGTGAACGACGGACGGATCACGATCGGATAGCCGCTGCCGCCGGTGTACGCCATGATCTCGGCGTGCACCTGGGTTGCTTCTTCCATCGAGTGCGCGATGCCCGACTTCGCCGAGCCGAGACCGATCTTGGTCATCGCGTCCTTGAACTTCTGGCGGTCTTCCGCCTTGTCGATCGCTTCCGGCGACGCGCCGATCAGCTCGACGCCGAATTTCTCGAGCACGCCGTGGTGATGCAGGTCGAGCGCGCAGTTCAGCGCGGTCTGGCCGCCCATCGTCGGCAGGATCGCGTCCGGGCGCTCCTTCTCGATGATGCGCGCGACGACTTCCCACGTGATCGGCTCGATGTACGTGACGTCGGCCGTATTCGGGTCGGTCATGATCGTCGCCGGGTTGCTGTTCACGAGGACGACCTTGTAGCCCTCTTCACGCAGCGCCTTGCAAGCCTGCGCGCCCGAATAGTCGAACTCGCAAGCCTGGCCGATGATGATCGGGCCGGCGCCGATGATGAGGATGCTTTTGATGTCTGTGCGTTTTGGCATGGCTTGTGAATTCAGTAAGTAATCTTTGTCGTGGCGTTGTCGCGGGTCGGCCGGCTGCGCTCAACTCATGGTGGCGAGCGCGAGCTTCACCGAGAAACCGATGAACAGGCCGCCCACGCTGCTCGCCGCACCCGCCGCGAGCTTGCGGCGGCGGCGGAAATGCTCGGCGAGCCGCGCGCCCGCGAAGATCAGCGTGCTCAGGTACAGGAAGCTCGCGCATTGCGCGATCGCCCCGAGCACGACGAACGACAGCGCGGGATGCGGGAATGCCGGGTCGACGAACTGGATGAAGAACGAGATGAAGAACAGGATCGCCTTCGGATTCAGGAGGCTCACGATCAGCGCCTTGCGGAACGGCTTGTCGAAAGACCGCTCGCCGTCGACCGCAAGCGGCGCGTCGGCCGGCGCATCGGCGCGTGCGCGCAGCTTGCGCCACGCGCCGCGCAGCATCCCGGCGCCGATGTACAGCAGGTACGCGGCGCCGCCGTACTTGACGACGGAGAACAGCAGCGGGTTCGCCTTCAGCAGCGACGCGACGCCCGCGGCGGACAGCACCATCAGCACCGCATCGCCGACGAACACGCCGCAGGCCGCGCGATAGCCGGCCTTCACGCCGCGCTGCGCCGCGAGCGACAGCACGTACATCGAGTTCGGCCCCGGCAGCAGGATGATGAAGATCACGCCGAACACGTAGGTCCAGATATCCGTGATGCCGAGTGCGTGGCCGAACATGATGCGAATCTCCCGTTCTTCGGTTGCTTCAGTGACGTCAGGCGTTGCGCTGCTGCGCCGCGTCCATCAGGGCGGTGAAACGGTCGAACAGATAGCCGATGTCGTGCGGGCCGGGCGACGCTTCCGGGTGGCCCTGGAAACAGAACGCCGGCTTGTCGGTCAGCTCGAAGCCCTGCAGCGTGCCGTCGAACAGCGACACGTGCGTCACGCGCGCGTTGGCCGGCAGCGAATCCGCGTCGACCGCGAAGCCGTGGTTCTGCGACGTGATGACCACGCGGCCGTCGCCGAGATCCTTCACCGGATGATTCGCGCCGTGGTGGCCCGTCTTCATCTTCAGCGTCTTGGCGCCGACCGCGAGGCCCATGATCTGGTGGCCGAGGCAGATGCCGAAGGTCGGCACGCCGCGCTCGATGAATTCCTTCGTGGCCGCGATCGCGTAGTCGCACGGCTCCGGGTCGCCCGGGCCGTTCGACAGGAAGATGCCGTCCGGATTCAGCGCGAGCGCGTCGGCCGCGCTGGCCTGCGCCGGCAGCACCGTCACCTGGCAGCCGCGCTCCGCGAGCATGCGCAGGATGTTGTACTTGACGCCGAAGTCGTACGCGACGACGCGGTACTTCGGTGCTTCCTGCATCCCGTAGCCGCCTTCGAGGCGCCATTCGGTCTGCTTCCACTCGAACGGCTTCGTGGTCGACACGACCTTCGCGAGATCCATGCCGGCGAGGCCCGGGAACGAGCGCGCGAGCTCGATCGCCTTCGCCTCGTCGTCCGAACCGGCCAGGATGCAGCCGTTCTGCGCGCCCTTGTCGCGCAGGATACGGGTCAGCTTGCGGGTATCGATGCCGGCGATCGCGACGACGCCTTCGTCGCGCAGGTAGTCGCCGAGCGTGCGGTCCATGCGGAAGTTCGAGGCGAGCGTGGGCAGATCACGGATGATCAGGCCGGCGGCATGGACTTTCGTGGCTTCGACGTCTTCGGCGTTGATACCGACGTTGCCGATATGCGGGTAGGTGAGCGTGACGATCTGACGCGCGTAGCTCGGATCGGTCAGGATTTCCTGATAGCCGGTAATCGCGGTATTGAACACGACTTCACCGATCGTATGGCCTTCGGCCCCGATCGAATAACCACGAAAGACCGTGCCGTCGGCGAGTGCAAGCAAGGCGGGAGAAAAAGACGGCAACACGGGAGGCTCCTTGGGGAACACCCTGCTGCCGACCTGTTTACCCTGCCGCGCGAGCGCCGCGCTGCGTAGGCGCGCGGAGTCGCTAGCTGGACGCGACCTGCGTTGTCGAGACGCGAACCCGGCGCGTGGCGCACGAGGCTTCGCGGCATCGCCCGACAGGCGGCGTGCGGCGGATGAACGGGATGAGTGAGGTAGGCGCTAGGGTGCGAGGTTGATCAGCACAAACTTTCAAATTATAGCCCGAAAATGGCCCTATCTTCAATCGATATGGCCGCCCGATCATGCATGCGGCGCGCCTGACGCCAGCGGCGACCGCGCGCCGCGCGCGCTGCTGCGGCCCCGTTTGCGCAGGCCGCCCACCCGTCAGCGTACCGCCGGATCACCCTGCTTGCCAGTGCCGCGCGCAGGCCACGCGTACCAGACCGCACTCGCGAGTTGCAGCGCGAGCAGCGCGCTCCATGCGGTGACGTGCGCGGCGGCCGGATAACGGCCGTCGATCGCCGGCCAGTGTGACAGCACCGCGCCGATGCCGATCTGGAACGCAAAGATCAGCACGAAGATCACGAGCGTGAGCGTCGTGTTCGCGCGCCCGATCAGATGGGCCGGGAAATGACGGGCCAGCACCGCATAGGTCAGGATCCCGACGCCGCCGAACATCCCGTACGCCGCCCACAGTACGGCCGGCGGCAGCGGGATGCGCGCGACGATCGCGGCTTGCGTCGCGACGAACAGCGCCATGCCGACGCCGCAAAACGCCTGGACGGACACCCCGCGCCGCTCGAGCACGCGCGCCGCCGCGCCGAAGCCGACGCAGCCGGCCATCATCGCGAACCCGAGCACCGACACGAGCTGGGCCGCGCGCTGCGCATCGAACCCCGCGACATCGCGCAGGTACGGCCCGACCCACAGCGACTGCATCGCGTAGAACACGCCCTGCGTGACGACCGAGAACGACGAGATCTTCCAGAACGCGCGGCTGCTCAGGATGTGCCAGGTGCCCTTGAACTGGCTGACGAGCCCGCCCTGGTGGCGCGGCTGTTCGGCTTCCGGCGCGCCGAAGCCGATCGCGGCGGCGACGACGATCGTCAGCACCGCGAGGCCGCCGCAGATCGCGCGCCAGCTCGCGAGCCCGAGCAGCCAGGTCAGCGGCGAGCCGACCGCGACGCCGCCGAGGCCCCCGACGGCCATCACGAGACCGTTGAGGAGCGGCAGCCGGCCGACCGGAAAATGCTGCGCGAGCGCCTTGAACGCCGCACCGAGGCACACCGATACGCCGACGCCGATCAGGAGCCGGCCGACCATCATCGTGCCGAGGTCGTGCGCGACGCCGAACACCGCGGCGCCGGCCGCCGCGAACAGCAGCATCCCGGCCGTCACGCGGCGCGGGCCGAAATGGTCGAGCAGCACGCCGGCCGGAATCTGCGCGCCGGCGAAGCCGAGGAAATAGAGGCTGGTGAGCAGCCCGAGATCGGCGGCCGACAGCCCGAGCTCGTGCGTGACGAACGGCGCGAAGCCGAGATTGACGCCGCGGAACACATACGACACGAAATACCCGATCGCGAACAGCGCGAGCACTCTCACCTGCACCGACGACATCGCCTCTCCTTGCTATCCCGCGCCCCGCTGCCGCGCACAAATGAAAACGCCGTCACCTCGGTGACGGCGTTGCTTTCGTCGGATGATAACGCAATCGCGCGCCCCGGACGGACCGCCGCGTTGCGATCGCGACCGCGTTACTTCTTCTTGCCGTTGTGGGCAGCAGCCTTGGCCGGCGCCGCCTTCGCGGGAGCCGCCTTCGCCGTGCGGGCCGCCGGCTTCGCGGCACCGTGCTTCGCGCCACGCGACTTGCCGCCGACGGACAGGCTCGCGCGCTCGATATGCGCACCAGCCGCCGACGTCGCGATCCGCTCCGGACCCGGCTCGGCCGGCACCGAACGGCCAACCGGCACGTGCAAAACGAGCGCCTGGCCCGGCATCACCATATCGCGGTGCGTACGGTTCCATGCCTTCAGCTGGCCGACCGACACGCCGTAGCGGCCGGCGAGTGCGGCCATCGACTGCTTGCGGCGCACGCGGATCAGCATCTTGCGCGTGTCGGGCACATCGGGTTCGATCGCGAGCGCGCCATTTTCCGCGACGTCCGCGCTGATGTCCTCGTCGTCATCGTCGCCGCGCGGCACGACGATCGTCGAACCGGGCTTCAGGCGCATGCCGGCCGGAATCTTGTTGACCGACATCAGCGTGTCGGCGTCGACACCGATCTTCTCGGCGATCGCGGCCGGGCGCGCGCGCTCGCTGACCGTGTAGGTGGTCCACGACGACAGCTGGCCGTTGTGCGCCTTCAGGTTCTTCTCGAACGCCGCCGCATTGTCGAACGGCAGCAGGATCTGCGGCTCGGTCGCGCCCAGGATCACCGGCTTCGAGAACGACGGGTTCAGCGAGCGGAATTCGTCGAGCGGCAGGTTCGCGAGCTTCGCGGCCACCGCCACGTCGATGTCGCGCGATGTCGTGACCGTCACGAAATACGGGTGGTTCGGGATGTCAGGCAGCGCGAGGCCGTACTGCTGCGGACTCGCGATGATGTTCTTCACCGCCTGCAGCTTCGGCACGTAGTTACGCGTCTCGTTCGGCATCCGCAGGCTCTGGTAGTCGGTCGGCAGGCCGGCCGCCTGGTTGCGCGCGATCGCGCGCTGCACGTTGCCTTCGCCCCAGTTGTAGGCGGCCAGCGCCAGATACCAGTCGCCGAACATGTCATGCAGGCGCGACAGGTAGTCGAGCGCGGCGCTCGTCGACGCGAGCACGTCGCGACGCTCGTCCTGCCACATGTTGCGCTTCAGGTTGTACGTGCGGCCCGTGCCCGGCATGAACTGCCACATGCCGGCCGCCTTCGCGACCGACAGCGCCTGCGGGTTGTATGCGGATTCGATGAACGGCAGCAGCGCGAGCTCGGTCGGCATGTGTCGCGCTTCGAGTTCCTCGACGATGTGATACAGGTACTTCTGCGAGCGCTCGGTCATGCGCTGCACGTAATCGGGACGCTGCGTGTACCACGTCGTCTGCATGTCGACGAGGTCGCTCTGCAGGTCGGGCATCTGGAAGCCGCGACGGATGCGGCCCCAGAGATCGGAGTCCGCACTGGTCAGGTCGCCGACGGATTGCTTGTCGACGTCGACAGTTTCTTTGGCGGTGGCTGATTTACGGAGGTAGTTGGACGTCGCCTGCGAATCGGCGGCGTTGTTGGCGACAGGGGCCTGGCTCGCACAAGCGGCGAGTAGCAGGACCACCATCGCACTCAATATAAGTCGCATGAAAATCTCGGCTTCCGACGGCTGGAAATTGCAGGCGATACTACGGAAGTGCGTGCTTCACGTCAATAAAAACACCGAAAACTCAGCGAAATCCTACATTTGGAGCAATTTTTACAGGCGCCACCTGAGGTTTGGAATCCTCCGGAATGCGTCATCGGAAACGATTTTTCCACTCGCGCATCAGCGTGAATGCCGCCAGACGATCCGGCACCGTTTCGTGCAGCTCGGCCGCGAGCGTCGCATGGATCGCCGTGCTGTCCGCGCGCATGAACGGGTTGACGGCACGTTCGTGCGCGATCGTGGTGGGGAGCGTCGGCACGCCGCGCGCGCGCAGCGCCTGCGCGTCGTCGCGCCAGGCGGCGAGCGCCGCATTGCCCGGTTCGCAGGCGAGCGCGAAGCGGATGTTCGACAGCGTGTATTCGTGTGCGCAATGCACGCGCGTGTCGCCGGGCAGCGCCGCGAGCGCGTCGAGCGACGCGAGCATCTGCGCGGGCGTGCCTTCGAACAGGCGGCCGCAGCCGCACGAGAACAGCGTGTCGCCGCAGAATACGTGCGGCGTGGCCGCGCCTTGACCAGCCCTGCCTGCGCCGGCCGCGCCTACGCCGGCCGCCTGAAAATACGCGATGTGGCCGCGCGTATGTCCGGGCACGTCGAGCACGTCGAACGCGAGCGCCGGTGCGTCGAGCGTCACGCGATCGCCGCCCGCGAGCGGCCGCGTGACCACGCCGATCGCCTCGGCTGCCGGGCCGTAAACCACGAGCGGCACATCGTCCGGTTGGCTATCGCGCAGTGCGGCGACACCGCCGACATGGTCGGCGTGGTGGTGCGTGAGTAAAATAGCGGTCAACCGCCAGCCGCGTTCCGCAAGAACACGGCGTACCGGCGCGGCTTCACCCGGATCGACGGCGATCGCATCGCGGCCGTCCGACACGAGCCAGATGTAGTTGTCTTCGAATGCCGGCACCGGCACGTATTCCAGCTCGTTCATGGGCGCGCAATCAACGTTATGTCCGATCCACAAATTATAGACTGGCCCGCCTGGACCGACTCGCCGCCCGGCCGCTACGTGCTGGGCTGGGAGCAGGCGCAGCTCGACCGGATCGTGTCCGACGTGTTCGGGTTTCACGCGCTCCAGCTCGGCCTGCCGCAGCTCGATGCGCTGCGCGAGAACCGCATGCCGTATCGCGGCCTCGTGCTCGACCCGGCGAGCGGCGCGAGCGCGCCCTACCAGTATCCGTGGGCGCGCGAGGCGCGCGGGCCCGAACATGCGCCGACCGATCGCAGCACGACGTGGTGCGACCTGCTCGACCTGCCGTTCGAGTCGCAGAGCGTCGACCTGATCGTGATGCCGCACACGCTCGAATTCACGTCGGACCCTCACCGCCTGCTGCGCGAGGCCGAACGCGTGCTGATGCCGGAAGGCCAGCTCGTGATCACCGGCTTCAATTCGCTGAGCCTGTGGGGCATGCGGCAATCGTTCGGGCGCATGGCGAACCGCCCGTTCGTGCCGGCCGCGCGCGACCAGATCGCGTTCATCCGGCTCAAGGACTGGATCAAGCTGCTCGGCTTCGATCTCGAGCGCGGCCGCTTCGGCTGCTACCGGCCGCCGCTCATCACCGACAAATGGCTTGCCCGCTATGGCTTCATGGAAGCCGCCGGCGACCGCTGGTGGCCGATCTTCGGCGCCGTCTACATGGTCACGGCCGTCAAGCGCGTGCGCGGCATGCGCCTCGTCGGCCAGATCAAGATGAAAAAGCCCGTGCTCGCGCCGGGCCTGACGCCGGCGGCCACCCCAACCACCCATCAAGAACACTCATGACCACCGACACCATCGACATTTATACCGACGGCGCCTGCAAGGGCAACCCCGGCCCCGGCGGCTGGGGCGCACTGCTGCGCTACGGCGACCGCGAAAAAGAGCTGTTCGGCGGCGAGCCCAACACGACCAATAACCGCATGGAGCTGATGGGCGTGATCGGCGCGCTCGAAGTGCTCAAACGGCCGTGCCGCGTGATCGTCCATACCGACTCGCAGTACGTGCAGAAAGGCATCAGCGAGTGGATCCACGGCTGGAAGAAGAAAGGCTGGGTCACCGCGGCGAAGACCCCGGTGAAGAACGCCGACCTGTGGAAGCGGCTCGACGCGCTCGTCGCGCAACACGAGATCGAGTGGCGCTGGGTGAAGGGCCACGCCGGCCATCCCGAAAACGAACGTGCGGACGCGCTCGCGAATCGCGGCGTCGAATCGCTCGTGGCCTGAACCCAGGCCATCCTACTGTCTTTCCCGATTTATCCGACATGCGCCAGATCATTCTCGATACCGAAACCACCGGCCTGAACCCCCGCACGGGCGACCGCCTGATCGAAATCGGCTGCGTCGAGCTGCTGAACCGGCGGCTCACCGGCAACAACCTGCACATCTACGTGAACCCCGAGCGCGACAGCGATCCGGGCGCACTGGCCGTGCACGGCCTCACCACCGAGTTCCTGCGCGACAAGCCGAAGTTCGCGGAAGTCGTCGACCAGATTCGCGACTTCGTGAAGGACGCCGAGCTGATCATCCATAACGCGCCGTTCGACCTCGGGTTCCTCGACGCCGAATTCGCGCGGCTCGACCTGCCGCCGTTCACCGAGCATTGCGGCGGCGTGATCGACACGCTCGTGCAGGCCAAGCAGATGTTCCCCGGCAAGCGCAACTCGCTCGACGCGCTGTGCGACCGGTTCGGCATCAGCAACGCGCACCGTACGCTGCACGGCGCACTGCTCGACTCGGAGCTGCTCGCCGAGGTCTATCTCGCGATGACGCGCGGCCAGGACAGCCTCGTGATCGACATGCTCGACGACGCAGGCGCCGACGGCGGCGCGGCGAACGGCCAGCGCGTGTCGCTCGCGTCGCTCGACCTGCCGGTCCTCGCGGCGAGCGACGACGAGCTCGCCGCCCACCAGACCCAGCTCGACGAGCTCGACAAGTCGATCAAGGGCACCTGCGTGTGGCGCAAGTCCGCCGACGTGGATACCGCCGAAGCCGCCTGACGCGGCGTCCCGCAAGTCTCGAAAGCCTCAAGAGCCTCGAAAAAGTCCCGCCTGCAGCCGCGCTTACGCGCGCGGCTGCAGCGCGATGACGGCCATCCCGCCGAGCGCGAGCACCGCGCCCACCGCATCCCAGCGCGTCAGCGCGACGCCGTCGACCACCCGCAGCCAGATCAGCGCCACCGCGATATACACGCCGCCGTACGCCGCGTACGTGCGCCCCGCGGCGCTCGGGTGCAGCGTCAGCAGCCACGCGAACAGCGCGAGCGACAGCGCGGCCGGCACCAGCAGCCACACGGGCCGCCCGCCCTTCAGCACGAGCCACGGCAGGTAGCAGCCGACGATTTCGGCCAGCGCAGTGACGGCGAACAGCGCCGCGATCTTCATCAGTTCGGTCATCCGGTTCCTCGTGAATTCGCCCGTCGCCCGGCGGGCCGCGCGACCCCGCCGCGCGCCGCCGATCATACCGGAGCCGACCGCGCCGGAACCCCCGCCCCACGGGGGATTCCGGGCAATTTGCACGATCGTCTGTCATCGTGCTATCATGTCGCCTGTTTCAACATTCAATCTCTGTCTATTCGATTTCGAGAGAAGTCCGTCCGCGCGTTGCGGGCCGGTGCTTCGACCGGAATTGCATCCACAGGAAAGCCCGCCCGACAGGCCCGCTTTTCTCGTTTCGTTGCCCCTCCGGGGCAGTTGCCGGAACACCGGACCCCGTCCGCACCGGCATCCGCCGCTCGCATCACGCGGCCCATTCTTCATGAGCGCACCGTCGCGACGGCCCATCGGGCCCGCGTCGAAGCAATCCCTTACGGCCTCTTACCGCCCTATGTGCAGTAAGCGCTTAAAGGCTTGCCCCGACGCGCAGCACACGACATCGCGCTTGCCGGCAAACCGTGTCGGACGGCCCAGCCGTTCCGGCGCAGTCAAAGGAGTGCATGACCTTGACCGCAACACACGTCAGCCCGACCGCTGCTTCTTCCTCCACTTCGTCCGGCGAGGCCCCGCTCGCCGCGGACGACATTACCGTCGTCGACCAAAGCCTGCTCAAACGTGCCGTCAGCGCGATGGCCATCGGCAATGCGATGGAATGGTTCGACTTCGGCGTCTACAGCTATATCGCCGTCACGCTCGGCAAGGTGTTCTTCCCGTCGAGCAGCCCGTCCGCGCAGCTGCTCGCGACCTTCGGCACCTTCGCGGCCGCGTTCCTCGTGCGCCCGCTCGGCGGCATGGTGTTCGGCCCGCTCGGCGACCGCATCGGCCGCCAGCGCGTGCTCGCCGCCACGATGATCATGATGGCCGTCGGCACCTTCGCGATCGGCCTGATCCCCAGCTACGGGTCGATCGGCATCATGGCGCCCGTGCTGCTGCTCGTCGCCCGCCTCGTGCAGGGCTTCTCGACCGGCGGCGAATACGGCGGCGCCGCCACCTTCATCGCCGAGTTCTCGACCGACAAGCGCCGCGGCTTCATGGGCAGCTTCCTCGAGTTCGGCACGCTGATCGGCTATGTGATGGGCGCCGGCGTGGTCGCGCTGCTCACCGCATCGCTGTCGCAGGAAGCGCTGCTGTCGTGGGGCTGGCGCGTGCCGTTCCTGATCGCGGGCCCGCTCGGCCTGATCGGTCTGTACATCCGGATGAAGCTCGAGGAAACGCCGGCGTTCAAGCGCCAGGCCGAAGAGCGCGAAGCGCAGGACAAGGCCGTGCCGAAGACACGCTTTCGCGACACGCTGCTGCGCAACTGGCGCGCGCTGCTGCTCTGCGTCGGCCTCGTGCTGATCTTCAACGTGACCGACTACATGGTGCTGTCGTACCTGCCGAGCTTCATGTCGTCGACGCTGCACTTCGACGAATCGCACAGCCTCGTGCTGGTACTGATCGTGATGGTGCTGATGATGCCGCTGACGCTCGCCGCCGGCCGCCTGTCGGACAAGATCGGCCGCAAGCCCGTGATGCTGGCCGGCTGCGTCGGCCTGCTCGTGCTGTCGATCCCGTCGATGATGCTGATCCATGCGGGCACCACCGCTTCGGTGTTCAGCGGCCTGCTGATCCTCGGCGTGCTGTTGTCGTGCTTCACCGGCGTGATGCCGTCGGCACTGCCGGCGCTGTTCCCGACCGAGATCCGCTACGGCGCGCTCGCGATCGGCTTCAACGTGTCGGTGTCGCTGTTCGGCGGTACGACGCCGCTCGTCACCGCGTGGCTCGTCGACGTGACCCACAACCTGATGATGCCCGCGTACTACATGATGGGCGCCGCCGTGATCGGTATCGTGTCGGTGGTCGCGCTCGCCGAAACCGCGCGCCAGCCGCTCAAGGGCTCGCCGCCGGCCGTCGCGTCGCGTCGTGAAGCCCACCAGCTGGTGCGCCAGCTGCGCGAGGAAGAGGACACGGAGATCTATGGCGTCGTGTCGGCCGCCCGCGCCTGAGCGTCATAAATGAAAAAGCCCCGGCCGAAGCCGGGGCTCGATCGAATCCGATCGGCCCGACCGGCGCTTGCGCCGGCCGGGCCTTTTTTTCGTCTGTCCGGTGCACGGACCTTCATGCGTGCGCTTCGCCGTTGCGGGAGAAGATCAGTGCGCGCGAACGCGACATGGCAGCCTGCGCGCCGCGCGCGGCGACAATCAGGCCGACCTGGCCGAGATTGAAGTCGCGCTCGACCATCAGTTGCGTCAGCGCGGCAAGCGGCAACACGACGGACGGGTGGTACAGGCTCGATTCGATCAGGGCTCTCATCTTCGGCTCCATCAGGCAATGCGTATTCGATGGAGTGGATTCTAGGGACCGGGTGCATCCGGATAAATGGCACGAATGCGAAGTCACTTGTCAGCGGCCGAGAACAATCGGCCGGCCCTTTGCCGGCGCGGCCGAGCGGGTGGCGAGGGGCGACCGGGGGACCGTAAAACGGACGCACGCGCCGTCGTTTTGCGCACGCTGCGCCGGACGGCCGGGGAGAAAACGGGCGGCCTGACAGTCGAGGACGGCCGGGTCAATCCGTGCCGGATGCCGGCAAAGGTCCCGATGAGGCCACACGCATGCCGGTCGCGCCCCGGCCCCTCGATCGAGCGCCGCCGCGAGCGACGCCAGCTTCAGTCGAGCGGCGTCTCGACAAACGCCGGCAGTACTTCCGCGCGCGCCGAATGCGCGGCGAGTGCCGGATAACGGGCCGGATCGATCCGCGCGAGCGCCGGGTAATCGGCGGTCATGAACTGCGTGAAACGCCATGCGACGGCGACGGTCACGTCGGACTGCAGCAGGCGCGCGCCGCCGAGCCAGCCGTTCGCGGCCGCGACCAGCGGCTCGAGTTCGCCGTACGCGGCCTCGAGCTGGCTCAGCACCCGCTCGAGCCACGGTGCGTGCTGCTTGTCGGCCGGCCGCAGCGCCTGCTCGTACACGACCTGCACCGTCTTCTCGGCCGCGGCCAGCGCCAAACCGACCGGCACGAGCGCGCGCAGCCGCGCGTCGGCGGCGTCGGGCAGCAGGCGCCGCTCCGGCGCGACGCGATGGTCGAGGTAGTCGACGATCAGCGACGAATCGATCAGCGTCGTGCCGTCGTCGGTCACGAGCGTCGGCGCCTTTACGACCGGGTTCAACGTCCGGAACCGGTCGAAGTGGCGGAACACCGAGACCGACTCGTGTTCGAACGGCAGGTCGAGCAGCTTCGCCGATATGGCGACACGGCGCACGAACGGGGAATCCAGCATGCCGATCAGCTTCATCGCAAACGCTCCGCTTGAGGGGGAATGGGAGCGACGACTGTAGCAGCGCCGTGCGTCGCCGCCTAGCGCGACGCGTGCCCGATGCATGCTTGATCCACGTCACCCGGTCACGTTTTTTTTGACACCCGCTGTGCGGCTGGAGTGACCATAATGCAGATTCACGCCCCTTCCGCGCCAAGGTTTGCCATGTGGTACGCCGTCGTCGAGCAGCAGCGGGAATGGATGCGCGCGTGGCGCGAAGCGACGCGTCACGCGTTCGACGTGTGGCCCGCCGCGACGCTGCCGCACACCGCGTCGTCGTGCTATGACGACCTGTTCGAGCCGCTGCTCGGGCCGGCCGTCGGGCCGCCGCGCTTCGAGATCCGGCGGCCGGCCGTCGACGAGCGGATCGTCGCGCGCACGCCGTTCTGCCAGCTGCGGCGCTTCGCGCGCGACGGCGCACGGCGCACGATGCTGCTGTGCGCGCCGCTCGCCGGTCACGCGGCCGTGGTGATGCGGGAGACCGTCGAGGCGCTGCTCGCGGACGGCGACGTGTGCGTGACCGACTGGGTCAATGCGCGCGACGTGCCGCTCGCGGCGGGCCGCTTCGGGCTCGACGAGTACGTGGCGACGCTCGACGGCTTCGTCGACGCGCTCGCACGCGACGATCGGCCGCTGCACGTGGTCGCCGTGTGCCAGGCCACCGTGCCCGCGCTCGGCGCCCTTGCGCTGCGCGCCGCGCGCGGCCTCGCACCGCCCGCGAGCGTCACGCTGATCGGCGGGCCGCTCGACGCACGCGTCAACCCGAGCTCGCTCGGCACGACCGCCGCGTCGCGTTCGCTCACGTGGTGCCGCCGTCACCTGATCGACATCGTGCCGCCCTGCTTCCCCGGCCGCGGCCGGCATGTGTTCCCGACCTATCTTCAGCAAGGCGAAATCGCGCTGCTGTATCCGCAACGCTTCCTGGCGCTGATCGAGGACTACGCGCGCGCCGCGTCGCGCTTCGACCTGACGGCGCTGGCGGACGCGCGGCGCGCGCTGCGCGAATACACGGCGCTGCTCGACATGCCGGCCGAATATTTCCTCGATACCGTCGATGTCGTGTTCCAGCGAATGTGCCTGCCGAACGGCACGTGGGACGTCGGCGGCCGGCGCGTCGAGCCGGCCGCGCTGCGCGGCGTTGTGCTGCTGACGGTGGAAGGCAGTTGCGACGCCGTCACCGGCGCCGGCCAGACGCATGCGGCACTCGACATGTGCGGCGGCCTCGCGGCCGGCGAGCGCCATCGTGTCGACATCAACGATTGCGATCACTACGGGCTGTTCACGGGCGACCGCTGGCGCGGCGACGTCCATCCGGCGCTGCAGCGCGTGTTCGCGCAGGCCGAAGCCGCTCGCCCCGGATCGCGCCGGCGCCGGGTCAGGCGGACGTGATGCCGTCGTCCTGCGCGCGGGACGCCTCGAGCAGCGCACGCACCTCGTCGTCTCCGGTCTGGTCAAAACGCGCGTAGAACTGGCTTATCCCGAAGAATAGGTACGGCTGCGACACCGTCACGAACGCGTCGGCCAGACCGTCGAACACATGCCGCGCGCCGGCCGGCGCGACCGGTGCGGCGGCCACGATGCGCGCGGGATGGCGCTCGCGCAGCGCCTGCAGCGCGACGCGCATCGATGCGCCGGTCGCGACGCCGTCGTCGACGACGATCGCGATGCGGCCGTCGACCGGCAGCGGCGACCGGCCGCCGCGATACAGCGCGTCGCGGCGCTCCAGTTCGACGGTTTCGCGCGCGATCACGTCGGCCAGCTGGCCATCGGTCACGCCCATCGAGCGAATCGCCGCGTGTTGCAGGTGGATTGCCCCGCCGGTCGCGATCGCACCGATCGCGAATTCGGGATCGGACGGCATGCCGAGCTTGCGCACGACCAGCACGTCGAGCGGCGCGTGCAGCGCCAGCGCGATCTGGAATGCCACCGGCACGCCGCCGCGCGGCAGCGCGAGCACGACGACGTCGCCACGCCCCGCATAGTCGCGCAGCGCGTGCGCAAGCCGGCGACCCGCGTCGGCGCGATCGGCAAAACACTCGGTCACGATCGGCTCCCTGCGTTGCGCCGCACGCGCGACACCCGCGCCGGCGCCTGTCCAACGAGCATGGTTCATCGGCCGCGCCGATGCAAGCGGGGTCACACCGGCGTGGAAGGCATGCGGATTGCGGCTGGGGGCATGCCGCGCGGAAAGGGACAGTGGAATTCGCCCAGGCGGGCGCCGGACAGTTCGCCGGTCAGAGGCCGCCGGCCTGCCGGTACAGCCGCCAGAACGACTGCGCGTACGACTGCGCGAGTTCGGGCGCGCGCTGGAACACGTTCACCGTTTCCGCGCGCGCGGCGGCGTCGTCGGACAGTGTCGTCAGCGCGACGCTGTCGTCGACGATCACGAAGCGCGGTGCCGGATCGCCCTGTCGCGAGTCGATCGCGACATCGATGCCGGCCGATTTCAGATAGCCTGCGCCGCTGTACTTGCCTGCACGCGACGAACGCACCAGCACGACCCGCACTTCGATCCCGCGCGAGCGCGCCGCACGCAGCGCGGCCGCGACCGCGGGCGGCACGTACGCATAGCCGGCCAGCAGCACGCGGCGCTGCGCTTGCCCGATCAGGTCGACGGTCGCGTCGGCCGCCGCATTGTCATACGAAAAGTACGTGCCGACCGAGGCGGCGTCGGACGGAATCGGGCTGGCGTGGGCGCTCGCCGCGCAGCCGAGCGCGGCGAGGAGGAAGGCGGCTGGTCTCATGGCGGGCGCCATTGTAGCGACGCCAATGCGCGTGGCAAGCGCCCGCTGAAACGGTGCTGCGCCGGCGCAACACCCGCCGCGGAATAGCCCTCGAACCGAGCGGTT
This sequence comes from Burkholderia sp. B21-005, assembly GCF_020843965.1. Lineage (NCBI taxonomy): Bacteria > Pseudomonadati > Pseudomonadota > Betaproteobacteria > Burkholderiales > Burkholderiaceae > Burkholderia > Burkholderia sp. B21-005. Next base: position 1,275,642 of record NZ_CP086301.1, on the reverse strand, counting down.
TCCGAATCGATGCACCGCGATGCCGGGGCGCTTGTGGGGCGCTTGCGCGCTGCCGGTCAGCCGGCCGCGACGCGCGCGAGCCAGCTCGCGATACCGTCGACGGAACGGAAATCCGCGACGCTGCGCGCCGGCAGCGCCGGATACGCGCCGCCCGCCATCTCGGCCAGCGCGCGACCGGGGCCGAGTTCGAGAAACGCGGTCGCGCCGGCCTCGACGCACGCGGCCAGGCAGGCCGCCCACTCGACCGGCTCCGCGATCTGCCGCGCGAGCTTGTCGAGCCCCGCGCCGATATCGAGCACCGACGCACCATCGATCCCCGAAAACAGTCGCGTCCCGGGCGGTGGCCGGCGCACGTTCACGGCGGCCAGCGACGCGCGAAACGCAGGGACCGCCGCCGCGAGCCGTCGCGTGTGCGACGCGATCCGCACACACACGGGCGCAACGCGCAGCGCCCCGTCGCGTGCGGCGTCGTCGGCCACCGCGGCGACGTCGGCCTGCCGCCCGGCCACCACGAACGCGTCGCCGGGATTGACGATCGCGATCGCGGCATCGCGTCCGTCGCACAGCTGCGCGAGTTGCCCGCGCGTCAGTCCGCGCACGAACGCCATCCGTTCGTCGCCGCCGCTCGCGGCGTCCATTGCACGCGCACGTGCATCGGCCAGATCCAGCGCGTCGTGCGGATCGATCATCCCCGCGACGCTCCACGACGCGACTTCGCCGACGCTGTATCCCGCGACACAGCGACGCCGCGGCCACACCGTGTCGAGCAACGCGGCCGCCGCGAGCGCCTGCACCGTGCAGAGGATCTGCGCGGCGCGGTTCTCGTGGAGCGCGTCCGGTTCGGCGTGCCGCACCCAGTGGCGCGGATCGTCGCCGAGGAGCCGGCCGGCGTGCGCGAACAGCGCATCGGCCTGCGGCAGCGCGCCGGTCAGCTCGAACATGTCCGCGCGCTGCGCGCCTTGCCCCGAACACAGGATCGCCAGCGTCATCGCCCGTCCTCATCCGCTTCGAGCGCATCGACGAACACGCTCATCGCCAGCAGGTCGGCCGCGCCGCCCGGGCTCAGCCGGCGGGCAACGAATGCGCGGTGTGCGGCCGCCGCGCGCAAGCGCCAGTCGCGGGCGCGTATGCCGCCGCGGGCGACGAACGCGCGTGCCGTGGCCCGAGCGAACTCCAGGCCGGCCTGCCCGCCCCGGTGCAGCAGATTCGTATCGTCGAGCGCGGCGATCAGCGCGAAGCAGGCATCGACACGCGCGGCTTCCGGGTCGCCCGGGACGCTGCGCCGCGCGCGGCGCAGGGCCGGCAACCCGACGCCGTACACGGTCATGAACCCGTCAGCCGCCTCGCGACGCGCGCCGCCGACGCCATAACGGCGGCTCGCGCGCTCGCCGTGACTGTCGGGCAGCCGCGGGCCGCCGAGGATCTCGGTGCCCCAGCGCCGCGCGACGAACGCGCCGAGCGTCATCGCGCATGCCGCCGTGCCGGGCACCGTGCGGCGGCCGGCGGCCGCGCACAGCAGCCCGAGCCCGAAGATCGCACCGCGATGCGTGTTGACGCCGCCGGTCGCGGCGAGCATCGCGTGCTCCGCCCGCAGCCCGATCTTGCGCAGCACGGCCATGTCCGCGTCGCGCGCGCCGGCTTCGGCGAGTTCCGCGAAGTACGGCCGCAGCACGGCCGCGCTGCGAGCGAACGTCGCGGCGTCCATGTCCGCATGGCTGCCGGTGTCGACGTGACTGACGAGCCCCGGTTTCGGATACGTGTCGATTTCGAGCACGAGGCTGCGCTCGGCCAGTGCGGCGATGCGCTCGGCGTCGGACGGCGCCGTTGCGCGGCGGGCGGCCCCTGCTCTCATCGCGCGCCTCCCGTGAATGCGTCGGCAGACATCAACTCGACGGCGATCGCCGTCTTGACCGCGACTTCAGGCAGCCGCGCATGCAGTTCGCGCCAGTTCACGCCGGCGCCGTCGTCGCGCAGCAGTTCGCCGTCGATACGCATCGGCGCACGCGCGTCGAGCGCCGCCAGGCCGTCGAGCAACGCGGCGAGCGAGGCGGCGGCCGGCAGCGGAAACACGATATCGAGATCGGAGGACGCGCTCAGGTAGCGCTCGCCCGTCAGCGCCTGCCAGGCGAGGCTGCCGAACACGCGGCCCGGCACGCCGCAGCGCGCGCCGAGCGCGTCCAGCTCGCGCAACGTCGCGTGCCATGCGTCGGGCGCGACCGCGAGCACGTCGGCCAGCGCAGGCAGCGGGCCGACCGCCGCCACCGCGTCGGCGGCGACGTTCAGCGCGATGCGCCGCTTGCCCGCGGAAGGCGGCAGCGGCAAGCCGAGCGGAATGCGACCCGCGTCGGCCTCGTCGGGCGAGGCGCGGCGCACGATCAGCGGCCAGCCGTGCGCAACCCACGCCTGCACCAGCGGATCGGCCGCCAGCACGGGATCGCGCGCGCATGCCGCGCCCCACCCGGCCGCCGTCAGCGTGACAAGCGTGTGGCGGCGCAGCAGTGTGTCAGCGTGCGGCACGCGCGAGTGCCTCGACGCGTCGCGCGACGTCGGCCGCGACCGGCCGGCCGCGCGCCGCACGACCGTCGCCGCGTTCGGCCGGCCTGCCGAGCCATTCGCCGACCTGCGCGTCGAGCGCGCGGGCCGGATCGAGCACGGCGTCGACGGCGCCCATCTTCACGAGATTGTCGAGCCCCGGCGCGAACACCGGCGTCGAGCGCGCCATCTCCTTCAGCACGTCGATCGGCAGCTTCGTCACGCGCGCCATCGACGGCAGGTCCATCACCTCCGGCTCGGCGCCCGGCACCGCGAGCAGCGTACGTGTCGCGAGCGCGGTCGCGATGAACGCACCCGCGGCCGTATGGCCGTACAGCACGCCGATCGTCCGGTGCCCGGCAAGCTCCGCCTGCATCAGGCATTTCGCGAGATGCGACAGCCCTTCGTTCAGGCCGAGCAGTTCGTCGCGCTTGCTCATCCGCTGGCTGTCGCTGTCGACGAGCACGAGAATCGGCGTGGCGCCGCCGCGCTCGATCGTGTCGAGCACGTGCGACGCGAGCGTCAGCGCTTCGTCGATGCCGAACGGCAAGCGCTCGGAAACGCCGATCACGTCGACGCGCGTGCCGGCCAGCTGCGCGTGGCCCGTCAGCAGGCCGCCGCCACGCGTAATCGAATGGCCTTTGGGAAACAGCGAGGTCAGGACTTCATCGAGCGTCATGCTGCCTCCCGCCGGGCCGCCCCAAGGTAGGCAGGCGCCCCCTCGGGGGGCAGTGAACGAAGTGAGCGTGGGGGTCGTTTCATTTCTGCTCCTGCAGTTGGTCGGCGAGCTTCGCGAATTCGTCGTCGGACATGCCCGGGATCGCTTCCGGCGTGTCCGCGCCGAGCGCGCGCCACACGTCGAGCGCGTCCTTGCATCCCCCGAACCGTTCGACGCGGGCTTCGAGACGCGTCTGCTCCGCGCGCAGCATCGCCACATCGAATGTCGGCGCACGGTCGAGCAGCTCGAGCGCCGCCGCGCGAAACGCGTCCGGCGTGTCGGCCACGTAACGATCCGCGCCGCCGATCAGCCGCCGATGCTTGCCGCCCATCGTGCGCCAGATCAGCGCGCGATCCTTCGCGTCGAACTCCTCGACACCGCGATTGGTCTCGATCACCTCGGGGCCCGACACGCTGATGCGCCCCTGCTCGGACACCGCGAGCGCCGAGCAGCACGCGGCGAGCAGCCCGCCGCCGCCGTAGCAGCCGGAGCGCCCGCCGATCAGTCCGATCACCGGCACGCCGGCCGCACGCGCGTCGACGAGCGCACGCATGATCTCGGCGATCGCGAGCTCGCCCGCGTTCGCTTCCTGCAGCCGCACGCCGCCCGTATCGAACAGGATCAGCACCGGCGTGCCGAGTTCGCGCGCCGCACGCAGCAGCCCGGTGAGCTTCGCGCCGTGCACTTCGCCGAACGCGCCGCCCATGAAGCGGCCTTCCTGCGCGGCGACGAACACCGGCTTGCCGTCGAGCCGGCCGTGGCCGACCACCATCCCGTCGTCGAACTGCTGCGGCAGGTCGAACAGCGGCAGGTGCGGGCTCGTCACGCGCTCGCCCGGCCCGAGAAATTCCGTGAAGCTGCCCGCGTCGAGCAGCCCGTCGACGCGCTGGCGCGCCGACGCTTCGTACCAGCTCGCGCCGTTCGCGACGAACGCGGGCGCGTCATGGATCATGTCGGTCATCATGCGTCCCCCTCGATCGCGCGCACGGCCTGCGCGAGCCGCAGCGACACCATGTCGGGCCGCGCGCCGCCGTCGTTGATCGACAGCTTCAGGCCGCCCGGCGCGCGCCGTTCGACGAAGTCCGACACGACGGCCTGCCACACCGCGCCGAAACCGACCGCCGCGGTGCGGATGTCGATCTCGCATTCATTGCCCGGCAGCACGCGCTCGACGAGCACCTCGAGATTGCCGGACGCGACCACGCCGACGAGCGCCGTGGCCCGTTCGCCCTGCGCGCGCTCGCGCGCGGTGAAGCGGTAGTTCAACTGTTCCATGCCCTCTTCCTCACCAGTTGCGGAACCGGGCCGGCGGCGCATACAGGCCGCCCGACCAGTGCACGAGATCCTTGATCGAGCGCGCGGCAAGCCAGCGGCGGTCGGCGTCGAGCGGATCGATGCCGAGATCCTCCGGACGCCGGATCACGCCGCGCTCGCGCAGCCGCTCGACCATCCTGCGGTCGCGGCCGCGGCCGACCTCGGTGTACCCGGCCACGCCGCGGATCGCGTGCTCGCGTTCATCCTTGTCGCGGCACATCAGCAGGTTCGCGATCCCTTCCTCGGTGACGATGTGCGTGACGTCGTCGCCGTAGACCATGATCGGCGCGAGGTCGAGTTGCAGCTTGTCGGCGAGCTTCAGCGCGTCGAGCTTCTCGACGAACATCGGCACGTTCTTGTCACCGAACGTCTCGCCGATCTGCACGACCAGCTTGCGGCCGCGCCTGAGCGCCGCCGGCGTGTCGGGGTCGGCTTGCGCGCCGGCCTTCAGCCACGGCTCGCTCGGATGACGCCGGCCGCGCGCGTCGCTGCCCATGTTCGGCGCGCCGCCAAAGCCGGCGATCCGCTCGGCCGTGACCGTCGACGAATGGCCCGCGAGGTCGATCTGCAGCGTCGAGCCGATGAACATGTCGCACGCGTAGAGGCCCGCGGTCTGGCAGAACGCGCGGTTCGAGCGCAGCGACCCGTCGGAGCCCGTGAACCACACGTCGGAGCGCGCGCGGATGTAGTCGTCCATCCCCACTTCGGAACCGAAGCAGTGAATCTGCTCGACCCAGCCCGACTCGATCGCGGGGATCAGCGTCGGGTGCGGATTGAGCGCCCAGTGCGTGCAGACCTTGCCCTTCAGCCCGAGCTTCGCGCCGTAGGTCGGCAGCAGCAGCTCGATCGCGGCCGTGTTGAAGCCGATCCCGTGGTTCAGGCGCCTGATCCCGTACGGTTCGTAGATGCCCTTGATCGCGAGCATCGCGGTCAGGATCTGCGTTTCGGTGATCGCGGCCGGGTCGCGCGTGAACAGCGGCTCGACGTAGAACGGCCGGCCGGCCTCGACGACGAAATGCACGCGGTCGCCGGGAATGTCGACGCGCGGCACCTTGTCGACGATGCGGTCGACCTGTGCGATCACGATGCCGTCCTTGAACGCGGTGGCCTCGACGACGGTCGGCGTGTCTTCGGTGTTCGGGCCCGTGTACAGGTTACCGTCGCGATCGGCGCTGACCGCGGCGATCAGCGCGACCTGCGGCGTGAGGTCGATGAAGTAGCGTGCGAACAGCTCGAGATACGTGTGCACCGCGCCGAGCGCGATCTTGCCGCCGAACAGCAGCTTCGCGATCCGCTGCGACTGCGGGCCCGAATACGCGAAGTCGAGACGCTTCGCGATGCCGCGCTCGAACACGTCGAGATGCTCGGGCAGCACGACGCCCGACTGCACCATGTGCAGGTCGTGGATCTTCGCGCTGTCGACGTCGGCGAGCGCCGTCGCGAGCAGGTCGGCCTGTTTCTGGTTGTCGCCTTCGAGGCAAACGCGGTCGCCGGGCCGCAGCACCGCTTCGAGCAACGCGACGGTGTCGCGCGCGTCGACCCGCTTGCCCTGCGCGTACGCCGCGCCGGCCGCGAGGCGTGCGTCGCGCGCTTGCCGCGCGTGATTCCATCCCGTCATGAACAGTTCTCCCGCTTCGATGGTTCAGCGGCATTCTAAGCCTGGCGCCGCCGTCGATTGATGATGTTGAAGAATGCGACTCAGAGGACGCCGCGATGGATTCGGCGCGCCGGAAACCGCGCACACCGGCTACACGCGCGGCCCGCCCGAGCGCGGCCCGCCGAGTCGCACGCGGCAGCTATGCGCCGACCAGCGCGCGCGTCGTGAAGAACAGCAGCGACGGGCCGAGCAGGCAGCCGACGCCCGTATGGAACGTCGCGACCAGCGCGCCATACGGCACGAGCCGGCGGTCGGTCGCGGCGAGGCCCGCGCTCACGCCGCTCACGGTGCCGGCGAGGCCGCCGAAGATCATCGCGGAGCGCGGCGTCTTCAGGCCCATGAAGTTGGCCGCGACCGGCGTGCCGACCATCACGATGATCGCCTTGACCAGCCCCGTCGCGATGCTGAGCGCGATCACGTCGGAGCTCGCGCCGATCGCCGCGCCCGTGACGGGCCCGACGATGTAGGTGACGGCGCCCGCGCCAATGGTCGTCATGCTGACCGCATCGGTGTAACCGAACGCGCGCGCGATGCACGCGCCGACGATGAACGGCAGCACGGTGCCGAGCAGCAGCGACACGACGCCGACGAGGCCGGCCTTGCGCGCCTCGGTCGGCTGCACTTCGAACGCGGTCGCGACGATCGCGAAATCGCGCAGCATCGCGCCGCCCATCAGGCCGACACCGGCGAACAACCGCACGTCGGCGAGCCCCTTCTCGCCGCCGGTGAACGCGCCGCCGACATAGGCGAGCACAAGACCGATCACGATCGCGATCGCGGAGCCGTGTACGCGGCCGAACGTGAGCTTGCGCGACGCGATCGACGACAGCCACATGATCAGGCCGACCAGCGCGAACGACGCGACGAGCCCGTTATGGGCGACGGTTTTTTCGAGCATCTGCAACATGGCGGCCTCCTTCACTGTTCTTCGAATTGCGGCACGCCCGCGAAGGCCGTGTCGTCGCGTCCGGTGCGCGCGAGTACCGCAATGCAGCATGCGCAGATCCCGACCGCGCCGACGGCGGCCAGCAGCGCGACCGGTCCGCCCTTCAGCGCGGCGACGACGTTCTGGTTCGCGGCCATCGCGACGACGACCGGGATGTACATCGCGCCCCAGAAACCGACGCCCGCCTCGGTCTCCTTCGGCAGCCAGCCGCGCCGGTGCAGCCACAGGCGCAGGCAGATCAGCAGCAGCATCGCGATGCCGACGCCGCCGACGTTGGTCTTCACGCCGATCGCGGTGCCCAGCAGGTCGCCGAGGAACAGCCCGGCCAGATGGCAGAACGCCAGTAGCGCGGTTCCGTAGATGATCATGAGTCGTCTCCAGTCTCTTCGTGACGAGCGCCTGACGCGTGCGGGAGTCAGGCCCGCACGCCGGTCCCGGGCGCGGACAGTCTGTCTCCTGCGGCGGGGCGCCGCGACCCGGCGGCTCGTCGTGCGAGCGCATTCTCGGGCGGTCGATGGGATGATGCGGTTTCGGGCCGGACGCCGGATGGCTTAGACTGACCGATGGAGCTGGCGGCACGGCACGGGCTACGCGTCCGATGTGCCCCCTTGCATGGGCCGCACCAGGGCGTGATCCGATACTAGCGCCGCAAAATCCGGCCATTTATGAAGTTGTCGAAACCGATTCAGTGGATTTAGCAATGCGTCCCTTACCGCCCGAGTTGCTGCGCAGCTTCGTCGCCGTCGCCCAGTCCGGCAGTTTCACCGCCGCGTCCGAGCGCGTGAGCCTGTCGCAGTCGACCGTCAGCCAGCACATCCGCCGCCTCGAGGAGCTGCTCGACCGGCCGCTGTTCGAGCGCGACACGCGCAACGTGCACCTGTCGCAGCACGGCGACGCGCTGTTCCGCTACGCGGTGCGCATTCTCGAACTGATGGACGAGGCCGTCACGTCGGTGTGCGGCCCGCCGCTGTCGGGCAAGGTACGGCTTGCGATGTCGGAGGATTTCGCGAGCGCGCACCTGACGGCCGCGCTCGCGAGCTTCGTGCAGCGCAACCCGGACGTCGAGCTCGCGATCTCGACGGGGCTGTCGGGCGACCTGTTCGATGCGCTCGACGAAGGCCGCCACGATCTGGTGTTCGCAAAGCGCGTCGCGGGCAGCCGGCGCGGCCGCGTGATCCGCAGCGAACCGCTGTACTGGTGCACCGGCCCCGATTCGCGGATCACCGGCCACGAGGCCGTGCTGCCGCTCGCGCTGCATCCGGAGCCGAGCGTGTCGCGCCGCCGCGTGCTCGAGTCGCTGGAGGCGGTCGGCCGCCCTTACCGGATCGCCGTCGTGAGCAGCAGCATCGCGGTGCTGCGCGCGGCCGCGAGCGCGGGGCTCGGCGTCAGCGCGTTCGCCGGCTACGTGATTCCGGCCGGGCTGGCACGGCTCGACGCGGGGCTGCCCGAACTCGGCGAGCTCGAATACGTGATCGACCGGCCCGCGGCTGCGTCACGCTCGACGCTCGCGCTCGAGGCGACGCTGATCACGGCCGCCGCCGAACTGTAGCGGGCGCTCAGGGCAGGAAACTGCGCCGCCGCGCGTCGATCAGCTCGACGAGCAGCCGGTCGCGCTCGGCCGCCAGTTCCTGCATCGAACGCTCGCCCTGGATCGCGCGCAGTTCGTCGTTCAGCTTGCGATCGACGGCCGGATCGAACGACGGCGTGCCGAGGTCGTCCCACCACGTCGTGATCGGCCCCGACAGGTGTTCGAGGAAGTGTGCGATCCCGCCCGCGCCGCCGCCGAGGTGATAGGTCAGACACTGCCCCATCAGGCCCCAGCGCAGGCCCGGGCCCCACGCGACGGCCTTGTCCGCATCGGCGACGCTCACCACGCCTTCGCCGACCAGGTGATACACCTCGCGAAACAGCGCGGCCGCGAGCCGGTTCGCGACGTGACCGGTCATTTCCTTGTTGAGCACGATCGTCTGCTTGCCGAGCGCGTCGTAGAACGCCTTCACGCGCGCGATCACGCCCGGGTCGGTCGCGTCGCCGCCGACCAGCTCGACGAGCGGAATCAGGTGCGGCGGGTTGAACGGATGCGCGATCAGGCAGCGTTCCGGATGCTTGTCGCATGCGGTCTGGATCTCCGACATCTTCAGGCCCGACGAACTCGATGCGATCGGCACGCGCGCGGGCAGCACGTCGTCCATCTGCCGGTACAACGCGCGCTTCAGGTCGAGCCGTTCGGGGCCGTTCTCCTGTACGAAATCGACGCCGTCGAGCGCGCGCCCGAGATCCGCGTCGAACGACAGCCGCGCGGAAAGTTCGGCGGCGCGTTCGCCGAGAAACGCGGCGAGTGCGTCGCGCAGCCGCGCGTCGGCCTGCGGCGCGGGATCGGTCGCGACGACGTCGAAGCCCTGCGACAGATAGAAAGCCGCCCAGCTCGCGCCGATCACGCCGGCACCAACGATCGCGATGCGTTGAATGTCCATGTCCGTCCCGTCTCCGTGGTCTGTGGATAGCGCGACGATTGTCGCATCGATTCGCATCGTCACGCGTTGATGCCGGTTGCAATTTCCCTCTTGAAAACCGCCGCGACGACCTCTAATTACCCGTTGCCAGGCAGTGCCCGTCACGCGCACTGCCCCCGTTTCGACTCAGCGGAAAACCGCGCATCGCACACGCCGTCGGCGTCGCGTCGTCGCGTCTTTCGCACTTCATGTTCCGGAGGACCTTCATGAGCGGTATCCATCACGGCTACGACCTGTTCGACGAATTCGCCCGCGTGCAGCGGCAGATGGCGAGCCTGTTCGGCGAGCATCCGACCGGCATCCGCGCGGTGCGGCCGAGCGCGTTTCCCGCGCTGAACGTCGGCGCGACCGACGACGCGATCGAGATCGTCGCGTTCGCCCCCGGCATGGCCGCGGCCGACTTCGACGTGTCGATCGACAAGGACCTGCTGACGATCAGCGGCGAGCGCAAGCCGGTGCCGCACGACGCCGGCGACGACCTGCGCACCTACGCGCAGGAGCGCTTTCACGGTGCGTTCCGGCGCGTCGTCGAGCTGCCGCAGAACGCCGACGCCGACAACGTCAGCGCCCGCTATGAAAACGGCTGCCTGCTGATTCGCGTCGGCCGGCGCGAGGCAGCGAAGCCGCGTGCGATCACCGTTCAGTAACCTTCAGGAGAACGACATGAATACCAGCCAGACCCTGACCGAACACAGGACCGGTGCCGTCCACGCGGCCGCCGCCGAAGCTGCGCGCCGGCCCGCGATCACGCCGGCCGTCGATATCGTCGAGGACGCGCGGCGCGTCACGCTGCGCGCCGACCTGCCCGGCGTGCCGCGCGAGAACCTCGACGTGAAGGTGCACGACAACACGCTGACGATCGAAGCCGACACGCGCATCGACACGCCGGCCGACCTGCGCGTGCGCCATGCCGAGGTCCGCGCGCCGCGCTTCGTGCGCACGTTCGTGCTGAGCCCCGATCTCGACACGTCGCAAATCGATGCGAGCCTGCGCGACGGCGTGCTCACGTTGACGATTCCGCGCCGCGAGGAAACACGCCCGCGCCGCATCGACGTGACGGCCGGCAACGCGTAAGCGCCGGCGCGTGTTCATCGCGTCACGCGCATGACAAAGCCCCGCCAGGCATCACACCTGGCGGGGCTTTTTGCTATGTGCGGCGCGGTACGCGCGCGCCGTCGCGTTCAATCGAAATCGAACGGGTCGAACATCGACTTCTTGCGACGCTGGCCGTCGTGCCGGTAACGGTCGTCGTGCGGGCGGCCGTCGCGCCCCCAGCCGTCGTCACGCCCGCGCTGTGCGTGGGCATCGTGCCGCACCGGCGGCTCGTCGCGGCGTGCCGGCACCTCGCCGGTTTCGCGTGCGATCAGCTTGTCGAGTTCGCCACGATCGAGCCACGCGCCGCGGCACGTCGGACAGTAGTCGATCTCGATCGACTGGCGCTCGGCCATCAGCAGGTCGGGCGTCTTGCAGACCGGACATTTCATCGCGCTTCTCCTTTCGTTGAGAATTCCGGATCGAGGGCGGGCCCTCGCCCGCCCGCTTGCTCAGTGAGCTTCGCCGCGCGCCGCGCGCTTGGCCTTCGCACGACGCGCCAGCATGTTCATGCCCTCGACGAACGCCGAGAACGCCATCGCCGCGTAGATATAGCCCTTCGGCACGTGCGAACCGAAACCTTCCGCGATCAGCGTCATGCCGATCACGACGAGGAACGACAGCGCGAGCATCACGATGGTCGGGTTGCGGTCGATGAAGCGTGCGAGCGGCTGGGCGGCGAACAGCATCACGCTCACCGCGACGATCACCGCGACGAACATGATCGGGACGTGCTCGGTCATGCCGATCGCGGTCACGATGCTGTCGATCGAGAACACGATGTCGAGCATCACGATCTGGCCGATCGCGGCCCAGACCGTCAGGCCGGCCGCGCCGCCGGACGCACCCGAGCCGTCGGCGTCATGCGACACGTGATGATGGATCTCGGTGGTCGCCTTCCACACGAGGAACAGGCCGCCCGACAGCAGGATCATGTCGCGCCACGAGAACGCGTGATCGAACAGCGTGAACACCGGTTCGGTGAGGCTCGCGATCCACGCGACGCTGCCGAGCAGCGCGAGGCGCATCACGAGCGCGAGCGCGATGCCCAGGCGCTGGGTGCGGGCGCGCTGCGCTTCCGGCAGCTTGTTGCTGAGGATCGAGATGAAGATCAGGTTGTCGATGCCGAGCACGACTTCCATCACGACGAGCGTCAGGAGCGCGGCCCAGACGGCGGGGTCGGCGGCAAGCGTCAGCAGATAGTCCATGAAAAGGGCCGATTCGAATGTGGAAAGCCCAATGATAGGCATTCCACGACTTCGGAAAAATCAGCGAGAATCTGATCTTTGGTTCGGTTTTTTCGAAATTTCGATCCGATGCTGAATTTTCGCCATCTGTACTATTTCTGGGTCGTCGTGAAGGAAGGTGGCTTCGCGCGCGCCGCCGAGCGGCTCGACATGGCCGTGCAAACGATCAGCGCGCAGGTGCGCGACCTGGAGAAGTCGCTCGGCCACCAGCTGCTGCGCCCGGCCGGGCGCGGCGTCACGATGACCGATGCGGGCCAAGCCGCGTATGCGCGCGCGGAGGTCATCTTCGAGATGGGCCGGCTGATCCCCGACGAAGTGCGCGCGGCGGCCAGCCAGCCGACCGTGCGGCTCGCGGTCGGCCTCGCGGACGGGATCTCGAAGCTGGCCGCGCATGCGATCCTCGCGCCGGTGCTCGACACGCCCACGCTTCGGCTGCTGTGTCACGAGGGCGAGCACGACGCGCTGCTCGCGGAACTGGCCCTGCATCACCTCGATCTCGTGCTGGCCGGCCAGGGGGCGCCTTCGGGGTCGAATCTGCGCGTGACGAGCGAGCGGCTCGTCGCGTCGCCGGTCGACTGGTACGGGCCCGCGGCGCTCGTCACGCCCGCCGCGCGGCAGCGCTTCCCGCACTGCCTCGCCGAGCTGCCGGTGCTGCTGCCGACTGCCCATTCGGCGCTACGCGCACGCCTGGACCTGTGGCTGGAGCGGGAACGGATCGTGCCCCGCGTGGCCGGCGAATTCGAGGACAGCGCGCTGATGGCCGTGTTCGCGGCACGCGGCCTGGGCGTGTTTCCGCTCAGCGAACTCGGCGCGAACGACGCATCGCTGTTGCGCGGGCTGCGCCGGCTCGGCCGTGCCGGCGACGTGACCGAGGAAATCCATGCGATCCGCTCGCGGCGCGGCGAACACCATCCGCTCGTGTCGCAATTGCTCGCCGTCGCGCGCCCGGCGCCGGCCGGCTGAAGCAAGCGCGACATCAAACGAACCTATAATGACGCCCCGGCCATACGAGATTGCCAAGCGCCGTGCACCGGCCCAGCCGTTGCGCGGCATCGCGTTGGCGGCGCCCGCCGCCCCGCACGGCATTTCGCCGAGCCTTTTGAAAGACGCCATGCACAACCGACTTCGCCTGTTTTCCGTTTCGTGCGCGCTCGCGGCCGCGGCCGTGCTGGCGGCGTGCTCGTCGCCGCCCAAGCCGATCTACCAGCAGGAGCAGTTCGACGCGACGAGCAGCCCGTATGCGCACACGTTCCGCTCGAAATCCGACGCGGCCTGCGAGGCCGCGCGTCGCGCGCTGCTGAGCCAGGGCTATGTCGTGTCGTCGTCGCGCAACGATGCGGTCGACGGCAGCAAGAATTTCCAGCCGAACAACGACATGCACGTCGTGATCGAGTTTCACGTCGTGTGCGCGGACGCGAACGCGGACGGCACGTCGAGCATCGCGTACGTGAACGCGGTGCAGGACCGCTACACGCTGAAGAAGTCGAATACGTCGGCCAGCGTCGGGCTCAGCGTGTTCGGGTCGCTGTCGCTGCCGATCGGCTCGAGCGACGACGCGCTCGTGAAGACGGCGAGCGAGACGATTCCCGCCGGCGTGTTCTACGAGCGCTTCTTCAATCTCGTCGAGCATTTCCTGAAGATCGATCCCGCCCGCCGCGATCGCGCAACCGTGAAAGCGGCCGAGAAGGAACCCGTCGCGCCGCTGCCCGAACCCGCACCGACGCCGCAGGGCGAGCCGATGAAGATGACGACGCCCGTCGTGCCGACCCCGCCGGCCGCGCCGGTGCCGCTGTCGGTGCCGAGCGTCGCGCCGACGCCGGGCACGCCCGTCGTGCCGGCCGCACCTGCGGCGGCATCGGCCGTGGTCGCGCCGGGGACGATGCGCGGTGTCGTGCCGGGGGCCGGTGGGGGGGCAGCGCCCGCGTCGGCTCCGCTGCCGGCTTCGGCACCTGCCTCTGCTGCTCCGATGCCCGCTTCGGCGTCGACGCCGGCTGCTTCGGCGCCGGCCGCTTCGCTGTCGGCCGCATCGACGTCGGCCGCATCGACGTCGGCTGCTTCGACGCCTGTGGCTGCCACGACCGCGGCTGCAACGCCGGTATCGGCCACGCCCGTATCCGCGGCATCCGCACCTGTGCCGTCGAGCGCAGCTTCGACGACCACAGATAAAGCGCCTGCGTCGGCAGCCGCTCCCGTCACATCGTCCGCGCCGTCCGGCGCCAGCGCGCCCGCCGCGAACTGACTGCGCGAGCGCCGTTACGGCTTCGTCTGCATCGTCGGCCGGCTGCGCCGCATAACGGACGGGGGGCGTGAGGGCGTCGGCGCGTTACCGCAGCGTCGCGTTCAACGTCTGCAGTTGCTCGACCGTCGCCGTCACGCCGCCGCACACGATCACCGCGATGTCCGACGCCGACGCAAGCACCGGCACCGACTGCTCGAGCGCGGCCAATGCCGCGCCGCACGCCGGCTCGACGACGATCCGGTGCTCGTCCAGGAACCGCAACGACGCCGCCACCGCCTGCGCATCCGACACGACGACCGGATGAATCGCATGCCGCGTCGCCCATTCGACCGCTGCGTCACACGGCTGCTTCGCGCCGAGCGACGTCGCGATGCTCGTGATCGCCGGCAATTCGACCGGGCGCCCCTGCGCGACCGAGCGTGCATAGCTGTCGGCGCCCTCCGTCTCGACCGCGACGACCGGCACGTCGTGCCAGCCGTTGCGCGCGAGCCCCTCGAGCACGCCGCACAGCAGCCCGCCGCCGCCGACCGCAAGCACGACCGCGTCGGGCTTCGGGCCGGTCGCCGCCATCTCGTCGATCATCGTCGCGTGCCCTTGCCACAGCACGGGGTCGTCGAACGGATGCACGAACGCGTCCTGCGCGCCGACGGCCGACAGCGCGAACGCGTTCGCCTCGGCCCAGCTCGCGCCGTGCACGACCACCTCCGCGCCTTCCACACGAATCAGCTCGCGCGCGCGGGCCGACGCGGTTTCCGGCACGACGACGAGCACCGGCACGCCGAGTTCACGACCGCAATACGCCACCGCGATGCCCGCATTGCCGCCTGACGACGACACGAACCGGCGCGCGCCGGCCGCATGCCGCACTTCGCAAACCGCGCCGATGCCACGCAACTTGAACGAACCGCACGGCTGCAGCGCGTCGAGCTTCAGCCGGATGTTCGTGCCGAGGCGGCGCGACGCGATTTGCGAACGGATATAGGGGGTCGGGATATGAAGCGGCATGGCGCGGGACACGGTGGGGACAGTCGGGACAAGGGAAACGCACGCGGCCTGTGAACAGGCCTGGCAACCGCACCCATCGTACGGCACGCCGGCCATGCTTTCCAATACCATTTAATGACCCTTGCTATGCTTGACAGGCATATCCCCTTCATCGAAACCGGAGCCGACACCGCATGCGCCAGATCGAACTGCGTCACCTGCGTTACTTCGTGGCGGTCGCGCAAGCCGGCAGCGTGATGGCCGGCGCCCGCGCGGCCGGCATCGTCCAGCCTGCGCTGTCGCGGCAGATCCGCGAGCTCGAGGACGCGATCGGTACGCCGCTGCTGATCCGCCGCACGACGGGCGTCACGCTCACGGCGGCCGGCGCGAGTTTCCTGCAGGATGCGACGGGCCTGCTCGCGACGTTGCAGGACAGCCGCGAACGCGCGTTGCGCAGCGCGGCCGGCCAGCTCGGTGAACTGCGGCTCGGCGCGCTGCCGAACTGCCTGCCGCTGCCGGTCGTCGCGAACGTGCTCAAGACGTTTCGCGACGCGTGTCCGGACGTGAAGCTGTCGATTGCGCCGATGCTGTCGGCCGAGCAGGCGGCGGCGCTGATGCGCGGCCAGCTCGATGGCGGCATCATGGCGTGGCGCCGCGACGAGGCACCGCATCTGTCGGGCGTGCGGCTGCTGAGCGACCGATTCGTGCTGGCGATGCCCGCGCCACCCGGAGGGCGCTTTCACGCGCCGCGCACGCTCGCCGACGTCGCGCACGAACCGTTCGTGTGGTTCGACGCGCAGCGCTCCGCCGCGCACCATCGCTTCCTGATGGCGCAGTGCGAACGCGCGGGCTTCACGCCGCGCATCGCGCAGGTCGGCAGCGATATCCCGACGCTGATCGGGCTCGTCGCGGCCGGCATGGGTTGCGCCTTCGTGCCGGAAAGCGCGTCGCCGACGTGCCCGCGCACGGTCCGGCTCGTCGCGCTCGACGAACTCGCGGGCCGCTTCGACATCGAGTTCGTGTTCGACGGCGCGGCGGCGCCCGCTTCCCCCGTCGTCGCGCGGTTTCTCGATGCCGTGCGCGACGCAGCCGGCCACGCGGACTGACCGAGCGCCGGCGCGCTCAACCCGCGCGCCTGCGACGGATTCCGTAGCATCGCCGACCGCAGATCCGGCCGCGTCGCGCGACGGCCGGCCTCTCTGTCATCGCACGTAAACATCCGCTGGAACGTACGAAAATCCTTTCAGACTCATGACAATCGGCGCTGCGGCGTCGCTATTTTTAAATTGACACCAAAAACGGCCGTTTAACGTCATTTCGAATCGTTATGCCCCGAAATATACTGCGCCCGCATCCAACCCTCGTGCCAAAGAGAGGATGCCTTCCCGCCCCGGTCACGGTCCCCCTGTGACCGGGGCTTTTTTTGGCCGCGAGCCGCGCGGGTACAGGATCGGCGGGAAGGATGACGCGCTTGCGCCACAACGGGCCGGCTGTCGTGCCCCGTCGCCCGAGCAGCCCGAGGCCGCGGGCCGCGCACGCACGCGGCCCCAAACCCGCATTGTTGACATGAAATCAAGATAATTTCGCCCGGATACGGCTTTTTCCGCAAAAGTCATGCAGGCACACTTCACCCTGTCCACAACGGCCGATGCCGTTGCCCCACGCTTACAGGAGCGCATCGCGTGAACACCACGACTTCCTCTCCTTCCCGCCCGGGCGGCAGCGCCGCGCTGCCGCTGCTGGCGCTCGCCGCCGGTGCGTTCGGCATCGGCACGACCGAGTTCTCGCCGATGGGCCTGCTGCCCGTGATCGCCGACGGCGTACACGTGTCGATTCCGCAGGCCGGCATGCTGATCAGCGCGTATGCGATCGGCGTGATGGTCGGCGCGCCGCTGATGACGCTGCTGCTCGCGCGCTGGTCGCGCCGCTCGGCGCTGATCGCGCTGATGTCGATCTTCACGATCGGCAACCTGCTGTCGGCCATCGCGCCGGACTACACGACGCTGCTGCTCGCACGACTCGTCACGAGCCTCAACCACGGCGCGTTCTTCGGGCTCGGCTCGGTGGTCGCGGCCGGCCTCGTGCCGCGTGAACGGCAGGCCAGCGCGGTCGCGACGATGTTCATGGGCCTCACGATCGCGAACGTCGGCGGCGTGCCGGCCGCGACCTGGCTCGGCCAGATGATCGGCTGGCGCATGTCGTTCGCGGCCACCGCCGCGCTCGGCCTGATCGCCATCGCCGGCCTGTTCGCCGCGCTGCCGAAGGGCGACGCCGGCAAGATGCCGAACCTGCGTGCCGAACTGTCGGTGCTCACGCGCCCCGTCGTGCTCGGCGCGCTCGCGACCACGGTGCTCGGCGCCGGCGCGATGTTCACGCTCTACACGTACGTCGCCCCGACGCTCGAACACCTGACCGGCGCGACGCCCGGTTTCGTGACCGCGATGCTCGTGCTGATCGGCGTCGGCTTCTCGATCGGCAACATCGCCGGCGGCCGCCTCGCCGACCGCTCGCTCGACGCCACGCTGATCGGCTTCCTGGTGCTGCTGATCGTGACGATGGCCGGGTTCCCGCTGCTCGCCCGCACGCATGTCGGCGCGGCCGCCACGCTGCTGGTGTGGGGTGTCGCGACGTTCGCGGTGGTCCCGCCGCTGCAGATGCGCGTGATGCGTGCCGCACACGAAGCGCCGGGCCTCGCATCGGCCGTCAACATCGGCGCGTTCAACCTCGGCAATGCGGTCGGCGCGGCAGCCGGCGGCGCGGCGATCTCGGCCGGCTTCGGCTACGCGGCCGTGCCGCTCGTCGGCGGGCTGATTGCCGCGGCCGGGCTCGCGCTGGTCGCACTGCAAAGGATGCAACGCCGCCGCGCGCCGGTCGCCGCGAACTCGTAAGCGCACCGCGACCCGCAGGGTGCCGATACGCGGCACCTCAATTGAACAACGCCCGCGCCGGAATGCCGACGCGGGCGTTGTCGCTGACGGGCCGCGCATCGCGGCCGCCGGGTCGACGTATCAGCGCGTGGCGGCGAACCCGTCGAAGAATGCACGTGCGTTCGCATCGAGGCTCTCGAGGTGATAACCGCCCTCCTGCACGATCACCGTCGGCAAGCCGAGCGCGCCGATCGCGCCGCCGAGCCGGCCGAACCCGTCGGTCGTGACGGCCACCTGCGATTGCGGGTCGTCCTGGTAGATGTCGAAACCGAGCGCGAGCACGAGCGCATCCGGCTGGAACCGCGCGAGCGCGCGCAGCGCGTCGTCGAGCCGCTCGAAGAAGGTCGACTCGGGCGCGCCGTGCGGCATCGGCAGGTTCAGGTTGTAGCCGTCGCCGGGGCCCGCGCCCGTCTCTTCCTCGTAACCGGCGACGACCGGATAGAAATTGGTCGGGTCGCCGTGGATCGACACGTACAGCACGTCGTCGCGGCCGTAGAAGATCTCCTGCACGCCCTGCCCGTGATGCATGTCGGTATCGAGGATCGCGACCCGCCGATGGCGGCCGAGCAGCGCCTGCGCGGCGATCGCCGCGTTGTTCAGGTAGCAGAAGCCGCCGGCCGCATCGCGGCGCGCGTGATGGCCGGGCGGGCGACACAGCGCGTACGCGTCGCGCGCGCCGTCGTTGACGTCCGCCGCGGCCGCGAGCGCGCTCTGTGCCGACCAGTACGCGGCGCGCCACGTGTTCGCGCCGACCGGGCAGCTGCCGTCGGCGAGATAGCGCGCGGCTTTCGCGAGCACGCCGCGCAGCGGGTTCGGATCGCGCACGAATACGTTCGACATCACTTCGTCGCCCCAGTCGTCGGGCATCCGTTTCCAGTCGCGGTGCGCTTCCTCCAGAAAGCGCAGGTAGTTCATGTCGTGCACGGCCGCGATCGGCGCGGTGCCGCGATCGGCCGGCTCGCGCACGTCGAAGTCGAGCGAACGCACTGCCGCGACCAGCCGCGCCGCGCGCTCGGGCACTTCCTGCGGCTCGCGCATCCTGCCGCGCGACAGGTAGGTGCGCGGATGGTGCAGCAACTGTTCGGGGTGGAAATAGGTTTTCATCGTCGGTCCTCGTCGATTCGTCGCGTCATGCATCGTGCGCGGCCGCGGCCACGCGCGTCGCGACGCCCGCCCGGGCGAGCACCGCGTTGAGCAGCACGTTCGTGCCGCGCGTCACGTCGTCGGGCAGCGCGTCCTCGGCCTCGTTGTGCGACAGCCCGTCGACGCACGGGATGAACACCATCGCGGTCGGCACGCGGCGCGCGAGCAGGATCGCATCGTGACCGGCGCCGCTGACGATCCGTTCGTTCGTATAGCCGAATGCATCCGCCGCCTGCGCGACCAGGTCGACGCAGCTGCGGTCGAACGGCGTCGCGGGGCTGCGCCAGCAGGTATCGATCGCGACTTGCACGCCGCGCGCGGCGCCCACGCGCGCGCATGCGTCGCGCAGGGCGCGCTCCATCGCATCGACTTGCGCATCGTCGTGATGGCGCAGGTCGACGGTGAACGTCACGTCGCCGGCGATCGTGTTGCGCGACGCGTTGCGGATGCCGACCTGCCCGATCGTCGCGAGCCCGCGCGGCGCGTAGCCGGCGACGATGCGCTCGAGCTCGAGCGCCATCTGCGCGCTCGCGAAATACGCGTCCTTGCGATACGGCATCGGCGTCGTGCCCGCATGCGCGGCCACGCCCGTCACGCGCACGTCGAGCCAGCGAATCGCCTGCCCGCCCGTGACGATGCCGATCGTCGTGCCGTTCGCCTCGAGCACGGGCCCCTGTTCGATATGCGCTTCGAAATACGCGTCGACCGCGCCGCCCGGCGCACGCGTGCCGCGACAGCCGCATGCGTCCAGCGCGGCGCCGAGCGTGATGCCGTCGGCGTCCTGCTTCGCGAGCGCGTCGTCGAGCGGCAGCGCGCCCGTGAACACGGCCGAGCCGAGCATCGCCGGCGCGAAACGCGCGCCCTCCTCGTTGGTCCACGACACGATCTCGAGCGGCTTGCCGGTCGCGATGCCCGCATCGTTCAGCGTGCGCACGACTTCGAGCCCGGCCAGCACGCCGTACACGCCGTCGAAGCGCCCGCCTTCGGGCTGCGTGTCGAGATGGCTGCCGATCAGCACCGGCGCGGCCTGCGCATCGGTGCCGTCGCGCCGCGCGAACAGGTTGCCGACCGCGTCGACGCTCACCGTCATCCCCGCGTCGCGGCACCACTGCGCGAACAGGTCGCGCCCGCGGCGGTCGTCGTCCGTCAGCGCGAGGCGCCGCACGCCGCCGCGCGGCGTCGCGCCGATGCGCGCCATGTCGGCCAGGCTCCGCCACAGGCGAGCACCGTCGATTTCCCACAGGTCTTTCATTTGCACTCCGATGAATTCGTTCGTCGAGGGTCAGTGCGAGCCGAGCGCTTCGGCCGCGGCCGGCCGGGCCGCGCGTCGCGCGTCGAGCGCGACGATGCAAAGCAGCGAGATGCCGGCGAGACCCGTGTAGAACACCGCGAGCGGCCACCACTGGCCCGCGAAGCGATGCGCGAGCCAGGTGCCGACGAGCGGCGTCAGGCCGCCCGCGATCGCGCCGCACACCTGGTACGCGAGCGAGATCGCCGAATAGCGCACGTGCGCGGGAAACACGTCGCTCACGAAGCCGGCGATCACCGAATAGAAGCCGGCCATGCACACGACCGCGAGCGCGATGCCGGCGACGAGCGACGCGGAGGTGCCGCCCTGCACGAGCATGAACATCGGGTACGGCGACAGCATCGCGAGCAGCGCGGCGATCTTCAGGAAACGCGCGCCGCCGATACGTTCGGCGATCCACGCGGCGAGCGGCTGCGCGATGAACTGGATGATCGCGACCGCGAACAGGCTGTCGAGGATCAGCGAGCGCGACACGCCGACGTACTGCGTGGTGTACGCGATCATGAACGTGTTGGTGAAATAGACGCCCGCGATCCCGATCGTGTTCGCGCCGATGCAGAGCAGCACGAGCCCCGACGCGGAGCGCAACACTTCGGCCACCGGCAGCTTCACGGTGCGGTTCGCCTCCTTCACGCGCGCGAATTCCGGCGACTCGTTCACGCCGAGCCGGATCAGGAGGCCGACGACGAGCAGCGCCGAACTCGCGAGAAACGGCAGGCGCCAGCCCCATGCGAGGAAATCGGCCTTGTCCATCGACGTGACCGCGCGAAACGCGATCAGCGACAGGATCAGCCCGGCCGGGCTGCCGAGCTGCGCGAACGACGCGAAGAACGTGCGGCGGCCCTGCGGCGCGTGTTCGCCCGCCATCAGCACCGCGCCGCCCCACTCGCCGCCGACGGCGATCCCCTGCACGACGCGCAGCACGATCAGCAGCACCGGCGCGAGCATGCCGACCTGCGAATAGTCGGGCAGCAGCCCGACGCACACGGTCGCGACGCCCATCATCATCAGCGTCGTCATCAGCGCCTTCTTGCGGCCGATGCGGTCGCCGAGATGGCCGAACACGATGCCGCCGAGCGGGCGCGCGAAGAAGCCGACCGCGAACGTCGCGAACGACGCCATCGTGCTCACGAAGCGGTCATGCGACGGGAAATAGAGTTCGCCGAACACGAGCGCGGCGGCGGTCGCGTAGATGTAGAAGTCGTACCACTCGATCATCGTGCCGACGAACGCGGCCGTCGCGGCACGCGCCGGCTGGCGGGCGGAAGGAAGGGACTGGGTCATGCGGGCTCCTGACGCGCGCCGCGGCACGCGCTATATCGTGGTGGCCGGCCGTCTGTCGCGGCCTCGCGCCGCACGGTGCGGCGCCCCTCCTTTATCGGCGACCGCCCATCATTAGTCAAATTTCAAGTTATTATTTCGCGTATAAATTCAGCTAATGACTGATCCGATGCTTCGCCCGGAGACCCGATGCGCGCCGACCTCGCCCCCTTTCTCAACGACCGCCTCGACTGGAACCTGCTGCGCACCTACCTGGTGATCATGCAGGAGCGCAGCGTGAGCCGGGCGGCCGCGCGCCTGCACGTGACGCAGCCGGCCGTGAGCCAGGCGCTGCGGCGGCTCGAGGACACACTGGAGCGAAAGCTGATCGAGCGGCGCGGCGCGCACTTCGCGCCGACGCCGGCGGGCGAAGCCGTGTACCGGATCGCGAGCGACATCTACGGCGGCGTGTCGCGGCTCGAAACGGAGCTCGACGACAGCACGGCCGACCTCACCGGTTCGATCCGGCTGCTGACGGTGAGCCGCATCGAGTCGCCCGTCTACGACGCATTCCTCGCCGACTTCCATCGCGCGTATCCGCGCATCGATCTGCAGATCGAAGTGATGCGCTCGTCGGACATCCTGTCGTCGCTGCTGCAGAAGACGGCCACTGCCGGGCTCGGCCTGTGCCGCACGCCGCACGACAAGCTGGAGATGCGCTGCTTCCTGCGCCAGCGCTACGCGATCTACTGCGGCCGCCATCACCGGCTGTTCGGGCAGACACAGTTGCGGATGGACGACCTGCTCGCGGAGAATTTCGTGTCGTTCACGAGCGACCAGATCGGCGACAGCCTGTCGCCGCTCACCGTGTTCCGCGACCAGAAGGGCTTCACCGGGCGCATCGTCGCGTCGTCGCCGAGCCTGGAGGAAGTGCGGCGGCTGATCTTCGCCGGTTACGGGATCGGCTGCCTGCCCGAGCACATCGTGCGCGACGACATCGCGCAGCAACGGCTGTGGCGGCTGCCGCCCGACGACGGCCTCGTCGACGTCGACGTGTTCCTGCTGTGGCATCGCGACCGCAAGATGAACGCGGCCGAGCACGCGTTCCTCGACGCGATGGAGCGCTGCATGCAACAGCACTCGCTCGCGGAACGGCTGGGGATGTAGGCGCGAATGCGCGCATCCGCGACAAGGAAGCAGGCGCCGGCCCATACGGCCCGGCGCCCGATGCATCGTCAGAAGCGATGCACGATGCCGAGCTGCACGCCGCGCGCGTTCGCGCCCGGATATGCGAGCGGCAGGCCCGGGTTCGCCGCGCCCGCGAGCGTGTAGCCGGCCTGGTTGCGGTTGCGCAGGTACGACAGCGCGCCGTAGAAGCTCGTGCGCTTCGACAGGTCGTATTCGTACATCAGCCCGAACTGGTCGGCGTTGTCGCCTTGCGACGTCTGGTCGTGCAGGTACGCATAGCCGAGCGCGACGTAGTTCGCCGGGTTGAGCTGGTACTTGACCGACAGCCCGTACACACGCGAATCGATGCCGAGGTCGGCCCATTTCACCGCGGAGAAGCCGCCGTACACGGTCGCCTTGCCGATCGCATACGATGCACCGGCCATGATCGTGCGATCGGTCGTGGTCGCCGTCGTGTTCTTCAACCACTGGCCCGCGACGAACGCCGCGAACGGCCCGTGCTCGTAGGTCACGTCGAACTGCTGGCTCGACCCCGCGGAGCGCACGCCGCCCGCCTCGCCGAACCCGACGTACAGCCCGGCCTGGAAGCCGGCGAGCTCGGGGCTCTGGTACGACAGCGTATTGCTCGTGCGGAACGCGAACACGGTCAAGTTGTCCATGCCGGACGCCTGCGTGACGCCGCCGAACGCATCCTGCCCGCCCTGGTCGTTGAACAGCGGCGAATTCTGGCGGCCCGCGCGCACCTTGCCCCACTGCCCCGCGATGCCGACCCACGCCTGACGATTGAACATGCTGCCCGAACTGGCGAGCGAACCGTCGTTCGGATTGAAGCCGTTCTCGAGCGCGAACTCGATCTTCTGGCCGCCGCCGAGGTCCTCGCCGCCCTTCATCCCGAAGCGGCTGCCCCACTGTCCACCCGAGCCGATCGCCGCGGTATAGCCGTTGCCGGTATTCACGTACTGCGTGAATTCGTCGATCACGCCGTACAGCGTGACGCCGTCCTGCGCGAGCACGGCGCCCGACCCGCCCATGCATGCGGCCGCGACGGCCACGCGAAGACCGGCATGCGCCGATCGCGCCAGGGAACGATTGCCCCGCGCGTTCATTTGCTTAGTCATACTATCCAATGAAAAGAGAATGGAACGATGCCGGGCACGGTAGTCTGCCATGCCGGCATCGCGAATAACGAAGGTGTGGGCAGCGCGGCTGCCGGTCGCGCCGGGTCCGGCGCGGCGGAGCCGCTCAGGCCGGCGACAGGCCGGCCCGACAGGCGACGCGATGCGTCAGTGGTGAACCTCGCCGCGCTCGAGCGGCAGGATCAGGCGCTCGGGGATGCTGCGTCGCGACGCACGCGCGCCGACGTAGTACAGCACCGCCGGCACGATGAGGCCGAGGATCCACGAGATGTCGGTGCCGCCAAGCGCATCGACGAGCGGGCCCGTGTAGATGTGCGTCGACATGAACGGCAGCTGCACCAGGATGCCGACCACGTAGATCGTGATCGCCATCACGTTCCAGCGGCCGTAGCGGCCATCCGGATCGGACAGCGCCGGCACGTCGTAGCGCGAACGCGTGAAGCAGTAATAGTCGACCAGGTTGATCGCGCTCCACGGCGTGAAGAACGCGAGCAGGAACAGGATGAACGCGGTGAATTCCTTCAGGAACGAATGACGGCCGGCGAGCGCGATCAGCGTCGACACGCAGATCATCCCGAAGATGTAGACGAGACGGCTGCGCGACGACACCGCGCCCTTGCCGCGAAAACCGCTGACGATCGTCGCCATCGACATGAAGCTGCCGTAGGCGTTGAGCGCGGTCACCGTCACCTTGCCGAACGCGATGCTCAAGTACAGCAGTGCGGCAACCGCGCCCGTCGAGCCGAGCCCGACGATGTACGACACCTCGTGGTGCGCGAACTGGCTGCCGGCCAGCGCGGCCGCGAACACGCCGAACACCATCGCGGCCTGCGCGCCGATCACCGAGCCGAGGCCGACCGCGAGGAACGTGGCGACCGACGACGTCGAGCGCGGCAGGTAGCGCGAATAGTCGGCGACGTACGGGCCGAACGCGATCTGCCACGACGCGGACAGCGACATCGACAGCAGGAAGCTCGCGAGCGAGAAGTGCCGGTTCGCGAGCAGCGCGCCGACGTCGTGGTTCGCGAACAGCTGCGTGAACATGTAGACGAACGCGATGATGCCGACCACGCTCGCGATCCGGCCGACGAAGTGGATCGCGCGATAGCCGAACACCGTCAGCACGACGATCACGGCCGCGAACAACAGGATGCCGGCCGCATCGTCGACGTGCAGCAGTTGCGCGACGGCCTGCCCGGCGAGCACCGAGCCGCTGGCGGAAAAGCCGATGTACATCAGGCACACGAGCACGATCGGGATCATCGCACCGTAGACGCCGAACTGCACGCGGCTCGAGATCATCTGCGGCAGCCCGAGCTGCGGCCCCTGCGCGCCGTGCAGCGCCATCACCGCGCCGCCGACGAACTGGCCGAGCAGCAGGGCGACCAGCGACCAGAACACGTCGCCGCCGAGCACGACCGCGAGCGCGCCCGTGACGATGGCCGTGATCTGCATGTTCGCCGACAGCCACAGCGTGAACTGGCTCAGCAGCCCGCCGTGGCGTTCGGCGTCGGGAATGAAATCGATCGAGCGTACCTCGATCAAACCGCCGGCTTTTCCACTGGGATTCGTTGACACGAGAAAATCTCCAAGATACTGAGGATCACAAATGGTTTTGACGAGATGCCCTTTCGGCTCGTGGGATGCGGTGCGCCGTGGATCGCCGGCATGCGCCACGCACGCACGGTCAGCACGCTGGCGCGCAACCGGCACGACGTGCGCCGACATTGCCAGCGGATGATCTTGTATATACAACTTGGGAGATATCGGTGATTACCCGGGTGTTCGACGATTTATGAAATCGTGCGGGAAACCGGCACACGTCCGACCTGCGGCGTCGCCGGTCGCGCGTAGGAAAAATGAAAGCTCAGGTGCCGACGGGCGACGCCTGCTCGGGCTCGGCGACCATGTCGTCGGCAGGAAGGAGCGTCAGCAAGCGCCGCACGGCCTCGACGTCGCGTGCGTGCAGCCATTCGTCGTAGTCGTCGCGGCGCAGGATCACGACGCCCCGCTTCTCGTCGCCGGGCCGGTGCATGCGCGCGAACACCGGGTGATCGTCGGCATTGACCGTGAGCATCGTCATGCCGATTCGCTCGCGGCCGTCGGCGGTGACGAAGCGGCGCCAGATGCCGGCGACGCAGCACGGCTGCCAGCCGTCGACGCCAATCCGGTGCCACACGTTGCGGCCCGTCTCGTAGCACGGCTCGAAGATCCAGCGCACCGGAATCAGGCAACGCTGGCCGTTGTGCCAGGCGGTGCTGTAGAGCCGCGACGAGCCGACCGTTTCCGCGCGCGCGTTCACCGTATCGAGCTTCTTTCGCTTGCGGCCATTCTCGTCGCGACGCTCGGGCTGCATGAACTTCGGCCAGAAGCCGAACACCGCGCTGACCACCGCGAGGCCGTCGCCGTCGGCACGCGCGATGGGCGCCGCGTAATCGGGATACACGTCGGGTTCCCACGGATCACGGCGAAACAGGTCGCCGATGCCGAGTTTCAACTCGCTGATGCCCGGGTCTTCATCGGGGGCGCGGTAGTGGGTGCACACGGTTCGGCTGACGATGGACGCGATGTCTTCATCGTAGGTCAGCGTGCACGCCGCGTTTGCGCAATCGGCTGGTATGACGAAACAGTTCGCTCGCTCGACGGCTTCGTGCGCGAATAGCCGGCGCGCGCGTCGGTTCGTTCATCCGTGCCGGCCACGTGTGTCGGCAGCACGTCGCGCGTTCCGGTTCAGGCGAGCCGTTCCGATCCGATGACATGCACGCCCGGGCGTGCATCGAGCGCGGCATCGAGCAGCGCGCGGGCGATGCGCGGCGCGGGATTCATGCGCCACTTCGGCGGCAACAGCGGCCCGGCGGCACCGAGCGCCAGCACCATCATCCGTTCGCCGAACCGGAACTCGTCGCGGCTGCCGCCGATCAGGCCCGGCCGCACGTAGGTAAGCGACGTGAACCCGATGCCCGCGAGCGCACGCTCGACTTCGCCCTTCACGCGGTTGTAGAAGATGCGCGACGCCGGGTCCGCGCCGAGCGCGGAATTCAGCACATAGGTCGGCGTGCCGGACCGGTGCGCGAGGCGCGCGACCGCGAGCGGATAGTCGTGATCGACGCGGCGGAATGCGGCCTGCGAGCCCGCGACCCGCATCGTGGTGCCGAGCGTGCAGATCACCGCGTCGGCCTGCCACCAGTCGGCCGCCTCGGGCAGGTGATCGAAGTCGACCGTCACTGCGCGCATCTTCGGATGCGGCGACAACGGCCGGCGCGCGAGCACGACGACCTGGTCCACCCGCGCGTCGGCCAGCGCGACGTCGAGGACGTGGTGCCCGACGAGTCCGGTCGCGCCGACGAGCAACAGTTTCATGTGCGGTTATTCCGTGTATGGCCGGTGCAGGCCGGCCGTGAGCGGCAGCCGTGCGCGCTGCACATCGCCATGCCGCCTCGCGCCGGAGCCGCCCGTTCGAAGCCGATGAATCGGACGGGATACCGACACGATGAACGGTTAGCACAAGTGGGTCAACAGCGACCACTAGGTAAGCATGCTCGAGCGCGATCGCACCGGCCGTCCGAATCGGCGCCGCAGCCGGGCTTCGTCCGGCGACGGATGCCGACGGATGGCGACGCGCGTTCACACGTGCAACGCGTGTCCCAGCGCGCGCAATGCCGCCTCCTGCACCGCTTCGCCGAGCGTCGGATGCGCGTGGATCGTGCCGCCGATATCCTCGAGCCGCGCGCCCATCTCGAGCGACTGCGAGAACGCCGCGGCCAGTTCCGACACGCCGCGCCCGACCGCCTGCCAGCCGACGATCAGATGCGTGTCGCGCCGCGCGACGACGCGCACGAAACCATCGGTCGCCTGCAGCGTCATCGCGCGCCCGTTCGCCGCGAACGGGAACGACGCGCTGATGCAGTCGACGCCGGCCGCCTTCGCGTCGTCGGGCGACCAGCCGGACGTGACGACCTCGGGATCGGTGAAGCACACGGCCGGGATCGATGCGGGCGTGAACTTGCGGCGCCGTCCCGCGATCAGCTCGGCCACCATCTCGCCCTGCGCCATCGCGCGATGCGCGAGCATCGGCTCGCCCGCGACGTCGCCGATCGCCCACACGTTGCGCATCGAGGTCCGGCATGCGTCGTCGATGCGCAGCGCGCGGCCGTTACGATCGAGCGGCAGCGCTTCGAGCCCGAAACCATCCACGCGCGGCCGGCGGCCGACCGCGACCAGCACGCGATCGGCCGGCAGCGTCTTCTGCGCGCCGTCGGGCGCCTGCACGCGCACCGCGCCGTCGCTCGCGAGACCGAGCACCGTGTGGCCCAGCCACAAGCCGACGCCGAGCCGCGCGAGCGAATCGGCGACCGGCTTCGCGAGTTCCGCGTCGTACGCGGGCAGCACGCGCTCCGCCGCTTCGACGATGCTGACCTCGACGCCGAGCTTGCGATAGACGGTCCCGAGTTCGAGCCCGATGTATCCGGCGCCGACGACGACCAGCCGCGTCGGCAACGACGTGGGCGACAGTGCGTCGGTCGACGATACGACGTGCCCGCCGAACGGCATCGACGGCAGCGCGACCGGTTCCGAACCGGTCGCGAGCAACAGGTGTTCGCATGCGATGCGCGTCGTGCCGTCGCCGGCAACGACATCGACCGTCTTGCCGTCGACGACGCGCGCATCGCCCTGCAACACGCGCACGCCGTGCTTCTTCAGCAGCGCGCCGACGCCGCGCGTGAGCCGCTCGACGATCCCGTCCTTCCATGCGACGCTTTTCGCGATGTCGATCTCCGGCGTGCGCACGCGAATCCCGAGCATGCCTTCGCCGGCCTGTATGCACGCCTGCTCGAACGCGTCGGCGACATGGATCAGCGCCTTCGACGGAATGCAGCCGATGTTCAGGCACGTGCCGCCGAGCCGTTCGCGCTCGACGAGCACCGTCGGAATGCCGAGCTGCCCCGCGCGAATCGCGGCGACGTAACCGCCCGGACCGCCGCCGATCACGAGCAGCGTGGTGTGTTCGTTCGGCATCGCACTCACTCCACGAACAGCAGCGCCGGACGCTCGAGCAACCCGCGCACGGCCTGGATGAATTCGGCCGCGTCCGCGCCGTCGACGACGCGATGGTCGAACGACGACGACAGGTTCATCATCTTGCGCGCGACGATCGCGCCGTCGCGAATCATCGGCCGCTCGACGATCCGGTTCACGCCGACGATGCCGACCTCGGGATGGTTGATGACCGGTGTCGACACGATGCCGCCGAGCGCGCCGAGGCTCGAGATCGTGATCGTCGAGCCAGTCAGCTCGTCGCGCTGCGCGCGGTTCGCGCGCACCGCGTCGGCGAGCCGCGCGATTTCCGCCGAGATCGACCACACGTCGCGCGCTTCCGCATGACGCAGCACCGGCACCGTGAGGCCGCTCTCCGTCTGCGTCGCGACGCCCATGTGCACCGCGCCGTAACGCGTGACGACACCGGCTTCGTCGTCGTAGCGCGCGTTGATCTGCGGGAAGTCGCGCAGCGCGATCACCATCGCGCGGATCAGCAGCGGCAGCGGCGTGAGCCGGCCACGCGCGTCGCCGTGGCGTTGGTTCAGCTCGGCGCGCAGCGATTCGAGCTCGGTGACGTCGATCTCCTCGACATAGCTGAAGTGCGGAATGCGGCGCTTCGCTTCCTGCATCTTGCGCGCGATCGCCCGCCGCAGGCCGATCACCGGCACCTCGGTTTCATCGTTGCGCTCGTCGTAGCCGCGCGCTTGCGAGCCACGCGCCGCCGTGCCGCCCGTGCGTGCGTACGCATCGAGGTCCGCATGCAGGATCCGGCCGGCCTCGCCGGTGCCGCGCACGTAGCGCAGCTCGATGCCCATGTCCCATGCGCGCTGACGTACCGCTGGCGACGCGAGCGGCCGTTCGCCCGGCGCGCGTGCCGCGCGCGACGCCGCCGCGTGTTCCGCGCGACGCGGCTCGGCCGGCGCACGATCAGCGGGGTGGCGCGCTGCCTTCGACGCGTCGTGCGCTTCGGCAGCGTCAGTGACTTTCGATGACCTGGCAGGCGCGTCGACCGCCGCCGGACGCGACGTTGCATCCGCACCGGCATCGGGTGCCTTCGCGCCCGGTTTCAGGTTGCCGTCGCCTTCGACTTCGACACGAATCAGCTCGCTGCCGACCGCCATCATCTCGCCGATCCGGCCGCCGAGCGCCAGCACCTTGCCCGCCACCGGCGACGGAATTTCCACCGCCGCCTTGTCGGTCATCACGTCGGCGAGCGGCTGGTCTTCCTCGATCGTCTGCCCGACTTCCACGTGCCAGGCCACCAGCTCGACCTCGGCGATCCCTTCGCCGATATCCGGCATCTTGATCACATGAATCCCCATCTCAGGCCTCCATCACGCGTCGCAATGCTTCGCCAACCCGGGCCGGGCCGGGGAAATACGCCCATTCCTGCGCGTGCGGATACGGCGTGTCCCAGCCCGTCGTCCGCTCGACCGGTGCTTCCAGATGGTAGAAGCAGTGCTCCTGGACGAGCGATACCAGTTCCGCGCCGTAGCCGCAGGTGCGCGTCGCTTCGTGCACCACCACGCAGCGGCCGGTCTTGCGCACCGACGCGACGATCGTGTCGAGGTCGACCGGCCACAGCGTGCGCAGGTCGATCACTTCCGCGTCGATGCCGGTCTCCTCGGCCGCGGCGAGCGACACGTGGACGGTCGTGCCGTACGTCAGCACCGTCAAGTCGTTGCCGGGCCGCACCACGGCGGCCGTATCGAGCGGCACCGTGTAATAACCTTCCGGCACCACGCTGCCCGGATGCTTGAGCCACGACGTGACCGGACGCTCGTGATGGCCGTCGAACGGCCCGTTGTACAGGCGTTTCGGCTCGAGGAAGATCACCGGATCGTCGTTCTCGATCGACGCGATCAGCAGCCCTTTCGCGTCGTACGGATTCGACGGCATCACCGTGCGCAGTCCGCAGACCTGCGTGAACATCGCCTCCGGGCTCTGGCTGTGCGTCTGGCCGCCGTAGATGCCGCCGCCGCACGGCATCCGGATCGTCATCGGCGCGGTGAACTGGCCCGCGGAGCGATAGCGCAGCCGTGCGCCTTCCGACACGATCTGGTCGGACGCCGGGTAGAAGTAGTCCGCGAACTGGATCTCGCAGACCGGCCGCAATCCATACGCGCCCATCCCGACCGCCGCGCCGACGATCCCGCCTTCCGAGATCGGCGCATCGAACACGCGCGACTTGCCGTACTTGGCCTGCAGCCCTTCGGTGCAGCGGAACACGCCGCCGAAGTAGCCGACGTCCTGCCCGAACACGACCACGTCGCCGTCGCGCTCGAGCATCACGTCCATCGCGGAGCGCAGCGCCTGGATCATCGTCATCGGCTGCGCCGATGTCGTCGTCGTTTCATGTTGCGCCATGATCACGCTCCCAGTTCCTGGCGCTGACGGCGCAGGTGCGCGGGCAGCTCCTTGTACACGTCGTCGAACATCGAGGCCGGCGACGGAATCCGGTCGTCGGCCAGCGTCCCGAACTTCTCCGCTTCCTTCTGCGCGGCGATCACTTCGGCTTCCAGCTCGGCCGTCAGCGCGTCGTGCGCGCTGTCCGACCAGATGCCTTTCGCGATCAGGTGCTGCTTGAAGCGGGCGATCGGATCGCCGAGCGGGAAATGGGCCCAGTCGTCGCTCGGCCGGTATTTCGTCGGATCGTCCGACGTCGAATGCGCGCCCGCGCGGTAGGTGACCCATTCGATCAGCGTCGGACCGAGATTGCGGCGCGCGCGTTCGGCGGCCCAGGTCGATGCCGCGTAGATCGCGAGGAAGTCGTTGCCGTCGACGCGCAGCGAAGCGATGCCGCAGCCGACGCCGCGCCCGGCGAAGGTGGTCCCCTCGCCGCCCGCGATCGCCTGGAACGTCGAGATCGCCCACTGGTTGTTGACGACGTTCAGCACGACCGGCGCGCGATACACGTGCGCGAACGTCAGCGCGGTGTGGAAGTCGGCTTCCGCGGTCGCGCCGTCGCCGATCCACGCGGACGCGATCTTCGTGTCGCCCTTGATCGCCGACGCCATCGCCCAGCCGACCGCCTGGATGAACTGCGTCGCGAGATTGCCGGAGATCGAGAAGAAGCCGGCTTCGCGGTCCGAGTACATCACCGGGAGCTGGCGCCCCTTCAGCGGGTCGCCTTCGTTCGACATCAGCTGGCAGATCATCCGTTCGAGCGGCACGTCGCGCGCGATCAGGATGCTTTGCTGGCGGTAGGTCGGGAAGCACATGTCGCCGTGACGCAGTGCCATCGCGTGCGCGGCGCCGATCGCCTCTTCGCCGAGGCTCAACATGTAGAAGGAGATTTTCTTCTGACGCTGCGCGATCATCATGCGCGCGTCGAAGATGCGGGTCTTCAGCATCGCGCGCATCCCGGCGATCAGGCGCGCATCGTCGAGGTCCGGCGCCCACGGGCCGAGGGCTGCGCCGTGGTCGTCGAGCACGCGCACGAGGCTGCGGGCGAGATGGGCGGTGTCTGCGGGGGCAACGTCGATCGGCGGGCGGCGAACCGCGCCGGCCGGCGATAGATGCAGATAGGAAAAATCCGTCTTGCAGCCCGGACGCCCGGTGGGCTCCGGCACATGCAGACGCAATGGCTCTGACAGGCTCATCGTGTCGTCTCCACGCTCGATTGTGTCTCACGCTGTTGGAAACGCGCGGCCGGTTGCCGGCTCACGCGCGGGCTGGCGCACGGATAAGCACGCCAACCTTGGAAATCTATGCCTCGCGGCGCGGGACGTCGATGACCAAGCCGCTCGATTGCGGTGAGCAGATTTGCCATGGCGGGTGACGGCGGGCGATCAGTGCCGCTGGCGCGGTGAAGGAAGGCCGCGTGTGCTGCGATGCGTCAACGGCTGGGGAGCTTGCGGATCGAGGCCGCACCGATCGCTGCGTGTCGATCATGTCGGACGATACGAAGCACGAGACCCCGCGAAATCCGGGATCTCGGCGGGGTCTCGGTGGGTCCGGGCGTTTGCGCGCCCGCTTGCCGGGTCGTGCCGGCGCGATGCGTTACGCGTCGGGGCGGGCGATGTCGAAGCGGCTGTCGGGCTTGACGTGCACGTAGGCCGACGGGCCGCCCGCGCGAAGAATGATGCCCGCGCCGAACGTGTCGAAGATGCCGTCCTTCAGCAGGTCGTGGCGAATGTGCACGGCGACGACCTCGCCCAGCACCAGCGTGGCCGGCGTGTCGACGCCATGGTGATCGCGCAACGGGATC
This sequence comes from Burkholderia sp. B21-005, assembly GCF_020843965.1. Lineage (NCBI taxonomy): Bacteria > Pseudomonadati > Pseudomonadota > Betaproteobacteria > Burkholderiales > Burkholderiaceae > Burkholderia > Burkholderia sp. B21-005. Next base: position 1,242,190 of record NZ_CP086301.1, on the reverse strand, counting down.
ACGTCGGTCACCTTGCATTCGAAGTTGACGCCGCTTTCCGCGACGCGCGGCACATTGACAAGGCGCGACGGGATCGCGGTCAGGCCGCCGAGTTCGAATTCGTCGACGCCGTACGGCACCGCCGCACAGGTCTGGTTCATTCTGTCGGCGAGATCGCGCGTCGCGAGGTTCCAGACGAACTCGCCGGTCTCCTGCACGTTGCGCAGGCTGTCCTTCGCGGCCGTGCTCGAAAAGCCGATGATCGGCGGACGATAGTTGAACGCGTTGAAGAAGCTGTACGGCGCGAGATTGATCGTGCCGTCGTTGCCGCGGGAAGAGATCCAGCCGATCGGGCGCGGACCCACGATGGCGTTCAGCGGATCGTGCGGAAGGCCGTGGCCTTGCGACGGTTCGTAATAGTGATGGCTCGAGTCGGTCATGGCGGGTGGTCTTGAGGCAGGCAAGCTGCGTTGAAGTCCATCGACCGGCGCGTATGTGCCGAGGGCGGCAACGGTGTGCGGTGCGATGTGCGCGGCAAGTATCACATGGGGTCGGTTTTGTCGCAGTGAACGCGCAGTCGCGAGCGACGTTGCAGCGTCAATGCATGCGCCACGCAAATAAAAAACCGCGAGCGCTTCATTCATGTTCTCGCGGTTTTTTCAAATCTTCATTGAATCGCATTGAAGCGATCGGTGGCCGTTGAACCGGGACCGAGGCGGAAAAAGGCTCGTCAGTGTATGTGTCCCGCGAAAAGTCCGAGTAATCCTATGATGATCAGGTAGATCGCAACGATGAAATTCAGCAGGCGCGGTACCACCAGAATCAGAATTCCAGCGATCAGCGAGACCAATGGGCTCAAGTTCGTGAATACGTGCATGGCGTTGCCCCTTAACAATAGATCGCGAAATCGCCAACTGGAGCGCCTCGAAACCGTATTGCACGACCCTGTGCTTCGTAGCCGCTCCCTTTCAACGCTGCATGCGATTCCGTGATGGGTGGGAGATTTTACCGACGCAGGCAACCGGAACCCCGACCGGTTGTCAGTGCAACGTTTGTTTGCGTATCGCAGCGATTTTCGTGCCTGCCTCAGCGCGTGCGGCCGGTCCCGCCGGCATGCTGCAATCCGGCAGCCCCGCTCGAGGTGCCACGCTAGTGCCGCACCCCGCATGATTTTCAAATTGCGCCGCAAGAATGCGCGTGAGAATGAAGCCCTAGAAATTGCGTGCCAAGCCGACCATGAACATGTCCTGGTCCTTGTCGTTGCCGGTCGCGACACGATTGAAGCGCAAGCTCGCCGCCCAATCGTTCGTGACCTGGTAACTCACCTGCGCGCTGAGCAACGCATTGACTCTGGTTTTGCTCGAGACTTCGTCCCGATCGTGCGAGAGGTATGGACCTGCACCTGCCGAAAGCGTCCATTTGCTCTTGATCGGCGCGACGTACCAGAGTTGTGCTGCCACACCTCTTCGGCCGGCGACACCATTATTGCCTTCGTAGACGAAGCTCGCCGAATAGGCCCACGCATTGCCAAGCGGCCGCTTGACTTCGACCATATAGCCCTTTTCGATCGGCACTTGAGGACGGTTCGTCTGCGACGTCCCGGCCCAAACGCTGACCTGCGTCTTGCCGTCCGAAAACGCCGGGCCTGGATCGCCGCCAAAATCCGAACCGATGCCGAACAGCACCGCGTCGGAATTGAATCCGCCAATCATCTGGACGTGGTTGTACTGCACCTTGAGGAAGAAGCGGTCGGGAACGAGGTAATACCGCACCGCTGCTGACGCCCGCACGCCCCAGCGCTTTTCATTGCGCGCCTGGTTGTCGACATGGGTCGTGTCGATGCTGAAATACGGCCCCGCCGACAATTCGAGCGCCAGGCGATTGCCGAGCGGCCAACGAAACGAACCCAGGGCGGCGAAGCCATCACGGTGGTGATCCTCCGGATGCCCCTCGTTCAAATAGGCGAGGTAGATCGAGAAGTAGTCATTCAAGACGTCGCCGAAGCCGACTTCATAGGCACGCCAATGCATATCGCCACCCTCGGTCGCGCGTCCGTCGCCATACACCGCATAAGCGTTGATCGTTCTTTCCGATGGCTTCAACCCGGTCGGTGAGCTCGCAGGACTGTCCTCGGCGTGTGCGTGGCTAACGCCTGCCAGAATCGCCAGACCGGCGATCGAGCTTGTGACGACGAAACGTGAATAGATGCGACGGCACTGTCCCATTTGGCCTCCCCACCCGAGCTGAACCCAGATGCTGGACGACGGTTGACCGAACTTCACGCGAATCGAATCCGGTACTCGACGTGGCCGCTAGCACTCCTCGAGCGACAGGAACCAGTGTGCGTTGAGGCATGGGTGAAAGGCATTGGGGTATCGCCTAGCAAGGTGGTCACGAATGTAGCCGATACCCTGAACAAATTGCAGGCAAGCATGCTGCGTCGCGATGCACGGCGCGTGAATCAGGGAACGCATACGCGAAGCAATGGTAGAATCGCGTCCGCCCTTTTGCCGGGGTGATGAAATTGGTAAACATAGCGGACTTAAACGATTGAGTGCCCGACCGGAAACGGTCGGTGCAGAACCCTTCAAATTCGGAGAAACCCCTGATGCGCGCATCGAGGCAACGCCGAGCCAAGCCTCGCAGTGAGATTGCAGCGAGGAAGGTGTAGAGACTAGACGGGGGGCGCCTAAGGCGCACGGGCGGCGATCACGCCCGCGCGCGACGGTGAAGGCATAGTCCAGCGCACGAACGGCATTGTTTCGACGATGCCGGCTTCGAAAGAAGCAGTGTGACGAAAATCCGCCGCCTTAATTGGCTTGCCGGTTCAAGTCCGGTCCCCGGCACCAAAATCACTTCCGTGTGATTCCACGAAGTTCCAAAGACCCGCGAGAAATAAGCCTCTCTCGCGGGTTTTTTAACATCCGCGCCCAAATCGATACGCAGTCGACGACCTCCACGCGACACCGTCATCGATTTCGTCCCGCGTCGCAGCATCCCCCGATACAATCACTGCGCCCTGCTGGCCGGGCGCCAAACGTCTGATGCTTGTATCGTATTTTTTACGAAACAGATGTCTGGTGAGTCATCGCGAAGTCACAAACATTTTCGATAATCCTTCGGTCGAAAACGTTTACATCGCCTAACTTCATGACCCCCACCATCAAGGATGTCGCCGCGCTCGCCGGCTTTTCGATCGCCACCGTCTCGCGCGCGATCAACGCGCCGCATACCGTCAGCCCCGCCACGCTGACGACGATCCGCACCGCCATCGACACGCTGCAGTTCCGCCCGAGCCCGCTCGGCCGGCAGTTGCGCGGCGAGCGCACGCGCCTCATCGGCGTCGTCGTGCCGACGCTGTCGAACCCGGTGTTCGCCGACTGCCTGCAGGGCATCGACGAACTCGCGACCGCGGCCGGCTTCAAGCTGATCCTGATGACGACCGAATACGACGAGGCGCGCGAGCGTCACGCGATCGAGACGCTGCGCGAGCAGCGCGTCGAAGGACTGATCCTGACGGTCGCCGACGCGGACACGCATCCGCTGCTCGACATGCTCGACCGCGATGGCCCGCACTACGTGCTGATGCACAACGACACGCAACGCCGCCCGTCGGTGTCGGTCGACAACCGCCGCGCCGCTTACGACGGCGTCCGCCTGCTGACCGCGCGCGGCCATCGCCGCGTGCTGATGCTGGCCGGCTCGCTCGCCGCGTCGGATCGCGCACGCCAGCGTCATCTCGGCTACGCGCAAGCGCTCGAGGAAGCCGGCGTCGCGACGCTGCCGCCGGTCGAAGTCGACTTCAACGCGGCCGAGCTGCCCGACGCGGTGCTCGCGCACCTCACGGCACAAGCCACGCGCCCCACCGCCCTGTTCTGCAGCAACGACCTGCTCGCGATGGTCGTGATGCGCGGCCTGCGCCGCGCGGGCTTCTCCATTCCCGACGATTTGTCGGTGCTCGGCTTCGACGGCATCGCGATCGGCGAGCTGCTCGCGCCGCCGCTCGCGAGCGTCGCGACGCCGAACCAGGACATCGGCCGTCACGCATGGCGACGCCTCGTCGAATGCATCGGCGGCGCGACGATCGAGCGCACGTCGCTGATCCTGCCGCACACGGTGCGCGACGGCGCGACGGTCGCGCCGCCGGCCGCCAATCTGCAATTGCACCAAGCCTGAATGAGTGTGCCGCGCGAGCGCGCGGCTAACTACCCTTACCCCGCCCGGAGACCGACCGTGTCCTTTCGCCTGACCTCGCTGCTGCGCGTGCTCGCCGCGCCCATCGCCTGCGCCGCGCTCGTCGCGTTCGCGCCCGCTGCCCACGCCGACGAATCCGCGATCTGCTACAACTGCCCGCCCGAATGGGCCGACTGGGCCGCGCAAATCGCGGCGATCAAGCAGAAAACCGGTATCCGCGTGCCGTTCGACAACAAGAACTCGGGCCAGGCGATCGCGCAGTTGATCGCCGAACAGAAGAGCCCGGTCGCCGACGTCGTCTATCTCGGCGTGTCGTCGGCGTTCCAGGCGAAGGACAAGGGCGTGATCGCGCCGTACAAGCCCGCGCACTGGAACGACATTCCCGCGAACCTGAAGGACCCGCAAGGCTACTGGTTCGCAATCCACTCGGGCACGCTCGGCTTCTTTGTGAACAAGGACGCGCTCGACGGCAAGCCGGTGCCGCGCTCGTGGGCCGATCTGCTGAAGCCCGAATACAAGGGCATGGTCGGCTACCTCGATCCGTCGAGCGCGTTCGTCGGCTATGCGGGTGCGGTCGCCGTGAACCAGGCGCTCGGCGGCAGCCTCGAGAACTTCAAGCCGGCGCTCGACTGGTTCCGCAAGCTGAAGGCGAACGCGCCGATCGTGCCGAAGCAGACCGCGTATGCACGCGTGCTGTCCGGCGAGATTCCGATCCTGCTCGACTACGACTTCGACGCGTATCGCGCAAAGTACAAGGATCACGCGAACGTCGAGTTCGTGATTCCGCAGGAAGGCACGATCGCGGTGCCGTACGTGATGAGCCTCGTGAAGGGCGCGCCGCACGACGCGAACGGCAAGAAGGTGCTCGACTTCGTGCTGTCGGACGAAGGCCAGAAACTGTGGGCCAACGCGTATCTGCGTCCGGTGCGCGCCCAGACGCTCGGCGCCGACGTCGCCGCGAAGTTCCTGCCGGCGAGCGAATACGCCCGCGCGAAACCGGTCGACTTCGGCAAGATGGCGGCCGGCCAGCAAGCGTTCGGCCTGCAATACCTGCAGGTGATGCAGTAAGCGGCTGGAACCACGCGATGCTCGATCTGACTTTCCCGCTGCGCTGGCGCGTCGCACTCGTCGCGCCGGCGCTCGCGGTGTTCGCCGCGTTCTGGCTGCTGCCGATGGCGGCGCTCGTGCACGTGTCCGCCGACGGCGCGTTCTTCACGCAGTACGCGACGCTGCTCGGCAACGCGCGCTACATGAAGAGCCTCGGCGAAACGGTTGCGTTGTCGGCCGGCGTCACGCTCGCGACGCTCGCACTGTCGACGATCTCGGGCCTGCTGCTCGCGCGCCGCGAATTCGCGGGCAAGCGCGTGCTGCTCGCGCTGCTCACGTTTCCGCTTGCGTTCCCGGGCGTCGTGGTCGGCTTCATGGTGATCATGCTTGCCGGGCGGCAAGGGCTGATCGGCATGCTGTCCGCGAAGCTGACCGGCGACAAGTGGGTGTTCGCGTATTCGGTTGCCGGGCTGTTCGTCGGCTACCTGTACTTCTCGATTCCGCGCGTGATCGTCACCGTGATCGCGGCCGCGTCGAAGCTCGATGCGTCGCTCGAGGAAGCCGCGCGCTCGCTCGGCGCGTCGCCGTGGCGCATCTTCGTCGACATCGTGCTGCCGGCGCTCGCACCGGGCCTGATCGCGGCCGGCGCGATCTGCTTCGCGACCGCGATGGGCGCGTTCGGCACCGCGTTTACGCTCGCCACCGACCTGAACGTGCTGCCGATGACGATCTACACCGAGTTCACGCTGAACGCGAACATCGCGACGGCGGCCGGCCTGTCGATCGTGCTCGGCATCGTCACGTGGGCCGTGCTCGCGCTCGCGCGCCGGTTCACCGGCCATACCGCCGCCGCCGCGGCCTGAGGATTCCTTCATGCAATCGCTTTCCGGTTCGTCCGCGCCGTCGCCGGCGCCCGCTCCGTCGCATGCGAACGGCGTCGCACGACGCGCGCCGCGCGTCACGGGCGCGCGCGCGATCGCCGCGCTGCAATGGAGCGTCACGCTGCTGCTGTGCGCGTTCCTGATCGTGCCCGTCGTGATGTCGGTGCTCGCGGGCCTCACCGTCAACTATTTTCGCGGGCTGTCGAGCGGCCTCACGCTGCGCTGGCTCGAACAGGTGTGGCAGCAATACCAGGGCTCGGTCGCGCTGTCGCTCGGCGTCGCGTTCGCGACGCTCGCGATCGTGCTCGCCGTCGGCGTGCCGGCCGGCTATGCGCTCGCGCGCAGCAAGAGCCGCGTCGCCCGCGCGATCGAGGAAGCGCTCGTGCTGCCGGTCGCGCTGCCGGGCCTCGCGTCGGCGCTCGCGCTGCTGGTCGTGTACGGCGGCTTCACCGCCTTCCGGATGAGCCTGTGGTTCATCGTCGTCGGCCACGTCGTGTTCACGCTGCCGTTCATGGTGCGCGCGGTCGCGGCCGTCGCCGCAGGTGCCGACCTGCGCACGCTCGAGGAAGGCGCAGCGAGCCTCGGCGCGTCGTTCGTCACGCGCTTCGTCACGATCGTGCTGCCGAACCTGCGCCCCGGCATCGTCGCGGGCGCGCTCGCAGTGCTCACGCTGTCGATCGGCGAATTCAACCTGACGTGGATGCTGCACACGCCCGACACGAAGACGCTGCCCGTCGGACTCGCCGATACCTATGCATCACTGCGTCTCGAAGTCGGCAGCGCCTACACGATCGTGTTCCTGCTGATGACGCTGCCGCTCCTCGTCGCGATGCAGTGGCTCGGCGTCGATCCGTCCGGCACGCGCGCGCTGAAGCGCCGCCCGCGCTGACCCTGTGCTGACTTTACCGATCCCATGAAACTCGATTCCACGCCCATCACCCTGACCCGCTGCGCGAAGACGTTCCGCGGCACGCGCGTGCTCGAACCGCTCGACCTGTCGATCGGCGCGGGCGAGACGCTCGTGCTGCTCGGCCCGTCGGGCTGCGGCAAGACGACGACGCTGCGCCTGATCGCCGGCCTCGACACGCCGGACGCCGGCGGCACGATCGCATTCGGCGGCGACGACGTAACCCCGCTTCCGATCGAGCGCCGCCAGGTCGGCATGGTGTTCCAGAACTACGCGCTGTTTCCGAACCTGACGGTGCGCGGCAACGTCGGCTATGGACTGAAGATTCGCAAGACCGAGCCGCGCGCGCTGCGCGAACGCGTCGACGAATTGCTCGCGATGATGCGGCTCGACGCGCACGCGGACAAACCGGTCGATCAGCTGTCGGGCGGCCAGCGCCAGCGTGTCGCGCTGGCGCGCGCGCTCGCGGTGCGCCCGCGCGTGCTGCTGCTCGACGAACCGCTGACCGCGCTCGACGCGAAGCTGCGCGACGTGCTGCGCCGCGAGATGAATGCGCTGTTGCGCGAGCTCGGCGTGACGACCGTGTACGTGACGCACGACCAGGCCGAGGCGATGGAGCTCGGCGACCGGATCGTCGTGATGGGCGCGGGCCGGATCGAACAGATCGGCACGCCACGCGACATCTACTACCGCCCGGCGAACCGCACGGTCGCGCAGTTCATCGGCACGTTGAACCGGCTTGCGGGACAATGGCGTGACGGCGCGCTCGTGACGACGGGTGGCGCGATCGTCACGCCGCACGCCGCCGACGAGTGGTTCTTCCGCCCGGAAGACGCGCAGCTCGCCGATCCCGCGCATGCGCCGCTGCGCGGTGCGATCGGCGCGTGCGCGTTCCTCGGCGAGCGCACGCGGCTCACGATCGAGCAGGCGGCGCCCGACGCGCTCGTGATCGACGTGCCGGGCCGCATCGAGCTCGCACGCGGCACGGCGGTGGGCATCGCGATCGCGGCGGAAGGCCTGATCGCGCTCGCCGCGTAACAGCGCCCCACGATAACCAGACATTCCGAGGAACGACGATGCTGCTTGCTCAAATCAGCGATCTCCACATCAAGCGTCCGGGCCAGCTCGCGTACCGGCGCGTCGACACGGCCGCCGCGCTCGCGCGCTGCATCGCGAAGCTGAACGCGCTGGTGCCGCGCCCCGACGCGGTGCTCGTCACGGGCGACCTGACCGATTTCGGCCACGACGACGAATACCGCCATCTGCGCGACCTGCTCGCACCGCTCGAGATTCCGTATTACCTGATGGTCGGCAATCACGACGATCGCGCGGGGCTGCGCCGCGCGTTCGCCGATCGCCCCGAATTGCAGGACGGCGAGTTCGTGCAATACGCGCTCGACGTCGGCGCGGTGCGCGTACTCGCGCTCGACTCGCAGGTGCCCGGCGCGAGCCACGGCGACCTGTGCGACGCGCGGCTCGCGTGGCTCACTGCTCAGCTCGACGCCGCGCGAGACCGGCCAGTGATCGTCGCGCTGCATCATCCGCCGTTCGTGTCCGGAATCGGGCACATGGACGCGCTGCGCCTCGCGCCCGACGCCGCCGCGAAGCTCGATGCGCTGCTGCGCGGCCATCCGAACGTCGAACGCGTGCTGTGCGGCCACGTGCACCGGACGATGTACACGCGCTTCGGCGGCACGCTCGCGTCTGCGGTGCCGGCGCCCGCGCACCAGGTTGCGTTCGACCTGCGCGCGGACGGGCCGTCGGCGTTTCGGCTCGAGCCGCCCGCGTTCGCGGTGCATGTCCATACGCCGGAGACGGGGATGACGTCCCATCACGTGTACGTGGACGAAGGCGACGGGCCTTATCCGTTCTATGAACCGAGCGGGGAACTGGTCGACTGACGACGCGCATCGCGCGCGCATGACGGGCGGCGGCGGCCCGTCGGAGCCCGTTGCGGCCGAGCGGCTCGGATAGCGGCCCGTCGAGCCCCGATCACGCCGTCCGCCTAGCCGCCTAGCCGTCTGGCCGCTTGGCCGCTTGGCCGCTTGGCCGCTTGGCCGCTTGGCCGTCTGGCCGTCTGGCCGCTTGGCCACCTGGCCACCTGGCCGCCCTGCCGCCCTCCCGGCATGATTCACGGTGCTCCGGTATGATCGGCACGCTCGATGGGCACCGGCCGCCTGCGCAGCCGACGCTGCGCCGCGCGCCACGCCGCCCCACTCCGTTCCCCGTTGCCGCCATGTCCGCCGCCTCCACCGACCGTCCGACCGACGCCGCCTCGCCCCACTACTCGCGCAGCCTGCTGTTGCTGCTCGCGACGATCGCGGGCGTGTCGGTCGCGAACATCTACTACAACCAGCCGCTGCTCGACAGCTTCCGCTCGGCCTTTCCCGACAGCGCGTCGTGGATCGGCGCGGTGCCGACCGCGACCCAGCTCGGCTATGCGGCCGGCATGTTCCTGCTCGCACCGCTCGGCGACCGTTTCGATCGCCGCGGGCTGATCCTGCTGCAGATCGCGGGCCTGTCGATCGCGCTGATCGTGGCCGCGGCCGCGCCGTCGCTGGCGGTGCTCGCCGCCGCGAGCCTCGCGATCGGCGTGCTCGCGACGATCGCGCAGCAGGCCGTGCCGTTCGCGGCCGAGATCGCGCCGCCCGCCGAGCGCGGGCATGCGGTCGGCACCGTGATGAGCGGCCTGCTGCTGGGCATTCTGCTGGCGCGCACAGCGGCCGGCTTCGTCGCCGAATATTTCGGCTGGCGGGCGGTATTCGGTGCGTCGGTCGCGGCGCTCGCCGCGCTGGCCGCGGTGATCGTGCTGCGACTGCCGCGCAGTTCGCCGACGTCGACGCTGTCGTACGGCAAGCTGCTCGGCTCGATGTGGCATCTGGTGGTCGAACTGCGCGGGCTGCGCGAGGCGTCGCTGACGGGCGCCGCGCTGTTCGCCGCGTTCAGCGCGTTCTGGCCGGTGCTCACGCTGCTGCTCGCCGGCGCGCCGTTCCATCTCGGTCCGCAAGCCGCGGGTCTGTTCGGCATCGTCGGCGCGGCCGGTGCGCTGGCCGCGCCTTACGCGGGCCGTTTCGCCGACAAGCGCGGCCCGCGCGCGATCATCTCGCTCGCGATCGCCCTGCTCGCGGCGTCATTCGTGATTTTCGCGCTGTCGGGGACGAGCCTCGTCGGGCTCGTGATCGGCGTGATCGTGCTGGATGTCGGCGTGCAGGCCGCGCAGATCTCGAACCAGTCGCGCATCTACGCGCTGAAGCCCGACGCGCGCAGCCGCGTGAACACCGTGTACATGGTGTGCTACTTCATCGGCGGCGCGCTCGGCTCGTCGGTCGGCGTCGCCGCGTGGCATGCATTCGGCTGGATCGGCATGTGCGCGGCCGGACTGCTGTTTACCGCGCTCGCCGGCTGGTTCCACCATCGCGGCGCACGGCGCGACTGACCTCCGCCGCGCGCACCGGCGTCACGCGCCGGCGCGCGACTCGGCCGGTTCGTCGGCGGGTGGCGGCGCGAACGCCTGAGCGGGGTCCATGACCGCGGCCGGGTCCACGACGGCGGCCGGTGTCGGCACCGCAAGCGGTATCGCGGAAGGCGCGAGGATCGGCGCCGGATCCGGCACAGCGGCCTGATCCGGTGCGAATGCCGCCCCCGCCGCCGAGCCGGTCGCCATGGCCTGCGAAGCGTCGGCCGCCGCGCGCGCCGCGGGACGGCGTGCGGGATCGAACAGGAACGACAGTCCGACGCTGCCGAGAATCGCGACCGTCGCGATCACGGTCGCCATCGTCACGGGCTCGCCGAGCATCAGCGCGCCGAGCGCGACCGCGACGATCGGGTTCACGTACATGCAGCTGCTCGCGATGATCGGGCTCGTGTGACGAATCAGGTAGCCGTACGCGACGTACGCCGCCATCGTGCAGAACACCATCAGGTACAGGAACGCGAACACCGGCGCCGCCGCGACCTGCTCGATGCGCTCGCCGAGCAGCCACGCGGCGAACGTGGACATCAGCCCGCCGAGACCGATCTGCAGCGACGTCGACAGGAACAGGTCCGACGGCAGCTTGAGCCGCGTCGACAGATGCGCGCCGCCCGCCCAGAACAGCGCGCCGGCCAGCACGCAGATCGTGCCGAGCGCCGAGTTCGCGGCGGCCGCGCCGCCCGAGTTCAGCACGACGATGCCGACCATCCCGAGCGCGACGGCCGACCACTCTCCCTTCGTCACCGGGCGCCCGGCGACCGCCGCGATCACGGTCGCGAACAGCGGCACCGTGGCGACCATCACCGCGGCCGAGCCGCTGCTGACCGTGCGCATCCCGAGCGCGATCGTGCCGGACGACAGCGCGACCAGCATCGTGCCGACGATCGCCGAGTTGCGGATTTCCAGCAGCGTCGGCCATTCGGGCTTGCGCCGCAGCGCGAAGATGAACAGGCCGATCCCGCCGAGCAGGTTGCGCAGCCCCGACAGCAGCAGCGGCGGGAACGACTGCAGCGCGAAATGCAGGCCGCTGTAGGTCGAACCCCAGACGAAATAGATGAATACCAGGGCCAGTGCGACCCGGCCGCCGCGGCTTTGCGGCAAGCGGATCCGGAACGGCAGGCGGGCGAGGAAATCGAGGAGGCGGTCGAGCGGTGTCATCGTTCAGCCTGCCCGCACGACGTGTCGCGCGCTCCGCTGAAAGACGCCGAAGAGATCGGCAAACGGCCCTGACGGGACCGGGAAGGCGCAGACAAACGTGCGGAACGACATGGCGGTGCGAACGGCGACGAATAAGAACCGGCGAGCGGCGGCAGAGGGTCACGAAAACGTGCGTGAACGGCTTCGTCCACGCAATGCTCGGCATTATGGCATCACGGATTCGAAAGCATCGTCAGACCCGTCTGAAAGGATATCGACTGACGTTTCGGCGCGACATTTTGGGGCCGCCGGACACGCTGAATGCGGGGCCGGATACGCGCTGCACGGGCGTCGCGGGCGCCGTCCTCAAACCCTTCCCGCGCGTCACGCTCGATACCTCGGCCTGATGGCCAGTCATGCGCTTCAGGTGTCGCTTCGCGCTTATCGTGACGATCGGCCTGCCGGTCCGGCCGCCGACGTTCCGTTCATTCGACCCGCACACCATTCATACAAAATTTTGTATAATTCAACCATTCTTCCGCCGAAGCCGGTTGTCTTCGTCGGCGGCGCCCTTGACGCGCTTCGCGGCTTTCCACTGCCCGCGCGCCGCGAAGCCGGCCACCAGATCGACCAGGTGCAGCGCGGTCTGGCGCCCGACGACTGGAAGCCGATGCGCACCGTCGGCCCCGGCGTGCGGGAAATTCGCCTGCGCGATGCGAGCGGCGCATTCCGGATCATCTACGTCGCGACATTCGCCGACGCGATCTACGTGCTGCACTGCTTCCGCAAGCAATCGGCGCGCACCTGCAAGGCCGATATCGAACTGGCCACCCGGCGCTATCGCGCGCTGACGATCGAGAGGAAACGATGAGCAACGAACGCTATACGAATGTCTGGGATGCAATCGAGGGCCAGCCGGCCGAGGCCGAGAACATGAAGCTGCGCTCCGAACTGATGATCGCGCTCAAGCAGCGCATCGCGCAGCTGGAACTCAGCCAGGCGCAGGCCGCGAAACAACTGGGCGTCACGCAGCCGCGCGTGTCCGACCTGCTGCGCGGCAAGATCAACCTGTTCGGGCTCGACGCGCTCGTGAACATGGCGTCGGCCGTCGGCCTGCGCGTCGATCTGCAGGTGCGCGACTCCGCGTAACGCATCGGGAAGCACGGCCGCCGGCGCGGGCGCGCCCCGCCGCTCACGATCCGCCGAACCAGTTGTACCCCTGGTCGACCCAGTAGCCGCCCGGGAACGTATCGGTCACGAAGATTTCCATGATGTGCTTCGGATTCTTGTAGCCGAGCTTGGTCGGCATCCGCAGCTTCATCGGAAAGCCGAATTCCGGCGGCAGGCGATGGCCGTCGTAGTCGAATGTGAGCAGTGTCTGCGGATGCAGCGCGGTCGGCATGTCGATGCTTTCGTAGTAATCGTCCGCGCATTTGAAGCCGACGTATTTCGCGTGCGTATCGGCGCCGACGCGCGCCAGAAACGCGCCGAACGGTGTGCCGCCCCAGCGCCCGATCGCGCTCCAGCCTTCCACGCAGATGTGCCGCGTGATCTGCTCCGCGTGCGGCAGCGCATACAGCTCGTCGAGCGTCCACACGCGCTTGCCCGTCACGCGGCCCGACAGCATGAGCCGGTACGTCGTCGCGTCGACGTGCGGCACGTCGTCGATGCCGTAGTACGCGTTGAACGGGAACGGCCGCGTAATCTCGGCTTCGGTATAGGTCGGCGCGAGCCGCTCGCCGCTGAAGATCCACGCCTGCACGCGATCGTTCAGCCGCGATACCCGCTCGAGAAACGTGTTGACCGACGCGTCGTCCTGCAGCGAGCAGCCGGTCAACATCGTCAGGCCGCCGAGCGTCAGGATGCGGCGGTTGAAGAGCCGCCGCGACGGCATCTCGAGCGTGCGGCGTACGTCGAGTTCGAGCGACTTGCGGTCGAGCGTCCAGCGCGAACGGTCGCGCGTACTTTCGGATTCCGACATGATGATCCCCTTTGCCCGCACGGTGCGGGTCAGCGTCCGCGCAGCATCGCGAGCAGCGAGCGCGGCACGCGCAACGCCATCGCGACGTGCACGATGACGAATGCGACCAGCAGCGACATCGCCCAGAAATGCACGACGCGCGCCATGTCGTAGCCGCCGAACAGCTCGCGCAGCAGCGGAAACTGCACGGACTTCCAGATGGTGAGCCCCGACAGCACCAGCACGACGAGGTCGACGATCGCGGTCAGGTATGCAGTGCGCTGCACCGCGTTGTAGACGCTGAGGTCGTCATGCGACAGCCGCCCGCGCAGTGCGGCACGCAGGTCGCGCCAGACGGACGCCGGCGTGACCGGCAGCAGCATGCGCGCGAAGCGCCCGGTCGTGATCGACATCGCCAGGTAGAACAGCCCGTTGCCGACGAGCAGCCACATCGCCGCGAAATGCCATTGCAGCGCGCCGCCCAGCCAGCCGCCGAGCGTGATGCCGTGAGGAAACGCGAACGGTGGATAGATCGGCGACGCGTCGTAGATGCGCCAGCCGGACAACACCATCAGGATGGCCGCGAGCGCGTTGAGCCAGTGGCTCACGCGCACCCACGCCGGATGGATCGGGCGCACGGGCGGTGACGCCGCGTCGCGACCGGTGGCGGGAACGGTTTGCATGGTGAAGCCTCCAGAGATGCGTGAATGATGCAAACGCACTCGATGAGCGGCGGCGGGCGACGCAATGCACGCACCGCCCGCCGCCCGCAGGCGTCAGTTCGACGGCGCCATTTTGTCGCTGGGCGTCCCCTTGCCCATTGCGTCGTGGCCCATCGCGTCCTTCTTCATCGCATGCTTCTTCATGGTGCCCTTCTTCATCGCGCCGTCCTTCGCCATCGCGTCGTGGCCCATCGCGTCCTTCGACATCGACGTGCCGTCCTTCGACATCGCATCGTTCTGCGCATGAGCGCTCACGGCAACCATTGCGAAAGCGGCGACACAGGCAACCAGCAATCCATTTTTCATGACATCTCTCCGGTACATGGGTTTAAGGAACCGAATAGACGCAGCATGATCCCGGAAATGACAGCCGGTTGAATATTTTTTTCGGCCGGCGTTTCCGGCAGGAATTGAATGGCCGCGATGCTGCACCGCTTCGCCGCGGCGGCCTTGCTGGCGGCCCGGGCGACGGCCGCGCGCGCCGCCCGCGATGCTGCGGCCGCACCATCGCCTAAGATCTGCCCCCGGTTGAAACCGCCGCGAAGCCGGTGTATCGTGTGCCCTTGCTAACGCGGGGGTCCTGCAATGCGTTCGGTCAAACAACCGGCATTGCGGGTGAGAAATACCCTTTGAACCTGATCTGGATAATGCCAGCGCAGGGAAGCGTACGGATTTCGCCGCCTTCCTTCTGACGAAATCCGCCGCCTCACCAAACCTCGTCTCCTGCTTAGCTCGAGCCCCACATTCGTCAAGGGCTCCGGGCAAGCGCCGAAGCGCGTGTCCGGCGCTCACACAGGAGATTGCATGAACGCCAATCCGAAGTTTCTGTCTGCCGACGCCCACGTCGACGCCGCTGCCGTCGCGCCGCTGCCCAATTCGCGCAAGGTTTATGTAACCGGCTCGCAACCCGACATCCGCGTGCCGATGCGTGAAATCACGCAGGCCGACACGCCGACCGGCTTCGGCGGCGAAAAGAATCCGCCGATCTACGTGTACGACACGTCGGGCCCGTACACCGATCCGGACGCCAAGATCGACATCCGCGCGGGCCTGCCCGCGCTGCGCCAGGGCTGGATCGAAGCGCGCGGCGACACCGAAGTGCTCGACGGCCTGTCGAGCCAGTACGGCCTCGAGCGCGCGGCCGACCCGGCCACCGCCGACCTGCGTTTCCCGGGCCTGCACCGCAACCCGCGCCGCGCGCAGCCGGGCAAGAACGTCACGCAGATGCACTACGCGCGTCAGGGCATCATCACGCCGGAAATGGAATACATCGCGATCCGCGAGAACCAGCGCCGCGCCGAGTACATCGAGAGCCTGAAGTCGAGCGGCCCGAACGGCGCGAAGCTCGCCGCGATGATGGGCCGCCAGCACCCGGGCCAGGCGTTCGGCGCCGCGGCCTTCGGCGCGAACGCACTCGCCGAGATCACCCCCGAGTTCGTGCGCGACGAAATCGCGCGCGGCCGCGCGATCATCCCCGCGAACATCAACCACCCGGAATCCGAGCCGATGATCATCGGCCGCAATTTCCTCGTGAAGATCAACGCGAACATCGGCAACTCGGCCGTCACGTCGTCGATCGGCGAGGAAGTCGACAAGATGACGTGGGCGATCCGCTGGGGCGGCGACACCGTGATGGACCTGTCGACCGGCAAGCACATCCATGAAACGCGCGAGTGGATCATCCGCAACAGCCCGGTGCCGATCGGCACGGTGCCGATCTACCAGGCGCTCGAGAAGGTCAACGGCAAGGCCGAGGATCTCACCTGGGAAATCTTCCGCGACACGCTGATCGAGCAGGCCGAGCAAGGCGTCGACTACTTCACGATCCATGCGGGCGTGCGGCTGCAGTACGTGCCGCTCACCGCGAACCGGATGACGGGCATCGTGTCGCGCGGCGGCTCGATCATGGCGAAGTGGTGCCTCGCGCATCACAAGGAAAGCTTCCTGTACGAACACTTCGAAGAGATCTGCGAGATCATGAAGGCGTACGACGTGAGCTTCTCGCTCGGCGACGGCCTGCGCCCCGGCTCGATCTACGACGCGAACGACGAAGCGCAGCTCGGCGAACTGAAGACGCTCGGCGAGCTCACGCAGATCGCGTGGAAGCACGACGTGCAGGTGATGATCGAAGGCCCCGGCCACGTGCCGATGCAGCTGATCAAGGAGAACATGGATCTCCAGCTCGACTGGTGCAAGGAAGCGCCGTTCTACACGCTCGGGCCGCTGACCACCGACATCGCACCGGGCTACGACCACATCACGTCGGGCATCGGCGCCGCGATGATCGGCTGGTTCGGCACCGCGATGCTGTGCTACGTGACGCCGAAGGAACACCTCGGACTGCCGAACAAGGACGACGTGAAGGAAGGGATCATCACGTACAAGCTCGCCGCGCACGCGGCCGACCTCGCCAAGGGTCACCCCGGCGCGCAGGTGCGCGACAACGCGCTGTCGAAGGCGCGTTTCGAGTTCCGCTGGGAAGACCAGTTCAACATCGGCCTCGATCCGGACAAGGCGCGCGAATTCCACGACGAGACGCTGCCGAAGGACTCGGCGAAGGTCGCCCACTTCTGCTCGATGTGCGGCCCGCACTTCTGCTCGATGAAGATCACGCAGGACGTGCGCGAGTTCGCCGCGCAACAGGGCGTGTCGGAAACCGAGGCGCTGAAAAAGGGGATGGAAGTCAAGGCGGTCGAGTTCGTGAAGACCGGTGCCGAGATCTATCACCGTCAGTAAGCGCGCGCGGCGATCCGCACGGATCGCAGCGTGACGCACTGCAGGAAGCCCGCTCTCGAGCGGGCTTTTTTTCGCCCGCATCACGCATGCCTGCTCAAGCACGGGAAACAATTGATTACGAAACCGTACCAGCCTTAACAAGTCCTTACAGCAGCGCATGGGGACGGCGCGTAGATTGGGGTCATGCGCGACTCGGGGGTCGCGCGACTTCCGCCCACTACCACAAGGACAACGATCATGAACTCGATTCGGCGTTTTGGGGTATACGCGCTCCTCGTCGCGACGGTGGCCAGCCTGTCGGCCTGCGATTCGATGTCACGGCGCCAGCGCGATACGGCAATCGGTGCGGGTGTCGGCGGCGTAGCCGGCGCGGCGATCGGCGGCAACGCGCTGTCGACGCTTGGCGGCGCGGCGGCCGGCGGCCTCATCGGCAACCAGATCGGCAAGTAAGCCGGTCCGGCGCGTGCCGCGCGACGCGCGGCACGTTTCAGTTTTGACCAGACGGCGTTTCCGCGGTGCGGAAGCGCCGTTTTCGCATCCGGCGCAAGCGATGCCCGGAAATGATCCGTTACCGTTTTGCGCACCGTGTCATCGCCGTGCGGCCTAAGCTTAAGCATCTGCCGATTGCCGGCACCGCCGGAGAAACATCATGATCAAGCCCCTCGTCGCCGCGGCGCTCGCGTGCGCGACACTCGCCGGCTGTTACTACCCTTACGGCTACTATCCGTCCGGCTATTACGCAGCGGCGCCGGTGCAGCCGGCGCCGGTGCAGCCCGCGCCCGTGTATGTCGACCCCGGCCCCGCGTACTACTATCCGGCCCCAGCCTATGCCCCGGCATGGGGCGGCTATTGGGGCCCTGCGCTATCGCTGAACTTCGGTTTCGGCGGACGCGGCGGCCATCGCCATCACTAAGCTACCGAGCCGGCCATCCGGCCGGTTCGCGGCGGCAGCGAACGGATTTCCCGTTTCTTGTCGTTTCATCCAATCGTGAAACGACGGCGTGGTAACGCGGTGTAAGATTCAGCGCATCCCTTCCCCTCGCCGGCCACCCTCGATGTCGCCCAAGAACGCCTTTCTGCTGACCGTCCTCGCTGCCCTGTGGGGCGCGTCGTTCCTGTTCATCCGGATCGGCGTCGCCGAATTCGGCGTCGCGCCGCTGATGGCGCTGCGCGTGGGCATCGGCGCGCTGTTCCTGACGGGCCTCGCGCTGACGCGTTTCAAGCCCGCCGACCTCGGCGCGCGGCTGCGCCAGCATGCGTGGCCATTGTTCGTCGTCGGCGTACTGAACTCGGGCGCGCCGTTCTGCCTGTTCGCCTATGCCGAACTGACGCTGTCGGCCGGCGTGACCTCGGTGATCAACGCGACGACGCCGCTGTGGGGCGCGCTCGTCGCGTACGTGTGGCTGAAGGACAAGCTGTCGCTGCCGCGCTCGCTCGGCCTCGTGATCGGCTTTGCCGGCGTGCTCACGCTCGTTTGGGATCAGATCGCGAATGCGCACGGCAGCACCGGCGCCAGCGCGACCGCGCTGGCCGCCGTCGCCGCGCTCGGCGCGACGCTGCTGTACGGCATCGCGGCCAACTATACGAAGCGCAAGCTCAGCGGCGTCGATCCGCTCGTCAATGCGACCGGCAGCATGATCGGCTCGACCGTGCTGCTGCTGCCGTTTGCAATCGCGACCTGGCCTGCGGCGGCGGTCAGCGCGCATGCGTGGGGCGCGGTGCTCGCGCTCGGCATCGCCTGCACGGGCATCGCGTATTTCATCTTCTTCTACCTGATCGCGCATGTCGGCCCGGCCCGCGCGATTACCGTGACGTTCGTGATCCCGGTGTTCGGCCTGCTGTGGGGCGCGCTGTTCCTCAGTGAACACGTATCGGTCGTGATGCTCGAAGGCTGCGCGATCGTGCTCGTCGGCACCGCGCTTGCGACCGGGGTGATCAAGCGGATTCCCGGGGTCCGGCCGCGCGGCGAGGAAGCTGCCTGAGCTGACTAAGCGGCCTGAGCGGTGCGCGTGGCGGCCGGCGCCCCGCCGGTTGCCGGTTTCGCGTGACGCGCCGGTTGCCAGTTCCCGGGCTTCGAGCACCGCGCGTCGACCGGTACGCGCCGAAGCATGGCGCCTTTCACCCAAGGCTGATGAACGCGCGCGGTGCGCGGCCTTCCGGCCCCTCCGTTTTCCGAATCCCGCGCATTCTTCGCACGCAACGCACGCTGCGCTGTCGCCGCGTGCTCGACCGGTGCCCTCGCTGGGTGCATGCTCCCGGGCGGACAGCCCCGTCCACGTGCGAGTGTAGCGTTTGCGTCTGGAGTTACCCTGATACGCGCGCCGCGCCATTCCCGTTACACTCGGGACACTCATCCGCAAAGGCGGTTACGATGCGCCACGTTCTTTCGCGTCCACCTGCGCGTGCGACGGCTTCGGCGTGGCGGCACGACACCGCCCCCCCGGAGCGCGCCAGGGCGCCATTGACATGAAGCCCTCCCGCGACCTCTCGCTCGAATCCCTCCTCGAACGCCTCACGCCGACGCCCAGCGGCTGGATCGCCACGTATCGCGACACGACGCTGCGCAGTGTGTTTCAACCCGTGCTGTCGATCACGCACAAGCGCGTGGTCGGCTATGAAGCGCTGCTGCGCGTCGTGGACGCGAACGGCACGCTGGTGTCGCCGGTCGCGCTGTTCGACAAGACGCGTGCGGCCGCCGACGCGTTGCTGCTCGACCGGCTCGCGCGCTGCCTGCATACGGCCAACTTCGTCGCGCAAGGCATCGGCGACGGCTGGCTGTTCCTGAACGTGACGCCGCGCGTGCTCGATTCGGGCCTCGTGCAGCGCGAATTCGTCGAGGCGCTGTGCCGACATTTCGCACTACCACCTAACCGCATCGTGCTGGAAGTCGTCGAGCAGCCGTCGCGCGACGAAGCCGCGCTCGCCCGCACGATCGACATGATCCAGCATCGCGACTTCCTGATCGCGATCGACGATTTCGGCACCGGATTCTCGAATTTCGACCGCGTGTGGCGCGCACGGCCGGATATCGTCAAGCTCGACCGCTCGCTCGTCGAACGCGCGACCGGGTCGGGCGACGATCGCCGCATCATGCATCACCTGGTATCGATGCTCCACCAGGCCGGCGCGATGGTGCTCGCCGAGGGCGTCGAAAGCGACGACGCACTGCAGGCGCTGATGGACGCCGATATCGATTTCGTCCAGGGCTTCCAGTTCGGCCAGCCCGATGGATCGATCGCACATGCGAGCGCCGCGGCGCCCGCGATGCTCGATGCCGCGTGGCAGCGTTTCATCGCGCAGCGGCATACGCCGGGGAGCGCCGAGCAGCCGGGCTTCGACGCGATCGAGCGGCTCGTGCTCGCCGGCGCGGCCGCGTTTTCCGCGAGCGGCAACCTGAACGACGCCGCACAGCGCGTATTCGCGGTGCCGGCCGCGCGCCGCGTGTTCGTCACGGACGAGATCGGCGAGCAGTTCCTGCCGTCGATCGGCGCGCCCCCCGAGGACGGCCAGGCGGGCGGCACTCGGCTCTCGCCGCTGTTTCCGGAAACACACAGCAACTGGTCGCGCCGCCCCTACTTCCAGCGCGCGATCGCGGCGCCGGGACGCGTCGCGCTGATGGGCCCGCACTTCTCGCTGACCGAAGGCCGCGACTGCTATACCGCGGCCGTCGCGATTCGCGCGCAAAGCCGCCTCGTCGTGTTCTGCGTCGACTTCGTGCTGGACAGCGCGGGCACCGTGATGCGGTAGCGGGCGCGGCGGCCCGGCCCTTCGTCAGTCTGTCACCTTCCCTCTTCCCGACTTCACCGCGCTGCGACGCGACTTGTGTTCGAGCCGCCGCTCCTTCGATGCGCGCGTCGGGCGTGTCGCGACCCGCGCACGCGGCGTGAACGCGACGCTGGCGATCAACGCATCGAGCCGCGCGAGCGCCGCGTCGCGGTTCTTCTCCTGCGTGCGGTATTCCTGCGACTTGATCACGACGATGCCGTCGCGCGTGATGCGCTGGTCGGACAGCGCGAGGAGCCGCTCCTTGATGACGGGCGGCAGCGACGACGCACGAATGTCGAAGCGCAGGTGAATCGCGCTCGACACCTTGTTGACGTTCTGTCCGCCCGCGCCCTGCGCGCGCACGGCGGTCCATTCGACTTCGGCCGGATCGAGTGTGTAGCGGATCATCATCGCGACGGCTCCTGGCGACGCCGCGCGAGCGCCTCGTCGACGCGGGCCGCCAGGCCCGAATCGCGTTGCGTGCGCGTCGCGACCGCCTGCGCGAGCACGCGCCGCGGGCCGATCACCTGCACCCGCGTGCGTGCGCGCGTGACGGCCGTATAGACGAGTTCGCGCGTGAGCACGCGCCCGAACGACGCCGGCAGCACGAGCGCGGCCTCGTCGAATTCGGAGCCCTGCGATTTGTGGACCGTCAGCGCGAACGCCGTTTCGTGCGGCGGCAGCGCGGCGGGCGACACGGCGCGCGCGGTGCCATCCGCGCGCCGGAACCACACGCGCAGCACGCCGTGCGCGTCCGGCAACGCGATGCCGATGTCACCGTTGAACAGCCCGAGCGCATAGTCGTTACGCGTGACCATGATCGGCCGCCCGGTGAACCAGTGTGCGCCGACCGCGAGTGGCACGCGCGCGGCATGTCGCACGTGCGTGGCCACCAGCGCATTGACGTGCTCGGCGCCGCGCGATCCCGTGCGTGTCGCGCACAGGATCCGGAAGCGGTTGAGCGCATCGAACAACGGCAACGGATCGGGCACCGGCTCGGACAACGCGGTACGCAATGCGTCGAGGTACGCGCCGAACCGGCGCGCGAGCCGCTCGACCGTCGACGTCGCAAGCGTATCGCCCGCGTCGTCATGAAACGACGCGGCAGCGGCATCGTCGGTCGGCAACGCATCGAGCGCGGCCTGCACGTCGCCGCGGCGGATCGCCAGCGACAGGCGGCCGATCGGCGAATCGAGACCGAAACGGTAATTGCGTTCGAGCCACACGACGCAGTCTGCAAGCGGAGCGGGCGCGGGCGACGCGGCGGCCTGGTCGTCGGCTCGCGTTGCGACGGTCGACGCAAGCGACGAATCGGCTGCATTGGCCACATCGGCCGAATCGAATGGCGCGAGCTCGACCGCGTCGAGCCACGCGAGTTCGTCGGCCTCGATCCATGCAGGATCGGCGGCCGCGCTGTCGATGTCGGTCGGTGCGGGCGCCGCAGGTGGCAACGACGCGGCCGGCGGCGCGACATCGGTAGCGGACATCGCTTCGTCCTGCGGATCGTCGTCGAACAGCGACGCCTGGCGCGTATCCACGTTCCGCCGCGCCGGCGGCTTGCGCGCAGCGCTCGTCGACATCGGCGCAGATGCCGGAGCCGGAGCTGAATTGGGCGCCGCAACCGCCGCCGCCTCGCCGTCGGGCACCGGCAACGCCGCGACGAAAGCCGCTTCGTCGATCCCGAGTGCACCCGCGATGCGCGTGCGTGCCGCGGCGGTAAACGTCGGCCGTGCGCTGAGTTCGGCGAACACGGCGCCGGCCTCGACCGCGGCGAGCTGATCCTTGTCGCCCAGCAGCACGAGCCGTGCGCCGGGCGCGAGCGCATCGAGCAGATGCGCGGCGAGCGCGACGTCGATCATCGACGCCTCGTCGACGACGATCAGGTCATACGGCAACGGATTGTCGCGGTGATGACGGAAGCCCGCCGCTCCGCCACCGCCCAGCAGGCGATGCAGCGTGTACGACGTGTCGGGCAGGCGCGCGGCAAGTTCCGGCGGCAGATCGCCCGCCCGCGCGTGCAGCGCTTCCTGCATCCGCTGCGCGGCCTTGCCGGTCGGCGCCGCCAGCGCGATGCGCAGCCCCGGATGCGCGTCGAGCAGACAAGCCAGCACGCCGACGACGGTCGTGGTCTTGCCGGTGCCGGGGCCGCCGCTGACGATCGTCACGCGCCCTGTCAGCGCAACGATCGCCGCGACGCGCTGCCAGTCCACTTCGCCGGTCGCAGGCCCGAAGTAACGCGCAAGACTGTCGCGCAAGCGCTCGGGCGCCAGCGCGTCGCCCGGTGCGGCGACGCCGGCCTGCGCGACGAGCGCATCGGCGAGCCGCCGTTCGTAGTCGAAATAGCGCGACAGATACAGATGGTCGTGCCGGTCGACGATCAGCGGCCGCTCGTCGCCGCGCGCGAGCGTACCGAACGCCACGACGCCGCTCGCGGCAAGCGCCGCGCGCACGTCGTCGACCGACTCCTCGTAGCGCTGCGCGAGCGCGCCGAGCGACACGCACACGTGGCCGCCCGCGGTCGCCCGGCTCGTCGCGAACGCGGCACGCGCCGCCCAGCGGGCGGCCACGGCCGGCGCACCCACGCGGCGCGACAGGTCACCCATGCGGCGCGCGAATCCTTCCGCGAGCGCGATGCCGAAATCCGCGGGCTCGGGCAGGCGCGCGACGAGGCCGCCGGTGAATTCGAGCGTATCGTCGGACGCGTTCATGCGCGGCCCCCTTCCATCATCCGGTCGAGTGCGTCGACGAGTTCGCGCGCGGGCCGCCGCGCATGCACGCCGGCCGGTTCGCCGCCGCTGCGCCAGTCGGGCCGCACGCCGCGCACGAACAGGTACAGGTAGCCCGCCATATGCGTGTCGTAGTCGTAGTCGGGCAGCCGCCCGCGCAGATAGCGATGCAGCGCGACCGTATAGAGCAGCGCCTGCAGGTGATACGCGTGATCGGCCATCGCGACGTCGAGCGCGCGCGGGCCGTACGCATCCGGCGTATTGCCGAGATGGTTCGACTTCCAGTCGACGATCCAGAACCGGCCGTCGTGTTCGACGATCATGTCGATGAAACCCTTGATGAAACCGGCGAGCATGCCCGAGTCAAGCGCAACGTCCGGATAGCCGTGCGCAACCAGCAGCCGGCGCAGCGCGCCCAGCTCGAGCGACGGCGCCGGGAACAGGAAGCCCATTTCGTCGAGCCGCCTGGCGGGGTCGAGATCCGCAAGCCGCATGCCCGGCACGAGCTCCGTACGCACGACATCGTCGACGAGCCGCGCCATCATCGCCGGCAGACGCGTCGCGAGTTCGGGCTCGGCCTCGACCGGCCGGTCATGCAGCGCGCCAAGCGCTGCCTGATGCCACGAATCGGGCTCCGTGAAGCGGCTGAGTTCGAACAGGCGGTGCAGACACTCGCCCGCTGCCGCACCGCGCGGAAACACGAGGATGTCGTCGTCCGGCGGCTCGGTGGCGACCGTGTCGACCGCGACGAACGCACCGTCCGGCGCCACGGCGGCAAGCGCATCGTGATCGGGCCGAAGCTCGTCGTCCGGCACGACCGCGACGCCCGCCTCCTCGCGCGCCATCGACGCCGTCAGCGAACTGAAGCTCGCCATCCGCCACGCGTCGCGCAGCACGCGCGTCGCATGGCGTGCCGCGAGCGTCTGCGTTGCATCGTGGCCGGCCGCGAGCCGTTCGCGCCGAGCCGGCACCGGCAACGGTGCAACGCTCACCGGGCCGCCGGCCAGCGCTTGCCACGCAGCGTCGAGCACCGCTTCGTCGGGCGGCTCGTCGAGCCACGCGTCGAACGACTGGCCCGCTCCGGCCACGAGCCAGTTCAGCACGCTGCGCCGTGCCTCGCGGGTCGAGCGCGACGACAGATAAGGCCCGGCGACGAGATAGCACCGATACACGGCGCGCGTGAGCGCCACGTAGACGAGCCGCGCGCGTTCCGCCGCCTGTTCGCGCAGCGCCTGGCGCGCGGCATGCGCGGCGGCTTCGTCGTCGCACCCGTAATGCAGCACGGCGTCGCCCGCGTCGTCGTGATACTCGCGCGCATCCGGCAACCCCGACGCGGGCGGCTCGCGCAGCCCGCCGTCGTTCAGGAACGGACAGAACACGACTGCGTATTCGAGGCCCTTCGACTTGTGCACGGTCACGATCTGCACGAGGTTGCGATCGGATTCGAGGCGCAGCTGGGCTTCCTCGCCGCCACCGTCGAGCCGTTGCGCGGCGAGCCAGCGCAGCGTCGGCGCGATGCCCGGCTGCGCGGACGCGCGCGCCTGCGTCAGTTCGGCCAGATGGTTGATGTCGGTCACGCGGCGCTCGCCGTCCGCGCCGGCCATCAGCCGCTCAGCGATACGCAGCTCGCGCGTGAACGTGCGCCACATCACGGCGAAGCCGCGTTCGCGCCACAGCAGCCGATAGCGCGAGAAGCGCTCGACCCAGCTCATCGCGTCCGCGCTGTCAGCCGCTTCGCGCGACGCGTCGCCGTCGCCCTGCTCCATTCGCCACAGCGCACCGGCATCGAGGCCGAACCAGTCGGCGGCCAGCGCCGAACGCAAGCGCCGCAAGTCGCCCGGCGCGTCGATCGCCGCCAGCACGCGCTCGAGTTGCTCCGCATCGCCGGTCGAAAACACCGATGCCTGCGCGAGCTCGACGCTGCCGATACCCCACGTGGCGAGCACGCGCTTTACGAGACTGCCCTGCCGGTGCGTCTGCACCAGCACCGCGATGTCGCCCGGCGACAGCGGCGTATCGCCGAGCCGCGCATGCCCTTCGCGCGCGCCGCGCATCAGCCGGGCGATCTCGGCCGCGCACGCCTGGGCGGCCTGCGCCTGCGCATCGCGCTTGAGCAGCGTGCCATCGCCGCCCGGCAGCGTCCAGATCCGGAAATCGCCGGCCGGGCCCGGATCGGTTGCGTCGACGAACGGTGCACGCACGCGCGTGCCGGCGCGCACCGCGTAATAGTCGAGCCCGTCGAGCACAAACGCACGCGGGTTCGACATGAAGAAGCGGTTGCACGCGTCGACGATCGCCGGCGTCGAGCGCTGGTTGACCGCGAGCGTATAGCACGCGCTCGCGCTTGCCCGTGCGGCGAGATAGGTATGCAGATCCGCCGCGCGGAAGCTGTAGATCGCCTGCTTCGGGTCCCCGACGAGAAAGAGCGGCCCGCCCGGCGCGAAGATCCGGTTGAAGATCGCGAACTGCAGCGGGTCGGTATCCTGGAATTCGTCGATCAGCGCGGCCGGATAGCGCGCGCGCAGCGTCTCGGCGAGCCACGGGTGCGCGTGCAGCGCGTGATACAGGTTCGTGAGCAGGTCGTCGAACGACACGACGCGACGCGTACGCTTGCGTTCAGCCAGTTCGCCCGGCGCGATGTCGAGCCAGTCGGCGATCAGCGCGAGCCAGCGGGCGCGCTGCGTGGCCTCGGCCGCGGCCACCGCCGCTTCGAGCGCGTCGGCCACGTCGAAGAACGCGTGCTCGGGGGGCACGCCGCCCTTTTTCGTCGCCTTCGCGAGCGCGGTGCGCGTGAGCTTGAGCGCCGCCTTCGGCAGCGCTGCCGCGGCATCGCCCTGCGCGAAATGTGCGCTCCATGCGGCGAGTGCATCGGCGAGCGCGTCGGGCTTGTGCGAGCGCTGGTTGAGCGCGGGCTGCGCGGCGCGCAGCAACGCGTCGATCGCATCGCGCTCGTCCGCCCACATCCGCGCCGCCTCCGCAAAGCACTCGGCGGCAGCGGCCTCCGCCGATTCGTCCGGTTCGACGACGCCGTCCCAGCGCAGCGCGGCGAGCGGCTTCTTCAACCGGCGCGCAAGCTGGGCGTCGAGCGCGGCCGGGCCCGCGCCCGAATCGACGAGCCACGTCGCGAAGCCGGGCCAGCGCGCGGCCATCGGTTCGACGCGCGTGCGCCAGAAGTCCGCCGCGAGTTCGAAGCGCAGCGCTGCATCGTCGGCCTGCATATCGAACGCGAATGGCATCGCGGCCGCGAACGGCGCTTCCTGCAGCGCGCGCTGGCAGAACGCGTGGATCGTGTGGATCGCCGCCTGGTCGAATGCACGCAACGCGCGCCGGATCCGCTTCGCGGCAGTCTCGGGGTCGAGCGTGCCGGCGTCACCGAGCGTCGTCTCGAGCAGGCGCGCGACGAACGGATCGCCGCCGTCGTCACCGGTGTCGAGCGCATGCGCGAGCTGCGCGAGCCGCCCGCGGATCCGCTCGTGCAGTTCGGCGGTCGCGGCCTTCGTGAAGGTCACGACGAGGATTTCGTCCGCGCCGAGATCCTTCTCGAGCAGCAGGCGCACGTACAGCGCGCAGATGTTCCACGTCTTGCCGGTACCGGCCGACGCCTCGATCTGGTTGACGCCGTCGAGCGGGCACGCGAACACGTCGAGTTCGAGCGCCGCCTGCGGCTGTGATGCGGCGCTCATGCGAGCTCCTTCAGGTGTTCCAGCATCGGCTCGAACACGAGTCGCGCAAGTGTGCCGAACGGCTCGTCGAGCGACGGATGGGCGCCGCGCCATGCGATCGCGATGGCCGGATCGTCGGCTTCGCTCACCACGCGCTCGTTGATCCAGACGCTCGCGGCCTTCGCCTCGCCGTCAGAAACGCGTGCCCATGCGCTGCGCGGGAAAAACCGCAGCGGCATGCGCCGCCCCGCGCGAAACAGCGCGGCGAGCGGTGCGAGACGCTCGAGCGGCGCAGCGACCGGCGTGAGTTCGAACGCGCCGCCGCTGCCGAACCACAGCGTGCGACGCGGACCGTCGGGCTCCACCGCGCAATAGACGAGGTGCGCAAGCCACGCAGACAGGTAGTCACGTGCGCTCGGCCGCGCATAGCGATAGATGATCTGGCCCGCCGGCGTCAGCCGGTTCAGCGTGCCGTGCAATTCGAGCGGCGCACTCACCGCGTCGCCTGACAGCATCGCGTCATCGGCGCCGAACAGCGCCTGGTCGGTGTCGGGCCATGCGGGCGCGATCGCAAGCGTGAACGGCCGCCGCTCCATGCCGTCGGCCAGCGCACGACGCACGTTCGACGCAAGCTGCGTCATCGAGCCGAGCGCCTGGTCACGCCAGACGGCACCCGTCGCGCCGCCGGGCAGTTCCGGGCTGGCGTCTGCGATGCGCAGCGCATGATCGTGCACGCCGTCTTCATCCGACTCGATCAGGAGCGGCAGCACGCGCTCGGCGAGCGCGTCGCTGCCGGCGAAGTCGAGTGCGAACGGCTCCGTGTCGAGCAGTTCGGCCTGCGCGTCGGACAACACGATGCCGAGCCGCGCACGCAGCAGCGCGCGGGCCGGATGCCGCCAGAAACGTTCGAATTCGTTGAATGCAACGGGCTCGACCGGCTCGGCCGGCAGCGGCTGCGCGAAGAACGGCTGCTCGCGCGTCGCGTCGCGCGCGGCTTCGGCCGCCAGCAGCGACGCGAGCGTCGCGCGCTCGGCGTCGTACGAGGCCAGTTCGCTGCCGGGCCGGAAATACTCGGCCGCGAACGGTTGCAGCGGATGCTCGACGATGAACGCGCGCCGCGCGGCATCGACCGCGCCCGGTGCGGTGTCCGCGCCGGCCGTGACGAGCGCGAGATGGTCGAGCAGTTCGTCGACGAGCGCCGCGGGCGGCAACGGCGCGTTGTCGCGAATGCTTCGCCCCGTATAGGCAATCAGCAGCCGGTCGCGCGCGGCGAGCAGCAGGTCGAGAAACAGGTTGCGCTCGTCGTCGCGGCGCTGCCGGTCGCCGAGCTTCGGCAGGACGGCCATCAGGTCGAACTCGTCCGCGCGCGCGAGGCTCGGCAGCACGCCGTCGTCCATGCCGAGCAGGCACACGACGCGGTACGGCAAGCCGCGCAGGCTCGTCAGCGACGAGAACGTGACGCCGCCCCACGGCACCCCGCCGCGCGCCGGATCGTCGAGCGCGGCTGTCAGCCCCGCGCGCACGACGGCCGCGGGCAAGGCCTCGTCGGGCGCGCCTTCCGTCATCGCGGCGAGCATCGCGTCGAGCGCGTCGCGCACGCCCGCGAGCGCATCGGCATACGCGGCGCCGGAATCGAAGAAGCGCGCGAGGGTGTCGGCGAACAGTTCGCTCCATGCGCGCGGCGTATGCGCGCTGGCGAGCCGCCGCGCGAAGCCGTCGAGATCGTCGGTAAAGCGCGCGAGCCGGCCGAGTAGTTCGGCCTCGCTGCCGGTGGCCGCCTCGATCGGCAGCCACGCGCCGACGGGTGCCGCGCCTTCCGGCATCGCATAGCCGAGGAAGAGCCGCGCGAGCGCATCGGAGAACGTATGGCGCGGCGCCGGCACCGCCGCATCGTCGCTCGCCGTCGGCGACAGCCCGCGCCGCGCGCCGGCGGCCGCGAGCCAGGTCTGCACCGTCTCGAGCGCGGCTGCGTCGATGCCGTAACGGGCCGCGACCGCGTCGACGCGCAGCCATTCGACCAGCTCCGGCGCGCCGACCTGCCGCTCCGGCAACGCGAGCCATTCGAGCAGCACGCGCGCGACCGGATTCGCCTGCGACGGCGGCAGGCCGGTGATCCGGTAAGGCACGCGCGCGCCGCCCGCGCCCGCCGTGCCGAACACCGCGTCGATCAACGGCCCGGCCGCCGCGAGATCGGCGACCGCCACCAGCACATCGGACGGCTGCAGCGTCGCGTCGGCGTCGAACCACGCGAGCAGGCGGTCATGCAGCACCTCGAGCTGACGCGCGAGACTGTGGCACACGTGCACCTCGATCCCGCGCTCGGCCGGCGGGACGCCGAGTTCGGCTTCCGGCTGCAGGTCGAGGATCGCGTTCTGCACGCGCGCGAGCCAGGTCGGCGCGGGATTCCCGACGAAACGGGACGCGTCGCCTAACGCGGCGCTCTCGGTCAGTTCGTGCAGCATGTGCAGTTGCGCCTGCGTCTGCCGGCCCCACTCCGCGAGCAACGGATGGCCGACTTGCTGGTAGTCGAGCCGGCCGGCCGCATCCAGCGCCTCGGCATGCGCGGCGGTGACGATGTCGAACCAGAATTCGCGGCACGGGTTGAGCGCATAGACGCGCACGTCGATCCAGCGCGACAGCTCGCGCAGCAGCGCGACGTGCAGCGGCGGCATCGTCGGCAGCGCGAACACGCTGACCGATTCCGGCCAGTCGGCGCGCGCGACGGTTTCGGAATCGAGGTTGCGCGCCTCCACGAGGAAGCGATGCGCGGGCGGCGTGCCGCTGTCGCTCAGCTCGGCGAGCAGCGCGCGCCACAGCGCGGCCTGCCAGTGCTCGTCGTCGCGTGCGGCATCGCTGATCCCGCGCGGCGCGGCGTCGCCCGCGAGCACCGACTCGCCGGCCTGCCACGCGGCCAGCCATTCGGGCCGATAGGTCAGGTAATGATCGAGCACGGCCGCGACGCGCTGCGCCAGCTCGTAGCGCATCGCGTCGTCGGACGCGGACAGATACGCGGCCAGCCGCGGCGACGCGAACCACGGCGCGCCGCCCGCGGCCTGCGCGAACAACCGGTAGCAGCGCCACACGAGACGGTCGGGCGCGAACGGCGAACGCGCGGGCACCGTCAGCACGCGGCCGATCTGCGCCCACAGCCATTGCGCGAGATACGTGAACTCGACGTTCGCGCACACGCCGTGGCGCGCGGCGATGTCGAGCTCGAGACGGCGACGCAGCGCCGCGCTCGGCACGATGACCTGCTGCGGCGCCCACGGGCCGTTGCGGGCCGGGAACGCGGCCAGGTCGTCGAGCAATGCGTCGGCGAGCGTTTCGTGACGGTTCGAATAGAAGAGATGGAGCATCAAGCGGGTGTCGAAGCGTCGCGCCGGCCGGGCCGGGCGAACAGAAGCACCAAGGATAGCAAAAGGACCGTCACGACGAAGCTCGGCCGAAAGGCCAGGTTTTGCGGACCGCGAAATACGATAGACTCGTCGCCAGTCAATACGCCGCCCCGGCGTCTTCGTCTGTCATTCAGCCCATCGATGCGCTATTCGGTCGAAATCAGAAAGTTTCTCTACAGCCAGTACTTTTTCGGCGGCCTGCGGATCGCGGTCGGCGTGTCGCTGCCGGCCGTGCTGTGCCTGATCGTGTTTCACAACCGCGAGCTCGGCTTCACGATCTCGACCGGCGCGCTCGGCGCGTGCGTCGTCGACATGCCGGGCCCGCTGAAGTACAAGCACAACGAAATGCTCGCGTGCAGCGTGATCGGCTTCCTGGCCGCGCTCGCGACCGGCCTCGCCACCCCGAACATCTTCGGGCTGTGGCTGACGATCGTGCCGCTCACGTTCGTGCTGTCGCTGATCGTCGTCTACGGCAACCGCTGGCCGCAGATCAGCTTCGCGACGCTGTTCATGATGGTGATGACGCTCGAGGAGAACTTCACGCCGCTGCAGGCGTTCGTCAACGCGGGCTGGATTCTCGCGGGCGGCCTCTGGTACACGTACTGGGCGACGCTCGTGTCGCAATGGCAGGCGCGCCGGATCGAACAGCAGGCGCTTGCCGAAAGCCTGTTCGCATGCGCCGACTACCTGCTCGCGCGCGCGCAGTTCTACGATCTCGACGCCGATCTCGACGAGTGCTACCGCAACCTCGTCGCGAAGCAGATCACCGCGGTCGAAACGCAGGAAACCGCGCGCGACATCGTGCTGCGCAATCTGCCGAAGCTGCGTCGCGGCAAGCTCGATCCCGGCCGCGCGACGATGTACAACCTGTTCATCAACAGCGTCGACCTGCACGAGCTGTTCGTCGGTGCGCACACCGACTATCCGCTCGTGCGCAACACGTTCGGCGGCTCGGACCTGATCATTTTCTACCGCGACCTGATCCGCAAGGCAGCCGCCGATCTCGAGCAGATCGGCCTCGCGGTGCTCGAAAACCGCGCGCCGCATTCGCGAATCAGCGTGAAGGCCGAACTGCGCGCGATCGAGTACGAGATCGAGCTGATGCGCAAGAAGAACTTCCCGGCCAGCAATGCGGAAGCGTACGCGGCCGTGCTCGCGACGTTCCGGCGCATCTGGAGCGCGACGCGCCTGATCGACCGGATGCGCCGCAACCTGTCGGGCCACGCCGACCCGCAGCAGATGGAACTGAAGATCGACAAGGCGCTCACGCGCTTCCTGCAGCGGCGCCGGATGTCGCCGCTCCTGATCTTCTCGAACCTGAACATGCGCTCGCCGAGCTTTCGCCACGCGCTGCGCGTGACGATCGCGGTGGCGGTCGGCTTCTGGCTCGGCCGGCTGCTGCCGCTCACGAACGCATACTGGATCGTGATGACGACCATCATCATCCTGAAGCCCGGCTACTCGCTCACCAAGCAGCGCAATGCGCAGCGGATCGTCGGCACGCTGATCGGCTGCGCAGCGAGCATCGCGCTGATCTACACGGTGAAGGAGCCGCACCTGCTGATCGCGATCATGTTCGGCTCGATGGTGATGAGCTACAGCCTGCTGCTGTTCAACTACGCGGCGAGCGTCGTGTTCACGTCGTCGTACGTGCTGCTGATGTTCCACCTGCTCGCGCCGGGCAGCATGCGGATCATCGGCGAGCGCGCGATCGACACCGTGGTCGGCTGCATGATCGCGATCGCCGCGAGCCGCCTGTTCCCGTACTGGGAATACCGGCTGATGGGCAAGCTCGTCACCGACATGCTGACGTCGACCCGCAAGTATTTCGAGGCCGTGTGGCGCGCCGGACGCGGCGCATCGCCGCCGCCCGTGCCGACCGCCGACGGCGCGGCGGTCGTGCCGGTCATCGCCGCCGCGATCGAAGCACCCACCACCGCCCTCGACGACGACTACCGCTACCGCCTCGCGCGCAAGGACGTGCACATCGCGTTCGCGAACCTCGGCCAGGCGTTCCAGCGGATGATGATCGAGCCGAAGGCGCACCAGCGCTTCGTGCCGGAGCTGAACGACCTGCTCGTGCAGACGCACGTGCTCGGCGCACAGATCACCGCCGCTGCGCCGCTGATCCGCAGCGCGTGCGCGGCCGACGAGAGCCTCGTCCACGACGACGCGCTGCACCGCGGCCTGTCCGCCGTGCTGGAGAACCTCGAGAAGGCGGAAGCCGGCGAGCCGCCGCCGGCCGACCAGCTCGACGCGACGAAGCAGATCACGCGCGACCTCGACGCGATGGTCGTGTCCGCGGAAAAATCCGACGCGGTGGGCGCCGAGCTCACGCACGACCTGAAGGTGCTCGCGCACCAGTGCAAGCAGATGCTCGCGTCGTCGCTGCTGATCCGCAAGGACGCGAGCGTCATCCGCCTGCCCGCATGACCGCATGACGTCGTTCCCGCCGCCGGCCGGCCGCGCATGCAAGCGGGCCGGCCGGCGGCGCTCCACCGCTTCCCCGCTCCCGCAATACCGTTCCGCAGCATGACCCACCCGCCCCCCGCGGCCCGTGCGCGCGCCGCGCGTTTGTCCCACCCGCGATTCAACCGGTTGCGCCAGTCAGGGAATACCCGATTCCGGTCACATGGCCGGGCTTGTTATCATTCGTTCACATTCAAGTTGTATAGACAACTTGAGCCGACCGGGCCGGCCCTGCTCCCCCGGTCCGTCGCATAACGATATCGGAGACTCGATGAAGAACTTGCAGCGCCATCTGAGCGCACGGCACATCCGCTTTCTCGCGCTGGGCTCGGCGATCGGCACCGGCCTGTTCTACGGCTCGGCGTCCGCGATCCAGCTCGCGGGCCCGGCGGTGATCCTGGCCTACATCCTGGGCGGCGCGGCCGTCTACATGGTGATGCGCGCGCTCGGCGAGATGGCCGTGCGCGAACCCGTCGCCGGCTCGTTCGGCCACTACGCGACCGAAAACCTCGGCCCGTTCGCCGGCTTCGTCACCGGCTGGACCTACACGCTCGAAATGGTGATCGTCGCGATCGCCGACATCACCGCGTTCGGCATCTACATGAGCTTCTGGTTTCCGGATGTGCCGCAATGGATCTGGGTGCTCGGCGTCGTCGCGGTCATCTGCGGGCTGAACCTGTGCCACGTGAAGGTGTTCGGCGAGCTCGAATTCTGGCTGTCGATCATCAAGGTCGGCGCGATCGTCGCGATGATCGGCGGCGGCGTCGCGATCCTGCTGACCGGCATGCACTTCGGCCATTCGGCCGACGTGCCGACATTCGCGAACCTGTGGAACCATGGCGGTTTCTTCCCGAACGGGATCGGCGGGCTGATCGCCTCGCTGTCGGTCGTGATCTTCGCGTACGGCGGCATCGAGGTGATCGGGATGAGCGCCGGCGAGGCGAAGGATCCGGAGCGCGTGATTCCGCGCGCGATCAACGCGGTGCCCGCGCGCATCCTGCTGTTCTACGTGCTGACGATGGTCGTGCTGATGTCGATCAGCCCGTGGACCGGCGTCGGCAGCGACGGCAGCCCGTTCGTGCAGATCTTCTCGGCGCTCGGCGTGAAGTCGGCCGCGACGATCCTCAACCTCGTGGTGATCAGCGCGGCGATCTCGGCGATCAACAGCGACATCTTCGGCGCGGGCCGGATGATGTTCGGGATGGCGCGGCAGGGCCAGGCGCCGCGCGTGCTGATGACGACGTCGCGGCACGGCGTGCCGTGGGTCACGGTGCTCGTGATGGCCGGCGCGCTGCTGGTCGGCGTGGTGCTGAACTACCTGATGCCGAAGGACGTGTTCCTGGTGGTCGCGGCGATCGCGACGTTCGCGACCGTGTGGGTGTGGCTGATGATCCTGCTGTCGCAGGTTGCGATGCGCCGTCGCCTGTCGAGCGCGGAAGTCGCCGCGCTGAAGTTCAAGGTGCCGCTGTGGCCCGTCGCGCCCGCGCTGACGATCGCGTTCATGGGTTTCGTGATCGTGATGCTCGGCTGGTTCGATGACACGCGCGTCGCGCTCTACGTCGGCGCGGGATGGCTCGTACTGCTCGCGGTCGTGTTCTACGCACGGATCCGCCCGAAGTTCGCACCTGCGTCACGGTGACGCACGACTGACCTTTCCATGCGGCGCGCCGGGTCCGGCGCCCGCGTCTGTCCCGGCGCGACGCGGCGCATCGCGCGTCGTCCGCCGCTTCCCTGCTCCTCCCGCCGTTCCCGCACGTCGCTTGCGCCCCAGTCAACCGGGCCGCGGCGATCATGCCGGCCGTGCCGGCGTCAGTGCGACGCGGCGCTCGCGGCCTCGGCCGGATGGGCCTCGTCGTACGCGTGCTTCTGCGAGATCGCGTTGTACGCGATCGTCCCGATCACGAGCAGCACGGCCACGACGATCAGGATGCTCACGTTGCGGACAGGGTTCTTCTTGCGCTGATCGTTCATGGTCGGTCCTGCTCCGTCGAATTCGTTGAAGCGGGCATTCTACGCGCTTGCGCCCGCGCCGCGACGCCCCGTTACGCCCCCCCTCATCCCGCCTTCCGTCCAGCTTTCCGTCACCTTTCATTTGATAATCATTCCCATTTCAATCTAGAATCCGAAATCTTTCGTTTTGTAATGTTTCGGGTCGCTCGGGCGGCAGGCACGCCCCGGAACGCCTCTTCGTCCGCCTGCCTCACCGGAGTCTCCATGTCGAATCCGCGCACCCGCCTGCTGCCGCTCGCCGGCGCCCTCTCCCTTGCCGCCGCCGCATTCGCGCCGCTGGCCCACGCCGCCGAGGAAGTGAGCCTGTACACCACCCGCGAACCGAAGCTGATCCAGCCGCTGATCGACGCGTTCACGCAGCAGAGCGGCGTCAAGGTCAACACGGTATTCGTGAAGGACGGCCTGCTCGAGCGCGTGAAGGCGGAAGGCGCGCAGTCGCCGGCCGACGTGCTGATGACGGTCGACATCGGCAACCTGCTCGACCTCGTCGACGGCGGGCTCGCGCAGCCGGTGCGCTCGAAGGTGCTCGACGACGCGATTCCCGCGAACCTGCGCGGCGCGCAGGGCGACTGGTACGCGCTGTCGCTGCGCGATCGCGTGCTGTATGTGGAGAAGGACCTGAAGGTCGACGCGTTCCGCTACGAGGATCTCGCCGATCCGAAATGGAAGGGCAAGGTCTGCATCCGCTCGGGGCAGCATCCGTACAACACGGCACTCGTCGCGGCGATGATCGCGCACGACGGCGAGGCCGCGACCGAAAAGTGGCTGCGCGGCGTGAAGGCGAACCTCGCGCGCAAGGCGACGGGCGGCGACCGCGACGTCGCGCGCGACATTCTCGGCGGGATCTGCGACGTCGGCCTCGCCAACGCGTATTACGTCGGTCACATGAAGAACGCGGAGCCGGGCACCGATGCGCGCAAGTGGGGCGACGCGATCAAGGTCGTGCGGCCGACGTTCGCGAACGCGAAGAGCGGCGGCACGCACGTCAACATCAGCGGCGCGACGGTCGCGAAGCACGCGCCGCACAAGGCCAACGCGGTGAAGCTGCTCGAGTACCTCGTGTCGCCGCAAGCGCAGGCGCTTTATGCGCAGGCGAACTACGAATACCCGGTGCGCGCGAACGTGAAACTCGATCCGGTGATCGCGAGCTTCGGCACGCTGAAGGTCGACCCGCTGCCGCTGGCCGACATCGCGAAGCACCGCAAGGCGGCCAGCCAACTCGTCGACAAGGTCGGCTTTGACAACTGAGGCATCGTCCGTCCGCGCGCGCCGCCGGCCGTTGCGTTCGCGCGCGGGCAGCCTCTGGCTCGGCGCGGCCGTCGCGATCGCCGCGGCGGTCGCGGCGCCGCTCGCGGTGCTGGTCGCCGCCGCGTTCGGCGCCGATCTCGCGCACTGGAAGCATCTCGGCGCGTTCGTGCTGCCGCAGGCACTCGCCAATACGCTGCTGCTGCTCGCGGGCGTCGGCGCGATCGTCACGGTGGTCGGTACCGGCTGCGCCTGGCTCGTCACCGCGTACGACTTTCCCGGCCGCCGGATACTGACCTGGGCGCTGCTGCTGCCGCTCGCGGTGCCCACCTATATCGTCGCGTTCGCGTATCTCGACCTGCTCCACCCCATTGGCCCCGTGCAGGGCGCGATCCGCTGGCTGCTCGGCTTCGACAGCCCGCGCCAGTTCCGCCTGCCCGACCTGCGCTCGCTGCCCGGTGCGATCTTCGTGCTCGGCTTCGTGCTGTATCCATACGTGTACCTGAGCACCCGCGCGATGTTCGTCACGCAGTCCGCGAGCCTGCTCGAAGCCGCGCGCACGCTCGGCGCGGGACGTATCGCGACATTCTGGCGCGTCGTCGTGCCGCTCGCGCGGCCCGCGATCGCGGTCGGCGTGAGCCTCGCGCTGCTCGAAACGCTGAACGACATCGGCGCGTCGGAATTCCTCGGCGTGCAGACGCTGACCGTATCGGTCTACACGACGTGGATCACGCGCTCCGATCTCGCCGGCGCCGCGCAGATCGCGCTCGCGATGCTCGCGATCGTCGTCGGCATGATCGTGCTCGAACGCTATGGGCGCCGCCGCCAGCGCTACGCGCACGGCCGGCGCATGCGCCCGGTCGCGCCGCGCAAGCTGACGGGCGCGGCCGCATGGAGCGCCGCCGCGCTCGGCTGGCTGCCGGTACTCATCGGCTTCGGCGCGCCGGCCGCGTACCTCGCGGTCGAGACCGGCAAGCGGCTGCATCTCGTCGGCGGCGTGTCGACGCAATTGCTGACCGGGCTCGCGAACACGCTGACGATCGCCGCCGCCGCGACCGTCACCACACTTGCCTGCGGGCTCGTTGTCGCATGGGCGGCACGCGCGCGGCGCGACAGCGCACCTGCGGGGCCGGCCCGCGTGTGTGCACGCATCGCTTGCCTCGGCTACGCGGTGCCGGGCACCGTGCTCGCGATCGGCCTGCTGATCCCGTTCGCGGCGGCCGACCGGCTGCTCGGCGCGGCGCTCGGCCGAGACGGGCTGTTGCTGATGGGTTCGGCGGCCGCGCTCGTGATCGCGTACACCGTGCGCTTTCTCGCGATCTCGACCGGCAGCATCGAAGCCGGCCTCGCGCGCATTCCGCCGTCGCTCGAACAGGCCGCGCGCTCGCTCGGCGAGACGGCCGGCGGCACGCTGCGCCGCGTGCACCTGCCGCTGCTGCGACCCGCGCTCACGACGAGCGCCCTGCTCGTCTTCGTCGACGCGATGAAGGAGTTGCCGGCGACCCTGCTGCTGCGCCCGCTGAATTTCGACACGCTCGCAACCTGGCTGTATGCGGAAGCCGCGCGCGGCACCTATGAGGAAGGCGCGGTCGCCGCGCTCGCGATCGTGCTGGCCGGGCTCGTGCCCGTGATCCTGCTCGCGCGCACCCGTCACAAGATCGGAGCCTGACATCGTGAACCTGCTCGAACTCGACGACCTCTGCGTCGCCTACGACACGCCGCCCGGCCGCCGCACGGTGGTCGACGGGCTGAGCCTCGCGCTGCCGCGCGGCGACATCGGCTGCCTGCTCGGCGCCTCGGGCTGCGGCAAGACCACCGTGCTGCGCGCGATCGCGGGCTTCGAGCCCGTGCGCATGGGGCGCATCGTGCTGGACGGCACGCCCGTCGCGGCGCCGTCGCTCGACGTGCCGCCCGAGCGGCGGCGCATCGGGATGATGTTCCAGGACTATGCGCTGTTTCCGCACCTGAGCGCGGCCGACAACGTCGCGTTCGGCCTGCGGCGCATGCCGAAGGCCGAACGGCGCACCCGCGTCGCGGACATGCTCGAACTCGTCGGTCTCGCCGATGCGGGCAGCGCGTATCCGCACGAACTGTCGGGCGGCCAGCAGCAGCGCGTCGCCCTTGCCCGCGCGCTTGCGCCGTCGCCGGAGCTGCTGCTGCTCGACGAGCCGTTCTCGAATCTCGATGTCGATACGCGCGAGCGGCTCGCGTTCGAACTGCGCGACATCCTGAAGCGCACGGGTCATACCGCGATCCTCGTCACGCACAACCAGGCGGAAGCGTTCGCGATCGCCGACCGGATCGGCGTGATGAAGGATGGCCGGCTCGCGCAATGGGACACGCCGTACGCGCTGCACCATCATCCGGCCAGCCCGTTCGTCGCGGAGTTCGTGCGGAGCGACGCGCTGGCGGACGAACGCGCCCGGGCGCTGGCGCGCGGCCGCTGAGCGGAATAACGACGACGGCGCGCTCTGTGCGAGCCGCCGTACCGCACTACGCCGGTTCGGACAGATCGCGCACCGGCAGCGCGGTCGAATACTTGATCTGCTCCATCGCGAACGACGAACTCACGTCGAACAGCGGCACCGCGCGGATCAGCTGCTTGTACACGCGATCGTAATCATCGATGCCGGCCACCACGACCCGCAGCAGATAGTCGGTCTCGCCGCTCATCCGGTACACCTCGACGACTTCCGGCATGTCGCGCACGGCCTGAGTGAAACGCTGCGCCCACTCCTCGGTGTGCTGGTTCGTGCGAATCGCGACGAACACGGTCGTGCCGACCCCGAGCTTGCGTGGATCGCACAGCGCGACCTGCGCACGGATCGCGCCGGTTTCCTTGAGCCGCTGCACGCGCTTCCAGCAGGGCGTCTGCGACAGGTTCACGCGCTGCGCGAGTTCCGCGATCGGCAATGTGGCATCTGCCTGCAACAGCTCCAGCAGCTTGCGATCGATGGCATCCATTTACCCAGTCCTTCGTAGATAGAAATTTTTTCTATGCATCGTGCATGACGGGGAACGATATGGAAACCGCTGCGCGGCGTCGACCGGGATAAATACCAATCAACCAGGGATACGCCGCGATGCGCGGAATCCCGCGCGCGCCGGCCTGTCGATAAGCGGCACCCCAAATGAAACAGGCGATTCCGCCCGTCGAGGTGGAATCGCCTGAAGTCGTTGCGACCGCAGTGGCAGCCGGGCGCTGACGGATGCTCACGTCGAATGCGGCGCTCGCGCACCGCCTCGCCGCGATGTCGCTCAATACGCGACCGTCGCGATCTCGCGCACGAAGCTGTCTTGCTCGAGCGCATCGACGAACGCGACCGCGTAGTCTTCCGCCGAGATCTTGCTGTTGCCCTGCGCGTCCACGATCAGCTTGCCAACGCCCGTACGGAACGTGCCCGTGCGCTCGCCCGGCGCGATCAGGGCGGCCGGCGCGAAGAACGTCCAGTCGAGATCGCCGACCGTTTCCAGATAGTCGACCGCATCGCGGTGCGCGAGCGCGACCGCCTTGTACGCGTCCGGGAAGCCTTCGGTGTCGACCAGCTGCTTGCCCGGCGCGACTTCGAGCGAACCGGCGCCGCCCACCACCACGAGCCGCTTCAGGCCCGCCTGACGCGTGCCGGCAACCAGCGCCTTTGCCGCCGCGACGACCTTCGCGGCATCGTCCTGCTTCGGACCGTACGCGCTCGCGACGACGTCGTGACCCGGCAGCGCGGCCGCGATGCTGGCCGCATCGAACAGGTCGGCCGCCTTCGCGACGATGCCGTCGCCGGATGCGCCCGGGTGGCGCGACAGCGCGGTCACACGATGGCCGCGGCGCGCGGCTTCCGCGGCGATGCGCGAACCGATCATCCCGGTGGCGCCAAACAGTGCGATGTTCAGGGTACGTTGCGTCATGTCGATTCTCCAGAAAGAAAAAGTAACTAAAGTGATTACATATAAGACCGAAAAAAAACGGAGCGAAACTCCGTCGTGCCGGCCGCCGCGCGTGCGCGCCGCCCGGCCTCCTGCCCTGCATCATCCGCCGCCTGTCACCCGCCGGCGCTTCCCGCGGGCCGGCTGCGATGCTCCGATTCGAGCACGTCGGCCGTGACGTCCGCGAGCGTGCGCGTGGCAAGCGATGCTTCCATCGCGCGCTGCGCGTCGCCGATGTAGTC
Organism: Burkholderia sp. B21-005; assembly: GCF_020843965.1. NCBI lineage: Bacteria > Pseudomonadati > Pseudomonadota > Betaproteobacteria > Burkholderiales > Burkholderiaceae > Burkholderia > Burkholderia sp. B21-005. The sequence continues at coordinate 1,201,723 of NZ_CP086301.1, read as the reverse complement.
GATCAGCACGCCCTGGATGTGCCGCCCGACGAGACACGCGGGATTCGGCGCCTCGCGATGCAGTGCGAACAACTGCGCATCGTCGACCGCGCGATACACGTCGAGCAGCGTGATCTTGCCCGGCTCGCGCGCCAGCAGCGCACCGCCGCCCGCGCCGAGCTGCGACGTGGTCAACCCCGCGGCCGCCAGCATCGACAGCAGACGGCGAATCAGCGCCGGATTCGTGTTCACGCTGCCCGCGATGATGTCGGACGACAGCGGCGCGCCTTCCTGCATCGACAGCAAGGCAAGCACGTGAACGGCAAACGCGAACCGGCTGCTGGTATTCATTCCTCACTCACCTGGCGACGCCGGCCCGAACGGCAGCCGGCGACAATGTGTAACTACTATAATTACATTTCACGGATTGCGCAAGTGCCGGGTTACTCGCCGCTGGCAGGTTTCGCGCCGGACGCATTCTGCTGGCTCCACTGCTGCAGCTTCTTGCCGGCCTCCGCCATTTTCGCGCCCGCTTCGGACGCCGCATGCGCGACGACCGCGGACGCGGCCGCATCGAACTGCGCCTGCGCGGCCGACGCGAGGCCGCTCGCGGACAGCGGCGGCACGGCCGAGGCCGCACTCGCGATGCCGGCCTTCGCGGCATTGAGCTGCTGGTTGACGGTGCTCGCCACCTGGTCGAGCGCCTTGGCCGCGTTGTTGGCGGCATCGGCGGCCGCGCTCGCGGCCGTATCGGCTTGCTGGGCCGGCGTGCCGGACTTCTCGCAGCCTGCGAGCAACAGCACCGCACCGACGGCCGCGGCCGCCAGCAGGGAACCGGGCACGCGACGCGCCCGCGAAGTCTTCATCTTCATCAGCAATCTCCGGCCGTGCGCTGCACGGCCTGAATGGTTGGACCGATGCCGATGATACCGCTTGTGGAACAGGGCCACTGACCACTCCCGATTAAAAATGCCTTTCAATTTCGGATTCGTCTGATTCAATCGCGCGCGCGCCGACACTAAAGTGGGCAGCCTTCCATCCGCTCCGTCCGCTTCCCGCTTCTCCATGGCTTTCCTCATCGACTGGTTCATCGCGCTGGCCGCCGTGCTCGCCGCCACCCTGTTTCTGTGTCTTCGCTCGCCGTCCGCGACGCGCCTGCGTGCCGTCGGGCGTCCGCGCCGCGTGGCGTGCGCGCGCCTGCTCGCGCAAGCGGTGATCGGCTTCTGGACGGCCGCGCTGATCGTCGCGCAAGGCATCCTCGGCCCCGACGGCGACGGCCAGTCGCACGCGGGCGTCGCCGCGCTCACGTTCGCGGCACTCGGGCTCGCGGCCGTCGCCGCCTACTGGTCCGCCTGCGCGCTGCGGCTGCGGCGGCCACGCACGCTGTTCGCGCGCCGCTGACGCGCCAGACCGGTGCACCGCGGCGCACCACGCCGCACCGCGCCGCGCGTCGCACGCACCAGATGCGCACGCTTCGCACCACGCACGTGCACCCGTTGCGCCCCTTCCGCCGCAGCCGGCCCGCCCCGCGACTGTGCATGCTTCACCGGAATACCGCTCCGCGCGGCCTTTCGCACCATTTGCACGCAGCGATTCACCAAGTTGGCTCGATACTTGCATTCCTCGCCCATTTTTTGCGCAAGGAAGCCACGGCATGGATGGTCTGAAATCCGGCGTCGATACACTGTTCCTGTTGATCGGCGCCGTCATGGTGCTCGCGATGCACGCGGGCTTTGCATTCCTCGAGCTCGGCACGGTCCGCAAGAAGAACCAGGTCAACGCGCTCGTGAAGATCCTGGTCGACTTCTCGGTGTCGACGCTCGCGTACTTCTTCATCGGCTACACGATCGCGTACGGCGTCGAGTTCTTCGACGACATCGGCACGCTGTCGCAGCACAACGGCTACGCGCTCGTGCGCTTCTTCTTCCTGCTGACGTTCGCGGCGGCCATCCCCGCGATCGTGTCCGGCGGCATCGCGGAGCGCGCGAAATTCAATCCGCAGCTCGTCGCGACGCTGATCATCGTCGGCTTCATCTATCCGTTCTTCGAAGGGATTGCATGGAACGCCCGCTTCGGCGTGCAGGACTGGCTCACGCATGCGTTCGGCGCGCCGTTCCACGATTTCGCGGGCTCGGTCGTCGTGCACGCATTCGGCGGCTGGGTCGCGCTGCCGGCCGTGCTGCTGCTCGGCGCACGCCACGGCCGCTATGCGAAGGACGGCCGGATCGCCGCGCATCCGCCATCGAACATTCCGTTCCTCGCGCTCGGCGCGTGGGTGCTCGCGGTCGGCTGGTTCGGCTTCAACGTGATGAGCGCGCAGACGCTCGACAAGATCAGCGGCCTCGTCGCCGTGAACTCGCTGATGGCGATGGTCGGCGGCACGCTCGCCGCGTGGATGGCCGGCCGCAACGATCCGGGCTTCACGTACAACGGCCCGCTCGCGGGCCTCGTCGCGGTCTGTGCGGGCTCCGACGTGATGCACCCGATCGGTGCGCTCGTCACGGGGGCCGCGGCCGGCGCGGTATTCGTCGCGATGTTCACCTGCGTGCAGAACAAGTGGCGCATCGACGACGTGCTCGGCGTGTGGCCGCTGCACGGGATGTGCGGCGCGCTCGGCGGCCTCGCGGCCGGGGTGTTCGGGCAGCCCGTGTTCGGTGGCCTCGGCGGCGTGTCGTTCGTGTCGCAGCTCATCGGCACGCTGGGCGGCATTGCGATCGCCACCGCGGGCGGCACGCTCGTGTATGGCGCGCTGAAGGCGACGGTCGGCCTGCGCCTCGATCGCGAAGCCGAATTCGACGGCGCCGACCTGTCGATCCACCGCATCTCGGCGACGCCCGAGCGCGATTGAACACCATCAAGCACGAAACCGGCGTCCGGCAGCACACCTGACGGACGCCCGACGCATCATTACGTTTTCGATTCAAAAAACTTTCATCTAGCATCCCTACACTTCGGTCCAGTTTTCAACTTGCCTTCGCCTTGCTTGCTGCGAGCCTGCTTCGCGATGGCCATTCTTCCAACATCTGAAACTGGACTCCACATGCCCGCGTTGCCCAATGCTTCCCGTCGTCAGGCCCTGAAGATCCTCGTCGGCGCGCCCATGCTGCCCCTCTCCGGCCTCGCGCTGCCGGCTCTTCTGACCGGTTGCGGCGGTGACGACAATCCGACGGCGACGCCGGCCGCCGCCGCGTACACGTCGGCGGCGTTCTCGGCGATGGCCGCGCCCACGCTCGACAACGCCGCCGCGATGGCCACGACGACGGTCGGCTCAACGCTGTCGGTGTCGTTCTCGGACGGCTCGTCGCGCAACTTCAAGCTGGCGTACCGGCCGTTCTTCGTGACGGGCGACATGGTGCCGGACGGCAAGGGCGGCACGACGCTCGCGGGCGGCTACTACGACATCAACAACCAGCCGATCATCGACCGCTCGGTGGCCGGCAAGGAGCGCCAGTTCTATTCGGACTGCCCGGACGGCAGCTCGCTGCTGACGCTGAAGAACGCGAACGTCGCCGGCGTGAAGGGCAACACGGTGTTCGCGGTCGTGCAGTTCGAATACACGACGCGCGACCAGGCGAGCGCATCGCAGTACGGCCAGCTGCCGTCGCCGATCGCGGTGATCACGCTCGATCAGGATCCGTCCAGCGGCGCGCTGAAGGTCGTCAAGTATCACAACGTCGATACGTCGAGCGCACACGGCCTGTGGATCACCTGCGGCGCGAGCCTGTCGCCGTGGGGCACGCACCTGTCGAGCGAGGAATACGAGCCGGACGCGACGAAGGCCGCGACCGATGCGCAGTTCAAGGCATTCAGCAAGAACACGTTCGGCGACGAGACCAAGGCGAACCCCTATCACTACGGCCACCTGCCCGAGATCACGGTGAACCCGGACGGCACCGGCACGGTGAAGAAGCACTACTGCCTCGGCCGCATCTCGCACGAGCTGATCCAGGTGATGCCGGACCAGCGCACCGTGATGATGGGTGACGACGCCACCAACGGCGGCCTGTTCATGTTCGTCGCCGACAAGGCGGCCGACCTGTCGGCCGGCACGCTGTACGTCGCGAAGTGGACCCAGACGTCGTCCGCCGGCGCCGGCAGCGCGACGCTGACGTGGATCAGGATCGGCCACGCGACGAGCAGCGAGATCGAGACGCTCGCGAACACGCTGAAGGCGTCGGACATCATGGACCTGACGACGACCGACCCGAACGACGCGAGCTACACGAAGATCCACTTCGGCGGCAAGTTCAACTGGATGCGCGTGAAGCCGGGGATGGAAAAGGCGGCCGCGTTCCTCGAGACGCACCGCTATGCGGCGCTGATCGGCGGCAGCATGGCGTTCACGAAGCTCGAAGGCACGACGGTGAACGCGAAGGACAAGATCGTCTACACGGCGATGTCGCGCATCGAGACGTCGATGGTCAAGGGCAACGCGGTGTCGCGCGACGTCGCGGTGGACAAGAAGATCGCCGCGGGCGCCGTCTATGCGCTGAACCTGAAGGCCGGCCAGCGCGACACGTCGGGCGGCGCGATCGACAGCGAATGGGTGCCGGTCGACATGGGCGCGCCGGCCGCGCTCGTCGGCGAGGACCTCGCCGCGGCCGACGCGCTCGGCAACCTCGCGAACCCGGACAAGATCGCGAACCCCGACAACCTGAAGTTCTCCGAAAAGCTGCGCACGCTCTTCATCGGCGAAGACTCGGGCATGCACGTCAACAACTTCCTGTGGGCGTACAACGTCGACACGAAGTCGCTCGCGCGCGTGCTGTCGTGCCCGGCCGGCGCCGAATCGACGGGCCTGCACGCGGTCGACGAGATCAACGGCTGGACCTACATCATGAGCAACTTCCAGCACGTGGGCGACTGGGAGACGCCGCTGCACGACAAGGTCAAGTCGACGCTCGACCCGCTCGTGCGCGCGAACTACAAGGACCGCTTCGGCGCCAGCGTCGGCTACCTGACGGCCGAGCAGACCAGCATCAAGCTCGCGAAGGCCTGAGCGGCCGGGGGTCCTGATCGGGGCCTCCCTGACCGCACCTCCCTCTCTTCATCACGTTTCATTCGTCGGCGCTCCACGCCGGTTCATGCGCGATGCCCATTGCGGGCGTCGCGCTTTTTTTTGCGCGCACGCCGCACTGACGCCACTCGCCGCACTGCTCACATCGGGCATTTGAGGTCGCGATCCTCCCAGGAACAACTTGATCGTCATGAAACGGCCCGCGCCTGCCGGAACGCATCTACCCGGAAGACGATTCAGAACAATTCATACGACTGTCCATGTTGCTTCGCCTATGCTCGGACAGCACTCGCGCGCACGTCGCTCCGATGGCGCGTCGTCCGAACCGAAATGGGAACCGACACATGTCCACCACTACGCCTTCGATCGTTCACCACACCGTCACTGCGAACGGAATTCGACAACATTTCATCGACGCGGGCAGCGGGCCTGTCGTGGTCCTGCTGCACGGTTTCCCGGAAACCAGCTTCGCATGGCGCTTCCAGATTCCCGTCCTGGCACAACGCTACCGCGTCATCGTGCCCGACCTGCGCGGCTACGGCGAAACCGACAAGCCGGCCGCCGGCTACGACAAACGCAACATGGCCCGCGATCTCGTCGCATTGCTCGACACGCTTGGCATCGGCCGAATCGCGCTGGTCGGGCACGATCGCGGCGCACGCGTCGCGACACGCTTCGCGAAGGACTTCCCCGAGCGCCTCGAGCGCCTTGTCGTGATGGACAACGTGCCGACCCGCATCGTCGCGGAGAACATGACAGCCCAGACGGCACGCGCGTACTGGTTCTTCCTGTTTCATCAGGTAGCGGACCTGCCCGAAGCACTGATCGCCGGCAAGGAAGCCGAGTGGCTCAGCTACTTCTTCTCCGACTGGTGCTACAACCCGCACGCTATTTCCGGCGAAGCGTTCGACACGTATGTCCGGGCCTATCGCCGTCCCGGCGCCGTACGTGGCGCACTCGCCGACTACCGCGCGAACGCGGAAGACGTCAAACAGGATCTCGCCGACGCCGATGTGAAGATCGCATGCCCGACCATGGCGATCTGGGGTGAGGATTTCTACGCGGTCGGCAAGATGTTCGACATGAAATCCGTCTGGGAAAGCATGGCGACACATCTTCGGGCCGAGCCCATCGCGCAATGCGGCCACCTTCCGCAGGAAGAACAGCCGGAACGCGTCAACGCGCTGCTGCTCGATTTCCTGAAGAGCTGGGAAGGTTGAATTCGCAGCGCACCGGCATCGCGGCAGCAGGAAATCGGACGCACGGTACGCGCGATCCACTGGCTAACGGGAGCACTTCATGAATGACGTATCGAGGCCGCGGGCACTCGTGATCGGCGGATCGGTAGGCGGACTCTTCACGGCAACTGCGCTGCGTGCGGCAGGATGGCGCGTCAGCGTGTTCGAACAGTCGCCAAGCGAGCTCGATAGCCGCGGCGGAGGCATCGTCCTGCAGCCCCCGATCGTCCGCGCGTTCGCATTCGGCGGGGTACCGATGCCGGGCGATACCGGCGTGGATTCGACCGAGCGGATCTATCTCGACGAAGGTGACCGGATCGTGCAGCAAATGCGCATGCCGCAAACCCAGACTGCGTGGAATGTGATCTATACGGCGCTGAAGCGCGCACTGCCAGCGGGCGTCGTCCATGCAGGCGAGACGTTCGAGCGACTCGATTCCAATGGCGCGAGCATCACCGCGCATTTCGCGAGCGGCCGGGTAGAACACGCGGATCTGCTCGTCGGCGCGGATGGCGGGCGCTCCGGCGTGCGCGCGCAACTGCTGCCCGAGACGCAACCCACCTATGCGGGTTACGTTGCGTGGCGCGGGCTCGTCGACGAACATGACCTGCCCGATCAGGTACTTCGCGTGCTGCGCAACCGCTTTACGTTTCAGCAGGGTGACGCACATCTCTTCCTGACCTACCTGGTACCAGGCCGCGATGGCACCGTCGAGCCCGGCAAACGGCGCGTGAACTGGGTGTGGTACCGGCGTCTCTCGTACGACAAGCTACCTGAACTGTTTCTTTCCCGGGACGGCACACAGCGAGACGGATCGCTGCCGCCCGGTGCAATGCGCGACGACAATCGGTCGGAACTCGTCGACGCGGGCCGCAACCTGCTCGCACCGACGCTCGCCGCGCTGGTCAACGCAACGCACGCGCCGTTCGCACAGGCAATTCAGGATCTTGTCGTCGAGCGAATGGTGTTCGGCCGCGCGGTACTGCTTGGCGACGCTGCTTGCCTTGTCCGCCCCCATACCGCCGCCGGCGTGGCAAAGGCGGCGGACAATGCGGTTGGACTCGCCGAAGCGATGCAGGCTTTCGCGCGAGGCACGGCGTTCGACGCCGCACTGTCGCGTTGGGAACGCGATCAGCAGAAGATCAACGCTTCGCTATCGGCGCTCGGTATTTCACTGGGGACGCGCATCATGGGATCTACGTGACCACCTGGGCAATGCCTTGCACACGGCGCGCTGCGCCCCCAGCCTCGCGCCATCATTCGTTTCAGATGGCCCCGCGGCAGTCGAACGCCGGACATCACATTGATGAGGAAATAGCGCTCCAGATGGCGCGCCGAACAACAACTTTCCGCGATGCGGCATACTTCGATGTTTCTGAAACCGCTCTTCCCAGCTGCTGCGAACTTTGTTGCGCACCGATTTGACGGGCAAAAAAAAGCGCCACGGAGACCGTGGCGCTAAAAAAGTTCTAGCCATTCCGAGGGCCGTGCTAGAACCTGAGAGACTGCGCGAAACACCGTTGCCGGTTAAACTCCTGAAACGATGTTTCGAAAACGTGAGACATTCTTTCCGTTTCCGCCCGACAAGTCAAGCGGTATTTGCACCGGCTCCCGCACTTTCCAGCAATGGTCATTTGAGTACTTTCCTAATAAACCAAGGGTGAACCCGTAAAATCTCATACGATGAACGATTCACCCACGGAACATGCATCTTTTGACAATCATCTTACGATACCAACAAAATTGAAATCGAGTTTCGGAAATAGAGAGAATTCCTCGTGTCGACATCTGTAACGCCTCCCGCGCCCCGGGACCGCGAATCGTCGCCGGACGAGATCACCGCGCTCGCGCGCGGCCTCGCCGTGCTGCGCCGCATCGCGGCCGCCGACGCCCCCGTCAGCAACCGCGAGCTGACCGAATTGACGGGCATCCCGAAGCCGACCGTGTCGCGCATCACGGCGACGCTCGTCAGCGCCGGCTTCCTGTTCCAGCTGCCCGACAGCGAACGCTTCGTGCTGACCGCGTCGGTGCTGGAGCTGAGCCACGGCTTCCTGCGCAACTTCGACATCCGCGCGCGCTCGCGGCCGTTCATGATCGAGCTGGCCGAGCGCACGTCGCTGTCGGTGCACCTCGCGGTGCGCGACCGGCTCGACATGGTCGCGATCGACGTGATCCGGCCACGCTCGGCCGTGCTCGTCACGCGCCTCGAGATCGGCTCGCGGATGGACATCGCGCGCACCGCGGTCGGCCGCGCGTATCTCGCGGCGCTGGAGGACGACGAGCGGCGCACGCTGCTCGACGCGCTGCGCGCGACGGCCGGTGACGACTGGCCGCACGTGTCGGCGCGCCTGAACCCCGGTCTCGAGGACGCGATGCGTGCAGGCCACGCGATCGCGATCGGCGAATGGCGCGAAGGGCTGAACGCGGTCGCGGCCGGTTTCGTCGGCCCGTCGGGCCAGCGCTACTCGGTGAACTGCGGCGGCGCCTCGAGCCAGTGTTCGCCCGAATGGCTGCAGGAACACGTGGTGCCCGCGCTGCACGAATGCATCGCGAAAATCACCCGCGAGATCGGCGGCGCGCCGGCCCGGCGCAGCGCCGTGTAATCGATCCGTCACCGTCCCGTCGCGTTATGTAACGACCGTAACCCGTTGAAAGATAGAGCACTGGACTGTAACGGGGACGGGACGTAGGATCATGCCCATCGTCGCGCCGCATTCGCGGTGCGCACCGCTCTTTCCCGCGCGGACCGCGAGGGCCGGACCGAGCCGGCCCTCGCGGCATCGCATGCCCACGCGCCGCTCCACGCCTGTTTTCCGGCACGCCGCACCGTCTTCCAGACAGAACACGATGGACAACCAACAAAAGCCCACGCCCCCTTCGAAGGATCCCGCCTCCCCTGCCGCCCGTCGCCCGCGCCGCAGGCTGGTGATCGGGACGCTCGCAGTCGTCGTCATCGGCGGCCTGCTGTGGTGGCACCCGTGGAGCCGTACGCCGGCCGGCACGCAGGCAGCAGGCAGCGCGGCCTCCGGCGCGAGCGCCGGCGGCGGCCATCGCGGCCGCGGCGGCCCGGCCGCCATGGCGAACATTCCGCAGCCCGTGTCGGTCGCGACCGCGACGCAAGGCGAGATGCCGATCGTGCTGTCCGCGCTCGGCACCGTGACGCCGCTCGCGAACGTGACGGTCAAGACGCAGCTGTCGGGCTATCTGCAGTCCGTCGCATTCCAGGAAGGCCAGATCGTCAAGAAAGGCGACCTGCTCGCGCAGATCGACCCGCGTCCGTACCAGGTCGCGCTCGAAAACGCCGAAGGCACCCACGCCCGCGACGCAGCCTTGCTCGCGACGGCCCGCCTCGACCTGAAGCGCTACCAGACACTGCTGTCGCAGGACTCGATCGCGTCGCAGACGGTCGACACGCAGGCGTCGCTCGTCAAGCAATACGAAGGAACGGTGAAGACCGACCAGGCGGCGATCGATTCCGCGAAGCTGAACCTCACGTACGCACGCATCACGGCGCCGGTGTCGGGCCGCGTCGGCCTGCGCCAGGTCGACCCCGGCAACTACGTGACGGCGGGCGACACGAACGGGATCGTCGTGATCACGCAGCTGCAGCCGATGAGCGTGATCTTCACGACGTCGGAAGACAACCTGACGCCGATCCTCAAGCAGGTGAACGCGGGCAAGAAACTGTCGGTCACCGCGTACAACCGCAACAACACGGTGCCGCTCGAGACGGGTTCGCTCGAAACGCTCGACAACCAGATCGACACGAGCACCGGCACGGTCAAGCTGCGCGCGAAGTTCGATAACAAGGAAGGCCTGCTGTTCCCGAATCAGTTCGTGAACACGCGCCTGCTCGTCGACGTGCTGCGCAATGCGACGATCGTGCCGACGGCCGCCGTGCTGACGGGCTCGATCGGCCAGTTCGTGTACATCGTGAAACCCGACAATACGGTGACGGTGCGCAAGGTGACGATCGGCCCGGTCGACGGCGAACGCACCAGCATCGTGAGCGGCGTCGCGCTCGGCGAGCGCGTGGTCACCGACGGCTCCGACCGGCTGCGCGAAGGCGCGAAGATCACGATCCCGGCCGACAAGCCGAAAGGCGCGTCGGGCGCGCACGGCGCCGGCGCGGCGTCCGGTGCTGCGGGTGCTTCGGGTGCTGCGGGTGCTGCGGGTGCTGCGGGTGCTGCGGGTGCTTCGGGCGCATCGGGTGCGGCCGGCCACCGCGGCGGACACAAGCACGGCGCGTCGCAGGCCGCGGCCCCCGCGGCCCAGTAACGCGCGGGCCGCTCGATGAATCCATCCCGCCTCTTCATTCTCCGACCGGTCGGCACCGCCCTCCTGATGGCGGCGATCATGCTGGCCGGTCTCGTCGCGCTGCGCTTCCTGCCGCTCGCCGCGCTGCCCGAGGTCGACTACCCGACTATCCAGGTCCAGACCTTCTATCCGGGTGCGAGCCCCGAGGTGATGACGTCGTCGGTCACCGCGCCGCTCGAGCGGCAATTCGGGCAGATGCCGTCGCTGAACCAGATGTCGTCGCAAAGCTCGGCCGGCGCGTCGGTGATCACGCTGCAGTTCTCGCTCGACCTGCCGCTCGACATCGCCGAGCAGGAAGTCCAGGCCGCGATCAACGCGGCCGGCAACCTGCTGCCGTCCGACCTCCCGGCCCCGCCGATCTACGCGAAGGTCAACCCGGCCGACGCGCCGGTGCTGACGCTCGCCATCACGTCGAAGACCTTGCCGCTCACGCAGGTGCAGGACCTGACCGATACGCGCCTCGCGATGAAGATCTCGCAGATCGCCGGCGTCGGTCTCGTCAGCCTGTCGGGCGGCAACCGGCCGGCCGTGCGGATCCAGGCGAACCCGACCGCGCTCGCGCAGTACGGGATGAACCTCGACGACCTGCGCACGACGATCTCGAACCTGAACGTGAACACGCCGAAGGGCAACTTCGACGGCCCGACGCGCGCGTACACGATCAACGCCAACGACCAGCTCACCAGCGCCGACCAGTACAACTCCGCGGTCGTCGCGTACAAGAGCGGCCGCCCGGTGATGCTGACCGACGTCGCGAAGGTGGTCGCCGGCTCGGAGAACACCAAGCTCGGCGCGTGGGTGAACGCGGAGCCCGCGATCATCCTGAACGTGCAGCGCCAGCCGGGCGCGAACGTGATCGCGACCGTCGACGCGATCAAGGCGCAGTTGCCGAAGCTGCAGGAGACGCTTCCCGCGGCGCTCGACGTGCAGGTCGTCACCGACCGTACGACGATGATCCGCGCCGCCGTGCGCGACGTGCAGTTCGAGCTGCTGCTCGCGGTCGCGCTGGTCGTGCTGGTGATGTACCTGTTCCTCGCGAACGTCTACGCGACGATCATCCCGAGCCTGTCGGTGCCGCTGTCGCTGATCGGCACGCTCGCGGTGATGTACATGGCCGGCTTCTCGCTGAACAACCTGTCGCTGATGGCGCTCACCATCGCGACCGGCTTCGTCGTCGACGACGCGATCGTGATGATCGAGAACATCGCACGCTACGTCGAGGAAGGCCACACGAGCCTCGAGGCCGCGCTGAAGGGGTCGAGGCAGATCGGCTTCACGATCATCTCGCTGACGGTATCGCTGATCGCGGTGCTGATCCCGCTGCTGTTCATGGGCGACGTGGTCGGCCGCCTGTTCCACGAATTCGCGATCACGCTCGCGGTGACGATCGTGATCTCGGCGATCGTGTCGCTCACGCTCGTGCCGATGATGTGCGCGAAGCTCCTGCGCCATTCGCCGCCGCCGGAAAGCCACCGCTTCGAGGCGCGCGTGCACCGTGCGATCGACTGGGTGATCGCGCGCTACGGGGTCGCGCTCGAATGGGTGCTGAACCGCCAGGGCTCGACGCTCGTCGTCGCGCTGCTGACGCTCGCGCTGACCGCCCTGCTCTACGTATACATACCGAAGGGCTTCTTCCCCGCGCAGGATACCGGCGTGATCCAGGGGATCACGCAGGCGCCGCAGTCGATCTCGTACGGCGCGATGGCCGAACGCCAGCAGGCGCTCGCGGCCGAGATCCTGAAGGACCCGAACGTCGAAAGCCTCACGTCGTTCATCGGCGTCGACGGCAGCAACATCACGCTGAACAGCGGCCGGATGCTGATCAACCTGAAGGCGCGCGACAAGCGCTCCGAGTCGGCCGCGCAGATCATCCGCGACCTGCAGCAGCGCGTCGCGAACGTGACCGGCATCACGCTGTTCATGCAGTCGGTGCAGGATCTGACGATCGACTCGACCGTGAGCCCGACGCAGTACCAGTTCATGCTGACGAGCCCGAACCCCGACGAGTTCGCGACCTGGGTGCCGAAGCTCGTCACGCGGCTGCAGAAGGAGCCGTCGCTCGCCGACGTCGCGACCGACCTGCAGAGCAACGGCCAGTCGGTGTACATCGAGATCGACCGCGCCAGCGCCGCGCGCTTCGGCATCACGCCGGCGACCGTCGACAACGCGCTGTACGACGCGTTCGGCCAGCGCATCGTGTCGACGATCTTCACGCAGTCGAACCAGTACCGCGTGATTCTCGAGTCGGAGCCGAAGGAGCAGCATTACGCCGAATCGCTGAACGACATCTACCTGCCGTCCGCCGGCGGCGGCCAGGTGCCGCTGTCGTCGATCGCGTCGTTCCACGAACGGCCGTCGCCGCTGCTCGTCGCGCACCTGTCGCAGTTCCCGTCGACGACGATCTCGTTCAACCTCGCCCCGGGCGCGTCGCTCGGCGAGGCCGTGAAGGCGATCGGCGCCGCCGAGAAGGACATCGGCCTGCCCGGCTCGTTCCAGACCCGCTTCCAGGGCGCGGCGCTCGCGTTCCAGGCGTCGCTGTCGAACCAGCTGTTCCTGATCCTCGCGGCGGTCGTCACGATGTACATCGTGCTCGGCGTGCTGTACGAGAGCTACATCCACCCGATCACGATCCTGTCGACGCTGCCGTCGGCCGGCGTCGGCGCGCTGCTCGCGCTGATGATCACCGGGCACGACCTCGACATCATCGGGATCATCGGGATCGTGCTGCTGATCGGCATCGTGAAGAAGAACGCGATCATGATGATCGACTTCGCGCTCGAGGCCGAACGGGTCGAAGGCAAGCCGCCGCGCGAGGCGATCTACCAGGCGTGCCTGCTGCGCTTCCGGCCGATCCTGATGACGACGCTCGCCGCGTTGCTCGGCGCGGTGCCGCTGATCGTCGGCGCCGGCGCGGGCTCCGAGCTGCGCCAGCCGCTCGGGATCGCGATCGCCGGCGGCCTGATCGTGTCGCAGGTGCTGACGCTGTTCACGACGCCGGTGATCTATCTCGGCTTCGACAGCCTCGCGCGCCGCGTGCGCGGCTGGTTCGAGCGGCACGGCCCCGGCGCCGACGCCGGCAAGCACACGGGCGCATAAGCGATGAACCTGTCGCGCCCCTTCATCACCCGCCCCGTCGCGACGACGCTGCTCGCGCTCGGCGTCGCGCTCGCCGGCCTGTTCGCGTTCATCAAGCTGCCGGTGTCGCCGCTGCCGCAGGTCGACTTCCCGACCATCTCGGTGCAGGCGTCGCTGCCCGGCGCGAGCCCCGAGACCGTCGCCACCAGCGTGACGAGCCCGCTCGAGCGGCACCTGGGCTCGATCGCCGACGTCAGCGAAATGACGTCGACCAGCACGGTCGGCAACGCGCGGATCATCCTGCAGTTCGGGCTGAACCGCGACATCGACGGCGCCGCGCGTGACGTGCAGGCCGCGATCAACGCGGCCCGCGCCGACCTGCCCGCCTCGCTGAAGAGCAACCCGACGTACCGCAAGGTCAACCCGGCCGACTCGCCGATCATGATCGTGTCGCTCACGTCGGAAACGTCGTCGCCCGCGAAGCTGTACGACGCCGCGTCGACGGTGCTGCAGCAGTCGCTGTCGCAGATCGACGGGATCGGCCAGGTGTCGGTGAGCGGTTCCGCGAACCCGGCCGTGCGCGTCGAGCTCGAACCGCATGCGCTGTTCCACTACGGGATCGGCCTCGAGGACGTGCGGGCCGCGCTCGCGTCCGCGAACGCGAACAGCCCGAAAGGCGCGATCGAATCCGGCCCGAAGCACTACCAGCTCTATACGAACGACCAGGCCTCGCATGCGTCGCAGTACAGCGACCTGGTCGTCGCGTACCGCAACGGCGCGGCCGTGCGGCTGTCCGACCTGTCCGAGGTCGTCGACTCGGTCGAGGACCTGCGCAACCTCGGCCTGTCGAACGGCAAGCGCGCGGTGCTCGTGATCCTCTACCGCTCGCCCGGCGCGAACATCATCGAGACGATCGACCGCGTGCGCACGGCGCTGCCGCAGCTCACCGCGTCGCTGCCGGCCGACATCACGGTGACGCCGGTGCTCGACCGTTCGACGACGATCCGGGCGTCGCTGAAGGACACCGAGCACACGCTGCTGATCGCGATCAGCCTGGTCGTGATGGTCGTGTTCCTGTTCCTGCGCAACTGGCGCGCGACGCTGATTCCGAGCGTGGCGGTGCCGATCTCGATCATCGGCACGTTCGGCGCGATGTACCTGCTCGGCTTCTCGATCGACAATCTGTCGCTGATGGCGCTGATCGTCGCGACCGGCTTCGTCGTCGACGATGCGATCGTCGTGCTCGAGAACATCACGCGCCACATCGAGAACGGCAAGCCGCGGCTGCAGGCCGCGTTCGACGGCGCGCGCGAGGTCGGCTTCACGGTCCTGTCGATGAGCATCTCGCTCGTCGCGGTGTTCCTGCCGATCCTGCTGATGGGCGGCATCGTCGGGCGCCTGTTCCGCGAATTCGCGCTGACGCTGTCGCTCGCGATCGCCGTATCGCTCGCGGTATCGCTGACGGTCACGCCGATGATGTGCGCGCGGCTGCTGCGCGAGCCGCACGACGCGCACGAGGAAGGCCACCTCGGCCGGTTCCTGGAGCGCTTCTTCACGCGGATGCAGCGCGGCTACGAGCGCTCGCTGTCGTGGGCGCTGCGCCGCCCGCTGCTGGTCCTGCTGATCCTGTTCGCGACGATCGGGCTGAATGTCTATCTGTACATCATCGTGCCGAAGGGCTTCTTTCCGCAGCAGGACACCGGGCTGATGATCGGCGGCATTCGGGCCGACCAGTCCACGTCGTTCCAGGCGATGAAGCAGAAGTTCACCGAGATGATGCGGATCGTGCAGAGCAACCCGAACGTGCAGAGCGCCGCGGGCTTTACCGGCGGCACGCAGACCAATTCGGGCTTCATGTTCGTCACGCTGAAGGACCGCACCGAGCGCAAGCTGTCGGCCGACCAGGTGATCCAGCAACTGCGCAAGCCGCTGGCGGATGTCGCCGGTGCGAGCACGTTCCTGCAGGCCGCTCAGGACATCCGCGTCGGCGGCCGGCAGAGCAACGCGCAATACCAGTTCACGCTGCTCGGCGATTCGAGCGCCGACCTGTACAAGTGGGGGCCGCTGCTGACCGAGGCGCTGCAGAAGCGCTCCGAGCTGACCGACGTCAACTCGGACCAGCAGCAAGGCGGCCTGGAGGCGATGGTGACGATCGACCGCGCGACCGCCGCGCGGCTCGGCATCAAGCCCGCGCAGATCGACAACACGCTGTACGACGCGTTCGGCCAGCGCCAGGTCTCGACGATCTACAACCCGCTGAACCAGTACCACGTCGTGATGGAAGTCGCGCCGAAATACTGGCAGAGCCCGCAAATGCTGAACGAAGTGTGGATCAGCAAGTCGGGCGGCAGCGCGAACGGCTCGCAGTCGACCAACGCGGCGGCCGGCACCTTCGTCGCGACCTCGGCCGGCACGTCAAGCGCCGGCACGGCCGCCACCAGCGCCGCGGCGATCGCGTCCGATTCCGCGCGCAACCAGGCGTTGAACTCGATCGCGTCGAGCGGCAAGTCGAGCGCGTCGTCGGGCGCGGCGGTGTCGACGTCGAAGTCGACGATGATCCCGCTGTCCGCGATCGCGACCTTCGGCCCGAGCACGACGCCGCTGTCGGTCAACCATCAGGGCCTCTTCGTCGCGACGACGATCTCGTTCAACCTGCCCCCGGGCGTGTCGCTGTCGCAGGCGACCCAGGTGATCTACCAGACGATGGCGCAGATCGGCGTGCCGCCGACGATCGTCGGCAGCTTCCAGGGCACCGCGCAGGCGTTCCAGCAATCGCTGAACAATCAGCCGATCCTGATCCTCGCGGCGCTGCTGGCCGTCTACATCGTGCTCGGGATCCTGTACGAGAGCTACATCCACCCGATCACGATCCTGTCGACGCTGCCGTCGGCCGGCGTGGGCGCACTGCTCGCGCTGCTGCTGTTCAAGACCGAGTTCAGCATCATCGCGCTGATCGGCGTGATCCTGCTGATCGGCATCGTGAAGAAGAACGCGATCATGATGGTCGACTTCGCGATCGACCAGACGCGCAACGGCAACAAGTCGTCGTACGATGCGATCCACGAGGCGTGCCTGCTGCGCTTCCGGCCGATCATGATGACGACGATGGCAGCGCTCCTCGGCGCGTTGCCGCTCGCGTTCGGCCATGGCGACGGCGCCGAGCTGCGCGCGCCGCTCGGGATCGCGATCGCCGGCGGCCTGATCATGTCGCAGGTGCTGACGCTCTATACGACGCCGGTCGTCTATTTATACATGGACCGGCTGCGTGTGCGGTTCGAGAAGCGCCGCAACCGCAGCGGCAATTCGGGCGAACCGGCGGTGGCCGGCGAGTAACGCGTAACGGCACACGGCCGTACACGGAGCGACGGAGCCTGCGGCGCCGCCCCGCTCCGCGGCGGTGGCGTACGGCTACCCGCGCGCGACCGCTTCGGGAAGCGCGAGCCCGCGGGCAAGCGCGAGCACCCGATAGCGCGACGCGCCGTCATCCATGTCGTGCGAGGTCGTACAGATCCCGCGCGTTGCGCGCATAGCGGCGCGGCGCCATCCCCGACCAGCGATGGAACGCGCGCGCGAACGCCTTTTCCGACGTGTAGCCGACCCGCTCGGCGATCTCGATCAGCCGCAGCTTGCCGTGCGCGAGCTCGCCGCTCGCCAGGTACATCCGGTAGGCGGTCAGGTGACCGATCGGCGTCTCGCCGACCAGTTCGGCGAAACGCGCGCAAAAGCGCGAGCGCGACATGCCGGCCTCGGCCGCGAGACTCGCGAGCTGCCAGTCGCGGCGCGGGTCGCGGTGCATCAGCGCCATCGCGCGGCCGATCTGCGCATCGGTCAGGCCGCGCAGCCAGCCCGTGTGATTCGCCGACGACTGCAGGTGCGCGCGCAACAGCTGCACGAACAGCACGTCGGCCAGACGCGTCGCGGCGACGGCCCAGCCGGGCTGGCACGCCATCGATTCCTCGATGAAGCTCTGCAGCGTGCTCGCGAGCCACGGCGCGACGGCCGCGTCGTTCGCGCGGACGTGAATCAGCGGCGGCAGCACGGAGAACAGCGGGCTGCGCACGATGTCGCGATAAATGACGATCCCGGTATAGAGGTCGCTCGTCGCGCCGCCGCCGCCCGCGACGAATTCGAGCGGCGTGTCGAAGCGCGGCCGGATGCCCTTGTCCGCCATCAGCGTATCGAACGGCACCGGCGGCTCGTCGAGCGACGATGCCATCACATGCTCGTCGCCGTGCGGCAGCAGCACGAAGTCGCCCGGCTCGACGTGCACGGGCGCGGCCCCCGCGACCGCCAGGAAGAACGGGCTGCCCGCACAGGTGCGAAACGGCGCGCCCGCGACGGCCGGCTTGCGAATCGCCCACGGCGCGCTCAGCGTGAAGCGCCCAGTGACGACTGCATCGGCCCGCAGGTCGGTCAGCACGTCGCTGAGAAGATCGGTCATCATCGTCGGAGTCTCCGTGGTGCGCGCCGCCGGCTCAGAAGCGCTGCTGGATGCCCGCCATCACGCCGACCTGGTTCTGGCCGGCGCCGACGGTGCCGCCGGCCGCCACCGCCGACGTGCCGAGTGCGCTGTTCGTCATGTAGCCGACGGACGTATAGACCATCGTACGCTTCGACAGGCTGTAGTTCGCCCGCGCGACGAACAGGTTCGAGTCGAAGCGGCTGCGCAGCAGGTAGCGCACGGCCTGTGCGTCGAATGATAGCGCCGGCGTTGCCTGGACCGTGCCGCCCGCGAAGAAGATGTCCGACTGGCTGTGCGCCGCGGCCGCTGTGTTGCGGCGGATCCAGCCCGCGCCGAGTTTCGCGATGCCGAATTTCACATACGCGTCGACGATCGTGCGCGTGTCCGTATAGCCGGGGCTCGACAGCGGCGCCGACGCGCCCGCGCCGCCATGCATCACATCATACGAAGCGGCCGCGCCGAACTGCGGCGCGTCGTACGCCACCATCATCGTGTACTGGCGGCAGGCGACCGGGTCGCCCGCCACGTTGCCCGCGCAATGGGTCGCGGACGGGCCGGCCGGGCCCGCGTCGTCGCGCCCGGTGCTGTAGGTGCCGCCGAGCGTCACGCCGCCGAAGCGGCCGAGATACCCGAGCGCGTTGTCGCTGCGCGCGTTCGGCAAGTAGCTGTCGAAGCTCGCCATCGAATGGATCGACGGGCCGATCACGTCGGCATTGAGCAGCACCCGCATCGACATGTTCATCTGCCGCCCGAGCGTGAGCGCGCCGTACGGCGACTCGATGCCGACGTTCGCCTGCCGGCCGAACAGGCGGCCGCCGTAGTTCAGCGCCCCCGAGTTCGGCGCGAAGCCGTTCTCGAGCACGAAGAACGTGCGATAGCCGCCGCCGAGATCCTCGACGCCGCGCAACCCGAAGCGCGACGGCACTTCACCGGTCAGCGACGGCATGCCGGCGACCGAGCCGCCACCCGCCGCATTGTTGTAGTACTGGACGCCGGTGTCGACGATGCCGTACAGCGTCACGCTGCTCTGCGCATGCGCGCCCGGCGACGCGGCGGCGGCCGCGAACGAAACGGCCGTCGCGGCCGTGCGGAAGGTTTTCATGGAAGTCTCCAGACCAGTTGTGTAGTTATGCTTGATATTTATCGGCGGCGCACCGGGCGCCGCCGGTCTTGGGGGAATGCTGGAATCGCTCAGGTCGCGAGCGGCGTGGCGAACGGCATCGAGCGTGGCCGCTCGCCGGTCGCGCGCCAGATCGCATCGGCGACGGCCGGCGCGACGGGCGGCAGCGCGACTTCGCCGCAGCCTTGCGGATCACGATCGCTGTCGACGATCACGACGTCGATCTTCGGCATCGCGGCCAGACCGAGCAGCGGATAGTCGGCGAAATTGCGCTGCACGACCGCGCCGTGCTCGAACGTGATCTCGCTCCTGAACGTATTGGTCAGCGCGAAACCGACACCGCCTTCGACCATCTCGCGGATCAGCAGCGGATTGATCGCGCGGCCGCAGTCGATCCCGCACACGATCCGCTCGAGCTTCACGTGGCCGCCCGTCACCCGCACGTCGGCGATCGCCGCGACGTAGGTGTTGAACGCGCCACCGCGCCCCGTGTACAGCGAATACGCGACGCCGCGCGACACGCCGGCCGGCGCGCGGCCGAACCAGTTCGCGCGCGCGGCCGTCGCGTCGAGCACGCGCAGCGCGAGCGGGTCGTGCTTCAGCAGAGCGCGCCGGTATCGCACGGGGTCGGCACGGACCGTGTGCGCGAGCTCGTTCACGAAACTCTCGAGGAAAAACACCGTCGACGTGCTGCCGACGCTGCGCATGAAGCTGACCGGAATCGGCTGCATCACCGTGACCGAATCGACCAGCAGGTTCGGCACGTCGTAGCAAAGGTCGTACAGGCCGTCGAGCATCGTCTCGTCCCAGCCGCCCGCCTTCTCGTAGCGGTCGCGCTTGATCGCCGCATACAGCGAGTGGCCGGCGACGCGCGCATGCAGCGCGACCGGCAGCCCGTCGGTGCCGAGCGCCGCGCGCAACCGCGCCGACGCGCACGGCCGATAGAAGCCGTGACGGATGTCGTCCTCGCGCGAGCGGATCACCTTCACGGGCCGCCCGACCGCCTTCGACGCGACGGCCGCGTGCACGACGAAATCGGGCACGTACTTGCGGCCGAAGCTGCCGCCGAGAAACGTCGTGTTGACGATCACGCGCTCGGCCGGCACGTTGAACAGCGCCGACAGCGTCCAGCGCACCTTGTCCTGCCCCTGGATCGGCCCCCACACCTCGATCTCGCCCGCCCGCACGTGCACGGTCGCGTTCACGGGTTCCATCGTCGCGTGAACGATGTACGGCGTGTGGTAGTCGGCTTCGACGATCGTGCCGGCCTCGGCGAGCCGGCGCGCGGGCTCGCCGATCGTCGTGGCGACCACCGCGTGCCCGGCCTGCAGCGCACCCTTGCGCTGCGCGAGGATCGTCGCGCTGTCGAACGCCGGTGTCGTGCCGACGTCCCACACGATGTCCGCCGCGTCGCACGCCTTCTTCGCCTGCCAGTAGGTGTGCGCGACGACGATCACTGCGTCCTTCGCGAGCACGACGTCCACGACGCCCGGCATCGCGCGCAGCGCGTCGCGGTTCTTCACGGCCGTCGGCCGGCCGTTCAGCGTCGGCGCCATCGTCAGCGCGCCGACCAGCATGCCGGGCACCTGCACGTCGATGCCGAAGATCGCGCTGCCGTCGACCTTCGCGGGCACGTCGAGCTTGTGCAACGCACGCCCGATCAACGTGTGCGCGGATGGCGGCTTCAGGCGCGGCTGCGGATCGGGCGGCAGCTTTGCGGCAGCGTCGACGAGCGCGCCATACGACAGCGACCGGCCGCTCGGCGCATGGATCACGCGGCCGTCGCGCGTCACGCACTGCGTGTCGCGCACGCCGAGCCGCGCGGCACCGGCCCGCAGGAACGCCGAGCGCGCCTGCGCGCCCGCGATGCGCAGCCGGGTGTAGAACATCGTCGCCGACATCGACGCGCCGACGAACTGCTGCGGCGCCTCGTTCGCGGCGTCGATCCGGTACGCATCGCGCCCCGTGACGAACTCGACCGTCACGCTGCGCCAGTCGGCATCCATCTCGTCGGCAAGCACCTGCGGCAGCCCCGTGTAGACGCCCTGCCCGACTTCCGCCTGCGACAGGCCGATGATCGTCCGGCCGTCGGCGTCGATGCGCACCCAGTCGTTGATCTCGCGAAAGCGCGCGCCGTCGCCGGCCGCCTGCACGACGTCGCCGATCGCGAGCGGCAGCAGCAGGCTGCCCGCCAGCGCGACGCCGCCTTGCAGGAACACGCGCCGCGACGCATTCGGCGCATGCCGCGCCCGCCCCGCGTCAGCCGGCCGCGACATGGATCGCCTCGCGAATGCGTTGATAGGTCGCGCAGCGGCACAGGTTCGTGACGGCCTGGTCGATCTGCGCGTCGGTCGGCTTGCGATGCTGCGCGAGCAGCGCGGCGGTGGCCATCACCATCCCCGACTGGCAGTAGCCGCACTGCGGCACGTCCTTCTCGATCCACGCGCGCTGCACCGGGTGCGAGCGATCGTGCGACAGCCCTTCGATCGTCGTGACCGAGCGGCCCGCGACGCTCGCGGCCGGCAGCACGCAGGAACGCGCGGCTTCGCCGTCGAGATGGACGGTGCAGGCGCCGCATGCGCCGATGCCGCACCCGTATTTGGTGCCGGTGAGGCGGGCCGAGTCGCGAATGACCCATAACAGCGGCGTATCGGGATCGCCGTCGAAATCGAACGGCTGGCCGTTCAGCGTGAAGCGCATCGTCTGTCTCCCTGTCGCGCATCGCCGGTTCGTCATCCGGCGGATGACGGCGATGGTTGACAGAGATTCTTGGCGGCGCAAAAAGCCGCGCCAATGACCTTTGCTCCCGAAAAAGTAGCCGATCGTCCAGATCGTTTCAGCCGACGATTCAGGCCCGGCCGCCGCGGCTGCCGCCGGCGAGGCGGGCCGCGTTCGCCCGGGATCCGGCTTGCACGCGGGCGGCGATCGACTATCGTGTGTCCATGCCCACCCTCGCGCCCGTTCCCGGGGACCTGCCATGAACGTCCAGCTGAACCATACGATCGTCTGGTGTCGCGACAAGCACGCGTCGAGCCGCTTCCTCACCGAGCTTCTGGAACTGCCGGCGCCGACGCCGTTCGGCCCGATGCTGGTCGTCCCGCTCGAAAACGGCGTGTCGCTCGATTTTTATGAAAAGGAGGGAGAGATCGCGGCCCAGCACTACGCATTCCTGACCGACGAGGCCGGCTTCGATCGCGTGTACGCGCGCATTCGCGAGCGCGGACTGCCGCACTGGGCCGATCCGGCGAAGCGGCAGCCCGGTGAGATCTACCGCCATTACGGCGGGCGCGGCGTGTATTTCGACGATCCGGATGGTCACTTCCTCGAAGTGATGACGCAGCCGTACGTGCTGAACGGATAACGGGACGCGTCGGCCGGCGTTGCACCGGCCGACAGGGTGAGACAGGCGGCGCCCTCGGTCGGACGCTGCCCCGCGCGGCCAGCGTTACTCGGCTGCGGCGGCCGTCTTGCGCGGACGACGCGCGCGGGGAGCCGTCTTGCGGGCCGGTTTTTTCGGCTTTGCGGCGGCGGCTTCGCCAGCCGCTTCACCGGTCGATTCGGCAGCCGGTGCCGCTTCGTGCGCTGGCTGCGCGGCAGCCGCCGAAGCCCCGTACTCGCCGGCCGTCGGCGACGCGACGTGCCGTTCCTCACGATGCTCCGCGTCGCGATGCGTCGCTTCGGCAGGCTTGCCTTGCGCGTGCTTGTCGCCACCGTGCTTCGCACCGCCGTGCGCGGCCTCGTCCGGCTTCGCCGCCGCTTGACGGCCGGCACCCTTCGCCTCGCCGCCCTTTGCCTCGCCGCCCTTCTTGGCGCCGGTCTTCTTCGCCGCGCTCTTGCGCGCGCGCTTGCGGCCGTCCTTCGCGTCGCCGTGCACCTCGGCCACTTCAGTCGCTTCAGTCACTGCAGTCGCTTCGGCCGTCGCTGCCGGCACGAGCGCCGCTTCGTCCATGACATCGACGACGGCCGCCTCTTGCGCGTCGGCCTGCACGCTTTCCTGCACGGCTGCTTGCGCCCGCTGCCCGCGACGCCGCGGCTGGCGCTCGGCCGGTGCCGCTTCCGCGTGGCGCGCGCCGTGACCGTGGTGCGTGCCGTGACCATGGTGCGCGCCGCCCGTATCACGTGCCGCCGCCTGCTCCGCCGCGGACGACTGGCGCGGCCGCGACACGAACGCGCCCGACTTGTCGTCGCGCCCCACTTCGAGCAGGCCGCGCGCCTGCGCTTCGTCGAGCAGGTTGCCGAACGCGCGGAAGCCGTAATACGACTCGTTGAAGTCCGGCTTGCGGCGCTTGATCGCGCTCTTGAGCACCGACGCCCAGATCTTGCCGACGTCGTCGCGCTCCGATGCCAGCGCATCGAACGTCTCGACCGCGAGCGCGATCGCCTCGCTGCGGCGCGCTTCCAGCTCCGGCTTGCGCGACGGTTCGTCCGGCCGCTTCGCGCCGCCGTTACCCGCGTGCTGCTGTTCGCGCTTCGCCTGCGCGCGCTGCTGCTCGCGCACCAGGTCGTCGTAGAAAATGAATTCGTCGCAGTTCGCGACCAGCAGGTCCGACGTCGACTTCTTCACGCCGACCCCGATCACCTTCTTCGCGTTCTCGCGCAGCTTCGACACGAGCGGCGAAAAATCCGAGTCGCCGCTGATGATCACGAACGTGTCGACGTGCGACTTCGTGTAGCAGAGGTCGAGCGCGTCCACGACGAGCCGGATGTCGGCCGAGTTCTTGCCCGACTGGCGCACGTGCGGAATCTCGATCAGCTCGAAGCTCGCCTCGTGCATCGACGCCTTGAAGCCCTTGTAGCGCTCCCAGTCGCAATACGCCTTCTTCACGACGATGCTGCCCTTCAGCAGCAGCCGCTCCAGCACGGGCTTGATGTCGAATTTCTCGTACTTCGCGTCGCGCACGCCGAGCGCGACGTTCTCGAAGTCGCAGAACACGGCCATGCTGATGTTGTCCAGGGGTAATGCCATGTGTACTCCAACCGGTTGGTCGCCGCGTTGCATTGCGTCGCGGCGAAAAATGCATCGCGCACATGATAGCCGGTCAGCGGGTCGATTCCGCAATCGATGCGCACGACGGCATGGCGACGGGGCTTCCACAGGCCGCGCCGGCGGGCCTCGAGCGGTGCGTCCCTCATTCCCTGCACGCCGCCGGCCCAAATCGACATACACTTGAGTATCAGTCGTCCGTCCCTATCTGGGAGGATGACGCATCGTGCAAGGAGCGGTTTCATGACGACGAAGGTACTGCTGATTGGCGCGACCGGCCGCACGGGTCAGGCCTGCGCGGATCTGCTGCTCAAACAGTCGGAATTCGAGGTGACTGCGCTGGTGCGCCGGCACGGCTATGCGCTGCCGGGCGCGAAGGTCGTCGAAGCCGATCTGACGGGCGATTTCTCGCACGCCTTCCAGGGCATCACGCATGTGATCTATGCGGCCGGCTCGGCCGAATCGGAAGGCGCCGCCGAAGAGGAGCAGATCGACCGCGACGCGGTCGCGCGCGCGGCCGAGTATGCGCTCGCTTACAACGTGCAAAAGCTGGTCGTGATCAGTTCGCTGACCGCGTACTGGCCGGAGCGCAGCGGCGACGCACTGCGCCACTACTCGCAGATGAAGCGCGAAGGCGACGAGCGCGTGATCGCGTCGGGCATCGACTACGTGATCCTGCGCCCCGGCCCGCTCGCGGACGGCCCGGGCGTCGGCAAGATCGCACTGACCGAGGAGCCGCTCAACGCGGCGCCGCCGGTGTCGCGCCAGGATGTCGCATGGGCCGCGATCGAGGCGATCAAGCTGGGCATTTCGCGCAAGGTCATCGGCTTCGTCGGCGGCGGCGTGCCGATCGAACAGGCATTGCGCGCTTAACGTACGTCCGGTACGTCCGGCATGCCCGCGCCGCCACGCGGCGGCGCGTTTCGTCGTGCTTGCGGCCCGCGCGGCGGGCCGCTTTGCCGCGGGCTCACGGCCTGCGGCTTACTGCTTCGGATGCGCGTCGGCCCACGCCTTCACCGCGCCGAGCGTGTTCTCGACGTGCTTGTCGGGTGACAGGCTCGTGTACTCGTACAGCACCTTCCCTTCCGGCGAAATCACATAGGACACGCGGTTCGCGCGATCGAGCGCCGGCAGCTTCGCATCATATTCGCGGATGATCTTCGCGTCCGGATCGGCCGCGACCGGGAACTTGCTGCGGCACTCGCTCACCGAGAATTTGGTCAGCGTGTCGATGTTGTCGGCGGACACGCCGATCACCGTTGCGCCGTAAGCTTTGTAACGATCGACCGCATCCGCGAACGCATGCGCCTCGATGGTGCAACCCTTCGTGAACGCGGCCGGGTAGAAGTACAGCACGACCGGCCCGTGCTTCAGCGCATCGGCGAGCGAGTACGTGTAAGTCTTGCCGCCCAGCGACGCCTGCGTCGTGAAGTCGGGCGCCGTGGCGCCCGGCTTCAGTTGCGCCTGCGCGACCAGCGCATGACCGGCCAGCAGCAGCGCCGCCGCGGCGCCCACCAATAGTTTTCGCTTCATCTGCGTCCTCATTTCTTATAAAGTCAGCCTCGACATAGGCCATGCGGCGGTCGACCGTCGAACGCCGCATGCACGACCCGGTCCGGCGGCAGCGCCAGCCGCTGCCGGCCGGCCGGTTAAAGATTCCGCGCAGCCTGCCGTTATTCCTTCCGGACAACCGGTTCCAGCCCTTCACGTCAGCGAGAAACATGGAAGCCAACAGGAAACAGACGCCACGCAAGGGCTCCTGGCGCAATGCCTTGCATACGCTGCGCCGCTTCGCCTGGTCGGGCGGCGCGCTGATGCCTGCGCGCGCCGGCGCGCCGCGCCGCGACGACACCGTGCGCAACTGGCTGGAACAGACGGTCGGCACGGTGGATTTCCTCGCCCATGTCGACCGCGAGCTGCGCTTTCTGTACGTATCCGACGCGAGCCTGCGCTTCATCGGTTATCACCGCGACTACCTGCACACGCTGACGCTGCGGGACCTGATCGCGGAACAGGATACCGCGACGCTCGAAGGCCTGCTTGCGCGCGCCGCGCGTTCCGGCCAGGTCGAGAAGGCGACGATCTGCATCGTCAAGTCGCTCACCTACCCGCTCGACGTGGAGATCCGCGCGTTCAAGAGCCGTCACCACGGCGTCGACGGCTTCGCGATCGCGGCGTTCGACGTGTCGGCGTGGCGTGCGCTCGAAGCCCGTCTGACGTACGAGATGCACCATGATCCGATGACGGGGCTCGACAACCTGTCCGCGCTCGTGCCCGCGCTGATGCGCGCGCAGCAGGCGGCCGACGAGAGCGGCACGTGCGCGGCGCTGCTGCTGCTCGACCTCGACGACTACCAGCGCATCAACCGCGCACTCGGCTACGACGCCGGCGACACGCTGCTGCGCGACACCGCGCAGCGGTTGCAGGCGCTCGTCGCGCCCAATGAGCAGCTCGCGCGCGTCGCGAGCGACAAGTTCGCGGTGGTGTTGACCGCATCGAGCCGCGCGCGCGCGAGCGACGCCGCGGACGCGCTCGCGCGCCGGCTGCAGGCCGCGGTGCGCGAACCTTACGTATTCCAGGGGCAGACCGTGCACTTGTCGGCGAGCATCGGCATCGCGCTGTACCCGGACGAACGCGCGGCGCCCCATCGCGCGCAGCACCACAGCCCGCTGCTGCGCCGCGCCGACCATGCGCTCGCGCAGGCGAAGGCGTCGGGCGGCAATGCGCTCGCGTTTCATGAGCCGGTCGACGACCCGGCCGACGCGGAGCGGCTCAAGCTCGAGGCCGACCTGTACGACGGCGTGCGCAACGGCGAGTTCTCGCTCCACTTCCAGCCGATCACGCGCAGCCAGTCGGGCGCGGTGGACGGCGTCGAGGCGCTGATCCGCTGGCGACATCCGGTGCACGGCCTCGTGCCGCCGGCCACCTTCATTCCGCTCGCCGAGTCGATCGGCCTGATCAACTATCTCGGCAACTGGGTGCTCAAGGCCGCGTGCATGCAGCTCGTCGCCTGGGACCGCCAGGGGCTCGCGCTGCAATATGTGGCGGTCAACGTGTCGCCGCAGCAGTTCCGCGACCCGCGCTTCACGCAGAGCGTGCGCGAGGCGATCGCGCTGACGGGCATCGACCCGCGCCGCATCGTGCTGGAAATCACCGAAAGCCTGCTGATGCACGATCCCGCGCAGGCGAAGGTGCTGCTCGAGGAGCTGACCGAGCTCGGCATCCGCTTCGCGATCGACGATTTCGGGACCGGCTATTCGAGCCTCGCGTACCTGCAGCGCTTCCCGCTCGCGAAGCTGAAGATCGACCGCAGCTTCGTCGAGAACCTGCTGACGTCGCGCAACGATCGCGCGATCGTGTCGGCGGTGGTCGGCCTCGCGCAGACGCTCGATCTCGAGCTCGTCGCAGAAGGCGTGGAGACCGAGGCCCAGCGCGAACTGCTGACCGAAATGGGCTGCAACCACATCCAGGGCTGGCTCGTGTGCCAGGCGCTGCCGTCCGAGGAGCTCGCGCGGCGCTTCGAGGCGCAGCAACTGCGCCTGCACGCCGCCTGACGCGCGCAGCGAACCGGACTGATCCGTATGTCAATCACCGCACACCTGCCCCGCACGGCGCTGCTCGACAAGCTGTGGGCCCGGATGAACGAACGGGGCGACTTCCCGCTGCTGTCGGAATCGCTGCGCGCGACGATGGCCGCGATGAAGAACGACGACCTCGACTTCACCGCGCTCGTACGCGTCGTACTGTCGGATTTCGCGCTCACGCAGAAAGTCCTGCGGCTCGCCAATTCCGCGATGTACATGGCGTTCGGCGGCAACATCACGACCGTCACGCGAGCACTGATGGTGCTCGGCATGGACACGGTCGGCCATCTCGTCGTCGGGCTGAAACTCGTCGATCATTTCCACCACAGCACGCCGCGCCGCATCGACGCGAAGCTCGAGCTGAACCGCGCGCTGCTGTCCGGCTGCGTCGCCCGCAAGCTGACCGAGCATGCGGAACTGCGCGGCGGCGAGGAAGCCGTCGTCTGCACGCTGATGCGCCAGGTCGGCAAGCTGCTCGTGGTCTGCTATCTCGACAGCGAATGGGACCGGATCCGCCGCCGCGCCGCCGAGCTGAACGGCGACGACGCGGCCGCGTGCGTCGACGTGCTGGGCGTCGGCTTCGACGAAATCGGTCTGGAGGCCGCCGCGAGCTGGCGCTTGCCCGACGTGATCCGCGCCGGGATGGCCGACGGTGACGGTCGCGCCGCGCACGCCGCCCGCCGCGACGAAGGCGACGAAGACGACGATCGCGACGTCCGCCGGCGGCCCGAGGCCTGTGCCGACGAAGGCGCCGACCGCGTGCGCTGGCTGCGTTCGGTGAGCCGCTGCTCGACCGACGTCGCCGGCGCGCTCGCGATGCCCGCGGGCCCGCAGCGCGATGCGCACATCGCGGTGCTCGCGCAGCGCTACGGGCAGGAGCTGGAGATCGATTCCGACGCGCTGGTGGAGATCGCCGACCGGCTCGCACGCGAGGAAGCGAGCGACACCGTGATGCGCGAGATCGTCGAGCTGCGTGCGAACGCCGACGCGATCGCGCGGGCGCAGCCCGAACCCGAGGCATGCCTCGAGGCCGGCCTCGCGGACCTGCGCGCGCTGCCGTCCGAGCACGTGCTGACGCCGGTGCTCGCGCTTGCGTCGGAAAGCCTGCTCGCGGGGCTCGCGTTCACGCGCACCGTAATGTTCGTGCGCCGCGACGACGGCACGTTCGCCGCGCGCCTCGGCTTCGGCCCGGACGTCGATGCGGCGCTCGACCGGCTGTGCTTCGACGAGCGCTTCGAGCCGGACGTGTTCCATCTCGCGATCACGAACTCGGTCGGCATCTTCATCGAGCAAGCGCAGGAGCCGAAGATGGTCAAGCGCCTGCCCGCGTGGTACCTCGATGCGCTCCCCGACACGCGCGCGTTCGTGCTGCTGCCGGTGCGCGTCGGCACGACGACCGTCGGCCTGCTGTACGGCGACTGGGCCGGTGCGCAGCCCGCGCGCAAGATCACGCAACAGGAGATGAGCGTGCTCAACGAGCTCGCGCGCGAACTGGGGCGGTTCTTCCCCGCGTGACGCACGCGGCATGCCGGTGGCCGCCCCACCGGCACGGGTGCGAGAAGCGGCGCCCGAAAAGCAAACCGGCCGCGAAAGCGGCCGGCTGCATCGTGCGACGAATCGAAACGCTTACTTGAGCGTAACCGGCACGCTGAAGTACTTCTTCGCGAGGGTGTCGATCGTGCCGTCGGCCTTCAGCCCCTTCAACGCCTGATCGAGCGCGGTCTTCAGCGCCGCGTCGTTCTTGCGCAGGCCGAAGCCGACGCCCGAGCCGAGGATCTCGGCATCGGTGACCGTGCCGCCGGCAAAGCCGAAACCCTGGCCTTGCGGCTTCGACAGGAAGCCCTTCGAGCCCGCCTCCGAATCCTGGAACGTCGCGTCCAGACGGCCCGACTTCAGGTCGGCGTAGGCCAGGTCCTGCGTCTGGTACGGCACGACTTCGACACCGGCCGGCGCCCACTTCTTCTTCGCGTACGCTTCCTGGATCGTGCCCTGCAGCACGCCGACCCGCTTGCCCTTCAGCGCTTGCGGGGTCGGCTGGAGGCCGCTGCCCTGCTTCGCGATCAGCTGGTTCGGGATCGTGTAGATCGGATCGGTGAACGCGATCGCGTGCTTGCGCTGGTCGGTGATCGTCATGTCCGAGTTGATCGCATCGAACTTGCGCGCCTGCAGTGCGGGGATCAGGCCGTCGAAGTCGTTCTCGACCCACACGCACTTCGCCTTCAGCTTCGCGCACACCGCGTTGCCGATGTCGATGTCGAAGCCGGTCAGCTTGCCGTCGGGCGTCTTGTATTCGAACGGCGCGTACGAGGCCTCCACGCCGAACCGGATCTCCTTCAGATCCGCCGCCATCGCGCTGCCTGCCGCCACGGCCGTTGCCGCCACTACCGCGTGCGCGGCCACTTTACGCCAATCCAACTTCATCAGGTGTTCTCCTCGATACTCGAATGTTCCGGAACTACGGGCGCTTGCATCATTGCAGGGTCGGATGACAACGACAATCCCGATGCCGCGCCTTGATGCGGCGCAACAGCCGCAAGGCCGCGATTGTACCAATCCGCACGGCCCGATACGGCAAAGCGACCGACGAAACGCGATGCTGCGCTGCGTGCGCCGGCGTCAGCCGGGCCGTCCATCGAACTTGCAAGACGATGTCGCAAATACGCAAGGCCCGATGCCCGGCCCTCTGCGCGGCAGGCGGACGTACGTCAACCCCAAATGCGAATGCGGCGCGACGATGCGCGGGCTGCCAATCACCGCAGCCGCGCGCATCCGGGCGTCGCTCAGACGAGCGCGGCGAGCGTGTCGCGCGTCGTGTCGACGACGAGCAGGCCCGCGCGCAAGCCCGGCTTCACCGACGGATTCGGGAACACGATGCGCTCCTCGTCGTGCTTCACCGTGTAGCGGTAGTCGCCGTCCTGCGCGAGCACGGTGCCACGCGCGAACGCGGTGAAGTTCGCGACGTCGGCCGCGACGAACAGCTCGAGCGCATCGCTCTGCTTCGTGATCTGGTCGATCACGGTGAACACGCGCGGCAACGGCGGATGGCCGCCCCGCGGATGGCCGCCCCGCGCATCGACATCACGGGGCGCGCCCGACACGAGCTTGCGCACTGCGCGGTCGGCCGGCGCGAAGCGCGACAGGTCGTTCTGGCCGAACGGCCGCACCTTGCCGAGTTCCAGCGTGCAGGCGAGCGCGCCGCACTGCTCGGCCGTGAAGTGCGAATACGTGTTGCCCTTCGCGGTATGCAGCAGCACGGCCGCGATGCGCGCTTCGCCCAGCCATTCGACCATCGCGCGGGTCGGCGGCGTGCCCGTGTGCGGCAGCAGCGCGAACTGCTCGAACACCGATGCGCGAATCGCCGTGTGCATGTCGACGTGCCAGCGCGCACCGCCCGCCGGCGCGGCCGCGAAGAACGCGGCGGCCGCCGCTTCGAGCTGCACCGCGCGCGGCGCTTCGCGGCTCGTCGGCACCTGCGCGTGCCGGCCGCTGAACAGGCGGTTCAGGTCGTCGTCGAGATAGCGCTCGCCCGCGCGCATCGCCGGCACGTTGCCGAGCACGACGAGCAGCCGGCACGCGAGCGGCAGCGTGCCCGCCGCGAGATCATGCACGAGCATCGACAACAGCTCGATCGGCGCCGTCTCGTCGCCATGCACGCCGGCCGACACGAGCACGCTCGCGCGCGCCGCCGCATCGGCCTCGCCGGCCTCGTCGCGTGCGGCCGGCTCGAGCGCGAGCAGCCCGTCGCCGAGCCATCGCCAGCGCACCGCACCGTCCGCGCACGTGCCGTCTTTCACCGCCGGCGTGTCGCTCGCGAGCGTGAACGCGAGGAAGTCGTCAAGCAGCGCGGCGGCCGGCATGCGGGACTCAGCGCTGGAAGTCATACAGCGACCCGACACGCAGGATCTGCGTGAGCTCGTCGAGCGCCGTGCGCGATTCGTCGAGCAGCGTCGGATCGGCGAGGTCGTCCGGTGCGAGACGGTCGCGGTAGTGCTTTTCGATCCACGCGTCGAGCGACGCGAACAGCGTGTCGTTCATCCACACGTTCGACGTGACGGCCGCACGCTCGGCGTCGTTCAGCACGACGCGCAGGCGCAGGCAGGCAGGACCGCCGCCGTTCTTCATGCTTTCGCGCAGGTCGAACACGAGCACGTCGCGGATCGGGCCGTTGCCGGCCGCGAGCTCGTCGAGATAGGCCGCGACGTTCGCGTTCTCGCGACACTCCTGCGGCACGACGAGCACCTGCGAGCCGTCGGCGCGCGACAGCAGCTGGCTGTTGAACAGGTACGACGTGACCGCGTCGTTCACGCTCACGGCCGCCTCGGGCACCTCGATCACGTTCAGCCGCGCGCCGCGCGCGTCGAGCGTGGCCGTCAGCGTGTCGTAGATTGCCTGCTTGTTGACGAATGCGCGCTCGTGCGTGAACAGCGTGTCGCGGTTGCCGACCGAGATCACGTCGTTGTGGAACACGCCCGCATCGATCACGTCCGGATCCTGCTGCGCATAGACCGTCGCCGTTTCATCCAGGCCATGGCGATGCGCGACCGCACGGCTCGCCTCGAAGGTCTGGCGCGCCGGGAAGCGCTTCGGCTCCGGGCCGCGGCGGTATTCCGCACGGCCGTACACGAAGAATTCGACGCCCGGCTTGCCGTATTCGGCGCAAAAGCGCGTATGGTTCGCGGCCCCCTCGTCGCCGAGCGCCGGCGTGCCCGTCAGCGCCTCGTGCACCGCGAAGTGCGCGGGATCGGCGAACAGCGTCGACAGCGTGCGGCGCGTCGCTTCGTGCTCGATCGCGCGATGCAGCTTGCTGCACAGGTTGGCCGGCGTGAAGTGCACACGGCCGTCGCCGGTGTCGGCCGACGGGCTGACGGTCGCCGCGTTCGCGGTCCACATCGCCGAAGCCGAGCTCGCCGCGGCGAGCAGTTCGGGCGCCTGCTTCGCGGCCTTCGCGATCACGTCCGCGTCCTTGCCGGAGAAGCCGAGCTCGCGCAACAGGCGCAGCGACGGCCGCTCCTGCGGCGGCAGCACGCCTTGCGCGAAACCGAGATCCGCGAGCTGCTTCATCTTGCGCAGCCCCTGCTTCGCGGCCGCCTTCGGGTTCGCGGCCGACTTCTCGTTGTTGAGCGACGCCACGTTGCCGAACGACAGGCCGGCGTAGTTGTGGGTCGGGCCGACGAGTCCGTCGAAATTGGCTTCTTGTGCGTTCATCGTCGTTCCCTCGATCAGAAGTGCAGGCCCGGCGACAGGCTCGCGGGCAAGGTCAGTTGCGTGCTTTCCACCGACGCCATCGGATACGCGCAATAGTCGGCCGCGTAGTACGCGCTCGGACGATGGTTGCCCGAGCGACCGGTGCCGCCGAACGGCGCGGCGGACGATGCGCCGTTGGTCGGGCGGTTCCAGTTGACGATCCCCGCACGGATCGTGCGGCGGAAGTGATCCCATGCATTCGCGTCGTCGGCCAGCAGGCCGGCGGACAGGCCGAACGCCGTGTCATTCGCGCGCTCGATCGCTTCGTCGAACGTCGCGTAGCGGACGATCTGCGCGAGCGGGCCGAAGTGCTCTTCGTCGGGCAGGTTCGCCACGCCGGTCACGTCGATGATCGACGCGTTCACGAAACCCAGGCGCGGATCGCGCTGCGTCATCTCGATGATCGGCTTCGCGCCCTGCTCGACCAGGCGCGACTGCGCATCGACGAGCTTCGCGGCCGCGCGCGCCGAGATCACCGCGCCCATGAACGGTTGCGGATCGGCGTCGAACACGTCGGCCGTGATCTTCGACGTGACGTCGGCCAAGCGTGCGAGGAAGCGCTCGCCGAACGCGCCCTGCGGCACGAAGATGCGGCGGGCGCACGTGCAGCGCTGGCCGGCCGACAGGAACGCCGACTGGATCGTGTGGTGCACGGCCGCATCGAGGTCCTCGACTTCGCCGATCACGAGCGGGTTGTTGCCGCCCATCTCGAGCGCGAGCACGATCTCCGGACGACCGCCGAACTGCTTGTGCAGCAGCGTGCCGGTATCCGAGCTGCCGGTGAAGAACAGGCCGTCGATCTGCCGGTGATTCGCGAGCGCGATGCCCGTGTCCTTCTCGCCCTGCACGAGGTTCAGCACGCCGGCCGGCAACCCGGCTTCCTGCCACACCTCGACCGTCGCGCGCGCGACGCCCGGTGCGAGCTCCGACGGCTTGAACACGACCGTGTTGCCCGCGATCAGCGCCGGCACGATATGGCCGTTCGGCAAGTGGCCGGGGAAGTTGTACGGGCCGAACACCGCGACGACACCGTGCGGACGATGGCGCAGCACCGCGACGCCGTCGGCCATGTCCTGGCGCTTCTCGCCGGTGCGTTCCTGGTACGCCTGGATCGAGATGCCGACCTTCGCGGCCATCGCCGCGACTTCGGTGCGGGCTTCCCACAGCGGCTTGCCCGTCTCGCGGCCGATCGCCGTCGCGATCGCTTCCTTGCGCTCGGTGAGCAGCGCCGCGAAGCGCTTGACGATCGCGCAGCGCGCGTCGAAGTCGAGCGCCGACCAGCCGGCGAATGCGCGGCGCGCGCTCGCGACCGCGCGGTCGACGTCGGCTGCCGACGCGCTGTCGCCCTGCCACGCGATCGCGTCGGTGCCCGGGTTGCGCGAAGCGAAGGCGGGGCCCGAGCCTGCGATCCAGGCGCCGTCGATGAAGAGTTCCGTCATGATTCGTTTATCCCTGTTTGACTTTGAGCGGCAGCACGCGCACCGGATCGCCGGCCTTCACGTCGAGCGCGACGGCATCGTCGGCCGACAGCACGAACGAGCCGTTCGCGACCACGCCGGGCGCGACGCCGACGCGGAAATCGTTCAGCGACGTGTTCGACACGAGCGACTTCGGCGAACGGTCGCCCCGCGCGTCGTCACCGGTGTCCGGCTCGCCGATCGCAACCGGCACGACGACGCTCTCGCGCACCGTGCGCAGGTCGTTGACGTGGCATTCGAGCACCGGGCCCGCGTCGAAGATGTCGACGTGGTTCTGGTAGCGCAGCCCTTCCGCTTCGAGCATCTTGCGCGCCGGCAGCGTGTCGCGGTGCGTGAGGCCGACCGCGTCCTGCGCGTCCTGCGGCAGCAGGTCGACGTACACCGGATAGCGCGGCATCAGTTCCGCGAGGAACGACTTGCGGCCGTGCGAGCTCAGGTAGTCCGCCGCATTGAAATCGATCTGGTAGAAGTGCGAACCGACCGCGCGCCAGAACGGCGACGTGCCGTCTTCGTCGAAGTGGCCGCGCAGTTCCGCGCAGATGCGTTCCGGGAAACGGTCGCGGAACTGCGCGATGAACATGAAGCGCGAGCGCGACAGCAAGCCGCCGACCCCGCCCGTGCGATAGCGCGGGCTCAGGAACAGCGAGCACACTTCCGCGTAGCCCGTCAGGTCGTGCGAGATGTTGAGCGCGGACATCCGCGTCCACACGCCGAGCTCCTGGCTCGCGTGCACGACCGTGCTCACGCGATAGTTGTAGAACGGCTGTTCGAGGCCGACCTGCGTCTCGATCCCGCACACGCCCGCGATGTCGCCCGTCTTCGATTCTTCCATCACGAAGAAGTAGCCGGCTTCGCCCGGCGCGGCGTTGCCCTCGAGCGTGCGGCGCGAGCGTTCGATTCGCGCGGCGAGCGCGTCGCGGTCGGGCTTGAACGTGGTCAGGCCCGGCCCGGTTTCCTTCGCGAGCGACACGAGCGCGTCGACGTCGCCCGTTTGTACGACCCGAACGACGATCATGCTGCGCCTCCCTTCATTTCTTCATCGTCGCGGCGGTGCAGCGGCACGCAGCGTACGACATCGCCATCCTTCACATCGAGCGCCGCGCGCACGTCGCCGGACAGCGGCGCCAAGTCGCGGTGCGTATCGTCGTCCGGCAGGTCGGCCAGCACGCAGCGGAACGATTCGCCGCTGCCCGTCGACACCATGTACGCGGCATCGCCCTGCTGCCGCGCGGCTTCGCGCACGGTGCGCTCCGCCGCGTGCTTCACGCATGCGATGCGGTCGACCTGCGCGGTCAGCACGGGGCCTGCGTCGAAGATGTCGACGAAGCGGTCCGGCTCGAAGCCTTCCTCGAGATGGATGTCGTACGCGAGCAGCGCCGTTTCGTTCGGCTCGCCGAGCACGCGCTGCGCGGCTTCCGGCAGCAGCGGCACGTAGAGCGGATAGGCCGGCATCACTTCCGCGATGAACGTGCGGCTGCGGCCGCCCGACGCGATGTCGACGTCGGTGAAATCGCGGCCGAAGAACTTGCGGCCCACCGCTTCCCAGAACGGCGATGCGCCCGTGTTGTCGCTCACGCCGAGCAGCAGCGTGAACACTTCCGGCGTGAAGCGGCGGCGGTTCGCGGCGATGTACATCATCCGCGCACGCGAGATCAGGTGCGCGGCCGCGTCGCCGCGCAGCGACGGATCGACGTAGAAGCCCGCCAGCCGGCTCTTGCCGGTCAGCTCGTGCGACATCGTGAGCGCGTGGATCTTGCGGTTCACGTGCAGCTCGCGCGACGCGTGGATCAGTGCGTCGTTGCGGAACGCGTAGAACGGTTCCGAGTAGCCGGCCGCGGCCACGATGCTCGCCGTGCCGAGCAGCTTGCCCGTCGACGAGTCTTCCAGCACGAAGAGGTAGAACTCCTCGCCGGCGAAGTCGACGTCCGCGCGAAACGAATCTTCGGAGAGCGCCACGCGCGCTTCGAGCGCCGCGCGGTCATGCGGCAGCGAGTGCAGGACCGGCTGCGCGGTGCGCGCCATGTGCGCGAGCGCATCCAGATCCGTGAGTTTGCCGGGGCGAACAAATAGCATCGTCGTTCCTGTCTGCGATGGGTGCGCCGATCAGCGCGCGGTGGCTTCCTGGGCTGCGAGCACCTGTTCGACTGCCTTCTCGAAGCGCTTCATGCCTTCGTCGAGCAGGTCGAACGGAATCACGAGCGACGGCACGAAACGCAGCACGTTCGGGCCTGCGATCAGCATGATCAGGCCGTTCTCGGCGGCGGCCGTGACGAAGTCCTTCGCGCGGCCGTCGAAGGCGGCGGTCAGTTCCGCGCCGACCAGCAGGCCCTTGCCGCGGATGTCCTTGAAGATGCCGAAGCGTGCGTTGATGCGTTCGAGCGCGCCCTTCAGTCGCACGCTGCGTTCGCGCACGCCTTCGAGGAGTGCCGGGTCGCCGATCAGTTCGACGACCTTGTCCGCGATTGCCGACGCGAGCGGGTTGCCGCCGTACGTCGTGCCGTGCACGCCGACCTTGAAGTACGCGGCCAGTTCGTTCGTCGTCAGCATCGCGCCGATCGGGAAGCCGTTACCGAGCGCCTTCGCGGTCGTGAGGATGTCCGGCGTGACGCCCGTGTCCATGTATGCGTAGAACTGGCCCGTGCGGCCGACGCCCGTTTGCACTTCGTCGAAGATCAGCAGTGCGCCGTTCGCGTCGCACGCTTCGCGCAGTGCCTTCAGGAAGGCCGGATCGGCCGGGATCACGCCGCCTTCGCCCTGCACCGGCTCGACGATCACCGCGCAGGTTTGCGGGCCGATCGCGGCCTTGGCGGCTTCGATGTCGTTGAACGGCAGGTGCTTGATGCCGGCCGGCACCGGGCCGAAGCCTTCCGAGTATTTCGGCTGGCCGCCGACGCTGACCGTGAAGAACGTGCGGCCGTGGAACGACTGGACGAACGACACGATTTCGTACTTGTCGGCGCCGTGGCGGTCGAAGGCGACGCGGCGCGCGAGCTTCAGCGCGGCTTCGTTCGCTTCCGCGCCCGAGTTCGCGAAGAATGCGCGGTCGGCGAAGGTCAGCGATTCGAGGCGCTTCGCGAGGCGCAGCACCGGTTCGTTCGTGTAGCCGTTGCCGATGTGCCAGAGCTTGCGGCCTTGTTCGTCCAGGACTTTCAGCAGTTCCGGGTGGCCGTGACCCAGCGACGTCACCGCGATGCCGCAGGCGAAATCCACGTATTCGCGGCCGGCCGTGTCCCAGACGCGGGAGCCCTCTGCACGGTCCGGCACGAACGGCGCGGGGGAGAATACCGGCACCATCACTTCGTCGAATGTCTGGCGGGTCACGGTCGAGGTCGTCATGGTCGTTCCTTTCGGTTTCGTAAGAGGGTTCAACAGGATCAAGTTTAGGTAAGGGTGACGCAAGCGTCTTGCGGATTTGCGACGGGTTCTATCGGAAGCGGCTTCGTCGCTTTATTTTGCTCTTCTGCGGTGGGGGTTTCTTCGTTCGGTGTGTGTGTGGTTGGTGGTGCGCTTAGGTTTTCGTGAAGCACCCGCGATCGTGTCGGTCTATTAGCGTCGCCCCTGCGCGGGGCGGCGGTTACTTTTCTTTGTCTTGCCAAAGAAAAGTAACCAAAAGAAAGGCGCTCGGATAACGCATGACCTCCCGGTGCCATGGCCACCGGAGTGGCACTCGCCTAAGTGTCCGCGCCAGTAAAGAACCCGGAGTGGTGCGAGCAATAGTTCTGACCCGCCACACCACCCAACAGACCGGTATACCGCCCGCTAGCTCCATCCTCGCTTCGCTCGGCTGCAAGGTGCTTCGGCGCAATTCACACGCCTGCGCATTCCGCACCCGCCCCACTAATCAGCTCCCCAATCAGTACCCTGTCCGCCCTAGCCCAACGTTCATTAATTGCATGCATGTGCTCTTCGCGACGATTGCGTAAGCCAATCGACGATCGCGCTGAGAAGGAGGATGTGGACCTATCGGCCGAGCGAAGCGAGGACGGAGCTAGCGGGCGGTATACCGCTCTGCGGGGTGGTGAGAGGTGTCAGACCGATTGCTCGAACCACTCCGGGTTCCCAACTTGCGCCGACACTTAGGCGAGGGCCACTCTGGTGGCTATGGCACCGGGAGGTCATGCGTTATCCGAGCGCCTTTCTTTTGGTTACTTTTCTTTGGCAAGACAAAGAAAAGTAACCGCCGCCCCGCGCAGGGGCGACGCTAATAGACCGACACGATTGCGGGTGCTTCACGAAAACCTAAGCGCACCACCAAAACCACAAACAACCAAACCCAACCTCAATCCTTCCCCCGCTCAACGAGCGCCCCCCCGCGGGGTTCACTCCCCCCACCGGTCTGTTTCTCGAGCCATGCCCGCCGATCTTCGCGAGGCGTAACCCCAAACCGCTCCCGATAGGCATTAGAAAAATGCGCAGCAGAAGAGAACCCACAGGCGAGACTGACTTGAACCACCGACTTGCTGGTCCGCTGCAATTGAGTGCGCGCCTTGAGCAACCGAAGATTGAGGTAATACTTGGAGGGCATAGCCCCGAGATACTGTCGAAAGAGCCGCTCGAGTTGCCGCCGCGACACGCCGACAAGCCCAGCGATCTCATCAGTAGTCAAAGGATCCTCGATATTGGCTTCCATGAGCAGCAACGCGTCGTTAAGCCGAGGATGCCGCTCGCCAGGCGCGGTGACGAAAGGAATCCGCTGCCGCTCCTCGCCGCTGCGCAGCGTCCCGGCGCCGAGCGCATCGGCAATCCGCTCCGCGAGATCCGCCCCATGTTCGCGGCCGATCATCGCCAGCATGAAATCGACGGTCGCCTGCCCACCGGCACAGGTCGCCCGATCGCGATCGATCTCGAAGATCTGCTGCGTGACGATCGACCGCTCGAACTGCTCGGCGAACTGCTGATACGTCTCCCAGTTCACGCTCACCCGATACCCGGAAAGCTGCCCGGCCATCGCGAGCCACCACACGCCGTGGTGAATACCCGTGACAACCGGCGTGCGCTGCCCGACCCGCGCGAGACTCGCGAGAAACAGCCGGTAGTCGGCAAACTGCTGAAACCGCTCCGACACGACAATCAGCCAGTCGCACGCGATCGCATCGTTGAACGCCGCATCGGCATGCCACTGCGCGCCGCCGGCGAGCGGCACGGGCCGCCCATCCCACGAACACACCTGCCAGCGATACAGCAAGCGCCCGTCGATCTCGTTCGCGAGATTCAACGCATCGACGATCGGCCCCACACCCGACATCGACACGGGCGGCAATGCAACGATCGCCACCTGCGTCGTGCGGGTGGCGCCTGCGGGACGAGTCACCGGTACCACGTATGAAAACCCGCCCTTCGCGTTACTTGAGACTACCCGACAGGAACTGCTTCAGACGCTCGCTCTGCGGACGCACCAGCACCTCCTTCGGATCGCCCTCTTCCTCGGTCCGCCCCTGATGCAGGAACATCACGTGGTTCGACACGTTGCGCGCAAAACCCATCTCGTGCGTGACGACGATCATCGTGCGACCTTCCTCGGCCAGCTTCTGCATCACCTTCAGCACTTCACCGACCAGCTCCGGATCGAGCGCCGACGTCGGCTCGTCGAACAGCATCACGTCCGGATGCATCGCGAGCGCACGCGCAATCGCGACACGCTGCTGCTGGCCGCCCGACAGATGCGACGGATACTGCTTCTCGACACGCGGCGCAAGCCCGACCTTCTCCAGGTATGCGCGTGCGCGCTCCTCGGCTTCCCGCTTCGAAATGCCAAGCACGTGAACCGGCGCTTCCATCACGTTCTCGAGCACGTTCATGTGCGCCCACAGATTGAAGTGCTGGAACACCATCGCGAGCTTCGTGCGAATGCGCTGCAACTGCTTGTGATCGGCGACCTCGAGCGCGCCGGCGCGGTCGGGCTTCGTGCGCACGGTCTCGCCGTCGACGACGATCTGCCCCGCATTCGGCCGCTCGAGAAAATTGATGCAGCGCAGGAACGTGCTCTTGCCCGAACCGCTCGCGCCGATGATGCTGATGACGTCGCCGGCCTTCGCGTTCAGCGACACGCCCTTGAGCACCTCGTTATCGCCATAGCGCTTGTGAATGTCGACCGCGGCAAGCTTGGTGGAAGCGGACGCGCTCGTTTGAGTGATCTCGGCCAACTGGCTCTCCTCGAAGTGAAATCAATGACGGCCGGCCGCGAGATACGCGAGCCAGTGGCGCTCCGCCCGGCGAAATGCCGCGACGAGTGCGAACGATACCGCAAGATAGATCAGCGCGGCGATCCCGAACGACTGGAACGCCATGTAGGTCGCGGAATTGGCGTCGCGCGCGACCTTCAGGATGTCGGGCACGGTCGCCGTGAACGCCACGGTGGTCGCGTGCAGCATCAGGATCACCTCGTTGCTGTACAGCGGCAGCGCG
Organism: Burkholderia sp. B21-005; assembly: GCF_020843965.1. Classification (NCBI taxonomy): domain Bacteria; kingdom Pseudomonadati; phylum Pseudomonadota; class Betaproteobacteria; order Burkholderiales; family Burkholderiaceae; genus Burkholderia; species Burkholderia sp. B21-005. The sequence goes on along the minus strand of NZ_CP086301.1, from coordinate 1,160,820 downwards.
CGGCGCAGCGCCGACGGCAGGATCACCCGGCGGTACATCGTGAACGGCGACATCCCGTACGCACGCGCCGCCTCGACCTCGCCGTGCGGAATCGCCCGAATCGCGCCCGCGAAAATCTCGGTCGTGTACGCGCAGGTGTTCAGCGCGAACGCGAGGATCGCGCAGTTGAAGCCGCTCCTGAAGAACGCGTCGAGCAGCGAGTGCGAACGCACGAACTCGAGGCTGTACATGCCCGTATACATCAGCAGCAGCTGCACGTAGAGCGGCGTGCCGCGGAACACGTACGTGTAGAACCGCACCGGCATCGACAGCCACTTCTTCTTCGACACGCGCGCGACCGCAAGCGGCACCGCGCACACGAAGCCGAGCGAAATCGACGCGACGAGCAGCCACAGCGTCACCGCAAGGCCGGAGAGGCGCTGGCCGTCCCAGTAAAGGAACGCCCGGCCGAATTCCTGGAGGATCTCGATCATAGTTCTGCGTGGCGCACGCCCATGGAATAACGCTTCTCGAGCTGGATCAGCACGAGGTTGGAGACGGTCGTGATCGCGAGGTAGATCAGCGCCGCAATGAGGATGAAGAAGAACATGTTGAACGTGCTCTTGCCGGCGTCCTGCGCGGCCTTCACGACGTCCGCGAGGCCGATGATCGACACCAGCGCGGTCGCCTTCACGAGCACCTGCCAGTTGTTGCCGATGCCCGGCAGCGCGAAGCGCATCATCTGCGGAAACATGATCCGCACGAACACGCGCATCCCGCTCATCCCGTACGCCGCGCCGGCCTCGAGCTGGCCGCGCGGCACCGACAGGAACGCGCCGCGAAACGTCTCGGTGAAATACGCGCCGTAGATGAAGCCGAGCGTCAGCACGCCGGCGACGAACGGATCGATGTCGATCTGCTCCCAGCCGACGAGGTCGGTGAACTGGTTCAGCCAGATCTGGATGCTGTAGAACAACAGCAGCATCAGGACGAGATCGGGCACCGAGCGGATCAGCGTCGTATAACCGGTCGCGATCGCTCGCAGCACCCGGTTGTGCGACAGCTTCGCCACCGCGCCGATCAGTCCCAGCGCCACCGCGGCGGCAAGCGACAGCACCGACAGCTCGATGGTCTGCACGGTGCCGGCCCAGAGGACGGGACCAAAGCCGTAAAGGAACACGCGCGTCTCCAGTGTTGAATGAACACCGGCACGCAAACCTCTCTCGCGCCGGGCTGACGCGGATAGTCGCAAGCGAAAATGATTGCCTCAAACCACCGTGCGCGCGACTGTTGCATTGCAACAATTCGCTCGATCATTTGCAGGCCCGGTCTACATCCCTGTTTCAAAAGGGAAAAACCCGCTTCCTGACAGTCGGATGACACGCAGGGAAGCGGGCTTTTTGCAATTTTCCGGTCGCTTTTTCGATATAGCGCCGGGAGGCAGGTTCACCGCCCCTTCAGGATGTCGGAGCGCGAAGTCGTATAGACAAGCCCGTCCGGGCCGAAATGGACGTTGAAGAACGCGTCGGTGTTGACGCCATCCTCGAGCCAGCGCCAGCTCCAGACCGTCTCGGGCTTCAGCGGATACTGCGCGATGTCGCCCGGCTTGCCGAGCAGGCGCCGCACCTCGTCCTCGTCCATCCCGGGGCGCACCTTCGCGAAGTGCTCGGCGGTCAGCACCTGCGTCGCGCCCGCGTAGTGCCCGCTCGCGTCGAGGTCGACGAACCAGGTCTGGTTGCCCATCGGGCCGCGCGGATATTCGAGACGCTTGGAGCCGTCGGTGAAGGTGCGCTCGGTCTCGGGCTTGCCCATCGTGCCGCGCACGTCGGCCTCGGTCGATACACCGACCTTCAGCCCCTTGAGCAGCAGCGGGGCCGGCTTGATCGCGTTGAAAAAGTCCCTGATGCGTTGCACGTCGAGATTGCCTTGCTTGTCGTCGCAGCCGGTCAATGCCAGCGCGGCGGCCAGCATCGTGACGGGGAGCAGCCGGAAACGAAAAATCATCTGAGGAAATGCGCGTCGAGAAAACACGCGCCAAGGATACCCGCGCAACGCCAAAAGCGCGAGACGGGCACGCGGCCCGTCTCGTGTTCAATGCGTCGTTTCGGTTTGAGCCTCGGCCGCGCGGCGCGCGGGCGGTGCATCATCCGACACGGCCGGCACCGCACGGATGCGGCGGCGCGTGCGCACGAGTTCGGCAAGCTGCCACGAACCGAGCGCCAGGCAGCCGAACAGCACCTCGCGGCCGCGCTTGACCAGCGCGAGCGACAGCGCCGTCTCGCGATCGACGCCGAACATCTGCGCGAGCAGCACGACGGTCGCCTCCTGCACGCCGAGGCCGCCCGGCACCATGAACGCCGCATGCCGCACGGCCTGCGTCATCGCCTCGATCGCGATCGCGCCGCCGATCGATACCGGATGCCCGAGCAGCGCGAGCGCCCAGTAAATTTCGAGCGCACCGAGCACGTAGCCGGACAGTTGCCAGAAGAACGCACTGAACAGCAGCGCCGTGCGCGACATCAGCGCGTCGATGTCGCCATCGAGCCGGCGGCCGTCGACGCCCTGCAGCAACCGGTGCGAATCGCCGAGCAGACGCCCCGCGAACCGCTCGATCGCGTGGAAGACGCCGCCGCGCCGCATGAGCACGACGCCGAGCACCGGCAACGGCAGCGTCAGCAGCAGCGCAAGGCCGATCGTGCCGCCGCCCATGTCGTGCGTGGTCGCGAGCAGCAGCACGAGGCCGAGCGCCGCGAACGCATACTGGACGACGATCGTCACCAGCACCTCGACGATCACCGACGCGGTCACGCGGCTCGCGTCGGGCACCTGCCAGCGCGCCATCCGGATCCCGACCAGCTCGCCGCCGATCCCGACCACGGGCAGCAGCCGGTTCACGGCTTCGCGCACGGTCGCGACCCACCACAGAAACGACAGCGACGCGCGCCGGTCGAGCAGCTGGTGCCACGCATACGCGTCGAGCAGCAGCGGCAGCGCGTGAAACGGCACGAGCCACAGCAGCGTGAAGCCGGCGCGCTCGAGCATCCGCGACACGTCGCCGATACCTTCGTGCAGCCCCAGCGCGAGCAGGATCCCGATGCCGATCGGCCAGCCGAGCCATTTGATCCACCGGGTCATGACGGCCGCGCCCCCGCTTCGCGCGACGCGCGCGTGCCGCGGCGCATCGCGGGCTGGCCGAACACGTCCGCAAACCCGCCGGTCGCGACGCCGGCCGCCTTCAGCGCGGCCGCGACCCGCGGCGACAGCAGCGCGTCCAGTTCGTCGACCGGGCGGTAATCGGCCATCGTCGGCGTGATCGGGCCGTCGCCGGCCTCGGCCGGATGACAGTAGATCTCGCCGACACCGGGCGGCAGCGCCGCGAGCGCGTCGAGCAGCACGCCCTCGTCCATCGCGCCCGTATGCTCGATCCCGACCACGTAGTCGTTGTGCGCGAGCCCCGCGCGATCGAGCCGGGCGCGCACGAGCGCGATCCACGGCTTGAGCAGCACGGGCGCGCTCGTTTCATACGGCAGCCGCACCGCGCGCAGCCCGTAGTCGCGGCCGATCTCGATGATCAGCGACAGCACGGTCGGATGCAGGTGGAAATGCTTGTGCGCGTTCACGTGATCGAGCGGCAGGCCGCTCGCCGCGAACGCGTCGAACTGCGCGCGGATCTCGCGGCGCAGTTGCGCACGCACGTGCGGCAGGAAAAAGAAGCGGCAGCCGTCCTTCGCCATCGCGTCGCCGAACCGCCCGTCGGGGCCGACGAGCGCGGGAATCTCATGCGCGGGCAGCATGGCCGGCCCGTCCGCGAGGACGAGATGCAGGCCGACCGCGAGCGACGGCAGCCGCCGCGCGCGTTCGATCGCATCCTGCGCCGCGGGCGCACCGACCATCAGGCTCGCGGCGTTCAGCACGCCGTCGCGATGCGCGCGCTCGACCGCCGCGTTGACGCGCGGGTGCAGCCCGAAGTCGTCCGCGGTGAAGATCAGCGCCCGCGCCGCCCGCTGCGTCGTCACGAATCAGGCCTCGTGCGCGCGCAGGAAGCGGAAGAACTCGACGCCTTCGCGCAGACGGCGCTTCATCATGTCCCAGCTCGTCAGCATCTCGCGGACGATCTCCCAGATCTTCGACGGACGGAAGTAGAACTGGCGATAGAACTGCTCGAGGTGGTGATAGATCTCGTCGCGCGACAGGTGCGCATAGCCGATCGCCGCGAGCTGCACGCCTTCCTTGCTGACCAGGTTGATGGTCTTGTTCTCTTCCATCCAGCCGTTTTCGACGGCCTGCTTGTACAGCGTCGTGCCCGGATACGGCGCGGCGAGCGACACCTGGATCGTGTGCGGATTGATTTCCTTCGCGTACTCGATTGTCTTCTTGATGGTTTCCTGCGTCTCGCCCGGCAGGCCGAGGATGAAGGTGCCGTGGATCTTGATGCCGAGCTTCTTGCAGTCCGCGCTGAAGCGGCGCGCGAAATCGGTGCGAACGCCCTTCTTGATGTTCACGAGGATCTGGTCGTCGCCGGATTCGAAGCCGACCAGCAGCAGGCGCAGGCCGTTCTCCTTCATGACCTTCAGCGTCTTGTACGGCACGTTCGCCTTCGCGTTGCACGACCACGTCATGCCGAGCTTGCCCAGGCCGATGGCGATGGCTTCCGCGCGCGGCAGGTCGTCGGTGAAGGTGTCGTCGTCGAACATCAGTTCCTTCACTTCCGGCATGTTGTCGCGGATCCACTTTGCTTCCGCGAGCACGTTCTCGACCGAGCGCGTGCGGTAGCGATGGCCGCTGACCGTCTGCGGCCACAGGCAGAACGTGCAGCGCGACTTGCAGCCGCGGCCCGTGTAGATCGATACGTACGGATAGTTGAGGTAGCCGATGAAGTAGTTGTCGATCTTCAGGTCGCGCTTGTAGACGGGCGCGACGAACGGCAGTTCGTCCATGTTCTCGAGGATCGGACGCGCTTCGTTGTGCTCGATCGAGCCGTCCTTCGCGCGCCAGCTCAAGCCCTTGATCTGCGGGAACGGCTTGCCTTCGGCGATTTCCTTGCAGGTGAAGTCGAATTCCTCGCGGCACACGAAGTCGATTGCCTCGCTCGCCGTGAGCGAGTTGTGCGGATCGACCATCACCTTCGCGCCCACCATGCCGACCAGCATCGACGGCTTCATCTTCTTCAGGTCCTGCGCGAACATCGCGTCGGTCGGGAACGACGGCGTGCTCGTGTGGATGATCACGAGGTCGTAGTCGTTGGCGATCTTCAGCGTTTCCTCGACCGACAGGCCGTCGGCCGGCGCATCGACCACGCGGCTGCCCGGCACGAGCGCGGCCGGCTGCGCGAGCCACGTCGGGTACCAGAAGGAACGGATTTCGCGCTTCGCCTGATAGCGCGAGCCGGCTCCGCCGTCGAAGCCGTCATACGAAGGGGCCTGCAAGAACAGCGTTTTCATGAATGCTCCGGTAGCCTGCATAGTTCGATTCGTTTCAACGATTCAGTCAATAACCCGCGAGCCGCCCTGCCGGCGCCCGCCTCTCTGTCATGTCGCGTCGCGCGGCCTGGCCGCGCGGCGCGTCCCGGCCCTCCGGCCGGATTCGATCGGGAACGCGCGCACGGCCGCTCCCTCGGGCAACGCACCTTAGCGGCCGTCCGCGCCTTCCACCGCCGCCGTCGCGCGCTCGCCGCCGACGACCGCCATCCGCGCGCCGCGCCACACGACGTGCGTGCCGAACGCGGCCGCGAGCCATTCGAGCGCGAGCAGCGTGTCGCGCACCGCGACGAGCGGCAGATCGCGCCAGAACGCGCGCCAGCCGTCCTCGCCGCGCGCGTGCAGCACCAGCCGCCCGAACGTGCCCACGATGGCCGCGCCACCCGCCAGCGTGCCGGCGAAGGTGCCGTCGAGACGCAGCGCGAGCGCCGCGGCGATCGCGAGCCACGGCGCGGTAAACGTGATGAACAGGAACGTGAAGCCGGTCGGGTTCAGCGAACGGATCGTGCGCAGCCAGCGCGTCTCGCGGTGCCAGAGCGGCCCGAACGACGGCTCGATCACGTCGGTCGCGACCTCGACCTCGGACAGCACGGTGCGTCGCCCGAGGCGGCGCGGCAGTTCGGCGAGCCAGAAATCGTCGGCCAGCTCGTCCTTCAGCGCGAGCAAACCGCCGATCCGGTCGAGCGTGTCGCGCGTCAGCGCGAGCGTCGCGCCGAAGCCGAAGCGGCTCGAGCGGCCGAGGTGCGCGATCCGCACCGACGGCGCGAACCAGGCATCGACGAACTGCGCGCCGATCCGCGTCCAGAACCCGCCGACGCTGCGCGCATGATACAGACACGTGACGACACCGACCGACGCGTCGGCGAGCGGCGCCGTCACGCGCTCCAGATAGTCCGGCTGCACCGCGATGTCGCTGTCCGCGATCACGATGCGGCCGTACTTCGCGCGTTCGGCCAGATTGATCAGGTTGCTGACCTTCAGGTTCTTGCCGTGCACGCGCGCATCGATCACGAGCGTGATATCGCACTCCGGATAGTCGGCGCGCAACCGCTCGACGACGGCGACGGCCGGATCGGCCGCCGACGCGACCCCGAACAGCACTTCATGGCGCGGGTGGCGCTGCTCGCAGAACGTCGCGAGGTTCTCGTACAGGTGCGGCTCGGCGCCGCACAGCGGCTTGAGCACGCTGACGGGCTCGAAGCCATCGCGCGCGGCGGTGCGCGGCGTGCGCGGGCGCGGCGCGAAGGCCGCGGCGAGCGCGTAGCCGCACGCGGCCAGCGTGAACACGAGCAGGAGCCAGTCGAGCAGCGTGACGGTCGGCGTCATGCGCGACGCCCCCCGGCGACGCGGGCGCCCTGCCGATCGATCGAACCTGGTTGAACGTGATTGGGTATTCCGACAGCAACGAACGCGGGCACGACCCGACTCCTTGTTCCAGCAGCGTCTGTGTAATGGGGAGGCTCGGCCCATTCCCCGAAAGCGACCGGCCCCGGCTTCGCGTGGCACATCTCCGCGCGATGCCCGGACGGGATGCGGGAAGATTCGAATGGCGATCATCGGCACAACATGGACAGGCGCCGGATTTTAGCAGTCCAAGCCAGCCCGCGCTCGGACGGCACGCGAAACGGACTAGTGCGATTTCGGCAAAGCTGTACGGCCGGGAAACCATTCTGGTGCCACTACGTTCACGCTAGCGTAAGCACTTTGCAGGCGTATTGCAGTCTTCAAAATCAAACGTTTCGTGGAAATTTGTATGTCGGTGCGAAGACATGTCCAATCCCCGTAAAGATTAGTAATTATTTGGGGATTAGATTGATTTTTGCAACGATCACGACATACCACCCGACACAAGCTTGCACCCCTGAAAGGCGCATGGGTATCCGTGCGTCGCCAGCGCGTTCCGGAACCCTTTGGCAAAATCGTCGACATCTGTTGCGCATGCGCATCACCGCGCCCCTCCCTTTAGAAGGCCACCGATGATTCCGTTTTCCGTACTTGATCTCGCCCCCATTCCTGCCGGCGCGGACGCCGCGCAGGCCTTCCGCAATACCGTCGATCTCGCGCAGCACGCGGAGCGCCTCGGTTACCGGCGCTACTGGCTCGCCGAACATCACAACATGCCCGGCATCGCGAGCGCGGCGACCGCTGTCGTGATCGGTCATGTCGCGGGCGCGACGAAGACGATCCGCGTCGGCTCGGGCGGGATCATGCTGCCGAACCATGCGCCGCTCGTGATCGCCGAACAGTTCGGCACGCTCGCGTCGCTGTATCCGGGGCGCATCGACCTCGGCCTCGGCCGTGCGCCCGGCACCGACCAGACCACGTCGCGCGCGCTGCGCCGCGACCTGATCGGCAGCGCCGACTCGTTTCCGGACGACGTCGCCGAGCTGCAGCGCTACTTCGCGGAACCGGTGCCCGGCCAGCGCGTGCGCGCGGTGCCCGGCGCGGGGCTGGACGTGCCCGTGTGGCTGCTGGGTTCGAGTCTGTTCAGCGCGCAGCTCGCCGCGATGCTCGGGCTGCCGTTCGCGTTCGCGTCGCACTTCGCGCCGGACTACCTGATGCGCGCGCTCGAACTCTATCGCGCGCAGTACCGGCCGTCGGCCGCGTGGCCGAAGCCGCATGCGATGGTCGGCATCAACGTGTTCGCGGCCGATACCGACGACGAGGCGCGGCGCCTCTTCACGTCGCTGCAGCAGCAGTTCATCAACCTGCGCCGCGGCACGCCGGGCAAGCTGCCGCCGCCCGTCGACGCGCTCGAGGCGAGTGAATTCGAACTCGCGAACGTCGCGCACGCGCTGTCGTTCGCGGCCGTCGGCTCGCGCGACACGGTGCGTGACAAGCTGCGCGACCGGATTGCCCAGACGGGTGCGGACGAGGTGATCATCACCGCGCAGATCTACGATCACGCCGCGCGGGTGCGCTCGTTCGAGCTGGCGGCGCAGATCCGCGACGAACTCGCGAACGAAACCCGCTGACCGGACGGGCGCGGCCGCCGGCGCGTGCGCCCGCCGTCACGTCACGACGGGTGCACCGCCTCCAGCCCGTCGAGCAGCGCCTTGTGGAACGCGTCCGGATCCTGGATCTGCGGCGCGTGGCCGAGCGCCGGGAATTCGACGAGCTGCGCGCCGGGGATCGCCGCCTGCGTACGCTTCGCGAGTTCCGGGTAATGGCCGAGCTTCGCGTGCACGTCGGGCGGTGCCACCTCCTTGCCGATCGCGGTCGTGTCCTTGTCGCCGATTAGCAGCAGCGTCGGCACGCGGATCGCGCCGAGTTCGTAGACCACCGGCTGGGTGAGGATCATGTCGTAGATCAGCGCCGAGTTCCACGCGACCGCGTCGCGGCCCGGGCCGCGATACATGCCGGCGAGCATCTGCACCCAGCGCTCGTACGACGGCGACCACTTGCCCGCGTAGTAGGTCGCCTGCTCGTAGCGGCGGATCCCGTCGGCGTTCGTCTTCTGTTCGCGCGCATACCAGTAGTCGACCGGCAGCGGCGGCACGCCGAGCGCCTTCCAGTCCTCGAGGCCGATCGGGTTCACCAGCACGAGCTGGTCGGTCGCCTTCGGATACATCAACGCATAGCGCATCGCGAGCATTCCACCCGTCGAATGGCCGACGATCGTCGCCGATTTCACGCCGATCGACTCGAGCAGCGCATGCGTATTGCGCGCGAGCTGCTGGAAGCTGTATTGGTAGCGTTCGGGCTTCGACGACTTGCAGAAGCCGATCTGGTCCGGCGCGATCACGCGGTAGCCGGCGCGGCTCAGCACGCCGATCGTGTCCTCCCAGGTCGCCGCGCAGAAGTTCTTCCCATGCAGCAGCACGACTGTGCGGCCGTTCGGGTGCGCCGGCTGCACGTCCATGTACATCATCTCGAGGGTTTCGCGCTGCGACACGAACGCGTAGCGGTGCACCGGCTCCGGATAGGCGAAACCTTCCAGGCGGGGGCCGTACGCGGGCCCGTCGTTGCCGGCCGGCGCCGGAGCGGCGGCAACGGCCGAGGTCGCGCATGCCGCGGCGACGCCGGCGCCGAGCACGGCGGCGCGCGCGAGGGACAACATCTTGCAAATCGAGAGCATGGCGATCACGGTAAGGGGAAATGCACGCGCGCAACCGGGCGGCTTCGCGCCCCGCGATTCTACGCGGTCGTGCTGACGACGGCGCGCAACACTCGATGGCCGTGCGACTTCCGCGCGCGCGACGAACTCGGGTATCGTGTGTCGTGACCCTGAAACGCCTGCAGGCGAACACTCATGAAAAACGTCCTCAGCATTCAGTCGCACGTGATCTACGGACACGCCGGCAACAGCGCGGCCGTGTTCCCGATGCAGCGCCTCGGCGTCAACGTCTGGCCGCTCAACACCGTCCAGCTGTCGAATCACATGCAGTACGGCCACTGGGCCGGCAGCGCGATCGACGCGGCGAAGATGGAGCAACTCGTCGACGGTGTCGCCGCGATCGGCGCGCTCAAGCGCTGCGACGCGGTGCTGTCCGGCTTCGTCGGCTCGCCGCCGCAGGCGCGCGCGACGGTCGAGATCGTGCGCACGGTGAAGGCGATGAACCCGAACGCGTGGTACTTCTGCGATCCGGCGATGGGCCAGACGGGCGGCGTGCGGCCCGAACCCGGCGTCGAGGAATTCATCGTCCAGGAGATGCCGGCGCTCGCGGACGGCATGTCGCCGAACCACACCGAGCTGCAGAAGCTCGCCGGGCGACGCATCGAGACCGTCGCCGAAGCCGTCGACGCCTGCCGCGCGCTGATCCGCCGCGGGCCGAAGATCGTCCTCGTCAAGCACCTGCACGACCGCAACAGCCCGGCCGACCGCTTCAACATGCTCGCCGTCACCGAAACCGAAGCGTGGATCGGCCAGCGCCCGCTGTATGCGTTTCCGCGCCATCCGGTCGGCGTCGGCGATCTCACCAGCGCCATTTTCGTCGCGCGCCGGCTGCGTGGCGACTCGGTGCGCGCCGCGTTCGAGCACACGCTCGCGGCCGTGCACGCGGTCGTGAAGGCGACCTACGACGCGCGCCGCTACGAGCTCGAACTCGTCGCCGCGCAGGACGAAATCGCGCGCCCGAGTGAATGGTTCGGCGCGTGGGTGACTGACGCGTGATGCGCCCGCATCGGCCCTGAATCCTCCGAATCCCCCCGAATCCCCCGGTATCTCCCGCTTCTCCGGCGTGCCGCGCGCGCTGCCGCCCTCGCCTCTCCCCCACAGTTCGATCACCGGCGCAATGCCGTCCAGGTCCTGTCCGGTCCGCGCGTGCAAACGTTTTCGGACTTCACATGAATGACACCGATTTTTCGCTATGCTCGCGAGGGCACGACCAGCGCAGCCGCATCCTGCGCCCGGACGCGCCGACTTTTCCCGCATGTCCCGCCAATCGGCTCCCCTCCTTTACGCACGATAACGACCATGACCCGATCGAACCGTCGTGACTTCCTGCGCGTCGCCGCCGGCACTGCCGGCGCCGCCGCGCTGAACCTGTTCCCGCCCGTGATCCGCGATGCGCTTGCGATTCCGGCGAACCGCCGTACCGGTACCATCCGCGATATCGAACACATCGTGATCCTGATGCAGGAGAACCGCTCGTTCGACCACTACTTCGGCACGATGCGCGGCGTGCGCGGCTTCGGCGATCCTCGCCCGCTGCGCCTCGCGAACGGCAAGTCGGTGTTCCATCAGCCGGTCGGCCCGGCCGAGCTGCTGCCGTTTCACCCGGGCGCGGACAAGCTCGGCCTGCAGTTCCTGCAGGACCTGCCGCACGGCTGGCAGGACATGCACGCCGCGTGGAACAAGGGCCGCTACGACCAGTGGGTGCCGAACAAGGGCACCACGACGATGGCGTACCTGAAGCGCGACGACATCCCGTTCCACTACCAGCTCGCCGACGCATTCACGATCTGCGACGCGTACCACTGCGCGATCCCGAGTTCGACCGACCCGAACCGCTACTACATGTGGACCGGCTACGTCGGCAACGACGGCACGGGCGGCGGCCCGGTGCTCGGCAACGAGGAAACGGGCTACGGCTGGAAGACCTATCCGGAAGTGCTCGAGCAGGCCGGCGTGTCGTGGAAGATCTACCAGGACGTCGGCACCGGGCTCGACGCAAACGGCTCGTGGGGCTGGACGCAGAACCCGTACATCGGCAACTACGGCGACAACGCGCTGCTCTACTTCAACCAGTACCGCAGCGCGCTGCCCGGCACGCCGCTGTACGACAAGGCGCGCACCGGCACCAACATCAGCGCCGGCGGTACGCTGTTCGACGTGCTGCAGCAGGACGTGAAGAACGGCACATTGCCGCAGGTATCGTGGATCTGCGCGCCGGAAGCGTACTCGGAACACCCGAACTGGCCGGCCAACTACGGCGCGTGGTACATCGAGCAGGTGCTGAAGGTGCTCGTGTCGAATCCGGACGTGTGGAGCAAGACCGCACTCTTCATCACCTACGACGAGAATGACGGCTTCTTCGACCACGTGCCGCCGCCGTTCGCGCCGCAGTCACGCGACAACGGGCTGTCGACGGTCGCAACGACCAACGAGGTGTTCGCCGGCGACGCGTCGCACATGGCCGGCCCGTACGGGCTCGGGCCGCGCGTGCCGATGCTGGTCGTGTCGCCGTGGACCAAGGGCGGCTGGGTCTGCTCGCAGACCTTCGATCACACGTCGCTGCTGCAATTCATCGAAGCGCGCTTCGGCGCGCAGTATCCGGTGACGGCCGCCAACGTGTCGCCGTGGCGCCGCGCGGTGTGCGGCGACCTGACGTCGGCGTTCGAATTCGCGACCGCCGACGCCGCATGGCCGACGCTGCCCGACACGAGCGGCTATGCGCCGCCCGACCGCGTGCGCCACCCCGACTACATCCCGGTGCCGCCGGTGCTGCAGAAGCTGCCGAAACAGGAGGCCGGGCTGCGTCCGGCACGCGCACTGCCGTACGAGCTGTTCGTGCACGGCCGCGTCGAAGCCGCGAACGGCCTGTTCCGGCTGACCTTCGCGAACACCGGCCGCGCGGGCGCGGCATTCCAGGTGCAGTCGCGCAACCGCCTCGACGGCCCGTGGGCGTACACGGTCGAAGCCGGCAAGCGAGTCGCCGATACGTGGAGCGCCGCGGCGTCGCTCGGCCTGTACGACCTCGACGTGTACGGCCCGAATGGCTTCTACTGCCATTTCCGCGGCCCGTTCGCGACCGGCGTCGGCAGCGCGAACGTGAACCCCGAGGTGATCTACGGCTACGACGTCGCGAACGGCAACATCACGCTGCGCCTGATGAACCGCGGCCACAAGGCCGTGCAGCTCAAGGTGACGAACGCGTACGGCCACGGCCGCGCGCGCACGTTCGACCTCGCACCGGGCGCGCACGTCGACGACTACTGGGATCTGCGCGGCAGTCACGGCTGGTACGACCTGACCGTCAGCGACGGCCGTCCGCTCGGCTTCCTGCGCCGCTTCGCGGGCCACGTCGAAACCGGCCGCCCGAGCACGAGCGACCCGGCCATCCGCACGAACGCGTCGCACGACGACGCCGAAGCCGCATCGGACGCCCTGTCCGACTGACGACGTCGAACGCGGCGCGGCCCCACCGGGGCTGCGCCGCCCATCCTGCCTCCCGTCCGTTCGTGGCGGGAAACTCCCGATACCGGCCGCCCGCGCACGCGCGGAAGCTATGCGCAAATCCGCATCGAATGCGCGGCAAATTGCCAAGACCCGTGCATATCGGCGACCTATATATCGATACGATCGGGGCTCCTCGCCGAGCCTGACGGGAGATTCTTCCGGGAATCATCAGCATGCCGACCTCCCCGCCCGATTCCGAGAAGCGGTCGAACCGCCCACCCGTCGCACGCGTCCGGCCCGCCGGCTGCGTGCGGTATCCACCCGCTGGTGTAGAACAAGAGGAACGAACATGAAATTCCGTCATTCCCTGTTGTCGGTATCGGTCATCTCCGCCTTTGCCCTCCTCTCGCAACAGGCCGCCCGGGCCGCCGACGCGACCGACGTGAAGGTCGGCTTCGCCGCGCCGCTCACAGGCGTGAACGCCGGCTACGGCAAGGATCTTCAGAACGGCGTGCAGCTCGCGCTCGACGATGCCGCCGCGCAGAAGATACAGATCGCCGGCAAGCCCGCGCACTTCAACCTCATCGTGCAGGACGACCAGGCCGACCCGCGCATCGGCGTGCAGGCCGCGCAGGCGCTCATCGACCAGAACGTGTCGGTGGTGGTCGGCCACTTCAACTCCGGGACGACGATTCCGGCGTCGGTGGTCTACGACAAGGCCGGCATCCCGGTGATCGATCCGGCCGCGACCAACCCGACGCTCACGTCGCGCGGGCTCGCGAACATGTTCATGGTGATCGCGACCGACGGCCAGAACGCCGGCAACGCGGGCAAGTACGCGGTCGACGTGACCAAGGCGAAGCGCATCGCGATCATCGACGACCGCACCGCGTTCGGCCAGGGCGAGGCGGACGAGTTCGAGAAGGCCGTGAAGGCGGCCGGCGGCAACATCATCGGCCGCGAGTTCACCAGCAACCAGGCGGTCGATTTCCGTGCGCAAATCACGAGCCTGAAAGGCAAGAACCCCGACCTGATCTTCTTCGGCGGCCTCGATTCGCTCGCCGCGAACTTCGTCAAGCAGATGCGCCAGCTCGGGCTGAACGCGAAGTTCGTCGGCGGCGGCGGCGTGAAGGACAACGAGTTCATCAAGATCGCCGGCCCGGCCGCGGAAGGCGCGATGGCGTGGGAGTACGGGCGTCCGCTGGACGAACTGCCGCAGGGCAAGGATTTCGAGCAGCGGTTCAAGAAGCGCTTCGGCGTCGACGTGCTGTCGTACGCGCAGTTCGGCTACGACGCGACCTGGGCCGCGATCAAGGCGATGCAGGCCGCCAACTCGACCGATCCGAAGGTCTACCGTCCGGCGCTGAAGAAGATCGACTTCGAGGGCATCACCGGCCGGATCTCGTTCGCGAACGACGGCTCGCTGAAGAGCGGGATGTCGACGCTGTACCAGGTGAAGAACGGCGCGTGGAAGACGATCGTGACGAAGGGGGGCTGATCGGACCGGACGGGCGACCTGGGTAGCCAGGCCGCCCGGGCGTGACGGGCGGTGGGAACGCCGCCCGGCCACCCTTCAAACGATGCGGGAACAGGCGAAGGTGCTGCGGCCGCGAAACGATCGGCGTAATTGCGCCGACCTCATACGATGTCTGATATTAAGGCGAGCCGCCACGGCCCGTCGCGACGCGCGGGCCGTGCAGGCGGCGTCGCGTCAGCTGGCCTGCGTGTCGCGTTCCGCCTCGGCCGCCTCGTGCGCGCGGCGCAGCCGCTCGCGGCTGTTGGTCAGGTGCGTGCGCATCGCGGCGCGCGCGGCTTCCGGATCGTGACGCGCAATCGCCTCGTAGATGTCCTCGTGCTCGTGATTGAGCCGGCCGACATAGCGCTCGAGGTCGTCGCCGGCGAAGCGCGCCGAATTCACGCGCGTGCGCGGGATGATCGACGCGCCGAGCTGCGTCATGATGTCGACGAAGTAGCGGTTGCCGGTGGACTGCGCAATCTGCAGGTGGAAGTTGAAGTCGAGCTGCGCCGTGTCGCGCCCGCCACCCGCCCCCGACGCGATCGCGTCGAGCGCACGCCGCAGCGCGGCGAGGTCGGTGTCGTTCGCGCGCTGCGCGGCGAGGCTCGCGCATTCGCTTTCAAGGCTGATGCGCAGCTCGAGCACCGCGAGCACGTCGCGCAGCGTCATGATGGTCGCGGGATCGATGCCGAGCGCCTGGCGGCGCGACGGTTCGAGCACGAAGCTGCCGATGCCGTGGCGCGTCTCGATGAGGTGGCTCGCCTGCATCCGCGAGATCGCTTCGCGCACGACCGTGCGGCTGACGCCCTGCGCCGCCATGACTTCGGTTTCGGTCGGCAGCTTGTCGCCGGGACGCAGCGTGCCGTTTTCGATCTGCGCGGTCAGCGCGTCGACGACATCTTGTGCGAGGCTGCGTGCGCGACGGCGCGGCGCTGCGGGAAGCGTGGGCACGGACATGAGGCCGGTTCCTTTTTGAATGATCGTAATGTGGGCCGAGGGTTTACGCGGGGTTTGAGCGAACGCCGATGATTCATTATACTGCGTCACAAGTCATCCGACGACTGATGATCACGACACGGATCTCCTGTTGACCAAGGCACGCACATCGGCGCCTGCCCGGTCCCGTGGTTCGCGATCGGCCGACCTTCGCGCTTCTGCGCGATATCGGCATCGAGCTGGTCGCTCCCGCCCGTTCGGGTTGCTGTCGACGTGCGGGGGCTTGCGCGCCGCGCACGTCGGTTGTCGAATGATCGCACCTCCCGCCGCGCGCGGCAAAGATTTTGCCGCACGGCATCGCCCACTCTTTTGCCATCGCCGCCATGAACGCCGTCACTGCCTCGCCTTCCCACGACACGCCGCGCATCGTCGAGCTGCAAGCCATTCCGGTCGCCGGCCACGACAGCATGCTGCTCAACCTGAGCGGCGCGCACGGTCCGTTCTTCACCCGCAACCTCGTGATCCTGAAGGACAGCGCGGGCCGGACCGGCGTCGGCGAAGTGCCGGGCGGCGAAAGCATCCGCCGCACGCTCGAAGATGCGCGTGCGCTCGTCGTCGGCCAGCCGGTCGGCAACTACCACGCGGTGCTCAACGACGTGCGGCGCACCTTTGCCGATCGCGACGTGAGCGGCCGCGGCCTGCAGACGTTCGACCTGCGCACCACGATCCACGCGGTCACCGCGCTCGAAGCCGCGCTGCTCGACCTGCTCGGCCAGCATCTCGGCGTGCCCGTGGCCGCGCTGCTCGGCGAAGGGCAGCAGCGCGAGCGCGTCGAGATGCTCGGCTACCTGTTCTACGTCGGCGACCGCAGCAAGACCGCGCTGCCCTATCGCGACGGCCGCGGCGCGACCGACGACTGGACCCGCGTGCGCGACGAGGCCGCGCTGACGCCCGAGGCGGTCGTGCGCCTCGCCGAAGCCGCGCACGCGCGCTACGGTTTCAACGACTTCAAGCTGAAGGGCGGCGTGTTCGAAGGCGCGCGCGAGATCGAAGCGGTGACGGCGCTGGCCGAGCGTTTCCCCGAAGCGCGCGTGACGCTCGATCCGAACGGCGCGTGGTCGCTCGACGAGGCGGTGCGGCTGTGCCGCGACCTGCACCACGTGCTCGCCTATGCGGAAGATCCGTGCGGCGCGGAGAACGGCTACTCGGGCCGCGAGGTGATGGCCGAATTCCGCCGCTCGACCGGGCTGCCGACGGCCACCAACATGATCGCGACCGACTGGCGCCAGATGGGCCACGCGGTGCAGTTGCAGGCCGTCGACATCCCGCTCGCCGACCCGCACTTCTGGACGATGCAGGGCTCGGTGCGCGTCGCGCAGATGTGCCGCGACTGGGGCCTCACGTGGGGTTCGCATTCGAACAACCACTTCGACGTGTCGCTCGCGATGTTCACGCACGTCGCGGCCGCGGCGCCCGGGCAAGTCACCGCGATCGACACGCACTGGATCTGGCAGGACGGCGAACGGCTGACGCGCGAACCGCTGAAGATCGAGAACGGGCTCGTGGAAGTGCCGAAGCGGCCGGGCCTCGGCATCGACATCGACATGGATGCGGTCGCGGTCGCGCACGAGCTGTACAAACAGCACGGGCTCGGCGCGCGCGACGATGCGGCGGCGATGCAGTATCTGATTTCGGGGTGGACGTTCAACAACAAGCGCCCCTGCCTCGTGCGCTGAGCGCGGGACGAACCGGGCGGCGGGTCCGCCCGGTCAGAAGGAAATGCGTCAGTTCGCCCGCGCATCGGCGGGCGCCGGGCGGGAAAAGCCTGCCGGCATGAAACGGAATCGGAATTCGGGCGGCCACGGCCCGCCGGTCGCGATAGAACCGGGCCCGGCAACGGCAACCAGCGCTATCAGCCGGTCAAAGCTGCCCGGCTGCCCAGATTCCCCGCGCCATCCCCGACGCGGCAAACACGATCACCATCACGAGCGCGGCCTGCCAGTGGCCGATCCGCACATAGGTCCGTGCGCGGCCGAAATCCGGCATCTGCTGCCGCCGCGCGGCGGTGCGCCAGCGGATCAGCCCGAGCATCGGCACGACCTCGAGCAGCAGGATCAGCACGAGCGCGGTCATCTTGAGGTGAAAGAGTGGCTCGTGAAGGTAATATGCGGCGCCTTTCTCGAAGCCGCCGAATGCGCGCGTGAGCCCCGTCGCGATCAGCACCAGCGCGGACAATCCCCAGGCCGCATCGGCCTTGAACACGCCGGGCAGGTCGGCGGCCTGCGCCGACGCGATGACCCGGCGCAGCGCGCGGTTGCGCCCCGCGATCGCGGCGAACGCGACGCCGAACGCCATCAGGTGAACGGCTGCCAGCAACCAGCGGACGATCATTGCGCCTCCTTGTCGCCCGCGCGCCGCGCAGGCCTTGTCAGACGATCTGCTTGAGCGCCGCGTCGAGCGCGAGCACCGCGACGCGGTCGCCCTCGGTCACGAGCGGCGCGCGCATCACGATCTGCCGGTTATGGCCGACGGCCGCCGGCGAATCCCACAGCAGCTCGACCTTCGGCCGCCGGAACAGGCTGCCGCGACGCGGCGGCACGGCGGCCGGCTGCGCACCCTGCTCGCCCGCTACCGGCGTACCCTGGCCGGGCCAGCGCACCGACAGTTCGCGCGCGTCGTACTGGCCGACCTTGCGGCTCTCCATCCAGACGATCGCGGTACGTGTGAGCGTATCGAGCGAGATCGCGTAGCGGCCGACCGCGAAACGGCGCGCGGCCACGTTGGTCCGCCACAGCGGCCGCGGCCGGCACATCCACACGATCGCCGCATACAGCGCCGGCGCGGCGACGAGCCAGCCGTTGGTTGCCGTCACCGCGTGCAGCGCAGGACGCCAGCCGGCCGCCCACGCGAACGCGCCGATCGACCAGACGGCAAACAGGAAACCGATCAGCGCGAACACCCGCAGCGCCTGGCGCAGCCACTGCGGCAGCGGATGGAACGGCCGCTCGGCACGCGCGGCGGCGCCCGGCAGCGCGAGCAGCAGGAAGATCAGCACGAGATAGACGAACGCCCAGGGCGACGACACCATCGCCGACAGCGACGCGCGATAGCCCATCTGGGACATCGAGAACAGCCAGCGCGCGAACAGCACGAGACCGATCGCGCGCAATGCGAAGATCACGCCGGCGCCGGGGGCCGGCGCTGCGCGCGTCGTTTTCGTTCTCGCCAAGACTGCTCTCCTCTCGATGTTCGTGCGGGGCCGGATTTCACGGCACGGCCATTATAGGGACATTACCGTCTGGACAGATCGCCGGATGGCGTGCCGGCCACCTTCCGGGGCCGTTCGCGGCGTCGGGCGCGGCGAGAATACAACAGATCCGCGCCGCAGATGTGACAACGCCCCGCCGGGGTCCCGGGCGGGGCGTCGATGAGGGCCTCAACCGCAGTGCGGCCGGCGGCCCGGCATCAGCTTGCGTTGACTTCGCGCAGCACCGTGCGGCGCTTCTGGCGCAGCAGTTCCTCGTAGCCCTTCACGTAATTCTGCGCCATTACCTTCGACGAGAAGCGCGCTTCGAACGCGGCCCGCACCTTCTCGCGCGGCAGCGTATCGAGGCGCTTGAGCGCCGCGACGGCCGACAGTTCGTCTTCGACGACGAAGCCCGACACGCCGTTGTCGATCACTTCCGGCACCGAGCCGCGCTTGAACGCGATCACCGGCGTGCCGCATGCCATCGCCTCGATCATCACCAGGCCGAACGGCTCCGGCCAGTCGATCGGGAACAGCAGCGCGTGCGCGTTGCCCAGGAATTCGGTCTTTTCCGACTCGCTGATTTCGCCGATATACTCGACGTGCGGCAGCGCGAACAGCGGCTTGATCTTCTCTTCGTAGTACGCGCGGTCAGCCTTGTCGAGCTTCGCGGCGATCTTGATCGGCAGGCCGGCCTGCTCGGCGATGCGGATCGCGGTGTCGACGCGCTTTTCCGGCGAGATGCGGCCGAGGAACGCGAGATAGCTCGGCTTCACGTTCGGGATCGGCGTCAGCAGGTTTTCCGGCAGGCCGTGGTACACGGTCGACAGCCAGTTTGCCTGCGGCAGCGGGATGCGCTGGTTGTCGGAGATCGACACGACCGGCACGTCGCTGAACGCGTTGAAGATCGGCTGCAGTTCCGGCAGGTCGAGACGGCCGTGCATCGTCGTCAGATGCGGGACCGGCTGGCGCGAGAACAGCGAGAACGGGTAGTAGTCGATGTGGCAGTGCAGGACGTCGAACTCTTCCGCGCGGCGGCGCACCTGCTCGAGGAGCAGCATGTGCGGGGCCATCACGTCGCGGATCGTCGGGTCGAGGCGCAGCGCCTGCGGCCAGCACGCTTCGAGCTTGGCGGAGGTTTGCGAATCGCCGCTCGCGAAGAGCGTGACGTCATGCCCCATCTCGACAAGTGCTTCGGTCAGATAGGACACCACTCGCTCGGTACCACCGTAAAGCTTCGGGGGGACTGCTTCGTGCAACGGAGCGATTTGGGCGATTCGCATGCGTAACTCCTAAAAAATCGGCTAAAAACCAGGTATGGGTCGGCAACCTGCCGGCGGTCCGGGCTGGATGCATTTCGTCCGACGGTCGGACGAATCAGCCTGCCGGGGCGTCGAACCCGCGCTGCTCAAGGAGCGTCGGCGACGCGACAGGCATAGAACGTTTGAAACGAGGACCCGTTGACAGGGGTTCGCAAAAAACCTGGAATCGACCCCGGAGCCGATTATCTAGGGTTAATCCCGAGACGACGCACAACATTTCAAACACTTTACTTTGTTACAAAGGCGCAACACTTTGCAACCCGCGGACTCGGGTGTCCGTTCTAGAGTGGAAGGCCCTTTTGGCGATCCTTGTCACCCGTGAGTGCCGGCAGCGTGATTCCGGCACATAAAGCAAGACGGGATGTCGGATTTTATCTCAAAATCGATCGCGAGCCTCTGGCCAAGGCAAGATTCGCGCAGCGCGACGCAGGCCTTGTTTACAATGCCGGATTATTCAGTCCGGGCGCACGCCGGCATGCGATCCAGCCGCAACGCTCAATCACCGAATCACCGCACGCATATTTTGGAATCTCTTACCCCCGCCCAGCGCAACGCCCACAACGCGAAGCTCTCGAGCTACGCGCACCGGCCGATCGCGTTCCTGTTCCGCTACATCCGCCTGCATCCCGTTGCCCACCTCGTCGTGCTCTGCAGCGTGCTGGCCGCCGTCGGCTGCGCGCTCGGCTCGCAATATGCGATCAAGCACCTGATCGACGTGCTGGCGACCGGGCGCCATCATCCGGGCCCGCTGTGGAGCGCGTTCGCGCTGCTCGTCGGGCTGATCGCGGCCGACAACCTGCTGTGGCGGGTCGGCGGCTGGGCCGCCGCGCACACGTTCGTCACGGTCACCGGCGACCTGCGACGCGACCTGTTCCAGTACCTGATCGGCCATTCGCCGACCTACTACTCGGAAAAGCAGCCGGGCACGCTCGCAAGCCGCATCACGGCCACGTCGAACGCGGTCTATACGTCGGAGAACACGATGGCGTGGAACGTGCTGCCGCCGTGTATCGCGGTGATGGGCGCGATCCTGATGATCATCGTCGTCAATCCGCTGATGGCCGCCGGCCTGCTCGGCTGCTCGGCCGTGCTGTCCATCATCCTGTTCAAGCTGGCCGGGCGCGGCTCGGCGCGCCACCACGCATTCGCGGCCAAGGCCGCGGCGGTCGACGGCGAGCTCGTCGACGTGATCGGCAACATGGGGCTCGTGCGTGCGTTCGGGATGACGCTGCGCGAACAGAAGCGCTTCAGCGCGACGATCAAGGCGGAGATGGACGCGCGCCAGCAGAGCCTGTTCTATCTCGAGAAGCTGCGGCTGCTGCATGCGGTGATCACCGCGATGCTGTCGGCCGGCCTGCTCGGCTGGGCGCTGTGGCTGTGGGACCAGGGCCGCGCGACGTCGGGCGACATCGTGCTCGTCAGCTCGCTCGGCTTCACGATCCTGCACGGCACGCGCGACCTCGCAGTCGCGCTCGTCGACGTCACGCAGCACGTCGCGCGCCTGTCCGAAGCCGTGAAGACGCTGCTCGAACCGCACGGGATGCCGGACCGCTCCGACGCGCAGCCGCTGGCGGCCACCGGCGGGCGCGTCGACTTCGAGCGCGTGACGTTCGCGTATCCGCACCGCCGCGCGATCCTCGACCACTTCGACCTCCATATCGAGCCGGGCCAGCGCGTCGGCCTGATCGGCAAGTCGGGCGCCGGCAAGTCGACCGTGCTCGCGCTGCTGCAGCGCTTCTACGACACGCAGGACGGCGTCGTGAAGGTCGACGGCCAGGACGTGAAGGTGATCACGCAGGACAGCCTGCGCCACGCGATCGCGCTCGTGCCGCAGGACATCTCGCTGCTGCACCGGACGATCTACGACAACATCGCCTATGGCCGCCCCGACGCGACCCGCGACGAAGTGCTCGCCGCCGCGCGCGACGCGCGCTGCGCGGAGTTCATCGAAGCGATGCCGGAAGGCTATGACACGATCGTCGGCGACCGCGGCGTCAAGCTGTCGGGCGGCCAGCGCCAGCGCATCGCGATCGCGCGCGCGATCCTGAAGGACGCGCCGATCCTGCTGCTCGACGAAGCGACGTCCGCACTCGACAGCTCGTCCGAGGAAGCGATCCAGAGCGCACTCGACCGCCTGATGGTCGGCCGCACGGTGATCGCGATCGCGCACCGGCTGTCGACGCTGCGCAACTTCGATCGGATCATCGTGATGAGCAACGGCAAGGTGATCGACGACGGCAGCCCCGACGTGCTGCGCAACCGTCCGGGTCTGTACCGCGACCTGCTCGCGAAGCAGCACGGCCGCCATCACGCGCCCGACGGCACCGCGCCGACCGGCGAACGCGTGGCCTGACGCCGCGGCACGCAACCGATAAAAAGCCGCCTGTGCGAAGCACGGCGGCTTTTTTTAATGGCATCGCGCGGCGCCGGCTACACGCGCTGCAGGTCGCGCAGGAAGTTGTCGCGCCACACCGACACGTTGTTCTCGCGCAGTTGCGCGATCATGTCCGCATAACGCGCGCGCCGCTCGGCGAGCGGCATCGTCAGCGCCTGCGACAGCGCATCGGCCATCCCGTCGATGTCGATCGGATTGACGATCAGCGCGCCCGTCAGCTCGCGCGCGGCGCCTGCGAAGCGCGACAGCACCAGCACGCCCGGATCGTCCGGATTCTGCGCGGACACGTACTCCTTCGCGACGAGGTTCATGCCGTCGCGCAACGGCGTGACGAAACCCACGCGCGCCAGCCGGTACAGCGCGGCCAGCACCTGCCGGTCGTACTGGCGGTGAATGTAGAGGATCGGCGCCCAGTCGAGTTCCGCGTAGCGGCCGTTGATGCGCCCCGACTCCGCTTCGAGCTGCAGGCGGATGTCCTGGTACGCGCGCAGGTCGGCGCGCGTCGACGGCGCGATCTGCAGGAACGACACGCGGTTGCGAATCGACGTCTGGTGCTCCAGCAGTTTCTCGAACGCGCGGAACCGCTCGACGAGCCCCTTCGAATAATCGAGCCGGTCGACGCTCATGATCAACTGGCGCCCGCGCAGCGACGTCGCCAGCGTGCGCACGGCCTTGCCGTTCTCGGCCGCCTGCGCGAGCGACGCGATCTCGTCCGGATACACGCCGATCGGATAGGCGGCCGCGCGCAGCGTGTTGCCGAACGCGCTCACGCGCACCGTATGCCCTTCGCGCGCGACTTCGCCGCCCGCCTCGAACTCGATGTAGTCGCAGAACGCGCGCAGGTCGGGCTCGGTCTGGAAGCCGAGCAAATCGAACGCGCACAGCGACTCGACGAGCTCGCGATGCGGCGGCACGTTGACGAGCACCTGCGCGGCCGGAAACGGGATGTGCAGGAAAAAGCCGATGCGGTTCTTCACGCCGGCCTCACGCAGCGCACGCGCGAACGGGATCAGGTGATAGTCGTGCACCCAGATCACGTCGTCGTCCTGCAACAACGGCACGAGCTGCTGAGCGAGCCAGACGTTCACGCGGCGGTAGCCGTCGAACTCGTGGCGGTCGTACTGGATCAGGTCAGCGCGGTAATGGAATGCGGGCCACAGCGTCGCGTTCGAGAAACCGCGGTAGTACTGGTCGTAATCGCGACGCGACAGCCCGACGGTCGCGAACGTCACGGGGCCGCGCTCCTCGATGCGGATCTGCGGCGCACCGGATGCGACCACTTCGCCGCTCCAGCCGAACCACATGCCGCCCGTCTCCTTCAGCGCATCGTAGACACCGATCGCGAGGCCGCCCGCCGCCGGTTCGCCTTCCGAAATCGGGGCGACGCGGTTTGAAACGATGATCAGTCGGCTCATGCGCCCGGCTGCTCCGCGCCAAGCCAGCGGGCGATCTGCGCGTGCAGCGCGTCGACCGAGTCGAGCCGCATGCGGGCCGACGTTTCGCCCGCGCCGACCTTGATCGACAGACCGCCCCGCGCGTTGACCACCGCGAAGCCCTTCTCGTCGGTCAGGTCGTCGCCCGCGAACAGCGGCACGCGGCCCGCGAACGGCGGCTCGTCGAGGAACGCGGCCAGCGCGCGCCCCTTGTCGACACCCTTCGGCTTGATCTCGAACACCATCTTGCCCGGCTGCAGCACATACGCATCCGCATATTCGGCGACGAGGCGCTCGGCCGCTTCGCGCGCGGCCGGCTCGCGCTCGGGCGCATTGCGGTAGTGCAGCGCGACGGCCGCCCCCTTGATTTCGAGCAGCATGCCCGGATGACGCTCGACGACGGACGCGAGTTCGCGCTCGATGCGCAGCAGGCGGTCGTCGTTGAAGCCGATGCGCTGCGTGTCGCCGTTCGCGTCGCGACGCTCGGCGCCGTGCAGGCCGGCGATCGGCAGGTCCGGCATGTTCAGGAACGCGTCGAGGTTGTCGATGCCGCGACCCGACACGACGGCGAGCGCGCCATGCGAGCGGCGCCGCAGTTCATCGAGCAGCGTCAGCAGCGACGGCGGCACGTGAATACTGTCGGGCGTCGGCGCCAGCTCGACGAGCGTGCCGTCGAAGTCGAAAAAGAACGCGGTATCGGTCAGGGACAGGGAAGCCGGAACGGATTGCATCGATTCGATGGTCTGAGGAGCGGCCTGCAAACGCGCGGCCGCCGCTGCGAGAATGGAATTGTGCGCATCTTACCGCGCCTGCGTACCGAGATGGGCGAAACCGGCGCATGGCGGACCTCGCGCCACCGTCCGCGCCAACTGCGACATATTGCCCCGCTCGCCCGTGCCGTACGGGTTTCGAAAGGACGCGGGCGCGGGAATTGCGCTACAGTCGGCAACCGCCGGCCGCGCGACGCATGGCGCCGCGCCGGCCGACGACCGTTCCGTCCGATCGAGCCCCAGGATGTCGTCAGCCCGTCCCGCGCCGCACCGGCGCCGCCTCAGTTTCACCCGCTTCGTCCGCACGGCCGCGGCGCTGACCGCCGCCGTCGCGCTCGCCGCCTGCACGCACGACGAGCCGAACTGGCACCTGACCAACGTCACGGGCCACTTGCCCGACCTGTCCTTCACGCTGACCGGCGGCGACGGCCATCCAATCGACGCGAACGCATTCCGCGGCCGCATCGCGCTCGTCTACTTCGGCTATACGCACTGTCCGGACGTCTGCCCTGAAACGATGGCGCGGCTGATGGAAGTGCTCGCGAAGCTCGGCCCGCAGGCGAACGACGTGCGCATCCTGTTCGTCTCGGTCGATCCCGCGCGCGACACGCCGCAGGCGATGCAGTCGTACGTTGCCGCGTTCGATGCCGCGCACGCCCGTGGGCTGACCGGCACCGACGGCCAGATCGAATCGCTCGCGAAACGCTATCGCGTCGCGTATCAGATGGAAAAACGCGATCCGTCCGGCGGCTACGAAGTCACGCACAGCTCGGCCGTCTACATCTTCGACGCGAACGGTCGCGCGCGTTTGCTCGCGACCGACCGCGATTCGCCCGACGCCATCGCCGCCGATGTGCGCCGGATCATCGACACTGCCTCCCCCTCCCGAACTCCGACATGAAGACGACCCTCAAGACGTTCGCCCTCCTCGCCGCACTGTGCACCGGCGCGCACGCCTACGCCGCCGGCGCGATCATCGCGCAGAACGCGTGGGTGCGCTGGCTGCCGAACCAGCTGCCTGCGGGCGGCTACGTGACGCTCGTCAACACGGGCGACAAGCCGGTCGATCTCGTCGACGTCGACAGCCCCGACTACGGGATGGCGATGCTGCACCAGACCGTGTCGAACGGCTCGACGCAGAAGATGGAAATGGTCGACAAGCTGACGATCCCCGCGCGCGGCAAGGTCGACATCGCGCCGGGCGGCTATCACTTCATGCTCGAGGAACCGAAGCACGCGATCAAGCCCGGCGACACCGTGCGCCTGCGCCTGAAGTTCTCCGACGGCGAAACGGTCGACACGCCGTTCGCCGTGAAGTCGCCGGCCCAGGCGAAGTGATGCGCGCGCGATGAACGTCCTGTACTGGCTCGATCCGTGGGAACCGTCGCCGACCGGGGTCATCGCGGTGCTGACGGCCGCCGTGCTGTTCGCGCGCGGCGTGAAGAAGGCGAAGGTGTCGCCGCTGCGGCAGTTCTCGTTCTGGTTCGGGCTGACGGCGCTCTACATCGCGCTGCATACGCGGCTCGACTACTTCTTCGAGCACGAATTCTTCCTGCACCGCGCGCAGCACCTCGTGCTGCATCACCTCGGGCCGTTCTTCATCGCACTGGCGTACCCGGGCGCGGCGATCCGCGCGGGCATTCCGTTTCGCTGGCGGCAGCGCTTCGTGCGCCCCGCGCTCGCGTGGGCGCCCGTGCGCGTGACGCTCGACGTGGTGTTCCATCCGGTCGTCGCGGTCGTGCTGTTCGTCGGGCTGATCTATTTCTGGCTGCTGTCGCCGATCCACTTCGTCGCGATGCTCGACTGGCGTCTGTATCGCGTGATGAACTGGAGCATGGTGATCGACGGGCTGCTGTTCTGGTGGCTCGTCGTCGATCCGCGTCCCGCCCCGCCCGCGCGGCTGTCGCCGGGCCGCCGGATCCTGATCGTCGTCGCGGCGATCCCGCCGCAGATCGCGCTCGGCGCGCTGATCTTCTTCACGCCGCACGAGCTGTACCCGATCTACTCGATCTGCGGACGCGCCTTCACGTGGCTCAGCCCGCTGCGTGACCAGCAGATCGGCGGCTTGCTGCTGTGGATTCCGGGTTCGATGATGAGCGTGATCGGCGCGCTGATCGCGCTGCGGCACTGGCTGCGGCTGTCCGCGCGCGGCCGTCTGATCGACGAGCGCGCTGGCGCCCGGCACGCGGAGCGCCCGTCGGTGACGCGCGCCGCCCACTGACGGCACGGCACGGCACGGCGCGCCGCGCTTCAGGCGCGCGCGCTGGTCATCCACACGTGCGGGATGCCGTCCTCGTCGTGCACGTCCGAGTTCGGCGTGAAGCCGAATGCCCCGTAGAAGTGCTGCAGGTGGGCCTGCGCATGCAGGCTCACCGGCGTATCCGGCCACTGCGCGCGGATGTGCTCGAGCGCGCGCGAGATCAGCGCGTTGCCGAGGCCCGCGCCGCGAAACGGCGCGGTCGTGAGCACGCGGCCGATGCGCACGTCGGTGTTCTGCGCATCCGGCAGCAGCACGCGGAGGTAGCCCGCGAGGCGGCCTGCCGGATCGTACGCGGCCAGATGCCACGCGGCCTGGTCCGCATCGTCGATGTCGCGATACACGCAGTTCTGCTCGACGACGAACACGGCGCTGCGCGCGTCGAGGATCGCATAGACTTCACGCGCCGTGAGCGCGTCGAAGGATTTCCAGCGCCAGTCGAGATCGTCGGCGCGCGGGGATGCGGCAGGTGCGGAAGCGGTCATGGTCGGTCCTGATTCGGGCGCGCCGGCCGGCGCGCGGCAACCGTCGATTATGCCTCGAAGCGCACACGGCACGCGAGCGCCCTGCCGCGCATGAAAAAAGGCCCCGCAATGTGCGCGGGGCCTGTCCGTCATGCCGGCATTTGTCCGAAGCGGCCGTTGTTGAAATCGTCGATCGCGGTCCGGATTTCCTCTTGCGAGTTCATCACGAACGGCCCGTAGCCGACGACCGGCTCATCGATCGGCTCGCCGCTCAAAATCAACAGCTTGGCGTCGCCGTTCGCTTCGATCTCGACGTCGCGGCCGTCGCGGCTCAGCTGCACGAACTGCGCTTCGCGGGCAACCGTCTCGCCGTTCACCAGCAGCGTACCGTGGAGCACGACCACCGCGAGCGTCCGCCCCTCGGCGACCGGGAACCGTGCGCGGCCGCCGGCGGCGAGCCGCACGTCCCACACGTCGATCGGCGTGTGCGTGCGGGCCGGGCCGCGCCGTCCGTCGAGTTCGCCCGCGATGATCCGCGCACGCCCCGCACCGTCCGGCAGCTCGACCACCGGGATGTCCGCGTTCAGCAGCGTCTGGTAGCCGGGCGCGCCCATCTTGTCGGCGGCGGGAAGGTTCACCCACAGCTGGACCATCTCGAGCGGACCGCCGCGCTTCGTGAAGGCCTCCGAGTGGAATTCCTCATGGAGGATCCCGCTCCCGGCCGTCATCCACTGCACGTCGCCCGGGCCGATCACGCCGCCCGCGCCGGTCGAGTCGCGGTGAGCGACTTCGCCGTCATAGACGATCGTCACGGTTTCGAACCCGCGGTGCGGATGCTGACCCACCCCGCGCGGCGCCGAAGCCGGCTCGAAGTTCGCGGGACCCGCGTAGTCGAGCAGCAGAAACGGGCTCAGGTGCGCCGCGTGAGACTGATAGCTGAACATCGAACGCACCGGGAAACCGTCGCCGACCCAATGGCCACGCGGCGCACTGTAAACACCCTGGATCTTCTTCATTTGCCTTCTCCGAATTGCGGCGAAACACGTGCTTCGCATCCTGGGTACGAATATAGAGATGGAACGATCGGTCCGGTAGACTGCGAAAATCGCACTCAGTGTTCTATTTGATGAACGATCAAGAACGGGATCTGAACGATCTCTATTACTTCGTGCAGGTGGTCGAGCACGGCGGCTTCGCGCCGGCCGGGCGCGCGCTCAACCTGCCGAAATCGAAGCTGAGCCGCCGCATCGCGCTGCTCGAGGCGCGGCTCGGGATGCGGCTGATCCAGCGCTCGACGCGCCGTTTCACCGTCACCGACGTCGGTCAGACCTACTACGCGCACTGTCGCGCGATGCTCGTCGAAGCGGACGCCGCCGACGAAGCGATCGCGCTGTTGCACGAGGAGCCACGCGGCATCGTGCGCGTGAGTTGCCCGGTCGTGCTGCTCGATTCGCTGGTCGGCACGATGATCGCCGCGTTCATGGCCGCGTGCCCGCGCGTCGAGATTCACCTGGAGGCGACCAACCGGCGCGTCGACGTGGTCGGCGAAGGGATCGACGTCGCGATCCGCGTGCGCCCGCCGCCGCTCGAGGACAGCGATCTCGCGCTGCGCGTGCTGGCCGAGCGCGGCCAGTGCCTCGTCGCGAGCCCCGCGTTGCTGCGCGAGCTTGGCACGCCGGCCGTCCCCGCCGACCTGACCCGCCTGCCGAGCCTCGATCACGGCGTGCCGCAGGCCACGCACGTATGGCGGCTGCGCGGCCCCGACGGCGCGCAGGCGGAAATCCACCACCAGCCGCGCCTCGTGACGGGCGGCATGCTCGCGCTGCGCGCGGCGGCCGTCGCGGGTGTCGGCGTCGTGCAGCTGCCAACGATGATGGTGCGCGACGAAGTCGCCCGCGGCGAACTGGTGACCGTGCTGCCGAACTGGGCGCCGCGGCGCGAGATCGTGCACGCGGTGTTCGCGTCGCGGCGCGGGCTGTTGCCCGCGGTGCGCGCATTGCTCGACTTCCTGACCGAACGGTTCGCCGAACTCGCACCGGATTGAGCGGCGTCGCGTACTGCGCGGCGCGTTCGGCATCGCGCTGCGTGAACCGGACGCTGCAGACGGGCCGCGCGTGCCGTAGACTGCGGGACGCGCATCGCGCTTTTCACAATCCCGCCGTTCACCACCCTTATCGCATTTCAGCCATGTTCACGCTGTCCAACGACCCTCACGCCTCCAAGGCCGAACTCTATGCGACGCTCGTCGAGCAGGCACGCGCGCTCGTCGAATCGGAACGCGACCTGACCGCGAACGCCGCGAACTTCTCCGCGCTCGTCTATCACTCGCTCGACCGCCTGAACTGGGCCGGCTTCTATTTCTTCGACGGATCGGAACTCGTGGTCGGCCCGTTCCAGGGCAAGCCCGCGTGCGTGCGGATCGCGCTCGGCAAGGGCGTGTGCGGCACGGCCGCGCAGACCCGCGAGACGCAGGTCGTGCGCGACGTGCACGAATTCCCGGGCCATATCGCCTGCGATGCCGCGTCGGAATCGGAAATCGTCGTGCCGCTGGTGGCCGCCGATGGCACGCTGATCGGCGTGTGGGACGTAGACAGCCCCGTTGCCGCACGTTTTGACGACGAGGACCGCAACGGGATGGAAGCGCTGTGCCGCGTGTTCGTCGAACACGCGTGGCAGAAGGCGCGCGGTTAAGCGGCGTTCACAGCGTGACGCAGCCGGTCGCCGCGGTGGAAGCGGTAGCCTTCTCGACCGTCCCGCGCGACTACCGATGACACGGGCCCCACGACGGGGCCCGTTTCCATTGCACCCAACGTGCGGGTTGCCCCGCGTCAGGCCGCGTGCGTGCCGGAGAGCGCCACGAACGCCGGCGGCTTCACGTCGTCCGACAGGATCTCGAAGCCCTGCTCCGTCACCACGACCATGTGCTCCCACTGCGCGGACAGCGAATGGTCCTTCGTGACGACTGTCCAGCCGTCCGCCAGCACGTGCGTGTCGCGCTTGCCCGCATTCAGCATCGGCTCGATCGTGAAGATCATCCCCGGCCGCAGCGGCACGCCGGTGCCCGGGCGGCCATAGTGCAGCACCTGCGGCTCGTCGTGGTACACGTCGCCGATCCCGTGCCCGCAGTACTCGCGAACCACGCTGAACCCCTCGCGATGCGCGACCTGCTGGATCGCATAGCCGACGTCGCCGAGCGTCGCGCCCGGACGCACCGCGCGGATGCCCGCATGCATCGCCTCGTAGGTCGTCGCGACGAGACGCCGCGCCAGTTCACCCGGCTCGCCGACGAAGTACATGCGGCTCGTGTCGCCGAACCAGCCGTCCTTGATCACCGCGATGTCGAGATTCACGATGTCACCGTCGCGCATCGGCCGCGACGACGGAATACCGTGACAGACCACGTGGTTGACCGACGTGCACAGGGTTTTCGGATAACCGTGATAGCCGATGTTCGCCGGGATCGCGCCGAGTTCGTCGACGATGTATTCGCGGCAGCGCGCGTCCAGTTCGTCCGTGGTGACGCCCGGCTTCACGTGCTCGGTGATCATCGTCAGCACCCGGGACGCGAGCTTCGCGGCCTCGCGCGACTTGTCGATTTCCGCGGCGCCGCGGATCGGGATTTCTCGCTTCGCCATTACGCCACCTGCTCGATGTCGCGCGCCACCGACTCGGTCGGGCCCGCATCGCCGCCGCGCGCTTCGATCTCGATCAGCATTCGGCAGATATCGCCGTAGGACAGCGACGGATTGAGTTCCGACAGCATCCCGACGCGCAGCCAGTGTTCCGCCTGCGCATTGATCGAACGGCTCAGCGCGGTACTGGTCGAGCGCAGCCGTTCGTGCATGTGCTCGGATATCTTGATGATTCCCATATGTCTCTAATTAAACGAAATGTAGTCGTTTCGTATATTACGCTCGCACCGGCCGACGAGCAAGCGTTCGGTCTCCGGAGCATCGCCTAGCCGGGAACGCCGGAATTCCATCGAAACCCCGTTGACATCGAATTCCAGCTTGCTGGACAATAAATCCATCATGAAGGAATCCACGCGCCCGCCCGTCGACGACACCGGCATCAACGAACGCATCGCCCGGCGCGTGCGCGACTTGCGCACGCTACGAGGCTACACGCTCGATGCACTCGCCGCGCGTTCCGGTGTCAGCCGCTCGATGATCTCGCTCATCGAGCGTGCGTCGGCGAGCCCGACGGCCGTCGTGCTCGACAAGCTCGCGGCGGGTCTCGGCGTGTCGCTGGCGGGACTGTTCGGCGGCGATCGCGACGACGCGCCCGCGCACCCGCTGGTGCGGCGCGCGCAGCAGGCGGAATGGCGCGATCCGGCGTCCGGTTACGTGCGGCGCAATCTGTCGCCGCCCGGCTGGCCGTCGCCGATCCAGCTCGTCGAGGTCGATTTCCCGCCCGGCGCGCGCGTCGCGTACGACTCCGGCGGGCGCGAAAGCGCACTGCATCAACAGGTGTGGGTCGTCCACGGACGCGTCGACGTCACGTTGGGCGACCAGCTTCACGAACTTCACGCCGGCGACTGTCTGGCCATGCGCCTCGATCAGCCGCTGATTTTCAGCAACCCGTCATCGCAGGCCGCGCGCTATGTCGTCGCGATCTGCGATGTTCCCGCCGCCGCCGGCGCGCGGAGTGTGTCGTCCGTTCAAAGCCGCCAGGCGCAGGAGCCCGTATGAATTCCCCGAAACAGCGTGACGACGTGTGCCTGATCGATTGCAGCGAGGCCGAGCATGCCGCGGCCATCCTCGAGATCCTGAACGATGCGATCGTGAACTCGACCGCGCTGTACGACTACCGGCCGCGCCCGCCCGAAGCGATGGTCACGTGGTTCGCGACGAAGCGCGCCAGCGGTTTTCCGGTC
Organism: Burkholderia sp. B21-005; assembly: GCF_020843965.1. Classification (NCBI taxonomy): domain Bacteria; kingdom Pseudomonadati; phylum Pseudomonadota; class Betaproteobacteria; order Burkholderiales; family Burkholderiaceae; genus Burkholderia; species Burkholderia sp. B21-005. The sequence continues at coordinate 1,128,587 of NZ_CP086301.1, read as the reverse complement.
GTCGGCGCGGTCGACGAATCGGGCACGCTGGTCGGCTTCGCGAGCTGGGGCACGTTCCGCGCGTTTCCGGCGTTCAAGTACACGGTCGAACACAGCGTCTACGTGCACCGCGACCATCGCGGCCGCGGGCTCGGGGAACTGCTGCTGCGCGAATTGATCCGGCGTGCACGCGAAGCCGACGTGCACGTGCTGGTCGGTTGCGTCGACGCAACCAACGGCGGCAGCGTCGCGCTGCATACGCGCCTCGGTTTCGTGCACTCGGGCACGATCACCGAAGCGGGCTTCAAGTTCGGCCGCTGGCTCGATGCGGCGTTCTATCAGTTGAGGCTCGACACCCCCGCGCAGCCGGTGGATGGCTGATCGGCATCGTTGAGCGTTCGGCGGTCTCCCGCTGACGCGGGCGATGCAGACGGCCCGCGCGACGACGACCACCGCCCTCGCAGCGACAACGCGATCAAGCCCGCGTTGTCCCTATGCCTCCAGGCTTTCCATACGCGTCCCGGGCCCCGGCCCCGCACCTTCGCCCCGTGACGACGAGTGTGACGTTCGCCGCATTCTTGCGCGAGAACGGCAGCGATACGGTATTCCCCAGCGGCCGCAGCACGGTCGCATACCGATCCATCACTCGGAGGATGCCGTATGAAAACGCCCCATGCCCTGCCGTACCATCCCGGATCGCGACACGACGCCGGCCTCGCGCGCCGCGCGGTCCGATGCGTTGCGTGCTCGCTTGCCGCCCTCCCGCTTTTCTGCGGACAAGCGTTCGCGGCCGGCGCGTGTCCGACGCCGTTTGCGTTGAGCGGCAACACCGATCTTCTGTGGAAGGAAGTCACCAACAACCAGTGGCGCAACATGCTGCCGCGCGGCTGGACCGACAACGGTTTTCACTTCTACAGCCGGGTGCGCAGCCGCGGTCCGGAGAACGGCATCAACACGCCGTCGGATCTCGAGTCCGAAATCCGCAAGCAGAGTTCCGACGAGCCGGCCGGTGGCAACAACCCGAATCGCCGGGCGATCACGCTGCCGATCTTGAATAGCAAGGGCCAGCATCTGCTGGTGATTTACGACTACGACGGCAAAAGTACGTCGAAGTGCGAGCTGGTGACGTTGACGTATCCGGCGGAATAGATGCGTGAATGAAGTGCTGAAAAAGGAAAAGCCCCGCCGAAGCGGGGCTTTTTCTTTCTTGTTGGGAGGCGCGAGCCGGACAGCCCTGACGCGACGATCGACTACGCGGCAACAACCCGATCGCGACCTTGATGCTTCGCACGGTATAGCTCGCCTGTCAGGCTCCGGATGCAATCCAATGGAGGGGCTTCCGCTGTTCCAGACGGCGGTCCTTGCCCGCCTGTTGCCTGTCGAGACCACCCGTTTGATCCGACGCAAAAGCGTGGCGATCGCGGTTCGCGTGTCCGCAATGGCGAGTACACTGAAAATTCAATCGCAGCAGGAGAATGTGATGAGTGACGCTGGCCCTCAAAGCACTTTCCGAGGCCTGCCGCTTACGGTGGAGCAGGACGCGGAAGTGAAGCACTACATAACCGACCGAACTCGGCGCGGACTGCCCTGGGACACGCCGGAGTTGAGCGCGATGCTCAACGACATGCTGCATCCCCCGGGTGACGGGGACGGTGATGTCGCCTCCGAGGCAGACGAAACTCGAGCCGCCGCCGAACGTGCAACGGCATCGATTGACGAAGCGATGGACCCCATCGAGGCGAATGAGGAGTGGAATGCGGCCATGGAGTCGGAAGGCATGAAAGGCCCCCGACGATAACCTGCCAACGTCACTCCGATGATGGGGCAGCACCTGTGGCCTTATCGGATGACGCGCCGATACAAAACCCTGCGCTGCCACTGCCCCTGGCCCGAGAAATAGTCCGGTCTGGAAGTAGAAAAATTCGGCATGATGTGTCCAGGTAGACACAAGGGCCATGCTTGGTCAACTCGCCTCGATTGCCAACTAGCCGATCCACGGGTGGCGAGCGTCGGTTTTTGGTCGGTTGAAGGCGTGATAAGCGCGAGGCTTATCCAGCAAGGCTCCCGCTCCTGTGCTGTAGCAGATCTGCAGCACGCAAAAAAGCCCGCCTTCAGCGGGCTTTCGCGTTTTCGGAGCGGCAAACCGACAATCCCCGTCAGTCCAAGGGCTGCAAGGCGGCAACCCTGTTCCGGCCGATGGTCTTCGCATAGTACAGCGCCTCATCGGCCGCCTTGATCACCGCGCCGGCATCACCGTCCTGCTCCGGCGTCCAGCTGGCGAGGCCAATACTGGCCGTGACACGCCCATACTCGCTGCCAGCATGTTCGAGTGCCAGTTCGTCGATTGCCGCGCGAATCCGCTCGGCGATCTGCGCAGCGCCGGCCGGCGGCGTATCGGGAAGCAGCACGACGAATTCCTCCCCGCCATAGCGAGCCGCGGTATCGACCGGCCGACGGATGTTTTCGCCGATGCAGCGGGCGACCGCCGCCAGCGCGTCGTCTCCCGCCTGATGCCCGTAGGTATCGTTGTAAGCCTTGAAGCGATCGACGTCGACGAACAGCAGCGAGAAGACGGAATGCGTCCGCCTGGCGCGACGCCACTCCCGATCCAGAACCTCCCCGAAACTGCGGCGATTGTTCAGGCCGGTGAGCCCGTCGGTCCGTGCCAGCAGCACCAGCTCGGACTCGGCCCGCATCCGGCGGCGCAGTTGCCCACTGAGCATGAAAGACAGCGCGATGAACGCGGCGCCGAACGTTACCACCAGTGCGCCGATCGTCACTGCGCGGTGCCGCCACGCGGCATAAACGTCCAGCTCGCCTTCTGCGACCATGATGATCAGCGGCAACTTCGGCAGGTGCTTGAAATAGTAGAGGCGACGTACGCCGTCGATTGAAGCCGTTTCCGAGAATACGCCCTCCGGCGCACGCTGAAATCGTCGAAAGGTCGCAGCCTTGCTGATATCGCGACCGACGATGCTGACGTTGTACGGTTGACGCATCACCATGATGCCGTCCTTGCCAATCAGCGACATCGAACCGTGCTGCCCCAGCGACAGGCCCGCAAACAGGTGGTGGAAGTACTCGAGATTGATCGCAATCAGCGCGACGCCGCCGAACGATCCGTCCGGGTTCGAGACGCGCCGAGACAGCGCAATAGTGAGCATGCCACGACGCAAGCGCGACACGAACGGATCGCTCACATAAAGTCCTACGTCGGGGTTATCGCGATGCACAGTGAAGTATTTGCGATCGGCGAAATTGCCCTTTCGGGGCACGTCGTTGGCCGAATCCAGAACGATATCGCCGTTCGCGTCGAGTACCAGTTGCGAACCGATGAAGGGGGCACTCATAGCATGATCGAACAGCACGCCGCGCCGCAACGCCGGCGCCGCCGACATCACATCAGGCCGTTGCAGACCCTGGATCACCGCCTGCAAAGACAGGTCGTAGAGTTCGAAGTTGCGCTCGATGTCGCGCTCAGCCATCAGGCCGAGATTACGCGAGGTTTCGCTTGCACGCTCCAGTGCGTCGTTCCGGCTCTGAAATAGCTGCAGCACGCACAGGCCCATCAGTGCGCATGCGATCACAATGCCAACCGCCACGATGACGTAGGGGGCCGCCGTACGACGATGCATGGTCTCCTCGGCGCAAAATGAGCCGCGCCCGTCGTGCGGGGCGTGGTTTCCGCATACTAAATCGGACGGGTGCATTTGAACACTCGGCGCGCACCCGACCAGAACTCGAACAGCAAAAAGCAACTTTGTGTCCGACCGATGACAATCCGGCCGTGTCCTCGATCGACGCAATTTGACGGATCGCTCCGTCCGCTGCGACCGACCATTCTGCCGGACAAACCGGGCGTAGGCTGGATGATCGACTTGCCAACCACGATCACCCAGCAACAGGTTCCGGAAGCACGTGAGATTATCCCTGCCCCGGAGGCCTGCGAGACTCGGACCGGCACAATCGTCGTCCGGCACAACTGGCAATGGACGCTATTCCAGAAGACGCGGACATTTAGCCGTGTGATCAAGCAGCGCTCCACTACTCCAGGCGACTTTCCTACAAGAATGAAAACGGCGCCGGAAAAAGAAAAAGCCCTGATTTCTCAGGGCTTTTTCTTTTCTTACTTGGAGGCGCGAGCCGGAGTCGAACCGGCCTAAACGGCTTTGCAGGCCGCTGCATAACCGCTTTGCTATCGCGCCAAAAGCGGACTGTCCGGATGCCGTGAAGGCAAGCGACAGATTTTTATTCGAGGACCATCAGTCCATCAAATAAAAAGGGAAGCGAGGCTTCCCCATTACCTGGAGCGGGAGACGAGTCTCGAACTCGCGACCTCAACCTTGGCAAGGTTGCGCTCTACCAACTGAGCTACTCCCGCATTGTCCTGCACCTGCAGCGCTTTGCCGTACAACACGCTGCCAGAAAATCTGGAGCGGGAGACGAGTCTCGAACTCGCGACCTCAACCTTGGCAAGGTTGCGCTCTACCAACTGAGCTACTCCCGCATATGTCCTGCATCTGCAGCGCTTTGCCGTACAACACGCTGCCAGAAAAATCTGGAGCGGGAGACGAGTCTCGAACTCGCGACCTCAACCTTGGCAAGGTTGCGCTCTACCAACTGAGCTACTCCCGCGTATTGCTGCTTACTGCTTCCGTCACACACTTACTTCGTCGTGCAGCGGAGAAGCGAGATTATGGCGAAGGCACATTCGTGTGTCAAGGGCTTTTCCAGCCCTTTTTCCAAAAACCGTCGCGATCGAATGGTCGGATTCTGTCACGCGCCGCCGCGCTCGCGAATCTGCGGCCATGCGAGCTTCATGTAGTAAAGCATCGACCAGATCGTCAGCACCGCCGCGAGATACATCAGCCACTCGCCCCACACGCGCGTGTCGATCGTCGCGATGCCGAGCGGCAGCGGGCCGTAGTACAGCAGCATCGGGATCGCGACCATCTGGCACGCGGTCTTGAACTTGCCGAGCTGGTTCACCGCGACGCTCTTCGACGCGCCGATCTGTGCCATCCATTCGCGCAGCGCCGAGATCGCGATCTCGCGACCGACGATCACCAGCGCGATCGCCGCATCGACCCGCGAAATCTGCACGAGGATCAGCAGCGCGGCCGTCACCATCAGCTTGTCCGCTACCGGATCGAGGAAGGCGCCGAACGACGACGTCTGGTTCCACTTGCGGGCGAGAAACCCGTCGAACCAGTCGGTCAGCGCGGCGAGGATGAAGATCGCCGCTGCCGCGAGGTTGCGGTGCGCGCCGCCCATCACCGTGTCCGGCAGATAGAACACGCCGACGACGAGCGGAATCAGCACGATCCGGACCCACGTCAGGAAAATCGGGAAATTGAACGGCATGGCATGCGGGTCAGTAAGGGATTCGCAATTGTGCCGTGTCGACCGGCCTGCCACAAGGACGCAAGAACGCGAGAGCGCGGGCAGGCGCGGCCGGTCGCACGGCCCGGATCAGTGAAGCTGCTTGTAGATCTGCTCGGCGAGCGCGTGCGAGATGCCCTCGACGCTCGCCAGTTCCTCGACGCTCGCGGCGACCACGCCGCGCAGCCCGCCAAACCGCGCGAGCAGCCGCTGACGGCGTTTCGCGCCGATCCCTTCGAGCTCCTCGAGCCGCGACGTCTGGCGGGCCTTCGCCCGCTTCGCGCGCATCCCGGTGATCGCAAAGCGGTGCGCCTCGTCGCGGATCTGCGCAACCAGCATCAGCGCGGCGCTCTCCTTGCCGAGTTCAAGCGGCGTGCGGCCGTCCGCGAACACGAGCGTCTCGAGGCCGACCTTGCGCCCCTCGCCCTTCGCGACGCCGACCAGCATCGACGTGTCGAGCCCGAGCTCGGTGAACACCTGTCGCGCGATCTCGACCTGTCCCTTGCCGCCGTCGATCAGCACGATGTTCGGCAGCAAACTCGAGGCCTCGGCCTGGCGCGTCGATTCGCCGTCGATGCCGGCGGCGTCATCGGCGGCCGCCGCCTGCGCGGCCTGCTCGACCATCTTCTCGTAGCGGCGCGTCAGCACCTGCCGCATGGCCGCGTAATCGTCGCCCGGCGTGATGCCGGTGATGTTGTAGCGACGGTACTCGCCCGATTGCATCTTGTGATGGTGGTAGACCACGCATGACGCCTGCGTCGCCTCGCCCATCGTGTGACTGATATCGAAACACTCGATCCGCAGCATCGCGAGATCGTCGCATTCGAAGCTGAGCGTCTCCGCGAGCGCGCGCGTGCGCGCCTGCTGCGAGCCCTGCTCGGACAGCAGCCGCGCAAGCGCGAGCCGGGCATTCTGTTCAGCCATCGACAGCCATGCGCGCCGCTGCCCCTGCGGCTGCCGCACCAGCGATACCTTGTGGCCGGCCTGCTCGGACAGCAGCTCGAGCAGGTCGCGGCTCGCGGGCGCATGGCTCACGACCAGCACGGGCGGCACGCGATTGCCGAGATAGTGCTGCGCGATGAACGCATCGAGCACCTCGGCCTCGACCGATGCCGCCGGCACAGCCCCGCCACGTGCGGCGCCAGTTTCGTCCGCGGGCTCGCCGGGCAACGCCGCGGCGGCTTCGTCGGCACCGTCCGCCCCGTCGGCTTCGTCGCCGAGCCCGCCTTCCGCAAGCGTGAGCGCACTTTCGACATGCGCTGGGAAATAGGCCTTGTCGCCAAGATGCCGGCCGCCGCGCACCATCGCCAGGTTCACGCACACGCGTCCGCCCTGCGCGACCACCGCCAGGATGTCGACGTCGCTGTCGCTGCCGACCTCGATCGCCTGCTGGTGCAGCACCGTCGCGAGCGAACTCATCTGGTTGCGCACGGCCGCCGCCTGCTCGAACTTCAGCTCGGCCGCGAACGCGTGCATCTTCTGCTCGAGCTCCTTCATCACTTCCGACTGCCGGCCGAGCAGGAAGCGCGCGGCGTTCGACACGTCGATCGCGTAGTCGTCCGCGGAAATCGCGCCGACGCACGGCGCCGTGCAGCGCCCGATCTGATGCAGCAGGCACGGCCGCGTGCGGTTGTTGAAGACCGAATCCTCGCAGGTGCGCAACTGGAATACGCGCTGCAGGATCTGGATGCTCTCGCGCACGGCCCACGCGCTCGGAAACGGTCCGAAATACTGGTTCTGCTTGTCGACCGAGCCGCGGTAGTAGGCCATGCGCGGAAAGCGGTGCGCGGTGAGCTTCAGGTACGGGTACGACTTGTCGTCGCGAAACAGGATGTTGTAGCGCGGCGCGAGCGCCTTGATCAGGTTGTTCTCGAGCAGCAGCGCCTCGGCCTCCGAGCGCGTGACGGTCGTCTCGATGCGCGCGATGCGCGTGACCATCATCGCGATGCGCGGCGACAGCTGCGTCTTCGTGAAATAGCTCGACACGCGCTTCTTCAGGTCGCGCGCCTTGCCGACGTAAAGCACGGCGCCCACCGTGTCGTAGTAGCGGTAGACGCCCGGCATGTGCGGCAACTGGGCGAGGATCTTCTTCGGTTCGAACGGGATGTCGGCGGCTTCTGGGGATGTCATGCGTGATCCGGGGGCCTTGTGGCGCGGAACGGGTCCATTAGAATCGCCAGTTTAGAGCATTCACCGCCCCCTTCGATGCCCCGCACCGCCCCCGCCCCCGCTTCCGCTTCACCGCTCGCGCCCGACGAACCGATCGCATGCGACCTCTTCTGCACCGTGATCGACAACTTCGGCGACATCGGCGTGTGCTGGCGCCTCGCGCGCCAGCTCGCGCACGAACACGGCTGGCAGGTGCGCCTCTTCATCGACGACCTCCACACGTTCGCGCGGCTGCGGGCGGGCGTCGATCCCGAGGCGGCCCGACAGACGCTCGACGGCATCGTGGTCGAACACTGGCATGCGGAAGTCGGCGACGCGCTCGAGATCGCCGATGTCGTGATCGAGGCGTTCGCGTGCGAGCTGCCCGGCGCGTATCTCGCGGCGATGGCGCGCCGCACGCGCCGCCCCGTGTGGATCAATCTCGAATACCTGAGCGCCGAGGACTGGGTCGCCGATTTCCATTTGCGGCCGTCGCCGCATCCGCGCTACCCGTTGCTGAAGACGTTCTTCTTCCCGGGGCTGTCGGCCGGCACGGGCGGCGTGCTGAAAGAACGCGACCTCGACGCGCGCCGCACGGCCTTCGAAGCCGACGCGGCGGCGCGTGCCGCGTGGTGGCGGCATGCGACCGGCGACGCGCCGCCGGCGCCCGGCACGACGGTCGTCAGCCTGTTCGCGTATGAAAATCCGGCCGTCGACGCACTGCTCGCGCAGTGGCGCGACAGCCCATCGCCCGTCGTCGCGCTCGTGCCGGCCGGCCGCGTGTCTCCGGCCGTCGCCCGCTTTTTCGGGGTCGAATCGTTCGGTGCCGGCGCACGGGCGACGAGCGGCAACCTGACCGCATACGGGCTCGCGTTCGTCCCGCAGGCCGACTATGACCTGCTGCTGTGGGTGGCCGACGTCAATTTCGTGCGCGGCGAAGATTCGTTCGTCCGCGCGCAATGGGCGCGCAAGCCGTTCGTGTGGCACATCTACCCGCAGGCCGACGATGCGCACCTGCCGAAGCTCGACGCCGCGCTCGCGCACCTGTCGGCCGGCCTCGCCGACGCGCCGCGCACGGCGCTCGAGCGCTTCTGGCATGCTTGGAATGGCGTCGGCACGCCCGATTGGGGCGATTTGCTCCAGCATCGTGCCGCACTCGACGCCAACGCGGCCCGCTGGGCCGACGCACTGGCGAGTGTCGGCGATCTCGCCGGAAAGCTGGCGGAATTCGCAAAATCTCAGTTAAAATAAGCGGTTATCCGACGGCTGACTACGCAAGCGCTCGCGTTCGAGGCGCTTGGCGCCCATCGGAACTCTCCCCGCTTGCGCCGTCAGCCGTTGCGCAACGCTCAGGCATCTATTTATTTGATTGGATCAGGACAGTTTTTTATGAAGACCGCACAGGAACTCCGCGTAGGCAACGTCGTGCAGATCGGCAGCGACGCATGGGTCATCGCAAAGACGGAATACAACAAGTCGGGCCGTAACGCCGCCGTCGTCAAGATGAAGATGAAGAACCTGCTGACGAACGCAGGTCAGGAATCGGTCTACAAGGCCGACGACAAGTTCGACGTCGTCATGCTCGACCGCAAGGAAGTGACGTACTCGTACTTCGCCGACCCGATGTACGTGTTCATGGACGCCGACTACAACCAGTACGAAGTCGAAGCGGAAATGATGGGCGAAGCGCTGAACTACCTCGAAGACGGCATGGCTTGCGAAGTCGTGTTCTACAACGAGAAGGCGATCTCGGTCGAACTGCCGACGATCCTGGTTCGCGAGATCACCTACACGGAACCGGCCGTCAAGGGCGACACGTCGTCGGGCAAGGTGCTGAAGAACGCCAAGCTCGCAACGGGCTTCGAACTGCAAGTGCCGCTCTTCTGCAGCACCGGCGACAAGATCGAAATCGATACGCGTACGAACGAATACCGCAGCCGCGCGTAATCGCCTGCGATTTCCGTATCGAACAAAGCGCCCTTCGGGGCGCTTTTTGTTTGCCTGCCGTCAACAGCCCTGAGGGCGTCGGCACCATAGGTCACACAAAATCCAGCACTAAAGGTATTCAATTTGTATCATCGGTAACTGTTTTATAGCGACAGAGAAATAATGCACGTCAGGCGTGCAGCGGGGCATAAAATCAGTCTTTAATCTGACATGCGGCTGCGGCTGGCTCGACGGCCGACAGCCCGCCTCTCTTGACTCGACTCGCGTCCACCATGCCACACGCCCTGATTGTCGAAGACGATCCCAACAGTCTGTCCGGCCTGACCGCGCTGCTTGCCGCAGACGGCTTCTCGGTCGACACGGCCACGTCGCTCGCCGAGGCACGCACGGCGCTCGGCCGCTCGATTCCCGATGTCGTCCTCGTCGACCTGAACCTGCCGGACGGCAGCGGGTTCGACCTGCTCCAGCACCTGCCGCAGCAGCAGCCGAACGGGTCGCTGCCGGTGATCGTGCTGACGGGCAACGCGACGGTGGAGAGCGCGATCGAAGGCCTGCGTCACGGCATCTGGGACTACCTGCTGAAGCCGATCAACATTCCGCGCCTGCGCAGCCTGCTGGCCCGGATTCCGCGGCCCTACGAACTGATCGACGAAGTGCGGACGCTGCGCGCGTCGCTGCGCCACCTCGGCCGCTTCGGCGCACTGGTCGGCCGCAGCGAGGCGATGCAGCACGTGTACGACATGATCGAGCACAACGCGGGCACCGAAACGGCCGTGCTGTTCGCAGGCGAAGCCGGCACCGGCAAGAAGCTGGCCGCGCGCACGCTGCACGACCTGAGCCGGCGCCGCAAAGGGCCGTTCGTGTCGTTCGACTGCCGCACGATCGCGCAAGCCGGCCGTCACGGCGCGTCGCTCGACAGCATCCTGTTCGGTCATGAGCGCGGCGCGTTCGACGGCGCCGAGCGGCGCGAATCGGGCCTGTTCGAACAGGCCGGCGGCGGCACGCTGTGCCTCGACGAGATCACCGCACTGCCGCTCGTGCTGCAGGAGGCGCTGCTGCATGCGCTCGACTCGCAGAACTTCATGCGGATCGGCGGCACGAGCTCGATCGCGAGCGACTTCCGGCTGATCGCGACCACGCGCCGCCCGGCCCGCGAGGCGGTCGCGAACGGCATGCTGCGCGAGGATCTGTGGCTGCGTCTCGATGCGGCCTCGATCACGATGCCGCCGCTGCGCGAGCGCGACGGCGATGCGCTCGCCATCGCGGACTCCCTGATCGACGAACTGAACCGCGACGCGGGCGCCACCGGCCGCAGCACGACCGACAAGCGCGCGGCGCAGGGCTTCGTGCGCGAATGCCTGTCCTACGAATGGCCCGGCAACGTGCGCGAACTGCAGGAGCGCGTGCGCTTCGCCTATGATGCGTCCGGCGACTTCATCGAGACGCTGCGCGCGGGCGAAGCGAGCTTCGCGGCCGGCGCTGCACTGAACGGCAGCAGCGTGCAGATCAAGGTCGGCACCCCGCTGTCCGACGTCGAGGATCTGCTGATCCGCGCGACGCTCGACGCGGTCGGCGGCACGCGCCATCGCGCCGCCACGCTGCTCGGCATCAGTCCCAAGACGCTGTACAACAAGCTCCAGCGGATGAAGGTCAACTGACCGGGCCGCCGTTGTTGAGGGCGCTGGCGGGAGCTGACGGTTAGTTGCGTTAAAACGTATCGCCCTGCGCTTCACGCCCCAATGAAAAAAGCCGCGCCAATGCGCGGCTTTTCGCTTTCGGCAACGGGAGAGCGGCATCGCGCCGCCCTTCCCCGCTTACGCCAGTGCGCTGCTCAACAGCGCCTGCGCCTGCAGATACTCGGGCTGCGCGATCAGCTTGTCCCACTTGAGCGACTTGCCGCGCGCCCGCATCCGCTTGAGGCGTCGCACCGACTCGGCCGACGCCTGCGCCTTCAGCCCGTTCAGCACGACCTCGGCCGCCTCCGGCTGGTTGCAGACGAGCACCATGTCGCAGCCGGCGGCGAGCGCCGCGTCGGCCGCCTGCGTGAGCGTGCCGCCTTCGCGTGCCGCCTCCATCGACAGGTCGTCGCTGAAGATCGCGCCCGTGAAGCCCAACTGCCCGCGCAGGATGTCCTGCAGCCACACGCGCGAGAAGCCGGCCGGCCGCTTGTCGACCTGCGTGTAGATCACGTGCGCGGGAATCACGGCGGACAGCGACAGCCCGAGCCAGTCGTACGGCGCGACGTCCTGCTTGAGGATCGCGTCGAGCGGCCGGTCGTCGGTCGGCAGCGCGACGTGCGAATCGGCTTCCGCGAAGCCGTGCCCCGGGAAATGCTTGCCGCAGTTCGCCATGCCTGCGAGCGACAGCCCGTGGTTCAGGCTCTTCGCGAGCAGCGTGACGACGCGCGGGTCGCGATGGAACGCGCGATCGCCGATTACCTTCGAGTGCCCGTAGTCGAGGTCGAGCACCGGCGTGAAGCTCATGTCGATCCCGCACGCGCGCAGCTCGGCGGCCAGGATGTAGCCGACCGCGGTGGCGACCTTCGTCGCGAGCAGCACGTCGCGGTCCCACAGTTCGCCGAGGCGGCGCATCGCGGGCAGCACCGTGAAGCCGTCGGTGCGGAACCGCTGCACGCGGCCGCCCTCATGATCGACGGCGATCAGGATGTCCTCGCGCACAGCGCGGATCGAATCGGTCAGCGCGGTCAGCTGTGCGCGGTTCTGGAAATGCCGCGCGAACAGGATCACGCCGCCGGTGTTCGGATGGGCAAGGCGCCGCGCATCATCGCGCGACAGGGCCGTGCCGACGACGTCGAGCATGACCGGGCCGGGAGTCGTTTTCATCGAATCGGGAAGTCCGTCAGGGAGTGGTTCGGGAAACAGGTGCGGGTGCGGGCGGCGGTGCCACGTCGGTCTCGGCGACCACGAACGACACCGCGTAGTCGCGTTCGTCGCTGACCGTCACGCGGGCCGTGATGCCGCGCGCGGCGAGCCAGTCGGCCAGCTCGCCCGACGCGACGACGTACGGTTCGCCGCTGCGCTGGTTGAGGGTCTGCAGCGCGCGCCAGGTCATCGGCCAGTGCATGCCGAGGCCGATCGCCTTCGAGAACGCTTCCTTCGCGGAAAAGCGCGTCGCGAGGAACGCGATGCCGCGCGCCTCGGAGCGCGCGCGGCGCGCGTGGAACACGCGCAGCTCGTCGGGGCCCAGCACCTTCTCGGCAAACCGGCCGCCCGTGCGCTCGAGCACGGCCGCGATGCGGCTCACCTGGACGATGTCGGTGCCGATACCGTAGATCGCCATGTCAGCGCCCGCCGTGATGCGCGAACGATGCCGGGTGGCGAGCGAAGCGCGCGCGGAGGGAATGCATCGTCAGCGCGCGCCGCCGTGCAGCGCGGCGACACGCGCGGCGACCATGATCGCCTTCATCTCACGCACCGCGTTGTCCCAGCCCGCGAAGATCGCGTGCGCGACGATCGCGTGGCCGATGTTCAGTTCGACGATGCCGTCGATCGCGGCGATCTGCTGCACGTTCGTGTAATGCAGACCGTGGCCCGCGTTGACCTTCAGGCCCAGTTGCGCGCCGGCCTGCACGCCCGCGACGATGCGCTCGTATTCGCGCTGCTGCTCGGCTTCGTCGTGCGCATCGGCGTAGCGGCCCGTATGCAGCTCGACCACCGGCGCGCCGGCTTCGTGCGCGGCGCGGATCTGCGTTTCGTCCGGATCGATGAACAGCGACACGCGCACGCCGGCGTCGGCGAGCTGCTTGCAGGCCGCACGCACGGCCTCGAAGCGGCCGGCGACGTCGAGGCCGCCTTCGGTCGTCAGCTCCTCGCGCTTCTCGGGCACGAGGCACGCGTCGTGCGGACGCACTTCGCACGTGATGTCGAGCATCTCGGCCGTCACCGCGCATTCGAGGTTCATGCGCGTCTTCAGCAGCGGGCGCAGCTTGCGCACGTCGGCGTCGACGATGTGGCGGCGGTCCTCGCGCAGGTGCAGCGTGATCACGTCCGCCCCGGCCTCTTCGGCGGCGAGCGCCGCGCGGACCGGATCGGGATAGGCCGTGCCGCGCGCGTTGCGCAGCGTCGCGACGTGGTCGATGTTCACGCCGAGATCGATGGCGGTGGGCGTTGTCAGGAAGAAGCTCATAGGTTTTGCAGGTCGATCAGGATCTGACGCGTGGCAAGCGGCGTACCGCCGAGATAGGTGTTCAGCAGGAAGCGCATCAGCGTCTTGCTTTGCGCAACCGTCTGGGCTCGATGGTAATCGTCCTGCTCCATGTCGAGCAACGTCTGTCCGGTAATCACCGGCCAGTGTGACGGCACGTCGTCATCGGCATTGCGCACGCCGCGCTCGGGATCGAACACATAGCGGCGTTCGGGTTCGACCGCGCGGCGCGCGACCGTGCGGTTCAGCGCCATCGCATAGCCGGTCTCGCGCAGCAGCACGCGTTCGAACGAGCGCAACACCTGCACCGCGGGTTCGCCGTGCGCGAGGCGCGTGAGCGTCAGCACGTAATGATTGAAGAGCGGCGGCTGGGGATCCTCGCGCGCGCAGAATTTCACGAGCAGCTCGTTCGCGTAGAAGCCGCACAACAGCCCGTCGCCGCCGAGCGGCAGCATCCCGCCCACCCACTCGGCGCCCGTCAGCGTGCGCACTTCGGATTTGCCCGACCAGGACAGCAGCAGCGGCTGGAACGTCTGCAGCACGCCGCGCAGCGCGGAGTGCGGGCGCTTCGCGCCCTTCGCGACGAGCGCGAGGCGGCCGTGATCACGCGTGAGCACGTCGATGATCAGGCTCGTTTCCCGGTACGGATAGCTGTGCAGCACGAACGCCGGCTGCTCGGCGACGCGGAAATCGGACGTGCGAGACGTCGCGCGCCGCGCCTTGCGACGCGGCGGTTCGGGCGGTGCCGGCAGCGGCGCGTCGTTCGCGCCGGCGGTCACCGCGTCTTCGGTCGACGTCAGCGCGTCATTCGTACCCATAGGCGCGCAGCCCCGCCTCGTTGTCGGCCCAGCCGCTCTTCACCTTCACGAAGGTCTCGAGATACACGGGGCCGTCGAACAGCCTCTCCATGTCCATCCGCGCCTCGGTGCTGATCTGCTTGAGCTTCTCGCCCTTCTTGCCGATCACCATCGCCTTGTGCGAATCGCGTTCGACGAGGATCGTCGCGAAGATGCGCTTCAGGCGCCCTTCCTCCTCGAACTTGTCGATCAGCACGGTGCTCGTGTACGGCAGTTCGTCGCCGGTCCAGCGGAACACCTTCTCGCGCAGGATTTCGGCCGCGAGGAAGCGCGAGCTGCGGTCGGTCAGCTCGTCCTCGCCGTAGATCGGCTCGCCTTCCGGCAGGTACGGCTTGATCGTTTCCAGCAGACGCTTGATGTCTTCAGGCCGCTGCGCCGACAGCGGCACGAGTTCGGTGAATTCGCGCAGCCCGCTCATCTGCTGCATGAACGGGAACAGCGTCGCCTTGTCGGTCACGCGGTCGATCTTGTTCGCGATCAGCAGCGTCGGCATGCCGGGCGGAATCAGGTCGAGCACCTTCTGGTCGTCGGGCCCGAAGCGGCCGGCCTCGATCACGAACAGGATCACGTCGACCGACGTGAGCGTCGACGTGACCGCGCGGTTCAGCGAGCGGTTCAGCGCGGTGCTGTGACGGGTCTGGAAGCCCGGCGTGTCGACGAACACGAATTGCGCGTCGTCGAACGTGTTGATGCCGGTGATGCGATGGCGGGTCGTTTGCGCCTTGCGCGACGTGATGCTGATCTTCTGGCCGACGAGTGCGTTCATCAACGTCGACTTGCCGACGTTCGGACGGCCCACGATCGCGATCATGCCGCAACGGAAACCGGTAGGAGCGGGAGTGTTCATATCGTTTGGGAGACAGGTTCTGAACCGGCCGCGCGGCGCGCGGCCCGATCGGTGGGCAATTCAGTGGTCGGCATCGGCCGCGCGCGCCTGCGCGGCAGCGAGCGTGGCGCCGCCCGGCGGCGTCTCGGTATCGGGCGCCGCGGCGTCGCGGGCGCGCGGCGTCGCGCGCGAAGCGGCATCGGAACCGGCAGCCGGCTTGTCCGCGGACGACACGGCCGGATCGGCCGCCTGGCCCGCCGGCTTGTCGGCCGCACGGGGTGCGCCTTCCGCGGGCTTGTCGGCACGCTCGGCCGGCTTGTCCGCCGCGCGCGAGCCGGTTTCGCCGCGATCCGACGGCTTGTCGGACGCCTTCTCGGCAGGTTTGTCGGGCGTCGGCTTCGCGGAACGGTCAGCCTTGTCCGCGGCCGTTTCCACGTGCGCCGCGCGAATCGCGGCCATCGGCGCCGGCGTCGGTCGCTCGCTCGTCGGCGCGTCGGCGTCGGTCGCTGCAAGCGCCGCCGCGGCCGCCTTCGCGTCGCGCGCCGCCGCACGCTCCTTGCGTTCCGGAGAACGCAGGTCGAGCGCTTCCTGCACACCCTTCACGCCCGGCACGATTTCGGGCTCGACGTGCTTCGATCCGCGTGCGTTCTTCGAACGCTTCGGCTTCGCGGCCAGCATCGGCGCGGCCGCCAGCACCTCGTCGAGCGCCTTCTTCGCGGCAGCCTGCTCCGCCGCCCGCCGGCTCGCGCCGGAGCCCGACACCTTCACGTCGAGCTTCGGCACCGTGCATTCGACCTCGAACTGCTGATTGTGCGCCGCACCATGCGTCGCGACGACCGTGTAGGTCGGCAGCGCGATCTTGTGCCCCTGCAGGTACTCCTGCAGCAGCGTCTTCGCGTCCTTGCCGAGCGTGCGCGGATCGATGTGGTCGAGAATCGGGATATAGAGGCGCTTGATGACCCCTTGGGCGGCTTCGAAGCCGCCATCGAGGAATACGGCCCCGATGATGGCTTCGAACGCGTCCGCGAGGATCGACGGGCGGCGGAAGCCGCCGCTGCGCAGCTCGCCCTCGCCCAGCCGCAACCCTTCGGAGATATTCAGGGCCTGAGCGATTTCATACAGCGACTGCTGTTTGACGAGATTGGCGCGCACGCGTGACAGGTCGCCTTCGTCCAGCTTGCTGAAACGCTGGAACAAAAGGGCGGCCACCGCGCAATTCAGAACGGAATCGCCGAGAAACTCGAGCCGTTCGTTATGCGTGGCACTGTGACTGCGATGGGTCAAAGCCTGGCGCAACAATTCCGCATTGCGAAATTCGTAGCGCAGCCGGCTTTCCAACTGGGATGGGGGCATGTGCAGGAGTATAACGCGGGCGCCGGTCGGGCCGAAACGGCACGGCCGGACGCGAAAAGGCGTGACGGAGCGGTGTTACCGCCGGTTCTTAAAGTCGTTCGGCAATACGCGACGCGGCCCGTGCGTCACGTATTGCATGTTGCATGCGAGTCGTACGCGATCAGTTGAAGGAACCGATCCGCTTCAGGTCGCCGAAGTTCATCCAGATGAAGAACGCGCGGCCGACGATGTTGTTGTCCGGCACGAAACCCCAGTAGCGGCTGTCCGCGCTGTTGTCGCGGTTGTCGCCCATCATGAAGTAGTGACCCGGCGGCACCTTGCAGATCACGCCGCGGCTGTTGTACGTGCAATTGTCGCGATACGGATAGTCGTAGGCGCCCATCACGAACGGCGGCACGGCGGGATTGTTGAGGATCGCATTCTTCTTCGTGCCGATCGTTTCCTCGAACTGCTTCGCGTAGTTCTGGCGCTCGTCGTCGAAGAAATCCGGCAGCGGCGCTTCGGGCACCGGCTGGCCGTTGATCGTCAGCTGCTTGTCCTGGTAGGCGACCGTGTCGCCCGGCAGGCCGATCACGCGCTTGATGTAATCGACCGACTCGTCCTTCGGATAGCGGAACACGACGACGTCGCCACGCGACAGCGGGCTGCCTTGCGTGATCTTCGTGTTCGTGATCGGCAGGCGCAGACCGTATTCGAACTTGTTGACGAGGATGAAGTCGCCGACCAGCAGCGTCGGCACCATCGAGCCCGACGGGATCTTGAACGGCTCGACGACGAACGAACGCACGACGAACACGGCCAGGATCACCGGGAAGAAGCTCGCGGTGTACTCGAGCCACCACGGCTGGCGCAGCTTTTCGTCGCGCAGCTTCGAACGCGTCTGCACCGCGTTTTCGTCCGCGAAACGCTTGTCGACGCGCGACTGCTGGCGATCGAACTCTTCGATCGCCACGTCGGCCGCCTTGCGTCGCCGCGGCAGGAACACCAGTTTGTCCAGCACCCACGCTACGCCCGTCAAGACGACGAGCACAAAAAGAATCAGCGCAAAATTCATAAAAGGATCAGTCCTGTTATTTGTCTTCGACGCGCAAGATCGCGAGGAACGCTTCCTGCGGGATCTCGACCGAACCCACCTGCTTCATGCGCTTCTTGCCTTCTTTCTGCTTCTCGAGCAGTTTCTTCTTTCGCGTGATGTCGCCGCCGTAGCACTTCGCGAGCACGTTCTTTCGGAGTGCCTTGATGTTCTCGCGGGCGACGATGTGCGCGCCGATCGCGGCCTGGATCGCCACGTCGTACATCTGGCGAGGAATGATCTCGCGCATCTTCGCGGCGACTTCGCGGCCGCGATACTGCGACTGCGACCGGTGCACGATGATCGACAGTGCATCGACCTTGTCGCCGTTGATCAGCATGTCGACCTTCACGACGTCCGACGAACGGTATTCCTTGAACTCGTAGTCCATCGACGCATAGCCGCGCGACACCGACTTCAGGCGATCGAAGAAGTCGAGCACGATCTCGGCCATCGGGATCTCGTACGTGAGCTGCACCTGGCGGCCGTGATATTGCATGTTGATCTGCGAGCCGCGCTTCTGCTCGCACAGCGTGATCACGGAACCGACGTAATCCTGCGGCATGTACAGGTTCACGGTGACGATCGGCTCGCGAACTTCGGCGATGCGGCCGGGTTCCGGCATCTTCGCCGGGTTCTCGACCATGATCGTCGAGCCATCGCTCTGCACGACCTCGTAGACGACCGTCGGCGCGGTCGTGATGAGATCCATGTCGAACTCGCGCTCGAGCCGCTCCTGCACGATTTCCATGTGCAGCAGCCCGAGGAAGCCGCAGCGGAAACCGAAGCCGAGCGCCTGCGACACTTCCGGCTCGTACTGCAGCGATGCGTCGTTGAGCTTCAGCTTCTCGAGCGATTCGCGCAGCGCATCGTACTGGTTCGCCTCGACCGGATACAGCCCCGCGAACACCTGCGGCTTCACTTCCTTGAAACCTGGCAGCGGCTCGCTGGCGGCCTTGGCCACATGCGTGACCGTATCGCCGACCTTCGCGGCCGTCAGTTCCTTGATGCCGGCGATGATGAAGCCCACCTGCCCTGCCGACAGCGATTCGAGATTGCGCGACTTCGGCGTGAACACGCCGACGTGCTCGACCGGATACTGCGCGCCGGTCGCCATCATCTTGATCTTTTCCTTCGGGCGCAGCGTGCCGTTGACGATGCGCACGAGCATCACGACGCCGACGTAGTTGTCGAACCAGGAATCGATGATGAGCGCCTGCAGCGGCGCGGCCGGATCGCCCTTCGGCGGCGGCACCTTTGCAATCAGCGACTCGAGCACGTCCTCGACGCCCAAGCCCGTCTTCGCGCTGCAGCGCGTCGCGTCGGTCGCATCGATGCCGATCACGTCCTCGATCTCCTCGATCGCGTTCTCGGGGTTCGCGGCCGGCAGGTCGATCTTGTTCAGCACCGGCACGACCTCGACGCCGAGCTCGATCGCCGTGTAGCAGTTCGCGACCGTCTGCGCCTCGACACCCTGGCTCGCGTCGACCACGAGCAGCGCGCCTTCGCACGCGGACAGCGAACGGCTGACCTCGTACGAGAAGTCGACGTGCCCCGGCGTATCGATCAGGTTGAGGTTGTAGACCTTGCCGTCGCGGGCGCGATAGGACAGTGCCGCCGTCTGCGCCTTGATCGTGATGCCGCGCTCGCGCTCGATATCCATCGAGTCGAGCACTTGCGCTTCCATTTCACGGTCTGCGAGGCCGCCGCATACCTGGATGATGCGATCCGCGAGTGTCGACTTGCCATGGTCGATGTGCGCGATGATCGAGAAATTGCGAATATGATCCATTCAGTGCCGATCAAGCGAAAAAGGCGCGCTCGACGACTGCGGAGCACGCCTTGTGTAAGTCGGTGAAAAAACGGCTTATTTTAGCCGAAAAGGCCTTTGCCGGGCGGTAATTTGGGACGCCCGGCCCGGGGCACCCCGCTGGAGCCTTTGGTGTAAGGGCCCGGCGACGGAAGCCCCGCGCGCGGGGCGGCCGGCCGACGCCCGGGGTCGGTTCAGCGCCGGGCCGCGAGCGCGCCGCGCACCCTCGCCTCGTCGAACCGGTGGCGACACACTTCCGTGCCATCCAGCAGCAGCACGGGCACGTCCTCGTCGTAGCGGGCAACGAGCGCCGGATCGGCATCGATGTCCACGTAATGGATTTCGATGCCGGATTCCGCCGCTACCGGCGCCAGCGCGTCGCGCATGTCGTCGCACAGGTGGCACCAGCCGCGGCCGTAGAGCGTGAACATCGACGCGTTACTTCTGGGTCGGGCGCGGACGCACCGGCACGAACTGCGTGTTGTCGCCGCGCCGCACGAGCACCGCGACCGCCTTCTGCGAATCCAGCTGCGCGGTCACTTCCGCGAACTGCTTCGCGCTCGTGATGTCGGTGTCGCCGACGCGCAGCACGATGTCGCCGCGCTGCAGGCCCGCACGGGCAGCCGGGCCGTCGACGCCGTCGATCTGCACGCCGTTCTTCAGCTTCAGCGACTTCATCTGATCCGCCGGAATGTCGGTGACCGTCAAGCCGAGCGAATTTGCCTGGCGCGGCTTCTGCGGCGCGTTCTTGCGCTGCTCGGCCTTCGCCGTCGTCTCCGCCGGCGTCTCGGCGATCGTGATCGGCAGATCGCGTGCCTGACCCTTGCGCCATACGCTGACGGTCGCCTTCGTGCCCGGCTTCGTGTCGCCGACCATGCGCGGCAGATCCGACGCCGTCTCGACCGGCCGACCGTTGAACTTCAGGATGATGTCGCCCGGCTGGATGCCCGCCTTGTCGGCCGGACCACCCGGCTCGACGCTGCTGACGAGCGCGCCCTCCGCCTTCGGCAGCCCGATCGAGTCGGCCACGTCCTTCGTCACCTCGCCGATCGCCACCGCGATGCGGCCGCGCGTGACCTTGCCGGTCGCCTTCAGCTGGTCGGCCACGCGCATCGCCTCGTCGATCGGGATCGCGAACGAAATGCCCATGAAACCGCCGGTGCGGCTGTAGATCTGCGAGTTGATGCCGATCACCTCGCCCTGCATGTTGATCAGCGGGCCGCCCGAGTTGCCGGGGTTCACCGCGACGTCGGTCTGGATGAACGGCAGGTAGTCGCCCGTGTTGCGGCTCTTCGAGCTCACGATGCCGGCCGTCACGGTGTTGTCGAGGCCGAACGGCGAACCGATCGCGACGACCCACTCGCCGACGCGCACCTTGTTCGAATCGCCGATCGCGACGACCGGCAGGTTCGACGCCTGGATCTTGACCACCGCCACGTCCGTGCGGTCGTCGACGCCGATCAGCTTCGCCTTGAATTCGCGCTTGTCGGTCAGCGTCACGTAGATGGTGTCCGCATCGTCGACGACGTGCGCGTTCGTCATCACGTAACCGTCCGCCGACACGATGAAGCCCGAACCGACGCCGCGGTTCTGCTCGGTGTCGGGCGGATTGTCCGGCGTCGGCGCGTTCTTCGGATTGCCGTTGCCGCTACCGTTGCCGGGCGCCTGCGGCAGCGGAATGCCGAAGAAGCGCCGGAAGAATTCCGACATGTCGCCATTGTCGAAGCCCGGCGGGAGCACACCGCGCGGGCCGGGCATCGGCACGTTCGCGGTGGTCCGGATGTTCACGACGGCCGGCCCGACCTTTTCGACCAGATCGGCGAAGTCGGGAAGGCTGGCGGCTGGCGGCGTGGCCGCCGCCGCGGTATGCGGGACGAGGGGCAGGCAGGCACACAGCACCGCCACCGCGAACACTTTGCGCAGCGTGAGTTTCGTCATGTCGGAAGCCGTAGCGTTACTTGGAAGCCTTGTATTCTATGGCAGCCGCGAACTGCTGCAACGTGGCCGGCGGCACTTCGCCGAGCACGGTGATCCAGTAGTCGCCGCGACGCTTCACGAGAACGTGGGTCGCCCCGGTGCTGCCCGCGCCTTCCTTGCGCGTGTTCTTTTCGGCCGGCTCGATGAAGACGGAGATCGTCGCGAGTCCGTCGGTGAAGACGGCCTGGTCGACCGCAATCGGCGGATCGCCGGCGTCGCGCGCGGCCATCGGGCGGCGCACCTCGCGAATCTTCCGGAAGCCGGCGACGGTCGGCGCGATCTGCCAGCCCTGCGCTTCCATGTCGACCGTCGCGACCGGCGGCCGGACCACCGTCCAGCCGCTCAGGTTGCGGATGCCGGCCGCGATCGCGGACTTGTCGCCGGTCGTGCCGCCCGTCTGGACTTGCGAGAACGCGATCTGCTCGAGCACGTGATCGCTCGCGTCGAGCGTCTGCGAACGCAGCAGCAGCCCGGTCCGGGCGTCGGCCCACAGCTTGTACGTGAAGCGGTACGCATCCTTCGGCACGAGTTCGACGACTTGCGCGTCGAGCCCCGCCACACGGTCCTTGCCGAGCAGCTTCGCGTCGTAGACGGACATCACGTGCTCGCCGCCCGCGCCGAGCAGCGAAGGAAACGAGTCGCGCGTCTGGCGGCGCTCGACCACGCACAGCTTGCGCTCCGGCACGAACGTGTACAGCTCGTCGTTATGCCGCAGCACCTTGCGCGGCTTGCCGTCGAGCGTCTCGATCCGCTCGAACTCGCCGTCGCGGGACGCCACGTGCGCGATGCGCGACGACTGGACATACCCGCCGCGCTGGTAGACGAACGTGCCCTCGTAGTTCTGCTGCTGCGCCGCCTGCTGGATGCGATCGAGCCACTCCGCCGCGCCCTTGCGGGTCGCGACGGGATCGTCCGGTTGCTGGGCGCTGGCAGGGAGGGATTGAACGGACAACAGGGCGGCTGCGCAAAGCAGGAGGGCCGGCAGCCGCTTCCATCCGGAGATGGCGTGATTCAACTGCAATGTCCGCATCGAGTTTATTGGCCTGGCGTGGTGGTCACGGCAGCGCGGATCAGCGGCATCGAGCCTGTGACGACGGGCTGCTGCGCGAATTGCTGGTGCGCTTCAAGGTATTGGTCGAGACTTGCGTCGCGGATGATGTTGACGTCCTGCAGGCCCGGCTGCGCCGATGCCTGTGCGACCGTCACGCGCTGCAGGTTGCCGCTCTGCGGCGCGCCTGCCGAGGCGACCTGGACGGCGCCGGGCGCACCGGCCGTCTGCATTTGCGGAACGACGATCCAGGTGAGCGTGGCGGCCGCGGCGGCCACCGCGAAAGCGGGCACGACACGGCGGCGCAGCGACAGCAGCTTGCGCGCGACCGGCGCGGCGGCCGGTGCGAGCAGGTGCGGCTCGCTTTCGAGCGCGGCGGACATGCGCGCGGTGAACGCGACGCTCAGCGCGGGCGACAGCGCGAGCTCGTCCGAGCGCAGCGCATCGCCGATCAGGTGGTAATGGGCCCACGTCGCGCGATCCGCACGATCGAGCTCAGCCAGAAACTGCCCGTGATCCGGGCCGTCGAACAACTCACCGTCGACCAGAGCGGAAAGACGCTCGCCGCGCGAGTACGCTTGCGACTGCTTATTGACCGACCCCATGATGCTCCCCATCTTGCACACACCCCGTCGTGATTTCACGACTCTATCCGTAACTAGACCCTGACCGCGTCGTTGCACCCGTCGCGCTTACCAGCGCTTGCCTTCGGGTGTATCGAGCAGCGGACGCAATTTAGCAGCGATTGCCTCGCGCGCCCGGAAGATCCGCGACCGGACCGTCCCGATCGGACAATCCATCATTTCCGCGATCTCTTCGTAGCTCAGGCCCTCGATCTCGCGCAGCGTAATCGCCTGGCGCAACTCTTCGGGCAGGACGGCCATTGCAGCGTTGACCGTCTCGGCAATCTGCTTGCTCATCAACATCGACTCAGGCGTGTTGATATCCCTTAGTTGGTCTGCGTCGGAGAAAGTTTCCGCTTCCTCGGCATCGGCCTCCGTGGAGGTCGGTGCCCGGCGGCCTTGCGTCGCAAGGTAGTTCTTCGCCGTATTGACGGCAATCCGGTACAACCACGTGTAGAACGCCGACTCGCCGCGGAATTGCGGCAGCGCACGATACGCCTTGATGAACGCATCCTGGGCCACATCCTCGACCTCGGCGGGATCCCGCACGAGGCGCGAGATCAGCCGAATGATCTTGCGGTGGTATTTGGAGACCAGGAGTTCGAACGCCGCCTTGTCGCCTTTCTGTACGCGCTCGACCAGAGCCTGATCGATTTCTTTTTCACTCACCTGACAAATCCGTTAACTAGGGATGCAACGCGGAGCGTTATTGTAACGTTCCGGCGCCGGCCGCTGGTTACGGTCGGTAACCGAGCCGCCGTCATGCCCGCCCCGCCGTGCCCGCGGTACGCGCCAGCACGGACAGCGCGCTGAACGACGCGGCGTCGAGCGCATCGGCCGGAATCAGCAGCGGCCGGGCGCGCCGGGCGCCCTGCCCGACCGACAGCACGAGCAGCAGGCTGCTCCAGTGCGCATGGCCGGTGACGCGGCCCCGGGCCAGCAAGCGCCCGGTGCGGCCAAACGCCGCAACCTCCCCGAATGCATCGATCCGCAATTCGGCCGGCAGCCGACGGGCACAGGCCCGCGCGGCACACACGGCAAGCAGCGCGGCCGTCGCCGCGGACACACACGCGCCGGCAGCGGCACCGGCCCGCGGCGCCCAGAACAGGTACGCGGACGCGGCAGCCGCCGCGACGAACGCGGCCAGCACGACATACGACACGGCCGAGGCCCGCAACGCAAAGCGCTGCGGACGCCCGGCCGGAGCATCGAATGGACTCGTCAAGCGATTTCGACGTCAGACGCGCTTGAACACCAGCGTGCCGTTGGTACCGCCGAAGCCGAAGTTGTTCTTCACGGCCACGTCGATCTTCATGTCCCGCGCGGTGTTCGCGCAGTAATCGAGATCGCACTCGGGGTCCTGGTTGAAGATGTTGATGGTCGGCGGCGACACGTTGTTGTGCAGCGCCAGCACCGTGAACACCGACTCGAGGCCACCCGCGCCACCCAGCAGGTGACCCGTCATCGACTTCGTCGAGTTCACGACGAGCTTGTACGCGTGCTCGCCGAATGCCGCCTTCACCGCGTCGGACTCGTTCTTGTCACCGAGCGGCGTCGACGTGCCGTGCGCGTTCAGGTACTGGACCTCGTCCGGGTTCACGCCGGCGTCGCGCAGGGCCGCAACCATGCAGCGGCGCGGACCGTCCATGTTCGGCGCGGTCATGTGGTACGCATCGCCCGTCATGCCGAAGCCCGAGACTTCCGCATAGATCTTCGCGCCGCGTGCCTTCGCCGCCTCGTACTCTTCGAGCACCATTACGCCTGAACCCTCGCCCAGCACGAAGCCGTCGCGGTCCTTGTCCCACGGACGGGACGCGCTGGCCGGATCGTCGTTGCGGGTCGACAGCGCGCGCGCGGCCGCGAAGCCGCCGATGCCCAGCGGCGACACCGTCGATTCGGCGCCGCCTGCGACCATCACGTCGGCGTCGCCGGCCTGGATCAGACGTGCCGCGAGGCCGATGCTGTGCAGACCGGTCGTGCAGGCCGTCACGGCCGCGAGGTTCGGGCCCTTCAGGCCGAACATGATGCTCAGGTGACCCGAGATCATGTTGATGATCGAACCCGGCACGAAGAACGGCGAAATCCGGCGTGCGCCGCGATCGACGTAGGTCTGGTGCGTGTCTTCGATCATCGGCAGGCCGCCGATGCCGGAGCCGACCAGCACGCCGATGCGTTCCGCATTGGCTTCGTTCACCTCGATGCCGCTGTCCCGGATTGCCTGGACGCCGGCTGCGATGCCGTAATGGATGAACGTATCCATGTTGCGGGCTTCCTTCGCCGGGATGTATTCCTCGGCGCTGAAACCCTTCACCTCGCCCGCGAAATGCACGGCGAGGTTCGACGGATCGAACTTCGTGACGGTGGCGATGCCGGACTTGCCGGCGACGAGATTGGCCCAGCCGTCGGCAACATTATTGCCAACGGGCGAAATCAGCCCCAGGCCTGTAACGACAACACGACGGCGGCTCACGGTAACCTCTTTTCCATTGGATGACAAAAACAAAAGCCACAGTGGCCCCGGGAACCAGCCCTGCGAGCCCTGTGGCTGTTAGTCCGTCCGGCGCGAATGCCGGCAGGATGGCGCGTCAATCGCGAAGATCGCGGCGACGTTGCGGATAAGCGCGAAAGGCGCTTACGCCTTGACGTTTGCGCGAGCGTAGTCGATCGCTTGCTGAACCGTCGTGATCTTCTCTGCTTCTTCGTCCGGGATTTCCATGCCGAACTCGTCTTCGAGCGCCATCACGAGTTCAACCGTGTCGAGCGAGTCAGCGCCCAGGTCGTTCACGAACGATGCTTCGTTCTTGATCTCGGCTTCTGCGACGCCCAGTTGCTCAGCGACGATCTTCTTGACACGTTGTTCGATGTTATCCATTACCCCTCCGAGGGAAAGTTCAGATTTACAAGTGCGCGCATTTTATCAGGTTTGCTGACGCCAAAACGCGCGTTGGCTTGATGGTCGATCAAGCACCGATCCGCCTGAAAAACGGGATACGGCGCGGATGGTAAACGAAAATCGTTACGACATGTACATGCCGCCGTTCACGTGCAGCGTCGTGCCGGTGATATAACCGGCCTGCGGCGATGCGAGGAACGCGACGGCATGGGCGATATCTTCCGGGCTGCCGAGTCGGCCGAGCGGAATCTGAGTCTTGAGCGCGGCCTGCTGTTCTTCCGGCAGCGTCTTCGTCATGTCGGTGTCGATGAAGCCCGGCGCGACGCAGTTCACCGTGATGCCACGGCTGCCGATTTCACGCGCGAGCGCACGGGTCATGCCCGCGACGCCGGCCTTCGCGGCCGCGTAGTTGGCCTGGCCCGGGTTGCCGGCCGAACCGACCACCGACGTGATGTTGATGATGCGGCCGCCGCGGGCCTTCATCATCGGCCGCAGCACCGCGCGCGACAGGCGGAACACCGACTTCAGGTTGGTGTCGATCACCGCGTCCCAGTCCTCGTCCTTCATCCGCATCGCGAGCTGGTCCTGCGTGATCCCGGCGTTGTTCACGAGCACGTGGAGCGCGCCGAATTCCTTCACGGTCGCGTCGATCAGCGCTTCGGCAGCCGCCGCGTCGTTGACGTTCAGCACCGCGCCGCGGCCCGTCACGCCCGCTTCCGCGAACCCGGCGGTAATCGCGGCAGCGCCCGACTCGCTCGTCGCGGTGCCGATCACCGTCGCGCCCAGGCGCGCGAGTTCGAGCGCGATCGCCCGGCCGATGCCGCGCGATGCGCCGGTCACGATCGCGACCTGTTTATCGAGAGTCTTTTCCATGAATCGAATATCCGTCTCTTGAGGAAAGGCGCCGCGTCAGGCGGTCGCCAGCTTCAGTGCTTCGTCGAGCGAAGCCGGATCGAACACCGATGCGCCGACCAGGTTGCCGTCGATGCGCTTCGTCAGGCCTGCCAGCACCTTGCCCGGACCGCATTCGATCACGTGCGTGACGCCCGTGCCCGCGATGTGCTGCACGCATTCGACCCAGCGCACCGGGCCCGCGGCCTGGCGCACCAGCGCGTCCTTGATCGCGGCCGGATCGCTGACCACCGCGACGTCGATGTTGTTGACGACCGGAATCTGCGGCGCCTTCACGTCGACGTTCGCGAGATAGTCGCGCAACTGGTCCGACGCCGGCTTGAGCAGCGACGAATGGAACGGCGCCGATACCGGCAGCGGCAGCGCGCGCTTCGCGCCCTTCGCCTTCGCGATTTCGCACGCCTTCTCGACGGCCGCCTTCGCGCCCGCGATCACGACCTGCGCCGGCGCGTTGAAGTTCACGGCTTCGACGACGCCCGCTTCCGCGGCTTCGGCGCACACCGCGCGCACCGTGTCGTCATCGAGGCCCAGGATCGCGGCCATGCCGCCCTGACCGACCGGCACGGCCGTCTGCATCGCCTGCGCACGGAAGCGCACGAGCGGCACCGCGTCCTTGAACGCGATCGCGCCCGCCGCGACGAGCGCCGTGTATTCGCCGAGGCTGTGGCCCGCGACGATCGACGGCGCCGGGCCGCCGGCCTGCTGCCACGCGCGATAGCACGCGTAGGCGGCCGTCAGCATCACCGGCTGCGTATTGGTGGTCAGATTCAGCTCTTCGGCCGGACCTTCGGCGATCAGCTTGCCGAGATCCTGATTGAGTGCATCGGATGCTTCCTGGAGCGTCTCGCGCACGACGGCCAGATCGGCGAATGCGTTGAGCATGCCGACCGACTGCGAGCCCTGCCCCGGAAAAACGAATGCAAATTTCATATCGTCCCCAATTGAATCGATTCGGACGGCGCGCGCGAACGGCGCGCCGGTTTGGGAGCCGCGCGCAGCAGTCGCGCGCCCCGGATCAGAAGCGGAAGACCGACGCGCCCCAGGTGAAGCCGCCGCCGACGCCTTCGATCAGCACGTGCTGGCCGCGCTTAATGCGACCGTCGCGCACCGCGGTGTCGAGCGCCAGCGGGATCGATGCAGCCGATGTGTTGCCGTGCTGGTCGACCGTCACGACCATGCGCTCCTGCGGCAGGCCGAGCTTGCGGCAGGTGCTGGTCATGATGCGGATGTTGGCCTGGTGAGGAATCAGCCAGTCAACCTGCTCGGGTGCGAGATTCGCCTTGGCGAGGGCCTCGATCGCGACCTTTTCGAGCACGTTGACCGCGAGCTTGAACACGGCCTGCCCGTCCATGTACAGGAACGCGCTGCCGTCGATCACGCCGCGATTGACGTTGCCCGGCGTGCAGAGGATGTGCGAATAGCTGCCGTCCGCGTGCAACGCGCTGCCGAGCACGCCCGGCTCTTCCGATGCGGACAGGATCACCGCGCCCGCGCCGTCGCCGAACAGCACGCAGGTGGTGCGGTCCTTGAAATCGAGAATGCGCGAGAACGTCTCCGCGCCGATCACGAGCGCCGTACGGTGCTGGCCGCTGCGGATGAAGCTGTCGGCCGTCGCCATCGCATAGGCGAAGCCGGAGCACACGGCCTGCACGTCGAATGCTGCGCCGCCGTTCTTGATGCCGAGCTTGTTCTGCAGCAGGCAGGCCGTGCTGGGGAACACGAAATCCGGGGTCGAAGTCGCGACGATGATCAGGTCGATCGACTGCGGATCGATGTCAGCCGCCTCGATCGCACGACGCGCCGCTTCGAGCGCGAGATCGCTCGTCGTGACGTCCTGTGCGGCGAAATGGCGCGCATGGATGCCCGTGCGCGCAACGATCCACTCATCGCTCGTCTCGATGCCTTCTTTCGCGAGACGGTCGGCGAGCTGCTGGTTCGTGACGCGGTCGGGCGGCAGGTAGCTGCCCGTGCCGAGCACGCGGGAATAGAGAGTCGATTGGGCCATTTATGCTTTAGAGGATTGCGCAGCGGAAGGTTCAGCGTGATGGCCTGCGGCCGGGCTCGTCGGGCCCGCGCCGCCCGCGTCGTGTCCGCCGTCGCCGAGCGACACCGAATTGTCCGCCATCGCGCGCGCGAGGCGCTCCAGCACGCCGTTTTTGACGGCATCATAACCCCGTTTGATCGCCCACTCAAACGCGTAGGCATCGGCGGAACCATGGCTTTTGATCACGAGGCCCTTCAGCCCCAGCAGCGCCGCGCCGTTGTACTGGCGATGGTCGACGCGCTTCTTGAAGCGCATCAGCACCGGCAGCGCGAGCAGCGCCATCAGCTTCGACATCAGCGAGCGGCCGAACTCCTCGCGGATGATGTCGGACAGCATCTGCGCGAGCCCCTCGGACGTCTTGAGCGCGACGTTGCCGACGAAGCCGTCGCAGACGATCACGTCGACCGTACCCTTGTAGATGTCGTTGCCTTCGACGTTGCCGCGGAAATTCAGCGTGCTGGCGCGCAGCAGTTCACCCGCGCGCTTGATCGTCTCGTTGCCCTTGATGACCTCTTCGCCGATGTTCAGCAGGCCGATCGTCGGACGCTCCTTGCCCTCGAGCGCGGCGACGAGCGCGTGCCCCATCTCCGCGAACTGCAGCAGATGCTGCGGCTCGCAGTCGACGTTCGCACCGAGGTCCAGCATCATCGTGTAGCCGGTCGGGTTCGGCAGCGCGAACGCGATCGCAGGCCGCTCGATGCCGGGCAGCGTCTTGAGCACATAACGGGACACGGCCATCAGCGCGCCGGTGTTGCCGGCGGAGATACAGGCCTGGGCCGCGCCTTCCTTGACCTGGTTGAGCGCGACACGCATCGAAGAATCCTTCTTCTTGCGCAGCGCCACTTCGACAGGGTCGTCCATCGCCACGACTTCGGTGGCGGGCACGATGGTCAGCGCGGGATCGTCGAGGGCTTTCAGCTTTTTCAGCTGAGCGCGGATCGCGCTTTCGATGCCGACGAGCATCAGGTGCGCATCAGGATGCGCGCGGACGAACTTGACTGCCGCGGGAACGGTCACGGACGGGCCGTGGTCGCCTCCCATGCAATCGATTGTGAGCTTTACGGTCATGGAATGCGACGAATTTCAGGCACAAAAAAGCGGCAGTTGAATGCCGCCTTTTTGTTGAGCCAGGAAAGTGTCAAGCGAACCAGTTGTCACGCGAACGGCGAGCGTAGCGCGCAACGCGTGACTTGACGCTTAGTCGTTCTTCGTCTTGACGACTTTCTTGCCGCGATAGTAGCCGTTCGGGCTGACGTGGTGACGCAGGTGCACTTCACCCGTGCTCGGCTCGACTGCCAGCGGCGCTGCCGTCAGGAAATCGTGCGAACGATGCATGCCGCGCTTCGACGGCGACTTCTTGTTTTGCTGGACTGCCATGACTAACTCCTAATTGATTTTCCGGATTCTAACACAGCCCGATCCGGCGCTTAACTACCCTGGCCCAAAGCCTTTACGCCTTCCCGCGCCACAACTGCTTAGTGTTTCTTGCTGCCGTCCCCGTCCTTCTTCAACGCTTGCAGCGCCGCGAACGGATTCGGCCGTTTGCCTTCGTCCTCGTCTTCGACGGACTCATCGTCCGCGTCTTCCGAAGGACCGCTCACACCCGACACGAGGCTTTCGTGAACTGCCGGGCAAACCTCGTGCTTGGGCACGAGCGGCAACGAAAGCAGCAATTCCTCTTCGATCAAGTCGACGAGATCGAACTGGCGTGTGCCCACGATCACATCGGCTTCATCGTCGTCGAGCGGAAATTCTTCAGCTTCTTCTTCGGTCGCAACGACCCGGTACGTCATGTCGACGTCGAACGTCTCGTCGTACGGGGTCATGCAGCGCTGGCACGTGAGCCACGCATGGCCGTGCACCGCGAGTCGCAGATACGGCTGCTGCCCATCGGCGCCGTCGTCCTGCAACTCCTTCTGGGTGAACCCTTCGGCCTGCCACGTGAAGACCGTGTCGCGATCTGGCGCGTCGGCCGCCACCTCGTTTAACATGCGCGGCAGTTGCGACAGGCGCACCGCACCCGCTGCCTGCCGCCCGCTGCGGGCGAATTCGAACAGGTCGACTGCGTGCGGATCAAGCGATGCCGCCGGCTTGCCAGAAGAAGTGTTCATGTTGCGCTCCTGCCTACAGGCTGACTTGCGGGATCCGGCTAGCTGCGCCGCTCATTTGGCGCCGCTCACGGACGTGATCTACGCCACGTACGATTACGTAACTTTACTTCCGAAGACCCGGCAGGCGCCACCACTGCGAAAGCCTGCCGACGAAAAGCGGGAAAGCATACCTGTTTTACCTTTTGCGGTCAATCACTTATGCTTGCGCCCTCGCAACGCCGCGCCACACCTGACGACTCACCGACCCAATCGACCATGCCGTATACCGTTTGCCGCCCGCCGCGGCTGATTCTCGCCTCCAGTTCCCGCTACCGCCGCACGCTTCTCGAGCGCCTCGGTCTGCCGTTCGACGTCGTATCGCCCGACCTCGACGAAACCCCGCTCGCGGGTGAAACGCCGGCCGCGACCGCGCTGCGTCTCGCCGGCGCGAAGGCGCGCGCGGTCGCCGCGACCATCGACGCGCCGGACGGCGTGCTCGTGATCGGGTCGGACCAGGTCGCGACGTTCGACGGCCTCCAGATCGGCAAGCCCGGCACGCACGAGCGCGCGCTTGCGCAG
Source organism: Burkholderia sp. B21-005 (assembly GCF_020843965.1). Lineage (NCBI taxonomy): Bacteria > Pseudomonadati > Pseudomonadota > Betaproteobacteria > Burkholderiales > Burkholderiaceae > Burkholderia > Burkholderia sp. B21-005. Next base: position 1,096,883 of record NZ_CP086301.1, on the reverse strand, counting down.
TTGCTGTCGATGCAGGGCCGCGACGTCGAGTTCCACAGTGCGCTCAGCCTGTACGACAGCCGCACGGGCGAAACGCAGAGCGAGGACGTCGTCACGCACGTGCGCTTCCGGTCGCTGCCCGAAGCCGAACTCGATGCGTACCTGCGCGCGGAAACGCCGTACGACGTCGCCGGCAGCGCGAAGTCCGAAGGGCTGGGCATCGCGCTGCTCGACGCGATCGACTCCGACGACCCGACGGCGCTCGTCGGCCTGCCGCTGATCGCGCTCACGCGGATGCTGCGCACCGCGGGCTATCCGCTGTTCACTACCCACGGAGACCGCGCATGACGGCCGGCACGCTTTATCTCGTCCCGAACACGCTCGGCGAAGGCGACGAATCGATGCTCGCCGCCGTGCTGCCCGCGGCCGTGCAGGCACGCGCCGGCACGCTCGGCTATTACATCGGCGAAAACGCGAAAACGACCCGCGCGTTCCTGAAGAAGATCGGCACGACGCGGCCGATCCAGGAAATCGGGATCCGCGAACTGAACGTCAACACACCGGCCGGCGAGATCGACAAGCTGCTCGCACCGGTGCTCGCGGGCACGGACGCCGGGCTCGTGTCCGAGGCCGGCTGCCCCGCCGTTGCCGACCCCGGCGCGCTGCTGGTCCGCCGTGCGCACGAACGCGGCGTGAAGGTCGTGCCGCTCGTCGGGCCGAGTTCGATCCTGCTCGCGCTGATGGCGTCGGGCCTGAACGGCCAGAGTTTCGCGTTCAACGGCTACCTGCCGGTCGATGCAGCCGCGCGCGCGAAACGCCTGCGCGAGCTCGAGCAACTGTCGCGCAAGGGCCGCCAGACGCAGATCTTCATCGAGACGCCGTACCGGAACCAAGCGATGCTCGATACGCTCGTCGCGACCTGCGCGCCGTCGACGCAGATCTGCGTCGCGGCCGACCTCACCCTCGAAACCGAGACGATCGCCAGCCGTTCGGTGGCGGACTGGAAAAAGGCGCCTGCGCCGAATCTGCACAAGCGCCCCGCCATCTTCCTGCTGCTCGCGAACTGACGCGCCGGCACCCGCAGCCGCTTCGCGGCACGGGGCGCCCGGCTCCGTTCGCCGCTGCGCCAGCCGTCGCTCAGCGCAGGCTGAACGACGTGCCGCCCGCGGCGAGCGCCTTCATCGCGGCACCGCCGACCGCCGCGCCGAACTTGCGCGCGACGCGGTTCGTCAGGCTTTCCTTCACCGTGTAGTCGACGAGATCCGGCGCCTTCAGCACGTCGCGCGCGACCGTGTCGGTCGTGCCGTAGCCGTCGGCAAGCCCGAGCTCGACGCTCTTCTCGCCCGTCCAGAACAGACCCGAGAACATGTCGGGCGTTTCGTGCAGCCGCTTGCCGCGCCCCTCCTTCACGGCCTTGATGAACTGCGCATGGACCTGGTCGAGCAACTCCTGCGCATGGGCGTCCATCTTCGACGTCTCGGGCGAGAACGGGTCGTAGAAGCCCTTGTTTTCGCCCGACGTGTGCAGGCGGCGATCGACGCCGAGCTTGCCCATCAGGCCCGTGAAGCCGAACCCGTCCATCAGCACGCCGATCGAGCCGACGATGCTCGCCTTGTCGACGAAGATCTTGTCAGCGGCGGACGCAATGTAATAACCGCCCGATGCGCACATGTCGGTCACGACGACGTACAGCGGCTTGTGCGGATATTTCGTGCGCAGCCGACGGATCTCGTCGTAGACCATCCCGGCCTGCACCGGGCTGCCGCCCGGGCTGTTGATCCGCAGCACGACGCCGGCCGCGCCGTCGTCGTCGAACGCGGAATCGAGCGCCGTATTGATGTCCTCGGCGTTCGCGTTGGTGCCCGCCGCGATCTCGCCGTCGATCGTCACGAGCGCCGTGTGATGCCCGCCCGCCGAGAACTTCGCGTCGCTCGAGAAATCGATCAGCGCGAATGCGAGCAGCAGGAACACGCCGAGGAACGCAAAGCGGAAGAAGATCTTCCAGCGCCGCGCCGCGCGCTGTTCCTTGACGGCCGCGAGCGCGATCCGCTCGAGCGCCGCGCGCTCCCAGTTCGGCTCGCGGCTGTCGGGACGGGACGAGGAATCAGGGATATTCGGTTGGTCGGCCATGCAGTGGTGTCGTCAGTCGGTCGTGGCGGGAGGGGTCGAAGCGGCGGGACGCAGGTCGGCATCGGGCACCCAGAATACCGCACGGCCGTCCGGCATGTCGCGCTCGTCGACCTCCACCGGCCGCAGGCGGCCGCCGCGGCATGGGCCGCCGACGCACTTGCCGGTATCCGGCGCGTAGATCGCACCGTGCGTCGCGCACATCAGGTAGAGGCCCGACGACTCGAAGAACTGCCCTTCGGCCCAGTCGAGCTCCATCGGCACGTGCGCGCAGCGGTTCAGGTAGCCGTACGCACGGCCGTCGTAGCGCACGAAGAACACGACCGCCTGCTCGCCGCGCAGCGTCGCGTCGACGCGCACGCCGGCGCCGCCGTCGGTCAAGGCGTCCGATGCGCACACGCGCACGGCTTCCGGCGCCGCGCTCATGCGTTCTCCCGCAGCCACGCCGCCAGCGCGACGACGTCCGGCGCGACGAAGCGCGGCGTCAGCGCGGCCAGCGCATCGGCCGTATGCGCGCCGTACGAGACGCCGACGCCGGCCGCCCCCGCGCTCGCCGCCATCTGCAGGTCGTGCGTGGTGTCGCCGATCATCACGGTACGCGCCAGATCCTGCCCCAGTTCGCGGGACAGTTCATGCAGCATCGCCGGGTGCGGCTTCGAGAACGTTTCGTCCGCGCAGCGCGTCGCATCGAACAGGCTCGTCAGCTTCGACTGGTCGAGCACGCGATTCAGCCCGACCCGGCCCTTGCCAGTCGCGACCGCGAGCAGGTAACCCGTATCGCGCAACTCCGCGAGCAGTTCGCGCACGCCGGCGAACAGCTCGATGCGCTGGTCGTCCAGCAGGTAGTGATAGCGGTAACGCTCGGCCAGCCGCGGATAGTCGGACGGATCGAGGGTCGGAGCAGTAATGCGCAGCGCATCGCGCAGGCCGAGGCCGATCACGTAGCGGGACGCCTCGTCCGACGGCGTGGGCAGGCCGAGATCGCGGCAAGCGGCCTGGATGCTGTGCGCGATGTGCGCAGTCGAATCCATCAGCGTGCCGTCCCAGTCGAAGACGATCAGGTCAAATTGCTGTCGGGCCATGCGAGTCATGCGTTATCGCGCAAAGCGCTGAGTTGATCGAGGAAGCGCCGGCATTCGTCCGGCAGCGGCGCGTCGAACTGCAGCGGCTCGCCGGTCAGCGGGTGTGCGAGCTTCAGCCGGTGCGCATGCAGGAACATCCGTTTCAGCGACGGCTGCGCGTTCGCGCGCGCCAGCGCCTTGTTCAGTGCGAAATCGCCATACTTAGCGTCGCCGGCGATCGGCAGGCCGAGATGCGCGAGGTGCACACGGATCTGATGGGTCCGGCCCGTTTTGAGTTCCGCTTCGACCAGCGCGTAATCCGGCCAGCGCTCGAGCAGGTTGAACACCGTGTGCGACGGCAGGCCGTCGTCCTGCACGCGCACGCGCCGCTCCCCTTCCGCGGTCGAATACTTGAACAGCGGCGCCTTCACCGCGCGGCGGCGGCCCCAGTCGGACTGCCACTCACCGTGTCCGCACGCGAAGTAACGCTTGTCCATCCGGTTTTCGCGGATCTGCTCGTGCAGGCCGACGAGCGCCGTGCGCTTCTTCGCGAGCATCAGGATCCCGGACGTCTCGCGGTCGAGCCGGTGCACGAGTTCGAGGAATTTCGCGCGCGGACGCGCCTGGCGCATCTGCTCGATCACGCCGAACGCGACGCCGCTGCCGCCGTGCACCGCGACGCCGGCCGGCTTGTTGATGACGAGCATCGCATCGTCTTCGTACAGCACCTCGAAATGCGCGGGCGGCACGATTGGCGTGTCGGCGCGCGCGAGATCGGCCGCCGCCACCCGCACGGGCGGCACGCGGACGATGTCGCCGAACGCGAGGCGGTACTGGGCGTCGACCCGACCCTTGTTTACGCGCACTTCGCCGCTGCGCAGGATCCGGTAAATATGGCTTTTGGGCACGCCTTTACAGACGCGCAACAGGAAGTTGTCGATCCGCTGACCGGCCGAGTTTTCGTCGATCTCGATCATCGATACCTGGCCGCTTGCGACTGAATTCTGGGATATTTTGCCTAACTCATTCATACTGAATATAATTTTGCCCAGCCTGACGTTGAGGGTGGCCTGACAGGCCGGCCCCGGCTGAATCGGGCAAGGCGCAAGCGCAAACCGCTATTTTACTTGCGCCGGGGGTCTGCTGCTCGCCCCTAATCAAAGAGATGCAGCAAGTTGCACGCACGGCGCCGCCCGTCGGCAAGGATCGCGCCCACAGGCGGATTCGGTCGGCAAGGCGCCGCGGTAACGGAAAGTTGGTTGAAAAGAATTTGATCGGTAGCCCGACGGCGCGAAGTGCGTCCGCAGGCTGCCGGTTGCGAAAATTACGGCGTTGCGCCTGATTTGGCCCCGCGAAGGTGCGGGGCTTGGCGACGTCAAACCAGGGAAGTACACCCCAAGCGGGAAAGTCGGGTTGGATTCGATACTCCCCGCTGCGGCCCAAGCCGCAGCATCTGCCGCCCGTCGGCGCGCGCGACCCATTGCGCGCGCCCGTGGCGATGCCCGGACTCAGGCTTAGCGCGCTTGTGCAGCGTGCGGTGTGTGAACGCCGTGCTTTGAAACCGTATTCGCAGGTGCCCAACGGCCGCCGGCCCCGTTTTTCGGGCCCAAGCGCCTCTTCAGGCAATTCTCCCCGCCATCCTTCCCGCTCCAGCGTGCTTGTGACAACACAACAAGGTGCGGCCTGCCGTCGTTCCCGCCTTCGCGACTGACAACCGCGAGGCGCCGGCAGCGGAGCCGCCTGGAGTCGTTCATGAAACGCATGCTGTTCAATGCGACGCAGCAGGAGGAGCTGCGCGTCGCCATCGTTGATGGGCAAAAGCTCATCGACATCGACATCGAGACAGCCGGGCGCGAACAGCGCAAAGGCAATATCTACAAAGGTGTCATCACCCGTATCGAGCCGTCGCTCGAAGCGTGCTTCGTCAACTACGGCGAAGACCGCCATGGCTTCCTGCCGTTCAAGGAAGTCGCCCGACAGTACTTCAAGGACGGCATCGACATGCGCTCCGCGCGCATCCAGGATGCCCTGCGCGAAGGCCAGGAACTGATCGTTCAGGTCGAGAAGGAAGAGCGCGGCAACAAGGGCGCCGCCCTCACGACCTTCATCTCGCTCGCCGGCCGCTACCTCGTGCTGATGCCGAACAATCCGCGCGGCGGCGGCGTGTCGCGCCGGATCGAGGGCGACGAGCGCCAGGAACTGCGCGAAACGATGGCGCAGCTGCAGATTCCGGACGGCATGAGCATGATCGCCCGCACCGCGGGCATCGGCCGCAGCGCCGAGGAACTGCAGTGGGACCTGAACTACCTGCTGCAGCTGTGGCGCGCGATCGAAGCGGCGTCGCAAAGCGGCAATGCCGGCCAGCCGATGCTGATCTATCTGGAATCGAGCCTCGTGATCCGCGCGATCCGGGACTATTTCCAGCCCGATATCGGCGAAATCCTGATCGACACGACCGAGATCCACGATCAGGCCCGTGCGTTCATGGACATCGTGATGCCGGACAACGTGTCGAAGGTGAAGCGCTACCACGACGACGTGCCGCTCTTCTCCCGCTTCCAGATCGAGCACCAGATCGAGACCGCGTACTCGCGCACGGTGCCGCTGCCGTCCGGCGGCGCGATCGTGATCGACCACACCGAAGCACTTGTCGCGATCGACGTGAACTCGGCGCGTGCGACCAAGGGCGCGGACATCGAGGAAACGGCGACCCGCACGAACCTCGAAGCGGCGGACGAAGTGGCCCGCCAGCTGCGCCTGCGCGACCTCGGCGGCCTGATCGTGATCGACTTCATCGACATGGAGTCGGCCAAGAGCCAGCGCGAAGTGGAGCAGCGCCTGAAGGACGCGCTCAAGCACGACCGTGCGCGCGTGCAGATGGGCAAGATCTCCCGCTTCGGCCTGATGGAGCTGTCGCGCCAGCGCCTGCGTCCGGCGCTGTCGGAAGGCAGCCACGTGACGTGCCCGCGCTGTAACGGCACCGGCCACATCCGCGATACCGAATCGTCCGCGCTGCAGGTCCTGCGGATCATTCAGGAAGAAGCGATGAAGGAAAACACCGCGGCGATCCACTGCCAGGTGCCGGTCGAGGTGACCGCCTTCCTGCTCAACGAAAAGCGTCAGGAAATCAACAAGATCGAGTCGCGCTTCAAGGTCGGCATCGTGCTGATCCCGAACAAGCACCTCGATACGCCGCACTACAAGCTCGAGCGCCTGCGCCACGACGACGCGCGCCTCGACGATCCGCGTGCGTCCTGGAAGATGGCCGAGGAAGCCGCCCGCGAACTGGAGTCGGAAACCGGCTACAGCAAGCGCACGGCCGACGTGAAGCCGAAGCAGGAAGCGGCGGTCAAGGGCATCACGCCCGAGCGTCCGGCTCCGAGCGCGGCACCGCAGCGCCCGGCCGAGCCGGTTGCGCCGGCGCCCGCCCCGGTCGCCGTGGCAAGCGGCGGCTTCATCGGCTGGCTGAAGGGTCTGTTCGGCATGTCGCAGGCTCCGGCGCCCGCGCCGGTTGCACCGGCACCGGCGAAGGAACAGGCTGCCCGCCCGGCCCGCGAGCGGACCGAGAAGACCGAGCAGCGCGGCGGCGATCGCAACCGCAACCGCCGCGGCGGTGCCCAGCAGGCCCAGGGTGGCCGCGACCAGGCAGCGACGGGCCGTGGCCAGTCGCAACGCCAGGAACGCGAAGGCAAGGAAATTCGCGAGCCGCGTGAACCGCGTGAACCGCGCGAGGGTCGTGAACCGCGTGAAAGCCGCGAGCCGCGCGAAAGCCGTGAGGGTCGCGAAGGTCGCGAGGGCCGTGGCCCGCGCGAAGGCCGCGAACCGCGCGAGCCGCGTGAAAGCCGTGAGAGCCGTGAGCCGCGCGAGAACCGCGAACCGCGCGAGCGCGCCGAGCAGCTGGAAGCCGTCGAGGCAGCCGGCCGCGGCGAGCGCCAGGAACGCGGCGAACGTCGCGAGCGCGGTGAGCGCCGCAAGCCGACGCAGCACGCGGCAACGCTCGAGACCGTCAACCGTGGCGAGAACCATCCGGAAGCGGAAGCCGACCAGGCCGTCGCAGCCCTGCCGGGCGCCGATGTCGCTGCCGACGCGGAAGCCGGTGCACGTGACGGCGAGGAACGTCGCCGTCGCCGCCGCGGCCGCCGTGGTGGTCGTCGTGAGCGCGAGGACGATGGCTCGGTGGTCGAGCACGCCGAGCAAGGCGCGGACGGCGAAGCCGTGCACGCCGTGACGACGGAAGCCCCGGACGCGGTCGAGCCGGCCCGTGCGGCCGCACCGGTCGCCGTGGCGGCCGTGGCAGCCGTTTCGGCAGCAGGCGCCGTGGTTGCCGAAGCCGAAGTCGAAGTCGAGCAGCGTGCCGAAGCGGTCGCACCGGCCGCGGTCGAGTCGCAAACGGCACCGGTTCGTGTCGAAGCGACGCCGGTCGCACCGATCGAGCCCGCCCCGGTCGCACTGGCAGCCGAACCGGCACCGGTCGCGCCGGCCGCTGAATCGGAAGCCGGCCCGGCTCCGGTCGCGGTTTCGCCGACCGATGCGTTCGAAGTGCCGGCCGCACCGGCTGCCGTCGAAGCGCCGCAGTCCGCGCCCGTCGAGCAAGCCGCACCGGCACCGGTCGTCGCAGCTGAAGTCGCTCCGGCAGCCGTCGAACCGGCTTACGTCGAACCGGGATACGTCGAACCGGGTTACGTCGAAGCCGCACCGGCCGAACCCGTTGCCGCACCGGCTCCGGTGCCCGTCCAGCCGGCCGCCGCGCCTGCTTCGGCGAGCCTCGATGTCGTGCTGGAACAGGCCGGTCTCGTGTGGGTGAGCACGGACGCCGACAAGTTCCGCGCTGCCCAGGAAGCCGCGTCGCGCCTGCCGCGTCCGGCCCGCGTGCCGCGCGAGCGCAAGGCGCAGCCGCCGGTCGACTCGACCCCGATGCAGCAGGTCGAAACGTCGCACCGTTAAGCGACGTATCGCCCGACCAGAAAAAGCCCGCCTCCGGCGGGCTTTTTCATTTCCGCGCTGCGGGTTTCCGCCCACCGGCCCGGCCGGCCGCTTGCAGCTAAAATAGAGACCTGACTCGCACTTCTTTCAACATGTCCCGACGCATCATTCCCCTCGCCGACGTCAGCGGGATGCCAGATATTTCCGGCGTCGCGCATACCCCCGACGGCGCCCTGGCCGACACGTTCGCCAGGCCGCTGCGCGACTTGCGCATCTCGGTGACGGACCGCTGCAACTTCCGCTGCGTGTACTGCATGCCGCGAGACGTGTTCGACAAGGACTACCCGTTCCTGCCCCACAGCGCCCTGCTCACGCACGAAGAGATCGAGCGTGTGGCGCGGCTGTTCGTCGCCCACGGGGTCGAAAAGATCCGGATCACAGGCGGGGAGCCGCTGCTGCGCAAGAACCTCGAATTCCTGATCGAGCGTCTCGCGCGCCTGACGACTCATGAAGGCCGCCCGCTCGACCTGACGCTGACCACCAACGGCTCGCTGCTCGCGCGCAAGGCGCGCGCGCTGAAGGACGCCGGGCTCACGCGCGTGACGGTCAGTCTCGACGCGCTCGACGACACGCTGTTCAAGCGCATGAACGACGCCGACTTCGCGAGCGCCGACGTGCTCGACGGCATCTTCGCCGCGCAGGCCGCGGGCCTCGCGCCCGTCAAGGTCAACATGGTCGTGAAGCGCGGCACCAACGACAGCGAGATCCTGCCGATGGCCGAGCGCTTCCGCGGCACCGGCGTGATCCTGCGCTTCATCGAATACATGGACGTCGGCACGTCGAACGGCTGGAACATGACCGAGGTGCTGCCGTCCGCGGACGTCGTCGCGCGGATCGCCGAGCGGTTCCCGCTCGTGCCGCTCGACGCGCACACGGCGGCGGAAACCGCGCAGCGCTGGGGCTATGCGGACGGCGGCGGCGAGATCGGCGTGATCTCGAGCGTCACGCAGGCATTCTGCGGCGACTGCACGCGCGCCCGGTTGTCGACCGAAGGCAAGCTGTACCTGTGCCTGTTCGCATCGACGGGCCATGACCTGCGCGCACTGGTGCGCGGCGGCGCCAGCGACGCCGAGATCGCGACCGCGATCGCCCGGATCTGGCAGGCCCGCACCGACCGCTATTCGCAGCTGCGCGGCAGCGCGGCCGCCGACGCCGCGCCCGACGGCGCCGGCAAGCGCGTCGAAATGTCGTACATCGGCGGCTGACGCGCGCCGCCCCAGCCGACTTCCCGCGATGTCCGCTTCCACCTCGCCCTCCATCGCCGGCCTGCTGCTCGCAGGCGGCCGTGCCACGCGCATGGACGGTGCGGACAAGGGCTTGCAGCTGCTCGACGGTACGCCGCTCGCACTGCACGTGCTGCGCCGGCTCTCGCCGCAGGTCGACGAGACGCTGATCAGCGCGAATCGCAACGCCGATCGCTACGCCGAGCTCGGTGGGCCTTTCGACGCGCGCATCGTGGCGGACGAAACACCCGATTTCCCCGGCCCGCTCGCGGGCCTGCTCGCCGGCATGCGGGCGGCGCGCGCACCGCTCGTCGCGTGCGCGCCGTGCGATACGCCCTATTTGCCGGCCGACCTCGTCGCGCGGCTGCACGCGGCGCTCGACGCGCAGCAGGCCGACATCGCGATGGCCGTGACCGTCGACGCGCAGCACGCGCGTTCGCCGCAGCCGACCCTCGCGCTGCTGCGCACGTCGCTTGCGGACGATCTCGCCGCCGGACTCGCGGCCGGCGAGCGGAAGGTCCGTGCGTGGTACGCACGCCACAAGACGGTCGAAGTCGAGTTTCGCGACGAGCGTGCGTTTTACAATGCCAACTCCTGGCATGAACTCGCCGCGCTTGCCCACCGCTGACGGCACCGGCATCCGTTCCCGCCCGCCGCATGCGCCTTCGCGCTCAGGCGCCCTCCGCGCGCCACCGGCCACGAACCCGATACGCCTTGCGGCGCCGTCCGACTGATGATCACGCAATCCTCGCCCGCCTCCCGAACCGCACCCGATTCCGCTGCCCCGCTGTCGCTCGCCGACGCGCAGGCGCTCGCGTGCCGGTTCGCGGTGCCGGTCGACGCGTGCGACACGGTGTCGCTGCATGACGCACTCGACCGCGTGCTCGCGGTCGACGTGAACGCGCCGTTCGACATTCCCGCATACGACAACTCGGCGATGGACGGCTACGCGTTCGACGGCAGCGCAGGCGCGCTGGCATCGGCCGCCGATATCACGCTGACGGTCGCCGGTACGGCGTTCGCCGGCCATCCCTTCGACGGATCCGTGACGGCCGGCGCGTGCGTTCGCATCATGACCGGCGCACCGATGCCGGCCGGGTGCGACACGGTCATTCCGCAGGAACGCGTGCGCGTCGACGGCGATGTGATCCGCTTCGCCGCACACGACGTCGCATGCGGCGCAAACTGCCGCCGGGCCGGCGAGGATCTCGCACGCGGCGCCTGCGCGCTCGCCGCCGGCCGCATCCTGCGCCCGTCCGATCTCGGCCTGCTCGCCTCGTTCGGGTTGCGCGAAGTCACGGTGCGCCGCCGCGTGCGCGTCGCCGTGTTCTCGACCGGCGACGAACTGCGCGAACCGGGCGAGCTGCTCGGCAGCGGCTCGCTGTACGACAGCAATCGCGCGATGCTGGTCGCGATGCTCGAAAGGCTGCACATCGACGCGCTCGATCTCGGCATCGTCCGCGACGATCCGGTCGCACTCGAACGCGCGCTGCGCGATGCCGCCGACGCACGGGCCGACGCGGTGATCACGTCGGGCGGCGTATCGGCCGGCGAAGCCGATTTCACGCGCGACGTGATGGCGCGGCTCGGCGACGTGACCTTCGCCAGCCTCGCGCTGCGGCCCGGCCGGCCGCTCGCGTGCGGCACGCTCGCGCGCGATGGCGACGGCGCCGGCCACGTGCTGTTCTTCGGGCTGCCCGGCAACCCGGTCGCATCCGCCGTGACGTTCTACGCGATCGTGCGCCCCGCGCTGCTGACGCTGGCCGGCGCGCACACGCCGCCGCCGGCGACGTACACGGCGCTCAGCACACTGGCGTTAAAAAAGCGTCCGGGCCGCACCGAATACCTGCGCGCCGTGGCGACGCGTGCCGCCGACGGCCAGTGGCACGTCGCGCCGGCCGGTTCGCAGAGTTCCGCATCGTTGAGCGGTCTCGCGGCCGCCAACTGTTTCATCGTCCTGGGCCACGATTCCGCGGCAGTCGACGCGGGCGCCCCGGTCGACATCCTGCCGCTCGACGGCCTGATCTGAATTCCAATCGATATATCTCTACGGGGGCAATCCGCACATGAAGAAACAAATCTCGTCGATCGCCGCGGGGCAGACCGCAAAGGCGCTGATCCTCGTCTACCTGACGTTCAGCGTGCCGATCGTGCTGCTCGGCATCCTGGTCGCGTACATCCGCTACGGGATGGTGGAGCTGAGCACGATCCTGAGCGCGCTGCTGCTGAACGCGATCCTCGGTTTCGTGCTGCTGTGGATCGCCTGCCACGCCTACAACTGGGTCGCCTCGCGCTTCGGCGGCATCGAGATCGTGCTGTCCGATCCGCCGGAGGAAGCGTGAGCGGCACGCCGCTGATTCGCGCGGCCGAAACGCGCGACGTCGGCGCGATCCTCGCGCTGATGCGCGAGCTGGCCGAGTTCGAGAAACTCACGCACCTGTTCGTCGCGAGCGACGCCGATCTGGCCGACGCACTGTTCGGTGCGCGCCCCGCCGCCGAAGCGCTCGTAGCCGAGCGCGACGGCGCGATCGTCGCGTATGCACTGTTCTTCCACAACTATTCGACGTTCCTCGGCCGTCGCGGGCTGTATCTCGAGGATCTGTACGTGCAGCCGTCGCAGCGCGGCACGGGTCTCGGCACCGCGATGCTGCAGCACCTCGCGGCACTCGCCGTCGAACGCCGCTGCGCGCGCTTCGAATGGTCGGTGCTCGACTGGAACCAGCCGGCGATCGATTTCTACGAGAAGATGGGTGCGAGCGTGCTGCCGGAGTGGCGCATCGTGCGCGTAACCGGCGACGCACTGGGCGCGCTCGCCGCACGCTGAACGCGGGTCGGCCATGCCGGTCGCCGCTGCAAAAAAACGGGCGCCGCGGCGCCCGTTTTCCGTTTCAGCCGGTTGCGGCCGCACACGTCATGCGTCATGCCTCGTCCGCATCGGCGCCATCTGCGCCGTCCGCGACTTCCGCGCCCAGCAGCCCGGCCGCCGTATCGCCCGGTAACGCCTCGACCTGCTTCAGCTTGCGGTTCATCACGCGCGTGCGCTGCTCGGCCGCCTCGATCGAGCGCGTGACCGTTTCGAGCTGCGCCTTCGTGCGCGCAAGCACATCGCCAAACTTGCCGAACTCGGTCTTCACCGCGCCGAGCACCTGCCACACTTCGCTCGAGCGCTGCTCGATCGCGAGCGTGCGAAAGCCCATCTGCAAGCTGTTCAGCAATGCGGTCAGCGTGGTCGGCCCGGCCACCGTCACGCGATAGTCGCGCTGCAGCAGGTCGGTCAGCCCCGGGCGGCGCAGGATCTCCGCAAAGAGCCCCTCGGTCGGCAGGAACAGCAGCGCGAAATCGGTCGTATGCGGCGGTGCGACGTACTTCTCGGCGATCGTCCTCGCCTCCATCCGCACGCGCGCCTCGAGCGCACGGGCCGCTTCCTCGACCGCCACCGAATCGGCACGTTCCTGCGCATCGATCAGCCGCTCGTAGTCCTCGCGCGGAAACTTCGCGTCGATCGGCAGCCACACCGGCGGCGCGTCGCCCGTACCGGCGGCGCGGCCCGGCAGCCGGATCGCGAACTCGACGCGTTCGCTGCTCTTCGGCACCGTCGCGACGTTCTTCGCGTACTGGTCGGGCGTGAGCATCTGCTCGAGCAATGCCTCGAGCTGCACCTCGCCCCAGGTGCCGCGTGTCTTCACGTTGGTCAGCACCTTCTTCAGGTCGCCAACGCCGGCCGCGAGCGTCTGCATCTCGCCGAGCCCGCGGTGCACCTGCTCGAGCCGGTCCGACACGAGCTTGAACGATTCGCCGAGCCGCTGTTCGAGCGTCGCATGCAGCTTCTCGTCGACGGTGCGGCGCATCTCCTCGAGCTTCGCCGCGTTGTTGGTCTCGATTTCCTTCAGCCGCTGCTCGAGCGTCGCGCGCACTTCGCCGATCCGGCGATCGTTGGCCTCGGTCAGTTGCGTGAGCTGCCGGTTCAGCGTGTCGCCGAACAGCCGCAGCGCGACCGTCTGCTCTTCGCGCGCCTGCTGCGCCTGGCGCTGCACGCTTTCGCGCATCGCGTCGAACTGCTGCGCGTTACCGGCGACGAGCTTGCCGAGCTGTTGCGCGAACCCATCGATCTGATTGTTCTGCACGGTCGCGATGCTCGTCAGCTGGGTCGCGAGCGTCTGCTGAAGCTGCGAGAAACTGCCGGCCAGCTCGGTGCGCGAACCGCGCGCGTTCTCGACGATCTCGCCGCGCAGCTCGCGTTCGAGCCGTTCGACCGCGAGCGCCTGCGCGTGCGCGGCGTCCTCGATCTGGTCGCCGAGCACGGCCGCATCGTCGTGGCGGCCGCCACCGCGCACGAGCGCGACGATCGCCACCGCGAGCGCGACGGCCAGCACGACGACCGCCGCCAGCAACAACATCGTCGTCATGCGCGCGGCTTCCCGATCACGTCAGGGTTGATCGGATTCGGCGGCTGCCCCGCACGCGGCCCAACGCCCAGTGCGGCGATCAGGTTGTCGGCCGCGAGGTTCGCCATCGCGCGGCGCGTCTTCTCGGTCGCGCTCGCGATGTGCGGCGTCAGCACGACGTTCGGCACCTCGAGCAGCGCCGGATGGACGCTCGGCTCGCCTTCGTACACGTCGAGGCCGGCCGCGGCGATCGTCCTGTCACGCAGCGCGGCAGCCAGTGCCGCGTCGTCGACGATGCCACCGCGCGCGATGTTGGTCAGCGTCGCGGTCGGCTTCATCTTCGCGAGCTCGGCCGCGCCGATCGTATGATGGTTCTCCTTCGTGTACGGCAGCACGAGCACGACGTGATCGGCGCGCGCCAGCAGCGCGTCCTTCGCCACGTATTCGGCGTTCAGTTCGGCCTCGATCTCGGGTGCGACCCGCGACCGGTTGTGATAGATCACCTGCATCCCGAAGCCGCGCGCGCGGCGTGCGAGTGCCTGGCCGATGCGCCCCATGCCGATGACGCCGAGCGTCGAGCCGTAAATGTCGCTGCCGAGGAAACCGTCGTACGCCCACTTCTGCCAGTGCCCGGCGCGCAGCCAGTGCTCGGATTCGGCGATCCGGCGCGCGGCCGCCATCATCAACGCCCAGCCGAAATCCGCGGTGGACTCGTTCAGCACGTCCGGCGTGTTGGTGCCGAGCACGTTCGCCGCGTTGAACGCGGCCATGTCGAAGTTGTTGTAGCCGACCGCCATGTTCGACACGACGCGCAGGCGCGGCGCCGCCGCAAGCGCGGCCGCGCCGACCGGGTCGCCCGCCGTCAGCGCGCCATCCTTGTCGGCGAGACGCGCGGCAAGCGCATCGGGGGCGAGCGCGTCGCCGTTGTTCCAGTCGACTTCGAAATACTGCTCGAGCCGTTCGATCACGTCCGGAAAGATCGGACGTGCGACCAGGATCTTCTGCATCGCCATCTCCGCATGCGGCGGCCGGAACGCGGCGCATCGTGCGCCGTCGGAACCGTCCGCGCTTGGTTGAAAATCGTCAGCCTACGCCGGGAAGAAGAGCCACGACGTCAGCAGGAATACCGGTACCAGTATCACGAGCGCCCAGCCGAGATACGCGAAGAAGCTCGGCATCCTCACGCCGCGCGACTCCGCGATCGCCTTCACCATGAAGTTCGGCGCATTGCCGATGTAGCTGTTCGCGCCCATGAACACCGCCCCCGCGGAAATCGCGGCGAGCGTCGTCGCGCCCGTCGTCATCAGCGCTTGCGCGTCGCCGCCCGCGAGGTTGAAGAACACGAGATAGGTCGGCGCGTTGTCGAGGAACGACGACAGCAGGCCGGTCGCCCAGAAGTACATCGCGTCGATCGGCTTGCCGTCGGGGCCCGTGACGAGATGGACGATCTGCGCGAACGCGCCCTGCGCACCCGCGCGCAGGATCACGATCACCGGTGCGATCGTCACGAAAATCCCGGCGAACAGCTTCGCGACCTCCTCGATCGGCGCCCAGTTGAATGCGTTGCCTTCACGCGCCGAGCGCGGCGTCAGCGCAAGCGACGCGAGCGCCACGACGACGAGCGCGACGTCGCGCACGAGATTCTGCAGCGCGACGTGCGTGCCCCACACGTCGAACGTGATGCCCGGCTTCCAGATGCCGCTCATCAGCACGAGGCCGATCACGGCCGCGAGCAGCACGAAGTTGACCTTGCCGTCGATCGACAGCGCGGCGCCGTCGGGCGTCGGGTCGAGCGCGGCCGGCCGCTCCTCCCCGCCCTTCCGGTAGAAGTACGTATCGAGCACGAAGAACAGCGTCAGCAGCACCGCGCAGACGAACAGCATCGGCAGCGCAAGATGCGTGGTCGTCCAGAAGAAGCTCACGCCGTTCAGGAAGCCGAGGAACAGCGGCGGATCGCCGAGCGGCGACAGCGAGCCGCCCGCGTTCGCGACGAGAAAGATGAAGAAGATCACGACGTGCACGACATGCTTGCGGTTGTCGTTCGCGCGCAGCAGCGGGCGGATCAGCAGCATCGCTGCGCCGGTCGTGCCCATCACGCTCGCGAGCAGCGTGCCGAGCGCGAGGATCGCGGTGTTCAGTTTCGGCGTGCCGTGCAGGTTGCCGTTGACGCAAATGCCGCCGGCGACCGTATAGAGCGCGGTCAGCAGCACGATGAACGGGATGTATTCCTCGAGCAGCGCGTGCACGAGCGTACCGAACGCCGTGCCCGCGCCGAATGCGACCGCGAACGGCGCCAGGAACGCGATCGCCCACGCCGCGGCGATCTTGCCGAAATGGTGATGCCAGAACACCGGGGCGACGAGCGGGAACACCGCGATGGACAGCAGGATCCCGGCGAACGGGATACCCCAGAGTGCGGACAGCGTGGCACCGTCGAGCGTGGCGGCCGATGCGAGCGCGGGAACGGCGCCAAGCGCGGCTCCCGACGCCATGCCCGCCCAGGCGGCATGTCGTTTCATGCAGAACTTCCTTGTGCGAGTGAGTCGAGTGAGGATGAAGCCGGCGCGCGCGTCATGCGCCGCGCACGACGATCGCGTGAACGCGGTACGGGCCGTGTGCGCCCAGCACGATGGTCTGCTCGATATCGCCCGTGCGCGACGGGCCCGATACGAAATTGACCGCGCGCGGCAATTCGCCGCGCTCCGCGCGAATCAGCGCGAAGGCGTCTTCATGGCCCGCGACGATCCGCGACGCCGGCACGATCGCGATGTGCGTCTCCGGCAGCAGCCCGGCCGATGCATAGGTGTCGGGGCCGGACAGCAGCACCAGCGAACCCGTTTCGGCGGTTGCGCAGAAGCAGCCGGTCAGGCCGACGAGATCGCCGTCGCGCGGCTTGCGGCATTCGACCGACAGGCCCGCGCCGGCCCAGTCGAGCTCGGCGAGCGTGCGCCATGCGACGGCCTGCATCGGCAGGCCGTGAGCGGAAAGATAGCGGGCGGCGGCGGCGGGCGCATCGGCCAGCGTCGCGACTTCGTCGACGGTCGTCGACAGGCGCGCCGCTTCATCGACGAATGCGGCGACGAGGTCGGCCGGCATCGGCGGGCGCGGCCCCTCGGGATGGCGAGCGAGATAGTCGGCGACGCCGTCGCGCTCCGCTGCATCGGGTTCGGGCGCGCGTCCTTGCGCCGCGCGAATGCGTGCGAGGATCTGGCGACGGGCAGCGGAAGTGTCCATGAACGGTCCTCGTGACGTGGGCGTGCGATACCGTCGGATTATACCGGCCGCCCTCGCCGCGACGCACCTGGCCGGACGGCCGAAGCCTACTGCGATGCGTCGTCGTCGGCCGGCTGCGCGATGCCGAACACCTGGCGCAGGTACGCGAGATACGCGCGGTCGTCGCACATGCTCTTGCCCGGCGAATCCGACAGCTTCGCGACCGGCTGTCCGTTGCAGCGGACCATCTTGATCACGATCTGCAGCGGCACGTAGCCGAGATCGTTCGTGAGGTTGGTGCCGACGCCGAACGCGAGCTTGCAGCGGTTGCGGAACCGTTCGTACAGCTGCATGACCTTCGGGATGTCGAGCGCATCCGAGAACACGAGCACCTTGGTGCGCGGGTCGCAGCGGTTCGCCTCGTAGTGGCGCAGCATGCGCTCGCCCCACTCGAACGGATCGCCCGAATCGTGGCGCGCGCCGTCGAACAGCTTGCAGAAGTACATGTCGAAGTCGTTCAGGAACGCATCCATCCCGTAGACGTCCGACAGCGCGATCCCAAGGTCGCCGCGATACTCTTTCGCCCACATCTCGAAACCGTAAGTCTGCGAATCGCGCAGCCGCGGGCCGAGCGCCTGGCATGCTTGCAGGTATTCGTGCGCCATCGTGCCGAGCGGCGTCAGGTCGTGCTTCATCGCGTAGAACACGTTGCTCGTGCCCGCGAACTGCGGCCCGAGCCCGTCGCGCAGCGTCAGCGCGACCTCCTCGTGCCACACCTTCGAGAAGCGTCGGCGCGTGCCGTAGTCGGCGATCTTGCAGTCGGCGAACTCGGGCTTCGCGCCGAGCAGCTTGATCTTCTCGCGCAACCGCTCGCGGCCTTCGCGATAGTCGGGCTCGCGCTGCGTGTTGCGGAAATAGACTTCATTGACGATCGCGAGCACCGGGATCTCGAACAGGATCGTGTGCAGCCACGGCCCCTCGATCACAATGTCGATTTCGCCGTTGCCCTTCGGCGAGGGCGTGATCGAGATGTACTTCTCGTTCAGGTGGAACAGCGCGAGGAAGTCGACGAAATCGCTCTTGATGAAGCGCATCCGTCGCAGGTAGTCGAGTTCGACGTCGGTGAAGCGCAGCGAACACAGGCCGCGCACCTCGTCGCGGATCTCGTCGATGTACGGGACGAGATCGACGCCGGGCGTGCGGCACCGGAACCGGTACTCGACGTTTGCGGCGGGAAAGTGATGCAGGACGACCTGCATCATCGTGAACTTGTAGAGATCCGTGTCGAGCAGCGAAGTGATGATCATGATTGCGGCACCGCCAATATCGAGACAGGGTCCGGCACACCGCGCGCCGCCCGGTCTGTCGGCCATGTTACCCGAATGCGGGCCGGACCATCGCGAAAGCGCCCCTGCCCGTTCCGGCCGGGCCGCTACTGCCACGCGCGCGGCATCCCCCGTCGGCCCCATAAACTAATCACGAAACGATATAAGCCGGAAAGCCGACCACGCCATGCGGGTTTTGCGCTTCAGTTACAATGCCGCTTTTGGCGCAAACGCCACCCCATATATACCGCCAAGCAGGAGCGTTTTAATGACTCACGTTGTGACCGAAGGCTGCATCAAGTGCAAATACACGGACTGCGTGGATGTGTGCCCGGTGGATTGCTTCCGTGAAGGTCCCAACTTTCTCGCCATCGATCCGGACGAGTGCATCGACTGCGCCGTGTGCGTCGCCGAGTGCCCGACCAATGCGATCTATGCCGAAGAAGACGTTCCGGGCGACCAGCAGCAGTTCACCGAGCTGAACGCCGAACTGGCGAAGAACTGGCCGTCGATCACGAAGACCAAGCCGGCACCGGCCGACGCGGACGAGTGGAAGGACGTGCAGGAAAAGCTGCACCTGCTCGAGCGCTGATCGCGCAGCGGCGCCGCGCAATATTTTTTGCGCACCGCCGCTCAAAGGTATTGACAGGTTAGCCACCGCTCCATACAATCTCGTTTCTCTGCTGTTGTTGTTTGTTCCCCGATAGCTCAGTCGGTAGAGCGCCGGACTGTTAATCCGTAGGTCCCTGGTTCGAGCCCAGGTCGGGGAGCCAAAAAAGCAAAGGCCCGTTGAATGTGCGCGGGTTTTTTGTTGGAAACAAACCAAGCAGATGTACCGATTTATTCCCCGATAGCTCAGTCGGTAGAGCGCCGGACTGTTAATCCGTAGGTCCCTGGTTCGAGCCCAGGTCGGGGAGCCAGACAGCGAAAGGCCCGTCATTCGACGGGCCTTTTGTTTTTCCGGCGCCCGTCGGTCACCGCCGCGCATGCTAGAGTCTTTGTCCCGCAATCGCATCCGGTTCCGTCGATGAAGCACCGCCTCCTTTCCGCCTTGCCGTTCGCCCTGCTGCTCTCCGCCTTTGCCGCCGCGCCGCTCGCGCACGCGGAGGAAGTCGGCAGCGTCAACACCCATTTCCGCGTGACGGGCTCCGACCGCGTGGTCGTCGAAGCGTACGACGATCCGCTCGTGGCGGGCGTCACCTGCTACGTGTCGCGGGCGCGCACCGGCGGGATCAAGGGCACGCTCGGCGTCGCGGAGGATCCGAGCGAAGCATCGATCGCGTGCCGGCAAGTCGGCCCGCTCAGCTTCAAGGAGCCGCTCAAGCAGCAGACCGACGTGTTCAGCGAGCGGATGTCGTTCATCTTCAAGACGCTGCATGTCGTGCGAGTCGTCGACAAGAAGCGCAACACGCTCGTCTACCTGACCTACAGCGATCGCATCGTCAGCGGCAGCCCCAAGAACGCCGTGACTGCAGTGCCGATGCCAGCGGGCACGACGATTCCGGTCAAGTAAGCCCGCGCCTGTCGGGTGTGCGAGCGCTACACTACCCATTCGACCGCTCCGCGCCCGACCATGTCCGCCACCCGCCTTCCCGACGCCGCACGCTACTGGCGCACGCCGCTGCTGCCGGATGCGGATCTGCTCACGGCCACCTATCGCAACCACGCGTTCGCGCCGCACTGGCACGACGCATACACGATTCCCGTGATCCTCGAGGGTGCGGAGCGCTACACCTGTCGCGGCAGCGGCCATGTCGCCGAAACCGGCACCGTGCCCGTGATCAATCCCGGAGAAGTGCACACGGGCTCGCGCGCGACCGACGAAGGCTGGTGCTATCGCGTGAGCTACGTGCCGGTCGACTACATTCGCGCACTCGCCAGCACGATCGCCGGTCGGCCGCAGGATGCGCCGTGGTTCCCGTCCGACGTGATTCGCGACCCCGATCTCGCGGCGCGGCTCGCGCTGGCCCACCGGATGATGGAGGCTGGGAGCAAACGCATACCGTCCGCCGCCCACCCGAGCGACCAGCCGGCCGATGACGTTCTGACGGCCGGCGCGCCGACAGCCGGTGCGCCGCGCATTTACGATCCGCTCGCCGCCGAAACGGCAATGCTCGATGCGCTGTCGACATTGATCGCGCGCCATGCCGACGCGCGGCTGCAGCCCGCGGTGCTCGCAGCCGACGAGCCGCGCGTCGAGGTGATGCGCGAACGGCTCGCCGCCGATCTCACGTGCCCGGTCACGCTCGACGACGTCGCGCAGGCCGCCGGCCTGTCGCCGTTTCACGCAGCACGGCTGTTCACCCGCACGACCGGGATGCCGCCGCATGCGTGGCGCAACCAGTTGCGGCTGCAGCGTGCGCTCGCGCCGTTGCGCGCGGGCGTGTCGATTGCCGATGTCGCCGCGGCCAGCGGCTTCGTCGACCAGAGTCACTTCACGCGACATTTCAAACGGATGTTCGGCGTACCGCCCGGCCGCTGGCAGGCGCGCTGACGCGCCCGCCCCGCCCTGCATCGACCACCCGCGGCAACCGGCACGCGGATTGCGCCGCCAGCACCCGCGGGCGCAAGAACATACAAGCCGTCACCGCATCGGCCCGCTATCCTCGGTGTCATGGAGAAGCGTCCCTTGAATCCCCCATCCACGCCGTCGCCCCCGCCTCGCCGTCCGTTCAACGAATGGCTCGACGGCGCGCGCGACACGATCCCGATGATGATCGGCGCGGCGCCGTTCGGCGTGATCTTCGGCACGCTCGTCGGCGGCGGGCCGCTGGCCGCATGGCACGGCGCGCTGATGTCGCTCGCGGTGTTCGCGGGCTCCGCGCAGTTCATCGCGCTCGGCCTGATCGCCGGCAGCGCGAGCTTCGTCGTCGTGCTCGCGACGACGTTGATCGTGAACCTGCGTCACCTGCTGTACAGCGCGACGCTCGCGCCGTACGTCGCGCACCTGCCGCTGCGCTGGCGCGCGACGCTCGGCGCGCTGCTGACCGACGAGGTGTTCGCGGTCGCCTACGCACACTACCGGCACTTCCCGCCCGGTGCGATCGGCCCCCACTACTTCTTCGGTTCGGGCCTCGCGATGTACCTGAACTGGCAGGTCTGGACGCTCGCGGGCATCGGCTTCGGCGCGGCCTTCCCGGGCCTCCAGTCGCTCGGCCTCGATTTCGCGATGGCGGCGACCTTCATCGCGATCGTCGTCCCCCAGCTCGGCAAGCTGCGCTATTTCGCGGCCGCCGCGACGGCCGGCACGCTCGCCTACTTCTGGCAGGGCTGGCCGTACAAGCTCGGGTTACTGGGCGCGGTCGCCGCCGGCGTCGTCGTCGGTGTCGCGCTCACGGTGAGGCACGAGCGCTCGCGCACCGGTTCACGCACGGAGGCCGCATCGTGAGCTACGCGCTGCTGATCCTCGGAATGGCCGCGATCACCTATGCGATCCGGACGACGCTGTTCCTGTTCGGCGAGCGGCTGACCTTCCCGCCGCTCGTGCGGACCGCGCTCGGCTTCGTGCCCGTCACCGTGCTGACCGCGATCATCGTGCCGATGACCGTCTCTCCGCACGGCGGCACGGCGGAGCTGACCTGGCGCAATCCGCAGCTCGCAGGCGCGCTCGCCGCGGTGCTTGTGTCGGCGACGACGCGCCGGCCGCTCGTGACGATCGCGGTCGGGCTCGCGGTGTTCTTCTTCTGGCAAGGGATCGTGATGCCGCACTGGCTGCCGGCCTGAGCGGACGTCGCCGGCCGCGCTCAAGTTTCCGTCCGGCGTGCCGATATAGGGAATGAAGACCCGCCACAGCCTCGGCGCGAACGGTCCGTCGACGCTGCGCCCGTACCGGTGCACGGCGCCGGGCGCCGGCACGCGCGGGCCGCCATCGAGACGATTCATGGGCCAGATCACCCTTTCCCTCAAGGACGACACGCTTGCGTCCTTGCGCAAGGACTACGACGCGTTCGTACGCGTATCGCTGAAACTCGACCCGCAGTTCGCGACGCCGTCGTTCGAGGATTTCCTGCGCGCCAAGCTGCTCGACAACATGGTGCCGCTGACCGAGCATGCCGTGCAGCGGATGCTCGAAGGCGGCCAGTACGCGTGGGCGAAGCGCACGCTCGACAAGGAATTCCCGGACGTCGTCGCGATCCTGATGCGGCAGGCCGGCGAATTCGGCTTCGGCTTCGCGTCGCGCGCCGAATGGACGCCCGACGAGCTCGCGAAGGCGTGCCGCGACTGGGCCAAGGCGATCGTCGCCGAAGCGCAGGGCGACGCGTCGCTGGTCGATCCGCTCGCCGCGCAGATCAAGAGCGCGGTGCACGATATCCAGGCGCTCGAGGAAATGATGCAGACGCCCGCGTGGCGGCTCGCGGAATCGCTGCGCCAACGCATCTACGAGGCCAAGCTCGCGTGCGAGATGAGTGTCGGCAGCGCCGCGCGCGACAAGCTGGGCGAATTGCGCGGCCTGCTGCGGCTCGGGCTCGCGCACGGTTCGTTCCAGAAACAGGAAGCGCAGCAGATCATGGAATACCTGCGGCTCCTGAAGCCCGAGATCTTCATCGAGGAACCGTACGACGTATTCGCGCGGCTTGCCGCGTGGCTGCGCAGCGTGTTCGCGCCGTCCGCCACGCGACCGGCGCACGGACCGGGGCAGGAACAGCGCCGGCCATGACGGGCCGCCCCCACGAATGAAGAACGGCCCGGTTCGCGCGAAGCGAACCGGGCCGCCGTTCGATCGCCGTCACGACGCGCCGTCCGGGGCGAGCATCGTGCGACGGTCGGGCGCCGCTTACTGCGTGGCGCCCGACGCCGATGCACCGCCCTGCACACCCATCGACGCACCGCCTTCGACCGCCTCGTCGCCTACTTTCGACTTCGTCGAGCGGGCCTGGTGCTTGGCCGACTTCGTCGCATGCTTCGCGTGCTTCTTGGCCGAATGGACCGACGACGACGCCGTATCCTGCGCGCCGTCGGCTGCCGCACCGACCGCATCCGTCGCGCCACCGACCGCATTACCCGACGCATTCATGCCGGCGCCACCCTGCATACCCGCGCCGGCGCCTGCCCCTGCTGCCGGGGCCTGCGTCTGCACGCTGGCGCCTGCGGCACCCTGTGCCGCGACGCCCGTCTGCGCAAATGCGGCCGAAGTTGCGAACGCCGTCAGCGCGGCACCGATCAGCATCGTACGAATCTTGGACATGTCCATCCTCCTCAAGAGTTGTGGGCGCGGAGCACATCGATACGCTCCGTCGCGTCCCCTGCCGCAACACGCAGCAGGTACGACAAAAGACCCGCGAGCCGCACGCCCGGTTCTCGAATCTCTCAGACTGTTACCCACCGTTTCATTTGCTGACGAATCGCTCACAGTCCTTAACAACTGCACGCGAACCCCGTGCGAACCTGCGCGAACGCCCGCGCTCGCGCGCCGGGCCGCGGTGCCGTATGATGCGGGGCGATTCCTCCCGCGCATCGCGCGCTTCCTTCGTCATGCCCAATCTGGATTTCACGCTGACCGGCGAATACGTCGAACTGCACAACCTTCTCAAGATCACCGGTCTCGCGGACAGCGGCGGCACCGCGAAGATGTTCGTCGCGTCCGGCGCGGTGAAAGTCGACGGCGTGGTCGAGCTGCGCAAGACCTGCAAGATCCGCGCGGGCCAGGTGGTGCTGTTCGGCGATACACGGATCGCGGTTCACGACGCATAGCGGTTCCCCTGACCGTGACATGGCCATCGGCGCGCGCGTTCGACACCGTTCGAATAAAGCCGTAAGCTAGCCGTCTCTCAAAATAAATACAGACAGCGCGGGCCCGCACCCGCGCGAGCGCCCATTCCATGTCGCATTCCGGTCTTACGCGGACGGCCGCCGCGCCGCCGTCCCTGTCCAGTCATGCCGCCGATACCGCGCGCCTCGCCGCGCCGCTCGCGATCGCGCAGCTCTCGCAGATGGCGATGAGCGTCACCGACACGGTGCTGCTCGGCTCGCTCGGCCCCGATTCGCTCGCGGCGGGCGGCCTCGGCGCGAACTACTTCTTCGTCATCGTGACCGTGCTGCAGGGCGTGCTGTCGTCGGTCAGCGTGAGCGTCGCGCATGCGCGCGGCGCGCAGGCGGAACACCGCGTGCCGCACATCTACTGGACCGGCTTCGTGCTGTCGTTGCTGCTCGCGATTCCGGCGATCGTCGCGCTGTCGCTGTCCGAACCGATCCTGCTGATGTTCCACGAGCCGCCGACGCTCGCGCATCACGTCGGCGAATACACCGGCATCCTGCGGTTCGCGGCGCTCGGCAGCCTGATCGGCGTCGGGCTGATGCGCGCCTTTCTCCCCGCGATCGGCGCCGCGCGGCGGCTGCTGTGGGTCTCGATCGGCGGCGTCGGGGTCAACGCCGTGCTGAATTACGGGCTGATCCACGGCGCATTCGGCTTGCCGAAGCTCGGCTTCCTCGGCTCCGCGGTCGCGACGACCATCACGATCTGGCTGACCGCGCTCGCGCTGATCTGGCTGCTGCACGGCCGCGAGCGGTTCCGCCATTTCGTGACCGCCGCCCGCCCGAAACTGCCCGTGATGGGCGAGCTGATCGGCATCGGCTGGCCGGTGGCGATCACGTACGGGGTCGAATCGACGCTGTTTCTCGCCACGGGCCTGACCGTCGGCGTGCTCGGCGCGACGTCGCTCGCCGCGCACCAGATCGCGCTGAATGTCGCATCGCTGGCGTTCATGGTGCCGCTCGCGATCGGCCAGGCCGCGAACGTACGGGTCGGTTACTGGGTCGGTGCCGGCGAGCCGGTCGCCGCACGGCACGCGGGCTTCGTCGCGCTTGGCCTCGGCGTCGCATTCATGTCGCTGTCGGGGCTCGTGCTGATCGTCGCGCCGCATGCGATCGTCGGCCTGTA
Source organism: Burkholderia sp. B21-005 (assembly GCF_020843965.1). NCBI lineage: Bacteria > Pseudomonadati > Pseudomonadota > Betaproteobacteria > Burkholderiales > Burkholderiaceae > Burkholderia > Burkholderia sp. B21-005. Next base: position 1,071,710 of record NZ_CP086301.1, on the reverse strand, counting down.
CCTGCACCTCGACGACCCGGCCAACGCGGCGACCGTGTCGCTTGCCGCGTCGCTGCTCGGCATCGCTGCGGTGTTCCAGATCGTGGACGGGATGCAGACCGTCGCGTCGGGCGCGCTGCGCGGGCTGCGGGATACGCGGATCCCGATGCTCGCGGCAACCCTCGGCTACTGGGGCATCGGCTTCCCGACCGGTTACTGGCTGGCGTTCCATGCGGGCCTCGGCGCACGCGGCCTGTGGTGGGGGCTCGCGGCCGGCCTCGCCAGTGTCGCCGTGCTGATGGCCTGCCGGTTTCACATGAAGACCGCGTCGCTCATCGCGTCGGCGCGCTGAGCGCGACACGGCACGACACGACGCAAATTCGCGGCCGGCGCTATGCTTGTCGGCTGAAGACCCAAGACGCCGCGCCAGCGGCGCGCCTGCCTCACGATACGCCCGACGCCGCGCGACGCGCGGCCTTTCCCCTTCCCAGGAGGAGTGCATCATGAACGAAGCAGTTCGGATGGAACGCGACACATTCGGCGAGATCGCCGTGCCGGCCGACCGGCTCTGGGGCGCGCAGACCGAGCGCTCGCTGCAGAATTTCCGGATCTCGACGGAGAAGCAGTCGCCCGAGCTGATCCACGCGCTCGCGATCGTCAAGCGCGCCGCGGCCGCCGTGAACCAGTCGCTCGGCGTGCTGGCCGACGACAAGGCGCGCGCGATCATCGACGCGGCCGACGAGATCATCGCGGGCAAGCATCCGCGTGAATTCCCGCTCGCCGTGTGGCAGACCGGCTCCGGCACGCAGACCAACATGAACCTCAACGAGGTGATCGCGAACCGGGCGAGCGAGCTGCTCGGCGGCGAGCGCGGCGAAGCGCGCAAGGTCCACCCGAACGACGACGTGAACCGCGGCCAGTCGTCGAACGACGTGTTCCCCACCGCGATGCACATCGCGGCCGCATATGCGATCGTCAACCACCTGCTGCCCGCGCTGCGCACGCTGCGCACGACGCTCGACGCGAAGTCGAAGGCCTTCGCCGACATCGTGAAGATCGGCCGCACGCACCTGCAGGACGCGACGCCGCTCACGCTCGGGCAGGAATTTTCCGGCTATGTCGCGCAACTCGACCAGGGCGTCCGGCACGTCGAGTCGGCGCTGCCGCATCTGTACGAGCTCGCGCTCGGCGGCACCGCGGTCGGCACCGGGCTGAACGCGCATCCGGAGTTCGCGGTGCGCGTCGCCGACGAGATCGGCCGGCTGACGAAGCTGCCGTTCGTGACCGCGCCGAGCAAGTTCGAGGTGATGGCCGCCGCCGACGCCTTGGTGTTCGCGCACGGCGCGCTGAAGACGGTCGCGGCCGGCCTGATGAAGATTGCCAACGACGTCCGCTGGCTCGCGAGCGGGCCGCGCTGCGGCCTCGGCGAACTGTCGATTCCGGAAAACGAGCCGGGCAGCTCGATCATGCCGGGCAAGGTGAATCCGACGCAGTCGGAAGCCGTGACGATGCTGTGCTGCCAGGTGTTCGGCAATGACGTCGCCGTGAACGTCGGCGGCGCGAGCGGCAACTTCGAGCTGAACGTGTTCCGGCCGATGATCGCGCACAACGTGCTGCAGTCGGTGCGGCTGCTCGCCGACGGCGCGCAAAGCTTCAACGACCACTGCGCGGCGGGCATCGAGCCGAACCGCGCGCGCATCGACCTGCTGCTGAACGAATCGCTGATGCTCGTGACGGCGCTCAATCCGCACATCGGCTACGACAAGGCCGCGCAGATCGCGAAGAAGGCGCACAAGGAAGGCACGACGCTGAAGGCTGCCGCGCTCGCGCTCGGCTACCTGACCGAAGCGGAATTCGATGCGTGGGTGCGACCCGAAGAGATGATCGGATCGCGGTAATCGCGGGTCTGACGCGATGACCGGACGGGCGCGGCGCGAACGCTGCGCCCGTTGCCGTCAGACGGTGCCCTTCGCCACTTCCTCGGGCTTCATCTCGACGATCTTGTCGAGCGCGGCGCGCACGTCGGCCGCATATTTCGCGAGCACCTTCTGCTCGTCGGTCTCGGGCACGAACGGCGGCACCGGCACCGGGTTGCCGTTCTCGTCGACCGCGACGAACACGACGAGACAGTCGGTCGTCTGACGCAGCACGCCACCCTTCGGATCGCCGGCATGCACGGACACATGGATGTGCATGCTGGTGCGGCCCGTCGCGACGACGCGCGCCTTCAGCTCGACCAGGTTGCCGACGAGGATTGGACGCTGGAAGCGGATGTTGCCGACGCTGACCGTCACGCAATAGCGGCTCGACCAGACTGCCGCGCATGCATACGCGACCTCGTCGATCCACTTCATCAGCGCGCCGCCGTGCACCTTGCCGCCAAAGTTCACGGACGACGGCTCGGCGAGGAAGCGGAATACGGTTTCGGTGCGGTCCAGGGCGGCCGGCACGGGGGACTGTGGGGACATCGTGGTAACTCCAGGCGGCGGGGGTACTGCTATCGGCGCATTATACGTTGCACCGCGGCAACCCGTGGCCGGGGGCGCCGCGCGGCCGGGGCCGCCGCGTGGCCGCGACCGCACGCCCACCCGCGCGGTGACCCGGCATCGCCCCCGGAAATCGGCGCCCGTCAGCGGCGCACCGTGATTCCCTGATCGATCGTCCCGTACATCTCGAGGCTGCCGCCCCGCTCGCCGGCGGCGCCCGCGCCGCCCTGCGCACAGGCCGCGCATACTAGCGCGGCCGCCAACAGGCAGAAAATCGTCTTCATCGTTGCATCATGTCGCATCCGGCGGCCCACTGCCGCCGCGTGCGGCCATTCTACGCGTGCGCGGCCGGCGACCACGGCTGCACGCGCCCTGCCGCATCCGACATTTCATCCGAACGCGAAACATCGAATGTGCGCAGCACCTACACTGCAGTCATTCCGCCTGACGAGACACGACGATGACCGATCAAGACGACCACCACTTTCCGGGCCTGAGCCGGATCGGCGCACTGATCGCCGATCCGGGACGCGCCGCGATGCTATGGGTGCTGATGGACGGCAGCGCGCGGCCGGCCGGCGAACTGACGATGATCGCGGGGCTGTCGCCGTCCGCGGCGAGCGCGCACCTCGCGCGCCTGACCGAAGGCGGCCTGCTCGCGCTCGACGTGCGCGGCCGGCACCGCTACTACCGACTCGCGTCGGCCGACATCGCGGCGTCGCTCGAAGCGCTCGCGAACGTGGCCCGGGCGGCCGCGCCGAACCGTCCGGTGCCGCCGCCGGCGCGCACGGTGCCGGCCGAGCTGCGCTACGCGCGCACCTGCTACGACCACATGGCCGGCGAGCTCGCGGTCCGCATCTTCGACGGCCTCACCGCGCGCGGCTGGCTGCACGCGGACGGCGATGCGATCGAGACCACCGAGCTCGGCACGCAAGCACTCGCGCGCTGGGGCATCGACGTCGCCCAGCAGCGCACGCGCCGGCGCCGCTTCGCATGCGGCTGCCTCGACTGGAGCGAGCGGCGCGCGCATCTCGGCGGCGCGCTGGGCGCGGCACTGCTCGACAGCTTCTGCGCGCACGGCTGGATCGAACGCACAGCGCGGCCGCGCGTGCTGCGGGTCACCGTGCCCGGACGGCAGGTTTTCGACGACTGGCTTACGTCCGCTTGACACGCGCATTGCGACCGGACGACAACGGCGCGCGATGGACAGGTTTTGTTACATCGCGTGCCATTCGACTTACAAAACACCGCGCACTGAAACAGGTCGAGCGGATATCGTGAACTGGACGGCACGAATCGACGCGCCGCAATAACGACGAAGACGCTCAACATGGCCTCCCTGTTCACGCTCAAGCGAACCGCCCGCTGCACACTGCTCGTGTTCGCCGCGCTGGCGACTCTGCCTCCCGCATTCGCGCAAGCGACACAGGCCGCCCCATACGCGGCCCCCGCCCGGCAACCGGGCGGTGATCCGCCGAGCCGCGTCGCCCGGCTCAACTACATGTCGGGCGCCGTGACGACGGAGCCGGCCGGCACCGATACGTGGTCATACGCCGCCGTGAACCGGCCGCTGACGACGGGCGACCAGCTGTGGAACGACGCTGGCGCGCGCTCCGAGCTGCACATCGGCTCGACCGCGGTACGACTCGGCGAATCGACGAGCCTGTCGGTGCTGAACCTCGACGACACCACGACGCAACTGAAGGTCGGGCTCGGCACCGTATCGACGCACGTGCGCGATCTGCCACCCGGCGGGTCGTACGAAATCGATACGCCCAATCTCGCGCTCGGCCTCACGGGCCCCGGCGACTATCGCGTCGATGTCGCGCCGAACGGCGCGAGCACGACGGTCACCGTGCGCAACGGCAGCGCGACCGTGTACGGCAGCAACGGGCAGTATCCGCTGTCGCCCGGGCAGCAGGTCGTGTTCACCGGCACCGACCTGCAGGTCGCGCAACAATCGGCCGCGCCGGCCCCCGACGCGCTCGACCAGTGGGCCGCCAGCCGCGATGCGGCCGAGCAGCGCTCGGTATCGGCCCGCTACGTGTCGCGCGACATTCCCGGCTACCAGGATCTCGACGCGAACGGGACGTGGCGCGAGACCCCGAACTACGGTGCGGTCTGGGTGCCGAACGACAGGCCGGCCGACTGGGCGCCGTATCACGACGGTCACTGGATCTGGCAGGCGCCGTGGGGCTGGACCTGGGTCGACGATGCACCGTGGGGCTTCGCGCCGTACCACTACGGCCGCTGGGCCCATGTGGACGACAGCTGGGCGTGGGTGCCCGGCCCGGTGGCCGTCAGCCAACCGCCCGCCTATGCACCGGCGCTGGTCGCGTTCGTGGGCGGCGGCGGCGGTCCCGACTGGAGCGTCGCATTGACGGTCGGCGGCGTCGCCGCAGCCGGCTGCGCATGGTTCGCACTCGGCCCGGGCGAAGCGTGGCATCCCGGCTGGGGCGGCTGGAGTCCGCATTACTACGAACGCGTGAACCGGAATATCGTGGTGAACAACGTCACGGTGAACAAGACCGTGAACGTGACGAACATCACCAACATCACGAACATCAACAAGACGTACGTGAACTTCCGCGCGCCGCACGCGATCACGGCCGTGCCGGCGTCCGCGTTCGTGCACGGCCAGCCGGTCGCGCACTTCTCCCAGCATGTCGATCCGCAGCAGTGGCGCAACGCGCACGTGATGCCTGGCACGCCCGGCATTGCGCCGGTACGCCAGAGCTTGAACGGCGGATTGCGCACGGCCAGCTACCGTCCGCCGGCGGCGATCGGACAGCACTCGTTCGTCGCGACGCGCAATCCGGCGGTGCCGGCAGCGTATCGCGATCAGGCGGCCGTCCATCTCGCACGGGAAGGTGCTCACGTGCCGGGTGCAGGCGCCCCGGTCGCGAGAACCAGCGTGCCGGCCGACTATACGGCTCGCCCGGTCCGTGTTCCGGGCAATCCGAAAGCCGGTGCGTGGGCGATGCGCAACGTGCAGCTCGTGAATCCGCACGGCCCCGTCGTGCAGCCAGCGCACGCGCCGCACGAAGGCCAGCCGGCCGTCACACAGGCTGCACGGCCGGGCGCGCCGACGCCGGTCGTGCCGAATGGCGCGCGACCGATGAACGCCGAAGCCCCCAATGCGCCGCGCTTCGCCAACGGCGCGACGCCACAGGCGCCGGGCAATCCGGCTGCGCATCAGGCATCAGGGCCGGGGAATGGCGTCCCGCACCCGCCGACGGCCGGCAACGAACCGACCCGGCACGACAACGCGCATGCCGCCGCGGCGCCCGCCCCTGCCTGGATGCAGCCGCACACGCCGATGGAGCGTCAGCGCCCGACGCCGCCGAGCGCCCTCCACGCGGCGGGCCAGAATGCGCTGCCGCCCGTGCGCAGTGCGGCGCCGGTCCCGCATCCGGAAGGCGCGCCCGGAACGCAACCCGGCGGCCGTCAGGAAACGCCGCGCGCGCTGCCGCAACCGCGACTCGACACAACCGCGCAGATTCCGCAGCCGCGTCCGCGCCCCGATTTCTCGGCACCGGCGCAGCAAGCGCAGCCGCGTCCGGAGCGGGCTGCGCCGGCGCCGCAGTCGCGCCCCGAATTCGCGCAACCGGTACCGCACCGCGAAGTCGCCCCGCCGCACGTGAACGAGTACCGCCCGCCCGCGCCCGCAGCAGTGCATGAAATGCCGCGACCGCAGCCGCAGGCCCCGCGGATGGAGCCGCGGCCGTCGATGCCCGCGCCGCACATGGAACCGCGGCCGTCGATGCCCGCACCGCACATGGAAGCGCGGCCGCAACCGGCGCCGCACGTCGAGGCGCCGCACGCGAGCAATCCGCCGCCCGGCGGCCACGACGAACGCCGCCATCAGTGACCATCGCCCGATGAAACAGAAAGGCCCGAGCGGCGGGTGCCGTTCGGGCCTTCGTCATTCTGCCTGACGCGGGTCGCGTCACCCGCGCCGCCGGCGGACGCCGGTGCTCAGACCGCCATCGGCGCGGTCAGCGGCTCATGGTGCCGGTAGCCGACGAGCGAGAAATCGGACGGCTCGATCTGCTCGAGCCATTCGGGTGCATACACGCCGGTCTTTGCGTAATCGGGCACGCGCTCGGCGATCTCGAGCCGGGGGCTCTCGTACGGCTCGCGCGTGAGCTGCTGCTGCAGCATGTCGAGCTGGTTCTCGTAGATGTGCGCGTCACCGATGAAATACGTGAACCAGCGCGGCGTGTAGCCCGTCAGCCGGCCGACGAGCGCCAGCAGCGCGGCGCCTTCCGTCAGGTTGAACGGCGTGCCGAGGCCGACATCGTTGCTGCGGATGTACAGGCACAGCGAAATCTCGCGCTTCGTGACGTTCGGCAGGAACTGGTACAGCAGATGGCAGGCGGGCAGCGCGATCTGGTCGAGCACGGCCGGATTCCATGCGTGAAACAGGATGCGGCGGTCGGCCGGGTTCTCCATGATCGTATCGAGACACTGGCGCAACTGATCGATCGCCTTGTACAGCAGCACCTTCGGCGCGCCGTCCTCGTCGAAGCGCGTGACGACCCGGAAACCGCGGCGCGTCGCGTCGGCGATCTGCGCGTCGGCGCCCGCGTCGAGCACCTTGTAGCCGGGCCACTGGCGCCATTGCACGCCGTACACGTCGCCCAGGTCATCGACGCCCTGGCGGTACGGGTTCGCGAGCCACTGCGCATTGTCGTTCGCGTTCGCATCCCACACCTTGCAGCCGAGCGCGCGGAACTCGGCCGCGCTGCGCGACGCGCGCAGGAAACCGACCAGTTCGCCGATCGCGGACTTGAACGCCAGCTTCTTGGTCGTCACGGCCGGGAAGCCCTGCTGCAGGTCGAACCGCAGCATCGCACCGGGCATGCTGATGGTGCGGATGCCCGTGCGGTTCTCCTGCCAGGTGCCGGTGTCGAGGATGGTGCGAACGAGGTCGAGGTACTGTTTCATGCGGGTTCCTTCGGCCGCGAGGGCGGCCGTCACCCGCCAATTTTAGCAAGCGTGACGCGGAACCTCCGGCAACGGCGCCGAAAACCCTGCCAGCGTGTCGCCGCGATCGCGCATGCCATGCGCGCACATCAGCCTGTACAGCGTGACGCGCGACACGCCGAGTTCGCGCGCCGCATCGGCAAAACGGCCGCGATGACGCAGCAGCGCCTGCTCGATCGCCTGCCGCTCGGCCGCTTCCCGCGCCTCGGTGAGCGAGACGGGCGCCAGTATCGCGAATTCATGGAGCTCGAGATCGGCCGCGGTGATCATCCGGCCCTCCGACATCACGATCGCGCGGCGCACGCGATTGATCAGCTCGCGCACGTTGCCCGGCCACGAATAGCCGTACAGCGCGGCGATTGCGTCCGGAGAGAAGCCGCGCAGGCGACGATGCGCATCGCCCTTGAAACGCTCGAGCATGTGGCGTGCGAGCACCTCGATATCCTTGCCGCGCGCGCGCAGCGGCGGCTCCTCGATCTTCAGCACGCACAGACGATGGAACAGGTCCTCGCGGAACCGCCCTTCGCGCAGCGCCGTTTCCATGTCCACATGCGTCGCGCAGATCACGCGCACGTCGACCGGCACCGATACATGCGCGCCGAGCCGCTCGATCTTGCCTTCCTGAAGGAACCGCAGGAGGCTCGCCTGGCTCTCGAGCGGCAGGTCGCCGATTTCATCGAGAAACAGCGTACCGCCGTTGGCGGCCTCGACGCGGCCGATCTTGCGCTGGTTCGCGCCCGTAAACGCGCCGCGCTCATAGCCGAACAGTTCGGCTTGCAGCAGCGTCGACGGAATCGCCCCGCAGTTGATCGCGACGAACGGCTCGTGCGCGCGCGCCGAGCGCTCGTGAATCGCGACGGCCGTCAGCTCCTTGCCGGTACCCGATTCCCCGGAGATGAACACCGGCGCATCGGTGGTCGCGACGCGCCGGATCGTCCTGAAAAGCCCGAGCATCGCATCGCAGGTGCCGACCATCTCGCCTTCGGCGCGCCCGGCGCCGACAGGCGAGGCCACCGGGTCGGTCAGCGCGATCATGCCGTGCGCGTGGCCGACGGTCTCGACGATGCGCGACGTCTCGTACGGCATCGTCACGTAGTCGAAGCAATAGTCACGAATGAGATGGCGCAACGTGGCGTCCTGCAACTGCCCACGCCGGGTCGCCGCGATCCAGCCGATGTGCTGGATGCTCAGACACGCTTCGAGTTCGCGCAGATCCGCGGGCCTGAAACCCGGCGAGAAATCGAGCAGGCCGGCGGATGCCACGCCGTGCTGCACGACGCGCCTCACGTCGCGTGCGCTTTCCGCGAGATCGACGCACCATCCGCATTCGTCGAAATGCCCGCGCAACGCGTCGTTCGGCTCGCGCGAGAAATAGATCACATGCCGCTGCTCGGCTCCCATATCGTCACCCCGTTCATCAACCGTCTAACGATTGCCCCACGTGCCAAGTCACGTGCAAAAGGATCGAACCGGGTCAGCCGAAGCCGCTCGATTCGCCATGCCGATGCGCGGCAACGACAGAGCCTCGCATGATGGCGCTTATCTCGCGTCCAGTTATTTTTTGATCAAGACAGCTTACTTAGTTATAGGCGCCGAATACGACAAATCGATTGCAGCGCAGATGGGCGAGCGGCCGAATCGCTCAGAGGTCGACGTTCATCAATCGTCTGCACATAACATGCGTAGCGACCCGTACTTGCATCGACACACGCGCCGATTTTCATCCTTGAAGCGTATCGATTGAATCCGCAGTATTCCTGAGCCCCTTCGTTTCAAGCCTGAAACATTTTCCGGCACTTTCGATCGCGACTCACAACGCCCGCGCGTGAATCGCAGGCGGGACAACGCTTGTGGCGCGATGGCATGTATTTCGCTGAATTCATGACAGATCGGAGCAAGCGACCATGCGCAAACTCATTTTGCTTACCTTCTTGCAGACAACGTTTGCGCTCTTCGCCGCGCTCCCGTTCATGTCGATACGTGCAGACGAAAGCGTGACGCCCGCACACGCGACGCTGCTCGTCGACAGTGCATCGAGCATGCAACGGGACAACGGCTTCGGCATCGTCCCCGTGACGGTGCCGCAACCGTATTCGGCCGACAAGGCATCGGTGACGCTGTGGGACGAAATCGCCCCGCGGTCTCCGCCGCCGGTGCCGGTGCCAGTGCCGATCCCCGCGCCGCGGCCCGACAACGCGCAGCAAGCGATGGCAGGACATGCCCGCAACGGCATCGTTCAATGATACGCATGCGATATCGCACACCCGAAATTTGATCAGGATGCCATATTGAATTGATGCGCAGCGGACCATGCCGATCGCGCCCGGTATCGTCGACATATCGACGCGAACCGTTTTCGTGTCCGTCCCCCGGCGGGCACTCTTTTTATTCAGGACGTCGCGATGCGAAGGCCGCACATCGTCGCGAGCAGCGACGATGTGCGCACGCGCCGGAACGGCGCATCCGCATCGACGCCGGCGCGCGCCGCCGTTCCGGTAGAATCGGCGCCATTCCGGTTCTCCTCTTCCCCGACCTTCATGACGACGTTGACCCTGATCGTCGCGCGTGCCCGCAACGGCATCATCGGCCGCGACAACCAGTTGCCCTGGAAACTTCCCGAGGACCTCGCATTCTTCAAGCGCACGACGATGGGCGCACCGATCGTGATGGGCCGCAAGACCCACGAGTCGATCGGCCGGCCGCTGCCGGGGCGCCGCAACATCGTCGTCACGCGCGACGCAGCGCGCCGCTTCGACGGCTGCGACACCGTCACGTCGCTCGCCGACGCGCTCGCGCTCGCCGCGCGTGACGGAGCGGCCGAAGCATTCCTGATCGGCGGTGCGCAGCTCTATGCGGAAGGCCTCGCGCTCGCCGACAAGCTGATCGTCACCGAGATCGACGCGGACTTCGACGGCGATGCGTCGTTCCCGGCGCCCGATTCCGCGCACTGGCACGAAGTGTCGCGCGAACCGCATCAGGCGGCCGCGCCGAACACGTTCGGCTATGCGTTCGTCGTCTACGCGCGCAAGCGCGACTGACTGACACGCGGCACGCGATAAAAAAGCCCGACCGGCTCGCGCCGGTCGGGCTTTTTCGTATCCTGGCGGCCGATGCCGCGCCGCTTACTGCCCGGCGATCGTCATCTGCTCGATCAGCACCGAGCCCGTTTCCTTCGTCCCGCGCACGATCGAATCCGCGCCGATCGCGACGATATGCCGGAACATCTCCTGCAGCGTGCTCGCGACGGTGATTTCCTCGACCGGATACTGGATCACGCCGTTCTCGACCCAGAAGCCGGCCGCACCGCGCGAATAGTCGCCGGTCACGTAGTTCACGCCCTGCCCCATCAGCTCGGTCAGCAGCAGGCCCGTGCCGAGCTTCTTCAGCATTGCGTCGAAGTCGTCGCCCGGCTGCGTGTCCGAGCTGCGCAGCGCGAGGTTGTGCGAGCCGCCCGCGTTGCCGGTCGTCTTCGTGCCGAGCTTGCGCGCCGAATAGGTCGACAGGAAGTAGCCTTCGACGACACCGTCCTTGACGACGCTGCGCGCACGCGTGCGCACGCCCTCTTCGTCGAACGGCGCGCTGCCCATCGCGCGCGGCACGTGCGGATCCTCGACGACCTGGACGTGCGGTGCGAACACCGGCTTGCCGAGGCTGTCGACGAGGAACGACGTCTTGCGGTACAGCGCGCCACCGCTGACGGCCTGCACGAACGCGCCGAGCAGGCCGGCCGCGAGCGGTGCCTCGAAGAGCACGGGTACCTTGCGGGTGTCGAGACGGCGCGCGCCCATCCGCGCGAGCGCACGCTCGGCTGCGTAGCGCCCGACGGCTTCCGGCGCTGCGAGATCGACCGCGCTGCGCTTCGACGAATACCAGTCGTCGCGCTGCATGTGGCGACCGCTGCCCGCGATCGGCGCGCATGCGATGTAGTGGCGCGAGTACGGATAACCGGCGAGAAAGCCGCGCGACGTCGCGAGCACGAACTGCGAATGCTGCGCCGACACGCTCGCGCCTTCCGAGTTGCGGATCTGCGGGCTGACCGCGAACGCGGCGTCTTCCGCGCGGCGGGCGAGCTCGACGGCCTCGTCGGCCGTCAGCGCCCACGGGTGATAAAGGTCGAGGTCGCGCGGGTCCGTTTCGAGCAGCTCGGCCTCGGCGAGACCGGCCGCGTCGTCCTCTGCCGTGAAGCGCGCGATGTTGTATGCGGCAGCGACGGTATCCTTGATCGCGGCCGGCGAGAAGTCCGACGTGCTCGCGTTGCCGCGCTTCTTGCCGATGAACACCGTCACGCCGACCATCTTGTCGCGGTTGTGTTCGATCGTCTCGACCTCGCCGCGGCGCACCGACACCGACAGGCCGTCGCCTTCGGAGATTTCGGTGGCGGCGTCCGTCGCGCCGAGCGCCTTCGCGTGGCGGAGGATGTCCGAGGCAATTTCTTTGAGCTGGTCCTGCGTGTGCGGGAAATAGCGCGCTTGTACGTCGAGATTGGCTGCCATCGTCTTGGTATCCGGTGGCGGGCGGGCGCCCGCATGGTCAAAATGTTACGTATCCCGCGATCATAGCAAGGTCCGGGGCCGGGCACAGACAAGCTTGGGGTGTCCGCACCGCGATACAATGCCGCCCATGACACGCAAAACCCGAATCCAGCCGATCGAGCATGCCGCCGAAGTCGACGACAATGGCTACGATCGCCCCAGCAAATCCCAACTGAAGCGCGAAATGCACGAGCTGCAGGTGCTCGGCCAGGCGCTCGTCGATCTGCCGAAAGACGCGCTGAAACGCATGCCGATGCCCGAAAGTCTGTCGGACGCCGTTCGCGAGGCGCGCCGGATCACCGATCACGAAGGCAAGCGCCGCCAGCTCCAGTACGTCGGCCGCGTGATGCGCACGCTGACCGACGACGAGACGGCCGCGCTGCGCACCGCGCTCGACGCGCAGCGCGGCGTGAACAAGGCCGCAACGGCCCGCCTGCACTGGATCGAGCGTACGCGCGACCAGTTGCTCGCCAACGACGACGCGCTGACCGAATTCCTCCGCCAGCACCCCGAAGCCGACATCCAGGAAGGCCGCACGCTGATCCGCAACGCGCGCAAGGAAGCCCAGCAAGGCAAGCCGCCGCGCTATTTCCGCGAGCTGTTCCAGTGGATCAAGACCGCGAGCGGGACGCCCGGCGGGGATGACGAAGCGGCCGACGAGGCTGGGGACGACCATGACGACGAAGCGTAACCACCCGGACGAACTCGTCGTCGGCCTCGTGTCGATCAGCGATCGCGCCAGCAGGGGCGTCTACGAGGACAAGGGCATTCCGGCGCTGCAGGAGTGGCTCGCCGGCACGCTGGTCTCGCCGTGGCGCGCCGAAACGCGCCTGATCCAGGACGACGCGCCGACGATCTCCGCCACGCTGGCCGAACTCGTCGACGTCGCCGGCTGCGATCTGGTGCTGACGACCGGCGGCACCGGCCCCGCGCGCCGCGACGTGACGCCGGAAGCCACGCTGGCCGTGGCAACGAAGGAAATGCCGGGATTCGGCGAACAGATGCGGCAGATCAGCCTGAATTTCGTGCCGACCGCGATCCTGTCGCGGCAAGTCGCGGTGATCCGCGAGACGGCCGACCATGCGGCGCTGATCATCAACCTGCCCGGCCAGCCGAAGTCGATCCGGGAAACGCTCGAAGGGCTGCGCGACGCCGACGGCAAGTCGACCGTGCCCGGCATCTTCGCCGCGGTGCCCTACTGCATCGACCTGATCGGCGGCCCGTACATCGAGACCGACGCCGCGGTGGTCGCGGCGTTCCGGCCGAAGAGCGCACGGCGCTGAGCGTGTATCGGGCGCCGAGCGCGTGCCGGCCCGCTCAGGCGGCCGGCGCGGACTCGCCTGCCGGCGCCGACGCGGCCGGAATCAGGAAATGCTCGCGGTAGTACTTCAGCTCGTCGATCGATTCGTGGATGTCCGCGAGCGCCGTATGCATCGCGCGCTTCTGAAAACCCTTGTAGATCGCGGGCTGCCAGCGGCGGCACAGCTCCTTGAGCGTGCTCACGTCCAGGTTGCGGTAGTGGAAGAACCGCTCGAATTCCGGCATCCAGCGCGCCATGAAGCGGCGATCCTGGCAGATCGAGTTGCCGCACATCGGCGACTTGCCGGGCGACACGTACTGCGCGAGGAACGCCTGCAGCTGCGCGGCGGCGTCCGCCTCGGTCACGGTCGACGCGCGCACGCGGTCGATCAGCCCCGAACGGCCGTGCGTCGACTTGTTCCAGTCGTCCATCTTCGCGAGCGTTTCGTCGCTCTGGTGGATCGCGAACACGGGGCCTTCCACCGCGATGTCGAGCGTGGAATTGGTCACGACGACCGCGATTTCGATGATGCGGTCGTTATCCGGGTCGAGGCCCGTCATCTCCATGTCGAGCCAGACGAGGTTCAACTCGTTGCGCACGAGCGCGGGCTGGCTGGCGGAAGCGGCGGTATCGGTCATGAGTCATCCTGGAAAATGGCGGACGGCGGGCGGCATCGCGTGAGCGGGCCCGGTCCGCAAGAACATATAATTCTCGCATAGAACCCTTTGGCGCCTTCGATGTCACCCTTTTCGTTCACCCTGCTGTTCGCGATCGCCGTGCTCGCGATGGTCGTCACCAAGCTGTGGCTCGCGTCGCGGCAGATCCGCTTCGTCGCCGCACACCGCAACGGCGTGCCCGCGCAGTTCAGCGCCACCATTCCGCTGACCGCCCACCAGCGCGCGGCCGACTACACGGTCGAGCGCACGCGGCTGGCGATGCTCGAGATCGTCGTGAGCGCGGCCGTGCTGGTCGGCCTTACGCTGCTCGGCGGGGTCGGCGCGCTCGACACGCTGCTGACGGGCTGGTTCGGCCGCGGCTACGGGCAGCAGGTCGCGCTCGTCGCCGCCGTGCTCGTGATCACGAGCGTGATCGACGTGCCGTTCGAGTATTACCGCCAGTTCGGGATCGAACAGCGGTTCGGCTTCAACCGGATGACCAAGCGCCTGTTCTTCACCGACATGCTGAAAAACACGCTGCTCGGCGCGGTGCTCGGCCTGCCGCTGCTGTTCGTCGTGCTGTGGCTGATGAACCAGACCGGCAGCCTGTGGTGGCTGTGGACCTGGATCGTCTGGGTCGCGTTCCAGATGCTCGTCCTGCTGATCTACCCGACCTTCATCGCGCCGATCTTCAACAAGTTCGAACCGCTGAAGGACGAAGCGCTGCGCGCGCGCATCGAGGCGCTGATGAAACGGTGCGGCTTCGCGGCGAAGGGCCTGTTCGTGATGGACGGCAGCCGCCGTTCCGCGCACGGCAACGCGTACTTCACGGGCTTCGGCGCATCGAAGCGGATCGTATTCTTCGATACGCTGCTCGCGCGGCTGTCCGGCGAGGAAATCGAGGCCGTGCTCGCGCACGAACTCGGCCACTTCAAGCGCCGCCACGTGATGAAGCGGATGCTCGTGTCGTTCGTGCTGAGCCTCGTGCTGCTCGCGCTGCTCGGCTGGCTCGCGCAGCGCACGTGGTTCTATACGGGGCTCGGCGTCACGCCGTCGCTCGACACGAGCAACGCGGGCGCCGCGCTCGTGCTGTTCTTCCTCGCGATCCCCGTGTTCCTGTTCTTCGCGACACCGTTCAGCAGCCTCACGTCGCGCAAGCATGAATTCGAGGCCGACGCGTTCGCGGCCAGCCAGACCGACGCCCAGGATCTCGTCAGCGCGCTCGTGAAGCTCTACGAAGACAACGCGTCGACGCTCACGCCCGACCCCGTCTATACGGCCTTCTACTACTCGCATCCGCCTGCGTCGCAGCGGATCGATCGCCTGATGCAGCACGCATGAGCCGGCCGACCTCCCGCAAGCCGGCCCCGCGCGCATCGGGCGCGCAGCGTGTCGAAGGTCGCGTGATCGCGGCGCACGGTCGCCACTACATCGTCGCGCCCGACGACGGCGGCCCGATGCTGCAGTGCTTCCCGCGCGGCAAGAAAAGCGAGATCGCGGTCGGCGACCGCGTCGTGTACGAACAGGCATCGGCCGACCAGGGCGTGATCGTCGAGATCGGCGAGCGGCGCAACCTTCTGTACCGCTCCGACCAGTTCAAGTCGAAGCTGTTCGCGGCCAACCTCGACCAGCTGCTGATCGTGCTCGCGACCGAGCCCTATTTCAGCGAGGATCTGCTCGGCCGCGCACTGATCGCGGCCGAAGCGAACGAACTGAAGCCGCTCGTCGTGCTGAACAAGATCGACGTCGAAGCCGCGCTGCCGGTCGCCCGTGAGCGCCTGGCGCCCTACCGTGCGCTCGGCTACGACGTCCTCGAACTGTCGGTGAAGGGCTCGCCCGACGATGCGCGCGCGCAGCTGATGCCCCATCTGGCCGGGCACTCGACGATCCTGCTCGGCCAGTCCGGGATGGGCAAGTCGACGCTCGTGAACCTGCTCGTGCCCGATGCCGAGGCCGCGACCCGCGAAATCTCGGCCGCGCTCAACAGCGGCCGCCACACGACGACGTTCACGCGCCTCTACCCGCTCGAAGGCGGCGGCGCGCTGATCGATTCGCCGGGTTTCCAGGAATTCGGCCTGTATCACCTGACGGAAGGGCGCCTCGAGCGCGCGTTTCCGGAATTCCGCCCGCTGCTGGCGGACTGCCGTTTCTATAATTGTCATCATCTGCACGAGCCCGGCTGCGCGATTCTCGACGCCGTGGCCGACGGCCGCATTGCGCCGTCGCGGCATGCGCTTTACGCGCAGCTCGTGCACGAGGCCAGCCAGATCGTCCGCTGACCGCACGGCGGGCAGAAGGCGGCCGGGCCGGCCTTCACCGACAGGAGCCGCGATGCGTTTCAAGGCCCCCGATCTCGCCACTGCGCAGCATTGGGCGAACGTGCTGCAGGTGGCCGGCATCGGTTGCGAGCTGCACAACTGCTACGCGCCCGGTGCGCTCGGCGGCCTGCCCGCCGACGCATGCGCGCCCGAACTGTGGCTCGACGACGAGCGCGACGATGCGCTCGCGCGGCGGCTTCTCGATGCGGCGTCACACGGCCCATCGGCCGGCGCCGCGTCATGGCGCTGCCGGCAGTGCGGCGAGGCACTCGAGGCTCAGTTCACCGCCTGCTGGCAATGCGGCGCCGTGCGCGATCCGCTCGACGACTGACCGGATTGACCTGACGCACAGCAAAAAGGCCGGCATCGAGCCGGCCTTGTCATTTCATCGGGCGCCGGGCGAGCGCGTCACGATACCCAGACCGCCAGCGTCAGCATCAACAGCAGGATCATCCACAGGATCACGGCGCGCCACACCAGGCCGACCGCCGACTGCAGCGTGCGCGGCGTGCAATCGTCACCCACCGTCAACGGACCGCTGTCGCCGACCGCCAGCGCGTCGAGGCTCGACGGTTCCGCGAGCGGCCCCGCGAGGCGCGCGCCGAGCGCGCCGCTACCGGCCGCGAGCAGCACGCCGTCGTTCGGGTCGGGCCACTGGCGCGTGTGATTGCGCCACGCGTAGATCGCATCCTCGAAGTTGCCGACGATCGCGAAGCCGAGCGCGGTCAACCGCGACGGAATCCAGTCGATCACGAAGAACGCCCGCTGCGCGAACGTCGAGAACGCGGCCGTGCGATCGTCGCCCGGCGTCGACCAGCTGCGCGCGAGATATTCAGAGATGCGATACAGCACGGCGCCTGCCGGACCGATCGGCAGCACATACCAGAAGAACACGCCGAACACGTGGCGATGCGACGCAACGACCGCATGAATCAGCGTATGGCGGACGATTTCACCGACCGGCATGTCGACCGTGTCGAGGCCTGTCCATTCGTGCAGGATTTCGCGGGCGCGCGGCACGTCGTCGTTGTTGAGCGCGAGATGGATATCGGTGAAGTAGTGGCTGAACTGGCGGAAGCCGAGCGTGAAATACACGACGACGACGTTCCAGATGAACGCGAGCACGAAGCTCACCTTGTACAGCAGGAAGTAGATCAGCGCGACGACCAGCACCCACGGCAGCACGACTGCGAGCCAAGCGAGCACGCCATGCTTTTGCTTGCCAGCGTCGAGGCCATGCGCGACGGTTTCCGCATGAAACTGGAACAGCGCGAACACCGGATTGCTTGGCGACAACGCGCGGACCTGTTCGATGATGAGAGCGAGGAGAACCGAAAAGAAAGTCATGCGTGGCGCCGTCTTCCGAGTTATGTCATTTTTTGCATAACGATAGCACAGCGTAAGCGACGCATGGCTGCTGGCGCGACGGGCCGCGAGCCGGCCGCGTGGGCACGATCGGGCGGGATGCTATCCGGCTGCCAAGAAGCGGTACAGATTGCGCAACATGCCGGCAGTTGCGCCCCAGATGAAGTAATGCCCGGCCGATTCTCCATTCGGATAGGGCATCGCAAAAAAACGACGCTCGCCGCCTTCCCAGCGGAACACGCGCACCTGGTGGTTCGCGGGACTCATCAGGAACGCGAGCGGCACCTCGAAAATCTCGGCGACTTCGAACGCGTCGGCCTGCACGGTGAATGGCGGATGCACGAGCCCCACGACGGGCGTCACGCAGAAGCCGGTACCCGTCAGGTAGTCGGGCAGCGCACCGAGAATCTCCACCCGTTCGGCCGCCAGTCCGATTTCTTCCTTCGCCTCGCGCAACGCGGTCGCCGTCGCATCGCGATCGTACGACTCGCGACGGCCGCCGGGGAAGCTGATCTGTCCGGCATGGTCGTTCAGGTGATCGGCGCGCTGGGTCAGCAGCACTGTGAGGCCGCTCTCGCGAACCACGAGCGGTATGAGGACGGCGGCGCTGCGCGGATCGACGCCCTCCACCAGGCGAGCCTCGCCGGGCTCGACGTTCCATTCGAGCGTGCGCGCGAAACGTTCGCGCAGCCCGGGCGGCGTCATCAGGCGTGCATCGATGGACGGCAGGCCGGCGCCGGTGCCTTCGACCGGCAGCACTTCGGGATCAACGATGGGGCGGCGATTCAATGGGACTCTCGGTTCGTGACGTATCGAGCATATTGTCGCGCCAGAATGAAAAAAGCACCCGGGAGGGTGCTTTTTCCTTACAGCTCTTACTCTTGGGAAGCTGCTGCGGTGCGATCCTTCGACACCAGCTTTTCCTTGATTCGAGCCGACTTGCCCGAACGCTCGCGCAGGTAGTACAGCTTCGCACGACGCACATCACCGCGACGCTTGACGACGATGCTCGCCAGCAGCGGCGAGTAGGTCTGGAACGTACGCTCGACGCCTTCGCCCGACGAAATCTTGCGGACGATGAAGTTCGAGTTCAGACCACGGTTGCGAATCGCGATCACGACGCCTTCGTAAGCCTGAACGCGCTTGCGGGTACCTTCAACCACATTCACGTTCACGATCACCGTGTCGCCCGGGGCGAATTCGGGGATCGTCTTGCCGGCGAGCGCGCGCTCGATCTCTTCCTGCTCAAGTTTTGCAATCAGATTCATCACTGACTCCTAAAGCCATCTTGTCGGCGTTTGCGCCCGCCTGCTTCCAGGCCTGGCCCCGACAGAGGATGGATTCACATCAGGCGCCGCGCACGCATGCACGGCACCGCCATTTCCCGCCCGCGACGCCGCCTCAGGAGGCGTTCTTCGCTTCGCGTGCGAGGTTCGCAAGCCAAGCCTCGTCGGCCCGGCTCAACAACTTCTCGCGGCGCGCCCGGACGATCAGATCCGGCCGCTTCCGCAACGTATTCTTCAATGCTTCCTGGCGGCGCCACCGCTCGATCTCGGCATGATGCCCGCCGAGCAGCACGTCCGGCACGCGCATTCCCTCGTATTCCTCGGGGCGCGTGTAATGCGGACAATCGAGCAGCCCGTCGACGAAGCTGTCCTGCACGGCTGACTGCGCATCGTTCAGCACGCCGGGCAGCAGGCGCACGACGGCATCCATCATCGCCATCGCCGGCAGTTCGCCACCGGACAGAACGAAATCGCCGAGGCTGATTTCCTCGTCCACACAACGGTCGAGCAGACGCTGATCGATCGCCTCGTAGCGGCCGCACAGCACGATGACACCAGGCTCCTGCGCCATCCGCACCGCACGTTCGTGCGTGAACGGCGCACCTTGCGGCGACATCATCACCACACGCGTGCTCGCGACGCCCTGCTCCGCCTGCGCTGCCTTCGCAGCGCCGATCGCGGCCTCGAGCGGCTTGGCCAGCATCACCATGCCCGGACCGCCACCGTACGGACGATCGTCGACCGTGCGGTAGTTGTCCGTCGTGAAATCACGCGGGTTCCAGGTGCGCAACCCGAAGCGCTCCTGCTTCACGGCCCGGCTGGTAATCCCCCAGTCGGTCAGCGCGCGGAACATTTCGGGAAAGAGCGTGACGACGTCGAACTGCACCGCGCTCTCCGTAACCTGGTTCATTAGTAATCGGCTTCCCAGTCGACGACGATGCGACGTGCCGCCTGATCCACCGTCTTGACGAATACGCCGACGAACGGAATCAGCCGTTCGTCGGTGGTCGGCTGACCATCCTTGCCGACTGCCGGATACTCGACGCGCATGATCGAATGCACGCCGTTGTCGATCATCCCGCTCACTGTCCCAAGCGCCACCGATTGCTCGTTGACGACCTCGAGACCGATCAGGTCGACCCAATAGAATTCGTCCGCGGCCAATGCCGGGAAATCTTCCCGGCGCACGAACACGCGAAAGCCGCGCAAAGCCAATGCGGCATCGCGGTCGCTGACACCCGCGGCATGCGCGACGACTGTGTCGCCGTGCGTTTTCGACTGCAGGATGCGAGCGGACAACCGCTCCCCACCCCGTTCCAGCCACCAGCGGCGCGCGTCGAGCAGCGCATCGCCACCGCGACCGGCGTCGGCATGCGTCGCAACCTTGATCCAGCCTTTCAGGCCATAGGCGTCGACCACTGCCCCGACCTCGACAGCATCGTCGGGCCAGGCTTGCACCGCTTCGAGACTGCCCTGCTCGGCAGCCTCACCGGCGCTCGCGACAACGTCGCGCTCGACCGGCTTGCGGACGAATGCGCCAAACGACGCTCGCCCGCGCTTTGCGTTACCGGAATCGTGACCGGACATCAATGCTCCTTGCAGCCGGCACGACCGGCACACCGCGCCATGTTAGGCGGCCGGTTGCGCCTTTTGCGCTTCCTTCACGAGACGCTGGACGGTCGGCGACAGTTGCGCGCCAACACCTTGCCAGTACGTCAGGCGATCTTGAGCGATACGCAGCGATTCGCCCTTCGTGGCGACCGGGTTGTAGAAGCCGACGCGTTCGATGAAGCGGCCGTCACGACGGTTGCGCGAATCGGTAGCAACGATGTTGTAGAACGGGCGCTTCTTCGAGCCGCCGCGAGCCAGACGGATGATAACCATATGAAATCCTTCGGGGAAACCGGGTTCGAAACTACTGAAACGTGCGATTATAGCCGGAAACCAAAGCCACAACAAACACTTACGCGCAAAAATTCCGCGGACGCCGTATTCGCCGGGCATACAATCGTCGTGTTCACGACGCTCCCCGCCGCCATGTCGCCATTTCGCGTCGCCCCGGTGTGCCGCGCGCAGCATCGCCTCACGGGCCTGCTGACCGGCTTCGTCATCTGCCTCGCAGCCACTGCGGCTTGCGGCGCCCCGCCGGTGGGCGAACTCGTCGTGCCGCCCGGCTTTCACGTCGATGTACTGACCGACGCCGTGCCGACCGCCCGCGAAATGGCGTGGTCGCCGCGCGGGATCCTGTATGTCGGCTCGCGGGAAGGCCGCGTGCATGCCTTCGTGATGCAGGAGGGCCGGATCACTGCCCGCTACGTGATCGCATCGGGGCTCGACATCCCCGTCGGTGTCGCGTATCGCGACGGTGCGCTCTATATCTCCGCCGTGTCGCGCATCCTGCGTCTCGACCACATCGACGACCGGCTCGCCAGGCCGCCCGCGCCGGCGGTCGTGACGGACGCGCTGCCGACCGATCATCATCACGGCTGGAAATTCATCGCGTTCGGCCCCGACGGCAAGCTCTACGTGCCGACCGGCGCGCCGTGCAACGTGTGCCTGGCCGATCGCAGCCGCTACGCGATCATCGCACGCATGAACGCCGACGGCAGCGGCCGCGAGGTATTTGCCCGCGGCGTGCGCAATACCGTCGGCTTCGCATGGCACCCCGATTCGGGCGAGCTGTGGTTCACCGACAACGGGCGCGACCTGATGGGCGACGACGTACCCGACGACAAGCTCAACCGCGCGCCGCGCGCGGGCCTCGACTTCGGCTTTCCATACTGTCATGGCGGCGACACGCCCGACCCCGAATTCGGGAGCGTCGACGTGTGCCGCCGCCATGTGCCGCCCGTGCTGAAACTCGGCGCGCACGTCGCGGCACTCGGCATGCGTTTCTATACGGGACCGATGTTCCCGGCGTCGTATCGCAACAACGTCTTCATTGCCGAGCACGGTTCGTGGAACCGCAGCACGAAGGTCGGCTATCGCGTGATGCGCGCGGTCGTGTCGGCCGACGGCAGCCACGCGCGCCAGACACCGTTCGTCACCGGCTGGTTGCGCGCGGACGGCACCGTGTGGGGACGCCCGGCCGACGTGCTGCCGCTGCCGGACGGCTCGCTGCTCGTCAGCGACGACTATGCCGGCGCCATCTACCGCGTCACCTATGCGGCACCTTGACGCAGGCGAGGGGTGACCGGGCCCGACCGCGCATCGTAGAATGCGTGCCGGGCCAAGCGCCCCGCGCCGGCCTGCCGGCCGCCACGCCAACGATAATCCGCCGCCAGCCATGTCCAGCAGCACCGCACCGTCCCGCCGCTTCCGCTCCAAGACGCTTACCGCCGCCCTCGCGTTCCTGCTCGGTTCGCTCGGTGCGCATCGCTTCTACCTGTATGGCCTGCGCGACGTGTACGGCTGGGCGCACCTGCTCGCGACGATCGTCGGGATTCCGGGTTTCATGCTGCTCGCCGCGACCCAGCGCAGCGCCAGCCTCGGCTGGTGGCTCGCCGTGCCGGGTGCGATCTCGCTGCTGGCCGCGTTCCTCGCCGCGCTCGTCTACGGCCTGCGCCCCGACGAGAAATGGGACGCGCAATTCAATGCCGATACGGGCAAGCACAGCCGGTCGGGCTGGACGGTGATCTTCATCGTGATCTTCTCGCTGCTGATCGGCGCGTTCCTGCTGATGACCGCGCTCGCGCTGTCGTTCCAGACGTATTTCGAATCGCAAGTCGAAGCGGCGAAGCAGATTTCGCAGTAAGCGCCGACGCGCACCGGTCAGAACAGGCTCAACTGCATGTCGTCACGCGACTTCGCGCCGGTTGCGCCCACCACGGTGCGCCGAGTGGCCACCGCGGCGGCCGGCGCGCCGCGAAACTGCGACAGATCCAGAATGCCGTTCGTGCGCTCGTTCAACCCGAGCCGCTTGACGGCCTGACGGAAACGCTGCCGCAACAGGTCGGCCCAGATCCCCTCGCCCTTCATTCGTTTCGAGAAATCCGAGTCGTAGTCCTTCCCGCCGCGCATGTCGCGCACGCGGTTCATCACGCGCTCCGCGCGATCGGGGAAATGCGCGGTGAGCCAGTTCCTGAACAGCGGCGCGACCTCCCACGGCAGCCGCAGGACGATGTAGCTCGCATGCGTCGCGCCTGCTTCCGCGCAGGCTTCCAGCACGCGCTCCATGTCCGGCTCTGTGACGAACGGGATCACCGGTGCAATGCTGACACCCACCGGCACACCCGCGTCGCGTAATGCGCGGATCGTACGCAGCCGGCGCGCCGGCGTCGCCGCACGCGGCTCGAGCGTGCGCGCGAGATCGGCGTCGAGCGTCGTGATCGTGACCGCCGCCATCACCTGCCCGCGCTCGGCCATCGGGGCAAGCAGGTCGAGATCGCGCTCGATCAGCGACGATTTCGTGATCGCGGCGAACGGCAACCCGCGATCGTGCATCACCTGGATCACGCCGCGCGTGATGCGCAGGTCGCGCTCGACCGGCTGGTATGCGTCGGTGTTGACGCCGAGCGCGATCGGCTCCGGCACGTAACGCTTGCGCGAAATCTCGCGCTCGAGCAGTTCGGCCGCATTGACCTTCGCATAGATGCGACTCTCGAAGTCGAGCCCCGGCGACAGGCCGAGATAGCTGTGGGTCGGCCGTGCAAAGCAGTAGATGCACCCGTGCTCGCAGCCGCGATACGGATTGAGCGACACGCTGAACGGAATGTCCGGCGACTGGTTGTGCGTCAGGATGCTCTTCGCGCGCTCCTCGAACACCTGGGTGCGCAGCGGCGCGGGCAGATCGGCGTCGTCCGATTCGTGCGCCCAGCCGTCGTCGACCGCTTCGCGCAGCGCCGTTTCGTACCGCCCCTGGAGGTTGTCGACCGCACCGCGCCCCTTGCGGGGCGCCGGCGGCGCTATCGGAAATTCGTTGTCGGACCGGCCGTCCATGCGCTCACCCATTCGCCTGCACCCAATACTGTATATTTATACAGTATTGGGTGCAGCATGCCAAGGGCGAGATAAGGGGTCCGACAGCGGGGCCGGCAACCGGCCGCTGCAGCGGTCATTGACCGACCGAAATCGTCAGCGTTTCCTTGATTTCCTCCATCACGACATAGCTCTTCGACTGCACCGCGCCGGGCAGTTGCAGCAGGATGTCGCCGAGCAGCTTGCGATAGTCGGCCATTTCACCGATCCGCGCCTTGATCAGGTAGTCGAAGTCGCCGGACACGAGATGGCATTCGAGCACCTCGTCGATCTTCATCACTTCGCGACGGAACTGCTCGAACATGTTGCCGCCCTTGTGGCCGAGCGTGATCTCGACGAACACCAGCAACGCGGCGCCGAGCTGGCCCGGATCGACGCGTGCGTGATAGCCGGTGATGACGCCGTCGCGCTCCATGCGCCGCACGCGTTCGATACACGGCGTCACGGTCAGCCCGACCTGTTCCGCGAGGTCCTTCATCGCCATCCGGCCGTCGTCCTGCAGCAGTTTGAGGATGCGGCGGTCGAGCTTGTCGAGCGAGCGTACTGGCTGGCGTTGCGTTCTCATTTATTTATTCTGAAAACCTGAAAAATACGATAACAAAACCTATACATTCGACAATACCATAGCTCAAAAAACTAGATCAGCTAGAGGTTACACGGAGACGCAGGTGCGCCCGGCCTCGACCTGATCCCTTCCATCTGGAGCAGCTATGCGAGTCGTCATTCTGGGCAGCGGTGTGGTGGGCGTGGCAAGCGCGTATTACCTCGCGCGCGCCGGTCATGAAGTCACGGTGATCGACCGCGAGGCCGGCCCGGCGCTCGAGACGAGCTTCGCGAACGCTGGCCAGATCTCGCCCGGCTATGCGGCTCCGTGGGCCGCGCCCGGCGTGCCGCTGAAGGCCGTCAAGTGGATGTTCGAGAAGCACGCGCCGCTCGCGATCCGCCTCGACGGCACGCGCTTCCAGCTCCAGTGGATGTGGCAGATGCTGCGCAACTGCACGGCCGACCGCTATGCAGTCAACAAGGGCCGCATGGTCCGCCTCGCCGAATACAGTCGCGATTGCCTGCAGGCGCTGCGCGCCGATACCGGCATCCAGTACGAAGGGCGCACGGGCGGCACGCTGCAACTGTTCCGCACGCAACAGCAACTCGACGGCGCGGCGAAGGACATCGCGGTGCTGCAGGAAGCAAACGTGCCGTTCGAACTGCTGTCGCCGGCCGAGTTGAAGAACGCCGAACCGGCGCTCGCCGCCGTGTCGCACAAGCTGACGGGCGGCCTGCGCCTGCCGGGCGACGAAACGGGTGACTGCCAGCTGTTCACGACGCGCCTCGCGGCGCTCGCGGAATCGCTCGGCGTGAAGTTCCGCTACAACACGCCGATCGACGCGCTCGCGATCGCGGGCGGCAGGATCGCCGGCGTGCAGTGCGGCAGCGAGACGGTGCGCGCGGATGCGTATGTCGTCGCGCTCGGCTCGTACTCGACCAGCTTCATCTCGAACCTGATGAAGATCCCGGTCTATCCGCTGAAGGGCTATTCGATCACCGCGCCGATCGTCAACGAGACGGCCGCCCCCGTATCGACGGTGCTCGACGAGACCTACAAGATCGCCATCACGCGTTTCGACCAACGCATCCGCGTCGGCGGCATGGCCGAGATCGTCGGCTTCGACAAGAACCTGCGCGCCGCGCGCCGCGAAACGCTCGAAATGTGCGTGAACGACCTGTTCCCTGGCGGCGGCGATACGTCGAAGGCAACGTTCTGGACGGGCCTGCGCCCGATGACGCCGGACGGCACGCCGATCGTCGGCCGCACGCCGGTCTCGAACCTGTTCCTGAACACCGGCCACGGCACGCTCGGCTGGACGATGTCGTGCGGGTCGGGCCAGTTGCTCGCCGACCTGATCTCGGGCAAGAAGCCGGCGATTCAGGCCGACGACCTGTCGGTGCATCGCTACCTGAAGGACGTGGCCGGACAGACGCGCCCGGCATACGCATAAGTCGGAACGGCCTGCGGCGACGCAGGACGGTCGGCAGCGATGGAAAGGCGCCCCTTGGGGCGCCTTTTTCGTTGCAGCGAACGCGTTGGCGGCGCGCAACGTCGCTTGCCGTTCGTTGCCCTTCACGCCGACGATCGACGCTGCGGGCCCACCAGCCTGCACGAGTGCATGCTCCGCGCAGCCTTGCGCAATCGCGGCTCTGCATAGCGCAGGACACCCCGCCCTCGTCTGCATGCCACAAAAAAGGGGCGCTCATCGCGCCCCTTGTCTTGCTGCGTGCTTACCGCCGAAGCGGCCTGCCGCGTCAGCCGAGCTCGCTCACGAGCTCCGGCACGAGCGCGAACAGATCGCCGACGAGGCCGTAATCGGCCACGCTGAAGATCGGCGCTTCCGGATCCTTGTTGATCGCGACGATCACCTTCGAATCCTTCATGCCGGCCAAGTGCTGAATTGCGCCCGAGATGCCGACCGCGATGTACAGCTGCGGTGCGACGATCTTGCCGGTCTGGCCGACCTGGTAGTCGTTCGGCACGAAGCCGGCGTCGACTGCGGCGCGCGATGCGCCCAGTGCCGCCGACAGCTTGTCCGCCAGCGGCTCCAGCACCTTCGTATAGTTCTCGCCGCTGCCCAGACCGCGGCCGCCCGACACGATGATCTTCGCGCTGGTGAGTTCCGGACGGTCCAGCTTCGTCACTTCACGGCTCACGAACTGCGACTTGCCTGCGTCGGCTGCCGCTTCGATCTTCTCGACCGATGCGCTGCCACCTTCGGCCGCAACCGGATCAAAACCCGTCGCACGCACCGTGATCACCTTGATCGGGTCGCTCGACTGCACCGTCGCGATCGCGTTGCCTGCGTAGATCGGACGCTCGAACGTGTCGGCCGAATCGACCGCCGTGATGTCCGAGATCTGTGCGACGTCCAGCTTCGCGGCGATGCGCGGTGCGATGTTCTTGCCGTAGGCCGTGGCCGGCGCGAGGATGTGCGAGTAGTCCTTCGCGATGTTCAGCGCGGTCGCTTCGACGTTTTCCGCCAGACCCGCTTCGAGCTGCGGCGCGTCGGCCAGCAGCACCTTGCTGACGCCTGCAATCTTCGCCGCTGCGTCTGCAGCCGCCTGCGCATTGTGGCCCGCGACCAGCACGTGGATGTCGCCGCCAATCTTCGCTGCCGCCGCCACCGTGTTCAGCGTCGCGGCCTTGATCGACGCGTTGTCGTGTTCTGCAATCACCAGAATCGTCATTTCTTTCCGCTCCCTCTTACAGCACCTTGGCTTCGGTCTTCAGCTTCTCGACCAGCGTCTTCACGTCCGGCACCTTCACGCCGGCCGCGCGCTTCGGCGGCTCGACCACCTTCAGCGTCTTCAGACGCGGCGCGACGTCCACGCCCAAGTCTTCCGGCTTCACGGTTTCCAGCGGCTTCTTCTTCGCCTTCATGATGTTCGGCAGCGTCACGTAGCGCGGCTCGTTCAGGCGCAGGTCGGTGGTCACGACCGCCGGCAGTTGAAGCGACAGCGTTTCCGCGCCGCCGTCGACTTCACGTGCAACGGTTGCCTTGCCGTCGGCGATCGTCACCTTCGACGCGAACGTCGCTTGCGGCAGGCCGGCCAGTGCGGCCAGCATCTGGCCCGTCTGGTTCGAATCGTCGTCGATTGCCTGCTTGCCGAGGATCACCAGTTGCGGCTGCTCCTTGTCGACCAGCGCCTTCAGGATCTTCGCGACGGCCAGCGGCTCGACGCTGTCGTTCGACTCGACCAGGATTGCTCGATCCGCGCCGATCGCCAGCGCCGTGCGCAGCGTTTCCTGCGCTTGCGTGACACCGACCGACACCGCGATCACTTCGGTCGCCACGCCCGCTTCCTTCAGGCGCACCGCTTCTTCCACCGCGATTTCGTCGAACGGGTTCATCGACATCTTCACGTTCGCGATGTCGACGCCCGTGTTGTCCGACTTCACGCGGACCTTCACGTTGTAATCGACCACTCTTTTCACTGGCACCAGGATTTTCATGCACACGCTCCAAAGTTACGAATACGACCAGAGGCCATTCTATAGCGAGGCCTCATGACTGCGCGGCCCAGCGGACCCATCCATCGCGGCTATCGAGGATAGCGCTCCTCTTCGGCGCGCCGGCAATAGCGAACGGTCGTTCTATTTTAAAAGAGAAAAAACCCGGACGCAAAGCCCGGGTTTTCGATCATCGCCTCTAATCGTCGCCGGGCGCGCCCTATACATCGTGTTACCAGGCGGCGATAACCGCCCCGCCGAACTTCTGTTCGATGAACTGCTTCACTTCCGCCGAATGGTAGGCGGCGACCAGCTTCGCGACCCACGGCTTGCTCCGGTCGGCCTCGCGAATCGCGAGAACGTTCGCGTACGGGCCGTTCGGGCCCTCGATCGCGATCGCGTCCTGCTTCGGTTTCAACCCCGCTTCCATCGCGTAGTTGGTGTTGATCGCGGCCGCGTCGACGTCGCCGAGCGAGCGCGGAATCTGCGCCGCATCGAGTTCGACGATCTTCAGCTTGCGCGGATTGTCGACGATGTCGAGCGGCGTCGCCTTGAGGCCAGCGTCCGCGCGCAGCTTCAGGAGCCCCTGCTTCTGCAGCAACAGCAGCGCGCGGCCGCCGTTGGTCGGGTCGTTCGGCACCGCGACGCGCGCGCCGGGCTTGAGCTCGGCCAGTGACTTCACGCGCTTCGAATAGATACCCATCGGGAACGTGACAGTCTCGGCGACCTTGATCAGCTTGTAGCCGCGATCCTTCACCTGCGCCTGCAGATACGGATCGTGCTGGTAGCTGTTCGCGTCCAGATCGCCCGACGCGAGCGCCGCGTTCGGCTGCACGTAATCGGAGAATTCGACGACGCGGATGTCGAGGCCGCTCTTGGCCGCGACCTTCTTCACCACGTCGATGATCTGCGCGTGCGGGCCGCCCGTCACGCCCACCTTGATGGTTTCGGCCTGCGCATGTGCACTCGCGAACAGCGCGGCCGCGCCGAGTGCGGCCGCGAACTTCAGCATGAAACGTCGTTGCATCGTCTCCCCCAATGGTTGGATGTCGTTTTTACTTGTGGCTCAGCCGGCGCACGAGCCAGTCGCCGAACGATTGCACGATCTGCACGAACACGATCAGGATCGCGACGACCGTCCACATCACTTCCGGCAGATAGCGCTGGTAACCGTAGCGGATCCCCAGATCGCCGAGCCCGCCGCCGCCGATCGCACCGGCCATCGCCGAATAGCCGACGAGCGACACGAACGTGATCGTCAGGCCCGCGACGATGCCCGGCAGCGATTCGGGCAGCAGCACCTTGAACACGATCTGCGACGTCGTCGCGCCCATCGACTGCGCGGCCTCGATCAGCCCGCGGTCGACCTCGCGCAGCGCGGTCTCGACCAGCCGCGCGACGAACGGCGCGGCCGCGAGCGTCAGCGGCACGACCGCCGCGGCCGTGCCGATCGACGACCCCGTGACCAGCCGCGTGAGCGGAATGACCGCGACCAGCAGGATGATGAACGGCGTCGAGCGCACCGCGTTCACGATGCCGCCGAGCACGCGATTCATGCCGAGGTTCTGCAGCACGCCCTGGCGGTCGGTCAGGTACAGCAGCACGCCGAGCGGCAGCCCGACGAGTGCGCCGACCGCTCCCGAGATGCCGACCATGATCAGCGTCTCCCAGAACGACTGCACGAACATATCGAACATCTCACTCAACATACGAAAGCTCCTCTACCACCACACCTTGCTCGCGCAGGAACGCGAGCGCCTGCCCGACCTTGCCCGGTTCGCCACCCGCGAGCACCGCGAGCGACCCGAACGCCTGACCCTGGATCTCGTCGATCTGGCCGTGCAGGATGTTGAAATCAAGTTCGTACCGGCGGATCGTCTCCGACAGGATCGGCTGGTCGACACCCGAGCCGGTGAACGCAAGCCGCAGCAAATGCCCGCTGCCCGTCTTCAGTCGCTCGGCCACCCGTGCCTTCAGCGCCGGCGGCAGCTCCTGCGCGATCACGTCGCCGATCAGCGCGCGCGTCACTTCGTGATGCGGCTGCAGGAACACGTCGATCACGCGGCCTTCTTCGACCACGCGGCCCGCGTCGAGCACCGCAACGCGATCGCATACCTGCTTGATCACTTCCATCTGGTGGGTGATCAGCACGATCGTCAGGCCGAGTTCGCGGTTGATGCGCTTCAGCAGATCGAGGATCGAGCGCGTGGTCTCGGGGTCGAGCGCCGACGTCGCTTCGTCCGACAGCAGCACCTTCGGCTTGCTCGCGAGCGCGCGGGCGATGCCGACGCGCTGCTTCTGGCCGCCGCTGATCTGGGCCGGATAGCGGTCCTTCTGCGCGGACAGCCCGACGAGGTCGAGCAGCGGCAGCACGGCCGCCTCGATGTCGGCGCGGCTTGCACCGGCCAGCTCGAGCGGCAGCGCGACGTTGTCGAACACCGTGCGTGACGACAGCAGGTTGAAGTGCTGGAAGATCATGCCGATTTCGCGTCGCGCTTCGCGCAGCGCGCCCGCCGGCAGCAGCGTGAGATCGCGCCCGCCGACGACGACGTTGCCTTCGGTCGGCCGCGTAAGCAGGTTGATGGTGCGCACGAGCGTACTCTTGCCGGCGCCGCTTCGGCCGATGATGCCGAACACCTCGCCCTGCGGGATCGTCAGATTGACGTTGTGCAACGCGTCCACCCAACCGGTCGGCCCGGGGAAACGCTGAGACAGATTGCGTAATTCGATCATGTAAACAAAAAACGGCGGCCGGCTGGCGAGGCCCGCCAGTCGGCCGCCGATGCATCTGGAATAGCCGGCGATTTTACCGCAAACGCCTCATTCCCCTTAATAATCGATTTCGATCTTTTCATAACCAGACGAAATTAGAGGGGCGCTGCTGGCCGCCTCGGGAATGCGGCGACTATGATCCGGAACACCGATGCCAACGAACAGGGGACCCGCCAGATGACCGCCACCACCACGCCGGCCGCCGCACCCGTCACCGCAGCACCGGAGCCGGCGTCGCCGCCCGCTCCGCGCATGGGCCGGCTGCGCACTGCGGACGGACTCGAACTGGCGTCGTACCGCTGGCCGGCCGGCGACGGCACGGTGCCGCCGCGCGCGACGCTCGCGCTGGTGCACGGCCTCGCCGAGCATGCGGGTCGTTACGCGGCGCTGGCGGCCAGACTGAACGCGGCCGGCATCGACGTGCTGGCGATCGATCTGCGCGGGCACGGCCAGTCGCCCGGCAAACGCGCGTGGGTCGAGCGTTTCGACGGTTACCTGAACGATGCGGATGCGCTCGTTGCCGAAGCCGCCTGCGGCGATACGCCGCTCTTCCTGATGGGGCACAGCATGGGCGGCGCCGTCGCGGCGCTGTATGCGATCGAACGCGTGCCCGCCCGCGGCCACGCGCTGGCCGGTCTCGTGCTGTCGAGCCCGGCGCTCGCGCCGGGGCGCGACGTGCCGCGCTGGATGCTCGCGATGAGCCGCTTCATCAGCCGTGCATGGCCGACCTTCCCCGCAATCCGGATCGATGCGGCGCTGCTGTCGCGCGATCCGGCCGTCGTCGCGGCCAATCGTGCCGATCCGCTTGTTCACCATGGCGCGGTGCCAGCGCGCACGGGTGCCGAAATCCTCGACGCGATGGCGCGCATCGAGCGCGGCCGCGGTGCACTGCGCGTGCCGGTGCTCGTCTATCACGGCACCGAGGACAAGCTGACCGAGCCCGACGGGAGCCGCGCATTCGGCACCCACGTCGGCTCGCCGGATCGCACGCTGACGCTATACGAAGGCGGGTTCCACGAGACGATGAACGATCTCGAGCGCGATCGCGTGATCGATGCGCTGATCGCGTGGATTCACGCGCGCGTGCCGGCGCGCTGAACGCGCGCTGCCGCGCTGCCGCGCCGCCTGCCGGTCAAATGCCGGCCAGCACGCGCAGGTGCGCGACGACGCTGCGGCCGAGCGCGGACAGGTTGTAGCCGCCCTCGAGACAGCTCACGATGCGGCCCTGCGCATGCCGGCGCGCGACGTCGACGACCTGCGCGGTCAGCCATTCGAAATCAGCCTCGACGAGACCGAGGTTGCCGATGTCGTCCTCGCGATGCGCATCGAAACCGGCCGACACGAACAGCATCTGCGGCTTGAACGCGTCGAGACGCGGCAGCCAGAACATGTCGACCGCTTCGCGGATCGCCATCCCGTTGCTGCGTGCTGGCATCGGCAGGTTGACCATGTTCGGCGCCTGATGATCGGCGCCCGAGAACGGGTACAACGGATGCTGGAAGAAGCTGCACATCAGCACGCGCTCGTCGTTCGCGAACGCGGCTTCGGTGCCGTTGCCGTGGTGCACGTCGAAATCGATGATCGCGACGCGCTCGAGACCGTGGACGTCGAGCGCATGCCGCGCGGCGATTGCCACGTTGTTGAAGAAGCAGAAGCCCATCGCACGCGCGGGTTCCGCGTGATGGCCGGGCGGCCGAACGCTGCAGAACGCATTCGCGTAGCGACCTTCGATCACCGCGTCGGTCGCCGCGATCGCGGCGCCGGCAGCACGCAGCGCGGCGCGCCACGTGTCGCGGTTCATCAGCGTGTCGGGATCGATCTCGACGTAGCCGTCGACGGGCGTCATGCTGCGGATGTAATCGATATGGGCCTGCGTATGCACGCGGCCCAGCGCCACCTCGCTCGCGAACGGGGCGCTTTCATGCACGATCAGGTCGTCGATGCGGCTCGCGATCAGCTGATCCTGGATCGCCGACAGTCGGGCCGGGCATTCCGGATGCCATTCCCCCATCTCGTGCAGCATGCAATCGGGGTGCGTATAGAAGGCGGTTGCCATAAGCTGTCATCCGCGACGCAAGGTGCGCCACGAGTCTCCATCAATGATGTTCATCGTCTGCCGCGAATTCGCCGCTAACTTACCACAACGGTGCGCTGCTTCGCCCCGGCACGCAGGATGCGTCGGGTATACTGCGCCGAACCCCATCGCCCTGTCCGCCCGCTTCGACATGAATTCCAGCAAGCCCGCCGCCCTTCTCTCCGCACTGTTGCGCGTTCGCGTTCCGCTCGCGGCCGCTGCCGTCGCCGCTACGCTGGCCGCCGCGCCCGCCGTCGCGCAGACGCAGCCTGCGAAGTCCTCCGGCACGCGCGTCGCGCAGGCGCAACCGCAGCAGCCGGCGCCGCAAGGTCAGACCTTCGAAGAGGAAATCGTTCCGCAGCGTTACGCGAACAACGCGAAGGTCGATGCGTTCATCGACGAGATGGCGAGCCGCAACGGCTTCGATTCCGCGAGCCTGCATGCGCTGTTCTCGCGCATCAGCTATTCGGCCACCGCCGTCAAGCTCGTGAAGCCGGCGCCGACGCCTTCGGTGAAGAACTGGAGCGTCTATCGTTCGCGCTTCATCGAACCGATCCGCATCAACGCGGGCGTGAAATTCTGGAAGGCGAACCAGGCGACGCTGCAGCGCGCGTCCCAGGAATTCGGCGTGCCGCCCGAAGTGATCGTCGGCATCATCGGTGTCGAAACGATCTACGGCCGCTACATGGGCAACTTCCGCGTGCTCGATGCGCTGACGACGCTCACGTTCGACTATCCGGACACGCCGAATCGCGACAGCCGCCAGGCAACGTTCCGCAAGAACCTCGAGGACTTCCTGGTCTGGACCCGCGACAACCAGCTCGACCCGACCACCGTGCTCGGCTCGTACACGGGCGCGATCGGCATCCCGCAGTTTCTGCCGAGCAGCATCCGTGAATATGCGGTCGACTACGACGGCGGCGGCCACGTCGATCTGCGCAGCAGTCCTGCCGATGCGATCGGCAGCGTCGCGAACTACCTGAAGCAGCATGGCTGGGAGACCGACCGCCCGGTGGTCTGGCGCATCACGCCCGACACGGGCAGTCTCGGCATCGCACAGGCAGCCGCGGACGGTCAGCCCGAGCCGCACTGGGCGCTGTCGCAACTGCTGCGCGCCGGCATGACCCTCAACGAGCCGATGGTCAACATCACCACCGAAGCCGGCACGCCGGTCACCGTGGTCGACCTGCCGTCGCCGGGACGCGCGACCGAATACATGCTCGGCCTGAAGAATTTCTACGTGCTGACGCGCTACAACCGCAGCTTCTTCTATGCGCTCACCGTGTACCAGCTCGGCGAAGCCGTGAAGGCGCAGATGGAAGCGAACGGCGCGCTGCCGCTGCCTGCCGCGGATACGGAGACGCCGGCGCAGTAAGCACGGCCCGCGCAAAGCAAAAACGCCGCTTATGCGGCGTTTTTTTTATCGCTTGCCCCTGCGGATGCCGATCGGGCTCAGGCAGGAAACACACCGGTCGACAGATAGCGGTCGCCGCGGTCGCAGACGATGAACACGATCGTCGCGTTCTCGACCTGGCGGGCGATGCGCATCGCGACTTCGCATGCGCCGCCCGACGAAATACCGGCAAAGATGCCTTCGACGGCCGCGAGCCGGCGCGCCATCGTTTCCGACGCGGCCTGGCTCACGCTCTCGACGCGATCGACGCGGCTGCGATCGAAGATCGTCGGCATGTAGGCTTCCGGCCATTTGCGAATGCCCGGAATGCGCGACCCGTCTTCCGGCTGCGCGCCGACGATCTCGATCGCCGGATTCTGTTCCTTCAGATAGCGCGACGTGCCCATGATCGTGCCCGTCGTGCCCATCGCCGACACGAAGTGCGTGATGCGCCCTTCAGTGTCGCGCCAGATCTCCGGACCCGTTCCTTCGTAGTGCGCGACCGGATTGTCGGGGTTCCCGAACTGATCGAGGATCACGCCCTTGCCTTCGCGCTGCATCTGCTCCGCGAGGTCGCGCGCCAGTTCCATCCCGCCCTTTACCGGCGTCAGGATGATTTCGGCGCCGTAAGCGGCCATGCTCTGGCGACGCTCGACCGACAGGTCCTCCGGCATGACCAGCACCATCTTGTAGCCACGGATCGCCGCGGCCATCGCGAGCGCGATGCCCGTGTTGCCGCTCGTCGCCTCGATCAGCGTATCGCCCGGCTTGATGCGACCGCGCGCCTCGGCCTTGCTGATCATCGACAGCGCCGGACGATCCTTCACGGAACCAGCCGGATTGTTGCCTTCCAGCTTTGCGAGCACCACGTTGTTGCGTGCGCGAATCTCGTCGTCCGGCAGGCGGACCAATTGCACGAGCGGCGTGTTGCCGATCGTGTCTTCGATAGTTTTGTAAGCCATGGAGATACCGTGAGTGCGAGGCCGATCAATCAATTGATTGTAAACCAGCGCGGAGGCTCGCGCCGGCAACCCCTTTGCGACGATGGAATAGGTCTGCCGCACGCGGCATGACGCAAAAAACCCGCGGCATGCCGCGGGAAGCCGTCGCAACGACGGCGACTGAAGGAGCCTTTCGTCTCGTGTGCGTTACTTCTGCGCAGTGCGGGCAGGCGCCGCGGCAGGTCTCGCCGCAGCGGGCTTGCCCGCGGCCGGTGCCGTCGCAACCGAACCGGCCGCGCCGATCGTCAACCCTTCCTGCTGAAGGCGCTCGACCGTATGGCCGCCCATGCCCTTCACGCGCGACGCGAGATCTTCTGCATTCCTGAACGGGCCGCGTGCGCCGCGCTCGTCGAGAATCGCCTTTGCCCGCGCGGGCCCGATGCCCTTGATGCCGACGAGTGCATCTTCGTTCGCGGTGTTGACGTCGACGGCCGCCCATGCCGACGCGATCGCACCGAGCATCGCGGCCGCGGCAAACCATTTTTTGATCATGTGCTGGATCTCCGATGAAAACGATCGGCGGCTGCCGACCGTGAGACCCAGTCTAGCGATGCAGCGCGTGCGTTTAAACCTGGCCGGACAGCCAACGCACGTAGCGGTCGACACCTTCCTGCACCGTCAGGAACGACGCATCGTAGCCGGCACCACGCAGTTTCGTCTGGTCGGCCTGCGTGAAGCACTGGTACTTGCCGCGCAGCGCGTCGGGGAACGCCACGTATTCGATCAGCCCTTGCTCGACCTGCTGCGCGAGCGTCAGCGGCGGCAGGTTGTCGAGCGCGCGCAACGTGTTCACGACCGTCGATGCGACGTCGTTGAACGGTTGCGCACGGCCGGTGCCGAGGTTGAAGATGCCCGACTTCTCCGGATGATCGAAGAAGAACAGATTCACTTTCGCGACGTCCTCGACCGACACGAAGTCGCGCGTCTGCTCGCCCGGCGCATAACCGTTGTATTCGCCGAACAGCTTGACCTTGCCTTCCGCGCGGAACTGGTTGAAGTTGTGGAACGCGACCGATGCCATGCGGCCCTTGTGCGTCTCGCGCGGGCCGTACACGTTGAAGTAGCGGAACCCGGCGATCTGGCTCTTCGCGCTCGGCAGCACGCGGCGGATCACCTGGTCGAACAGGAACTTCGAATAGCCGTAGACGTTCAGCGGCGCCTCGACCTCGCGCTCCTCGACGAACCGTGTCGAGCCGCCGTAGGTCGCGGCCGACGACGCGTACAGGAACTGCGCGCCCTGCGCGAGGCACGCATCGAGCACCGCGCGGCTGTAGCGGAAGTTGTTGTCCATCATGTAGCGGCCATCGGTTTCCATCGTGTCCGAACAGGCGCCTTCGTGGAACACCGCGCGTACCTTGCCGAAATCGCCGCGCGTGAAGCGTTCGACGAATTCCGTCTTGTCGAGATAGTCGTCGATCTCGCAATCGACGAGGTTGCGGAACTTGTCCGCGCGCGTCAGATTGTCGACCGCGATGATGCGCGACTCGCCGCGCTCGTTGAGCGCCTTGACGATGTTCGCGCCGATAAAACCGGCTGCGCCGGTGACGATGATGGTCATGATCGTTCTGCCTGAAAAATTACGAGACATCCGTGCGGCGCGCCGCCGAATGCGCTCAGTGAAACAGTTCGTCGTAGTCTACCGTGGCCGTACCGAGCTTGCCGACCACGATGCCTGCCGCACGGTTCGCGAGCACGACGGCATCGACGAGCGGCACGCCAGCACCGAGCATCGTCGCGACCGTCGCGATCACGGTGTCGCCCGCGCCGGACACGTCATACACCTCGCGCGCAAGCGCCGGGGCATGCAGTTCGCCCGCTGCGGAAAAAAGCGTCATCCCCTCTTCCGAACGCGTGAGCAGCAGCGCGTCGAGATCGAGATCCGCACGCAGCCTGGCGACACGCTCGCGCAAGTCGTCTTCCGATTGCCACTGACCGACGACTTCGCGCAATTCGGCGCGGTTCGGCGTGATCAGCGATGCGCCGCGATAGCGCGCCCAGTCACCGCCCTTCGGATCGACGAGCACCGGCTTGCCGGCCGCGCGGGCCTTTTCGATCATCGTCGTCACGTGCGTCAGGCCGCCTTTCGCGTAATCCGACATCAGCACGACGTCGTGCTGCGGCAGCAGTGCATCGAAACGTGCGAGCCCGGCGAGCAGCACCTCGTGCGTCGGCACCGCCTCGAAGTCGACCCGCAACAATTGCTGCTGACGCGCGAGCACGCGCAGCTTGATCGTCGTCGGCAGCGACGCATCGCGCTCGAGATGAGGCGTCACGCCGCTGCTGTCGAGCAACTCGACAATCCGCTCGCCCGGTTCGTCGCAGCCGACCACGCACAGCAACCCGGCCTGACCGCCAAGCGTCACGGCGTTGCGCGCGACGTTGGCCGCGCCGCCGAGGCGCTCCTCCTGACGCTGCACATGCACGACGGGAACCGGCGCTTCCGGCGAAATGCGGTCGACGTTGCCGAACCAGTAGCGGTCGAGCATCACGTCCCCGACGACGAGCACGCGCGAACCCGCGAGCTGCGCACGCGGTACCGGCACCACTTCTCGAAGGGTAGTCATCGTGCGTTCATCCACGGGAGAGGGACTGGGGCGCGACATGCGGACGCCCGATCGCATGGTAGTCGATGCCGAGTTCGGCCATCGCGTCCGGCTCGTACAGGTTGCGCCCGTCGAAGATCACCGGCGCCTTCAGTTCGGCCTTCAGGCGCGTGAAATCCGGGCTCCTGAATTCCTTCCACTCGGTGACGATCACGAGCGCATCCGCGGCGGTCACGGCCGCGTCCTGGGTATCGACGAAATGGAGGCGCGCAAGCGCGTCGGAAGCCTCGCCAAAATCGAGCGCGAACACACGGCGCGCTTCCTCGATCGCGACCGGATCGTACGCGCGCACGGTCGCGCCACGCTCGAGCAGCGCGGCGATCAGCCGGCGGCTCGGCGCCTCGCGCATGTCGTCCGTATTCGGCTTGAACGCAAGGCCCCAGACCGCGAATTCGCGGCCAGTCAGGTCCGCGCCGAAGCGCTGTTCGATCTTGCCGATCAGCACATCCTTCTGCGCGGAGTTGGCGGCTTCGACAGCCTCCAGGATGCGCAGCGGCTGGCCGTTTTCGCCCGCGGTGCGGATCAGCGCCTGCACGTCCTTCGGGAAGCACGAGCCGCCGTAACCGACGCCCGCGTACAGGAAGTGATAGCCGATGCGCGGATCGGAGCCGATCCCGCGGCGTACGGCTTCGATGTCGGCGCCGACCTTGTCGGCGAGATTCGACATCTCGTTCATGAACGAGATGCGCGTCGCGAGCATCGCATTCGCCGCATACTTGGCGAATTCCGCCGAACGCACGTCCATGTAGATCGTGCGCTCGTGGTTGCGGTTGAACGGCGCATACAGCTTCTTCATCTTCTCGCGGGCCACCGTGCCCGTCTCGTCGTCGTCGACGCCGATGATGATTCGGTCCGGGCGCATGAAGTCCTCGACTGCCGCGCCTTCCTTCAGGAATTCCGGATTCGATACGACCGAGAACCGGTGCGCGACGCTGCCCGCGAGCCCGCGAGCGCCGAGCGCCTCGTCGACCACGGCACACACGCGCTGCGCGGTGCCGACCGGCACCGTCGACTTGTCGACGATCACCTTGAAACTCGTCATGTGACGGCCGATGTTGCGCGCGGCCTCGAGCACGTATTGCAGGTCGGCCGACCCGTCCTCGTCGGGCGGCGTGCCAACCGCGATGAACTGGATCTCGCCATGCGCGACGCTCGCCGCGATGTCCGTCGAGAAGCGCAGACGTCCTGCCGCGCGGTTGCGCGCAATGATGTCCAGCAAGCCCGGTTCGTGAATCGGCATCCCGCCGTTGTTCAGGATGTCGATCTTGCGCTGATCGACATCCAGGCAAAAGACATCGTGGCCGATCTCGGCGAGACAGGAGCCCGTGACAAGACCGACATAGCCGGTGCCGATGATGGTGATTTTCATAGATGTTCCGGTACGTCCCGGTAATTGACTAACTTGGCCGCCGGGCCGGACCCGGCGGCAACCGCAGCGCGTCGGCGCCGCACGCCGGGATCAGCCCGGCATCGCAGGTTCGACGCGGCGCGGCGCATAGGTTTCCCAGCCGCTGCATCCGGGGCACTGCCAGTAGAAGAGCCGGGCCCGGAAACCGCAATTCTGGCACGTATAGCGTGGCAGATTTTTGGTGCGCTGCTTGATCAGCGCGCGCATCATTTCAAGTTCCTTACGGCGCGGCTCGTCGGCGGCCGCGATCTGCGCGTCGAGCAGGTGCAGCATGCCGGACAGGTTCGGCGACTTCTCCATCTGCGTGCGTGCGAGCGTATGCGCGGCCTCCTGGCCGCGCAACCCGGCGATGTGCTGATACGCGATTTCGAGCAGGTCGTTCGACGGATAACGCTCGACATAGCCCATCAGCAGCTCGGCACCCTCGACCGGCTTGCCGAGCGCGACATAGGCCTTCATCAGCTTGTCGGCGACCAGCGGCAGATAAGCCGGATTCTGCGCTTCGACGCGCTTCCAGTGCTCGATCGCGGCCGCGTGATCGGCCGCCGCCGAAGCGGCATCGCCGGACAGTATCGTCGCGCGCACGTTCTGCGGGTTCGCGGCAAGCGCGAGCTTCAGCTGTTCGGCCGCTGCCGCGGCGTTCTTGCGTTGCAGTGCGTCCTGCGCGAGTTCGCAGTGGAACTGCGCGATTTCGATGCCGAGCGGCTTGTCGCTCATCGACTCGATCCGCTTCGCGGTATCGATCGACTTGTTCCAGTCTTTCTCGATCTCGTAGATCGTCAGCAGCGCCCGCTGCGCACCCAGCGCGTAGTCGCCGTCGGCGAGCCGGTGGAACGCCTCTTCGGCACGATCGAGCAGGCCGGCTTTCAGAAAATCCTGGCCGAGTTCATACAGCGCGTGGTCGCGCTCGTTCACCGGCAGGTCCGTGCGACTCAGCAGATTCTGGTGCACGCGGATCGCACGGTCCGTTTCACCGCGGCGGCGAAACAGGTTGCCGAGCGCGAAGTGCAGTTCGACCGTCTCGGGGTCGAGCTTCGCGACCTCAATGAACGCGTCGATCGCCTTGTCCGGTTGTTCGTTCAACAGAAAGTTCAGGCCGCGGAAATACGATCGCGGCAGGTTGGCGCTCTCCGACAGGAGGTTCTTCAGGTCATAGCGTGACGCCGCCCAGCCAAGCGCAAACGCCACCGGAATTGCGAGCAACCACCAGAAATCCAGATCCATGCGAAATATCGAAGCAGAGACGAAAACCGCGCGAGATTCGCGCGGCGTCCGTATTAAATGACGGGCGGCATCGGCGGCTGATCGACGACGACCGGGGTTTCACGGGCCGCGCGCAGGTCGCGCTTCAGGCGCCCGTTCTCGAGGCGCAGACGGAAGATCGCCGGCAGCGCGGACAGCAGACCGGCCAGCAGCCCCACGACGAAGAACGCGAGGCCGATCAGGATCAGCGGCGCTTGCCATGCGTAGCCGGCAAGGAAATTCAGCGTCGCGGTTTGCGTATTGGCCAGTGCGAGCACCAGCAGCAGCACGAACACCAATACCCGGATCAGCCAGACGATAAACTTCATGTAGCCCTCTCTTTGTTGAGGTTTGCCGTGACGCGCGACTCCCCTTCGCGACGCCGAATCGACCCGTATTGTAAAGGAAGCGTTTCCGCGTCACCGCACATCCTGTGGATGCGCATTGCCACGCGGCCGCCGAAAACGAAAAAAGCGCCCGCTAGGGGCGCTTTTTTCTTCAGCCTTCGCCGGACAGATTCCGGGCAAGCCGAACGACGCTCAACGCTCGTCGTCCGGATCATCAGCTTTCAGCGGCTCGCCGGCGCGGCCGTCGACGCGTTCGCGCAATTCCTTGCCGGGCTTGAAGTGAGGCACGAACTTCTCGGGCACCTGCACTTTCTCCCCCGACTTCGGGTTGCGTCCGACGCGCGCCGGGCGACGGTTGAGGCCGAAGCTGCCGAAACCTCGAATTTCGATGCGATGCCCTTTCGACAGGGCGTCGGACATCGCATCGAGCATCGTTTTCACCGCGAAATCCGCATCCTTGAGGACAAGTTGCGGAAATCGCAGTGCCAGCTGCGCGACCAACTCGGATTTGGTCATACTTCAGCAGACCTCGTGAGGCTTACTGGTTCTGGCCGTCGAGCTTCGCCTTCAGCAGCGCGCCGAGGTTGGTCGTACCGGTCGCAGCAGCGCTCGAGTCGGACTGCAGGCCGCGGATCGCTTCCTGTTGTTCAGCCGAATCCTTCGCCTTGATCGACAGGTTGATGCCACGCGACTTGCGATCGATGTTGATCACCATCGCGTTGACCTTGTCGCCTTCCTTCAGCACGTTGCGTGCGTCTTCGACGCGATCCTGCGCAATTTCCGATGCGCGCAGGTAGCCTTCGATGTCGCCCGTCAGCGAGATGACCGCGCCCTTCGCATCGACCGTCTTCACCACGCCGTCGACGATCGAGCCCTTGTCGTTCATTGCAACGTAGTTGCTGAACGGGTCGCCTTCGAGCTGCTTGATGCCGAGCGAAATACGCTCCTTCTCGACGTCGATACCGAGCACGATTGCTTCGACTTCGTCGCCCTTCTTGTACTTGCGAACGGCTTCCTCGCCGGTTTCGCTCCACGACAGGTCCGACAGGTGGACCAGGCCGTCGATGCCGCCCGGCAGACCGATGAACACGCCGAAGTCGGTGATCGACTTGATTGCGCCCGTGATCTTGTCGCCCTTCTTGAAGTTGCGGCTGAAGTCATCCCACGGATTCGGCTTGCACTGCTTCATGCCGAGGCTGATACGACGACGGTCTTCGTCGATCTCGAGGACCATGACTTCGACTTCGTCGCCCAGCTGGACAACCTTCGACGGCGCAACGTTCTTGTTGGTCCAGTCCATTTCCGACACGTGGACGAGGCCTTCGATGCCCGATTCCACTTCGACGAATGCGCCGTAGTCGGTGATGTTCGTGACCTTGCCGAACAGGCGCGTGCCCGACGGGTAACGGCGCGAGATGCCTTCCCACGGATCGTCGCCCAGTTGCTTGATGCCCAGCGAGACGCGGTTCTTCTCTTGGTCGAACTTGAGGATCTTCGCGGTGACTTCCTGGCCAACCGACAGGACTTCGCTCGGGTGACGCACACGACGCCATGCGATGTCGGTGATGTGCAGCAGGCCGTCGATGCCGCCGAGGTCGACGAACGCGCCGTAGTCGGTGATGTTCTTGACCACGCCGTTGACGATCGCGCCTTCCTTCAGCGTCTCGAGCAGCTTCGCGCGCTCTTCGCCTTGGGTTGCTTCGATCACTGCACGACGCGACAGCACGACGTTGTTACGCTTGCGATCGAGCTTGATCACGCGGAACTCGAGCGTCTTGCCTTCGTACGGGGTCGTGTCCTTGACCGGACGCGTGTCGACCAGCGAACCCGGCAGGAACGCGCGGATGCCGTTGACCATCACGGTCATGCCGCCCTTCACCTTGCCGGTGATCGTGCCGGTGACGAGTTCGTTGTTGTCGAGGGCCTTTTCCAGCGACAGCCACGATGCAAGGCGCTTCGCCTTGTCGCGCGACAGGATCGTGTCGCCGTAGCCGTTTTCGAGTGCGTCGATCGCGACGGACACGAAATCGCCCGACTGCACCTCAACCTCGCCCTGATCGTTCAGGAATTCCTCGATCGGAATGTAAGCCTCGGACTTCAGGCCTGCATTGACGACCACGAAGTTGTGGTCGACGCGCACGACTTCGGCGGAAATCACTTCGCCGGCGCGCATGTCTTGGCGGGTCAGCGACTCTTCGAACAGAGCCGCAAAGGATTCGGTATTCGGGGTGGAGGTTTGCAGGTCGGACATAAAAATCTGATTGTGCATGGATCGCTGTGCCACGCCGGCCGAAATGGCAGGCTGAAAGGGCCAGATCGAATTCCACACGGGGTTAAGGGTTCGAAACACGCTTCGCGCTCAAGCGCGAAGCACCTACATCCACCCGCCTTCTCAGGCGGGCTGGCCGAGCGCCCGGTACCACTGCAGCACCTGGTCGACAGCTTCATCGACCGAAAGCGCCGACG
The DNA here is from genome assembly GCF_020843965.1 of Burkholderia sp. B21-005. NCBI lineage: Bacteria > Pseudomonadati > Pseudomonadota > Betaproteobacteria > Burkholderiales > Burkholderiaceae > Burkholderia > Burkholderia sp. B21-005. The sequence continues at coordinate 1,028,516 of NZ_CP086301.1, read as the reverse complement.
TATCGAGCAGCTTGGCATCTGCCGCAGGCTTCAGTGGCGCCGCTGCGCGATTGCTGTCGCGCGCGTCACGTTCACGAAGATCCCGGAGCAAGTCATCTATATTAGCAGAAAAACCTTTTTGCATCAATTGCTTATGCCGTCTGGTCGCGCGTGCCTCGGCGCTGGCCGTCAGGAACACCTTCAGCACGGCGTCCGGGAAGATCACGGTGCCCATGTCGCGCCCGTCGGCGACGAGGCCCGGCGTCTTGCGGAACGCGCGCTGGCGCGCGACGAGCGCGGAACGCACCGGCCCGTGCACGGCAATCGCCGACGCGCGGTTGCCGACCGCTTCGGCGCGGATATCGTTCGACACGTCGACGCCGTCGAGCTGCGCGCAGCCCTCGCGGAACGTGATGTGAAGATCGTCGATCAGCTTCACGAGCGCATCGATGTCCTCCGCCGCGATGCCGTAGCGCACGCTCGCGAGCGCCGCGAGACGGTACAGCGCGCCGCTGTCGAGCAGGTGGAAGCCAAGATGCGCGGCGACGAGCGCCGCGACGGTCCCCTTGCCGGAAGCAGTCGGGCCGTCGATCGTGATGACGGGGGTCGGGTGAAAGGGTCGGGTCGATTTCATCGGGTGAGTCGGGTCAGGCTTTGGCGAGCGCGGCGAAGCGGTCGAAATAGTCGGGGAACGTCTTGCCGACGCACTTCGGATCGTTGATCCGCACGGGCACGCCGCCCAGGCTGACGAGCGAGAAGCACATCGCCATGCGGTGATCGTCATACGTATCGATCGCGGCATTCGGCGTGAGCTGTTGCGGCGGCGTGACGACCAGATAGTCGGCACCCTCCTCCACGATCGCGCCGACCTTGCGCAGCTCGGTCGCCATCGCCGCGATGCGGTCGGTTTCCTTCACGCGCCAGCTCGCGATATTGCGCAGCGTGCTCGTGCCGCTCGCGAACAGCGCCGCGACCGCGATGGTCATCGCCGCGTCGGGAATCAGGTTGAAGTCCATGTCGATCGGATCGAGCTTGCCGTGGTCGTGGCCGATGCCGCGCACCTCGATCCAGTCGTCGCCCATCGAGACGTTCGCCCCCATCTGCATCAGCGCGTTCGCGAAGCCGACGTCGCCCTGGATGCTCGCGCGCCCCACGCCCTCGACGCGCAGCGGACCGCCGCCGAGCGCGCCGGCCGCGAGGAAGTACGATGCCGACGACGCATCGCCCTCGACCATGATGCGCCCCGGCGACCGGTAGCGGACGCCGGCCGGCACGACGAAGCGCTGCCAGCCGTCGCGCTCGACGGTCACGCCGAAGCGCTCCATCAGCCGGATCGTGATGTCGATGTACGGCTTCGAGATCAGCTCGCCGTCGATTTCAACGACGGTCCTGCCATCCTTCGCCTTCACGAGCGGCAGCGTCATCAGCAGCGCGGTGAGGAACTGGCTCGACACGTCGCCGCGCACGCGGATCGGCGCGTCGACCACGATCGCCGCGGGCTTGATCCGCAGCGGCGGAAAGCCTTCGTTCTGCTCGTAGTCGATCTGCGCGCCGATCTGCCGCAGGCCGTCGACGAGATCGCCGATCGGCCGCTCGTGCATGCGCGGCACGCCGTGCACGCGATAGTCGCCGCCGTTGATCGCGAGCGCCGCCGTCAACGGCCGCACCGCCGTGCCCGCATTGCCGAGAAACAGGTCGGCAGTCTTTGCGGTGAACGCGCCGCGCGTGCCGGTGACGACACAGGTGTCGCCGTCGCGCGCGAGCTTCACGCCGAGCTTGCCGAGCGCATCGAGCATCACGCGCGTGTCGTCGGAATCCAGCAGGTTGGTGATCGTCGTGTCGCCTTCGGCAAGCGCCGCGAGCAGCAGCACGCGGTTCGAGATGCTCTTCGAGCCGGGCAGGCGCACGGTGCCCGAAGCGCTGGAATACGGGCCGAGATCGAGATAGTCCATGGGAATCGTCCTGTTATTTCTTGACCGGTTCGGCAGCGGGCTGCGCGCCGCGCTCCTGCCATGCCTTGCGTGCGGCGCGCGAGCGCGTGAACACGGCTTCGAGCGCCGCGCCGTCGCCGGCGTCGATCGCAGCACGCAGCCGTGCGAGCACGCGCGTGTAGCCGTCGAGCTCGTCGAGCAGCGCCGCGCGATTCGCGACGCACACGTCGCGCCACATTTCCGGACTCGACGCCGCGATCCGCGTGAAGTCGCGGAAGCCGCCCGCCGCGTACGAGAATTTCAGTTCGGCATCCGCCTCGCCGAGAATCTGCTCGACGAGCGCGAACGACAGCACGTGCGGCAGATGACTGATCGACGCGAACACGCGATCGTGCTGCTCGGTACTCATTGTGCGCACGTCGGCGCCGGTCGCCCGCCACATCGCGTCGATGCGCGCGACCGATGCGGGCGCGTTCTCCGGCAGCGGGCACAGCACGACGTTGCGGCCGACGTACAGATCAGGCAGCGCGGCTTCGACGCCGCTCGACTCGCGCCCGGCGATCGGATGCCCTGGCACGAACTGCGCGATCCGCGCGCCGAGCGCTTCGCGCGCGGCCGCGACGACATCGGACTTGGTGCTGCCCGCGTCGGTGACGATCGTCGCGGCGTCGAGCCACGGCGCGATGCGCGCGAGCAGCGGACCCGTTTGCGCGACGGGGGCGGCCAGCAGCACGAGATCGGCGCCGGCCATTGCGTCGCGCAGTTGCGCGTCGTCGTCGAGCGCCGCCGCGCGATCGATCACGCCGAGTGCCAGCGCCCGCTCGACCGACGCACGCGAACGGCCGACGCCGATGACTTCACCCGCGCCGCCCGGCGCGCGCTCGCGCAGTGCGCGCGCCAGCGATCCGCCGATCAGGCCGACGCCGAAAATGACCAGTTTGTTGAATGCAAAGCCTGACACGACAAGAGCCAAGTGACGCGCGCGGAACGACGCCCCGCGCACGGAAGTCCAGATCCCGGGCAACGGGCCCGCACCCGGCGCGCCCTGCACCGGATACTGCCCGAGCCCGCCTTCGGCAGTGCCACCCGGCCTGCCCTGCCCGCTGCACCACGCCGCCCGCGCGGTGCGGGTGGCGGGCCGCTGCGCGTCAGCGCGCGCGCGGATACGAACCGAGTATCTTCAGGAACGCGGCCTTCTGGCCGAGCTCCGCGAGCGCGGCGGCCACGGCCGCCTCGTCCCGGTGCCCTTCGATGTCGATGTAGAAGTAATACTCCCACGTGCCGACCCGCGCCGGACGCGACTCGAAGCGCGTCATCGACACGCCGTGCCGCGCGAGCGGTTCGAGCAGCTTGAACACGGCGCCCGGCTCGTTCTTCACCGACACGATCAGCGACGTCTGGTCATGACCGCTCTGCCCGGCCGGCTCCTTGCCGATGATCACGAAGCGCGTGCGATTGTGCGGATCGTCCTGGATCAGCGAGAACGCGATCTGCAGCCCGTAGTGCGCGGCCGCGCGATCGCCCGCGATTGCCGCGACGCTCGGGTCGGCCGCCGCGAGACGCGCGGCCTCCGCGTTGCTCGACACCGCTTGCCGCTCGAGCTGCGGCGCGTTCGCGGCAAGCCACTGCTGGCATTGCGCGAGCGCCTGCGCATGCGCGCAGACGCGCGTCACGCCGTCAAGCGTGCCGCTCTGCGTGAGCAGGTTGTGATGGATCGGCAGCGCGAGCTCGCCGCTGATCAGCAACTGAGTCTGCAGCAGCAGGTCGAGCGTGCGCGACACCGCACCTTCGGTCGAATTCTCGACGGGCGCGATGCCGAATGCGGACGCGCCTGCCTCGACCGAGCGGAACACCTCGTCGATCGACGGACACGGCAGCCCTTCGATCGACTGGCCGAAATACTCGAACATCGCCTGTTCGCTGTACGTGCCGACCGGCCCGAGGAATGCGACGTGGATCGTCTGCTCGAGCGCACGGCTCGCGGCCATGATCTCGCGCCAGATGGCGCTGATGTGCTCGCCCGCGAGCGGCCCCGCGCTCATGTCCTGCAGGCGCGCGATCACCTGCAGCTCGCGCTCCGGCCGAAACACCGGCGCGTTGAAATGCTTCTTGACCTCGCCTACCTCGAGCGCCACCGCGGCGCGCTGGTTGAGGAGCGCGATCAGCTGCGCGTCGATCGCATCGATGCGGTCGCGCAGCGGTTTCAGGCGGGAATTCAGTTCGTCGTCCATGCGTAGTTGCCGTGCTGTTTGAACAGCGTCGCGCTCAGGCGCCGCGCTGTTCGAAGTCCTTCATGTACTCGACGAGCGCCTTCACGCCCTCGAGCGGCACCGCGTTGTAGATCGACGCCCGCATGCCGCCGACGGACTTGTGGCCCTTCAGCTGCAGCAGCCCGCGCGCCTTTGCGCCGGCAAGGAAGTCTTCATTGCGCGTTTCGTCGGCCAGGAAAAAGGGCACGTTCATTCGCGAACGCGCCGCCGGCTCGACCTTGTTCAGGTAGAAGCCGCTCGCATCGATCGTGTCGTAGAGCAGCTTCGCCTTCTCGGTATTGCGGGCCTCGATCGCCTCGAGGCCACCCTGCCGCTTCAACCACTGGAACACGAGGCCCGCGATGTAGATCGCATAGGTGGGCGGCGTGTTGTACAGCGAGTTGTTCGTGGCGACGGTCTTCCATTCGAATGCGGACGGGCAGATCGACAATGCGCGATCGAGCAGATCCTCGCGAACGATCACGACCGTCACGCCGGCCATCCCGATGTTCTTCTGCGCGCCGCCGAACAGCACGCCGTACTTCGCGACGTCCATCGGGCGCGACAGGATGTGCGACGACACATCCGCGACGAGGGGGACGTCGCCGAGGTCGGGAATCTCGAACGTCTCGACGCCGTCGATCGTCTCGTTCGTGCACAGATGCACGTACGCCGGATCGTCCGACAGTTGCCACTCGGCGCGGGCGGGCGCGCGCGTGAAACCGTCCGCCGTCTTGCCGGATGCGGCCAGATGCGGCGTGCCGTATTTCTTCGCTTCGTTGAACGACTTCTGCGACCACGAGCCCGTCACGACGAAGTCGGCGGTCTTGCGCGAACCGAGCAGGTTCATCGGCACGATCGCGTTCTCGGCAATGCCGCCGCCCTGCAGGAACAGGATCCGGTGGCTGGCCGGCACCTCGAGCAGCTCGCGCAGGTCGGCCAGCGCCGCCTCGTGGATCGACATGAATTCCTTGCCGCGATGGCTCATCTCCATCACGCTCATGCCGCTGCCGTGCCAGTCGAGCATTTCGTCGGCGGCCTGCCGCAGCACTTCCTCGGGCAGCGCCGCAGGACCGGCGGAGAAATTAAAGACGCGCATCGTGAAAACCTCGGGAGGGACGCGACCGGCTTGCCGCCGGCAGAAAGAACCGCGCCAGAAAAGGAATGGCCGCTTGCGCTCGCGCGCAAACGGCCATTATCGCACTGTCATCAGGCTCCCGCCAAACCCGGCCGAATGGCCGGGCGGCGTGCCCGGACGGCTTACTTGCCCGGCTTGACTGCCGCGACTTCCTTGTCAGCCTGCGCGCGCGTCGCCTGGATCGCTTGCGGCATGTACTTCTGCATCAGGCCGTTGACCACGTCGCGACCAACCTGATCCTGAACCTGGATGAACTTGCGGCCCGTCGGGCTCTTGTAGAACGTCGTCAGATCCTTGATCTCCGACGTGCTGTAGTACTTCGCGTAGGCGTCGTACTGAGCCGACATCGCGTCGCTCTGGAACTGCTGCGTGCCGAACACCTTGCCCGCGCCGTCAACCAGCTTCGGCACCGCGTTCTTCTGCAGCGACGGCACGGCGGCCTGCTTCTGCTTGTCGTTCAGCGACTTGTTTTCCGACAGCGCGTCCGACAGGATCGCCGGCACGAGCTGCTTTGCCTGCATCTCGGCGCTGTTGCCGATAGCCGACACGAGCTTCGGCGCGTCGATCGCGTCGAGCAGATCCTTGATCGCAGCCTTCTTGTCGGCGTCGATCGGCGCAGCTGCCGCGGTCGCAGCCGGTGCGGAATTCGACAGCGCTTGCGCCATCGCGAACGTCGGCACCAGTGCAGCCAGCAGAACCAGTTGCTTGAATTGCTTTTGCATCATCACTCCCTTTTGGAAATATGAATGGTTGCTCGCCGACCGCGGCGCGTGGCGCCAGCGGCGGCTCGAGTCTCATCCGTTATTCAGGCTTCGCCGTCCGACGCCTCGTCGGCCTCGCCCTCGCCCTCTTCGGCTTCCGCGACCTGCTGCAGGCCGGAGAGCTTGGTACCCTCATCGAGACTGATGAGTGTAACACCTTGCGTAGCGCGCCCCATCTCGCGTATTTCGGAAACGCGGGTACGAATCAACACGCCGGCGGTCGTGATCAGCATGATCTGATCCTCGGCGTCGACGAGCGTCGCGGCCACGACCTTGCCGTTGCGCTCGGACGTCTGGATCGCGATCATCCCCTTCGTGCCGCGGCCGTGACGCGTGTACTCGGCGATCGGCGTGCGCTTGCCGTAGCCGTTCTCGGTCGCGGTGAGCACGGTCTGCTCTTCGCTGCCGGCGACCAGCAGCGCGATGACCTGCTGCCCGTCCTCGAGCTGCATGCCGCGCACGCCGCGCGCCTCGCGCCCCATCGGGCGCACGTCGTTCTCGTCGAAGCGCACGGCCTTGCCGGAGTCGGAGAACAGCATCACGTCGTGCGCGCCGTCGGTGATCGACGCACCGATCAGGTAGTCGCCCTCGTCGAGGCCGACCGCGATGATGCCCTTCTTCATCGGGCGGCTGAATGCCTCGAGCGGCGTCTTCTTCACGGTGCCGAGCGACGTCGCCATGAACACGAACTTGTCGGCCGAGAATTCCTTGACCGGCAGCACGACGTTGATCTTCTCGCCGTCCTGCAGCGGGAACATGTTGACGATCGGGCGGCCGCGCGAGTTGCGCGAGCCCTGCGGCACTTCATAGACCTTGACCCAGTACACGCGGCCGCGGTTCGAGAAGCACAGGATGTAATCGTGCGTGTTCGCGATGAACAGCGTCTCGATCCAGTCGTCTTCCTTCATCTGCGTCGCCTGCTTGCCGCGACCGCCGCGCTTCTGCGCGCGATACTCGGACAGCGGCTGCGACTTCACGTAGCCCGCGTGCGACATCGTGACGACCATGTCCTGCGGCGTGATCAGGTCTTCCGTATTCAGTTCGGTCGCGTTCAGCTCGATCCGCGAGCGGCGTGCGTCGCCGAATTCGGCCTTCACCGACGTCAGCTCGTCGCCGATCATCGTCGTGATCCGCTCGGGGCGCGCGAGGATGTCCAGCAGGTCGGCGATCTGTGCCATCACTTCGCGGTACTCGCCGATGATCTTGTCCTGCTCGAGACCGGTCAGGCGTTGCAGACGCATCTGCAGGATTTCCTGCGCCTGCGTGTCGGACAGACGGTACAGCCCGTCGGTCTGCATCCCGAACGCGGGGTTCAGGCCTTCCGGACGATACGCGGAGCGGCCGCCCGCCGACGCGTTCTCGGTCTCGGCGCGCGTGAGCATCTCGCGCACGAGCGACGAATCCCACGGCTTCGCCATCAGCTCCTGCTTCGCGATCGGCGGCGTCGGCGCGGCCTTGATGATCGCGATGAACTCGTCGATGTTCGCGAGCGCGACCGCGAGACCTTCGAGCACGTGGCCGCGTTCGCGGGCCTTGCGCAGTTCGTAGATCGTGCGGCGCGTCAGCACTTCGCGTCGGTGCGACAGGAAGCACTGCAGGATTTCCTTCAGGTTCAGCAGCTTCGGCTGGCCGTCGACCAGCGCGACCATGTTCATGCCGAACGTGTCCTGCAGCTGCGTCGCCTTGTACAGGTTGTTCAGCACGACTTCCGGCACTTCGCCGCGCTTGAGCTCGATCACGACGCGCATGCCGCTCTTGTCGGACTCGTCGCGGATGTCGGAGATGCCCTCGAGCTTCTTCTCGTTGACGAGCTCGGCGATCCGCTCGAGCAGCGAGCGCTTGTTCACCTGGTACGGCAACTCGTCGACGATGATCGCCATCCGCTGGCCGCGGTCGATCTCCTCGAAGTGCGTGGTGGCACGCATCACGACGCGGCCGCGGCCGGTGCGATAGCCGTCGCGCACGCCGGCGACGCCGTAGATGATGCCGGCCGTCGGGAAGTCCGGCGCCGGGATGATCTCGATCAGCTCGTCGATCGTCGCTTCGGAGTTATTCAGCAGATGCTGACAAGCGTCGACGACTTCGTTCAGGTTGTGCGGCGGGATGTTGGTCGCCATGCCGACCGCGATGCCCGACGAGCCGTTGATCAGCAGGTTCGGAATGCGCGACGGCAGGACCGCCGGCTGCATCTCGTTGCCGTCGTAGTTCGGCTCGAAGTCGACCGTTTCCTTGTCGATGTCGGCGAGCAGTTCGTGACCGATCTTCGCCATGCGAATTTCGGTGTAACGCATCGCCGCGGCATTGTCGCCGTCGATCGAGCCGAAGTTGCCCTGCCCGTCGATCAGCATGTAGCGCAGCGAGAAGTCCTGCGCCATCCGCACGATCGTGTCGTACACCGCGGTATCGCCGTGCGGGTGATACTTACCGATCACGTCACCGACGATACGCGCCGATTTCTTGTACGCGCGGTTCCAGTCGTTGTTCAGTTCGTGCATCGCGAACAATACGCGCCGGTGCACGGGCTTCAGGCCATCGCGGACATCCGGAAGGGCACGTCCGACGATCACGCTCATCGCGTAATCGAGATACGAACGGCGCATTTCCTCCTCAAGGGAGGTGGGCAGGGTCTCTTTGGCGAATTGATCCATGTATCCGTATCGTTTCGGAGCGAAGACGGCGACCGCCTTTCGCGTGGGCGCTGCATGCGCAACGCAACGCGAGATTCTAACATGCGCCCATCGGCCGCCAGTTCGCCACCCCCTCTATATGTAAACAGCAAGAAACGTCGCCATGGGCGAGCCGCCCCATGCCAACCCTGATCGCGCCCCTTCACTACGCCGCGGGGTCGCACGAATCGGCGTCACGCACGCGCGTAAACATATGCAGCCTTTCGCGCAATTTCGCGGACACGCACTTGACAATCCCTAAAAGTTACGGCAGGTCGGTGTTGCGCATGCACCACAAACGTTGAGGCGATCTTAGGGTGGGGAGGATTTTTTTTCGTAGGAAGGGAACGATATGGCAAAATGCCAACGCACTGAAAGTTAGACGCTGCTCGAAGTCTACACAGAGCGGTGCCACGTTTTTTGTGCCGCACCAATGTTATACTTCGAGCAATGTATGACTTGTCACCGTCAACAGGCTCGCAGTAAACCTGCGGTAATCTCAATTTCGAGAGGAGAAATATGAATAAACTTTCAAAGCTCGCGTTCATTGCAGCTACCGCAGTTATGGCTGCATCCGCTTCGGCACAGTCGGTGCCGGCGTCGCGTCAAGCCGTCAACGACAACTGGGTGAACGGCACGGGCGAATGGGTGTGGATGAACGGCACGAACGAGCTCTGCTGGCGTGACGCGTTCTGGACGCCGGCCACCGCCAACGCAAAGTGCGATGGCGCACTGGTCGCCCAGGCACCGCAGCCGCCGGTCGCTCCGGTTGCTCCGGCCATCACGAGCCAGAAGATCACGTACCAAGCCGACGCACTGTTCGACTTCGACAAGGCAACGCTCAAGCCGCTGGGCAAGCAAAAGCTGGACGAACTGGCTTCGAAGATCCAGGGCATGAACACGGAAGTGGTCGTCGCAACGGGCTACACGGACCGCATCGGTTCGGACAAGTACAACGACCGTCTGTCGCTGCGCCGTGCGCAAGCAGTCAAGTCGTACCTGGTCAGCAAGGGTGTCCCGGCCAACAAGATCTACACGGAAGGCAAGGGCAAGCGCAACCCGGTCACGACGGGCTGCAACCAGAAGAACCGCAAGCAACTGATCGCCTGCCTCGCACCGGATCGCCGCGTGGAAGTGGAAGTGGTCGGTACGCAAGAAGTCCAGAAGACGACCGTTCCGGCGCAGTAAGCCACGGTTTTCGACTGCTTCAAAGCCCCGCTCCGGCGGGGCTTTTTCGTTGCCGCCCGTCCACGCGCTCGTCGCTTCGCCGCTCGCCCGCATCTTATATACTCGGGGCTGACGCACCGTTGCACCGCCCTCCTCCCGTAGCCCGTTTGCCGACATGACCAACGCCGATCCGCACGAACTCCAGAAATTCAGCGACCTCGCCCATCGGTGGTGGGATCCGAATGCCGAATTCAAGCCCTTGCACGAGCTGAACCCGGTCCGGCTCGGCTGGATCGATGCGCATGCGCACTTGGCCGGCAAGCGCGCGCTCGATATCGGTTGCGGCGGCGGCATCCTGTCCGAATCGATGGCGGGGCTCGGCGCGCAGGTCAAAGGCATCGATCTGTCGACCGAGGCGCTCGGCGTCGCGGATCTGCACAGCCTGGAGAGCGGCGTCACGGTCGACTACGAGGCGATCGCCGCCGAAGCGATCGCCGAACGCGAGCCGGGTACCTACGACGTCGTCACGTGCATGGAGATGCTCGAGCACGTGCCGTCGCCGGCCGGCATCGTCTCTGCGTGCGCAACCCTCGTCAAACCGGGCGGCTGGGTGTTCTTCTCGACGCTGAACCGCAACCTGAAGTCGTACCTGTTCGCGGTGATCGGTGCGGAATACATCGCACGAATGCTGCCAAAGGGCACCCACGACTACGCGCGCTTCATCCGCCCGTCGGAACTGGCGAGCTTCGTGCGCGGGACCGATCTGCACATCGTGGAGATCAAGGGCATTACCTATCACCCGATCGGCAAGCGCTTCGCGCTGTCGAACGACACCGACATCAACTATCTCGTCGCGTGCCGCCGCGGCGCGTGACCTCCCGACCGGCATGACGACTCCCCTTTCGACCGAGCGGGCCACGCTCGACGAGCCGCGCCTGCTGCACTGCGATGCGGTGCTGTTCGACCTCGACGGCACGCTCGCCGATACGGCGCCCGATCTCGCCGCCGCCGTCAACAAGATGCAGCGCGTGCGCGGCCTGCCCGAAACACCGCTCGACGTGCTGCGCCCGCTGGCATCGGCCGGTGCGCGCGGCCTGCTCGGCGGCGCGTTCGCCATCGACCCGCAATCGCCCGGCTACGAAGCGATGCGCGACGAGTTCCTGACCAATTACGCGACGGACATCTGCGTGCACACGACGCTGTTCCCCGGCATCGGCGACGTGCTCGACGAACTCGATGCACGCGGCGTGCGCTGGGGCATCGTCACGAACAAGGCGATGCGCCTCACCGCACCGCTCGCCGACCTGCTCGGCCTGGCGCCGCGCGCGGCCTGCATCGTCGGGGGCGACACAACGCCGCACTCGAAACCGCATCCGGCCCCGCTGCTGCATGCGGCCGAACAAATGACGCTCGCGCCCACGCGCATCGTCTATGTCGGCGACGATCTTCGCGACATCCAGGCCGGCAGCGCGGCAGGCATGGCGACGGTCGCGGCCGCCTATGGTTATTGCGGCGACGGCGCCGCGCCGGCCGACTGGCAAGCGCAGCATCTCGTCGGCTCGACGCAGGAACTACGCGAACTGCTGCGCGATGTTGGGCTATAATGATCGATCTGATCCGCGGGGGCGACCTGGTTTCGACAGGGGTTGTGAAGCGGCTAGGGCATGTCGAGGACCCGTCACCTCGTTAATCAATGGGAAAATCGTAACTGCAAACGACGATACGTTCGCACTGGCAGCCTAACGGCCGCCGTCCTCTGCCTAGTTCACTGACGGGCTAGTGTCGCAAGACCGGTAGCAATACCGCCAGAGGTCATTTACGTCAGTTAAGCCCTGTCGGCGTCGCGACGCCAGGGTCGAAAATTTAGCGAATCGCCGTAGTGCAGCGTGTTCGTCCGCGTCGCTGCGGTTAAATCAAATGACTGAACTAAACATGTAGAACTAGTCGTGGAGCGCTTCTGGACGCGGGTTCGATTCCCGCCGCCTCCACCAAATTCCGCGCTTGACGCACAAACCCCGCACGACGCAAGTCTGCGGGGTTTTTTGTTGCCGGCGAAACCATACGTCCCACGCCTTCTCGAAAAAGCGCCCAGCCCCGGATGGGCCGGGCGGAATGCCGCCGGTATGCCGGCGGCAGGAGGTAACGGATGTTCGGTACCGCCGGGCACCGCGACGGGGCGCGCGACGTGTCGTTGCGCCGGCCGCGCAGCGTCACCGGGCGATGCACCGCTTAGCTGCCGCGATACAGCGACTTCATTTCTTCGGCACTGGCCGGGCGCACGCCGATCGCACGCGAGCCCGATGCCGATGCGCCCTGCACTTGTGCGCCATAGCCGCTGGCATCGGCGCCTTGCGCCTGCGCGAACGCGCTGCGCTGCTGCTCGGCGACGCGCGCAGTGGCTGCCTGGATGGCTTCCGGATAGTGCGGATCTTCGCCGCGGGCGGTGTTGTAACCGGCCTGCTGGAGCTGAACCAGTTCGGCGCGGACCTGTGCGCGGGTGAGTGCCGAGCCGGGCTGCGCGAACGACACGACCGGGGCGACGAGAGCGGCAGCAACGACAACGGCTTGAACGAGCGACTTCATGATGACCTACCTCCAGATTTGTCTGATTTCGCGGTGAACACCCGTTCATCGCTGACAAACCGAAGTTTATGTAGGCGCGTGCTTAAGAATAAGGCGGGTTTCCGGAAGACATCCTTCCTGAATTCAGGGTTAACCCTAGATTCATGAATTCGACATTCGGCCGATCCGGCGCCGGATGCTCGTGCTCGAACCGCAACGTGCGCAAAAAACACGGCCCCGCGAAGCAGCAAGCTTCGCGGGGCCCGGAGATAACCGCGCAACCCCGTGCGGTTATCGTTATCGGCAACGCGCTCGCGGCGGCAGCGATGCCGCACGCCGGCGCGGGTTTACTGGGTGTCCAGCGGGCACTTCAGGTTGCAACCGTTCGGGTCCCCCAGATCGCCCTTGCGGCGCAACGCCGACTTCTTGCCATTCTGGTATTTCTGCGACGGCGCTGACGCTGCGAACGGCATCTGCGGATGCTCGGCCAGGCGGAACTGTTCGCTCAGGATCCCGCCGGGCACGCCCGGGGAATTCTGCGCAAACGCAAACGGCGAAACAGCGACCAGAAGTCCCGCGGTCAACGCTGCCGCGGCGAGGGGAACGGAAAATTTCATGGCGGGATGACGCCTGAACGGCGTGCTTGTTGGAACGTTGATCAAGCGGCAAGCGTAGCGCAAATCCCCCACTGCTGCAGCGCGCTTCACACGCTTCCCGTTACCGTGCGTTGCCGTCCGGCCCACCGGCCTCGGCCGTGCCGGCGAGCCCCGCCGCGATGCCGGTCAGCGTCCCGCACGCGGCCGGATCGTAGCCGTCGAGATGCGCGACGCGCTCGACGAAGCGCGGATCGCGCAGCAAGGCCAGCGCGCCGGCGAGCGGGTGCGAGTCGAGCCGCGCGCGTTCGCACGCAAAGTAATAGTCCTCGTCGACGACCGGGATGAAATCGAGTCCGAAATGATGGGCGGCCGGCTCGACGCCGAAGCCGAGATCGGCCATCCCGCTCGCGACGAACGCGGCGATCGCCGAGTGCGTGAGTTCGGCCGACGCGTAGCCGTCGATACGCTCGGGATCAATGCCGATCGCGCGCAGCGCGAGATCGAGCAGCATGCGCGTGCCCGACCCCGGCTGCCGGTTGACGAAGCGGATGTCGTTGCGCGCGAGATCGGCGAGCCCGCGGACCTGCTTCGGGTTGCCGCGCGGCACGAACAGCCCCTGCTGGCGACGCGTCAGATGAATCAGCACGTGACGCGTGTCGTCCAGCCACGGCCGGTAGATCTGCGCGCACTGCTCGCGGAACGCGCCGCGCGGCAGATGGAACCCGGCCAGCTCGCATTCGCCGCGCGCGAGCGCCTGCACGGCCTCGACACTCTCGCGATACTTGATGTCGACGGCTGCCTGCGCATCGACGAGCGCGGAAACGAGTGCCGCGACCGCGTAGCCGTGCGATGCATGGATGCGCACGGCGCCGTCGCGTTGCGCGAGCCGCCGGTTCAGGTCACTCGCCACCTCGGCCGCCAGCGCGCGCAGGTTCCCGTCGAGACGGCTGCGCGCGAGGCGCTGCGCTTCGACGACCGCCCGCCCCAGCTCCGACAGCGTCGACCCCTTGCCGCGCGCGGTTTCGATCAGCCCGCCGCCGACGCACGACTCCAGCGCCCGCAGCATGCCCCACGCGTGCCGATACGACAGCCCTTTCGCCTGCGCGGCCTGCGCGATGCTGCCCGTATCGGCCACGAGCTCGAGCAACGGAGCCACGTCCGACAGGCTCGCGGTGCGGCCCTCCGTGTCGCGTACGGTCAGATACGCGTCGCATTCTATTCGAATCAATTATGCACTCCGATTTCCTATTGCGACTGCGAAATCTTCCGCTTATCGTTGGGCAAAATCAATCAGTACGAAGTCCTGCTGCGCACTATATGCATTCCGAGCGCATATGAGACTTTGGAGGAGCAAAATCGATGTCCCCGAATTCCCCCGCGCCCGACGTGCTCGTCGAGCGCCATGCGCGCGCCGGCCGCTCGCTCGTCGCGATCCTGCACGCGATCCAGGACGACGCCGGCTACGTGCCGGCCGGCTGCGTTGCGCCGCTCGCGAAGGCGCTGAACCTGTCGCGCGCGGAAGTGCACGGCGTGCTCACCTACTATCACCACTTCCGCACCGCGCCGCCCGCGCGCGTGACGATCCAGATGTGCCGCGCCGAGGCGTGCCGCAGCATGGGCTGCGAAACACTGGCCGCGCACGCGGAAGCGCGCACGGGTTGCCGGTTCGACGCCGCGCACGGCGATGGCGCCGATGCGCACGCGCCGGGCGACGTCGCGCTCGAATCGGTCTACTGCCTCGGGCTGTGCGCACAATCGCCATCGATGACGGTCAACGGCGTGCTGCACGCGAAGGTCACGCCCGAGAAGTTCGACGCGCTGCTCGCCGACGCGTCCGCCCACACCGCGGAGGCCGCATGACGACCCGCATCTACGTTCCGCGCGATTCGTCCGCACTGGCGCTCGGCGCCGACGCCCTTGCCGCCGCGATCGTCGCGGAAGCCGAGCGGCGCGGCATCGCGATCGAACTGGTCCGCAACGGTTCGCGCGGCTTGCTGTGGCTCGAGCCGCTCGTCGAGATCGGCACGGCCGCTGGACGCGTCGGCTACGCGAACCTGTCGGCCACCGACGTGCCCGCCCTGTTCGACGCAAACTGGCTCGACGGCGGCACGCATCCGAGCGGCGTCGGCCTCGTCGATGCCCTGCCCTATCTCGCGCGCCAGCAGCGCCTCACGTTCGCGCGCATCGGCCTGACCGATCCGCTGTCGATCGACGACTACCTGAAGCACGACGGCCTCGCCGGCCTGAAGAACGCACTCGCGCTCGACGGCGACGCCGCGTGCGAGACGCTGATCGAATCGGGGCTGCGCGGCCGCGGCGGCGCGGCCTTCCCGGCCGGCATCAAGTGGCGCACGGTCCGGCAGGCGAGCGCGACGCAGAAGTACATCGTCTGCAACGCGGACGAAGGCGATTCGGGCACGTTCTCCGATCGCCTGATCATGGAAAGCGATCCGTACTGCCTGATCGAAGGGATGATCATCGCGGGCATCGCGACGGGCGCGACGCTCGGCTACATCTACGTGCGCAGCGAATATCCGCACGCGATCGCGGCGCTCGAAACCGCGATCGTGCGCGCCCGGGAAGCCGGCTGGCTCGGTGAACGCGTGCTCGGCTCCGCGCATGCGTTCGACCTGCACGTCGCGAAGGGCGCCGGTTCGTACGTGTGCGGCGAGGAAACGGCGCTGCTCGAATCGCTCGAAGGCAAGCGCGGCGTCGTGCGCGCGAAGCCGCCGCTGCCGGCACTCTCCGGCCTGTTCGGCCAGCCGACCGTGATCAACAACGTGATCACGCTCGCGACCGCGCCGGTGATCTTCGCGCGCGGCGCCGCGTTCTATCGCGACTACGGGATGGGCCGCTCGCGCGGCACGCTGCCGTTCCAGCTCGCGGGCAACATCCGCCACGGCGGGCTCGTCGAGCTCGCGTTCGGCGTCACGCTGCGCGAGCTGCTGTTCGACTACGGCGGCGGCACGGCGAGCGGCCGGCCCGCGCGCGCCGCCCAGGTCGGCGGCCCGCTCGGCACCTATCTGCCCGAACACCAGTGGGACGTGCCGCTCGACTACGAGGCCTATACGGCCATCGGCGCGGTCGTCGGCCACGGCGGCATCGTGCTGCACGACGACACGTCGAATCTCGCGGAGCTCGCCGAATACGCGATGAAGTTCTGCGCGATCGAATCGTGCGGCAAATGCACGCCGTGCCGGATCGGATCGACGCGCGGCGTCGAGACGATCGCACGCATTCGCGAAGGCGATACGTCGGAGCGACAGGTCACGCTGCTGCGCGACCTGTGCGACACGATGCTCGCCGGCTCGCTGTGCGCGATGGGCGGGATGACACCGTACCCGGTGCTGTCCGCGCTCGATCATTTCCCCGAAGATTTCGGGCTCGCCGCCGGCAAGCAAGCCGCGTCGGGTCCGGTCAAGGCTGCGGCCTGACCCAGAAGGAGCCCTGCATGTCCCTCGACACGAACAACGTCCGCCAAGGCGGCTGCGGCTCAGGCCAATGCGCGTGCAAGAGCGCCGCACAGGCGCGCGCATTCGATCCGTTCGACGATACCGACTACGGCACGCCGCAACGGCATGCCGATACCGACGTCACGCTCGAAATCGACGGCCAGCCGGTGACGGTGCCGGCCGGCACGTCGGTGATGCGCGCCGCGATCGAAGCCGGCGTCAATGTGCCCAAGCTCTGCGCGACCGATTCGCTCGAACCGTTCGGCTCATGCCGTCTGTGCCTCGTCGAAATCGAAGGCCGGCGCGGCTATCCGGCATCGTGCACGACGCCCGCCGAAGCCGGGATGAAGGTGCGCACGCAGTCGGACCGGCTGCAGTCGCTGCGCCGCAACGTGATGGAGCTGTACATCTCCGACCACCCGCTCGACTGCCTCACCTGTCCCGCCAACGGCGACTGCGAGCTGCAGGACATGGCGGGCGTCGTCGGATTGCGCGAAGTGCGCTACGGCTTCGATGGCGCGAATCACCTGCGCGAGCAGAAGGACGAATCGAATCCGTACTTCACGTACGATCCGTCGAAGTGCATCGTATGCAACCGCTGCGTGCGCGCGTGCGAGGAAACGCAAGGCACGTTCGCGCTGACGATCGCCGCGCGCGGCTTCGAATCGCGCGTCGCCGCCGGCGAAAGCGAATCGTTCATGGCCTCGGAATGCGTATCGTGCGGCGCGTGCGTCGCCGCCTGCCCGACCGCCACGCTGCAGGAAAAATCCGTCGTCCGGCTCGGCCAGGCCGAGCACTCGGTCGTTACGACCTGCGCGTACTGCGGCGTCGGCTGCTCGTTCAAGGCCGAGATGAAGGGCACGCAGGTCGTGCGCATGACGCCGCACAAGAACGGCCTCGCGAACGAAGGCCACGCGTGCGTGAAGGGGCGCTTCGCGTGGGGCTACGCGACACACAAGGACCGCATCACGAAGCCGATGATCCGCGAGAAGATCACCGACCCGTGGCGCGAAGTCAGCTGGGAAGAGGCGCTCAACTATGCGGCGACGCAATTCCGCAAGCTGCAGCAGAAGTACGGCCGCGATTCGATCGGCGGCATCACGTCGTCGCGCTGCACGAACGAGGAAACCTACCTCGTGCAGAAGCTCGTGCGCGCCGCCTTCAGCAATAACAACGTCGACACCTGTGCACGCGTGTGCCATTCGCCGACCGGCTATGGCCTGAAGGCGACGCTCGGCGAATCGGCCGGCACGCAGACCTTCGCGTCGGTCGACCACGCCGACGTGATCGTCGTGATGGGCGCGAACCCGACCGACGGCCACCCGGTGTTCGGCTCGCGCCTGAAGCGCCGCATCCGCGAAGGCGCGAAGCTGATCGTGATCGATCCGCGCCGCATCGACGTGGTCGACGGCCCGCACGTGAAGGCCGCGCACCACCTGCAGCTGCGCCCCGGCACCAACGTCGCGATCGTCAACGCGCTCGCGCACGTGATCGTCACCGAAGGGCTCATCGCCGACGCGTTCGTCGCCGAGCGCTGCGAAGCGCGTGCATTCGAGCAATGGCGCGACTTCGTGTCGCGTGCCGAGAACTCGCCGGAAGCGACCGCGGATGTGACGGGCGTGCCGGCCGAGGTGGTACGCGAAGCCGCGCGCCTCTATGCGACCGGCGGCAATGCCGCGATCTACTACGGCCTCGGCGTGACCGAACACGCGCAAGGCTCGACGACGGTGATGGGCATCGCGAACCTCGCGATGGCGACCGGCAACATCGGCCGCGAAGGCGTCGGCGTCAATCCGCTGCGCGGCCAGAACAACGTGCAGGGCTCGTGCGACATGGGCTCGTTCCCGCATGAACTGCCCGGCTACCGCCACATCGGCGACGACCGCGTGCGCGCGCTGTTCGAACAGGCTTGGTCGGCCACGCTGCAACCGGAACCGGGGCTGCGCATCCCGAACATGTTCGACGCGGCGCTCGACGGCAGCTTCAAGGGGCTCTACTGCCAGGGCGAGGACATCGTCCAGTCGGACCCGAACACGCAGCACGTCGCCGCCGCGCTGTCGTCGATGGAATGCGTCGTCGTGCAGGACATCTTCCTGAACGAGACCGCGAAATACGCGCACGTGCTGCTGCCGGGCTCGACGTTCCTCGAGAAGGACGGCACGTTCACGAACGCGGAGCGCCGCATCTCGCGCGTGCGCAAGGTGATGCCGCCGCTCGCGGGCTACGCGGACTGGGAAGTGACGCTGCTGCTGTCGCAGGCGCTCGGCTACGACATGCACTACACGCATCCGTCGGAAATCATGGACGAGATCGCACGGCTCACGCCGACCTTCTCGGGCGTGTCGTACGAGAAGCTCGACGCGCTCGGCAGTATCCAGTGGCCGTGCAACGACCAGGCACCGGACGGCACGCCGACGATGCACATCGACGCGTTCGTGCGCGGCAAGGGCCGCTTCGTGATCACGCAGTTCATTCCGACGCCGGAAAAGGTCACGCAGCGCTATCCGCTGATCCTGACCACGGGCCGCATCCTGTCGCAATACAACGTCGGCGCGCAGACGCGCCGGACCGAGAACGTCCAGTGGCACGAAGAGGACCGCCTCGAGATCCACCCGCACGACGCGGAGGATCGCGGGATCCGGACCGGCGACTGGGTCGGCATCGAATCGCGGGCGGGCCAGACGGTGTTGCGCGCGCTCGTGTCCGATCGCATGCAGCCGGGTGTCGTGTACACGACGTTCCACTTCCCCGAATCGGGCGCGAACGTGATCACGACGGACAGCTCCGACTGGGCGACGAACTGCCCGGAATACAAGGTCACGGCCGTGCAGGTGATGCCGGTTGCGCAGCCGTCCGACTGGCAGCGTGCCTACGCGCGCTTCAACTCGGAGCAGCTCGACCTGCTCGAGCGCCGTGCAGCCGCGCCGGCCACCGTGACGACGGGCAAGTGAGGACGCGATGGACAACGGACACCTGATCGACATGGCCAACCAGATCGGCGCTTTCTTCGAATCGATGCCCGATCGCGAAGAAGCGCTGACCGGAATCGCCGAGCACATCCGGCGCTTCTGGGAGCCGCGGATGCGTCGTGCGTTGCTCGCCGCGCTCGACGATCCGTCGAGCGCAGCCGCACAACGCGCGGCGCCGATCGTGCTCGCCGCGATCGCCGCGCACCGCGCGTCGCTCATCCCGGCCGCAGCCTCCGCCTGAGCGCCCCGCTACGCGGGCAGCGACATGCCCGCGAACCAGCTTTCGCAGTGGCGCAGCAGCGCGTTTGCGTCGGTGGCAGTACGGCCGCGCGCCGCGATGTAACCATCGGGCCGCAGCAGGTAGAACGACGGCCGCGAGCGGCCGTACGCCTGCGCAAGCCCGTCCGCCCCGTCGCTTTCGGCATCGGCGACGCGCCACGTCCGCACGGCGCCCGGCATGATCCTCTCAAGCCCCTGCGCGAGCGCCCGCGCATCCGCGGGCATCGGCGGCACGTCGTTCGCATCGCCCGCGTCGGCGCCTGCCGGCTCCTCGAGCAGCAGCAGCGTGAAGCTCGCCGGGTCGTGCAGGTCGTATAGCCGCGCGGTTCCAGGTGCCCGCCCGAGCGGCCCGTCGACCACATGCACGAGCGCGTCCGGCGCACGCTCGCCTGCGCGCGGCCCGCCGTCGAGCACGCGTTCGAGCGTGAGCGGGCTCTTCCGGTATTGCACGCCCAGCTCGCTGACGGTGCGCCGCACCGCGTCGCGCACCGGCCCGAACGTCGCCAGCAGCGGCACGACATGATCGCGCAGCAGCTTCATCGCGCCGTGATCGGCTTCGACGATTTGCGTGACGAGGCCGGTCTGCCGCAATACGTCACGTTCGATCGGATGGCGCTCCGCGTGATACGTGTCGAGCAGCCGCTCCGGCGTGCCCCCGCCAAGCACGCGCGCGAGCTTCCAGCCGAGATTGAACGCTTCCTGCATGCCCGTGTTCATGCCCTGCGCGCCTGCCGGGCTGTGAACGTGCGCGGCGTCGCCCGCGAAGAACACGCGCCCGTGACGCAGCCGGTCGACCATCCGGCTATGCAGCCGGAAATACGACGACCACGCGAGGTCGCTCGGCGCGATCGACGCACCGACGCGGGCGCGCACGATCGCCTCGCATTCCGCGAGCGACGGTGGCGGCGCATCGGGAGATGCATCGCCAGGCGGCCGGTCGGCGACGAGCCGGTAGCGGCCGCCGCCCATCGGGAACAACCCCGCGATGCCGTCGGGCGTCGTGAACAGGTGGATCTCCTCTTCCGGCCAGTCGGGTATCGCCGAGAAATCGGCGAGCAGGAAGGTCTGCTCGAACGCTTGTCCGGCGAAGCCGAGGCCAAGCAGATGGCGCACCGTGCTGTGCGCGCCGTCGGCGGCAATCAGGTAGGACGGCGCGAACGATTGTTCATGCCCGTCGGCGTCGCGGATCGTCACGTCGAGCGAGGTACCGCCCGCGTCGCACGCCGTAAGCGTGACGCCGCGTTCGACCGTCACGCCGAGCCCGGCCAGGTGCTCGGCGAGCAGCCGCTCGGTGATGCTCTGGTCGAGAAACAGCAGGTACGGATAGCGCGTTTGCAGCGGATCGAAATCGAGCCGCGCGATCACGCGGCCGTCCGCATGCAACGCGGCCGCGTGCGCGCGATGCCCCAGCACGAGAAACGGTTCGACCGCACGATGCTGCTCCAGCATTTCGAGCGTGCGCGCCTGGATGCCGATCGCACGCGAATACGGCGCGGGCGTGGTGAGCCGGTCGATGATGCGCACCGGCACGCGGGCACGCGCGAGACTCATCGCGGCGGCAAGGCCGGTCGGGCCTGCGCCGACGATCAGCACGGGCGGGATGTCGAGCAGTGTGTCAGCCATGAGCACCTCGATGACACGCGATCCTGCAAGTCTACGCCGCTCCGCGTGACGGGGCCATATGCCGACCGGCCAAACTGGGGCGGCCGCGCGCAGTGTGGGAAAATACGCGCTTTCCGCCAGTTTTCGCGTCATGGATTCCGCATTCGACCGAGCGTATGCCGCGCACCGCGCGGGCCGCCTCGCCGAGGCCGAGCACGGCTATCGTGCCGCGCTCGGCACCAATCCCGCCGACGCCGACGCGCTGCATCTGTTCGGCGTGCTGCGGCATCAGCAGGGCCAGCATGCCGAGGCAGCCGATCTCGTCGGGCGTGCGGTCGAGTTGCGCCCGGGCGACGCCGCACTGCAGCTCAATCTCGGCAACGCGCTGAAGGCGCTCGGGCGGCTCGACGAAGCGATCGAGCGGTTTCGCAACGCGCTGACGCTCGCGCCCGAATTTCCGCTCGCGCACTACAACCTCGGCAACGCGTATGCGGCGCTGCAGCGCCACGAAGATGCCGTCGACGCGTTCGGCCGCGCCCTTCGGCTCACGCCCGACGACGCATCGATCCACAACAATCTCGGCAACGCGCTGAATGCGCTCGGCCGTCACGACGATGCGCTCGCCGCGTTCCATCGCGCACTCGAGCTGCGGCCCGGACATGCCGGCGCGCACAACAATCTCGCGATGGCGCTGAACGCGATGGGCCGGGCCGACGACGCGGTCGCGCATTTCCAGGCGGCGATCGCCGCGCAGCCGCGCTTCGTCGCCGCTCACTTCAATCTCGGCAACACGTTCGAGGCGCTCGGCCGTCACGGCGAAGCCGCGGCGGCGTTCGAAGCCGCGCTCGCGCTGCACCCGCCGTTCCCGCTCGCCCTGTTCGGGCTCGCGAACGCGCTGTGCGCGCTCGGGCGCCAGCGCGAAGCGCTGCCCTACTACGAACGCGCGGTCGGCCTCGATCCGTCGTTCAGTCTCGCATGGCTGAACCTCGGCAATGCGCATCACGCACTCGGTGCGCACGAAATGGCGCTGCGCGCGTTCGATCAGGCGCTGCGCGTCGCGCCCGACCTGAAGCTCGCGCAACTGCACCGCGCCGTCACGCTGCTGACGCTGGGCGACTTCACACGCGGGCTGCCCGCGTACGAAACGCGTCACGACACGCCGGGCGCGACGCCGCTCGGCACGCTGCCGCGCTGGCAAGGCGAGCCGATTGCGTCGCGCACGCTGCTGATCCGCGCGGAACAGGGCTTCGGCGACACGCTGCAGTTCGTCCGCTTCGTGCCGCTGGCCCGCGCGCGCTGCGCGCGCGTCGTGCTCGAAGTGCAGCCAGAACTCGTCGCGCTGCTCGCGCCGGCGGCGACGCGCTGGCGCGTGACGCTCGTCGCACAGGGCGCGGCGAAGCCGCCGGCGGCGGACGTCGCGTGCACGCTGATGAGCCTGCCGTTCCTGCTCGGTCTGCAGCCGTCCGACATCGTCGCGGGCAAGCGTTACCTCGATGCGCCGGACATCGCGCACCGGCGCTTTCGCGGCTCGCTCGGCGGCCAGTCGAAGCGCAAGTTCGGCCTCGCGTGGTCGGGGCGCCGCCAGGCACAGGAAAACCGCTCGATGCCGTTCGACGCGCTCGCGCCGCTGCTCGCGCTGCCGGACATCGACTGGGTCGTGCTGCAGCCCGCGCTCGACGAAGACGAACGGGCGCGCGTCGACGCGCATCCGCGCGTGCATCACCTCGACGGGCGGCTGAACGACTTCGCCGACACGGCCGCGCTGATCGAACGGCTCGACGGCGTCGTCACGATCGATACGGCCGTCGCGCATCTGGCGGGCGCGCTCGGCAAACCGCTGTGGATCATGCTGCCGTTCGCGCCCGACTGGCGCTGGTTCACCGGCGACGACTGTCCGTGGTATCCGCACGCCCGGCTCGCCCGCCAGTCCGCACCGGGACAATGGCTCGACGTGGCGGCGACGGTCGCCGACGCGCTGCGCGCCGCCTGAATGCCAGAAGGCCGATAAGAAAAGGGAGCGCGGCGCGCTCCCTTTTTTCACCCGACGTGGCGCGGTGCAGGCGGCGTCAGGCCGACTTGTACTGGTTGCGCGACTCGGGCGTGCGATACAGCACGAGCGTCGCGATGAGCCCGCAAAGCGCCGCGACGGTCAGCCACAGCCCCGGTGCGGCCTTGTTGCCGGTCTGGTGGATCAACAACGTCGAGATCGCGGGCGTGAAGCCGCCGATCGTCGTCGCCAGGCTGTAAGCGAGCGAGAAGCCAGCGGTGCGCACATCGGCCGGCATCACTTCGGTCAGCGCGACGACCATCGCGCCGTTGTAAGAGCCGTACAGGAACGACAGCCACAGTTCGACCGCCAGCAGCCGCAGGAACGACGGTTCGGCCACGAGCCACAGCACGGCCGGATAAGCCGACAGCAGCGTGAGCACCGTGAACGCGATCAGCACCGGTCGGCGGCCGATGCGATCCGACAGCGCGCCGGACAGCGGCAGCCACACGAGGTTGGACAGGCCGACGCAGACGGTCACGACGAGTGCGTCGAGCGACGACAGGTGCAGCACTTCCTTGCCGAACGTCGGCGTGTATGCGGTGATCAAGTAGAACGACACCGTCGTCATGATCACCATCCCCATGCCGGCGATCACGATGCCCCAGTTCTCGAGCATCGAACGCATGATCTCGCCCATCGTCGGACGGTGACGCTTCGCGAGGAACTCGTCGGTTTCCTTCAGCGAACGACGGATCAGGAACAGGAACGGTACGATCAGGCAGCCGATCAGGAACGGAATGCGCCAGCCCCACGCGGTCATGTCCTCGGCCGGCAGCATGCGGTTCAGCAGCACGCCGACAAACGCGGCGAACACGACGGCGACCTGCTGGCTGCCCGATTGCCACGACGTATAGAACCCTTTGTGGCCCTTCGTCGCGATCTCCGACAGGTAGACCGACACGCCGCCCAGCTCGACGCCCGCGGAAAAGCCCTGCAGCAACCGGCCGAGCAGCACGAGCGCCGGCGCGAGCACGCCGATCGTCGCGTAGCTCGGAACGCCGGCCACCGTCAGCGTGCCGAGCGCCATCAGCCCGAGCGTCAGGATCAGCCCCTTGCGGCGGCCGTGATGGTCGATGTACGCGCCGAGCACGATCGCGCCGACCGGGCGCATCAGGAAGCCCGCGCCGAACACCGACAGCGACAGCATCAGCGACGCGAATGCGTTGCCGCTCGGAAAGTAGGTTTTCGCGATCGCCGACGCGTAATACCCGTAGACCATGAAGTCGTACATTTCCAGAAAGTTGCCGCTGACGACCCGGAACACAGTGCGGACTTTCGATTCCTGCACGACGGCGTGTGTTGCTGTGGACATGTTGTTCTCTCGATTCGGATGGCGCGACATCCGCGCCGTGTGAGCCGGCGATGCGTGTCGCACCGGCCGGCGCGCACGGACATCGCCACCATCCGGCGGCACGTCGCGCGACGATGCGCACGCCGCCATGGTCGGCAAATGATGCCACGCGAAGCCAACGGTTGCCTTGGAGCGGGCCGGCAGTCGCGGTTGCCGACGCCGCATCCGGCCCGTACGGATCTTATGGATACTCTCGAAAGGCACATCAAAGTCGGATTGATCCGATCGACCGATAGCCCTGACACGAGTCGCAGAGGTGCCCACGCACCGACTTACTTCGACCACGCGTCGCAACTGTCGCAGCGCCGCCCAACCGATCTGCTTCGCACGCTTCCCCAGCCGACGGCCACCCAATAAAAAACCCGACGAAGCAAGCTTTGCCGGGTTTCGTTCGTGCGTCGATCCAGCGGACCGACCTGTCGTCACTTGCGCGTGGGCAACCCGGTGTCGGCTTGCCGCTCGAGTTGCCGCACCTGCTCCTGCAGATCGCGCAGTTGCGCCTGCGCGGCCCGCTTCTCGACCTGCAGCGCCTGCGTCTGCTCCTGCGCCGATTGCTGCCGCTGCGCAACCTCGGCCTGCTGACTGCGCGCGACGCTCAGATCGGCCTGCAGTTGCTGCGCGCGATTCGCCTGCAGCGCGATCACGCGTTCGAGGAACGTCTTCTGCGCCTGCAGTTCGGTGCGACGGATCTCGACGTCCGCGAGCTGCGCCGTCTGCTGGACGAAGTTCGCGTACACCATCTCCGCACGGTTCTTCTCCTGCGACTTGATCACGCGCCACAGATGCTTGTCCTGGAACAGCGCGACGTAATAGGTCATCTCGCGCTGATCGAACATCAGGCTTGCGCCGTAGCTGCCGTTGTAGGTGGTGCGCATCTCGACGATCCGCCCGTCGTGCAGCATCTGCGTGAGTTCGGCCACGTTGCCTTCCGCGGCGGCATCCGTCGCGGATGCGGGTGACGCGGCGGACGCCGGCGTGGCATCGCCGCTCAGGCTCGTCACCGCGGGGCGCGTACCCGCAGCGGGCGCGGTCGCATCGGCGGACCATGCTGCGCCCGCGTGCGCGCAGGCGGCCATCGCAACGATCCACGTTGCGCAGCGTGCGACGGAAAATTTTCGGAAGACCAACGTCAGACTCCGGCGAACGAATCGGGAGTCGCGATTATCGTTCAAAACGAAACGGCCGCATCTCGAATTGACGGGATGCGGCCGGCCTTCCTGCAACGCGATACAAGCGCCGGCTACAGGCGCGTTTCGCGTGCCGCGCGCAGGAATGCGTCGAGCAACGGTGTGCAGTCGAGCAGCTCGGAGCCGCCCGCGCGATGAAACTCGGGGTGCCATTGCACGCCGACGACGAACGGTGCGCGCCGGTAGCGGATGCCTTCGATGATCCCGTCGCCGGCCGACACGGCCTCGATGTTCAGATCGCGGCCGAGATCGCGGATCGCCTGATGGTGGATCGAGTTCACGATCGCTTCGCTGCGCCCGGGAAACATGCTCGCGAGCGTCGACGAGTCGGGGAAGCGGATCGCGTGGCGATGCTGGTCGTAATGCTCGCTCACGTGCGGATGCGCGGTCGGCACGTCGGTCGCGATGTCCTGGTACAGCGAGCCGCCGAACGCGACGTTGATCAGCTGGCAGCCACGGCACACGCCGAGCACCGGCTTGCCGGACTCGACGAACTCGTGAAACAGCTCGAGCTCGTACATGTCGCGCACGCGGTCGCCCGGCCATTCGGGGCGCGCATCCGATGCCGCGTAGGTTTGCGGCGACACGTCGGCGCCGCCTTGCAGCAGCAGGCCGTCGAGATGCTTCGCGTAGTCGCGCAGGCGGATGTTGCTCGGGTGCAGCATGCCCTGGTGACCGACGGTCGGAATCATGAACACGAGCACGTCGCGCGACATCACCCAGTGCGCGATCGATTCCTCGAGATACTGCAGCGTCTTGCCGCGCAACCCCTTCGCACCCGGCTCCGGATGGAAGATCCGCGCCGACACGCCGATGCGCAACGTGCGCTGCGTGATCCGCTGGCCGGCGCGATCGAACAGCCGGCGCGCACGCGCCGCCACGATGCGGCCGAACACCGACCATGGCGTGTCGCTGTTCTTCAGGTAAGCCGGCGGCGCATTCTGCGCGCTCGCGGGCGGCGGGCGCGGCGTGTCGAAATCGGGCTGCGCGCCAAAACCGGGCGGCGCGGCACCGGCTTTTGGCGGCGCGGCAGTCGGTTCGGCAGCGGGCGTCGTGCCCGCGGCGCCCGGCTCCGACGCCGTCGTGACGGGCGATGCGCCGTCCGCCGCGACATCCTCGGCCGCGGCAGCCTGCGCGACGGAGGGCTGTGCGGCGAGCACCTCCGGCGCTTGTGCCGGATCGGAACGGTGGGAGTGGGGAGACGCGGAAAGGGTGCCGGGCAGACCGGCCGGGGAAGGCGTGGTTTCGCTCATGACGATGGTCTGGTGCGTCGCTCGCGCGTATTTGGATTGACGAGGATTCATTATGCTTCAGTGCACGATCGCGCGGTAAACCTGCAACATCCTGTCGATATTGTTGCAAGTCGTCGCATGCGGCGCCGGACAGGCCAGCGTACCGCGGCTGGCGGCATCGAAGGTCGCCCCGGTGAACTGGACACCAGTGATATATCACAATAATATTCACGGATTGCCACCTTATCCAATCACCCGCGCCATGATCGTGCTCCGCCCGGCCACTGCGCCGCCACCCGCATGAACGCCCAGCCCGACGCCCTGCCCGCCCGGCGCGCCGCCTCGGCGCTCAGCCTCGCCGAGCGCGCGTACGCGCTGATCCAGCGCGACATCATCACGATGCGCCTGAAGCCCGGCGCCGCGCTCAACGAAGCCGACCTCGTCGCACGCACCGGCATCGGCCGCACGCCCGTCCATCAGGCCGTGCACCGGCTGGTGCTCGAAGGGCTGCTGTCCGTGATGCCGCGCAAGGGGCTGCTGGTGCAGCCGCTGTCGCTCGACGACATCGTCGCGGTGATCGACGTGCGGCGCATCAACGAAGCGCACTGCGTCGAAC
Source organism: Burkholderia sp. B21-005 (assembly GCF_020843965.1). Lineage (NCBI taxonomy): Bacteria > Pseudomonadati > Pseudomonadota > Betaproteobacteria > Burkholderiales > Burkholderiaceae > Burkholderia > Burkholderia sp. B21-005. The sequence continues at coordinate 1,000,729 of NZ_CP086301.1, read as the reverse complement.
TCGCCGCCCGCCATGCGACGCCCGACGATCTCACCCGCATCGCCGCACTGCTCGACGACGGGCAGTCGTGCGTCGACACGCACGACGTCGAGGGCATGATGGAACTCGACCGCGCGTTTCATCAGGCGATCGCCGCGGCGGCACGCAATACGGTGCTCGCGGAGATCCTGCGCGCGCTGCACGAACGCTCGCTGCGCTTCTGGTTCGTCACGCTGTCCGAACCGCACCACCTGTCCGACGTCCAGCGCGAACACCGCGAACTGTTCGAGCGGCTGTCCGCGCGCGACGCCGCCGGCGCACGCGCGGCCGTCGAGCGCCATATCGATTCGTTTCGCGCCACCCTTGTCCAACATCTTCGCCCCTGAGCCGCCCATGACCACTTTCACGCCCTTCCCCCCGCTCGCCCGACTCGCCGCCGACCTCGCCGCCGGCCGGACCACGAGCCGCGCGCTCGTCGACGTCGCGCTCGAACGGATCGCCGATCCGTCGGGCCAGGGCGCGGCCGTCTTCACCGAAGTCGACGCCGATAACGCGCGCGCGGCCGCCGACGCGCACGATCGCCTGCGTGCCGCCGGCACCGTGCTGTCGCCGCTCGCGGGCATCCCCGTGTCGGTGAAGGACCTGTTCGACGTCGCGGGCCAGGTGACGCGCGCCGGTTCACGCGTGCTCGACGGCGCGCCGCCCGCGCAGGCCGATGCGGTCGCCGTCGCGCGGCTCAAGCGTGCGGGCGCGGTGCTGGTCGGCCGCACCAACATGAGCGAGTTCGCGTTCTCCGGGCTCGGCCTGAATCCGCACTTCGGCACGCCGCGCTCGCCGTACCACCGCGACGTACCGGGCGACGCGCGCATTGCCGGCGGCTCGTCGTCCGGCGCGGCCGCGTCCGTCGCCGACGGGATGGCGGCCGTCGCGCTCGGCACCGACACCGGCGGCTCGATCCGGATTCCGGCCGCGCTGTGCGGGCTTACGGGCTTCAAGCCGACCGCGAGCCGGATTCCGACGCAAGGCGGCGTGCCGCTGTCGACGACGCTCGACTCGTTCGGCCCGATCGGCCTGACGGTTGCCTGCTGCGCGCTCGTCGATCGGATGCTCGCGGGTCTCGAGCCGCACGTGCCGGCCGCGCGGCCGCTCGAAGGCGTGCGGCTCGGCGTGCTGACCAACTATGTGACGGACGGCGTCGACGCCGACGTCGCCGCCGCGCTCGACGCAGCGCTGAAGCATCTCGAGGCCGCCGGCGCGATCGTCACGGAAGTACGCTTTTCCGCGCTCGACCGGCTGCCGGATATCAACCGCTTCGGCTTCTCGCCGATCGAGGCGTACGCGTGGCATCGCCCGCTGCTCGCGCAGCACCGCGACCGATACGACCCGCGCGTGCTGTCGCGCATCCTGAAGGGCGAGCCGGCGAGCGCGGCCGACTATCTCGACCTGCTCGCCGCCCGCCAGGCGATGCTGGACGAAGCGGCACACACGGTCTGGTCGCGCTTCGACGCACTCGTCGCCCCGACGGTGCCCGTCGTGCCGCCGCGCATCGCCGAACTCGAAGCGGACGACGCCGCATTCACGCGCACCAATGCGCTGATCCTGCGCAACCCGAGCGCCTTCAACTTCCTCGATGCATGCGCGCTGTCGCTGCCCTGCCATCCGCGCGACGCGGCACCGGTCGGCCTGATGCTCGCGGCCGCGCCGCATCGCGACGACGCGCTGCTCGCGATCGGCCAGGCGGTCGAGGCCGTGCTCAACACGATCCGATGACCGCGCAAGCGCAATGACGGTGGACGATGCACCGGACGAAGCGGGTGCGGCAGGGTGCCGCACGCGCGCTGTCAGTTTCGTGCCAGATCGTTCGCGCTAAAATCGCGCGATTGTTTATCGGACCGACCAACGACAGGAATCCCGCCGACATGAATGACTCCACGCTCGCACTCCGCCGTGAACGCCGCCTGCTGATGCTGCTCGGCTGGGTGTGCATCGCCTTGCTGGCCGGCGCGCTGTACCTGCAATATGTGAAGAACGAAGATCCGTGCCCGCTGTGCATCATCCAGCGCTACTTCTTCGCGGCGATCGGCATCTTCGCGTTCCTGGCTGCCGGGATACGCAACTGGCGCGGCATCTGGGTGCTCGAGCTGCTGATCGCGATCGCCGCGGCCGGCGGCGTCGGCACCGCCGCGCGACACCTGTCGATCCAGATGAATCCGGGCTTCAGCTGCGGCTTCGACACGCTGCAGCCGATCGTCGACAGCCTGCCGCCCGCCCAGTGGTTCCCCGGCATGTTCAAGGTCGCCGGCCTGTGCGAGACGGTCTACCCGCCGATTCTCGGCATCCTGCTGCCCGGCTGGGCGCTGATCGGCTTCGCCGTGATCCTGATCGCCGTCGCGTCGAGCATCTGGCGCCATCGCCGCAAGCTGGCGAGCTGACCGGTCGGGGCCGCGTAGCCGCCCCTCGTTCGTCCGGCGCCGCCGGCGACGTCCCGCGCGGCCGCACCCTGCCGGCCGCACCTCGCCGGCCACGCGTAAACACCTAACCCCGCCGCAGCCCGGATTTCCGGGCGAACGCACATCGCACGACATCCGCGCAACCTCCGCGCGCATGCCCCGCCACGCAAGCGTTTCGGCCCGATGCGCACGCAACGGCGCCCCAATCCCGCGCGGCGGGCCTATGATCGACATGATCGCTGCCTGATAGCCCGGATCACCGCCCGGCGATGTTCCCGCCGCCTTGCGGTGCTATCTTCGCGACTGGATGGCGATCTACGTGCGCGAGGCCAGGCGGTCTCACCTCCTGCGTAACGCGCGCCCGATCCGCAATGTCGACTGGATTTCTCATGACAACGCAAACCATCCGCATCCGTCACCCTCATGGCGTCCGCGCGTCCCGCGACGCCGTTCGCGCGCGCCTGCGGCGCACCGCCGCCGCACCGCATCGACCGTGCGCCCGGCCTGCGTCGCTCCCGTCAGTCCTCGTTACCGCCACGGCCGCCAGCGCGCGCCGCGCGTCGTGCCGCGTCGTCGAGAACGGAGCGTGCTGATGGAAGCGTGGATTGGCGATCTGCAGCAATTGCTCGCGCACGGCGAAGCGGCCGTGCTCGTGACGGTCGCGCATACCGACGGCTCAGCGCCGCGCGAGGCCGGCACCAAGATGCTCGTCACGCGCGACACGGCCCGCCATACGATCGGCGGCGGTCATCTGGAATGGAAGGCGATCGAAATCGCGCGGCATCTGCTGAAGGACGGCGCGCACGTGCCCCACGCGCGCAGGCTCGAACGGCTCGCGCTCGGCCCGAGCCTCGGCCAGTGCTGCGGTGGCGCGGTCGTGCTCGCGTTCGAGCGGCTCGATGTCGGCGACCTCGGCTGGATCATGTCGCTCGCGAAGCGCGTCGCGGCCGGCGCCGCGACCGTGCGTAGCGTATCATTCGGCCCCTCGTCGGGCGCGCCGCTGCTGAGCGAGCCCGAATCGCCCGCCGCGCGTGCCGATTGCCTGCTGTGGGAAACCGGCGGCGTGTCGCTGATGACCGAAACGATCGCGCCGTATGCGTTCCCCGTCATGCTGTTCGGCGCCGGACACATCGGCACCGCGCTCGTGAAAGTGCTGGCGACGCTGCCGTGCCACGTGTGCTGGATCGACGGGCCCGCTGCGGTGTTCCCGCCGGCCGAGGCGCTCGCCGGAGTCGGCAATCTCGTGATCGACGCGGTTGCCAGCCCGGCCGACGCCGTCGACACGGCGCCGCCGCACGCATACTTCGTCGTGATGACGCACGACCATGCACTCGATTTCGTGCTGGCCGAGCGCATCCTGCGGCGCGGCGACTACGCCTACTTCGGGATGACCGGCTCGCACACCAAGCGCGTGCAGTTCGATCATCGGCTGGCAGCGATCGGCATCGACCCGGCCCAGGTCGCGCGGATGCACTGCCCGATCGGCGTCGAAGGCATCATCGACAAGGCGCCCGAAGTCATCGCGATCTCGGTGGCCGCGCAGTTGCTGCAGGCCGTCGAGGCGAACGCACCCGCGCAGGCTTCCCCTACATTCTGACCGACCAAGAACAACGCCATGATCCCGACATTCAAGGACAAGATTGCCCGTGCACCGAAAGCGGAACTGCACATCCATATCGAAGGCTCGCTCGAGCCGGAACTGATTTTCGCGCTCGCGCAACGCAACGGCGTGAAGCTCGCGTACGAGTCGATCGACGCGCTGCGCGCCGCTTACGCGTTCACCGACCTGCAGTCGTTCCTCGACATCTATTACGCAGGCGCGAGCGTGCTGCTGACCGAACAGGATTTCTACGACATGACGGCCGCGTACTGCGAACGCGCGCTCGCCGACAACGTCGTCCACACCGAACTGTTCTTCGACCCGCAGACGCACACCGAACGCGGCGTGCCGATCGAAACGGTGGTGGCCGGCATCGACCGCGCGCTCGCCGATGCCGAGCAACGCGGGCTGTCGAGCAAGCTGATCCTGTGTTTCCTGCGCCACCTGTCCGAAGATGACGCGCTCGCGACGTTCGAATCCGCGCGGCCGCTGTTCGAACGCTATCGCCACCGGCTGATCGGCGTCGGCCTCGACTCGTCCGAGCTCGGCCATCCGCCGGCGAAGTTCGCGCGCGTGTTCGAGAAGGCGCGTGCGCTCGGGCTGAAGCTCGTCGCGCATGCGGGCGAGGAAGGCCCGCCCGCCTACATCCACGAAGCGCTCGACGTGCTGAAGGTCGACCGGATCGACCACGGCGTGCGCAGCATCGAGGACGCGGCGCTCGTCGAACGCCTCGCGCGCACGCGCATGGCGCTGACCGTGTGCCCGCTGTCGAACCTGAAGCTGTGCGTGTTCGACGACATGGCGAAGCACACGCTGAAGGCGCTGCTCGATCGCGGCGTCGCGGTAACGATCAACTCCGACGATCCGGCCTACTTCGGCGGCTACGTCAACGACAACTACTTCGCGACGGTCGACGGGCTGCAGCTGACGGACGCCGAAGTGCACGCCGTGATCCGCAATGGCTTCGAGGCATCGTTCGTCGACGCGGCAGAGCGCGATGCGCTGATCGCGCGTCTCGATTCGTACTGGCAGGCCGCGTGACGGCCGGCATCGAGGTTCGCTAGACAGATGAAACACCGCGACGACATCCGCTTCGCGACGACCGGCTCGGCCCTGCGCCGCACCGGCCGCATGCGTGCGCGGCACCTGCATGCCGGCATCGCGCCCGTCGCTCGCGCGGCGACGGCGTTGCGCGTCGTCGTGCACCGAAGCCTGTCGTTGCGGCGCGTCATGCCGCTCGCCGCCGCGCCCGTCGCGATTGCGGCGCTGTCCGCCGGCAATCCCGCGATGACGGCCGCGACGCTCGCGTGCGCGCGCACAGTCCGCGGCGCCCCCGCCTGCTCGCGTCGCCGCATCGCGCATGCACGGGCCGCGCCCTTCAGGCCGTCGCCCGCGCGGCACCGACCGTTTTCTTCTGTTCGCCTTACCTTGATGCAGGACCATTCGTCATGACGCAAACCGCTTTCCGTTCCCAGCTGCTGACCTTCAACGGCGACCCGGCGCAGTCGAGCCAGGCCGCGAACCACGAGACCGACGGCCTCCTGATCGTCGACGACGGCAAGGTCGTCGCGGTCGGCCCGTATGCGCGGCTCGCCGCGACGCTCGCGCGCGACGCGATCGTCCACGACCTGCGCGACAAGCTGATCGTGCCCGGCTTCATCGACACGCACATCCACTATCCGCAGACGGACATGATCGCGTCGCCGGCCCCCGGCCTGCTGCCGTGGCTCGACAAGTACACGTTCCCGACCGAGCGTCGGTTCGGCGATCCGGAGCATGCGCGCGAGGTCGCCGACTTCTTCGTCGACGAACTGCTCGCCTGCGGCACGACGAGCGCGCTCGTCTACTGCACCGTGCACAAGCAGTCGGCCGACGCGCTGTTCGCGGCGAGCGAGGCACGCGACCTGCGGATGATCGCGGGCAAGGTGTTGATGGACCGCAACTGCCCCGAGTTCCTGCGCGACACCGCGCAATCGGGCTATGACGACAGCGCCGAGCTGATCGACCGCTGGCACGGCAACGGCCGCCAGCTGTACGCGCTCACGCCGCGCTTCGCGCCGACGTCCACCGAGGCGCAGCTCGAGGCGTGCAGCGAACTCGCGCGCCGCCATCCGGACGTGTTCGTGCAGAGCCACGTCGCGGAAAACGTCGATGAAGTGAAATGGGTCGCGGAGCTGTTCCCCGGCCACCGCAGCTATCTCGACATCTATGATCGCTACGGGCTGCTGCGGCCGCGCGCGGTGTACGGCCACTGCATTCACCTCGACGACGAGGACCGCCGCCGGATGGCCGAGACGCGCACCGTCGTCGCGCACTGCCCGACGTCGAACTTCTTTCTCGGCAGCGGACTGTTCGACTTCGACAAGGCCGGCGAATACGGCGTGCCGGTCACGCTCGCGACCGACGTCGGCGGCGGTACGTCGTTCTCGATGCTGCAGACGATGAACGAGGCGCACAAGGTCGCGCGGCTGTCGGGCCACCACCTGAGTGCGACGCGGATGTTCTGGCTCGCCACGGCCGGCGCCGCGCAGGCGCTCGATCTCGCCGACACGGTCGGCACGCTCGCGCCGCGCACCGAAGCCGACTTCATCGTGCTCGACCCGCAGGCCACGCCGCTGCTCGCGCGCCGCACGAAGCGCGCGGATTCGCTCGAGGAGCTGCTGTTCGCGTTCGCGCTGCTCGGCGACGACCGCGCCGTGTATCGCACGTACGCGGCCGGCCGGCTCGTGCACGAGCGCGGTGCCGCACGCCGCGCCGCCGCGTAACGCGCGCGCGTTTGCCCGCTCCCTCCCCCGCTCCCCTCCTGCTCCGGCGTGCGCTACGGCGCATGCCGGAGCCGCCGGATTCGCTCCGCCCGCCGCACCCGCCGTGCTAGAATTCGCCCCTCATTGGGGAGTAGCCGCTCCGCTCGATGTCCCGCGCTCCCGGCGCGCATCGTGACGGAGGCGTCCGTCAACAGACTTGGCCATGCGGCCATGGCGGACGCAGCCACCAAGGCCTGGCGAGACCGATGGTTCACTGCGCGCCGCATCAGGGCCCGGCGCGCGGCGGATCGTCGCTCGCACGCACAACATCGGCCCGTGGAACCCCATACGTGTCTCAAGCCTTCCTGATCTCCACCGGCGCCGTCGCCCTCGCTGAAATCGGCGACAAGACCCAACTGCTGTCCCTCGTGCTGGCCGCGCGCTATCGCAAGCCCGTGCCGATCATTCTCGGCGTGCTCGTCGCGACGCTCGTGAACCACGGCTTCGCCGGTGCGTTCGGCGAGTGGCTCGGCATACTCGTCACGCCGTCGATCATGCGCTGGGCGCTCGCGTTCTCGTTCATCGCGATGGGATTGTGGATCCTCGTGCCGGACAAGCTCGATGCCGACGAAGCCAATGCGACCCGCTCGCGGCTCGGCGTGTTCGGCGCGACGCTCGTCGCGTTCTTCCTCGCGGAAATGGGTGACAAGACGCAGATCGCGACCGTCGCGCTCGCCGCGCGCTTCCAGGATTACATCGGCGTGGTGGCCGGCACGACCTTCGGGATGATGCTCGCGAACGTGCCCGCGATCCTGCTGGGCGACCGTTTCGCGCACCGCCTGCCGACGAAGCTGGTGCACGGCATCGCGGCCGTGCTGTTCATCGTGCTGGGCGCGCTGGCGTTGCTGGGCGTCGGGGTCTGACGCACACAACGCACGCAGGCAGGTGGCGCGGCCGGGCGGCCGCGCCGGTGTCGACAGCGCGTTACTTCGCGAGCGCCGCACCCGAGGCCGGCACGGCCGGCACCGCACGCTCGTTGGCGGCCGGCGCCGCCGCGGGCCCGCCGCGCTTGTCGACCGGCAGCCGCACCGTGCGGATCGCGCCGTTCGCCAACGGGAAATCGGCGAGCGCGCTGCGCGCGAGGAACGGCATCGCATACAGCAGCGCACCGTTGTCGCCGGTGGTGCGCGCGGTCACGTTGTAGACCTCCTTGCCGGTCGCGCGCTCGGTGATCCGGATGCCGAGCGTGTAGTCGAACACCTGGTAGGTCTGCGCGACATAACCTGCCGGCATCGGCCCCCAGGGCCCCCACGGGCCCCACGGCCCGCCCCGCCAGTACGGCCCCGGCCCCGCGAACCACGGGTCGTAGTAGACCGGCTGCGGCACCGTCACCAGATCGCTGCCGACCCCGTAGGTCAGCCCGACCAGATAGCGCGCCTGCGCGGCCGGCACCTGCCGGAATGCGTACGCGGACAACTCGTTCGCGACGATCGGCTCGTAGGTCGACTGCTCGATGCTGTGTTTCTGCGCATCGGTGCGCGTGAAGGCGTAAGTGCGTGTCGCGTCGCTGCCGCTCCAGTCGGAGAAGGCCGTGACCTGCGTCGTCACGTAGCTGGTGCAGCCCGTCAGCAGCGCCACGCACAGCACCGCCGCCCAGCCCGCACCGCGTTGAATCCATTCGCGTTTCATGTCGATCCTCGTCGATCCGTCATCCGTACGTCGCACCGCGCGAACCGCACGGGATGCCGATAATACGCGGACTGCCCGAACCGGTAAAAAGTTCGCTGCGGCACGCGGCCGCAAGCCTTTGTACAATGGCCCGGTTCGCCCGGTCCGCGCTGCGGGCCCGATCCCCACCCCACCGATCTCGACGACCATGTCCGACAACGCCTCCTCCACCGTGATCCGCCGCGCCGACTACACGCCGCCGGCCTTCCTCATCGATTCCGTCGCACTCGAATTCGATCTCGCGCCGGCCCGTACGATCGTCAGGAATACGATGCGCGTGCGCCGCAATCCGGACGCGGCGCCCACCCCGCATCTGGAGCTGATGGGCGAAGCGCTCGAATTCCTCGGCGCGCAGCTCGACGGCGCGCCGTACGGTGCGGTGCGTGCGCACGAACACGGGCTGACCGTCGAAAACGTGCCCGACGCGTTCGAGCTCACGCTCGAGAACGCGTGCGCGCCGGACCAGAACACGACGCTGTCCGGCCTGTACGTATCGAGCGGCAACTTCTTCACGCAGTGCGAGGCCGAAGGCTTTCGCCGCATCACCTACTTCCTCGACCGCCCCGACGTGATGGCCTCCTACACCGTCACGCTGCGCGCCGACAAGGCCGCCTATCCGGTGCTGCTGTCGAACGGCAACCTGGTCGACTCGGGCGAGCTGCCCGACGGCCGCCACTTCGCGAAATGGGAAGACCCGTTCCGCAAGCCGAGCTACCTGTTCGCGCTCGTCGCGGGCAAGCTCGTCGCGATCGAGGAGAAGATCACGTCCGGCTCCGGCAAGGAAAAGCTGCTGCAGGTGTGGGTCGAACCGGCCGATCTCGACAAGACCCGTCACGCGATGGATTCGCTGATCCACTCGATCCGCTGGGACGAGAAGCGCTTCGGTCTCGAGCTCGATCTCGACCGCTTCATGATCGTCGCGGTCGGTGACTTCAACATGGGCGCGATGGAGAACAAGGGGCTCAACATCTTCAACACGAAGTACGTGCTGGCGAACCCCGAGACCGCGACCGACACCGACTTCGCGAACATCGAGTCGGTGGTCGGCCACGAGTACTTCCACAACTGGACCGGCAACCGCGTGACCTGCCGCGACTGGTTCCAGCTGAGCCTGAAGGAAGGCCTGACGGTGTTCCGCGATCAGGAGTTCTCGGCCGACATGGCAGCGGGCGACGACGTCGCATCGGCGGCCCGCGCGGTCAAGCGCATCGAGGACGTGCGCGTGCTGCGCCAGTTGCAGTTCGCCGAGGACGCGGGCCCGATGGCGCATCCGGTGCGTCCGGAAAGCTACGTCGAGATCAACAACTTCTACACGATGACCGTCTACGAGAAAGGCTCGGAAGTCGTGCGGATGTACCAGACGCTGCTCGGCCGCGACGGGTTCCGCAAGGGGATGGACCTGTACTTCAAGCGCCACGACGGTCACGCCGTGACGTGCGACGACTTCCGTCACGCGATGGCCGACGCGAACGGGCGCGATCTCGCGCAGTTCGAGCGCTGGTACAGCCAGGCCGGCACGCCGCGCGTGTCGGTGCGTACCGCGTACGACGCGGCCGCACGCCGCTACACGGTCACGCTCGCGCAGGGCTACGGCGATGCGTCGCCGGCGGCGCGCGAGACGCAACAGGGGCCGCTGCTGATCCCGTTCGCGATCGGCCTGATCGGCCGCGACGGCCGCGACCTGCCGCTGCGTCTCGACGGCGAAGCCGCCGCGTCGGGCACGACGCGCGTGCTCGACTTCACCGACACCGAGCAGACCTTCACGTTCGTCGACGTGCCGGAACAGCCGCTGCCGTCGCTGCTGCGCAATTTCTCGGCGCCGGTGATCGTCGAGTACGACTACAGCGACGACGATCTCGCGTTCCTGCTCGCGCACGACAGCGACCCGTTCAACCGCTGGGAAGCCGGCCAGCGCCTCGCGACGCGCGCGCTGCTGACGCTCGCCGCGCGCGCCGCCGCGAACCAGCCGCTCACGCTCGGCGGCAACTTCGTCGCCGCGTTCCGCCGCGTGCTGACCGATGAAAACCTGTCGCCCGCGTTCCGCGAACTCGCGCTGACGCTGCCGTCGGAAACCTATCTCGCCGACCAGATGGCGGAAGCCGATCCGGCCGCCGTGCATCGCGCACGCCAGTTCGTGCGCCGCCAGCTCGCGACCGCGCTGCGCGCCGAGTGGCTCGCCGCGCACGAGCAGCACCAGACGCCGGGCGCGTACGAGCCGACGCCCGAAGCGTCCGGCCGCCGCGCGCTGAAGAACCTCGCGCTCGCGTATCTCGCCGAACTCGAGGATCCGGCCGACGCCGTGCGCATCGCGACCGCGCAGTACGACGCGGCGAACAACATGACCGATCGCGCCGCCGCGCTCGGCGCGCTGCTGTCCGCCGCGGCCTCGGGCGCGAACGACGCGGCCACGCGTGCGCTCGGCGACTTCTACCGTCGCTTCGAGAAGGAAGCGCTCGTGATCGACAAGTGGTTCGCGATGCAGGCGGCGCAACGCGGCACGGCCGCCCAGCCGACGCTCGCGAAAGTCCGCAAGCTGATGGCCCACCCCGCGTTCAACCTGAAGAACCCGAATCGCGCACGCTCGCTGATCTTCAGCTTCTGCGCGGCGAACCCGGCGCAATTCCACGCGGCGGACGGTTCGGGCTACGCGTTCTGGGCCGAACAGGTGCTCGCGCTCGACGCGATCAATCCGCAAGTCGCCGCGCGCCTCGCCCGCTCGCTCGAACTGTGGCGCCGCTTCACGCCGGCGCTGCGCGACCGGATGCGCGAAGCCCTGGAGCAGGTCGCGGCCGGCGCGAAATCGCGCGACGTGCGCGAGATCGTCGAGAAGGCGCTCGCGTAACGGCACGCATGCGATTCGCGTCGCGCTCCCGCGCGAAGAAGCCGGCGCCGCCCCGTTGCGGCGCCGGCTTTTTTATCGGCTGAAGGTTCGCGGGGTCGGAGCCGGAGCGCGCGTTCGACCGCCCGGCGGTCCCGCCGCCGCAGGGCCGGTCCGCCGCGCCGCGCACGCCGGCACCCGGCCGAATCGGCCGCCCGGCCATGTAACCGGACGAAAAAAGCCGGCGGCGCGGGAGGCGCGGCGGGTAAAATTGCGGGCATTCAAGGATTCTTTGGCCTTTCGGAGTCAGTCATGTCCATTGCCCGCCGCACCACGCTGTCGAAGTTCCTGATCGAACAGCAACGTGAGACCAACAACCTCCCCGCCGACCTGCGCCTGCTGATCGAAGTCGTCGCACGCGCGTGCAAGGCGATCAGCTACAACGTGTCGAAGGGCGCGCTCGGCGAAGCGCTCGGCACCGCCGGCAGCGAGAACGTCCAGGGCGAAGTGCAGAAGAAGCTCGACATCCTGTCGAACGAGATCCTGCTCGACGCGAACGAATGGGGCGGCAACCTCGCCGCGATGGCGTCGGAGGAGATGGAAACGTTCTTCCCGATCCCCGCGAACTACCCGCGCGGCGAATACCTGCTCGTGTTCGATCCGCTCGACGGCTCGTCGAACATCGACGTGAACGTGTCGATCGGCACGATTTTCTCGGTGCTGCGCTGCCCGGACGGCAAGCAGGCCACCGAGGAATCGTTCCTGCAGCCCGGTACGGAGCAAGTCGCGGCCGGCTACGCGGTGTACGGCCCGCAAACGGTGTTCGTGCTGACGACCGGCAACGGCGTGAACTGCTTCACGCTCGACCGCGAAGTCGGTTCGTGGGTGCTCACGCAAAGCAACATGCAGATCCCGGCCGATACGCGCGAATACGCGATCAACGCGTCGAACGCGCGCCACTGGTACGAGCCGGTCCAGCGCTATGTCGACGAACTGAACGCCGGCAAGGACGGCCCGCGCGGCGACAACTTCAACATGCGCTGGATCGCGTCGATGGTGGCCGACGTGCACCGGATCCTGAACCGCGGCGGCATCTTCATGTACCCGGCCGACAAGCGCACGCCCGATCGCCCGGGCAAGCTGCGCCTGATGTATGAAGCGAACCCGATGTCGTTCATCGTCGAACAGGCGGGCGGCGCCGCGACGACGGGCACGCAGCGCATCATGGAAGTGCAGCCGACCGGCCTGCACCAGCGTGTGCCGGTCTTCCTCGGTTCGAAGAACGAAGTCGAGCGCGTGACCGGCTATCACAACGAAGGCGAAGGCAAATAAATTTGCCCCGCAGCACTGGACGAAGGTGCGAGACGTCAGTACAATCGCGCCTTCGCGATGTGGCCCTGACAGGCTGCGTCGCAATGAAGTGAAAGCGGGAAGTCCGCCGGATCGATGGTTTCGCGAAGCAGCAGCAAGCTGAAAAAATTTCGCAAAACCTATTGCCAAGATCTCGGATTTGACCATATAATTTCATTTCTCTGCTGCCGGTGTAGCTCAGTTGGTAGAGCAGCGCATTCGTAATGCGAAGGTCGTAGGTTCGACTCCTATCTCCGGCACCAAGACATAAAGGCCTGACAAGCATCGCTTGTCAGGCCTTTTCTCTTTTCCGGCCGCGTTTTCCGATACACGAAATCGTGCGCCCGCCCCGTCATTTCCGCTTGCGGGCATCTCCCGACTCCCACCCCGCACACCGCCGATTACAATCGCCGGATCACCCTGCCCTCCCTTGCATCATGCGCACCTGGCGTCTCGAGCGACCGAACCTCAGCGGGCAACTGGACGTGTCCCGTGCGACCGGCCTCGTCGCCGCGATCGGCGGCAGCGAGCCGAACGCGTTCGCCGCGGAAATCCTGAAGCTGTTCGACGATGCGCTGTCCGTCACGCAGTGCACGATCTTCGCGTACGAGTTCGGCAACCGGCCGCGCACCGTGTCGGTCGCCGATCATCGCGGCGGCCGCTACCTGCGCGATGTCGCCGACACCTACGCGCGACATTTCTATGCGCTCGACGGCAACCAGACGATCGTCTCGGCCGCCGGTCGCGGTACGCACCGCCGCGACGTGCTGCTGCATCAGCAGGCCGGCGACGAGATCGGTCACGACGCGTATCGCGCGGCCTGCTACCGCGGCCCCGACGTATCCGATCGCCTCGCGCTGCTGATGCAGCCGAACGACTCGACCTGGTTGTCGATCAACCTGTATCGCGCGCATCGCAGCGGCGCATTCCAGCCGCGCGAGATCGCGGCCATCGAAACGCTCGCGCCGCTGATCGCGCAGGCGGCGCAACATCATTACGCGCTCGTGGGTTCGACGCAGATCGGCATCCCGCAACTGATGCTCGCGCGGCTGCGCGGCGCCTGTCCGGCATTGTCCAAGCGCGAACTCGACGTGCTGCGCGGTGTGCTCGAAGGCCAGAGCGCGCGGGAAATCGGCGACATGATCGGCGTGAAGGCGTCGAGCGTCGTCACCTACCAGAAGCGCGCGTACCGGCGTCTCGGCATCTCGAGCCAGCGCCAGCTGTTTGCGCTGTGCCTGCAACCGTGAACGGCGCCCGCCGATCCTGAACGCGTCCGGGTAAATCCCGACCCGCCGCCATCCGTTCGCCGTACCCGGAATGGGGACAGCGGTGATCGGCGCGGCTTCCATACTGCCTCGACCCGCCGCACGCCTCGCATCATCGCGCGGGTGCGTCCGATCACTGCAACCTGGAAGCCAACGATGGGCATCGAATTCAAGCCATATCCGTTCGTCGCCGCGCGCCACGCGGCGCACCTGCCGACCTGCAGCGACGGTGTCGATACGCAGCGGCACCGCGTCGCGATCGTCGGTGGCGGGCCGGTGGGTCTCGCCGTCGCACTCGGCCTCGCCAACCACGGCATCCGCAGCGTGCTGCTCGAAGCCGACGACTCGGTCTGTCACGGCAGCCGCGCGATCTGCATCTCGCGACGCAGCCTCGAGATCATCGAGCGGCTCGGCGCGCTCGACGACTTCCTGCGCGTCGGACTGCCGTGGAGCGGCGGGCGCAGTTTCCATCGTCGCGACGAAGTGCTGCATTTCACGATGCCGCAGGACGAGAACCAGAAGCTGCCGCCGATGGTGAACCTCGCGCAGTATCACATCGAGCAGTTCCTGCTCGATGCCGCGCTGCGCCGCCCCGAGCTCATCGAGATCCGCTGGCAGGCGAAGGTCGCGGGCGTCACGCGCTACCCGGACGGCGTGCGCCTCGACATCGAAACGCCGCTCGGCGGCTACGCACTCGATGCCGACTGGATCGTCGCGAGCGATGGCGGGCGCAGCACGATGCGCGATGCGCTCGGCCTGTCGCTTCAGGGCACGAGCTACGAAGGCCGCTACGTGATCGTCGACATCGCGCTCGACAGCGACCGGCCGACCGAACGGCTCGCGTATTTCGACCCGCCGTCGAACCCCGGCTCGACGGTGCTCGTCCATAAGCAGCCCGACAACGTGTGGCGGATCGACTACCAACTGCGCGACGACGAGGATCCCGACGCGGCCGTGAAGCCCGAGAACGTGATCCCGCGCGTGCAGAACCTGCTGGACATGATGGGCGAACGCGGCGACTGGTCGCCGATCTGGATCACGATCTACAAGGCGAACGCACTGACGCTCGAACGCTACCGGCACGGCCGCGTGCTGTTCTGCGGCGACGCCGCGCACCTCGTGCCGATCTTCGGCGTGCGCGGCGCGAATTCGGGCATCGACGACGCCGACAACGTCGCGTGGAAACTGGCGTACGTGATTCGCGGCCTCGCGTCGGACGCACTGCTCGACAGCTATTCGGACGAGCGGGTGTTCGCGACGCACGAGAACCTGCGCTACGGCACCAAGAGCACCGAGTTCATGGCGCCGCCGTCGTTCGCGTTCGAGCTGATGCGCAAGGCCGTGCTGACACTCGCGGTCCGGCATCCGGCGTTGCGCTCGCTGATCAATCCGCGCCAGACGACGGCCATCGCGTACACGGCGTCGCCGCTCAACGCGGACGAGCGCGATGCATTTCCGGCCGGACCGGCGCCCGGCACCGTACTCGCGGAATGTCCGCTGATGCTGCAGACGTCGCTCGACATCGGCAACGCCGGCGGCGCACGCCGCGGCCATCTGACCGATCTCGTCGGCCCATGCTTCACGGCGTTGCGCTTCACGCGCGACGGCGCGCCCGATCCATCGTTCGCCGAACTCGAGCAACACCTGCACGCCGCCCGCATACCGTTCGCGCTGGTAACGCTCGCGCGGCATGCGGCATCGCACCATCCGGGATGCGACGGCTACGATGCCGACGACCGGCTGTTCGACCTGTACGGTGCGCGCGACGGCACCGTCTACCTCGTGCGTCCGGACGGACACGTGCTCGGCCGCTGGCACGACGCGCGCCCCGCCGACCTGACCGCCTCACTCGAGCGTGCGCTTCGCCCGCGCACGTCGGCCGATCTTCAGGAGAACGCATGATGACCGACACCGAACGCGACATCCTCTACACCGACCTGTGCCGCGCGATGACCCGCATCGGCGAAACCGACGCCCCGCTCTTTCTCGCCCGCTTCGCGCTGCTGGCGATCGAGACGATCGGCGATACGGCGACCGTCACCCGCCTGATTGCAGACGCCGGCGACGGCCTGCCCGATACGGGCGCACCGGCGCCGGCGCGCGGACAATGACGCATGACACACCGCCGAACGGGCAGCACCCTTCCTTACAGGTTCATTTCGCCGCGCATCGTTTGCGCCCCCGCCGCGCCGTAGGCAGACGAATCCCCTGGAAAAACCCGTTAAGGGTGCATAACATTACTTAACGATTCCGACCCGTCTATCGCGTTACATTGCGTGGGCGGCGCGGCGGTCGCATGCCGCCTTCCTGCAGCTTGCGGCGAAACAGCCGACGTCCGGTCATTTCGACTCAATACAAGGAGAGGATCACCATGACTCATGGCTTGATTATGTGGCTCATCATCGGCGCGATCGCCGGCTGGCTGGCAGGCCTGCTGGTCAAGGGCGGCGGGTTCGGCCTGATCGTCGACATCATCGTCGGTATCGTCGGCGCGGTGATCGGCGGCTGGCTGGCCGGGATGCTCGGCATCACCATCGGCAGCGGCTTCATCGGCTCGGTGATCGTCGCTGTCATCGGCGCCGTGGTCCTGCTGTTCGTGATCCGGCTATTCAGGCGCGCGGCCTGACGATCTTCTCGCGCGCCTTCGGGCGCGCGCTGGTTTGTTTTCGCATCGAAGCGGCGCGCGACATCCCGCGCGCCGCCTTCCGTTTTCAGCGGCGCTTGCCGCGCTGCGACCAGCCGTCGAGCACGTCGGTCGTCAGCAATCCGCTGCGCGCTTCGCGTGCGCCATCGCGACCGATCCACACGGTACGCGGCATTTCTCCCCGCCATCCCGCATCGAGCGCCGCCCGCAGACGCTCGGGCATCGGCTCCGCGTTCGCATACTGCGCGACCTGCGGCGGCAGGTTCATTTGCGCGAGCGCCTGGGTGATCGCGGTGCCGTTGTCGTCATAAGCGTCCATCGCGACCATGGCGAGCTGCACGTCCGGATGCCGGCGCTGCCACGCGACGAGATGCGCGGCGTTCTCGCGGCAGTATCCGCAATCGAGCGACCAGATCTCGACCGCGAGCGGCCGTTCGTGCGCCGTCGCATACAACTTCGCGACCTCGGCCACGCGCAGCGGCTGCAGCTCGCCGGCCCACGCCGGCAGGCTCGCGAGCGCGGCGCCGATCAACACCATCAGCCGTTTCATTGTGCGCCCTCCACGGGAATCAGCCGGTAGCCGTCGTTACGCGTACGCCACGACAGGTAGATGCGGCCCGCGTCGTCGAGCAGTTGTGGATTGTCGCTCGCGCCCGAGGTCGACGCGATCACGCGCGGCGCCGACCAGTGCTCGCCGCGATCGTCCGAGCGGCGCAGCTTGATCTGCATCGTGTCGCCGTCGAACGCCTTCCACGCAAGCCAGACGACGTCGCCGCGCGCGACAAGCGCCGCATGCGATGCCTGCTCGGCCGGCGCCGCCGGATTCGCGCCGAATGCCCACGGCGTGCCGCGCGGCTGGCCGTCGGCGCCGATGCGCGAGTAGAACACGTCGGCGCGGCCATCGACGACGCCGAACCACGCGATATGACGCGTACCGTCGGGCGTGATCGCAAGCGCCGGCCCGTGCTCGGGGCAAGCCTCGACATGCCAGTTCGAGAACGTCGCACGCACCGGCACGACGGGCTCCGACGCCGACACGGGCAGCACCGCGAGCGCATGATCGCGGATCTGTCCCGGGAACACGTTGCGCCACACGCCTTCGATGTGTCCGGCCGGATCGATCGCCATCGCGATGCGGCAGCATTCGCACGTGTGGTCGGTCACCTTGCGCTCGGGCTCGAACGACGCGCCGCCGTCGCGCGACACCGCGTAGTAGACGGCCGCGCCTTCATACGCCTGCCCCGCCGCTTTCGCCGCGACGAGATCGCGCTTGTCGATCCACGCGATCGCGATGTTGCCGGCCGGATCGACGGCCATCATGTCGAAGCGGTGCGTGATCGCCTGCCGGTCGCGATGCACGGTGACGGGCACGCTCCAGGTCGCGCCGCCGTCGAGCGAGCGCGAGAAGCGCACCATGCCGGTGTACGGCGCATCGAGCGGCATCGACCACGACACGTACACCGCCCGGCCGTCGGGGCTCGTCGCAATCTTCGGCCGATTCTCCGCGCTCGTGTAGATCGGCTCGGGCATCGCGTTGACGGTCACGGGCGCGGACAGCGTGCGGCCCGCGTCGTCCGAGTGCGCGACGACGACGTGCGCGCCTTCGACCCATGCGACCCACAGCCGGTGCCGCGCGTCGAACGCGGCGCCGGTTGCGAGCGGCTGCTTCTGTTGCGCCGGCGCAGCCTGCATGCTCATGTGCGCGGCATGCGGATCGGCGGTTTTCGGTGCGTCGTGCGCGCCGGCGGGCGACAGCGCCGCGAGCCACAGCGCGCAGCCTGCCGCGAACGATTTCACAGCGACCATTTCAGTTCTCCAAAGAAAGTGCGGCCCGGATACGGGTGGAACACGTAGTAGCGGCGGTCCGTCAGGTTGTCGATGCCGACCGAGGCGGTCCAGTGACGGTCGAACCGGTAGCGCGCCTTCAGGTCGACGACCGTGAAGATGCTCGTGCCGCCGTACACGTCCGGATTCACGTCGCTGTTGTCCAGCGTGTTGAACTGGCGGCCCGAGTAGCGGACGCCGACGCTCGCGAGCCAGTGCTCGTCGAAGCGGTACGACGCGAGCAGGTTCGCGCGCATGCGCGGGATGCGCGGAAAGCGCGAGCCGACGTACGCGGGATTCGCGGTGTCGGCCAGGATCTGCGCATTGCTCGCCGACACGTTCGCGTCGATGTCGAGCCCGCGCAGCCCGACGTTCCGGCCGCTGAATCCGAGTTCGACGCCGCGCACGCGCACGCGATCGACGTTCGAGATGTTGGTGACGGTCGATGCGCCCGACACCGTCGTCTGGCTGTAGATCGAATCGCGCAGGTCGCTCTGGAACACGCTCGCGCGCACGACGCCGACGCCCACGTCGCGCTCGGCCGTGAAGTCCCAGTCGATCGCCTTTTCCGGCCGCAGGCTCGGGTTGTTGTTGACGATCGCGTTGTTCGAGATCGTGCCCTGGAACAGTTCGCCGACCGTCGGGAAGCGCGTGCCCGTCGCGAACGACACCCGGAAGCGCCAGACGTCCGTCGCGTCCCACTGCAGCGCGACTTTCGGCGACAGCGCATTCGCGCCGCGGTCCGCGTAGCCGACCGTGCCGTCCGCGTTGCCGAGCGCCCCGCCATATGCATCCCAGCGCTCGTAGCGCAGGCCGAGGGTCGCGAGCCAGCCGGGCGCGAAACGCCACGCGTCCTGCGCGAACAGCGCCTGGGTGCGCGTGTCACCCTGATAGACGCTCGCGAGCGAGGTGGTCGGCCCGGCCAGCCAGTCGGCCGTGTTGTACGTGACGTTGCGCAGGAAATAGTTGTCGTAGTGATAGCCGAACGTGAACGTATGGCCCTTCACTTCCGGCGCCTCGGCCTTCAGGTCGAGCGTACGCCAGCCCGTGCCGTCGCCCTGGAACAGCGTGCCCGCCCCGCCCTGCGCGGTCGCTGCCGCGCGCAGCACGTCGCGCGACACGTCGTATGCGGACACCACGCCCGACAGCCGCCAACCCGAATCGAGCCGGCCGTTCAGGCCGAGCGCGTACAGCCAGTTCTCCTGGTCGCCGCGCTGCGGCGCGAATGCACTCGGCGCGACGGTCACGTTCCGGCCGCCAATCGACACGTTGCCGCCGTAGACGGGATTGCCGGCCGCGTCGCGCAGGAAGGTTTCGCCGTGCTGCCGGTAATGGTTCTCCCAGTGCCCGAGCGTCAGCGTCGCGTCGACGCGGTCCGTGAACGCGTAGCCCATCCGGACCGTCTCGTTGAGCTGCTCGGTCCGCTCGATGTTCTGCGCGCCGACAATCGTGCGCGGCTTGCCGTTGGGTCCGATGTCGGTGGCCGCGCCCGTCACGGGCACCGCGGCGCCGAGCTTCGGGTTGTACGCGGAATTGGGGCTTGCATACTGCATCGGCTGACCGTCGTTCTCCAGCCGGTCGAGCGACAGCGAGAACCAGAATTTGCCGATCCGGTTCGCGATCCGCGCGGTCTGGTGATTGCCGCCGAAGCTGTCCGCCAGCCCGTAGCCGTCGTGATAGCGCTGCGTGAAGAACTGCGTCGACAGCGACGCCTCGAGTTTGTCGGGGCGCCGCGTCGTCAGCAGCACGGTCGAGCCGATCGCGTTGCCGGGATACAGCGCGGAAAAGGGGCCATACAGCACGTCGACGCGCTCGATATCGTCGGGCGCGATCAGCGACCAGCGCGGCGGGTATGCATAGCTCGAGCCGAGCAGGTTCGACAGCAGCAGGCCATCGGCATACACGAGCCCGCGCGCACTCTGCAGTTCGTTGAAGTCGCGGCCGGCGAACACGCTGTTGCGGTCGCCGATATAGCGCTTGCGAACCATCAGGTTGGGCGCGTACTTCAGCGCGTCCTCGGTCGTGACGTTGGTGTGCGCGTCGATCTGCTCGCGCGTGATCGACTCAACGACGGCCGGCGTATCCGGATCGACGGGTTGCCGCCGGGCGGTGACGCTGACCTCGGTCAGCGTGTCGCCCGACGGCGCGGGCACAGCTGCGGCAACCGATGCGGCACGGCCGGCCGGGTTGCCCGAGCCGCCGGCCACCGGCTCGGCGGACGCGCCATCGATCGCAGCCGCCTGCGCGGCAGGCCAGGCAAAAGCGGCCGCGCAAGCGAGCGCGAGCCGACCGCGCGACGGCCGCGCGGCGAAGGTGAACGACATGGATGAATTCCTGAAAACGTGACCGGGAGCCGCCGGACGCGAGCCGACGCGCCGCGCGCATACGGCGCGGCGCGCGGACCGGGCCGCGGGCGGCACGCGCGCCTGCGGGGCGCGCGGACGATGTCAATCAGATCGGGACGTTTTCAGGCGGACCGCGCGGCTGCGCGAGGCGGATGCCCTTGCGGGGGAAATCGGGAACGGCCGGGGCGGCCGACCGGTATGCGAACGCGCGCACGAAACCCGGCAACGCGGGCAGGCTCGTGCCGAGCGCGACGTTCGCCGCGAAGCCGGGACAGTACACGCAGTGCGGCACGCCGGCATGGTCGAACGACGCTGCGCCACGATCGTCGCCGGACTGCGCGAGGATGACCTGCCGAGCGCCCGCCGCGCTGCACAGCTCGAGCGTGAGCTCGCCGGAACCGCTCGACGCGACACGCGCGTAGCCGATGACGGGCGACAGTACGTTCAGTACCAGCGCCAGCCATACGAGGCCGATCCATCGCGTCGTCCGTTTCATCGCGGTCCAGGAAAAAGTGCGCGCAAGTATAGCAAGCACCCGATGGTTGCCGATTGAGCCGGATGCAATAGTCGGCATCGCACGGCGCGCCGCAGCGCATGTGCCGTTAATACAACAGAGACAAAATCTAACGATTCGCCACTGGCATAAATCCAAGCGCGAGGTTGATAATTATTGGACCTGCTGGAGAAACGACCATGGACGAAAGACCAACTCGCATGCCCCCGCCCGAGCAAGTGATGAGCCCGGATCCGGAACCCGTCGGCGTGGAATTCCTCGCCGAATTGCCCGACCACGTCCGGGCATTCTTCGACGAGCAGCACAAGCTGTACTCGCCGAAGTGAACCTACGTTCGGTTCTGTAACCGCCACGTGTCGATCGATATCGTGCGGTTCATCGCTGCGTTTTCGGCGCAGATCGCTTCGCACCCGGGCTGCAACGGCCTGACGGTGCCGGGTCAGCGCGTCCGCTGATTCTTCTGTCGCGTCGTTTCGCCGCGCGACTGTCTTCGTCTATCCTTCTGGTTTTCCACCTCCGGCCCGCCCGGCTCTCCCGATCGTTCCGATGAAACAAGCCATTCGTGCCAGCGTCGCTGTCGCCGCGCTCGGCGTCGCCCTTTTTTCGTCGCCGCCCGTCGCGCGCGCCGACGGCGACGACACCGCGCTCACCAACCTCGTCGCGCTCGCGTCGCAGCGGATCGCGCTTGCCGAACCCGTCGCACGCTGGAAATGGGCGAACCACAAGGCGATCGAGGACCAGCCGCGCGAAGCGGAACTGCTCGCATCGGTGGAGAAGCGCGCCGCACAGGCGGGCGTGGATCCGGCGTTCGCGCGTACGTTCTTCGAGGATCAGATCGCCGCGAGCAAGGACGTGCAGAACGCGCTCTTTGCCACCTGGCGCGCGACGCGGCCGCCCGAAGGCACGCCGCCCGACCTCGCGACCAGCACGCGGCCGGCACTCGACCAGCTCACGCAAAAGATGCTGGCCGCCCTCGTACAGATCGCGCCGCTGCGCGACGCGCCCGATTGCCAGGCGCGGCTCGCCCGCAGCATTGCGAACTGGAAGACGCTCACCCGCTACGACGCCAGCCGGACGCAGGCGCTCGGCACCGCGCTGTCGCACGTCTGCTCGGGTGGCGGCGCCAGCGCGATCGGCTGACGACGCGCGGCCACCGCGCGCCGCGGCACGCGGCGCTCAGTCGGCAGGCGTGAGCGCCGCGAGCGGAATCAGTTGCAGGCCGCGTGCGAGATGGGTCTGCAGCAGGCGATGGGTATGGGGTTCGTACGCACCGTCCGGGCCGTCGGCCACGAGCCGCACGGCCGCGTCGAGTGATTCGGCCACACCGAGATAGCGCCACCCGTCGATCACGTGAAACAGGCGGCGCTCGCCGCACGCTTCGAACGCGACCGCGCCGTCGAACGGCCAGCACGCATTGCCCGCACGGGCCTTATCTGCCGCGGGCCGCCGGTTGTGCGACGGGCGCAGGCGGGCGATCCACTGCGCTTCGGCGAGCATCGCCCCCAGCTCGTTGCCGGTCTCCCGCCATTCGACTCGCCGCACCTGCTGCGCGAGCCGCATTTCCTTCGACGAGCGCCGCTCGCCGGTCAGCAACGCCCGCAAGCGCTGCCGCACACGCACACTGCGCCCGACGTAAAGGGCTTCGTCGCCCTCCCCGAACAGCGCGTACGCACCGCATCCGGCGGGCGCGGTATCAAGCCACGCTTCGGTCATGCCCCCCGCGAGACGGAAGTGGCGCGTCGTAAGCGCAATCTGGTCGCGCAGACGCTCGAGCGGCACGATCTCGTGCAACTGACGCCAGAACTGCCATAGGAGATCGGCATCCGCGAGCGCCCGGTGGCGGGCCGCGGGGACAAGGCCATGCCGCTCGATCAGCGCATCGAGTCCGTGCCGCGCCTCGCGCGGAAACAGTGCGCGCGACAGCCGCACCGTACACAGCACGTCCGGATTGAACGCGATGCCGGCACGTTCGAATTCGGCGCGCAGGAAGCCGCGGTCGAAGCTCGCGTTGTGCGCGACGAACAGCTTGCCGTCGAGCCGCTCGAACAGCGCGGGTGCGAGCGACGCGAACGACGGCGCATCGCGCACCATTTCGTCCGAAATGCCGGTCAGTTGCTCGATGAACGGTGGAATCGACTGTCCCGGGTTGACCAGCGTCGTCCACGTCGATACGCCGAGTGGGCCGATTTCGACCACGCCGATTTCGGTGATGCGGTGCTCGGCGGACGAGCCACCGGTGGTTTCAAGGTCGACGAAGACGAGCGGCTGCTCGCAGGCGGGATCGGACGGACAAGAATCGGACATGAAAAATGCAGGGAAACGGTGCTTTCGTGAGTATGCACCGGCATGCAGGTTCACGACCAGTCCGAACCGGAAACGATTCGCCGGTAGCCGGCTTTCATGCCCCAAAAAGCAAAAAGCCCCCGCGATGCGGGGGCCGGACGTGATCGGCAGTGCGTGGCGCGTCAGACCGCCTGGATATTCGCTGCCTGCTTGCCTTTCGGCCCGAGTTTCACCTCAAAGGAAACGCGCTGGTTTTCCTTCAGCGTTTTGAAGCCGTCCATCCGGATTTCGGAAAAGTGCGCAAACAAATCTTCGCCGCCATTGTCTGACGTAATAAAGCCGAAACCTTTAGCATCGTTAAACCATTTTACGATACCGGTATCCATACCTTTCTTCCCCACTCGTTTAGATCAAAAAAGCTACTGATATAGCCGCCTCCCGAAATCCCGCAACGGCGCGCCGATACCCACCCCCAGCGCTCCGCCCGGGGACGGAGTGCTCACTTTATAAATTGGACAATCCGGGTGCGTCAAGAAAATTTTTGATGCGTTCTTTATCAAAAAAACGTCAATACCACTGGAATCGGTACACCATCGTCTTTTATTAATTGATTCGCATCAAAAACCTGTCAATATTACCGGGATCGGATCCCCAATAATCAATACCGTGAAAAACCTACCGAGAAAAAACGGGTCGGTAAAATCCTCGGGTTTTTTCGGGTTGCGAAAAGCGGGGGACGTTGCAATGCTGGTGCCAGGCAATGGAAGGAGAAGGGTCATGTGGCTGGATGGAATCAAGCGCTTCGCGAGCCGGCTCGCACGCGCACGCCGCAAGTCCCGCGCGCTGGCCGAGCCCCGTGAAGCGCCGTGCGATACCGAGTTCGATCCGAACTGGCACGGCGATCATTGGCAGAACCTGCTGGCGTCGCCGCTGGACGCCCGTCACTATGTGATGGAAGACTGGACCTATACGCCGCTGCCGGCCGAAGCCGACGACACGCCGCCGGCTGCCAAGCGCAAGCGGCGCTCGTACACGCAGTAGGGATCGAGAAGACGGGGCAAAAAAAAGCGCGACTGGGAAGTCGCGCCGACAAAGGTTTGGAGATCTTTTCCGTCAACGAAAAAGTCTGCTTCGGAAAGCAGAGATCGCAGTATAGCGAGAGAGCATCCTTTCATTATCCATGCTCCACACAAACCTCTATTGCCGATGTGTCAATAATCGCGCTAGGCCTACCCTCGCCTGCCCCTGAGCGCCTGTCGCGATCGCGCAACGCCTAGTACGCAGTCCTGAGTAGCATTTCCGCCTGCTGCGCCGCCGCAAAGCCTTGCTGGCCGCGGCTCTCCGCGCATGCGGTTATTCTTGCGCGATTCAAAATACAGTATTGCAGGAAGCGGTTTTCGTCCCCGCCCGGACCGATCCGTACACTGCAAATGGTTTTCCGACGAGGGTGCCGCGCCCCACGCGCACGGTGTCGCCGACCCGCGACGCCGCCGATGCCCACAGCAGGTTCGATCGACATCATCCTGTTTGGAGACAGATCATGAAAAAGACCCTGATCGTCGCCGCATTGGCGGGCGTGGCTGCCAGCGCCGCCCATGCGCAAAGCAGCGTCACGCTGTACGGCCTGATCGATGCCGGCATCACCTACACGAACAACCAGCGTGGTCACAGCGCGTGGCAGGAGACGAGCGGCTCGATCAACGGCAGCCGCTGGGGCCTGCGCGGCACCGAGGATCTCGGCGGCGGACTGAAGGCGATCTTCACGCTGGAAAACGGCTTCGGCATCAACAACGGTTCACTGAAGCAGAACGGCCGCGAGTTCGGTCGCCAGGCGTTCGTCGGGCTCGCGCACAACAGCTACGGCTCGCTCACGCTCGGCCGCCAATATGACAGCGTCGTCGACTTCGTCGGCCCGCTGTCCCTGACCGGCACCCAGTATGGCGGCACGCAGTTCGCGCACCCGTTCGACAACGACAACCTGAACAACTCGTTCCGGATCAACAACTCGGTCAAGTACCAGAGCGCGAACTACGGCGGCCTGAAGTTCGGCGGCCTGTACGGCTTCTCGAATTCCACCGGTTTCGCGAACAATCGCGCGTACAGCGTCGGCGCGTCGTACAGCTACATGGGTTTCAACGTCGCGGCCGCGTACCTGCAGCTCAACAACAACATCAACGCGCTGGCGCTCGCGGCCAGCGACCCCGGCGCGGTAGCCGGCGACTGGACCTTCGCGGCCAGCCGGCAGCGCACCTGGGGCGCAGGCCTCAACTACACGTTCGGGCCCGCGACGGCCGGCTTCGTGTTCACGCAGACGCGCCTGACCAATTCGGCTGGGATCAGCCCCGGGCAGTCCGGCGTGTCGAGCGGCATCCCGCTCACCGGCGGCACGCGCTTCAATAATTACGAGGTGAATGGCCGCTACGCGCTGACGCCGGCGTTCTCGCTCGCCGGCTCGTACACGTACACCGACAGCCGTCTCGACGGCCAGACGCCAAGCTGGCACCAGTTCAACCTGCAGGCCGACTATGCGCTGTCGAAGCGCACCGACCTGTACCTGCAGAGTGAATACCAGCGGGTCAATGCCAATGGGCTGGCGATCGGCGCGAACATCAACGGACTCGGCACCGCGTCGTCGACGAACAAGCAGATCGCCGTCACGGCCGGCATGCGCCACCGCTTCTGAGCGATACGATGGGCCCCGGCCGTTCGACCGGGACCGTCATGACGAAGCGCCCCGCCCGGGGCGCTTGTTCGTTTCAGCGCGGCGTGGCGCGGATGCGTCGCTTCATGCTCACACGTTGCCCGCTGCCGGATAGCGAACGTCGAGCACGTCGATCGGCTGCGGACCGGCCGGCGTCATCAGCGTGACGGTATCGCCGATCTTCGCCTTGATGAGCGCCCGCGCGACCGGCGAGATCCAGCTGACGCAACCGCGATCGAGATCGACCTCGTCGATCCCGACGATCGTGATGGTGTGATCCTCGCCGTCCGGCGTCGCATAATCGACGGTCGCGCCGAAGAACACCTGGTCGACGTTCTCCTGCCGGCTCGCGTCGACGACTTCGGCGAGATCGAGCCGCTTCGTCAGGAAGCGGATCCGGCGGTCGATCTCGCGCAGCCGCCGCTTGCCGTAGATGTAATCGCCGTTCTCCGACCGGTCGCCGTTCGACGCGGCCCACGACACGAGGCGCACGACCTCGGGACGCTCGACGTCGATCAGGTTCAGGAGCTCGTCCCTGAGCCGCTTGTGGCCGGCCGGCGTGATGTAGTTCTTCGTGCCCGCCGGGATCGCGGGTTGACTCGGGTCGAGATCGTCGTCGTCACCGTCCGACTCTTTGACAAACGCCTTGTTCATGATGCGGATTCAAAACCTGGATGATCGATGCTTCAAGGGTACACGAAGGCGGCCGCACAATATCGTGCGACATATTTTGCGGATAAGGCTTCCCTTTTTATACGACTCTGCTATACTTCCGCTTCTGCGTGCGGCTGTAGCTCAGTTGGATAGAGTACTTGGCTACGAACCAAGGGGTCGTGGGTTCGAATCCTGCCAGCCGCGCCACCTTTTTCGAGGGCCTTCCGAACCGAAGGCCCTTTCAGTTCAAAGTAGTAGTATTTTGTTTTTGCGTGCGGCTGTAGCTCAGTTGGATAGAGTACTTGGCTACGAACCAAGGGGTCGTGGGTTCGAATCCTGCCAGCCGCGCCACCTTTTTGGGGGCCTTCCCATCGCAGAAGGTTCCGACAGTTGAAGTAGTACCGCTTTGCGTGCGGCTGTAGCTCAGTTGGATAGAGTACTTGGCTACGAACCAAGGGGTCGTGGGTTCGAATCCTGCCAGCCGCGCCACCTTAGAAGGGCCTTCCTCCGGGAAGGCCCTTTTTTCTTTGCCACTCCCCTCCACGCTTCTTCGCGGCGATCGTCGCTCCCGCTCGACTCGAGCCGGGCCGCCACCGCACCACGCCGCCCGGCCCGCGTCACCAATGAAAACGGCGGCCCGTGGCCGCCGTCGTATCCCGCTCAGGCAACGCGTCGCGTCAGTAATCCTGTCGTTCGCGCTCGATGCGCATGCCGCCGTCGTGACGCGCATGCACGCTGTCGTCGGTCGAGCGCTCGCGCATGATCCGCATCACGTCCGGATTGGTCCGCACGCGCCGCATCACGTTCGCCAGGTGCACGCGATCGCTGACCTGGATCACGAAGCGCAGCACCGTCGATTCGTGCGTCAGATCCTCGTCCATAGCGATGTGGACGATGTTCGCGTCGGCCGACGTGATGTCCGCCGCCACGCGCGCGAAGATGCCCTTCGTGTTCTTCACGAGCGCCTTCACCGCGACGTCGAACAAACGACCCGGCTGCGGCGCCCACTCGACGTCGATCCAGCGGCCCGGATCGCGGCGATGGATGCGCTGCGCGACACGGCAATCGGTCGTATGAATCGCCATCCCGAGGCCGATGCCGATATAGCCCATGATCGCATCGCCCGGAATCGGCCGGCAGCATGCCGACAGCTGCACGGACATCCCTTCGGTGCCGGTAATGACGACCGGCGGCGCATTGTGCGCGGGATGCCGCTCGGACTTCGGCAGATCGTCGTCCGCATCGCGACCGCTCGTCAGCACCTCGATGCGCTTGGCCATCACCGCGGCGACGCGGCGGCCGAGGCCGATGTCCGCGAAGATTTCCTGGCGGCTCTTGTTGCCCGTCCACTGCACGAGCTTCTCCCACACTTCCGGCGCCACGTCGGCCAGCGCAAGCCCGTAACCCTTGAGGCTTTGATCGACGAGCCGCTCGCCGAGTTGCACCGACTCGTTCAGGCGCATCGTCTTCAGGTAGTGGCGAATCGCCGAGCGTGCCTTGCCGGTACGCACGAAACCGAGCCACGCGGGGTTCGGCTTCGAATACGGCGCGGTGATCACCTCGACGATGTCGCCGCTCTTCAGCTCGGTACGCAGCGGCAGCAACTCGTTGTTGATCTTCACGGCCACGCACTGGTTGCCGAGATCGCTGTGGATCGAATACGCGAAATCGAGCGCCGTCGCGCCGCGCGGCAGCGCCATGATCCTCGACTTCGGCGTGAACACGTAGACCGCATCCGGGAACAGGTCGATCTTCACGTGCTCGAGGAATTCGCTCGAATCGCCGGCTTCGCTCTGGATGTCGAGCAGCGACTTCAGCCACTGGTGCGCGCGCTTCTGCACGTCGTTCAGATCGGCGCCGCCGTTCTTGTACAGCCAGTGCGCGGCCACGCCGGCCTCGGCGATCTCGTGCATCTTGCGCGTGCGCACCTGGAACTCGATCGGCGCGCCGAACGGGCCGACGAGCGTCGTGTGCAGCGACTGATAGCCGTTGATCTTCGGGATCGCGATGTAGTCCTTGAACTTGCCGGGCACGGGCTTGTACAGCGCGTGCAGCGCGCCGATGCACGTGTAGCAGTCGAGCGGGCTATCGACCACGACGCGAAAGCCGTACACGTCGAGCACCTGCGAGAACGACAGCTGCTTGTCGCGCATCTTGCGGTAGATGCTGTAGATCGTCTTTTCGCGGCCGGTGATCTCGGCGTCGATCTTCGCGTCGCTCATCGCGCGCTGCGCGGACTCGAGGATCTTGCTGATCACTTCGCGGCGGTTGCCGCGCGCGGCCTTCACGGCCTTCTCGAGCGTCGCGTAGCGATGCGGGTTGAAATTCGCGAAGCTCATGTCCTGCAGCTCGCGATACGTATTGTTCAACCCGAGACGGTGCGCGATCGGCGCATAGATGTCGAGCGTCTCGCGTGCGACGCGGCGGCGCTTTTCCATCGGCACCGCGCCGAGCGTGCGCATGTTGTGCAGACGGTCGGCGAGCTTGACGAGGATGACGCGCACGTCGCGTGCCATCGCGAGCAGCATCTTGCGGAAGTTTTCCGCCTGCGCTTCCTCGCGGCTGCGAAACTCCATCTTGTCGAGCTTCGACAGGCCGTCGACCAGTTCGGCGACCTTCGGGCCGAAGCGTTCGGCCAGCTCGCTCTTGGTCACGCCCTGGTCTTCCATCACGTCGTGCAGGAGCGCGGCCATCACGGCTTGCGCGTCGAGCTTCCAGCCGGCGCAGATTTCCGCGACGGCGACGGGATGAGTGATGTAGGGTTCGCCGCTCTGGCGATATTGACCGAGGTGGGCTTCGTCACTGAAGTGGAACGCCGCCTTGACCTCTTTGATTTCTTCCGGAGGGAGATACTCGGCAAGCACGGCCGTCAGTTTCGCGATCGAAACGACGCCGTGCTTGCGCGGCTGCTCCGGAGTGGCGGTCGGCCCGAACAGATGCCGGAAGGACTGTTCGAGGACCGCGTCGATGTACTGGCGCGCAGGCGACCGGGCCGTGGCTTCGGTGGTCGAATCCGCGGAGGCGGACGATGGGGTGGTGCTCATATTCGCCTCCAGGTCGAGTCGTTGCGCGCGTGGATTACATGGCTGGAACGGGCCGGATGCGCGTTACACCGGCACCTTCTTCAACATCTCGACGCCGACGAGACCGGAAGCGATCTCGCGCAGCGCGACGACGGTCGGCTTGTCGCGGCTCTCGATCTTCGGCGTATGGCCTTGCGCGAGCTGCCGCGCGCGGTAGGTGGCGGCGAGCGCCAGTTCGAAGCGGTTGGGGATTTGCTTCAGGCAGTCTTCGACAGTAATGCGAGCCATGTTGGTAATTCCTTCTGAATATAGTCCTTATTCTACCTTATGTCCCTCTACCCTCGCGTCATTCCGCGTGGGGCAGATGGATGCCGAGCTCGATGAACAGCTCCGTGTGTCGCGCGTACTGCGAAGCAAAGCGCAGGCGCGTTGCCGTGACGATGCATTCGAGCTCGGCCAGCGCACGATCGAAATTCTCGTTGATCACGACGTATTCCGCCTCGGATGCGTGCGCCATCTCGCTGCCCGCGGCGAGCAGGCGTCGCGTGATCACGTTCGGCTCGTCCTGACCGCGCTTCTTCAGGCGCTCCTCGAGCGCATCGAGCGACGGCGGCAGAATGAAGATGCCGACCGCGTTGCGGAACTGCTTCTTCACCTGCTGCGCGCCCTGCCAGTCGATCTCGAGCAGCACGTCGTGGCCGTTCATCATCTGCTCTTCGATCCAGACGCGCGACGTGCCGTAGTAGTTGCCGTGCACTTCCGCGCTCTCGAGGAATTCGTGCGCGGCGTGGCGCGCGCGGAAATCCTCGACGGTCGTGAAGTGGTAGTGCTGGCCGTCCTGCTCGCCCGGGCGCGGCTTGCGCGTCGTGTACGAAATCGACAGGCAGATGTCGCTGTCCTTCGACAGCAGCGCGTTCACGAGCGTCGACTTGCCGGCGCCCGACGGTGCGATGACCATGAACAGGTTGCCGGGATAGACGCCGCCGTGCAGCGCATGCGACGCGTGGCCGTCGCGGGTGAATTCGGTCATGTCAGCCTCCGCCGTGCCGCCCCAATAAGAT
This sequence comes from Burkholderia sp. B21-005, assembly GCF_020843965.1. NCBI lineage: Bacteria > Pseudomonadati > Pseudomonadota > Betaproteobacteria > Burkholderiales > Burkholderiaceae > Burkholderia > Burkholderia sp. B21-005. The sequence goes on along the minus strand of NZ_CP086301.1, from coordinate 969,746 downwards.
TCCCCGCCCCTTCAAGGGGCAGCGAACGTAGTGAGCATGGGGGTTGTTTCATCTCTTTACTCCAGGTTTTGCACTTGCTCGCGCATCTGCTCGATCAACAGCTTGAGCGCCATCGATGCGTCGGCCAGTTCCTTCGCCGCCGCCTTCGAGCCGAGCGTGTTTGCTTCGCGATTCAGTTCCTGCATCATGAAGTCGAGACGCTTGCCGACGCGGCCGCCCTTCTCGATCACGTGACGCGTTTCGTTCAGGTGCGCGGTGAGTCGCGACAGCTCTTCCGCGATGTCGATCCGGATGCCGTACATCGTCACTTCCTGACGAATGCGTTCCGCCGCTTCCTCGCGCGTGACGATCGCCGCGCTGCCTTCGGGCGCCGCGAGGCCGAGCGCTTCCTGCAGCCGCTCGACGATCTTCTGCTGATGCTTCGCGATCAGCTCCGGCACGAGCGGCGTGATGCGCGCGACGATCGCTTCCATTTCGGTGACGTTCGACAGCAGCATCGTCGCCAGCTGCGCGCCTTCACGCGAACGCACGACGACGAGTTCACCGATCGCTTCCTTGCCGCACGCGAGCACCGCCTCGCGGATCGCATCCGCCGACACGCCGCTTTCGGCGAGCACGCCGGGCCAGCGCAGGATCTCGCCCGCGCGCAGGCGGCCGACACCCGGGAACGCGTCGAGCACCGAGCGCTCGAGCTCGGCGAGCTGGCCGAGCGCCGACTGGTTCAGCGCGCCCGCGCCGATGCTCTGCTCGCCGCGCTGCAGGTTGATGCGCACGTCGACCTTGCCGCGCGACAGCTTGTTCATCAGCATTTCGCGCAGCGCGGATTCGCACGCGCGCACGTCGTCCGGCATGCGGAAATTCAGGTCGAGGAAGCGCGAGTTCACGGTGCGCAGTTCGACCGACACGCTGGTGCCGCCGTTGCCGGTGGCCGTCGCGAGTTCGCGCGTCGCGCTCGCATAGCCCGTCATGCTGTAGATCATGGTTCGTCTCGCCGTCTGGGTGCCCTTGCGGGCGGGAATATGTCGAGGCGCCCGGCGCATAGCAAGGCGCGGGGCGGGAAGCGCGCATTATCCCATTTTTGCGCCCCTCCCCGCCGGGCGCCGCTGCCGTTCGGCGCTAAAATCGGGGTTTCCTCTTCCGTCCACGATTCCCTCATGACGTCTTCCCTGTCCCGCCCGAGCGGCCGTCGCGCCGACGAACTGCGCAAGGTCGCCCTCACGCGCCACTACACGAAACACGCCGAAGGCTCGGTTCTGGTCGAATTCGGCGACACCAAGGTGATCTGCACTGCGAGCGTCGCCGAACGCGTGCCCGAATTCCTGCGCGATCGCGGCCAGGGCTGGCTGACGGCCGAATACGGGATGCTGCCGCGTGCGACGCACACGCGCAGCGACCGTGAGGCCGCACGCGGCAAGCAGACGGGCCGTACGCAGGAAATTCAGCGCCTGATCGGCCGCGCGCTGCGCGCGGTGTTCGATCTCGAGGCGCTCGGCCCGCGCACGATCCACATCGACTGCGACGTGATCCAGGCCGACGGCGGCACGCGCACGGCGAGCATTACCGGCGCCTTCGTCGCCGCGCACGACGCCGTGTCGAAGCTGATCGCGGCCGGCAAGCTCGCGCGCTCGCCGATCACCGATCATGTCGCCGCGATCTCGGTCGGCGTGTACGAAGGCGTGCCGTTGCTCGACCTCGACTACGCGGAAGATTCGCGCTGCGACACCGACATGAACGTCGTGATGACGGGCGCCGGCGGCTTCGTCGAAGTCCAGGGCACCGCCGAAGGTGTGCCGTTCTCGCGCGCCGAGATGAATGCGCTGCTCGACCTCGCGCAAAGCGGGATCGGCCAGCTCGTGCAGTTGCAGAAGGACGTGCTGGGCGCCGGCCATGTCTGACGATCGCCCCCTCGCGCCGTTCTCGCGCATCGTGCTCGCGTCGAACAACGCCGGCAAGCTGCGCGAATTCACCGCGCTGTTCTCGACGGTCGGCATCGAGATCGTGCCGCAGGGCGATCTGGCCGTGCCCGAGGCGGACGAGCCGTTCGGCACGTTCATCGAGAATGCGCTGACGAAAGCGCGGCATGCGTCGCGGCTCACCGGCCTGCCGGCGATCGCCGACGATTCCGGCCTGTGCGTGCGCGCCCTGCGCGGCGCACCGGGCGTCTATTCGGCGCGCTACGCGCAGCGCGCGGGTCGCGACCCGGGCGACGCGGCGAACAATGCGTACCTCGTCGAGCAGCTGCGCGGCGTCGACGACCGGCGCGCATACTATTGCTGCGTGCTTGCACTGGTGCGCCACGCGGACGATCCCGAACCGCTGTTCGCCGAAGGTCGCTGGGTGGGCGAGATCGTCGACACGCCGCGCGGCGAGCACGGATTCGGCTACGACCCGTATTTCCACCTGCCGTCGCTCGGCGCGACGGCGGCCGAACTCGAGCCGGCCGTGAAGAACACGCACAGCCATCGCGCGCTCGCGCTGAAGGCGCTGCTCGCGCGGCTCGCAGAGGAACCCGCATGATCGTCTTCGTCACGCATTCGCAGCCGGAGGCCGCATGAGCCAGGCGGCGGAAACCGGCGCGCGCGTCGTCGCGACGTTCACGTCGCCCGGGCAGGTGCGGCTCACGTCGCTGCCGCCGCTCGCGCTGTACGTGCATTTTCCGTGGTGCGTGCGCAAGTGCCCGTACTGCGATTTCAACTCGCACGAGTGGAAAGGCGAGCGCTTTCCGGAAGCCGAATATCTCGACGCGCTGCGTGCCGATCTCGAGCAGGCGCTGCCGCTCGTCTGGGGCCGGCAGGTGCATACGGTGTTCATCGGCGGCGGCACGCCGAGCCTGCTGTCCGCAGGCGGGCTCGACCGGCTGCTGTCCGACGTGCGCGCGCTGCTGCCGCTCGATGCGGACGCCGAGATCACGCTCGAGGCGAATCCGGGCACGTTCGAGGCCGCGAAGTTCGCGCAGTTTCGCGCGAGCGGCGTGAACCGCCTGTCGGTCGGCATCCAGAGCTTCAACGAAGGCCATCTGAAAGCGCTCGGCCGCATTCACGACACCGCGCAGGCACGCGCGGCCGTCGAGATCGCCGCGAAGACGTTCGACAACTTCAACCTCGACCTGATGTTCGCGCTGCCGAACCAGACGCTCGACGAATGCCGGACCGACATCGAGACCGCGCTGTCGTTCGCGCCGCCGCATCTGTCGCTGTATCACCTGACGCTCGAGCCGAACACGATGTTCGCGAAGTTTCCGCCCGCGGTGCCCGACGACGACGCGTCGGCCGACATGCAGGAATGGATTCACGAACGCACGGCCGAGGCCGGTTACGGTCGCTACGAAGTGTCCGCGTACGCGAAGCCGAATCATCAGTGCAAGCACAACCTGAACTACTGGCGCTTCGGCGACTATCTCGGGATCGGCGCGGGCGCGCACACGAAGCTGTCGTTCCCGAACCGGATCCTGCGGCAGGCGCGCTACAAGCATCCGGCGACCTTCATCGAACAGGCGATGGCCGGCACACCGGTGCAGGAAGAGCGTGAAGTCGGCCCGCGCGACCTGCCGTTCGAGTTCATGCTGAACACGCTGCGGCTCGTCGAGGGCTTTCCCGTGCACAGCTTCGTCGAACGCACCGGCCTGCCGATCAGCACGATCGAGCCGGCACTCAAGGAAGCGGAGCGGCGCGGGCTGATCACGCGCGACTTCGCGCAGATCGCGCCGACGCCGCTCGGCCAGCGTTTCCTCAACGACCTGCAGGAATTGTTCCTGCGCGACGACTGAAGCGGAACGCGGCGGCATTTCGGTTACAATGCCGCCTCGTGTGGAAGCGTGGCCGAGCGGTTTAAGGCACCGGTCTTGAAAACCGGCGACGGGAAACTGTCCGTGAGTTCGAATCTCACCGCTTCCGCCAAGCGTTCACCAAACCCCGTCTATTCTTCGAATGACGGGGTTTTTGTTTGTGCGCCGCGCGCCGCACGCGGTGCCCGCCCCGCGTGCCGACGCGTCCCGCCTGATGCCGTTACAATCCGGCGCTCCGATTCGCGAAACGGGAAACCCACGTCATGAAGCCCTTCATCGCCTCGTCGCTCGTCGCCCTGCTGGCCGCTGTCAGCACGCACGCAGCTGCCGCCGATTCCGCCTCCGGCGCCGACGCGCAAACGCCGTCGTGCGCGATCGCGTACGTGAAGGGCGTCGGCGGCTCGCCGCGCGGCCTGCGCGAATATCTCGCGAGCCCGACGCCGTACAACTACCTGAAGGAAAACGAGATCCAGTGCAAGGTGTCGGATGACGGGCGCGCGTCGAACTGCACCGGCGTGACGTATATCCGCAATGAGCAGGTCAGCGTGTACGACGATTCCGACCCGGCGACGCTGACGGTCGTCGCGACGGTGGAACTCGATCATGGTCAGAAGTATCCGGTGATCCTCGTCGTGCAGCGCAAGGACGCGCGCTGCGCGCGCTAACGCGCGACCCGGCACGCTCGACGTCGCCGCAGGCCATGCGCACAAGCCTCACGGGCCGCGCCGCCATCGCCTAGAATTCGATCAGCACGGCGACACGACCGCCGCCGCGACTCGAGGCCGCCCGCGCCATCCGTGCGAGCGGCACACGGAGACCGCCATGACCGAACTGTCGACAGCGACGGATCACGTCGATTACGAAGGCTTCGAGATCCACGTCGTGCCGGGCCTCGCCCCCGGCAGCGACACGCGTTATACCTACACCGGCTATGTCTGCCATCCTGGCGTGAATCCCGCGCTGCCCGATCATGCGGTGCCCTTCCACGCGGACGGCGAGGAAAGCTACGCGAGCGTCGACGAAGCGGTTCGGGAAGCCGTGCACATCGGCAAGAGCATCATCGACGGCACGCATCCGGACCTGTCCGTTCTGTCGCTCGTGACGCACGGCTACTGAGCCGGGCCCGCCGCATTCATCGCCGCCGCTGCGCGCGACTCGCGTGCGCGCAACGTCACATGTCACGTCACATCGCGACACCGGCGGGCCGCCGCTCGCCATCATCTGCGAATCGCTACGTCGCGGCGCGCGCCTTATGCGTTTCTCCCGATAACACGTCGTGCATGGGCGTCTATCATTTTTTTATCGTCACCCTCCGGCACTTCCCCATGCCATCTCTTCCCTGCCCTCGCGTCGACCGGCCGCGCGTTGTCGCGCTGGTCGCCGCCACGATGCTTGCCGCCTGCACGATCACGCCGCCGCCGTCGGTGCACTCGGTCGTGACCATCCCGTCGATCACGCGTAGCGGGAATCTCGCCCAATACCGCGTGGAAGTCGCGCGGTGCGTCGCCGAGCACAATCCGTCCAGCGTGTCGCGCGGGACGCCGCAGGCGATGCTGCGCTCGCTCGTCGTCGTCGCGTTCACCGTCGATCGCAGCGGCCGCCTCGTCAACGCCTCCGTCTATCGCAGCAACGGCGACAGCGAAGCGGAAGCGCTCGCGCTCGCGTCGCTGCGCCGCTCGGCCCCGCTGCCGGCACCGCCGTCGAAACTGCTGGACGGCAATGGTCGGATCGAGATGATGGAAGGCTGGCTGTTCAACGACGACGGCCGCTTCCAGTTGCAAAGCACCGCGTCGGCGCAGGCGCAATCGCTCGACTGAGCCCGCGCCCGTCCGTGATTGCCGCTATGTCGCGGCGCTGGCTATAATTTTCCGCAATCGCGCGGCCATCCTCCCGCGCGCGCGTTCGTACGCCGCACCCGGCATGCGAGCCGACCATGCCGGCACCGTGCGGCGGCGACCTATCCGTCTCCATCGTCGACCGGCGGGTGACGTCCGCGCCACGGCGCGCGCGTCCACACCGCTACCGCATCATCCGCTCGGCGGCTCTCCCGGCAGGCGCCCGCCTGCCCGAGCGCACGCCCAGCCGACCGCCCCAACGACAAAACGGAGACATCCATGTCCGCATCTCCCCCGGCCGTTGCACACGCAACCGGTTCGGCCGGCGCCGTCAGCCACCGGCGCATCGTGTTCGCGAGCTTCATCGGCACCGCGATCGAGTTCTACGACTTCTACGTGTACGCGACCGCCGCGGCGCTCGTCATCGGCCCCGTGTTCTTTCCGCATGGCTCCGCGACCGCACAGGCGCTGTCTGCCTTCGTCACGTTCGGCATCGCGTTCATCGCACGGCCGATCGGCTCGTTCCTGTTCGGCCACTTCGGCGACCGCATCGGCCGCAAATCGACGCTCGTCGCGTCGCTGCTCGTCATGGGTGTGTCCACCACCGCGATCGGCTTCGTGCCCGGCTACGACACGATCGGCGCGCTCGCGCCGGTGCTGCTGTGTGTGCTGCGCTTCGGTCAGGGGATCGGCCTCGGCGGCGAATGGGGCGGCGCGGCGCTGCTCGCAACCGAGCACGCGCCGCAAGGCAAGCGCGGCTGGTTCGGGATGTTCCCGCAGCTTGGCCCGTCGGTCGGCTTCCTGATGTCGAACGGGCTGTTCTTCGCGCTCGCGCTGTCGCTGTCCGACGAACAGTTCCGCAGCTGGGGCTGGCGCATCCCGTTCCTCGTCAGCGCGGTGCTCGTCGCGCTCGGCCTGTACGTGCGGCTGAAGATCACCGAGACGCCGGCGTTCCAGGCCACGCTCGATCGCAACGAGCGCGTGCGCGTGCCGGTCGCGACGCTCGTCTCGCAACACTGGCGGCCGACGCTGCTCGGCGCGCTCGCGATGGTGGTCTGCTACACGCTGTTCTATATCTCGACGGTGTTCTCGCTGTCGTACGGCGTGTCGACGCTGCATATTCCGCGCCAGAGCTTCCTCGGCCTGCTGTGCTTCGCGGTGGTGTTCATGGGGCTCGCGACGCCGCTGTCGGCATGGGCGTCGGATCGCTTCGGGCGCAAGCCGGTGCTGGCCGTCGGCGCGATCGCCGCGCTGCTGTCCGGCTTCGCGATGGAACCGCTGCTCGGCAGCGGTTCGATGCCGCTCGTCGCCCTGTTCCTCACGCTCGAGCTCTTTCTGATGGGTGTGACGTTCGCGCCGATGGGCGCGCTGCTCCCCGAGCTGTTCCCGACCAACGTCCGCTATACGGGCGCGGGCGTCGCGTACAACCTCGGCGGGATCCTCGGCGCGTCGATCGCGCCGTACATCGCGCAACTGCTCGCCGCGCATGGCGGCCTGTCGTGGGTCGGCGGGTACGTATCGGTCGCGGCGGCAATCAGCCTGATCGGCGTGCTGCTGATGCGCGAAACCCGCGACGCATCGCTCGTCTGAGCCTCCGGGGCGCACCGGGTTGTGCGGCGGGCGGCGCTGCCTATACTCGACCGTGGGTGCGCCGCTGCGCGCCCACGGGATCCCTCCCCGAAGGAGCCGACGCGATGAACATCCGCCTCGACAACGCCGACCTCCTCCTGATCCTGGCGCTCGCGCTGGGTGGCGCGCTGCTGCTCGCGGCGCGCTTCCGGCCGAAAACCTGGCGCGGACTGCTGTTCGACGCGCTGCTCGCCAACCTGGCGGCCATCGCCGCGGTGGTCGCGTTCGAAGCGCTGCTCGCCTGAACCGGCCGGCTTCGCTTCCGCGCGGCCGGTGCAGGCGAATCGCGGGGCCCTAGGCCGTCAGCTGCGCTTGCCGTGCGGCATAGGCCGGGCCGACCGTATCGATCGCATCGAGTGCCTGCGCAACCGACGGCGGCGCCCCCGGCTCGCCGATCGACAGGGCATTCGGTGCACCGCCGATCCCGCAATGGTGGCGCGACGTCGCGACGAAAATCATCACGGTCGGCCGCTGCAGCGCGTGCGCCATGTGCACGAACCCCGTATCGACCCCCACCACGATTGCGGCCCGGCCGATGGCCGCGCCGAGTTCGCGCACCGACATCGCCGGCAGCACGATCGCGCCCGGCGCGCGCGCGGCAATGTCCTGCGCGTCGTCATGCTCGGCGGGCGACCCCCACGGCAACAGCACGCGCACGCCGCGCGCCATCATCCGGGTAGCCAGCGCGGCCCAGTGGTCGGCCGGCCATTTCTTGTCCGGATTGGAAGTCGCGTGAAACAGCAGCACGAACGGCGCGCCGTCGGTCACGGCGGGCGGCAGGCTCGCATCCTGCGGCGGGACGATTCCATACGTGGCGATGCCTTCGGGTACATAGCCCAGCGCCTCGCCGGCGCTCACGCGCATCCCGTGCCATGCGTCGCAGTCCGGCCTGGGGCCGAAGCGATGCGAATACGCAAAACGGGCGCCCGTCTCGCCGAGATCCTGCGTCTGGTAGCCGACGCGGCGCGCGGCGCGCGCGAGTACCGAAATGATCGCGCTCTTGTAGACGCCGTGCAGATCGATGACCGCATCGTAGCGATGCGCGCGCAGCGCGCCGATCGACGCGGAGATCGCCTTCAGGTCGCCGCCGTTGCGCAGCTTCTTGAACCGCCGCAGCGGCGCGCCAAGCACATTGCTCACGCCCGGGTGCCAGCGCACGACCTCCGCGCACGATTCGTCGACGGCCCAGTCGACCGCCACGCCCGGAAAGGCGCGATGGAGATCCGCGACGACGGGCAGCGTCTGGACGACGTCGCCGAGCGACGTCACTTTCACGATGAGGATGCGTTTCACGTTCTTTGTGGGATATATCGGACCATTGCGCCATGCTAACGACGCTAGGAGGGTACAAACATTACACCGACATTACATTTGCAACAAAATGCATCGTTTTTGTGAAGGTTTGTCGAGTCCTGCATCCGGTTCTTTTTATAATGCATTTTTGCCCCTCCGGCACGCCGCCGATGCAACGCTCCACCCTTCCCACTCTGTTTCCCGCCCTCACCCGCCGCTCGCTGCGGATCTGGCGCCAATACGGTGTATTTTGGCTCGGCGCGATCGCCGTGGGCCTCGCGGCCGTGCTGTACGCGCGGCTGATCGACTGGGGCTACGACACGTTCCGCACGCTGCGCGAGCACGCCGCATGGCTGCCGCTGTTGCTCACGCCGTCGATCGCCGCAGCATCCGTGTGGATGACGCGCCGCTTCTTTCGCGGCGCGGAAGGCAGCGGGATCCCGCAGGTCATCGCGACGCTGCATGCGAGCCCGGGCACGTTCGGCGCGCGGTTGCTCACGCTGCGGATCCTGTTCGGCAAGGTCCTGATCTCGTTCCTGGGGATCCTCGGCGGCTTCACGATCGGCCGCGAAGGCCCGACCGTGCAGGTCGGCGCGGCGCTGATGTTCAACCTGCGGCGCTTCTACCCGCGCTCGAACGCGCAAATCGAGCGGCAACTCGTGCTCGCCGGCGCGGCGGCCGGCCTGTCGGCCGCGTTCAATACGCCGCTCGCCGGGATCGTGTTCGCGATCGAGGAACTGACCCGCAGCTTCTCCGCGCGCGCAAGCGGCGTGCTGATCACCGCGATCATCCTCGCCGGTGTCGTCGCATTGGGCCTGAACGGCAATTACACGTACTTCGGCACGATCGACGCCGGCCAGCATTTCCCGAAAATGCTCGCCGTCGCCGTGCTCGTCACCGCGCTCGTGACCGGCGTCGCGGGCGGCCTCTTCAGCTGGCTGCTGCTCAATACCGGGCGCTGGCTGCCCGCGCGCCTGCTCAGCCTGTATCGCGAGCGCCCGATCGCGTTCGCGGCGGTGTGCGGCTTCGTGATCGCCGTCGTCGGCATCGTGTCGGGCGGGACGACGTTCGGCAGCGGCTATGCCGAGGCACGCGGCCTGCTCGACGGCCACGAACAGCTGTCGGTGTTCTATCCGTTCCTGAAGATGGTGTCGATGGTTGCGTCGTACCTGCCGGGCATCCCGGGCGGGATCTTCGCGCCGTCGCTGTCGATCGGCGCCGGGTTCGGCAACGTGCTGCACATCGTGTTCAGCCACATGAGCCTGCCGATGCTGATCGCGCTGGCGATGGTCGGCTACCTCGCGGCGGTCACGCAATCGCCGATCACGTCGTTCGTGATCGTGATGGAGATGATCAACGGCCACGCGCTCGTGATTTCGCTGATGGCGACCGCGCTGGTGTCGAGCCGCATGGCGCGCTTCTTCGCGCCGCCGCTCTACGAAACGCTCGCGCAGCGCTACCTCGCGCCGCCCGCGGCAGCCGTTGAACCGGCCCGCGCAGCGGCGCCGGCGGCGGCAACCGGCGTCACCGAGCCGCAGGACGCGGCCGCAGCGCCCGCCGATCCGCTCGACACGCTGCGCGAAGGGGATGGTCGCAAGCCGGGCGCCCCGGCGGCCGACAACGGCGCCACGCACACGCCGGCGACGCCGCATGACGGCGACCGGCCTGCATCCGGCGCGAACGGCCGGGCGCAACCGGGCCCGGGCGACGCTCAGTAGATCACCACCGGCGCCGGCCGATAGTAGACAGGCCGGGCCGGCACGACGATACAGCCGGCGAGCGTGATCGCGACGAGCGCGATGACAATGGCGGTTCGTTTCATCGCACGCCTCCGTCAAGCCCAGTGGCCGCGGGTCCAGAACCAGTTCGGGCCGCGCTGATCCCAGTGGCCCGGCACCCAGTGCATGCCGATACGCTCGGCTTCCCAGTGGCCGCCGATCCACACGTAGCGACCATGATCCCAGTGCCAGTGACCGCGCTCCCACACATAGCCGACGCGCGCGTCGGGCACGACCTCGTAGCGCACGGCCGGCGGCGCGTTCGGCGCGACGACGACGATTTCCTGGGCGGGCACGGCCACCGGTTCGGCGACGACCATCCGGCCCGATTGCACCAACACCGGCGCGCCGACGAGAATCTCGTCCGCGCGTGCAGCGAGCGGCGCGGCGACGGCTGACAGGCCCGCGGCGAACAGCGCGAGCGAAACGATACGACATTGAACAGCAGAGACAGCCATCACAACCTCCTGATTGATAAATAACGCGAGCGTATTCGTTCAATGCGGGAGGTCGACCAACGGCCGACAGACACCGTGTTACGGCGAGCCCGAAAGTGCAACAGGGCGTAAGACGCGCACGGCGGCATGCGCCGCCGTGCGGAGAGAGACCGGCAAAAGTCAGGCTTGCGGGATCTCGATCTTCACTTCGAGGACTTCGAGATCGTCCTGGCGCTCGAGGCTCACGCGGATGTCATCGTTCGAAATACGGACGTACTTCGAGATGACCGCGACCAGCTCCTTCTGCAGCGCCGGCAGGTAATCGGCCGGCGGCCGGCCGCCGACCCGCTCGTGCGCGATGATGAGCTGCAGGCGCTCCTTCGCGACCGATGCGGACTTCTTCTTCTCACCGAGGAGAAACGAAAGGATGGACATGGGCGGCCTCCGTTACTTGCTGCCGAAGAGGCGCTGCAGCAGGCCCGGCTTCTGGTAATCGGTGAAGCGCAGCGGCTTGTCCTCGCCGAGGAAGCGAGCGACGACGTCCTTGTACGCTTCCGCTACGTCGGTGCCGTCGATATGCACGGCCGGCAGACCCTGGTTCGATGCGTGCAGCACGGCTTCCGATTCGGGCACCACGCCGATCAGCTTGATGCGCAGGATCTCGCTGATGTCCTCGAGCGACAGCATCTCGCCTTCGCTCACGCGCTTCGGGCTGTAACGCGTGATCAGCAGGTGCTCCTTGATCGGATCCTTGCCTTCGGTCGCGCGCTTCGTCTTCGACGACAGGATGCCGAGAATGCGGTCCGAATCGCGCACCGACGACACTTCCGGGTTCGTGACGATCAGCGCTTCGTCGGCGAAGTACATCGCATGCAGCGCGCCGGCTTCGATCCCGGCCGGCGAATCGCAGACGATGAAGTCGAAGTCCATCGCGACCAGGTCGTTCAGCACCTTCTCGACGCCGTCGCGCGTGAGCGCATCCTTGTCGCGCGTCTGCGACGCCGGCAGGATGTGCAGGTTCTCGCACTTCTTGTCCTTGATCAACGCCTGGTTCAGGTTCGCTTCGCCCTGGATCACGTTGACGAGGTCGTACACCACGCGCCGCTCGCAGCCCATGATGAGATCGAGGTTGCGCAGGCCAACGTCGAAGTCGATCACGGCCGTCTTGTGGCCCCGCAGCGCGAGGCCGGACGCGAAGCTCGCGCTGGTCGTCGTCTTGCCCACGCCGCCCTTGCCCGAAGTCACCACGATGATTTTTGCCATTTACCCAATACCCTGTGTTCGTCAATGAGAGCCGATCGATCCGGCGTGCGCCGCGTGAATTACGTCAGGCGCAGCGGTTCGATCATCAGTTTTTCCTCTTCGAGCCGGATCTGCACCGCTTTGCCCAGTATGTCGGCGGGCAACGGGTTCTCGGTCGTTCGATAGATACCCGCGATTGAAATCAGTTCCGGTTCGAGACACGTGCAGAAAATGCGCGCGTCGTGATTGCCGTGCACGCCCGCGAGTGCGCGGCCGCGCAACGGCGCGTAGATGTGGATGTTGCCTTCCGCGATGATCTCGGCGCCGTGACTGACCGGCGCAAGCACCACGAGGTCCCCTTTCGCGTAAATCTGCTGCCCCGAACGCAGCGGCCGATCGATCACCAGCGTCTGGCCGCCCGCCGGAATCGACGTCGGCGCAGGCTCCGGCGCCGGTTCGGCTGCCACGGCAGCCGCAACGGCCTCGGCAACGACAGGCGCAGGCTCCGCTTCGTCGGCCGGCTTCCCGGCCGACACGCGGCGATCGCGCGCCTCCAGCAACGGCAGGCCTGCTTCCCCCGCCCAGCCCTGCGTGGCCAGCGCGACGACGCCCACCGGGCGCATCCGCACGTCGTTCAGCATCTGGCGGATGTCGGCGAGCGCGACGCGTTCGCCGTCCGCGAGGCGGCGGACGTCGATCGCGACGACATCATCGGCGAAAAATTCGGGAGTCGCTTCGAAGCGCTTGACCAGTTCGGTACGCAACGCATCGAGATCGGTCGTCTTCACGGTGAACAGCAACGTATCGACCGATCCGCTGCGCAGCTCGAAGAATGGCGATTTTTTAAGCGACATGGACACTCTGCAAAAAATTTTTGCGTATTTTACAGGCGTCCACGCGTGCAGCCATCATTTTTGGGAAACCGGGTCGCGGCGAACGCGCGACCAGCAGGCGGGCAGTGGGACGGGCGACCGGGGCTTCATTGCGCCGTGCGGCCCGCGCGTTCATGCGTCAGGGTGTGTTGAAGTGCGACACGAACAACGACTTCATCGCGCCGGGCATGCGCGCGATTGGTGCATGCTCGCCCGTGTTGCCGAAACCCGCGCGTTCGTAGAAACGGATTGCGTTGCGGTTCGCATCGGCGATCCATGCATAGACGTCCTGCGCACCGCGTTCGGCCAGCCACGCGGTGGCCGTTTCCAGCAACAGCACGCCGCCGCGCAGATGGCGGACCGCGTGCGCGACCCACAGCTCGCTGACGAACGCGCGCCGCTCGGGCGTATTGTCGAAATACGCGCCGATCATGCCGGCCGGATGGCCTTCGGTGTACAGCAGGAAAGTCGTCGACTCGTCGGACGTGGCGCGCAGCGCGGCGATGGCCGCCGCCGCGTCGGCATCGACGTTCAGCAATTCGGCCTCCGGCGCTTCGCCGGGCGCGTAGGGCTCACGCAGTGACGCGGCGCGGAGTTCGCGATACACACGGCCCTGGTCGGCAGCGATACGACGAACGGTCAAGGTCGAACTCATGCAGGCACAGCCCCCTTCGGACAGCAAGCTACTAGCTTCAACCGAAAGCGGGGCATGAGTCAAATCGTTATTTTCAAATGACAGCGCGGATCGAAAGGCAACGGATGCCGCGCACGCGCGGGTGTGCAGATGCAGCATCGGCGCGCCGATGCGCAGCGGCGCATGGCAACCGAATCGCAAGGTCGGACATGTCGCCCCGCTCGCCTTGTCATGTATGGCATTTCGCGCGGCGAACATCCGGCATTTCATCGCCGCGGCCGTAATCGTTCGTAACATATGTACGGAAAAGAGCTGCGCCACCGCACGTCGTTGAGCCGTACTTATTGCATTGCAACATTCGTTGCGAAGCTCACCGCCGGCGGCACGCGAGCGTCACAACACCCATTCCTCTGACGAGACCTCGGCCGCACGGGTGGATCGGGCCTGCGGGGGCTGTTTCAATCACCCCCGTGCCGGCCCTTCCCGACGCGCGGCATGCACGGCTCGCCGTTTGGAGTTCCATGCCTAGCGCCGGGGTTTGGAAAGCGTGCGCGACGGTCGTATAACTGGCACAGCCGGGCCACCGATCCGGTGCCGCGCGCCGTGTCGCGGACCAACGACGATTCGAACGACGATAAACGTGCAGGTCCGGCCGTCGCGCCCGCGAGCGCAGAGCCGGCCCCGAAAGGAGGGAGACAATGGCAATGACCGACGAATCGGCCTCGGGCTGGTCGGATGGCAAACGTTATCTGTGGCTGCTCGGTGCGCTGACGATCACGCTGCCGATCCTCTCGGCCCAGCTTGCGTTGTCGACGGGCCTTCACGTGTTCTGGTGGTTCGGCCCGTTGTTCGCGTTCGGTGTGATTCCGATCCTCGACACGCTGATCGGCGACGATCGCGACAATCCGCCCGAAGCCGTCGTCCCGCACCTCGAACGGGCACGCTACTACCGCTACATCGTCTATCTCGCGACGCTGGTCGAATACGTTGCGTTCTTCATGTGCGTGTGGATCGTCGGCACGCATGCGCTCGCGTGGTACGACTACGTCGGCTTCGCGCTGTCGCTCGGCGCCGCGACGGGCATCTCGATCAACACCGCGCACGAACTCGGGCACAAGACCAGCCACTTCGAACGCTGGCTCGCGAAAGTCACGCTCGCGCCGGTTGCGTACGGGCACTTCTTCGTCGAGCACAACCGCGGCCATCACGTGCGCGTCGCGACGGCCGAGGACCCGGCGAGCGCGCGCTACGGCGAATCGTTCTGGGCCTTCCTGCCGCGCACGGTGACGGGCAGCATCCGCTCGGCCTGGCGGCTCGAAAAGGCGCGCCTCGAGCGGCTCGGGCATTCGCCGTGGACCTGGCGCAACGAGGTTCTGCATGCGTGGGCGATGACCGTCGTCGTGTGGGGCATCGCGATCGCGATGGCCGGCAAGGTCGTGATCCCGTTCCTCGTGATCCAGGCCGTGTACGGCGCGTCGCTGCTCGAAGTCGTCAACTACGTCGAGCACTACGGGCTCGGCCGCCGCAAGCTGCCGAGCGGCCGCTACGAACGCTGCGCGCCGCAGCATTCGTGGAACAGCAATCACGTCGTCACCAACCTGTTCCTGTACCAATTGCAGCGGCACGCCGACCATCACGCGAACCCGACGCGCTCGTACCAGGCGCTGCGCCACTTCGACGACTCGCCGCAACTGCCGGCCGGCTACGCGACGATGATCCTGTTCGCCTATGTGCCGCCGCTCTGGTATCGCGTGATGAATCCGCGTGTCGTCGCGCACTACGGCGGCAACATGGCGCAATCGAACATCAAGCCGTCGATCCGCGCTCGCGTGCTCGCGCAGTATTCGGCCACGGCGTGATGCCAGGCGGTGCGGTCGCGATCGGCGATATCGTCACGCGGCTTGCGGCAGCCTGAACACGGCGACCGCGTGCCGCAGCGCGCTCGCCTGCTCGGCCAGCGCCTGCGTTGCGGCCGACGCCTGTTCGACCAGCGCCGCGTTGCGCTGCGTCGCTTCATCCATCTGCGTGACCGCGACGTTCACCTGCTGGATGCCGCCGCTCTGCTCCTGCGATGCGGACGAGATCTCGCCGACGATCGTCGTGACCCGCTGCACCGCGCCGACGATCTCGTGGATCGATTCGCCCGCGCGGCCGATCAGCACGGCGCCCTCGTCGACCCGCCGCGTCGATTGCTCGATGAGCGCCTTGATCTCCTTCGCGGCGGCCGCACTGCGCTGCGCGAGCGTGCGCACCTCCGACGCGACGACCGCAAAGCCGCGCCCCTGCTCGCCCGCCCGCGCCGCCTCGACGGCCGCGTTCAGCGCGAGGATGTTAGTCTGGAATGCGATGCTGTCGATGACCGCGATGATCTCGCCAACCTTCGCCGAACTGGCGGCAATCCCGCTCATCGTGTCGACGGCGTCCGTCATCACACTGCCGCCCGCGGACGCAATGTCCGATGCGTCCTGTGCCAGTTGCGCCGCGTGCTGCGCATACCCGGCCGACTGGCGCACGATATCCGTCAGTTCGGTCATGCTGGCGGCGGTTTCCTCGAGCGACGCGGCTTGCGCCTCGGTGCGCGACGACAGGTCGTGATTGCCCGATGCGATCTGCGCACTCGCGGTCGCGACGGCTTCGGCATGCGTACGCACCTCGAGCACGACACCCGACAGGCTCGCCTGCATCGTCCGCAACGCACGCAGCAGATCGGCGATCTCGTCGCGGCCCGCCGCGTCGACGTCGCGCGTCAGGTCGCCGCCGGCCACCGCCTGCGCGCAGGCGACCGCGCGATCGAGCGGCCGCAGGATCGCGCGGCTGAACAGGAACGCCCCGATCATCGCGATGCCGAGCACGATCAGCATCAGCACGACGCTTGCCGTGGTCGCGTGGCGCGCGTCGCGACTTGTTTGCGCCGACACGTCGGCGCTCTCGTCGGCGATCGTCTTCGCCGCGCGCTCGAGCAGCTCGGCGGGTGCCCGGTCGACGCCCGCCACGGCCGCGTCACCGGCAGTTGGCTCGAAACCCGCGGCCTTGAATGCGTCGAACCCGCGCCGGTAGCCGTCGCCCATCGCCGTATGCGCGCGCATGAACTGCTCGACGAGCGTGCGGCTCTCGCCGGGCGGCAACTGGTTGACGAGTTGCGCGGCGAGCGTGTCGACCGTGCGCTCGCGCGTCTGGAATGCCTGCCAGTACTTGTCGAGCTTGTCGGGCTGCTTGCCGCGCAGCAGCGTGTCCTTCCATTCCTGGACCTGCAGCTTGAACTGCACGAGCGTCGCCGACACGAGCCGCTCGTTGGCGACATGCGTCTGCACGTCGTTCACGAACGTATCGATCGACCGATTGAGGATGCGGATACCGTACAGCGCACCGCAGAACATCAGCAGCAGCGCAATGGCGAATGCGAGGGGAATCTTGTAGCTCAGCTTCATGGGACCTTGAATCGACGGGGAGCGGCGACGGCGCGGAAGGCGCTTGCCACCGCTCACTGTTAACGGCGCGCGGAGCCAAGGCTGAAGCAGGAAAGCGGCGGCGGGTATCCCGGGGGGCGGCCGCGAGGAAGACGGCGATCCGGCAAAGGTGGGGACCGGGGGTTGCCGGCAGGCGCGTGCCGGCCGGGGTGTCGCGACTCGGGTGTCGCGCGATCAGGTCGGACTTGCCGCGCGCGGTCCGGCCGTCTCGGTCGTGCGCCGGCCGGCCATCCAGCGACGCACCGCGACGATCGACAGCACACCGCACACGAGCCCGGCAATCACGTCAGCCAGGTAGTGACCGCCCTGCGTCGGCGTCGATGCGATCATCACCGCATTCAGCACGACCGCGGCCGGAAACACGTAGCGGACATGCCGCACCGCATACGCGAACAGCAGCGCCAGCATCACATGGAACGACGGCAACGACACGAGCCCCTGCGATTCGGCCAGGTTCAATCGATGGAATTGCCCGCTGCGCAGCAGGTCGTAGTGTGTCACCGTCGATGCGGTGCCCGGGTCGGTGATGCCGAAATGGATGAATGCACTGGCAGCCGGGAACGGCGTGGAGACGAGCACGACCACGATCACCGCAAACATGAACTGCGCGACGAACTCGGCAAGATCGTCGACGCGGCGGGCCGCCGCCAGGATGAACGGCACAGCAATCAGTTGCGGCATGCCGCTGCGATACGCGAGATCGAGCACACGGTGCAGGCCCGTTTGCGCCATCACCCATCGGTACAGGTCCGGCCAATGGAAACCAAGCATCGCATCGAAGCGAACGAGATGGTTTTCGACCGGCGGCGGGGCGAGCGCCACGCAGAGATAATCGAGCACGGCGAAGGCCGCGCTGAGCGTTGCGAGCAGCGCCACGCTCAGTAGCGCGAATGCAAATTCGCGACAGCGCAGCATTCGCGTGATGTCGCGATAGCGGCGTACGCAGGACAAGGCTGCAAGGAACCCGCTTGCCGCGAACCCGATTGCGACGCTCTTCGCGAGCTCGACGACGCTGTCGGGATTCACGACCCAATCCGCGTGCGTGACACACACGCCGGCCGCGAGCGCCGCCAGCAATACAGCTCCCGTCAGCCTTCCCCAGATCCCCGTGCTCGCTCTCATTGTGGCTTTTATGGTTCAACGTGTGTCGGCCGGCCCATGCGCCTGCGCGCTATCGTACACCGGCATCGACGCAGCCTCGCTCATGACCGGGCGACCCAAAACGAAAAACCCCGTGATCCTTTCGGATCACGGGGCTTCGTATTTTGGCGGAGAGGGTGGGATTCGAACCCACGGTACGGGGAAACCGTACGCCTGATTTCGAGTCAGGTACATTCGACCACTCTGCCACCTCTCCTTCCTTGCTACATCTCACGGCTGGTCGTTTCCGCGAGAAAAAGATTATAAGACGATCGATTCCTGGCTGACAAGCCCTTTCTGCAAATTTTTTGCGAGGGGTTTGAAGGCCGCGTTACGACGCCTGCGCTGGCGCGTCGATGCGTTCCATGCCGCCCATGTACGGACGCAGTGCTTCCGGCACCGTGACCGAACCGTCGGCATTCTGATAGTTCTCGAGCACCGCGACGAGCGTGCGTCCGACCGCGAGGCCCGAGCCATTCAGCGTATGCACGAGTTCCGGCTTGCCCTGCGCATTGCGGAAACGCGCCTGCATCCGGCGCGCCTGGAACGCCTCGGTATTCGAGCAGCTCGAGATCTCGCGATAGGTGTTCTGCGCGGGCAGCCACACTTCGAGGTCGAACGTCTTCGCGGCCGAGAAACCCATGTCGCCGGTGCACAGCGCCATCACGCGGTACGGCAGGCCGAGCTTCTGCAGGATCGCTTCCGCGTGGCCGACCATCTCGTCGAGCGCCGCGTACGATGCGTCCGGCGCGACGACCTGCACCATCTCGACCTTGTCGAACTGGTGCTGGCGGATCATCCCGCGCGTGTCGCGGCCGTACGAGCCGGCTTCCGAGCGGAAGCACGGCGAATGCGCGGTCAGCTTGATCGGCAGCGCGGAGCCTTCGACGATCGATTCGCGCACGGTGTTCGTCAGCGAAATCTCGGACGTCGAGATCAGGTATTGCGTGATCGTGTTCTCGCCGCCGCCCTTCTCGACGCGGAACATGTCGTCCGCGAACTTCGGCAGCTGGCCCGTGCCGTACAGGATCTCGGGATTCACGATGTACGGCGTGTACGTCTCGCTGTAGCCGTGCTGCAGCGTGTGCGTGTCGATCATGAACTGCGCGAGCGCGCGGTGCAGGCGTGCGATCGAGCCGCGCAGCATCGTGAAGCGTGCGCCGGCGAGCTTCGCGCCGGTTTCGAAATCGAGACCGAGCGGCGTGCCGACGTCAACGTGATCCTTCACCTCGAAGTCGAACTGGCGCGGCGCGCCCCAGCGGCGCACCTCGACGTTGTCGGCCTCGTCCTTGCCGACCGGCACGCTTTCGTGCGCGACGTTCGGCATGCCCAGCATCAGGTCGGACAGGCGCGTCTGGATCTCGCCGAGCTTGGCCTCCGACGCCTTCATCTCGTCGCCGATCCCGCCGACTTCGGCCATCACGGCCGACGTGTCCTCGCCCTTCCCCTTCATCGCGCCGATCTGCTTCGACAGGCTGTTGCGGCGCGCCTGGAGCTCTTCGGTACGGGTCTGGATCGCGCGGCGTTCCGCTTCGAGGGCGGAAAACGCGGCGACGTCGAGGGTGTAGCCGCGATCGGCGAGGCGCTTCGCGACGCCGTCGAGGTCTTTGCGCAGCAACTGGATGTCGAGCATGGGAGGACTTGGGAAATCGTTGTGTAAGACGGGAATTCTAACGCACCGCGCGGTCGCCACGGCACTGGACGAACGGACAATGCCTCAAACGGGCGATGACCGTGGTGCGATGGCCATGGCAGTATCGCATTGCCGTTCCGCCGCTCGGCAGCCGGCGAGTCGCACGGCTTCGAACCGCTGCGGAATCGCGAAACGCCCGCGCCCGCCCGCGGCAACGCATCGAACGAAACACCTGCCGCCCGTCACCGCAACTCAAGGAACCCGATGGCCATCGAACTGGACAAGGATGTGCGCGACCGCGCGATCGCGTCGCTGCAACGCTATTTCACAGAAAACATGGACGAGCCGATCGGCAACATCCAGGCCGGCGCGCTGCTGCACTTCTTCGTCGAGGAAATCGCGCCGGCGATCTACAACCTCGCGATCGCCGATGCGCAGGAGCGCCTGCACGCACGGGTCGCCGAACTCGACATCGAATGCCACGCGGAGCCGTTCGAGTACTGGAAGAAGCAGCCGGGCCGCAAGCGCTGACGCACCCGGCGCAGCGCCCGCCGCCGCGTGTGGCCGGTCAGTCCTTCTTGCCGGCCTCGCGGTCGAGCTCGCGCAGCCACGCGAGTTTGTCGGCGATCTTCGATTCGAGCCCGCGCGGCACCGGCTTGTACCAGCGCGGCTCGCGCATGCCTTCCGGCAGGTAGGTCTCGCCGGCCGCATAGGCGTTCGGTTCGTCGTGCGCGTAGCGATACGCATGACCGTAGCCGAGTTCCTTCATCAGCTTGGTCGGCGCATTGCGCAGATGCACGGGCACCTCGCGCGACTTGTCCTGCTTCACGAACGCCATCGCCTGGTTGAACGCGTTGTAGCCCGCGTTGCTCTTGGCCGCGCACGCGAGATAGATCACCGCCTGCCCGAGCGCCAGCTCGCCTTCGGGGGAGCCGAGCCGCTCGTAGGTTGCGGCCGCGTCGTTCGCCATCTGCAGCGCGCGCGGGTCGGCCAGGCCGATGTCTTCCCACGCCATCCGCACGATCCGCCGCGCGAGATATTTCGGATCCGCGCCGCCGTCGATCATCCGGCAGAACCAGTACAGCGCGCCGTCCGGGCTCGAACCGCGCACCGACTTGTGCAGCGCCGAGATCTGGTCGTAGAAATTGTCGCCGCCCTTGTCGAAGCGCCGCGCGTTCAGCGTCATCGCGCTGCTGACGAAATCGGCATCGATGGTCGTGATTCGGGCGGACGAGGCGGCCGTCTGCGCCTGCTCGAGCAGGTTGAGGAAGCGCCGCGCGTCGCCGTCCGCGTAACCGATGAGCGTATCGACCGCCTTGTCCTCGAACGCGAGGCCGTCGAGCGCGATTTCCTGTGCACGCTTGAGCAACTGACGCATCTCGTCGTCGTTCAGCGACTGCAGCACGTACACCTGGGCGCGCGACAGCAGCGCCGAGTTGACTTCGAAGCTCGGATTCTCGGTCGTCGCGCCGATGAAGGTCACGAGCCCCGATTCGACGAACGGCAGCAGCGCATCCTGCTGCCCCTTGTTGAAGCGGTGAATTTCGTCGACGAACAGGATCGTGTGGCGGCCGGTGCGGTTGAGCGTGTCCCTCGCCTGCTCCATCGACTCGCGGATGTCCTTCACGCCGCCGAGCACCGCGGACAGCGCGATGAATTCGCAGTCGAAGGCGAGCGCGGTGAGGCGCGCGAGCGTCGTCTTGCCGACGCCGGGCGGCCCCCACAGGATCATCGAATGCGGCTTGCCGGATTCGAACGCGAGCCGCAACGGCTTGCCTTCGCCCAGCAGGTGCGTCTGGCCGATCACCTCGGCGAGCGTCTTGGGCCGCAGCGCCTCGGCGAGCGGCCGGCGCGGCTCGACTTGAAACAGGTCGGACATGAACCCTCGCTCCAGATCAGACAATGGCGGCCGAACGGGCCGCAGGACCCGATATTATGACAGCCGCGCGACTGCGCCGCCGGGCCCGCACCTGGTGGCCGCGTCCGGTGCCCGCGCCTGGTGCCCGCGCCTGGTACCCGCGTCTGGTGCCCGCGTCTGGTGCCCGCGTCTGGTGCCCGCGTCTGGTGCCCGCGCCCGTAAACAACACGGGCCTGCCGTTGCCGGCAGGCCCGTGTCGGGACAACGGTGCGACGCCGCTCAGCCGTTGATCACGTCCGCGCCCTTCGGCACGACGAACTTGAACGTATCGCCCTTCAGCGGCGGATTCGTCTGGATGTTCGTGAACGTGAGCAGCGTGACGTTGCCGAACACGTCGTGCAGTTCCATCGCGGCGAGCGTGCCGTTGCGGAAACCGATGCCGATCCGCTGGAACTGCGTGTCCTGCGCCTTCGGCAACATCTCGAGCCAGTCGATCCCACCCTTCTCGCCTGCATCGCGCAGCGTGTAGTTCTTGTCGAGATCGTTGCTGCCGAACAGGATCGCGGCCGGGCTCGCGCCCAGCGCGCCGTTCAGCTTGCGCTCGGTGACCTGGTTCAGGTCGCGGTCGTACACGTAGAGCTTGTCGCCGTCGGCCTGCAGCACCTGCTGGTACGGCTTCTGGTACGTCCAGATGAACTTGCCCGGGCGCGAGAACACGAACGTGCCGCTCGAATTGTCGTTCGGCTTCGGCGCGACCTGCGCGGCGCTCGCGCCCTTGCTCGGCGCCTTGACGATCTGCTGCGTGAATTCGCCCTTCGCCGAATGGACCTGCGACACGAAGGCCTTCAGTTGCTCGGTGCCGCCCGCGAACGCGTGCGTCGCCGCGAGCATCAGCGATGCGCCGGCGAGCGCCGCGCCGAGCCAGCGCCGCGTAGAACGAAGGGACAATGCGAACGAATGTTGCTGCATATTGCGGTTTTCTCCGTGGGTGGCCGGCGCCGCGGGCGCCGCGGACTCATTCCGCGTCGCGCGCCGGCACAAGAATTTCGCGGTTGCCGCTCGACGACATCGTCGACACGAGCCCCGACTGTTCCATCTGTTCGAGCAGCCGCGCCGCGCGGTTATAGCCGATCCGCAGATGGCGCTGCACGAGCGAAATCGACGCGCGGCGGTTCTTGATGACGATCTCGACCGCCTGGTCGTACAGCGGATCAGACTCGCCGCCGCCTTCGCCGGTTCCCGCGCCTGCCGAACCCTCGTCGCCGTCGGCGGTGCCGCCTTCGAGCAGCCCTTCGACGTAGTTCGGCTCGCCGTGCTCCTTGAGCTTCTCGACGACGCGATGCACTTCGTCATCGGCGACGAACGCGCCGTGCACGCGCACGGGCAGCCCGCTGCCCGGCGGCAGGTACAGCATGTCGCCCATCCCGAGCAGCGATTCGGCGCCCATCTGATCGAGAATCGTGCGCGAGTCGATCTTCGACGACACCTGGAACGCGATCCGCGTCGGCACGTTCGCCTTGATCAGCCCGGTGATCACGTCGACGGACGGACGCTGCGTCGCGAGGATCAGGTGGATGCCCGCCGCGCGCGCCTTCTGCGCGATCCGCGCGATCAGCTCCTCGACCTTCTTGCCGACGACCATCATCAGGTCGGCGAGCTCGTCGATCACGACGACGATGTTCGGCAGGCGGCCAAGCGGCTCAGGATCGTCCGGCGTCAGGCTGAACGGATTCGGAATCTTTTCCTCGCGCTTCGCCGCGTCGTCGATCTTGTTGTTGTAGCCGGCGAGGTTGCGCACGCCGAGCTTGCTCATCAGCTTGTAGCGGCGCTCCATCTCCGCGACCGTCCAGTTCAGCGCATGGCCAGCCTGGCGCATGTCGGTGACGACCGGGCACAGCAGGTGCGGAATGCCTTCGTAGACGCTCATTTCGAGCATCTTCGGATCGATCAGGATCAGGCGCACCTGCTCGGCGGTCGCCTTGTACAGCAGCGACAGGATCATTGCGTTGATCCCGACCGACTTGCCCGAACCGGTCGTGCCCGCGACCAGCAAGTGCGGCATCTTCGCGAGATCCGCGCACACCGGCTTGCCGCCGATGTCCTTGCCGAGGCTCAGGGTCAGCGCCGACGACGCGGCCGCATAGACTTCCGAGCCGATGATCTCGGACAGGTGCACCGTCTGGCGGCGCTGGTTCGGCAGCTCGAGCGCCATGTAGTTCTTGCCGGGGATCGTCTCGACCACGCGGATCGACACGAGCGACAGCGAACGCGCGAGATCCTTCGCGAGGTTGACGATCTGGCTGCCCTTCACGCCGGTGGCCGGCTCGATCTCGTAGCGCGTGACGACCGGGCCCGGATACGCGGCGACGACGCTCGCCTCGACGCCGAAGTCCTTCAGCTTCTTCTCGATCAGCCGCGACGTGAATTCGAGCGTATCGGCGGAAATCGCTTCCTGCGTCTTGGGCGCGGGATCGAGCAGCGACACCGGCGGCAGCGTCGAATCGCCCGGCAGGTCGGTGAAAAGCGGCACCTGGCGCTCGCGCTCGACACGCTCGGACTTTGCCGGCGTGACGACCGGCGGCACGATCGTCACGGGCTCGTGATCCTCGATGCGCACGCGCTCCTCCTCGACCTTGCCTTCGCGGCGCACGGCCGCGGCCTCGCCGAGCTTGCGGTCGCGCTCGGCCTCGCGGCGCAGTTTCGCGACGTTGACGGCGGACAGGATCGCACCGCCGACGCGCTCGGCGACCGACAGCCACGAGAAGCGGAAATACAGCGACAGGCCGATCGCGAGCGCGATCAAGAGCAGCAGCGTGCCGCCGGTGAAGCCGAACGCGTGCGACATCGCGCCCGCCACGGCCTCGCCGATCACGCCACCCGGCGCGCGCGGCAACTGCACCTTCAGCGACCACATCCGCAGCGCCTCGATGCCGTCGCACGCGAGCACGACGAGCACGAACGCGAAGATCTCGGTGAGCCAGCCGATCGGCCGCTCGGGTTCGTCGACGACCGCCTCGTGACGCGTGATGCGCCGGTAGTTGACCGCGATGCGCCGTCCGAGCGGCACGATCAGCCAGTAGGCCGACAGGCCGAACAGCAGCAGGATGATGTCGGCCGTCCATGCGCCCACGCGGCCGGCCCAGTTCGAGATGTGGTCCACCTGGGCTGCGTGCGTCCAGCTCGGATCGCGCCGGCTGTAGCTCAACAGGGCCATCACCAGAAAAGCGCAGAGCGCGACCTGGAGAATCCAGCGGATCTCCGTGAGGAGCTTCGACATCCGGTGCGGCAACGCCTGTGCCTGGGCGGAATAAGGAGCTTTTGCCATGAATCCGTATAAAGAGGACGGGCCGCGGGCCCGCCTGTCGTTCGATCGCGCTTATTGTAAACGCTGCACCGGGCCGTCAAGTGTAAATGACGGTTACATAAGAGGGCCGGGTACCTGAAGCACACACCGCACACGCGATCCGGACCGTCCGGCGCCAGCCCATGGCGCCCGCCCGCGGCAATGCGCCGCCACGGGCAACGGCAGCCGTGCTCCACCCTGCCGGCCCCCGCAGCCCCGCCGCGCCGCGAGCCGGCCGCCGGGAAACGCTATCGCCACGATTGAAACTCTCGTTCGGCAGTGCAGCAACGGGGCCTTTATAATGCGCGTCTGATACCCATCTATGACGGCATCCCGGTCAACCCAGACCGTCCGGCGAGCCTTATCCCGCCCGCCGCGGCCGCCTTTTACGGATTCGCACATGTCCACGCCCAAACACGCCAAAGTCCTGATTCTCGGTTCCGGCCCCGCCGGCTACACGGCTGCCGTCTACGCGGCACGCGCCAACCTGTCCCCGGTGCTGGTCACCGGCATCGCGCAGGGCGGCCAGCTGATGACGACGACCGACGTCGAAAACTGGCCGGCGGACGCAAAGGGCGTGCAAGGCCCGGAACTGATGGCGCGCTTCCAGGAGCACGCCGAGCGCTTCAACACCGAAATCGTATTCGACCACATCCACACCGCGAAACTGCACGAACAGCCGATCCGGCTGATCGGCGATTCGGGCGAATACACGTGCGACTCGCTGATCATCGCGACCGGCGCGTCCGCGCAGTATCTCGGCCTGCCGTCCGAGGAAGCCTTCATGGGCAAGGGCGTGTCGGCCTGCGCGACCTGCGACGGCTTCTTCTATCGCAACCAGGAAGTCGCGGTGATCGGCGGCGGCAACACAGCCGTCGAGGAAGCGCTCTACCTGACGGGCATCGCGAAGAAGGTCACAGTGATTCACCGCCGCGACAAGTTCCGCGCCGAGCCGATCCTGATCGACCGCCTGCTGGAGAAGGAAAAGGAAGGCGTCGTCGACATCAAGTGGGATCACGTGCTCGACGAAGTGACGGGCGAGCAGTCGGGCGTCACGGGCCTGCGCATCAAGAACGTGAAGACCGGCGCGACGCAGGATCTCAACGTGCAAGGCGTGTTCGTCGCGATCGGCCACAAGCCGAACACCGACCTGTTCCAGGGCCAGCTCGAGATGAAGGACGGCTACATCCTGACGAAGAGCGGCCTGCACGGCAACGCGACGTCGACCAGCGTGCCGGGCGTGTTCGCCGCCGGCGACGTGCAGGACAACGTGTACCGCCAGGCGATCACGAGCGCCGGCACGGGCTGCATGGCCGCGCTCGACGCACAGCGCTACCTCGAAAGCCTGCACGACAAGAAGTAAGCGTCAAGCGTTCGGCCGCCGGGCGCTACAATGGCGTCCGCTGCCGCGAAGCGGGCTTGACCGGAAAGCCGCTGCCGCCGTGCAGCGGCTTTTTTGTGCCCGCGCGTCCGAACGCGCCTGCCCGGTTACCGAATCATGGCGAAGAACCAGCCCCATCCGAGCGATCCCGCGAAGCGGCAGATCGCCTCCCGTCCCGCGAACCCGGCGCCCGCCGCGCCACCGCCGGCGCCTGATGCCGCCGCGTTGCGCGGCCAGGGCCTTGCCGGCCTCGGCGCGCTGCGCAAGTCGCTGCAAGGCGAAGCCGACCGCCGCGAGCGCGCCCGCGTCGAAACCGCGAAGGTCGCGCGCCAGGCGGAAGCCGACGCGAACCTGTTCCGCAACGAAATCGGCGCGATCCAGCCGCTGAACGCGCCGCCGCGCGCGAAGCCCGGCCGCATGCCCCCCGACCCGGTGCCGAAGCAGACGCAGCGCGACGAGGAAGACGTGCTGAACGCGACGCTGTCCGACGAATTCGATCCCGAGACGCTGCTCGACAGCGACGAATCGCTGTACTACCACCGCCCCGGCATCAGCCGCGAGGTCGTGCGCAAGCTGCGCAGCGGCGCGTGGATCGTGCAGGCGCAGCTCGACCTGCACGGGATGCGGCGCGACGAGGCGCGCGACGCGCTCGCGGAATTCATCCGCGAAGCCGGCAAGAAGGGGCTGCGCTGCCTGCGCGTGATCCACGGCAAGGGGCTCGGCTCGATCGGCAAGGAGCCCGTGCTGAAAGGCAAGGTGCGCGCGTGGCTCGTGCAGAAGGAAGAAGTGATCGCGTTCTGCGAGGCGCGCAGCCACGACGGCGGCGCGGGCGCGGTGCTCGTGCTGCTGCAGCCGCTGCCGGCGCCCGCCGATCGGGGGCCGCGTGCCGCATCCTAGGCTGACGCTCGCGATCTCGATCCTGGAAGCGATCGCGACGCTCGCCTTCGCGATCTCGGGCTTCATCGAGGCGCGCAAGAACCGTCTCGACTCGGTCGGCACGTTCGTCGTCGCGCTTGCCACCGCGTTCGGCGGCGGCACGCTGCGCGACATCCTGCTCGAACGCCGGCCGTTCTACTGGGTCATCCACGACGACTACGTGATCGCGATCTTCGTGCTCGCGTTGTTCGCACCGTTCGTGCTGCGGATGCTGTCGCGGCTGTCGGCCGAGCGGCTGCTGCTGGTGGCCGATGCGATCGGGCTCGGCATCTTCAGCATCTCGGGCACCGCGATCGCGCTCGATGCCGAGATGCCGCGCTTCATCGCGGTGATGATGGGCGTGATCACCGGCGTGGTCGGGGGCATCATCCGCGACGTGCTGTGCAACGACATCCCGCTGATCCTGCGCGATTCGCGGCCGTACGCGACCTGCGCGTTCGTCGGCTGCTGGTTCTACCTGCTGCTCGCGTGGCTGCAGTTCGACTCGGTGTACAGCGTGCTGCTCGCGACCGGCTTCATCCTCGTCGCGCGGCTCGCGACGTTCAAGTTCGACGTGCGGTTGCCGCACTGACGCCGCCGCGCATCGCCACACGCAAAAACGAAAGGGGCCGTTCAAGACGGCCCCTTCTCTTTCATTCAGCGCAAGCGCCGCCTCACGCAATCCGCTCTTCCGACACCGGATCGAACAGCACCGCCTTCGACACGTCGAACAGCAGCGACAGCGTCTGGTCGGGCTGCGGGTTCGCGGCCGGATGCACGCGGCTCACGATCCGCTTGCCGTTGACCTGCGCGAACACGTGCGTGTCCGGGCCGGTCGGCTCGGTCACGTCGACGCGCACGTCGAACGGCTGCAGGTGCGACGCGTCGCCGTTATGCGCGTGGCGCACGTCGGTGATGCGCTCCGGACGCAGGCCGAGGATTACCTCGCGGCCGACGTGCGACTTCAGCTGGCCATCGAACGGCAGGTTGAGCGCGCCGCGCTTGACGCCCGTGTCGATCTCGAGCGCGATCCCGCTGCCCTGCTCGACCAGCTTGCCGTTGATGAAGTTCATCGGCGGCGCGCCGATGAAGCCCGCGACGAACAGGTTCGACGGCGAATCGTAGATGTCCTGCGGCGCGCCGAACTGCTGGACCACACCGTCCTTCATCACCGCGATCCGGTCGCCGAGCGTCATGGCCTCGATCTGGTCGTGCGTCACGTAGACGATTGTCGTGCCAAGGCGCTGATGCAGCAGCTTGATTTCGGCGCGCATCTCGATGCGCAGCTTCGCGTCGAGGTTCGACAGCGGCTCGTCGAACAGGAACAGCGACGGATCGCGCGCCAGTGCGCGGCCCATCGCGACGCGCTGGCGCTGGCCGCCCGACAGCTGGCCCGGCTTGCGGTCGAGCAGGTGCTGGATCTGCAGCATCGCCGACACGCGCTCGACGATCTGCTGCTGCTCGCTCTTGGGCACCTTGCGGATGTTCAGGCCGAACGAGATGTTCTCGCGCACCGTCATCGACGGATACAGCGCGTACGACTGGAACACCATCGCGATGTCGCGATCCTTCGGCGACAGGTCGTTGACGACCTTGCCGTCGATGCAGATCTCGCCGCTCGTCACGGTCTCGAGGCCGGCGATCATGTTGAGCAGCGTCGACTTCCCGCAGCCCGACCCGCCGACCAGGATCAGGAACTGTCCGTCCTCGATCTCGATGTCGACACCCTTCAGGACCGGCACCCCGTTCGGGTAGGTCTTGTACACGTCACGGATGGAAAGGCTTGCCATGCTCTGAATCCTCTGTCTCGTCTCGCGCGGCGCACTGCGGCGCCGCGTCGGGTTCGTTTCGATGCGCCGCGCATCGCGCGCGGCCGGTTCGTCGTATCGGATGAAACCGCGCTTACCCCTTCACCGCGCCCGCCGTCAGCCCGCGCACGAAGTAGCGGCCGGCGACCACGTAGACGAGCAGTGTCGGCAGCGCGGCGATGATCGCGCCTGCCATGTCGACGTTGTACTCCTTCACGCCCGTCGACGTGTTGACGAGGTTGTTCAGCGCAACCGTGATCGGCATCGAATCGACGCCGGAGAACACGATCCCGAACAGGAAGTCGTTCCAGATCTGCGTGAATTGCCAGATCAGGCACACCATGAAGATCGGCAGCGACACGGGCAGCAGGATCTTCGTGAAGATCGTGAAGAAGCCCGCGCCGTCGATGCGTGCGGCCTTCACGAGCTCGGCCGGCACACTCACGTAGAAGTTGCGGAAGAACATCGTCGTGAACGCGATGCCGTACACGACGTGCACGAACACCAGGCCCGGAATGGTATTCGCGAGGCCGAGCATCCCCTGCAGGCGCGCCATCGGCAGCAGGATCACCTGGAACGGAATGAAGCAGCCGACCAGCATCATCGTGAACAGCGCATCCGCGCCGCGAAAGCGCCAGTGCGTGAGCACGTAGCCGTTGAACGCGCCGATCAGCGACGAGATCAGCACGGCCGGAATCACCATCTGCAGCGAATTCAGGAAGAACGGCTTCATCCCGTCGCAGCGCACGCCGGTACACGCGCCTCTCCACGCCTTCACCCACGGATCGAAGGTCCAGTGCGTCGGCGGCGTCAGCAGGTTGCCGGTGCGCAGCTGGTCGAGGTCCTTGAACGACGTCGACAGCATCACGTAGATCGGGAACAGGAAATACAGCGCGAACAGGATCAGCGCCGCATAGATCACTGCCCGGCTGATCGTCATCTTAGGCTGCATTGCGGGTGCTCCTCGATTCCATATACATCAGCGGCACCAGCACCGCGACCACGGTCGCGAGCATCATCACCGACGACGCCGCGCCGAGCCCGAGCTGGCCGCGGTTGAACGAAAACGTGTACATGAACATGGCCGGCAGCGACGACGACGTGCCGGGGCCGCCCGCCGTCAGCGCGACGACCAGGTCGAAGGTCTTGATCGTGATGTGACAGAGGATCAGCAGCACCGAGAAGAACACCGGGCGCATGCTCGGGATCACGATCTTGCGGTAGATGGTCGGCAGCGTCGCGCCGTCGACCTGCGCGGCCTTGAAGATCTCGGCGTCGACGCCGCGCAACCCGGCGAGGAACAGCGCCATCACGAAGCCGGTCGACTGCCACACGGCGGCGATCACGACACAGAAGATCGCCTTGTCCGGATCGTCGAGCCAGCCGAACGAGAAGCTCGTCCAGCCCCAGTCGTGCATCACCTTCTCCAGGCCGAGGCCCGGGTTCAGGATCCACTGCCACGCGGTGCCCGTGACGATGAACGACAGCGCCATCGGGTACAGGAAGATCGCGCGCAGCGCGCCTTCGTTGCGGATTCGCTGGTCGAGCAGGATCGCGAGGAACAGCCCGAGCGCGACGCAGATCGCGATGAACGGAATCCCGAACCAGCCGAGGTTCGCGGCGGAGGTCCACCACACGTCGTTCTGGAACAGGTCCGAGTAACGGCCGAAGCCGTCGAATTCGTAGTTCGGCAACAGCCGCGAGTTGGTCAGCGACAGATAGCCGGTAATCAGGATGAAGCCGTAGATGAACACGACGGCGATCGCGAGGCTCGGCGCGAGCACGAGCTTCGGAATCCAGCGATCGGCGAAAGCCGACATCGGCGACGTGCGCCGTGCGACGGCAGTGCCGGATCCGTTTCCGCTAAGAGGGGCAGCCACTTGATTCGACTCCTGGAACGAGGGCGGCGCAGGCCGGGCCGGCGCCGGGTACGGCGCGGGCCCGCGGGCGAGCCCGTTTGCTGCACATGCAAAAACGCCCGGCCGACGATGCGTTTCCGGCCGGGCGCCCGTTGCGCCTTACTTCACCTTCGCGGCTTTCGCGAGCGCGGCGACCGCGCTCTTCGAATCCTGCTGCGAGTTCATGAACTTCGTCACGACGTCGGTGATCGCGCCGGCCGTCGCGTCGCCCTGCGCCATCCCGTGCGCGAGCGACGGCACGAAGCCGCCCGACTTGATCGCGGTCTGCTCGTCGGCATACGACTTCTTCGCGC
Source organism: Burkholderia sp. B21-005 (assembly GCF_020843965.1). Lineage (NCBI taxonomy): Bacteria > Pseudomonadati > Pseudomonadota > Betaproteobacteria > Burkholderiales > Burkholderiaceae > Burkholderia > Burkholderia sp. B21-005. The sequence continues at coordinate 938,485 of NZ_CP086301.1, read as the reverse complement.
AGTCGTCGAACTTGTCCATCTTCACGCCGAGGCGTACCGGCACCGAACCCTTCAGCAGGCTGAACTGCTCCTGGAAGGCCGGCGTCATGATGGTCTTCGCGAGGGCGACCTGGCCCGGCGTCGCGTCCTTCTGGCCCTTCTGCTGGAAGAACACGAACGAGTCGACGTTGAACGTGTACGAATTCGCCGTACCGGGCACCGGTGCGCAGATATAGTCCTTGCCGGCCTTCTTGCCGGCGTTCTCGAACTCGCCCTTCGCCCAGTCGCCCATGAACTGCATGCCGGCCTTGCCGTTGATCACCATCGCGGTCGCGAGGTTCCAGTCACGGCCGTTGCGGCCGGTGTCGAAGTAGCCCTGGATCTTGCGCACCGTGTCGAACACCGACAGCATCTGCGGCGAGCTCAGCGTGGCCGGGTCGAGATCGACGAGCGCCTTCTTGTAGAACGCCGGGCCTTGCGACAGCACGACGTCTTCCCACAGCGTCAGGTCCTGCCATGGCTGGCCGCCCATCGCGACCGGCTGGATGCCCGCGGCCTTCAGCTTGTCGGCCACCGCGAAGAACTCGGGCCAGGTGGTCGGCACCTTCGCGCCGATCTTGTCGAGCGCGGCCTTGTTGATATAGAGCCAGTTCACGCGGTGCACCGAGAACGGCGCGGCGACGGTATGGCCCTTGTACTTGATGATCTTGTCGATTTCCGGCGGCAGGTTCTGCTTCCAGTCGCCGGCAGCGGAATCGATATTGACGAGCACGCCCTGGTCGGCCCAGTCCTGGATCAGCGGGCCCTTGATCTGCGCGGCCGACGGGGAGTCGCCGCTGATCACCTTGGTCTTCAGCGCGGTCATGGCCGCCGCGCCCGCGCCGCCCGCGACCGCGAAGTCCTTCCACACGTAGCCCTGCTTCTGGAGGTCGTCCTTCAGCACGCCGACGGCCTTCGACTCGCCGCCCGAGGTCCACCAGTGCAGCACCGTTACGTTCTCGGCCGCCTGCGCCGCCACGGCGCCAGCCATCAGACCCGCGGCGCAGAGCGCGCCCATGATCGAGCGAACTTTCATTACTTATCTCCTCCAGACTGAATCAACTCGTGAAGTTCCCTGACCGGGAACCGGCTTCTTGATAAACGACGGGGAAATCGAGCCGCGGGACGCGTGCAGCGTACGGGGCCGATGACCGGCCGGGCTCTTACAGAAAGCGTGAATCGAGATTCAACGGCGTGTCTCCTCATTGTGTTTCTGGCCCGCCGCGATGCCGCGGCGCGAGCCCGGGGCGACGGCGCGCGGACGATGCGCACCATCAATGTCCGATAACATTCGGCACAAGGCGTTCCCGAAGGCGAAGCTCGCGCAGTTCATCGACCGCACTTCTTTTTTTCTTCACCCAGGTGCTACCCCTTGCGGCGGATTGTAGTTAAACTACAATTCAGTGTCAAAAATATTTTTATCGCACTACGGATCGCTTCCCAGCACCCCAACCGGCGGAGACACATGCATACCGATTCCAGCTTTACCTTCGTACTTTTCGGCGGCACCGGCGACCTGTCGATGCGCAAGATCCTGCCCGCGCTGTTCGAAGCGCACCGCGGCAACATGCTCGCGGAAAGCGGCCGGATCGTTGCCGTCGCGCGGCACGAATCGGATCGGGCGGGCTATCTCGAATGGGTCGACACGCACGTGAAGCCGCATGCGGCGAAGGCGGCCGGCAAGGCGTTCGACGACAGCGCGTGGCACGCCTTCCTCGAGCGCATCGAATACGTGAAGCTCGACCTCGGCCGCGCGGAGGACTACACCGTGCTGCGCGACGCGGTCGCGCAGTTGCCCGGCATCCGCGTGTTCTATCTCGCGACGGGGCCGTCGCTGTTCGTGCCGATCTGCAAGGCGCTCGCGTCGGTCGGCCTGAACGAAGGCGCGCGCATCGTGCTCGAGAAGCCGCTCGGCTACGACCTGCGCTCGTCGAACGCGATCAACGACGCGGTCGGCGAGATCTTCGCGGAAGACCAGATCTACCGGATCGACCACTACCTCGGGAAAGAGCCGGTACAGAACCTGCTCGCGCTGCGCTTCGGCAATGCGCTGTTCGAGCCGCTGTGGCGCCGCGAATGGGTCGAGAGCATCCAGATCACGATCGCCGAGGAGCTTGGCGTCGAGGCGCGCGGCGATTTCTACGACAATACGGGCGCGCTGCGCGACATGGTGCAGAACCACCTGCTGCAGCTGCTGTCGATCGTCGCGATGGAGCCGCCGCACTCGATGGATTCCGACTCGGTGCGCGACGAGAAGCTGCGCGTGCTGCGTGCGCTGAAAGCGGTCGATCCGCGCGACATCGGCAAGGTCGCGGTGCGCGGCCAGTATCATGCGGGCGTGATCAAGGGCGCGCAGGTGCCGGCCTACGCGACCGAGCCGGGCGTGAAGCCCGACAGCCAGACCGAAACCTTCGTCGCGCTGAAGGTCGAGATCGAGAACTGGCGCTGGGCCGGCGTGCCGTTCTTCCTGCGCACCGGCAAGCGTCTCGCCGATCGCGTCGCGGAGATCGTCGTCAATTTCCGTCCGGTGCCGCACTCGGCGCTCGGGCCCACCGCGCTGCGCGCCGGCGCGAACCGCCTCGTGATCCGGCTGCAGCCGAACGAGACGATTCGCCTGTACTGCCTCGCGAAGCAGCCCGGCGAAGGGATGAACCTCGCGAGCGTGCACCTCGACCTCGCGTTCGACCAGTTCTTCAAGGAAGGGCAGATGGAGGCCTACCAGCGCCTGCTGCTCGACGTGATCAACGGCCGCCTCGCCCTGTTCGTGCGCCGCGACGAGCAGGAAGCCGCGTGGCGCTGGGTCGAGCCGATCCTGAACGAATGGGCGCGCTCGCTGAAGCCGCCGAAGCCGTACGCGGCGGGCACGTGGGGGCCGGCCGCGGCGAGCGCGATGCTCGCGCAGCACGGCACCTGCTGGCTCGAAGAAGAAAATTGATGCAAACCGTTGCCGCGCGCTTGCGCGCGGCAACGTGCCCCACGATTCACACGAATTGAACAGACAAAGCAGTCCGGAGGAGATGTGATCGAGATTCACGCTTTCGACACCCAGGAAGCGCAAAGCGAAGCGCTCGCGCGCGCCGTGGGCGAGGCGCTGCGCGCCGCGCTCGCCGGCCCCGCGCGCCCGACGCTCGCGGTGTCCGGCGGCACGAGCCCGCGCCCGTTCCTGCAAACGCTGTCGCACGCGGCGCTCGACTGGGCCGGTGTCGACGTCACGCTGGTCGACGACCGCTGGGTGCCGGAGGACGACGCGGCCAGCAACGCGCAGCTCGTGCGCGACACGCTGCTGCAGCACGCGGCGGCCCCTGCCCGCTTCCTGCCGCTCGTCGACACGCGCGCGGCGCTCGATGCGCACGTCGCCGCGCTGAACGCGAACACCGACTACCGCGTGCCGACCGTCGCCGTGCTCGGCATGGGCGAAGACGGCCACACCGCGTCGATCTTCGCGGACGCGCCCGAATGGGACCATGCGATCACGACGCCCGAGCGCTTCGTCGCCGTGCATCCCGGCGCCGCGCCGCATGCGCGCGTGAGCTTTTCACTCGATGCGCTGAAGCGCGTCGACCGGCTCTTCCTGTTGATCGCGGGCAGCCGCAAACGCGACGTGCTCGACGCCGCCGCCGCAACGCTGCAGAAGAACGCGATTTCCCACCTGGCCAACGACAAGGGGACCAAGCTCGATGTCTACTGGTGCGCAAAGTAAGGCTGTCGTCGTGGCCCAGCATGCCGACGGCCCGCGCCTGCTCGCGGACGTCGGCGGCACCAACGCGCGTTTCGCGCTGGAAACCGGCCCGGGCGAGATCACGCAGATCCGCGTCTATCCCGGCGCCGACTATCCGACGATCACCGACGCGATCCGCAAGTATCTGAAGGACGTGAAGATCAGCCGCGTGAACCATGCGGCGATCGCGATCGCGAACCCGGTCGACGGCGACCAGGTCACGATGACCAATCACGACTGGAGCTTCTCGATCGAGGCGACGCGCCGCGCGCTCGGCTTCGACACGCTGCTCGTCGTCAACGACTTCACCGCGCTCGCGATGGCGCTGCCCGGCCTCACCGATGCGCAACGCGTGCAGATCGGCGGCGGCACGCGCCGCCAGAACAGCGTGATCGGGCTGCTCGGGCCCGGCACCGGGCTCGGCGTGTCCGGCCTGATTCCGGCCGACGATCGCTGGATTGCGCTCGGCAGCGAAGGCGGTCATGCATCGTTCGCGCCGCAAGACGAGCGCGAGGATCTGGTGCTGCAGTACGCGCGCAAGAAGTTTCCGCACGTGTCGTTCGAACGCGTGTGCGCCGGCCCCGGCATGGAGATCATCTATCGTGCGCTCGCCGCGCGCGACAAGAAGCGCGTCGCCGCGAGCGTCGACACGGTCGAGATCGTCGAGCGCGCCCATGCGGGCGAAGCGCTCGCGCTCGAGACGGTCGAATGCTTCTGCGGGATTCTCGGCGCGTTCGCGGGCAGCATCGCGCTCACGCTCGGCGCGCTCGGCGGCGTCTATATCGGCGGCGGCGTCGCGCTGAAGCTCGGCGAACTGTTCACGCGCTCGTCGTTCCGCGCGCGCTTCGAGGCGAAGGGTCGTTTCACGCAGTATCTCCAGAACATCCCGACCTACCTGATCACCGCCGAATATCCGGCGTTCCTCGGCGTGTCGGCGATTCTCGCGGAGCAGTTGTCGAACCGTTCGGGCGGTGCGTCGTCGGCGGTGTTCGAGCGGATCCGCCAGATGCGCGACGCGCTGACGCCGGCGGAGCGCCGCGTCGCCGATCTCGCGCTGAACCATCCGCGCTCGATCATCAACGACCCGATCGTCGACATCGCGCGCAAGGCGGACGTGAGCCAGCCGACGGTGATCCGTTTCTGCCGCTCGCTCGGCTGCCAGGGCTTGTCGGACTTCAAGCTGAAGCTCGCGACCGGCCTCACGGGCACGATTCCGATGAGCCACAGCCAGGTGCATCTCGGCGACACGGCCACCGACTTCGGCGCGAAGGTGCTCGACAACACGGTGTCCGCGATCCTGCAGCTGCGCGAACACCTGAACTTCGAGCACGTCGAGAATGCGATCGAGATCCTGAACGGCGCGCGCCGCATCGAGTTCTACGGGCTCGGCAATTCGAACATCGTCGCGCAGGACGCGCATTACAAGTTCTTCCGCTTCGGGATTCCGACGATCGCGTACGGCGACCTGTACATGCAGGCCGCGTCGGCCGCGTTGCTCGGCAAGGGCGACGTGATCGTCGCCGTGTCGAAGTCGGGGCGCGCGCCCGAGCTGCTGCGCGTGCTCGAGGTCGCGATGCAGGCCGGGGCGAAGGTGATCGCGATCACGTCGAGCAACACGCCGCTCGCGAAGCGCGCGACCGTCGCGCTCGAGACCGACCACATCGAGATGCGCGAGTCGCAGTTGTCGATGATCTCGCGGATCCTGCATCTGCTGATGATCGACGTTCTCGCGGTCGGCGTGGCGATCCGTCGCGCGTCGACCAACGGCGAGTTGCCGGAGGCCGTCGCGCAGGCGCGCGCACGGGCGAGCGACGACGAAACGGCCGACGTGCTCGACTGGCTGAGCCACGGCGCATCGCCGGCGGCGAAGGACGTCGCGCGCGACTGACGCTCGACACGGTCAGGCGCTCGCCGCGTTCCGACCGCCCGAAAAAGAACGCCACCGACGCATCGCGCGGTGGCGTTTTTTCATGCCGCGGCCATTGCGGCCTCCGCTCAGGCGCCCGCTTTCACCGGCCGGCCATGCCAGCGCAGCACGAGGTAGCGCCCGGCGAAACACAGCACGCCCGACACACCGATCGTCACGCCCATCGCGAACGGCGTGCCGTCCGCGAGTGCGCCGATCGCGACGCTCGCGAGCGCGCCGAGCGCGAGCTGCATCGCACCGAACACGGCCGCCGACGCGCCCGCGTTGTGCGGGTAGCGATGCATCAGGTCGGTCGTGCAGTTCGCGGAAAGGATCCCGACCACGCCGACCACGAAGAACAGGCACACGACGATCGACCACAGCCCGCCCCACCCGGTCAGCGCGACGAGCGCGACCGCGAGCGACGCGATGCAGCTCACGAGCGACGCGGCGGCAATGAGGCGCAGCGAGCCGATGCGGCCGACGAGCCGCGTGTTCGCGAAGTTGCCGATCATGATCCCGACGACGTTCAGCCCGAACAGCAGCCCGTAGTGCTGCGGCGATACATGGAAATACTCGATGTACACGAACGGCGTCGCGGTGATGTACGAGAACATCGCCGCGAACGCCATCCCGCCGCACAGCATGTGCCCCCACGCGACCGGATCGGACAGGATGCGCCCGTACGACGCGAACGATGCGAGCACGGCCGCGCTCTTGCGCCGCTCCTTCGGCCAGGTTTCGGGCACGCGCAGGTACGCGGTCGCCGCGCACAGTGCGCCGAACGCGGCCAGCACGACGAACACGCCGCGCCAGCCGGCGAAACGCAGGATCTGCCCGCCGATCAGCGGCGCAAGCAGCGGCCCGACCGCGGTGACGATCGCGACCATCGACAGCACCTTCGCCGCGTCGGTCGGCTCGTGCGCGTCGCGCGCGATCGCGCGGGCGAGCACCGACGCGGCGCCCGCGCCGAGCGCCTGCAGGAAGCGCACGACGATCAGCATGTCGATCGAGCCCGACACGAAGCAGCCGATGCTCGCGAGCGTGAACAGCGCGATGCCGCCGAGCAGCACCGGGCGGCGGCCCCACGTATCGGACAGCGGACCGTACAGCAGCATGCCGATCGAGAAGCCGGCCATGAAGCTCGTCAGCGTGCGCTGCGCGGCGCCGGGGCTCACGGAGAAGCCGGCGGCGATCGACGGCAGGCTCGGCAGGTACATGTCGGTGGCAATCGGCCCGCAGGCGGCGAGCGCGCCGAGCAACAGGATCAGCCGGGCATCGGGCCGGCGCCGGACGACGTGGGACATGGGTATCCGGAATGGAGGCCCGCGCGCATCGGGGCGCGCGTGGCGGTGAAGACGGGAGACCGCGCCGCGGACGGCGCTCAGGCCCATGATTGTACGCGCAACTTTTTCGCGTGCCGCCGGCGCGTGTGCCGCGCACGGCCGGCAAGCGCCAGTACGGCCGGTGTCGCGCGAGTTCGCGTGCGAATTCGCGTGTGGATTCGATTAAGCTTGCTGCTCGCCGTTTTTCTCGTCTGACCAAATCGACACGACGACCGAACCGATGACCGCTTTCCTGCTCATCTGGAGCCCCAAGAAATGGCCGTGGCCCGAGCTGCCCGACGTCGCCGCGCGCGTGAAGGCCGGCGAGGCCGTGCATGACGTGTGGGGCTGCGGCTTCGCCCGCGGCATCCTGCCGGGCGACCGCGTGTTCCTGCACCGCGTCGCAAAGGAGCCGAAGGGCGTGTTCGGCTCCGGCTACGTGACGCGCGCGCCTTACGAGGTGCCCGATCCGGCGACCCGGCGCGGTTACCGGCTGTGCATCGACTTCGTCTACGACTGGCTGGTGGACGCCCACCAGGAAGTCGTGATCCCGCGCGACGCGCTGCGCGTGCATCCGTACTCGGTGCAGACTTGGGATGCGCAGAGTTCCGGCACCTCGATCAAGCCGATGGTCGAAGGCCCGCTGGAGAAACGCTGGGCCGAGTTGACCGGCAAGCGCAAGTCGCCGCGATAAGCGGGCCGGAGCCGGAGCCGGCCCGCCGTCGCCGTTCGCGCGCGCCTGCCCCCCAACGCGCCGAAAGGCCGCAGAGTGCCCGACGGGCCCGCCCCGCGCGTCTCCGGTACAATCGGACGGATAGTTCCGCCCAGGCGCCGCGGCCCGTGCACAGGCCCCGCACCCTTCTCTCGCAGGTTTCGCTCATGTCCAATAATCAGATCCTCTTCGAACGCGCCCAGAAGACCATTCCGGGCGGCGTCAACTCGCCGGTGCGCGCCTTCCGTTCGGTCGGCGGCACGCCGCGCTTCGTCTCGCGCGCACAGGGCCCGTACTTCTGGGATGCCGACGGCAAGCAGTACATCGACTACATCGGCTCGTGGGGCCCGATGATCGTCGGCCACGTCCACCCGGAAGTGCTGTCGGCCGTGCAGAACGTGCTCGCCGACGGCTTCTCGTTCGGCGCGCCGACCGAGGCGGAAATCGAGATCGCCGAGGAAATCTGCAAGCTCGTGCCGTCGATCGAACAGGTACGGATGGTGTCGAGCGGCACCGAGGCCACGATGAGCGCGCTGCGTCTCGCGCGCGGCTTCACGGGCCGCAGCCGCATCGTCAAGTTCGAGGGCTGCTACCACGGCCACGCAGACAGCCTGCTGGTCAAGGCCGGCTCGGGCCTGCTGACGTTCGGCAACCCGACGTCGGCCGGCGTGCCCGCCGACATCGCGAAGCACACGACCGTCCTCGAATACAACAACGTCGCCGCGCTGGAAGAAGCGTTCGGCGCGTTCGGCGATGAAATCGCCGCGGTGATCGTCGAGCCCGTCGCGGGCAACATGAACCTCGTGCGCGGCACGCCCGAATTCCTGAACGCGCTGCGCGCGCTGTGCACGAAGCACGGCGCCGTGCTGATCTTCGACGAAGTGATGTGCGGTTTCCGCGTCGCGCTCGGCGGCGCGCAGCAACACTACGGGATCACGGCGGACCTCACCTGCCTCGGCAAGGTGATCGGCGGCGGGATGCCGGCCGCCGCGTTCGGCGGCCGCCGCGACATCATGGCCCACCTCGCGCCGCTCGGCGGCGTGTACCAGGCCGGCACGCTGTCGGGCAACCCGATCGCGGTCGCGGCCGGCCTGAAGACGCTGCAGCTGATCCAGGCACCGGGCTTCTACGACGCGCTCACCGCGCAGACGAAACGCCTCGCCGATGGCCTCGCGGCCGAAGCGCGCGCGGCCGGCGTGCCGTTCGCGGCCGACTCGATCGGCGCGATGTTCGGCCTGTACTTCGCCGAGCGCGTGCCGACCAGCTTCGCGGAAGTCACGAAGAGCGACACCGAGCGCTTCAATCGCTTCTTCCACCTGATGCTCGACGAAGGCGTGTACTTCGCGCCGTCCGCGTACGAGGCCGGCTTCGTGTCGAGCACGCACGACGACGCGGTGATCGACGCGACGCTCGCGGCCGCGCGCCGCGCATTCGCGGCCCTCGCCGCCTGACCCGGGACCGCGCATGTTCTCGGATACCGATTTCGCCCACATGCAGCGCGCGCTGACGCTCGCGGCGCGCGGCATGTATACGACCGCGCCGAACCCGCGCGTCGGCTGCGTGATCGTCAAGGACGGCAACGTCATCGGCGAAGGCTTCACGCAGCCGGCCGGCCAGGACCACGCGGAGGTGCAGGCGCTGAAGGACGCGCGTGCGCGCGGCCATGACGTCGCCGGCTCCACCGTATACGTGACGCTCGAGCCTTGCAGCCACTTCGGCCGCACGCCGCCGTGCGCGAACGCGCTGATCGACGCGCGCGTCGCGAAGGTCGTCGCGGCGATGGAGGACCCGAACCCGCAGGTATCGGGGCGCGGCCTCGGGATGCTGCGCGACGCGGGCATCGACGTGCGCTGCGGGCTGCTCGCGAACGAAGCGGGCGAACTGAACATCGGCTTCGTGTCGCGGATGACGCGCGGCCGCCCGTGGGTGCGGATGAAGACGGCCGCGTCGCTCGACGCACGCACCGCGCTGCCGTCCGGCGAAAGCCAGTGGATCACCGGCGAGGCCGCGCGCCTCGACGGCCACGCATGGCGCGCGCGTGCATGCGCGATCCTCACCGGGATCGGCACGGTGCGCGAGGACAACCCGCTCCTGACGGTGCGCGGCATCGACACGCCGCGCCAGCCGCAGCGCGTGCTGGTCGACAGCCGCCTCGATCTGCCGCTCGACGCGCGCCTGCTCGAAGGTGCGCCGCTGCTGATCTTCTGCGGCCGGCTCGATGCGGCCGGCGAAGTGCGCGCGAACGTGCTGAAGTCGCGCGGCGCGGAAATCGTGCCGCTCGCGAATGCGCACGGCAAGGTCGACCTGCCCGCGATGCTGGCGACGCTCGGCGCGCGCGGCGTCAACGAACTGCACGTCGAGGCCGGCCACAAGCTGAACGGTTCGCTGCTGCGCGAGCAGTGCGTCGACGAGTTGCTCGTCTATCTCGCGCCGAGCCTGCTCGGCAGCGACGCGGCCGGCATGTTCGACCTCGCCGCGCCGGCGAGCCTCGACGCGCGCACGCGGCTCGCGTTCCACAGCGTCGAGCGGATCGGCGACGATCTGCGGATTCTCGCGCGCGTCGCGCCGCCTGCCGCCACCCACTGAACGGAGCCGTCACGATGTTTACCGGAATTGTCGCGGCCGTCGGCCGCATCGAATCGATCAACCCGCTCGGCGCGTCGCCCGACGCGGGCGTGCGGTTGACGGTGCAGGCCGGAGGGCTCGACCTGGCCGATGTCGCGCTCGGCGACAGCATCGCGATCCAGGGCGCGTGCATGACGGTCATCGAAAAGACCGAAACCGGCTTCGACGTCGACGTGTCGCGCGAAAGCCTGAACCGCACGGTCGGGCTCGCGCAACCCGGCGAAGTGAACCTCGAGAAGGCGCTGCGCGCGCACGACCGCCTCGGCGGGCACATCGTGTCGGGCCACGTCGACGGCCTCGGCACCGTGACGCGGTTCGCGCCGGTCGGCGAATCGCACGAGCTGCGGATCGTCGCGCCGCGCGAGCTCGGCCGCTATCTCGCATACAAGGGCTCGATCACGGTCAACGGCGTGAGCCTGACCGTCAACACGGTCGACGATCGCACGGACGGCTGCGAATTCTCGATCAACCTGATCCCGCATACGGTCGAGGTCACGACGCTGCGTCACGTGAAGGCCGGCGACAAGGTCAATCTCGAAATCGACATGATCGCGCGGTATGTCGAGCGGATGCTGTCGGCATCGCAGGGCGTGCATCAGGACTGATTGTTCGCGTTCATTCGGTTGTGGGCTGGCGGTTCGGCCCGGCGTGGTCGGGGCGCTACCGCTTCCCCCTCTTTCCGGCACTCACAGTCCGTCGTGCCCATCCCCTGCTTTGCTTCGCGCCGCGCCGTCAGTCCACCAGTGGCCGCCGATCTGCGCGGCCGCTCGAACACACGCCTTTCGCTTCCGCTCGCCGCCCCCCGTACGCCCCGACACCTGGCCTGACGGCCAACGACGCGCACGGGTCGTCGCGTCGCGCTAAGATGCAACGGCAGCGGTTTCGGCGCCGCGACACACGGTGCGCCGCGTACCGGCTGCCCCTTTTCCTCCAGGAGTCGTCCCATGTCCATCTCGATGTACCAGGCTTCGCTGCCCGTCCTCATCCGCGGCCTCACCAACCTGCAGCACATCCTCGGCAAGGCGCAGGCGCATGCGGCCGAGAAGCAGATCGACCCGTCGGTGTTCATCGGCGCGCGCCTCTATCCGGACATGCTGCCGCTCGTCCGCCAGGTGTACATCGCGACCGACACGGCCAAGGGCTGCGCCGCGCGGCTCGCCGGCGTCGACATCCCGAGCTATCCCGACGTCGAGCAGACGTTCGACGAACTGAATGCGCGCATCCAGAAGACGATCGACTATCTGAAGAGCTTCGAGCCCGCACAGATCGACGGCAGCGAAACGCGCCAGGTGGTGCTCAAGATGCGCGTCGGCCCGATCGAGTTCACCGGCCAGTCGTACCTGCTGAACTTCGTGCTGCCCAACTTCTTCTTCCACGTGACGACCGCGTACGACATCCTGCGCCACAGCGGCGTCGAACTCGGCAAGCTCGACTACCTCGGCGGCCGCAACGAGCACGCGTGACGCACGGCCGCGCCCCGGCCGACCTGCGGCCGCCCGTCCTCGGGCGGGCCGCGGCGGCCCCGGCAGGCCCGCCTCGCCGGGCGGTCGCACCGCTTTCCGGCGTGCTCGCCGGCCGCGCGCAGCCGGTGCCAGCCGAAACGCGGTCCGGCTGGCGTAAAATACGCACTTTCCTCTTTCTCGCCCCCTTATGACGCTCGCCTCCACGCTCGACATCATCGCGGAGTTGAAAGCCGGCCGGATGGTGATCCTGGTCGACGAAGAAGACCGCGAAAACGAAGGCGACCTCGTGATCGCCGCCGAATTCGTCACGCCGGAAGCGATCAACTTCATGGCCAAGTACGGCCGCGGCCTGATTTGTCTGACGTTGACGCAGGAACGCTGCAAGCAGCTGCACCTGCCGCTGATGACTTACCGCAACGGCACCCAGTACGGCACTGCGTTCACGGTCAGCATCGAAGCGGCCGAAGGCGTGACGACCGGCATCTCGGCCGCCGACCGCGCACACACGATCGCCACGGCGGTCGCGCACGACGTGCGTCCCGAGCACATCGTGCAGCCGGGCCACGTGTTCCCGATCATGGCGCAGCCGGGCGGCGTGCTCGTGCGCGCCGGCCACACCGAGGCCGGCTGCGACTTCACCGCGCTCGCCGGGCTCACGCCGGCCGCGGTGATCTGCGAGGTCATCAAGGACGACGGCACGATGGCGCGTCTGCCCGACCTGCTCGAGTTCGCGAAGGAGCACAACCTGAAGATCGGCACGATCGCCGACCTGATCCACTACCGCAGCCGCACCGAATCGATCATCGAGCGGATCGCCGAGCGCACGATGCAGACCGCGCACGGCACGTTCCGCGCGGTGCTGTACCGCGACCAGCCGACCGGCTCGCCACACATCGCACTGGTGCGCGGCACGCCGTCGCCGGACGTCGATACGCCCGTGCGCGTGCACGAGCCGCTGTCGGTCCTCGACCTGCTCGAGACGAGCATCTCGACGCACTCGTGGACGCTCGACGCCGCGATGCGCGACATCGCGGAACGCGACCTCGGCGTGATCGTGCTGCTCAACTGCGGCGACACGAAGGAACATCTGATCGACGTCTTCAAGGCGTTCGACGAGGAAGAGAAGGCCGCTGCGCTGAAGCGCCGGCCGGTCGATTTCAAGACGTTCGGCATCGGCGCGCAGATCCTGCGCGACGTCGGCGTCGGCAAGATGCAGGTGCTGTCGAATCCGCGCAAGCTGGGCAGCATGTCCGGCTACGGCCTCGAAGTCACGGGCTTCATTCCGATGCCCGGCGGCGAAGCCAAGTCCTGCCCGGCGTCCCACGCGTAACCCGCCACGGCGCTTTCGCCCTATAACCGTTCATCCACACCACGGACAGATCATGGAAATCGGACAATACCAACCGAATCTCGAAGGCGACGGCCTGCGTATCGGCATCGTGCAATCCCGCTTCAACGAACCCGTCTGCAACGGCCTGGCCGATGCATGCGTCGAAGAACTCGAGCGCCTCGGCGTCTCCGGTGAAGACGTGCTGCTCGTGTCGGTGCCCGGCGCGCTGGAAATCCCGCTCGCGCTGCAGAAGCTCGCGGAAAGCGGCCAGTTCGACGCACTGATCGCGCTCGGCGCGGTGATCCGCGGCGAGACGTACCACTTCGAACTCGTGTCGAACGAAAGCGGCACGGGCATCACCCGCATCGGCCTCGACTTCAACCTGCCGATCGCGAACGCGGTCCTGACGACCGAAAACGACGAGCAGGCCGTCGCGCGCATGACCGAAAAGGGTCGTGACGCCGCACGCGTCGCGGTCGAGATGGCGAACCTGACGATGGCGCTCGACCAGCTCGGCGACGACGAGGACGAAGAAGAAGACGAAGAAGACGAAGAGGAGCGCGCATGAAGAAGAGCGCCCGCCGACAATCGCGCGAGCTGGCGACGCAGGGCCTGTATCAGTGGCTGCTGTCGAACGCGGCCCCCGGCGAGATCGACGCGCAACTGCGCGGCGCGCTCGGTTACGACAAGGCCGACAAGGAGCTGCTCGACGCCATCCTGCACGGCGTGATTCGCGAGCATGCGACGCTCATCGAAGCCCTCACGCCGTCGCTGGACCGTCCGGTCGACCAGCTGTCGCCGGTCGAACGCGCCGTGCTGCTGATCGCGACGTTCGAGCTCACGCATCATGTCGAAACGCCGTACCGCGTGATCATCAACGAAGCGGTCGAACTCGCGAAGACGTTCGGCGGCTCGGACGGCTACAAGTACGTCAACGGCGTGCTCGACAAGCTCGCCGCGAAGCTGCGCCCCGCCGAAACGCAGGCGCGCCGCAACGGCTGATTCCGTTTGTACACGGGCGCGCAAGCGCCCGTTTTTCATTCTTCCTCCCCTTCCTCGCCCCGCCCGACCGATGAATACCACCGCCGATTCGCTCGTCACGCTCGCCGCACGCGTCGACGCGATCCAGCCCTTCTACGTGATGGAATTGATGAAGGAGGCACAGCGGCTCGAGTCCTCCGGGCGCGATGTTATCCACATGGGCATCGGCGAACCGGATTTCACCGCGCCGGAGCCCGTCGTCGAGGCGGCCGCGGCCGCGTTGCGCCGCGGCGTCACGCAGTACACGAGCGCGCTCGGCATCGCGCCGCTGCGCGAAGCGATCGCCGCGCACTATGCACGCGCCTACGGCCTCACGATCAGCCCCGAGCGGATCGTCGTGACGGCCGGCGCATCGGCCGCGCTGCTGCTCGCCTGCCTCGCGCTCGTCGGCCGCGACGACGAGGTGTTGATGCCCGACCCGTCGTATCCGTGCAACCGGCACTTCGTCGCGGCGGCCGAAGGCCGCCCGGTGCTCGTGCCGAGCGGCCCGGAAGCCCGCTTCCAGCTCACCGCGGACGACGTCCGCACGCGCTGGGGCAGCCGCACGCGCGGCGTGCTGCTCGCGTCGCCGTCGAATCCGACGGGCACGTCGCTCGAGCCGGACGAGCTGAAGCGGATCGTCGAAGCCGTGCGCGCTCGCGGCGGCTTCACGATCGTCGACGAGATCTACCAGGGGCTCAGCTACGACGCGGCGCCCGTGTCGGCGCTGTCGTTCGGCGACGATGTCGTCACCGTGAACAGCTTCTCGAAGTACTTCAGCATGACCGGCTGGCGACTCGGCTGGCTGGTCGTGCCGCCGTCGCTCGTCGGCACCTTCGAAAAACTGTCGCAGAACCTGTTCATCTGCCCGTCCGCGCTCGCGCAGCACGCGGCGCTCGCGTGCTTCGAACCGGCGACGCTCGACATCTACGAAGCGCGCCGCCTCGAATTCAAGCGTCGCCGCGACTTCATCGCGCCGGCGCTCGAACGGCTCGGCTTCACGGTACCCGTGATGCCAGACGGCGCGTTCTACGTGTACGCGCACTGTGGCGGCGTCGCTCATCCGGCGGCCGGCGACAGCGCGGCGCTCACGCAGGCGATGCTGCACGACGCGGGCGTCGTGCTGGTGCCGGGCATGGACTTCGGCGTCCATGCGCCGCGCGACTATATCCGGCTGTCCTATGCGACCGCCTACACACGCCTCGAAGAGGCCGTCGAGCGGCTGGCAGCACTGTTCGGCCAGCACTGACGTCCGGCCGCCCGTCCCGGCCGGCGCGCCGGGCCCTTGCGGCCGCGCAAAAAGAAAAAGGCACCCGGATCGGGTGCCTTTTTGCTTGGGTCCGGCTGGAACCGCGGGGCGTTACGCGCCGAGTTCCGAGTGGTCGGCGTGCGACTGCTTCGCGGTGTCGACGCTTGCGTCGTCCTGCTGCGGCGCGCCCTTCGGCACGGCGGCACCCTTCGCGGTGATCGGCTGCGCGGCGTCGAGCGTCGCGTGCACACGCTTCGCGCCGCCGCCTGCCGCCGCCGCCGCGGCTGCAGTCACGATCGGCTTCGACGGCTGGGCCGGCGTATTGAACGGCACGCTGCGGCCATGCGAGACGTCGCGCAGGCGGGCGCGCTCGGCCATGACCTTCGAGCCGTAGGCGGTGTCGTCCGGGTTGGTCGACCCGTTGTACATGCGCAGGCCGTTCGCGAGCGAGCCGCCGCGGGCGATGCAGTCCTTCAGCACCAGCGCGCCGACCTGCAGGTTCGCGAGCGGTTGCAGCGCGGTATCGGTACCGCCGAAATATTCGAACTTGTCGGAATGGACCTTCGACATGACCTGCATCAGGCCCTGCGCGCCCACGCCGCTTTCCGCGTACGGGTTGAAGCCCGATTCGATCGCCATCACGGACAGCAGCAGCAGCGGATCGAGGCCGACGTCGCGACCGGTCTGGAACGCAGCCTTGACGAGTTGGCCGAGCGGCTCCTGCGCGACCCGGTAACGGCGCGACAGGTAGGTGGCGACGAGCGCCTGTTCGCGGTTCGACGCGAGCGCACGATCGTCGCGCGCATCGGCCGGAACCCGCTGGGTCGGGATCAGTTTCGCGAGCGCGACGGGCGACGGGCCGTTGCGGGCCGGATCGGACGCATCGTTCTGCGCGGCGGTTTCCGGTGCGACGTCGAGACCGACGGCGAGCGCATCCGGTTCGGGGGCATCTTCCTGCTGCGGCTGCGCGCCGGCAGGCGCGAAGTTCGGCAGCGGATGACCGGTCAGCAGACGGGCCGGACCGGCCTGCACGGCCGCGGAGACGACCGGCATCAGCTTCGCGGCGATGTTCCCGCGCACGGTCGGCAGCAGCCACAGGGCCAGTGCGATCGCGACAGCGAAACAGCCGACAACGCTGAATAAATGGTGACTGACACGCGTCCCGCGACGCAGCATGTCGCGCACGATCTGCGCATGCTGCTCATTGGGACGCCACGATAACCAAGCGTTCATTCAGATCATCTCCCATGAACATGACTCGTGCGGCTCGCTCAGCTCGATGGCGAGACAGAATACGTGCCGCGGAATCACGATGCCGCACGCCTTGGTTGGGACGCGCAAGCATCGGGGAAACGGTATAAGTACCGTTCGAGGCCACGGTGTAAGAGGGCCGGCACCTTCGCACATTGGGCGAGGCGGGCATACGCGGTGGCACCCACGCAAAAAACCAGCGTGTGGTAGCGCTGGCTGGGACTACTACTAAAGCCGTCGAATACGCCGTGCAGGTATCGGCGGACGGTGACGCGCTGCGTCAAAGATCGGTGATTGGCGGCTCGAAGCCTTTTACCCTGCAGCCAATGTGAGCGGATTCTAGCAGGGTTTTATAGATCGTCAACACTATGAAATCTCAAAATCATAACAAAAAGTAATTTTGAATCGCCCTTCAGATCGCGAGCCCCCTGCCGTAGGGGCTCCGCGCGCGATCGACTTTTTTCACCGCCGGGCGTGCATGCGGCGGCCCGGGTAAAATCGGCGATCGATTCGGGGCCGCAGCCGGCCGCTGCGCCCGCCCACCGCTGCCCGCTCTGCGGGCGGCCCGGACCTTCTTCATGAAATACAAAGACTTACGCGATTTCATCCAGCGCCTCGAGGCGCTCGGCGAACTGCGGCGCGTCACGCAACCCGTGTCGCCCGTGCTCGAAATGACCGAGCTGTGCGACCGCGTGCTGCGCGCCGGCG
This sequence comes from Burkholderia sp. B21-005, assembly GCF_020843965.1. Taxonomy (NCBI): domain Bacteria; kingdom Pseudomonadati; phylum Pseudomonadota; class Betaproteobacteria; order Burkholderiales; family Burkholderiaceae; genus Burkholderia; species Burkholderia sp. B21-005. The sequence continues at coordinate 921,160 of NZ_CP086301.1, read as the reverse complement.
GCCCGGCGCTGCTGTTCAACGCCCCGCCCGGCAATGCGTTTCCGGTGCTCGGCAACCTGTTCGGCACGCCGCGCCGCGTCGCGCTCGGGATGGGCGTCGACGCGGGCGACGACGCCGCGCTCGGCTCGCTGCGCGACGTCGGGCGGCTGCTGTCCGCACTGAAGGAGCCGGATCCGCCGAAGAGCCTGAAGGACGCCGGCAAGCTGCTGTCGCTCGCGAAGGCCGTGTGGGACATGGCGCCGAAATCGGTGTCGTCGCCGCCGTGCCAGGAGATCGTCTGGGAAGGCGCCGACGTCGATCTGCACAAGCTGCCGATCCAGACCTGCTGGCCCGGCGACGCGGGGCCGCTCGTCACGTGGGGCCTGACGGTCACGCGCGGGCCGAACAAGCCGCGCCAGAACCTCGGCATCTACCGCCAGCAGCTGATCGGCCGCAACAAGCTGATCATGCGCTGGCTCGCGCATCGCGGCGGCGCGCTGGACTTCCGCGAATTCGCACTGCAGAACCCGGGCAAGCCGTATCCGGTCGCGGTTGTGCTGGGCGCGGACCCGGCCACGACGCTCGGCGCGGTGACACCGGTGCCCGATTCGCTGTCCGAGTACCAGTTCGCCGGCCTGCTGCGCGGCAGCCGCACCGAACTGGCGAAGTGCCTGACGCCCGGCGTCGACACGCTGCAGGTGCCCGCCCGCGCGGAGATCGTCCTCGAAGGCTTCATTCACCCGCAGGAAGGCACGCCCGCCCCTGCTCCGGCCGGCGCACCGCCGCGTCCGGCCGGCAACGCGTCCGCCGCGTACGAGCACGCGCTCGAAGGCCCGTACGGCGACCACACCGGCTACTACAACGAGCAGGAGTGGTTTCCGGTGTTCACCGTCGAGCGCATCACGATGCGCCGCGACGCGATCTATCACTCGACCTACACGGGCAAGCCGCCCGACGAGCCGGCCGTGCTCGGCGTCGCGCTCAACGAGGTGTTCGTGCCGCTGCTGCAGAAGCAGTTCAGCGAGATCACCGACTTCTACCTGCCGCCGGAAGGCTGCAGCTACCGGATGGCCATCGTCCAGATGAAGAAGAGCTACGCGGGCCATGCGAAGCGCGTGATGTTCGGCGTGTGGAGCTTCCTGCGGCAGTTCATGTATACGAAGTTCATCGTGGTCGTCGACGAGGACGTGAACATCCGCGACTGGAACGAGGTGATCTGGGCGATCACGACGCGCGTCGACCCCGTGCGCGACACCGTGATGGTCGACAGCACGCCGATCGACTATCTCGATTTCGCGTCGCCCGTCGCGGGCCTCGGCTCGAAGATGGGGCTCGACGCGACCAACAAGTGGCCCGGCGAGACGAACCGCGAATGGGGCCGCCCGATCGAGATGGACGCGGCCGTGAAGGCGCGCGTCGACCGCCTCTGGCAGGAGATCGGACTGTAAGTCCGCGCGTTGAACGTATCCGGCAAGAACGACGATGAGCTTCCCCCCCGCCTCGATGATGTCCGACGGATTCTTCCTGTCGCTGTCGCTGTGTCTCGACATCGGCCTCGTCAACGTCGCGATGCTGTCGCTGACGCTGTCGCACGGCTTCCGGCCGGGCTTCTGGCTCGGCGTCGGCTCGTGCGTCGGCGATCTCGTCTACGCGGCGCTCGCGCTCGCGGGCATGGCCGTGCTGCTGCAATTCGAGGCCGTGCGCTGGATCGTCTGGATCGGCGGCGGTGCGGTGCTGCTGTTCCTCACGTGGAAGATGGCGCGTGAGGCGCTTGCGCCGGCCGGTGGCGCCGACGAAGGCGATGCCAACGACACGCCGCAGCCGCGGGCCAGCGCGCGGCGCAGCTTCGTGCGCGGGATGCTGCTCGCGATGTCGTCGCCGAGCGCGATCCTGTGGTTCGCGGCGGTCGGCGGTGCGCTGATCGCGAAAGCCGGCGCGACCACGCCGGCGACGGCGTCGGTGTTCCTGTCCGGCTTTTTCCTCGGCGGCCTCGCGTGGACCCTCTTCATGTGCACGCTCGCGAGCCAGGGCCGCAAGCGCGCGGGCGCGGGGCTGATGCGCGCGTGCCACGTCGCGTCCGCACTGTTGTTCGCGTATTTCTCGTACAGCGTGATCGTCGGCGGCTATCGCGACCTGATCGTCCACGCGGTGTGACCGCCGCACGCCTAGCCCCGCCGAAATGAAAAACGGCGCAACGCCCCGCGAGGGACGTTGCGCCGTTTTGCCGCGTGCGCTCAGGCGGCCGCGCGGACTATTGCATCAACGACGCCAGCCGTGGTGACCCCAGCCACCGTAACCGTGACGCCAGTACGGACGACCGTAGTAGCCACCGACAACCACGGGGGGCGGTGCATAGTACGCCGGTGCCGGTGCGTAATACACCGGCGGGGGCGGGGGCGCGTAATACACAGGCGGCGGCGCTGCATACACGGGATACGCAGGTGCGACCGGGACACCAATGCCGACCCCGATCGACACGTGGGCCTGTGCGGCGCTTGCGGCACCCAGGCCCAGCGCGGCGGCGGCGATGAACGGAATGAGTTTTTTCACTTCGATTCTCCTGCTGGAGCGGTAATTTGTGCGCCCCTGTCGGCAACGGCGGGCATGCACGTCGCATGCAAGCAATGTAGCGAAAACCCGCCCCACGTGTATTGCGCATTTGTTGCAAATTGCAATTCAACGCGGGCGCAGCCAGCGTGCGGCCGGGCTGCGCGAACCCACGACTCCCCTTGCGGGTCGCGCGATTCCGTCCGACCAGTGAAATCGCGACACGCTGGCCGGTCAGTCTTACCGGATCCGGTAAGCGCGGCCGGCGCGCTTCCGTAATGAACGATTACAAATTCGAGACAAGACGCCGACAATTCAAGAGCGACGCGGGCCTGGGGCAATTTGGGGCCGGATTAGACGGTCGTCATCGAGTGGCGAAACCGCGGCGCGCATTGACCGGTCGCCCGCATCGAACATCGCCGTCCAGATCGTCCCGCCCTGGCGCCACCCATCTGCGCCCGCCCTGTCATTCCTGCGATACTGGCGGCTGCTCCGTTTTCGCTTCGTGGCCCGCCATGTCCCTCCCCGACACTCCCCGCCTTGGCTTCATCGGCGCCGGTCGCCTTGCGCGCTGCGTCACCCGGCGTTTCGCGGCGGCCGGCTTTCCGGTCGTCGCGATCGCGAGCCGCACGGCGGACTCGGCCGCGGCACTCGCCGCGCGCATCGACGGCTGCCGGGCGGTCGACACGCCGCAGCAGGTGGTCGACGCCGCCGACCTGATCTTCCTGACCGTGCCCGACGACCATCTCGCGTCGACTGCAGCGGCGCTGCGGTTCGACGCGGCGCGCGCGGCGGCCCAGGCGCTCGTCCACTGCAGCGGCGCGTCGGCGGTCGAATTGCTCGATCCGGCAAGACGGCAAGGCGCGGCCACCGGCGGCTTCCATCCGCTCTACCTGTTCGGCGGCACGGACGCCGATCTCGCCCGCATCGACGGCTGCTCGGTCACGCTCGAAGCCGACGGCGCGCTGCACGCGACGCTGCTGCGGCTTGCTGCCGCACTCGGCTGCCATCCGCTGTCGATTCCGGCCGGCGGCCGGATGCTCTATCACGCGGCCGCGCATTACGCGGCGAGCTTCGCGCTGTGCGGGCTGTCGGAAGCGGTCGAGCTATGGCGCGGCCTCGGCTTCGACGAGGCCGCCGCGCTGCGCGCCCTGCTGCCGATGCTCGCCGGCACGATCGAGACCGCACGCGACAAGGGCCTCGCGAACGCACTCGCGGGCCCGGTGTCGCGCGGCGACACCGGCATCGTCGAGCGCCAGCTCGCGCTGCTCGAGGCGCGCGGCGGCGATCACGCGACGCTGTATGCGCTGATGACCCGCCGCGCGGTCGCGCTCGCGGCGCAGCGCGCCGCGCCGCCAGCCGCGCTGCCGGCGCTCGCGCAGGCCGTCGAAACATCGCTCGCGCGCACGACCGGGCACCCCTCCCCGCCGCACGACGAGGCGTGATAAGGTGTCGGCCGATGCGCCGCCATCCGGCGTTGGCGGCCGCACGCTACTCGACTGTAAAAAAAGGATGCCAACGATGTTCGGCGAGATCGCCCGTTTTCTGCTCAATACCCTCTTCACGCTGTTCGGCGCCGCGCTGATCCTGCGCGTCTGGATGCAGGCCGTCCGCGTGCCGCCGTACAACCCCGTCACGCAGGCCGTGCTGCAGGCGACCAACTGGCTCGTGCTGCCGCTGCGCCACGTGATCGCGGGCGTGCGCGGCATCGACTGGGCGAGCGTCGTCGCTGCGCTGCTCACCGCGCTCGTCTATGTGGTGCTGATGGTCGTGATGGCCGGCTTCGATCCGGCCTCGGTGATTGGGACGCTCGTCGCAGTGGCGCTGCTCACCGTCGTGAAGTGGGCGCTCAATCTCGTGATCTGGATGACGATCCTGATGGCGCTGCTGTCGTGGCTCAATCCGCGCTCGCCGGCCATGCCGATTCTCTACCAGCTCACCGCGCCGTTCCTGAACCCGCTGCGCCGCGTGATCCCGAACCTCGGCGGCATCGACCTGTCGCCGATCCTGCTGTTCGTGATCGTGCAGGTGCTGCTGATGGTCGTCACGCGCGCCGCCGTGTCGCTGACGATGTTCGGCATCTGACGCGCGGCGCTACGCTGCCGGCCCCTGCGCCGGCGGCGCCGCGAGCGTGTCGATCACGCCGAAGCGCGCCGGCATCATCGCGTAGCACAAGCGCACCTTCTCGCGCGACAGCCGCTCGAGCAACCGCTGCGCCTCGTCCTCGGTGGCGATGAATTCGACCTCGATCGCAAGCGACCCCTGCAGCTCGAAAAAACGATCCTCGTGCAGCACCCGATGCCGGCCGAAGCCGGCCATCGCACGGAACGCGGAACCGCCCGCGATGCCCATCCGGTTTCCTTCCTCCAGCAACCACTCCCATAGCGGCTTCCAGTGCAGCCGGTGCTGCTCGTGCACATAGAAGCGCAAGAAGACCCTGTCCATCGCACCCTCCCGGTGCCGGCGCGCTCAGGCCGCCGCGAACCACGCGCGCGCGGTCCACATGCCGAGCGCCGTCAGCGTGAACGATCCAGTCAAGTGTAGGGCAGCCACCGCGATCGCCCATCCGAATTCGCCCTGCACCGCGTGCGTCATCACTTCGACCGAATAGGTCGAGAACGTCGTGAGGCCGCCGAGGAAGCCCGTGATCACGAACAGCCGCCACTCGGGCGGCAGCCCGACGCGCGCGGTAAATGCGACGGCGGCCACGCCGATCACGTAGCCACCGATCAGGTTCGCGGCAAGCGTGCCGAGCGGCACGGCGGGAAAGAATTCGTTGAGCGCAAGGGCCAGGAACCAGCGCAGCAATGCGCCGAGCCCGGCGCCTACGAAGATCGCGACGATCGAATAGAACAAGGGAGCTCCTCGCTGACGAGGCCGTATGGCGGACGCGGCCTACGTCGAACTGTATGCGGAATCGCGTCGTGACGGCAATGCCGCAGGCCGATCGGCATGCACAGTGTCGGGCCGCGGGCGACGGGATGGTCGACGCGATCGTCGACGCGTACGACGGCCCGAACGCGGTGTACGACTCGGTCACCCATCGATTCGTATGGCGGCGCTCAGCCGCCGCGCCACGCGCGGTCGAGCGCGACGAGCGTCGCGAGCGCGCCGCCCTTCAGCCCGACCACGTCCGCGCGGCGCGCATGGGCTTCGCGTGCGTTGATGCGGATCACGTCGACGCCGAGGCGTTCGCTCAGCAGCCGCACGGTCGGAATCGCGGTGCCGGCGCCGATCTCGACGACGGTCACCCAACCGGCCTGTGCGATCCAGTCCTGCAGCGCCCGCTCCTGCGCGTCGGAGCGTTCGCCGAGCCAGCCATCGTCGCCAAACATCAGGATGTTCGGCCGCGCCAGGCCGCCGCAACGCGGGCAGCGCGGCAGTTCGCCGACCAGCCGGCACGCGGCTGCGTCGACGTCGGGCGTGAACGGCGCGGCGTCCCAGGTGTCGTCCGAGCACGGTCGCAGGCACTGCATCGAATGAATCGAACCGTGGATCTCGGCGACGCGCGCCGGATCGAAACCCGCCTTCTGGAACTGGCCGTCGACATTGCTCGTCAGCACGAAGCCGCCGTTCGGCATCGCGTCCATCCAGCGCCGCAGGATCGCGAAGCCCGCGTGCGGCACCGTCTCCCGATAGAGCGCGAGACGATGCCCATAGAATCCCCATACAAGCTGCGGATGCGTGCGGAACGCCTGCGGCGACGCGATTTCGTGGAACTCGAAACGTTCGTGACGCAGCGCCGGATACGCGCGCCAGAAGCCGTCCATGCCGCGGAAATCGGGCAGCCCCGAATCGACACCGATGCCGGCGCCGGCCGTCACCAACAGCGCATCGGCACGCGCGAGCGCGTCGACGGCGGACGCGACCAGATGCGCCGGCAGTTGCGCGCCAGCGGCGCTGGAATCGGTGGGGCCGGAGGAATCGGGTAATTCGGGGGAATCGGAAAGCGGCATGATGGAGCGGCGATGGCGTCGAACGGTGCCGGACGGGCATCGCGCGATCTTACGCCCGTTCAAGCACCGTGACGCGGCATCACGCAGTCGCGGTGCGCACGCCAGCAGGTTCCCGCAACGCGACGTACTGCAGCAGCATGATCGTCTTCGCGTCGACGATTTCACCGCGCTCGACGGCATCCAGCGCCGCGTGCAGCGGCATCTCGACGACCTCGAGATCCTCGCCCTCTTCCGCGATACCGCCACCGTCGCCCGTGCGCAGCGACGCATCGTATTCGCCGACGAAGAAATGCAGCTTCTCCGTCACCGAGCCCGGGCTCATGAACGCCTCGAACACCTTGCGCACGCCGCGCACGCGATAGCCGGTTTCCTCTTCGGCTTCCGCGCGAATGCGTGCGTCGGGCGTCGCGTCGTCGAGCAGGCCGGCGGCGGCTTCGAGCAGCATCCCGTCGTGTCCGTTGACGAACGCGGGCATCCGGAACTGCCGCGTGAGCAGCACGTCACCCGTCACCGCGTTGCGCAGCAGGATGGTCGCGCCGTTGCCGCGGTCATAGGTTTCGCGGCTCAGGCGCTGCCACGTGCCATCGCGGCGCAGGAAATCGAACGTCACCTTCTTCAGCACATACCAGTCATCGGACAGCACCGTCGTATCGACGATGCGGACGCGGTCCTGCGTTGCGGCCATGGCGGCCTCCCATTCGACATGTGACGGCGCCCATGGTAACGTGCAAATTCGTGCAATTTCAAGAAATTCCGTGCAGACCCAATGCTGACGACCCAACGCAAGAAAGCGATCCTCGACGCACTCGCCCGCGACGGCCAGGTACTGGCCATCGAGCTGAGCGTGCAATTCGGCGTGTCCGAGGACACGATCCGCCGCGACCTGCGCGAACTGGCGGCCGAAGGCCTGCTGCAACGCGTGCACGGCGGCGCGCTGCCGGCGTCACCCGCCGTCGCGCCGTTCGCGCAGCGCGAGACGCTCGAAACCGCGGAAAAACGGCGCATCGCCCGTCGGGCCGCGCAGATGATCGCGCCCGGTCAGGTCGCGATCGTCGACGGCGGCACGACGTCGGCACTGCTCGTCAGCCAGTTGCCGCCCGACCTGCGCGCGACGATCGTCACGCACAGCCCGAGCGTCGCCGTCGCGCTGGCCGCGCATCCGTCGATCGATGTGATCCTGATCGGCGGACGGTTGTACAAGCATTCGATCGTCGCGGTGGGCGCCGCGGCGATGGAAGGCATCTCGCGTATCCACGCGGACCTGTACTTCATGGGCGTGACCGGCGTCCATCCGGTCGCGGGGCTGAGCACCGGCGATTTCGAGGAAGCGGCGATCAAGCGTGCACTCGCCGGACGCGCCGGCGCGACGGTCGTCCTTGCTTCGCAATCCAAATTGCGTGCGGCGTCGCAGTTCGTGATCGGCGAGCTTGCGCTCGCGCAAACCATCGTGGTCGAACAGGAAACCGACTCGGCGCTGATCGAGCCGATCGAGGCAGCCGGCGTGACGGTCGTGCGGGCCTAGGCGCTCAGCGGCCCGCTATCGAGCGAAACGCGCGAGATGCATCGGCGTGAAGCTCGAAGCCGATGCCGGGCGCCTGCGGCACGGCCGCGCAGCCGGCGTCGAGCGTTTCGCCGTCTGGCAGCCCGCTGAACGGGTGGAACGCGAACGGACTGACTTCCGCGCCGCCGAGCCCGAGCGCCGCCACGACATGCAGCGAGAACAGATGACCGCCGTGCGGCCAGAACGCCTCGCGCCGCCAGCCGTTCGACACGAAATGATCGACGATCTGCAGGTAACCCGGCAGGCCGTAGCAATGCACCGGATCGAACACGAGAAAGTCGCGGTCCGCTCGCAGGCCGCCGTAGCGTGCGAGCAGCTTCGCTTCCGCGAGCGAGAACAGCGCCTCGCCGGCTGCGACCGGCGGCGTGTACTGCGCAGTCAGGTCCGCATGCAGCGGCAAGTCGAGCGGATCGCACAGGTCCTCGAACCACCAGAGCGCGAACGGTGCCAGCATCGCGGCGGCGACGCGCCCGCTCGCCGCGTCGTACGTGTTCATCGCGTCGACCGCGAGATGCGAGCTGTCGGCAAGACAGGCAGAAGCGGCTTCGATGCGTCTTTTGTCGTTGTCGATATCCGGGCCGCCGATCTTGATCTTCGCATGCGTGTAGCCGAGATCGGCGATGCGATGCATCTCGTCCGACAGGCGCGCGAGATCGTCATGCGGATAACGATAGCCGCCGCCGGCGTACACGCGCACGCGACGCGCTGCGTGGCGCGCGAGCCGGTCGGCAAGAAAGCGATGGAGCGGCAGGCCGGCGATCTTCGCGGCGGCATCCCAGATCGCCATGTCGAGCACGCCGACCGCCACGCAGCGTTCGCCATGACCGCCTGGCTTCTCGCCGGCCATCATCGCGCGCCATGCGCGAAACGGATCGAGGTTCGTACCGGCGTCGTCGGCGATGGTGTCCGCGGCGGCAAGCAGCCGCGGACCGAACCGTTCGCGAATCAGCCCGCCCTGCGCGTAGCGGCCGATCGACGCGTAACCGCAACCCGTCACCGGGCGGCCGTCGCGCACGACATCTGTGACGATCGCGACGACGCTCGTCGTCAGGCCGCCCGACGGAATCGCCGGGTCGGCATAACGGGAAACCGGGATCGCTTGCTCGCGAATGTCGGTGATGCGCATGGTCGGGTTCCGGAGGAAACGTTCTGCGTTCGCGGGCCATGCACGCGATGCGGCCGACGCGCTGGCGGATCGCTGCATCATAGGTGCTTGCGCGATGTCTTGCAGGGTCGCGTTCGTCACGACGACGCGGCGTCATGCGGCGCCATCGGCATCGCCCGAATCGCGCCGCACGGCATCGGAATACCAATGAATGCTCTGTCATGCGCGATGCGCGTTGCGTGCGTCGAATCCGCGCATCGCACCGCGCCGGCATTGAATGAGATGGACAACCAACACGAAGCGCGTATGATGAATTTGTCCGAGCACGGGTGGTCGAGTTGCTGGCCGCTCGCCCCGCCATCTTCCTCCTTGCTGCGTCGTGCGTTCATCAGCACGCATCGCTGCCTTTTTCACCCTACCCGTCGCGCCGCGCAGCGGTGATACCGGTCGGATGTGTTCGTCCACGCGATTTGTCGCGGCCGAACCCAGGAGTTCATCATGAGCATGCATCTCTATCGTGGCTTCGAAATCTATCCGCTGATTTATCCGCACGTGCCGTCCCAGAACGGCAACCCGCACAACTACGACGGCGGCTTCGACGCGGCCGTGAAGATTTGCCAGCGCGGCACCACCGACACGGTGACCCGCAGCGAAACATTCCGGCTGCTCGACAACGCGCCGTTCGAATCGGCGGGCGAAGCGCGCCGGGCGTCCCTACGCTACGCGGAAGAGATCATCGACGGCAATCGCGGCACGGAGCCGCTCTTCGCCAACTCCCACTGACGTATCTTGCGGCGGTAGCCGCGGTCGCTCATCAATTCGGATCACGAAACGATAATCGGCGCGCGCATCGTCCCGATCGCACGGCACGAGATTCCCGAATCCGACGCAGCTCTGCGCAACGGCCTCACCAGTTCGGCGTTGCGTCATCAACCGGCGTTGCAGATGCGTTCTGCCGCGCGCGTACCGCCGATTCGCTCCGGATATTCCGAATGCGATCCGACGAGATAGCGAGTGCCGTCACAACTCGACTCGTCCAGCGTTCCTTCACGCATTATTTGAAAACGGGATCTGCATGACGACGATCATCCTCAAGCCCGACGAACCGGTTGATGTCGCGCTCCGGCGCTTTCGGCGAGATATCGAGAAGACAGGCCTGATCCGCGAGTTGCGCAGTCGCACCGGCTACGAAAAACCGACGACCCAGCGCAAGCGCAAGAAGGCCAGCGCCGTCGCGAAACAGCGCCTGCACGCAAAACGCATGTTGCCGCCTCGCAAGCTGTACTAGGAGAACGCCGTGTACCAGCCGCCCGTCGAAGACCCTCCGTTCTTTCCATTGACGAAATGCGAAGTCGATTTCGATCAACAGAACGATGCGATCACGCTGCTGCCGAGCTTCTACGCGTTTGGCTGCGAGTACACCAGTCGCGGCCTGCTGATCAGCCGCGGCGATGCGTTCAAATTGATTGCCGCGATCGAAAAGGCGCTGAGCGTCGAGCAGTAAGCTTCATCTGGGAGTCGTCGAATCGCATCGGGCTGCGCGGCGCGGCCGCCTGCTAGCGGGCGATCCGGATTCGCATGGCCGCATGGACGCCGATGCATCTGAACAAGAACATTTCCGAAATCGCGGCGGGCTGCGGATTTGCCGACGCGTTGCATCTCGGGCGCGAGTTTCGGCGCGCGTACGGGATGTCGCCGAGCGCGTATCGTGAGCGTCAGGCGCCCGGCGCGCTCGGCGGCATAGCGGGACCGGCCGAGCGTGCGACCACGCTCGGCGAACTGTTCCCGAATCGGAACGAGGTTTACTGAACCGGAATCCGCCGGACCGCCATTCCTCCCGAAAGCCCGGTGGAATGACGCGTCATGCGGCGTCAGGCGAAGACGAAATACTTGCGCACCGTCTCCACCACTTCCCAGGTCCCTTTCATGCCGGGCTCGATGACGAACACGTCGCCGGCTTTCAGGTGCACCGCCTCCTCGCCTTCCGGCGTGATGATGCAGTAGCCGTCGAGGAAGTGGCAGTACTCCCACTTCTCGTAGTTCACCTCGAACTTGCCCGGCGTGCAGATCCACGTGCCCATGATCTTGCTGCCGTCCTTGGACAGGTAGGCGTTGAGGTTCACGGTGTGCGGATCGCCGCCGATGCGCTTCCACTTGGTGGCGTCAAGGACCGGTGTCGGGCAGGTTTCGCGCAAAACGGTGATGAAATCGGACATGTCAGCTCCAAACTTACGATCGGATGAGAGGTCTGTCACGTTAGTTCGAAAGCCGCACCGGGGCTTGTATGGTTCCGACACCGACTCGTCTAATTTCGACACCGGCTCGCGTGCCGGTGCGCCGCGTTCCATTTCGCGTTGCATCGACGGACCGCTTCCGGGCGATCCTTGACGACCTTTCCCGGCGATGCCATCGCCTCCACCCCGAGCCATGCCGGCTTCGATGTCAGCGGCCAAAACGCCTCACTTGCAACGTCGCGGTCAAACCCTGTATAATCACCCGTTCTGCGGGCGTCGTATAATGGCCATTACCTCAGCTTCCCAAGCTGATGACGTGGGTTCGATTCCCATCGCCCGCTCCACTTTCGGCTGCACGGCAGCCAGCGCAAGAGCCGCCTCGTCGAAGGCGGCTTTTTTGTACCATGTGCCCGTTCATCCGGCGCACCGCTGCGCGTAACGGGCCCCGCCCCGAACCGAGCCTTTCTCTGTCACCGATGATGCACGACGATCCGAACGAAGCCGGCCTGCCGCCGGACGACGCCGCCCTCCCCGACGAAGCCGCCGACGGCGCCGACGAAGTCAATCCGCTGCACCACCGCCGCATCCGCAGCTTCGTGACGCGCGCCGGCCGCGTGTCGACCGGCCAGCGCCGCGCGCTCGACGAGTTCGGCCCGCGCTTCGTCGTCCCCTACACATCTGAAATTCCCGACTGGGACGCCGTGTTCGGCCGCAGCGCACCACGCATCCTGGAAATCGGCTTCGGGATGGGTGCGTCGACCGCGGAAATCGCCGCGCACCGCCCGGGCGACGACTTCCTCGGCGTCGAGGTGCACGAGCCGGGCGTCGGCGCGCTGCTGAAGCTGATCGGCGAGCAGGACCTGCCGAACATCCGCATCATCCAGCACGACGCGGTCGAAGTGCTCGAGCACATGCTCGCGCCGGAAAGCCTCGACGGTATGCACATCTTCTTCCCGGATCCGTGGCACAAGGCGCGCCACCACAAGCGCCGGCTGATCCAGCCGCCGCTCGTCGCGCACCTCGCGTCGCGCCTGAAGCCCGGCGCGTACCTGCATTGCGCGACCGACTGGCAGAACTACGCGGAACAGATGCTGGAAGTGCTCGGCGCCGAACCGTCGCTCGAAAACACGGCGGCCGACTACGCGCCGCGTCCCGACTACCGCCCCGTCACGAAGTTCGAACGGCGCGGGTTGCGGCTCGGCCACGGCGTGTGGGACCTGGTGTTCCGCAAGCGCGCCACCTGAATCCCCGCTGCGACGGCGCACCGCACGCCGCGCGCCGCGCAATGAAGAACGGCCCGACCGGCATCTGCCGATCGGGCCGTTCTTCATTGGAAGCGCCCTCGCCTTCGCACCAGCATCACGCCCAGTTCAGCCACCCGCTGTAACCCACGAGCAGCACGAACAGGCCGAACGCGATCCGGTACCACGCGAATACGGTGAAGTCGTGCGTCGCGACGAAGCGCAGCAGCCAGCGCACGCACACGAACGCGCTGACGAACGCGGCAACGAGCCCGAGCGCGAACAGGCCGAGCGAGTCGACCGTGAACGCCTGCCAGTCCTTGACCGTTTCATAGAGCGTCGCGCCGAAGATGATCGGAATCGCGAGGAAGAACGAGAATTCGGTCGCGACGCGCCGGTCGAGGCCGAACAGCATCCCGCCGATGATCGTCGAGCCCGAGCGCGACATGCCTGGCACCAGCGCGAAACATTGCGCGATGCCGACCTTCAGCGCGTCGAGCGGCGTGAGCGCATCGATCGACTGCACGCGCGGCGGCTCGCTGCGTTCGCGCTGCCGCGCCTCGGCCCACAGGATGATCGCGCCGCCGACCACGAGCGCGAATGCGACCGGCACCGGCGAGAACAGCACGGCCTTGATCTTCTTCTCGAACAGCAGGCCCAGCGCAATCGCGGGAATCGTCGCGATCACGACGTTCAGCGTGAAGCGCTGCGCGTCGGGCCGGCTCGGCAGACCGGACACGATGGACACGATCCGTTGCCGGTATTCCCAGCAGACCGCGAGGATCGCGCCGAACTGAATCACGACGTCGAAAGTCTTCGCGTGCGCATCGTTGAAATTCAGGAAGCTGCCCGCGACGATCAGGTGGCCGGTGCTCGACACCGGGAGGAATTCCGTCAGCCCCTCGACGACGCCGAGGATCAATGCCTTGCAGATCAGGATCCAGTCCATCCGTGGCCCAACTCCGAAGTAGTCGAAAGAGAATGGGCCACGTCACCGCCGCGGCCCGCCCGGCCGCGCGCGGTACGTCGTCACTTTTCGACGATCGCCACGCGTATGCCGTTTGTAAGAATCGTAATTGTACCGGGTTCGTAGTTCACTCCGGCAAATTGCAGTTGCTCGGGCTTGAACGTGTAGATCGGATAGTTGGTCAGCACCTGCGTCGCGAGCAGGCCGGCGGCCGCGCCGACCTGTTGCGCGTACATCTGCGCGTTGCCGTCGAGCACGAGGCTGTCGACGGCCGGCGCCTTCAACACGACCGAGCGGCTCGGCGCGTCGTACGCCAGCTGGCCCGACACGGTGAACTTCCCGCTCACCGGCTCGCTCAGGAACGGACTCACGAAATGCGCGTCGAGCTGCACCGCGACGCGGTTCTGGTCGGGCAGCAGGTTGACGGCCGGATTCGCGAGCGACACGTCGACGACCTGCGCGACCGTCTTCTGGTACGGGAACTTGCGCGCGACGGCTTTCTGCACGTCGCCGCGCGAGAACGTGTAGTGATCGGGGATGAACGGGAACGTCGACGCACAGGCGGCGAGCGATACCGACACGCCGATGGCGCCGGCGCAGACGGCGAGGAAACGGCGCCGGCCGGGCGTGCAAGATGCGGTCATGCTGGACAATCTCCTGTATCGGGCGAAGCGGCAGTCGGGCCATCGGCTCGGCCGCATAGGGCCGTGGACCGAAGTTAGTACTTGAGCACACGCCGCCGGTTCCATGCGCGACCCCGTGCACGACCGTGCGTCAGCGCACCGCGCCGGCGCCGGGCGACGGCTGTGTCGCGACCTCGAGACGCGTCAGCCACGCGAGCGCGTCGTCGCGCGACGTACCGCACATCTCGGCGGACGGCTGCAGCCCGGAACAGCACGCGGGACGCTCGGGCCGGCCGAAGATCCGGCAGCGCAGGTCGTCGCCGAGCTGCACGCAGCGCACGCCGGCCGGCTTGCGGTTCATCCTATAATGGGCTACCTACCTTAGCGCTGCAACACTCATGACTCAACCGCTCGTCATTTCTTACATCCGCTTCTCTACTGCGAAGCAGGCCGGGGGCACAAGCCTAGCACGCCAAACGCTGCTCGCCCGTAACTGGTGCGCCCGTCGGGGCTGGACGCTCGACGAAAACCTTACGCTACATGACCTAGGAATTTCGGGGTTCAATCAGGACAATACATCGAAAGGTGCCCTAGCTGGCTTTCTGCAAGCGGTCTCTGACAAGAGAATTCCCGCAGGCACCTACCTGCTGATTGAAAACCTCGACCGCCTCACCCGCGCGGACTTGCCCACTGCAGTTATGTTGCTGCTTGGCATCGCAGAAGCGGGCATTACCTGCGTGACGCTCCAAGACGAGCAGGAGTGGACAAAAGAGCGTCTTTCCAACCCAGCAGATTTCATGTACTCGCTCATGCTGCTGCACAGAGGGCATGACGAATCAAAAGTTAAATCAAAACGAATTCGAGCCGTTCACGACAAAGCACGTGCGGAGCGTGACCGCAGCGTATTCGGGCGCGCTCCTGGCTGGTTACGTCGAACAGCAGATAAAAACAGCTGGGAAGCTATTCCCGAATTAGTTGGAATCGTCGAAACGGTTTTCGACTTGGTTGCAGGCGGCTACGGCGGGGTTGCGATTGCTCGACGCGCAAACGCTGAAGGCTGGCCACTACCTAGCCTGTCGGGACAAGAGAAAGGTACAAAGTGGAACACTACGTACCCGAACAAGCTGATTCGGAATAGAGCCGTGCTGGGCGAACTAGAGCCCTGCCTCTATCGCAACGGAAAATCCGTTCCAACGGGAGAGGTGGTAAAGGACTGGTACCCAAGGATAATTAGCGACGACCTATTCTTCCGCGCCAACGCCGCCATTGACGCCCGTCGTGCCAAACCACCCCGGCGCGACAAGGGCTATCGAAACATTTTCCAAGGCGTCATTTTCTGCGGGCGCTGCGGAGCGACACTTGCAAGAAAAGCCAAATCTGGTGGCAAAAACAGTAAATGGTATGCACAGTATGTCTGCTCTGACAGGCATCGGGGCGTATCAAAATGCCCAAGCGTTAATGCTCAGGAATTGGAAACACCGCTCATTCACATACTTTTCAATTACTTCTCCGAGCACCTTGGCAATGACGAGCGGCTGGCACGTCTGCGCAACGAGCTGGTAGCAATCGAGGGAAAAATCGAAGCCACACGGGTAAAGAGCCAACGTCTTGCCGAGGCCATTGAACAATCAGAGTTGCCCTTATCGACGCTGGTTAAACGTCTGGAAGAATGCGAACGAGAATTGCCTCCACTCGAAACGCACGCTCAATCATTAAGAGCACAGCTCAAGTCGGCATCATCTATCCCCGATGACTATGCGGACTCGCAATCGGTGCTCGACGCACTGCGCGGCGAAGAGGAAGAGTCCGAGCGCATCCGAGCAGAGGCGCATACAAAAATGCTCATGGCATTGGACTCGCTCTGGATTTGGCCCAGAGAAATGGTAGCCGTTCGGCTGAAAGGGGCGACTAGCGCTATAGCACTGCCCTTACCAGACCCCGATGCGAAGCCTATTTCACGCGAATTGGAGGATGGGGAAACGGTGGATACTTTCCCGATGGGCAGTCGATTAAAGCTCGCTTTACAGGGCCAGCTTCCTCTACCAACTCCGCGCAGGGGCTCAACTCCGAAAATCGCGTAGGGCGGGGGCTTCGAACCCCGACCGCACCTCTTGCCCGAGGTATGGTTCCCGCCACACTGGTGCAGAACAATCCTAGAGTTCTCAAGCACTCACCCCGATAGCGAGCCGAGCGTCGGCGAGGGAACTAGCTTCGGCAACGGCTCACACTTGCACTGGCACGGGTCGTTTTCGAGCGCGACGGTTTTGCTCGCGAATACTTGGTGAACGAAGCTAGGGATGCTGCGAGCAAGCCTTAGCCGTCCTGCTTGACGGCGCATGCGTTGGCAGACGATACTGCCACGTCACCATTAGCTCCCAACTGCCGGCGCACCCGACGTCGGCCGAACCGCCCTCGCTACTTGCCGAGTACGTGTCGTTACCGT
Organism: Burkholderia sp. B21-005; assembly: GCF_020843965.1. Lineage (NCBI taxonomy): Bacteria > Pseudomonadati > Pseudomonadota > Betaproteobacteria > Burkholderiales > Burkholderiaceae > Burkholderia > Burkholderia sp. B21-005. The sequence goes on along the minus strand of NZ_CP086301.1, from coordinate 904,504 downwards.
GGGCCTGCCAGTCCGAGCAGCCATCCCGCGATTTGTGCGCAGTCGCCTGACTGAAACTTCAAGACGACTGTCTTGAAAAACGAGGCGATTGGGATTCGCACGCCCGTCCAGGCAGTGGGCGGGCCCCGTACGACACATTGCGAATGGAGCATGACCATGGTGACACTGAGACTGGTGGGCGGGACTGACGTGACCGGTATTGCGCGTAGACGACCGCGTGCCAAGCAGCCGTCGAAAACTTCCACGAAGCCAAATCTGACGCCTATTCCTGTCGGCGCAATCCTCGCAGCTCAAATCGAGGCCCACGAGACCGAAATGGTCCGCTCGCCCCGACGCAGAGACCCTATGAAAGTGATGAAGGCGGAGGCGCAAACCGTCCTCCGGAGCCTTACTTTGCCGGGGGAGAAACGAACGCTTGGTGAGGTGGTGGACGCGATGTCGCAGCACGTTCGACAGAAAAAGCTCGCCGGTGAGAGCGAGTGGAGTCCCTCATTTACCAAGTTTCACCGGAAACTGAAGACTTACGGAATCTTCGTGTCCTCGCCAATGCTCTGGCGAACTCCGAACGAGCAACTGGAATGCGAGGTGCTCAATGAAAATCTGTTCTTGCAGCATTATCCACAGTGCACGCCATACGAGCCTGTGCTGCAGAATCTCTCGTTCTGACCGCCCGGTTGCCATCACACCGTCGGATATGAGTGGCATCAGTCCCAGGTTCGCGCCGCAACGGCGTTCAAACCAACTTCCGTTGTAACCGCAATTGCGGTCGGACCGTCGCTCCGCACTGCCGTGAACAGAAAGACCGGGCATCGAGCATGACGCCCGGTCTTGGGTTCTGAAGTACCTTGCGCGATAATGCCTCGTCTCGCTGTCCGACCGGCCAAGGTCAGAGTTCGTGCTTCCCGCTGCCAGGCGGGAAGCACGGCACTTCACTGCAACGGGCCGCCAGGCCCAACCACACAACTTCGCAAACGCTCCAACCTTTCGGAGCACGGTGCCAGCCGTGCCGCCACGTTATGTGGCTCCCCATGGACTTCGGTCGTATCGCCCAATGAGTCAAACCCTACTCAGTCAGTCTCCCCCTCTCTGCCATCAGCCCGTGCGGTGCCACCCGACACGGTACGCAGAGAGGTTCCCACGTTAGCTACCAGCTACTGCGCAACGTAGCGCCACTGTCTCCGCATTCCCCTAGCCTTCCGGCTCCCCGCAGGTTTCCCCAGCCCGATGTTCCATAGCGGCTCAGGTACTCAGGTCATGCTTCATCGACTACGAACCACGGCTTCATGCCTATGGCTCTACGTTGCTCCGCACAGCGCCTGTCGGGAGGCGCCGTTACACGCTTGAGCTATCCAGAGGCCCCCGGTTTCCCGAGGTGCCGACTGCGCCAGGTTTCCCCTTGCAGCCCTCGTGCATCACTGCACGCTCATCAGCCTACGTGTGCGGTACAGGTTACGCCCTTGCGGTACGTCCCCCGAGCCGGTCTTGCACCGGCTTTCGCCCGGTAACAGGTCATCAGGCCATTTCCTGCCTGGCGCCGTTTCCGTGTCGCCCAACCTCTGCCGGCGCCTAGCCGGCGGGATTGGGTCGAAGGAGGGAGTTGCACCCTCCAGCGCCCATCGCAGCCGCACCAGCCCTACTAGAGGCATGCGGCTACAGCGTTTGCTCGATTCCAGGTTGGCGACCTGGAATCTGTCGGGGTGGCGCCCCGACATGCCCTTTCGGGCGTGTGTGTTTGCAGTCTGGCGGCCTGCCCGCTGGACCCTGTCGTGTTCGAAGGTCCACCGGGCAAGCCGCCGTGCTTGCGAGCCAGCCCAGCTTTCGCCGCGGCAATGGCCTTGCCAAAACATCTGTTCCTTCTCGCGTATAGCGCCTTGGGCCGTGCTTCGCACGGAACATCATTACGTCTCAACCGGCGCAGCCGAATCACACTGCATCGGCGCGGCTCCCGGCTATACCCAGGTATTCCTCTCTCATGAATAACCGCATGCCCGCCAACACCCCGATTGCCAGAACCAAGACCGCCGCGCTCGCCCGCGTCCTTGATTGTGTCCCGAAGGGATACCACCGTTACACGTCTGGCATCGTCGCGGCCGGCAAGGCCGATGCCTTGGCCCGGAAGTTCCACTCGCTCTTCGGCATCGGATGTCGTCCGAGTACATATGCCGGCAGGTTTCGTGAAACAGCACACCCTCACTGTGCGCCCAGTGCCAGGTGGCATCAGATATGAAAAGCCCTTGCTCGGGTGGAGGTTCGGCATTTGCGGCGGCCCTGAGGACGCGGGCGGCCTCGAGCGCGTCGGGGTAAGGCAACAGCACGCGGGAAGCGAGCCTGATGTTGCCAGCGGTCGTTCGGAATAAATCCACCCACCACGAGTTGGGTAGTGCGAGGGTGTCGAAATCGAACACGTCGGCGTGGCCGCGGAAAACCGCGACCGCCGCAGTCGGCCTGAACCAGGGGGCCGCGACCGGGTGTTGTTCCGCGCGGAAGGGCAGCGCTACCGGCAGGAGCGTGTCCGTCGGTAGCCACCCGAGGAAGCGCAGTTCTGCGCATGGCTGGGCGGTGTCGGGCTCTGGAAATGGCAGTGTGAGTTGCGGCATCGGTCGCCGGCAAGAATCACTGTCGGGGGAAGCGAGCAGCAACACAGGTGCGCCGAGGATGGTCGCCGGGTAGCCCGACAGCAGGTCACGCATCAAAAGTGCTACCTTCGCGCGGAGCGCCGGCCGCATTTCTAGCAATAGCGCTTCGGGCTCGCCCGTCTTAGCCGTACTCAGCCAGTTTCGCAGCAGTTCGATGCTGCGAGGGATATCGGCAGCTGCAAAAGCGGCGCTCAGTGCAGGCTCAATTGTCGTTTTCATGTCGCTGAGTTTGTCCAGTGATTGATGTGCAGTACGGCAATCTCATGTGCGGGCTGTCACGTTCGCCCTGCATGTCAGGAGCGGTGGCTGACTCAAAATTTCCGCATGTAACCGGCTCATTTTCATGAGTAGGACTACTATATGTCTACGATGGTGCATGTTGTCAAATCACCGCTTGACAAAACACCTATTTCGAATGAACACGTGTTGCGAAAAACAAGAATTCCATAAAAAATGAGGCCGAAATTAGCGTGACGTTGATACGCTCTGCGCGTGCCAACTGCGAAAAGGCAAGACAATGCACCAGGGGAACGCTCCCGCCGGGGGGCGCAAACGCATCGACCCGCTAAAGACGATTGTCGACCACGACCTCCTGCGCATCGCGTCCGACATCTACCGCCTGAAGCAAAACGAGGCGTACTGGAAGGACGTGCCAGTGCCGACTCGGCCGCTCGGCAAGGTGCGCGGTGAGACCGCATTCCAGGTTGGCGTGTTCGCGTTGCCGGTGCTGGCCTACCTCGTAGCAAGTCTGCGCTTCGGTTTTGCCCATGCCTTGTGGGGCCTGCCACTCTGCTACGCCATCTTCACGGTCCTCGAGAAGACGCTCCTGAAGGCCATTATTAAGAAGCGCCATGCGGAGGAGGACCGCGACCGCGGCCGCTACGCCTTCACGAAAATCCTTGGCGAGCGCCTCGGCCTGGAGCCCGAGGAGGTGACCCTTGATGTGGTCAGGAAGATGGCGGCGGACTTCGGCATCCTGGTGCTCTTCGGCCGAAACCTGACTGAGGAAGCCAAGGCCGACCTGATGACGCGTGCGTACAAAATTAAGGACCTGACGAAGCGTCTGGACTTCGTCTGCGGGCAGCTCGTCGAGACACAACATCTCCAGCCTGCGCCCAAGAAGTCGGCTCCTTCGGCTACCAACGTCGCACCTCAAGCCTCGCGTCGACCCTCGACAGCCGTCGCGGCGGCTCCCTACAAGGACGAAGATGATTCGCCCTTCCCGTCCGTTAACACGATGACGGGCCTGCCGATGATTCAGGGCACCCCGTTCGACGTCGGCGGCAATGTGTTCGGCCAGGGCACAGTGGGTGGCTTCGACTAAGGCAAGGTTTCCATTTTTCAGCGGGGTGGTAACGAGGTCTCGCTACGCGGTGGCGAAAAAAGCCCGCACGAAGCGGGCTTGAGTTTTACTCCGTTGCGAATCGCCAGGCCTCAGCGTGCAACAGTTCGTAGTAGCGTTCCTCGTCACCCTCGTCAGCCAGCCGGAAGGTCAACGCCTGCTCACCCTTGCACAGTTTGACAATCAGCTGCTGCGGGTCGAGCCTGCCGGTCCAGCCAAATCTCTTGAATTGTCCTAGTGCTCCGCTGGCTCGCCACACCATCAGGAAATGGCGCTCGCATTCTTCGGTCAACGTCTCGTTTGGCGGAATCAAGAGCTTTCCATCCGGGTCTTGCTGGATTTCAATCGGAGAACGCTCCTGACCCGTCCAGGGATTGAATATCCAGACGTGCCGATACTGCTCACGCCATACGGCTGCGGTGTCGGGCACGGGCCCCCGTATGCCCATCATCGGGCAGTAGAGCATTTTGGTTGTCTGCACCTCGCATCCTTTTTCCTCAAGCAGGAACGTCTCCTGCTCGAAGGTATAGGCTGGCTGCTCGTTCATCAGCAACGCGAGCATGTCATCGAGCACGCTGCACTGCTTATGCTCTGCCGAACGCCCCAGTCTGCAGTCTTTGTCGTGCACGACGACTCAGAATACTCGTATGACGCCCGTATTTCGCAACCTCAGACCGGCGCAGGGTACCCGAACCTACCTCCCCGCCTTCGAAGCCATTAGAAACGCTCCTGAGGCCCGCATAAGTACCAATGACGCTGCAGCTCTCCCCAACGCGCCCACCGTCGCTCCTGCTCAGCAGCCTTCGCTGCGCGCCACGGCTCGAATTACTCGTACGACGCCCGTATCTCGCAAACTCGAACCGATGCGGGATATCGGAGCCTAGCCCGCCGCCTTCGAGGCCCGTGAAGACACATCTGGAGCCCGCATGACCACCGAGGAGACCAGCACTCGCCAATGCGCCCACCGAACGCCCCTCCTGGTCAGCAGGCCTTTCGCGCGCGAGGCGCGCGTAAACATATGCTTACGCGAGGATATTTTTATATGCTTATGTAAGCATATGTTTTTTGGGTTTATTACTATGCTTAAGCATTGTTTTTATGAATAACTTTGCTTAAGCGTAGAGCCCAGCCTCCCTGGAGCGAAAACATTCGCTCGGGATGCCCCTTCATCAATTCGCTTTAATCTGGGTGTATCCCAGAAGGCCGTTATTCGGCAGACATCGCGTCTTGAGCCCGACAGACACTTTCTCTCGCGCACCTCTGTCTTCGCCAGCGCGCTGCCTGTTTCAGAGAGTACCCCCTAGTAGGCAATTCTGATTCGCGCGCTAGCGGTGGTTTGCCCTCGCCCGCGCGAAACGGTCGGACACTGCTCGACAGGCTGGGCGGCTGCGCGCGGCGGTAGGTGTCACCTACAAGCCTAGCAAGTCAATCTGTTAACTCGCGTTGCGCAGCGGGTGAGCCCCGCATGTGTTCGACGGATGTGTATAGCCGTGCCGACGGGGGATGACAGAGAGGAATTGCGGGGATAGTTATACAAATTGGTAATTTTATATAAAAACATTACTTCTTTTAGTTATTAAGGCGAGCCACTAAACGGCTGCGAGCCCCGGCGACAGCGAAGGGTTCACTGTGTGGCAAGCCGCCCGCTCGAAGCGACGCGACGTGCCGGAATTCCGAAAGACAAACTCGGTGTCGAGATAGGACTCGACACCGAGACGCCAAGCGCTCGCGTGAGCCGGTACGCAACCGGCATCCTTTTAGCTGGATGTTTTGCCTTTCTTGCTCTTTGTCGAACGTTCTCGCGCGATGTCGTCGCTCTCAAACAACGCGCTCTGCTGACCGGGCACATGGCCTCCTTCGAGCAAATGGCGAGCCCGGTTAGCGAGTAACACAAACTGCGACAGCGCCGCTTGCAGGTCTTTCTCGCGAACACTATCGCTGGGTAGTCTGGCGTCCGACTCTTGCGAAGAACCGCTCGCCAAGCGAAATTGACATGCCGCACCAGGGATGGCCTCGATTGAGATAACCCGTGGCAAGAGCTTCGGGAGCAAGTTGAAGGCATCTGCCCCGTCGAAGGTGGCGGCCATCCACGAATACTCAATCCAACATAGGTCGAATCCAGCAGACTCCGACCAGTCGAAACGCGGCCGCACTTGTCGCTCTACACCCTTTACAGCCTTGGACCACCCTGCGTCCCACGTCGATGGACCTGCAAGCCCGGCAATCAGCCCGTACCATGCCAGCGCGGCAGGGAATCGCTTGCTGACGCGACGCAGCAGGAACTCATGCGACGTGCTCCGACCTACCAAAAATGCGGCTGCCGCGAGCAGGACACAAGATAGGCTGTTGCTGTCACCGTCTGTGTGCGCAGGGTTCAAATCCGTCAAAAGACGTTGAAAAGCGAGAACCCGCTCCTCGATAGAATCGCTTGAGAGACCTGGAATGTCCCGCAGTTTCAACGACGTGGGATATAAGGCCCCGCGCTTGGGGTCGCGCATAAACTTCCATGCAGCGTCGAGAACCAGTTCAGCGGTCTCGCCTGCGGAGACGGGCGCTCCAAATTGCCCACTCGCCATCGCCCAGATAGGCATCAAATCGCTGACCACAACTGAGCGCCGCACGAAACGTCGGTCTGCTTCGACCTGCTGCAGCCGGTCAGCGCAAATCTTTGTCGCGTCGCCCGTCCCATGCAGGCAGGCCGCCCGCGCGATTGCCATTGAGAAACACGCCCCAGCGCGCGATAGAGGAACAGACGCCAATTCGACATCGGTTTCGCCCTGAGCCAGGACTTCACCCAAAATGACAGACGACCAAATATCCTCGCGCGAGTCGCGAATATCTCCGTGCGCACTGCCGAAAATCGCCCAATCTTTACTGGATACTACGCGCGCGTACTGGCTCAAAGGCGCCGTCTCGGGTGCATAAGTTCTGAGCCACGAAAGCGTTTCGACGGCCGATTCATCCCCCAGCACCAAGAGAACAGGCGGATTGTAGTTGGCTCTCATCCTCGAATCGGAATACCCGACCGCTACACGCGAATCTCTTAGGTCATATGGCTCAATCGAGATTTGTGCTGGACCACTTAAAAGATGGCGCCCACCAAATAGCACCTCGGGAATAATATCCCGCGGAAATATTTGCCAACGAATGGTGTTTTCATTCATGCTGCATCACCTGGCAGTAAATCTTCAAGGTCAAAGTGCGTTGGCTCAGAAAATGCGCTTTCGAGGGGTTTGTTCGTCTCACCTGTACGATAAGCGTTCAGTGCAGTTTTTGCTCGCGTTATCGCCGTGAACCCTAAACGTCGACGATTCAGCGGAAAATCAGCAAGCTCTTCAGTGGCATACATATGCACCGCCCTGAATTCAGTTCCCTTTGCACCATGAATAGTTAAAACATGAATCGGACGTCCACCCATAAATGTCGAATCAGCGTTCACTCCGTGAACGACCACTTTATCGGCAAGGTCAGTAGCATCGAATCTTTCACGTAATTCGACTCGAGTATCCTTTTTCCCGCAAATAATTCCGATTGTGTCACCAGCAAAGGCATCCAGCTGGACACGAATTATTTCTAGCATCTTCTCGAACTGTTCATCTCTGCTCTTCAGGAGATGCATCTTCGCGCTAGATTCTCCTTGCTCCTTGGCGTTGTAGTTCGATGTCGCCTCTAGGCTATTCGCATCCGCCGCGGGCGGCAATAATCGGTCAGCGACCCGTGCAATACGCTGACCAATACGAAAATGGCGCTTTAAAGTGTGCTGCTGTATACCTAATTTTTCAGCGACGGCCAATCCGTCTCGATTATAAATTCCTTGTCGACCATCGCCACAAATACATACATTATCACTTAAACCCAGCAGAGCCTCCAGTTCCTCGGAGGTTAAATCCTGCGCCTCATCTACGAATATTGCGCTAAAGAGCTTAGGTGCAGGAAGCTTGAGATTAGCCTCCTTCACTAAGGTCAGCACCTCAGCGCGGGCATTATCATCAAAATCAATATTCTTTTTTAATGCTGGTTTACCTAGATATTGAAAAATATGGTCCAAAGCCCACGAATGATAGGTTTTAACCTGGTCGGGCGAAATTAGGCCAGCAGCGCCGATACCCGTGCGAATGAAATCTGCCAGTGCACGAGTATAGGTAATGATAAGGACATTCTTTTCACCGGTACCCGCAAGAAACTCTGCACGAAGTAACAAAAGATTTGTCTTTCCCGAGCCCGGCGGCCCAACCAATGAGTGCTTGCCATATGGAGGAAGCTTGATGAACGCCTTCTGGTCATCGTCAAGCTCCTTAACTGACCTAAACCAACCCTTGTTCATTTTCTTGTTCCTTGCGGGTTAAGCGACCAAGTCGGTGTCGTGAAGTGTGCTCACATCCGCCGTGCCTTCCAGCCGGTCAAGAGCAAAGCCAGCTGCTTGCGCCACAGCACCAGCAGCCGACGCAGCACCGTCTGCTTCATTTTCCCCGATGGTAACTACGGCAACCAGACGCGCGCTAGTTTGGACTTCACCGACGGGCTGCCCTGCTCGTACCAACTTTGCACGGAGCGACACGTTGACTGTTCTTTCATAAAGCTGCTGCTGCCAGTCGAAATGTAGCTGGCACTCGACTGTCCATTCGGCGCTTACGGCTAACACTAGCTGAGCAACCTGCACATCTCCAGGAGCCGACGGACGGAGCGTGAGGGGCATATCGGTTCCGCACACCTGCAAGAGTTCAGTCCGCACCATTTCACACAAGCGCCGAAAGAACTCGCCTCTATCGAACTTAAGTCGCGACGCGTTAGCTGCGCTCATCTGCCCACCAACATTCAACTTGCCTTTCGCGAGCCTGGCTCGCAATGTCGCGAGGTGGTCCTTCGTATCATCCAAGTTAAAATCGTCCCAGCCGACCAACTGGAGCCGCGACTCCAAATCCTTCTGAAGGCAGCGCGTCGCAAGTGATTTGAGGCTCGCCAATCGGGCGGGATTGCCGTCAATGAAGACGGGAATCTTCGTGAGCACCGCTCGCGCAACAAGCCATCTGTTTTCCAAGCCCATCTCGTACTGAAATAGCGGCTGCTTTGCGATGAGGTCGTGCAACACTGCACCAAGCTGGTAGAAGTTCAAACCCTTCCACAGCTTAGGCGACGGCTCGTCCAGCCGGAACAGGTATTCCGGTGAACTGTACTGCGCCGTGGCGAGAAACGGCCGGGTACTTCCATGGTCTGTTACAGCACCATCCGGCGCATCACTTTGCTCAATCTCCCGCACGACACCTAAGTCGAGCAGCTTGAGCGTCGAGAAATCCGCTGAAACGTGAATGTTTTCCGGCTTGATATCCCGGTGCACTATGCCGAGCGCCTCCAAAAACTTCACCGCGTCGACAAGCTGAATGAACAAGGGAACGATTGCCTCGTCAGGTACCGTGCTGAGCGCCTCCGTGAGCGGCGGCCAGTCTAGGTATTCCATTTCGACGAAGGCCGTACCCTCTGCTTCAACGACGTCGAACGTCTGGACTAGCGACGGGCAGGAATGCCCTATCAATTTGCGTTGCACCTCCAAACGCTTTCGCTCAGCGGCTCCAGCGTGTCCGTCAAAGAATTTCGGGTTGAAGCCTTTGAAAACACGCGGGCCCGCAGCGGACGGGACCAAGAATACTGCGGCCGAACCGCCCGACGTCAGATATTTCGCTTCTCCATATCCCGCTTTACTCGCTAGGTGCCGGTGAAGCCGTTCGGTTACGTCGGCAACGATTTTTTTATCGAGCGCAGGCATTATGGTTCCCCCGTGAAGCCATCGTCGGTTTGCTTTCTTGGTATGAACCGAAGAAAGGTACCGCGCACCATTATAGCCACGCTCAATCGGGAGAAGTCTGTCGTTCCAGTTTGTCGAGCCAGCGGATAGCCTGTTCCCGACTCTCTCCGCACATCTCCTTACACGGTCGCAAAGACTGGCAAACCACGGGTCTCTCCCGACGACCAAAAATCATGCATCGCTCTTCTGCGTCGAGCTGGATGCAGCGCACTCCTGCCGGCTTTCCACGAACCATGCCTGGAATGGGACTAGATATAGAGGGAGCGGTGCAGCACGCACCGCAGGCAGGGCGGCAGTTCATGGTGTAATTAGTTTCCACATGGCTTGCCGTCGGGCATCCCCGGAATCGGCGAGGAAATCGACGGCGCGATGCAGCACGCGCCGCACCCCTCGCGGCACGCATGCGGCGGCGGGGCATCGGCGGGCGCCGGACGGACAGGCATTTCGACGGACACTCGACTCTCTCAAGAACAACAAAAAACGGTGCGGCAACCGGACGCGGCGTGCGGGAGCCCACCGCGCATTGTGCCACCGCCGGCTGCGACGTTATTACACAATGCAGCCGAAACGCGCGTTTATATACTCGAAACCATCTGAAAAGCGCGAGGCCAGCATGAGTTCCGGTTCTGCCGACACGATGTTCCGTCCCGATTTGCTCGCGAAGTACGGCGTGAACGGGCCGCGCTATACGTCCTACCCTACCGCGCTGCAGTTCCGCGACGATTTCGAGCCGGCCGACTACCTGCGTGCCGCGCGCGATCCCGGCGCGTCGTCGAGCGATCTGTCGCTGTACTTCCATATCCCGTTCTGCAACACGGCCTGCTTCTATTGCGGCTGCAACAAGATCGCGACCAACAACCGTCGCCGCGCGCGCCCGTATCTCGAGCAACTGAAACGCGAGCTGGCGCTGCAGGCCGCGCTGTTCGATCCCGCGCGCCCGGTCACGCAGCTGCACTGGGGCGGCGGCACGCCGACCTTCCTGTCCGACGCCGAAACGGCCGAACTGATGGCGGCCACCCGCGATTATTTCGTGCTCGCGCCGGACGCCGACGCCGAGTTCTCGATCGAGATCGACCCGCGCACGGTCACGCCCGCGACGCTCGTCCACCTGCGCAACATCGGCTTCAACCGGCTGAGCCTCGGCGTGCAGGATTTCGATCCGGCCGTGCAGCAGGCGATCAACCGGATCCAGCCGCTCGCGATGACGGCCGACCTGTTGTCCGCCGCGCGCGCGACGGGCTTCCATTCGGTCAGCGTCGACCTGATCTACGGGCTGCCGCACCAGACGGTCGCCGTGTTCGCGCGCACGCTCGAGACGATCATCGAACTCGCGCCGGACCGCCTGTCCGTATTCGGCTACGCGCACATGCCGCACCTGTTCAAGATGCAGCGGCAGATCGACGACGCGACGCTGCCGCCGCCCGAAACGCGCATCGCGCTGCTCGGCCTCGCGATCGACATGCTGACGTCGGCCGGCTACGTGTACATCGGGATGGATCACTTCGCGCGGCCGTCCGACGAACTCGTGCGCGCGCAGCGCAACGGCACGCTGCAGCGCAATTTCCAGGGCTACAGCACGCGCGCGGATACGGACCTGGTCGGTTTCGGCGTGTCGTCGATCGGCAAGGTCGGCGACGTCTACGCGCAGAACGCGAAGGATCTGCCGGCCTATGGCGCCGCGCTCGACGCGGGCCGGCTGCCGATCGCGCGCGGCGTGCGGCTCACGGCCGACGACCGGCTGCGTCGCGACGTGATCACGCAACTGATGTGCAACCTCGAATTGCCGTTCTCGCATATCGAGGCGGCGCACGGGATCCGCTTCGCCGACCACTTCGCGCGCGAGCTCGACGCGCTGCGCGGGTTCGAGCAGGACGGGCTGCTGACGGTCGCCGGCGACCGCCTGACGATTCACCCGGCCGGCCGGATGGTCGTGCGCAACATCACGATGGCGTTCGACGCCTACCTCGGCCAGACGCCGCGCCAGCGCTACTCGCGCACCGTCTGACGCCGCACGGCCGCAGGCGGGCGGCCGGTTTGATAAAGTAACGGGCTCAACGCCCCTGCAAGAACCCGCACGATGCGCACCACCAAAGCGACCCACGCGGTCGAACGCCTGAAGACCCGGTCCGGCAACCCGCAGTTCGCGGCCGTCGCGATGGCGGGCGGCCTGTTCTATCTGGTCGACCGCTCGGGCGGCACCGCCGAAAAGCGCAGCGAGCCGCTGCCGCTCGACGAGTTCGTCAAGTTCGTCGACCAATTCGGCCCCCAAAAGCCGCGCAAGGCGAGCAAGCTTGACCTCGCGTTCGAAGCGCAGATCAAGAAGAGCAAGGGGTAAAGGTCTGTTGCAGGCCGTCTGAAGGCTTCGCCGCCGCCCCGTTTGGTACAATCACGAAGTTTCTCTATCCCCGCTGATGGCCGACCTGGCTGCGTGACCACACCATGAATATCGAAAACGCGCGTTTCAACATGATCGAACAACAGATCCGGCCGTGGGACGTGCTGGATCTGGACGTCCTGGGCCTGCTGTCGATCGTCAAGCGTGAAAACTACGTGTCGCCCGAACATCGCGATCTCGCGTTCGTCGACCTCGAGCTGCCGCTGCCCGGCGGCCGCAGCAAGATGCTGTTCCCGCGCGTCGAAGCGCGCGTGCTGCAGGAACTGGCGGTCAAGAAGCACGAGAATGTGCTCGTGATCGGCGCGGGCTCCGGCTACCTGGCCGCGCTGTTCGCGCATCGCACGCTGCACGTGACGGCCGTCGAGATCGATCCGGCCATCGCGAAGTTCGCGGCCGACAACCTGCGCAACGACGGCGTGACGAACGCGGAAGTCGCGCTCGGCGACGGTTCGCTCGGCTGGCCCGACAAGGCGCCGTACGACGTGATCTGCGTCGCGGGCGGCCTGCCGGTCGTGCCGCAGCAGATGCTCGAACAGCTGAAGATCGGCGGCCGCCTGTCGGCGTTCGTCGGCGGCCGTCCGGTGATGAAGGCGCAGATCATCACGCGCATCGACGACAAGCAGTACCGTGTCGCCGACGTGTTCGAGACCTACGTCGACCACCTCGTCAACGCGATCGAACCGTCGCGTTTCAAGTTCTGAGCGGCGGCCCCATGCAGATCCTGACTGCCGCGATGCTCGCGGAATGGCTTCGCGATCCGGCGCGTCCCGCGCCGGTCGTGCTCGACGTGCGCGAACCGTGGGAAATCTCGACCGCGCAGATCGCCGGCAGCGTGTCGATCCCGATGCAGCAGATCCCCGCGCGCAGCGAAGAGCTCGACGACGAAGCCGAAATCGTCTGCGTGTGCCATCACGGAATGCGCAGCGCGCAGGTCGCGATGTTCCTCGAATCGCGCGGCTTCACGAAGCTGTACAACCTGCAGGGCGGCATCGACGCGTGGTCGCGTGACGTCGATCCGTCCGTGCCGCGTTACTGAGTTACCGACGAGTTACCAACCTACCCGGCGGCGCATCGCGCGCCGCCACGCCGACCGGCCCATCGCCGCCGGTCGCACCGGTCCCCGCCAAACGGGCGCGCTTTGCGCGCCCGTTTGCGTTTCTGCTTTCGTGTTTCACCCTCTGCCCATTGACTTCGGTGCTTCAGCGAGCGCGCCGTGCACCATTTGCGCCCGCGCGACTGCACCGCAACGGATCGCGCATGCTGCACGACGCGTCATGTGCACCGCCTGCGCCCCTTGAGCCACCCCGGTCAGGCACGCCCAGCGTGCATCCGCGCGACTGGCACATGCCTTGCGTTACTCGGATGCCGGCGCCACCACGGCGCACGCAATTCCAACACGTCAAGGGGAACCCGATGAAACGTCGCAGTCTGCTGAAGTTCGGTTCGATGGCCGGTGCACTCGCGCTGGCGGGCAAGAGTCCGTTCGCGCAAGCGGCCGATGCGGGCACGGGCCCGATCAAGGTCGGCATCCTGCATTCGCTGTCGGGCACGATGGCGATCTCCGAAACGTCGCTGAAGGACACGGCGCTGATGACGATCGCCGACATCAACAAGAGCGGCGGCGTGATGGGCCGCAAGCTCGAGCCGGTGGTCGTCGATCCCGCATCGAACTGGCCGCTGTTCGCGGAGAAGGCGCGCCAGTTGCTCACGCAGGACAAGGTCGCGTGCGTGTTCGGCTGCTGGACGTCGGTGTCGCGCAAGTCGGTGCTGCCGGTGTTCGAGGAACTGAACGGCCTGCTCTACTACCCGGTGCAGTACGAAGGCGAGGAAATGTCGCGCAACGTGTTCTACACGGGCGCCGCGCCGAACCAGCAGGCGATACCGGCCGTCGAGTACCTGATGGGCGCGGAAGGCGGCGGCGCGAAGCGCTTCTTCCTGCTCGGCACCGACTACGTGTATCCGCGCACGACCAACAAGATCCTGCGTGCGTTCCTGAAATCGAAGGGCGTGAAGGACGCCGACATTCAGGAGGTCTACACGCCGTTCGGCCACAGCGATTACCAGACGATCGTCGCGAACATCAAGACCTTCGCACAGGGCGGCAAGACGACCGTGATCTCGACGATCAACGGCGATTCGAACGTGCCGTTCTACAAGGAGCTCGGCAACCAGGGGATCAAGGCGACCGACGTGCCGGTGGTCGCGTTCTCGGTCGGCGAGGAAGAACTGCGCGGGATCGACACGAAGCCGCTCGTCGGCCATCTCGCCGCATGGAACTACTTCATGTCGGTGAAGAACCCGACGAACACGAAGTTCAAGGACCAGTTCGCCGCGTGGGTGAAGGCGAACAACCTGCCGGGCGGCGCGAAGCGCGTGACCAACGACCCGATGGAGGCAACCTATGTGGGCATCCACATGTGGAAGCAGGCCGTCGAGAAGGCGAAGAGCACCGACGTCGACAAGGTGCGCGTCGCGATGATCGGCCAGAGCGTCGCCGCGCCGTCGGGCTTCACGCTCTCGATGGACGGCAACCACCACCTGCACAAGCCGGTGATGATCGGCGAGATTCGCGGCGACGGGCAATTCAACGTCGTGTGGAAGACGAAGACGGCGGTCCGCGCGCAGCCGTGGAGCCCGTTCATCGCGGGCAACCAGGGCAAGCCGGACATCGTCAGCTCGATCCCGGCATTCCTGCGGCGGCAGCGCGCGGTGCTCGCCTGATGCGATGCGGAGCGTCGCACACCGGCGTGGCGCTCCGCTCGCAGGCTGCTGCCACCATGCCGCCGCGCGTGCGGTGACGACCCGCACGCGCCCGCGCACCGCCGCACGCATTCGCTTTTCCACGCCCGACAGGATCTCCCGATGCCTACCCGCTTTCGCCGCGCCGCCGTCGCGGTCGTCGCCTGTGCCGCGCTGGCCTGCGCGCTGCCGCGCGCCGCGTTCGCCCTGACGGCCGCCGATACCGCCGCGCTCGCCGGCGACGACTTCGACGCGAAAACAACCGCGATCGAACGGATCGCCGCCGATGCCGATCCGCGCGCCGTCGCGTTGCTCAATGCGCTGTCGACCGGCGACGCGCTCGCGACCGGCGACGGCCGCCTGCTGATCCAGACCGGCGACACCGCGCACGATGCGCTGACGCAGGCCGCGACGCCGGCCGGCGACGCGCAGCCCGTGATGCTGAACAACCTGCTGCGCACGAAGATCGCCGGCGCGCTGTCGGGTCTCGCGCTCGCATCGCCCGATGTCGCCGCGCGTCGCGACGCGATCGACGCGCTGCTGAAGTCCCCCGACTCGGCACTCAAGCCGATGATCGAGCGTGCACGCGCGAAGGAAACCGACCCGGCATTGAAGCGCCGCCTTGACGCACTGTGGGCCATCGCCGCGCTGCACGATGCCGATCCGGTGAAGCGTCTCGAAGCCGTGCAGGTGGTGGCCGCGCGCAGCGATCTCGACATGATCGAGCAGTTGCGCCCGCTCGTCGCGAAGAACACCGACGGCAGCTACACCGAACCCGACGCGCGCGTACGCGCAGCCGCGCAGCAAGGACTCGAGGCGTTGCACGCGCTGCAGCGCCGCGGCGAGATCGTGGGCACCGTGTTCGCGGGCCTGTCGCTCGGCAGCGTGCTGCTGCTCGCGGCGCTCGGCCTCGCGATCACGTACGGGCTGATCGGCGTGATCAACATGGCGCACGGCGAATTCCTGATGATCGGTGCGTACGCAACCTATGTCGTGCAGACGCTGATCCAGCGCCATGCGCCGGCCGCGTTCGACTGGTATCCGCTCGTCGCGGTACCCGTGTCGTTCGCGGCGGCCGCGCTGGTCGGCATCGTGCTTGAACGGCTCGTGCTGCGGCACCTGTACGGCCGCCCGCTCGAGACGCTGCTCGCGACGTTCGGCGTGAGCCTGATCCTGATCCAGGCGACGCGCATGCTGTTCGGCGCGCAGAACGTGCAGGTCGTG
This sequence comes from Burkholderia sp. B21-005, assembly GCF_020843965.1. NCBI lineage: Bacteria > Pseudomonadati > Pseudomonadota > Betaproteobacteria > Burkholderiales > Burkholderiaceae > Burkholderia > Burkholderia sp. B21-005. The sequence continues at coordinate 888,368 of NZ_CP086301.1, read as the reverse complement.
AACCCGTCGTGGATGAGCGGCGGCGTGACCGTGATGCAGAACCTGATCCTGCCGTACAACCGGCTCGCGATCCTCGCGTTCGCGCTCGCAGTCGTGTTCGTCGCTTGGGGCGTGCTGACGAAGACGCGGCTCGGCCTGTTCGTGCGCGCGGTCACGCAGAACCGCCGGATGGCCGCGTGCGTCGGCGTGAAGACCGCGCGCGTCGATGCATATGCGTTCGCGTTCGGCGCGGGCATCGCGGGCCTCGGCGGCTGCGCGCTGTCGCAGATCGGCAACGTAGGCCCCGATCTCGGGCAGAACTACATCATCGATTCGTTCATGGCGGTGGTGCTCGGCGGCGTCGGCCAGATCGCCGGCACCGTGCTCGGCGGCTTCGGGCTCGGTCTCGTCAGCAAGGCGATCGAGCCGTTCTGGGGCGCCGTGCTCGCGAAGATCGCGGTGCTCGTGATGATCGTGCTGTTCATCCAGAAACGTCCGCAGGGCATGTTCGCCCCGAAGGGCCGCAGCGCGGAGGCGTGACATGACTTCAATCACCGATTCGTTGTCGAACCCGGTCGCCGACGCGCCGAAACCCGCTGCCGCCGTGCCCGCGAAGGAAAGCTTCGCGCTCGGCCTGCCGCCGCGCCCCGCGCTGCTGTCGCGCCGCGCCTGGCTCGCGCTCGTCGCGCTGTGCATCGCGATCGGCGTGGGCGTGCCGCTGGCCGCGCTGGTCGCGCCCGAGTCGAGCGCGTTCCATCTGTCCGCATATGCGATGACGCTTGGCGGCAAGCTGATGTGCTATGCGATCGCCGCGCTCGCGCTCGATCTCGTGTGGGGCTACTGCGGCATCCTCAGTCTCGGCCACGGGCTGTTCTTCGCGCTCGGCGGCTATGCGATCGGCATGTACCTGATGCGCGAGATCGGCCACGAGGGCAAGTACGGCAGCGACCTGCCCGACTTCATGGTGTTCCTCGACTGGCATCAACTGCCCTGGTACTGGAGCGGCACGCAGCATCTCGCGTGGGCGCTTGCGCTGGTCGTGCTCGTGCCGGCCGTGATCGCGTGGGTGTTCGGCTTCTTCACGTTCCGCTCGCGCGTGAAGGGCGTGTACCTGTCGATCATCACGCAGGCGCTGACGTTCGCCGCGATGCTGCTGTTCTTTCGCAACGAGACGGGCTTCGGCGGCAACAACGGCTTCACCGATTTCAAGCGCATCGCCGGGTTTGCAATCACGTCGCCCGGCACGCGCACGGTGCTGTTGCTGCTGACCTTCGCGACGCTCGTGCTCGCGTTCATCGCCGCGCGCGCGATCGTCACGAGCAAGCTCGGGCGCGTGGTCACCGCGGTGCGCGACGGCGAGACGCGGCTCATGTTCCTCGGCTACAGCCCGCTCGCGTACAAGCTGTTCGTATGGACGCTGTCGGCCGTGCTGTGCGGGATCGCGGGCGCGCTGTACGTGCCGCAAGTCGGCATCATCAATCCCGGCGAGATGTCGCCCGGCAACTCGATCGAAATGGCGATCTGGGTCGCGGTGGGCGGGCGCGGCACGCTGATCGGGCCGATCGTCGGCGCGTTCGCGGTGAACGGCGCGAAGAGTTTCTTTACCGCGTACTTCGCCGAATACTGGCTGTTCTTTCTCGGCCTGATCTTCGTGCTGGTGCCGCTCTTGCTGCCGCGCGGGATCATGGGCCTCGTCGAAACGCTGCTTGCGAAGGGGAAACGCGGATGAACGGCACGGCTCTCTACCAGTTCACGCCACCGCCCGACGACGAATTGCTGACCGTCAGCGGCACCGCATCGATGGGCCGCGTGGTGCCGCCCGGCATCGACACGTCGCACGGCACGATCCTCTACCTCGAGGACATCGAGGTGAGCTTCGACGGCTTTCGCGCGCTGAACAAGCTGTCGCTCGCGATCGACGCCGGTGAGCTGCGCTGCGTGATCGGTCCGAACGGCGCGGGCAAGACCACGATGATGGACGTGATCACCGGCAAGACGCGCGCGGATTCGGGCAAGGTATTTCTCGGCCAGACGATCGATCTCGCCCGGATGAACGAACCGGAAATCGCGCGTGCGGGAATCGGCCGCAAGTTCCAGAAGCCGACCGTGTTCGAACAGCATCCGGTGTGGGAAAACCTCGAACTCGCGATGCAGACCGACAAGGGCTGGCTCGCGTCGCTGCGCGCGCGGCTCGACCGCACCGCGCAGGCGAAGATCGAGGAAACGCTCGCGCTGATCGGCCTTGAAAGCGATGCGTATCGCGCGGCCGGCGAGCTGTCGCACGGGCAGAAGCAGCGGCTCGAGATCGGCATGCTGCTGATGCAGCGCCCTGCCCTCTTGCTGCTCGACGAACCGGCGGCCGGGATGACCGACCACGAGACGATGGAACTCGCCGCGCTGCTGAACACGCTGCGCGGCACCTGCTCGATGATGGTCGTCGAGCACGACATGGACTTCGTCGCGGCGCTCGCGGGCGACACGGGCCGCGTGACGGTGATGGCCAATGGCGCGGTGCTCGCGCACGGCACGCTCGACCAGGTCAAGCGCGACGACGCGGTGATCGAGTCCTACCTCGGAAGATGATGCGATGCTGAAGATCGACGCACTGAACCAGTACTACGGCGGCAGCCATATCCTGCGCAACGTGAACCTCGCCGCCGAAGACGGCAAGCTCACCGTGCTGCTCGGTCGCAACGGTGTCGGCAAGAGCACGCTGCTGCGCTGCCTGATGGGCGTCGTCGCCGCGAAGAGCGGCAGCGTGTCGTGGCGCGGCACGCCGCTCGGCACGTTGCCGCCGTATGCACGTGTCGCGGCCGGCCTTGCCTACGTGCCGCAGGGCCGCGACATCTTTCCGCGGCTGACCGTCGAGGAAAACCTGCTCGTCGGCGCGGCAAGCCGCAAGGCGCGGTCGTCGGTGCCCGACCGCATCTACGACCTGTTCCCGGTGCTGAAGGACATGCGCGCACGGCGCGGCGGCGACCTGTCGGGCGGCCAGCAGCAACAGCTCGCGATCGGCCGCGCGCTGATGAGCGAGCCGCAGCTGCTGATCCTCGACGAGCCGACCGAGGGCATCCAGCCGTCGATCATCCAGGACATCGGGCGCACGCTGCGCCAGCTCGTCGACGAATCGAAGATGACCGTGCTGCTCGTCGAGCAGTACTACGACTTCGCGCGCTCGATCGCGGACCACTACTGGGTGATGAGCCGCGGCGAGGTCGTCGCGGGCGGCGATGCGCGGGACATGGAGGCGAACGGCGTGCGCGAGCTGATCGCGGTGTAGCAGGCGGGCGCCGAAGGGGCGTCGCTTCCGGTTATCGCTCCGACGCCTCGCCGAGCAGCGCATGTCGGGCGCATGTCGGCGAAACGGCACAGCCTGCGAGCGGCGTTGCGTCATCCTGCAACGCGAGCGCCGAAGCGTATATTGTTGCGGTAGCATCCCCGTTCACCGCGCCCGCCCCTGCTTTGCACCGATGTCCGCCCCTGATTCCCACGCCTCGCTGTCCCGCCCCTCCGTCGCCAAATCGTGGCGCGGTCGCCTCGAGCTCGGCTTCGAACGGCACGGCGCGCGCACGACGCTCGTCCACCGGCTGCACGACGGCCCGCTGCGCGTGCAGCGGCCGCTGTATCCGGAAGGCGACGCGATCTGCCACGCGGTCATCGTTCACCCGCCCGGCGGCGTCGCGGGCGGCGACCGGCTCGACATCGACATCGCGCTCGGCGACGGCACGCACGCGGTGCTGACGACGCCCGGCGCGACCAAGTGGTACAAGTCGAACGGTCTCGACGCGACGCAACGCATCGGCATCACGGTCGGCGCGCACGCGAAGCTCGACTGGCTGCCGCAGAACAACCTGTTCTTCGACGCGGCCCACGCCGCGCTCGACTTCACGGTGACGCTCGGCGCAGGCGCGAGCGCGATCGGCTGGGACGCGACGCAACTCGGCAGGCAGGCGGCCGGCGAAACGTGGTCGGCCGGCCGCATCGCGTCGAGCTCGGCACTCGTCGATGCCGACGGACGGCCGCTCTGGACCGAGCGCGCGCTGCTCGACGCGCACGATCCGCTGCGCGGCGCGTTGCAGGGTCTCGCCGGCTTTCCGGTGTACGGCACGCTATGGGCCGCCGGCGCCGCGTGCGACGCGGCACTTGCCGAAGCGCTCGCCGCGCGGATGCCGTTCGACGACACGCTGCGCGCGGGCGCGACCTGCGTGACGCCCGGCGTCGTGCTGGTGCGCGCGCTGTCGACCTCGATGGAAGCGCTTCAGCGTCACTTCGCCGACTGCTGGCTTTACCTGCGACCGATCGTGCACGGCGTCGACGCGCGGCCGCTGCGCCTCTGGCAAACCTGAGCGCGCGCCGCCCGGCACGCACCGTTTCGGCGCAGCGCCGTCGCCCGCGCTGCCCGCCTTTCATGCATCGCGCACCACGAACGCGCATCGCCGCACGTTCCATCGGCATGGCACGCACCTTGCTGCTTACATAACGGATACAGGACGCACGGAAAACGACGCGGTGCTACGATGGCCCGCGCCTGTGCCGAAACCCCGCGCCCCGATAAAAAATTACGTTTTCCTGAACGATTGCCTTCATGAAACTGACTCCCCGAGAAAAGGACAAGCTGCTGATCTTCACGGCGGCGCTGCTGGCCGAGCGCCGTCGCGCGCGCGGGCTGAAGCTCAACTATCCGGAGGCGGTCGCATTCATCACCGCCGCGCTGATGGAAGCCGCGCGCGACGGCAAGACCGTCGCCGAGGTGATGCACTACGGCACGACGCTGCTCACGCGTGACGACGTGATGGATGGCGTGCCGGAGATGATCCCCGACATCCAGGTCGAGGCGACCTTTCCGGACGGCACCAAGCTCGTCACCGTCCACCACCCGATTCCGTGATCGAGGCCACCCGCATGATCCCCGGCGAAATCCTCACCGACGACGGCGAGCACGAACTGAACGTAGGCCGCCCGACGCTGACGGTCGTCGTCGCGAACACCGGCGACCGCCCGGTGCAGGTCGGCTCGCACTACCACTTCTTCGAAGTCAACGACGCGCTGTCGTTCGACCGTTCGGCCGCGCGCGGCTTCCGGCTCAACATCGCGGCCGGCACGGCCGTGCGCTTCGAGCCGGGCCAGACGCGTACCGTCGAGCTCGTCGAGCTGGCCGGCGACCGCGCCGTCTACGGTTTTCAGGGCAAGGTGATGGGGCCGCTGTAAGCCGCGCCCCACTCTTCAGGAACAGCACCATGACATTACGCTTGAGCCGCCGCGCGTACGCGGAAATGTTCGGGCCGACGACGGGCGACCGCGTGCGGCTCGCCGATACCGAACTCTTGATCGAGATCGAACGCGACTACACGATCTACGGCGAGGAAGTGAAATTCGGCGGCGGGAAGGTGATCCGCGACGGGATGGGCCAGTCGCAGCGCGTGGCCGCCGACGTGCCCGACACGATCATCACGAACGCGGTGATCCTCGATCACTGGGGCATCGTGAAGGCCGACATCGCGATCAAGCACGGCCGCATCGCCGCGATCGGCAAGGCCGGCAACCCGGACATCCAGCCTGGCGTGACGATCGCGATCGGCGCCGCGACCGAAGTGATCGCCGGCGAAGGGCTGATCGTCACCGCGGGCGGCATCGACACGCACATCCACTTCATCAGCCCGCAGCAGATCGACGAGGCGCTCGCGTCGGGCGTCACGACGATGCTCGGCGGCGGCACGGGGCCGGCCACCGGCACCAACGCGACGACCTGCACGCCGGGCCCGTGGCACATGGAGCGGATGCTGCAGGCGGCCGACGGCTGGCCGATCAACCTCGGCTTCCTCGGCAAGGGCAACGCGAGCCTGCCGCAGCCGCTCGTCGAGCAGATCGCGGCCGGCGCGATCGGCCTGAAGCTGCATGAAGACTGGGGCACGACACCCGCCGCGATCGACAACTGCCTGTCGGTCGCCGACGACACCGACACGCAGGTCGCGATCCACACCGACACGCTGAACGAAGGCGGCTTCGTCGAATCGACGGTCGCCGCGTTCAAGGGCCGCACGATCCACACGTACCACACCGAAGGCGCGGGCGGCGGCCATGCGCCCGACATCCTGAAGGTGTGCGGCGAGGCGAACGTGCTGCCGTCGTCGACCAACCCGACGCGCCCGTACACGATCAACACGCTCGACGAGCATCTCGACATGCTGATGGTGTGCCATCACCTCGATCCGTCGATCGCCGAGGATCTCGCGTTCGCCGAATCGCGGATCCGCCGCGAGACGATCGCGGCCGAGGACATCCTGCACGATCTCGGCGCACTGTCGATGCTGTCGTCCGATTCGCAGGCGATGGGCCGCGTCGGCGAGGTGATCATCCGCACCTGGCAGACCGCGCACAAGATGAAGGTGCAGCGCGGCGCGCTGCCGGAAGACGGCGCCCGCAACGACAACTTCCGCGCGAAACGCTACGTCGCGAAGTACACGATCAACCCGGCGATCACGCACGGGATCGCGCACGAAGTCGGGTCGATCGAACCCGGCAAGTGGGCCGACCTCGTCCTGTGGGAACCGGCGTTCTTCGGGATCAAGCCGTCGATGATCCTGAAGGGCGGGATGATCGCGGTCGCGCAGATGGGCGACCCGAACGCGTCGATCCCGACGCCGCAGCCGGTCCACTACCGCGAGATGTTCGCGACCCGCGGCGGCGCGCTCGCGCGCACGTCGCTGACCTTCGTGTCGCAGATGGCCGCCGATGCGGGCATCGCCGAACGCTACGGGCTCGCGAAGCGCATCGTGCCGGTGCGCAACTGCCGCAACGTGACGAAGGCCGACATGATCCACAACGCATGGCGCCCGTCGATCAGCGTCGACCCCGAAACCTACGACGTGATCGCCGACGGCCAGTTGCTCACCTGCGAGCCGGCGTCGGTGCTGCCGATGGCGCAGCGCTATTTCCTGTTCTGATTTCCGGTTTTCGTTCCATGCGCACCCTCGACAAACGCATTGCCCCGAACGTGAAGCTCGCCGCGTCGCTCGTCGCGCGCGCGCCGACGCTCACGCTCGCCTATGACGCCCGCTGCAAGAGCCGCCTCGCGGCCACGCTCGATACCGGCGAGGAGGTCGCGGTCCTGCTGCCGCGCGGCACCGTGCTGCGCGACGGCGACGTGCTCGTCGCCGACGACGGCGCGCTCGTGCGCATCGCCGCGGCGCCCGAGACCGTGCTGCTCGTGCGCGCGGGCGATCCGCTCACGCTGATGCGCGCCGCGTATCACCTCGGCAACCGTCACACGCCGGTCGAGATCGGCGACGGCTACCTGAAGCTCGAAGCCGATCCGGTGCTCGCGGACATGCTGCGCCGGCTCGGCACGCAGGTCGAACCCACGCGCGCACCGTTCCAGCCGGAATCCGGTGCGTACGGCGGTGGTCACAAGCACGGACATGACGCGACGTTCGCCGAGGATTACGCGCTCGCGCAGCAGGTATTCGGCGAGCACCACGGCCACTCGCACTCGCACTCGCACTCGCGCGATCACGATCACGATCACCAGCATGGTCCGGGCTGCACGCACGGCCATCACGGCCATGACCACCACTGAGCTCGTCGCGCTGCTGCATCTCGCGTCGCCCGCGCTGCCGATCGGCGCGTTCAGCTATTCGCAGGGATTCGAAGCCGCGCTCGACGCGAACCTGATCCGCGACGCCGACACCGCGCGCGACTGGATCGCAAGCGGGCTGACCGACGTGCTCGCGCACGGCGAACTGCCGTTCCTCGCGCACCAGCTCGCACGCTGGCGCGCTCACGACGCCGATGCGCTCGCGCGCGAGAACGCGTGGTTCATCGCGAGCCGTGAATCGGCGGAGCTGCGCCGTGAAACCGAGCAGATGGGCTGGTCGCTCGCGCAGCTCTGCACATCGCTCGAATGGGGCGATACCGCGCGCCGCGCGACGCTCTCGACGCTCTCGACGATTTCGCCGATCGCGCTGCCGACCGCGTTCGCCTACGCGGCCGCCGCGCACGACGCGAGCGCCGACGCCGTGCTCGCCGCGTACGCGTTCGGCTGGGTCGAGAACCAGACGTCGGCCGCGCTGAAAGCGGTGCCGCTCGGCCAGCTTGCCGGGCAACGCATCATCGTCGCGCTGCGCGGCGCGATCGACGCGGCCGTGCGCCGCGCGCTCGCCACGCCGCCCGACGCCGTCAACACGTTCGCGCCGCAGCTCGGCATCCTGTCCGCGCGGCACGAAACCCAGTATTCGCGGTTGTTCCGCTCCTGAACCCGACCCACGCCATGAACGCACCCGCTCTCTCTCCCGCCCGCCGCACCAAGAAACTGCCGCCGCTGCGCGTCGGCATCGGCGGCCCGGTCGGCTCCGGCAAGACCACGCTGCTCGAAATGCTGTGCAAGGCGATGCGCGAGCGCTACGACCTCGTCGCGATCACGAACGACATCTATACGAAGGAAGACCAGCGCCTCCTGACCGTCGCGGGCGCACTGCCCGAGGAACGCATCATGGGCGTCGAGACGGGCGGCTGCCCGCACACGGCGATCCGCGAGGATGCGTCGATCAATCTCGAGGCCGTCGACCGGATGCTGTCGCGCTTTCCCGATGCCGACATCGTGTTCATTGAATCGGGTGGCGACAATCTCGCGGCGACGTTCAGCCCCGAGCTGTCGGACCTGACGATCTACGTGATCGACGTCGCGGGCGGCGAGAAGATTCCGCGCAAGGGCGGCCCCGGGATCACGAAGTCCGACCTGCTCGTGATCAACAAGACCGATCTCGCGCCGCTCGTCGGCGCGAACCTCGACGTGATGGCGTCCGACACGAAGAAGATGCGCGGCGAGCGGCCTTACGTGATGACGAACCTGAAGGCGCTCGACGGCGTCGCGGACGTCGTCGCGTTCATCGAGAAGAAGGGGTTGTTGACGGTTTGAATAAGTGTCCAGACAGAACTACCTAGCATTTGCGCACGCAAGAGCGAGTCCGCTGCCCAAAAGCCTCCAGCGACTGTGCGACGGCAATTGACTCGGCTGGCATCGACTCCTTACATTACGCTTTCTTCGTAAGTGAGGATTTTCGATATGCCGATTCCCGCACATATGTGGCTTAAGGATGATGGCGGCGCCGACATCAAAGGCTCGTCAACCGTTCAGGACCGTGAAGGAAGCATTGAAATCATCAGTTTTGGCCACGGTGTAAATCTGCCGGTTGATAGCGCTAACGGCAAGATCACCGGCAAGCGTACGCATTCACCGATTGCGTTCGAAAAGGAATTCGACGCGGCGACTCCCTATCTTTACAAGGCTGTTGCGAAGGGGCAAACGCTGCAATCGGCCGAGATCAAGTGGTATCGGATCAACGATGCCGGGAGAGAGGAGGTGTATTTCGTGATGCTGCTCGAAGGCGTAAAAGTCTGCGGCATCAATCCCGGCATGGCGAATACCAGACTGTCGCAGGCGGCCGCGCTCAATCACGTTGAAGCGGTCTCCATGATGTATGAGCGCATCACGTGGCACTATCTCGACGGCAATATCAAATTCACCGATTCATGGAATGACATCGGATAAGCAGGGAGCAGTCAATGGTTTATACCGGTAGATTTCTGGTGAATAATAATTTTCTTTCCCCCCTTGCCATCGATGGTTTGGGTACGTTCGATGCGTTCTCTGGCAACGCGGAATTCCGTAATCGGGGTGGCTGCACGGCGGTGCCCGATAACGGCCCAATTCCTGCTGGTAAATACTGGATTGTAGAGCGCCCCACAGGTGGCATTCGATCTCAGGCGCTCGCATGGGCAAAAGACGAGTGGAATACCATTTTCGGCAATCCATCAAATCACCGTGAATGGCTCGCTTTGTATAGAGATGATGGCCGCATTGATGATGTGACGTGGGTTAATGGTGTCAAGCGCGGACAGTTCAGGTTGCATCCGGCAAGTGGGCACGGTATCTCACTCGGTTGCATCACATTGCCGAGCCGTGTCGATTTCCTGAGAATCCGCACGGCATTGTTGGCCACCAAGCCAATCCCGGCTGGCGATTCTGGGTTGAATGCATATGGAACAATTGAGGTCATCACGCGGGGCAACACTTGTCCGTAGGCTATTCAAGGTCGCCCTGTTTTTGGGCCTACTCGCCCTGTCCCTTCGGTATGTTCGCCCATACCCCTATGAATGGACAGAAAGCCAGATGCGCGCATGGCTGTACACATCACAGGCGCTAGGTATCCGCGACCCCGAAGATTTGTATTTCGTGGTGTGGGTGACTATCGAACTGATCGTGGCAGTGCTCGCCTACAACGCGATCATGTGGATGTGCCGACACTATCGCGGGAAAAAGCATGTCGAGAAATAGTGACCGAGAATGACCGAATTCGCAGGCCTTTCAAAATCATGGCGTTTATCGCTTAAGATGGCGCTGTTTACTGGCTTGTTTCTTCTATCCGTGCGCTGCATTGGTCGAAATGGGGCGACTCCAGAAAGCGAGGCGCTCAGGTGGTTGAGCATCGCGCAAAACCTTGGCCTGCACGAAGCTGATGATGTCTATATCCCGGTGATGCTGGCTCTTGATCTGCTGGTGGCAACGCTTGCCTATATGGCGATCATGAGGCTATGGAAGCACTATCGCGGCAAAAAATCCATGTTGAGAAATAGCGCCCGAGAATGACCACTCTTGTCCGTAGGCTATTCAAGGTCGCGCTGTTTGTCGGATTGTTTCTTCTCTCATTTCGTCATGTCCGACCATACCATGAATGGACGCCAGCCGAAGCGCGTGCATGGTGGCGCGCTTCGGATTGGCTCAGTGTCCGCGATCCAGAGGATTTGTATATCGGGGGATGGGTAACTATCGAACTGATCGTGGCAGTGCTCGCCTACATAGCGATCATGTGGATGTGGCGACGCTATCGCGGCAGAAAAAGCCATGTTGAGAAATAGCGCCCCGAGAATGATGGCTTTTACCGGTAGGCTCTTCAAGATCGCTCTGTTTATCGGCCTGCTCGCTCTATCGCGTCGTAAGTCGTTATGTCGACCCATACCTCTATAAGTGGGCAGAAAGCCACGTACATGCTTACCTGATTCAAGGTTAACACGGCCTTGGCCGTTCAACCCGTTGCAGATCATTCAAGCACGGCGCGCTCGAAGGCAAGCCCTACACTTAATTATCCTGATCACCCTGCCCGTCCTGCATCGAGCGCGTGCCGCGCTCGACCGGCGGCAGCAACGCCGCAAGCACGTCGACCGATCGCGCGGTCGCGCCGCGATGGCGCGCCGCGAACGCGGCCCCCGCCGCACCCATCGCGATGCGCCGCGCGTTGTCGGCGAACAGCGCGTCGAGCACGTGCGCGAGATCGAGCGGATCCGCGACCTGCATCGCCGCGCCGGCCGCGACCGCATCGGCGGTCGCCTGCGTGAAGTTGAACACATGCGGGCCGATCAGCACCGGCACGCCGACCGCGCACGCCTCGATCAGGTTCTGCCCGCCGAGCGGCAGCAGGCTGCCGCCGATGAACGCGACGTCGGCGGCCGCGTAGTACGCGCCGAGCTCACCCATCGAATCGCCGAGCAACACCGTCACGTCGGCCGGCAACGGCTCGACCGCAGCGGGCCGGCCGGCCGCTAGGGCCGCCGCGTCCGCACCCCACACCGAACGCCGCACGCACTTTAGCCCGTTGCGCTCGACAAGCGCCTCGACTTCGCCGAAACGCTGCGGATGGCGTGGCACGAGGATCAGCAGCGCGCCCGGCGTGCGCATCGCGGCGAACGCCTGCAGCACCAACGCCTCCTCGTTCTCGCGCGTGCTGGCGGCGACCCACACGGGCCGCGTGCCGATCGCGTCGCGCCATGCATGACCGCGCGCGGCCAGCTCCGGCGGCGTGGTCATGTCGAATTTCAGGTTGCCCAGCACCGTCACGTTGCGCGCGCCGAGCGACGTCAGCCGCTCCGCATCGGCCGGGCTCTGCGCGAGCACGCGCGAGAAACCGCCGAACACGTCGCGCGTCGCCGCGCCGAACTTCGCCGCGCGCCGATGCGAGCGCGCGGACATCCGCGCGTTGGTCAGCACGAGCGGCACGTCCGCGCGGCGGCACTCGTCGATCAGCGTCGGCCACACCTCGGTTTCCATCACGAGGCCGAGCGTCGGCCGCCACGCGCGCAGGAAGCGCCGCGCCGCGCCCGGCATGTCGTACGGCAGGTAGCAGCGCAGCACGCGGTCGCCGAAGATCTGCTCGCCGGTCGCGCGGCCGCTCGGCGTCATGTGCGTGAGCAGGATGCGCGCGTCGGGACGCGTACGCATCAGCGCGTCGATCAGCGGCTGCGCGGCGCGCGTCTCGCCGACCGACACCGCATGCACCCAGATCAGCGGCGCGCGGTCGTCCGGCGAACGGCCCGCGACCTGGCCGAAGCGCTCGGCGATGTGCTCGCGGTAGCCGCGCTCCTTGCGCGAGCGCACAAGGAGCCGGATGACGGCGATCGGCGCGACGAGCCACCACAGCGCGCGATAGATCGCCCTCAGCATGAGCGGGCTCCGTCACCGCGAAGGATGCGGGGCGCGCTCAAACCAGCGCCCTGCCGGTCAGGCGCTCGAGAATCCCCAGCGGCGCGCATTCGCGGCGCACCATCGCGTCGACCGGCAGGAAGAAGGTCTGCTCGAGCATGAACTGGCCGGACATCACAGCGTGCGAAGTCTGATCCGAGAAACATATCCACACGCTACCCGGCGGAAACGGCATCGTCTGCTGCGGACAGGTCTTCTGGTAATCGAGATCGGCCTTCATTCCGTCGTGCAGGTTCAGCATCAGGTGGTCGTACGCGCTGCGCGGCGACTTCGTCACGTGCAGCAGGTTCAGCATCCACGCCGAGCCCGGCAACTGCGGCCGGATCTTCGGCAGGAAGCGCTTCGCGACGTCCTCGAACGGCTCGCCGACGCGCCACACGCGCGGCTGGCCGGCCGGGTTCACGTTGGTGAACACGCGCAGGATCCGCTCGCCGTAGTTCGGCCGCGACGGGAACGCGTCGACGTGCAGCCGGCTGTCGTCCTTGCGCCAGGACGTCTGGCGCGTCTCGACCTGCATCAGCCGCAGGCTCGTCGGCGCGACGCGCAGCTTGCCGCGGTACTCGGGAAACAGGCCGTCGACGAGCGTGCCGGCCTGCTGCTGGAAGCGCGCGACGAGCGCGCGCACGGCCGACTGCGTGACGCTGTCGCCGAGCACGCCGGCGAGCACGCCGCCGTTGGGCGCAAGGCTGATGTTTTTGCGTTTCGGATCGGCGAGCGACGGATCGAGCAGCGCTTCCTCGCCGCCTTCGATCGCGAAGCGCAGGTGCGGGAAATACAGCACCTTGCCTTCCTCGACCGCGGCCAGCAGCTGCTCGCGCGGCGCCGACAGGTTGTGTCCGCTCCAGTCGGCGGACGGGACTTCGATGATCTGGGATTCGCTCATGATCGGTTCGCGTGCGTGACGGGCAGGAGAGGCAGGAGAGGCCGAGCGGGCATGACGGGCATTACAGCAGACCAAAGCCCGCAAGCGCCGCCTTCACCTGCGCGATCGACGGCGGCTGCCCCGCCGTGCCGAGATTGACGACGTTCGGCGACCAGTAGCCGCCGGTTCGCCAGGCCGTCGCGAAATTGTACAGTTCGACCGTCGGGCGCTTGAGCGCGGCCGCGATGTGAACCAGACCTGTATCAACCCCGACGGTCGCGGCCGCGCCGTCGATCAGGCCGACGACGGCCGGCAGCGACAGCTTCGGCGGCACGATCGCCGCCGCGCCGAACTCCTTCGCGAGACGCTCGCTGGTCGCGCGCTCCGCGTCGTTGCCCCACGGCAGCACGAGCGACGCGCCGCGCCGCACGAGCGCCTGACCGAGCTCGATCCACGCGGCGTCCGGCCACTGCTTGTCGGCACGCGAGGTCGCATGCACGAACACCACGTACGGCACCGGCAGGTTCAGGCCGAGCGCCGCGACCGCGAGCGCCGCCGCGCGCGTATCGAGGCCGAAATCGACCGGATCGGCCGGCGTCGGTGCCGGATCGCCCAGCGCGGCCGCGACCAGCTGGCGCGAGCGCTCGACCACGTGCGTGCGCGGCGCGATCGGCACGCGCTGGCGATAGAAGAAGCGCACCGGCCATTCGTAGCCGGCGCCGTCGGTGCGATTGCCGAGGCCGGCGAGCGGCCCGCGCGCCCAGCTCGCGACCCAGGCCGTCTTGATCAGACCCTGGCAGTCGATCACGAGGTCGTACTGCTCGGCCACGAGCCGCTTGCGGAACGCGCGGATCTCGCGCCACGTCGCGCCCGAGAACGGCTTCTTGCGCCAGCGGCGCAGCGAGAACGGCAGCACGTTGCGCACGCCGTCGACGAGCCGCACGAGGTCGACGAAGCTCTCCTCGACGAGCCAGTCGATCTGCGCATCGGGGTGGCGGCGCCGGATATCGGCGATCACCGGCATGTTGTGCACGACGTCGCCCAGCGACGACACGCGCACGATCAGGATCTTTTGCACGCTGAAAAAACGCCGGCGGACGGCCGGCGACAGGCATAAAGACGCGATTTTATCGCGCCCGGGACGTCAGACAGACAAAAAGCGGCCACACGCGTCAGCGTGCGCCGCTTTTCGGGCATGGCGCAACGGCTCGTTCGAGCGTCGCGCCGGCGGCGGCCCGCCGGCCGCCGGGGTTCAGAACGGCAGCTTGACGTCCGGCTTCGCGGCCGTCAGCACACGGCGGAAGTCGTCCTGAATGCGCTTGAGCCCTTCCTTGGTCTCCGATTCGAACCGCATCACGACGACCGGCGTCGTGTTCGACGAACGCGCGAGGCCGAAACCGTCCGGGTACTCGACGCGCAGGCCGTCGATCGTCACGACTTCCTCGGCACCGTCGAACTTCGCCTCTTTCTGCAGCTTGTCGATCAGGCGGAAGTTCTCGCCTTCGTCGAGCCAGAGCTGCAGTTCGGGCGTGCTCATCGCATCCGGCAACCCGTTCAGCAGCGCGCTCGGATCGGCCGTCTTCGCGAGGATCTCCAGCAGGCGCGCGCCCGTGTAGAGGCCGTCGTCGAAACCGTACCAGCGGTCCTTGAAGAACACGTGGCCGCTCATCTCGCCGGCGAGCGGCGCACCCGTCTCGCGCAGCTTCGCCTTCACGAGCGAATGGCCCGTCTTCCACATCAGCGGCTCGCCGCCCTTCTCCTTCACCCACTGTGCGAGATGGCGCGTGCACTTTACGTCGTAGATGATTTGCGCGCCCGGATTGCGCGACAGCACTTCCTCCGCGAACAGCATCAGCTGGCGGTCCGGGTAGATGATCTGGCCGTCCTTCGTGACGACGCCCAGGCGGTCGCCGTCGCCGTCGAACGCGAAGCCGAGTTCGGCGTCGGTGTCCTTCAGCGCCTGGATCACGTCCTGCAGGTTTTCCGGATGTGCGGGATCGGGGTGGTGGTTCGGGAAGGTGCCGTCGATGTCGGTGAAGCGCTCGACGAGTTCGCAGCCGAGCGCCTTGAACAGGCGCGTCGCGAGCGGGCCCGCGACGCCGTTGCCGGCGTCGACGACGAGCTTCAGCGGGCGCGCGAGCTTCACGTCGCCGACGATGCGCGCGATGTACTGGTCCGCGACGTCGAATTCCTCGAACGTGCCGCTCCCCGTTTCGAAGCGCTCGTCGACGATGCGGCGGTACAGCGCCTGGATCTGCTCACCGTAGATCGCGGCGCCGCGCAGCACCATCTTGAAGCCGTTGTAGTCAGGCGGGTTGTGGCTGCCCGTGACGACGATGCACGAATCGACGCGGCGTTCGCCGCCCTTCAGTGCAAGCGGCACGCTCGCCGCGAAATAGCCGACCGGCGTGGGCACCATGCCGACGTCGACGACGTCGACACCCGCCGCACGCAGGCCATCGGCGAGTGCGCCGATGAGCTCGGGCCCCGACAGGCGGCCGTCGCGCGCGACGACGACCGCGTCGCCGCCCTGGGCGCGCACTTCGCTGCCGAATGCCCGGCCGATCCCGCGCGCCGTGTCGGCGTCGAGCGTCTTGCCGACCACACCGCGAATGTCATATGCCTTGAAGATGGATTGGGAGATCATCGATTCTCTCTCGGTTGCGTGCATGGAAAATAATCTGGCCGCCTTTCGCGCGTGCCCGGCATCATACATGCGGGCCTTGCGCGACAAGGAACGGGGCGGCTGGTGCGGCCCCGATCCAACTTATAATCGCGGGTTTTGATGACGCGCATTCTGTCCATTTTAATGCCTAGCCGTTCCGCCGCCGCCACCCTCCCGCCTCCCGGCGCCCTGCCGGCCGCCTCCAGCGCGTGCGGCTGCCCCGCATGCTGAAGCGATTCGGCAACCCGGACGTCGCGAAGGCCGTCGCGAATCTCGTCTGGCTCGGGCTCGAACGGCTCACGCAGATCGGCGTCGCGATCGCGATCAGCGGTCTTCTGGCCCGTTATTTCGGGCCGGACGTGTTCGGCAAATGGCAGTATGCGAATACGCTTCTCCTCGTACTGGCGCCGCTCACCTGGGTGTGCGGCGCCGAAATCCTGGTTCCGACCATCGTCCAGCGCCCGCCCGCGCAACTCGGCGCGGTGCTCGGCAGCGCGTTCGCGCTGCGCATCGGCGTGTCCGCCGTCGCGCTCGTCGCGACCTGGATCGCGATCGGCGCCGGCGCGTTCGACCCGCTCGTCGGCGCGATGCTCGCGGGCCTCGCGGTCACGATGGTGTTCCGCGAGCCGTTCGTCGGCGTGATCAACGCGTGGCTGCAGAGCATGACCTACAGCAAGCCGCAGCTCATGACCAGCATGGTCACGGCGCTGGCGAAGGCGCTGCTCGTCTGGCTGCTGGTGCGCGCGGCCGCCGGCCCTGCCCGCTTCGCGTGGCTGTGGGCGCTGGAGGCCGCCGCGATCGGCTTCGCGCTCGTGCTGTACTACCGCCATCGTAACGGCGGCACGCTCGGCTGGACGTTCGACAAACCGCTGTTCAGGCACTTTGCCACCGCCGGCACCGTGTTCTGGCTCGGCCTGATCTGCATGTACCTGTTCCTGAAGCTCGACCGCCTGATGCTCGAGCGTCACGTGTCGTTCGCCGACCTCGGCCGCTACGCGGCGGCCCAGCAGCTCAACGAGAACTGGATCACGCTCGCGCTGATGCTTGCGCAGACCATCGCGCCCGCGTTCGTGTACCGCGTGCAGGACGTCGCGCGGCTGCGCCGCAACATCGTCCGGCTGACCGCGATGACCGCCGGCCTGATGACGGCCGGCGCGCTGGTGCTGGACGTGGCCGCACCGCTCATCGTCGGCAAGGTGTTCGGCCGCGGCTACGAGGCGTCGGTCGACATCTTCCGCTGGGCCGTCTGGCTGTCCGTGCCGGCCGGCATCGAGGCGATAGGCAATCTTATCGTTCTCAAATATCAAGCAAAATTCGTGTTGCTGGCGAAATGGGTGCTCGCGCTCGCGATCGCCGCGCTCGTCAACGTGTTCGCCATCCCCCGGCTCGGCCTGTACGGGGCGCTCGTCGGGCTGGCGGCCGGCTATGTCGCCGCCACCGCCGTTAATTTTTATTACATTCGTTTCAGGCTGCGCCCATGACGTCTCCCGATTGCCCGCTCCCGCTCGACGACGTGGCCGTGCTGATGCCGGCCTACAACGGACACGACGACGTCGCCCGCACCCTCGCGTCGTTCAGCGAGGATGCGCCGGTGCACGTGCTGATCGTCGACGACGGCAGCACGCCGCCGATCGTCGCGCCCGAGCTGCCTGGCCTCGCGGTCGACGTGCTGCGCATGCCGCAAAACGGCGGCATCGAGCGCGCGCTCGAGGCCGGCATCGACGCGCTCGCGGCGCGCGGCTTCCGCTATGCGGCCCGCATCGACGCCGGCGACCTCGCCGCGCCGCGGCGGCTCGCGAAACAGCGCGCGTATCTCGACGCCCATCCGCGCGTGGCCTGTGTCGGCATGTGGACCCAGGTCGTGTCGCGTGCCGGCGAGCCGCGCTTCATGCTGACCCCGCCGGCCGATCCGCGCATGCTGCGCCGGACGCGCTTCCTGCGCTCGCCGCTCGTGCATCCGTCGGTCATGCTGCGCATCGACGCGGTGCGCGAAGTCGGCAACTACCGCGCGAAGTACCGTGCGGCCGAGGATCTCGATCTTTTTTTACGGTTAATGCAACGCTACGATTGCGCGAACCTGCCCGAGCTCGGCCTCTACTACGAGCTCAACGAGGGCGGGATCAGCGCGACCCGGCGGCGCCGCCAGCTGATATCGACGCTATCGCTGCTGCTGCGTCACTTCAACGCGCTGAACCCGTACGACTGGGCCGGCCTCGCCAAGAACCTGCTGCATTTCGTGACGCCGTACCGTACGCTGCAGCGGATCAAGCAGACGCTGTTCGCGGCGCGGCCGTCCGCTTAGGGTCTGTTCACGCCCGGCATTTTCGACGCTTTATTTTTTCTTTTTTTTCATGTCCGCTACCTCCTCGCTGCGCATCGCGCTCGTCTGCAACACGGCCTGGGCGATCTATACGTACCGCCACGGGCTGATCCGTGCGCTCGTCGCGCGCGGCGCCGAGGTCATCGTGATCGCGCCGCACGACCGCACGGTGCCGCTGCTCGAGCAGATGGGCTGCCGCCACGTCGCGCTCGCCGTCGCGTCGAAAGGCACGAGCCCGCGCGAGGATCTCGGCACGCTCGCCGCGCTGGTGCGCCATTACCGCGCGCTGCGGCCCGCGCTCGTGTTTCATTACACGATCAAGCCGAACATCTACGGATCGGTCGCCGCGTGGCTCGCGCGCGTGCCGTCGATCGCGGTCACCACCGGCCTCGGCTACGTGTTCATCCAGAAAAGCCGCGCGGCGAGCGTCGCGAAACGCCTGTACCGGTTCGCGTTCCGCTTCCCGCGCGAAGTCTGGTTCCTGAACCGCGACGATCTCGCGACCTTCACCGACGAGCAACTGCTCGCGCACCCGGACCGCGCGCGGCTGCTGCACGGCGAAGGCGTCGATCTCGACCAGTTCGCGCCGGTGCCGCTGCCCGACGGCAACGGCCCGGTGTTCATCCTGATCGGCCGGCTGCTGTGGGACAAGGGCGTGCGCGAGTACGTCGAGGCCGCGCGCGTGGTGCGTGCCCGCTACCCGGACGCGCGCTTCCAGCTGCTCGGGCCGCTCGGGGTCGACAACCCGAGCGCGATCAGCCGCGCGGACGTCGACGCCTGGGTCGGCGAAGGCGTGGTCGAGTATCTCGGCGAGGCGCACGACGTGCGCCCGCACATCGCGGCGGCCGACTGCGTCGTGCTGCCGTCGTACCGCGAAGGCGTGCCGCGCACGCTGATGGAAGCGTCCGCGATGGGCCGCCCGATCGTCGCGACCGACGTACCGGGCTGCCGCGACGTGGTCGCCGACGGCGAAACCGGCTTCCTGTGCCGCGTGCGCGACAGCGCGAGCCTCGCGGAGCAGTTGGTCCGCATGATCGAACTCGGGCGCGCCGGCCGTGACGCGATGGGCGCGCGCGGCCGCCGCAAGGTGGCTGAGGAATTCGACGAGCAGCAGGTCGTCGAACGCTACCGGCAGACCATTCATACATTGACCGGCATCACACTCTGAAGGAGCGCATCAGCATGACCGCTAAAGGCACCATCCTCGTTACCGGCGGTGCGGGCTACATCGGCTCGCACACGGCCGTCGAGCTGCTCGACAACGGCTACGATGTCGTGATCGTCGACAACCTCCTCAACAGCAAGGCCGAGTCCGTGCGGCGCATCGAGCAGATCACGGGCAGGACGCCCGCGTTCCACCAGGTCGACGTGTGCGACGAAGCCGCGCTCGCGAAGGTGTTCGACGCGCATCCGATCACCGGCACGATCCATTTCGCGGCGCTCAAGGCGGTTGGCGAATCGGTCGCGAAGCCGCTCGAGTACTACCAGAACAACCTCGGCGGCTTGCTGACGGTGCTCAAGGTGATGCGCGAGCGCAACGTCAGGCAGTTCGTGTTCAGCTCGTCGGCGACCGTGTACGGCGTGCCCGAGCGCTCGCCGATCGACGAATCGTTCCCGCTGTCCGCGACCAACCCGTACGGCCAGTCGAAGCTGATGGCCGAGCAGGTCCTGCGCGATCTCGAGGTCTCGGACCCGTCGTGGCGCATTGCGACGCTGCGCTATTTCAACCCGGTCGGCGCGCATGCGAGCGGGCTGATCGGCGAGGATCCGGCCGGCATCCCGAACAACCTGATGCCGTACGTCGCGCAGGTCGCGGTCGGCAAGCTCGAGAAGCTGCGCGTGTTCGGCTCCGACTACCCGACGCCGGACGGCACCGGCGTGCGCGACTACATCCACGTCGTCGATCTCGCGAAGGGGCACATCGCCGCGCTCGACGCGCTCGCGACGCGCGACGCGAGCTTCGTCGTGAACCTCGGCACCGGCCAGGGCTACAGCGTGCTGGAAGTCGTGCGCGCGTTCGAGAAGGCGTCGGGCCGCCCGGTGCCGTACGAACTCGTCGCGCGCCGCCCGGGCGACATCGCCGAGTGCTACGCGAATCCGCAGGCCGCCGCCGACCTCATCGGCTGGCGCGCGACGCTCGGAATCGACGAGATGTGTGCCGACCACTGGAAATGGCAGGAGGCGAACCCGCGCGGTTTTGTATAATCCGCTGTCCATTTTTCGAGCGATCCCATGCTCAGCTTCGCGTCCGGCTTCATCGTCTCCCTGCTCGTCACGTTGTTCATCGTGCGTTATGCGCATCTGCACGAGAAATTCTCGATCGACAGCGACCTGGCCGGCGTGCAGAAATTCCACGTGCGGCCGGTGCCGCGCGTCGGGGGCATCGGGATCCTCGCCGGCGTCGTCATTGCCGCGCTGGTGCTGTCCCGACGCTACCCGACGATCTCCGGCAGCATTCTCGGGATCGTCGCGTGCGGGCTGCCGGCGTTCCTGTCAGGCCTCGTCGAGGACCTGACCAAGCGCGTGTCGCCGCGCGCGCGGCTGCTGTGCACGATGGGCGCCGCCGCGCTGGCGTTCTGGCTGCTGAACATCGCGGTCACGCGCATCAGCGTGCCGCCGCTCGACTTCCTGCTCCACTACGTGGTCATTTCGGCGTTCATTACCGTGCTCGCGGTCGCGGCGCTGGCGAACGCGATCAACATCATCGACGGCTTCAACGGCCTCGCGTCGATGGTCAGCTTCATGATGTTCGCGTCGCTTGCCTACGTCGCGTTCCACGTCAACGACCCGGTCGTGATGTCCGCGTCGATCATCATGATGGGCGCCGTGCTCGGCTTCTTCCTGTGGAATTTCCCGGCCGGCCTGATCTTCCTCGGCGACGGCGGCGCGTATTTCATCGGCTTCATGCTCGCCGAACTCGCGATCATGCTGGTGATGCGCAACCGGGAAGTGTCCGCGTGGTATCCGGTGCTGCTGTTCATGTATCCGATCTTCGAGACCTGCTTCTCGATCTACCGCAAGAAGTTCATTCGCGGGATGTCGCCGGGGATTCCGGATGGCGTGCACCTGCACATGCTCGTGTACAAGCGGCTGATGCGCTGGGCCGTCGGCACCAAGCATGCGCACGATCTCACGCGGCGGAATTCGCTCACATCGCCTTATCTTTGGCTGCTGTGCCTCGTCGCGGTGATTCCCGCGACGCTGTTCTGGCGGCACACCGTGCACCTGTTCGTGTTCGTCGTGCTGTTCGCGCTGACCTATGTGTGGCTTTATCTCAGCATCGTGCGGTTCAAGGTGCCTAGGTGGATGGTGGTGAGGAAGGAGAAGCGGGGGCATTGAGCGGGTGGATGACCGGCGTGTTGCCGGTTCACGCGACGACGCGTGGCCCCGATGACGAACGAGTCGCCGTTGCCGACTGGACCAATGACGGCGCCCCGGCGACTCGACCAACGAACTGCTAGCTTCCCGCGGTATTCGAGCTCCAGCTCGGCACCCGCGCATAGATCACGATGTTTCCGTCGTCCTGAAGATATGTGGCCGCCCCCGGATTGCCGCTGGTGCCGGTATACCAGAGCGGAGCCCCCGCGGAACTGTAGACGACCAGATTGCCGTCCGCTTGCATCGTCGCATACGCACCAGGATGATTGTAAGTACTCGAACTCCACTGCGGAACGCCCTGGCGCATCAGCACCAGATTCCCGTCGCCCTGCATGACGAGCACGTTTGCGCCGTTGCCTGAAGTCAGGCTCTGGCCGCCGCTCAGCGTCATGCCGCCGTTCCAGACGGCCGGGCCGCTCGATGAATTCGGCAGGCCCGCCGCGGCAGTCGATGTGGCAAATACCGGCACGGACACGCGGTAGATCACCATGTTGCCGTCGTCCTGCACGGACAGACGCTGGCCAAAGGTCGTGCCGTTGGTCGACGAGAACCACAACGGCTTGCCGCTCACGCTGTAGATCACGAAGTTGCCGTCAGTCTGGAACACGGCATAGGCCCCGGCATTTCCGTAGGTCCCCGAATTCCACACCGCGGCGCCGTTGGCCGTGTTGTACAGCACCAGGTTGCCGTCATCCTGCATGGCCAGTCGATGACTTCCTGATGCCGAGTACACGATTTGCGACGGCCTGAGCGTCGTCCCTTCGGTGACCTCGCCGCCATAGATCGGCGAGGTCGGCACGCATATCGCGGAATGCAGCGCGCTGACGTTCGGCGTGCCCCAGCCGGTCACGAAATCCCATCCCGAACCCGCACTGTATGCGCCGTTCGACCCGTTGGTGACATCGCGAAAGATCGATGGGCTTGTCGCTTGTGCGCTGTACAGCGTCGGCGCCGCGAAACCGAGACTGGCCGCGCAGCCACCGGACAGCATGCGCGCCCAGGTCGCGGCAAACAGCGGCGCGGACAGGCTCGTCCCGCCTATGATCTCGAGTTGTCCACCGACGACGACCTGTGCACCGCTGTACGGATCGGCGTCGAACGCGATGTCCGGCATGCCTCGAAAGAAACGGCCCTTGAGCGCCGGCACGTTCGACTGCCACGACGGAATCGGCTCGATGCCACTGATGCCGCCGCCGCTGCCATCCCACGCGGTCTCGCCCGCGTAGCTGCCGTTCCCGTTCGTATAAAGCGATGTGCCGCCCACGGCTACCACGTAGGGGGAAGTCGCCGGGTATTGCACCGACGTGCCGCTGCAGCCGTATGCAACACTGCCTGAATCCCCGGAGCTGACCGCGAAAGTCTGTCCCTGCGCGACGGCGAGCTCGAACAGCGTGTCGATGGCGGCCGTCGGCGCCCAGTTCTCGCAACCGCCGATCGACATGTTCACGACGCGGGCGGTGTTGTCGGTCACGGCCCGATTGATCGCGAGCGCCATGTTGCTCCACGCGAACGATGGCGCGACATAGAAATTGAGTTGCTTGAGGCCACCGGACATCCCGACGATGGTCTGGCTATCCAGCGACCATTCGGTGTTCGCGCTGGTGTCGGCGCTTGGCGAGCCGACGTTGATCACCGAAACGGGTACGGCAGGCAGCTGGTGGTTGCTTTCGAAGGTGGCCAGGTCGATGACGGGCTGCGTCAGATTGCCTTCCGCAATGATGCCCACGGTGATGTTGCTGGCCGTCGGGGTACCGCCCACGGAATAGATGCCGGGAAAGTCCGTCGGACTATGCGCGACCGTCACCGCCGCGGTTGTCGGCGACGCATTCGCTTGCGGCGCCGCTGCCGAAAGGGTGGCGCGAACGAAATGCGGATGGAGGCG
Organism: Burkholderia sp. B21-005; assembly: GCF_020843965.1. Taxonomy (NCBI): domain Bacteria; kingdom Pseudomonadati; phylum Pseudomonadota; class Betaproteobacteria; order Burkholderiales; family Burkholderiaceae; genus Burkholderia; species Burkholderia sp. B21-005. The sequence continues at coordinate 864,750 of NZ_CP086301.1, read as the reverse complement.
GGTCGCCGTATCCAGCCCCAGTACCGATTGAACTACCCCGCCGATCGCGTCGGGCATCGTCTCCGGGGCGGTGTTGATATGTGCACTGGTGCCGTCCGACATCGCGACCGGCACCAGCGTCGTCTGGAACACGCCGGAGATCACACCGGCCGGCGCATCGGCTTCGACGATCATGTTGTTGCCGGCGACGTTGATGTTCGTGAAGCCCTTACTTTGCAGATAGGCCTTCACGGTGGCGACCTGGCCGGCGGAGGGCGTGTATCGCGCGGCGATCTGCGCGGAAGTCAGCACGGCGCCGTAACTGGCGCTGCCGGGCGTTCGCGCGTCCTGCACGAAGCGATGCAATGCGGCTTCGTCGTTCAGTTTGAGTACGAGCGCGACATGGATCGGCGCCGTCGCGTTCATCGGCGCCGCGCTCACCACATTGCCCGTGGCGCGCAGTGCGGACACTTTGCCCGTCTGCGCGGCGACATTGGTAGCGGCGGCCGTCGGACTATCGTCGCCGCCGCACCCGGCAAGCGCGAACACCATGAGGGCCGCGCTCATTCCCCTTGCAATATGCTGCTTCATTGGATTGGTATGGACCGTAGAGCTCGTATTTGGCTTTTCGTTCTTTTACGGCAATCGCACGGCAACCTTGAGGAAAACATAGGAAGGAATCGGCCGGTAGTCAAATGACCGGGGCGGGTCAAGGCGGGGGAGACTCGAATGGGGCGATAGGGCCGCGGGACTATCGCAGTTGATATGCGAGGAAACACCGCCCTTCATACGGTTCGTGATATATGGTGCGAAGTCGGCCGTAGGACAAACCCAGTCGCGGCACTCACCGCGACGAGGTTCTGGCAGCACGGGACGTCCGGCCGTGTTCGCCGTGCCGTTCGCGCTCAATTGCGTGTGGCCGGAGGTCGGCATCGTGCAACTCAGGGGGCCGAGGTGGGTGGCTGTATGGCACGACAATGCCCTGGCCCCGATATCCGGTTGCACACACGGCGGGAGGGATTTGCCGGTATCGGTATCGGTATCGGTATCGGTATCGGTATCGGTATCGGTATCGGTATCGGTATCGGGCCGATCATAGTCGGGGAATTTTCATGAACGAACTTCGGCGGTCCTGCGACGTTCAAGCGCCTCTCTCAACACCGCGAGTTGGTCATAGTCCAGACCCTGAATGAATCTGCCAGTCCCCTGTCCGTCCTCGACGATCTCGTCCCTGACCCACAGAGAGTACTGTGCGGGATCCGCCCCTCGCTGCCGCAATGCGCGCTCAAGATCCTGAGCACGATAGCCAACTCGCCAACGAATATCATCGCCCATTTTCCAACGAAATTGGACCGGTCTGATCAATGCAAACGCATCCAGCAATACTTCATCAATTTCCCGAACATCGGTCTTATATGTCTCATCGGAAGTATTGATCATTCCGTTGGCCGCGTAGACCGACAACCACCGATTGTTTGGTCCACCGCAGTTGTAGGCGTTGTTTTTCGCCGGATAGAGATGACCATCGTGGTCGATTACCAGACGATCAATCATTGCGCCTGCGCGAAAGCCGGAGAAAACCAAATCAGATGCTTCATTGCCAGTCGTGCCACTTACCAATCTGGCCTGAACGCTCGCATAAAGGCCCGTATATGTCGAATACGGGCCGCTCCATTGATACGACGGCCCAACGCCAGGAGCAACGCTGCTTTGGCTCACGATGTTGAAATCAGAGAGAACCTGGCTTGGGTTTGCCGACGCAGCCCCGCCATAGAAAGTGGGCGCAACGACACTCACGATCTTCTGGATTCCATCCGACGCAAAATTCCACGGAGTCCCCACACCATTATTGAAATAGGGTGTACTTAGCGAACTTCCATGAAGTGTTCCCGCCCCGAACGCCACTCCAACGGTGCCACTGTGAAAACTGTCGTTAACAGATCGCAGCTGACCGGAGTCGACGCTGATACATGTGCCAATACAATTGTAGTTTCCATTGACGGATCTGACCTCCGGCCAGTTTGCGCCCCCCGCTCCAATCGGCCCGATATTGATTGCAACAGCCGTCTGATAACTGTTGACCATACACCCTTCCATATGGGTGTACGTGCTGGTTCCTATGATATTGAACGCCGTTTGCTGACCGGCACTGGGACCATCGGCCTGGCAGGCAAGGAACTCAATATTTGCGGTTGAGGAACACTGATAGGCAACTCCATACCCGTATGCAAAACAGCTAACGAGTTGCGACCAGTCATCGACGTTTTCCAGAGAAAACGCAACGCCAGCGCGCGACAGGTTTGCACCTGATACGCCGGAAGCATGAACCGTAAGGAACGGCCAACAGTGCACGCTATAGAGTCGGCACAGATCGTACGCACCATTGATGTACACACCGTACTTGCTATCGATGCGCACGTTGCTCATGTAAAAGCGACCTTGCGTATTACTCTGGTTCGCCAGAACGTTGATCGCCTGACCATGGCCGAGCAGCATCGTATTCGTGATAGAACAACCCGCGTCAGTCACCGAAACCCCAACCCCGGACATTTGGCCAACCACCGCCGTCGCTTGCGTATCATTCGTTACTGGCAACGATAGTCCGGCGCGGATAATCAGCATTTTATCCAAGGACGCGCCTCGAGCCAGGTTGATAACGCCGCTTGCCTGAAGCCTGACCTGCGAACCCCATGAGTAATAATTCTGGGCACTGCCGCTAAGCGTCTGCTCCGAATTCTGCAACTCTCCCGCAAGAGAACAATTTTGCGGAACGTTAATAGTTGAAACATTATAGATTCTGACAGCGACCGCCGTTCCTCCGGATAACCCGAACGAAGCCAGACAGCGATTTATTGCATCCGTGTCGTCCGCGGCTCCGTCACCCTTTGCCCCGAACTGCTCAACCGCGACGAATCCACCGATGGTTTGCAATTTCCACCGAGCTCCGTCGCTCGCAACGATGACCGTACCACCATTATCAGACGAGGTGGTATCGGTAGTATCGCAGTGATACAGACCGCCGCCTCCATCCAGCGCCAAGTAATATCCCTGGACGCAGACACTCGTGAACTGAGTATGATCCGTGCTTCGAAGTGCAGATATATTGAGCACAGCGACGACGTTTATTGTCACGTCTTGCTCTCCGTCGGGTTAATATCGATTTAATTTAATCACAAACCCTTGCCACCGAAAGACTGTCGGCCTTCCGAGCCGCCACTCAAGCCGGCCTGCTGCAGGCCGCTCGTACAGTTCCCGGTCAGTCACAGCGTTTATTTATCATGCCAGAAAGATGTTTCTCGCGGAAAATCTAAGCAAATAAAAAAGCGCCCCGCGGGGCGCTTTTTTGTCGCGTGTGGGGAACGCCCGTCACGACAATGATCCTCACTTGCTCGACGCCGCCCGCACATCCGGCACACTCTGCAGCACGGGAGCAACCGTCGACTGGTATTCAGGCACCCAGCGGCGCAGATCGCGCCGGACTTCGTCGTCGCTCAGCACCCGATTCTGCATCAGCCACGGCAGCAATTCGTCGAGCAAGTGATCGGGCACTTCCCGTGCACGCGCGATCCGCAGTTTGGGATGCGGCGTGCGCGTCGTCGTCTCGTCGTCCGCGAGCAATTCCTCGTAGAGCTTTTCGCCGGGTCGCAGCCCCGTGAACTCGATCCGGATCTGTCCCTCCGAAAAGCCGTACAGACGAATCAGGTCGCGCGCGAGATCGACGATCCTGACGGGCTCGCCCATGTCGAGAATGAAGATCTCGCCACCTTGGCCCATGCTCGACGCCTGCAGCACGAGTTGCGACGCTTCCGGGATCGTCATGAAGAACCGCGTGATCTCGGGATGCGTGACGGTCACCGGGCCGCCCTTTGCGATCTGCTGCTGGAACTTGGGGATCACGCTGCCCGCGCTGCCGAGCACGTTGCCGAACCGCACGGTCTCGAACTGCGTGCCACCGCTCGTCTGCTGCAACGCCTGGCACGCCATCTCGGCAAGACGCTTGCTTGCGCCCATGACGTTGGTCGGGTTGACGGCCTTGTCGGTCGAGATCAGCACGAAATGGCGAACATCGTGGCGGATCGCAGCACGCGCGACGCGATATGTGCCGAGCACGTTGTTGCGCAGCGCCTGCCACGCGTTGTGCTCCTCCATCAACGGCACGTGTTTGTATGCGGCTGCATGGAACACGATGTGCGGCGCATGGCGCGACATCACCTGGTCGAGCAGCAACGAATCCTTCGCGTCGCCGATGATCGGCACGACGGGCTGGTCGGGGAAGCGTTCCCGCAACTCCTCCGTGAGCCGATACATCGCGTATTCGGACAGATCGAACGCGACGATCTGCGCAGGGGCAAAACGAAGGATCTGGCGGCACAGCTCGGAGCCGATCGAACCGCCCGCGCCCGTCACCATCACGACGCGGCCACGCAGCAGCGCCTCGACGTGCGGCGTGTCGATCGTCACCGCATCGCGGCCGAGCAGATCCTCGAGGTCGATATTGCGCACCTGCGACAGGAACCCCTGCCCGGGCATCAGTGCGGTCAGCGACGGCAGCACCATCGCCTTGATGCCTGCGCGCACGCACAGCGTCGCGACGCGGCGCTGCGTTTCGACGGACGCCGACGGAATCGCGATGATCGCGTATTCGACCTTGATCGCGTCGGTCCAGTGCTTCAGGTCGTTGAACGAGCCGAGCACCTTGTAGCCGTAAATCTCGCGCCCATGCTTGGTGACGTCGTCATCGAGCAAGCCGACGAGGCGCCATTCGCCCGAACGCGACAATTCGCGCGCGAGGCTGGCGCCAGCCGTGCCGGCTCCCAGTACGAGCACTGGCTTACCTTGCCCGACCAGCCCGCCGTACAGGTAGAACTCCTTCGTCGCGCGGTACAGCGCGCGAGCCCCGCCCATCAACAGGAACAGCATCAGCGGTGAGACGAGCAGCACCGAGCGCGGGATGATCGGCGACGGCTGGAACATCACGGCTCCGATCATCACGATCACGCTGCCGCCGGCAACCGCCTTCGAGATTCGCATCAGGTCGGGAAGGCTCGCGAACACCCAGAGGCCGCGATACAGGCCGAACACATGGAACATCAGCGCGTAGACCGGCAGCGTCCAGACGAGCGCGGTCACCGCGCCGCCCAGGAAATCAGCCGGAACGCTACCGTTGAAACGAACGAGATAAGCGAACAACCACGACGTGACCACCGCCGTCAGGTCGAACAGAAAAGCACTCAGCGACAGCCACGATGCTTTGGATCGCAACATCGGCAGGAAACCTCAAGAGTTGTTTTCGGCGGCCGACTGAAACCGGCGCCAACGCATGTCGATCACCAACCCGATACATGCAAGGACGCCATACCATGCGAAAAACAACAGCCATTGCTGCTGTTCAGGGCGGCCTTTTGCCCACACGGCGATGATTATGCCTGCGAGCATGATGAGGTACCAATAAAGAGCAGTCCGACGGTGACCTACGCCCGAGCGGACCATCCGTTGATAATAATGCTCCCGGTGCGCCTGCCAGAACTTTTCTCCACGTAACAGGCGTCTCAAAAGTGTTACAGATGCATCGGCAATAAAGGGCGCGAAGACGAGCGCCGGAAACCAGATCGGCCACGCATCGGCACGCCAGCCCCAGTAGCCAAGCGCGCCGGCCAGGAATCCCAGCGGAATCGAGCCTGCGTCGCCGAGAAACAGGCGAGCCGGATGGAAATTGAGCAACAGGAAGCCGAGCGCCGCGCCGGCAACGGCCGCGCCGGCCACGGCGAGATCCGGTGACAGGGTCGGGCCGGTCAGCGCCCCGACCGCGTATGCACCGAAACCAAACAGCGCCATACCGCCCGCGAGGCCGTCGGCGCCGTCCATGAAGTTGTACAGGTTCGTCAGCCAGACCATCACGAAGCCGACGCCCGCGAGCAGCCACCATGGTGCATCGGCCGGATAGACGACGATCAGCGCAACCACGGCCGCGAGGTGAGCCGAAAACCGCACACGGGCCGGCAACCCGCGCCGGTCGTCGATTTGCGACATCGCCGCCAGCCCCGCCGCGCCGACAGCAATCAGCCACAACGCCGGCGCAAGCGCCAGCAGCAAGACAACGCAGACCGGCACGATCCCCCATCCGCCGACGCGCGGCGTCGGCAGCGTATGGAGCGAACGATCGTTCGGAATATCGGTGGCGAGGCGCCATGCGAGGCCGGTCGCAAGCAGCATGCGCAGGATGGCCGTCGACGCGATGGCGGCCACCAGCGCCACCACGACCGTGTAGGGCCATGTGGAGATCGGGAAATGCATGTCGACTATTGTTGTGTATCGCGCGAACGATACCATGCGGCGGTCGCTGCGAGGCCTTGGCGGGTCGTATAGGGCGGATGCCAGCCAAGCACGCGCCCGATCCGGCCCGTATCGAGCTGCAGGCTGCCGGTCAGGCGATCGATGGCCGCGCTGCGGCCCGTCAGCTTACCAAGCACGCGCAGCAGCACCGGCGGCACCGCGACCAGCCGCGCCGGCTTGCCGAGCGCGTCTCCGACGAGACGCAGCAGGCCCGTGACCGACGGTGCGTCGTCGTCGGCCACATGAAAGCATTCGCCGGCCGCGCGCGGGTCGATCGCGCACCGCAGCAGCGCATCCGCGAGGTTTTCGACATAGACGATGCTGCGGCGCGCCGAAATGGCGCCGAACGGCAGCGGTATCCCGCGTGCGACCGCATCCATCATCCGCAGGAAGTTGGCGCGTACGGCCGGGCCATAAACGAGCGGAGGACGAACCACGACGACGTCGAGCCCTGCCGACGCGCCGAACTGCGCGAGTTGTCGCTCCGCATGCAGTTTCGAGCGGCCGTATGCATCCTGCGGATCGGGTTCGACGGCTTCCGACAGCGGCACGCCGTCGTCACCCTCTCCGACCGCCTTGATGCTGCTCGCGAACACGATGCGGCGTACGCCGTGATTGCGCGCCGCCTGGGCGAGCCGCAGGGTGCCGACGACGTTGGTGGCGTCGAACGCCGCGTCGGGATCGGGCGACTCGTCGCGCATCACGTGCACACGGGCGGCAAGATGGATCACGCAGTCGGCGGCCAGATCAGCCGGCCACCCTTCATCCAGGTGATCGAAATCGGCGGTGCCGTGTACCCATTCGCGCACGCCATCGATGCAGCCGCCCGGTCGCCTTACCAGTGCGGTCACCGTGTGACCGGCCTGCAGCGCACGGCGGCACAGTGCACGGCCGACAAAACCGTTCGCGCCGGTGACGACGAGATGGGTCATCGCCCCCTCCGGCCGTGTCGGCTGACGATTCGATGAAGCAGCGTGAACCCGCCTGTCGCGCCGGCAGGCGGCGCAGGCCGATGCACGCTGGAACGGCACGGGGAAACGGAAAGGGAAGTTGAGACAAACACGTCGGGATCTCGAAGACGTAAAGCATGCCGCTCGCCGGCACCGTTGTTGATCGGTGCCGCGCGACCGGCATCTGGCGATGCATCGAAGCATGTGCTGCCGGATGCAACCCTATGGAAAGACACGTCGATGTCCGGGTTCCGTATCAGAGGAAGGCGTCGCGCGGCCCGGCTCATTCCGCTTGCGGGACAACGGCGTCGCCGCGACGCAATACCGACCGAAGGCCATTGGCGGCGGCACGCCGATGGGGCCGCATCGATCGCGAACATTGTAACCTTGCCGATCGGCAGCAACCAAGCCTGGGAGCGGCCCCACGGCCACCGGCGCGACGAGAGCCGGACGTGCCGCCGCTCAGGCCAGCAACGTGCCCACCTCGTCGACGAGCGGCGCGAGCATCCGCTCCCAACCGTGCTCGTGCTCGACGAAGGCTCGCGCTCGCGCCGTCATCTCGACCGCCCCGGCCTCGTCGGCGACGAGCTGCTCGATTCGAGCGACGAATTCCTCCGGCGTATCCGCGATCAGCAGATCGCAACCGCTTTGCGCGCCCAGGCCCTCGTGGCCGAGCGACGTGGTGACCACGGGCAGCCCGAGCGCCATGTATTCGAGAATCTTGTTCTGCACACCTGCACCGATGCGCATCGGGCACACGCCGATTGCGCCGTCGGATGCGGCCTGCGCGACCGACTCGACGCGGCCCGTCACGTCGACGCCGTCATACGCGCGAAATCGTTCTGCAAGCGCGGGCGCGATGGACCCGACGATCCGGAAGCGGTAATCGGCACGCTTGCGCAGCAACGGCAGCACGGCCTCCGCGAAATAGTGGCACATGTCCTGGTTCTGGACCGTGCGCATGTCGCCGATGAAAATCAGGATACGACTCGCCATGCTGCGTGCGGTGTACGGCAGGCCTGACAGGTCGACGCCGTTCGAGCACACCATCACCTTCTTGCCCGACTCGCCGGGAAACAGGTAGTCGCGATCGGTCCGCGAAACCAGCACCGACAGGTCGAAATCGTCGACGATCGTGCGCTCGTAGTCGAGCAGGCGCTTCGCCTCGATGCCGAACACGCGCGACTTCAGCCCCCGTGCGCGCCGCAGCTGCTTCACCCGGCTGTAGTTGAGCGAAATCGCATCGGTCATTTCCAGGACGCGCGGCTTGTCCGACTTGCGGACATATTCGGCGCAGCGCACGAGATGCACGAAGGCGCCGTCGTGCGACGGCAGCAATCGCGCCACCGCCGCCGCGAACGCACGGCTCCGGTAGTACGCCACCTGCAGCGGCGTGCGCGTGGGCAACGCGAGCAACGTATTCAAGTACGATCGCCGGCGCGACAGAAAGACCCGTTCGACCCGATCGAATACGCCATCGTCCGGCAACGCGGCGTGCATTTCGTCGTCGCTCTCGCACATGCTCAGCAGCGTCAGCGAGTATCGACGGGACAGCACACGGCAGAGATGGTAGATCCGCAACTTGTCACCGCCGATCACCGGATACGGAAATCGCGGCGTCAGCACCAGCAGCTTCTTCTTGTCCTGGTTCATGATAGATGCGCCCAGAAATCCTGAATCAGCGGACGCACGGCCGACTCCGAGAAGGTGCGTGCGCGGGCGACACCGTCGCGGATCGCGACGTCGAATCGCGCGCCGTCGTTCCATACCCTGCGAATCTGCTCCGCCATGTCGTCCACGGAAAAGGGATCGAACTGCAGGCCGCAGTCGCCAACGACCTCGGGCATCGACGTCGTATTGCTGCACGCAACCGGTGTGCCCGACGCCATTGCCTCCAGCAGCGGAATGCCGAACCCTTCGAACAACGAAGCAAAGATGAACGCGTGTGCGTGCCGATACTGCTCGCGCAGTTCGTCCCGCGAAATATAGCCGAGCAGCTCGACCGCACCCGCGAGGCCGAGCGCTGCCGCCCGCCCGAGAAAATGCGCGTGATGTTCGGACTTGATCCCGGCGATCCTGAGCGTAGCGTCATCGCCGAGCGCCGGCCGCGCGATCGCGAACGCCTGCAGGAGGCGATCGACGTTCTTGCTCGGCACCTCGCCCGCGACCGTGAACAGGTATGGCCGACGTGCCGCCGCGCTCACCGGCGTGTCGAACCAGTCGTCCGAAATCATGCACGGGATGACGTGCACGTCGGCCTCGTTCAGTCCGAACGTTTCGACCAGCTCCCGTTGCGTAAACCGCGAGATGGTCAGCACGACGTCGGCCCGGCGCGCCAGCCGCGGCACCACATGGCGGCGATACACGCGCCCGGCGGTCTGATACAGCGACCTCGCCGGCGGCAGCACGCTCCACGGCTGCATGTAGATCAGATCGTAAATGACCGCGATCAACGGCGTGTTGCCGGTGGCGCGCAGCGGCCCGGTGTTGTACGGGCACAGCAGATAGTCCGGTTTATGCTCGCGGCACAACCGCGGCAACTCGACCTGCTCCCACCACGGGAAGAAACGGCGCCCTTGGCTGACGCACGGCCATTCGTCGGTGCTCACGCCGTCCGGCGCGAAGCCCAGCACCGACTCGCCGATCGGCGCCACCAGTTGACGGGCAAAACGCCCCATGCCGCGGTAGTTGCCGACCATCCAGGTGATGTCCACCCCCAACTTCACGCGGTGCTCCTTGAAGCGAATTGATTCATTGACGACGTGTTCCGCCCAGGACAGCTTCGTAGACCGCCAGCGTCTTCTCCGCGCAAGCCGGCCAATTCAGCGCTCGCGCCCGTGCCAGCCCGGCCTCGCGAAGCACGTCGGCCCGCCCGGGCTGCTCGACCACCATTCTCATGCCGTCGGCAATGTCACCGGTCCGGGTGGGATCGACGAGGATCGCCGCGTCGCCCGCGACTTCGGGAACCGACGTCGTGTTCGATGCAACGACCGGCAAACCCGACGCAAAAGCTTCCACGACGGGCAACCCGAAACCCTCGCACAGCGACGCGAACACGAGCGCACTTGCGGACTGCAGCAGCGCGCGCACGTCGTGATCAGGCAGATATTCGAGCCAGCGAACGCTACCGCTCTCGTCCGCGCGCAAGCGCGCGACGAGTTGCTCGCAGCCCCACCCTGCCCGTCCGACGATCACCAGCGGGAAATCGCGGCGCAGGCCGGCAGGCAGGCTCGCATGCGCATCAACCACTCGCTCGAGATTCTTCCGCGGCTGCAGCGTCCCGATGCACAGGAAGAACTGCGTCGGCAAGCCGAGACGCTCCCTTACCGCATCGCGCTCGGCTTGGTCGATCCGTTCGAAGAACCGGGGATGGACACCCAGCGGAACCACCGAAATCCGCTCCGGTGCAATGCCGAAATGCTCGACGATTTCCTGCTTTGAGTAGTCGGAGATCGTGATCACATGGTCGGCCCAGGCGCCCGAGCGACGCAGCAGCCAACGCCGCAGTGCCGCCAGCCGGATCGTCGTCCATTCCGGATGCGACAGCGGGATCGCGTCCATCAGCGTCGCGATGACCGGTGTCGAGGACAGCTTCGGAATCAGGTGATCCGTCGCATGAAACACGTCGACGCGTTCCGCGCGCAATACCTTCTCGTCGATGGACGTCCACGGCGTCACGGCACCCAGCACCGTCGCGATTTCATGCCGACCGAGATTCACTGCGGGCCGGGCGCCCGGAAATACGTCGTCCCCGACGGTCACGCCGAAACCGGCGGGAACCAGGTCGACCCCGCCTCGCGCGATCAGCGCCTGTCCCAATTCGCGTGTATACGAACCAATGCCGTCTACGCCGCCGTGCGCACGGCTCCGTGCCAGCGCCGTCGTGCCAAAACCGACCTTCACCCACGCCCTCCGCCAAACATCCAGCGTAGCGTGCTCTCCAGCGGAATATCGTCGAGCGGGCCGATGGCGGCCTGCAGCCGCGTACCGTCGCCCTGCAACCGGCGCACTTCGTTCGAGCGCACGAAAGCCGGGTTGACGCGCACCTCGATCGTGTAACCGGCAATCTTCTCCATCATCGCGATCACCGCCTTCAGCGACACCGCACGACCGGAGCATACGTTGAACACGCCGCCGGCCGGTGCGAGCTGCAGCAAGCGTCGATAGGCATCCACCACGCGGCGCACGTCGGAGAAATCACGCTCGACGTCAATATTGCCGAGTTCGATCACGCGCTCGCCGCGCTGGAAGTGGCTGACGATCTTCGGCAGCAGGAACTGCGGCGACTGCCCGACGCCCGTGTAGTTGAACGGACGCGCGATGACGATCGGCAACTTGTCGCACCACAGGCGCGCCATGTACTCCATCGCCAGCTTGCTCACCGCGTAATCGTTCGCCGGGTTGGGCTCGACCGATTCGTCGATGACTTCAACCGCCGCGTTGCCGTAGATGTTGGCACTGCTCGCCAGCAGAACCGCCTTCGGGCGGCTCTTCAGATTCGCGAGCGCGTCGAGCAGGTTGCGCGTGCCGACCACGTTGGTGCGATAGATCGCATCGGCGTCACCGTGCGCAACGAACGCGATCGCGGCGAGATGCGCGACCACGTCAGGCTGCACGTCGGCGACAACCTGTGCGAGCGCCGCGCGGTCGCACAGATCGACCCGATACATATCGGGCCCCGTCGTTTCGGAGCCGTGCGTCGTGCCGAACACGCGATAGCCGGCCGCGCGCAACGACTGCGCCAGGAAGTCGCCGGTGAAGCCGCCAAGCCCTGTCACCAGGGCCCGCGGCGCGTCAGAACGAGAAGCCGAGTTCATTGCGACGCAAATCCGCTTCAACCATCATTGCGCACAGCTGCTCGAGCGTCGTCGTCGGCTCCCAGCCCAGCTTCTGCTTCGCCTTCTCCGGGTTGCCGATCAGCAGGTCGACTTCGGCCGGGCGGTGGAACTTCGGATTGACGCGCACAACCGTCTTGCCGGTCGCGACATCGACGCCGATTTCATTCACGTCGCTGCCCTTGAACTCGAGATCGACACCGGTTGCCTTGAACGCCATGCTGACGAAGTCGCGGACGGTTTCCGTTCGATTCGTGGCGAGGACGTACGTGTCCGGTTCGTCGACCTGCAGCATGCGCCACATGCCTTCCACGTATTCCTTCGCGAAACCCCAGTCGCGCTTCGCGTCCATATTGCCCAGTTCGAGCACGTCGAGCTGACCGAGCTTGATCTTCGCGACGGAGTCCGTGATCTTTCGCGTGACGAACTCGCGGCCGCGCAGCGGCGATTCGTGATTGAACAGGATGCCGCTACAGCCGAAGATATCGTAGCTTTCGCGGTAGTTCACCGTCATCCAGTGCGCATACAGCTTGGCCACGCCATACGGGCTACGCGGATAGAACGGCGTCGATTCGATCTGCGGGATCGCCTGCACCTTGCCGAACATTTCGGACGTGCTCGCCTGGTAGAAGCGGATCTTCGGATTGACGATACGGATCGCCTCGAGCAGGTTCAGCGGACCGATACCGGTGATTTCCGCGGTGGTGACCGGCTGGTCAAAGGACACACCGACAAAGCTTTGCGCGGCGAGGTTGTACACCTCCGTGGCGCCCGTCGTCTGCAGCAGGCGGATGCTCGACGAGAGGTCCGTCAGATCGTATTCGATCAGGTGCAGGTTCGGGTGCTTGGCGATGCCAAGCTCTTCGATACGCCAGAAGTTCACCGAGCTGGTGCGGCGATAGGTGCCGTAGACCTGATAGCCCTTCTCCAGCAGGAGCTGGGCGAGGTAGGCACCGTCTTGGCCAGTGATGCCGGTAATGAGGGAAACTTTCATAGTTTGAGAATTCATCTTAAGTTCTCTTGCAAAATCTTTATCGGATGATTGACGGCAATGTCACTCGGTCTCCGCAGGGATTTCCATGCGGGGGACTACCTTGATGACCTGGCGCGTCGGTAATACGTTGTCCAGCAACTGCTGAACAGAGGCTTGCCAAGTCAGCGTCGGCATTCCCTCGGACTTCGGGTGGGTGCCTTGCCGATACAGCTCGAGCCAGTGTGTCACGGCCTGCGCCAACGCTTCGCCACTGTTGCCATGGAAATAATGCGCATGGCTCAGCGCTACCTCACGGAACACGGGCAAATCCCGCGCCAATATAGGCAGATGCTTGCGCCCCGCCTCGATCAGCGGCAACCCGAAGCCTTCGCCTTCCGACGCCGCAAGCAAACAACTGCAAGCGCCATAGACTTGCTCCAGGTATTCATCGCTGATGCTCTCCAGCCAGAATAGCCGCTTTCCAAGCTCGGGATGCGCGCGCAGTCGTGCGACCAGCTTATCGACCAGCCAACCGGATTTGCCGACGATCACCAGATTGACCGCCGTACCTTGTTGCCAGAGCTGCTCAAAAGCAGTCAGCGCCTGTGCATACCCTTTACGCGGCTCAACCGTCCCGACCATCAGGAAGCTGGGAGCCGCGCGCAGCGCCTTGAGTATACGAGGTGCATCGCTCGGCATGCCGGTACTCGGTCGGGAATTCTGTACATCTGCGCCGTAATGGAACCAGCCGACCTCGAGCGCGCGCTCGCGGTGGGGATGATGCTCGCGCAACCACTGCGTGAAGTCATGTGACACCGTCCGCGAGCCGCAAACAACACCATCATATCGGGAGATTGTGTTCAGCCATTGCTCGAACAACTCCATGCTCCCGGGTCTGAAGTAATTCGGCATCTGCACGCATAAGAGGTCGTACACCACAAACAGGATGCGAACACCATAGCGATGCATTTCATCAAAGAACGCTTGCTGAATTGGCACGCCATCCGGGTTCAGGTCCAACCCCAAAAAGACATCGCCCGCCCGAAAATCAATGGGATCTTCCGGTACCGGTCCGGGGTCATCCTGCCCCATGAAGTGCGACCGCAGACGATTCGCGTAAAAATAACCCGTTCGGTCATGCGTTGCGTAGACCGGCCATACCTCGAAGTCCTTTGGTGAGTCTTTGAGCAGTTCGCTCAGGATACTTCGTACGACCCGTTGAATTCCGGTCCGGGCATCGTGGTTGACCAGTTGCGACACATCAACAAACAGCGCGCGACGCGTTCGCTTGGGTAAGCTGAGCGCGATGCCCTGCGCCACTTGACTCAACTCGTCTTCGTTACATTGACGTACCAAAGGCGCGAGGGCTTGAATCAGTTTTTTGCGTGTCGACTTGATGCTTGGACGCGACTGTACCGTCGGCACCGCCGCACCGTCCTGATCGAGCAATTCCCTGCAGCGGGCATACACCTCATCCACAGTGATGTCTTCGAGACAAAAAAACTCGTGCGGACAATCGCGTCGCGCGGCAATGTGGCAAGGCGAGCAAGCTGCCTCATTATGCAAGACATAGCTGTTGCCGAACACCGGTGCCCATTCGTGCGCGGTCTCGAGACCGCCATAGACACCTAACGCCGTCACGCCAAGATAGGCCGCCATGTGTGCGCCGCCGGAATTGTTGGCGACGCACAGCTGGTGGCCGGCGAGATGCTGCATCAGTTCAGGGATGCTGAGCCCCGCTTGAATCATCACTTTATCGATGCCGTCGAAGCTGAAACGCTGGGCTTCTTTTTCGCTGGCAAAGAAAACGCTGACGAGTTCCACCGTGGGATCCGCAGCCAGCCGGCGTGCCAATTCATGGAATCGCGCAACAGGCCATTCCTTGGCATCGCCACCGGCGTAGGGAAACAGCGCAACCGCACGAGTATGCTGCTGCAAAGGGGTGGCGATCAGCGGCAAAACCACATAGTCCGACGGATGAGCCGGTAGTGCGTCGACCAGAGCCAGCATCTGCTCGCTGATCGAAATGCGATTCAGCGGCGTTTCCACGAACGGCAGGTCCTGATACGTGGGCAGTGCGATGTCGAGCTTGGCATCGATGGCCGGATCGAGGCTGCCATAGCCGACCTTGAGTCCCGCCTCGACTTGTGCCAGGACGAACCGCGTATCAGGCTGTCGCCTGAAATCGATAGCCAGGTCGTAGAAACCCAGTTGCTTCACGAATTCGATCAACGACTTATCGGACAGTTCTGCCTGTAACGACGATTTGCGCTTGAAGTAGTCGAGCGTCAATACACGGTCAAAGAATGGCAGCGTTTGAGCCAACGCCTGATTCCAGCTACCCACCACGACATCGATACTGGCCTTCGGGTATCGCGCGCGCAGCCGGGAAATAGCCGGCACCGCCAGCAGCAGGTCACCCATGTGATCCAGTTTGAGCAGCAGGATCCTGTGGATTTTCGGTTCGAACTGCGTGGTACGCTCGAAGGTCACGGCGCGCACCGTCCGTGACTCACGGGGTCGCTCGAAGGGCGCAATGGCCTGCAAGGCGAGCTTGGCGCTGCGATCCCATGAGAATGCCTGCGCCTGAATCCTGGCGTTTTCAAGCAACCGCGCACGCAGGCCCTCGTCAGTCAGCGCCTCATGCATCTTGGCGCTGATAGCCGGAACTGACTCCGGATCGAACAGCGCCTCGCTGCTGCCAATGACTTCCGGAAGGCTGGTGCTGTCGGCGGCGATCACCACTGCGCCACATGCCATCGCTTCCAGTGGCGGCAGGCCAAAGCCTTCGTGCAGAGAAGGGAAAACGAAAAGGCTGCAGGTACTGAACAGAACCAGCAACTCTTCATCATTAATGTAATCGCTGAACAACAGGTCGTCCGCACGGAGGCCAACGCGCTGTGCATGCGAACGAAGCGCGCTCGTCTCTGACACCGGCATCCGACCGACAAACAGCAACTGATGACGCTCGCGCGACGCATCGGGCAGATGGGCAAACGCTTCGATCAGACGCGGGAGATTCTTCCGAACGTCGGCCCCACCCGTGTACATAATGAACGGCCTAGTCACCCCCAGACGCTGCTTAAGAGCGTCCAACTGATCCGCATCAGGTACGACCCGGGTAAACATTTCATCACAAGCGCCCGACACATTAGTCACCTGCTCAGGTGAAAAGGGCAATGCTCCCAACGCTTCCTGCCGTGCACTTTCCGAGATGGCAAGGAGATGACGTGCCTGCTTCAGGTTTTTAATGCGATCAGCGTAATAGCCACGATGAACAGGGTTCGTGCGGTAATGCTCGTCCGGGTTGATCAGCGGAATCAGGTCGTAAAGGATGACCGCGGTCGGCAGCGGCTCACCCAATGCTCCAATGCTGATGACCGCGTCGTCCCCCAGCCCCTCGAACAGACTGGTGACCAGCACGATATCGGGATCGAGCGTTTCCAGAAACGCCTCGCGCACACGTTCGGCAATGGCGCGACGCGACGCATTTTGCGCGTCGACCCAGCGCATCGGCCCCGGCGCCTGCCAGACCCGAATCCGCTCCTGCGGCACCAGCCCTCGAAATGCCTCACGGATTGGCCCGATGGTCTCAGGGAAAAGTCCGCTGAGCGCCAAGTAGACTTCATGGTCTCCCGCATTGCGGGCAATGGCAAGCGCCAAGGAAAGGGAATAGCGCCCGATGCCTCGAAAACGGCTCTCGGTTTGCGCTCCCTGCATGTCAATAACGATTCGCATGGTTGTCCTACTTTACTTGGCTACCGACGTCCGCGAGGCCGTCTCGATCCCGGAACAATCCGGCGCTGCGGTGCATCGCGGTGCGCTGGCGGAAAATGTCCGTCGAGCAGGCAGCCTCGAGTGGCAAAAGCGGCGCTGAACCTCGCTCCAGGTTCGTTCAATCAGAGAACTACCGTCAAACAAGCCTTCGAAACTCGTGCGGCTCACAACGTCGAGCCGGCGGCATTGCACCGTCAAGCGACGAAGCAGCGCACTCCGCGGACGACCGGAAAAGCCGAGCCGCTCGCGAAACAGGCCCGAACCGGCGTCGTGACCCTGGACTGCCCATCGCGGCATGCCCGCTTCGCACGACCCGCGCGGGCTCCGCTTCCATTCGACAGCAAGCGAGGTCATTGATCGCGCACCGTGCTGATCGTCCGAACGACACGAGTGGTCGGGTAGCCGTCGTGGAGCGCGAGCGCGGCCACGCGGCCTCCGCGAGCGCTAACCGCGTCACGGCCAACGATGTCATTCACGTCGTAATCACCGCCCTTCACGAGAACGTCGGGTTCAAGCGACTCGATCAATTTCAACGGCGTCGGCGCATCGAACTCCACGACGTAATCCACTGCCGCCAGGCCAGCCAGCACTTCGGCGCGATCGGCCAGGGAATTGCCTGGGCGCCCGGAACCGTCGAGTTCGCGCACCGAAGCATCGGAATTGAGCCCCACGACCAGAATGTCGCCCTGCGCACGCGCTTCATTGAGGAAGCGAATATGGGCAGGGCTCAGCGTGTCGAAACGGCCGTTGGTGAACACGATGACTTCCCCGCGCTGCCGATGCGTCAGCAGCAGCGTCCCGAGTGTTTCCTCATCCACCAGCTTTGGAGCACGCTGGCGTGACGGATTCAGTTGATCGCGAACTTCATCCGCCGTGACCACATAGGTGCCGGAATGCGAGACAGCGATGCCCGCCGCCACATTGGCGATATGCACCGCCTCGGATACCGGCGTACCGCGGGCCAGCGCCAGTGCGAGTGCCGAGAGCACGGTATCGCCGGCGCCCGAAACGTCGAAAACATCGCGTGCGTGCGTGGGAATGCTGCCCTGATGGCCGTCCGTGCTCACATAGACCATGCCCTTCGCGCCACGGGTCACGACGAGATGCCGCAAGTTCAGCTCCCTCAACGCGTGACGTGCCCGTTCCAGCAGTTCCTCTTCGGAGGTGTAGTCGCCGAACAGCCCGATGAACTCGGAATTGTTCGGCTTGAGCAAGGTCGCGCCGCGATAGAACGCGGGGTCGGTCCGTTTCGGATCAACCAGCGTGGGAACATTCAAGGCCGCGGCCGCCGCCAGAAACTCCGGCAGATGGTCCAGCGTACCCTTCGCATAATCGGAAAACACGATCAGGTCATGGTCGGGCGCGACTCGCCTGAATTCTTCGAGCAGCAGCGCCTGAGTACGTGCGGTCGGCCGCACATCGCGATCAACGCGGGCGATCTGTTGCGTGCCCGCCATCAAGCGGGTCTTTTGCGTCGTGCCTCCCTCGGGGTCCGACACGAACCGTGTCTGTACGCCGTACTCTTGCAAGCACTTCTGAAGCTCGATTGACGCGCTGTCGTGACCGACCACCGCCAGCAGTGTCGCGTCCCCGCCCATGGCACTGACGTTAGCAGCCACGTTCGCAGCACCGCCTGGCCGATTCTCGTCGCGACCGACCGCCAGAACGGGGACCGGTGCCTCAGGAGAAATGCGAGAGACGCCACCAATGACGTAGCGGTCAAGCATGATGTCGCCAACCACCAAGACGCGAGGTCTGATTGCGTGAGCGAGCTGGGGGTTATGCATGGGGGATGTTGTTTCCAAAGCAGCACTTACCATTGTTACCGTGCACACTGTTCGTGTGCACGGTAGTTCCATCTATTCGGTTACGCGCATCGTCACCGGGATTCAGACGCACGCGCGGCAGCCCGGAGCTCGTCGAGCACCTCACGGGCCGACTCCGGCAACGCGCGTTGAGACGCAGGAGAAACAACTGCAGCGCTCGCCGACTGTGCCACGACGGCGCGCAGTCGACGGTCCAGTGCCGGGCTCATCCGCACCAAGCCGAGGGCCGCACGCTTCAATGCCGGCCGCTTCGCCAGTTCAGCCGCCCCGATTCTGAGTACGCTCTTGATTCGCGCCTTAATCCCGGGCAGCAACCTGCGTTCACGGATTGCAGAGGTCAATCTGCGCAGCGGAACGCCGACAATGCGCACCGGCTTCGACACACGCCAGGACGTGCTGTGCAGCACGGCATGCAGCAGTTCATTCGCCTGCCGGGCCTGCGCTTCGGCGTGTTGCGCCCGCGCCTCCACGGCGCCGAGCTGGTTCTCCGCATGCTGGCGCAACTCATCTGCATGCTGGCGCAACTCCTCCGCATGCCGACACCGCTCCTCTGCAAGCTTGAGCCGGTCTTCGGTCACCTGCCTTTGCCCTGCATCCAGATCAGCTTCGACGGACTGAAGGCGCGCCTGGGCCAGTTGTAGCTGCCCGTCGAGCGCACGACACAGTTCGTCCAGCCGCTCGACGCCAGCCTCGGCTCTTTCCACCCGGAGCCGGACGGAGTCAGTTCGCGCTTCGTAACGATTAGCCAGCCGCTCCAGCGACAAACCGTACTCAGCCGCGAACACCTGAGCAAATTTCTCCTTGATTTCCGGAGCGGCAGCCTTCTGCGCGATGACCGCATAGTCGGGGCTTGCACCGCGTATCACATCCAGCAGAGACACCGAATGATCAGGATTACGCAACGCCGGCGACTCCTGCAACCCGAGCGTCTTCACCGTCTCGAATCCACCGTGCTCAGCCACGAAAGACAACAGCAGCGACGGAATCGGCTTCTGATGCGTGGGATCCAGGTGAAAGTTGTTGGTCGCGACGGCGATATTTTCCGGATTCGGCGTTTCGAGGATCAGCAAACCGCCCGGCCGCAATACCCGCAACGCCTCGGAAACGACAGTCTGCAACTGCTCAAAGGTAATGTGTTCGACGACATGGAAAGCCGACACGACGACCTGGCTCTCGGATTCCAGCGTCTTCAGATAGGCCACCGCATCGCCCTGCGTCGCGGGCAGGCCACGTTCCTCGCACGCTTGCAGCATGCCGGCGTCCAGATCGACGCCGAAAGGCGTCAACCCTTGTTCGGACATCAGCTCCAGCCACTCGCCACGACCACAGCCGAGGTCGAACGTGCCGCCACCCGGATAGATCGATGCCAACGGTTCGACGAACGGCAAATACTGCCTGCGGATGCGCTTGATGAGGTCCCGGGGCGCGTAATAGCGCTCTTCAAACGCCCGGTAGAAATTGTCGCTCACGACACCACCTTCGCCTGTGTCGGCATCCACGTCATCCCGACGAATTCGCTCTCTTTGCCGTTCACCATGCTGAATGTAAGGGCATGATCCCTCCACTCGAAATTGTTCTGCATGTGCGTGCTGCCCGTGTGCAATGCCACGGCAACCGAATAGCTGCCCGGCCCGATGTTCGCCGGAAATTCGAAATCGACCGTCGCGTTCGCCCCGGCAGCCACGTCCCCGATCTCGGACTTGAGATTGTGCGTGTTCGTGCCAAAGACGGTTTGCCCCAATCTGTCCTTGATCATGAAGCCCATGACCAGATCCTGCACGGACTCACGACATTCGGCGGATATCCGCAGCGTCACCGGCTGTCCAACATGAGCGACTTCGATCGGTCTGCCATCTCGATTCAGCAACGTCACCTGATCGATCGTGACTTCACCCGTGCCGGAAATGGTCTGGACCTTGCCGGTCTCGAGCACTTCCTGACGGACCTGCTGATCCTGGTGGTCCGCCAGCATCGCGTTGTAGTAGTCCATGACCGCCTCGGGCGTCCCTTCCATCTCCAGCCGCCCGGCATTCAACAGGATCGCGCGATCGCAGATGGCCTGAATCGCGGCCTTGTCGTGCGCGACGATCAGCAACGTCGTGCCCTGCTTGCGAAACTCGCGGATGCGATCGAAACTCTTGTGCTGGAAATAGGCGTCACCGACCGAGAGCGCCTCGTCGACGATCAGGATGTCCGGACGACGAGCCGTCGCGACACTGAACGCGAGACGCACCTGCATCCCGCTCGAATAAACGCGCACCGGCTGGTCGATGTATTCGCCGATTTCGGCGAACGCCTCGATTTCCGGCATCAACGCGACGATCTCTTCGACGCTGTAACCGAGCAGCTGCCCTGCCATCATCACGTTCTGGCGCCCGGTGAAGTCCGCATGGAACCCCATTCCCAGCTCGAGCAATGCTGCAATCTGGCCAGTCCGCGTCACGCTGCCGACGGTCGGCTGCGTGGTTCCGACAATCATTTTCAACAGCGTGCTTTTGCCGGCGCCGTTAATGCCGACAATACCCAGCGCCTCGCCGGAGCGAACCGAGAAATTGACGTCACGCTGCACCCAGTGCAGCGTGTGATGAGGCTTGCGACGCGGATCCAGCCACTCGAGAAGTCGCGACCACCGCGTCGGATACTGCTTGTACGCCTTGCCAAGATTGGTAACGGTAATGGTGCCCATCAGAGTTCATCCACCATTTCACCCGCATGCTTGCGGAACAAACGGAAGCCCGCGAGACACAGCACGATGCTCAATACGAACGGATACAACAGCGTCGACCAGTCCGGCCAGACGTGTTGCACCATCGTGACCTGGAAGGCTTCGATCACGCGTGCCATCGGATTGAAGTGCAACGCCTCCTGTGCAGACTTCGACAAAATATTGGCCGCATAGACGACCGGCGTCAGCCAGAACCAGAAATTCAGCACGATCCCGAAGAACTGCCCGACGTCGCGGAAAAACACGTTCAACACCCCGAGCGTGATGCCCAGGCCGATCGCAAACAACGTCATCAGGGTCAACACGGGAATGATGGCGAAATAGGGCAAACCGGGGAAATTGCCCGTCATCACCAGGAACACCGTAAACAGCCCGAACACAATCGCGAAATTGACCAGCGCGTTGATCACCACGATGATCGGCAGGCACAACCGCGGGAAGCTCAGCTTTTTGAGCAAGTTCGCATTGTTGACGAATGTGTTCTGGCCATTGCTGACGATTTCAACAAACATCCCCCACGGCAACACACCGGCGCACAGGTGAATGCTGTACGCAAACGTGCTGTCCACCCCGGGCAAGCGCGCATGCATGACGCGCGAGAAGATCACCGTGTACACGACGATCATCGCAAGCGGATTGAGCACGGTCCACGCCGCGCCAAGCAGCGAATTACGGTACTTGGACTGGAATTCCCGTTTGACGCTGCCCAGAATGAAACCACGATAGGCCCAAAGGATTTTCACCATCCCTAGCATCACGCCCGCCCGTAAACGTCCTGGAAGCGAACGATGTCGTCTTCCCCGAGATATTCGCCGCTTTGCACCTCGATCATCACGAGATCCAGCACGCCCGGGTTCTCGAGTCGGTGCTTGTGACCGGCAGGAATGTAGGTGGACTCATTGGTGCGCACGAAGATTTCCTGATCTCCGTTCACGACCTTGGCCATGCCGGACACGACAATCCAGTGCTCGCTCCGGTGGTGGTGCATTTGCAGACTCAGGCTGGCGCCCGGCTTGACCTCGATACGCTTGATCTTGAAGCGAGGCCCCTCTTCCAGCACGGTGTAAGTCCCCCAGGGACGACTCACGGTGCGATGCAGCTTGTACGCTTCGTGATTCTGCTTCTTGAGGCGAGCCACGACCCGCTTCACGTCCTGTGCGCAATCGGGATGGGCAACCAGGAGCGCATCCGGCGTATCGATAATCATCAGATCAGCCACGCCCACGGCCGCGACCACGCGGTCCTGGCTCTGCACATAGGTATTCCGGCTGTCGATGAAGATTGCTTCGCCGATAGCGCGGTTACTGTCCGCGTCCGGCGAAACCAGATCACGAACCGCTCCCCACGAACCGATATCGCTCCACCCGAAACTGGACGGCACGACCGCCACGTTCGTCGAGCGCTCCATCACTGCGTAGTCGATCGAGATATCGGGCATCTTTGCGAAAGACTCCGACGGAATCTCGAGCATCTGCTCCGACGTGTTGTTCGCCTTCAGCGACGACCAGCACGCCTCGGCTGCTGTCGCGACGTCCGGCGCATAGCGTGCCATTTCGTCCAGAATGACCCCTGCCTTGAAGCAGAACATCCCGGAATTCCAGAGATAGTTGCCCGCGGCAAGATACTCGGCCGCCTTGTCAGCATCCGGCTTTTCGACGAAACGCAGCGCGGCCCGACCTGCGCCGATCGTCTCCCCGGCCTCGATGTAACCGAAGCCTGTATCCGCGCGGGTCGGCACGATGCCGAACGTCACCAGCTTGTCCTGATTCGCCAGTTCGACGGCACTCGCGACCGCGGCGGAAAATCCTTGTTGATCCTGAACCAGATGATCGGCCGCGAGAATCAGCATCAGCGCATCGCGCCCGTACTTTTCCGCGATGTGATGGGCCGCCATTGCGACTGCGGGTGCGGTGTTGCGACCGGCAGGTTCGAGCATGAATGCGCCGGACAGAGATTCACCAAGCTTCACGCTTGCGAACTCGTCCTTGCTCATGAAGTAGTAGTCGCGATTGGTGACCGTGAGAATCTCCCGAGGCTGCGACCCCGTACCACCGCCGACCACGGCAGCCGCGCGGCGATAGGTTTTCAGGAGCAGGCTCTCGCCGTCCGCAAGCTTCATGAATGGTTTCGGGTGCCCTTCACGGGAGACCGGCCAAAGTCGTGTGCCTGCGCCACCAGACAGGATGACGGGGATCAATATCACTTTCACTCCAGATTTGGTTTTCCAACCGCGAAAGGAAGGCTTTCACCGCCTTTCGCCTTTGATTCAACAGTCCGTCAGCAAAAAATATCGGCCACTTAGGCCAACTTAGTTGGGACAGAATTATAGCCGACGCACCCTACTCGCCCAGACAGAGCCTCAGTGCATCGTCCCATGCCGGCATCGTCACGCCGAACGTCCGCGCCAGCTTTTCCAGCGCCATTCGCGAATTCGCCGGGCGCTTCGCCGGAACCGGATACTCGCTCGCCGGAATCGGCAATACCTTCGGCGCAAGCTCGCCCATCGCGTGCTCAAGAATCGCTTGCGCGAAGCCGTGCCACGACGTCGCGCCGGACGACGTGAAGTGATAGACGCCGGAACGCTTCGCCCACCAATCAGCGACATCATCCGCGGCGGCTTGCTGCGCGATGATGTGCGAGGTGACGACGGCGATCGTCCGGGCCCAGGTCGGCGCACCGACCTGATCCGCCACGACACGCAACTCCGGCCGCTCCTTGCCGAGCTTCAGCATGGTCAGCAGGAAGTTCTTTCCGCGCCGCCCGTACACCCAGCTCGTCCGGAGAATCAAATGCGCACACCCCGTCGCCGCGATCACCTGCTCGCCTTCAAGCTTCGTCGCGCCGTAAGCATTCACGGGATTCGTCGCATCGGTTTCCGTATACGCGCCCGCCTTCGTGCCATCAAACACGTAATCGGTCGAATAATGAATCAGCGCGCCGCCGGTGCGCGCCATCTCCTCGGCGAAGATGCGCGGCACGTCTGCATTCAAGCGGCGCGCGGCGTCGACGTCGGTCTCGGCCTTGTCCACCGCGGTATAAGCCGCCGGATTCACGATGAGGGACGGCTTCAGGTCCCGTACGAACGCGCGCACTCGATCGAGATCCGAAAGATCCAGTGTCGACCGATCGCACGGCACCACACGTCCGAGCCCTTGGAGCGACCGCAGCAATTCGAACCCGACCTGGCCGTTCACGCCTGTCACGAGGATCGTCGGTTCAGGAGGCACACCGCTCTCACGCATAGACTTCCGCCTCGCTCAAACGCTTGCCCGCCGCGTCCTTCGGAGCCAATACCGGTGCCGCATGGATCGGCCACTCGATCCCGATTTCGGGATCGTCCCACACGATGCAGCGCTCGTGCTCCGGATACCAGTAGTCGGTCGTCTTGTACAGAAACTGCGCGGCCTCCGACAACACGACGAAGCCGTGCGCGAAGCCGGGCGGCACCCAGAGCTGGCGATGATTGTCCGCCGACAGTATCACGCCGACCCACTTGCCGAAGGTCGGTGAACGACGACGGATGTCGACGGCGACGTCAAATACCTCGCCTTCCACCACGCGCACGAGCTTCCCCTGCGCATGCTCAACCTGATAGTGCAACCCGCGCAGCACGCCCTTTGCCGAACGCGAGTGGTTGTCCTGCACGAATTCGATGCCAGGCCCGATATGCTCGGCGAATTCCCGCCCGTTGAAGCTTTCGTAGAAATACCCGCGCGCATCGCCGAACACTTTCGGCTCGATGAGCTTGACGTCGGGCAGCGCCGTTGCCGTTACTTGGATTGCCATGCGACCTGACTCGTGAGAAGACTCGTGAGGTATTGACCGTAGGCGTTCTTCGACAATGGCTCGGCCAGCTTCTGTACCTGCTCCGCATCGATCCAGTTGCGGCGGTACGCGATCTCCTCGGGGCAGGCGACCATGAGACCCTGACGCTTCTGAAGGGTCGCAATGAATGTCGCGGCCTCGATCAGCGAATCATGCGTGCCGGTGTCGAGCCATGCGTAGCCGCGCCCCATGATCTCGACATTCAGCGCGGCCGCAGCGAGATAGCGCGAATTGACGTCGGTGATTTCCAACTCACCCCGCGGCGACGGCTTGATGTCCGCCGCGATATCGCACACATGATTGTCGTAGAAGTACAGACCAGTGACGGCATAGTGCGAGCGCGGTTTGGCCGGCTTTTCTTCGATCGACACGGCACGGAAGTCCTGGTCGAATTCGACGACGCCGTAACGCTCCGGATCGTGCACGTGATAGGCGAACACCGTCGCGCCCGCATCCTGCGCGTCCGCGCGCTCGAGCTGCTTCGCCAGGTCGTGACCATAGAAGATGTTGTCGCCAAGGATCAGCGCCGACGGATCCCGACCAACAAATTCCCTGCCGATGATGAATGCCTGCGCAAGGCCGTCCGGCGATGGCTGCACGGCGTACTGGATATTCATTCCCCACTGGCTGCCGTCGCCGAGCATGGCTTCGAAGCGCGGGGTGTCCTGCGGCGTCGAGATGATCAGGACGTCACGAATGCCCGCGACCATCAGCGTCGAGAGCGGGTAATAGATCATCGGCTTGTCGTAGACCGGCAGCAGCTGCTTCGAGACCGCATGCGTGATCGGATACAGACGCGTGCCGGAACCGCCGGCGAGAATGATGCCCTTACGTGCCATCGATGAACTCCTCAAGCGCGCTCTGCGTAGTTGGTTTCAACCCACTTGCGGTATTCACCCGAGGCCACCTCGTCGACCCACACCTGGTTGTCGAGATACCACGCGACCGTCTTCGCCAGACCGGTCTCGAACGTCTCCGCCGGCTTCCAGCCGAGCTCGCGCTCGAGCTTGCGCGCATCGATCGCATAACGACGATCATGGCCGGGACGGTCCGTCACATAGGTAATCTGGTCGCGGTACGAACCCGCTGCCTTCGGGCGCGCCTGGTCCAGCAAATCGCACAGCGTATGCACGACCTCGAGGTTCTTCTTCTCGTTCCACCCGCCGACGTTGTAAGTCTCGCCGGGCACGCCGCGCGCGAGCACTTCACGAATCGCGCTGCAGTGGTCGCCGACGTACAACCAGTCGCGCACGTTCTGCCCGTCACCGTAGACGGGCAGCGGCTTGCCGCCGAGCGCATTGGCAATCATCAGCGGAATGAGCTTCTCCGGAAACTGGTACGGACCGTAGTTGTTCGAGCAGTTCGTGGTGAGCGTGGGCAGGCCGTACGTATGATGATAGGCACGCACAAGATGATCGGAACCCGCCTTGGTCGCCGAATACGGGCTGTTAGGCGCGTACGGCGTGGTTTCCGAGAACTGCGGATCGGTGGCGGACAGCGAGCCGAACACTTCATCCGTCGATACGTGCAGAAAACGAAAGGCCGACCGGTCTGCTTCGTTCAGGCCGTTCCAGTATGTCCGTGCGGATTCGAGCAGCGTGAACGTGCCCACCACATTGGTCTGAACAAAATCCGCCGGGCCGTGAATCGAGCGATCGACGTGGCTTTCAGCGGCGAAATGCAGGACAGCGCGGGGCTGGTATTCGGCGAACAGTGCGTCGAGCGCGGCGCGATCGCAGATGTCCGCGCGTACGAACACGTGTTTCGGGCTCCCGTCCAGCGACTGCAGCGTGCGACGATTGCCAGCGTAGGTCAGCTTATCGACATTGAGCACAGCCTCGTCGGAATGACGCAGCCAGTCGAGTACAAAATTTGCGCCGATAAAACCCGCGCCACCCGTCACCAGGATCATGAGGCTCCCTTTAGTCGTCCGCGGCAGACCTCGAGCACGAGCCGCCCTCATTTCGAACAGCGACAACGTCAAGGTGCGCGTCGCTCAAGGCGGGCATTCTAACTTCTCACCGTGACCGTCAAAGTCATGAAATGCTAATTTTGTCGAGGAAGCGGCAATTATAGGAAGCAAGCCGCTCCAAAAGCCATGGCGCTAACAACTTGAAACAGTGGTCCACGCGCGCCGAAACGAATGGAATTATGTTTTAAATCAACCTGTTAAGATGGAACAAAGTTGTGCTCGGGCGTATTGTGGCGCCCGCGCCATTTTCCAATCAGCGTCAAGACTTGCAACATCCACCTCTCATGCCGCCCACCCCCATCGCCATCGGCGACATCCAAGGCTGTCATTCCGCTTTCCACTTGCTGCTGGAAAAGCTTTCAGCCCCCGCCGACGCCCCGCTATGGATCGCCGGCGACATCGTCAACCGCGGCCCCGAGTCCCTCGCCGCGCTGCGCGCGCTCGCCGAGCTCGGCCCGCGCGCGACCGTCGTGCTCGGCAATCATGACCTCCACCTGCTCGCGGTTGCAGCGGGCATCCGTACCGAACGCCCGGGCGACACCATCGGCGAAATCCTCGACGCACCCGACGCCGACGCCCTGCTCGAATGGGTCCGTCACCGCCCGTTCGCGCATTTCGAACACGGGATGCTGCTCGTGCATGCGGGCGTACTGCCGCAATGGGACACGTCGCTCGCGCTCGAACTCGCTGACGAATTGCAGCGCGCCCTGCGCGCGCCGGATTGGCGCGAAACGCTACAAAACCTGTACGGCAACGAGCCGAACCGATGGAGTCCGACCCTGAAGAAACGCGATCGGATGCGCGTCGCGTTCAACGCATTCACGCGCCTGCGCTTCTGCACGCCCGACGGCGCGATGGAGTTCAAGGCCAACGGCGGCCCCGACAGCGCGCCGCCCGGCTACCTGCCGTGGTTCGACGTGCCGGGCCGCCGCACCGAAGACGTGACGCTCGTGTTCGGCCACTGGGCCGCGCTCGGCCTGATGCTGCGCGACAACGTCGTCGCGCTCGACTCGGGATGCGTGTGGGGAAACCAGCTGTCGGCCGTGCGACTGACGGCTGACCCGGCACAGCGTACGGTCACGCAGGTGCAGTGCGAAGCGTGCCGCACGCAGGGCGGCGAATAGCCCGCACGCGACACGCGCGGGCGAAAGAACATCAGCCCTCGCGCCCCGGCACCGCCTCCTCGGCCGCGGCATCGTCCGCCGCACTGGCGCCGACTTCGGTTGCCGGATACGCATGCCTCTCGAGTTCCGCCAGCGACTCGGGCGACGGCTTGCCGACCTTCGCCTGCAGCGTCTCGAGGGCGGCCGCGATCGCGTCGCGCGCCGCCGCGGAGGTCGCGCGGCGGTCGCCGCCCGGCGCGATCGGCTCGCACACGTACAGGTGCGCGACGAGCGGGCCGCCGCGCAACACCATGTCGAGCGACTTCCCGAGCGACAGCTCGCCCGTGTAGGCCGGCGCGACCGACTGCCGCCGCTGCGCGTCCTCGTACATCAGGCAGACCGGCTGCACCGCGCAGCCAGCCGACACCGCGGCCTGGAACAGGTTCGCATGGAACGGCAGCAGCGCCTGCCCGTCCGACGTGGTGCCCTCCGGAAACACGCACATCAGCCCGCCGTTGCGCAGGCGCTCGGCCATCTCGTGCATGATCCGCATCGCCTCGGTACGCTTCTCACGCTGCAGAAACACGGTATCGAGCTTCTCCGCGAGCCAGCCGACGACCGGCCACTGCCGCACCTCGGCCTTCGACACGAACGGCGTCGGCCGCCACGCGTTGAGCGCATAGATGTCGAGCCACGACACGTGATTGCCGACCACGAGCGCGCTCGCGTCGAGCCGCGCGCCGTCGTTGTGGACGACGAGACGCATCCCGCAGATGCGCAGCATCTTGATGGACCAGCGGCGCGTCATCTCGGCGCGGCGCGCGGGCGTGACGTGCGAAAAGCGCAGCGCGACGATCGCCATGCCGCGCAGCAGGTGAAAGACGAGACGCAGCTTGCGGAGAGCGGTCATGGCGAGGATCCGGCGGGGTTCAGTGGCGCTCGAACGCGACCTGCCCCGCCACGAGCGTCGCGCGCACGCAGGCCGGCAGTTCGTAGCCGAGGAACGGCGAGTTGTGCCCCTGGCTCTTCAGCGCACGCGGCTCGACGCGCCAGTGCGCGCGCGGGTCGAATACGCACAGGTCGGCCGCGGCGCCTTCGGCCACGCGGCCGGCCGGCAACTGCAGCACGTCGGCCGGCGCGGCCGTGATGCGGCGCAGCGCCTGCGCAAGCGGCGTGTTCGTTTCATCGGCCCACTTCACCGTGAGCGACAGCAGCAGTTCGAGCCCCGTCGCACCCGGCGTCGCTTCGCCGAACGGCAGCAGCTTCTCGTCGTCGTCGACCGGCGTGTGATCGGAGCAGATCGCGTCGATCGTGCCGTCGGCGAGGGCGGCGCGGATCGCTTCGCGGTCGCGCTCGCCGCGCAGCGGCGGGTCGAGCCGGAACTGCGAATCGAAGTAGCCGATGTCGATGTCGATCAGGTGCAGGTGATTCACGCCGACGTCGCACGTCACGGGCAGCCCCTCGGCCTTCGCCTCGCGCACGAGCGCGAGGCCGGCCGCCGACGACAGGCGGGCGAGGTGCACGCGCGCGCCGGTCACGCGCATCAGTTCGAAGATCGTGTGCAGCGCGATCGTCTCGGCCGCGACCGGCACGCCGGACAGCCCGAGCCGCGACGCGAGCGCACCGCTCGCGGCGACGCCGCCACGCCCGATGAACGCGTCGAGCGGACGCAGCCACGTCGTGTAGCCGTAGGTGCTCGCGTACTGCAGCGCGCGCAGCAGCACCTGGGTGTCGCGCACCGGCACGTTCGCGTGCGTGAAGCCGACGCAGCCCGATTCGGTCAGCGCGACCATCTCGGTGATCACCTCGCCCTTCAGGCCGACGGTGAGCGCGCCGAGCGGATGAACGTTCGCCTGGTGCAGGTTGCGCGCGCGGAACTTGAGCATCTCGACGAGGCCCGGCTCGTCGAGCACGGGGTCGGTGTCCGGCGGGCACACGAGGGTCGTGACGCCGCCCGCGACGGCCGCGGCCATCTCGGACGCGAGCGTCGCCTTGTGCTCGTAGCCGGGCTCGCGCAGCCGCGCGCACAGGTCGACGAGGCCGGGGGCGACGATCAGGCCCGACGCGTCGATCGTCTTCTCCGCGTTGAAACCGGCCGGCGCTGTACCGGCCTCGGCGAGCGCGGCGATCTTGCCGTCCGCGACGAATACGTCGGCCTGCCGCTCGGTGCCGGCGACCGGATCGATCAGCGTGCCGCCTTGGATATGAATCTTCATGCGCTGTCTGTGAATGCGTTGATTGCGTTGAATGCCTGGATCAGGATGCGCGAAAGCGGGTTCAGTCGCTGTTGCCGGCGACGATGCCCATCACCGCCATCCGCACGGCGATGCCGAACGTGACCTGGTTGAGGATCACCGACTGCGGACCGTCGGCGACCTGCGAGTCGATCTCGACGCCGCGGTTCATCGGGCCCGGGTGCATCACGATCGCGTCGGGCGCGGCGAGCGCGAGGCGCTCGGGCGTCAGGCCCCAGGTCTTGAAGTACTCCTGCGCGGACGGCAGCAGCGCGCCGCTCATCCGCTCGTTCTGCAGGCGCAGCATGATGATCACGTCGACGCCCTTCAGCCCTTCGTCGAGGTTGTTGAACACCTTCACGCCCATCTGCTCGAGACCGCCCGGCAGCAGCGTGCGCGGGCCGATCGCGCGCACTTCCGGCACGCCGAGCGTGGTGAGCGCGTGGATGTCCGAGCGCGCGACGCGCGAATGCAGGATGTCGCCGACGATCGCCACGCGCAGCTTCGTGAAGTCGCGCTTGTAGTGGCGGATCGTGTACATGTCGAGCAGGCCCTGCGTCGGGTGCGCATGACGGCCGTCGCCGGCGTTGATCACGTGCACGTGCGGCGCGCAGTGCTCGGCGATCAGGTACGGCGCGCCGCTCGATGCGTGACGCACGACGAACAGGTCGGCATGCATCGCCGACAGGTTGTTGATCGTGTCGAGCAGCGACTCGCCCTTGCTCGTCGACGACGCGTTGATGTTCAGGTTCAGCACATCGGCCGACAGGCGCGTCGCGGCGATCTCGAAGGTCGTGCGCGTGCGCGTCGAATTCTCGAAGAACAGGTTGAACACCGACTTGCCGCGCAGCAGCGGCACCTTCTTCACCTCGCGGTCCGTCACGCTGACGAACTGCTCGGCCGTATCGAGAATGTGATTGACGATCGAGCGCGGCAGGCCCTCGATCGACAGCAGGTGTTTCAGCTCGCCGTTTTTCGTGAGCTGCGGGTTGCCCTTCAGGAAACCGTAGCGGAACCGCTCGGGGCTCGCGGTCGCAGCGGGATTGCCGGTGCGGCCAGTGGTGTCGGTGGTCATGGTGTGCGTGATTCCAACTATGCAAACGGGCCGCGGCGCGAACCGGCGGCCCGGGATACGGTTTCGCGGTTCGCTCAGGCGCCGTGCGCCTCGATGCGCAGCGTGAGCTGGGCGGCTTCGTCGCGGGCGAGCACGAGCGTCGCATCGGACGGCACGTCGAGCGTGCCGCCCGCGAAGCGCGCGGCGACCGGCAGCTCACGGCCGCCGCGATCGGCGAGCACCGCGAGCTCGACCGCAGCCGGACGGCCGTAGTCGAACAGTTCGTTGAGCGCGGCGCGCACGGTGCGGCCGGTGTACAGCACGTCGTCGACGAGCACGATGCGCGCGCCGCCGACCTCGAACGGCAGCGACGTCGGGCTGGCCTGGCTGTGCAGCCCCTTCTTCGCGTAGTCGTCGCGATGCAGCGCGACGTTCACGACGCCGAAGTCCGGCGCGCCGAGATCGCGCGCGAGGCGCTCGGCGAGCCACGCGCCGCCGCTGTAAATGCCGGCGAGCCGCGGGCCGCCCGGCTCGGCAAAGGCAGTGCCGTATGCGTCGCGAATCTGGTCGAGCAGGACGCGGTAGAGCGCGTCGGCGTCAATGGTGCTCATGGTCGGACAATTGATCGAGATACTGTTGAAGGATCACGCGCGCGGCCTCGGCATCGAGCATCTCGGCGCGTGCGCGCCCGCGCACGTTGCGCTCGCGCAGCCCGGCCTCGGCCTCGACCGACGAATAGCGTTCGTCGACCCACGTGACGGGCAGCCCGAAACGACCGTTCAGTTGGTTGCCGAAGCGCTTCGCCTGCTGCGTCATCTCGTGCGGCGTGCCGTCCGGATGCATCGGCAGGCCGACGACGAGCGCGTCCGGCCGCCATTCGGCCAGCAGGTCGCCAACCGCCTTGAAGCGGTGTTCGCGGTTCAGGTTGGGAATCACGACGAGCGCGCGGGCCGAACGCGTCAGCGCATTGCCGATTGCGACCCCGATCCGCTTCTCGCCGTAGTCGAACGCCAGGAGCGTCGCATCGCGCGCACTCGCGCCACTCATGCGTGCCCTGCTTCGCCGGACAGCATCGACGAGCTGACGCCGAGCAGGCCGAGCGCGGCTTCGAAACGCTCCTCGGCCGGCGTGTCGAACACGATGCGCGGATCGGCGGCCACCGTCAGCCAGCCGTTGCGGGAAATTTCTTCCTCGAGCTGCCCCGCGCCCCAGCCTGCATGGCCGAGCGTCAGCAGGAAGCGCTTCGGGCCGGTGCCCGTCGCGACCGCCTCGAGCACGTCCTTCGACGTCGTCATCTCGAGCCCGCCCTCGACCGACATGGACGAGTTGTAGTTCGCGCCCTCGACCGGCTCGTGCAGCACGAAGCCGCGCTCGGTCTGCACCGGGCCGCCGAAGTACACGGGAATGTGCAGCAGCGGCTCGATGTCGAGCTTGAGGTCGATGCGGTTGAACAGCGATTCGAGGTCGATGTCGGTGGGACGATTGATGACGAGGCCGAGCGCTCCGCGCTCGCTGTGATCGCAAAGATAGACCACCGTTCCTGAAAACGTCGGATCGGCCATGTTGGGCATGGCAATCAGGAACTGGTTGGTGAGATTGATGCGATCGGAAGGCTTTGACATGGTTTGAATTTTAGCAAAGACGCCGCGACCTGACCGGGCCGCGATCAACAAGCAACGCCGCGCGACGCTGGCAACGACGCACGCGGATCACACGGCACTCTAACACGCGCGCGGGCGCTGTCGGCAGCGTGTTGCCGGCCCGCGCGACAAGGGCTGCCGACGTGTACGCGCCCCGTTGCGTGTCAGGTCCGGCCGAGCGCCTCGCCGAGCGCGCCGGACGCCGCGGTCAAGTCCGGCGGCGCCACGCCCGCGGCGATCTTCAGCAGTGCGGCGCGCAGCATGTCGGACGCGCGGCCATGCGCACCGAGCCCGTCGTCGGCGAGCGGCACGCCGTGCGCGGCACGGCGCCACGCCAGTCCGAGCGTATCGGCCAGCAGCGCCGCGTGGCCGAGCCCGAGCGCGCACGCGGCCGTACCGACCCGATAGGCGGCCGCGGACGCGCGCCATGCGGCCCCCGCATCGGCCGTGCCCGGATCGAGCGCGAGTTCGGCCATCGACGCATCGGCGGTCTGCAGGAAATCCTCGTACGCATGCGCGTTGACGGTCACGACACCGAGCATGCGGGTGGGCGCCACCGCGACCGCATCATGCTCGGCCTGCGCGGCGTCGGCTTCCCACAGCGCCTCGGACGCGGGCGTGCCGGCGACGTGCCAGTCCACGGTCAGCCCATAGTCGTGCAGCACGTCGACGAGCGCGACATCCTCGGCGGCCGCGCCAAATAGCGCGAAATCGCGCCATAGCAGTGCGACCGTCTCGCGCACGAGCGCCGGCGGCGCATGACGCCTGCCCTGCGCGTGCTCGCCGAGCAGCAGGTTGGTCCGGGCGAGGAAACGTTTCAGCTCGGGCGCGTTGGTGGCGCGCAGTGCGCGCAGGCACGCGGCGGCGAGCCGCCAGAAGTCGTACGGGCCGTCGGCGGCCAGCGCGGCCAGGGTCGCATCGAGTTCGTCGAGCGCCGCGTCCGGCGTACCGTTCGACGTGCGCAGCACACCGAGCAGCGCCTGCTCGTAGCGGGCCCGCGCCCGGCTCGCGAACGCGTCGGGCATCGCCCGCAGCGTCGCCGGCGGCATCGCGCGCCCGACGAGGGCCAGCACGTCGAGCGGCACGCTCGCGTGCAGGTCGGCCGCGCCTTGGGCACGCAGCGCACGGAAATGGTCGAACAGGAGCGGCGAGCAGGCCAGCTCGCGCAGATTGTGGCGCCCGACCGCCGCGCGAAAATCGCGCAGCGCGATGCGCCAGCCAGCGGAAGTCGGTTCGGTGGCGACGAGCGGCGCCGCGGCGGCGAGTTGCCCCGCGAAACGGGCGGCCGGCAGCCAGCCGGCCTCCGCCAGCACGGCGGCGGCGGCCGACAGCGGCGCGGCCGCGTCGTCGCGACGCTCGAATGCGTCGGCGGCCGCCGCAAGCCACGCGTCGGCCGCGCGCACGGCCCCGCCACGCGGGTTGGGCAGTGCGTCAGGGAGGGGAACGTTCGCCGGATCGGACGTCATGGACACGCGCGCCTGTCATCGTCTAGTCGCTCGCGCCGGCCGCGGCGCGCAAGCGCCGGGCAACCGCGAGGCCGCGAGCGGTGTGTCCGTGGGCCGAGGGTCCGATCAGATCTGGACCATCTCGAAGTCTTCCTTGCGAGCACCGCATTCGGGGCACGTCCAGTTGATGGGGACGTCTTCCCAGCGCGTGCCCGGGGCAATGCCCTCTTCGGGCAGTCCGGCTTCTTCGTCATAAATCCAGCCACAAATCAGGCACATCCAGCTCTTGTATTCCATCTTAAGCCGCGTCGGGAAAGTCGGTAAATTCGGGAGCCATGATGGTACCGTGTCGGGGCCGGACTGCCTAGCAATCGCGCTGGAGTACGGCGACTACGTTGCGTTGGGCTAAAAAATCCGTCGTGCGGGCCGGATTCCGCCGCATAATGGCTGAAAAGTGCGGCCTGCCGGGCAACACCGGGCCAAAACCGCCCACTTCGCCTCGCCGTCCGCAGTTCCGTCGCTTCCCCGTTTTTTTCTTGCCCCTTTTTTACATGTCCAGCAACGCCCCTCCGATCGTCCTCACCTTCGGCCTCTCCGATCCCACCGGCGGCTCCGGCATCCAAGCCGATCTGATGACTCTGGCGAGCATGGGCTGTCACGGCGTGTCCGTCCTGACGGGCTATACCGTGCGCGACTCGGCCGCCTGCGACGAAGTCACCGGCCTCGATCCCGATGTCGTCGCCGCCCAGGCGCGCATGCTGCTCGAGGACATGCCGATCGCCGCGTTCAAGATCGGCGCGGCAACGCGCGCGGAAGTCGTGAGCGCGATCGCCGAAGTGGTCGCCGACTACGACGGCGTGCCGCTCGTGCTCGCACCGGACTTCACGCTCGATGACGAGCATGTGCTTGCCGCCGACGACCTGCGCGAATCGATCGCCGACCTGCTCGCGCCGCAGACGACGCTGCTGGTCGCCGACCACGCGACGCTGCTCGCACTCGCGCAGCCGGACGGCGACGCCGAGGCGCCGAATCTCGACGCGGCCGTGTCGCACCTGCTGTCGCAGGGCTGCGAGTACATCCTGTCGTCGGAGACGGGCTCGCACCGGCTCGTCAACACGCTGTACGGCGAGGAAGGCCAGCTCCGCGAAGACATGTGGGATCGTTCGCCGCACCGGCTGATGGGCATCACCGACACGCTCGGCGCAGCGATCGCGGCACTGCTCGCGAACGGCCAGGAGCCGCCCGAAGCGGTGCGCGAAGCGCAGGAATACCTGTATCAGTCCGTGCGTGACGCGTTCCGGCCCGGCATGGGCGCGTACCTGCCCGACCGGTTCTTCTGGGCCCGCAGCAACGACGATGCGGACACGCCGCCGGCCGTGAAGGCCGATCCGGTGCCGAGGACGTCGCACCGCCATTGACGCCCGCACGGCGGCCCCGCGCCGCCGTCGCGCGCGGCTCGCCATCGCCTCGGGGCGGCAGGTCCGCCCCTTTCGCTCGCGCATAAAAAAAGACCCGCATCGCTGCGGGTCTTTTCTTTTGGCTGGAACGCGCATCGCTGCGCGTTCCGGACACCATCGACCGAGGTCGATTACATGTCCATGCCCATGCCGCCCATGCCGCCCGGCATGCCGCCCGGCATCGGTGCATCTTCCTTCGGCAGTTCTGCGACAGCTGCGTCCGTCGTCAGCAGCAGGCCAGCAACCGAAGCTGCGTTCTGCAGTGCGGTGCGCGTGACCTTGGTCGGGTCGACGACGCCGGCTTCGACCATGTCGACGTACTCGCCCGTTGCTGCGTTGTAGCCGTAGTTGCCCTGGCCTGCAGCAACTGCCGCCACCACGACGCTGGCTTCTTCGCCGCCGTTCGTGACGATCTGACGCAGCGGCTCTTCCATCGCGCGCAGCACGATCTTGATGCCGGCGTTCTGGTCAGCGTTCGCGCCGGTCAGGCTTGCGATTGCCGTGCGAGCGCGGATCAGTGCAACGCCGCCGCCTGCCACGATGCCTTCTTCCACAGCTGCGCGCGTTGCGTGCAGTGCGTCTTCGACACGTGCCTTCTTTTCCTTCATTTCGACTTCGGTCGCAGCGCCGACCTTGATCACTGCCACGCCGCCGGCCAGCTTGGCCACGCGCTCTTGCAGCTTTTCACGGTCGTAGTCCGACGTCGCTTCTTCGATTTGCGCGCGCACTTGCTTCACGCGTGCTTCGATGTTCGCGGCTTCGCCTGCGCCGTCGATGATCGTCGTGTTTTCCTTGCCCACTTCGATGCGCTTCGCCTGGCCCAGTTCTGCCAGCGTTGCCTTCTCGAGCGTCAGGCCGGTTTCTTCCGCGATCACCTGGCCGCCGGTCAGGATCGCGATGTCTTCCAGCATCGCCTTGCGACGATCGCCGAAGCCCGGTGCCTTGACCGCAACGGTCTTCAGGATGCCGCGGATGTTGTTGACGACCAGCGTTGCGAGCGCTTCGCCTTCGATGTCTTCAGCGATGATCAGCAGCGGACGGCCAGCCTTCGCGACTTGCTCGAGCACCGGCAGCAGATCACGGATGTTCGACACCTTCTTGTCGTGCAGCAGCACGAACGGGTTGTCGAGGACGGCGACTTGCTTTTCCGGGTTGTTGATGAAGTACGGCGACAGGTAGCCGCGGTCGAACTGCATGCCTTCGACGACGTCGAGTTCGTCGGCGAGCGACTT
Source organism: Burkholderia sp. B21-005 (assembly GCF_020843965.1). Lineage (NCBI taxonomy): Bacteria > Pseudomonadati > Pseudomonadota > Betaproteobacteria > Burkholderiales > Burkholderiaceae > Burkholderia > Burkholderia sp. B21-005. The sequence continues at coordinate 827,390 of NZ_CP086301.1, read as the reverse complement.
GCCGTCTTCGACGGTGATCACGCCTTCCTTGCCGACCTTGTCCATCGCTTCAGCGATGCGATCGCCGATCGACGTGTCGCTGTTCGCCGAGATCGAGCCGACTTGCGCGATTTCCTTGTTCGTCGTGCACGGCTTGCTGATCTTCTTCAGCTCTTCGACAGCCGCTGCGACTGCCTTGTCGATGCCGCGCTTCAGGTCCATCGGGTTCATGCCCGATGCGACGTACTTCATGCCTTCGCGAACGATCGATTGCGCGAGGACGGTTGCCGTCGTCGTGCCGTCGCCTGCGTTGTCGCTGGTCTTGGAAGCGACTTCCTTGACCATTTGCGCGCCCATGTTCTGGAGCTTGTCCTTCAGCTCGATTTCCTTCGCGACCGACACACCGTCCTTGGTGACCGTCGGGCCGCCGAAGCTGCGCTCGAGCACCACGTTGCGGCCCTTCGGACCCAGCGTGACCTTGACCGCGTTGGCGAGAATGTTCACGCCTTCGACCATCTTCGAACGGGCGGAATCGCCGAATACGACGTCTTTAGCTGCCATCTTCTAACTCCTTGAATTCTTGGGAATATGTACCGTCAGTGGACGCTTACTTCGCGTTGACCACGGCCATGATGTCTTCTTCGCGCATGACCAGCAGTTCCTGGCCGTCGACCTTGACGGTCTGACCAGCGTACTTGCCGAACAGGACGCGATCGCCGACCTTCACGTCGAGTGCGATCGGTGCGCCCTTGTCGTCGCGCTTGCCCGGGCCGATGGCCAGGACTTCGCCTTGATCCGGCTTTTCAGCTGCTGCGTCGGGGATCACGATGCCCGAGGCGGTCTTGGTTTCCTGATCCAGGCGCTTGACGATCACGCGATCGTGCAAAGGACGAAGGTTCATATTCACTCCTCTCTTGACTGAGATTGAAGAACGCTTAGGGAATCTGCCCGGCGGGTCGCCCGGCAGAGAATTGTTAGCACTCTCGTGCAGCGAGTGCTAATTATATGGACGGGTTTTGACAAATTCAAGAAGGGAAACCGGAGGTTTTTTCGCGGGGGCCGAAACGACGGAAAAACGGGGATGGAATTGAAAAAACCTTTTGAAACAAACGGGTAGGCGTCAATACTGTGCTCCGGCAGCAGGCAGATGCGGGATTTCCCGACCCGCGCACCGCTTTGACACGGGGTAAGCACCAAGTTCCCGCGATCGTCTGACACCACAGGAAAAGACCCGCTCGGGCGCCGCTGGGGCACCTATCAGGTGCCAGATCGTCACATGTCGGGACAGCCCGCGACCGGCTGGAACGTCCGGCCGTCGGTCTGGACCGTCGCGCCGATCAGGCGCGCGAGCCCTTTCGCGCCTTCGCGCATCACGACGTCGTGATTCCAGATGAACAGCGGGCGGGCGAGCGGCTCCAACCAGTTCATCCAGCGCTCGCGCGTGCGGATGTGCCAGTCGTAGCGCACGACGGTGCGCGTGCCGTCGCCGGCGAACGACCAGCAACCGTCGCCTTCGATCGCACCGCTCGCGCGGCCTTCGAGCACATGCGGCCGCTCGACGCGCAGCACGCGCATGTCGAAGGTCAGCCGGTACGGCAGCGCGCCTTTCCACGTGTATCGCTGCAGCGCGCCGACGCCGCGCGCGTCGCCGCGCTCGATCTCGACGGTCCGTACCGCGCTCTTCCACCAGTCGGGCCAGCGGTCGACCTGGTAGATCGCGTCCCAGACCGCCGCGAGCGGCGCGTCCACGCGCCACGTCGTCGAAAACCGGTATTCCGCCATGCAACCTCCGGCACGAGTCGGGATCAGGAATCAGGAATCAGGGCGCGAAAAAGCGGGCGGGAAACGCGACGTCGATCTCGACGTCGTCGAGCGTCACCGTTTCGAGCGGGTCGCCGTCACCATCCGCGAAGCTGACGACCTTCAGCGGAAAACCGTCCTTGGTGTCCAGCCACAGCCGGTAGCGATGCACGCCGTCGACCACGTGCGCGGGGCCGCCCGTCACCGACACGCGCAGCGCGGTCCGCCCGCCGATGGTCTCCTCGCCTTCCGTCACCGTCGCGCCGCCCTGCTGCAGCGCATGCACGTTGCGCAGCAGCTCGCCGACGTCCGAGCGGTCGACGCGATGGCCGCTGCGGTCGCGCACGAGCGGATTGGACGGCGACAGCCTCAGCGCGGGCGGCGCATGCTCGCCGAACGGGCGCAGCCGGACCTTGCCGTCGCCGGGATCGTACGCGAGCACCGCGCCACGATGGGGCGACACGAAATCCATCCGGACGAAACCGGGTTTCAGGTACGCATAGTGGAATTCGGTGCGCTCGCCGCTTTGCGCCGACGAGCGGATCGTCGCGCGGTACGAGCGGACCTGGTCGAAATGTGCCTGCGCAACGGTCACCGGGTCGGCTGTCATGCTCGCTCCTATCAGGCTCGCGGCCAGCAATGCGGCAATCATGGCGCCGCCTCGACGTCGAGCACGCCCTCCATGCCGCGTTCGCGATGGCTGCGCAAGAACAGCAGCCGATGCGTGCAATAGTAGGCGAAGCGACCGGGCTGCGTCGGCGTGAAGCGGAAGGTGCGCGGCGTCGTGGCCAGGTCGGTGTGCACCGCGATGCCGGCCTGCGGCGCGTCGATTTCGAAACTGTGCGGCACGCGGCCCGGTTCGGCCGATACGGTCAGTTCGACCGGCACATGCGCGCGGACGATCACATGCTTCGGCCGAAAGAAATAGCTGCCGCCGACAATCGTCACCCGCTGCACGCCGTCGGCGTCGACCGGCACGCGCACCGGGGCGTCGCCGTCCGCCCGCGCGAGCCCGGCGCCTGCCGCGAGCACCGCCACCACCGTCGCCATCATCGCCGTCTTCGCGTTCATCTTCTGCTCCCTGCCGATGCCGCGCGCGTCACCCCTTCCATGCGTCGGTCGATCCGCCGAGCGCGCCGCACGCGTCGATCGCGAGCTCGCGCAGGCGCCGTTCGTCGCCGCGGCCGGACAACGCGTAGCCCATGCCGCGATCCGACCAGAAATACGTGTAGCGTCCGTCCGCCGACATCGCCTGCGGCGCGAGGCGCCGCGCATCGTAGGCCGTCATGTACAGCGTCACGCGCGCGCCGTCCGCGCGCTGGTACATCAGCTGCGCGGCCGGTCCCGCGTCGCCCGGCAGCAGCCGGCCGCCCAGCAGCACGTAGCCGTATTCGTCGAGCGACGGCGCGCGCACGGGCCGGCCGAGACGCGCGGACAGCCAGCCGGCCAGGCGCGCCGGATCGCGGGCGTCGATTTCGACCGGGTGTTCGCGATCGGCCGCGTACACGGCATACGCGACATCCGCGCGCGCGGCGAACGCCGGTTCGACGCCGAACGCCGTCCAGCCCACGTGCAGCGCAATGCCGAGCACCAGCCCGGCCGCCAGCCCCGCGAACGCATAGGCAACCACGCGCCGGCGCGACGCGCGCCGCTGCACGAACAATGCCGATGCGGCGCCCGGCAGCGGGAACAGCGCGCGCAACGCGTCGCGCTGCGCGCCGTAATGCGCGAACCGGTCGGCTTCCCGCGGATCGGACTGCAGCCGCTCGAGCACCTCGCGGCGCTCCTGCCCGGACAGCTCGCCGTCGAGCAGCGACGACAGCAGCTGGGCCGATGCAGCGTCGTCCCGATCGTTCGAAGGTTTGCGCGGATCGTCGTCCATCATGTCTTCCCGATCACCCGTAACGCGGCCGTGCCATGCGCCGGCGGCTCGCCGGACAGCAACGCACGCATCTGTTCACGCGCCCGCGACAGCCGCGACATCACCGTCCCCACCGGCACGCCGAGCACCTGTGCGGCGTCGCGATAGCTCAACTCCTCCAGCGCGACCAGCAGCAGCACCTCGCGCTGCTCGACGGGCAGCCGGTACAGCGCACGCTGCACGTCGCGCAACATCAGGCCGCTGATCTCGTCGGCGGGCGCGGCCATCGTCTGCCATGGCGCGGTGGCGTCGTCGACCGCGATCTCGTGCCGCGCGCGCAACTGGTCGATGAAGCGGTGGCGCAGCAGCGTGAGCAGCCACGCGCGCAGGTTGCCGCCGTCGCGCGGCGGCCGGTTCAGCGCGCGCTCGAGCGTGTCCTGCACGAGATCGTCCGCCCAGGCCCGGTCGCCCGTCAGCGCACGCGCATAGCGCGTGAGATGCGGCAGCCACACCAGCAGGTCCGATTCGTAGCTCATCCGGATGCCTCGCGCGTCGCCGCGCCGTCAGTCGGTCCGTCCGTCAGTTTTCAGGGACGCGCGACGTGCCACATGCCGCCGATCCCGTCGCCGCCCGCGTCACCGGCCTTGTGGTCCATTTTCCAGCGATACAGCGGGCGACCGTTGTACGCCCATTGCTTCTTGCCGTCGTCGCGCGTGACGAGGCTCAGCGCACCCGACGCCTTGTCGTATCCGTCGGCGAGCGCCGGCGGCCAGTTGGCCGCGCAGGTGCCGCTGCACGTGCTCTTGCCCGGCGCGTCGTGATCGAACACGTACAGCGTCATGTGATCTTCGTCGACCAGTTTCCCGTTGCCGGCCTGCGGCGGCTCGGCGGCCGCGGGCCGCGCGATCGCGGCCGTCAGCGCGATGGCGAACAGCATCGTTTTCATTCCCGTTCTCCTTGGCATGGCATGGCATTGCGGCACGGCACCGCCGGACGGGACGTCGACTTCGTCATGGTCATTATCCCGCTGCCCGATTGCGCCGCGACTCGGTATATAAACGGACGGCCGCGGGCGGTTATTCCATGCGGCCCGCCGATGGCCCGCCATTCGTCCAACCAAGCCGATCGGGAATCCAAAGAAAACGCGGCATGACGTTGCCGTCATGCCGCGTTGTGCGACCCGTTGCGCGCGGCAGGCGATGCATCGCCGCCGCGCGTTCCGGCCGGTTACCTCGGCAGTGCGCCCGTCACCGTCTGGAGCAGCGTCGACACCGGTGCGAGCGGATTGTTCGCCGAGCTGTTGCCCGAGTGCGGCGTGACCGACAGGCTCGGCGTGGAACCCAGCGCCGTACCCAGCGTCGCGCCGACCGCATTGACGACCGTCGCCGTCGCGTTGCCGCCCGTCGACAGCAGCGAACCGGCGGCACCCGCCGTGCTGCCCGCCGTGCTCGCGCCCGAGCCGAGCAGGCTGCCGCCCGCTGCAGCCGTCGAACCGGCCGCACCCGACAGCACGCCGGCCGTCTGTCCGAGGGTTGCCGGACCGTTTGCGAGGGCCCCCGTCACCGGGCCGAGCGCGCCGGTCAATGCGCCGGCCGGGTTGCTGCCTCCGGTCAGGCCGCTGACGAGGTTCGTGATCGGCGCGATCGGGCTGCTGCCGCCCGCGCCCGACAGCGTGCCGACGATCTGGTTCACGACGCCTTGCACCGGCGCCAGCGGGTTCGAGCCGCCGAGGCTGCCGAGTGCGCCCGTCACCGAGCTGACCGCGTTGCTCAGTGCGCCGGCCGGATTGCTGCCGCCGAGCGTACCGACCACCTGGTTCACGACACCTTGCACCGGCGCCAGCGGGTTCGAGCCGCCGAGATTGCCGAGTGCGCCCGTCACCGAGCTGACCGCGTTGCTCAGTGCGCCGGCCGGATTGCTGCTGCCGAGCGTGCTGACGACCTGGTTCACGACACCCTGTACCGGAGCCAGCGGGTTCGAGCCGCCGAGATTGCCGAGCGCGCTCGTGACCGAACCGAGCGCCCCGCTCAGCGCGCCGGCCGCGTTGCCGCCCGTCGGCAGCGCGTTCTGCAGGCCGCTGACGAGATTCGTGATCGGCATGATCGGGCTGCCGCCGCCGGCGCCCGACAGCGTGCCGACGACCTGGTTCACGACGCCCTGTACCGGGGCGAGCGGGTTCGTGCTGGCGAGATTGCCGAGCGCACCCGTCACCGAGTTCACCGCGTTCGTCAGTGCGCTGGCCGGATTGCCGTCGCCGAGCGTGCCGGCGAGTTGCGTAACGGCGCCCTGCACCGGCGCCAGCGGGCTCGACGCGCCACCGATGTTGCCTAGCGTACCGGTGATCGTATTGACCGCGTTGCTCAGTGAGCCGGCCGGATTGCCGCTGCCCAGCGTGCCCGTAATCTGGTCGACGACGTTCTGGATCGGCGCCAGCGGGTTCGTGCCGCCGACGTTGCCGAGGGCGCCGGTCAGTGCGCCAGCCGGGTTGTTGCCACCGAGGGCGCCCGTCACTTGATTGACGGCGCCTTGAACCGGCGCCAACGGGTTCGCACCGCCGCCGACGTTGCCCAGTGCGCCCGTTACCGTACCGAGAGCGCTGGTCAGTGCACTTGCCGGGTTGCCGCCGCCGAGGGCACCCGTGACTTGATTCACGGCGCCTTGAACCGGCGCCAACGGGTTCGCACCGCCACCGACGTTACCCAGCGCGCCCGTGACCGTACCGAGAGCCCCAGTCAGCGCACCTGCCGGGTTGCCGCCGCCGAGGGCGCCCGTCGCTTGATTCACCACACCTTGAACCGGCGCCAACGGGTTCGCACCGCCACCGACGTTCCCCAACGCGCCCGTGACCGTACCGAGAGCGCCGGTCAGCGCACCTGCCGGGTTGCCGCCGCCGAGGGCACCCGTCACTTGACTCACGGCGCCTTGAACCGGCGCCAACGGATTCGCACCGCCACCGACGTTACCTAACGCACCCGTGACCGTACCGAGAGCGCCGGTCAGCCCGCCTGCCGGGTTGCCGCCGCCGAGGGCGCCCGTCGCTTGATTCACCACACCTTGAACCGGCGCCAGCGGGTTCGCGCCACCACCAACGTTACCCAGTGCGCCCGTTGCCGTGCCGACCGCATTGCTCAACGTCCCCGTCGCCGTATTCAGCGCACCGGTCAGCGAGCCCGCCGGATTGCCGCCACCCAGCGCACCCGTCACCTGGTTCACCGCGCCTTGCACCGGCGCGAGCGGCGTCACCGCGCCGCCACCGCCGCCGAGCGCGCCCGTCAGCGTATTCACAGCGCCCGACAACGCCTGCGCCGGATTGCCCAGCGACGTCTGAATCTCACCCGACCCGCCCGTCGCCACGGTGACCGAACCCAGCGGCGACGTGCCGGTCGCGGCCAGCCCGATCGACACGCTGTTCGTCGGCGGATTCACGATCACTTGCGGAAGCGGCAGCGCATCGAGCGGCCCCGCGATTGCCGAACCGGAAGCCAGTACCCCGAACACCGTCGCGACCGACAGCGCCACACCCGTCAATTTAATTTTTTGTCTCATCCTTACCCCATCTTGGTTGGCACTACGTTGATAAAGCATGGGGACGGATTGCACGAAGCGTGCCACCCGGATAAAACGGATTCATTCGTTGGCTTAATGCAAGCCAATAACGGTTTTATATGGATTTACGGGGAATTAACGGGGTGGCGTCACGTCAATCATCTGACGAAACAGGCCTGCTGAGCCCGGATGTAACGTAACGTTTGCGAAGCCCGAAGTAACGTGTTCCGGTACATTGCGGGCCATATCGGAACGGACCGTCAGGAAGCATCGCCGGATTGCCCGGACGGCCCTCCTATTTCGCATTTCATTTCCATGAAAATGCATTGATAAATCGCGCGTTTTCTGATTTTCTTATTTCGCGATTACTTTCCGATCTATTACGCAGACCATATCCGCTCGATCGGTTTTCGATTAATGCGGACAGCCAAATGAAAAACTGTGACAGCCGCACGCGCGGCGCGGCCGTCACCCGGCGACTGCATCAGCCGAAACGCGCGGGCCGGTACGGATGGGGATCGATGTAGGTCGGCGCACCGGTAATCATTTCGGCGAGCAGCCGTCCGCTCGCGGGGCCGAGCGTGAGCCCGTGGTGGCAATGGCCGAACGCGAACCACAGATGACGATGGCGCGGCGCTGGCCCGATCACCGGCCGCATGTCGGGCGTGCACGGCCGCATCCCGAGCCACGGCGTCGGATCGAGCCGCTCGCCGATGCCGAACGCATCGCGCGCGAGCGGCTCGGCGCGCGCGAGCTGCACGCCGGTCGGCGGCGCGTCGCGCAACGCGATCTCGACGCCGGTCGTGAGCCGCAGGCGGCCGCCCTCCATCGGCGCGACCACGAAACCCGCCTCGGTATCGCACACCGGCACGTTCAGCAGCGCGCGGGTCGGCCGGTAATGCATGTGATAGCCGCGCTTCGCGCGCAGCGGAATCCGGTAGCCGAGCGGCGCGAACACATGGTCGGACCACGGCCCGAGCGCGACCACGGCCGACCGCGCCGATATCGGCCCGTGCTCGGTATCGACCTGCCAGCCGTCGCGCACCTGCGCGAGCGTCGTCGCGTCGCCGCGCACGAACGTGCCGCCGTCGCGCTCGAACAGCCGCGCGTACGCCTTCGTGAGGCCGCCGGGGCTCGACACGGTCTTCGGGTCCTGCCAGTGGAACGCGCCGCAAAATGCGTCGCCGATGCCGGGCTCGCGCTCGCGCAGCGCGCGCGCGTCGAGCACGCTCATCCGCAACCCGTGCGCGTCGGCCACCCGCTGCTGCGCGCGCGTTTCCGCCTCGAACAGCGCGGGCGAACGGAACGCCTCGAGCCACCCGCCGTCATGCACGAGCGGCTGCGCGTCGGTACGCGCGAGCAGCGCGTCGTGCTCGACGACGCTCGCCGCGACGAGCGGCAGCATGTCGCGCGCGGCAGCCGCGAGCCGCTGCGGCGACGATTCACGCCAGAAGCGCGCGAGCCAGCCCGCGTACGCGGGCAGCGCCTTGTAGTCCCAATAGAGATCGACCGAGCGGTTGCGCGCGTAGCGCAGCAGCGTGCCGAGCCGGCGCGGGAACGCGTACGGCACGACCGACGAGCGCTCGATCAGCCCGGCATTGCCGTGGCTCGTTTCCTCGCCGGGCGCGCGCCGGTCGACGAGCGCGACCCGCAGCCCGCGATCCTGCAGATGCAGCGCCGACGACACGCCGACGATGCCGGCCCCCAGAACGATGACGTCGAAATCCATGCTTCCCCATACTGCGTCGAGATTCGGTGCGACGCGCGCCGGCACGGCGGCCGGCGCGGCCAGGCTTACTTCGCGACGATGTCGCGCCTGAAGTACTTCTGCGACAGCGCGCTCAGCGTGCCGTCCTTCTTCAGTGCGTCGAGCGCGCCGACGATCTTCGTCTGCAGCGCCTTGTCACCCTTGCGCATCCCGAAGCCGGTGCCTTCGCCGAGCGTCGCGGGATCTTTCAGCGGCTCGCCGACGATCTGGTAGTCGCGGCCGGCCGGCTTGTCGAGGAAGCCGTCCTGCGCGGTCTGCGCTTCCTGCACGGCCGCGTCGAGCCGCCCGGCGACGAGATCGGCATAGATCTGGTCCTGGTCCGGATAGGACACGACGGCCACGCCCGCATTCGCCCAGCGTGCCTTCAGGAAATCCTCCTGCGACGAGCCCTGCAACACGCCGACGTGCTTGCCGCGCAGGCTTGCGGCATCGGGCCGCAGCGGCGAGCCGCGGTGCGCGACCATCACGATCGGCACGACGTAGATCGCCGGCGTGAAGTCGATGCTCTGCTTGCGCTTCACGGTGATGTTCATCGCCGAATTGATCGCGTCGAACTTGCGCGCCTGCAGCGCCGGGATCAACCCGTCGAACGCATTCTCGACCCACACGCACTTCATGTTCAGCTTCGCGCACACCGCGTTGCCGATGTCGACGTCGAAGCCCTGCAGCTGGCCGGCCGGCGACTTGCTCTCGAACGGCGGGTAGGCGGCTTCGATCCCGAAGCGCAGCGTGGTCTGTTCCGCGTGGGCCGTGACGGCCGCGCACGCGAGCGCCGCGACGGCGCAGAGGGAAAGCTTCCAGTTCATGACGGATGTCCTTCGATTCCGGATTGAGGCGATGAAGACCGGTCGCGCGACGCCGTTGCCGGGCGCTGCGCCCGCGCCGGATCGGCAGGCGATGCAGCCGGCCGCCGTGCGGCGACACGCTGGTCCGCACGCAAAATATAGACTCTTCGTCTACTATAGACTATAGGGGATACGATAATCGCGGTGCTGCCGCCGTCCTCCGAGACGCCGTCGCTTGAGCAAAACCCCTTTGATTTATCTATGTTTTTCCGTGGACACGCGACGCGCTCGTGTCTTGGAAAGAAAAATTCACCCGACTTTGTTTGTCTATATTAGACTTTTAATCCATTACGAACACGGCCGGACGCGCTCTATCGAGACTGTCCTGTCCGGCCCCGACCGGAGAAGTCCCATGACGCAACCCGCCCCGACCCTGCCGCTCACCGTCGACGAAGCCGCGGTGCGCGCGGCGCTGCCGTCGCTCGACGTGCTCGGCACGCTGCGCCGCATGTTCGCGTCGCTCGCGTCGGCTCGCGCGGTGCAGCCGCCGCAAACCCTCACGCTGTTCCCCGAACAGGCCGGCGATTTCATCACGTATCTCGGCGCGCTCGCCGACGAGCAGGTGTTCGGCGCGAAGCTGTCGCCGTACGTCGTGACGGGCGGCAAACCGATCGTGACCGCGTGGACCGCGCTGATGTCGATGCGCACCGGCCAGCCGCTCATGTGGTGCGATGCGGGGCTGCTGACGGTCGAGCGCACGGCCGGCACGACGGCGCTCGCGGTCGACTGTCTCGCGCCGCGCGACGCGCGCCGGCTCGCCGTGATCGGCACGGGCGCGGTCGGCCTCGCGCATCTGCGCCACACCGCGGCACTGCGCGACTGGGCCTCGATCAGCGTGTATTCGCCCGCGCTCACCGGCGACCCGGCGCTGCAGGCGACGCTCGCGCAGATCGATCCGCGCGCCCGTCCGGCCGCCAGCGCGGAGGCGTGCGTGCGCGACGCCGACGTCGTGATGCTGTGCACGTCGTCGGGCACGCCGGTGCTCGCGGACGGCGTGCTCACGCGCCCCGCGCTCGTCACGTCGATCAGCACCAACGTCGCGCGCGCGCACGAGATCCCACCGGCGTGGCTGCCCGACATGGACGTGTATTGCGACTACCGCCACACGACGCCTGCAAGCGCGGGCGAGATGCAGATCGCGGCGGCCGCGCACGGCTGGACGCCCGAGCGGATCGTCGGCGACCTGCCCGCGCTCGTCGCCGGCACCTGCGCGGCACCGTCGCGCACGCGTCACGCGTTCTTCCGCTCGATCGGCCTCGGCCTCGAGGACATCGCGATCGCGCACGCGCTGTACACGCATCTGACGCGCGCATGAGCAGCACGCGCACGCGGGGCCGATACAATGGCGCAACCGCCGCGGCGGCAGCGCGCGGGCGCACGGACATGCCGGTCAACGGTACGCCGGCGCGCCGCGCCGACGCACCGCCCGGCCCCCGCTCACCCGAGATGGCGATTCCGATGCGCAAGAAGCAATCCCCCGTCAAAGACCTGCTGCTCACCCGCTATGCACCGATCGCCGATGGCATCGCGGCGCTGTTCTTCCCGTACGCGGAAGTCGTGATCCACGACCTGCACGACCAGACCGTGCTGTACCTCGCGAACAACCTGTCGAAGCGCGAGGTCGGCGACGACTCGGCGCTCGAGGAAATCGATCATTCGGCGCGCGAGCGCGTGATCGGCCCGTACGAGAAGCTGAACTGGGACGGCCGGCGGATGCGCTGCGTGAGCAACGTGCTGTTCGACGACGAAGGCCGCCCGGCCGGGATGATGTGCATCAACTTCAACATCGCGGTGTTCGACGACGTCCGCGCGACGCTCGACGTGTTCATCAAGGGCGCAGGCATCGTCGCGCAGCCCGACGAGCTGTTCCGCGACGACTGGCAGGAGCGCATCAACACGTTCCTGCACGGCTGGCTGCGCGAACGGCAGGTCGGCCTGAACGGCCTCACGCGCGAGCACCGGCGCGAACTCGTCGAGGCGCTGCATGCGGAAGGCGCGTTCCGCGGCAAGAGCGCCGCGAACTACGTCGCGAACGTGCTCGGGATGGGACGCGCGACCGTCTACAAGCACCTGAAGCATCTGAAGGAAACCCAGGGCGACGCGTAAGGGGCGCGGCCCCGAAACGTCGCGGCATAAAATGATATAGTCGCGGTTACATTTATTTGCCGCCTTACCGCCCATGACGACCACCCCCGCCCCGACTACCCGCCCGACCCTGACCGTCGAGATCTGGTCCGACCTGATCTGCCCGTGGTGCTGGATCGGCAAGCGCCGCTTCGACGAGGCGCTCGCCGCGTTCGCGCACGCCGAGCACGTCGACGTCGTGCTGCGCGCGTACCGGCTGATGCCGGGCCAGCCGGTCGAGCCGGTCGAGGCGATGCTCGCGGGCAAGTACCGGATGTCGCCCGCGCAGGTCGACCAGATGCTGCGCCAGGTGACCGACGCGGCCGCGAGCGTCGGGCTCCGCTACGACCTGCCCGGCACGTCCGTCGGCGACACGCTCGACGCTCACCGGCTCGTGAAGCTCGCGGAAGCGACCGGCCGCGCCCATGCGCTGACCGAACGCCTGTACCGCGCGTATTTCTGCGAGCACGGCTCGCTGTTCGACCACGCGGCGCTGATCGACTTCGCGGTCGAAGCGGGGCTCGAGCGCTCGGCCGTCGAAGCCGTGCTGCGCAGCGACGCATACCGTGACGAAGTCGAGGCCGACATCGCGCGGGCTGCGCAGATCGGTGGACGCGGCGTGCCGCTGTTCGTGTTCGGCGGCCGCTACGCGGTGTCGGGCGCGCAGCCGGCCGACGCGTTCGCGCAGGCGCTCGAGCAGGCGTGGCGCGACGGCGCGATCGTTGAATTCACCGGCGACGACGCGGCCGCGTGCGGCCCCGAAGGCTGCGAATTGCCGCCGCGCGGCTGACATCCGGCGCCGCGCGACACGCGCGGCCGCTACGCGTCGCTCCTGCCACAAACCGGCAGGAAGCGCGTGCGAATGATGTCTACAATGCAGCCTTTCAAATATCTATCAGAAGGCTGCCGGCCCATGACCCACGGGATCCATGGCGAGAAGCGCTGGTACGCGCTGATCGTCCTCTGCCTCGGCGTGCTGATGATCGTGCTCGACAGCACGATCGTGAACGTTGCGCTGCCATCGATCAGCACCGACCTCCACTTCACCGAGACGGCCCTCGTGTGGGTCGTGAACGCGTACCTGCTGACGTTCGGCGGCTGCCTGCTGCTCGGCGGCCGGCTCGGCGACCTGTACGGCCAGCGGCGCATGTTCCTCGCGGGCCTCGTCGTGTTCACGCTCGCGTCGCTCGCCTCCGGCCTCGCGCAATCGCAGACGATGCTGATCGCCACGCGCGCGGTGCAGGGCTTCGGCGGCGCGATCGTGTCGGCCGTGTCGCTGTCGCTGATCATGAATCTCTTCACCGAACCGGGCGAACGGGCCCGCGCGATGGGCGTCTACGGCTTCGTCTGCGCGGGTGGCGGCAGCATCGGCGTGCTGCTCGGCGGGCTGCTGACCAGCACGCTTTCGTGGCACTGGATCTTCCTCGTCAACCTGCCGATCGGCATCGCGGTCTATGCGATGTGCGTCGCGCTGCTGCCGCGCATGCGCGCGCCGGCCGGCACCGCGCGGCTCGACGTCGCGGGCGCGATCACCGTGACCGTGTCGCTGATGCTCGCGGTGTACGGGATCGTCGGCGGCAACGACGCCGGCTGGCTGTCGACCCGGACCGTCGTGCTGATCGCCGCAGCCGTCGTGCTGCTCGCGCTGTTCATCGCGATCGAGGCGCGCGTCGCGCATCCGCTGATGCCGCTCTCGCTGTTCGCCGCGCGCAACGTCGCGCTCGCGAACGTGATCGGCGTGCTGTGGGCCGCCGCGATGTTCGCGTGGTTCTTCCTGTCCGCGCTCTACATGCAGCGTGTGCTCGGCTACGGACCGCTGCAGGTCGGGCTCGCGTTCCTGCCGGCCAACCTGATCATGGCCGCGTTCTCGCTCGGGCTGTCGGCGCGGATCGTGATGCGCTTCGGGATCCGCGGCCCGATCGCGGCCGGCCTGCTGATCGCCGCGTGCGGCCTCGCGCTGTTCTCGCGCGCGCCGGCGGACGGCAGCTTCGTCTGGCACGTGCTGCCCGGCATGACGCTGCTCGGCATCGGCGCGGGCGTCGCGTTCAATCCGGTGCTGCTCGCCGCGATGAGCGACGTCGACCCGGCCGATTCAGGGCTCGCGTCGGGCATCGTCAACACCGCATTCATGATGGGTGGCGCACTCGGCCTCGCCGTGCTCGCGAGCCTCGCGGCCGCGCGCACCGAAGTGCTCACTGCCGCCCATGCGACGCCGCTCGACGCCCTGAACGGCGGCTACCACGCCGCGTTCACGGTCGGCGCGGCGTTCGCGGCCGCGGCCGGGCTGCTTGGCCTCGCGCTGCGCATCCGCCGCCAGGACGCCGTTTCGGGCGTCGGCCCCGCGCTGCACTGACGGCCGTCCGGCCCGAGCCGGGGCGCGCGCCGCCCCGCCTTGCCTCCCCCATCAGGCCCGTCCCGCCCGATAGCCGGGCATCGGCCACCCCGCCCACCGCCCCCGGCGCGCCGCTCCGTCGGGCCCGGCGCCCGTTCAAACGCACGTTTCACCCGCCGCGAACGGGCCGCCCGGCGGGCCTTCCCGGCCGATTTTTAACGTAGTCGTACATCAACGCGCCACTTTTGCGACAATGGCGGACTTTGACCCGCGCGCCGCAGCCGCGCGCCGCCGCCGAACGTCGCATAACCGCCTGCTTCCGATGTCGCTCCCCCATATCGATCTGCTGTACTCCCTGTCCGGCCTGTTCGTCGGCATTCTCGTCGGCCTGACGGGTGTTGGCGGCGGTTCGCTGATGACGCCGATCCTCGTGCTGCTGTTCGGCGTCCACCCCGCGACGGCGGTCGGCACCGACCTGCTGTACGCGGCCGCGACCAAGGCGACCGGCACGCTCGTCCACGGACTGAAGGGGTCGATCGACTGGCGCATCACCGGCCGGCTCGCGGCCGGCAGTGTCCCGGCCGCGGCCGTCACGCTGTGGGTACTGCACACGCACGGGGTGAATTCACCCGGCACCGCGCGGATGATCCAGCTGGTGCTCGGCATCGCGCTGCTGCTCACGTCGCTCGCACTGATCTTCCGCCCGCAACTCACCGCGCTCGCCGCACGCAACCCGCTCGCGCCGAGCCCCGCGCGCACGCTGTGGTCGACCGTGCTGACGGGCGCCGTGCTGGGCGTGCTCGTGTCGATGACGTCGGTCGGCGCCGGCGCGATCGGCGTCACCGTGCTGCTGCTGCTGTACCCGGCGCTCGCGACCACCCGCATCGTCGGCTCCGACATCGCGCACGCGGTGCCGCTCACGCTCGTCGCAGGCATGGGCCACTGGCTGCTCGGCTCGGTCGACTGGTCGATGCTGCTGTCGCTGCTGCTCGGCTCGCTGCCCGGCATCGTGCTCGGCAGCGTGCTGTCCGCGCGCGCACCCGAGCGGCTGCTGCGCAACCTGCTCGCCGCGACGCTCGTCGCGGTCGGCATACGGCTCGTGCTCGCGTAACGACGCGGCCGGCGGTTCCCGCGCCACTTGCGGCGCCTGGCGCGCCGGCACCCTCTCCAAAAAAAACAGCCCGACCGGCCTGCGCCGATCGGGCTGTCGTCCATCCGGGGCCTCGCGAGCTCGCACCGCCCGGCGCAAGGCCGGGCCGCGCGGGCCGCAACGCAACGCTTACTGCCCCTGCTGCTTCAATTGCTGCTGCTTGAGCTGCTGCGTACGCGCCTGCAGCTTCAGCACGCGCTGCAGCGCGGTACGGTTCGCGAGGATGCCGTCGTAGAAGTTGCCGAGGTCGCCCTTCAGCGCGGTCCGTGACGCGTCGTTCAGGTAGATCATGTGGCCCGACGGGTAGTTCTTGATCGTCAGGTTCTGCGCCTTGAGCGTCGGATCGAGCGGCATCTGCGCGAGTGTCAGCTCGGTCTGGTGGAACGGCGTGACCGCATCGAAGTAGCCGTTCGCCGACAGCACCTTCAGGTCCGGGTTCACGCTCATCGTTGCCGCCAGGTCGCCGGCCGTGTACAGCGTATTGCCGCCGCCCTTGTTCGCGCCGGTCGGGTCGGTGTGGCTGAAGTCCCAGTTGTTGAAGACCTGGTCGTTCAGGTCCACGAACGACGACGTCGACGTGTACTTGAGGTCGGTGTTGATGTAGCTGTTCCAAAGCACCGTGTACGCGCCACCGACGTTCGTGATCGACGGATCGTTGCTGCCCGAGTTCGGCAGGATGTACGGCGCGATGCCCTTGCCCGTGAAATTCGCGCGACCGTCGTACTGGCCGATCTGGGTGCCCGGCACGAGCGTCAGGAAGAACGTGTACGGCGGGTTGTCGTTCGACGACGGCACGTTACCGAGCGCGGCCGGGTTGCCGAAGGTCTGGATCAGCGTCGTCGGATCCGTGCCGATGTACGAACCCATCTGCTGCGCGGTCTGCAGGTTCAGGTTCAGCCGCACGTTCACGAAGCCGCCGTCCTGCGGGTTCGGCTTCTGTGCAAGCGGCGCGAGCGTGTTGTCCGCGTAGTTGCGGGCCTGCACCATGTACGCGTCGAGATCGGTCGGCGTCGGATTGAGCGTCGTCTTCTTCCAGTAGAACGCGTCGGCCGCGAGCGTCGGGAACATGCCCGGCGCGGACAGCGCATTCGCATAGTCGAGAATCGACGACTGCAGCGTGATCCCGTTCAGGTCGATGCCGTCCTCATGCAGCACCCACGACACGACCGCGCTGCGCGCCGTGCCGTACGACTCGCCGTACAGGAACTTCGGCGAATTCCAGCGCGAGTACTTGGTCAGGTAGCGCTGGATGAAGCGGTCGATCGAGTGCGCGTCCTGGTCGGTGCCCCAGAAGTCCTTGTTCTTCGCCGGGGCGATCGCCGCCGAGTAGCCGGTGCCGACCGGGTTGATGAACACGAGGTCGGTGCGGTCGAGCAGGCTGTCCGGGTTGTCGAGTAGCTTGTACGGGGCCGGCGGCGTGAAGTTCGGAAACGACGACTGCAGGCGCTTCGGCCCGTACGAGCCGAGCAGCAGGTAGACCGACGACGAGCCGGGGCCGCCGTTGTAGAAGAACGTGACCGGGCGCGGCTTCGACGGGTCCGGGTTGTCCTGCGTGTACGCGACGTAGAACATCTTCGCGTTCGGCGCCGACGTGACCGGGTCGATCGTGGTCAGGTGGCCCGTGGTGGCCGTGTACTTGACGGTCTTGCCGCCGATCGTGACCTGACGGTGCACGACCGCGGCCCCTTCGGTCGAATCCGTGACCGCGTCGTTCGGTCCGGTGCCGTACACGTCGTTGTCGACGTACGGCTGGTCGGCCACGGCGGCCGTTGCGTCGGTGCTGGCCGACGCGCTGCCGTTCGACGTCGTCGCGGCCGCCGCGGTGGCGGCGGTCGGGCCGGACCCGTCGTCGCCGCCGCACCCCGTGACGAGCAGCGCCGCGGCCGCGGCTGCGGCGAGCGGCATGCTCAGTGTCGTTCCAAATAGCGCGAAACCGTCTTTCAAGGACTTCAGTGTCGTCATTATTGCCTCTCGAACAGAACGATAAATACCGCCGACCGCAAAGGATCATTTGCGCCGACGCTCCGCACCGGGAGTGCATTCGTTTTGCGATGCACCTCCGAGTTTTTTACCGGATCGGCGAATACCGATCGGCACGATTTACCCCACCCGCATTCCGCAATCGCACAATGGAATCAATTCCATTGCAAACGGCAATTCAATAATGCGCGGCAATGCGAATTCAGGCCCGTCATCCGCATGCGCGTGAAATCGGCAGCAAAAGCATCCCCCGCGGAGCCCGCCCTACAAGGCGCTTCGCTTCGAACAGACGAACGATCCCCGCCGGCGAGATACCGATTAATCGCAAAACGGCGACCAATCTCAACTCGAGCCGATTTAATAAAATCGAAAGGATCGATTAACTAGATGGAAAGGAATATCGCCTATATGGAATTTATTAAATTAAGTGAAAATACCGGCGCATAATAGATTCCGGGTTTTCCGCCGTAAAGTAACAATTTGTTACGGCACTCACCATCCCGATAAAGGACAGCGCGGGACCGATTCCAGACTCGAAAAAGAAAAAGCCGGACGACAGTCCGGCTTCATCAACGCGGTGCAGCGGATGCCGTCAGAGCGGCACGTCGATCGCGCCGGCGCCGGCCGTGATCGCGTTCGCGCCGGGCGACGTCGCGATCGGCGGCAGGTTCGCGCTCGTCAGCGCGGGGGCGGCGCCCGGCGTGCCGCCGCGCGGCACCGTGCGGATCACCTGCGACGGCGGCAGCGCGGCGCCGTTCTTCAGATGGCGCCACATCAGGTTCAGCGCCTGCAGGTTGTAGTAGTGGACCGGCACAAAGCGCGTATCGAAGCCCGCGACGGGCAGGAACGCGTCGAAGTGCTGCCCGTTCGTCACCTCGTAGAACACGAGCTGGCTGCGGCCGCCTTCGCTGATGCTGTTCTGCGCGACGTACGCACGCGACGCGTGGTTCACTGGCACGAGCGCGTCGCTGCGGCCCTGCACGATGATCGCGGGCTTGCCCTGCAGGTTCGCGTTCACGCGCACGGCGTCGACGTTCGCCGGCATGTCGAGCATCCCGTTGGTCCACAGCTGGCGCAGGCACAGCGCGCCCGCGAAGCTCGCGTCGGGGGTCGCGAGCCGGTGATCGATGCCCGCGCCCGTGTTGAACACGAGGTCGATGCCGCCCGTCGGCGGCACGCCGTTGCCGACGCCGAAGATGGCTGGCATCGGCGACGCGGCGGGCGACGCGACCGTGCCGGTCGGCGCGCTGGTGGTCGCGAAGCTGAAATTGCACAGATTGTCGGTCACGCGCGAGCGCGTGTACGCGTTCGCATAGGTGACCGCGATCGCCGGAATCGCCTGCGAATCCCACATCGACGCCTGCAGCAGGTCGGAATCGGCGAGATAGCCGGCCGCATGCAACTGCGCGAGCGCGTCGGCGGCCTGGCTCTGCGTATCGGCGCCCGACACGAGCCCCGCCGCGGCGAGCGTCGCGCAGCGCTGCGTGCGGATCGACTGCGTGGTGGCGGCCGGCAGCCCGCTCAGGTACGGCTCGCCGGCGAGCGACGCCGACGCGGCCGCGCACGGCTGCAGCAGGTTCGCGAGCGTCGCGTAGTCGGCGAGCGGCCGACCGAACGACGGCGCGGGCTGGCCGCCCTCGCGCACGACCGCGTTCGGCGCCATCCGCACGTTGACCTGCGGCTCGCCGACTACGACCGCGGTGATCCAGCGGCGCGTGTCCTGCTCGGCCGCCGCGAGCGCCGCACCGCCGCCGTTGCTGACGGACGCGGCGATCGTCGTGATGTCGCCCGGGTGGTAGCGCACGCCGTGATGCGAGCTGTCGAGCACCGGCCCGAACTGCTCGTTGAGCGCCCAGTACGCGAATTCGACCGCCTGCAGCGTCGCGTGCCCCCAGTCCTGCTCGGGATTCTGCTGCGAATGCGCGTGCTTGAACGCGTAGCGGTTCGGGAAGCGGTTGTTGAACGCGGCCAGGTCGCCGCTCGTCACGTTCGCGGTAAAGAGGCTGGCATTGCCGGCGAGCACTGCGTTGGCGAGCGTGCCGTCGATCAGCGTGATCGTGTCGGAGCCGAGCTCGTGCGCGCCGTTGCCGCCACCCTTGTCGTTGTACGCAACCGCGCAGCCGCGCTTGAGGCCCCACTCGCCGGCCGCCGAAATCGCGCCGTACACGCCGCGCGAACCCGACGACGTCGCGGTGACAATGCACGGCTGCGCGGGATCGAAGCTGGCGGGCACCTGCACGAGCAGCGTCACGTTCTTGCGGCCGCTGCCGTCGTCGGAGTACGCGAGATATTCGGTGCCGGGGATCTTGCCTTCGCCGAGCGTGGCGTTGCCGTCGACGTCGACGTTCGGCCCCCAGAAGCGGTCGTAGCCGCCGTTCGCGCTCATGTCGACGAGCGCGCGGTAATTCGACCAGATCGCGAGCCGGCGCAGCTCGGCGCTCGTCGGCCGGGACGGATTCGCGAACGCGGGCGCCGTGGAGGCGAGGCCCGTCTTGCCGAGGCCGGCCGTCAGCAGGTCGTCGCTCGTGCCGTCGTAGGCGGTCGTGCGCACGCTGCCGGACACGAAACCGGGCAACCGGTTGCGCTCGCCCGAATCGGCGTCGTTGCAGGCGCTGAGCAATGTAAGCGCGGCCAGCGCCGCGCCGAGAAGAATCCGAGTGCCCCACCCGTGCGTCGTCATTGCCGCCCCCTCTCATTATCGATATCGCTATCGGTCCGCCGCTGCGTCGTGCGCGGCTTGCGGCCTGTCGGGAAAACACCGGGCCGCCCCTGGTTTTCCGCCCCGAAGGCAGTCCCCTTGGGAGATGCTCCCCCGGAGGGCTGGCGCGCAGCGAAAGACTGGGGCAGGCTGCGGCGCAAACGGGCCCCGGCATGCCGGGGCCCGCCTGAAAGCGGGCGCGGGCGGCGCTGGCGCGCCGCCCGCCCGGCGTTATTGCTGCTGAACCGTCAGCTTGTTCGAGACCGACGTCACGCCACTCACGCCCTTCGCTGCCTCTTCCGCCTTGTCGATCTGGGCCTGGTCGGGCACCGTGCCCTCCAGCGTGATCGCGCCGCCCTTCGAGCGCACGACGATGTTCGCCACGTCGATGCCGCCTGCCTTCGTGATTGCCTTGCGCACCGCGTAGCCGAGCTTGCGGTTCGCCTTCTTCGCGGTCTTGGCCGCCGCCTTCGGCGAGCTCGCTGCCGCGGCCGGCGCTTCGGTGGCCGCCGTATCGCTGGACTGCGCGTACACGCTGCCCGTCAGACAGGCCGCCACGGCTGCAACACCCAACGCTCTCAACACGATCGACTTCATGCTATCTCCTTGTAACTCCGGAACGGCCGTGCACAGTACGGCCGGATACCCCCAATGGCAGCCGGCCCGCGCGCGAACGGGCGGGACGGCCGATGATTTCCACGGCGATGCGAGAGAGGCGACACGGGCCGGCAGCTGGCGCGCGCGTATGCGGGCCGGCCGGGCCGGGCAGCCGCCGGCCGGACGCGCCCGGTCTCATTGCGTGCCGGGTCGCGCGCGAATCGGGCGCGGCTGCGTCGCACAATGTAATCCAGCGCCCGCCGAAGCGCAAAGCTTTTGACGCGCGGGCGAGCGCCGCCGCCCGTCACCGGCCGTCGCGGCCGGCCGGGCAAGCCTGCGCGACACGGCGGCCGATTCGCGCACGTCGGGGGAAACCGGGTACCATCGCCGCCAGAACGTGCATCGCGTGCAGCGTCCGAGCCCGCCGTCATCGATGCGTCACGCCCGTGTCATCCGCCGCCGCCATGAAGCCAGCCCGCCCTCGCCCGCCCCGCCGCATCCTCGCCCGCTTCGTCGCGGTGTCGTGGCGCGACCTCGCACTGTCGATCGGCCCCACCGTGCTGCTCGCTGCCGCGGCGATCTGGCTCGCGGTCAAGCTGATCCAGCCGGCGCCGCCGTCCACGCTCGTGATTTCGTCCGGCCCGCCCGGCAGCACCTACTGGAACGCCGCGCAGAAATACAAGGCGATCCTCGCGAAGAACGGCGTCACGCTCGACGTCGAGTCGTCCGAAGGATCGGCGCAGAACCTCGCGCGGCTGTCGAACCCGAACGCGCCGGTCAACGTCGGCTTCGTGCAGAGCGGCATCGGCCCGAAGGAGCGCGACGAGCACCTGGTCTCGCTCGGCAGCATCGGCTACGTGCCGCTCGCGATCATGTACCGCGGCCCGGTCGTCGCCCGCCTGTCCGACTTCAAGGGCAAGCGCCTCGCGCTCGGCGCGGAGGGCAGCGGCGCCCGCGAATTGAGCCTGGCGCTGCTCAAGATGAACGGCATCGTGCCGGGCGGCTCGACCGAGCTGCTGCCGACCGCCGGCGAGGACGCCGCGACCGCGCTGCTCGACGGCAAGATCGACGCCGCGTTCCTGTCCGGCGACTCGACCCAGATCCCGGTGATGGCGAAGCTGTTCCGCGCGCCGGGCGTGCACGTGTACTCGTTCACGCAGGCCGAGGCGTATGCGCGGCGCTTTCCTTACCTGACCGCGATCACGCTGCCCATGGGCGTCTACGATCTCGGCCGCAACCTGCCGCCCGCCGACATCCACACGGTCGCGCCGACGATCGAGCTGGTCGCGCGCGACACGCTGCACCCCGCGCTGTCCGACCTGCTGATCGAGGCCGCGCGCGAGGTGCACGGCCACGCGACGATCCTGCAGCACGCGGGCGAATTCCCGTCCGCGGTCACGCGCGGCTTCCCGCTGTCGGACGACGCGGCGCGCTACTACAAGTCGGGCAAAACCTTCCTGTACCGGCGGCTGCCGTTCTGGGTCGCGAGTCTGGTCGACCGGCTGCTCGTCGTGCTGGTGCCGCTGATCGTCGTGCTGATTCCCGGGCTGCGGCTGGTGCCGTCGCTGTACGGCTGGCGCGTGCGTTCGCGCATCTACCGCTGGTACGGCGCGCTGATCGCGCTCGAGCGCCGTGCGCTCGGCGAGCACACGGCCGAGGAGCGCGTCCAGCTGCTCGACGAGCTCGACGACATCGAGGAAGCCGTGAACCGGATGAAGATGCCGCTCGCGTACGCGGGGCAGTTCTACGTGCTGCGCGAGCACATCGGCTTCGTGCGCGAGCGCCTCACCGCGCACGAGCACGACGCCGCATCGGGCACGTCGGGCACGTCGGGCACGCCCGGCGCCGGCCCCGCCGCGGCGGCGCGAACCGGGGAGGCGTCGCCGCCGGCCGGCGCGCCCCCTCGGGCGACTCCCGGTTCCGCGTGAGCGGCCGATCCGCGATCATTGCTGCATCCGCGCCACCGCGCAACATGAAGGCCGCCGCCAGGCGCGCACGCCCCACCCTCTGGAGATCGCCATGACAACCGGCCTCGATACTGCCCAACCCGCCTGGTTCTACGACTTCGTGTCGCCGTTCTCCTACCTGCTGCTCGAACAGCTCGACAAATGGCCGGACGTGCCGTTCGAACCCGTCGCCGTGTCGCTGCTCGACCTGCAGCGCCACTGGGGACAACGCCCGAGCGCCGAGGTACCGACCAAGCGCGTGTTCACGTACCGCCACGCGCTGTTTCGCGCCGAACAGCTCGGCATCCGCTTCAAGATGCCGCCCGCCCATCCGTTCGATTCCGACAAGGTGCTGCGCCTCGCGCTCGCGCTGCGCGCCGATATCGCGACCGTGCTGGAAATGTTCCGCTTCATCTGGCACGACGGCAACGATCCGTCGACGCCGGACGGCTTCGCCGCGCTGTGCGAACGCGTCGGCGTGAGCCACGGCGACGAGCTGATCGAATTCGAGGAAACGAGCGCGCAGTTGCGCCGCAACACCGACGACGCGATCGCGCTCGGCGTGTTCGGCGTCCCGACTTTCTGGATGAATCAGCAGCTGTTCTGGGGCGAGGACGCGCTGCCGATGGTGCTGTACTGCGCGCGCACGCCGAACTGGCTCGAGTCGCGCGAGGTCAAGCGGATCAGCACGCTGCCGAAGGGCCGCGCGTGATGGCCGGTATCACGCACGGCGACGCGCGGCTGCGGTAAGGTTACGCTTCCCCGAATCCGCCCGCCCCGATGGAAGACGACGACCGTACCGCCTCGCTCGATATCTGGCTCGTGCGCGTATTGCGCACGCTGCTGCTCGAGCGCAGCGTCACGCAGGCCGCGCTGCGGCTGAACCAGACCCAGCCCGCGATCAGCACCGCGCTGCGCAAGCTGCGCGAGACGCTGAACGACCCGATTCTCGTGCGCGGCAAGTCGGGGATGGTGCCGACCGAATATGGCGCGTCGCTGCTCGGTGCGGCGTCGCGCGCGCTGCGCGAGGTCGACTTCATCGCGACGCCGCACGGCGACTTCGACCCGTCGTCCGCGCGGCGCACGTTTCGTGTCGCCGCGCCCGACTACCTGAACGATTTCTTCATGCCGACGCTGATCGAGCGCTTTCGCGACGCGGCGCCGCATGCGCATCTGGAAATCGACTCGCTGAATCCCGCGCTCGACCATGCGGAGGCGCTCGAATCGGGCGTGCTCGACCTCGTGATCGGCAACTGGCCGAAGCCCGACCCGCACTTCGCGCGCCAGGACCTGTTCTCCGACACGATCGTGTGCCTGATGCGCGACGCGCATCCGCTCGCACGCGAGCCGCTCACGCGCGAAGCGTACGCGTCGGCCGCGCACGTCGCGCCGACGCCGTACACCGGCGACAAGCGCAACGCGATCGAAATCGGCCTCGCGCGCGCGCGCCTCACGCGGCGGATCGTGACGACGCTGCCGTACTTCGGAATCGTGCCGCAGGTGCTGCTGCAGTCGGACCTGATCTTCACGACGACGCGCCGCTTCGCGACGCACTATGCGCAGTTGCTGCCGCTCGTCGTCGTCGCGCCGCCCGTGCCGTTCCCGCGCATCAAGAGCTACCTGCTCACGCACCCGCAGCCCGATCGGCCGACCGACATCGCGTGGCTGTGCGCGCTGATGCAGAGCGTGTCCGATGGGCTGACGGCCGCGCGCGGCCGCAAGCGCTGACCCGCGCGGGACGGCCCGCGCGCGCTCATGCGGCGCGGCCGCTCAGGCCGTGCAGAAGGTTTCCTGCAGATGCGTCCAGCGCACGACGCCTGCCGCGTCGCGTTCGAACACGGCAGTCGCGCGGCGCGCGGGCAGTTCGCCCGACGCCGCCTGCTGCGCTTCGAGATAGGTGAGCACCGCATGCGACGCGTCGGCCGCGAGCACGCGGATGTCCGACAGCGCGATGCGCAGCCCCGGCTTCGCGCCGCCCAACTGCGCGAACAGCGCGCGCATGCCGTCATGGTCGAACACGCGACCGTCGGTCATGATCATCGTGAAATCGTCGGAGAAAGGCGCGAGCAGCGCATCGAGCGCCGCGGGTGCGGTATCGGCGCCGGACAGCCAGCGCTCGATGGCGACGAGGCTCGCATCGAGCGCGTCGAGATAGACCTGATGATCGGACATGGAACCTGCACGAAAGGCGCGCGGCCCGATGCCGCGCGATCCGTGCAGTGTAGGCAAAAACGCGCGGACGCGTCGGGCGTGCCGCCCTCGTCGTTACCGCGCGCAGCTCGCGTCGTCGCGCACGCGGCCGGCCGCGACCGCCTTCACATCGGCCACCGGCGTCCCCGAGCGCGCCTGCAGCAGTTCCGCGCACACGGCCACCGCGATCGCGCCGGGCGCCTTGTCGACGATGCCCGCGACGCCGATCGGACACACCATCTCCGTGAGCCGCGCCGGATCGACGCCGCGCGCGGCGAGCCGGCGCTCGAACTTCACGCGCTTGGTGCGCGAGCCGATCATCCCGAAGTACGCGAAGTCGCGCCGCCGCATGATCTGCGCGGCGAGCGAGAAGTCGAGCGCGTGGTTGTGCGTCATCACGAGGAAGTACGCGCCGGGCGGCGCCGCGTCGACGACGGCCTCCGGCGTGTCGGTCGGCTCCGGCTGCACGTTCGGCGGACATTCGTCCGGGAACAGCTCGTCGCGCGTGTCGACCCACTGCACGACGCACGGCAACGCGCCGAGCAGCGTGACGAGCGCGTGGCCGACGTGCCCCGCGCCGAACAGCACGATGTGCATCGGCGGCGGCGCGGCGCTCGCGCGGTTGCGCCGGCCGGTGCCTTGCGCGAAGGTCTGCGCGGGTGAGCCGCCGCACGCGCCGTCGCACCCGGCGACGGGCGCATGCGACGCGGTATGCGGCGAGCGTGGGGGTACGTTCATGTCAGCCTCCGCCGGGCCGCCCCAAGGAGGCTGACCGCCCCCTCGGGAAGCAGCGAACGAAGTGGGCATGGGCGTCGTTCCATCTCAACCTGCCCGCGCGGCGCTTGCCGCACGCACCGCGTTCACCGCACGCAGGATCGACTCGCCGGTGGCCGGCGCGTCGAGCGGCGGATTCACCTGGTAGTCGCCGACCGCGGCAATCGCGTCGCGCACCGCGAAGAACACCGAGAACGGCAGCAGCAGCGGCGGCTCGCCGACGGCCTTCGAACGATGGATGCTGTCCTCCACGTTGCGGTTCTGGAACAGCCGCACGTTGAACTCGGGCGGCGTGTCGTTGACCGTCGGAATCTTGTACGTGGACGGCGCGTGCGTCATCAGCTTGCCGCCCGCGTTCCACCACAGCTCCTCGGTCGTGAGCCAGCCCATCCCCTGGATGAACGCGCCTTCGACCTGGCCGATGTCGAGCGCCGGGTTCAGCGACGCGCCGACGTCGTGCAGCGCATCGACGCGCAGCGTGCGCATCTCGCCCGTCAGCGTATCGATCACGACTTCCGACACGGCCGCGCCGTACGAGTAGTAGTAGAACGGCCGGCCCTGCAGCTTCGACTGATCCCAGTACAGCTTCGGCGTCGCATAGAAGCCGTCGGACCACAGCTGCACGCGCGCCAGATAGGCCTTCGCGATCACCTCGCCGAACGGCACGCTCGCGCCGCCGACCCACACGAAGTCGTTGCCGAACTTCACGTCGGCCGCATCGACCTTGCCGTCGCCGAACTGCTTCGCCGCGAACACCGCGAGCCGCTCGCGCAGCTGGCGCGCCGCATCCTGCGCGGCCTTGCCGTTCAGGTCGGAACCCGTCGACGCTGCCGTCGCGGACGTGTTCGCGACCTTGCTCGTGTCGGTCGCCGTCACGCGGATCCGGCCGAAGCGGATGCCGAGCTCGTGCGCGACGACCTGCGCGACCTTCGTGTTGAGCCCCTGCCCCATCTCCGTGCCGCCGTGGTTCACGAGCACCGAGCCGTCGGTATAGATGTGCACCAGCGCGCCGGCCTGGTTGAAGTGCGTGACGTTGAACGCGATGCCGAACTTCACCGGCGTGAGCGCGATGCCCTTCTTCAGCACCGTGTTGCGGGCGTTGAAGTCGCGCACGCCCGCGCGCCGCGCGCGGTAGTCGCTCGTCGTCTCGAGTTCGCCGAGCAGCTCCTGCAGCACGTTGTCCTCGACCGTCTGCCCGTAAGGCGTCACGTTGCGTTCGGTCTTGCCGTACAGGTTCGCGTAGCGCACGTCGAGCGGATCGCGGCCGAGCCCGCGCGCGATGTCATCGAGGATGTACTCGATCGCGAACGCGCCCTGCGGGCCGCCGAAGCCGCGGAACGCGGTGTTCGACTGCGTGTTGGTCTTGCCGCAGTAGCCGGCGATGTCGACGTCGCCGAGCCAGTACGCGTTGTCGAAGTGGCACACCGCGCGCGTCATCACCGGGCCCGACAGGTCGGCCGAGAAGCCGCAGCGCGACGTCATCTCGAGCGCGACGCCGTCGAGGCGGCCGTCGTCGTCGTAGCCGACGTCGAAGCGGTAATGGAAGTCGTGCCGCTTGCCGGTGATCATCATGTCGTCGTCGCGGTCCGGACGCAGCTTCACCG
Organism: Burkholderia sp. B21-005; assembly: GCF_020843965.1. Lineage (NCBI taxonomy): Bacteria > Pseudomonadati > Pseudomonadota > Betaproteobacteria > Burkholderiales > Burkholderiaceae > Burkholderia > Burkholderia sp. B21-005. Next base: position 800,196 of record NZ_CP086301.1, on the reverse strand, counting down.
GGCACAGCAGCTTCCATGCGGCGAGCGCCGCGCAGCATGCGAACAGGCCCGACTGCGATTCCTTGCCGCCGAAGCCGCCGCCCATCCGGCGACATTCGACCAGGACGTTGTGCGACGCGACGCCGAGCACGTGCGCGACGAGGTGCTGCATTTCGCTCGGGTGCTGCGTCGAGCAGTACACGTGCATCCCGTCGTCGTCCTTCGGCACCGCGTAGGCAATCTGCCCTTCCAGATAGAACTGCTCCTGGCCGCCGAGCAGCATCTCGCCCGACTCGCGATGCGGCGCGGCGGCCAGGCGCGCGGCCGCGTCGCCGCGCGCGAGCTTCAGCGGCGGGATCACGTAGGTTTCGGCCTGGCGCGCTTCCTGCGCGGTCAGGATCGCGGGCAGCTCCTCGTAGTCGACCTGCGCACGGCGCGCGGCGAGCCGCGCGATGTCATGCGACGTTGCAACGACGATGAACATCGGCTGGCCGACGAACTGCACGATGCCTTTCGCGAGCACCGGGTCGTCGTGGATGATCGGACCGCAGTCGTTGACGCCCGGGATGTCGTCGGCCGTGAACACGGCGACCACGCCCGGCGTCGCGCGCACCGCGTCGAAGTTCATCGACACGATCTTCGCGTGCGGCTTGGCCGACAATCCGAGCGCCGCGTGCAGCGTGCCCGCGACGATCGGGATGTCGTCGGTGTAGGTCGCGCGCCCGCTCACGTGCAGGTGGGCGGATTCGTGCGGACGCGAGATGTGCACCTGCGCGGCGTCGGCTTGCTGGTCGAGGGTGTTCAGGAACGGTTCTGCTTGCTGGTTCATGTTCGGTGTTCTCCGTCTTCAGACGCGCGCGTCGGCGTCGGCGCCGGCTTCGGCGGCCACTTCACGCACATTCACGGCTTGCGGCGGCAGCGGGTCGTGCGGGCGCGTCTCCAGCCAGAATCGATACATCAAGTTCTTCGCGGTATCGAGGCGATACGTACTCGTCGCGCGCATGTCGGAGAGCGGCTGGTAGTCGCGCTCGAGCGCCTGCATCGCGGCCTGCGCGGTGGCTTCGTGCCACTGCGCGCCGTCGAGCACGGCTTCCGTATGCGTCGCGCGCTTCGGCGTCGCGGCCATCCCGCCGAACGCGATGCGCGGCTCGCGGATCGTGTCGCCGTCCGCGATGAACGCGAACGCCGCGCAGACGGCCGAGATGTCGGAGTCGAACCGCTTCGACACCTTGTAGGTGCGGAACTGCAGCTTCGCGCGTGCGCCGGTGCGGGTCGGCACCTTCAGGCCGACGACGAATTCGTGCGGCGCCATGTCCTTTTGCTGATAGCCGGTGTAGAGCGCCTCGAGCGGCAGCTCGCGCACCGTGTCGCCGCCGCGCAGCACGACGCGCGCGCCGAGCGCGATCAGGCCCGGCATCGAGTCGCCGATCGGCGAGCCGTTCGCGACGTTGCCGCCCATCGTCCCGGCGTTGCGGATCGGCAGCGACGCGAAGCGCTTCCACATCTCGGTCAGCTCCGGATACGTGCCGGCGAGTGCCGCATACGCGTTCTCGAGCGTCACGCCCGCGCCGATCTCGATCCAGTCGTCGCCGTGCGCGATGGTCTGCAGTTCGGCGATCTGGCCGACGTAGATCAGGTCGTCGAGCCGGCGCATCTGTTTGGTGACCCACAGGCCGATGTCGGTGCTGCCGGCAAGAATGCGCGCGTCAGGCCGCTCGATCTTCAGCGCGGCCAGCGCGTCGAGCGTGCGCGGCGCCGCGAAGCGCGCGCCGTCGCTCGTCGTGTAATCGAACGTGTCGTCACGCTTGAGCGACGCGAGCGTGCGGGCGAGCGCGGCCGTGTCGACCGGCGCCACCGGCTGCGACGTACGTTCGCCGGTCGCGCCTTCGCCGGCCGCATCGAACATCTGGACGGCCGCGTCGACGATCGGGCGATAGCCGGTGCAGCGGCACAGGTTGCCCGTCAACGCATCGGCGATCTCGGTGCGCGTCGGCACGTCCTTCGCCTTCGCGCACGCGCTGCCGCATCCTTCGTGGCCGTGCTTCTCGTACAGCGCCCACATCGACATCACGAAGCCGGGCGTGCAGAACCCGCATTGCGACCCGTGGCAATCGACCATCGCCTGCTGCACCGGGTGCAGCGAACCGTCCGGCTGGCGCAGATCTTCAACCGTCAGCAGCGCGCGGCCGTCGAGCGTCGGCAGGAACTGGATGCAGGCGTTCACCGCCTTGAACTCGACCGTGCCCCCGTCGGTCAGCTCGCCGACGACGACCGTGCACGCGCCGCAGTCGCCTTCCGCGCAGCCTTCCTTGGTGCCGGTGCAGTGCGCATCCTCGCGCAGGTACTGCAGCACGGTGCGGGTGACGTCCGCGTCGCTGACTTCGCGGACCGCGTGACGATGGTAGAAGCGGATCGGCTCACTCATGTCTCTGTCGTTCTTCAAGTGGGGGCAAGGCGGCCTGCGCGGAGCGCTCGACCGACGTTTCTCTGACAGTTTGCACGCTATCACCATCAAATTTCCCAACCCATAGCCCATCACGCATGCGGCCCATATAACTGCCGCGATATGAGCGCGGCAGCCGCCCGGCGGCCGCGCTCGCGCGTTGCCCCGCTTGCGTTTCGGGTCGGCCCGCGCCGATTCGTCGGCGCTCCGTCAGCGAGGAAACGGCGCGCGCTGAACTAAGCGGTACCTGCGGGAAAACCGGTTCCATGGGAAAATCCCGATTCCGTTTTACGCCAACTTCCGCTCCGCTTCGCTCATTCGTTCCGACCCCATGTCAACCGATTCCGCCACACCGCCGCGCAGCGGGTTCGCGGTCACGCTGCAAATCGTGTCCGTCGTCAGCTTCACGTTCATCTGCTACCTGACCATCGGCCTGCCGCTCGCCGTGCTGCCGGGCTTCGTCCACGACGATCTCGGCTTTTCCGCGATCGTCGCGGGCGGTGCGATCAGCGTCCAGTATTTCGCGACGCTCGCCTCGCGCCCGCTCGCGGGGCGCTTCGCCGATACGCTCGGGCCGAAGCAGACGGTGCTGCGCGGGCTGATCGGCTGCGGCGTGTCGGGCGTGCTGCTGCTCGTCGCGCTGCTGCTGGCCCACTGGCCGGTCGCGAGCCTCGTGCTGCTGGTCGCGAGCCGGCTCGTGCTGGGTGTCGGCGAAAGCCTGTGCGGCACGGGAGCGATCCTGTGGGGCATCGGCCGGGTCGGGGTCGCGCACAACGCGAAGGTGATCTCGTGGAATGGCATCGCGACCTACGGCGCGCTCGCGCTCGGCGCACCGGTCGGCGTGGCGATCGCGCATACGCTGAACCCGGCGCTGATCGGCGTGATCGTGATCGCGCTCGCCGCGATCGGCTTCTACCTCGCACGCCTGATCGATGCCGTGCCGCTCGTGCATGGCGAGCGGATGTCGTATGCGAGCGTGTTCACCCGCGTGCTGCCGCACGGCCTGGGCCTCGCGCTCGGCTCGGCCGGTTTCGGCTCGATCGCGACCTTCGTCACGCTGTACTACGCGGCGCGCCACTGGCCGAACGCCGCGCTGTCGCTGACCGTGTTCGGCACGCTGTTCATCGGCGCGCGCCTGCTGTTCGCGAACACGATCAAGACCTACGGCGGCTTCCGCGTCGCGATCGTGTCGTTCGCGTTCGAATGCTCGGGCCTCCTGCTGCTGTGGCTCGCGCCCGTGCCGCACGTCGCACTCGCCGGCGCCGCGCTGACCGGCTTCGGCTTCGCACTGATCTTCCCGGCGCTCGGCGTCGAGGCCGTCGCGCTCGTGCCGCCCGCGAGCCGCGGCGCGGCGCTGTCCGCGTACTCGGTGTTCCTCGACCTGTCGCTCGGCATTACCGGCCCGCTCGCCGGCTATATCGCGGGCGCGTTCGGCTATCCGCAGGTGTTCCTGTTCGCGGCCGTGGCCGCCGCCGCGGGTGTCGCGCTGTCGATGGTGCTGTACCAGCGGCAGGCGCGGGTCGCGGGGAGCGGCGCGGCGGCGTGAGCCGTGTCGCGGCACCGGCCATGCCGGCCAGCGCAGCAACACATTGAAGTTCCGCAATACGCGGATGGCTTGGGGATGACGCCGGAACGCATCGGCGCCCCTGAGCGAGCGGTTCGGTTCGGCACGATCGGGGCCAGGCAGGGTCGCCGCGCCGACGGCACTGCGCCTCCGGCCATTTCGACATCGAGAATCGCAGCCGCGCCTTCCCGCGCATGCGCCTGCGTGCTCCTCATCTCCTCCTGACCCAACCGGCGGATCAAGCGCAGCCCTGAAGCGAAACCAAGTCGACCGCGCCAACCCAATCAGTTGGCGCCTCGATCATGCGCTCAGGCTCGCGCCGTCCTCGGAAACAACCGGCGCGTCAGGTCGAACGCGACGAGATTGCCGGCCAGCACGAGCAGCAGCCCGATTACCGCGAGCGGCGACCATTGATAGCCCTCGAAGACCGTCGACACGGCCAGCGCGACGATCGGGAACAGCACCGTGCAGTATGCGGCGCGCTCCGGCCCGATCCGCCCGACGAGGGTCAGGTATGCGGTGAACCCGATCACCGAGCCCGGCACGGCCAGATAGACGAGCGCGCCGAGATAGCGCGGGCTCGGGTCGATCGTGAACGGCAGCCCGGCCGCCGCGCTGCCGACCGTGAGGATCGCCGCGCCGATCAGCATCGCCCAGCCGTTGGTCGCGAGCGGGTGCAGGCCCATCGACTGCATCCGGCTCGACAGCAGGTTGCCGGCCGAGAAGCACATCGTGCCGGCGAACGCGATCGCGAGGCCCGTCCAGGTCGCGTGATCGTCGAGGTGGCCGGCCATCTGCTGCCAGAACAGGCATGCGATGCCGGTCAGCCCGAGCAGCGCGCCGGCGATCGCGGACGGCCGCAGCGGGCGGCCCATGAACAGCCGGCCGTTGATCGAATTCAGCAACGGCGCGGTCGAGAAGATCACGGCGACGAGGCCGCTCGGCACGACCTGCTCCGAATAGTAGAAGCACAGGAAATTGAGGCAGAACAGCGCGAAGCCCTGAGCGACGAGGTAGCGCCATGCTTCGCGCGGCGGACGCACCGGCCGGCGCATCACGCGCAGCAGCGCGAACAGCACGGCGGCGGCGAGCCAGAAGCGCCACGCGATCGACACGGGCGGCGGCACGGCGCCGAGCTGCCACTTGATCGCGATCCAGGTGGTGCCCCAGATCAGCACGGTGACGAAATAAAGCGACAGGTTCATGGCGGCAACGAGGCGAAACGAGTGGAACGGGCTCCGACTATGCCGCCGCCCCGCCCGTGCGGATTGTCCGGAATTGCGGTCTTTTCCGGGCCGCCGCACGGCGCGCGTCGCGCCCGCTTATGCTCGTCGCATCATGAGTTCGCCCCTGTACGCCCCGCCCGTCGATCACTCGGCCGCCCTTGCCGGCGGCGCCATGCCGTTCGGCCTGCAGTCGGTGTGCCGCACGCTTGCCGAGGCGAATGCGACGCTCGAGCGCTTCACGTGGCTCGGCGACCATCTCGCGATCGCCGAATGGACGCGCATCACCGACGAAAGCGAGACGATCTACGAACAGCCCGGCCACCACACGTTGTCGTGCTATCTCGACGGCGGTTACCGGACGGAGCGCGAACGCGTGCCGCGCTACGGCGCGCCGAGCCTGCTGTGCGCGCTGCCGGGCGACCATGAATCGCGCTGGTGGGTGCGCGGCGAGATGCACTTCATCCACCTGTACTTCCTGCCCGAACACTTCACGCAGCGCGCGATCCGCGAGCTCGATCGCGAGCCGCGCGAACTGAAACTCGCCGACCGCACCTATTTCGAGGATGCGCGCGTGGCGGCGCAGTTCCGTTCGCTCGCGCTGGAGCGCTGGGACGATGCCGACGGGCGCCTGCGCGCGAACGAGGCCGCGCACGACGTGCTGAGCCTGCTGCTGCGCGGCCAGAGCACGACGCGCACCGACGTGCCGTTCCGCGGCGGGCTCGCGCCGGCCGTGCGCCGCCGCGTGCGCGACTATATCGACAGCTATCTGTCGCAGCCGCTGACGCTCGGCGAACTGGCGAACGTCGCCGCGCTGTCCGAATACCACTTCTCGCGGATGTTCCGGCTGTCGTTCGGCCGCGCGCCGCACGCATGGGTGGCCGAGCAGCGGCTCGCGCGGGCGCGCCTGCTGCTGCGCACGACGGCGCTGCCGCTCGCGCAGGTCGCGGCCGAATGCGGCTACGCGAACGCCGGCCACTTCAGCCATCGCTTTCGCGACGCGCACGGCACGACGCCGAACGCGTACCGGCGCGCGATGCAGGGCGGCTGAGGCCCGCCCGCCTTTCGACGGCCGGCGCCGCCGCGCGCGTCCGGCGCCCTCGTCTCCCGCTTACGCGCCCCGCCGCGACAGTTCCTGCTCGAGCGCGGCCACGCCGGCCGGCAGGTCGACCGGCACCTTCAGATCGTCCATCGTGCGGCCGAACGCATGCAGCGTGCGGAACAGGTTGTGTTCGCGGCACTGTTCGCCCATCTGCCCGATCCGCACGATCGGCAGCCCGAACGAGCCCGAGATCTCGACCTGGTACTGCTGCGAGATATGGCCGCACACCATCCCGGGCGTGAGCCCCTCGGGCGTCTCGATCCCGACCACCGAATTGAGCCGGCACGCCTTCGGCGCATAGAGCGTGAGCCCCATCGCCTCGACGCCCGCCTGCAGCGCGAGCGAGCAGCGCAAGTGGCGCGCGAAGCGGCTTTCGAGCGTCTCCGCGCACACGAGGCGCAGCGCCTCGTGCAGCGCGAGCACGCCCGACACCGGCGCCGTGTAGTGATAGCCCGCGTTGTGCCAGAAGTTCTCCGCGAGCGCCATGTCGAGGCACCAGTGCGCGTTCGGTTCCGGACGCTGCTTCATCCGATTCCACGCAGCATCGGAGAACGCGATCAGCGACACGCCGGGGATCGACGACAGCCCCTTCTGGCCGCCCGTGATCACCGCGTCGATGCCCCATGCGTCCATCTCGAGCGGCATCGTCGACAGCGTGCACACAGCATCGACGACGACCAGCGCGCCGGCCGCCTTCGCGAGTGCCGCGATCTCGCGCAGCTCTCGGTTCCATACTGTGTTCGACGTCTCGCCCTGCACGATCGTGACGATCTCGGGCCGCTCGCGCGCGATGGCGTCCGCGATCTCGTCGAGGCTCGCGACCGCGCGGTCGGCCACTTCGAGCGTCGCGACGTCGGCGCCGACGCGCGTCGCCATTTCGGCCATCCGCGCGCTGAAGAAGCCGTTGCGGATCGACAGCACACGCGTGCCGCGCCACGCGAGGTTCGAGATCGCCATTTCCATCGCGGCCGAGCCGGGGCCGGCCACGCCGAGCACCCATTTCGTGCGGGTCTGGAACACGTAGCGCGCCATCTCCTTCACCTGCTCGATGATCTTCGCCATGGTCGCGCCGAGGTGGTTGATCACGATCGTGTTCGCCTTCGCGACGGCGGCCGGGATCGGGACCGGGCCGGCCCCCATCATCAGCAGCGGTTCTTCGGGCAGGATCGCGTCGAGCGGCACGACGACGGGACAGGGAATCGGCGAGTAATCGATGGACATGGCAGGCAAAAGTGGAGGGAGGAAAACGCACGGACGTGTCGTCCGCCGCGCGGCATGGCGAACTGATCGATCATTCCGTGTTCCGCGGCCGCGCGCAAGAGGCACCCGCGGCCGGACAGCGTGCCGGTGGCCCGGTCGACGGACCGGGCCACCCGCCGCGCACCCGTCGGACGACCGGGTTTCGTATTGCCGCGGCATTGCCGTGCGGATGCGAAACGGTTCCATCGGGGGTTCGATCCCGGTGATTTTCCCCGGCAATATTGGGACGAGTCCAAGATTTCCGCCTTCAGCGCCGTGCATGTATCGGCTGAAATACCGGTGATCACGAAAAAAATCGCGCAGGTGGAATCGACCCACGAAAACCGCGATCTGCGCAAAAACATCCATTATCGCAGCATCTATTGGTGAGCGATTTCACCCAATACCGGATCCGGCCGCCAAGGTTCACGCACAACACATTGATTTACATTACAAATATTCAAAACGCAGGCGACCAACTTCAATACGCCACAAGATATCCCCGGCGCACCCGCGTGACCCCGATTCGTTAAAGCGATACCCGTGATTTCGATTTTACGCAACCCGCCCTTTTTCGCAGGTTGACGGATAACGCTTCTGTAATGAACAATCGTCTGCAGAATGGAAAACCGATTTTTCGATACGAAGGAGAACCGGGTGTCGCGCGACGGTTTTCCAGGTCGTGCAACGAAAAATCACAACCGATATCAATCAACCGGGCCAGAAATTCGCGAGCCATGAACCAGATTCAGACCATGCGTGTGTTCGTCTGCGTCGCCGAGCAGCAGAGCTTCCGCCGCGCGGCGCACCATCTAGGCGTGTCCAATGCGCTCGTCACGCGTTCGATAGCGATGCTCGAGTCTCACCTGAACACGCGGTTGATCCACCGCACCACGCGCAACCTGTCGCTGACCGAGGCCGGCCTGCGCTACCTCGACGGCTGCCGCGCGCTGCTCGAGGAATTCGATCATCTCGAGGCGTCCGTCGCGCATGCGGTGCGCGAGCCGGCCGGCACGCTGCGGGTCGTCGCGTCGGGCCTGCTGTCGCCGCTCGCGCTGACGCTGCTGGTCAGCAGCTTCCGGCACCGCTACCCCGAGTTGCGGGTGCAGCTCACCGTCGCCGAAGGGCCGCTCGACGTGCTCGATTCGGGCTACGACGTCGGCATCGTGACCGGCAACCGGCTCGACGGCAACCCGACGCTGATCGGCCACGCACTCCCGCCGGCCCCGCTCGTCGCCTGCGCGGCGCCCGCGTATCTCGAACGGCGCGGCGAGCCGCGCGCGCCCGACGACCTGCCGGGCCACGACTGGGTCGCACTCGCGCCGCACCAGCATGCGCCCGCGTGGCGGCTGGTCGGCCACGACGGCGCAACGCATTCGATCACGCTACGCCCGACCTGCACGGTCAACCAGCTGGCGCTCGTGCACGCGGCGGCCGTTGCCGGCTCCGGCATCGTGGTGCTGCCCGAGCCGTGCGTCGCCGACGCGCTCGCCACCGGCACGCTCGTGCGGCTGTTGCCCACCTACCAGATCGACGACCCGGACGCGCAGCTGTCGCTCGTCTACCCGAACCGCCAGTACGTGCCGGCCCGCACGCGCAGCTTCGTCGAGCACGCGCTCGAGCACTTCGGCGTTCAAGCGGCCCGCGCGCCGGCCGGCTACAGCTTCCTGCGCACGCCCGATCGCGTCGATCTCGTCACGGGGCGGCAGACGGGCCTGCAGTAAACTGCACGCGACAGCCATTGGAGGTGCAGCGTGCGCGTGATCCTGTTCAGCAGCCGGCAGTACGACGACGAATCGTTTACCGCCGCCAACCGGCAATTCGGCTATCGGCTGCACTTCCAGCCGTCGCACCTCGACGCGGAAACCGCGATCCTCGCGCACGGCTATGAAGTCGTGTGTCCGTTCGTCAACGACACCGTCGACGCGGCCGTGCTCGAACGGCTCGCCGACGGCGGCACGCGCCTGATCGCGCTGCGCTCGGCCGGGTTCAACCACGTCGACCTGGCCGCCGCCGAGCGGCTCGGCATCGCGGTCGTGCGGGTGCCGGCCTATTCGCCGCATGCGGTGGCCGAACACGCGGTCGCGCTGATCCTCGCGCTCAACCGCCGGCTGCCGCGCGCGGTCGCGCGCACGCGCGAAGGCGACTTCTCGCTGAACGGCCTGCTCGGCTTCGACCTGCACGGCAAGACCATCGGCGTGATCGGCACCGGCCTGATCGGCCGCGTGTTCGCGAAGATCATGATGGGTTTCGGGATGCACGTGCTCGCGCACTCGATGCCGCCGTACGACGACGAGCTGATCGCGTTCGGCGCGCGCTACGTCGAGCTCGACGCGCTGCTGCACCACGCCGACATCGTCAGCCTGCACTGCCCGCTGCTGCCGTCGACGCACCATCTGATCAACGCGCAGACGCTCGCGCGGATGAAGCACGGCGCGATGCTGATCAATACCGGCCGCGGCGGCCTCGTCGACGCGCAGGCGCTGGTCGACGCGCTCAAGAGCGGCCAGCTCGGCCATCTCGGGCTCGACGTGTACGAGGAGGAAAGCGGCCTCTTCTTCGAGGATCACTCCGACCTGCCGCTGCAGGACGACGTGCTCGCGCGCCTGCTGACGTTCCCGAACGTGATCGTCACGTCGCATCAGGCGTTCTTCACGCGCGAGGCGCTCGCCGAGATCGCGCACACGACGCTGCTGAACATCGAGGCATGGCACGCCGGCACGCCGACCAACGTCGTCACGGCGGGGCGCTGAGCCGCGGCATCGCGCGCTCGGGGCGCGCAATCCTCAACGATTCGCCATTTTGTTTCGACTGATGTAACGCCGCACGCGCCGCGTCTGCTATCGTTGCGCCGACCTCCCCTGCTTTCTGCCGCCCATGCGTTTCGACGACTCCGCCATTGCCGCGGTCTACCGCGCCATCTTCGAACGGCGCGACATGCGCCACTTCACGCCGGCGCCCGTCGATCCGGCCACGCTCGCGCGCTTGCTGCGCGCCGCGCACCACGCGCCGAGCGTCGGCTTCATGCAGCCGTGGCGCTTCATCCGCATCACCGACGCCACGCTGCGCACCGCGATCCATGCGCTGGTCGAGGCCGAGCGCCGCGCGACCGCCGACGCGCTCGGCGAGCGGCAGGACGAATTCATGCGGCTGAAGGTCGAAGGCGTGCGCGAATGCGGCGAATTGCTGGTCGTCGCGCTCACCGACGATCGCGAGCGCCACGTGTTCGGCCGCCGCACGCTGCCGGAGATGGACCTCGCGTCCGCCGCGTGCGCGATCCAGAACATGTGGCTCGCCGCGCGCGCCGAAGGGCTCGGGATGGGCTGGGTGTCGCTGTTCGACGTCGACGCGCTGCGCACGCTGCTCGGCATGCCGGCCGGCGCGAAGCCGATCGCCGTGCTGTGCGTCGGGCATGTCGATGCGTTCTATGCGAAGCCGATGCTCGAGGAGGAGCGCTGGGCCGCGCGGATGCCGATCGACGCGTGCCTGTTCGAAAACGGCTGGGACGCGCCGGCCACGCCGGCCGCCGATCGTGCGGCGGAGTCCGACACGAGCGCCGGATCGTCGCCATCGTCCGGCGTTTCCGCCGCGGACGACCTCTCCGACTCGACACCCGCCGCGGCGCCTCCCGGCCGCTGACCGAGCGCACGACGCGTGGCACGGCCGCGGCACCGGCTTGGCTCCGGCCCGATAGTCAGCCACGCCGCCGCCATCGAACACACCGCTGAATCCGGCCGGACACGCATGACGCGCGGCGGCCCGGCCTCGCGCCGCGACGTTCGTTGCGCACGCAACCCCGACCGATCCTGATGGCCTTCATGGACCTTTCAAGGACCGCGGTGTAGCATCGCGCCCGATGAAAGCCATTCTCAATCGTGATTTCCTCGCGCTGATCCTGAGCGTCGCGGTGGTCGGTCTCGGCACCGGCGCCACGCTGCCGCTCACCGCACTCGCGCTGACCGAAGCCGGACACGGCACCAACGTCGTCGGCATGCTGACGGCCGCGCAGGCCCTCGGCGGCCTCGCGATCGTCCCGTTCGTCACCGCGCTCGCGCGGCGCATCGGCGCGCGCCGCGCCATCGTCGTGTCGGTCGTGCTGCTCGCCGCGGCCACCGTGCTGATGCAGTTCACGTCGAACCTGATCCTGTGGGGCGTGCTGCGCGTGCTGTGCGGCGCGGCGCTGATGCTGCTGTTCACGATCGGCGAAGCGTGGGTCAACCAGCTCGCCGACGATTCGACGCGCGGCCGCGTGGTCGCGATCTACGCGACCAATTTCACGCTGTTCCAGATGGCGGGCCCCGTGCTCGTCAGCCAGATCGCCGGCGCGACGAGCATCCGCTTCGCGCTGTGCGGTGCGCTGTTCCTGCTCGCGCTGCCGACGCTCGCGACCATCCGGCGCGCGCCGCTCGCCGGCGACGACGCGCATCACGAAGCGCACGACAGCTGGCTCGCCGTGCTGCCGCGCATGCCCGCGCTGATCATCGGCACCGGCTTCTTCGCGCTGTTCGATACGCTCGCGCTGTCGCTGCTGCCGCTCTACGCGATGGATCACGGCGTCGCGAGCGCGACCGCGGTGCTGCTCGCGTCGATCATGCTGTTCGGCGACACCGCGATGCAATTCCCGATCGGCTGGCTCGCGGACAAGCTCGGCCGCGAACGCGTGCACCTCGGCGCCGGCTGGATCGTGCTCGCGGGCCTGCCGCTGCTGCCGTTCGTGATCGCGAATCCGTGGCTGTGCTGGCCGCTGCTGTTCGTGCTCGGCGCGGCGGCCGGCAGCATCTACACGCTGTCGCTCGTCGCGTGCGGCGAACGCTTCCGCGGCGCGGCGCTCGTCACCGCGAGCTCGCTCGTGTCGGCATCGTGGAGCGCCGCGAGCTTCGGCGGCCCGCTGGTTGCCGGCGCATTGATGGAGCAACTGGGCAGCAACGCGCTGGTCGGCGTGCTGGTCGCGTGCGTCGCCGCGTTCGTCGCGGCCGCGCTGTGGGAACGACGCGCCGCGTTGCAGCGCGCGGTCTGACGCCGGCACGGACGCGTTCGCTGTCGCGCAGCGTCCACACCGGTACATGCGAGCGCATACGCGCCGCCACCCGCCACCACAACGAAAACGGCCCGCGCGATGCGGGCCGCCCTGTCCTTGCGGATCACACGGGACGTGTCACGCGCTCCGCGCGGGCAGAATCTTGCCGGCACATGCGCCGAAGCCGACGCGATAGCCATCGCCCTGGCACCAGCCCGCGAGCGCGAGCTCGTCGCCGTCCTCGATGAACGTGCGGCTGCCGCCACCGTTCAGCGCGAGCGGCTCCTTGCCGTTCCACGTCAGTTCGAGCAGGCTGCCGAACGAATCCTTCGTCGGCCCGCTGATCGTCCCCGAACCCATCAGGTCGCCGACGCGCGTGTTGCAGCCCGCGACCGTGTGATGCGCGAGCTGCTGCGCCATCGTCCAGTACATGTACTTGAAGTTGGTGCGGCAGATCGACGTCGCTTCGGCCGCCCCTTGCGCGCGCAGCGTCACTTCGAGCGCGATGTCGAACGCATGCTTGCCCGCGTGGCGCAGATACGCGAGCGGCTGCGGCGACTGCTCGGGCTGCGCGACGCGGAACGGTTCGAGCGCGTCGAGCGTGACGATCCACGGCGAGATCGTCGTCGCGAAGCCCTTCGAATTGAACGGGCCGAGCGGCACGTATTCCCACTGCTGGATGTCGCGCGCGCTCCAGTCGTTCAGCAGCACCATGCCGAAGATATGCGCTTCGGCGTCCTCGCACGCGATCGGTTCGCCGAGCGCATTGCCGCGGCCGACGATGAAGCCCGTCTCGAGTTCGAGGTCGAGCTTGCGGCACGCGCCGAACACCGGACGCTCGGCGTCGGGCAGCTTCAATTGCCCGCTCGGGCGCCGCACCGGCGTGCCGCTCACGACCACCGACGACGCGCGGCCGTTGTAACCGATCGGCATCTCCAACCAGTTCGGCATCAGCGCATTCTTCGGATCACGGAACATCGAGCCGACGTTGGTCGCATGCTCCTTCGACGAATAGAAATCGGTGTAGCCGGGAATGTCGACCGGCAGATGCAGCGTCGCGTCGCGCTGCGCGACGAGCACCTGCGCACGCAGCGCGGCGTCATCGCGCAGCCGCGCGTCGTCGCGCGAGAACAGCTGCGACAGTTGCACGCGTACGCTGCGCCATGCATCGCGGCCGAGCGCGATGAACGGGTTGAGCGTCGGCGCGGCGAACACGTCGGCGCCGGCCGGCAGCGTCACGAGGCCCGTACGCGCGAGCGCGGCGAGGTCGACGATCTGGTCGCCGAGCGCGACGCCCGCGCGGCGCGCCGCCTGCTTCGCATCGCTGAAGATCCCGAACGGCAGGTTCTGGATCGGGAAATCGCAGGCGGGATCGTTCGCCGTCTCGACCCAGCTCTTGCGAGCCGGATCGAGTGTCGCGCGCCAGTCTTGGGGTTCGCTCATGGTTGCTCCGGATTGAAGTGTTTCCTGATGCCTTGCCAGCATTCGAAGTAGTCGGCCTGCAGCTGCGCGGTGTCGAGCGCATAGCGCGTCGGACGGATCAGCGTGCGGGTTTCGAACATGAACGCCATCGTCGCGTCGACCTTGTGCGGCTTCGTCGTGTCGCCCGCCGACGCCTTCTCGAACGTGTCCGCGTCGGGTCCATGACCCGACATGCAGTTGTGCAGGCTCGCGCCGCCCGGCACGAAGCCCTCGGCCTTCGCGTCGTACGCGCCGTGCACGAGCCCCATGAACTCGCTCGCGACATTGCGATGGAACCACGGCGGGCGGAACGTATCCTCGGCCGCGAGCCAGCGCGGCGGGAAGATCACGAAGTCAATCGTGTCGACGCCCGGCGTGTCGCTCTGCGACTGCAGCACGAGGAAGATCGACGGATCCGGATGGTCGAAGCTGATCGAGCCGATCGTGTTGAACAGGCGCAGGTCGTATTTGTACGGCGCGTAGTTGCCGTGCCACGCGACGACGTCGAACGGCGAATGGCCGATGTCCGCGCGCCAGAGGCGCCCGTTCAGCTTCGCGACCAGCTCGAACGCGCCTTCGCGATCCTCGTATGCGGCCTGCGGCGTCAGGAAATCGCGCGGGTTCGCGAGCCCGTTCGAGCCGATCGGGCCGAGATCCGGCAGGCGCAGCAGCGCGCCGAAGTTCTCGCAGATGTAGCCGCGCGCGTCATCGTCCGGCAGCGCGACGGAAAAACGCACGCCGCGCGGGATCACCGCGATCTCGAACGGCTCGACGTCGAGCCGGCCGAATTCGGTCGCGATGAAGAGCCGCCCCTGCTGCGGCACGATCAGCAGTTCGCCGTCGGCGCTGTAGAAGAAACGGTCCTGCATCGAGCGGTTCGCCGCATACAGGTGAATCGCGCAGCCGTTCATCGCGGCCGCCGAGCCGTTGCCGGCCATCGTCACGAGCCCTTCGACGAAATCGGTCGGCTCGACCGGCATCGGCAGCGGATCCCAGCGCAGCTGGTTCGGCGGCGTCGGCGGCACGTCGGCCGAATCGCCGAATTCCGACACGAGCCGCTGCGGGCCCGTGAACGGCTCGAACGGCCGGTGCACGGCCGCCGGCCGGATCCGGTACAGCCACGAGCGGCGGTTATGGCCGCGCGGCGCGGTAAACGCGGTGCCCGACAGCTGCTCCGCATACAAGCCGTACGGCGCGCGCTGAGGCGAATTGCGGCCGTGCGGCAGCGCGCCGGGCAGTGCCTCGGTCGCGAATTCGTTCGCGAATCCGCTCAGGTAGCCGGCTCTCGCCGGTGTCGACAGGTCAAGCGTCATCGTTTCCTTTCTCCATCAATTCATGGCGGCGTTCGGCGCCTGCGCACCGCCGCGCCGCGTTACGCCGGCCAGCCCCAGCACGAACAGCGCCGAGCACAGCACGGGCACCGCGGCCGCGTGGAACAGCGCGCCGTGCGTCCAGTTGAGCGCAATCAGTTGTCCGCCGACGAGCGGCCCGAGCACCGAGCCGATCCGGCCGATGCCGAGGCTCCAGCCGATGCCGGTCGAGCGCAGCGACGTCGGGTAATACTGGCCCGCGAGCGCGTTGACGGCCGGCTGCCCGCCGACCACGCAGAATCCGCCCGCGAACACAACGATCAGCAGCCACGGCAGCGCATGCGCGACCGAGCCGATCAGGCCGACCGAGACGGCCGCGCATGCGAAGCACGCGAACAGCACGCGCACGAAGCCGTGGCGTTCGATGAACCAGCCGAGCGACAGCGTGCCGATCACGCCGCCCGTCTGCAGCACCGTGCCGACGATCACCGCCGTGCCCGGCGAATAGCCCGCGTCGCGCATGACGGTCGGCAGCCAGTTCGACAGGAAGTACAGGTCGATCAGGTTCATGAAGCTGATGGCCCACAGCAGCAGCGTGACCGGCAGGCGGCCATGACGGAACAGCTCGGCGACCGGCGCGCCGCTCACTGCGCGCTCGCGCACGACGAGACGCGTGTTCGCGTCGATGCCGGCCTGCGGCGCGAATCGCGCGAGCCAGTCGCGTGCCTGCGCGTCGCGCCCTTTCAGCACCAGGAACTGCAGCGACTCGGGCAGCCGCGCGAGCATCGCGATCGTCAACACCAGCGGCACCGCGCCGCCGACGAAGAACACCGAGCGCCAGCCGAGCGCCGGAATCAGCGCGGCGCTGATGAAGCCGCCGATCGCGGCGCCGAGCGTGAAACCGCACGACACGATCATCATCCGCTTCACGCGATGCGCCGCCGGGCTGAACTCGCCGACCAGCGCCATCGCGTTCGGCATGATGCAGCCGAGGCCGAGGCCCGTGACGAAGCGCAGCGCCATCAGCACCGGGATCGAGCCCGCGAACGGCGTCGCGAGCATCGTCACCGCGAAGAACAGCGTCGAGCCGATCAGCACCGGGCGCCGCCCAATCCGATCGGCGAGCACCGACAGCCCGAGCGCGCCGAGCAGCATCCCGAACAGGCTCGCGCTGAACACCGGACCGAGCGCCTGCTTCGGCACGCCCCATTCGGCGATCACGCTGGGCGCGACATAGCCCATCGCCTGCGCATCGAAGCCATCGATCACGAGGCACAGCCCGCACAGCACGAGCAGCATCCAGTGAAAGCCCGGGCGATGGGTCTCGTCGATCACGCGCTCGACTTCGAGCACGCGTGCGTCGGCCGGCGCCGCGCTCATTGCGCGACCTCGGCGGCCGGATGCACGGGCGGCGTCACGCCCTGGCGCGCGAGCGCCATCGCTTCGCGCAGCACGTCGGCGTCGCCGATGTGGTTCGCGAGCAGCAGGATCAGCTTCGCGTTGACGAGCTGGCTGTCGGCGTCCGACAGGTCGCGATGCATGTCGATCAGCGCTTCGTAGAACGCGTCCGGATCGGCCAGGCGCGGGCGGGTGTCGAGTCGGGGCATGACGGGTGTCTCCGGTGTCGTTGTCGTGTCGATATGGTGCTCAGCGTGCGCAGGTCGCGCGCGCCAGGGCGTCGGCGATCGCCTGGCGCTCGAGCGTGCGCATCCGTGCGCAGACGTGCTGGTCGGGGCGCAGCAGATAGAACGTGCCGGGCTGCGCGTCGTAGCGTTGCGCGGCGAAGCCGTCGACGTCCTCCACGACGTCGACGCCGGCCACCGGTTGCGCATGCCCGGCCGGCACGACCAGCACCGGCCGCACCGGCAGTGCGAGGCCGTCGAGCGCCTGCACGAGCGCGGCCGCGTCCGCCGGCAGCCCGAACAGCACGCCCGCGAAGCCATCGCCCAGATGCTGCAGCAGCCAGCCCGAAGCCCCCTGCGTGCGCACCGGCGCATCGGCCGCCGCGGCACCCGGGCGCATCGCGCACGCGAACGCGTCGCCGTTGCGGTCCGGCGTGTTCAGCGGCGAATCGGCCAGCACGGCCGGCACCGACAGCCGGCCGCTGTTCACGAGCTTGCGCGCGAATTCGCAGTCGCGTGCGAGCTTCAGCGTCGCGTCACGGAACACGCGCGACACCGCGCTCTTCGGCGTGATGAAGTCGGTCGAGCGCGTCGAATTGCGGATGTTCTCGTCGGCCGCGAACTCGCGCTCGCTCGCATAGGTGTCGAGCAGGCGATCGTCCGCGCGGCCGTCGAGCACGAGCTTCAGCTTCCACGCGAGGTTGTCCGCGTCCTGCACGCCGCTGTTCGCGCCGCGCGCGCCGAACGGCGACACGCCGTGCGCGGAATCGCCCGCGAACAGCACGCGGCCGTGCCGGAACGTATCCATCCGCTGACAGCGGAACGTATAGACGCTCACCCATTCGAGCTCGAACTCGACGTCCGCCCCGAGCAGCGCACGCACGCGCGGAATCACGCGCTCCGGCTGCTTCTCGGCGACCGGATCGGCGTCCCAGCCGAGCTGGAAGTCGATGCGCCACACGTTGTCGGGCTGGCGGTGCAGCAGCACCGACTGGTTGCGGTGAAACGGCGGATCGAACCAGAACCAGCGCTCGGTCGGGAATTCCGCCTTCATCTTCACGTCGGCGATCAGGAAGCGGTCCTTGAACGTGCGGCCGCGGCTCTCGAGGCCCATCGCCGCGCGCATCGGGCTGCGCGAGCCGTCGGCCGCGATCACGTACCGCGCGTGCAGCGTCTCGATGCCTTCCGGCGTCTCGACGCTCAGCGCGGCGTGCTCCGCCGACTGCGCGACGCCCGTCACCTTGTGCTTCCAGCGAATCTCCAGGTTCGGCAGTTCGAACGCGCGTTCGGCCAGATAGCCTTCGACGTAGTACTGCTGCAGGTTGATGAACGCGGGACGCGCATGCCCTTCCTCGGGCAGCAGGTCAAATGCGTACAGCTGCTCGTCCTGCAGGAACACCTTGCCGACGTGCCAGCTCACGCCCTTCTCGACGAAGCGCTCGCCGCAGCCGAGGCGGTCGAAGATCTCGAGCGTGCGCTTCGCGAAGCAGATCGCGCGCGAGCCCGTCGACAGCGTGTCGTCGTCGTCGAGCAACACGACCGGCACGCCCTGCTGCGCCAGGTCGATCGCGGCCGACAGGCCCACCGGGCCCGCGCCGACGACGATCACCGGGTGGATGACCGCGTCATCGCCGGCGGCTCGCGCCGCGCGCGGCCGGTACTCGAACTTCAGCGTCTGGTAATCGATGCTCATGGTCGCCATCCGCTCCTCAACCCTGCCGTGCGCACGCCCGCGCATGCCGCGTCGTTCCGCCCATATCCGTTGCCCGCCGCTGCCGCGGCCCGCGCTGCTCCGCCCACTTGCTGTCAACCGCCACGTCTCGCTCCTTGCTGCCTGTTGATTCGATTCGGGAAACGGCGCCGTTCCGGACGCCCGAACGCCGCTTTTCTTGATCGGCGACAAATCCTTGGATTTACGAATAGTAAAACCAATTACGAATAGTGAAATCAACGTAAACCCTAGCCATCGTCTCGGGGACGGGATAACCATATGAGCGAAACGCCGAGCCGAGCCGGGCGCGCACTGCTAATATCAAGACATGAGGCGGCCCGTTCGGCCGCCATTTTTCCTTCCTACGCCGATGATTCCGCCCAACATTCCCGAGCTGGTCGTCCGTGCCGGGCAACTGCCGTATCTGCGGGAACACCTTGCGCTCGCCGAGGGCGGCACCGCGTGCGCGAATCTGCCGGAACGCACGCTCGCGAGCGCCTACGAACCCATCTACGACGTGACGATGCCCGGCGCACCGCAGTCGACGTCGTTCGCGGATGCGATCGAGCGCTACGGCGACGAGCTCGGCTTCCAGGCCGTCACGCTGGTCACGGGCGCCCCGCACGACCCGGTCGACTCGGCTGTCGACGACCAGGCGCTCGTCGCGATCGACCGGCTGTCGCGCGCGCTGCACGCGATCAATTTCTTCGGCGCGCAACGCCACGGGCTGCTGTTCCTGCGCGTGCACGAGCGGTTGCTCAAGAGCGTGAAGTACGACCACGGCAAGCATTTCTCGTCGGTGCTGCAGCGCTTCGGGCTACCGACCGAGCGGATCGTGATCGAGCTGCCGGCGGTCGCGGTCGCGCACAAGACCTTCCTCGGCTACCTGACGCGCAGCTACCAGCATCACGGCTTCAAGGTCGCGGACAAGCTGCCCGACCCCGGCCGGATCCTCGCGGTCGAATCGGAGATGGCGCGGCCCGACTACATCAAGATGGATGCGGGCATCGCGCTGCGCGACGGGATGGTGAAGGCGTTGGTCGCGTATGCGCAGCGCGTGCGGATTCCGCTGATTTTCGACGGTGTCGTCGACGAGACGCAGTGCGAGCTGCTGCGCCAGCACGACGTGCGGTTCATGCAGGGGCCGGTATTCGCGAAGGTCGTCACGGCCTGAACCGGGCGGGCGACGGGCCCGCGCCGGATGGCGGATCTTGATGCCGCATTGCTTCGGGAATCGAGGGCAGCGCGCATAGTCGCTCGCTGCCTACCGGTTTCGCGTCCGTTCAGGCGGAAAGGTTGAACGCGCTTGCTCGCGGGATGCAATGCCGGCGCATCGATGCCCATGGCCGCCTACGCCCTTCCACCGTCATCGTATTTGGGCAGATCGTCGCCGATCTCGACGCCCGGGAAACGATCCCCGTACCAGACGTGCCACGCGGGCTGCAGCCGCGACGGCTCGTCGAGCGTCGCACTATTGATTTCCACGGTCGTCGGTGCATCGGCCAGCCGGTACTCGAGCTGCGCGCCGCAGCGGCCGCAAAAGCGCCGCTCGCCCCACGCGCTCGACGCATAGACCGTCGGCTCGCCCTGCAGGTATTCGAATGCATCGATCGGCACCGATGCCGACGCGACGACCGCCGCGCCCGTCGTGCGCTGGCAAAGCCGGCAATGGCAGAAACCGGCGTCGGCCGGAATGCCGGCGATCCGGTAGCGGATCGCACCGCACGCGCAACCGCCTTCCATCGTTTCCGGGTGTGGCATCGCGAACCTCATCGTAGGGAAGCTGGCGAACGATGATGAGCGGGGTTCGCACGCGGTGCAACCGGCAGCTGCGCGCTTCCCCGTTCCGCGGAACCCGGCAACGCGCGGGCTCGCGGCGCCGCTCTCAGACCGTCTGGCCGAGCCGCTGCGCGAGCGCCTTCAGCTTCGGCCCGACCTGCGTGCGGAACACGTCCTCGTCCATCGACGATGCGGGCCCGCTGCAGCTCAGGATCAGCCAGCGCCCCTCGCGCGGCTCGCGAAACGGCACGGCCGCCGCGTTCACGTCCATGTGCCACGCGCGAAACGAATAGCAGCATCCGCCATCGGAGAACTCGGCCACCGCATGCTGTGCGGCCGCGACGAGCGCATCCGCGTCGGCCGCGCCGCCGGCCGCCCGGTGCAGCTCCGCATAAAGCGCGCGGCGCACGTCCTCGGGCTGCACGGCGAGGTACGCGCGGCCCATCGAGCTCGTCAGCATCGACAGCCGCGAGCCGGGCGCGAGCCCGAGCGTCAGCGCGGTTTCGCTGCGGATCGTCTCCAGGTAGATCATGTCGAGCCCGTCGCGGCAGCCGAGCGATACGGCCGCGCCGATTTCGCGCGCGAGCGCCTGCATGTGCGGCCGCGCGAGATCGATCGTCCCCGAGCCGGACAGCAGCGCGTAGCCGAGCGACAGCACGCCGGCGTCGAGCGCATACTTTCCGAGCGTTTCGTCGTAGCGCAGGTAGCCGAGCACGGTCAGCGTATAGGCGAGCCGGTTCACCGTCGCCTTCGGCAGCCCGGTGCGCTCCGCGAAGTCGCGATTGCCGAGCATCGTCTCGCCGGGCCGGAATGCGCGCAGCAGGTCGAGCCCGCGCGCGAGCGCAACGACGAACTTGCGCTCGTCGATCGCGGTTTCGTCGATGGTTGAAAGTGTCATCTGATGCTACACTTGGTTCGTTTTGCAAAACATTGTTCCGCACAGCGGAACTCTAGTCAAGCGAACTTTAGACATCGGGCAAGGCGACGAAGCGCCAACCCGGGACGACCGCAAAGCATGGAATCAGGCAAGCGCTGAATCTGCCGACTCTGACCGACCGCGAAGCATGGGGCGCAGAGTCAGCGGCGAAGCGCCCCGACAGGAGATGACACGATGAGCGCTGCAACTTTTCATTGGGACGATCCGCTGCTGCTCGACCAGCAACTGACCGAAGAAGAGCGAATGGTGCGCGATGCCGCGCACGCCTACGCGCAGGACAAGCTCGCGCCGCGCGTCACCGAGGCGTTCCGGCATGAACGCACCGATGCCGAGATCTTCCGCGAAATGGGTGAGATCGGCCTGCTCGGCCCGACGATTCCGGAGGAATACGGCGGCCCGGGCCTCAATTACGTCAGCTACGGCCTGATCGCGCGCGAAGTCGAGCGCGTCGACTCCGGCTACCGCTCGATGATGTCCGTGCAGTCGTCGCTCGTGATGGTGCCGATCTTCGAATTCGGCTCGGACGCGCAGAAGCAGAAATACCTGCCGAAGCTCGCGACCGGCGAATGGATCGGCTGCTTCGGGCTGACCGAGCCGAACCACGGCTCCGACCCGGGCGGCATGGTCACGCGCGCGAAGAAGGTCCCCGGCGGCTATTCGCTGTCCGGCGCGAAGATGTGGATCACCAACTCCCCGATCGCCGACGTGTTCGTCGTGTGGGCGAAGCTGGAAGAAAACGGCAAGGACGCAATCCGCGGCTTCATCCTCGAGAAAGGCTGGAAGGGCCTGTCGGCACCGGCGATCCACGGCAAGGTCGGGCTGCGCGCGTCGATCACCGGCGAGATCGTCCTCGACGAAGTGTTCGTGCCCGAAGAGAACCTGCTGCCGAACGTGAGCGGCCTGCGCGGGCCGTTCACGTGCCTGAACTCGGCACGCTACGGGATCGCCTGGGGCGCGCTCGGCGCGGCCGAATCCTGCTGGCACACCGCGCGCCAGTACGTGCTCGATCGTCAGCAGTTCGGCCGGCCGCTCGCCGCGAACCAGCTGATCCAGAAGAAGCTCGCCGACATGCAGACCGAAATCACGCTCGGCCTGCAGGGCGTGCTGCGTCTCGGCCGGATGAAGGACGAAGGCACGGCGGCCGTCGAGATCACGTCGATCATGAAGCGCAACTCGTGCGGCAAGTCGCTCGACATCGCGCGGCTCGCGCGCGACATGCTCGGCGGCAACGGCATCTCGGACGAATTCGGCGTCGCGCGCCACCTCGTGAACCTCGAAGTGGTCAACACGTACGAAGGCACGCACGACATCCACGCGTTGATCCTCGGCCGCGCGCAGACGGGCATCCAGGCATTCTTCTGATCAATCGCGCGCCGCCCGCGGCGCCCGCGCGCCGCATGCGCTGAAATGACACGGCCCGCCCGGCATCGCTGCCGGGCGGGCCGTTTTCATCGGTGCGCGCGTTCGTCACGCGCGGCCGATGCGTCAGCCGATGCTTACTTGTTCGGCTGCGGCGTGAGGCGCAGGTACGGACGCACTGCGTTGAAGCCCTTCGGGAAGCGTTTCTTCAGTTCTTCCGGATCCTGCAGCGACGGCACGATCACGACGTCGTCGCCGTCCTTCCAGTTGCCTGGCGTCGCGACTTTGTAATTATCGGTCAGTTGCAGCGAGTCGATCACGCGCAGCACTTCGTCGAAGTTGCGCCCGGTGCTGGCCGGATAGGT
This sequence comes from Burkholderia sp. B21-005, assembly GCF_020843965.1. Classification (NCBI taxonomy): domain Bacteria; kingdom Pseudomonadati; phylum Pseudomonadota; class Betaproteobacteria; order Burkholderiales; family Burkholderiaceae; genus Burkholderia; species Burkholderia sp. B21-005. The sequence continues at coordinate 777,085 of NZ_CP086301.1, read as the reverse complement.
GATGGTGAGCCGCACCTTCTTGTTCGGGTCGATCACGAACAGCGAGCGCACCGTCAGCGTCTCGTTCGCGTTCGGGTGGATCATGTCGTACAGTTGCGAGACCTTGCGGTCCGCGTCGGCGATGATCGGGAAACCGACGACCGTCGACTGCGTTTCGTTGATGTCGTTGATCCAGCCTTTGTGCGATTCGACGCCGTCGACCGACAGCGCGATCACCTTCACGTTGCGTTTCTCGAATTCGCCCTTCAGCTTCGAGGTCAACCCGAGCTCAGTCGTGCATACCGGCGTGTAGTCGGCCGGGTGCGAGAACAGGACGCCCCAGCTGTTGCCCAGCCACTCATGAAACTTGATCGGGCCCAGGCTCGATTCCTGCTCGAAATCCGGTGCGATATCACCAAGACGCAGACTCATGATGTTCCCTCCTCGAACGATGCTGGTTGAAACCGCGCGCCGGATGGCGCGGGACAGTCCATCAGCTTACGGGAAGCAATGGGCCGTGCGAACGATTATTCCGTTTGATATTCATACTTTTTTGTCATTTTTACCCTGCGTCGGAGCAGGCCTGACGGCGGCAACAGAACTTTTTGCACGGTTGGCGGCTCTGTTAAACATTACGAGTCGTTTAACATGCGGTATTGCACCGCCGCCGTGTGTGTTCCCGGCTCGCCAGCAGGCAGGGGTTTCGCTACGATGTGAACCTGCAGCATGACAGCACGAAGGGAGTTGCAATGTCGGAAATCAACAAGGAGAAACTGATGTCGGATATCAAAACCGTTCTCGCGGACGCCGAGGATCTGCTCAAGCAAGCAGCGAGCAGCACGGGCGACCGTGCGGCCGAGTTGCGCGAGAAAGCCATGTCGCGCCTGAAGCAGGCCAAGGAAAAGGCAACCGACGTTCAGGTCGTGGTGGTCGAGAAAGGCAAGAAGGCTGCCCGCGCGACCGACGATTACGTGCATGAGCATCCGTGGACGTCGATCGGCGTCGCCGCCGGCGTCGGTGTGCTGATCGGTCTGCTGATCAACCGCAAGTAACGCGCTCAGCGCCGTTCCGACCCATGTGTCGCACGGTGCGGCGCATGGGTGCCGAAGCCAGCCGGTGGTTCGCCACCGGCCGGCTTTGACCTAGCCGCTCACTGCGCGCGCAAGCGCCTTATCCATGACGACAGACACTCACCCGCAGCCGTCCGGCCAGGGACCGCTGCGCCGCCTCGTCGGCTCAGCGATCGGCCTCCTGCAAACGCGCCTCGAACTGGTCGGCATCGAACTCGCCGAGGAGAAGGAACGCCTGATGGGCGTGCTGTTCCTCGGGCTCGCGGCCATGATGCTCGCGACGATGGCGCTGATCAGCCTGACCGTGCTCGTCGCGATCGCGTTCTGGGACACCTATCGCTGGCAGTCGCTCGCGGGCATCACCGCGCTGTACACGATCGCCGCCCTCGTGTGTGGGCTGAAAGCACGCTCGGGCCTGCGCGAAGCGCCGACCGTGTTCGAGTCCACGCTCGCCGAGCTCGAGAAAGACCGCGAAATTTTCCGCGGCAAGTTGTGAACGCAGCCGTGTTCGCCCCTCTCACCTACTTCGCCGACGCGCCATGAGCCAGAACGTCACGGGCCATTCACCCCGCCCCCATTCGTCGCGATCGCACTGGAGCGCGTCGCAGCATCGCGCGCTGCGCAAGGAGTTGCTGATCCTGCGATCCGAAGTCGAGCGGCTCGAGCTTGCCGAAGCCGCCGCCGACGTGCGCCACGCGGTCACGCGCTTCAGCTGGCTCAAGGTGTTCATCCCCGGCCTGTCGGGCGGCAAGTTCAGCCAGTCCGCCAAGAACCTGAACGCAAGCCTCGGTCACCTCGTGAACCAGTATCCGATGTTGAGTTCGCTCGCATCGCTCGTGCTGGCGAAACCCGTTCGCTCGCTTCTGCGCGCGAGCGCGGGCCCCGCGCTGAAGTGGGGCACCGTCGGCTTCGCCGCGTGGGAGGTCTACCGGATCTGGAAACAGTCGCGCGACGAGCGCGCAACGGCCGTCAACGACGACTGATACGTAACGACAGACGCGCACGGCCCCGCACCGCTGCGCGTTTCCCGTGGGCTTTCCATCCGTTGCCGCGTGATCAACGCACGCCCCAGCATGTGCGCTGCTGCACATCGGCCTCGCCGTCATTCGATCCCGCATTGCCTTTCGTCCCGTCCGAACGCAGCGTGAACGCACCGCATGCGTCGTCGCGCATCGGGCCCGCATCGAGCGGACTCGCAACGAGTTCATAGACGACCGGCGCATCGTCACCGACCGATCGCCGCAGCGCGACGCGATAGACCGCCGGCCCGTCCGGCGGCGCCTGCGCATAGGCGTCCGGCAAGATCTGCGGCGGCGGGCCGTCGAGCATTTCGAGATATTGAGCCGCGCGGTACAGCGCGGCGACCGCGGATGCGCGATGCATGCGCGCGACATGCTCGCGATACGACGGGACGCCCCACCCGGCCAGCACGGCGACGATCGCGAGCACGATCATCAGTTCAAGCAACGTGAACGCCGCCGCTCGGCGCATCAGCGCAGGCCCTTTCATCGATGCACCGCCGCGACGCGACGCCAGCGCTGCGCAACGATGTGTCCGTCGCGCAGTGCGACCTGGCTCTGCAGCCAGACCACGCTCGACGCATGGCCGCCGACGCCACGCGCGGTGACGAGGTAGGCACGACTACGTTGCGGACCGACGCCTCGCCAGGCTTCGATCAGGCAACGCGGCGGCTGCGCCGCCATCGGCCAGGACGCGAACGGGGCGAACGCTTCGGCGGCGCCCAGCGCAGGCGTGCGTCGCCATGCATCCGGCTCGGCGGATGATGCGGGTTCATCCAGGTACGGCGCCCCGCCGCGGACCAATCGCGCGGTGCAGGCCGCCAGTGCCGCATCGGCCGCGTGGAATGCAATCAGCCGGTCCGACAACGCCCGTGTGCGGCGCGATTCCGTCAGTGCGGATTCGAACCACGTGCCGGTTAGCGCGGCGACCGCCGCACCGACCGCGATCACGGCAGGCAGCGCAAGGCCCGCGTCGCGACGCCAGCCTCGTGTGGCGGACAGAGCGCGTGCGCGCGTCGCTCCGCCGCTCAACATGAAGCCTCCGCCGCGCGCTGCATGCTGCAGGGCGCCACGGCGCACCTTCGCGCATGTCCTGCCGCGATTCGCATCGCAAGGTCGCCGATGGACCCGTTTGCGTGAATCATCGCAACGCCTCGTGGCCCGTTGCCGCGTCACGGACAGGATCGGCAAATGCGACCGCGGAATTTCGCACCGCGACGATTCGATGCAGCACCAGATGCGCGCGACCATCCGGCGCAGCGGCCGTGCGGCCATCGCAATCGACATGACGCGCGGGCTCGTGCATCGGTTCGCCACGCGCCCGCACGCACACCTGCACGGCGACGACATCGCGCCAGTCATCCGCGTTCATCGCCTGCGCGTCGACGAACCGCGCACCGTCGCGACGCAGGTAACGCACGCGCAGCTGGTCGATCCCGGACACGACGGGTTGCGGCGTGCCCGTGCGCCCGCTTCCCTCGCAGTACAGTTCGGGCTCGCCCGTCGACGGGCTGACATGCGCGTCGAAACGGTTTTCCACGAGCGGCCGCTCACCCGGGGCGCCGACACCCTGCCCGAGACAATCCGACACCTGTGCGCTGCTGGTTGGCCACGTCGACACGGCATCGCCGACATACCGGACCAGCACCGCATCCGACGCCGCGCGCACGGCTTCGCAGCGCACCTGCGCGCCATCGCCGCGCACGCGGCCCGCGGAACAGCCGAACACCGGCGGCAACGACGACGCGCCTTCGACATCGAGCGGCCGAAACCCGGCCATCTGGATCTGCTGGCCGATCAGCATCAGTGCGGTCGCGGCCGCATCGCGCATCCGGAACCCGTCTTCCGCCCGCCGCTGCGCGACGCGCTGGGCGTGATACAGCGCACCGGCCGCGGCCAGCACGAGCAGACCGACGATCATCGCGATCAGCACTTCGAGCAGCGTATGCGCGCGGCTGCGGCGATCAGCGTTCAACGGCATCGACTTCGACCTCCCGAAACGGAATCCGCACGCACGACGGCGGCTTCACCGTTGCCCCAGCGCCTTCGCATCGCGTCGACACCGCCGCGCCGGCACCGCGCCAGCCGACAATCACGTACCGGACACCGCCCGGCCCATGGTCGAGCGTCATCGCACCGCCCGGCAACGATGCGGCCACGAGCGCCGCGATGCCGTCGTCGGCGCCTGCCGCCGCGCGCCGGCGCTCGATGCGTGCATCGGCCAGCCACAGCGCGCGTTCACGCCAGATCGTCGCCCGCTGCGCGCGCGTCATCGCAAGCTGGCTGCCGGCCACGGCCAGCATTACGGCCGCGAGCAGCGCGACGGCCAGCACCGCTTCGAGCAGCGACGTGCCGCGCATCGATCGGCGCACGCGCTTCATGCCGTGTCGCAACGCCCGGCGGCGACGCGCGCCCGGCCGCCCGCCGCGATCCGGATACAACGCGACACGCGTGCGTCGTCGCCGGACAGCATGCGCTGCGGACGCAATTCGAAACGCCTGATCCCGCCGATCACCTGGCCCGCCGGCGGCGCGAACGCCAGATCATGCGCCGTGCCCGCGACGGCGATGTCGGCATCGCGCGGATAACGCCGCAGCACGCGCGACTGTCCGTCGAACTGCCCGCTGACGATCCAGCCGCACGACCATTCCGCCGGGTCGCAGCGCTCGCCGGAACGCATGCAGTCGCCGTCGGGCCCGGCGCGGCACAGCGTGACGCGCACGCCGAGACGCGTCGCCTCGGTGCGTGCGAACGACAGCGCACCGAGCAGCGCGCGCGAGCGCGCATCCACGCGTTCGCGCATGTGCCATTGATTGAATGCGGGTGCTGCGAAAAGTCCGATCGACGCCGCCAGCGCGATCGCGACCATCAGCTCGACGAGCGTGAAGCCGCCGCAGCAGCGCATGCTTTTTTCGACGACCTGCCGGTGCAGTTCCATCGCCATCGCCCTCCGTCAACGTGATGCGACGACTGTAGCGACGCGAGCGAACGCGCGCCATTGGCCGAACGGCCGACTGGCGACATGCGATCGCGGCCGACACAATCGGCGCGAATCGAACCCACGGAGAAGACGATGAACGGACGCAGCGCGTCAGCGCTTACGCGAAGGCTTGGAGGGGGACGCGCGACGGAACTCTTCGATCACGTCGGCAAATTCGGAAACGTCCTCGAACCGGCGGTAAACCGATGCGAAACGGACATAGGCGATCGTATCGAGACCGCGCAACTCGTTCATCACGAGTTCGCCGAGCTTCTCGCTACGCACTTCCCGCTCGCCGGTCGCGAGCAGTTGATATTCGATGCGGGCGACCGCCGCGTCGATCGCGTCAGCCGCAACCGGCCGCTTGCGCAGCGCGAGTTGCATGCTGGCGACGATCTTGCGACGGTCGAATTCCGTGCGGCTGCCGTCCTTCTTCACGACAGCCGGCAGGTTCAGCTCGACCCGCTCGTACGTCGTGAAGCGCTTGTCGCAAGCCGAGCAGCGACGGCGCCGGCGAATGGCGGCGCCATCTTCGGACACGCGCGAGTCGACGACCTGCGTGTCTTCATGCCGGCAGAACGGGCAGCGCATGCTGGATCAGCGATAGACCGGGAAACGCTTGGTCAGCTCGGCCACTTGCGCGCGCACGCGCTCGATCGTCGCTGCATCTTCCGGGTGCTCGAGCACGTCGGCGATCAGGTTGCCAACCTGCTCGGCTTCTGCCGGGCCGAAGCCGCGCGTCGTCATCGCCGGCGAACCCAGACGGATGCCGCTCGTCACGAACGGCTTTTCCGGATCGTTCGGGATCGCGTTCTTGTTCACCGTGATGTGCGCGGCACCGAGCGCTGCTTCCGCTGCCTTGCCCGTGATGTTCTTCGCGCGCAGGTCCACCAGCATCACGTGGCTTTCGGTGCGGCCCGACACGATCCGCAGGCCGCGCTTGACCAGCGTTTCAGCCAGCACGCGCGCGTTCTCGACCACCTTTTCCTGGTATGCCTTGAATTCCGGCGACAGCGCTTCCTTGAACGCCACGGCCTTCGCCGCGATCACGTGCATCAGCGGGCCGCCCTGGATGCCCGGGAAGATCGCCGAATTGATCGGCTTCTCGTATTCCGACTTCATCAGGATCACGCCGCCGCGCGGGCCGCGCAGGCTCTTGTGCGTCGTCGTCGTCACGAAGTCGGCATGCGGCACCGGGTTCGGATACACGCCCGCCGCGATCAGGCCCGCGTAGTGCGCCATATCGACCATCAGGTACGCACCGACCGACTTCGCGATCTTCGCCAGACGCTCGAAGTCGATCTTCAGCGCGAACGCCGACGCGCCCGCGACGATCAGCTTCGGCTTGTGTTCCTGTGCGAGCTGCTCGGCGGCATCGTAATCGATGTCTTCCTGCTCGTTCAGCCCGTAGCTCACCACGTTGAACCACTTGCCCGACATGTTGACCGGCGAGCCGTGCGTCAGGTGACCACCGTGCGCGAGGCTCATGCCCATGATCGTGTCGCCCGGCTTGAGCATCGCGAAGAACACGCCCTGGTTCGCCTGCGAACCCGAGTTCGGCTGCACGTTCGCGGCTTCCGCGCCGAACAGCTGCTTCACACGGTCGATCGCCAGTTGCTCGACCACGTCGACGTATTCACAGCCGCCGTAGTAGCGCTTGCCCGGATAACCTTCCGCGTACTTGTTCGTGAGCTGCGAGCCCTGGGCGGCCATCACGGCCGGGCTCGTGTAGTTTTCCGACGCGATCAGCTCGATGTGATCTTCCTGGCGGCGGTTTTCCTGCTCGATCGCAGCAAAGAGTTCGGGATCGACGTTCGCGATGGTGCTTTGGGCTCTGTCAAACATACGGTTTCCGTTAAGTGTGTACAGGTTGACCGGTGCGGCCGAGTACAGTGCGCTGCTGGCGGAACCAGCTCGACGTGGCGGAAGAATCCGTATGACGCGAGGCAGGACAGCCACCGGCGATGCACGCAACGGCGCACAACGGCTGCCCAGGCGAACGGCAAAAACGGCGCCCCGCGCTTCACGGTGGGATGCTCCACCTTGAACCCGAAGGGTTCTATCGCCAGTCACGCAGGGGTGATGAGCGCGTTAGTGTATTGGATGCGTCATGAATAGGCAACCGCACGCCAGCGGCCCCGAAATAATAAGGGCCGGACTCCGCGCACCCGTGCCGCCATGCGTTGGCGCCTTGCCGCGATGCGGCAATCTCAGTACGCTTGCGCGATACTATCCGCTACTTTGTTACCGACCAGGAGCAGCAATGATCGTGTTCGTCACAGGCGCGTCCGCCGGCTTCGGCGCCGCCATCGCCCGGGCCTTCGTCAAGGGCGGCCACCGCGTCGTCGCGACCGCGCGCCGCAAGGATCGTCTCGATGCGCTCGCGGCCGAACTCGGCGACGCGCTGCTGCCGCTCGAGCTCGACGTGCGCGACCGCGCAGCCGTCGAAGCCGTGCCGGCCGCGCTTCCCGCCGAATTCGCCGCGCTCGACGTGCTCGTCAACAACGCCGGTCTCGCGCTCGGCGTCGAGCCGGCGCACAAGGCGAGCCTCGACGAGTGGCAGACCATGATCGACACGAACTGCTCGGGCCTCGTGACCGTCACGCACGCGCTGCTGCCCGGAATGATCGCGCGAGGCCGCGGCCACATCTTCAATCTAGGCTCGGTGGCCGGCACCTATCCGTATCCGGGCGGGAACGTATACGGTGCGACCAAGGCTTTCGTCAGACAATTCAGCCTGAACCTGCGCGCCGACCTGATCGGCACGCCGTTGCGCGTGACGGACATCGAGCCGGGCCTCTGTGGCGGCACGGAATTCTCGAACATCCGCTTCCGTGGGGACGATGCGAAGGCGGCCAACGTCTACCAGAACGTCCAGCCGCTCACGGCCGAGGACATCGCCGACACGATCTACTGGATCGCGACGCGCCCCGCGCACGTCAACATCAACACGATCGAGATGATGCCGGTCGCCCAGGCCCCGGCCGGCCTTACGATCCATCGCGGCTGACCTGTCCGAGCGCAGCCACGGGCACGGCTCCGGCCGGCCTGCGGCGTGCTACGACGTACTACATTCCGTTACGAATCGGTTACGAATCGGGCCCTGCCCTTCCGGTAGAATGCGCGCCATGACTCAGCCTACCCGCTCCCCGGACGCGCCCTCCGGCTTCACCTGGCCGGTACGCGTGTACTACGAGGATACCGACGCAGGCGGCATCGTCTTCTATGCCAACTACCTGAAATTCTTCGAACGCGCCCGCACCGAATGGCTGCGCGCGTGCGGCATCGACCAGCGTCGGCTGGCCGACGACACGGGCGCGATCTTCATCGTCCGTAGTACGTCGCTCGACTACCGCGCACCGGCGCGACTCGACGACGCGCTGTCGGTCACGAGCCGGCCCGGCCGCATCGGCCGCGCATCGGTGGAATTCACCCAGGAAGCCTGGCGTGGCGACACGCTGCTCGTCACCGGACACATTCGCCTCGGCTGCGTGGACCGCACCGGCATCCGGCCCGCGGCGATCCCGCAGGTCGTGCTCGACGCGCTGCAACGCGGGCCCGTCACCGACGCCGGGCAAACTGTACTGTCAACGAAGCTCGCATGAGCCCCGTTTAGACAAAGCCTATGAACTTGCCTTCCTGAATCGATACTAAGCAAGGTTCGGCGCCAGGCCTGACCGACGCGCCGCGCCGCACGCATACCGTGCGCCCCTCGCCGGGCACCCCCGATGGGACGTTACTCAAACCTCTATGAACACTTCTCAAGACCTGTCGATCATTTCCCTCGTCCTCAACGCGAGCGTGCTGGCCCAGGCCGTGATGGGGCTGCTGCTGCTGCTGTCGCTGATGTCGTGGACCTTCATTTTCCGCAAGTGGTTCGCGATTCGCCGCGCGCGCGCGCAGACCGAACGCTTTGAACGGGATTTCTGGTCGGGCGGCGACCTGCAGGCGCTGTATCAGAGCGCGGCCAACAACCGCCACACGATCGGCGCGCTCGAGCGGATCTTCGAATCGGGGATGCGTGAATTCCTGAAGGCGAAGGAAAAGCGCCTCACCGATCCGGGCCTCGTGCTCGATGGCGCGCGCCGCGCGATGCGCGCGTCGTTCCAGCGCGAAATGGACGTGCTCGAAGCGAACCTCGCGTTCCTCGCGTCGGTCGGCTCGGTCAGCCCGTACATCGGTCTGTTCGGCACCGTCTGGGGGATCATGAACTCGTTCCGCGGCCTCGCGAACGTGCAGCAGGCCACGCTCGCGAACGTCGCGCCGGGCATCGCCGAGGCGCTCGTCGCCACCGCGATCGGCCTGTTCGCCGCGATTCCGGCGGTGGTCGCGTACAACCGCTACGCGCACGATATCGACCGCCTCGCGATCCGCTTCGAGACCTTCATCGAAGAGTTCTCGAACATCCTGCAGCGTCAGGCCCAGTAAGGAGCACGCCATGGCAGGAAGTCCCATTCGATCCAGCATGCGCGGCGGCCGCTCGCGCCGCGCGATGGCCGACATCAACGTCGTGCCGTACATCGACGTGATGCTGGTGCTGCTCGTGATCTTCATGGTCACGGCACCGCTCGTGGCCCCGTCGATCATCAATCTGCCGACCGTCGGCAATGCGGCGCCACAGGAACAGACGCCGCCCGTCGTCGTCAACATCAAGGCCGACCGCACGATGAGCGTCAAGTACAAGGGCGACTCCGGCGCGACGCAGGAAGACACGATGACCAAGGCCGAGCTCGACAGCTTCATGTCGGCCCGGCAGGCCGATCATCCCGACCAGCCGGTCGTGATCGCGGCCGACAAGACCGTGCAGTACGATGCGGTCATGACCGTGATGTCGGATCTGAAGGCGCGCGGCGTCAAGCGCGTCGGCCTCCTCGTCAAATCGCAATGAACCGGCAGCAATCCACGCGCAGCAACGCCTACCCGTCTCGGCCGCCTCGCGAGCGAGGCACCTGGCGCGCGTTCGCGCTCGCCGCGCTGATGCACGTACTGCTCGCGCTGTTCCTCTATCACGGCGTGCAGTGGCAGAACAGCACGCCGGCCGGCGCCGAAGCCGAGCTGTGGACCGAGGTGCCCGACGTTCCCGCGCCGCGGCCCGTCGTCACGCCCACGCCGCCCGCGAAGCTCGCACCGCCCCCTCCCCCGGTCCGGGACGAGCAGGCGGACATCGCGCTGCAGCAGAAGAAACGACAGCAGGAAGCGGCCGCGCGCGAAGCGCTGCTCGAGCAGCAGCGCCGCGCACAGCAGTTGAAGGCCCAGCAGGAGGAAGCGCGGCGCGAGCAGCTCGCAGCCCAGCAGGCCGCCGCGCTCGCCGCGCAGAAGGCCGCCGAACGCGACAAGCAGAAGCAGGCGGACAAGCTCAAGCAACAACAGCTCGTGGAGCAGCAGAAGCTCGAACAGCAGAAGCTCCAGCAGCAGAAACTGCAGCAACAGAAGCAGGCGCAGCTGGAAGCCCAGGAGGCGGCGAAGGCCAAGGCCGACGCGGCCGCGAAGGCGAAGGCGGAAGCCCAGGCGAAGGCGAAGGCCGAAGCGGCCGCGCACGCGAAGGCCGATGCGGCAGCGAAGGCGAAGCTCGACCGCGAACGGAATGCGCGACTCGCGCAGATGCAGGGCCTGGCGGGCGCCGGCGAAGGCGGCGGCCAAGGGCTCGCGAAAAGCGGCACCGGCACGGGTTCCGGCGGCAATGCCGCATCGCCCGGCTATGCCGACAAGGTGCGCCGCCGCGTGAAGCCGAACATCGTCTGGGGCGGCGAACGCGCGGGGCTCACGACGATCGTCAGGATCCGCTGTACGCCTTCGGGCGACCTGCTGAGCGTCTCGGTCTCGCGGCCGAGCGGCAATTCGGGGTGGGATCAGGCGGTCGTCAATGCGATTCAGGCGTCGGTTCCGTTACCCCCCGATACTGACGGTCATACGCCGTCCAGCATTACGATTACCTTCAAGGCGGCGGAGTGAGCGCAAATGCGCTTACACTCCGTGCGTCGCTGCCGGACGGGAACGAATCGGGTATTTTTACTGTCTCTGCGGTTGCGCAGCGATCCAAGTCACATGGGAAGCAGAAGCATGAGATTGATGACGAAACTAGGTTTCAGGGCACTCGTGGCCTCGTGTCTGATTGCGGCCGGCGGCGCCGCTAACGCGCAGGTCAACGTGCTGATCACCGGCGTCGGTTCGACCCAGTTCCCCATTGCCACCGCGAACTTCGCGAACGAGGCGGGCCTGCCGCAGCAGGTCACGTCGATCGTCCGCGCGGACCTCGCGCGCAGCGGCAAATTCACCAATATCGATGCGGGCAGCACGCCCGTGCCCGAGACCGCTTCGGTGGATCTCGGCGCATGGAAGGCCAAGGGCGCGAACGCGTTCGTCGCCGGCAGCGTGAACCGCGAGGCGAACGGCCAGTACAAGGTGAACTTCATCCTGTACGACACCGTGAAGCAGCAAAGCCTGGGCGGCCTGTCGCTGACGGCCACCGACACGACGCTGCGCACGGCCGGCCACAAGATCGCCGACTACATCTACCAGAAACTGCTCGGCGTGCGCGGCGTGTTCGCCACGCGCCTGTCGTACGTGATCAAGACGGGCAACCGCTACCAGCTGCAGATTTCGGATTCGGACGGCCAGAACGCGCGCATCGCGCTGTCGAGCACCGAGCCGATCATCTCGCCGGCGTGGTCGCCGAGCGGCACGAAGGTCGCGTACGTGTCGTTCGAGCGCAAGAAGCCGATCGTCTACATCCACGACCTGCCGACCGGCCGCCGCTACATGGTCTCCGACCAGAAGGGCAACAACAGCGCGCCGGCGTGGTCGCCGGACAGCAACACGCTCGCCGTCGCGCTGTCGCTGACGGGCAATACGCAAATCTATACGGTCAATGCGAACGGCGGCGGCCTGCGCCGTCTCACGCAGAGCAGCTCGATCGACACCGAGCCGTACTACTCGCCGGACGGCCACTGGATCTACTTCACGAGCGATCGCGGCGGTGCGCCGCAGATCTACCGGATGCCCGCACAGGGTGAAAGCGCCGGCGCGGCACAACGCGTGACCTTCACCGGCAGCTACAATACGAGCCCGCGCATCAGCCCGGACGGCAAGCTGCTCGCTTACATCTCCCGCACGGGTGGGGGCTTCAAGCTGTACGTTCAGGATCTGCAAACCGGCGCGGCGAATGCGATCACGAATACCAATCGCGACGAATCGCCGAGCTTCGCGGCAAACGGCCAGTACCTTCTCTACGCTACCCAGTCGGGTGGTCGCAACGTGCTGGCAGCTGTGCCCTCCGACGGCAGCGCGCCGCCTCAGATCCTGTCCGTCCAGGGCGGCTCCGTTCGCGAGCCGTCGTGGGGGCCCTTCATGCAATGACCACAAGGAGAGTAACCATGATGTCGAATAAAGCTCGTCTGGCCCTGGCCGTGATGATGATCAGCGCGCTCGCAGCGTGTAAGTCGGGCGTGAAGCTCGACGACAAGGCCAACGCTGGTGCGGTGAGCACGCAGCCGAGCGCCGACAACGTCGCGCAAGTGAACGTCGATCCGCTGAACGATCCGAACAGCCCGCTCGCGAAGCGCAGCATCTACTTCGACTTCGACAGCTATTCGGTGAAGGACGAGTATCAGCCGCTGATGCAGCAGCACGCTCAGTACCTGAAGAGCCACCCGCAGCGTCACGTGCTGATTCAGGGCAACACCGACGAACGCGGCACGAGCGAGTACAACCTCGCGCTGGGCCAGAAGCGTGCGGAAGCTGTCCGCCGCGCGATGGCACTGCTCGGCGTGAACGACTCGCAGATGGAAGCCGTGAGCCTCGGCAAGGAAAAGCCGCAAGCATCGGGCCACGACGAAGCATCGTGGGCGCAGAACCGTCGCGCCGACCTCGTCTACCAGCAGTAAGTAACGGAAGAGTTGCCGTATGACGCACTGTGTAACCTGGCTGCGCGTTGCCGCAGCATTCTGCGTCGTCGGCGCGGCGTGGTCGGCCGCGCCGGCGCACGCCGGCGTGTTCGACGACAACGAAGCGCGCCGCGCCGTGCTCGATCTGCGCAGCAAAACCGACAACCTGGCGAGCCAGTTGTCCGCCGCCCAGCGTACGATCCTCGATCAATCCGGCCGTCTCGACCAGCTGAACCAGCAGGTCGCGACGCTGCGCGGCGAGAACGAGGACCTGACGAACCGGCTGACGACGCTCGAGCGGCAGCAGAAGGAGTACTACCAGGATCTCGACACGCGACTCAAGAAGTTCGAGCCGCAGCAGGCGACGATCGATGGTGTCGAAGGCACCGTGCAGCCGGGTGAAACGGATGCGCTCAATGCGGCGCAGCAGCAGTTCCGCAACGGCAACTTCAAGGCGGCCGCGGCATCGTTCCGCAGCTTCATCGCGAAGTATCCGCAGAGCCCGTACCAGCCGACCGCGCAGTACTGGCTCGGCAATGCGCAATACGCGCTGCGCGACTATCGCGGCTCGACCGCGACGTGGCAAACGGTCGTGAGCAAGTATCCGCAGCATCCGCGCGCGGCCGACGCGCTCGTCGCAATCGGTACGAACCAGCTCGAGCAAGGCCAGAAGGCGGCCGCGAAGAAGACGTTCGAGCAGGTCGTGTCGCAGTACGCCGGATCGAACGCTGCGCAGACCGCGCAGGGCAAGATCGAGAGCATCAAATAAATTCGCGTGCCAGGTTGTTGACTGACCTGAAATTCGCCGCTATAATTTTTTGCTCTTTAGGTCGTTGGGCGAGTTGTTAGCGCAACGGGCCGACAAGTTTCAAGAACGTGGGGTGGTAACTCAGTTGGTTAGAGTATCTGACTTTTAATCAGAGAGTCGAGGGTTCGAGTCCCTCCCACCCTACCAACTATCTTTGATAGTGCAATGAAAGCCTCCCTCGCGGAGGCTTTTTTGCGTCTGCTTCCCGCAGCGTCGCGCGCGGCATCTCGATGATGCTCCCGCCGATTTCGACGAAGTCGATCTCGATCGGACGGGAAGCCTGCGGTGCGCCGGTGCATGCGGGCCAGCGCGATACGGGCGCCGGGTCAGGCACCCGCTGCGTGTGCCGTCACTCCTGAACGGACGGCGCGGAATCGGCGTCGGTGAAACGCGGCTTGGCATTCTGCATGTCGCGCGTATTCTTCTGCACGGCCACCGCACCGAACAGCGCGAGCACGAACGACATCGCGTAGAAGCCCTTCTCGCTCAACTGCAGCGTCGCGTTGAAGAGGCCGACGACCAGCAGCGCGATCGCGAGCAACAGCGCAACCCAGCTCAGCCCGTAGTAGATGCCGGTGACAGGAATGCCTTCCGCGCGGTCACGCACGCTCTTCTGCAGCGAGATCGCCGCATAGAGACCGAACACGAGCACGGTGAAGTAATAGCCCTTCTCGTTGAGCTGCATGCCGGCGTTCCACAGGCCGATCAGAAATGCCGCGAAACCGGCGATCAACGCGGCCCACGACGCCGCGACGAATGCGAACGACGGCTGCTGGATGGTGGTCTGGTTCATTGCTTTTGCCCTCTCTTTCTTGTTGTTTCTTGTTCGGAATCGCTTTCGTTGGAATGCGTTTCGCGCATGGTAGCAGCTTTGCGGCGCCGCACGACGATCGCGCTTGCGGTCTCACGTGCCGCGCTGCGCGCGCCGCCAGCGCCCCGGCGTCGTGCCGAGCACCGCGCGAAACGCCTTGCCGAACGCCGCCTCCGACTGATAGCCGACCGCCTGCCCGATCTCCGCCTGCCCGCGCTGCGTGTCCTGCAGCAGCGCGCACGCATGCATCATCCGGATCTGCGCGACGAACGCGCCGACGCTCATCCCGGCCTTCTCGCGGAAATGCCGCGCATAGGTCGCGCGCGACATCGCCGACGCCGCGCCGAGCGATTCGACCGTCCACGGTTTCGCCGGCGCCTGCAGCACGGCCTGGACCGACGGGCCGAGCCGCATATCGGCCGCCAGCGCGAGCCAGCCGGCCGGCACGCGCGCATCGCGACCGTACGCGCGCAACGCATAGGCAAGCAGCGCCTGTCCGAGCGCGTTCACGATCGCACGCGCACCCGGCTGCGCATTCGATGCCTCCGCGCGCAGCACGCTCGTCAGCAGTTGCAGCGACGCAAGCCCCGACGACGCCTCTCGCAGCCCGACGTGCAGCACGCGCGGCAGCGTGCGCATCAGCAATTCACCGGCACCGCGTGCATAGACGAAGCGTCCGCAAAGCAGGTCGACGCCCGCCTCGCCCTCATCCGCGGGATCGCGGTTCGACTTGACCGGCAGCACCGCGCCGCCTGCCGCGCCCGGTTCGCGCAGCAACGCGACCGACCTGGCGCCGCCCCCGCCCCCATCCGACAAATCGTGCGCGTCGCCTGCGGGCAGCAGCACGAAGTCGCCGTCGACGAGCCGCAGCGTGCGCCCGTCGGCCGTGCGCAACCGGCAGGTTCCGGACAGCAACAGGTGAAACGCCGCCTCGCCGGGCGGCAACGGGTCGTGCGGCATCGCGAACGGGCCGTCGAGCAGGCAGCGCACGTCGAGCTCGACATGGCTGCGGCCCAGTGACAGCAGTTGACTCAACGCGTCCATGAGACGTTTGCGCTAAAAATTGACACTCTAGCGTATCGAAACCCTCAGTGCGAACGATCAGAATAAGCCCTGCATCGCCCGAGATCGCGGCAACCGCCGACCGACCCACTCTTCTCGAAAGGACGCATCATGCTGAACTGGAACGAATACCGGAAGGAACTCTCGACGCGCATCGGCGACATCGCCAAGCTGTCGCCCGACACGCTGGCCGGCTACAAGGCGCTGTCCGGCGCGGGCGCCAAGACGGGCCATCTCGACGCGAAGACGCGCGAACTGATTGCGCTCGCGGTGGCCGTCACGACGCGCTGCGACGGCTGTATCGCGGTGCATACGGCCGAAGCCGCGAAGCATGGCGCGACCAAGGAGGAAGTGGCCGAAGCGCTCGGCGTCGCAATCGCGCTGAACGCGGGTGCGGCGCTCGTCTACTCGGCCCGCGTAATGGACGCGCTCGGCGACTGACGCGCAGCGCGCATGAAGGGTGCGGCGCCCGCCGCATCCTTCATGGCCGATCGACCGGCGCTGCCGGCCAGCCGGCGGGTGCGCCGCGGCCGCGTATAACGGCGCCACGAAGTCGGCTACCATGCGCGAAGACGCATCGCGAAGGAGCGCTCCATGTGCCGCTGGCTCGCCTATACGGGCAATCCGATCCATCTCGAGACCGTACTGTTTCGCGCGAAGCATTCGCTGATCGACCAGAGCCTGCATTCGGAACTGGGCGCCACGACGACCAACGGCGACGGCTTCGGCATCGGCTGGTACGGCCCCCCCGATGAACTGCCGTTTCGCTACCGCTCCGTGCATCCCGCCTGGAACGATCGCAACCTGCGCGAAGCCGCGCGTGCGATCCGCTCGCGGATGTTCGTCGCGCACATCCGCGCGGCGACCGATACACCCGTCCAGGAAACCAACTGCCATCCGTTCCGCCACGGCCGCTGGCTGTTCGCGCACAACGGGCTGATCCGCGATTTCCACAAGCTGCGCCGCGACCTGACGCTGAAGGTCGACCCGGCGCTGTTCCCGACGCTCGAAGGCTCGACCGACTCCGAGCTGATGTTTCGACTCGCGCTGACCTACGGCCTCGAACAGATGCCGCTGCCCGCGCTCGAGCGGATGGTCGGGGTGATCGAGGAAACCGCCGTGCGGTATCGCGTCGCCGAGCCGCTCAACATGACGATCTGCGCGACGGACGGCGACCGGATCATCGCGGTGCGCTACTCGAGCGAACGGCAATCGCGCTCGCTGTTCCACACCACGTCGTTCAAGCACCTGCACGAACTCTATCCGCACAATCCGCGCATCGCCGAAGCGGGCGACGACGCGTTCATGGTCGTCTCGGAGCCGCTCGTCGACCTGCGCGGGGCATGGGAGGAAGTGCCCGAAAGCATGGCGATCGTCGCGCAAGGCGCCGATGTGCAGCAGCGGCCGTTCAATCCGCGGCACAAGTAGGCCGCGAAAGCGTTCGCGCCTTCAGCCGCGGCGCGTGAGCCGCATGCGTACGGAATCGAGTTCGGCGGGCAGCCGGCGCGCGCGCGCGCGGCGCCGCGTCAGCGCAGCGAAGCCGAGCCGCTCGTACAGCGCACGGGCGCGCTCGTTGCAGGTCAGCACATCGAGCACGATGTCGCGACTGCCGTCATCCGGCAGCGCGCCGGTATCGAGCGCATCGCGAAACAATGCAGTGAAGACGCCCGTGCCGCGCTGGCGCTCGTCGGTCGCACAATGCGCGACGAGGATCTGCGAACGCTTCGGCGCCGGAATCTCCGTCTCGAGCACCAGTCCGCGCAGCAACTGGCCGATCGTGCGGCGCACGCCGAAAAAGCGCGCCAGGGCCCACACGACGTGAACGTCGTCGAACCTCGTCTGGCGTCCGTCATGGATCGCCATCACGGCAAGCACGGCGCCGTCGGCGCCGACCGCGACGCGGTGCCGGCGCCACGAGAACCGGCCGTGACGCGATCGGAACGCCTGTTGCAGGAAGGCGATGCAGCGTGCGTCGCTTTCCCCGAGGAAGAAGCCGAATTCGCCGACGCCCGATGCGAACACGAGCGGCGCGCATGCCGCCGCATCGTCCGCGCACGCCGCGCGAAACGACGTCGACGCACCGGCTTGCGGCACGCCGAACGACGACGCGAGCGCCGCGGCCGGCATCATGCCGCGCGCCCCGCCAGGCGGGCCAGCACGGCGACCGTCCGGCTGATCTGCTCCGGCTCGTGCGTCGAGCAGATGAAGAAACGCAGGCGCGCGGCCTTCTCCTCGACGGCCGGATAGAAGATCGGCTGCACGTTGATCCCTTCGTCGAACATCGCGTTCGCCCACTGCGCAGCCTTCAGCGAACTACCGGTGATCACCGGCACGACCGCATACCCGGCGCTCGTGCCCGTGTTCAACCCGGCGGCGCGCGCCTCGGTCAGGAACTGCCGCCCGCGCGCCTGCAGTTGCGCAACCCGCTGCGGCTCGGCCTGCAGGCGTTCGAGCGCGGCCAGCGACGCTTCGGCGAGCGTCGGCGCGAGTCCGACGCTATAGAGAAAGCCCGGCGCCAGATGGCGCAGCATGTCCACGAGCGGCTGACAGCCGGCGATGAAACCGCCGCAGCCGGCCAGCGTCTTGCTCATCGTGCCCATCCATATGTCGACCTGGTCGGGCGCGACCGCGCAATGTTCGCGGATGCCCTTGCCCGTCGCGCCGAGCACGCCGAGCGAATGCGCTTCGTCGACCATCAGGAACGCGCCGTGACGCGTCTTCACGTCAACGAAGCGCTGCAGGTCCGGGCAGTCGCCATCCATGCTGTACAGCCCTTCGATCGCGATCAGCACGTGCCGGTATTCGCGGCGCACGCGCGACAGCAGTTCGTCGAGCGCCTGCCAGTCGTTGTGCGCGAAACTCAGCCGTTTCGCGCCGCTCAGCTGCGCACCCTGCACGATGCTGTTGTGCGCGAGCGCATCGTGGACGATCAGGTCGCCGGGGCCGAACAGCGCACCGATCACGGTCACGTTGGTCGCGTGGCCGCTCACGAACGCGACGCAATCGTCGGTCTCGTAGAACGCGGCCAGCGCGCGCTCGAGGTCGCGTTGCACCGGGCGCTCGCCCGCGACCATCCGGCTCGCGGACGCCGACGTGCCGTAGCGGTCGATCGCGGCCTTCGCACGTTCGGATACGGCCGGATCACCCGCGAGACCGAGGTAGTTGTAGTTCGCGAAGTTCAGGTATTCCCGGCCGCCGATCCGCGTGGTCGCGCCGGCCACGCCATCGTGCACGCGGAAGAACGGCGAGTCGACGCGCAGCTTTTCGCCCATCTCGCGCATGATCCTGACCTGCTGATACTGCGGCATCGATTCGAAACGGCTGCGCGCCGATGCGGCCTGCGCCGCCGGCGTATCCGGCACGCCGGGGGCCGCGGCGGCTTCCGTCGCGCGCTCCAGTTGCCGTTTCAGGGCTTTCGCCGCCAGTTGCTGGCGAAGGTGTTCTCCGAGTGCCATTCGTTCCTTCGCTTTATCTCAAAAATGGCGCGATATTACGCCGGGTATTTTTAAAACGACGTGGATCACGCGTCGGAAAACTCGGCCCACCGCCATGCCTCGGTATCGGCCAGCAACGCATCGATCAACCGGAAATTCATCTCGTGGCTCGGGCGCAATGCACTGACGCGCGCGAGCAGCGGTGCACCGGCCAGCGCGAGATCACCGACCAGATCGAGCACGCGATGCCGGACGAACTCCTCCGGCAGCCGCATCCCGCCCAGCACGCGCTTGCCGACGATCGACGCCGTGCAGGACGGCCGCGCGCCACGCAGGATCGGCACGCCGCGCACATACCCGGCGATGATCGCCGGCACGGCCCATTTCACGCGCCCGTACGAACGCGACGGCGCGATTTCGGTGGCAAACGTGTCCGGTGTCAGCACGCCATCCCAGTGCATGTCGCCGAAGCCGCGCAGATCGTTGCGCACGCTCAGTTCGTAGCGCGAGGCCGGCTCGATCCGCATTTCGCGTCGCTGGTCCCCGGTGCCGTCCGCGACCACGACAGGCCGAAGCACCCGAATGAAGCGCTTCGGCGTGTCGAGCGCGATACGGCCGCAGGCACGGATCGCGTCGACCCATGGCGTGGCACTGCCGTCGAGAATCGGCACTTCCTCCGCATCGAGCTCGACCACGGCATGATCGATTTCGCATGCGAGCAGCGACGCGAGCAGATGCTCGATCGTGCGGACGCCGACCCCATCGGCGTTGCGCAGCATCGTGCACAGCGGCTGGGCGCGGCGCAGGGCGGGATCGACCTCGAGCACACCGAGTTCTCGTTCGTTGTGCATTCTTCGAAACACGATCCCGTGCCGGCCGCGCGCCGGCGTCATCGGCAGGATCCGCACCTGCACGTGCCGACCGGTATGCAAACCATGTCCCGACAGTGCCAGCGGCCGCGCAAGCGTGCCCTCGCTCGCCTGCCAGCCCGGGGGCAGTTTGATTCGGGGAATCTCCGCGTCGACTGGCACGCTTTCGCTGCCTGGCTCGTTCAATTTGCACCCCGCTCGAGCTGGGCCCGCGCTTCATCACCCAGCGCATGCCGCGCGACCAGCGCTTGCGCCAGTTCGTCCACCGCCGTGGCTTTCTCGTCGCCGCTCTGCGTATCGAGCAACTCGACGATGCGCTCGGCCAGCGTATGCACCGTCGCGCCTTCCGCGATCGCCATGATCGACAGCTTGACGCCGAACGTCTCCTCGACGGCCATGCCGAGCTCCATGCCCATCAGCGAATCCATCCCGAGATCGAGGACCGACCGGCCGGCATCGACACGCTCCGGCGACATGTGCAGAATCCGCGCGATCTGGCCGCGCAGTGCCGTCTCGACGAGCGCGACAGCGTCGGCAGGCGGCAACGCACGCACCTGCTCCAGCAACACGCGATCCTCGCTCGACGTCTCGGCCGCTCCACCCGCCTGCAACGCCGCGTAACGCCGCGCGTGCGCGGCCGGCATGCCGCGCGAGACGGCGCCCCAGTCCAGACGCACGACGGCTTCGCCGGCGCCTCCTTGCGCCAGCGCGCGTTCGAGCGCGGCCATCGCCTCGTTCGACGTGATCGACGCACCGCCGATACGCGACTGCAACGCCTCGCGCGTGCCTGCGTTGCGCGCGAGGAAACCGACGTCCTCGATCGGCCCCCACGCCATGAACATGGCCGGCTGGCCGGCAACGCGACGATGCGCGACCAGCGCCTCGAGGAAGCCGTTGGCGGCGACATACGCGCCCTGCCCCGGATTGCCGAGATAGGTCGTCGCCGACGAATACACGACGAAGAAATCGAGCGCGCAACGCTGCGTCGCGCGATGCAGGTTCCATGCGCCCGCCACCTTCGGTTCGAGCACGGCCGCGAAGCGCGCGTCGTCGACGTTGCGCAGCAGCCCGTCGTCGATCCGCATCGCCGAATGCAGCACACCCTTGAGCGGCGTCCCGCGACGCTCGATCTCGTCGACGAGGCCGTCGAGCGCCGCGCCGTCGGTCACGTCGCATCGCGCGACCGACACGTCCGCGCCGAGCGTGTCGCGCCAGCGACCGGCTTCCGCCAGCATCTCGGCGCCCAGTGCGCCGCCGCGGCTCGCGAGCGTCACATGCCGCGCGCCGCGCTCGATCATCCAGCGTGCGGTCGCGAATCCCAGCCCGCCGGTGCCGCCGACGATCAGATACGCGGCATCCGGGTCGAGCCACAGCGTCGGCAATGCGACACCACGCGTCGGTACCGGCGTGCCGGACGGATAGGTGACGAGCACCTTGCCGATCTGGCGCGCCTGCTGCATGTAGCGGAACGCCTCCTCCGCACGCGCGGCCGGGAATGCGCGGTACGGCAACGGATGCAGCACGCCGGCCGAGAACAGGCCCATCACTTCCTCGAACAGCCGGGTCGTCAGCGACGGCAGCACGCCCATCAACTGATCGGCGTCGATGCCGAAATAGCTGATGTTGTTGCGGAACGGCCGCAGGCCGATCTGGCTGTTCTCGTAGAAATCGCGCTTGCCGAGTTCGAGGAAGCGGCCGAACGGGCGCAGCGTATCGATGCTGCGCACCATCGCCTCGCCGGCGAGCGAGTTGAGCACGATGTCGACGCCTTCGCCGTTCGTGCGCGCGCGGATCTCGTCGGCGAACGCGAGGCTGCGCGAATCGAACACGCGCTCGACGCCAAGCAGGCGAATGAACTCGCGCTTCTCGTCGCTGCCGGCCGTGGCGAAGACTTCCGCGCCCAGATGCCGCGCGATCTGGATCGCCGCGATGCCGACCCCGCCCGCGCCGCCGTGCACGAGCACGCGCTCGCCGCGCCGCAGCCGCGCCAGTTCGCACAGCGCGTAGTACGCGGTGAAGAACGTCGTCGGGACGGTGGCGGCCTCCTCGAACGACATCGACTCGGGCTTGCGTGCGATCGCGGTTGCGCGCGTGACCACGCGCGTCGCGAACGATGCCGGCGCGAAACCCAGCACCGCGTCGCCCGGCGCAAAGCCGTCGACGTCCGGGCCGACCCGGGCGACCCGCCCCGACATTTCCATGCCGATCGTCGCGCCCGCGAAGCCCGTCTCGACGGCCTCGTCCGACAGCAGCCCCATCGCGTACATCACGTCGCGGAAATTGAGCCCCGTCGCCATCGGCTCGATCTCGACTTCTCCGGCGGCGAGATCGCGTGCCGGCATCGCGAACCATTCGAGGTTGCGCAACGAACCCGGCATGTCGAAGGCGAGCCGTGCGCCCGGATGATCCGATGCGCTCGGCTGCGCGCGCTCACGCTCGGCCGCCTGCGCGGCCGGCAGCATGCGTGGCACGTAGCGGCCCTGCGGCGCAAGCAGCACTTCTTCCTCGCCATCGTCGCCAAGCAGCGCCATCGCAAGCGGCAGCGCCGGTTGTGCGACGGCCTGATCGACGTCGATCAACCGAATCGGCAGCGTCGGATACTCGTTCGCCATCACACGGCCGAGACCCCACAACGTTCCCTGTTCGGGATGTGACGATGCACCGGTTGCGAACGGCGCACCGCCGCGCGTCACGACACACAGTCGGCCGCGCTCCGTGACGCCGGCCGCATCGAGGTCGCGCACGAGCGATGCCAGCGCGAGCGCGCCGCCGTGCTGCGCGCGCATCACGGCCGCACCGTCGGCCCTGTCCAGCGACGCGAGCGGCGCAACGAACACGACATGCGCCTGATGCTCGGCCGGCTGGCGCGCCGACCATGCCGCGGCATCACGCACCGATGCCGACTCGACGCGGCAACCCAGCCGCTCGAGTTCGCCCGCCACGGCGATGCCGAACGCATCGTCATCATCCTGCACGATCAGCCAGTGCGCGCCGTCGTTCCCGGCCATGCGATGCGCTCGATCGTCGGCTGCCGTTTGCACGTCGGCAGCCGGCTTGCGCGCGACGACGAACGTCGGCACGCCTTCGAGATCGAGGCCTTGCTCGATATCGCGCACCACCTCGACCAGCCCGGCGCGTTCGCACATCGACACGATCGCGGCGGGCGCCAGCGTGCCATACGTGCTGGCGGCAACTTCGCCGCCGGCCGCGCCGAACACGATGTCGGAGAAGCGGCTGCGGCGCGCATCGGCAATGACGACGAGGCCGCCCGGCGCGAGCCGTTCGGCGATCGCCGTCAGCGCGCCGAGCGGGTCCGGGTGATCGCCCAGCATCCGGTTGACGATCACGACGTCGAACGGCGTCGTATCGCGGCATTGCGAGAACAGCGGCGCGTCGGTCGCAAACGCCAGCGTCCGCACATGAGCGTGCGCGTCCGCGTCGAACCCGGCAAGCTGCTGCTGCGTACCCGCCAGCATGTATTCGCAGCGACCGGCCGGCACGTCCACGTCGAGCGGTTGCAGCACGTCGCCGTTCGCGGTACCGATCTCCAGTACACGCAAGCGACGTGCGTCCCGCCACGCCGCGACAGCCTCCGTCACGCAGGCGGCGAGCAGCGCGCGCGCATGCGCCCACGTCGGCGATGCATCGAAGAACTGTTCGATCAGACTGCGGCCGGTGGACGACAGCAGCGCGCCCGCGGGCGACGCGTCGCGCAGCACGCGCGGCAGCACCGCCCCGACGTGCGCCAGCAAGGTCAGTTCGGCGACATGGGCCGGCGATGCCGCCAGCACGTCGCGCCACAGCGCGTCACGCTCGGGCATCGCCGCGCAGGCGTCGTCATCGCGAACCAGACGATCGCCTTCGAAGCGGGCCAGCCCATCCTCGACGACGATCTCCGCCAGTCGCGCGACCTGTTGCGAGTCGGTGTGCGCCAGGCGTGCCGGCTGGGCGAATGCGCGAAGCGCATCCAGCGCATCGAGCGCGTGCAGACCGGCAAGCACGTCGAGCAGCGGCAGCATTTCGGTCAGATGCCGTGTGCGGCGCGTGAAGTCCTCACGTGCCGCGACATGCGCGTTCGCACGCTCGACGAGCACACCCGGCGGCGGCAGCGCGTCGGCCGTATAACCGGCCGGCAGCGGCCGCGCTTCGAGCACATAGGCAAAGCGCGCGGGCGCGCCGTGACGGCGCCCGGCGAGATCGACGCGACGGAAGCGGCACGCGCCAAGGCGCGCGACGATCTTGCCGTGCGCATCGATGAATTCGAACGACGCGACGATCGAATGCGGGCTGCGACGATGAATGCGCGCCAGCACGCGGCGAATCGATTCGCCGCTCAGGCAATCCACACGACCGATCTGGACCGGAACGAATGCCGCATGCGCATCATCCGGCGCGGCGCCGGCCTGCCCCAGCACGGCGAACAGCGGATGGAAGGCGCTGTCCATCAGCGCGGGATGCAGCAGATAGTCCGACCGCGCACGCGCGTCGGCAAGGACCGACGGCACCTCGAGCTCGGCCAGCGCGTCGTCGCCCGACACGCGCAGCGACCGCACCCACCGGAACGCCGGTCCGTAGCTCAGACCGATTGCCGTCGTGCCCGCATACAGCGCGTCACCGGACAGTGCCGGACGCGACTGCAGGTGCGCGATGACAGAAGCATCCGGCGTGCTGTCGGCGTCGAGCGTATTGCCGCTTTCGAGCAAGCGCCCCGTCACGTTCAGGTTCCACGGACCTTCCGTCATCCGGTCGCGCGTCTCGATCGTAAACGACGCGGTGCGCACGTCGATTACGAACCGGAACAGCTTCGCATGCTGCGGCTGGAACACGACCGGCATGCGGATCTCGACGTTCTCGATGGCCACCTCCGGTGTGCCGAAGAACGTGCGCGCCGCCGCGAGCGCCATTTCGACATAACCGGCGCCCGGGAACGCGACGCCACCGTCGACCACATGATCGGCGAGCATCGGCACGCGCTGCGGATCGAGCTGGTTCTCCCAGGCGAACGCATGCTCGTGCAGGCGATAGCCGAGCAACGGATGATCGACGCGCCGGTTCACGAGCCCGTAGCCCTCGACGCTCGGCACCAGCCAGTAACGCTCGCGCTGCCACGGATAGGTCGGCAGCGCGGCATGCGGCGCGTCGGGAACGAAGCGGTCGAGGTCGACGCGCGCGCCCTGCGCGACCGCCGACAGGACCGAATGGGAGAGCATCTCCGCGCTATCGTGCTGACGCTTGAGTGTCGGCACGACGACGCCCGGCGCGTTGCGCGCGGCCAGCGTCTGCTTCACATACGTGCGCAGGATCGCATGCGGCGCGATCTCGATGAACACGCGCACGCGATCGTCGGCCAGGCGCGCAATTGCGTCGCCGAAACGGACCGGCTCGCGAATGTTGCGCCACCAGTACCCCGCATCGAGCGCGGTACCCGGCAGCGTGTCGCCGGTCACCGTCGACACGAATCGCGTATGGGTATCGCGCGGCGCGAGATCGGCCAGCCCGTCGCGCACGACCGGCTCGATCGCGTCCATGCGGCGGCTGTGGAACGCGTAGTCGAGCTCGAGCATCTGGTAGAAATGGCCCGCGCCCGTCAATGCCGCACCGATCGCCTCGAGCGCGGCTTGCGAGCCCGCGAGCGTCACCGCGTCGGGGCTGTTGGTGCCCGCGATTTCAATGGCCGCGGCGAGATCGAGACGCGCGATCCAGTCGCGCGCCGCGGCTTCGCCGATACCGGCCGCCGCCATCCTGCCCGCGCCGCGCGTCAGGCCTTGGGCGCCGCTGCGAATCCGGATCACGCGCACGGCCTGGGCGAGCGTGAGCGCACCCGACGCCCAGGCCGCGGCGATCTCGCCGACACTATGGCCGACCGCTGCATCGAAGCGGATGCCGCGCGTGGTCAGTACACGCGTGATGCCGACCTGCATCGCGAACAACAGTGGCTGCGCGTTCTCGGTCGCGGCGAGCCATTCGGCGTCGACGCCTTCGCACATGACTTCGACGAGCGATGCGTTGCCGTCCGCACGCCAAAGCGCGTCGACTTCGTCGAGTGCCGCGCGAAACACGGCATCCTCGGCATAGAGTCGCTTGCCCATCCCGGCCCATTGACAGCCGTTGCCCGAGTAGACGAACGCGACCGGCGCGTCGCCTTCAACAGCCTCCCCCTGCACGGCACACGCCGGCAAACCGTGCTCCGACGGCTCGGCCAGTGCCGCGAGCGCCGCCAGCCCTTCCGCCCGATCGGCCGGTGCGACGACCGCGCGATGCTCGAGCCACTGGCGACGCCGCGCGGCTGCCGCCGCGAGCGCGGTCCAGTCGACACCGGACTGCAAGCGTGCGAGATGACGTGCGGCGACAGCTGCCAGCGCGGCCGGCGAGCGTGCGGCAAGGACAAGCGGCGGCAGCGGTGCATCGATCGTCGCAACCGACTGCGCGGCTGGCGCCGGCGCCGCCGCTTCGGTGATGACGACGTGTGCATTCGTGCCACCGAAGCCGAACGAGTTGATGCCGATCGTCAGCGGTGCATCGCCGCGCTCGAGCGGCGTGAACCGATCGACCACGCGCAAGCGGCCGCCTTCGAAATCGATGCGGGGATTCGGCGTGTCGAAATGCAGCGAGCGCGGCACCGCGCGGTGCTTCAGGCACAGCACGGCCTTCAGCAGGCCCGCCATGCCCGATGCCGTTTCGAGGTGTCCGATATTGGTCTTGACCGAGCCGATCAGCAGCGGATCGGACTCGGGCCGGCCGCCCGATACCGCGTCGATCAACGCACGCGCCTCGATCGGATCGCCGACCGCGGTGCCCGTGCCATGCGCCTCGAGATAGGCGAGCGTGCGCGGGTCGACGCCCGCGCGTCGATAGACGGCGCGCAGCAGGTCGGCCTGCGTCGCCGCCGCCGGCACATTGATGCCGCCGTGCGAATGGCCATCCGAATTCACGCCCGATCCGGCGATGACCGCGTGGATCGTGTCGCCATCGGCCAGCGCCTGATCAAGCGGTTTGAGCAGCACGAACGCGCCGCCTTCGGCGCGCACGTAGCCGTCGCCGGTCGCATCGAACGCGCGGCAACGGCCGCGCGGCGACAGCATCGACGCCTTCGAGAAACTGACGAAACCGAACGGATGCAGCAGCAGGTTGACGCCGCCGGCCAGCGCCATCGCGGTCTCGCCGGACTGCAGCGCGCGGACCGCCTGATGGAGCGCGACGAGCGAGGACGAGCATGCGGTATCGACCGACATGCTCGGGCCGCGCAGGTCGAACAGGTAGGACACGCGGTTCGACGCGATGCTGAGCGTGTTGCCGGTTGCCGAATACGGATCGATCGTGTTCATGTCGTCCATATTGCGGTTGCCGTAATCCATGCCCGCCACACCGACGAACACGCCGCAGTCGCGTCCGCGCATTGCGGCGGGACGCACGCCGGCGTCTTCGAACGCCTCCCATGCGAGTTCGAGCAACAGCCGCTGCTGCGGATCCATCTGCGCCGCCTCGCGCGGCGAGATGCCGAAGAATTCGGCATCGAAGCCCGCGACGTCGTCGACGACGCCCGCCGCGAACGTATAGCTCTTTCCCGGCTCCCGTTTCGACGGGTGCTGGTAGAACGCCGTACCGAAACGGTCCGGCGGAATGGCGGTCACGGCATCGCGTTCGTCGCGCAGCAGTTGCCAGAAGTCGTCGGGACTCTCGACGCCACCGGGGAACCGACACGCCATCCCGATGATCGCTATTTGCTTGTTCATGCTCTTTCTGATTTGGCCAGCGCATTGCGATCACACGCACGCGGCTCGTTCGAATGGGTGACGGCCGACATCAGTATTCGGCCCAGTTCTTCTGCCCGGATCTCCTGTGCGCGGACGTTGGCGCTCGCATCATTCTTCCAGACGAAATAATCGCTGCGATCGGGCAGCACACCGAGCTTGTCGAACACGCGCCGCATGGCCGGCACGTGGTCTCCATAGAAGCAGACGATCGTCTCGCGGTCGCTTTGCCTCAGATGATCGAGCAGTCGCGCGATCATCCGGTTGGCGTTATCGAGGTGACGCAGGTATGCGGTCAGATCGTGCCACGCGTCGTCTTCGCCGAGCGCATGGTAGCGAGCCGCTTCACCGGCGGCCACCGTCTCCAGATGAAGCGGCCCGTGGTTCTCCATCGTCATCGCGAAGACGAACACGGGTTGCTCGCGTGGCGCGTCCAGCACGTCGATGATCGCGTCGGCGACGGCCGCATCCGCGACGTACGGCCCGACGCACGCACGACCGTCGAAGCTGCGAATGTCCATGAACGCGTCGAAGTGCATCAGCGGAAACACGCGATCGCGCCCGAAGAAATCCGCGTGATACGGATGCACCGCGAGCGTCCTGTAGCCGCCGCGCCTGAACCACCCGGCAAGCGACGGGCACACCTTGCGCAGGAACGCATACGGATAGAAGCGCGCGTATCCAAGTTGATCGGCGGGAATGCCCGTGAGCACCGCGAACTCCGTGCGCATCGTATTCGCGCCCCATGCGGGAACGGTCAGCTTGCCGTGCGCGACGGCTTCGCGCCGAGCTCGATCGAACGCCGACAGCAGCGACGGCGCGATCGCGGACGTCGCGCGCCGGATATCGAAGAACGACTCGCTCTGAATCACGACGACGTCAGGCGTGCGCGACGGCGAGCCGGACGAGAACCGGCTCGCACCGGCCGCGGCGTCGAACGTCTTCAGCGTTGCGGGCCGCAGACCATTGAGCAAATAGGCGACGAACACCGCGAAGAAACCATGGCGCTGCTGGTCCACCGCCGCATCGAGCGTCAATGGCAAGCGTGCGGCCAGCCGCGCCCCGATCAGTAGACAGGCGAGCGCGACGGCCGCGGTGACCGCGCGCGCAGGCGCCGCCGCATGGTCAAGCAGGCAGCCCGCGACGAGCAGCAAAACGCCGGCCGCGATCGCGACGACCTTGCCGACGCTCAGGAACGGCAGATAGAGCCGCGGATGGGCAAACAACTGGCTGAACAGGCTGAGATCGGTGAAGACGAAGGGTTCGCGCAGCGATTCGAACTTCGCGTTGCTGATGGCGGCCAGCAGCGCCACCAGCGCCGCCGCGATGCCAGCGGAAAACACCGGCCGCGACGTAGCGATCAGCACGCAGGCGCCAACGAACGACACGGCCGCCACATGCAGCAGCACGGCACGCCAGGACCTGCGCAACGGCGCACGCGGCACCGCGACGGCATCCAGGCCGAACGACGCGGCCAATGCCATCGCGTAGACGAGTGCCAGCGTGCCGGACATGCTAGCGCCCCTCGCGCGGCAAGTACGACAGCTTGCCGAGAATCGCATCGGCGAGCAGCGCCGGCAACAGCGTCAGCAAACGCATCCCGAAGGCGAGCGCGCCCGGAAACGCGATTTCCGCGCGGCCCGCGTGCAGCCTGCGGCGGATATGCCGCGCGGCGCGATCGGCCGACCACATGAATGGCTTGTCACCCGGGAATACGTCGCTCATCGCGGTCTTCACGAATCCGGGCAGCACGATCGACATCCTGATGCCGTCGCGTGCGAGTACCGGCCGCACCGAATCGCCATAGGCCTTGATCGCCGCCTTGCTCGCGCAATAGGCGGGCGAAATCGCCATCCCGCGCAACGCGGCGAGCGAGCTGACCATCGCAACGTGGCCACGACGGCGCGCGCGCATGCGGGCAATCACCGGCAGCACCGCATGCAGCGCGCCGTACAGATTCGTATCGACCACCACGGCCGTGCGCTCGAGTTCCTCCCAATCGTCGGCGTGCGCCAGCGTGCTCGCCACGCCCGCGTTCGCGATCAGCAGATCGATCGGATGCGTGTCGTCGAACGCGTTCAGCCACGTGCACATCGCTTCGGCGTCGCATACGTCGACGCGACCGCATTCAACCGCCGCGCCACGCGCCCGGCACGCAGCCGCGACGTCGTCGAGGCGCGCGGCATCGCGGCCGATCAACCCGACAACGACGCCGGGCGCGGCATAGGCCAGCGCCAGCGCACGCCCGAGTCCGGCAGTCGCGCCGGTGATCACGACATGACGCGGTTCATGCGAACGCATGATCGATCTCCACGTGGGTGGCCTCCAGTCGTCGCACGGCACCCGCCACGGCCATCTCGATGCCGGTATCCGTATAGAAGTCGCCGTTGATCTGCGTGTGATGAATCACATAATCCAGAAAGGCGTGGAACAAGCCTTCGTCGGGACGTTCGGCATGCGCCCAGAAACTGTCGAGCCCGCCTTGCCACGTCAGCCCCGGCATGTCGTAGATCGCCACGCCCAGTGCGATCAGCGGGCAATGGTGGTAAAGCGCCGACATCCCGGTCGTACTGTTGACCAGCACCACGCCACGCGCATGATCGAGCAGCGTCGGCAGGTGGCCGGCGTCGATGAACGACACGCGATCGGCCACCCCGAGCGCGCGCGCGAGCTGCCGGACGTGCCCGCGATAATCGAACACGCCCGTGTCCAGCGGATGGTTCTTGACCAGCAGGTCGTGTCCGTCGGGCGCGTGCTGCGCGAATGATTGCAGTACGACGTCGATCGATGCGCGCACGCTGCCGAATGGCGAATGGTGGACGATTTGCGCGTCCGCATTGACCTGGAGCGGAAACAGATAATAGGGCCGCCCGCCAAGCAGACGCTGCGTCACGCGCGCGGACTCGCGATCGAATATCGGTTGTTTCAACGCGCGTGTCGCCAGTCCCGCGTATTCGACAAAACCGTTGCGCGGACGATGGCTGCAATAATTCGGGAAACGGGACCGATACAGTGTATTGGCCGCACGATAGCGCATGTCGTGATAGGCACGCACGGCCAGTCGATATCCGGTGGCGTGCCCGAGATCGCGCGGGGGCGTTACGCCGCGCTGATCCAGATACCACGCCGGATCGCGCGGCAGCAATGAGCGGCCATTCACGCCATGGCGCTCGAGTGTCAGCCAATGCGGACGCACGTATCCTTCCTCGAATACATGCACGGCGACATCGTGATCGCGGGCGACAGGATGCACGGGCCGGTGAATGGCCCGGCAGTCGCCGAACAGGATCACATCCGTCACGTCGCCGGTTCGAAGTGTTGTCGCATACCACGCGGCAAGCTCGTCCGGATGCGCGGTGTAATCGCTCGCAGCGCCGTTGCCGGAATACGCCAGGTCTCCTCCACAGAAATTAATCCTGCGAACGCGATGGCCGCGACTCCGCAACGCCTCGGCCAATCGGCTAAAGAACGGCGATGCCGTGCCCTGCAGAACCAGAAAAGAGCGTCGCATTATTAATATGATTTATCATTTTTCAATATTTTTACGCACGTAAACGAAATGAACGTCGAATGCGCCGGCAGTTTAAATCACCACCCTGCCCCGATTTTTTAGCCCCGGATTTATAGGTGAACGATTGTATCGTTTTACGAGATAACCATACAACTTTAGTCGTCTAAAAAACGCTAACGCGGATTGGCGTTATCGAACACCGTCGGCACTGCCCCCATGACCGCCGGCTAAAGCTTCGCGAGCCAGCGCTGCAGCGACATGTAAAGCGTCTTGCGCGCCGAAATCCGATATTCCGAGTAAGTCGTCAACACCCACATCTTGACTTTCCCGGACTGTTGCTCAAGCCGATTTCGCTTCAGCTTGCCCTGCCCCGTCGACCGTCGCTGCGCGTGCAACAATCCGATTGCGTGTTGCGCGTCGATCACGGCGCGGGATACCGGATGGACGTAACGCGGATAGCGCAGCAGCGTCCCGGTAATCAGCTCGTCAAGCGTCAGCCGGCGAGTGCGACGCGACCAGACCGGATGGGTATCGGACCTGTCGCCGGCGATCGGCATGTGCTCGGCGCCTGGCGATACGCTCGCGAAGACGTCG
Source organism: Burkholderia sp. B21-005 (assembly GCF_020843965.1). Classification (NCBI taxonomy): domain Bacteria; kingdom Pseudomonadati; phylum Pseudomonadota; class Betaproteobacteria; order Burkholderiales; family Burkholderiaceae; genus Burkholderia; species Burkholderia sp. B21-005. The sequence goes on along the minus strand of NZ_CP086301.1, from coordinate 745,314 downwards.
TGCGTCAGCCCCCAGCCTGCATAGAACGGCACACCGTAGCAGACGACCCGCTTGCCGCGCAGCAGCGCCTCAAAGCCGGTCAACGACGTCATCGTATGCACTTCGTCGGCCTGCTCGACGCATGCGATCACGTCGGATTCAGGCGCCACGGCATCGGCGAGTCGGCGCGCGTCGTGCGGCGCAACCGCACCCGCGCGATTGCCGCTGACGACGTCGGGATGCGGCTTGAAGACGATGAACGCGTCGGGATGGGCGGCCCGCACCCTCGACAGCAAACCGAGATTCGTGGAGATCCACGGTGAGCCAGTCCGGATCGATGCATCGTCTTCGACCTGCCCCGGCACCAGAATCACTTTCGCCGGGCGGGGCGACGGCAGCACGACGCCACCGTTGCCGACGTTGTACTTGCCAATGCGTGCATCGACCAGCGCCGCGCGCACGGTGCGCGCCTCGGCGAGTTCCGCATCGTCGAAGCCGCCTCGCTCGAGGAGCGCCTCCAGCCGGGACGGCGTGCGCGGATCGAAATAGATGCCAAGATCGTCGATCACGAGCGAAAGTGGTGCGATCAGGTTCGAGCCCAGCCCGACGGACCGGATGAACCCGTCCTCCATGCGAAGCACGGGCAAGCCCAGTTCCTGTGCGACCGCAGCGACATCGGGACGGCGCGCACCCCATAGCACGACGCGCCGCGACGCGTCCGGCGGCAGACGCCGCAGCGCCGCCGGCGAGTCGACGAAACGCACGCGCGCGCCGCCGTGCCGTAGAAACGGTGCGACCACGCTGCGCTTCCACAGGCTCAGCCCGACGCACACGAGCTCGCCTCTCGTCACTTCGTTCAGCCGGCGCTGCTTCGCGAGATGGGCGATCACGTCGAAGATCGTGCCGCGACTGCCGGTTTGCGGATCGATGTAGCGGCAATAGCGCAGGTACGCTGCGTCGAACAGCTGGTGCAGCGTCGCGTTGCCGCGACGAGCGGCAACGATCGGTGCGTGCGCATGGCGATCGTCGGTGAGCCCCCAGCCGGCGTACCACGGCAAGCCGAATGTCACGACCGGCTTGCCGCACAGCAGCGCCTCGAAGCCCATTTGCGACGAAACGGCGTAGACCTTGCCGACCCGCTTCAACAGCGAAGGCGGACTGACATCGGCGGGCAGCAGGCGCACGCGCGGATCGCCGAAGGCAGCGTCGACAAGATAACCGGCCTTCTTGCCGCACATCACGTCGGGATGCGTCTTGATCCAGACCGGCTTGCCGGGGTTTTCGGCGAGCGCGGCGGCAAGCATCGCGCGGAACGACGACGCGTCGGCGCCGCCCAGGCGGACAGCAACGTCGCCGCTGGTCTGGTCGATGACCAGGATCGCGTCGTCACGCCAGTCGTCGGGGGGGACGAAATCGGGCGCGTGGTTGTATTTCGACAGGCCGTGGCGAACGATCAGGGACATCGCGTGGTCGGCTTTGATCCGCCATTCATCGGCATGATCACCCTGCAGCGCGGCGGCGTCCTTCACGAGCATCTCGAGACGGGATGGCCTGCTGGCGTCGTAGTAGATGCCTAGATCGTCGATGACGATCGACAAGGCGGCATCGCCGAGAACGCCGAGGGAGACGGAGCGGAGGAAGCCGTCTTCGATGCGCAGCACGTCCACGCCGGCGCGCAGCGCCCAAGCCTGCGCGCGCTGGCCGCTTTCGCGCAGCCCCCAGCCGAGAATGCCGGAGATGCCGGATCGCTGCCAGGGCAAGCCGCACGAAACAACACCGTCGAGCCAAGGGGTTGTGCCGCACCATGTCCACAGGCCAACGCTCTGAATGGGCACGATCCAGCGCGGCGGACGGCTCATGATTCCCCTCCGCCGCGCGCCGCGTCGTGCACGATCGAACGTTCGGTACCCACCCGCGGCATCGCAAGCAGCACCTTCAACTGTTGGACGAGACAACGTGCATACGGCCAACGCGCATAGTGATGATCGTACCGACGGGGATGGCGCCAGGACTGCTTGACCAGGCCATCCGCCCCGAGCGCATGTGCACTTGAATCGAGGTACGGAATCCCGTGCGCGCGGCAATATGCTTCGATACGGGCATTGAATTCCCGCGCCAGTTCCGTCCGCTCGCGCTGGGTTGCCGATACCTGTTGACGGACCGCGGCCGTCTCGTCGCGCGGCGCGGCCTGGTTCGCCAGCGTCGGCAGCGGCGCGCTGAGCACGGCGACCCGGTGGGCCGCGGCGACTTCGGCGATGAAGTCACAATAGTTGCGAACCGCCTCGTCAAGCAACACAGGGATCGGAGACGACCGGAATTCCACCAGTTTCCACAGCGAATAGGCGGTATCGACTTCGCCGAGATTGAGCAGAACCCAATCATGTCTCGACGACTGAAGCCGGTTCGTGAAACGTAGCAATGCGGACGTAGTCGAATGGCGGTTGTCGATGCCGATCGCGGTCGCGCCCGGGACGTATTCGATGTCGAACCGCACGTTCGGCAGCCCCAATGCGAACCACACGTGCTCGAATACACGAACGTGAGAATCCCCAAGGACGAGTACGCGCTGCGCCGGTCGCTCAGATACAAGCGCCGCGCCTCGCCGCCACACGCGCAACAGCACACGATCGCGCACGCGTTGCATGATCGCGCTCACTGCCCCAGCACCTCTGCAATCTGGCGGAGGCGATGCTGCCATGTATGGTGCTTCGCCACATACTCCGCACCGGCTCGTGCGCGCTCGAGATCACTGCTGGACGGGCCACCGCGCAGCCGCGCAAATAGCTCGCTCGCCTCGTCGCCGCTGCGCACGACATGGCAGAAGTCCGCGAACATCGCATCGACCGATCGCGCCGGCGTGGTGACGGCAATTCCGCCACAACCGAGAATCTCGACCAGACGCCGCGAGAACATTGTCGGCGAGTCCTCGACGGTATTCACGTTCAGGGATACGACGTAGTCGCGGTACATTTGGGCCGTTTGTTCGTGTCGGACCGCATGCTGTACATCCAGGCCGTCGAGCGCCGGAAAGCGATAATGCGGCGCCTTGCGGCTCGAATTGCGGTCGACGACGGTCAGGCCCAAACCACTCCCGCATGCCGCACCGAACAACGCGTCCTGCCACACACGGCGACGCCTGTGGTTCTCGCTGCTGTAGCTGCCGACGAAATTCGCCCGCCGGAATTTGAAGTCGAAGCCGGTGAACCCGTGCGTCCTGGGCTGGATCGCGAACATCAAGGTGTGCACCGACGCCTGCTCGCCCATCACCGCCTTGTAGCGCGGCACGGCATTGGCATCCACCGTAAACACATGATCGAACAGCTTCGCACTTTCCACGAAACGATCGAAGTGAACCGAGTCCTCCTTGTTCCAGAACACCGTCGGAATGCCGCGATCCTTCGCGGCTTCGACGAGCCGAATCAACGCGTGATTCGTTCGTTCCGGGTGTTCCGGATACGCGGCGATCTTGTACTTCCATCGATCGCGCAGGCCGGACCACGCCGACTCGACCAGCAAATAGTCCGGGCGCGAAAATGCCAGCCGCCAGCGAAATCCGCGGGGACCCAGCGAAATGACTCGACTGTCGAAAACAAGGCTCGACGATGTCAGTCCGTCCGCGACCAGAGCGACAGTCGGATGCTTTCTGATGCTCAATTCCACTCCCGACAATCGACGCACGGCGCAACGCCGCGCGCCACCGAAACGCTTCGATGCCGCATTACGCCACCTTCTCCAGCACAAGCACGCCGTCGAGTAGATCCGCCGCGTCTTCCTCGATACTCAAATAGGCGAGCGCACGCAAATTTCCGCCACGAAACCCGACCGAGAATCCGTCGTCCGGGATCGGGTTACCTTTGAAACGTTTGGCCAAATATTGCGCGACGTCCGGATGGCGGTCTTCGGCGGCACGGCTCGGAAACGGCACCAGAAAGCATGAGCCCACCGGATGGGTTTCCGTGCTTTCCACCAAGCCGACAGAACAGAACCGCGCAAAGTCGGCCTCGGCCGGATACTTCAGGTCGACCCACGGTCGGCCGAGGAGCGAATCAAGCTTCGCGGTCAACGATTCCCGCTGCACCGCGTCCCGCACGAAGTCCCACTTCTTCATCTTGAAACGCGGCTTCTGGTTCTCACGCGGGACGGCCGGAGCCGGGTCCGGGTCCAGATGGCCCTCGCGCTCCGCCTCGACATAGGCAATCGCATCCAGCGTACTGTCGTATGCGATGAAGCGCTGCGACCGGAATCCGACACCGCGCTTGAAAAGGTTGATCCCCATCCCGTCATCCACGACGTACAGATAGTTGATCGATTTGACCCACGAATACTTCTCGATCAATTCCTTCACGACGTGAAATACGTTCAGGTTCATTACCCCGTTCTTCACGTGCTCCTTGTGACACAGGATGTGATTGATCTGCGCGAGCTCGCCAAACATGAAGAGCGTGATGTACGAGACCAGGCGCCCTTCGTGCACGATGCCGAAGAATCGTTCCGTGTGATATTCGCACCCGGCGGCGCTCGGGTTCAGCACGTAAATCGGCGGGTTCGAATAGTAGTACTCGGGAATCGGCCGCCCCTGGCGCATCGGATCCGACGTGCGAATCTCGTAGATGTCCTGCTCGAAACCTGCGGGGCCACCTTCATGGAACCGGTATCCGAGGCGATTCGCCTTTTGAATCATGTTCCGGGACTTGTCGCCGATCGACCGCAGATATTCCTCGACCGTATCGGGAATCGTCAGAAATGCCGGGCTCGCCTTCTGGAGGCTGGCAGGCATCAATTCCCCGCTCGCGGCCTCGACAAATACGGGCTCCCGACCGAAACGATCGACATCGTGCCTCGACGCGAACGCATCCATCGACCTGAACCATTTGTCGCAATGGACAATACATTCCGGGCCGCAATGGTGCCGTTTAAGCAGCAGGTTCGCGCGAATCGCCGGCTCGCGCGTGATGTTGACCGACTGGCTGCCGTCCTTGCGTTTCGCGATCAGCACCGGGCTGTCGAGTACGGCGCCGCCGGCATCCACGCTAACGTCCGAGAGGACGACGGGACCATCGAAGTTCCAGGTCAGCACCTTGAGCGACGTGATCCTGCTATCGATTGCGATCTCCGTCGTCAGCCGCTCTTCGCGCATGTCGCTCTTGAGATAACGAAAGTAGCCGACCCACGACTTCATGTACCCCATCGCATGCATGTCGGCATCGACGAGATTTTCGCCGGCGACGACGAGCAACAAGTTGCGGTTGCCCGATAAATCGCCGTTGACGGTCGCGCTCAGACGGATGCGTGTTGCTGCCGTCGCGCGCACCGAAACCTCGAGACCTTGCATCCCTTTCTGCAATGTCACGCGGTCGCTGTACCACGCGGTCACCGGCGTTGCGTCTTCATGGCGAAACCGGCTTCCAGCCAGTCGCAGCTTGTCCCGGACATACCTTACGATACCCACGCTGCTCCCCTGCTCGTCAGAAGTTTCCGCGATAGCCGCTCCGGTCCGCGCCACATATTGATCGAGACCATCAAGCAAGTGGGTGTAATACCCGGCCACATAATGAAATGGGCTCTTTCCCCATTGATGGTCGATTGCGCCGACGAGCAAGGTCGAGTCGAAATGCAGGAATTGCTCATCGGCGAGATCCTCTCGCATCCGCGCATATTGCCTCGCCAGGAACGCGTTCGCCTGCGCGACGTCGTCGCGCGAGTATGCCGGCGAGAAATCGGTGCCGTCCGAGCAGGCCGAGCCCCAGTACACCTCGTTCACGATCAGCGCGTCGAGCCGCCCCTGCGCGCTCAACGCCGCGACGAGTTGGCGCCAACCCGCCTCCCATCGGTCGAAGAACGCATCCGTGAATGGCTTGATCACCGTGCCGCGACGCGCCCGCGCATCGAATCCCGACGACAGCAGCTCACCCGATACGGTGCAGGACGCGCCACGGTCATCAACGAACACGCTGAATCGTTCGTCGATCAGGTCCATCAGCAACAAATCGAATCCGCCCGCGGCGAGTACCGCCACCAACCCGTGCTCGACGTCCGATTGAACCATCCTGCGCTGAAACGCTGACGCGATCGCGTCAAAGTCGACGCCCTCCACCACACCCGAAGAGAATGCAGTCGCCAGCGAACTGCGCGCAAGATAGCCCGCAAGCTCGTAGTGCTCGGCTTGCGGAAATCGGTCGGTAAAGGCATCCCGGCTCACGCAACTTCCATGAATCAGAAGCTTCGGTTTACTGCGCGCCATCCATTTTTCCTCGTGCTTGTTTTTAGTTGTCGTCACGCAATCGCGCCGCGCCCGTCCCGAAGAACGGGTCCGTGCGCCCTGCGAAGTTCACCGCGGCCGGTGAGCAATCGCTCAATCCGCCCCCCTCGAGGCGAATGATCGTCGAATACGTCCTTTCGCCGTCTCTCGCGCGAAGATCGACGCCGGTGGCCGGCGTGACCCTGCCGAACTCGAAGGCAGTCCAGCCGCGAATCTTGTCGTCACGCTGGCCCTTGTATATATCGGCATCTGAACCCCGATGGATGAGGGTGCCGGCAAATTTTTGTGCGCTCAGGTGGAGGCACGCGTCGCCGCTCGCCACTTCAACGTCCGGGCCGAGGAGGAAGCGTTGCACCACATCGGCGGTTTCGGGTGCGTCGAACGTGTCCACCACGACGACTTCGTCCGATCGACCCACGAATACATAACGATTGAGCGCCGCGCCGCATCCGGGCACCGAATAGCCACACGCGATCCGGACGCCATCATCCGATTCTTCAAAACGCTCGATGCAACCCGAGACGGGACCGAACCTCGACTGGACCTCATGTCGCGGCAAGCCATCGAGCAGGGCCGGAACAACAGCGCTATGGCCAGTGGTCGACGTAATGCAGCGGGAATAAGGATCGCTCTGATCGTAGGAATAGCTGCCGGCGTCGACGATGACGTCAACGCCGTTGTACTGCAGATAGATCGACGAATCGTCCATCTGCTTGTGCCATTCCGTGCGCCCGCCGCACACCAACGAAAAGTAGAGGCCGTCGCGCTTCACCACGGCGAATCCCGATTCGAAGAAGCAAAACGCCCCATCTCGCGACGGCAGCCCGAGATCGTAGCGCGGCGAGTCGCCTATCGGCGGAATTTTACCGTCGGGAAGCACGCACAGTTCAAGCGCATGGGACGCGCTTCCAATCAGTGCATCGATTTTGTCGCGCAGGTCATCGGCGATCTGGAGGTTCGCTAATACGGTGCGGAGCTTGCGGTATAGCGACAGATTAAAATTGTGATAGCCGATCGTGTTCTCGTTGCACAGACCGTCCTTGTCGAACGACTGCGCGGCAAGCGACAGAATCCGATCCTCTGCGATCTTCAGATAACCGCTGCCTTCACCCTCAGCCAGTAACGCACATACATAGATGAGCGAGGTCGCGCCCATCAGCTTGTGGTTTCCGACGCCAAGATTTCGGTCGTCGGCCAGCCACTCTGCCCAGCGGTGAATTTCGCGCAGGAGACGCACCCGCAGCCCCGTCGACGCGCCAACCTCGTCGAGCATCTGATGGCAGGTCAGCAGCACCTTCAGCCGCTCGCTTGCCGAGTGGTCCGCGGACGGAATACGACCAATCGCGAGCCGATTCTCGGCGATGGCCGTGAAATCCATGAAGTTGGAGATCAGGTCGATTGCCAGCTTGCGTGCGTCAGCGTCCTTGCGTTGTGCCCAGGTTGCGAGCAGACGACCAATATAGGCGAGCGAGTAATACCACATTCGGTCGGCATTCAGCGCGAACGTGTGGTTCCACGGGAACCGTGTACCGACCTTGACGTCGATGCGCGTGGCCCCTGTCATGAACGACATTTGAGCAGTGCCGGCCGTCAGCCAATCCTCGGCAAGTGGCTGGTAGTCATCCACCAGTCGCACACACTCCAGTCGTGATGGACGGACTGCCGTCGCTGCCAGGAAATCGGCTTCGGCCTTGACTTGAACGTCTGTCGTCTCGGCGGTCTCCAGCGAGGTGCCGGGCGCCTCGGTCACCTTCTCGAGCACCAGGATGCCGTTACAGAACTGTTCCGCCCAATCCGCGATTTCAAAGAACGCGAGCGCACGCAACTCGCCCCCCTTGAAGCCGGCCTGAAAGCCGTCGTTTCCGACCGGCACCCCTTTGAAACGTCGATTGAGATAGTCGGCGACGCCGTGACCGGTCTGCGCGTCGGCCCGACCCGGGAACGGAACAGCGATGATCGTCCCCGCGGGCTGGACCGCAACCGACCTCATCAAGCCCTTGCCGATGTACTCGACAAATTGTTCCGGGATCGGCTTCGGCATCTCGATGACGGCACGCCCGATTCTGTCGGCGACATGTGCAAGTGCCCCCTCCTCCCCGATCGATTCGCGGATGAACGTCCACTGCGACAAGCGAAGTTTTTCCTTTGCTTTGCTTGCGTGCTGTCCGCTCGGTACGTCGCCCGCGTCCGTGGACATCGATTGCGCATGAGTGTCGGCAAACGTCGCCGGCGCACCGTCATACGTCAGCAAGCTGCGGGGAGAAAACCCGACGCTGCGTCGAAATCTGTCGATACCGCTATCGTGGCCGGCGATGTACATGTAGTTCACCGCCCTCACATGAGGATGACGCGTGATCAACTCATCGACCATATGCAGCACGTTGAGATTCATCACGCCATGCGTCGCATGTTCCTTGTGGCAAAGAATATGATTGACCTGCGCCAACTCGCCGAACAGAAGCACGGTGATATAGGACACCAACCGATCACCGAGAAAAATGCCGACAAATTTCTCGGTATGTAGCTCGCAACCCGCCGGATTCGTAGCGACTACGTATTGCGGCGGGTTGGTATGGAAATACTCCGGGATCGGGCGCCCCTGGCGCATCGGATCGGAAGTCCTGATTTCATGGATGTCCTGGCCCAGCGTCTCCGGTGCGAGGCGCCTGAATTCGTAGCCCAGCTTCCGGGCTTTCCGGATCATGTTTCGCGACTTGTCGCCGATCGACTTCAGATACGCGTCGAGCGACGCCGGGATTTCGAGCAAGGCGGGTTGAGCACGCTGCAGCGAAGCGGGAACCAGTTCCCCCGTGCCTGTTTCGACATACACATCGTCTCGGCCGAACGCATCACTTCCGGTCCGGATCGCGAACTCGTCCATCGACTCGAACCAGCGATTGCAATGTGCGACGCAATGGAAGCCACAGCTCGCCTTGCGAGTCAGGAAATTGGCCGAAAGCGGCCGGCTGCCGTCCGTGGTCAGCGGATGCCACCGCTTCACGATCCTGCGCGATGGGCCGGAAAACACCGGAACGGCGTCGTCACTTGTCAGTACGACGTCCTCGAGCACAACCGGCGTCGTCATGTTCCATGGCCGAATCTGAAATCCGGTCACCTCGGGAATCACATCGAAGTCGAACGCGAGCTTTCCGTCTTTGATGGACGGAAGCAGATAGCGATAGAACCCGGACGACGTCTTGACGAAGCCGATTTCCGCCGCCTTCGCTTCGGTCAGATATTCGCCGGTGATCACGAAAAGCAGGTTGCCCTTTTCCGGCAGCGTCCATCCGACCATCGCGGACAGACGAACTGCGCTCTTGCGCTCAACGGTGAACATACCGCTCAGCACCGCACGCCCACGATTCAGTACAACTCGATCGACCCATGCTTCATTCATGGCGGCACCACACCTTGCTCATTGTTCTCAGGCCCGTGGCCCCTCTTCATTGACATGCGAGTCGTGCGACACGCCGACACGATTCGTCGTTCGGCCCGGTGCCACGCTGACTGATTCGATCGCGTCCGGCCCGGACTGCGCGAGCCGGACCAGGAACGCATTGATAGCCTCTTTCGGCGGCGGTTCGTGTCCTTGCGCAAGACTGCCGAGATGCAGGAAGAATCGATCTTCCAGCCATCCCCAGAATTCGGTTCCACGAACGTGAGGCAAACTCGAATTCGACAGGAACGGCTTCAAGTGATAATCGGTATGCCAGTCGGTATAGTTCTGCAAATAAACCACGTGATTCCCGTCGCTCGGATAGACCCGCCACAAATCGGCCACGGCCACTTTCTCGAGCCTTTCGCGAAGCGTCGCGAGATCCTCCGTGCCAAAGCAAACGCGGCCGAAATTCCGTACGGCCGTTTCCTCGAACGCCAGGATGGAAGTCTGGGGATTCCACACGAAGGCGGTTGAATCGGCAAACTTCGTCGACAGATACAGCGCTGCGAAGCCGCCCCCCGATCCGCCCCAGAAAACCAGCCGCTGCGGAGCAAGAACCGAACGGACCTTCTCCGTGATCAATTCATACAGATACTGCAGCGGCGTGGTCGACGTGCCGACGTGCCAGGCAAGCGTCAAATCGGGATCCAGCAGCAACGCGGGATCGGAGAAGATGAGGACGGAACTATTCACATCGCTCATCATCGACACGCCGCTGAACACGGGCAGCTTGAACACCTCCGAGCGCGGTGCATTGCCGTGAAGGAAGCAAAATAGCGCCGGGCTGCGCCGGTCGACGAGCAGGAACTCGATCAACAGATCGTTGACCGGGATGATGTGCGCCGAATTGGGCAGCACCGTCGCGGACAGAAACTCGCTGATGCTGGCCCACACTTTCGGCGGATATCGCGCGGCATCGCGCGCAGTGGCATACCGCGCCGCCAGTTGCTCGGCGGAAGGGCTCGTGACGGCGACGAAGGCGTGAAGACGGACGAAGTCGTCCGCCCCCCACGTGACGATCTTGAAGCGGACGGTACCGGCAAACGGCGTAGCCTGGGAAAACTCCCAGTCGACTGACACACGTCCCGCGCGCGTCGGCACGTATCGATACCACCAACCGTGATGGGAACGTACAAGTCCCAGTCGCTCGAGCTCATTCGGCGGTTCGCTGAATTCGACCTGAACCAACGCGCAATTGGTCGCGATGTGCGGCCCGCAAACCAGATCCATGCAGATCGAAAATCGCTGCACGTCCGTGATGTCGAGCGAAAACTGCACGCCTGCGCCGGACAGCTGAATGCCATCAGTCGAGTGATAGCAGTTTGAAGTATCGTTCATAAGCCGAGACAGTAAATCTGGGAAACGCAGCGCGGCGGCCGGTGACAACACCGATCAATTCGTGAAGAACGGATCGAATTTGTTCGCAAACGCGCGCGCCCTGTCGGAACCGCCTTGCGGATCCGTGCCGTTCAACACGACGATCGACGAGAATTCCCCGGCAACCGGTCCTCCGCTCAGATCGATACCCGTGGTCGGCGAGATTTCACCGAAATCGTACGTACTCCAGCCCCGCACTTTTTCATCCTGTTCGCCGCGATAGAAATCGGCATGCCGCGACGAATGAATGATCGCCCCTTCAAACGTTTCGCCCTGCAGGCGGATGATCCCTTGCTCCGCGTGCGCCGAAACGTCCGGCGCAAGAAGAAAGCGCTGCACGGCAGCGGCGGGGTTCGGCGACTTGACCATGTCCACGATGACAACTTCACCCAGCCAGTGGACAAACACGAATCTCCGGAAGCTGGTCCAGCACCCGGGAACGGAGTAAGCGCATTCGATGCGCACGCCGTCGTCGCTTTCCTCGAACCGTTTGATGCTGCCCGACACCGGCCCGTACTTCGCGATCAGTTCGTATCTCGGAAGCCCGTCGAACTGGGAAAGAAACACGCCGCTATGGCCGGCCGACGAGGTAATGCAACGAGTATGCGGATTGCGCTGATCGTACGAGTAGCTGCCGCCATCGACAAACACGTCCTCCCCCTTGTACTGCAGATAAATCGCCGTGTCGTCCATGTGCTTGTGCCAGTTCGTCCGGCCGCCGCAGATCAACGACAGATAGAAGTCGTCGCGCTTGACGACCGCGAACCCGGATTCGAAGAAGCAGAACGACGCGTTGACGGAGGTGACGCGCGAGTCATAGCGAGGCGAGTCGCCGATGGGCGGGATCATGCCGTTCGGGAAAATGACGAGCCGCAGCGCGCGCATTGCGTTGTCGAGCACGGGTTCGATGTCGGCGCGCATCGATGCCGCGATCCCCAGCTTGCCCAACGCCTCATGAATCTTCGTGTACAACGACAGATTGAAGTTGTGGTAACCGATCGTGTTCTCGTTACACAGCCCGTCCTTGTCGAAGGACTCGCCCAGCAGTGAGCGCACGCGGCGCAGGGCCGTGTCGAGATAAACCGCACCGGCCTCGTTCGTCAGAAGCGAATACGTGAACATGAGGGACATGCAGCCCATCAGCTGATGATTGCCGACACCGAGATTGGCCTCCTCGGTCAACCACTCGGCGCAGTAATGGATTTCGTCGAGCAATCGCGGCAACAGGGCGACGCCTCGGACATTCTTCGACTCCCTGACGATCTGATGCAGCGTCAGCATTACTTTCAATCGTTCGGCCGTGGCGTGATCGGCGGACGCAATGCCGTTGACGCCGGTACGATGCTCGGCAACGGCGACGTAGTCGAGATAGTCGGACGTCAATGACAACGCCAGATCCAGCGACGCGGCGTCTTTGGACTGATGGTACGTCGCCAGCAATCGTCCGATATAAATCAGCGAGTAGTACCACATGCGTACCGAGTTGTTCGGTAGCTCGGAGTTCCATGCGAACTTCTTGTTCAGTTCGACATCGACAGTCGCCGTCGAATACGGAAATGTCATCTTCACGATGTTCCCGAGCCGCCACCCGTCGGCCAACGGCTGATACTCGTCGGCAAGGCAGACTCGGTCCAGCGATGCCCCATCCGTCGGAACAGACGCCATGAAACGATCTCGCGTCAAGAATGTTCCCTGGGGCTTGTTCCGCACAATCGAATCCGGACGCAAGCCAGCTTTTCCGAACTTCTCAAATGCCTCGGTCAGCCCACGAACATGGCTCTTCCCAACCGGTGTCAATTTCTCGACCACCAACAGCCCCCGGAAGAACAGCGCATCGTCGTCGCTGACCTGGAAATACCCCAGAACGCGGAAATCGCTGCCCTTGAACGCGGTTTCGAAACCGTCGTTCGAAATGGGGCTCTGCTTGAAACGCCGTCGCATGTAATTGCAGAGTCGGTCATCGGCATCCGGGATACGGTCCGGGAACGGCACCGCGAAGCAGCTTCCCTCCATCCAGTCGATCACGGTCTCGCTCAATCCGCGCGACAGATAGCGCTCGAACTCGTGATAGACGGGCATCGGCAGACGGGCAACGCGCCGGCCAATGCGGCGCTCGATCGCCTGCATGACGTCGCCGCTCACCTGCTCGCGCATGAACGCCCAGTCGGCGCCTTTCACCTTCGGCTTGAAGGACGGCACCGAAGGCGCCGTCGCGCTGTCGATCGACGACCGATTCTCCTGATGCCGCGCGTACAGCTCGACCACGCTGTCGTACGTCATGAAAGCGACATCGCGGAAGCCGACACTTTCCTTGAAATGGTTGATCCCGCCCTGGGATTGTCCGATGTACAGATAGTTGAGGACGCGTACCTCCGGCTGATGCCTGATGAGTTCGTCCACGACGTGAAACACATTGAGATTCATCGCACCGCTGCTCGCGTGATCCCGATGGCACAGCAGGTGATTGACCTGCGCAAGTTCGCCAAAGAGAAAAAGCGTGACGTACGCGACCAGGCGATCATCCTTGAACACGCCATAGAATCGCTCGGTATGCAGCCGGCAACCGACGGGACTCGGCTTCAACACATGCTCAGGCGGGTTCTTGTAGTAGTACTCGGGAATCGAACGGCCCTGGCGCATCGGATCCGACGTTCGAATCTCGTAAATGTCCTGCCCATATTCGTCAGGATCGATTGCACGGAATGCGTAGCCGAGCCGCCGCGCCTTTCGCACCATATTGCGTGATTTGTCACCGATGTCCCGCCAATACGCGTCGATCGAATCCGGAATCTCGAGCATCGCGGGCCGCGCGCGTTGAATGCTCGCCGGGATCAGCTCCCCGGTGTCGCGTTCGACATACACGTCGTCGCGTCCGAATTCGGCGCGCCTTGTCCGCTGCTCGTACCCATCCATCGAGTCGAACCATTTATTGCAATGCACGACGCATGCCGGGCCGCACGCATGCTTCGCGAGCAGCAAATTCGCCGCAACCGGCCGCTGCTCTTGCGCAGTCAGCGACTCCCATTTCTTGACGATGCGGCGCGAACGAGCGGCCAGGAATCGAACGCCCCCCGCTTCGACGCCCGTCACGCGAACGTCGTCCAGCACGACGGGCGGCACGCCAATGCCCCACAGTCGGATATTGACCGACGTGACTTCCGGCACGACATCGAATGCATGGCACAGTCGTTCGCCCTGCACCGACGGCTTCAGGTACTGGTAATAGCCGCCTTTTGTCGGCACGAACCCGATTTCCGTCGCGTGTTGCTCGGTCAGTGCATCACCGTTGATGAGGAGAATCAGATTCGTGCCATCCGGCAATCCCCCCGCGATCGTCGCATTGAGTTCGACCGAGGTCCTCGCGGCGACGCTCGCTGCGCAGTAGATCACCGAATGCCGCTCGCTCAACACGACGCGATCCATGTATTGGTCAGCCATCATTCCCCGCAGCAGTTCTTGTCGACGGTGCGGTTCCAGTCGTCATCGACCCGCATCGTTGTCCTTTTCAGGCCCGCCCCTTTCAGGCAGGCACGATTCCCGGCACGGCATCGCGCATCATCGCGAGACCGAGAGCTCTCGCGACCCAGCCTCTTCGGGGTTCCCCACAAAGCACGCCATTTCGCGTTGAATCACCGCATCGTGAGCACTCTGCCGTCGCACGCGCTGCGCCGCGGCGGCACTCATGTGTGCAAACAGCCGCGGGTCCCGAATGATCGCCAGCAGGCCTTCGGCAAGTTCGTGCGCGTCCTCTGCCGGCGCGAGCACGCCGCAGGTTGCGTCGACGAATTCCGGAATGGCAGCCACCGCATTGGTCACCGGGACAAGGCCCGACGCCATCGCTTCGTCGCGCGAAACGCCCTGCGTATCCATTCTCGACGGGCACAAAAATACGCCGTACTCCTTGTGCAGATCGGCGATTTCGCGTTGCGTCAGGAAGCGCCGCTCGATTCGGACATTCGAGAATCCGCGAAGCGGCGCGACGGTCTCGTCGAACAGCGCGCCGTCGCCGATCAGGCGGAATTGCATCCGGTCGAAATCTGGCTGGCCTGATAGCGCAAGAATCGCACCGACGCTCAGATCGTTGGCATAGACCTTGGACGCATACGGCCGAATCGACAGCACCTTCCAGCGCAGTTCGGCATCCTTCTCGACATAGTCGAATCGCGTGGTATCGATCGGGTTATGGATGACGCTGTACGCAGCGTCAGGCAGCATCAACTCGAGGTCTTCCATCGCGGTTGTCGCGAGATACTTCGACACGAACACGAAGCGCAACGAGGGCGGCCGATCCGTCAGCAGGGTCCGCCAGAATTGTGCACGGCGCTCGCTTTTCAGCGCAGCGGCGGAACGTTGCTCGGCATCGTCATACAGGAATGCGCGACGCTCGAAGCGCTGGATGTCGGCGCCGTGAACCCAGACGACGATCTTCAGTCGATCTGCATAAGGCTTCAGCGCGCGCCACATCGCATCGTCGAGGAAGTGGACCAGGACCGAGCGATATCGCCCCGTCTGCAGCAGTCGGTCCAGTACCTCCGCGCCGCCCGTCATCACATCAACGTTCTCGAACTCCTGAAACTCCACCGTTTGTTCGTCACGGAAGCGGAACACGTCGCATCGCACGCCATGTGCGCGATAGGCGCGCACCCGGCTGTGCACGAAGGCATTGCGATACAGGTCGTCGTAGGACGGGTAGTGGTTTGTCAGGACGAGATGTTCGCCCTGAGAAAACATATCCGCCGGCAGGAGCGAGCGGTGACCGAGCAGCAACGATTGCACGCGCGCGGAGCCGCCGGCATAGACCCGCAAGCCGATCCGCAAGTACGCCGTGCCCGCCGGTACCTCGACATCGTGATTGCGATTCGAAGCCTTCACGACATGGCCGATCCGCGCTTTTTCGCCATCGAGAAACAGCACGACAACCTGCACGTTCAGACCCGGCGAAACTTCGAGGTGGAGCTGAAGCTTCCCGTTATCGACCGACAGATCGGCCGGCGAAAAATCGCGATCGGCGTACCAATATTCGTGTGAGCCATCGGGCAACGCCGAATCGACCTGCAGACAGCCGCCGCGCTCGACCATCGAAACACGACTGTTCGCCGGCGCCTTCGTCAACAGCGATGCCAGATCGCTACCGCGCAACTGCGGAAGGGCATTGCTGTCGAGTCGCTCCGGAGCGACTGCCTCCGCTCTGCGCTGCATTTCGTCGAGCGTCAGTCCGTGATCGGACAGGACCACATCGTCAACGGTCGCGCGGCCCACCTCATCCAGCGCGACGCCACTTCGGCAGTAGTTGAATTCGTCGACAGCGAAGCACGAAGCGTCGTTGAACTGCGCGGTATACAGTTCCCTCACCCAGTCGCGCAACGACACCGCGGGCAACGTATCGAAACGTGCGATACCCGATCGTGCAGCGATCTCGGTAACGAAGGTATATGCTGCGTCATCCCGAAGCAGGGCCAGGCCTTTGCTGCCCGACCATACATACTGGGCAGCCTTGCCGATCGCTCGCGCCTGCGTGTAGCGCGTCGCCAGCGCGAGATCCGTCAGATAGTGGGCACCGTAGTAGTCGTCCGCGACCATGACGGAGAGCCACGCGGCAGGCGATGCCAGCGCCTGCAACATGACCGTATCCGATTCAAGCGCAGACAACACCCGCACCGCGTCTCCGTCCGGCACCCCGGCCGGGTCGAACTGCTCCGGCACGACCAATAGCAGCGTCTTGGCCCGATATTGCTGCCGCTCGAACGCGCGCAGCAGGCAGTCGGCTTGTGCCTGATCCTTGGCGTACGCAACCACGATGATCTGCGGAAGCAGCGACGGCAAGGTCTCCTCGCTGACCTTCGAGATAACGTAAGCCAGTCGATCCTGATACGTATGCTCGAGCATCACCTTGCGAAGCGCGGCAAGGCGGAGCTTGCGCGCGCCTGCTTCGTCGTTGCCGAAGGCCTCGAGCCGGCGCCGAATCTCGGCGCCGCTATCGCTCGTCACGACCAGATCGCCGAACATGAGGCGCACGCCGCGCGAGAAGTTGCTGATCGTGATCGTATTGGACGCCAGCAGTTCATAGACGCGACGCGCGAACATCGACTGTGACTGCTTGATCGAGTTGAGGTTGATCGCGTATCGATAGCCCTTGTATGCCTTGTCGATCTCCGCGTATGGCAAATTGCCGACGACAAACGGCTGGTACTCCTCCGGAAACTGGTAGTTCGCGTCGCTTTTCCCGTAGTTTCTGTCGTAGATTTCCAGCGGTCGAAACTCGGGCAAATTGACGATGAAGTTCCCCAGATCGCGCGTGCGCTCCGGATATCGAACGTAATAGGCGCCGGCAAAGCAGAACGCGTCTTTCCGTTCGTACTTCTCGACGGGATTGTTGACGAGCGGTTGAGCGGCGAACGGCAGCAGATAGACCCGATCGTGGCCGAGTGCGGCCTTGTAACGATGGATGCAGTCGATGTCCGTCGTAAAGACGAAATCGAACAACTTCGCGGTCGTCAGGAACGTCTCGAAATGGACCGGATCCTCCTTGTTCCAGAAGATCGTCGGAATCTTGTGATCGCGACACCATAGAACGATGCCGAGGACTTCCTGACTGAGGTGGCCGACCTTGCTGCCCCAAAGGTCATCCTTCCCGCGCCACGCCGATTCAATGAACAGCATGTCCGGATTGAACGCGTTCAATTCGGTCTGCCAGTGAGCGGGCGTCAGCTGCAGGAGGTTGCACTCCGGATCGTACGAGCCGAACGTGAACTCATCCATGATGGCCGCGACCTTGAGTTGCTTCATCCGATGGGCAAGCTGCTGCCCGTCATCGTCGTGCAAACCCTGCAACCGCGCACGCGCGGCGACCGCGACATGCTCGACGGCGTCCGCGCGCGATGCAATCGGCGCCGCTTGCAGCATCGGGCGAACGTTGGAACTCTTGCGCCCCTTGGCTTGGCTGTCATCACGGCGTTGCTTCGACAAACGGTGAATCGCCAGCAGCTTGCCCGGCAATGCGAAGAACCCGCTCCACGACTTGGTGCCGAATATCAGCGCGTGCCCAAGCTGAAACGACAGCGTGTTCTTCGTCCGGAGTACCTGCTGATTTGCGGCGATCAGTTGTTGACGCAAGCGTTCGATCTGCGCGTTCGCCTCGGTGAGTGCCATCTTGTTGCGAACCGCGTCCAGCTTGATTTTTTCGAGGATCGTCGACGATGACTTGGCTTCCGAGCGCAGCACGGAGAGCATCGAGCCCAGCTCCTGGCGCTCGATCGCGCGCGCACTGCGTTCTGCTTCCAAAGCCGCGATCTTTTGTTCGAGCGCCGCAACGCCGGTCGCCTGCAATTGCGCCTGCTCGCGGGCAACGGCCCTTGCCGCATCGATCTCGCTAGTCAGGCTGCTGATCGTCTCGCCGTGCCGTGACAGCTCGTCCGCAAGCGCTTCGATCGTGACACTGGTGTCCTCGCGGTACTGCCGGAAAGTCTCCTCCTCCCGTTCGCGTATTGCCTTCAACCCGTTGAATCGGCTCGTGAGATCGGTGATCGTCTGCTGATACCCGGTCACCTCCGCCGCGTCGTCGACGCGCGGCGATGTCAGGCCGGCGTCGATACTTGTCGTGGCTTCCCGAGGATCGCTCAACCGCGCGGCTTCCTCCTCGAGCAGCGACACGAGTTCGTCCTGCGCGGCGCGTTCGGCCCGCAAGGTCGCGCATAGCGCCGCATAGCGATCGCGCTCCCGTCGCAAAGCGGCAATCTCTTCCAGACCATCACCCGCACCGACATCGACATTCACGCTCATCCCGACTTCCCTGCCTTTTCAAATTCGTCCTGACTTTTCCGCGCCACGCCCGGAGCGCGGACGGGAGCCACTCAACCCCAGATGCCTTTGGTATCGACGAGTCGCTGTGTTTCGCGCAGAGTCGGTTTCATTGCCTTGAATTGCGCGTGATCGACCAGCATGACAAGGACGTCCGCACGTGCCAGTGCGCTGTCGAGATCCATCAATCGCGCGCCGCCAAGCTCGAGCTTCTCCGGCATCGCGTCGATATGCGGCTCGACAACGAGGACTTGCTCCGGATACGCATCGGCGAGCTTGTGCGCGATATCGAGCGACGGACTTTCTCGCAAGTCATCGATATTCGGCTTGAACGCAAGACCGAAGCACGCAATTCGGATGTCGCGTCGCGGTTTTCCGGCTTCGCACAGCGAATCGACCACGGCGCGCACCTTGTCGATCACCCAGAGCGGCTTCGAATCGTTCACCTCCCGCGCCTGTCGAATCAACTTCGCCTGGCCCGGGGTTTTGTTGACGATGAACCACGGGTCGACCGCGATGCAATGACCACCGACGCCCGGCCCCGGCTGGAGAATATTGACGCGCGGATGGTGATTCGCGATATTGATCAATTCCCACACATTGATGTCGAGCTTGTCGCAAATGAGGGAAAGCTCATTGGCAAACGCGATATTGACGTCGCGGAATGCGTTCTCGGTCAGCTTCGACATCTCTGCCGTGCGCGCGTCCGTGACCAGCAACTGACCGCTGACGAACGTACGGTAGACCTCTTGCGCACGTACCGCGGAAAGCGGATTGACGCCACCGATCACGCGATCGTTTTCGATCAGTTCGCGAATCACCTGTCCGGGAAGGACACGTTCGGGACAATAGGCAACGTAGACGTCGCAATCACCGCCGCCCTTCTCCGGAAATACGAGGTCCGGTCGAGCGCGCGCCAACCATTCCACCATCCGCTCGGTCGTACCGACAGGCGAGGTCGACTCGAGAATGACGATGTCGCCCTGCTTGAGAACCGGGGCGATCGATTCGCACGCAGCCTTGACGTATGACAGATCCGGCTCGTAGTTACCGTGAAATGGTGTCGGCACCGCGATCATGAAAGCGTCTGCGGCTTCGGGCCGGGTTGTCGCGCGAAGCCACCCCTCTTTCACTGCCGCGTGCACGACGATATCCAGTTCCGGCTCGACGATATGAATCTCGCCTCGATTGATCGTATCGACAGCATGCTGGTCGATATCGACACCGACGACCTTGATCTTGCGCGACGCGAGCACGGCCGCGGTCGGAAGACCGATATATCCGAGTCCGATGACGGATATGGATTGGATGGCATTTTTCACGGAACGTCCTTGATGATGTGTGGAGGCGCGGCAACGCTTCGACATGCCGCGCGAATCAGGGCTGACTGATCGCCCTTGCCGTGCGCGGCATTACCCGGCGAACGCGCGAACCGAACCTGGAATCGAAGAGAACGTCTGTGGCTCGCTGCGATCGCTTTCGCCGACGAGGTGACGCACGATGCGTTCGCACGCACGGCCATCTCCATACGGGTTGTGTGCACGCGCCATGTCCTCGTAGCGCACCGGGTCGTCGAGCAATTCGCGACAGGCCGCGACAATTCGGCTGCTGTCCGAACCAACCAGTCGAACCGTTCCGGCCGCAACCGCTTCAGGCCGCTCCGTCGTATCGCGCATCACGAGCACCGGCTTGCCGAGCGACGGCGCCTCTTCCTGAATTCCCCCCGAATCGGTGAGGATCAGCGTGGCGCGCGACATCAGATAGACGAATGGCAGATAGTCCTGAGGCGCCAGCAGGTGAACGTTCGAGATGCCGGAGAGAATCTCTTCCGCCGGCTGCTTGACCTGCGGATTCAGGTGAACCGGGTAAACGAAATCGACGTCCGTGTAGTGCGCCGCCAGTTGACGGATCGCCTGACAGATATTCCGGATCCCTTCCCCGAAATTTTCCCTGCGATGCGCCGTCACGAGCACCATGCGGCGCCCGCCTGCAAGCGCCGGAAACGCGTCGTGCATCTGGCGCTGGAGTGCCTCATCGTGCTTGAGCCTGCGCGTAACCGTGAGCAACGCGTCGATGACGGTATTGCCCGTCACGATGATGTCCTCGTCGCGAACCCGTTCCGCGATGAGGTTCTCGCGCGACGCCTCGGTCGGCGCGAAATGAATGTCGGCGAGCTGGCCTGTCAGCTTGCGATTGCCCTCTTCGGGCCACGGCGAGTACATGTCGCCGCTACGCAGCCCCGCTTCGACGTGCCCCACCTTGATCTTCAGGTAGAACGCCGCCAGTGCGCTTGCGAACGTGGTCGTCGTATCGCCATGCACCAACATGTAGTCGGGCCGATACGATGCGAGAACGGGCGTGATCTCGTTCACGATGTCGCACGTGATCGACTGGAGCGTTTGCCCCGCCTTCATCAGATTCAGGTCGTAATCCGGCTTTATCTCGAAAAGTTCGAGTACCTGGTCCAGCATTTGCCGGTGTTGTGCAGTGACGCATACGCGACAATCCACACCCGACCTCCCCCTAAGCGCGTGTACCAGCGGCGCCATCTTGATCGCCTCCGGCCGCGTGCCAAACACGGTCAGAATTTTCATGATAATTATCGTTGCTATTATTTTTACGAGCCCCCGAAGGAGCAATCTGCCGGTGCGTTCGTGCCAACGAGCCGCCCGCGGCCCTCTCGGTGTCACATGACGCGCCCTCTACGCGTCATGTGACGTGCTGCAACCATCACCAGAAGATCAACTTCGCGGCCACTGCCATTTGATAGAGGATCTGCGTAATCCCGCGCGTGATCTCGATACTCTTCGACCTCACCTTCGGTAACACCATGAGCTCATCGCCGGCCTCGACCTTCGCACCGCTGTCGGCCAGTTCGGCCTTGCCGTTTTGGTGAATCACGATGATCTTGCTGTTGTCGGCCTTCTGCGTGTATCCGCCGACGTGCGCGACATAGTCACTGGTCGTCATGCCCGATTGCCATTCGACCGCGTTCGGGAAGAGCACCTCTCCATGCACCATGACGACACTGGTTCTTTCGGGGATGTTGACGACGTCGCCATCCTCCAGAATCACGTTGCCCATCGTCTGCTCGTTGAGCACGACCTGCCCCTTGAACTCGGTCTTGCTCGCAAGCGCGGCAAACTTCGTGATGTTCTCGGCTTCCTTCGAGCGCAGATTGGCTTCCTCGCTCGTCGCGGACGGCGCGGACAACGCCGCCTCCTGAAGCTTCTGCAGTTCGACGCCCAGCATTTCCTTTTGCCGATCCGCCACCGACTTGCGGAACAACTGGGCCTCGTCCACGCGTGACAACGGATTTTTGCGAACCTGGCTCAGCACCTGCGCCATCGTGGAACCATACGGAAGCACCAACGCATGCTCTCCCGAATGGGCGCCCTCGACGCGAACCTGAATCGTGCCGGCGTAGCGATCGGATGTGACCGCGAGCTGATCGCCGTCGTTGAGTCTGACGTTCGAAGCGTTCGAAATCGGGTAATACTCGGTGGTCCGTTCGGTGCCCTGGCGACGCACGATGCTGACATGCGTGGCACCCGGTTTCGGACGCGCAACCGCAAGCGCCTGCTGAAGCGTAATGACCGGCGTGGCGAACTCGAAGTCGTATGCGTTGTAGACCTCGCCTCGCACCGTGAAAACGTGTTCGCGCGGCCCAACGACGATCACGTCGCCATCGGCCAGCTGCAGCTGATCGATCTCGCCATTCAACAAGAAGTCGTACAGGTTGAAGCGCTTGCGCACCACCCCGCCGCGCTTGACCATCACGTCGACATAGCTGCCTCGGTCGACGTCGACGCCACCGGCTTTGTCGAGATAGGACAGGATGCTTTCCGACGCGATGCCGCCATACATGCCCGGCTGCTTGACATATCCAGTGACGAAAACCTTCACCGGCTGCGCGACGTCCAGGCTGGCATAAACGTTCACGTTTGCCTTGTAGACTTTGCGCACTTCATTCAGCACACGCCCGTTCAAGTCGGCATTGCGAACCCCGGCAACCGTCACCGGCCCGACATTCGGCACGAAGATATTTCCCTGCGGATCGACGGTCAGCTGGCCGTCGAATACGAAAGCACCCCACATCCGCAGCGTAACGGTGTCGCCAATGCCGACCTGATAACCCGGATTGAAGCCGGTCCCCCGACTGTTGTGGAAGGTCCCGCCAAACAACTGAGAGCCGAACATGCTGTTCGGCGCCTGCGGAGCAACGCTGACGTCGACCGGACTCGGAGCCATCCCTCCGGGTCCGCCTTGCTGACGCGACACCTTGCCGCCTTGAAGCATCATTGCCCCGGCCGCTGCGCCGTCCGGGTTGTACCCGAAACCCGTCGAAGCGGCGCCGCGCTGTCCACCGTCAGCCGCGCCCCTGGACGACGTCGAGCCACTATCGCTGTCGGTTGCCGAGAGCCCGAACAGCGTATCGCTGAGCCCGGCCCAACCCGCTGTGCTCGCGGCGCCCAGCATCAGGGCAATCAATGCCTTTCGGCCTGTTGATAGATTGATCATCTCAATATTTGCGTTCGTCGATGCCTGCTTGCATTCGCCACCCCGTTACGGCAACGACGCTGTACCAGCCATTCAAGTTCGTGCGAACTGCCACCCCGATCCGAAATCCCGGCGGCAGTCGTGTCCGTTACGTCCGGTGATCTTCGATGATCGCTTGCGCCAGCCTCACGACACCGAACAACAACAACAATCCGACAACGAGGGACATCATGATGTGAAGCCTGCGCGGGTACTCGGCCTCTTCCGGCAGGTTGGGCGTCACGATCACGGACAGGCTCTTTGCCTTGTGCCCCGATTCGATCCGAGCCTTCTCGAATGTCGACAGCGATACCTTGTACAGGTCGGTCGCAAACTGGAGGCGAGACTTGAGTTCCGCGTACTGCGCGGCCGTCCGGTTCATCTTGCCGTCGCCGGGCGCACTGAGCTTGGCTCGCTCGACCGCAATCTGCGCGACAAGGGCCGATAGCGCGTTGCGCTTCGCTACGACCGGCGGCGCGTCGTCGTTCATGTAGGTCTGCAGGTTGCGCAATTCCGCTTCGAGCTCCGCCTGCTTCGACTGCATTTCGACCACCATGCGCCCGCCCGCTTCGGCGCTCGCCGTCGGGTCCAGCATGCCGGTCTTGTTTTCGAATGCGATCACCGCATCACGTGCCGTCTTGACTTCGTCATACGAGCGGTCGATTTCCTCACGCGCAAACAGCATGTCGTTGCGCGAAATGCGATGCGACAACTCGTTCAGGAAAGCTTCGCTTTCGCTCAGCAACGTTCGATTGAACGTCTGCGCGAAGGCCGGCGACAAACCTTGTGTTCGAATCGTCAAAAGCCCCGTCTTGTCGTCCACATCGACGCTGACACGCCGCATGTAGTACTTCAGCGTTTCCTCTCGCGTGGCTTGCGGCGAAAGCCGGTTGAACAAGTCGAGCCCGACATGTCCGAACGCCTCCTTGAGCTTCAGCCGCGCATCCACTTTCGCCAGCATGTCCGGCGATTCGATGTACTGCTTGAGCACGACTGCGTCGTCCCGCGCCGATGCATCGGCTCCTCCCCCAAGCAGCGCCTGAATATTCAGCCCCGTGCCGACAGAACGTCCGGAGTCCTTGACCAGCACCTGCGATTCACTGACGTAGCGATCCCGGGAAACCAGCCCGAGATACAACCCGCACACAACAAGCGGTACCGCGACAAGCGACACCTGCAGCCGATGCCCGCGCAGCTTCCCCAACCAATCAGACATTGTTCTCTTGCTTGTAAACTTCGATCGCCTCATTCACGTCGGGGTAGTACGTGACTTTCCCGTCGCCGATCAGCAACCCGACGTCGCAGACCCGACTTACCTCGTCGAGGCCGTGCGACACAAATATGAACTGGCTGACGGCGCGCCTGGCCATCATCAACGCCTCGCTTTTTTTTCTGAAGACGGCATCGCCGACCGCCGTCACCTCGTCAATCACGTAGTAGTCGAAGTCGAACGCCATCGACAGCCCGAAACCCAAGCGCGCGCGCATGCCGGTGGAGTAGCTGCGGATCGGCATGTCGAAGAACTTGCCGAGTTCGCAGAAATCCGCGACAAACCGCACCTTCTCCGCCAGCTCGCCCTTGCTCGCGTACAGGCGTGCGACGAACTTGACGTTCTCGCGCCCCGTCATGCTGCTTTGGAAGCCGTTCGCGAGACCGACCGGCCACGAAATGCGCCGATTGGTCACGACCCGGCCGCGATCGGGCCGATCGATGCCGCCGATGATGCTGAGCAGCGTGCTCTTGCCGGCGCCATTACGCCCGATCAGACCAATACTTTTCCCCGATGGCACTTCGACATTGACGTCCTTGAACACGTAATGTCGACCCGACGGCGTCTTATACGATTTCGTGAGATTCTCGAGTCGAATCATGATCGCAGCAGGGAGGGTTCACGGGCCTTGTACAGGGCCATACCGACGAACAGAACGACCAGCGCACAAAACGCGGGGTAGGCGAGCCCGACGTTTTCAACCGCGTATGCCGGCACGATCGTATGCCGCAATAACTCGAGAATATGAACGAGAGGATTCCACAATACCCAGCTGCGGTATTCCGCCGGAATGGTCGTCAGTGGATACATCACCGCACTGGTGAAATAAAGGGGCCGCATGAACAACGGGATGACCTTCTCGCTGATCGGGAATTCATGGCCAATAACCATGAAAATGATCCCGACACCCAGCCCGAGAAGCACGAGTATCGCCCAAATTCCGGCGAGTTCCGGGATGTCACCCAATTGGACCGGCTGCCCTCCGAGGCCGAGAATAACCAGCAATACAACCAGGACCACCGCGCTGATAATACATTCGAGACCCGCACGTGCGATCAGTGTATCCAGCGGATGCACCGGACGATAGCTCAGCAGTCCGAGATTTGCCTCTAGCGCGTTCAACGATCGCAGCGCGATGTTGATGAACATGAAGTACGGTACCAGACCGCAGATGAGAAATACAGGAAACGAAATACCGGGCATCGTATGTTTCGCTATCAACCCCAGGATTGCGAACAATACGAGCATGTGAACGACAGGCTCGAGAAATACCCACAGGTACCCAAGCCTGTGCTTGCCGAACCGGGTCTTCAGTTCGCGCAAAAACAATGCATAAACGACTCTTCGCTGAATAGCAAATGCTTCGCCCAGCCTGGAATCCCCGTTTGGCGGTTCTGCCATACCCAACCCCGGTCCCACTTTTATCGTTTGCGCCCCGTGCGTGGTGAAACTTTTGCCCCACGCTCCTGAATTTTTAAATCACCTCAAACTACCGAGGCGCCGCATTGTACCAGCTTACATGCAAGAAAACTTCCTTACTTTTAAATGTGTTAACGCTTCTATACATACTTTCGATTTTCGCAACGCAGCTGCTTGCGGCAGTAAAAAATGCCAATCCTTTGTTGCGCAATGCAGACCTACGAATTATCGCCGCGGCGTGTTGTAAAATACGGTAATAATCAGACTATATGCAGCCTGAAACTGCCACATTCACCTCACCGCGGAGCCCCCATGCCGAACCTAGAAACCGCCCAGCAATTCCTGATGACCCGCGGCCTCGACCTCGGCCTGAACCTCCTCGCCGCGGTCGTCCTATGGTTCATCGGCCGCTGGGCGATCCGCATCGGCACCCGGCTACTCGGCAAGGTCGTGCGCCGCAGCGGCAAGGTCGACCCGACGCTCACCGACTACCTGACCTCGGTGGTCGGCGTGCTGCTGACGATCCTGCTGATCCTCGCGATCCTGCAGATCTTCGGCGTTCAGACCACGTCGTTCGCCGCACTGCTCGCCGGCCTGGGCCTCGCGATCGGCACCGCCTGGGGCGGCCTGCTCGCCCACTTCGCCGCCGGCGTGTTCATGCAGGTACTGCGTCCGTTCAAGATCGGCGACGTGATCAGCGCGGGCGGCGTCACGGGCACGGTGAAGGAACTCGGCCTGTTCGGCACGACGATCATCACCGCCGACAACATCGTGACGATCGTCGGCAACAACAAGATCTTCTCGGACAACATCGCGAACTACAGCGCGACGCCGCATCGCCGCGTCGACCTGACCGCGAAGATCGCGAACGGCGTCGATGCCGTCGACGCGATCAACCGCCTGAAGACGCAGATCCAGGTGATCCCGAATGTGCTGAAGGTGCCCGCGCCGGACGTCGGCGTGCTGCAGTTCACGCCGGAAGGCCCGCTGCTGTTCGTGCGCCCGTCGACGCAGCCGGAGAACTACTGGCAGGTGTACTGCGATACCAATCGCGTGATCCTCGAGACGTTCCGCGACGCGCAATACCCGACGCCCGAAACGCCGCTCTCGCATCGCAATACCTGAACCGCACGGACGAAAAAAAAGCGTGGCAACCGCCACGCTTTTTACTGCGCCGAAGAGAAACGTGCCGGCTCAGTGCCCGCCCGTCTTCCGCGCATCGCCCGAGTGCCGCCCGCGCACCAGCTTCCACAACGCGCCAAGCGCGATCGGCACGATCGCCGCGCCGATCCCCACCAGCACGATCACGTTCAGATACTGGCGGATGAACGGGATATTGCCGAAGAAGTAACCGAGCAGCACCAGCAGCAGCACCCAGACCAGCGCGCCGATCACGTTGAACAGCTGGAAGCGTGCGAAGCTCATCGACGACGCCCCGGCAACGAACGGCGCGAACGTGCGCACGACCGGGATGAAGCGCGCGAGCACGATCGTCTTGCCGCCGTGCTTGTCGTAGAACGCGTGGGTCTTCTGCAGCGCCGCGCGATCGAGGAAGCGCTCGAGCACCGGGATATGAGTATTGAACACCTTCGGCCCGACCCAGCGGCCGATCACGTAGTTCAAGGTATTGCCGGCAATCGCCGCGACCAGCAGCAGCACGATCAGCACGACGACGTTCATGTCGCCCGTCGCCCCGAACGCACCGCCGATGAACAGCAGCGAATCGCCGGGCAGGAACGGCAACACGACGAGCCCCGTCTCGCAGAACACGATCAGGAACAGCACCAGATACACCCATGCGCCGTACTGCCGGATGAAGTCGCCGAGGAACGCGTCGATATGCAGGACCAGGTTGACGAAATGAAGCAGCGTATCCAAATGCGATTCCTCGAAGGCGAAAAGGCCGCAGCGGCCGGAAAAAGCGGAAGCGCCCGCCGGACAAGGCGGCGCGCGGAACGGAGCCATCATACCGAAACTACCTTAAGGCTCCGTGAAAAAACGTAACCATCCGCGGCCCCGGCATGCATCCGCCGCCTCGCTATAATTCCGCCATGTCCGATATCACCGAAACGGCCGCGGGCGCCGCGCCCGCCCCCGCTGCGCGCCCGCTGCGCGCGATCCAGCCCCTGCCCGACCAGCTGATCAGCCAGATCGCCGCCGGCGAGGTCGTCGAACGCCCGGCGTCGGTCGTCAAGGAGCTGCTCGAGAACGCGATGGACGCCGGCGCGAGCACGCTGCGCATCGTGCTCGAGGAAGGCGGCGTCAAGCGCATCTCGATCACCGACGACGGCTGCGGGATTCCGCCCGGCGAACTGCCGCTCGCGCTGATGCGCCACGCGACGAGCAAGATCCGCTCGCTCGAGGAGCTCGAGGCGGTCGCGACGCTGGGTTTTCGCGGCGAAGCGCTCGCGTCGATCGCGTCGGTCGCCGAGATGTCGATCACGAGCCGCACGGCCGACGTCGCCCATGCGACGAAGATCGACGCGACCACGGGCGCGCTGTCGCCGGCCGCCGGTGCGGTCGGCACGACGATCGAGGTGCGCGAGCTGTACTTCAACACGCCCGCGCGCCGCAAGTTCCTGAAAAGCGAGCAGACCGAGTTCGGCCACTGCCTCGAAATGATCCGCCGCGCGGCGCTCGCGCGGCCGGACGTCGCGATCTCGGTGCTGCACAACGGCAAGGCCGTCGAGCACTGGAACGCGACCGAACCCGCGCAACGCGTCGCGAAAATCCTCGGCGACGGCTTCGCCACCGCGCACCTGCCGCTCGACGAGCAGGCCGGACCGCTCGCCGTCTACGGCTGCGCGGGCCTGCCGACCGCGAGCCGCGGCCGCGCCGACCAGCAATACTTCTTCGTCAACGGCCGCTTCGTGCGCGACAAGTTGCTCACGCACGCGGTGCGCGCGGCGTACGAGGACGTCCTCCACGGCGACCGCTACCCGTCGTACGTGCTGTTCCTCGACCTGCCGCCCGAAGCAGTCGACGTGAACGTGCACCCGTCGAAGATCGAAGTGCGGTTCCGCGATTCGCGCTCGATCCACCAGTACGTCTTCCACGCGGTCCAGCGCGCGCTCGCCCGCCATGCGGGCGCGTCGCCGGAAACCACCGCGGGCGGCCACGCCGCGCAACTCTCACCGGCGCCGGGCGGCCCCGCGTCGTTCCTGAATACGCCGCTCGGCCTGGGCGCGGCCACCGGCACGGGCGGCAGCGGCTTCTCGTCGCCGTCATCCTCATCGTCGTCCGGCAACACGTGGATGCGCCAGGCGCGCATGACGCAGGGCACGCTGCCGGTCGCGCAGCCGCTCGCGCTCTACGACGCGCTGTTCGGCCGCAAGGACACGGGCGCCGGCGCGCCGGACGGCACGACCGTCATCGCGCACGATTCGGCGAGCGCGCCGAACACGCCGCCGGGCTTCATCGCGTCGCCGCTCGCGGCCACCGCACACGACGAGCAGCCGCTGGGCTTCGCGCTCGGCCAGATCCACGGCATCTACGTGCTCGCGCAGAACGCGCACGGCCTCGTGATCGTCGACATGCATGCGGCGCACGAGCGGATCCTGTACGAACAGTTCAAGAACGCGCTCGCCGACCGCACGGTCGCCGTGCAGTCGCTGCTGCTGCCGATATCGATGACGGCGACGCCGGTCGAGATCGGCACGGTCGAGGAAGAGCGCGACACGCTCGAATCGCTCGGCTTCGACCTCGCGGTGCTGTCGCCGACGACGCTCGCGATCCGCGCGGTGCCCGCGCTGCTGAAGGATGCGGACCTGCAGTCGCTCGCGCGCGCGGTGCTCGCCGACCTGCACGCGTTCGGCGGCTCGCGCGTGCTCACCGAGCGCCAGCACGAGTTGCTCGGCACGCTCGCATGCCACCACGCGGTGCGCGCGAACCGGCGCCTGACGCTCGACGAGATGAACGCGCTGCTGCGTCAGATGGAGGCAACCGAACGCGCGGACCAGTGCAATCACGGCCGACCGACGTGGTATCAGCTCACGCTGAACGATCTCGACCGCCTTTTCATGCGCGGGCAATGAGCGCTTCACCGCAGTCCCCGCCGACGACGATCGCCTGCCTGCTCGGCCCCACCGCGTCGGGCAAGACGGCCGCCGCGCTGGCGCTCGCCGCGCGCCGCCCGATCGAGATCGTCAGCGTCGATTCGGCGCTCGTCTACCGCGACATGGATATCGGCACCGCGAAACCGACACGCGACGAACGCGCGAGCGTGCCGCACCATCTGATCGACATCATCGATCCGGCCGATGCGTATTCGGCGGCCGAATTCCGCGCCGACGCGCTGCGCCTGATCGGCGAGGTCGCCGCGCGCGGCCGCACGCCGCTGCTCGCGGGCGGCACGATGCTGTACTACAAGGCGCTGACACAGGGCCTCAACGACCTGCCGACCGCCGATCCGGCCGTACGCGCGGAGCTCGACGCCGATGCCGCGCGCGACGGCTGGCCCGCGCTGCATGCGCGGCTCGCGCAGGTCGACCCCGCGACGGCCGCGCGGCTCGCGCCGAACGATTCGCAGCGGATCCAGCGCGCGCTCGAAGTGTTCCTGCTGAGCGGGCAGCCGATGTCGGTGCTGCTCGCCGCGCCGCGGCGCGCGGACGACGAGGCCGCCGCGTACCGCTTCGTGCCGGTCGCGCTCGAACCGTCGGACCGCGCGGTGCTGCACGCGCGCATCGCGCAACGCTTCGACGCGATGCTCGACGCGGGCTTCATCGACGAGGTCGAACGGCTGCGCCGTCGCGAGGATCTGCATCTCGGCCTGCCGTCGATGCGCTGCGTCGGCTACCGGCAGGCCTGGGAATTCCTCGACGGCGACACCGACTACCGGACCATGCGCGACAAGGGCATCTTCGCGACGCGCCAGCTGTGCAAACGGCAGATCACGTGGCTGCGCGCGATGCCCGAACGGATCGTCGTCGACTGTGTCGCGCCGGATGCGACCGCGCACGCGCTCGACACGCTCGAACGCGTGCTGGACGACCGCCTGCCGGCCTGATCCGGGCGCGGGCGCGGGGTCAATCGCCGCGCAGGCGAGCCGCCAGACGCGCGCGCGCGCCATCGACGATCAACGCAACACCGCGCTCGAACGCTTCGTCGCCGCCACGCTCGCGCAGCGCAGCCCAGCCCTGCGCGAGGAGCGGATGCTCGGCCGCGTCAGGCAGCGTCGTGTCGGTTTCGCGTTCCGCTTCCGCCTGCTCTTCCAGCACCCAACCGACCACGAAGCGGCCGAGCGCATACATCACGTCGACCGCTTCGTCCGGCGCAAAGCCCGCCCCGGCCAGCAGCACCACCTTCCGTTCGATCGAACCGAAATGCAGCGTGCGCGGCCGCGTACCGGCATGCAGGCGTGCGCCGTCGCGATAGGCCAGCAGCGCGCGACGGAAACTGCACGCATTCTCGACAAGCCACGCATCCCAGGCGTCGCCCGGCCGCGGCAGCGACGCGCCGTGGCGCTCGAGCATGATCGCCTCGGCCATCGCGTCGAGCAGCTCGGCCTTGTTGCGGAAGTGCCAGTACAGCGTCGGCGACTGCACGCCGAGCCGCTCCGCGAGCCGCCGCGTCGACAGCCCGTCGATACCGACCTCGTTCAGCAGATCGAGCGCCGCGCGCATCACCGTGTCGCGCGTCAGCCGCGCACCCGTGTCCTTCATCTCTATCACCGATAGGGAAACTATGGAATAATCGCCACTCTATCATCGATAGAGTGGTCGCCTTGAATCCGTCCCTGATTGCCATCCTCGCCACGGTCTTGCTCGACGCGATCGGCGTCGGGATCGTGATGCCGATCCTGCCTGGCCTGCTGCGCACGCTCACCGGCGCCGGCAGCACCGACACCCACTATGGGATCCTGCTCGCGCTGTACGCGTTCGCCCAATTCCTGTGCGCCCCGCTGCTCGGCACGCTGAGCGACCGCTTCGGCCGCCGGCCCGTGCTGCTCGCGTCGCTTGCGGGCGCCGCGCTCGACTACTTGCTGATGGCGCTCGCGCCGACGCTGGCCTGGCTTTACGTCGGGCGGCTGATCGCCGGCATCACCGGCGCGAACGTCGCGGTCGCGACCGCGTACGTGACCGACGTCACGGCCGAACCCGACCGCGCACGGCGCTTCGGCCAGCTCGGCGCGATGATGGGCGTCGGCTTCATAGCGGGCCCGCTGATCGGCGGGCTGTTCGGCGCGCTGCACCTGCGCGCGCCGTTCGTCGCGGCCGCGCTGCTCAATGCGCTGAACCTCGCGCTCGTATGGCGCGCGCTGCCGGAATCGCGTCCGCGCGCGGCCCGGGAAAGTCGCGGGCTCGCCACGCTCAACCCGTTCGCCGGCCTGCGCCGGCTGAGCGGCGCGCCCGCGCTCGTGCCGCTGATCGGCATCTACGTGATCGTCGCGCTGGTGTCGCAGGCGCCCGCGACGCTGTGGATTCTGTACGGCCAGGAGCATTTCGGCTGGTCCACGCCCGTCGCGGGGCTGTCGCTCGCCGGCTACGGTGCGTGCCACGCGCTCGCGCAGGCCTTCGCGATCGGGCCGCTGATCGCACGGCTCGGCGAGCGCCGCGCACTCGCCCTGGGCCTCGCGGGCGACGCGCTCGGGCTGGTAATGATCGCGTTCGCGACGGCCGCATGGGTGCCGTTCGCACTGCTGCCGCTGTTCGCGGCGGGTGGCATGACGCTGCCGGCGTTGCAGGCGATGCTCGCGCGTCAGGTCGACGATGCGCGCCAGGGCGAACTGCAGGGCACGCTCGCGAGCGTGGCGAGCCTGATCGGCGTCGCCGGGCCGCTCGTCGTCACGACGACCTACGCGGCCACCCGCGGCACGTGGCCGGGGCTCGTATGGGCCGCGGCCGCGCTGCTCTATCTGCTGGTGCCGCCGTTGCTGGCGGGCGCGCGCCCGACGAGCGCACCGCGGCCGTCCGCGTGAACGACGGCCGGCCGCCCGGCAGCGCTCACGCCACCTCGCTCAGTGCGCGAGCGTCACGAGATTCGCATCGCGCGTGAGCTGCCAGCGGCCATCCGACTTGCGGAAGATCGTCAGCGTATGGCCCGAGCGGCGCACGGTGTCGCCGCCCGGCGGCGTCACGTCGATTTCGAGGAAATTGCGCAGGTACGCCCAGTCGCCCATCACGCGCAGTTCGTCGATCCGGTAGCGGCCATCGACCTTCGGCCCGTTGCCGGCCGCCGCATTCGCGTCGCGCGAGGCGGCCGCGAACGCCGCCTTGTCGAACGGCGGCTTGCCGGCCACCATGAAAATCGCGTCGTCGGCGATCAGGTCGAGCACGGTCGCCAGATCGCCGCGCCGGCTCGACACGAACCAGGTTTCCACCAGCTCGCGAATCGCGCGTTCGTCTTCGGTCATCGTCGTTCCTCCTTCGGGGGCGCGTCGAGATGCCTGCCCGCGCCAGAAAAAAAGCCGCCCGGATCGACTCCGGGCGGCTTTCCTTGCTGCATCCTGCGTGCGCTGCGTCAGACCACGACCGTCTGCGCCTCGCCTTCGCGGCTCGCACGCACGGTGCCGATCTTCCACACCTGTTCGCCGGCGGCCGTCAGGTCGGCGATCGCCGCGTCGGCGTCCGCCGCCGACACGATCACCGCCATGCCGATCCCGCAGTTGAACACGCGGTGCATTTCCGCGTCGGCGACGCCGCCGTGCTCCTGCAGCCACTTGAACAGCGGCGGCAGCGGCCATGCGTTCTGGTCGAGCTCGGCGGTGAGGCCTTCGCGCAGCACGCGCGGAATGTTCTCGACGAGGCCGCCACCAGTGATGTGGGCCATACCCTTCACCGGCAGCTTCTGCATCAGCGTGAGCAGCGGCTTCACGTAGATGCGCGTCGGCGCCATCAGCGTGTCGGCCAGCGAGCGGCCGTGGAAATCGGCCGACAGGTCGGGGTTCGCGCGCTCGATGATCTTGCGCACGAGCGAGAAGCCGTTCGAGTGGATGCCGCTCGATGCGAGGCCGAGCACCACGTCGCCTTCGGCGATCGTGCTGCCGTCGATGATCTTGCTCTTCTCGACCGCGCCGACCGCGAAACCGGCCAGGTCGTATTCGCCGTCCGGGTACATGCCCGGCATTTCGGCCGTCTCACCGCCGATCAGCGCGCAGCCCGACAGTTCGCAGCCGTGCGCGATGCCCTTGACGACCGTGGCGGCCGTGTCGACGTCGAGCTTGCCGCACGCGAAGTAGTCGAGGAAGAACAGCGGCTCGGCACCCTGCACGAGGATGTCGTTCACGCTCATCGCGACGAGATCCTGGCCGACGGTGTCGTGTTTGTTCAGATGAAAGGCCAGCTTGAGCTTGGTGCCCACGCCGTCGGTGCCCGACACGAGCACGGGCTCCTTGTACTTCTTCGGCACTTCAAACAGCGCGCCGAACCCGCCGATGCCGCCGAGCACGCCGTCGCGCAGGGTTTTCTTCGCAAAAGGCTTGATCTTGTCGATGAGCGCGTCGCCAGCGTCGATGTCGACGCCTGCGTCGCGGTAGGACAGACCCTGAGCGTCGGGAGCGGATTTCGGAGGATTCATGGGGGAATGCGAGAAGGTCGGTAAAATGCGATTTTACCCGAAGCCGGCCCGTTGGCCGGAATTCCCAGCACCGAATCGTCAGGGATTGCATCTTGGTCGACACGTCCCCGTTTTCATCGCTCCGCGAGCCGCGCCGAAACCCGCGCGCCGCCGTGCGTGCGGCCGCGTGTGCAGGCACCGGAGCAGCCCCCCGCGCGTGCCCGGCGTACGCCGCGCGTTTCATCAACCGACCCGCATTGTGACTGTTGTGTCCCGTCAACTGACGCTCGATCTCGGCACGCCGCCGCCCGCCACGTTCGACAACTTCATCATGAATGAGGAGAACGACGAGCTCATCTCGCGGCTTCAGAAGCTCGACCTCGCGCTCGCGGCGGGGCCCGTGCCGGACCGGTCGTTCTACATCTGGGGCGAGCCCGGCAGCGGCCGCACCCACTTGCTGCAGGCGCTCGTGAGCGACGCGTCGTACGGCTACGCGCGCTACCTCACACCGCAGAGCCCGCTCGGCGCGTTCACGTTCGACCCGCGCATCGGCATCTACGCGATCGACGACTGCGACCGGATGAGCGACACGCAGCAGGTCGCACTGTTCAACCTGTTCAACGAGGTCCGCGCGCACCCGTCGAGCGCGTTCGTCGCGGCAGGCCCCGCGGCGCCGCTCGCGCTCGACGTGCGCGAGGATCTGCGCACGCGCCTCGGCTGGGGGCTCGTGTTCCACCTGTCGCCACCGTCCGACGCCGGCAAGATCGCCGTGCTGAAGCTCGCGGCCAAGGAGCGCGGGATCGCGCTCACCGACGATATCGCCGCCTACCTGCTCACCCATTTCCGCCGCGACATGCCGAGCCTGATGGCGCTGCTCGACGCGCTCGACCGCTTCTCGCTCGAGCAGAAACGCGCCGTCACGCTGCCCTTGCTGCGCCGGATGCTGGCGCGCCCCGGCGACGACATCGCACCGCCGGGCACAGGCCCCAACCGCTTCGAGTAAAATGCGCATCCATGACTAATCTGGCACTCTTTGACCTCGATCACACGCTGATCCCGACCGATAGCGACCACGAATGGGGTCGCTTCATGGTGAAGCTCGGCATCGTCGACGCGGAAAGCTTCTCGCGTCAGAACGATCAGTTCTTCGCCGACTACAAGGCCGGCAAGCTCGACATCCATGCGTATCTGTGCGCGATGCTCACGCCGCTCGCGAAGTACTCGCGCGCGCAGCTCGCCGAATGGCACGAGCAGTACATGCACGAGGTGATCCGCCCCGCGATGACGCCCGCCGCGCTCGAACTCGTGCGCAAGCACCTCGATGCCGGCGATCTGTGCTGCGTCGTGACGGCGACCAACGAATTCATCACGCGTCCGATCGCGACCGCGTTCGGCGTCGACACGCTGATCGCGTGCGAGGTCGAAACGACCGACGGGCACCCCGACTCGCCGTACACGGGCCGGCCGACCGGCACGCCGAGCTATCGCGAAGGCAAGATCGTGCGCACCGAAGCATGGCTCGCGTCGCTCGGCAAGCACTGGGACGACTTCGAACACAGCTACTTCTACAGCGACTCGCACAACGACATCCCGTTGCTCGAGAAAGTCACCGACCCGATCGCGACCAACCCTGACGACACGCTGCGCGCGCATGCAAGCAACCGCGGCTGGCGCATCCTCGATCTTTTCTGAACGTCGTGATCAAAAAATTCATTCGCAAGCTGCTCGGCCAGGACGACGCCGAACAAACGTCGCCCGTCGAGGCGCCCGCCGTCGAAACGGCCCCCGCTCCGCGCCCCGCGAAGGGTAGCCGCGGCAGCGGCGCGGCCAAAAAACCGCGCGGCAATCACGAACCGACCGTCGTGCCGGCCAGCGTGCACCAGATCGATCCATCGCTGATCTCGCGGAACGCGGTGCGCGTGACCGACACGCTGCAGCAGGCGGGTTTTCGCGCGTTCATCGTCGGCGGCGCGGTGCGCGACCTGCTGCTCGGCATCGCGCCGAAGGACTTCGACGTCGCGACCGACGCAACGCCGACCGAGGTGCAGCGCCTGTTCCGCCGTGCGCGCCTGATCGGCCGCCGCTTCCAGATCGTCCACGTGCAGTTCGGCCAGGAACTGATCGAGGTGTCGACGTTCCGCGCCCTGGTCGACGCACCGCCCGAAGCCGCCGCGGCCGAGCCGCCGAAGCGCCTGAAGCGCGACGAGCTCGATCGCCGCACGCATGCGGTGGATGCAAGCGGCCGCGTGCTGCGCGACAACGTCTGGGGCGAGCAGCACGAAGACGCCGCGCGCCGCGACTTCACGATCAACGCGATGTACTACGATCCGTCGACGCAGACGGTGCTCGACTACCACGACGGGATGGCCGACATACGCGCCCGCCTGCTGCGGATGATCGGCGATCCGGCCACGCGCTATCGCGAGGATCCGGTGCGGATGCTGCGCGTCGTGCGCTTCGCGGCGAAGCTCGGCTTCGAGATCGAGACGCACACGCGTGAACCGATCAACGCGTTGGCCGACCTGGTCAACAACGTGCCGGCCGCGCGCCTGTTCGACGAAATGCTGAAGCTGCTGCTGTCGGGCCAGGCGCTCGCGTGCCTGCAGCGGCTGCGCAAGGAAGGCCTGCACCACGGGCTGCTGCCGCTCCTCGACGTCGTGCTCGAACAGCCGCAGGGCGAGAAGTTCATCACGCTCGCGCTGAACAACACCGACGCGCGCGTGCGCGCCGGCAAGACGGTGTCGCCGGGCTTCCTGTTCGCGACGCTGCTGTGGCACGACATGCGCCAGCGCTTCGAACAATACACGGCCGAAGGCGAAATCCCGGTGCCGGCGCTCCATCGCGCGATGGACGACGTGATCGACATGCAGACCGAGAAGCTCGCGATCCACAAGCGCTACTCGGCCGACATGCGCGAAATCTGGGGCCTGCAGTTGCGCCTGGAAAAACGCTCGGGCCGCAGCGCGATGCGGCTGCTGGAACACCAAAGGTTTAGAGCGGGGTATGATTTCCTCCTGTTACGCTGCGCATCCGGCGAGCTGGAAGCAGCTGTCGGCCAGTGGTGGACGGATTTCATCGAAGGCGACGCAGCCGCTCGTGAGGCACTCCTCACGCAGGGTGGCTCGAAGGAAAAATCGCCCCGCAAGCGGCGCCGCCGCGGCGGTGTGCGAAACCGCAAGCCGGACGAAGGCGCAGCCGAGCAGGCGCCGGACACCGCAGGCGGTTCCGACGACTGACGCGCTCGCCGGCGAACGACGTAGGAAGTGATGCCATGACGGTTGCATATATCGGACTGGGGGCGAATCTCGGCGATGCACGCCAGACCCTGAAGGACGCGGTGGTGTGTCTTGCGCAGCAGCGCACCATCTCGATCCTCGGCAAGTCGAGCCTGTATCGCACGGCGCCCTTCGAGGCGGGCGGCGACGATTACTACAACTGCGTCGTCAAGCTCGACACGACGCTGTCGGCCCGGGAGCTGCTCGCGCTCTGCCAGAAGATCGAACATCACTTCGGGCGCGAGCGCCCGTATCGCAACGCGCCGCGCACGCTCGACCTCGACATCCTGCTGTTCGGCACCGACTCGATCGACGAACCCGACCTGATCGTCCCGCATCCGCGCCTCACCGATCGCGCCTTCGCGCTCGTGCCGCTCGTCGAAATCGAGCCGGCGCTCGATATCCCGGCGCGCGGCCGCGCCGATGCGTTCCTCGCCGCCGTCGCCGACCAGCGCGTCGAGAAGGTGCAGACCTGTCAATGCCTGATGCAGAAGGCCCTGGCCGCCGGCGCCGACGCCGACAAGAACCGCTGCCCATGAACACCACTCCGCTGACCGTCACCGCCCCCGACCTGCGCGCCCCCCATCGCTATCTCGTGATCGAAGGCCCGATCGGCGTCGGCAAGACGAC
The DNA here is from genome assembly GCF_020843965.1 of Burkholderia sp. B21-005. NCBI lineage: Bacteria > Pseudomonadati > Pseudomonadota > Betaproteobacteria > Burkholderiales > Burkholderiaceae > Burkholderia > Burkholderia sp. B21-005. Next base: position 706,837 of record NZ_CP086301.1, on the reverse strand, counting down.
GCTCGCGCGTTTGCTCGGCGAGCGCTGGTCGATGCAGGCGCTGCTCGAACGCCCGCAGGACAACCCGTTCCTCGAACGCTTCTACCGCGACACCGCGCGCTACGCGCTGCCCGCGCAGCTGTCGTTCGCGCTGCAGCGCGCGCAGCAGGCGCGCGAACTGATCGGCGCGCTCGACACGGGCCGGCCCGTCGTCGCCGATTACATGCCGCAGAAGAACGACATCTTCGCGCGGCTGAACCTGCCGGAAGACGAATGGCAGCTGTATCGGTCGATCGCGACGCACCTCGATGTGCCGCAGGCGCCCGCGCCCGATCTCGTCGTCTACCTGCAGGCGAGCCCCGAGGTGCTGTTCTCGCGCATCCAGAAGCGCGGGCTGCCGATGGAACTGCAGATCAGCGACGCATACCTGCGCTCGCTCGTCGACGCGTACAACGAATTCTTCTATCACTACGACCGCACGCCGGTACTGACGGTCGCAGCCGAACACCTGAACCCGCAGGATTCCCCCGAAGACCTCGCGCTGCTGATCGAGCGCATCGAGACGATGCGCGGCCGCAAGGAATTCTTCGTCAAGGGCGAGACGACGCGCTGACGCGTCCTCGCCTGTCGTTTTCACCATCGAACCGGATTTCCCATGACCTATCTCCAGGAATCGAGCCGGCCTGCCGTCACGGTGCCGAAGCTGCAGGCAATGCGCGATGCCGGCGAGAAGATCGCGATGCTCACCTGCTACGACGCGAGCTTTGCCGCCCTGCTCGACCGCTCGGGCGTCGACGTGCTGTTGATCGGCGATTCGCTCGGCAACGTACTGCAGGGCCACACGACCACGCTGCCCGTGTCGCTCGACGACATCGCGTACCACACCGCCTGTGTCGCGCGTGCGCAGCCGCGCGCGCTGATCATCGCCGACCTGCCGTTCGGCACCTACGGCACGCCGGCCGAGGCATTCGCGAGCGCCGTGAAGCTGATGCGCGCCGGTGCGCAGATGATCAAGCTCGAAGGCGGCGAGTGGCTCGCCGAAACGATCCGCTTCCTCGTCGAGCGTGCGGTGCCCGTGTGTGCGCACGTCGGCCTCACGCCGCAGTCGGTGCACGCGTTCGGCGGCTTCAAGGTACAGGGCAAGACCGAGGCCGGCGCCGCGCAACTGCTGCGCGACGCGCGCGCGGTCGAGGATGCCGGTGCGCAACTCGTCGTGCTCGAAGCGGTGCCGACGCTCGTCGCATCCGAAGTCACGCACATGCTCAAGATTCCGACGATTGGCATCGGTGCAGGCACCGACTGCTCGGGCCAGGTGCTCGTGCTGCACGACATGCTGGGCATTTTCCCCGGCAAGCGTCCGCGCTTCGTGAAAGACTTCATGCAGGGCCAGCCGACCATCCAGGCGGCCGTCGAAGCCTATGTGCGCGCTGTGAAAGACAGTTCGTTCCCCGGCCCGGAACACTCGTTCTGACGCGCGGCCGGCGGCGCGTTCGCCGGCGTCGTCTCGATACAAAAAAGCGCGGCACCCTTTGCGGGGTGCCGCGCTTTTTTGTCCGGACGCCCGGTTGCCGAAGGTGTGCGGCACCGGTCCTTCGGGCACGCGGCCCGAACCGTCATTGCGTCATGTCAATACCGCGTCGAGCGCGCCGCGCAGCGCGTTGGTCAGCAGCAGCGCTTGCGCGCGCGCAAGGTCGTCACACGTGACGATACGCTCCACCGCGCCGAACGCGCGGTCGTCGAGCAGCACGCCGCGCATCACGCCCGGCAGCACGCCGCTCGCCAGCGGCGGCGTCACCCACTGGCCGTCGAGCTTCACGAACAGGTTCGAGCGCCCGCCTTCCGTCACCTCGCCGCGCTCGTTGACGAACAGCATGTCGAAGCCGCCGAGCGCTTCCGCCGCCTGCCATGCACGGTCGTATTCGACGCGACGCGTGGTCTTGTGCAGCAGCAGCGCGTCGTCGGTGCGGGTCGGTGCGAAGCCGTGCGCGGACGCGAGCATCACGCGGACCGGCCCCGCGGGCAGCGGCTTCAGCGCCGCGGCCGTGATGTCGAGCGTGCCGTCCTTCGCGAGCGCCAGCTTCATCCGGTACGGGCCATCGCCGTCGAGCGCCGCGCAGCGCGCATCGACCTCGCGACGCAATGCGTCGGCATCGAGGCGGAAGCCGAACGCATCCGCGCTGCCCTGCAGCCGCGCGAGATGGCGCTCGAGATACCGGATGCCGTCCGCACGCGTCGCCGCGGTGGTTTCGAACAACTGGAAGCCGGGATCGGCGTCGGTCAGGAATCGTGCTTTCAATTCACACTCCGCATATTCGTCGGCGGCAACGCTGTCGAGCACGATACCCGCGCCGACCCCCATCGTGCCGCGCCGCCGGCCGGCCCGGCGAGCCGCCGCCTCGCCCGCGTCGACCGTTGCGACAGCATCGATACCGACCGCTTCGAGCGTGAGCGTCCGGATCGCGACCGACAGGCAGAAATCGCCGCAGCCGGCCACGCCGTCGGGCGCCGCATCGCCTGTCGACTGGCCTTCCCTCTGCGCATCGAGCCAGCCGATCGCGCCCGTATAGAGCCCGCGCGGCGTCGACTCGATCGCGTCGATCAGTTCCATCGTCTTGTGCTTCGGCGCACCGGTGATCGATCCGCATGGAAACAGCGCGCGCAGCATCTGCGCGAACGTCGTCCCGTCGCGCCAGCCGGCCTCGACCGTCGACGTCATCTGCCACACCGACGCATACGGCTCGACCGAGAACAGCGCCGGCACCTTGACCGTGCCCGTGCGCGCGATCCGCGACACGTCGTTGCGCAGCAGGTCGACGATCATCACGTTTTCCGCGCGGTTCTTCGGATCGTTCGCGAGGAACGCGGCCGCCGCCGCATCTTCACGCGGATCGGCCGAGCGCGGCGCAGTGCCCTTCATCGGCCGCGCGCGCAGCACGTCGCCGTGCTTCTCGACGAACAGCTCCGGCGAGCACGACACGACCCACGCGCCGCAGGGCAGCGCGATCAGCGCGCCGTAACGCACGGGCTGACGCGCGCGCAGCCGCCGGTACAGCGCGGGCGGCGTGCCGAACATGTCGAAATTCAGCCGGTACGTGTAGTTGATCTGGTACGAGTCGCCCGCGCGCAGTGCATCGTGCACGGCGGCGATCGCCGCGTCGAACGCGTCGCGCGACACGCTCTTCGCGACGTGCGCGACGCTCGCGATCGACGGCGGGCCGCCGCCATCCTGCTGCGCGAGCCACGCGTCGACTTCGTCGCGCGACAGGCGCTCGCAGCGCGCAAACAGCAAAAAGCGCAGCGGGGCATGGCCCGGTTGCGCTCTTTCCAGATTGCGTCCGAATTCGTAGTCGCCGACGACCACCGCATGCAGCCCGTCGCGCAGATCCTGCGCCACCGCCGCATCGACTTCGTCGAGCCGCGCCGGATCCGTGCATACGCGTTCGCGCACGAAACCGGAATACAAACGACTCGACCGCGCAACCGCGGTCGAGTCGCAATCGTCCAAGAGCGCGAATGACGCGCTCTCGTTGCCTTCAGTCATGCCGTTACTCGAAGAAGCTCTTCACCCGGTCGAACCAGCTCTTGCTCTGCGGGCTGTGACGCGCACCGCCCTCGGCCAGCGACTTCTCGAACTGCTTGAGCAGGTCGCGCTGCTGGTCGGTCAGCTTCACGGGCGTCTCGACCTGCACGTGTACGTACAGATCACCCGCGATGCTCGAACGCAGACCCTTGATGCCCTTGCCGCGCAGGCGGAACGTCTTGCCCGACTGCGTGCCTTCCGGCACCGGGAACGAGGCGCGGCCGGCCAGCGTCGGCACCTCGATCTCGCCGCCGAGTGCGGCAGTCGTGAACGGGATCGGCATCTGGCAGTGCAGATCGTCGCCGTCGCGCTCGAACACCGAGTGCGGCTTGATGTGGATCTCGACGTACAGATCGCCCGGCGGCCCGCCGTTGATGCCGGGCTCGCCGTTGCCGGCCGAGCGGATCCGCATCCCGTCGTCGATCCCGGCCGGGATCTTCACTTCGAGCGTCTTGGTTTCCTTCACCTTGCCCGACCCGTGGCAGTGCACGCACGGTTCCGGAATGTAGGTGCCGGTGCCGTGGCACTTCGGACAGGTCTGCTGGATGCTGAAGAAGCCCTGCGACATGCGCACCGTGCCCTGGCCGTGACAGGTCGGGCAGGTTTCCGGCTTCGTGCCGGGCTTCGCGCCCGAGCCGTGACAGACTTCGCACGACACCCAGCTCGGCACGCGGATCTGCGTGTCGTAGCCGTGCGCGGCCTGCTCGAGCGTGATTTCCATGCTGTAGCGCAGGTCGGCGCCGCGATACACCTGCGGGCCGCCGCGGCCGCCGCGCGCGGCGCCGCCCGCGGCCTGGCCGAAGATGTCGCCGAAGATATCGCCGAACGCATCCGCGAAACCGCCGAAACCCTGGCCGCCCGCACCGCCCATGTTCGGATCGACGCCCGCGTGGCCGTACTGATCGTACGCCGCACGCTTCTGGCCGTCCGACAGCATTTCATAGGCTTCCTTCACTTCCTTGAAATGCTCTTCCGAATCCTTGCTGTCCGGATTGCGGTCAGGGTGGTACTTCATCGCAAGCTTGCGATACGCCTTCTTGATTTCGTCGTCGCTCGCATTCTTCGCGACGCCCAGAACCTCGTAGTAATCCCGTTTCGCCATATCGATTCACTGTGCCGGCGCGCGTCGCACGCGCGGCGGCTCCTTTCGCCCGCAGTAAAGTCTCTCGACTCGTCTGGCGCTGCGCCGTCCGCGGACGGCTCGCGCAGCACCCGCCAAAAAACAAATGTGCCCGGAGGGCCGCGAAGCCCGCCAGGCGTGGAGTCGATCCGGCCATCCGGAAGGGAAAGACAGACCGCTGTTCAGCCGCGCCGCGCGCGTCTCGCGCGCGGCGTGCGGTGCCATGGCAACCCGGCTTAGTCCTTCTTCACTTCCTTGAACTCGGCGTCGACGACGTCGTCGGCGGCCTGCTGCGCACCACCCGTGTGGGCCGCGCCTTCCGCTGCACCCGCCGCGCCAGCCGCACCGGCCTGCTGCGCCTGCATGTCGGCGTACATCTTTTCGCCGAGCTTCTGCGACACCTGACCGAGTTCCTCGACCTTCGCGTCGATCGCCGCCTTGTCGGCCGACGTATCCTTCAGCGCGTCCTCGAGCGACTTCAGCGCCGCTTCGATCTTTTCCTTCTCGCCCGCGTCCAGCTTGTCGCCGTACTCGGTGAGCGCCTTCTTCGTGCTGTGGACCAGCGCGTCGCCCTGGTTGCGCGAATCAGCCAGCTCGCGCAGCTTGTGGTCTTCCGCTGCGTTCGCTTCCGCGTCCTTGATCATCTGGTCGATTTCAGCGTCGGACAGGCCCGAGTTCGCCTTGATCGTGATCTTGTTTTCCTTGCCGGTCGCCTTGTCCTTCGCGCCGACGTGCAGGATGCCGTTCGCGTCGATGTCGAAGGTCACTTCGATCTGCGGCACGCCGCGCGGCGACGGCGGGATGCCTTCGAGGTTGAACTCGCCGAGCAGCTTGTTGCCTGCCGCCATCTCGCGTTCGCCCTGGAACACCTTGATCGTCACGGCCGACTGGTTGTCGTCCGCCGTCGAATACACCTGTGCGTGCTTCGTCGGGATCGTCGTGTTCTTGCTGATCATCTTCGTCATCACGCCGCCGAGCGTCTCGATACCGAGCGACAGCGGGGTCACGTCGAGCAGCAGCACGTCCTTGCGGTCGCCCGACAGCACCTGGCCCTGGATCGCCGCGCCAACCGCGACGGCTTCGTCCGGGTTCACGTCACGGCGCGGATCCTTGCCGAAGAACTCCTTCACCTTCTCCTGCACCTTCGGCATGCGGGTCTGGCCGCCGACCAGGATCACGTCGTCGATGTCCGACACCTTGACGCCGGCGTCCTTGATCGCGATGCGGCACGGTTCGATCGTGCGCTCGACGAGGTCCTCGACCAGCGCTTCCAGCTTCGCGCGGGTGATCTTCAGGTTCAAGTGCTTCGGACCCGATGCGTCGGCCGTGATGTACGGCAGGTTGATTTCGGTCTGCTGGCTCGACGACAGCTCGATCTTCGCCTTTTCGGCCGCTTCCTTCAGGCGCTGCAGCGCGAGCACGTCCTTCGACAGGTCGACGCCCTGCTCCTTCTTGAACTCGCCGATGATGTAATCGATGATGCGCTGGTCGAAGTCCTCGCCGCCGAGGAACGTATCGCCGTTGGTCGACAGCACTTCGAACTGCATTTCGCCGTCGACGTCCGCGATCTCGATGATCGACACGTCGAACGTGCCGCCGCCGAGGTCATACACGGCGATCTTGCGGTCGCCCTTCTCGGCCTTGTCGAGGCCGAATGCGAGCGCGGCCGCGGTCGGCTCGTTGATGATCCGCTTGACTTCGAGGCCCGCGATGCGGCCGGCGTCCTTGGTTGCCTGGCGCTGGCTGTCGTTGAAGTACGCCGGCACCGTGATCACGGCTTCCGTGACCGGCTCGCCGAGGTAGTCTTCGGCCGTCTTCTTCATCTTGCGCAGCACTTCCGCCGAAACCTGCGGCGGCGCGAGCTTCTCGCCGTGCGCTTCGACCCATGCGTCGCCGTTGTCGGCCTTGATGATCGCGTACGGCATCAGGCCGATGTCCTTCTGGACTTCCTTCTCTTCGAAGCGGCGGCCGATCAGGCGCTTCACGGCGAACAGCGTGTTCCGCGGGTTGGTCACGGACTGACGCTTGGCCGGCGCGCCGACGAGCACTTCGTTATCGTCCATGTAGGCGATGATCGACGGCGTCGTACGCGTGCCTTCCGAGTTCTCGATGACCTTGACCTGGTTGCCTTCCATGATGGCGACGCACGAGTTCGTGGTGCCGAGGTCAATACCAATGATCTTTCCCATTTTCCTAATCTCCAGAAATGCTTGTTTGCTGCGCGAAATCCTGCGTTTTTGGGCGGTTTCGCGCGCCTGAATTCAACTCTGTTCCCGAAATGCGTCCGGCCGGCCCGTTTTCAAGACCCGCCCAGCGATGCGGATATTAAATTTTTTCAATCGCCGCCGGTAGCTGGATCGTGCAGGCCGCCGTCGCGCTCGCCCGGCTGCGCGCCAGCCGCCGCGGCGATCTTCGCGCGCGCCGCCGACACCGCCGCCTGGAACTGCGCGAGGCCATGCCAGCCGGTCGCGCGGCCGAGCCGCTTGCCGCGGTGGAAGAAGAACCACGTCGGCACGCCGTGCAGGCCGAAGCGGCGCCCCACCTCATGGTGTTCGTACACGTTGCAGTGGAACCACTTCAGGCCCAGCGCGCGGATCGCGTCCGGCTGGGCGAGCATCGCCTTCTTCGCGATCTCGCAGTTGAAGCAGTCGACGCCCCAGAAGAACACCACGACGAGCGCATCCCCCAAGGGGACTTCCTGCGGGGCGTCGCCGGCGCCGGCGACACCGGCGTCGAACGTGTCGGCCGCCAGCGCCTGCATGTCGAACGCGTTGAACGCGGCCGGATCGACGCCGGCGGGAACCATCGCGGCAGCCTTACTTCGGCTGGGCGACCGTGACGAGTGCCGGGCGCAGCACGCGGTCGGCGATCGTGTAGCCCTTTTGCAGGACGGTCACGACGGTATTCGGCTCCTGCTCGACCGGCACCATCGAGATCGCCTGGTGCTGATGCGGATCGAACTTCTCGCCGACCGGATTGATCGCGACGACACGGCCCTTCTCGAGCGCGCTCGTCAACTGGCGCAGCGTCAGCTCGACGCCTTCGCGCACCTTCGTGATGTCGCCGGACGTGTCGCCGACGGCGGCCTCGAGGCTGTCCAGCACCGGCAGCAGGTGCTCGGCAAAGCTCTCGATCGCAAACTTGTGCGCCTTCGAGACGTCGTCCTGCGCGCGGCGGCGGACGTTCTCCGTCTCGGCCTTCGCCCGGAGGTAGCTCTCCTGCAGCTCGGCGACCTTGGCTTGAGCCTCCGCGAGCGCCGCGTCGGCTGCTTCGGCGGCGGGAGCAGCGCCTTGCGCCGCCTGCTTCTCGCTGCCGATGTCGTCGGCCGAAGGGGTAGCCGGGTTCTCTTGCGTGTTTTCCATGTCGCTGAAAGTCGATTAGAGGTTGAAGCCAAATCGGCAACCGCCGGACCGTATACCCGGCGGCACCGCACATTCATGGTGCAAATAAGGGCGAAAACTGCGACTTCAAGTGGGTTATTCGCCAGCATTCGCGATTGCCGCGAAACAACCGCGCGGCGCGCCGCCCCATTGCGCGCATTTGCCGCCAAACCGGACGAAACGCCCGGTAACAACGCTTACCTGACTAGTACTAGCCCGGTTCGAGGGGCTGCACTACACTCCAACTCAAGCGTCGGAAAGCGTGTTTACCCCTACCTGACCGCCGTCTGACATTCACCTGGCGCCGCATTCAACCGTCCCATGAGGCGAGTACCGTGAAACTGACCTTTGCCATATCGGTGGTCGCGCTGGTACTGATTGCCGGCACCACCACCATCTGCCTGTCCGGAGCCGTCACCGACCGCACGACCGAATACGGAAGCGCGCGGGCGACGTTCGACCAGATGTTCAGCTTCCACCCGAAAATCTGTCGATGATGCGCCGGTCACGCTTGGTCGGCCGGCCGTGCAGTTCCGCCGCCGGCTCCCGATACGTGCGGCGCCGTTCCAGTTCGGCGAGCCGCGCGACGCGCCCGGCTTCCGTTTCCGCGTAGAGCGTCTGCGCGATGCTCGCGGGCCCGCGCACGTCGCAAATTCCCAGCACGGCAATGTGCCAGACGACACCGTCGATCGCAATCTCGACCTCGTCGCCGACGCGCACGTCCTTCGCCGGCTTGACCGCCGCGCCGCCGATCTTCACGTGACCCTTGTCGACCGCGTCGGACGCGAGCGAGCGCGTCTTGAAGAAGCGGGCTGCCCACAGCCATTTGTCGATGCGCAGCCTCGCGCCGGGTTCCGTCGAAATCTTGTAGTTCATGCCAGCCTCCGCCGTGCCGCCCCATCGCGGCTGACCGTCCGCTCGAACGGCGAACGCAGTGTGCGCGGGGGGCGTCCCGTCATTTCAGTTCACCATTTCAGGCTGCGCGGCCTTCACCGGCCAGCCCTGCAGATTCTCGGCGATGATCTCGCCCACCGCGCCGATCCATGCGGGCGCGCCGTTCAGGCACGGAATCCGGTGGAAGGCCTGGCCGCCGCCCGCGATGAACTCGTCGCGCACCTCCATCCCGATCTCCTCGATCGTCTCCAGACAATCGGCCGTAAAACCGGGACAGAACACGTCGGCTCGCCGCACGCCGGCCGCGCCGAGCTCACGCAGCGTCGGCGCCGTGTACGGCTGCAGCCATTCGGCCTTGCCGAAGCGTGACTGGAAGGTCACGCGGCATTCGAGCGTCGACAGCCCGAGCGCGGCGATCAGCAGCGCGCCCGTCTGCTGGCACTGGTCGTGATAGGGGTCGCCCAGGTCGAGCGTGCGTTTCGGCACGCCGTGAAAGCTCAGCACGAGCTTGTCGCCGGCGGCGAAGTCGGGCCGGCCGTGCTGCACCCAGTACTGGCGCACCTGCTCGGCGAGCGCGTGGATGTAGGCCGGATGGTCGGCATACTGCCGCACCGTGCGCACTTCCGGCTGGTTGCGCATCCGCGCGAGCGCCGCGAACGCGGCATCGAATGCCGTCGCGGTGGTGGACGCCGAGTATTGCGGATACATCGGCATCAGCAACACGCGCTCGACGCCCGCCCGCTTGAACTGCGCGAGCGCCTGCGCAATGTTCGGGCTGCCGTAGCGCATCGCGTAATCAACCGTCACCTGATAGGCGTTCGATGCGAGCAGGTGCCGCACGCCCTCGGTCTGGCGCTCGGTGTAGACGCGCAGCGGCGAACCCTCGGGCATCCAGACGGCCGCGTATTTCTTCGCGGACGCGCGGCCGCGCAGCGGCAGGATCAGCGTGCGCAGCAGTACCTGCCAGACGACCTGCGGGATTTCGACGACGCGAGGATCCGACAGGAATTCGGCCAGATAGCGCCGCACCGCGCGCGGCGTCGGGGCGTCGGGCGTGCCGAGATTGATCAGCAGCACGCCGATGCGATGGGCGGCCGCGACGCTCGAAGGCGGCTCAAGATCGAAACGCATGGGCAGGAACGTGCTCGGGGCACGCAGTCGGACGGCCCTCAATTATAGCGGGCCGCCCCGCTCGGGTCGGCTGGCCGTTCGGCCGAATGGCGGCGCTCGCGGCGCCGCGGCACGATGGCGGGACGGTGCCGGTCAGGTTATTGCTGGCTCAGCGTGAGCGACAGCAGGCGCGCGGTGATGTCGACGATCGGGATCACGCGGTTGTAAGCCATGCGGGTCGGGCCGATCACGCCGAGCGTGCCGACGATCTGGCCGTTCACCTCGTAGGGTGCGGTGACGACGCTCATCTCCTCGATCGGCACGAGCGTCGATTCGCCACCGATGAAGATCTGCACGCCCTGGGCGTGGCTCGACACGTCGAGCAGTTGCAGGAGGCCCGTCTTTTGGTCGAACACGTCGAACAGCTTGCGCAGCCGCGCCATGTCGGACGACAGGTCCGCCACTTCGAGCAGGTTGCGCTCGCCGGAAATGAGCACGGTGTCCTCGGTATCGGGCACCTCGGTGCTGGCCGTCACGGCCGCATGCATCAGCGTGGTCATGTCGCCGCGCAACTGGTCGATCTCGTCGCGCAGGCGGCGGCGCACCTCGTCGAACGACAGCCCGGCGAAATGCGCGTTGATGTAGTTGGACGCCTCGGTCAGCTGCGACGGCGAATAGTCGCGCGGCGTCGCGAGCATCCGGTTCTGCACGTCGCCCTCGGGCGTGACGATGATCAGCAGGATCCGCTTGTCCGACAGGCGCATGAACTCGATCTGCTTGAACACGTGGCTGCGGCGCGGCGTCAGCACGACGCCCGCGAACTGCGACAGGTTCGACAGCACGCTCGCCGCGGCCGCCACGACCCGCTGCTGGGGTTCGCCGGCCTGCAGCGTGTGCTGCACCTGCCGCGCGACGGCCTCGGCGTCGATCGGCGCCTCGACCGTCAGCATCGTGTCGACGAACAGGCGATAGCCGCGCGGCGTCGGCACGCGGCCGGCCGACGTATGGGGGCTCGACACGAGGCCGAGCTCCTCCAGGTCGGACATCACGTTGCGGATCGTTGCCGGGCTCAGCTCGAGCCCGGAGTAACGGGACAACGTGCGCGATCCGACCGGCTGACCGTCGGCGATATACCGTTCGATCAGGGTTTTCAGGAGGGTTCGTGCGCGAGGATCTAGCATGGTGGAAAATTTTAGCGCAACCGCGCCAGCACGGCGAGTGCCCGCGGCCACAGTCGTGCGGGCCGACCGATCCGGCCCCGTCTGCGCACAGCCGGTTCTTTTCGTCAACGAGCTATGGTGTAATGCCGGCATGAAAACCGGTAATCAGTTCAACACTGTCGCGCTCGTGGGCCGGAGCAACACGCCCGGCATCGCCGAGCCGCTCACCACGCTGGCCGGCTGCATCGCGAAGCTCGGCTTCGAGGTCGTGTTCGAAGTCGACACCGCTCGAGAGATCGGCATCTCCGGCTACCCGGCGCTCACTCCGGCCGAAATCGGGGCGCGCGCGGACGTGGCGGTCGTGCTCGGGGGCGACGGCACGATGCTCGGCATCGGCCGCCAGCTCGCGCCGTACAAGACACCGCTGATCGGGATCAACCACGGGCGGCTCGGCTTCATCACCGACATCGCGGCCGCCGACATGCAGGCGCGCGTCCCGGTGATCCTGTCGGGCAAGTTCGAGCGCGAGGAGCGCTCGTTGCTCGAGGCGCGGATCGTGCGCGACGGCGAACCGATCTACCACGCGCTCGCGTTCAACGACGTCGTCGTGAACCGCAGCGGCTTTTCCGGGATGGTCGAGCTGCGCGCGTCGGTCGACGGCCGGTTCATGTACAACCAGCGTTCGGACGGCCTGATCGTCGCCACGCCGACCGGCTCGACCGCGTACGCGCTGTCGTCGGCCGGCCCGATCCTGCACCCGCAACTCCAGGGCATCGTGCTCGTGCCGATCGCGCCGCATGCGTTGTCGAACCGGCCGATCGTGCTGCCGGACGATTCGAAGATCGCGATCCAGATCGTCGGCGGTCGCGACGTCAACGTGAACTTCGACATGCAGTCGTTCACCGCGCTCGAACTGAACGACACGATCGAGGTGCGCCGCTCGAAGCACACGGTGCCGTTCCTGCATCCGGTCGGCTACAGCTACTACGCGACGCTGCGCAAGAAGCTGCACTGGAACGAACACGCATCGAACGAAGACGACACGGCGTCCTGACGCACCACAGCCCGACACCATGCTCCGCCACCTCTCGATTCGCGACTTCGTCATCGTCGCCGCGCTCGATCTCGAATTCGACAGCGGCTTTACCGTCTTTTCCGGCGAAACCGGCGCCGGCAAATCGATCCTGATCGACGCCCTTGCCCTCGCACTCGGCGAACGCGCCGACGCGAGCGTCGTGCGCGCCGGCTGCGGCCGCGCCGACATCACCGCCGAATTCACGCCGCACGACCGCGTGGCGCGCTGGCTCGACGAGCACGCGTTCGACGCCGAGGACACCGTGATGCTGCGCCGCGTGATCGACGCGAACGGCCGCTCGCGCGCGTTCATCAACGGCACCAGCGCGACGCTCGCGCAGTTGCGCGAGCTGGGCGAGATGCTGGTCGACATCCACGGCCAGCACGCGCACCAGTTGCTGATGCGGCCCGACGCGCAGCGCGAGCTGTTCGACACGCACGCGGGGCTCGTCGCCGATGCCGCGAACGTCGCCCGCGCATGGCGCGTATGGCGCGACGCGACGCAGGCGATCGACGCCGCGAAGGCGCACGAGCGCGAACTGCAGCTCGAGCGCGAAAAGCTCGCGTGGCAGCTCGCCGAACTCGACAAGCTCGCACCGCAACCGGGCGAATGGGACGAAGTCGGCAGCGAGCACAAGCGGCTGTCGCACTCGGCGAACCTGATCGCCGGCGTGCAGGGCGCACTCAACGCGCTGTCCGAGGCCGACGACGCGATGCTCCCGCAGCTCGGCGCGATCGTGTCGAAGCTGCGCAATCTGGCCGACTACGACACGGCGCTCGGCGATGCGCTCGCGTCGCTCGAACCGGCCGAGATCCAGCTGCAGGAAGCCGTCTATTCGCTGTCGCACTACGCGCAACGCCTCGATCTCGACCCGGCCCGGCTCGCGCAGGTCGAAACGCGCCTCGACGCGCTGCACACGACCGCCCGCAAGTTCCGGCTGCCGCCCGGCACCCTGCACGAGGAACATGCGGCACGCCGCGCGCAACTCGCCGCGCTCGACGCGGCCGCCGATCTCGGCGCGCTCGAAGCCGCGCAGGCAAAAGCATGGGAAACCTATCTCGCCGACGCGAAACACCTGTCGAAGGCACGCACGCAGGCGGCGAAGGCGCTCGGCACGGCCGTCACGGCCGGCATGCAGGAACTGTCGATGGCGGGCGGCAGCTTCGAAGTCGCGCTCGTACCGCTCGCCGACGGCGGCCCGCACGGGCTCGAGCAGGTCGAATTCCGGGTCGCCGGGCATCCCGGCGTGCCGCTGCGGCCGCTCGCGAAAGTCGCGTCGGGCGGCGAACTCGCGCGGATCAGCCTCGCGCTCGCGGTGATCGCGAGCGCGGCAAGCCCGACGCCGACGCTGATTTTCGACGAAGTCGACACGGGGATCGGCGGCGGCGTCGCCGAAGTGGTCGGCCGCCTGCTGCACCAGCTGGGGCGTGACCGCCAGGTGCTGTGCGTGACACACCTGCCGCAGGTGGCCGCGCGCGGCGACCATCACTACCAGGTCGCGAAAGGCGCCGACGACCGCGGCGGCACCGTCTCGTCGGTCATCCCGCTCGACAAGACGAGCCGGGTCGAGGAAGTCGCACGGATGCTCGGCGGGCTCGAGATCACCGCGACGACGCGCAAGCACGCGAAGGAAATGCTGGCGGCCTGACGCTGGCAGCCGTTGGCCGAATGCAAAAAGACCGGCGCATGCCGGTCTTTTTTTGGGCGGGCAAACGCTCGATCACGCCCGCCCAGTGCCGCGGGCCACGGATTCGAACGTCCGACTCAAACGCCCGTTTCGACGGCCCCGAACACGCGCGTCCACAGCGCCGTCACGGCCGCCCGCTCGTCGGCCACCAGGGCCGGATCGACCCGCGCCTTCTCCATCCCGTCGAGCCGCAGCTTGTGCTGCAGCTTCCGGTACTTGCGGTATGCCGCGCCGACACGCTCGGCCTCGTCCTCGCTCATCAGCCCGAAGCGCGCGACCTCGCGCAGCAGCGCGATATTGCCGGTGTTGCGGATCAGCTCGGCGTCGCTCGACGCATGCAGCAGCACCCAGTACTGGACGATGAACTCGATGTCGACCATCCCGCCGCTATCGTGCTTCAGGTCGAACAGCTCGGTCTGGTTCGGATGGCCCGCGAACACCTTGCCGCGCATGTCGACGATTTCCTTCGCGAGCACGTCCCCGTCGCGCGGCGTCGTCAGCACCTGCTGGCGGATCGCCTCGAAGTCCATGCCGATCTGCGTGTCGCCTGCGCTGTAGCGGGCGCGCGTGAGCGCCTGGTGCTCCCACACCCACGCGGTGTTCGCCGCGTCGCCCTCGCGCAGCTGGTAGCGGCGGAATGCATCGAGATCGGTCACGAGCAACCCGGCCTCGCCGTTCGGCCGCAGCCGCAGGTCGATGTCGAACAGCGCGCCCGCGCCGGTCGCGGTCGTGAGCCAGGTGATCAGCCGTCGCGTAAATGTCGTGTAGACGTCCGCCGAGCGCTCGTCGGGATCGTCGTACAGGAAGATCAGGTCGAGATCCGATGCGTAGCCGAGCTCCTTGCCGCCGAGCTTGCCGTACGCGATCACCGCGAACTTCGGCACGTCGCGATGGCGCTTCGCGAGCTGCGACCAGACCACTTCGATCGTCACGTCGAGCACCGCGTCGGCGAGCTCGGACAGGCGATCGCTCACGTGCTCGACCGACAGCTGGCCCGCCAGGTCGATCAGCAGGATACGGAACACCTCCGCGTGCTGCGCATGCCGCAACAGGTCCATCTGCTGCTCGGGGCCGTCGGCCGCCGCGAGACGCGCACGCAGCGCATCCTTGAACGCGGGCCAGTCGAACGGGCTCGCGATCGCTTCGTCGTCGAGCAGTTCGTCGAGCAGCTGCGGATGGCGGATCAGGTAGCCGCCGCCCCAGCGCGTCGCGCCGAGCACGGACAGCACGCGGTCGAGCGCGGCCGGGTACTCGGTCAGGAGCGCGAGATAGACGCCGCGCCGGCTGACCGTCTCGAGCAGGTCGAACAGCCGCACGACCGTTTCGTCGCGGCGCGCGGCGTCGATCCGCGGCGCGGCCTCGAGCGCGCGCTGCGCGACGCTGTCGAAGCGCTGCCGGCTCTTTTCCGGCAGGCCCGCGTAGCGCGACGACTGCCAGATCGCGCGCAGCCGCGCGAGCACGGCCGCCGGATCGGCGAAGCCCAGGCCGTCGAGGCGCGCGAGCAGCGCGTGGTCTTCGCCGTCGTCGGCGAGCGCGCCGCTCCAGATCCATGCGGCCGCCGTGTCCTCGCCCGCCGCGCAGGGGCCGCCGCTCACCTTGTCCGCGAAAATCTGGTCGAACTGCGCCTCGACGAAGGTGCGGTAGCCATCGAGCACCGTCATCAGCGCCGCGTAGTCCGCAAAGCCGAGCGAGGCGGCCAGCGCCGCGCGCTCGTCCGGATCGACCGGCATCGCATGCGTCTGCGCGTCGTCGCGGTACTGCAACCGGTGCTCGAGCGTGCGCAGGAAGTTGTACGCGTCGGTCAGCCGCTCGCGCACGTCCTCCCCGATCAGCCCGCGCGCCTGCGCATGGCGCAGCA
The DNA here is from genome assembly GCF_020843965.1 of Burkholderia sp. B21-005. NCBI lineage: Bacteria > Pseudomonadati > Pseudomonadota > Betaproteobacteria > Burkholderiales > Burkholderiaceae > Burkholderia > Burkholderia sp. B21-005. The sequence continues at coordinate 690,994 of NZ_CP086301.1, read as the reverse complement.
CCGCGAGCGTCGGCCGCACGCGGAACCCCGCATCCTGGCCGCCGCGGATCAGCTGGAACACCTGCGCGCTGAACTCGATCTCGCGGATCCCGCCGCGCCCGAGCTTGATGTCGTCGGCCTTGTCGGGCCGCATCGACGCGCGGCGCGCGGCTTCGTGGCGAATCTGCTGGTGCAGCGAACGGATCGCGCCGATCACGCCGAAGTCGAGATAGCGGCGGTAGACGAACGGCTTGACGATCGATTCGAGCTGCGACTCGAGCCGCCGCGCCGCCTCGCTGTCGCCTTCCGACACGAGCCGCCCCTTGATCCACGCGTAGCGCTCCCATTCGCGCCCCTGCACGTAGAAATATTCCTCGAGCATCCCGAGGCTGCAGACGAGCGGTCCCGAATCGCCGTTCGGGCGCAGCCGCATGTCGACGCGAAACACATAGCCGTCGGCCGTGACCTCGGACAGCACGCCGATCAGACGCCGGCCGAGCCGCGTGAAGTATTCCTGGGTGGACAGCGGCGAGCGCGTGCCGCCGGCCGTCTCGCCGTCGTCCTCGTAGACGAAGATCAGGTCGATGTCCGACGACACGTTCAGCTCGCGGCCGCCCAGCTTGCCCATCCCGACGACGCCGAGCACGACGCGCTGGCCGTCGGCGCCGCGCGGCTCGCCGTACATCGTCTCGAGCTCGGCGGACAGCAGCGCGAGCGAGCGCTGCACGGCCACTTCGGCGAGATCGGTCATCGCGCCCGTCACCTCGGCGACGTCCGCGAGGCCGCGCAGGTCGCGCTCCGCGACCGCGCCGAACACTTCGACACGCAACTGCCGCAGCGCGCGCTTCAGTTGCTCGTCGCTCGGCGCGGCCGTGCCGGCCGGCAGCGCGAGCAGCTCGCTCAGGCGCGCGTCGAGCTGCGCGCGGGACAGCGGCGCGGCCGCCCACGCGGCGATCCGGTCGGACAGCGCGGGACGCGCGGCGGCCGCGCGGGCGAGGTAGCGGGAGTAGGACGGGCTGGTCAGTGCGGAAGCGTCGGTCATCGAAAAGCGGGCCTGGCGGTAAGGCCCGCCGCCGCGAGACGACGCATGCGCGCCCCGCTGCCGACAGGCTCCTTGGACTCGGCGCGGTATCGCGGCGCGGCTGCGCCGCCGCGAAAACCGCGCGCCGGAAAGCCCGTGCCGTGCTGCCCCAACGGCCGCCGGCACGAACCCCTGTGATACATTTCAACGTCAGTCTGCAAAACTACCATATCGTCGCCCTTCCGCCGCATGTCCGACCGTCAGGAATCCGCCGTAGCTGCGCCCGAAGCGGGACCTCCGAAGCACGATCATCCGGTCCTGCGTCGCGTGTTCAGGGTGACGCTGGCAGTCGGGATCGGCACCTACTTCGTCGCGTCCGCCGCGTTCCTCGGGCTGCGCTACGTACTGCTGCCGCGCATCGACGAATTCCGCCCGCGCATCGAACGCGCGGTGTCCGACAAGCTCCACGCGCAGCTTTCGATCGGCAAACTGTCTCCCCACTGGTCCGGCATGCAGCCGGGCGTCGAAGTCGCCAACCTCACGATTCGCGGCCGTGACGGCCGGATCGCGCTGTCGGTCCCGCACGCGACGGCCGCGCTGTCGTGGATGTCGCTGCTGCGGCTGTCGCCCGCGCTGTCGAGCCTGATCGTCGACCACCCCGACCTCGTCGTCGCGCGGGCGGCCGACGGCTCGCTGAGCGTCGCGGGCGTCGGTGTCGCGACCACCCACGGCGGCAACGACACGTTCGGCACGTGGCTGCTGAAGCAGGAAGCGATCGTGCTGCGCAACGGCACGCTGCGCTGGCGCGACGCGCAGCACGACGCACCGGAGCTCGCGCTGTCGGGCATCCGCCTCGCGGTGCTCAACCACGGCCGCGTGCACAAGGCCGCGCTGCAGGCGCCCGCGAACGGCACGCTGCTGCTCGGCCCGCTCGATTTCCGCGCGCGCTTCCGGCACAAGCCGCTCGCGCCGATCGGCAAGCCGACGAACTGGACCGGCGACGCGTACCTGTCGACCGGCCCGGTCGACCTGCAGACCCTCGGCCGGTATCTCGACATCCCGCTGACGATCCATGCGGGCCGGATCGACAACGCGATCTGGGCGACCTTCCAGGACGGCCACCTGCGCTCCGCGGGCGGCGACCTGCAAGGCGCCGACGTCGTGCTGCGCGTGCGGCCGACCCAGCCGCGCCTCGACGTGCCGACGGTCGGGTTCGGCTGGGACATGGCGCTGAATGCCGGCCGCGACTACACGCTGCACCTGACGCGCTTCAACGCGGAGCTCGGGCAGCCGCCGCTGCCGGACGGCACGCCGCTCGCCCGCTCGCTCGCGCTGTCGACGCTGACCGCCCGCTACCGTGTACCGGCCGCCGACCAGGGCCAACTGCTGAGCGTCGTCGGCGACCGCGTCGATCTCGGCATCCTCAGCGAGTTCATCCGCGGGCTGCCGCTGCCGGCACGCCTGCGCAACGAGCTGATCAAGCTCGACCCGCGCGGGATGGTGTCGAACTACCACATCGAGGTCGAACGCGCGAAGCCGGCGCGGCCCGACCTTGCCGACGAAGAGCGGCGCATGGGCGCCGCGCCGATCGTGCGCTACCGCTTCCTCGGCGATCTGCAGGGCATCAGCGTCGCCGCGCAGGAGCCGCCGCCGGGCCTGTCCCCGCGCGGTCACCCGCGCGCCGGCTGGCCGGGCGTCGAGAATTTGTGGGGCCGCATCGATGCGAAGGAAACCGGCGGCAGCGCGCACTTCGACACGGTCAACGCCGCGGTCACGGTGCCCGGCGAATTCGACCAGCCGCGCCTGACCTTCGACCGGCTGCGCGGCAACGCGAAATGGGTGATCACGCCGGCGCCGGGCGACAAGCACGCGCGCGTCGACGTCACGTTGCCCGACCTGTTCGTCTCGAACCCCGATGCCGAGATCGCGGTGTCGGGCTCGTACACGAACCCCGGCCACGGCCGCGGTTCGCTCGACCTGCGCGCGGATTTCGCGCGCGCGTCGGTGGCGCGCATTCCACGCTACCTGCCGACCGGGATGTCCGAACGCCTGCGCGAGTATCTCGGCCATGCGCTGCAGGACGGCCAGGTGACCAAGGGCGCGTCGATCGTCGCGCGCGGCCCGCTCGAGAAATTCCCGTTCGAACACGAGCCGGATGCCGGCGTGTTCCATATCGTCGCGCCGTTCACCGGCGGGCGCTTCGAGCCGACGCCGTACCCGCCGCGCAAGCTCGCGAACGGCACGCCGAGCGTCTGGCCGGCACTCGACGGGATCGACGGCGTGTTCGAGCTCGCGCAGAACAAGCTGCGCTTCGACATCGCCCGCGCGCGCTACAAGCGCGTCGCGCTGACCCAGGTGGCCGGCCGGATCGACGATCTCGGCAACCCGTCGAAGTCGCCGCTCATCATCGACGGCCATGCGCAAGGCCCGCTCGCGGACCTGATCGACTACGCGGACAACAGCTCGCTCGGCACGATGAGCGGGCACATCGGCCAGCGGATCGACGCGCAGGGGCCTGCGTCGCTCGCGCTGAAGATCACGATTCCGCAGCACGTGCCGCATCCGCATACGCACGTCGAAGGCGCCCTCGCGTTCGGCGGCAACACGCTGTCGACCGACGGCGTGCCGCCGCTGTCCGCACTGCGCGGCAGCGTGCGGTTCAGCGAGGCCGGCGCGTCGCTGCACAATCTCTCGGGGCGCTTCCTCGGCGGCCCGGTGCGCGCGAACGGCAACTTCCAGTCGCATGGCCCGTACGCGGTGGACGTCGACGGCAAGCTCGCGCTCGACGCCGCGCGCGGCCTGAACCTGCGCGGCACGGCCGCGGCGCTGCTCGAGCATGTGGTCGGCGACGCGCCGTACCAGGTCGCCGTGCGTGGCGCGCCGGGCCGCCTGCCGGAGGTCAGCGCGCGTTCCGACCTGACGGGCGTCGCGCTGAACTTCCCCGCGCCGTTCGCGAAACCGGCCGGCACGCCGATGCCGTTCCGCTTCACGCTGCAGCCGGCCGCCGAGGTGGACGGCAAGCGCCTCGAACATGCCGACCTGACGCTCGGCCCCGTGTCCGCGACCTATCTGCTCGACGCGACGCGCGGCCAGCCGCTGCGCGCGGTGCGCGGCGCGATGGGCATCCACCGGATGCCCGACCTGCCGCAGGACGGCGTGAGCGCCGCCGTCGACGTCGACGAACTGGACGCCGACGCATGGCTCGCACTGGCCCGCACGCTGCCGCACGACACGCCGCGCGCACCGGGGCAGGCCGCGCCGCGCATCGACGTCGCGAGCTTCACGCCGAAGCGCTTCGCGCTTCACTTCGGCACGCTGAAGCTGCTCAAGCGCAACTGGGAAAACGTGATCATCGGCGCGTCGCACGTCGACGAGCTGTGGCAGGCGAACATCGCGTCGAACCAGGTCTCGGGCTACCTGTCGTGGGCGCAGGGCGGCGGCCACAACGGCGCGGGCGTGCTGAACGCGCGGCTCGCGAAGCTCGTGATTCCGCAAAGCGCGCAGCACGACCTCGTCGGCCGCGCGATGAACCTGCCGACGCCGACCGACCGGCCGATGCCGTCGGTCGACCTGATCGTCGACCAGGTCGTCGCGCGCGATCACGACATCGGCCGGCTCGTCGTCAATGCGCGCAACATCGACGAGGACGGCGCGCCGGTGTGGCAGCTCGACAAGCTCGAGCTGGCGAACCCGGCGGCGAAGCTGACGGCGACCGGCAACTGGCGCACCTCGCGCCGGGCGCTCGCCAGCGGCGTCGACGAAAACGACGCGCCGCGTCGCAGCGTGTTCGACTTCAAGCTCGACATCGGCAACGCGGGCGCGCTGCTCGATCTCGTCGGCCTGCCGCGCACGGTCGCGAACGGCCACGGCACGGTGACCGGCAAGGTCGGCTGGCGCGGCGGCCCCACCGCGGTCGATCTGCCGTCGCTCGGCGGCCAGGTCGCGGTCGATCTCGAGCACGGCCAGATCCTGAAGGTCGATCCGGGTGCCGCGAAACTGCTCGGCGTGCTGAGCCTGCAGAGTCTCGCGCGCTTCCTGACACTGAATTTCCGCGACGTGGTCGGCAAGGGGCTGCCGTTCGACAAGATCACGGGCACCAGCCGGATCTCGAACGGGATCGCGCGCACCGACGACTTCTCGATGACGACGGCGCCGGCGAACGTGACGGTGCGCGGCGCGGTCGACCTCGGCGCCGAGACGCAGGACCTGCACGCGCACGTCGCGCCGAAGATCGGCGCCGGCACGGCGGCGATCGCGGCCGCAATCATCAATCCGCTGCTCGGCGTCGGCGTGCTGGCCGCGAACTACGCGCTGTCTCAGACGCTGTCGCACGCGTTCGCGCTCGACTACGCGATCACGGGCTCGTGGGCGCATCCGCACATCGAGCGGGTGCGGGGCGATCAGGGTAAGATGAATCACGGTCCGGCCGATGCGGCGAGCCATTGACGCGCGCAGGGTGCCGGGCCGCACCCTATTTATGACGCAACCGATCCTGCGATGACCGATCACACCCGTTCCGCCACGCCCTTTCGGGTCGCCGCGCTGCAGATGGTGAGCACGCCGGACGTCACGCGCAATCTCGCCGAAGCCGGCCGCCTGATCGCGGAAGCGGCCGGCGACGGCGCCCAGCTCGTGCTGCTGCCCGAGTATTTCTGCTTCATGGGCCACCGCGACACCGACAAGCTCGCGCTCGCCGAACCCTACCGCGACGGTCCGATCCAGCAGTTTCTCGCGCAGGCCGCGCACCGTCACGGCATCTGGGTGATCGGCGGCACGCTGCCGCTGAAGGCGCCGGAACCCGATCGCGTGCTGAACACGACGCTCGTGTTCGATCCGAGCGGCCAGGAGGCGGCCCGCTACGACAAGATCCACCTGTTCAACTTCGAGAAAGGCGACGAATCGTTCGACGAGGCGCGCACGATCCGCGCGGGCGAGACGGTCGTCACGTTCGACGCGCCGTTCGGGCGGGTCGGCCTGTCGGTCTGTTACGATCTGCGCTTTCCGGAGCTGTATCGCAGGATGGGCGACTGCGCGCTGATCGTCGTGCCGTCGGCGTTTACCTATACGACGGGTCGCGCGCACTGGGAAATGCTGCTGCGCGCGCGGGCCGTCGAGAACCAATGCTACGTGCTCGCGGCCGCGCAGGGCGGCAAGCACGAGAACGGCCGGCGCACCTGGGGCCACAGCATGCTGATCGACCCGTGGGGCGAGATCGTCGCGGTCCGCGACGAAGGCGCGAGCGTCGTGACCGGCGCGCTCGATCCGCAGCGTATCGCCGACGTGCGCCAGAGCCTGCCCGCGTGGCGGCATCGCGTGCTGGCCTGACCCGCTGAACCGCCCCGGCGCTTGAAACGCCGCCCGGCCAACCCATCTGCCCAGAACGCACCCGACAACTTTTTGAGAACCCTCGATACCCGCATGAACATCATCGAACCCGGCATCCGCAATCTTGCGCTGGCGAAGGACATCCTCCTCACGCCGTACGGCCTCGACGAGAGCCTGCTCACGCGCACGATCGCCGACATCTTCACGCATCGCGTCGACTACGCGGACCTGTACTTCCAGGCGACCCGCAGCGAAGCGTGGAGCCTCGAGGAAGGCATCGTGAAGTCGGGCAGCTTCAGCATCGACCAGGGCGTCGGCGTGCGCGCGGTCGCGGGCGACCGCACCGCGTTCGCTTACTCGGACGACCTGTCGCCGGAAGCCATCGCGCAGGCGGCCGCGGCCACCAAGGCGATCGCGGCGGCCGGCGGCGGCCGCCAGAAGATCAAGGCCGCGACGTCGCTGACGGGCATCTCGGGCCGCGACCTGTACCTGCCGTCCGATCCGCTCGCGTCGCTCGACGCGACCGCCAAGGTCAAGCTGCTCGAGCGCATCGAGCAGATGGCGCGCGGGCGCGACCCGCGCGTCACGCAGGTGATGGCGGGCCTCGCCGGCGAATACGATGTCGTGCTGGTCGCGCGCAGCGACGGCGCGCTCGCGGCCGACATCCGCCCGCTCGTGCGCGTGTCGGTCACGGTGATCGCCGAGCAGAACGGCCGCCGCGAGATCGGCTCCGGCGGCGGCGGCGGGCGCTTCGACTACGCTTACTTCACCGACGACGTGCTGTCGCGCTACGTCGACGACGCCGTGCACGCCGCGCTCGTGAACCTCGACGCCCGCCCCGCGCCGGCCGGCGCGATGACGGTCGTGCTCGGGCCGGGCTGGCCGGGCGTGCTGCTGCACGAGGCGATCGGCCACGGTCTCGAGGGCGACTTCAACCGCAAGGGTTCGTCGGCGTTCGCCGGCCGCATCGGCGAGCAGGTCGCCGCGAAGGGCGTGACGGTGGTCGACGACGGCACGCTGCCGAACCGCCGCGGCTCGCTGAACATCGACGACGAAGGCAATCCGACGCAATGCACGACGCTGATCGAGGACGGCATCCTGAAGGGCTACATCCAGGACACGCTGAACGCGCGCCTGATGAAGATGCCCGTCACCGGCAACGCGCGGCGCGAATCGTACGCGGCGCTGCCGATGCCGCGCATGACCAACACGTACATGCTCAACGGCGACAAGGATCCGCAGGAAATCATCGCGTCGGTGAAGAACGGCCTGTACGCGGTGAACTTCGGCGGCGGCCAGGTCGACATCACGAACGGCAAGTTCGTGTTCTCGGCGTCCGAGGCGTACATGATCGAAAACGGCAAGGTCACCTACCCGGTGAAGGGCGCGACGCTGATCGGCAGCGGCCCGGAATCGCTGAAGTACGTGAGCATGATCGGCAACGACATGTCGCTCGACTCGGGCGTCGGCGTGTGCGGCAAGGAAGGCCAGAGCGTGCCGGTCGGCGTCGGCCAACCGACCCTGCGGATCGACAAGATGACGGTCGGCGGTACGGCATAACCGCATCACGACGCAGACAATCCGCGCATTTTGAATAAAACGCGCGGATTGTCCGCATTTTTTGACATCCCCGGTTGCCAGCCGCACGGCGACGGGGTATAAATTCCGAATCAACTTTTTTGACGAACCGAATCTCCGTCATGTCCGCCAAGTTTTATTTTTACTTTTTTTGGCATCTCAGACCGCTGGCGGATCGAGAGGGTTGATGGCGCGTAAAGCGCAACCGAAATTCCCGAAAAACCGCCGGCGAACCCGGCGGTTTTTTTTCGCCCTTCGCCAGCCGGTCGCCGCCGCAGCGGTCCCGCGGCCCCGGCCGACACCCCTGAATTGCCCGAATCGATGAATTTGCCGCACGCGTAGTACTTGGTCGGCGCCCTCAACAGCTTTGCATGGGGCCGGAGTCAGTGCTGAAGCACGAACGCCGGTCGACACAGGAGAAAACAGCATGCCCCCGCATAACACCGACGACGTCCGCATTCGCGAACTCAAGGAACTGACGCCGCCCGCTCACCTGATCCGCGAATTCGCGTGCTCCGAGGCCGCGTCCGAGCTGATCTACCACTCGCGCCAGTCGATGCACCGCATCCTGCACGGGATGGACGACCGGCTGATCGTCGTGATCGGGCCGTGCTCGATCCACGATACGAAGGCGGCGATCGAGTACGCGGGGCGGCTCGTGAAGGAGCGCGAGCGCTTCAAGGGCGAGCTGGAAATCGTGATGCGCGTGTACTTCGAGAAGCCGCGCACGACGGTCGGCTGGAAGGGGCTCATCAATGATCCGCACCTGGACAACAGCTTCAAGATCAACGAAGGACTGCGCACCGCGCGTGAACTGCTGCTGCAGATCAACGAGATGGGGCTGCCGGCCGCGACCGAATACCTCGACATGATCAGCCCGCAGTACATCGCCGACCTGATCTCGTGGGGCGCGATCGGCGCGCGCACGACCGAGTCGCAGGTGCACCGCGAGCTCGCGTCGGGGCTGTCGTGCCCGGTCGGCTTCAAGAACGGCACCGACGGCAACGTGAAGATCGCGGTCGACGCGATCAAGGCCGCATCGCAGCCGCACCATTTCCTGTCGGTGACCAAGGGCGGCCACTCGGCGATCGTGTCGACGGCCGGCAACGAGGACTGCCACGTGATCCTGCGCGGCGGCAAAACGCCGAACTACGACGCGGACAGCGTGAACGCCGCGTGCGCGGACATCGGCAAGGCCGGCCTCGCCGCGCGCCTGATGATCGACGCGAGCCACGCGAACAGCTCGAAGAAGCACGAGAACCAGATTCCCGTGTGCGCGGACATCGGCCGCCAGATCGCGGCCGGCGACGAGCGCATCGTCGGCGTGATGATCGAGTCGCACCTCGTCGAAGGGCGTCAGGACCTGAAGGAAGGCTGCCCGCTGACCTACGGCCAGAGCATCACCGACGCGTGCATCGCGTGGGACGACAGCGTGAAGGTGCTCGAAGGCCTCGCGGAATCGGTGAAGGCACGCCGCGTCGCGCGCGGCAGCGGGAACTGACGGACGTGAACGGGCTGAACCGCCATGGCCCGCCTGCCGGCGGGTTGGCCATGCGGTCAGCCTGCGGCCGTCATTTCACTCTGTTAAACTAGCTAATATCATCTAGCTAACCAGGGAGCGGCCATGCCGACCGTCAACATGCACGATGCCAAGTCGCGGCTCTCAAGCCTCGTCGAAGCGATTGAATTGGGGCGCGAGTCAGAAGTCGTGATCGCCCGCAATGGCCATCCCGTTGCCCGAATCGTTCCTTACGCGGCGCCGAAGCGGATCGGCGCCGCCCGTCAATTGCTTGCCGGGCTGAACATCCCGACAACCGTCGAGGCATTCAATGCCGGCGACGAATCGATCGCTTCCGACTTTGATGCCAGCTCGGAACGGGGACTCGCACCATGAAGCTGCTGCTCGATACGCACATCGCACTATGGGCGGCTGAAGGCGCGCCGCAACTTTCCGCGACTGCGGTCGCGTTGATCGAGCACCCCGAGAACACGCTGTACGTCAGCGCCGCATCCATCTGGGAAATCGCGATCAAATATCGCAAAGGCAATCTGCCCGTCCATCCGCGCGATGCACGTTCGGCGTTCCGGCTCGCAGGTTTTACCGAGTTGCCGATCAGCAGCGATCATGTTGAGGGAGTCGCCGCGCTGCCGGATTTTCCAGATCATGCCGATCCGTTCGACCGCGTGATGGTCGCGCAGGCACTCCATGAAGGCATGCCGCTCGTCAGCGCCGATCCGAAAGTGTGGCGCTATCACTCCACGCTGATGCTGCGTGCCTGACATCGTCATGCACGCGACAAAATCGAAGCCCGGCTCGCGCCGGGCTTTTTTACTGGCCTGAGATCGTCCGTTCGCGCATCACTCGAGCGCGCCCGAGCCGAAGATCTCGGTGTTCACACGCTCCGGCGCGACGCCCAGGGCGACGAGCGCATCACGTTGCGCCTTCATGAACTCGATCGGGCCGCAAATGTAGTAGTCGGCATCCGGCACCAGCGCATGCTGCTTCACGCGTTCCGGCGTCAGGCGCCCTTCGAGGTCGTGATCGACACCGGTACGGTCGTTCGGGCCGACCAGCTCGTACAGCACCGTGCGCTTCACGTTCGCGTGCTCGCGCGCCGCGTCGTTCAGCCAGTCGCGGAACGCGTGTACCGCGCCCGAACGGCATGCGTGCACGAACCGCACTTCGCGCTTGCTGCCTTCGGCGATCAGCGTCGACGCCATCGACATCATCGGCGTGATGCCGACACCGCCCGAGATCAGCACGACCGACGTCTCGGCGTCGCGCTTCAGCGAGAAGTCGCCCATCGGCGCGGTCACTTCGACGATCGCGCCCTCTTCCACGCCGTCGTGCATCAGCGTCGACACCTTGCCGGCCGGGATCGCTTCCGGCCTGCCGGCTTCGCGCTTCACCGAAATGCGCAGCCACTTGCCGTGCGGCGCGTCGGACAGGCTGTACTGGCGCGGCTGGTCGACCCCCAGGTCGCCGACGAAGCGCTTCACCGAGATGTACTGGCCCGGCTCGAACTTCGGCGCGTCGCCGCCGTCGGCGGGGGTCAGGTAGAACGACGTGATCTCGTCGCTTTCGCGCACCTTGCGGGCAACCTTGAACGGGCGGAAGCCGCTCCATGCGGCGTTCGCGTACAGGTCGGCCTCGGCGCCGATCATGATCTGCGCGAGCTGGCCGTATGCGACGCGCCAGGCTTCGAGCGTTTCCGCGTCGACCGCGTCGCCGAGCACTTCGACGATCGACGCGAGCAGGTTCTCGCCGACGATCGGGTAATGTTCCGGCCGGATATTGAGGCTCGCGTGCTTGTGCGAGATGCGCGACACCGCGCCGCCCAGCGCACCGAGGTTGTCGATGTTCGCGGCATACGCGTAGACCGCCTTCGCGAGCGTTTCCGGCTGGCTGCCGGTCTTCTGGTGCGTCTGGTTGAACAGGTTCTTCAGTTCCGGATGACGCGCGAACATGCGCTGATAGAAATGCTTCGTGATCGTCGCGCCGTGCTCGGCAAGGACGGGGGCGGTGGCCTTCACACGGGCCATCTGGTCAGCGGTGATGTGGGTCATGTTCGTTCTCCGTTAAACATGCTCACACAATACATCTTTAAAAAACCAGCGCCCCTCGGGCAAATTGTCGCAGTGCGGAAAACGCTGCCGGGCGTCAGCGCACGCGCCCGCGCTCCCACAGCACGTCCGAGCCGCCGTCCGCGCGGTTCAGCACGCGCGCCAGCACGAACAGCAGATCCGACAGGCGGTTCACGTAACGCCGTGGCGCATCATTGAGCGTGTCGGTGCGCCCGAGCGCGACGATCGAGCGCTCGGCACGGCGGCACACCGTCCGGCACACGTGCGCAAGCGACGCCGCGCGCGAGCCGGCCGGCAGGATGAATTCCTTCAGCGGCGGCAGCGTCGCGTTGTAGTCGGCCAGCCACCGGTCGAGGCGCGCGAGGTGCGTGTCGTCGAGCACTCCATGGCCGGGGATGCACAGCTCGCCGCCCAGATCGAACAGGTCGTGCTGGATCGTGACGAGCGCGGTGCGGACGTCGTCCGGAAGCGGCTCGGCAAGCAACACGCCGAGCGTCGAGTTCAGTTCGTCGACGTCGCCGATCGCGGCGATCCGCGTGTCGTCCTTGCCGATGCGGCGGCCGTCGCCGAGGCCGGTGGTGCCGTCGTCACCCGTGCGCGTGGCGATCTTGCTCAAGCGGTGGCCCATGCGAATGTCCTCTCGTGCGCGGCCGCGACGCGGCCCGGTTGGGTTGGTACGCGATTATCGCAGCCCGCGGCGGGGGCCGCAGCGGACGTTGCAGCGTAGAATGAACTGAAAGTTTGACAAGCAGCCGTCAGGAGACACGAGTGAATCACCCCGACACGCCGGCCGCCACGCGCCGCCCCCTCCCGCCCGCGATGCTCGATGCGCTGCGCGCCGCCTTCGGCGAGCGCGTGTCGACCGCCGACGCCGTCCGCACCCATCACGGCCGCGACGAATCGCCATTCGATCCGCAACTCCCCGACGTCGTCGTGTTCGCCCGCAGCGCGGATGAAGTCCGCGAAGTCGTGTCGCTGTGCGCGCTCTACAGTGTGCCGCTGATTCCGTACGGCGCCGGCTCGTCGCTCGAAGGCCACCTGCTCGCCGTGCGCGGCGGCGTATCGCTCGACCTGTCGGAAATGAACCGCGTGCTGTCGATCAACGCGGGAGACCTGACGGTCACGGTCGAACCGGGCATCACGCGCAAGGCGCTCAACGAAGCGCTGCGCGACACCGGCCTGTTCTTCCCGATCGATCCGGGCGCCGACGCCAGCATCGGCGGGATGACCGCGACCCGCGCGTCGGGCACCAACGCCGTGCGCTACGGGACGATGCGCGAGAACGTGCTCGGCCTGAGCGCCGTGCTCGCCGACGGCCGCGTCGTGAAGACAGGCTCGCGCGCGCGCAAGTCGTCGGCCGGCTACGACCTCACGCGCCTGTTCGTCGGCTCCGAAGGCACGCTCGGCGTGATCACCGAGATCACGCTGCGCCTGCATCCGCTGCCCGAAGCCGTGTCGGCCGCGATCTGCACGTTCCCGTCGATGGGCGACGCGGTGCGCACCGTGATCGAGACGATCCAGATCGGCGTGCCGATCGCGCGCGTCGAATTCGTCGATTCGCTCGCGGTGCGCTCGATCAACCGCCACTCGAACCTGACACTCGCCGAAGCGCCGACGCTGTTCTTCGAATTCCACGGCACCGAAGCCGGCGTGAAGGAACAAGCCGAGCTCGTGCAGGCGCTCGCGGGCCAGAACAACGGCCAGGGCTTCGAATGGGCGACCCGCCCCGAGGATCGCACGCGGCTCTGGGCCGCGCGCCACAATGCGTACTTCGCGATGCTGCAGTTGAAACCCGGCTGCCGCGCGGTGACGACCGACGTGTGCGTGCCGATCTCGCAGCTCGCCGCGTGCGTCGAGGAGACCGAAGTCGACCTGCGCGCGTCGTCGCTGCCCTGCCCGATCGTCGGCCACGTCGGCGACGGCAATTTCCACGTCGCGATCCTGATCGATCCCGACAAGCCCGAGGAAATCGACGAAGCCGAACGCATCAACGACCGGATCGTCGAACGCGCGCTGCGCCTCGGCGGCACCTGCACCGGCGAACACGGCGTCGGGCTGCACAAGATGCGCTTCCTGCCGAAGGAGCACGGCGACAACGCGATCGACGCGATGCGCGCGATCAAGCTCGCGCTCGATCCGCGCAACCTGATGAATCCCGGCAAGATCTTCACGTGCTGACACGGCGGCGCGCCGCCGCGCCGCCGCAGGAGACCCAATGAACGCTTCCGTCGAACTGTCGAGCGCGACCCGCGCGCAGCGCCAGCGCGAAGTCGTGCAGGCGCTGATGGCCGTGCTGCCGACGCATTGCCTGCTGTTCCGCGACGAAGACACCGCGCCGTACGAATGCGACGGCCTGTCCGCGTACCGGCGCCTGCCCCTCGCGGTCGCGCTGCCCGAAACCGAATCGCAGGTGCAGCGGATCGTGCAGATCTGCCGCCGCATGGAAGTGCCGATCGTGCCGCGCGGCGCGGGCACGAGCCTGTCGGGCGGCGCGCTGCCGATCGGCAACGGCGTCGTGCTGTCGCTCGCGCGCTTCACGCGCATCGTCGAGGTCGATCCGTACGCGCGCACGGCCACCGTGCAGCCCGGCGTGCGCAACCTCGCGATTTCGGAAGCCGCCGCGCCTTACGGGCTGTACTACGCACCTGATCCTTCGTCGCAGATCGCCTGCACGATCGGCGGCAACGTCGCGGAAAATTCCGGCGGCGTCCACTGCCTGAAATACGGGCTGACCGTGCACAACGTCATGCGCGTGCGCGCGGTCACGATCGACGGCGAGATCGTCGAATTCGGCTCGCTCGGCCTCGACACGCCGGGCCTCGACCTGCTCGCGGTGATGATCGGCAGCGAAGGGATGTTCGCGATCGTCACCGAGGTCACGTTGAAACTGATCCCGAAACCGCAGACCGCGCAGCTCGTGATGGCGAGCTTCGACGATGTCGTGAAGGGCGGCGAGGCGGTCGCCGCGATCATCGCGTCGGGCATCATCCCGGCCGGGCTCGAGATGATGGACAAGCCGGCCACCCAGGCCGTCGAGGCGTTCACGCACGCGGGCTACGACCTCGACGCGAAGGCGATCCTGCTGTGCGAATCGGACGGCACGCCGGAGGAAGTCGCGGAGGAAGTCGTGCGCATGACGGCCGTGCTGCGCGAGCATGGCGCGACGCGCATCCAGGTCTCGCGCAACGAAAGCGAGCGGCTGCGCTACTGGTCGGGCCGCAAGAACGCGTTTCCGGCCGCCGGGCGCATTTCCCCCGATTATTACTGCATGGACGGCACCGTGCCGCGCCGCGCGATCGGCCCGCTGCTCGCGCGCATCGAGCAGCTCGAGACGCAATACGGATTGCGCTGCATCAACGTGTTCCATGCCGGCGACGGCAACATGCATCCGCTGATCCTCTACAACGCGAACGATCCGGACGAGTTGCACCGCGCCGAGCAATTCGGCGCGGAAATCCTCGAATGCTGCGTGGAATTCGGCGGCAGCGTGACGGGCGAGCACGGCGTCGGCATCGAAAAGCTCAATTCGATGTGCGTACAGTTCTCGCCGCAGGAGCGCGACGCGTTCTTCGCGGTCAAGCGCGCGTTCGATCCGGCCGGGCTGCTGAACCCCGACAAAGGCATTCCGACCCGTGCGCGCTGCGCGGAATACGGTCGCCAGCACGTGCGCGGGGGGCTGCTGCCGCACCCCGACCTGCCGCGCTTCTGAGCGCCGCGCGGCGGCGCGGCCCGTGCCGACGCGCGGGCCGCGACGTACCGCCCTGCCCGCGCGCCGGCCATCCGCGCGGCGGCGCCTGCATGCCTTCGTGATACGGGGCTTAGGGATAGTCGCGATGTGGATTCGCGCCACCCCGGTACAATCGACCGGACAACAAGACGAGATAGCAACGGAACATGGAAGAGGACGACATCGTCGCCGGATGGGCCGAGCGCATCCGCGCCGCCAGTGCCGACGGCCGGCCGCTGCGGATTCGCGGCGGCGGCACCAAGGACTGGTACGGCCAGGCGCTGGACGGCGAAATACTCGACACGCGCGCGTTGCAGGGCATCGTGTCATACGACCCGGCCGAACTCGTCGTCACGGTCCGCGCGGGCACGCCGCTCGCTCAGCTTGAAACCGCCCTCACCGAGTGCGGCCAGATGCTGCCGTTCGAGCCGCCGCACTTCGGCCGCACGGCTACCGTCGGCGGTTGTATCGCGGCCGGCCTCGCGGGCCCGCGCCGCGCGACCTGCGGCGCCCCGCGCGATTTCGTGCTCGGCGTCACGCTGATGAACGGGCGCGGCGAGCTGCTGCGCTTCGGCGGCCAGGTCGTGAAGAACGTCGCCGGCTACGACGTGTCGCGCCTGATGGCCGGCTCGCTCGGCACGCTCGGGCTGATGCTCGAGCTGTCGATCAAGGTGCTGCCGGTGCCGGTCGCCGAAGTCACGCTGAAGTTCGAGATGACCGCGACCGACGCGGTGCGCAAGCTCAACGAATGGGGCGGCCATCCGCTGCCCGTCAGCGCGAGCGCGTGGCGCAACGGCACGCTGGTGCTGCGGCTGTCGGGCGCCGAGGCCGCCGTGAAATCGGCGAAGACGCTGCTCGGCGGCGAAGTCGTCGACGCGGTCGAGGCCGAGCGCTTCTGGGCCGGCCTGCGCGAGCATGCCGATCCGTTCTTCAACGGCGTCCCGCCCGGCTATGCGCTGTGGCGCCTCGCGCTGCCGTCGATCACCGAACCGATGCACCTGCCCGGCACCCAGCTGATGGAATGGGGCGGCGCGCAGCGCTGGTGGATCACCGACGCCGATGCGCAGACGGTGCGCATGAGCGCGAAGCAGGCTGGCGGCCATGCGACGCTGTTCCGCGCGGGTGACACCTACGACCGCAGCGCGGGCGTGTTCACGCCGCTGCCCGCGCCGCTGATGAAGATTCACCGCGGGCTGAAGGCTGCGTTCGATCCCGCACGCATCTTCAACCGCGGCCGGCTCTACCCCGATCTTTAGGGTGCTGACATATGGAACGCACATGCGAATGCCCTGAATCGCTGGTCCCCCAAAGGGATGAGCGACGACGCCATCCGGGCGATCTCGGGCATTCCCGTGACATGAATTGTTTAATTTGTGGCAACGCATGCGCGTTGCCTGTGTAAACAAACCCTGATCTCGATGCAAACCAACCTCGCCGATTTCATCCGCAATACGCCCGACGGCGACGAGGCCGACGCGATCCTGCGCAAGTGCGTGCATTGCGGCTTCTGTACCGCGACGTGCCCGACCTATCAGTTGCTCGGCGACGAACTCGACGGCCCGCGCGGGCGCATCTACCTGATCAAGCAGATGGTCGAAGGCGCGCCCGTCACGCGCAGCACGCAGCAGCACCTCGATCGCTGCCTCACCTGCCGCAGCTGCGAGACGACCTGCCCGTCGGGTGTCCAGTACGGGCGGCTCGTCGAGATCGGCCGCAAGCACGTCGAGGCACAGGTGCAGCGCCCGGTACAGCAGCGGCTCCTGCGCCGCGTGCTCGCGAGCCTCGTGCCGAACGCGGCGCTGTTCTCGCCGGTCATGCGGCTCGGCCAGCACGTGCGGCCGCTGTTGCCGAAACGGCTGCGCGACAAGGTACCGCCACGCCAGCGGCTGCTCGAATGGCCGCAGCGCACGCATCCGCGCAAGATGCTGATGCTCGGCGGCTGCGTGCAGCCGTCGATGCTGCCGAACATCAACATCGCGACCGCGCGCGTGCTCGACGCACTCGGCGTCGAGACGATCGTCGCGCCCGACGCGGGCTGCTGCGGCGCGATCCGCCTGCACCTGAACTATCACGACGAAGCGCTCGACGACGCACGCCGCAACATCGACGCGTGGTGGCCGTATATCGAGCAAGGTGCCGAAGCGATCGTCATGAACGCATCGGGCTGCGGCGCGACGGTGCTCGAATATGCGCACCTGCTGCGTGACGATCCGGCCTATGCGGAAAAGGCGCAGCGCATCGTTGCGCTGACGCGCGACATCTCCGACGTGCTGCTCGCGTTCGAGGCCGAGATCGCGACGCTCGCGCGGCGCCGCGCGATCCATACCGTCGCGTACCACCCGCCGTGCACGCTGCAGCACGGCCAGCAGTCGCGCGGCAAGGTCGAGCGCCTGCTCGAGACGCTCGGCATCGAGGTGCGGCTGCCGGCCGACAGCCACCTGTGCTGCGGGTCGGCCGGCACCTATTCGCTGACGCAGCCATCGCTGTCGTACCGGCTGCGCAAGCAGAAGCTGCTGAAGCTGCAGGCACTCGAGCCGCAGATGATCGTGTCCGGCAACGTCGGCTGCATCGCGCACCTGCAGAGCGGCACGCAGATTCCGGTCGCGCACTGGATCCAGCTCGTCGAGCATCTGCTGTACGGCTAGCGGGGCGCCGGTTCGGCCGGTCGCGCATGGCATCCCGTCCGTATAATGGGCGAATCGATGCGACGCGTGCCGTGCCGCATCCGCTGCCGTATCCGCCGTGGTATCCGCTTCTCGTGCCTGCTTCCGTGCCCGTCATGTCCGATTTCGCCGCCCGTCTCGACTCCGTTCACCGCCGCATCGCCGACGCCGCCCGCGCGGCCGGCCGCGATCCCGCCACCGTCTCGCTGCTCGCCGTGTCGAAGACGTTTCCCGCCGACGACGTGCGCGCCGCGCATGCGGCCGGACAACGCGCGTTCGGCGAAAACTACGTGCAGGAATCGATCGACAAGATCGACGCGCTCGCGGATCTGCGCACCGGGCTCGAATGGCATTTCATCGGGCCGCTGCAATCGAACAAGACGCGCCCGGTGGCCGAACGGTTCGACTGGGTCCATTCGGTCGACCGGCTGAAGATCGCGCAGCGCCTCGCCGAACAGCGCCCCGCGCACCTGCCGCCACTCAACGTGTGCGTGCAGGTGAACATCAGCGGCGAGGCGTCCAAGAGCGGCGTCGCGCCGGCCGACGTGGCCGAAGTCGCGCGCGCGGTCGCCGCGCTGCCGACGCTGCGCCTGCGCGGCCTGATGGCGATTCCCGAACCGGCCGGCGACACCGACGCGCAGCGCGCGCCGCATCGTGCGCTGCGTGCGCTGTTCGATACGCTGCGCGCCGACGGCCTGCCGCTCGACACGTTGTCGATGGGCATGTCCGCCGATCTCGAGGCCGCGGTGCTCGAAGGCGCGACGATCGTGCGCGTCGGCACCGCGCTCTTCGGCGCACGCGACTATTCGCACTGAGCGCCCCCCGGTTCCGCCTTTCCGTTCACTCTCCTGCTCAATTCGACACCATGAAAATCGCATTCATTGGCGGCGGCAACATGGCCGCGGCCCTGATCGGCGGCCTGATCAAGCGCGGCGTCGCCGCTGACGGCCTGTATGCCATCGACGTCAACGAGGACGTCCGCGCGCGCGCCGCGCAGCAATTCGGTATCCGCACCGGCGCGGCCATCGATGCGGCGCTCGCAGGCTACGACGCGATCGTGCTTGCGGTGAAACCGCAGGTACTGAAGGACGTCGCGCAGGCGCTCGCCCCGCATCTGAAGTCGCAGCTCGTGATCAGCATCGCGGCCGGCATCCGCGGCACCGACCTCGCCCGCTGGCTCGGCGACTACGCGCGCGTCGTGCGCACGATGCCGAACACGCCCGCGCTGGTCGGCATGGGCGTGACGGGCCTCGCCGCGCTGCCGGGCGTCGACGCGGCCGGTCGCGAGCTCGCGTCGAACGTGCTCGGCGCGGTCGGCGAGATCGTCTGGTTCGACGACGAAGCGCAGCTCGATGCCGTCACCGCGATCTCGGGCAGCGGCCCGGCCTACGTGTTCTATTTCATCGAAGCGCTGCAGGAAGCCGCGCGCCGCCTCGGCATGAACGACGAGCAGGGCCGCGCGCTCGCGGTCGCGACGTTCGCGGGTGCCGCGCAGCTCGCCGCGCAATCGGGCGAACCGGCGAGCGTGCTGCGCGAGCGCGTGACGTCGAAGGGCGGCACGACGGCCGCCGCGCTCGCGTCGTTCGACGCTCAGGGCGTGAAGGAAGCGATCGTGCGCGGCGCGCTGGCCGCCGAGGCACGCGCGAAGGAAATGGGTGACGAGCTCGGCCGCGCGTAAGCGCGGCGCGCTGCGCCGGGCTTCCGGCACCGGCAACAAAAAAGCGGCCTCGGCCGCTTTTTTGTTGGCATCGCGCGCCGGCGCGCGGCCGCTTCAGTTGCCTGCCGTGCCCGCCAGCAGGTAGTGCGCGGCGATCCCCGCGAACAGCACGCCGCCGAGCCAGTTGTTGTGCCGGAACGCCGCGAAGCACGGCATCCGCTCACGGTCCTTGATCAGCGTGTAGTGATACAGCGCGCAGCCGGCCGCCGCGGCCCAGCCGGCCCAGTACGCGAGGCCGAAGCCGAGCGTCACGCCGATCCACACATAGATGCCGAGCGTCGCCGCATAGCAGAGCATGACGGCCGCGACGTCGAAGCGGCCGAACGTCAGCGCGGACGTGCGAATGCCGATCTTGATGTCGTCGTCGCGGTCGACCATCGCGTATTCGGTGTCGTACGCGACCGACCAGAAGATGTTCGCGATCAGCATCACCCACGCGAGCATCGGCACCGTGTCCTGCACGGCCGCGAACGCCATCGGGATGCCGAAGCCGAACGCGATGCCGAGATACGCCTGCGGAATCGCGAAGAAACGCTTCATGAACGGATACGAGCCCGCGACGAACAGCGCGACGACCGACAGCTCTTTCGTCAGCGTATTGAGCGGCTGAATCAGCAGGAACGAGATGAAGGCCAGCACCACCGCGATCGCGACGGCTTCCCATGCGCGGATCTTGCCGGACGTCAGCGGCCGGTCGGCCGTGCGCTTCACGTGACGGTCGAAATCGCGGTCGGCATAGTCGTTCATCGCGCAGCCGGCCGAGCGCATCAGCAGCGTGCCGAGCACGAAGATCGCGAGCAGCGGCCAGCGCGGATGGCCGTCCGACGCGATCCACAGTGCGTTGAGCGTCGGCCAGAGCAGCAGCAGGCTGCCGATCGGCTTGTCCATCCGGACGAGCCGCAGATACAGGGGAAAGCGGGCAAGCATGGCGAAGCACCGGGAAGATAACCCCGGCATTTTAGAGCCGAGCGGTGGTTCACGTCATGTCGGGCAGGCCCGCGTCACGCTGCCGCGACCCGCGCGCTGGCCGCCCGTGCCCGCTACAGGCGGGCCGCGCAGTCCGCGTGTCAATCAAGGGACAGATGCGTGGCGAGCGTGTGCCACGTGCTCGCCGGAATTCGATCCGATGCGGGCAACCCGGCCCCGGATCGGCGCCGGACACCCGCTCACGCCGGCCGCGCGGCGCGCGACCGGCCGCACCGGCCTTATGCGAGCAGCGACCGCAGCATCCACGCGGTCTTTTCATGCGTCTGCAGACGCTGCGTCAGCAGGTCGGCGGTCGGTTCGTCGCTCGCCGCATCGGCGATCGGGAAGATTTCGCGCGCGGTGCGCACGACGGTCTCGTGGCCTTCGACGAGCTGGCGGATCATCTCCTCGGCCGCCGGCACGCCGTTGGCCTCCGGCACCGACGACAGCTTCGCGAAATCCCCGAACGTGCCCGGCGCGACGACGCCGAGCGTGCGAATGCGCTCGGCGACCAGGTCGACCGCGAGCCACAGTTCGTTGTACTGCTCTTCGAACATCAGGTGCAGCGTGTTGAACATCGGACCCGTGACGTTCCAGTGGAAGTTGTGGGTCTTCAGGTACAGCGAAAACGTATCGGCCAACAGCCGCGACAGGCCATCCGCGATTTTCTTGCGGTCCTTGTCGCTGATGCCGATGTTGATCTGCGTGGCGTTACCTTTCTTGGCCATCTTCGGGACTCCTCATTCGAAATGTTGAACCGGCGAAAATGCGTCGAGCAATCGGCATGCCGCACCGCGCGGCATCCGTTCGCCACGTGCCAGTCTAGCGCGGCGAGCGAATCGCTGCGCTCAGCCGCCGGCACTCGAGACGATCGGCGCGAGCGCGTGCAGCGCCTGCGCGACCAGCTCGGCCGCACCGCCGACGACGATCGCGAAACCGACGATGCGCCGCGCCAGCTCGGCCGGCGTGCGCATCTCGGGCGCCGCGAACGCGGCGCGCATGTTCAGCATGATTTGCGTCATGGTCGTCACTCCTTCGACAAGACCTTGAATCGGAAGAAAAAACGGCCGGTCGCGCGACCGGCCGTTGCACGTTGCAACGTGACTGCGCTAGCGCGTCACGACATTCACGCGAGGTCGAAGCGGTCGAGGTTCATCACCTTGTCCCAGGCCGCGACGAAATCGCGCACGAACTTCTCGTTCGCGTCCGCGCTGCCGTACACCTCGGCCAGCGCGCGCAACTGCGAGTGCGAACCGAAGATCAGGTCGACGCGCGTGCCGGTCCACTTGACCTGGCCCGTCGCACGATCGCGCCCTTCGAACACGTCGTTCGCGGCCGACACCGGCTTCCACTCCGTGCCCATGTCGAGCAGGTTCACGAAGAAGTCGTTCGACAGCGTGCCCGGACGGTCGGTGAACACGCCGTGCTTCGCGTCGCCGACGTTCGCGCCGAGCACCCGCAGGCCGCCGACCAGCACCGTCAGCTCCGGCCCGTTCAGCGTCAGCAGCTGGGCCTTGTCGACCAGCAGCGCCTCGGCCGGCGTCTTGTACGCACCCTTCACGTAATTGCGGAAACCGTCCGCGACCGGCTCGAGCACGGCCATCGCGTCGACGTCCGTCTGCTCCTGCGACGCGTCCATCCGGCCCGGTGCGAACGGCACCGTCACCGCGACACCGGCGCTCTTCGCGGCCTGTTCGACGCCGGCCGCACCGGCCAGCACGATCAGATCGGCGAGCGACACCTTCTTGCCGCCCGTCTGCGCATCGTTGAACGCCTTGCGCACGCTTTCGAGCGTCTCGAGCACCGTCGCGAGGGCGACCGGCTGGTTCACTTCCCAGTCCTTCTGCGGCGCCAGGCGGATGCGCGCACCGTTCGCGCCGCCGCGCTTGTCGGAACCCCGGAACGTCGAGGCCGACGCCCATGCGGTCGACACGAGCTGCGCGACCGACAGGCCCGACGCGAGCACCTTCGCCTTCAGCGCCGCGACATCCGCGTCATCGATCAGCAGGTGGTCGACGGCCGGGATCGGGTCCTGCCACAGCAGTTCCTCGGCCGGCACTTCCGGGCCGAGATAGCGCGCACGCGGACCCATGTCGCGATGGGTGAGCTTGAACCAGGCGCGCGCGAACGCGTCGGCAAACTCGGCCGGGTTCTCGTAGAAGCGGCGCGAGATCTTCTCGTAGGCCGGATCGAAACGCAGCGACAGGTCGGTCGTCAGCATCGTCGGGCGATGCTTCTTCGACGCATCGAACGCATCCGGAATCACTTCGTCGGCCCCCTTCGCGACCCACTGGTGCGCGCCGGCCGGGCTCTTCGTCAGTTCCCATTCGTAGCTGAACAGGTGCTTGAAGAAGTCGTTGCTCCACTTCGTCGGCGTCGACGTCCACGTGACTTCGAGGCCGCTGGTGATCGCATCGTGGCCCTTGCCCGATGCATACGCGCTCTTCCAGCCGAGACCCTGATGCTCGATGCCGGCCGCTTCCGGCTCCGCACCGACGTCCGTTGCGGGGCCCGCGCCGTGCGTCTTGCCGAACGTGTGGCCGCCGGCGATCAGCGCGACCGTCTCTTCGTCGTTCATCGCCATCCGCGCGAACGTGTCGCGGATGTCGCGGGCCGCCGCAACCGGGTCGGGGTTGCCGTCCGGGCCTTCCGGGTTCACGTAGATGAGGCCCATCTGCACGGCCGCGAGCGGGTTCTCGAGATCACGGTCGCCCGAGTAACGGCTGTTCGGGCCGCCGCTCAGTTCCAGCCAGATCTTTTCCGAACCCCAGTAGACGTCGTCCGGTTCCCACGTGTCGACCCGGCCGCCCGCGTAACCGAAGGTCTTGAAGCCCATCGATTCGAGCGCGACGTTGCCGGTCAGGATCAGCAGGTCGGCCCACGAGATGTTGCGGCCGTACTTCTGCTTGATCGGCCACAGCAGCCGGCGCGCCTTGTCGAGGTTCGCGTTGTCCGGCCAGCTGTTCAGCGGGGCGAAGCGCTGCTGCCCGCCGCCCGCGCCGCCGCGGCCGTCGGCGGTCCGGTACGTGCCGGCGCTGTGCCAGGCCATCCGGATGAACAGGCCGCCGTAGTGGCCGAAGTCGGCCGGCCACCAGTCCTGCGACGTCGTCATCAGCGCCTGCAGGTCGCGCTTCACCGCCGCGAGGTCCAGCTTCTTGAATGCTTGTGCGTAGTCGAAATCCTTGTCCATCGGATCGGACAGCGCCGAGTGCCGGTGCAGGATGTTCAGGTTCAGCTGGTTCGGCCACCAGTCCTTGTTCGACGTGCCGCCGGCCGCCGTATGGTTGAACGGACATTTCGATTCGGTCGACATGCTTTTTCTCCTTTACTTGCTCGTAGGCCCCCACTTGCCGGGCGCGGTTCGTGGAGCATTGCGGGGGGATAAAACGGAACAGGGTCGCCCTGTCGTGCTACGGGGTGTCAGGCGTGGCTTTCGATGCGGGTTTCGGGACTTCGGACATGCAATGCCCCCTCATGACTGGACGGCGATGAATCGGGGGAACCCAGGAGCGGCGCACGGCGGCACTCATCCGCCGTACACACGGTCCGCCAGGTATGCGAACGCAATCGGGCGCAGGCTGCGGGCCGCCGCCCTGGCACGAGTCAGGACTTCATCGCGCGACGGCATGTTCCGCTGCGCGTGCTGCAATACCGATCGCATCATGACATCCTCCTTTGACGCTTGCATCCAGCGTGCGGATCGGGCTGTCGATCCGACGCCGATCCATGCAGAACATTCTAGTTATATCTATCGAATATAGTAATTTAATAAAAATTATCTATGCGATAGGGAAAAATAAACGGGGTCGCAAGACCCCGTTCATCATGCCGTCACGCATGCCGCAGCGCGCTCAGTTCATCGTCGCCGGCATGTCGAGCTTCGCGACGCCCGGCAGCTCGCACGCGGCGATCGCGTCGCTGATCGCGTCGATCGCGGGCATCCGCGTGAAGCTCTTGCGCCACACCAGCACGACGCGGCGATCGGGCACCGGTTCGTTGAACGGCACGTACGACAGCAGTTCGGCGTCGGGGCCGTTCGCGCGCGGGCCGATCTCGGCGACCGACATCCGCGGCAGCACCGTGATGCCGACTCCGCTCGCGACCATGTGGCGAATCGTTTCGAGCGACGAGCCCTCGAAGGTCTTCTGGATGCCGTCGGCTGTTTGCGAGAAGCGCATCAGTTCCGGGCACACGCCGAGCACGTGATCGCGGAAGCAGTGGCCGTTGCCGAGCAGCAGCATGGTTTCCTGCTTGAGATCCTCGGCGTCGATCTCGGTGCGCTTCTCCCACGGATGGCCGGCCGGCAGCGCGACGACGAACGGCTCGTCGTACAGCGGCCGCACCATCAGGCCGGTTTCGGGAAACGGCAGCGCCATGATCGCGGCGTCGATCTCGCCCTGCTTCAGCAGTTCGAGCAGCTTCAGCGTGTAGTTCTCCTGCAGCATCAGCGGCATCTGCGGCACACGCTGGATCATCTGCTTGACGAGCGTCGGCAGCAGGTACGGCCCGATCGTGTAGATCACGCCAAGACGGAACGGGCCGACGAGCGGGTCCTTGCCCTGCTTCGCGATCTCCTTGATCGCGAAGGTCTGCTCGAGCACGCGCTGCGCCTGCGTGACGATCTGGTCGCCGATCGGGGTCACGCTCACTTCGCTCGCGCCGCGCTCGAAAATCTGCACGTTCAGCTCGTCTTCCAGCTTCTTGATCGCCACCGATAGGGTCGGCTGGCTCACGAAGCAGGCTTCGGCCGCGCGACCGAAATGCCGCTCGCGCGCGACCGCGACGATGTATTTCAGTTCAGTCAGGGTCATTGTGGGTCAATCAGATATATACAGGCGATAGGTTTAATTTATACACCCACTCGGACCGATTCGCCAAGTTTCTCAGTATTGCAATGCGCCGGACGGCGGCGAATTTCGATTTCAAATCCGGCCCTGAATGCGTCGATCACGCTTCGATCACGCCTTCAGATACTGCTCCCGCGCGCCGAGCCAGCGGGCGAGATGCTGCGTGACCACGTCGGGATACGCGGCGATCAGTCGTGCCGCCGCGTCGCGGGCCGGGTCGATCAGCCAGCCGTCGGTTTCGAGGTTCGCGAAACGCAGCATCGCCGCGCCCGACTGGCGCGCGCCGAGGAATTCGCCGGGGCCGCGGATCTCGAGGTCGCGCCGCGCGATCTCGAAGCCGTCGGTCGTCTCGCGCATCGTCTTCAGCCGCTCGCGGCCGGTGAGCGACAGCGGGCCCGTGTACAGCAGCACGCACACCGATGCCGCGGTGCCGCGCCCGACCCGGCCGCGCAACTGGTGGAGCTGCGCGAGGCCGAAGCGCTCCGCGTGCTCGATCACCATCAGCGACGCGTTCGGCACGTCGACGCCGACCTCGATCACGGTCGTCGCGACGAGCAGCTGCACGTCGTTGCGCGTGAAGGCTTCCATCACGGCCGCCTTGTCGGCCGGCGACAGCCTGCCGTGCACGAGCCCGACCTTCAACTCGGGCAGGGCCGCGGCCAGCGTCTCGTAGGTCTCGACGGCCGTCTGCAACTGCAGCGTCTCGCTCTCCTCGATCAGCGGACACACCCAGTACACCTGGCGGCCGGTCAGCGCGGCCTCGCGCACGCGCGCGATCACCTCCTCGCGCCGCGCGTCGCCGACGAGGCGCGTCAGCACCGGCGTGCGGCCCGGCGGCAGCTCGTCGATCGTCGACACCTCGAGATCCGCGTAATAGGTCATCGCGAGCGTGCGCGGAATCGGCGTGGCCGACATCATCAGCTGGTGCGGCTGGAAATCGCGCGCGCCGTTGGCCGCGTTCGCGGCCTTCGCACGCAGCGCGAGACGCTGCTCGACGCCGAAACGGTGCTGCTCGTCGACGATCACGAGGCCGAGCCGCGCGAATTCGACCGTGTCCTGGATGATCGCGTGCGTGCCGATCACGAGCTGCGCGGTGCCGAGCGCCGCGGCCTCGATCGCCGCGCGCTTGTCCTTCGCCTTCAGGCTGCCCGCGAGCCACGCGACCGACACGCCGAGCGGCTCGAGCCACGCGCGCAGCTTGCGGGCGTGCTGTTCCGCGAGGATTTCGGTCGGCGCCATCAGCGCGGCCTGGTAGCCGGCATCGATCGCTTGCGTCGCGGCCAGCGCGGCGACGACCGTCTTGCCGCTGCCGACGTCACCTTGCAACAGCCGCTGCATCGGGTGCGCAAGCGTGAGGTCGTGCGCGATCTCGTCGACGACGCGCGCCTGCGCGCCCGTCAGCGTGAACGGCAGCGCCGCGTAGAGGCGCGTCGTCAGCGCGTCGGCATCGGTCGCGGTGCGGCGCGGCATCGCGGGCGCCGCGCGCGTGCGGCGCTCCTCGTGCGCGCGCTTGAGCGACAGCTGCTGCGCGAGCAACTCCTCGAACTTGATGCGTGTCCATGCCGGATGCGAGCCGTCCATCAGTGCCGCTTCGTCGGAATCGACGCCCGGGTGATGCAGGATGCGCACGGCCTGCGCGAGCGTCGGCACGCCGAGCGGCTTCAGGTAGTCGCGCTCGATCTCGGGTGGCAGCAGCTCGGGCAGCGGCGTGCGCTCGACCGCGTTCTCGATCGCCTTGCGCAGATACGCCTGCGACACGCCGGCCGTGCTCGGATAGACGGGCGTGAGCACCTGCGGCAGCGGCGCATCGGCTTCGACCACGCGCACGGCCGGATGCACCATCTCCATCCCGAAGAAGCCGCCGCGCACATCGCCGCGCACGCGCAGCCGCTGGCCGACGGCCATCTGCTTGACCTGCGAGCCGTAGAAATTCAGGAAGCGCAGCACGAGCTGCTCGCCGTCGTCGTCCTGGATCTTCACGACGAGCTGGCGGCGCGGCCGGTACGCGACCTCGTTGTCGAACACGACGCCTTCGGTCTGCGCGATGCCGCCCGGCAGCAGTTCGCCGATCGGCGTGAGCGTGGTTTCGTCCTCGTAGCGCATCGGCAGATGCAGCACGAGATCGATCGAGCGCGTGAGGCCGAGCTTCGCGAGCTTGTCGACGGTCTTCACGGGTTTGTCGGCGGCCGGCTTCTTCTTGCGCTTCGTGCCGGGTGCATCGGACGCGCCCGATGCCGCCGCCGCACCTGCGTCCTCGCCGCCAGCGTCCGGTTCGACGTCGGGCGCGGCTGCAGCCGGCTGCGCGAGCCGCCCGTCGGCGCCGCGCTTCGGCCCCGCGCGCTTCGGCGCCGCGCGCGCGTCGGAACCGCGCTCCCCCGCGCTTCGCGCGGGTAACGCGGCATCGTCCGCGTCGAACGGATCGGCGGAATCGGCAATGGCGGCGGAGGAACGGCGTGGTGACACAGGCATCGGATCGTCTGGGTGCTTCGCAAGGCAAGTACAATAGCGGCTTTCACGTCGTCCGAACGAACGACGCCGGCCAGGCCGCGCATCCCGCCATCATAGCGGCTCGCGCGCCCCATTTATGCGTTTCCGCCCTGTCGGCGGCGCCCGCCGGCCGTTTCGAACCAGCCCGCATGTTCACGCTTTCCGATTTCGATTTCAATCTGCCGCCCGAGCTGATTGCGCAAACCGCGCTGCCCGAGCGCACCGCGAGCCGCCTGCTCGAGGTCGACCACACCGTCGAGCCCGCGCGCCTCGTCGACCGCAACTTCGCCGAGCTGCCGTCGTGCATCGCGCCCGGCGACCTGCTCGTGTTCAACGATACCAGGGTGCTAAAGGCGCGTTTCTTCGGCCAGAAGGCCAGCGGCGGCAAGATCGAGGTGCTGATCGAGCGCGTGACCGGCACGCATACGGCGCTCGCGCAGATCCGCGCGAGCAAGTCGCCGGGCGCCGGCACGACGCTGCGCCTCGCCGACGCATTCGACGTGACGGTCGGCGAGCGCGTCGAACCGTTCTTCACGCTGCACTTCCCGCAGCCGTGCCTCACGCTGATCGAGCAGCACGGTCGCCTGCCGCTGCCGCCGTACATCGAGCACGACGCCGACGCGAACGACGAGACGCGCTACCAGACCGTCTACGCGAGCAACCCGGGCGCGGTCGCCGCGCCGACGGCCGGGCTCCATTTCGACCTGCCGCTGCTCGAGAAGCTCGACGCGATGGGCGTGGAGCGCGCCACGCTGACGCTGCACGTGGGCGCCGGCACGTTCCAGCCGGTGCGCGTCGAGAACATCGCCGAGCACCGGATGCACAGCGAGTGGTACGACCTGCCGCAGTCGCTCGTCGACAAGATCGCCGCGACCCGCGCGCGCGGCGGCAACGTGATCGCGGTCGGCACGACGTCGATGCGCGCGCTCGAAGCCGCGGCGCGCAGCGCCGACGAAGCGGGCCGCCCGCTCGCGGCGACGCAGGCCGAGACCGACATCTTCATCACGCCCGGCTACCGCTTCCGGGTCGTCGATCGGCTCGTCACGAACTTCCACCTGCCGAAGTCGACGCTGCTGATGCTGGTGTCCGCGTTCGCGGGCGTCGAGACGATCCGCGCCGCCTACCGGCACGCGATCGACGAACGCTACCGCTTCTTCAGCTACGGCGACGCGATGCTGCTCACGCGGCGCGACACGCCGGAGGCACCGCGCGCGTAAGCGCGGCAGGTGCGAAGACGCACCTGCCCGCGACCGCGCAGCCGCCGTTGCACCCGTTTTCCCGCTGCGCGCGCCGATGACGCGCGCCTGCTTTTCCCCGCCGCCGGCTCGCCGGCAGCGTTTCCAACATGCGCCGGACTGTTTTCCGGTGGCAAGGAGAATGACGCGATGACCGAAGGTTCATCCCACGATACGCACGCGCCCGTGCAGGACCGCCCGGCCAACGGGCTCGAATTCGAACTGCTGACGACCGACGGCCATGCACGCCGCGGCCGCGTGAAGCTCAACCACGGCGTGGTCGAGACGCCGATCTTCATGCCGGTCGGCACGTACGGCACCGTGAAGGCGATCCAGCCGCGTGAGCTGCACGAGATCAAGGCCCAGATCATCCTCGGCAACACGTTCCACCTGTGGCTGCGCCCGGGCCTCGACACGATCGATGCGCACGGCGGCCTGCACGGCTTCATGGGCTGGAACAAGCCGATCCTGACCGACTCGGGCGGCTTCCAGGTGTTCTCGCTCGGCGACCTGCGCAAGATCACCGAGGACGGCGTCACGTTCGCGTCGCCGATCAACGGCGACAAGCTGTTCCTGTCGCCGGAAGTGTCGATGCAGATCCAGAAGGTGCTGAACTCCGACATCGTGATGCAGTTCGACGAATGCACGCCGTACGCGACCAACGGCGTGCCGACGACGCACAAGGAAGCGGCCGACTCGATGCGCATGTCGCTGCGCTGGGCGAAGCGCTCGCTCGACGAGTTCGACCGGCTCGGCAACCCGAACGCCCTCTTCGGGATCGTCCAAGGCGGGATGTTCGAAGACCTGCGCGACGAATCGCTCGCGGGGCTGTCCGAGCTCGGCTTCCACGGCCTCGCGATCGGCGGGCTGTCGGTCGGCGAGCCGAAGGAAGACATGATGCGCGTGCTGCGGCACGTCGGCCCGAAGCTGCCGGCCAACAAGCCGCACTACCTGATGGGCGTCGGCACGCCGGAAGACCTGGTCGAGGGCGTCGCGAACGGCATCGACATGTTCGACTGCGTGATGCCGACCCGCAACGCGCGCAACGGCTGGCTGTTCACGCGCTTCGGCGACGTGAAGATCCGCAACGCGACGCACAAGAACTCGCTGAAGCCGCTCGATGCGAGCTGCGCCTGCTACACGTGCCAGAACTTCTCGCGCGGCTACCTGCATCACCTGCACCGTGTCGGCGAAATCCTCGGCGCGCAGCTCAATACGATCCACAACCTGCACTACTACCTGCAGCTGATGGGCGAGATCCGCGACGCGATCGAAACCCATACGTTCGACGCGTTCCGCCAGCGCTTCGCGGAGGATCGTGCGAGAGGGGTCGACTGACGGGCCGGCTACCCGCCCCGCTGCCCGCACCACGGCCTGCCACATCAGACGTGTACTAAATATCGCGTTCCAAGTGCCGGTCGTGACCGCCAAACATTACAATTGCCTTTCCAAACAAGTCGCAACGGTGCCGGTTCATGCTTTAACAGCTTGATCCGACAGCGCATTTGCTGCGCCGTTTGCGCATGGGGCCGGTGGTAGAATAACCGGCTTATTTTTCGATCTTCCCCTACGGAGAGACCAACGTGCCGTTCATTTCCAATGCCTTCGCGCAAGGCGCCGGTGGCGCCGAATCGAGCCTGATGAGCTTCCTGCCGCTCATCCTGATGTTCGCGGTGCTGTACTTCATCATGATCCGTCCGCAGATGAAGCGTCAGAAGGAACACCGCAACATGCTCGCGGCCATGGCGAAGGGCGACGAAGTCGTCACGAGCGGCGGCCTCGTCGGCAAGGTGACGAAGGTCACCGAAGGCTACATCGGCGTTGAAATCGCCGAAGGCACCGAAATCACCGTGCAGAAGGCCGCCGTCACGACCATTCTGCCGAAGGGCACGATCAAGTCGCTGTAAGGCTTTTACCGAGCGTCCGGCTCCCCGCGCCGTGCCCGCCTGAGAGAGCGGGCCGCCGCGGCGCCGGACGCGACGCTTTCACGCCAACCACCCGTTCGGCCCCCTCATGAATCGTTATCCACTCTGGAAATATGTCGTGATGGTCGTGGCGCTCGCCATCGGCTTTCTGTACACATTGCCCAACTTCTTCGGCGAAGCGCCGGCGGTGCAGGTGTCGAGCGGCAAGGCCACGGTCAAGCTCGACTCGACCACGCTGACCCAGGTCGAATCCGCGCTCGCGTCCGCGCAGATCAAGCCGGACGACATCACCTTCGAGAACACGGCGTCCAACGCGAACATCCGCGTGCGCCTGAAGGACACCGATACGCAGCTGCGCGTCAAGGACCTGCTGCAGAAATCGCTGAACGCCGACCCGAACGATCCGCAGTACGTCGTCGCACTGAACCTGCAGAGCGCGTCGCCGCGCTGGCTGACCGCATTGCACGCACTGCCGATGTATCTCGGCCTCGACCTGCGCGGCGGTGTCCACTTCCTGCTCCAGGTCGACATGACGGGCGCGCTGACGAAGAAGCTCGACTCCGACGCATCCGACGCGCGCGCGCTGCTGCGCGACAGGAACATCCGCGACGGCGGCGTGAGCCGCGTCGACCAGTCCGTCGTAGTCAACTTCAGCGATGCGCAAACGGCCGAAGACGCCCGCAAGGTGCTCGCCGCGTCGGTCACCGAACTGCAATGGGCGACCCAGCCCGGCGGCGGCGGCACGCAGGTCGTCGGCACGTTCACGCCGGCCGTGCAGAAGTCCGTCGAGGACGCCGCGCTCAAGCAGAACCTGACGACGCTCCACAACCGCGTGAACGAACTCGGCGTGTCCGAGCCGATCCTGCAGCAGCAGGGCAGCGACCGTATCGTCGTCGAACTGCCGGGCGTGCAGGACACCGCGAAGGCGAAGGACATCATCGGCCGCACCGCGACGCTCGAGGCACGCCTCGCCGATCCGATCAACACGCATCCGAACCCGAACGACCCCGTGCCGCCGGGCGAGGAGCTGTTCACGCAGGGCAACCAGGCGCCCGTGCTGCTGAAGAAGGAAGTGATCTTCACCGGCGACCGCATCATCGATGCGTCGGCCGGCTTCGACGAACACCAGCGTCCGTCGGTCAACATCCGCCTCGACTCCGCGGGCGGCCGCTCGGTGCGCGCGGTGTCGCGCGACAACATCGGCAAGCCGATGGCGATGGTGCTGTTCGAGAAGGGCAAGGGCGAGGTGCTGACGGTCGCGACGATCCAGTCCGAACTCGGCGACCGCTTCCAGATCACGGGCCAGCCGACGCCGCAGGCAGCGGCCGACCTCGCGCTGCTGCTGCGCGCCGGTTCGCTCGCCGCACCGATGGACATCATCGAGGAACGCACGATCGGCCCGAGCCTCGGCGCGGACAACATCAAGATGGGCGTCCACTCGGTGATCTGGGGCTTCTGCGCGATCGCCGTGTTCATGGTCGCGTACTACATGCTGTTCGGCGTGATCTCGGTGATCGGCCTGTCGGTGAACCTGCTGCTGCTCGTCGCGGTGCTGTCGCTGATGCAGGCGACGCTGACGCTGCCCGGTATCGCGGCAATCGCGCTCGCGCTCGGCATGGCGATCGATTCGAACGTGCTGATCAACGAGCGCGTGCGTGAAGAACTGCGCGCCGGCCAGCCGCCGCAGCTCGCGATCCAGTCCGGCTACGCGCATGCGTGGGCGACGATTCTCGACTCGAACGTCACGACGCTGATCGCCGGCCTCGCGCTGCTCGCGTTCGGCTCGGGCCCGGTTCGCGCGTTCGCGATCGTGCACTGCCTCGGCATCCTGACGTCGATGTTCTCCGCGGTGTTCTTCTCGCGCGGGCTCGTCAACCTCTGGTACGGCGGCCGCAAGAAACTGAAGTCGCTCGCGATCGGCCAGGTGTGGAGGCCGGAAGGCGCCACGGCCGGCGCATCGTTCACCGCGGCCGACGAATCGACCGACACCGCGCGCGCCGCGAAGCTCGCCGCCCCCGCGAAGGGCAACGCCCCGCGCGCCGGCAAGCCGCAGCTGCGCAACCGCGCGCAGCAAGGCGTGTCGCCGAAGAAACCGGGCTCGACCCAATAAGGCCCCGGAGACGAAGCCATGGAATTTTTCCGCATCCGTAAAGACATTCCGTTCATGCGGCACGCGCTGGTGTTCAACGTGATCTCGCTGGTCACGTTCCTCGCCGCCGTGTTCTTCCTGTTCCACCGCGGGCTGCACCTGTCCGTCGAATTCACCGGCGGTACGGTGATCGAGGTCCAGTACCAGCAGGCCGCGCAGCTCGAACCCGTGCGCGCCACGCTCGGCAAGCTCGGCTACGCCGATGCGCAGGTGCAGAACTTCGGCACGTCGCGCAACGTGCTGATCCGCCTGCAGCTGAAGGAAGGCCTCACGTCCGCGCAGCAGAGCGATCAGGTGATGACCGCACTGAAGGCGCAGAGCCCCGACGTGTCGCTGCAGCGCGTCGAGTTCGTCGGCCCGCAGGTCGGCCGCGAGCTCGCGACCGACGGTCTCCTCGCACTCGCGTGCGTCGTGATCGGCATCGTGATCTACCTGTCGATCCGCTTCGAATGGAAGTACGCGGTCGCCGGCATCATCGCGAACCTGCACGACGTCGTGATCATTCTCGGCTTCTTCGCGTTCTTCCAGTGGGAGTTCTCGCTGGCGGTGCTCGCGGCGATCCTCGCGGTGCTCGGCTACTCGGTCAACGAGTCGGTCGTCATCTTCGACCGGATCCGCGAAACGTTCCGCCGCGAACGCAGGATGAGCGTGTCGGAAGTGATCAACCACGCGATCACGACGACGATGTCGCGCACGATCATCACGCACACGTCGACGGAAATGATGGTGCTGTCGATGTTCTTCTTCGGCGGCCCGACGCTGCACTACTTCGCGCTCGCGCTGACGGTCGGCATCATGTTCGGCATCTACTCGTCGGTGTTCGTCGCGGGCTCGCTCGCGATGTGGCTCGGCATCAAGCGCGAAGACCTGATCAAGGAAAAGAAGGGCGCACACGATCCGGACGATCCGAACGCAGGCGCGCAAGTTTGAGCCCGCGCCGTTTCGGCTGAAACCAGAAGGCCGGTCCCTCGTGGACCGGCCTTTTTTCATGCGCGCCGCCGCCCTCTTGCGCCGACGCGACGGCACGGGGCGTCGGCTACAATCGCGTCACCATCCCGCCCCGCCCCCGTCGAAGCCGCGGTCCTCATGATGCCTGCCACGCGTGTCGTTCGTCGCCTCGTCGCCTGGAGTACCGGTGCAGCCGCCGCGGCCGCGTTGGTTGCATGCGCATCGGCCGCCCGCGCGCAATCCGTGTCCGCGTCCGCGCCGACCGCGTCCGCCACCGCGCCTGCCGCCGCGTCGCAACCGTCACCCTGCCCGCCCGACTGGGAACCGCAACTGTGCGAACTGAAGGCCGCCGTCGACGTGCTGAAGAAACAGCACCTGACCGACGTCGACATCGGCGCGCTGCTCGACGCCACCGTGCACGACGGGATCAAGACGCTGCCGTACGCGCGCTTCTTCAACGCGAAGGAGCGCCAGCAGCAGCTCGACGACGAGCGCCGCGCGCGGGACGGCACGCCGGGCATCGGCATCGTGTTCGAGACGCGGCCCGACGGGCTGCACATCATCGACGTGATTCCCGACGCACCCGCCGAGCAGGCCGGCGTGCGGCCCGACGATCTCGTCGTCGCGATGAACGACACGAGCGTCGTCGGCCTCGACAGCAGCGAGGTCGTGAAACTCGCGAAAGGCGACACGGGCGTGCCGCTGAAACTCACGGTCCGGCGCGGTCCGAATCATGCAACGCTGACCTTCGCGCCCGTGCGCGCGATCGTCCGGCCGCATCCGGCGACCGCGAAACGGCTCGCCGGCGACATCCTGTACACGCGCCTGTCGAGCTTCCCGGAGCCCGCGGTCGGCAACTACATCGACGCGGTGCAGGCCGCGCGCCGCGCGGGGTCGCCCGTGCAAGGCGTGATCCTCGACCTGCGCATCAACGGCGGCGGCGCGCTCAATGCGGCGATCGGGATCGTCGCGCTGTTCGCCGGGCGCGACCGCACCGCGATGGTCACGCTCGAGCGCGACGGCACGAAGCGCCGCCGCTTCACGACCAACTGGCCCGACTACGAACTGCCGGTCATGCACGGCCAGGATCCGCTCGCGCCGCTGCAGGCCGACGACTGGTGGCGCACCGTGCCGCTCGTCGTGCTCGTCGACGGACAGAGCGCGTCGGCCGCCGAAGCGACCGCGGCAGCACTCAAGGATCTCGGCCGCGCGCGGCTGCTCGGGATGCCGACCTACGGGAAAGGGCTCGCGCAGACCGGCGTCGACCTGATCGACGGCACGCGGCTCAACTTCACGTTCGCGCGCAACCTGCGGCCGAACGGCTGCCCGATGGACGGCTACGGCGTGGTGCCGGACTGGCTCGTGGCGCCGCGCCGCGACTCGGACGTCGACGGCGTGCTGCTGTGGTATCGCGAAGTCGATCTCCCCCGCGCGCCCTATGCGGACCGGCTGGCGCCCGATCCGTTCGCGCAGGTGCGCAAGGCGCGGCAGACACTGCGCGAGCAGCGCGTGCGCACGAAGGTCGATATGTCGAAGAGCGCGGCGCTGCCGCAGCGCGAATTCGGCACGGCTGCCGACTGGCAGCTCCGGCAGGCGCTCAATGCGCTCGCCGAGCGCGCGATTGCGACGGTTGAGGCGAAACCATGGTTGATGCCCGCGAAGCCGGTGTGCAAACCCGAAGACTAACTGTCAGTACGACTCCAACTCAATCCGTCTTGGTCATCAAGCACGACAATACTTGCCTTTCTGGTAATGGCGAATTATCCCATTCCGGCAAATCCCTTTTCTGAAATCCCTCCAAAGATTGGTAGCCGGTCACATTCCAGCTGTAGCCACTTGTGTGCTCAACTTCGACAACGGAATAACGACATCGATTGCCGCGTTTTTCCAAAAAAAAGACAATTCGTTCTCGGTCAAGCTTTTTTTCCAGGATTTCGTAGTGCGTCGCCTTGCAGACACTGTAGGCCGAATCCCATTCGATTGTCTTGGCACGTACATGGAGTGCGCCGGAACAGGCCCGGCCTGTTCCCTGGAATGTGCCTGTGAAAGCCTGATCAGAAGCGAGCGCCACACTCGACATGCTTCCGACAGACATGGACAACACCCAGGCCATCAGTACGCGCATATCGCCCGTTCTCCTTTCCGGATCAATGCCAGAGCATGGTCGAGCTTCCTGGCATACATTGGATCACCAACGTTATAGCACGCTGCAATGTTCGATGTCCTGATCAACTTCCAGCCAACGATGACCTTCCTCAACGATGCCTTCCGATACTTCAATACCTGGCCTGGCCTAAATATATGTCCCGTCGGGTTGAGTTTTTGAATGGTTCCACAGTGCTGCCTTTGGTTCTGGCAATTTTGGCGATGCTGTCCCCGGCCTGCACGTTCACTTCATAGACCGTGTCATCGGAATCCGGAACGCTCTTGATCGCATAATTCGCCATACGCATCAACAGGTAGCCGATTCCGGCACGGATGTTATATGCGGGAATGGTCGTTGCAGCACCTATGGTCAATCGCTCCTTCCATGCGACAGGAATAATCAAATCCCCTCCCTCGTTCCCCGCTAGCAAAGACCTCAATCCGGGATCTCCCGGGTTTCCTGTCTGGATCGGATTCGATCTCCACTTCTTGCTTTCTGCCCCGGTCTCCACCCATATCATCGCCTTGATAAGCAGCCAATCCAATGGCCGGTACCCGGACGTGCCCGAGAGATGACGGTTGTACTCATCCACTGCCATTCGGATTTCACAATCCCAGGCATTCCATTTGGTATCGCCAACGGCTCTATTGATGCCGTCCTGCCATTTCTCGAAACCTGTGTTCGGTTGTGCGAGGCGCACCATATCAGTCCTTTCCAGCCCAATCGCCGGGGTATTTTGGGAAATACCCGCGAGACTCTACAAAGCGAGGGACGAAATCGCCATAAGACGTGACTGAATTTGGCGAGGCTCATATAGAGCCAGAGCCGGAGGCAATCGCTGATATATCCCGAACCGCGAGCGAGCAGCTACATGACGGCATGCTTGCCACCACGAGAATCGCCGCGCCCCCACGCGGCGGTCCACGCTCCGCCCGCGGCACCGCGACTTCACCGGAACCCGAACCGCCGCCGCAGCACGAACAGCGCCACGAGGCTCAGCACGGCCGCGAACATCAGGTAGAAGCTCGGCGCGGTCTTCATCCCGGTCGCGCGGATCAGCCACGCGATGATGAACGGCCCGAAGCCGCCGAAGATCGTCACCGCGACGTTATACGCGAGCGACATCCCGGTCGTGCGCGTCTGCACCGGAAACACTTCGGACAGCAGGCCCGGCAGCGCCGCAAAATAGCCGGTCATCAGGAACGCGAGCAGCACCTGCAGCGCGATCAGCGTGCCGAAGCCCGGATGCGCGACCAGGTATGCGAACGCCGGATAGATCAGCACGAGAATGCCGAGCGCCGGCGCGATCATCACGCGCACGCGGCCGTAGCGATCCGACCAGTGGCCGACGAGCGGCGCGAACGCCATCTGGATCACGCCGACGACGAGGATCGCCGCGAACGCCGCCGACGGCGCGAGGCCGAGCTGCTTCACGCCGTAGGTCGGCATGAACAGCACGAGATAGGTCGCGACGGTGCCGAGCACCACCACGCCCATCGCGGCGACGAGCCGCGCCTTGTGCGACGCGAACGTGTCGCGCAACGGGCTCGCGGTGCTTTCGGCCGCGAGGAATTCGGGCGTCTCGTCGACCTTCGAGCGAATGTAGTACGCGACGGGCCCGAGCAGCAGCCCGAAGAAGAACGGAATGCGCCAGCCCCACGCGGCCATCTGGTCGGCCGTGAGCTGCGCGTTCAGCACGGTGCCGAAACCGGCGGCAAGCAGGGTCGTGAGGCCCTGGCTCGCGACCTGCCAGCTCGCGAAGAAGCCGCGCCGGCCCGGCACGTGCTCGGCCAGGAACGCGGTCGCGCTGCCGAATTCGCCGCCCGCCGAGAAACCCTGCATCAGCCGTGCGGCGACGAGGATCAGCGGCGCCGCGACGCCGATCGTCCGGTAGGTCGGCAGCACCGCGATGACGAGCGTGCCGGCCATCATCAGCAGGATCGACAGCGTGAGTGCGGCCTTGCGGCCCGCGCGATCGGCGTACGCGCCGAGCACGATCGCGCCGAGCGGACGCATGAAGAACGACACGCCGAACGTGCCGAGCGTGAGCAGCAGCGACACGGTGTCGTTGCCGGCCGGAAAGAACAGCTTCGAGATCGTCACCGCGAAGAAGCCGTAGACGACGAGGTCGAACCACTCGAGCGCGTTGCCGATCGACGCGGCGACCACCGCGCGCCACACGCGCGGCGACGAGGCAATGGAGCGGGACTGCGTGACGGCGTGCATCGGCGATCTCCTTGTCGTTGTACGTTCTGTCGGACGCGTCCGTTCTCGCGCCGCGAGCTGTGCCGACGATTATAGGCGCGCAAAAAAAACCGCCGCGACCCCGGAAACGGGGGCGCGGCGGTGGGCACGCGGCGGCCGGTGCGGCCGGGCGCGTTACTGCTGCTTGACGGCTTCGGCCGTGATCAGCAGCTTCGTCTTCATCTTGAAGCCGTATTGCTTGCCGTAGTCGAGGCCGAAATCGTCGCGGCTGAATTCGCCGACCGCGTCGACACCGCACACTTCACGCTTGAGCATCGGGTGCGGCATGCACTTGAACGAGTCGATCTTCAGCGTGACCGGCTTCGTGACGCCATGCAGCGTCAGGTTGCCGACCACCGACACGGGCTTGTCGCCGTCGAACTTGATCGTGCCCTTGTAGTTCGCCTGCGGGAACTTGGAAGCGTCGAAGAATTCGCCCGTCTGCAGGTGCTCGTCGAGCTTCGTGCTGCCCGTGTGGATCGACGCGATGTCGGTCGTCACGTCGACCGTACCCGTCTTCGCCGCGCGGTCGAGCGTCACGGTGCCGCTCGACTTGTCGAACTTGCCGCGCCAGACCGACAGGCCGCCGAAGTGGTCGGCCTCGAAGCTCGGGTACGTGTGGCTCGGGTCGAACTGGTACGTCGCGGTGTCGGCGAATGCCGAGAACGACAGCGAAGCGGCCAGCGCGCCGGCGGCGATGATCAGATGCTTTTTCAAACTCATTCTCCTTTGAACAGCGCCGCGCCCTCGCGCGGCATTCGGGTAATGCAACAGCGCGCCGCTTACTTCGTGGCGACGAGATGGAACTTGATCTGCACTTCGTCGGCGACGATCGACGTGTCCTTCCACTCGCCGGTGCCGACGTTGAACGCCGAACGCTTGATCGGCAGCACGCCGTCGAAGGTCTGCGTCGCGCCGCTCTGCGTGACCGTGACGGGCACCGTGACGGTCTCGGACTTGCCCTTGATCGTCAGCTTGCCGGTCACGTTGTACTTGTTGCCGCCCGCCGGCGCGATCGCCGACGACGCGAAGGTCGCCTGCGGATACGTCTTCGCGTCGAACCAGTCCTTGCCCGCGACCTGGTCGTTGTACATCTTGTCGCCCAGGTCGAAGCTCGCGATGTCGATCGACATCTGCGCGCTGCCCTGCGCGGCCTTCGCCGGGTCGAACTTCACCTGCGCGGAGAACTTCTTGAATGCGCCTTCGGTCGGCACGTTCATCTGCTTGGACACGGCGGACACCTTGCTCTTCGCGAGATCGACGTCGGCGTGCGCCGCGGCCGACGCGACAACTGCCACCGCGGCGAACGCGGTCAGCATGGAGCGGGAGAAAGACACTTTCATGGGATCCTTCATTTGGCAAAGGGAAGCATCCGCGACAGCAGGCCGTCGCGGTCCAACAGCTGGTGCTTGAGCGCCGCGAGCACGTGCAGCGAAACGAGCGCAAGCAAAATGTAATTCAAAGACACGTGAAGCGTCTTGAACGTTTCCTTCAACACCGGATCGGGATCGATCAGGCGCGGCAACGGCACGATGCCGAGGTAGACGACCGGGATGTTCGACGCCGAGCTGTACAGGTAGCCGGTCACCGGGATCACCAGCATCAGCACGTACAGCAGGATGTGCACGCCGTGCGACGCCGCCCGCTGCCATGCCGGCGTATTGCCCGGCAGTGCCGGCGACGCGTGGGTCGCACGCCACAGCACGCGCACGACGGCCAGCGCGAACGCCGTCACGCCGATCCACTTGTGCCACGAGAAATACTTCAGCTTGGTCGGCGTGAAACCGGGGATGTCCGTCATCACCCAGCCGAGCGCGAAGCCGCAGATGATCAGCAGCGCGATCAACCAGTGCAGCGCGATCGCGGTCTGCGTGTAACGTACCGGCCGGGCCGGCAGCGATTTCGATGCCATCTTGGTTTCCTCAGTTGAGCGAACGGCCGCGCCGGTAAATCCGTCCGACGCTTGCCACGGGCGCCATGCTACCGCAACCTTTTGTCCTGCGCGGACTCTGAGGACGGGCGCGCCAGCCGGCCGCCATGTCTACGCCATGTTACCGATCGGTCACCAGAAAGCGGAACGTTGACGCGCCGAAAAGGCCGTTTTGGTAAGATTGGCGCGGGTTCCGGCCCCGTCGGCGCACGTCTCTGCCGTCACGCAACCGCCTCCTCCATGCCACGATACGACCTGATTGCCTGCCACGAATGCGACGCACTGTTGCATAAACCGCGCCTGAGCGGTCGCGAAATCGCGCGCTGCCCGCGCTGCGACGCGCTGCTCTACCGCAACAGCACCAAGCAGATCGAGCGCATCAGCGCGCTCGCGGTCGCGGCGCTGGTGACGTTCGTCATCGCGCAGACCTTCCCGATCCTCGAGATGGACCTGAACGGCACCCGCGTGCAGACGACCTTGATCGGCGCGATCGATTCGCTGTGGCACCAGGGCATGGAAGTCGTGGGTGTCATGGTGTTCTGCTCGACCGTGCTGTTCCCGCTCGTCGAGATGGCCGCGCTGCTTTACGTGCTGCTGCCGATCCGCCGCGGCGTCGTGCCGCCGGGCCTCAACCTGGTGCTGCGCACGATCCAGCTCGTGCGGCCGTGGGGAATGATCGAGGTGTTCATGCTCGGCATCGTCGTGACGATCGTGAAGATGGTGAGCCTCGCGCGCGTCGTGCCCGACGCCGCGCTGTTCGCGTTCGGCGCGCTCACGCTGATGACGGCCGTCGTGCTGATGTTCGATCCGCGCACGCTGTGGGACATCGCCGACGACCTGCGCGCCGGCCGCGCGCCCGGGCGGCCCGACGGCGCCGCGCCGCTGCCGAAAGACCCCCGCCGATGACGACGCCGACCGCGGCCCGCGAGGGCTACGCCAGCTGCCACGCATGCGGGCTGGTGCAGACGATCGATCATCCGCATGCGCGTTGCGCGCGCTGCGGCAGCGCGCTCCATTTCCGTACGCCGAACAGCATCATGCGCACCTGGGCGCTGCTGCTCGCGGCCGCGATCCTCTATATCCCGGCGAACCTGCTGCCGATCATGCGCACCTCGTCGATCGTCGGCTCGCAGGAAGACACGATCATGAGCGGCGTCATCTATTTCTG
This sequence comes from Burkholderia sp. B21-005, assembly GCF_020843965.1. Classification (NCBI taxonomy): domain Bacteria; kingdom Pseudomonadati; phylum Pseudomonadota; class Betaproteobacteria; order Burkholderiales; family Burkholderiaceae; genus Burkholderia; species Burkholderia sp. B21-005. The sequence goes on along the minus strand of NZ_CP086301.1, from coordinate 649,354 downwards.
GACGTCGGGCGACTGGCCGCTCGCCCTCGTCGTGTTCGTCGCCAGTATCCTCGTGCCGATGCTCAAGCTCGGCGTGCTGCTGATCCTCGTGATCAGTTCGCAGCGCCGCACCACGTGGCGGCCGCTGCAGCGCACGCGGCTGTACCGGATCGTCGAGCGCATCGGCCGCTGGTCGATGCTCGACATCTTCGTCGTGACGCTGACCGTCGCGCTCGTCCATTTCCGTTCGCTCGCCGTCATCACGGCCGGCCCCGGCGCACTCGCGTTCGGCTCGGTCGTGATCCTGACGATGCTCGCGTCGATGCAGTTCGATCCCCGCCTGATCTGGGATCCAGTCGAAACCTCAGGGAAACACCATGAATAGTCCGCAAGGCCCGCAGCACGACGCGTCCCGGCCGCCCGACCCGTCGATCTCGACGAAAAGCGGCTGGCTGCCGTCGCTCGTCTGGCTCGTGCCGCTGATCGCCGCGCTGATCGGCATCGGCCTCGTGATCAAGTCCGTGCGCGAGCGCGGCCCGGAAATCTCGATCAGCTTCCACAGCGCGGAAGGCCTCGAGCCGGGCAAGACGCAGGTCAAGTACAAGGACGTCGAGATCGGCATGGTCAAGACGATCAAGCTGTCGAAAGACCTGTCGCGCGTGCTCGTCCAGGTGCAATTGAAGAAGGAAGCCGAGGACTTCGCGGTCAAGGGCTCGCGCTTCTGGATCGTGCGTCCGCGCGTCGGCGCGACCGGCGTGTCGGGGCTCGGCACGCTGCTGTCGGGCGCGTATATCGGCGTCGACGGCGGCCACGGGCAGGACACGCAGACCGACTTCACCGGGCTCGAATCCCCGCCGGCCGTGACCGGCGACCAGAAGGGCACGCAGTACGTGCTGCGCGGCGATTCGCTCGGCTCCGTCGACATCGGCTCGCCCGTCTACTACCGCCGCGTGCAGGTCGGGCAAGTGGTCGGCTTCTCCCTCGACAAGGACGGCACGGGCGTCACCTTCAACGTGTTCGTCAATGCACCGTACGACCAGTACGTCGGCGTGAACTCGCGCTGGTGGCAGGCGAGCGGCGTCGACCTGCGGCTCGATTCGAGCGGCCTGAAGCTGAACACGCAGTCGCTCGCGACAGTGATCCTCGGCGGCATCGCGTTCCAGACGCCGCCGAACCAGGGCACCGGTGCGAGCGCACCGAACAACACGACCTTCCGCCTCGGCTCCGACGAGGCAGACGCGATGCGCGATCCGGACGGCCAGCCGCTGCAGGTCGTGATGAACTTCAACCAGTCGCTGCGCGGGCTCGGCGTGGGCGCGCCGGTCGACTTCCGCGGCATCGTGCTCGGCGAAGTGACGAACATCGGCATCGACTACGATCCGAAGACCAAGAACTTCCTGATGCCGGTCACGATGAACGTGTATCCGGAGCGGCTCGGCCGGCGGTTCCGCGAAACGATCGAGAGCCAGGGCGAACCGGCCCGCCGCGACATCGTCGAGCGCCTCGTCAAGCACGGGCTGCGCGGCCAGCTGCGCACCGGCAACCTGCTGACGAGCCAGCTGTACGTCGCGCTCGACTTCTTCCCGAAGGCGCCGCCCGCGAAGATCGACACCACCCGCCAGCCGCTCGAGCTGCCGACGGTGCCGAACACGCTCGACGAGCTGCAGCTGCAGGTCGCCGACATCGCGAAGAAGCTCGACAAGGTGCCGTTCGACCAGATCGGCGCGAACCTGAACAGCGCGCTGTCGAACGCCGACAAGCTGTTCAAGCAGCTCGACACGCAGATCGCGCCGCAAGCGCGCGACACGCTGTCGGCCGCGCAGCAGACCTTCTCGACCGCCGAGGCGACGCTGCAGCAGGATTCGCCGCTGCAGTCCGACGTGCGCGGCGCGCTGAAGGAGCTCACGCGCACGCTGCAATCCCTGAACGCGCTCGCCGACTATCTGGAGCGCCACCCCGAATCGCTGCTCAAGGGCAAGCCAGGAGATCAACAATGACGACACGCGTGAACGGTTTCGCGAGCGGCGCGGCGGCGGCTTTCGCCGTGCTCGCGCTCGCCGCGTGCAGCTCGCCGCCCGCGCGGTTCTACACGCTGAGCCCGGCCGGCGCCACGGCAACCGTGCGCACCGCGCCGGCCAACCCGCCATTCCTGATCGAGGTGCCGTCCGTCGGCGTGCCCGAACAGGTCGCGAAGAACCAGTTGGTCGTGCAGAAGAACGCCGCGCAGGTCGACGTGCTCGAACAGGAGCGCTGGGCCGCGCCGCCCGCCGACGAGATCCGCCGCGCGCTGTCCGACGATCTCGCCGCGCAGCTCGACACGATCGACGTCGCGAATTCCGCGTACCCGGTCGGCGTGCCCGTCTATCGGATCAGCGTGAACCTGCAGCGCTTCGATTCCTGGCCCGGCAAGCGGGCGGCGATCGACGCGGTGTGGAGCGTGCGCGCGCTCGGCACGCAAGCGGTGATGACGTGCCGCACGAGCGTCGCGGAACCGGTCGGGGATGGCTACGACGCGCTCGTCGCCGGCCACCGGCGCGCGCTCGACGTGATTGCGTCGCAGGCTGCGTCCGGCGTGCGCGCGATGGCCGCGCAGCGCAATGCGACAGCGACGCGGACCACGTCCGGCAAGGCAACGGCCACCGCGCCCGTGCTGCCCTGCCCGGCCAATCCGACGCCAGGCGGCGACGCGGGCGCGAGCGGCAAGTCCGGCGCGTAAGCGTGCGGCGCGCGGGCCGGCGTCCGGTGTATTCGCACGCGCAACCGCATTCGGCACGCGCCGCCCGATAGCGATCATCGGCGGCGATCCGCGTGCGCGCCGCCGCGCACGCGGACCCGCAGCCATCGCCGCCATCGCCGAGGCAGCCGACACCGCGCGCCATCCATCGGCCGGACGGCCGCTTTGCACTGTTTGTCAAAATCCGCCGGAACCGGCGCCACGCAACACGGTCCGCTTGCGTTTTCGCGCCCGATTGACGATCCTACGCACTTTCCGGCTCGCGCCGCCTGTCGTGCGCGCCAGCCGGCGGCGATCCGCCCGTGTCCGGTCCGATCGCCGCGTCTCCCGGGCGCCCGCACGCGATCCGCGTGCACCGCATCGGGACAGCCGCATCGCGGGTCGCCGCGTATTTTCCGGCCACCTGACCAGCCTTACCGTTCCCCCGGCGCCGTGCCGTATTCCCGGCCGGCACCCCGAACCCGCCCGTCCAGGGCTTTCGCTATTCCGTTTATGTTTCGTTCCCTGACGACCCTGATCAAGAAGTGGCGCGCGTCGCGCAGTACGGGCCACCAGCTCGACGCGCTGCTCGCGCACGCCGACGCGGACGCGTCGTACGCCGAGCGCAGCGAATGGCTGATCGAGCTCGCGCACTGGCTGCGCCGCAGCGGCACGGTGCAGCCCGCGCCGGACGCAACGGCCGAGCACGACGCCGGCACGCGCACGTATCCGGCACACGCGCGGCTGCGCTACCTGTTCCACGTGCTCGACCGCAATCCCGTGTGGAAATCGCACGCGGCGCGCATCCTGCGCGGGATCCTGCGCGAATGCGACGGCATCTCGCTGCTGTGCGACGCGGGGATGCCGGTGCATTCCGGCTTCTTCGGCGCGCTGTTCGAGCGGATCGACTCGTCGCTGATCCCGCCCGCGCCGAACCGTCGCGAACTGACCGCGCTGTTCACGCTGATGTTCCCGGCGCCGGAAGACGCGCAATGGATCGACGCGCTGCCCGACGACCTGCTCGCCCGCCTCGCCGACCTGAACGCGTACGACGTCACCGACCAAGAACGCCACGAGCCCGGCTCGTTCTCGCGCGACCTGCTGGCCGCGCTGCACAACCTGACCTGCCAGATCAGCTCGACCGGCCTGTCGCAGACGGTGCGCAGCCGCCTGTCCGACGACGACGCGCGCAAGCCGCTCGAAACCCAGCCGTTCTACCGCCTCACGCGCGCGATGCTCGCGGTCGAGACGGCGCACGCGGCCGTCGAGGACGGCGGCGATCCGAGCAAGCTGCTGCACGAGGTGAACTACCTGCGCGTGCTGCTCGACGAATGCCGGACCGCGGTCGACGACGTGTTCACGCACCTGTACCGCAACGGCGTGTCGGTCGACATCGTGTTCCAGGTCGAACGGATGCGCATGCGCATCCTGCGCGCCGAAACGCTGCTCAACGCCTGGATGGCGCGCGACGACCTGCGCGGCATGGCGCGCCTGACGGCCGAGCTCGTCGACGCGAACCAGAACAGCCAGAGCGTGTCGCACCTCGTGCGCAGCAACTTCTCGCTGTTCGCGCGCAAGCTGGTCGAGACCAACGCGGACACCGGCGAGCACTACATCTCGCGCGGCCGCGCCGAATACCTGAAGATGCTGCGGATGGCCGCGGGCGGCGGCCTCGTCACCGTCGCGACCGTATGCGTGAAGTTCGCGATCACCGGCGCGCACCTGCAGTCGATGCTCGAAGGGCTGCTCGCGGGCATCAACTACGCGGCGAGCTTCATGCTGATGCACTTCCTGCACTTCACGCTCGCGACCAAGCAGCCCGCGATGACCGCGCCGACGCTCGCGCGCGAGCTCGACGAAACCGGTCACGACGAAGGCGTGAAGGCGTTCGTCGCGTCGGTGATCGCGCTGATCCGCACGCAGGCGGCGGCGATCTCCGGCAACGTGCTCGTCGTGCTGCCCGTGTGCCTGCTCGTGCAGCTGTTCGCGAGCCACCTGCTGCACGGGAACCTGATCTCGCCGGAAAAAGCGCACGCCACGCTGCATTCGTTCTCGCTGCTGGGCCCGACGCCGTTCTATGCCGCGCTCACGGGCGTGCTGCTGTGGTCGTCGAGCCTGCTCGCGGGCTGGGCCGACAACTGGTTCGTGCTGCACCGGGTCGGCGACGCGCTCACGTACAACCGCCGGCTGCGACTCACGCTCGGCGCATCGGGCGCCGCGAAGCTCGCGCATTTCTGCCGCTCGAACGTCGCGGGCGTGGTCGCGAACGTCGGCCTCGGCCTGATGCTCGGCCTGGTCCCGGCGATCGTCACCGTGTTCCTGTTCCCGTTCGAGGTGCGGCACGTGACGCTGTCGGCCGGCTCGATCGGGATCGCGCTCGGCGTGCTCGGCAAGGACGCGCTGAGTACGCCGGAGCTGTGGTGGGCCTGCGCCGGCGTGCTGAGCATGGCGATCCTCAACGTGCTCGTGAGCTTCGCGCTCGCGTTCACGATGGCCGTGCGCTCGCGCAGCCTGCGCCGCGCCAAGGTGCGCGCGCTGGTCGGCGCGATCGCCCGCACGGTGCTGTCGAAACCGTCCGCGCTGTTCTGGCCGGCCGGCGCCCCGGCCGCGCGGGCCGGCCAGCCGGACTCGCACTGACCGCGCGACGGTAGCGCGGCGCCCCGCCAGGGCGCCGCCGCGCGGACTGCCCGGCCCGCGGGCGCGGCCGGCGCACGCGCGCCGGTGCCCCGAATCGGACGCAACACCGGCCGCGGCCGCCCGCGCCGCGTACAATGGTGGACTTTTGCACGCCCTCACCCGCCTTATGTCCTCGCCCACCCTGTACGAATTCTTCGCTCCCTGCCCGCGCGGCCTCGAAGCGGTGCTTGCCGCCGAGCTGGCCGAAATCGCCGGCCGCCATCTGGACGGCGCGCCGTTCACCGCGGGCGCGCAGGTGCCGGGCGGCGTTCATTTCCGCGGCGGCTGGGCCGCCGGCATGGCCGCGAACCTCCATTCGCGAATTGCGAGCCGGATCCTGCTGAAGATCGCGCACCGCCCGTACCGCAACGAACAGGACGTCTACGCACTCGCGCTCGAGCAGCCGTGGGAACGCTGGTTCGCAGCGACGCAGACGCTGCGCGTCGACATCACCGCGATCAAGTCGCCGCTGAAGAGCCTCGAATTCGCGACGCTGCGCGTGAAGGACGCGATCTGCGACCGGATGCGCGAGAAGACCGGCGCGCGGCCGAGCATCGACACCGGCGCGCCGGACGTGCGCGTGTTCGCGTTCCTGACGGCCACCGAGTGCACGCTGTACCTCGATACGTCGGGCGAACCACTGTTCAAGCGCGGCTGGCGCCTCGACAAGGGCGCGGCGCCGCTGCGCGAGAACCTCGCGGCCGGCATCCTGCGCCTGACGGGCTGGACGCCCGGCACCGCGCTGTACGACCCGATGTGCGGCAGCGGCACGTTCCTGGCGGAAGCCGCGCAGATCGCGCTCGGCGTCGCGCCGGGCGTCGAGCGCCGCTTCGGCTTCGAAAAGCTCAAGCAGTACGACATCACCGCATGGCAGGGCCTGAAGGTCCCGGCGCTCGACGCAAAGCGCGCGGCGCGCGGCAAGCGCGATGCGCTCGGCGTGTACGGCAGCGACATCTCCGGCGACATGCTCGAGAAGGCGCGCGCGAACCTCGAGCGCGCGGGCGTACCGTCGGTGTGGCTCAAGCAGGTCGACGCGCGCGGCATGACGCCGCCGTGCGACGGCCCGGGCATCATCCTCGCGAACCCGCCGTACGGCGAGCGGATCGAGGTGCGCGGCCGCAGTGCGCGCGGCGAGGTACGCGAGACGGGCCGCAACCGCGACAACGACGACGCATTCCGCCGCACCCACACCGACGCGCCGGACAGCGAGTTCTTCAACGCGCTCGGCGATGCGCTCAAGCAGCGCTTCACGGGCTGGCAGGCGTTCCTGCTGACGTCGGACCGGTCGCTGCCGGGCATGCTGCGGCTGCGCGAATCGGCGAAGACGCCGCTGTTCAACGGCGCGCTCGAATGCCGGCTGTTCCGCTTCGACCTGATCGCCGGCAGCGTGAAGGCACGCCCGGCCGCGCCGGAAGGCGACGCCTGACACGCAAAGCGGCCGCTGCGGCCGCCTGCTGACACCCTGACGACGCCCGGCATCCGCCGGGCGTTTTTCGTTGCGCGGCGCCGAGGCATGCGGTGCCGCGGCCGCCGCGCCCACCGCGCTTCGATCCGCCCGTCCCATACGGTGCCGCCCGGCCGGGACGCCGGCGAAGCGACCTTTCGTCAGCCCCGCCATGACTACTGACAGCACGCTGTCAGCAGCCCCCGCTCACACTGCAATCCCGGCGCAATGCAAGGCTGGTTTCCATCAACAACCCGAACAAGACAAGGAACTCGTCATGACGTCCGCAACTGCAACTGCAACTGCAACCGCAACCCTCGAACGTGCGATCGCGTGGTTCGACATCCCGTCCCTCGATTTCGACCGGGCGATCCGTTTCTACGAAACCGTGCTGCAAACGACGCTGCAGCGCGAAGTCATCGGCGGCGTGCCGATGGCCATGTTCGATCACGAAGCGTCGAGCACGGGCGGCAGCATCGTGTTCGATCCGCAGCAGATGAAGCCGAGCGCGAACGGCGTGCTCGTGTATCTGAACGCCGGCGAGTCGGTCGTCGCGGCGCTCGAACGCGCGAAACGCGCGGGCGGCGTCGTGCAGGGCTCGGTCATCGAGCTGCCGAACAACTACGGCTACATCGGCTACCTGATCGATACCGAAGGCAACCGCGTCGGCCTGCACGCCCCGAAATGCCACTGAGCGCGTCCACGATCCTGTCGGCGCGGCGCTATCATCGCGAAGTTCCCGTTGCCGTTGGAGTCGAGGTGCAGCCATGACGCGCCGTGCTGACCGCCTGTTCCAGATCGCCGAGCTGCTGCGCGGGCGGCGTCTCACGACCGCGCAGCAGCTCGCCGACTGGCTGTCGGTGTCGCCACGCACGGTCTATCGCGACGTGCGCGACCTGCAACTGTCAGGGGTACCGATCGAAGGCGAAGCCGGCATCGGCTACCGGCTGAACCGCAACGCGAGCCTGCCGCCGCTCACGTTCACGGCCGAGGAACTCGCGGCGCTCGCGGTCGGCGCGCGGATGCTCGAGACCTGGGGCGGCGCCCGCTTCGCGGGTGGCGCACGCTCGGCGCTCGCGAAGATCGCATCGGCGATGCCGGCCGACAAGCGCACGGCGCTCGACCGCCTGCCGGTGTTCGCGCCGTCGTTCCACATCGACGAGACGTTCTGCGCGAAGGTCGACGCGATCCACCAGGCGGTCGACACGCACCACATCGTCAGCTTCGACTACCGCGACCGGCTCGGCGCGCACACGCAGCGCCGCGTGTGGCCGCTCGGGCTTGTCTACTGGGGCGGACGCTGGACGATCGGCGCGTGGTGCGAACTGCGCGGCGACTTCCGCACCTTCGACATCGCGCGGATGGGCGACATCACCGTGCACGAGCAGTTTCCGGACATGGAAGGCAGGCGGATCGCCGACTACATGCGGATCGCGGAAGCGCCGATGCGCTGACGCGCGCGGCGGCAGCAGCAGGCCGGATGCCGCCCCGCCAGCCCCGCCGCCCTTCGAGCGCCAGGGCGTCGGCGCCCCGGCAACGCCTGTCAGCCCTCGAACACCACCGGCCGCTTCGACCGCTCGTCGACGTGCAGCGAAAACACGTCGGCGCGCGCATAGTGCCCGACCACGTCGAAGTCGTAACGCGCACGTACGAGCTCGTCGGTATCGATGCGCGCGGTCACGAGGCCGGCCTCGCCGATCAGCGGCTCCGTCAGCAGGTCGCCGAGCGGCCCGACGATCACGCTGCCGCCGCGGATCAGCGGCCGCTCGGGATCCCAGCCCGGCACGTCGATGCCGAGCGCGCGCGGCGACGGCTGCACCTGGCAGGCGCTCACGACGAAGCAGCGCCCCTCGTGCGCGATGTGCCGCATCGAGCTTTGCCACAGGTCGCGCTCGTCGACGGTCGGCGCACACCAGATCTGCACGCCTTTCGCATACATCGCGCAGCGCAGCAGCGGCATGTGGTTCTCCCAGCAGATCGCGGCCCCCGCGCGGCCCGCGGCCGTGTCGACCACCGGGAGCGTCGAGCCGTCGCCCTGCCCCCAGATCAGCCGCTCGGTGCCGGTCGGCATCAGCTTGCGGTGCTTCGCGACGAGCCCGTCGCGCGGGTCGAAGAACAGCGCCGTGCAGTACAGCGTGCTGCCGCCGCGCTCGATCACGCCGACCACGAGGCTCGCCCCCGTGCGCTGCGACAGTGCGGCCAGTTCGTCGGTTTCGGGCCCGGGCACGTCGATCGCCTGCGCGGCGTAGCGCGCATACGCGTCCCGGCCCTCGGGCAACCGGTAGCCGAGCCGCGTGCCGAAGCTCTCGCCTTTCGGATAGCCGCCGAGCACGGCCTCGGGCAGCACGACGAGCGACGCGCCGCTGTCGCGGATCGCGGTTTCGTAGCCGAGGATCGTGTCGAGCGTGGCGCGCGTGCCGGCGGGCGATGCGCCGATCTGCAGCGCGGCGATGACTGAGGTGGACATGAAGGCGTCTCCGGGTGAGTGGGGTGACGCCATCTTTATCGATATCATTTCATCGATCAAATCGATACAACGATAACTGACATGAATGCAGATGATATCGCCGGGCTCGACCTGAACCTGTTGAAGGTGTTCGAGGCGCTGTACGAGGAAGGTGGCGCGAGCCGCGCGGCACTGCGGCTCGACCTCACGCAGTCGGCGGTCAGCGCGGCGCTTGCGCGGCTGCGCGTGATCTACGCCGATCCGCTGTTCGTGCGCACCGGTCGCGGGCTCGCGCCGACGCCGCGCGCGGACGAACTCAAGCCGATCCTGTCCGATGCGCTCGATCGCTGCCGCGAAAGCCTCGCGATCGCGGCCGACGGCGGCGAGCGGGTCGGCCGCACGATCTCGATCGGCTTGTCGGACGACTTCGAGATCGCGCTCGGCCGCGCGCTGATCGACGCGGTCGCGCGGGAAGCCGCGGGCATCCGGCTGATCTTCCGGCAGACGCACAGCGGCATCGCGGGCGACGCGCTGCTGCGGCACGGCGTCGATCTCGCGATCGCGTCGGGCGGGTTCTCGGCCAACGGCCTCAGCCGGCGCGCGGTCGCCACAGGCGGCTACGCGTGCCTGATCGATCCGGCCGGCCGCGCGCGAGCGCCGCGCACGCTCGCGCTCGCCGAGTTCCTGCAGCGCGATCACCTGCTCGTGTCGTCGGGCGGCGTGATCGGGATCGTCGACGAGGCGCTGGCCGCGCTCGGCCACAAGCGGCGCGTCGTGGCCTCGACCACGCACTTCGCGGCGCTGCCGTACCTGCTCGCCGGTTCCGCCGCGGTGGCGACGATTCCCGCGCATGCGGCACACGCGATCGCGCAGTCGACGTCGCTGCGCGCCCTCGCGTGCCCCGTCGAGCTGCCGCGCTACCCTGTGGAGATCGGCTGGCGCACGAGCACGCAGCGCGACCCGGCGATCGTGCGCGTGCGGGACACGATCGCCGCCTGCGTCGCGACGATCGTCGCGCCGTGAAAAATGGGGGCGCGATTCACCATCTCCGGTCCGCTCTGCCGCCCGGGCCGTTCGCCGATCGCGGCCGCGCCGCGCCACCGATACGCGCCACGGCAAATCGGGCGCGCGGCGCCGCGGTGCGGATGACCAGGGTCGGATTCGTCTAACGAAGGGGCCGGCAGCGTCCGGGCGCAACCGGTAAAATGCCGAACCATGAAACCCGAAATCTGGACCCCGCATGTGACCGTTGCAGCGCTCGTCGAGCGCGCCGGTCGCTTTCTCGTGATCGAGGAAGAAACCTCCACGGGCCTGCGCATCAACCAGCCGGCCGGCCATCTCGAAGCCGGCGAGACGCTCGCCGACGCCGTGATCCGCGAGACGCTCGAGGAAACCGCGCATCCGTTCGTCCCCGACGCGCTCGTCGGCGTCTATCTCGCGCACTACGACCGCCCCGGCACCGCCGGCGCGACCTACCTGCGCTTCACGTTCTGCGGCACGGCCGGCGAGCCGCTGCCGGGCCACGTACTCGACGACGGCATCGTCCGCACGCTGTGGATGAGCGCCGATGAACTGCGCGCGTGCAGCGAGCGCCACCGCTCGCCCGCGGTGATGCGCTGCGTCGATGACTATCTCGCCGGGCGGCGCATTCCGCTCGATTTCGTGCATACGCATTCGGTCGCGCCGCGTCCGGACGCATTCGACCGCCAGGCGGTAAGCAAATGACCAAGCGCCGTGTAGTAGTGGGCATGTCGGGCGGCGTCGATTCGTCGGTGACCGCGTGGCTGCTGAAGGAACAAGGGTACGACGTGGTCGGCCTGTTCATGAAGAACTGGGAAGACGACGACGACGGCGAATACTGCTCGACGCGCCAGGACTGGATCGACGTCGTGTCGGTCGCCGACCTGATCGGCATCGACGTGGAAGCGGTGAACTTCGCGGCCGAGTACAAGGACCGCGTGTTCGCCGAATTCCTGCGCGAATACTCGGCCGGCCGCACGCCGAACCCGGACGTGCTGTGCAACGCCGAGATCAAGTTCAAGGCGTTCCTCGATCACGCGATGTCGCTCGACGCGGAAATGATCGCGACCGGCCACTACGCGCGCGTGCGCGAGCGCGACGGTCGCTTCGAACTGCTGAAGGCGTTCGATCATACGAAAGACCAGTCGTACTTCCTGCACCGGCTGAACCAGGCGCAACTGTCGAAGACGATGTTCCCGCTCGGCGAGATCCCGAAGACGAAGGTGCGCGAGATCGCCGCGCAGATCGGCCTGCCGAACGCGAAGAAGAAGGACTCGACGGGCATCTGCTTCATCGGCGAACGGCCGTTCCGCGACTTCCTGAACCGCTATCTTCCGACGAAACCGGGCCCGATGAAGACGCCGGACGGCAAGGTGATCGGCGAGCACATCGGGCTCGCGTTCTACACGTTCGGCCAGCGCAAGGGCATCGGCCTCGGCGGCAGCAAGGACGGCAGCGGCGAACCGTGGTTCGTCGCCGCGAAGGACATCGCGTCGAACACGCTGTACGTCGTGCAGGGCCACGACCATCCGTGGCTGCTGTCGCGCCAGCTCGTCGCGGGCAACGTGAGCTGGGTCGCGGGCGAGCCGCCGGCCGAAGGCTTCTCGTGCGGCGCGAAGACGCGCTACCGGCAGGCCGACGCCGCATGCTCGTTCGGGCGGGCCGACGGCGAGCGCTTCTCGCTCGCATTCGACGACGCGCAATGGGCGGTGACGCCCGGCCAGTCGGCCGTGCTGTACGACGGCGAGATCTGCCTGGGCGGCGGCATCATCGAGTTCGCGGCCACCGGCCAGCCCGGCCAGACGGCGCCGGCACCGGCGGCAGGCCACGCCGGCGCGCTGGCCGAAGCACGCTGACATCCATTCGGTTTAGACTTGCGGCACGCCGCGCCCGGCGGAACACGATTCCGCCGCGGCCGGTGCGCCGCCGCGCAGCGTACGCATGGCGGCATTTCAAGATGCAGGGTCTATTCATGTATGGAACGCGCATGCGTTGCCACGAGAACGGCCGCTCGCGAGGCGCGCGACGCTGCGAATACTCAACGTATTCGCAAGGAGCGCAACGCGGCGAGCGGCCGTTCTCGTGGCAACCCCAAATTTAAAAAATCATTCCACGGGAATGCCCGAAATCGCACGCGCGTTCCATACATGAATAGACCCTAGGAGTCCCCATGCTTTCCAGACGCTACCTCGCGATGTGGTGCGCCGTCCTGCTGCTCGTTGCCGCGGCCCCACTCGCGTCGATCCACGTGCTTTCCTGGCTGTGGATCATCATCCCCGTCGCGCTCGTCGCACTCGGCCTGTACGACCTGAAACAGGACCGTCACGCGATCCTGCGGAATTACCCGCTCTGGGGTCATTTCCGCTTCCTGTTCGAATTCATCCGCCCCGAGATCCGCCAGTATTTCGTCGAGGACGACACCGACGAGAAGCCGTTCTCGCGCGCGCAGCGCAGCCTCGTCTACCAGCGCGCGAAGAACGTCGCCGACAACCGCCCGTACGGCACCGAACTGAACGTGAAGGCCGTCGCGCACGAATGGATCAGCCACTCGCTCGCGCCGACGAAGCTGCCGAACCACGACTTCCGCATCCGGGTCGGCGCAAACCGCGCGCAGCCCTACGACATCTCGATCTTCAACATCTCGGCGATGAGCTTCGGCTCGCTGTCCGCGAACGCGATCCGCTCGCTGAACCTCGGCGCGAAGAAAGGCGGTTTCGCGCACGACACCGGTGAAGGCTCGCTGTCGAAGTACCACCGCGAGAACGGCGGCGACATCATCTGGGAAATCGCGTCCGGCTACTTCGGCTGCCGCAGCGAAGACGGCACGTTCAACCCGGACAAGTTCGCGAAGCAGGCCGCCGATCCACAGGTCAAGATGATCGAGATCAAGCTGTCGCAAGGCGCGAAGCCCGGCCACGGCGGCGTGCTGCCGGCCGCGAAGATCACGCCCGAGATCGCCGAGACGCGCGGCGTGCCGATGGGCAAGGACTGCATCTCGCCCGCGACGCACTCGGAATTCTCGACGCCGCGCGGGCTGCTCGAATTCGTCGAGCGGCTGCGCACGCTGTCGGGCGGCAAGCCGACCGGCTTCAAGCTGTGCATCGGCCATCCGTGGGAATTCTTCGGGATCGCGAAGGCGATGATCGAGACGGGCATCGTGCCCGACTTCATCGTCGTCGACGGCGCGGAAGGCGGCACCGGCGCCGCGCCGCTCGAATTCACCGACCATGTCGGCGTGCCGCTGCAGGAAGGGCTGCTGCTGGTGCACAACACGCTCGTCGGGATCGGCGTGCGCGACCGCGTGAAGATCGGCGCGAGCGGCAAGATCATCACCGCGTTCGACATCGCGCGCACGCTCGCGATCGGCGCGGACTGGGTGAACTCGGCACGCGGCTTCATGTTCGCGGTCGGCTGCATTCAGGCGCAGCATTGCCACACCGACCGCTGCCCGACCGGCGTCGCCACGCAGGACCCGGTGCGCCAGCGCGCCCTTGTCGTGCCGGACAAGGCCGAGCGCGTGTACAACTTCCACCGCAATACGCTGCATGCGCTGCAGGAGCTCGTGCAGGCGGCCGGCCTCGGCCATCCGTCCGAGCTGCGCGCGCATCACATCGTGCAGCGCGTCGCGCCGCACGAGGTCCGGCTGATGTCGCAGTTGCTGAAGTACCTGAAGCCCGGCGCGCTGCTCGACGGCCAGACCTGCGGCTATACGCTGTACGACAAGTGGTGGCCGATCGCGCGCAGCGATTCGTTCGTGCTCGGCGAGACCGTTTACGCGTCGATCGAGTAACGCGCGAGACGTGCGATCGCCCGTCGTCCGGGCGATCCGCCAAAAAGAAAAGCGCCCCGCGGGGCGCTTTTCTTTTGTCTGCTCAATCCGCCGCCGGCAGCGGGTCAGGCTGGCGGCAGCGTGTCGGCGAACGTCTGCCGCTGCGACAGCTTCGCGAAATACTTGTCGAGGTTCGGATGGCGGTCGCGCCAGTTGAGCTCGGGCATCCGGAAGTCGAGGTAGCCGAGCGCGCAGCCGAGTGCGATGTCGGCGAGCGTGTAATGATTACCGACGCACCACGTCTTGCCGCCGAGGCCCTGCGACATCGCGACGAGGCCGTCGTCGATCTTGCGCTGCTGGCGCGCGATCCAGCTCGCGCTGCGCTGTGCTTCGTCACGCAGCGTGTGCTCGAGACGGATGGCAACGGCCGCGTCGAGCACGCCGTCGCCCAGCGCTTCCCAGCAACGCACTTCGACACGCTCGCGCCCCGACGGCGGAATCAGCTTGCCGACCGGCGACAGCGTATCGACGTATTCGCAGATCACGCGGGAATCGAACACCGCGGCACCATCTTCCATCACGAGACACGGGACCTTGCCGAGCGGATTCGATGCATGAATGTTCGTCTCCGGCGCCCACACGTTCTCGAGCTCCAGCTTGTAGTCGATCTTCTTTTCAGCAAGCACGATCCGCGCCTTGCGGACGTACGGGCTGCTGAGCGAACCGATTAATTTCATCATCTGCCTTTTTAAGGGAACCGCCGAGAGTATACGTTGTCGTCGATCATAACCGGGCTGCGTGGCCGGGTAGAAAATCGCCCGACCGGCCTGTGGATGGTTTGCAACAGCCGTCGCCGAGCCCCGTCCGGCGTGGCTTGCGGCCACCGCTCTCACGCGCGGCGTCCGGCGGCGCTACAATCGCACGAATGAATGCGCCCCTCGATACCGCCATCGCCGTCGACGTCTACCGCCAGCGCCGTGAACGCGTGCTTGCCGCACTGCGCGCCGCGGGCGGCGGCGTCGCCATCGTCCCCACCGCGCCGGAAATGCTGCGCAACCGCGATACGGCCTTTCCGTACCGGCATGACAGCTACTTCCATTACCTGACAGGCTTCACCGAGCCGGACGCCGTGCTCGTGCTGAACGCGGCCGGGCACGGCACGCCGGAATCGATCCTGTTCTGCCGCGCGAAGAATGCCGACCGCGAGATCTGGGAAGGTTTCCATTACGGGCCCGAGGCCGCGCGCGATGTATTCGGTTTCGACACGGCCTACGCGGTCGACGTGATCGACACCGAAATGCCGCGGCTGCTCGCCGATGCGGGCACCGTGCACTACCGGTTCGGCGCATCGGCCGAGTTCGGCCGCCAGCTCGCCGGCTGGATCGATGCGGTGCGCGCGCAGGCGCGCGCGGGTGTCGCCGCGCCGGACGCGATGCTCGACCTCACGCCGCTGCTCGACGACATGCGGCTCGTGAAGGACGAACACGAGCTCGCAATCATGATGCGCGCCGCGCACATCTCCGCGCTCGCGCATCGCCGCGCGATGCAGGCGTGCCGCCCGGGGATCCGCGAATACGAACTCGAGGCCGAGCTGCTCTATACGTTCCGCAAGCACGGCGCGCAGGCGCCCGCGTACGGCTCGATCGTCGCGGCCGGCGCGAATGCGTGCGTGCTGCACTACCCGGCCGGCAACGCGGCCGCGCAGGACGGCGACCTGATCCTGATCGATGCCGCGTGCGAACTCGACGGCTACGCGTCGGACATCACGCGCACGTTCCCGGCCAACGGGCGCTTCTCGCCCGCGCAGCGCACGCTGTACGACATCGTGCTCGCCGCGCAGCAGGCCGCGATCGACGCGACGCGCGCGGGCGTGCCGTTCGAGGCGCCGCACGACGCAGCCGTGCGCGTGCTCGCGCAGGGGCTGCTCGATACCGGCATCATCCCGAAGACACGCTTCTCGAGCGTCGACGACGTGATCGCCGAGCGCGCGTACGCACGCTTCTACATGCACCGCACCGGCCACTGGCTCGGCATGGACGTGCACGATTGCGGCGACTACCGCGAGCGGCTCGCCGAGCGCGGCGCCAACGGCGCGCTGCCGTGGCGCACGTTGAAACCCGGCATGACGCTCACCGTCGAGCCGGGCCTGTACGTGCGGGCAGCCGACGACGTGCCGTCCGAATACTGGAACATCGGCATCCGCATCGAAGACGACGCGATCGTGCACGAGCACGGTTGCGAGCTGATCACGCGCGGCGTGCCGGTGGCGGCCGCCGAGATCGAGGCGCTGATGCGCGCGGGCGCGGCGCACGCCGCCTGAGCGCGCCGCAGGCTGCCATCGATCTCTGCCGATCCGCCGTTGACCGTTACCCCGTTTCACGAACACTGATGACGACCGCTTCCTCCCCGGCCACGCCGGACTACGACCTTGCCATCGTCGGCGCGGGCCCCGTCGGGCTCGCGCTCGCCGGCTGGCTCGCACGACGCAGCGCGACGCAGCACGCGTCGATCGCGCTGATCGACGCGCGCGAGCCGGCCGCGAGCGCGAACGATCCGCGCGCGATCGCCGTGTCGCACGGCAGCCGCGTGCTGCTCGACACGCTCGCGTGGCCGGGCGACGCGACGCCGATCGAACACATCCACGTGTCGCAGCGCGGCCATTTCGGCCGCACGCTGATCGACCGGGACGAGCACGACCTCGCCGCGCTCGGCTACGTGGTGCGCTACGGCTCGATCGTGCAGGCGCTCGCGCAGGCGGTGCGCGGCACGCGCGTCGACTGGCTCACGTCGACCACCGCCCGCGCGCCGCAACAGGACGCCGACGGCGTCACGCTGACGCTCGACGGCCCGCAAGGCGAGCGCACGCTGTGCGCGCGCCTCGTCATCAACGCGGAAGGCGGGCTGTTCCACGAACAGCAGGCCGAGACCGGCAAGCATCGCCGGGACTACGGTCAGACCGCGATCGTCGGCACGGTCACGGTCTCGGCGCCGCGCCCGAACGTCGCGTGGGAACGCTTCACGCACGAAGGCCCGCTCGCGCTGCTGCCGCTTGGCGGCGCCGACTATTCGCTCGTGTGGTGCTGCATGCCCGACGAAGCAGCCCGCCGCGCCGCCCTCCCCGACGCCGAGTTCCTGCGCGAACTCGGCGCCGCGTTCGGCGAACGCATGGGTCAGTTCGTCGCGATCGCCGGGCGCGCATCGTTCCCGCTCGGGCTGAACGCGGCGCAGACGCTCGTCAACGGACGCATCGCGATCGTCGGCAATGCCGCGCAAACGCTGCATCCGGTCGCCGGCCAGGGCCTCAACCTCGGGCTGCGCGATGCGCACACGCTCGTCGACTCGCTGTCCACGCAAGGCTTCGACGCAACCGCGCTCGCGACCTTCAACGCGCGGCGCGCGCTCGACCGGCGCTTCACGATCGGCGCGACCGACACGCTCGCGCGCCTGTTCACGGTCGATGCCGGCCCCCTTCCGCTGCTGCGCGGCGCGGCGCTCACCGCGCTCGAATTCGTGCCGCCGCTCAAGAAGGCGATCGCGCGCCAGATGATGTTCGGCCAGCGCAACTGACGCGCGGCGCATCGCGCGTCAGTCGCGCGCAGCCGGATCACGCAAACCGGGTCAAATCGGCGGGCCATGGGAATACGGTAAAATGCGCGTTTTCCCTCCGCCTTTTTTGCCCGCGACGCCCGGCGCTCGCGGGCGGTGCTATTGCGATGCCCGTTATCGGCTCTCACGTTTTGCGTAACAACCTGTTCGTCGCGCCGATGGCCGGCGTGACGGATCGTCCGTTCCGCCAGCTGTGCAAGCGGCTGGGGGCCGGATACGCCGTGTCCGAGATGGTCGCGTCCAATGCGCAGCTGTGGAAAAGCGCGAAGACGATGCGGCGGGCGAACCACGAAGGCGAAGTCGAGCCGATCGCGGTGCAGATCGCCGGCGCCGATCCCGCGATGATGGCCGAAGCGGCCCGCTACAACGTCGACAACGGCGCGCAGATCATCGACATCAACATGGGCTGCCCGGCGAAGAAGGTCTGCAACGTCGCGGCCGGCTCCGCGCTGCTGCAAAACGAGCCGCTCGTGCAGCGGATCGTCGAGGCCGTGGTCGCGGCGGTCGGCACGGGGCCGGATGCGGTGCCCGTCACGCTGAAGATCCGCACCGGCTGGGATCGCGAGCACAAGAACGCGATCACGGTCGCGCGCCTCGCCGAAGCGGCCGGCATCTCGATGCTGACCGTGCACGGCCGCACGCGCGCCGACCTCTACCGCGGCGACGCGGAATACGACACCATCGCGGCCGTGAAGGCGGCCGTGCGCATCCCGGTCGTCGCGAACGGCGACATCACGTCGCCGGCGAAAGCGAAGGCCGTGCTCGACGCAACCGGCGCCGACGCGCTGATGATCGGTCGCGCCGCGCAAGGCCGGCCGTGGCTGTTCCGTGAAATCGATCATTTCCTGCAAACCGGCGAGCTGCTGCCCCCGCCGCGGATCGACGAGATCCAGCACGTGATGAACGAACACCTGGAAGACCACTACGCGTTCTACGGTGAATTCACCGGAGTCCGTACTGCGCGCAAGCACATCGGCTGGTACACTCGCGGCCTTTCCGGTGCCAACGGGTTCCGGCACAGGATGAACACGCTCGATTCCACCCGCGAGCAGCTCGCCGCCGTCAATGCATTCTTCGAGGCGCAAAAAGCGCTGTCGGACCACCTCGTCTACGTCGATGACGAAGAGGAAAACGGCCAGGGCGAGTCGGACGACCATAACCAGTTAGCAGCATGAGCAAGCACAACATCGAACAATGTGTCCGCGAGAGCCTGGACGTGTATTTCCGGGATCTAGACGGCTCCAATCCGCACGACGTCTATGAAATGGTGATGTCCTGCGTCGAAAAGCCGATGCTCGAGGTCGTGCTCGTACAGGCCGGCGGCAACCAGTCGCTCGCCGCGGAGTACCTCGGCATCAATCGCAATACGCTGCGCAAGAAGCTGCAGCAGCACGGCCTGCTGTAGGCCGGCCGTCCCGTCCCCGTTTCCCTGGCTATTGGTGGTTCCATCATGATCAAGCAAGCGCTCATTTCCGTTTCCGACAAGACCGGCATCGTCGACTTCGCGAAGTCGCTGTCCGACCTCGGCGTCAAGCTGCTGTCGACCGGCGGCACCGCGAAACTCCTCGCCGACGCGGGCCTGCCCGTTACCGAAGTGGCTGATTACACGGGCTTTCCGGAAATGCTCGATGGGCGCGTGAAAACGCTCCACCCGAAGGTGCACGGCGGCATCCTCGCCCGCCGCGACCTGCCCGAGCACATGCAGGCGCTGGAGCAGCACGGCATCCCGACGATCGACCTGCTGGTCGTGAACCTGTATCCGTTCGTCGCGACGATCGCGAAGGACGACTGCACGCTCGCCGACGCGATCGAGAACATCGACATCGGCGGCCCGACGATGCTGCGCTCGGCCGCGAAGAACCACCGCGACGTGACGGTCGTCGTCGATCCGGCCGACTATGCGGTCGTGCTCGACGAAATGAAGGCGAACGGCAACGCGATCGGCTACGCGACCAACTTCCGCCTCGCGACGAAGGTGTTCGCGCACACCGCGCAGTACGACGGCGCGATCACGAACTACCTGACGAGCCTGACCGACGAGCTGCAGCACGCGTCGCGCAGCGCGTACCCGGCGACGCTGAACATGGCGTTCGACAAGGTGCAGGACCTGCGCTACGGCGAGAACCCGCACCAGAGCGCCGCGTTCTACCGCGACCTCGCGGCGCCGGCCGGCGCACTGGCGAACTACCGCCAGCTGCAGGGCAAGGAGCTGTCGTACAACAACATCGCGGATTCGGACGCGGCGTGGGAATGCGTGAAGACGTTCGACGTGCCGGCCTGCGTGATCATCAAGCATGCGAACCCGTGCGGCGTCGCGGTCGGCAACGACTCGGCCGACGCGTACGCGAAGGCATTCCAGACCGACCCGACGTCGGCGTTCGGCGGCATCATCGCGTTCAACCGCGAAGTCGACGAGGCGGCCGCGCAGGCGGTGGCGAAGCAGTTCGTCGAAGTGCTGATCGCGCCGTCGTTCTCGGACGCCGCGAAGCAGGTGTTCGCCGCGAAGCAGAACGTGCGTCTGCTCGAGATCGCGTTGGGCGACGGTCATAACGCATTCGACCTGAAGCGCGTGGGCGGCGGGCTGCTCGTGCAGTCGCTCGATTCGAAGAACGTGCAGCCGAGCGAGTTGCGCGTCGTCACGAAGCGCCAGCCGAGCGCGAAGGAAATGAACGACCTGCTGTTCGCATGGCGCGTCGCGAAATACGTGAAGTCGAACGCGATCGTGTTCTGCGGCAACGGCATGACGCTCGGCGTCGGCGCAGGCCAGATGAGCCGCGTCGATTCCGCGCGCATCGCGAGCATCAAGGCGCAGAACGCAGGCCTGACGCTGGCCGGCTCGGCCGTCGCGTCGGATGCGTTCTTCCCGTTCCGCGACGGTCTCGACGTCGTCGTGGCGGCAGGCGCGACCTGCGTGATCCAGCCGGGCGGCTCGATGCGCGACGACGAAGTGATCGCGGCAGCCGACGAGCACGGCATCGCGATGATCCTGACGGGCGTGCGTCACTTCCGTCACTGATCGCATGCGGCCCGCATGGCCGCCGCACGCAAACCCGGCGGCATCGCACCCGCCGGGTTTTTTATTGCGCGCCGCCGGCGCACGCGACAGTGCGGCCGGCGCCGCGCACCATTCGTTGTAGTATCGCTGCATCAGGTCTTTCTCCTCACTCATGCGAATTCTCGGCATCGACCCCGGCCTGCGCGTCACCGGCTTCGGCGTCATCGACGTCAGCGGCCACCGGCTCGCCTATGTCGCAAGCGGCGTGATCCGCACACCGACGGCCGACCTGGCCACGCGGCTCGGCACGATCTTCCAGGGCGTATCGACGCTCGTGCGCGAACACGCGCCCGACCAGGCCGCGATCGAACAGGTGTTCGTCAACGTGAACCCGCAATCGACGCTGCTGCTCGGCCAGGCGCGCGGCGCCGCGATCTGCGGACTCGTCTCCGGCGGCCTGCCGGTCGCCGAATACACCGCGCTGCAACTGAAGCAGGCCGTCGTCGGCTACGGGCGCGCGACCAAGTCGCAGATGCAGGAGATGGTCACGCGGCTGCTCAACCTCACCGGCCAGCCCGGCAGCGACGCGGCCGACGCGCTCGGAATGGCGATCTGCCATGCGCACAGCGGCAGTACGCTCGGCGCGATCGGCGCGATCGGCGGCCTCGCGCCGGCGCTCGCGAAAAAGGGGCTGCGCGTGCGGCGCGGACGGCTCGTCGGCTGACGCGACGGCACGCAATCGCCCAATCACCCAATGCGGCGCGCAGCCACGCGCGTCGCGCACGCGTGGTGCATCGCCCCGACCTGACGGCCAACCCATCGGCATCGCGCCGCACCTGCGCTACACTCGCGCTTTCCTCCTCGCATCCCGCCATCCATGATCGGTCGCATCGCCGGCATCCTGCTCGAAAAGAACCCGCCTCACCTGCTCGTCGACTGCAACGGCGTCGGCTATGAAATCGACGTGCCGATGAGCACCTTCTACAACCTGCCGCAAACGGGCGAGCGCGTCGTGCTGCTCACGCAGCAGATCGTGCGCGAGGACGCGCACCTGCTGTACGGCTTCCTGACGCCGCAGGAGCGCACGACCTTCCGCGAATTGCTGAAGATCACCGGCATCGGCGCGCGCATGGCGCTCGCCGTGCTCTCGGGCATGAGCGTGCAGGAGCTCGCGCAGGCGGTGACGATGCAGGACGCCGCGCGCCTCACGCGCCTGCCCGGCATCGGCAAGAAGACCGCCGAGCGCCTGCTGCTCGAGCTGAAGGGTAAGCTCGGCGCGGACCTCGGTGCGCTCGCCGGCGCCGCATCGCAGTCCGATCACGCGGCCGACATCCTCAACGCGCTCGTCGCGCTCGGCTATTCCGAAAAGGAAGGCCTCGCCGCGATCAAGAACGTGCCGGCCGGCACCGGCGTGTCCGAGGGCATCAAGCTCGCGCTCAAGGCCCTGTCGAAGGTGTAACGGCGGCCCGGGCAGGCGCCCGACCCGGCTGTCGGAGCCAGTGTCGCGCCGCCGTGCGGCGCGCGCCAGTCGGCCGTTCGGCCAGTTCGGCCGCGTGACGGTGCGCGGTACAATGGCCGCATGATTGAAACCGACAAACTC
Organism: Burkholderia sp. B21-005; assembly: GCF_020843965.1. NCBI lineage: Bacteria > Pseudomonadati > Pseudomonadota > Betaproteobacteria > Burkholderiales > Burkholderiaceae > Burkholderia > Burkholderia sp. B21-005. Next base: position 627,106 of record NZ_CP086301.1, on the reverse strand, counting down.
GCCGCCGAGCGGATCATCGCCGCCACGCCATCCTCGTCGCACGAGGAGGTGTTCGAACGCGCGCTGCGGCCGCGCCAGCTCGACGACTACGTCGGCCAGGAAAAGGTGCGCGGCCAGCTCGAGATCTTCATCGAGGCCGCGAAGCGCCGCTCCGAGCCGCTCGACCACGTGCTGCTGTTCGGGCCGCCGGGTCTCGGCAAGACCACCCTCGCGCACATCATCGCGCGCGAGATGGGCGTGAACCTGCGCCAGACGTCGGGCCCCGTGCTCGAGCGCGCGGGCGACCTCGCCGCGCTGCTGACCAACCTCGAAGCGAACGACGTGCTGTTCATCGACGAAATCCACCGGCTGTCGCCGGTCGTCGAGGAAATCCTGTATCCGGCGCTGGAGGACTACCAGATCGACATCATGATCGGCGAAGGGCCGGCCGCGCGCAGCGTGAAGCTCGACCTGCAGCCGTTCACGCTGGTCGGCGCGACCACGCGCGCGGGGATGCTGACCAACCCGTTGCGCGATCGCTTCGGGATCGTCGCGCGCCTCGAGTTCTACGATGCCGACCAACTGGCGCGCATCGTGCGGCGCTCGGCGTCGCTGCTGAACGCGCACATCGATCCGAACGGCGCGCTGGAGATCGCGAAGCGCTCGCGCGGCACGCCGCGGATCGCGAACCGGCTGCTGCGCCGCGTGCGCGACTTTGCGGAAGTGAAAGCTGACGGCCAGATCACCGCGGCCGTCGCCGACGCCGCGCTCGCGATGCTCGACGTCGACCCGGTCGGCTTCGACCTGATGGACCGCAAGCTGCTCGAGGCGATCCTGTACAAGTTCGACGGCGGCCCGGTCGGCATCGACAACCTCGCGGCGGCGATCGGCGAGGAACGCGACACGATCGAGGACGTGCTCGAGCCGTACCTGATCCAGCAGGGCTTCCTGCAGCGCACGCCGCGCGGGCGCGTCGCGACGCTGCTCACGTATCGCCATTTCGGACTCTCCGCGCCCGATGCCGGCAACGCCGAACGCGGGATGTGGGACACCCCCGCCGGAAAGTAGCCCACCGCCAGCGCCAAGCCAGCCATGACCACGCCGCCCAGCCCTCACCCCGCACCCAGCCCACGCTGGGCCGAGCCGATCCGCAAGCGGCTCGTGGCCGGCGTCACGCACCTGACGGCAGGCGGCGGCGGTCCGTCGCTCGATCTCTCGTCGCCGCCCGGGGACCCTGGGCTGTTCGGCCCCGACGCCATCTGCTGGCGCGTGCATGCCGATTTCACGTCGATGATGACGGGCGGCATCGCCGCGCTGCTGCTGCAGGCGCTTCACCCGCTCGCGCTTGCGGGCGTCTGGGATCACTCGTCGTTTCGCACCGACATCCTCGGCCGCTTGCGGCGCACCGCCACGTTCATCACGGGCACGACGTTCGGCAGCCGCGCGGACGCACTCGCGCTGATCGAGCGCGTGAAAGCGATCCACGCGCGCATATCGGGTAGCGCGCCCGACGGCCGGCCGTACCGGGCCGACGATCCCGCGTTGCTGACCTGGGTGCATGTCGCGGAAGTATCGAGCTTCCTCGCCGCGCATCTGCGCTATGTGAATCCGTCTCTGCCGGGCGAGTTGCAGGACGGCTACTACGCTGAAACGGCATTGATCGCCGAGCTGCTCGGCGCCCGCGACGTTCCCCGTTCACGGGTCGAGGTGGCGGCCTATCTCGCGCGCATGCAGCCCGAACTCGCGGCCGGGCCGCGCACCTTCGAAGTGATGGACATCCTGCTGAATGTGCCGGTCGCGACGCCCGCGCTGCGGCCGGCCGCATCACTGATCATGCATGCGGGAATCGACCTGCTGCCGCCGTGGGCGCAGCGCATGCTCGGTGTATCGACATTCGCACCGCTACGACGTGCGGTGGTCCGGCCCGGGGTCCGGGCGGTCGCCCCGGTGCTGCGCTGGGCGCTCGTCAACGGCGCATCGAAACGCGCACGCCGCCGCGCTGCCGCGCCTCCGCCCGACGGCAACCCGCCCGCCTGACGATCCTTCAGATCATTTCAATTTGCTGTCAAATACGGGTGACAAGCCGACGAGCTTGCCTCCACGCACGCTCGGACGAAGCGACCGTGGCCGGTTACGCCGGGCCGAGCCGGGCCGGGCCGATACGATCGGTCAGAGTACCTTCCGATACCCGTCGTCGCTCGCGGCGTCCAGATGCGACACGTCGGCCCATTGCACGACCTGCGCGCGGCCATCGACGTAATCGACGACGTTGATGCTCGTGTTGAGCAGTTGATAGCTGCGCGGTGCCGACAGCTCAAGACCGTTTGCAAAGCGGTACACACAGTCGAGTACGCCGCCGTGCGCGACGCAGGCGATCCGGCCGCCCGGATGCGCCGCGACGATCGGCTCGAGCGCATGCAGCACACGGTGATAGAACTCGCGCTGCGACTCGCCGCCGTCAGGCGCGAAGCCCGGGTCGCGGGTCTGCCATGCGGCGTAGGCGTCCGGAAACAGCATCTCGATCTCGGTGCTGTCATGCCCCTGGAACACGCCGTACGCGCGTTCGCGCAGCCCTTCGCGCAACTGCAGCGGCAGCCCGAGCGCATCGGCAAAGGGTTGCGCGGTCTGCTGCGCGCGCATCAGGTCGCTCGAATAGATCGCGTCGATCCGCTGCCCTTCGCGCGCTTCCCGCGCGAGCCGGACGCCCAACCGCTGCGCCTGCGCGAGCCCCGTTTCGGCCAGCGGAATGTCGATATGGCCCTGGATGCGCTTGATGCGGTTCCAGGCCGTTTCGCCATGGCGAATGAACAGAATCTGCGTGGTGGCCATCGCGGCGCGTCTCCGGGAAAGTGTCAGGGCCGCACTTGCAGCCAGAACGTCACGGGGCCGTCGTTGACGAGCGACACCTGCATATCGGCGCCGAACTCACCCGTCTCGACGACCGGATGGCGCTCGCGCGCGGCCGCGACGAAATAGTCGAACAGGCGCGCGCCTTCGTCGGGCGGCGCAGCCGGCGTGAAGCTCGGCCGCAGCCCGCTGTTGGTATCGGCCGCGAGCGTGAACTGCGACACGAGCAGCAGGCCGCCTGCGCCGCCGGCGCCGTCGATGTTTGACACCGGCAGGTTCATCTTGCCGGCCGCGTCGCTGAACACGCGATAGCCGAGCAGCTTCGCGAGGAGCTTGTCGGCCGCGGCCTCGGTGTCGCCGCGCTCCGCGCAGACGAGCGCGAGCAGGCCCGCGCCGATCTCGCCCGTCGTGCGGTCGCCGACGCGCACGTCGGCACGCTTCACGCGCTGGATCAGCGCGATCATGCGCTCAGCGTGACGCGCGCGAAGCGGCGCTTGCCGACCTGGACGACGAACTCGCCGGCCTCGACCTTCAGGCCCTTGTCGGACACGGTCGCACCGTCGATCTTCACGCCGCCCTGCTCGATGTTGCGCAGCGCTTCGCTCGTCGACGGCACGAGGCCGGCCTGCTTCAGCAACTGGCCGATCGCGAGCGGTGCGCCCGCGAGCGTGACCGACGGGATGTCGTCCGGCACGCCGCCCTTCGCACGGTGATTGAAGTCCTCGAGCGCACGCTCGGCGTCGGCCTGCGAGTGGAAGCGCGCGACGATTTCCTGCGCGAGCAGCACCTTGAAGTCGCGCGGGTTGCGGCCGCCTTCGGCGTCGCGCTTGAAGCCGGCGATCTCGTCGAGGCTGCGGAACGACAGCAGTTCGAAGTAACGCCACATCAGCGTGTCCGAGATGCTCATCAGCTTGCCGAACATGTCGGTCGGCTTCTCGCTGATACCGACGTAGTTGCCCTTCGACTTCGACATCTTCTCGACGCCGTCGAGGCCTTCGAGCAGCGGCATCGTCAGGATGCACTGCTGTTCCTGGCCGTACTGCTTCTGCAGTTCGCGGCCGACCAGCAGGTTGAACTTCTGGTCGGTGCCGCCGAGCTCGAGATCGGCGTTCAGCGCGACCGAGTCATAGCCCTGCATCAGCGGGTACAGGAATTCGTGGATCGAGATCGGCACGCCGCCCTGGAAGCGCTTCGTGAAGTCCTCGCGCTCGAGGATCCGCGCGACCGTGTAGCGCGACGCGAGCTTGATCATCCCGTCCGCGCCGAGCGGCATCGACCATTCGCTGTTGTAGCGGATCTCGGTTTTTTCGCGGTCGAGTACGAGCGCGGCCTGTTCGAAGTAGGTCTTCGCGTTCGATTCGATCTGTTCGCGCGTGAGCGGCGGACGCGTCGCGTTGCGGCCCGACGGATCGCCGATCAGCGACGTGAAATCGCCGATCAGGAAGATCACGGTATGACCGAGATCCTGCAGCTGACGCATCTTGTTCAGCACGACCGTATGGCCGATGTGGATGTCGGGCGCGGTCGGGTCGAGGCCGAGCTTGATGCGCAGCGGCGTGCCGGTGGCCGCGCTGCGCGCGAGCTTCTGCGCGAACTCTTCCTCGATCAGCAGTTCGTCGACGCCGCGCTTCGTGACGGCGAGCGCGTGGCGGACTTCGTCGGTGATCGGGAAAACAGGCTTGGAACTGGGTTCGGTGCTCATCGGTGCCGGGAAGAATGTCGCAAAGACAGGGATTTTCCCATAACTTGCACGTGCATCGCTTAACGATGCGCCAGGTTGCGCGGATAATCGGGCGCAAGGCGCGTGGCACCGGCCCGCGCCGCTCGATCCAGGAGAACCCAACGTGCCGCAACGACATCCGCAACCCGCCCATCCGGCCGACGGCATCTACTTCGGGCTGATGTCGGGAACCAGCATGGACGGCGTCGACGGCGTCGCCGTGCGTTTCGAGACCGGCAAGGCGCCGGTCGTGCTCGCGGAAGCGTTCGTCGGCTTCGCGCAATCGCTGCGCGACGCGCTGTTCGCGCTGCAGCAGCCGGGTGACGACGAAATCGACCGGGAATCGCTCGCGGCGAATGCGCTCGTCGCGCGCTACGCGGTGTGCTGCCATGAATTGCAGCGCACCGCGGGGCTGTCGCGCGACGAGATTCACGCGATCGGCGTGCACGGTCAGACGGTGCGTCATCGCCCCGAGCGCGGTTATACGCGGCAGCTCAACAACCCGGCGCTGCTCGCCGAGCTGACCCAGGTGGACGTGATCGCCGATTTCCGCAGCCGCGATGTGGCCGCCGGCGGCCACGGCGCGCCGCTCGCGCCGGCGTTCCATGCGACGGTGTTCGGCGCACCCGGCGAGACGCGTGTCGTCTGCAATCTCGGCGGGATCAGCAACATCACGATCCTGCCCGGCGAAGGCGGCGACGTGCGCGGCTTCGACTGCGGCCCCGCGAATGCGCTGCTCGACGAATGGGCGACCCGCCATCTCGGCAAGCCGTACGACGACGGCGGCAAGTTCGCCGCGCGCGGCACCGTGCACGCGCCGCTGCTCGATGCACTGCTCGACGAGCCGTATTTCGCCGCGCCGCCGCCGAAAAGCACCGGCCGCGACCTGTTCAATCCCGCCTGGCTCGACGCGAAGCTCGCCGCGTTCGCGCAGGTCGCGCCGCAGGACGTGCAGGCGACCCTCACGGCGCTCACTGCGGTGTCGGTCGCACGCGAGATCGCAACGCACGCATCGAGCTGCAAGGCCCTCTTCGTATGCGGCGGCGGCGCACGCAACCCGGTGCTGCTCGACGCGCTCAGACACGCGCTGCGCGAGGCCGGCGTGCCGGCCTCGGTCGATACGACCGCGGCGCTCGGCGTGCCGCCGCAACAGGTCGAGGCGCTCGCCTTCGCGTGGCTCGCGTACCGCTTCACCGCACGCCAGCCCGGCAATCTTGCGACGGTTACCGGCGCGGCCGGCAACCGTGTGCTCGGCGCGCTTTATCCGCGCTGACGCGATGCCCGCCGCGCGGCGGCCGCTGCATGGCAGACGGGAATAAAAAAACGGGGCATGAAGCCCCGTTTTTCATATCGGCGAACCGGCGCAGATCTGCCGGATGCTCAGACCGAGAACGACGAGCCGCACCCGCAGGTGGTCGTTGCGTTCGGGTTCTTGATCACGAACTGGGCGCCGTTGAGGTCGTCCTTATAGTCGATCTCGGCGCCGACCAGGTACTGGTAGCTCATCGAGTCGATCAGGAGCTGGACGCCGTTCTTGTTCATCACGGTGTCGTCCTCGTTGACTTCCTCGTCGAACGTGAAGCCATACTGGAAGCCCGAGCAGCCGCCGCCCTGCACGAACACGCGCAGCTTCAGGTCGGGATTGCCCTCTTCGTCGATCAGTTGCTTGACCTTGTCGGCCGCGGCGTCGGTGAAGACGAACGGTACCGGCATTTCGGCCGTCGTTGCTGCGGATTCGGTAACAGCGTTCATACGAACTCTCCAAAAAGCTTTAGCCGCTATTGTAGGGCCGATCAGAAGATCGTGCTGATGTCCATGAAATCAATAGGTTCTTGTTGATTTCAATGCGCCCGGCCACGCGGGTGGCCGTCGCGCGGGCATAAAAAAACCGCCAGCGCGAAAGCTGGCGGTTTTTTCGGCGGACGCCGCCCGAAAGCGGCGCGGCCATGAAGCGGAATTAACGCTTCGAGAACTGCTTTGCGCGACGTGCCTTGCGCAGACCAACCTTCTTACGCTCGACTTCACGTGCATCGCGCGTGACGAAGCCTGCGGTCGACAGCGACGACTTCAGCGTTGCATCGTAGTCGATCAGTGCACGGGTGATGCCGTGGCGCACTGCGCCTGCCTGACCCGTTTCACCGCCGCCCGTCACGTTCACCTTGATGTCGAACGTCTGGCCGTGGTTCGTGAGTTCCAGCGGTTGACGCACGATCATCAGCGACGTTTCGCGCGAGAAGTAGTCAGCGATGGGCTTGCCATTGACGATGATGTCGCCCTTGCCAGCCTTGATGAAGACACGTGCGACTGCGCTCTTGCGGCGGCCCGTACCGTAGTTCCAGTTACCGATCATGTGGGCTCCCCTTAGATCTCGAGCGCCTTCGGCTGTTGCGCCGAATGCGGATGCGTGGCTTCAGCGTAGACCTTCAGCTTCTTGATCATAGCGTAGCCGAGCGGGCCCTTCGGCAGCATGCCCTTGACCGCTTTCTCGAGCGCGCGGCCCGGGAAGCGTTCTTGCATCTTGCCGAACGTCGTTTCATAGATACCGCCCGGGTAGCCCGAGTGACGGTAGTACTTCTTGTCCAGAGTCTTGTTGCCCGTGACCTTCAACTTGCTAGCGTTGATGATGATGATGAAATCACCAGTGTCGACGTGCGGGGTGAACTCAGGCTTGTGCTTGCCGCGCAGACGGCGTGCCACTTCGCTGGCAACACGGCCGAGAACCTTATCCGTCGCGTCAATCACGTACCATTCGCGCGTCACCTCATGGGCTTTTGCGGAAAACGTCTTCATGATCGATCCAAAAAAAATGCTTTGCCCGATGTGTTCTTCCTGCTTGTCTGTGTGCGCTTCGAGGCGCGGTGCAGGCTCTCCCTGTTTCTTTTTCCGTGGGCATGAATGCGGAAAAGCCCTGAATTATAAAGGAAATACGGCAACGCGGTCAAAGGGAATCCACGTCCCGCGCCGGCGGCGCCCGAAATGGGCCAGAATCCGGTCGCGCCCCAACACACCAGGCGAACCGAGCGCCTGGGGAGGCACCCATCGAAGCGCGGCACCAGACCTTGCCGCGCCAGACCGGCCGACAACGGAAAAACAACAAACAAGCATGATGAAACAACGACTTACGCCCTTTCTCGCGGCCGCATTGCTGGCCGCCGCCGCGCCCGCCGTCGCCGACCGGGCCGACTGCGAGGCCAAGCTCGACGCACTCGACACCCGCATCGCGGAGGCCCGCGGCGCCCATGCCGAAGATCGCATCGCCCGCCTGCGCGCGGTACGCGCACGCGTGCGCCACTTCTGCGCGCGCGGTCACGGCCACGCCTCGGCCACACCCGCGCCGGCGCCTGCCGCCCGTTCCGCGGATACGGCGCCCGGCGCGGCGTCGCGCCCGGCCGCACGGCAGCCCGCGTAATCACCACCAGTAACGGGAGCCGGAGCGCGCAAACTGCGCGCCGCTGATTGCATGGGACGAAAAAAAGCCCGAACGGTTGGTTCGGGCTTAATCCACCTCAGGAGGAGTGTGGAGGAGACATGCGGAGATTGTCGCACCGCGACAACCAATGAGGCTCATTATACGAATGCGGCGTCGACTTCACAAGAAAATTCGCATTAAGAAATCTAAAACCACAATGTGGGATATGCACTATCTTGCGATGCCAACCGAGTTTTTCTCTTTAAAATCAATGGATTGGTTGGCGAGCACAGGATCGGAAGCCCGCCGCACCTAGAGTAAAACCCCTAAAGACCTCAGGGAAATCGGCGTGCGGCGCCTCGCAGGGCATCGCACGCGCTGGCGCGCCGGTTCGCGTCGTGCAGCGCATCAGCCGAGCGTTGCCCAGCGGGCTACAATGCCGGATCGAATCCGAATCAGGCAACGCTGGAGTGCAAGCATGGAATGCAAAGTAAGCTGGATGGGTCAGGACGGCATGGCGTTTTCCGCCCAAACCGGAAGCGGGCATCTCGTCGCGATGGACGGCGCGCCGGAAGGCGGCGGCCATAACCTCGCGCCGCGCCCGATGGAAATGGTGCTGGTCGGCACCGGCGGCTGCACCGCGTACGACGTCGTGCTGATCCTGAAGAAGAGCCGCCAGGAAGTCACCGGCTGCTCGGTCACGCTGAAGGCCGAGCGCGCGAGCGAAGATCCGAAGGTGTTCACGAAGGTCCACTTCCACTTCACCGTCACGGGCCGCAACCTGAACCCGGCCACGGTCGAGCGCGCGATCAACCTGTCGCATGACAAGTACTGCTCCGCGTCGATCATGATCGCGAAGACGGCCGAACTCACGCATTCGTTCGACATCGTCGCGGACTGAACGCACGGCAGCCACGCATGAAAAAAAGGGCCGGCGCTCCTGGTGGAGCGCCGGCCCTTTCGCATTCGAACGGCAAAGCAGGCCGATAAGCCGGATTCTGTGCACGCTGCACGCCGAAGCGCACAGCGCGTGGCAGCCATTCCTCTAGGCGCGCCATTGCTGACGCGCTCAAGCTTCCTACCCGCAGACGAGACGGGGGCCCCATCCTGCATCCGAAAATGCGCGCCTGCCTACTTGGAATTGCTCCGGGTGGAGGTTACCGTGCCGGCGAACGTCGCCGTCGCCGCGGTGCGCTCTTACCGCACCGTTTCACCCTTACCTGATCCCGGCTTGCGCCGGGCCATCGGCGGTTTGCTTTCTGTTGCCCTGTTCCGCGTGTCGCCACGGATGGCCGTTAGCCATCACCCTGCCCTGTGGAGTCCGGACTTTCCTCGCCCCCGCCTGCCCGAAGGCGGCGAGGCCGCGACTGCCTAGCCTGCTTTGCGACGCGCATTCTAGCACTGCGCGCCGCCGGCCGTCTGGCCGGCGTCACGCGGCGGCGCGTCGGTCACGCGAACTTCCAGCCGATCGCTTCGCCGGCGCGCAGCGGCACGACCGGTGTATCGCCCGCGAAAACCTCGCGCGGCAATTCCCAGGTCTCGCGACGCAGCGTGATGGTTTCGGTGCTGTGCGGCAGCCCGTAGAAATCCGCGCCGAAGCGGCTCGCGAAATTTTCCAGCTTGTCGAGCGCGCCGGCCTGGTCGAACGCTTCCGCATACAGCTCGAGCGCGTGCAGCGCCGTGTAGCAGCCCGCGCAGCCGCACGCGGTTTCCTTCGCGCCGCGTGCGTGCGGCGCGCTGTCGGTACCGAGGAAGAAGCGCGGGTTGCCCGACGTCGCGGCCTCGACGAGCGCGACGCGATGGGTTTCGCGCTTCAGCACCGGCAGGCAGTAGTAATGCGGGCGAATCCCGCCGACGAACAGCGCGTTGCGGCTGTACAGCAAGTGCTGCGGGGTGATCGTCGCGCCGAGCAGGCCCGGCGCCGCGTCGGCGTCGCGCACGTAGTCGGCCGCGTCCTTCGTCGTGATGTGTTCGAACACGACCTTCAGGCCCGGGAAATCGCGGCGCAGCGGCGTCATCACGCGATCGATGAACACCTTCTCGCGATCGAACATGTCGACCGACGGATCGGTCACCTCGCCGTGCACGAGCAGCGGCATGCCGGTTTCCTGCATGACCTCGAGCGCCTTCGCGCACTTCGCGAGATCGCTGACGCCGTGGTCCGAGTTCGTCGTCGCGCCGGCCGGGTACAGCTTCACGCCGTGCACGAAGCCGCTGTCGCGCGCGCGGCGGATTTCGTCGGGCGCCGTGTTGTCGGTCAGGTACAGCGTCATCAGCGGCTCGAACGTCATCCCGGCCGGCAGCGCGGCCAGGATCCGCTCGCGATAGGCCTGCGCGTGCGCGGTGGTCGTGACGGGCGGCTTCAGGTTCGGCATGACGATCGCGCGGGCGAACTGGCGCGCGGTATGCGGCAGCACCGCGGCCAGCATCTCGCCGTCGCGCAGGTGCAGGTGCAGGTCGTCGGGACGGGCGAGCGTGAGCGTCGCCGGAGAGGAAGCGTTCGAGGCAGTCATAGGAGGCGTCGTGAGGAACGGGCTGGCCATCTGCGGGGCCGGAACGCGCGTGCGCGGGCCGACTGACGGCAAACCGCAACACGAGGCCTTCGGCCGGCGGAATCCGCTTTTTACCGCTCAAGGCTCGGTGATATGCTAGAAACCACATTGTACCGGGGTTCCCCCGGTTGGTTACCCTGCTTCCGCCCCCCGCCCCCAAGTAAAATGTGCCAACTCCTAGGAATGAACTGCGCCGCGCCGACGGACGTCACATTCTCCTTCACAGGTTTCGCGGCCCGGGGCGGCCTCACCGATCACCATGCCGACGGCTGGGGAATCGCGTTCTTCGAGGACAAGGCCTGTCGCCTCTTCATCGACCAGCAGGCCTCGGCCACGTCGCCGCTCGCCGAAATGGTGAAGCGCTACCCGATCAAGTCCAAGAACACGATCGCGCACATCCGCAAGGCCACGCAGGGTCACATCCTGCTCGAGAACAGCCACCCGTTCATGCGCGAGCTGTGGGGGCGGCACTGGATCTTCGCGCATAACGGCGATCTGCAGGACTACGAACCCGACCTCGACGGCAGCGTCTACCATCCGGTCGGCACGACCGACAGCGAGAAGGCGTTCTGCGTGCTGATGCAGGGGCTGCGCGAAGCGTTCCCTGGCGCGCAACCGCCGCTGCCGGAGCTGTTCGAGCGCGTCGGCGAGCTGACGCGCGGCATTACCGATCACGGCGTGTTCAACTTCCTGATGTCGAACGGCCAGGCGCTCTTCGCGCACTGCTCGACGCGGCTGCACTACCTCGTGCGGCGCTGGCCGTTCTCGACCGCGCACCTGGTCGACGAAGACCTGTCGATCGACTTCGCGAAATACACGACGCCCGAGGATCGCGTCGCGGTGATCGCCACGCAGCCGCTGACCGACAACGAAATCTGGACCTCGTTCGAACCGGGCGAGCTGATCATGTTCCAGTGCGGCGACGTCGCCGCCCGGATGCAGATTCCGGTGCCCGAGCGCGTGCTCGAGAAGCTGCGCAACCCGGCGCTCGACGCATCGGCGTCGGCACCGTGCGGTGGTGTGATTCGTGAGGCGCTGGCAGCCGGCGCCGCGGACGACGGCGACGACCCGATCGATTTCTGAGCCGCGCGCTCTCGCGCACCTGCTTCCATTGCCGTCGCCACGCGACAGCGTGATCGCCGGTCACGCCGGTCTGGCATGCCCGATTATCCGCGCCGGCATCCGGGCCGTCCGCCCTCACGGAAAATCGCGCCGCTTTTCACCCACGCTCTGGTTTTCGTTTCATCCGAACCACAATTCCGCGTATCGAACCGGCCTCGCGCAACATTCACTTGATTTTATTAATGTCCAAGCGAAAATAATACATGCGCAAAACAAGTAAATAGCCGGAATCACAATAACATAATCCGGAAACCACATTTTATCGCGGCAATTTTCCGCGAACAGTGCGCCAGACCACCCATACACGACTTAACAACCTACCCTCCAAAAATCCACAAAACCCTTGTCCCACAAGGATTTCAGTTCGATTAACCACACAATCAAAAAATACCGACTGAAATCGGCATTATCGCCACATTCGTCATTTTTTTGACAATCGACCGCCAACTCCATTAGTAGACTCGCCTCATCCCCGGTGTAACGGATCACGATTGGCGCGACATCCGCAATGCGGCAACGGCCGCCGCACGCCCATTCGAGCCATTTTCCCGCCGTGGAATGCGCTTTCACCGCATCGCGGTGGACACCACTTCAAAAAAGAGAGAGGGGCTTGTCGTGAATCACTCATTTCGATCGATATGGAGCGAAGCCGCCGGCTGCTGGGTGGCGGTCGCGGAAACGGCCCGGGCGCGCGGCAAGCGTTCGGGCGGCAAATCGGGCGCAAGCTGCCGTGCCGGCCGCATGGCGGCCCGCAGCTCGCCGCTGCGTGTCGCCGCGCTCGGCGCCGCGCTGGCCGCGCTGTCGGCCGGCTCCGCGTACGCATCGACGTGCGGCGACGGCTCCGCGGTCGCAAGCGGCGGCGCTTGCGCGCTCGGCAGCTACAGCCCGACCGTGAACGACAACCTGGCCGGCGCCACGACCGTGTCGGGCGGCGACACGGTCGGCGTGACGGGTGCATGGACGGGCGCCGCCGCCGACCCCGGCTATACGCTCACGCCGATCGGCAATACGTCGATCGTGTCGGGCAACCCGAACCAGCCGCTGCTGTCGCTCGGCGGCAAGACGCAGAGTGTCAGCACGCCCGACTCGATCACGGGCACCCATGCATCGATCGCCACGTACGACTCGTCCGCGTTTGCCGCGTCGACGGCGGGCTCGACCAACGTGCCCGTCTACCAGGACGTGAACGGCAACCAGTACGTGAACCTTCGGCTCGGCACCGTCGACAACACCGGCGGCACGCTGAACGTGTCGATCGGCAATCCGGCGAACGCGCCCGCCGCGGCCGGCAACGCGATCTCGATCGCGCCGAAGCAGACCGACCTGACCTTCGCGGACGGCACCGGCTCGGCAAAGAGCGTCGTCAACTGGAATTCGCGCAACCAGATCTGGCTCGGCACCGGCGACTATCTCGCGAGCGGCGGCGCCGTCGGCCAGGTCCAGCTCGACGTGCCGACCTATGCGGGCACCTTCACCGCGTTCGACGGCAGCACGTGGACCGTGAGCGACGCCGCGTCGCTCGCCGCGTACAACGACTTCCTCGCGCGCTCCGTGCGCAGCGGCGCGCTCGGCTCGCAAGCGGCGTACGACACCGCGTTCGGCCAGGCCGTCACCTTCACGCAGGAAACCTTCCAGTACGCGAACAACGTGTCGGCCGGCGACAAGAACACGCTGCCGATCGACCATCTGTCGGTGATGCACGGCACGGGCGCGAACGCGACGCTGCAGATCGGCAAGGACGGCCAGATCGACTTCCGCGGCACCAACACGATCGAATCGAGTTCGGCCGTCCTCGCGGAAAACGGCGCGCACTTCGTCAACGACGGCCGCCTGTCCGGCGACTTCACGCTGGTGCGCCTGCTCAGCGGCGCGAGCGGCGTCAACAACGGCGTGATCTCTTCCGGCTATGCGTCCGGCGACAACGTCGACACGAGCAGCAGCACGCCGCCCGACAACTTCGGATTCCACGCGTACACCGAGGGCAACGGTGTGTACGCAAGCGGCACGGGCACGACGTTCGTGAACAACGGCGTGATGAACGTCGGCGCCTGGACGCTCGACGGCAACCGCCCCGACCTGCAGAACTACGCGGTGGCCGTGACGGGCGGCGCGAACGCGTCCAACGCCGGCACGATCAACGTCGGCGTCAACGCGACGACGCTCGACAGCCAGGTGATCGGCGGCTTCGCGGCCGGCGGCACCTTCACCAACGAGGCCGGCGGCACGATCCAGCTCGGCCGCGCGGCCCAGTACGCGCCCGGGGCAGCGGCGAACGACGTCGCGCTGTCCGCGCGCGCGTACGGGATCCTGCTCGGCGCCTCGGGCACGGCCAGCAACCTCGGCTCGATCGTGATCGGCTCGCAGACGCAGAACGGTGCGGGGATGGCGAGCCTCGGCTCGTCGTCCGGCACGCTGCGCAACGCGGGCTCGATCGTCGTGAACGGCGCGGCGCCCGGCACGCCGCTCGCGAACGTCGGCATGCTCGCGGCCAACACGGCCGCGACCGTCACCAACACGGGCACGATCACGCTGAACGGCGTGAACGGAATCGGCATCATGGTGGTCGGCACCGGCTCGACCGCGACGGCCGCGACGTCGACCGGCACGATCAACGTGGCCGGCGGGCTCGACCCGGCATCGGACACGCGCAACTACGGCGTGTGGGCCGAAGGGTCGCGCGCGAAGGCCACGGTCGACGGCGCGCTCAACCTGACGGGCAACGGCGCGATCGGCGTCCATGCGCGCTCGGGCGCGACCATCGACGTCGGCGCGAACGCGGTGCCCGACTTCATGTCGGGCACGAACCAGATCGGCTTCTATGCGTATGGCGCGGGCTCGAGGATCAACGTCGCCGCGCAGCACCTGAGCGTCGATACCGACGATTCGACACTGTTCCGGATCGCGGGCGGCGCGGCCTATACGGGCGCGTCGGCCGCCGGCACGCTGACGACGGACGTGACCGGCCAGGGTGCGCGCGGCGTGCTCGCGACCGGCGCCGGCACGACGCTGTCGACCGGCAACGCCACCTACAACGTCAACGGCACGAACGGCATCGCGGTGGCGGTCGAAGGTGGTGCGCAAGGCTCGATCGACGCCGGCGCGACGATCAACCTGAATGCGGCCGGCGCGATGGCGGGTGTCGTCGACGGCCAGGCGCACGACCTCGCCGGCGCGAATGCCGGCGCGCCGGTCGCGACGACGCTGGCCAACGCTGCCGCGGTCACCTCGTCGAGCGCGGGCGTGACGGGTTTCGTCGCGCGTAACCTCGGCACGCTCGAGAACCGCGGCTCGGTGCTGCTGACCGGTGCCGGCTCGACGGGCGTCGTGATCGGCCCGCTCGGCACGGTGAACAACGCGTCGGCGATCCGCGTGTCGAACGGCACCGGTGCGCTCGTGCAGGGTGCGTCGGCGACGCTCGCCAACGCGGGCACGATCGAGGCCGACGACGGCGTTGCGGGCGTGCACCTGACCGGCACGGGCGCCTCGGTCGCGCTGTCGGGCGCGGGCACGGTCGTCGCCAACGGCAGCGCCGACGGCGTGCTGGTCGATTCGAGCGTCGCGGACGGCGGGATCGCGGCCGACGCGACGTCGATCGCGGTGGGCGGCGCCGGCAAGGGCATCGACAACCTCGGCACGAACACGACGATCGCGCTGTCGGGCACGCAGATCGGCACGACCGGCAACGGCGCCGACGGGCTGTCGTCGACAGGCGCCGGCGCCCGCATTGCGACCGATGCGGCGACCGTCGTGCACACCGCCGGCGACAACGCACGCGGCCTCGTGGTGGCGGGCGCGGATTCGACGCTCGCGGCCAACGGCACGACGGTCGCGACGACGGGCGCCGGCGCGCACGCGATCGTCGCGGGCAGCGGCGCGAGCGCGTGGCTGTCGGGCGCGAAGGTCTCCACGGCGGGTGCGGCAGCCGACGGCCTCGTCGCGCAGAACGGCGGCCGCATCGGCGACACGGGTTCGTCGATCGCGAGCGCGGCCGGCAGCGGCGCGAACGTCGACAGCGGCGGCGTGCTCGCGCTGACCGGCACGACGCTCAAGGGCGCGACCGCCGGCGTGCTGAGCACCGACACGCTCGCGACCGGCGCGACGAGCGCGGTGCTGGTCGACGGCGGCAGCGTCGCGTCCGTCGCCGGGCCGGCGTTCGCTGCACGCGGCGGTACGGTCGACATCGCGGTGCGCAACGGCACCGTCGTGACGGCCGGCAACGGCACGCTGCTGGACCTCGCGAACGGCAGCACCGCGACCTTCAACGCATCGGCGGTCAACCTGAGCGGCGACATCCTCTCCGACGCGTCGAGCACCGGCAACGTGCTCCTGGCGAACGGCACGACGCTCACCGGCAAGATCGACCCGGTCGCGCTGACCGTCGACGGCACGAGCACGTGGCGCATGACCGGCAGCTCCGCGCTGAGCAGCCTGAACAATGCGGGCCTCGTCGCATTCGCTGCACCGTCCGGCGCGCCGACGGCGGCAGGCAGCTACCGGACGCTGACGACCGGCAGCTACGTCGGCTACGGCGGCACCCTCGCGCTGAACACCTACCTCGGCGCGGATGCGTCGCCGACCGACCGGCTGATCGTGAACGGCGGCACCGCGAGCGGCACGACGGGGCTGAAGATCGCGAACACGGCCGGCACCGGCGCGCAGACGACCGGCGACGGGATTCCGGTGGTCGTCACGGCCAACGGCGGCACGACTGCCGCGTCGGCGTTCCATCTCGCGGGGCCGGTGCAGGCCGGCGCATACGAATACCGGCTCTATCGCGGCGGACAGAGCGACGCGAACGGCTGGTACCTGCGCTCGCAACTCGACCCGACGGATCCTGACGATTCGATTCATCCGTCCGGCAACGCCAATGGCAACGGAGGCAATCTCGCGTATCGCCCGGGCGTCGCGGGCTATGCGATGACGCCGCTGCTGAACGCCGACTACGGCTTCTCGACGCTCGGCAAGCTGCACGAGCGGGTCGGCGATATCTACAACCTCGAGAAGCAGGCGCCGGGCAACCGCGACGGCGTGTGGGGCCGCATCGGCGGACAGAGCCTCGACGCGAACGCAGGCCGCTTCGCGGCCGACGAGCGCACGTTCTTCGCGCAGTTCGGCAAGGACTGGACGCTCGACCAGGCCGCGGCCGGCGGCAGCACGCACGCGGGCGTGACGGCGAGCATCGGTGTCGCGAACGCGAGCTTCGACGACATGGCGCGTGCCGATACGCCGGGCCTGTCGACGTCGACGGGCTCGGTCGAGATGCACGCGCAGAGCGTCGGCGGCTACTGGACGCGCTACCTCGCCGACGGCACCTACTTCGACAGCGTCGGCCAGATCACGCACTACGGCAACCGCTATCGCGACAGCTACGGCAACGAGGCGTCGCAGAACGGCTTCGGCATCGCGCTGTCGCAGGAAGTCGGCAAGCCGTTCGGGATCAGCGGCACGCCGATCGCGGTCGAGCCGCAGGCGCAGCTGATGTATCAGTATCTGAAACTGAAGGGGTTCAACGACAACGTGTCGGCCGTATCGGGCACGACGACCCACGCGTTACGCGGGCGCGTCGGCGTGCGGATCTTCCGGCCGAACCTCGACGCGAACGCGGGCGGCGGCGCCGCGACGCCGTACTTCACGGCCGACGTGCTGCACGACTTCCTGTCGCCGGGCCAGACGGTCGTCGGCGGCACGCCGTTCGCGACGCACCTCGGCCGCACCTGGTACGAGCTGGGCCTGGGCGTGACCGCGGGCTTCGGCAAGTCGGGCGAGCTGTACGCGAACGTGAAATATGCGCGCAACCTCGGTGGCGATTACCGGCGCGGCGTCACCGGGCAGGTCGGTTACCGCTACAGCTGGTAACGCGCGACGCGAACCCGTCCGGCGGCCGCGGGCGACGGGCGACGGGCGACGGGCGGCCGGCGAAAAAAAAACCGCCCGGCGTTCGGCCGGGCGGTTTCCGCATTCGCGCACACGAAGCGCGCGATGCACGAACGCTCAGTGCAGGATTTTCGCGAGGAAGTCCTTCGCGCGATCCGACCTCGGATTCGAGAAGAAATCGTCCTTGCGGTCGTCCTCGACGATCGCGCCCTTGTCCATGAAGATCACGCGATGGGCGACCTTCTTCGCGAAGCCCATTTCGTGCGTGACGACCATCATCGTCATCCCTTCCTGCGCGAGCTCGACCATCACGTCGAGCACTTCGTTGATCATCTCCGGATCGAGCGCGGACGTCGGCTCGTCGAACAGCATCGCGATCGGGTCCATCGACAGCGCACGCGCGATCGCGACCCGCTGCTGCTGGCCGCCCGACAGTTGCCCCGGAAACTTGTGCGCATGCGCCTTCAGGCCGACGCGATCGAGCAGCTTCATGCCCTTCTCGTTCGCTTCGTCCTTGCCGCGGCCGAGCACCTTGATCTGCGCGAGCGTCAGGTTCTCGGTGATCGACAGGTGCGGGAACAGCTCGAAATGCTGGAACACCATCCCGACCTTCGAGCGCAGCTTCGACAGGTTCGTCTTCCGGTCGCCGACCGACTGGCCGTTCACGAGGATCTCGCCCTGCTGAAACGGCTCGAGGCCGTTGACGGTCTTGATCAGCGTCGACTTGCCCGAGCCCGACGGACCGCACACGACGACCACCTCGCCTTTCTTCACCTCGGTCGTGCAATCGGTGAGGACCTGAAACTGGCCGTACCACTTCGAAACGTTCTTGATGGAAATCATCTTGTGACCTTTTTCTGGAGACCTTTGACGAGGGCAGACGCCACCGAGCAAATCACGAAATAGCATGCACCCGCGAACAGGACCATCTCGACGGTCGTGCCGTCGCGATCGCCGATGTTGGCGGCCGTGCGGAAGAAGTCCGCGAGACTGATCACGTACACGAGCGACGTATCCTGGAACAGGACGATCGCCTGCGTGAGCAGCAGCGGCACCATCGCGCGGAACGCCTGCGGGAGGATCACGAGGCGCATGGCGTGCGCGTAGTTCATGCCGAGCGCGAACGCGGCGTTCATCTGCCCGCGCGGCACCGCCTGGATGCCGGCACGGATGATCTCGGAATAATACGCGGCTTCGAACAGCGAGAACGCGACCATCGCCGACGCAAGCCGGATGTCGATCGTCGGCGACAACCCGAGCACGCCCTGCAGCACCTGCGGCACGATCAGGAAGAACCACAGCAGCACCATCACGAGCGGGATCGAGCGGAACACGGTCACGTACGCTTTCGCGAACCACGCGAGCGGCTTCACGCCGGACAGCCTCATCAGCGCCAGCAGCGTGCCCCAGACGATGCCGACGACGATTGCGATCAGCGTGATCTTGAACGTGACGATCGCGCCGGACCACAGCGTCGGCATCGCGCCGGGAATACTACTCCAGTCGAACTGATGCATCACTTGCCTCCGATGTAGCCGGGCAGCCGCGTACGGCCTTCGATCCAGCGCATGAACGACATCACGACGAGGTTGATGACCACGTACGCGAGCGTCACCGCGATGAACGACTCGTAGGTCTGCGCGGTGTAGTCGACGAGCTGGCGCGCCTGCGCGGACAGATCGAGCAGGCCGATCGTCGACGCGACGGCGGAGTTCTTGAAGATGTTCAGGAACTCGGACGTGAGCGGCGGCACGATGATCCGGTAGGCCACCGGCAGCAGCACGTAGCGGTACGTCTGCCATTGCGTGAAGCCCATCGCGAGGCCGGCGGCGCGCTGGCCCGTCGGCAGCGCGTTGATCCCCGAGCGCACCTGTTCGCACACGCGCGCGCCGGTGAACAGGCCAAGACAGACGATCGACGCGGTGAAGAACTGCGTGGTCGGCGGCAGTTGCTTGATCCAGGTGCCGACCGACGCGGGCAGCAGTTCGGGCACGACGAGGTACCAGACGAAGAACTGCACGATCAGCGGGATGTTCCGGAAGATCGACACATAGACGGTGCCGATTGCGGACAGCCATTTGTTCGGCACCGTGCGCAGCACGCCGAACATCGAACCGACGATCAGCGCGATGACCCAGGCGACGAGCGACACTTCGATCGTCACCCAGAAGCCGGACATCAGCCATCCGAAATAAGTCGTCGGCTCGCCGGTCGATACGGGGCTCAGGAAGATGCCCCAGTTCCAGTGGTAAGACATGGGCAAGACTCCAGCAAAAAGAAACGGAAGAAGCGTGGCCTCTTCCGTTTCAGTAGCGTCATTACTGCGTCAACGTCCGTGTGGTCAGTCGAGCGCCTTGTCGTTCGGGTTCGCGTACAGCTTCTTCATCGAATCGGACAGCGGGAAGTTCAGGTTCAGCCCCTTCGGCGGAATCGGGCTCTCGAACCACTTCGCGTAGATCTTCGCGGCTTCGCCCGACTTCTCGACTTGCGAGATCGCGTCGTCGACAACCTTCTTGAAGTCCGTGTCGCCCTTGCGCATCATGCAGCCGTAAGCCTCTTCCGATTGCGGCGTGCCGACGATCACCCACTCGCCCGGCTGCTTCGCCTTCGCGCGCTCGCCCGCGAGCAGTGCGTCGTCCATCATGAACGCGACCGCGCGGCCCGACTCGAGCGTGTTGAACGAGTCGCCGTGGTCCTTCGCGCTGATGATGTTCATGCCCAGCTGCTTGTCGTTGTTCATCTTGCGCAGCAGGCGCTCGGACGTCGTGCCGGCGGTGGTCACGACCGTCTTGCCCTTCAGGTCGGCGAAGTCCTTGACGCCCGAATCCTTCTTCGTCATCAGGCGCGTGCCGATCACGAAGATCGTGTCGGAGAACGCGGCTTGCTGCTGACGCTCGGTGTTGTTGGTCGTCGAGCCGCACTCGATGTCGACCGTGCCGTTCTGCACGAGCGGGATGCGGTTCTGCGACGTGACCGGGATGTTCTTGACCTGCAGATTCGCCAGGCTCAGCTTCTTCTTCACCGCGTCCACGACCTTCATCTGGAATTCGCGCGAATAGCCGACGACCTGCTGGTTCTGGTCATAGTAGGAGAACGGGATCGACGATTCGCGGTGCCCCAGCGCGATCACGCCCGTGTCCTTGATCTTCTTCAGCGTGCCGGTCTCCTGTGCATGCGCGCCGCTCGCGAACGCGCAGAGCGCCGCGACCATCAGGACTGCCTTCTGGTATTTCATTTTGGTCATCTCCTTTGCTAAAACCCGCGCCAGTGTATCAAAGTAATATTTTTGAAAGAACTGGTTGTTTACCGCACTACGAATCGCCCTGTGCGAAGCCTTCCTCCCGGCTTCGGGCGCACTTGTGACGCATGAATGCACGCGCGGGCGGTGCCGGATTCGGCACCGCCCGCGAGGGATCATGCACGCAACCGGTGGATTGCGTCATGCTTTGATCGTAGTCAACCGAGCGCCGATCGGCAATGACCGATCGGCGACACCCGATCAGGGGTACAGGCCGCGCATTTCGCGCGCCATCAGGATGCGCTTGCACGCGACGATGAACGCCGCCGTACGCACCGACACCTTGTGCTCTTCCGAAACCGCCCACACGCCGGCGAACGCTTCGCGCATCACGCGCTCGAGACGGTGGTTGATCTCGTCTTCCGTCCAGAAGAAGCTCGAGAAGTCCTGCACCCACTCGAAGTACGACACGGTCACGCCGCCCGCGTTCGCGATCACGTCCGGGATCACGAGCACGCCGTTCGCGCTCAGGATGTCGTCGGCCGCCGTCGTCGTCGGGCCGTTCGCGCCTTCGACGATGATCTTCGTGCGGATCTTCGATGCGTTCTTCTCGGTGATCTGGTTTTCCAGTGCCGCCGGGATCAGGATGTCGGTCTCGACCGTCCAGAACTCGTCGTTCGGCATCGGCTCGGCGCCTTCGAAGCCCGCGACGCCGCCCGTGCGTGCCACGTGGTCGAGCAGCTTGTTCGAATCCAGGCCGGCCGGTCGGTAGATCGTGCCCGTGTGATCCTGCACCACGATCACCTTCGCACCCGCTTCCTGGAACAGCTTCGCCGCGATGCCGCCGACGTTGCCGAAGCCCTGCACCGCGATGCGCGCGCCTTCGATTTCCAGGCCCTTCTTCTTCGCCGCTTCGCAGCCGACGACGAACACGCCGCGGCCCGTCGCTTCCTTGCGGCCGAGCGAACCGCCAAGCGCGATCGGCTTGCCGGTCACGACGCCGGTCGACGTCTGGCCCTGGTTCATCGAGTACGTGTCCATCATCCACGCCATCACCTGTTCGTTGGTGTTGACGTCCGGCGCCGGAATGTCGGTGTTCGGTCCGATGATGATGCCGATTTCGCTGGTGTAGCGACGCGTCACGCGCTCGAGCTCACCGCGCGAGAGCTTGCGCGGGTCGACGCGGATGCCGCCCTTCGCGCCGCCGTACGGCACGTTCACGGCCGCGTTCTTCACCGACATCCATGCGGACAGCGCCATCACTTCCGACAGCGTCACGTCCTGGTGGTAACGCACGCCGCCCTTGCCCGGACCGCGCGACACGTTGTGCTGCACGCGATAGCCTTCGAAGTGCGCGACGGTGCCGTTGTCGAGCTCGATGGGGCAGTCGACGATCAGGATGCGCTTCGGACGCTTCAGCGTTTCAAGCCAGCGCGACAGCGAACCGAGGTACGGTGCGACGCGATCGACCTGCTGAAGGTAGTTGCCCCACGGGCCGAGATCGTCGGCGTGCAGGTAGGACGGGATGGACTGCAGTTGCGAAGACATGGATGCTCCAACGTTCAACGGATTGCGCACATTGTCGAAAAACCCATTTTTTTTATCCAATGCCGTTTGCTTATTCGATTATGCGTTTCTTGCATGATCGGGATTTTTCGCAAATCCGCGGTCGATTTGCGCAAGAACGTCCGCGATCGGTCGTGCATCGCGTTGCGCGAAAATCGTTGGTGAATACGCCGGATGCGCGCCGGACAGCCGTCCGACAGGCGCGGCAAGCTTGTCGTCAGCCGCGCGCGGCCGTGCTCGGTCCCATCATTCGGCCGTGTCGCGCAATTCGTCGCGCACGACTTCCCACAGCCCGCGCACGAGTTTCTGGCGCGGATCGTCGCCCTGCAGCGCGAGCTTGTCGCAATACAGGCGAATCTCCATCGTCAGCGTGAACGGATGCGTGCCGCCGCGCGCGGAACGGTCGAGCCGGATCAGGCGGGCGCCGGCCACCGCGTCCTCGACCGCGCTGTGCGGCAGGAACGCGACCCCGTGGCCCGCGAGCGCCATCGCCTTCAGCCCTTCGGCCATGTCGGTTTCGTAGACGCGATCGAGGAACAGCCGCGTCGGTGCGTTCGCAACGATGACTTCGGTCATCCGGCCGAGATACGCGTTCGGCGTATACGACAGGTACGGCACGCGCGCCTCGGCCGTGCCCGGCAGCGTGTAGCGCGGCCGGCCGGCGCGACCCGGCGCCGAGAACGGGCTGATCGGCTCGCTGCCGAGGACCAGCATGTCGTAGCGCGCCGGGTCGAGCGCGACCGGGTGGCTCGGGTGGTGGTAGCCCATCACGAGATCGCAGCCGCCCTCGACGAGCGACAGCACGGCATCGTGCACGTTCAGCGCGCGCAGCCGCGTGTGGACTTGCCCCATCTTCGCCTCGATCCGCTGCAGCCAGCGCGGAAAATACGTGAGCGACAGCGTGTGCGGCACCGCGAACTCGATCGTCGGCACCGGCGCGCCGACGTGGCCGCGCAGCAGCGTGCGCGCCTCGTGCGCCTGCGACAGCATCGTCAGCGCCTGCTCGTAGAAGATCTGGCCGGCCTGCGTGAGCCGCGTCGGATAGACCGAACGATCGATCAGTTCGGTCGAGACCCATGCTTCCAGCGCCTGGATGCGCCGCGAGAACGCGGGCTGCGACACGTGCCGCAGTTCGGCGGACCGGCTAAAGCTGCGCGTTTCCGCGAGCGAGACGAAGTCTTCGAGCCATTTCAGTTCCATGCAGGCGGGGCGCGGCGGGCGGCGGTCGGGAAGAAGCCTGCATTCTACCGGCGGGCGGGTCCGGCGGGCGGGTCCGGCCGGCGGTGCGGCGGGCGGCCCGGCGAACCGGCGCGGGCGCCCGCCGGCAGGCCGCGGCGCGTCGCCCGGGCGCCGGGTGCGCGCCGATCGCCCGTGGCAGGGGTGGCCGGACCGGTTCGGCCGGGATCGACCCGCGCCAATGGTAAAATGGCGGATTCTCCTCCCCCTCGTTCGCCCCGGCTCCAAGGCCCGCCCGATCATGTCCGACACTCGTCCCGATACGCTTTTCGCCCTCACCGCGCTCTCGCCCATCGACGGCCGCTACGCCAGCAAGACCGAAGCGCTGCGCGACTGGCTCTCCGAAGCCGCCTTCATGCGCCACCGCGTCACCGTCGAGGTGCACTGGCTGATCGCGCTGTCGCGCGCCGGCTTCGCGGAAGTCCCGCGCTTCTCCGACGCCTCCGAACAATTCCTGCTGCAGCTCGCCGAGCGCTTCACCGCGCACGACGCCGCGCGCATCAAGGAAATCGAGCGCGTGACGAACCACGACGTGAAAGCCGTCGAATACTGGCTGAAGGAATCGGTCAAGGGCCAGGCCGAGCTCGAAAAGGCCAGCGAATTCATCCACTTCGCGTGCACGTCCGAAGACATCAACAACACGTCGCACGGGATGATGCTCGCCGGCGCACGCGAGCACGTGATTCTGCCGGCGCTGCGCACGGTCCACCAGCGCCTCGTCGCGCTGTCGCACGCCCACGCCGAGCAGCCGATGCTGTCGCGCACGCACGGCCAGCCGGCCAGCCCGACGACGCTCGGCAAGGAACTCGCGAACGTCGCCGCGCGCCTCGCCCGCGCGATCACGCGCATCGAGAAGGTCGAAATTCTCGGCAAGATGAACGGCGCGGTCGGCAACTTCAACGCGCACCTGTCCGCGTATCCGGAATTCGACTGGGAAGCGTTCTCGCGCGACGTGATCGAGAACCGCCTGAAGCTGACGTTCAACCCGTACACGATCCAGATCGAGCCGCACGACTACATGGCCGAGCTGTTCGACGCGGTCGCTCGTGCGAACACGATCCTGCTCGACCTCGACCGCGACGTGTGGGGCTACATCTCGGTCGGCTACTTCAAGCAGAAGACGAAGGCCGGCGAGATCGGCTCGTCGACGATGCCGCACAAGGTCAACCCGATCGATTTCGAGAACTCGGAAGGCAACCTCGGCCTCGCGAACGCGACGCTGCGCCACCTCGCCGACAAGCTGCCGGTGTCGCGCTGGCAGCGTGACCTGACCGACTCGACGGTGCTGCGCAACATGGGCGTCGCGCTCGGCTACTCGCTGCTCGCGTACGACTCGCTGATCCGCGGCCTCGACAAGCTCGAAGTGAACCCGCAGCGCCTGAACGAAGACCTCGACAACTGCTGGGAAGTGCTCGCGGAGCCGGTGCAGACGGTGATGCGCCGCTACGGCATCGAGAACCCGTACGAGCAGCTGAAGGAACTGACGCGCGGCAAGGGCATCACGCGCGAAGCGCTGCAGGAATTCGTCGGCACGCTGGCGATCCCGCAGGACGCGAAGGATCGCCTGCTCGCGATGACGCCTGCGTCGTACATCGGCAAGGCCGTCGACCTCGCGAAGCGGATCGCGTAAGCGCCGCCGTCGCCGGACGGAAAAAAAGCCCGATGCGAGCAAGTTCGCATCGGGCTTTTTTCTTGGTGGCCGGCGCGCGGCCAGGCGTCGGAAAACCGGAACCTCAGAACGAGATCATCCGCCCCGGATTCAGCGCGCTCATCACGCTCATCGCCGCCTTCGCGGCTGGAATCGCGATCGGCGACAGCTGCCGGCCGAGCGGAATCTCGCGATGGTCGATGCCGGTCAGCATCGAAAAATCGTCATTGCGGCCGACGAAATCGTCGCAAATCGCCTTGCCGATCCGCACCGTCTGCGCGACGCCGTGCCCACTCCAGCCCTGCACCATGTACATCGGCACGCGGCCGTCGGTCTTGCGGCTGTCGGTCGCGCCGTTCAGCGTGAAGTCGCTGACGCCGCTCCAGCAGTAGTCGAGCGCGAAGCGGCCGTCGTGCTGCGGAAACACCGTGTTCAGCCGCGTCAGCAGATACGCGTTGACGTCCTGCTGCGCCCAGCACGAGCCGGTGCCCTGCCCGCCGAACAGCAGGCGGTTGCCGCGCACCGGCCGGTAGTAGTCGATCTGGAACTGCGTGTCGTACACCGGCATGCCGGCCGGCATCAGCGTCGCGACATCGACGTCGAGCGGCGCCGTCACGCTGACGTACGTGAAGAACGGCACGGTGGTCGCGCCACCGTCGTCCAGCAGCCGGAACGTCGTGTTGTGCAGCGCGAGCACGACGCCGCGACGCGCGGTGATCGTGCCGCCCGGCGTCGTCGCGACGACGCCCGCGGGCGTTTCGTCGAGCTCGAGCACCTCGGTGCCCTCGTACAGCGCACCGCCGTTCAACTGGAAGCCATGCACGAGGCCGCGCACCAGCGCGAGCGGATGAAGCTGGCCGCCGAGCGCGTCGATCGCCGCGCCGTGATACAGGCCCGAGCGCACGTATTCGTCGTGCAGCTGATGGCGGCCGACGAGCGTCACGCCGGCGTCGCCGAGATGGCGGCGGGCGTCCGCGCCGTCGAGCAGCG
Source organism: Burkholderia sp. B21-005 (assembly GCF_020843965.1). Lineage (NCBI taxonomy): Bacteria > Pseudomonadati > Pseudomonadota > Betaproteobacteria > Burkholderiales > Burkholderiaceae > Burkholderia > Burkholderia sp. B21-005. Next base: position 600,925 of record NZ_CP086301.1, on the reverse strand, counting down.
CGCTCATGTGGCCCGGGTGGACCGCCGCCGTCACGTGGCCGTTCTTGCGATCGAGGTCGAGCGCGTAACGCGCGCCGATTTCATCGATCAGGTCCATCGATTCGGTCGACGCGAAGCGCCACAGCCGCTTCGCGTCGTCGTGCGACAGGTAGTCGATCATGTCGGCGGCTTCCCAGCGCGCGAGGCCCGGCGTGAGCTGGCCGCCGTTGCGGCCCGACGCCGCGGAGCCGACGTGATGCTTGTCGACGAGGATCGTGTCGACCCCCGCTTCCGCGAGATGCAGCGCGGCCGACGCGCCGAGCAGCCCCGAGCCGATCACCAGCACGTCGCACACGGCGTCGTGCGCGAGCGGCGCGCCGCTTTCACGGCGCGACAACGACGCCTCGTACCAGTTGGCCGGACGCTCGCCGTCGTAGCGGGACGGCTCGCACCAGTTCCAGTTGTCCTTTTCGATGTTCAGTTGCGTCTGGTCGAAACGCGATTCGCCCTGGATCAGGGGTTTGTTGTAGGTAGTCATGATTGCACTTGCATGGTCTTGGGCCGCCAGTCGAAGGGCCGTGAGGCTTCGCGGGTGGGGCAGCCGGTTCCACTTGGGTGTCAACGAGAGAAAGGGCGCGATGGCCCGTGTTGACGGCAGGCACGCAGGTGTCTGCCTGGATCCCGGACTGTGCGAAAGCACGCATTGAAAGGTGCCGGGACACCCAATTTCTACACCGCAGAAATAATTCTACAGCGTAGAATATACTTTCGTCAAGTTGACAGCCGGACGCCCCAACCGCCCCCCATGAAAGACAAACCCGCCCAAGGCCCGCGCGGCCTCGACAAGGACGCGATCGTCGCGGCCGCGCTCGCGCTGCTCGAAGAGGTCGGCGAAGCCGCATTCAGCGTGCGCAAGCTCGCGCAGTCGGTCGGCTGCGACCCGATGAGCGTGCTGTATCACTTCAAGTCGAAGGACGGCCTGACCCGCGCGATCGCGAATGCGCTGTCGCGCTCGCTCGTGCCGGTCGACGAGACGCTGCCGTGGCGCGAGCGGCTGCGCGATCTCGCGCGCCAGTACCGCGCGCTCGCGCTGCGTTACCCCGCCGCGTTCGCGCTGCTGCAGCGGCACATGAGCACGGGGCCGGCCGATCTCGCGCACATCGAGGCCGTGCATCGCGCGCTGGCCGACGCCGGCATCGCGCGCACCGCACTGCCGGCCGTGTGCGTCGGCTGGTATGCGAGCGTGATCGGGCTCGCCGCCGCCGAGGCCGGCGGCCTCACGCGGCCCGCGAACGATGTCGAGCTCGCGGAAATGAATGCGCTGCCCGATACCGCGCATCCGCTCGTCAAATCGGCCGCCCCGCTCTATGCGCGGCTCGATCCGGCCGTGGTGCATGACACGATGCTCGACGTGCTGCTCGACGGCATCGCGCGGCACGCGCACGCAGCCTGACCGGCGCGCGCCGCTAACGAAAAAGGCGCCCGAAGGCGCCTTTTTCATGAAGATTGCGGCAAACCGCGCTCAGTGCTGCTGCGCGAAGCCGATCTTCACCATCACTTCATTGACGATCTGTTCGGGCGTCAACTCGATGCTGACCTCGATCGCTTCGTCCGGGCCCGGCTCCTCGAGCGTGTCCAGCTGGCTCTTCAGCAGCGACGGATCGAAGAAATGGCCGGTGCGGCTCTTCAGGCGCTCGTGCAATACCTCGAACGAACCCTTCAGATACACGAACCGCACGTCGGTGTCGGTGCCACGCAGCACGTCGCGGTACGACCGCTTCAGCGACGAGCACGTGAACACGGCCGTCTCGCCGGCGCGCTGCTTTTCCTCGATGGCCGCGCGGATCGTGCGCAGCCACGGCCAGCGGTCGTCGTCGGTCAGCGGAATGCCGTGATGCATCTTTTCCTTGTTCGCCGCGCTGTGAAACGCGTCGCCATCGGTATAGCTGCACGACAGGCGTTCCGCCAGCATTTCGCCGATTCGCGACTTGCCCGCGCCCGACACGCCCATTGCGATCAGAATCATTGACTACCCCTTGTTACAGAACCAAGCTCAGCAGCAGCGTGAAGCTAAGACCGAGCACCGAGATGATGGTTTCAAGCAGCGACCAGGTCTTGAACGTCTGACCAACCGTCATCCCGAAGTATTCCTTGATCAGCCAGAAGCCGCCGTCGTTCACGTGCGAGAAGATCAGCGAGCCCGAGCCCGTCGCGAGCACCAGCAGCTCCGGGCTGACCGCCGCGCCGGACGCCGCCGCGATCGGCGCGACGATGCCGCAGGCCGTCGTCATCGCGACCGTCGCCGAACCCGTCGCGAGACGCATCAGCGCCGCGACGAACCAGCCGAGCAGCAGCGGCGACAGATGCGCGTGCTTCGCGGTCTCGACGATCTGCTGCGAGATCCCGCTGTCGCGCAGGACGCCGCCGAAGCCGCCGCCCGCACCGACGATCAGCGTGATGCCGGCGATCGGCGCCAGACACTCGCCGCAGAACTTCTGGATCTGGTCGCGGTTGAAGCCCTGCAGCTTGCCGAACGTGAAGAAGCTCACCAGCACGGCGATCAGCAGCGCGACGTCGGAGTTGCCGGCAAAGCGCAGCAGGTTGTTCGGCAGCGACTTCGGCGCGAACACCAGGTCGGCCCAGCTGCCGACCAGCATCAGCACGACGGGCAGCAGGATCGTGAACAGCGTGATGCCGAAGCTCGGCAGTTCGCGCTTGCGACCCTCCGTGTGCGTATCGACGAACTGCGCCGCGAGCGGATTGTTTTCCGGCAGCTTCACGAACTTCGAGATCGTCAGCGCGAACAGCGGACCGGCGATGATGGCGGTCGGCACGCCGACGATCAGGCCGAATGCGATCGTCTTGCCGATATCGGCGCCATATTGCTGAACGGCCAGCAGCGCGGCCGGGTGCGGCGGGATCAGCCCGTGCACGACGGACAGGCCGGCCACCATCGGCAGGCCGACGACGAGCAGCGACTTGCCGGTGCGCTTCGCGACGTTGAACGCGATCGGGATCAGCAGCACGAAGCCGACTTCGAAGAACACCGGCAGGCCGACGATGATCGCGACGAACATCATCGCCCAGTGGATGTTCTTTTCACCGAACCAGTCGATCAGCGTGGTCGCGATCCGTTCGGCGCCGCCCGATTCGGCCATCATCTTGCCGAGCATCGTGCCGAGGCCGACGACGATCGCGATGTGGCCGAGCGTGCCGCCGGTGCCCGTTTCGAACGACTTGACGATCTTGTCCATCGGCATGCCGACGACGAGACCGAGGCCCAGCGAAACGATGATCAGCACCAGGAACGGGTAGATCTTGTAGCGCGCGATCATCAGGATCAGCGCGGCGATCGCGATCAGCGTGAATACGAGCAGCATGCTGCCTTGGACAGCCCCCATGTGGCACTCCTCCTAGAATTTGTTCGAACCGGGCGAGGTGTTGCGAGTATGCCCGGCTATGCAGGTCTCCGAAACACGGGGGGTACCCACCCCGTGAGGACGCTGAATTTTACTTATCTTTGCGGCCCGCGGATAGAACCGGTTCCATCAGCAAAAACCCTCGGTAAAACAAGCACTAAGCGCTCGTTTACCGAGGGTCGAACGATCATTTCATACAAGTATTAACGGGGGAGCTGGCTCGCGGCTTGCGCGAGGCGCGTGACCTCGGCCCAATCCTGCGCGGCGAGCGCGGCTTTCGGCGTGAGCCACGAGCCGCCGACGCACACGACGTTCGGCAGCTTCAGGAAATTCGGCGCGCTTTCGGCCGTGATGCCGCCCGTCGGGCAGAACTTCAGCGCCGGGAACGGGCCGTGGAATGCCTGCAGCATCGGCACGCCGCCGGCCTGCTGCGCAGGGAAGAACTTGACGATCTCGTAGCCGAATTCGAGCGCCTGGATGATGTCGCTCGGTGTCATCACGCCCGGCAGCAGCGGCAGGTCCGCGTCGAGCGACGCGAGGTGCAGGTCCTTCGTCAGGCCCGGCGACACGCCGAACTTCGCGCCCGCGCGCTTCGCCTGCGCGCAGTGCTCGGGCTTCGTGATCGTGCCGACGCCGACGACGATGTCGTCCGCGAGCTGGCTCGCGCGCTGGATCGCCTCCAGGCCCGCCGGCGTGCGCAGCGTGATCTCGAGCACCTTGACGCCGCCCGCGTGCAACGCGCGCGACACGTGTTCACCCTGCTCGACCGAGTCGAATGCGAGCACCGGAATCACCGGGCCCAGCTTCACGATTTCGCCAATCGTCTTCATTGATGACACTCCTTGAAATTCATGCAGCGACGCCGACGGCCGTTTCGCCGACCAGCGTCCCGAAAACCGATGCGCCCTGCTCGGCCGGCGCGGCCGCCGCGCGGAACACGCCGAACAGTTCGCGCCCGAAACCCGTCTCGTTGTCGGCCTGATGCAGCGGCTGCGCGACCGCGCGCGCTTGCCACTCGGCGTCGTCGACCTCGATGTCGAGGATGCCGGCTTCCGCGTCGATCACGAGCGTGTCGCCCGTCTGCACCTTGCCGAGCGGGCCGGCCAGCAGCGCTTCCGGCGACACGTGGATCACCGCCGGCACCTTGCCCGATGCGCCGGACATGCGGCCGTCGGTGACGAGCGCGACGTGGAAGCCCTGATCCTGCAGCACGCCGAGCAGCGGCGTCAAACGGTGCAGCTCGGGCATCCCGTTCGCGCGGGCGCCCTGGAAGCGCACGACCGCGACGAAATCGCGCTTCAGCTCGCCGCGATCGAATGCCGCCTGCACGGCTTCCTGCGAATCGAACACGATCGCGGGTGCCGTCACCTTGCGGTGCTCGGGCGCGACCGCCGAAATCTTGATCACGCCGCGGCCGAGCCGGCCCTGCATCAGGCGCAGGCCGCCGTCCGGCTGGAACGGCTCGCGAATGCCGCGCAGCACCTTCGTGTCGTGGCTCTCGGCCGTGCCGTCGACCCACGTCAGCTTGCCGTCGATCAGCTTCGGCTCCTTCGTGTAGTGCGACAGGCCCTTGCCCGCGACCGTCGTCACGTCTTCGTGCAGCAGCCCGCCTTCGAGCAGGTTGCGCACCAGGAACGCAACGCCGCCCGCCGCGTGGAAATGGTTCACGTCCGCCTTGCCGTTCGGGTAGATCTTCGCGAGCAGCGGCACGACGGCCGACAGCTCGTCGAAATCGTTCCAGTCGATCAGCACGCCGGCCGCGCGCGCGATCGCGACGAGGTGCAGCGTGTGGTTGGTCGAGCCGCCCGTCGCGAGCAGCGCGACGATCCCGTTGACGATCGCCTTCTCGTCGATCACATGGCCGATCGGCGTGTACTGGCCGCGCTCGACCGTCAGGTCGAGCACGCGGCGCGCGGCTTCGGCCGTCAGCGCGGTACGCAGCGGCGTGTGCGGATGGACGAACGCCGAGCCCGGCAGGTGCAGGCCCATCAGCTCCATCAGCATCTGGTTGCTGTTCGCGGTGCCGTAGAACGTGCAGGTGCCGTGGCCGTGATACGCGGCCGATTCGGCTTCGAGCAGCGCGTCGCGGCCGACCTGGCCGGTCGCGAACTGCTGGCGGATCTTCGCCTTGTCGTCGTTCGACAGGCCGCTCGTCATCGGGCCGGCCGGCACGAAGATGGTCGGCAGGTGGCCGAACTGCAGCGCGCCGATCAGGAGGCCCGGCACGATCTTGTCGCAGATGCCGAGGCAGAGCGCCGCGTCGAACATGTTGTGCGTGAGCGCGATCGCCGTGCCCATCGCGATCGCCTCGCGCGAGAACAGCGACAGCTCCATCCCGGGGTTGCCCTGCGTGACGCCGTCGCACATCGCCGGCACGCCGCCCGCGAACTGCGCGACGCCGCCGTTCTCGCGCGCGGCGGCCTTGATGATGTCGGGGAAATCCTTGTACGGCGCGTGCGCGGACAGCATCTCGTTGTACGAGGACACGATGCCGATGTTCGGCTCGCGGATTGCCTTGATCTGGAACTTGTCGCTGCCTTCGAGACCCGCGAAGCCGTGCGCGAGGTTCGCGCACGACAGCGCGCCGCGCGCCGGGAACTTGCCTTGCGCGCCGTCGAGGCGCTGCAGATAGGCGGAACGGGTCGATTGGCTGCGGGCGATCACGCGTTCGGTGACTTTCGCCAGAGTGGGGTGCAGCGACGTCATGCTGGGCGCTCCTGTATGCCGGACGACACCGGCGGTTGGAATCGTGGGGACGGTCGAGTGCATCGAACGAACGAAGCCAGTCTAGTAGAAAAACTACATGCGCGCAATGCAGATCAACCGGCACGCAACCCACATTCCCGCCACCAGTAAGGCTTTACCTAGTGAAAACCCTAATTCACTGCCCCAACCGAAGCAGAAATTACCGGCAATGCAGCTAGCATTTTCATGTAGATTTTCTACAATTCGATTGCGATACACTCGCTCACCCGAACCCCATTTCCATCCACCGCCCCATGCTGCCTCGCATTGAAGCGATCCGCGCCGACCTGCGCCCGTCCGAGCGCAAGCTCGCCGACTACATCCTCGCCGCGCCGCGCGAGGTGCTCGACCTCGCGATGACCGAGCTGTCGACCCGCGCGGGCGTCAGCCAGCCGACCATCGCGCGCTTCTGCCAGGCGCTCGGCTGCAGCGGCTTTCGCGAATTCAAGATCCGGCTCGCGCAGAGCGTCGCACCGGGCGTGTCGTCGGTGTATCGCGACGTCGAGCCCAACGAACCCGCGCCCGGCATCATCGGCAAGGTGTTCGACCGCACGATCGGGGCGCTGATCGAGGTGCGCAACAGCCTGTCGGCCGGCAGCGTCGCCGACGCGATCGCGCTGCTGTCGAACGCGTCGCGCATCGAGTTCTACGGCGCCGGCGGCTCGGGCATCGCCGCGCAGGACATCCAGCACAAGTTCTTCCGGCTCGGCGTGCCGAGCGTCGCGTATTCGGACCCGCACACGTTCTCGATGTCATCGGCGCTGCTCGGGCCGCACGACGTCGTCGTCGCGATCTCGAACACTGGCCGCACGCGCGACATCGTGGATGCCGCGCGCTCCGCGCTCGCGTGCGGCGCGAAGGTGGTCGCGATCACGCAGAGCCATTCGCCGCTCGCGAAACTCGCGACGGTGAGCCTCGCGTCGAACGTGGCCGAGGAAACCGACGTGTTCTCGCCGATGACGTCGCGGATGTCGCACCTCGCGATCGGCGACATCCTCGCGGTCGGCGTCGCGCTGTCGCGCGGGCCCGCACTGATGGAGCGCGTCGGCCGCGCGAAGGAGGCGATCACGCGCCGCCGGATCGACGACCCGACGAAGGATTGACGCGCGCGACGCGCACGTGAAAACGGCGCCCCGAGGGGCGCCGTGTTTTCATGTGTGCATCGATCGACCGCCCGCATGCTCGTCGAAAGAGCCGCCGAAAGGGCTCAGAACGGCTTGATCACGGCCAGCGCGACCGCGGCGAGCATGCCGAGCACCGGCAGCTCGTTGAACACGCGATACCACTTGTCGGTGCGGCGGTTCTCGCCGCGCTCGAACACGCGCAGCAGGTGCCCGCAATACGCGTGGTAGATGACGAGCAGCAGCACCACCGTCACCTTCGCGTGGATCCAGCCCTCCCCCTGGCCGATGCCGATCACGAGCCACAGCCACAGCCCGCATGCCAGCGCCGGCACCGCGATCATCGTCATGAAGCGGAACAGCTTGCGTGCCATCAGCAGCAGGCGCCGCACCGCGGCCGGATCGGTCTCCATGGCCAGGTTCACGTAGATGCGCGGCAGGTAGAACAGCCCCGCGAACCACGCGGCGATCAGAACGATATGGAACGTCTTGACCCAGAGCATTGCCATCGGTTGTGCGCCTCGCTTTACTGACGGCCTTCGCCGTGCCCGAGCACGACGTACTTCAGCGACGTGAGCCCTTCCAGGCCGACGGGGCCGCGTGCGTGGAGCTTGTCGTTCGAGATGCCGATTTCCGCGCCGAGGCCGAATTCGAAGCCGTCCGCGAAGCGCGTCGACGCATTGACCATCACGCTGGCCGAATCGACTTCGCGCAGGAAGCGCATCGCGCGGTCGTGATCCTCGGTGACGATCGCATCGGTGTGATGCGAGCCGTAGTGGTTGATGTGCTCGATCGCCGCGTCGAGGCCGTCGACGACCTTGATCGCGAGCACCGGCGCGAGATATTCGGTGTGCCAGTCTTCGTCGGTCGCGTCGACGAGCGGGCCGACGCCCGCCTCGGCGAGCACCGCGCGCGCGGCCGCATCGACGCGCAGCTCGACCTGCTTGTCGCGATACAGCTTGCCAAGAGGCGGCAGCAGCGTCGCCGCGATGCCGCTCGCCACGAGCAGCGTTTCCATCGTGTTGCAGGTGCCGTAGCGGTGCGTCTTCGCGTTGTCGCACACGGCCAGCGCCTTCGCGAGATCGGCGCGATCGTCGACATACACGTGGCAGATGCCGTCGAGGTGCTTGATCATCGGCACGCGTGCCTCGTTGATCAGGCGCTCGATCAGGCTCTTGCCGCCGCGCGGCACGATCACGTCGACGGATTCGGTCATCGTGATCAGCTTGCCGACCGCGGCGCGATCGGCGGTCGCGACGACCTGCACCGCATCCTGCGGCAGGCCGGCCGCCTCGAGCCCTTCGCCGATCAGCTTCGCGAGCGCCGCGTTCGATTCGAGCGCCTCGGAGCCGCCGCGCAGGATCGTCGCGTTGCCCGACTTCAGGCACAGCGCGGCCGCGTCGATCGTCACGTTCGGGCGCGACTCGTAGATGATGCCGATCACGCCGAGCGGCACGCGCATCTGGCCGACCTGGATTCCGCTCGGGCGGTACTTGAGGTTGCCGATCTCGCCGATCGGATCGGCCAGCGACGCGACCTGGCGCAGACCTTCGACCATCGTCTTCAGCGCGTTGTCGGACAACGTCAGGCGATCGATGAACGCCGCGTCGAGACCCTTTTCGCGAGCACGGGCGACGTCGCGTGCATTCGCATCCTTCAGCGCCTGCGCGTCGCGCTCGATCGCGCGGGCCACGGCGTCGAGCGCCGCGTTCTTCGCTGCCGTGCTGGCGCGCGCCATCGCGCGGGAAGCGTGCCGGGCACGGCGGCCCAGGTCCGTCATGTACTGGTCGATATCCATCGTGTGACTCGAGAAGCGAGCCGCTTGGCGCGGCGTGAATTCGTGGGGAAGCATGAGGCGCGGCGGCAGGCCGGCCGCGCCGGCTTACCGAAACATTGTAAGCGGGTTGCGATGCGTGCGCTGAAGGCCCCTTAACGCCGCACGCGACCCGCGGGCGGCGGTCGCTCGCCGCGGGCGCCCGCCACCGTCATCGCGAGCTGGAACAGGCCGTCCCACGGGTCGGGCGGCGGATCGTCCTGCGTGCGGCGGCCCGGCGTGATCGCCGACAGCCCCTTCACCTGCCGGTCGAGCTTCGCGGCGAACGCGAGCGCCTTCTCGAGCACGGCTTCGGACACGCGGTTAAGCGCGGGGCCGATCAGCCGCTCGCGCGGGCCCCACACGCGGTTCTCGCGCAGCAGCGTGGCCAGCGGCTTGCCGGCCGTCGTGCCACGCTTGATCCGCAGCAGCGTGCGCAATTCCTCGACGACGGCCCACATCACGAGCACGATCGCCTCGCCCTCGCCCTTCAGCCCGTCGATCATCCGCGCGAGCCGGGCGGCGTCGCCCGCGAGCATCGCCTCGTTCAGCTTGAACACGTCGTAGCGCGCGACGTTCAGCACCGCGTCGTGCACCTGCTCGAACGACAGCACGCCCTGCGGATAGAGCAGCCCGAGCTTCTGGATTTCCTGATGCGCGGCGAGCAGGTTGCCCTCGACGCGCTCCGCGATGAACTGCAGCGCGCGCCGCCCGTCGTCGCCGGGCGCGACGCGCTGGCCCTGCATCGACAGACGCTGGCCGATCCAGTTCGGCAGCTGCGCGCGCTCGACCGGATCGATCTTCAGCGCGACGCCGCCGTTCTGCAGCGCGGTAAACCACGCGGATTTCTGCGTTGCCGCGTCGAGGCGCGGCAACGTGACGAGCATCAGCGCGTCGGGGTTGGGGGTCGCCGCGAGCGTCTTCAGCGCGTCGGCGCCTTCCTTGCCGGGCTTGCCCGACGGAATGCGCAGCTCGATCAGCTGGCGCTCGCCGAACAGCGACATCGCCTGGGTCGCGCCAAGCAGCACGCTCCAGTCGAAGCCGCGCTCGACCGTATGCACCGAACGCTCGGTGAAGCCGGCCGCGCGTGCGGCCGCACGAATGCGGTCGCACGCTTCCTGCGCGAGCAGCGGCTCGTCGCCGTAGACGGTGTAGAGCCCGGCCATCCCCTTCGCGAGGTGCGGCTCCAGCGCATCAAGTCGCAATTGCATCGGTGCGTGCGCCGTCGATCACAGCGGCGGCGGCGGCAGCGGTGCGCGCGGCGCCACGCCCGGCACCACATCCTCCGGCGCCGGCGTCAGCGAGTGGACGATCGCGAGACGCCGCATCAGCTGGTCGACCGCGTCGTTCTGCATGTCGCCGTAGAGAATATCGGCTTCCTGCGCCTTCGCGTTGGTGTACTGGTCGCTGTACGTCATCGCGCGGTTCAGCGCGATCGCGCTCGGCGGGATCAGCAGGGTGCCGTCCTGGCTCGTCAGCGAGAAGTTCAACGTGTAGTAGAGCGCATATTCCTGCGCGGAGCCGTACTTGTTGAGCGTCAGCGTGTTCTGCCCGCGCGACTCCGACATGCGCAGCACGGCATCGGCTTCGTCCACCGACTTGACGATCTTCGTGTCGCTGCCGGCCTCGACGAGGCGCGCGAGCCGCGCCTCGACGGGCGCCGGCGCGCCGGCCACCAGCAGGCGCTTGAACGCGTAGTCCTGCCGGCCGCGCAACTGGAAACCGCATGCCGACAGCGCGACAGCGCTGCCGACGAGCCCCAAAAACGATCTGCGGATCACCTTCGCTCCTTCTGTGTGCGCCCGACGGCCAATGGCCGTCAGACGACGATGTTCACGAGGCGGCCGGGCACGACGACGATCTTCTTCGCCGGCTTGCCGTCGCTGAACTTCGCGAACGCTTCGTCGGCCACTGCCGCGGCCTCGATCGCCTCGCGGCTCGCGTCCTTCGCAACCTTCAGCGCGCCGCGCACCTTGCCGTTCACCTGCAGCACGAGTTCGATCTCGGCCTGCTCGAGCGCGGCCTCGTCGACCTTCGGCCACGGTGCGTCGAGCAGCGGGCCGAATTCGTCCGCGTAGCCGAGCGCCTTCCACAGCTCGAACGTGACGTGCGGCACGACAGGGTACAGCACGCGCAGCAGCACGCCGTACGTCTCGCGCAGCACGGCGGGCGTCGCGCCCTTCGCGCCGTCGATCGCGTTCAGCATCTTCATCGCGGCCGACACGACCGTGTTGTACTGCAGGCGCTGGTAGTCGAAATCGGCCTGCTTCAGCACGCTGTAGATTTCGCGGCGCAGCGCCTTGTCGGCGTCGCCGAGCGCGGCCGCGTCGAAGCCCGCGCGCACGGCAAGCGCTTCGCGGTTCGTCGCGCCGAAGCTCCACACGCGGCGCAGGAAGCGGCTCGCGCCTTCGACGCCCGCGCCCGACCACTCGAGCTGCTGCTCGGGCGGCGCCGCGAACATCGTGAACAGGCGCGCGGTATCGGCGCCGTACTGGTCGATCAGCACCTGCGGATCGACACCGTTGTTCTTCGACTTCGACATCTTCTCGATGCCGCCGAGCACGACCGGCTGGCCGTCCGTGTTCAGCGTCGCGCCGACCGGGCGGCCCTTGTCGTCGTGCGTGACCGTCACGTCGGCCGGGTTGTACCAGGTCTTCTTGCCGGATGCGTCTTCGCGGTAGAACGTCTCGTTCAGCACCATCCCCTGCGTGAGCAGGTTCTTCGCCGGCTCGCCGAACTTCACGAGGCCGAGGTCACGCATCACCTTGGTCCAGAAGCGCGAATACAGCAGGTGCAGGATCGCGTGCTCGATGCCGCCGATGTACTGGTCCATCGGCATCCAGTAATCGGTGCGCGCGTCGACCATCGTCTCGGCGTCCGGCGCCGTGTAGCGCGAGAAGTACCACGACGAATCGACGAAGGTGTCCATCGTGTCGGTCTCGCGCTTCGCGGCCGCGCCGCACTTCGGGCACGAGCAGTTCAGGAACGCTTCCGACTTCGCGAGCGGGTTGCCCGAGCCGTCCGGCACGAGGTCTTCCGGCAGCACGACCGGCAGGTCCTGCTCCGGCACCGGCACGTCGCCGCACGACGGGCAGTGGATGATCGGGATCGGCGTGCCCCAGTAGCGCTGGCGCGACACGCCCCAGTCGCGCAGGCGCCACGTGACCTGCTTGTCGCCGTAGCCGCCGGCCTTCAGGTCGGCCGCGACCGCGTCGACCGCATCCGCATAGCGCAGGCCGTCGTACTTGCCGCTGTTCACGCAGACCGCGGTTTCCTTGTCGCCGTACCATTCCTGCCAGGCATCCAGCGAGTACGTCTGCCCTTCGCTCGAAATCACCTGCTTGATCGGCAGGCCGTACTTCTTCGCGAATGCGAAATCGCGCTCGTCGTGGCCCGGCACGCCCATCACCGCGCCTTCGCCATAGCTCATCAGCACGTAGTTGCCGATCCAGACCTCGACCGGCTCACCTGTGAGCGGGTGCGACACCGAGAAGCCCGTCGCGACGCCCTTCTTCTCCATCGTCGCGACGTCGGCCTCGGCGACGCCGCCGCGCTTGCATTCGTCGATGAACGCCTGCAGTTCCGGCTTGCCCTGCGCGAGGCGCGTGGCAAGCGGGTGCTCGGCCGCGACCGCGCAGAACGTGACGCCCATGATCGTGTCGGCACGCGTCGTGAACACGCGCAGGAGCGCCTGCTCGCCGTCGAGTTCGTACGGGAAGCCGAAGTTCACGCCGAAGCTCTTGCCGATCCAGTTCTGCTGCATGATCTTCACGCGCTCGGGCCAGCCGAGGCCCTCGAGATCGTTCAGCAGCTCATCCGCGTACTGCGTGATCCGCAGGTAATACATCGGGATCTCACGCTTCTCGACGAGCGCACCCGAGCGCCAGCCGCGGCCGTCGATCACCTGCTCGTTCGCGAGCACGGTCTGGTCGACCGGGTCCCAGTTCACGGTGCCCGTCTTCTTGTACGCGATGCCCTTCTCGAGCATCTTCAGGAACAGCCACTGGTTCCACTTGTAGTAGTCGGGCTTGCACGTCGCGATTTCGCGCGACCAGTCGATCGCGAGGCCCATCGACTGCATCTGGCCCTTCATGTAGTCGATGTTGTCGTAGGTCCACTTCGCGGGCGGCACGCCGTTCGCCATCGCGGCGTTCTCGGCCGGCATCCCGAACGCGTCCCAGCCCATCGGCATCAGCGTGTTGTAGCCGTTCATCCGCAGATAGCGGTACATCACGTCGTTGATCGTGTAGTTGCGCACGTGACCCATGTGCAGCTTGCCGGACGGATACGGCAGCATCGACACGCAGTAGAACTTCGGCTTCTGCGAATCTTCCCTCGTCTTGTAGGCATCGGCTGCGCGCCAGTCGCCCTGGGCGGCGGCTTCGACGTCGGCGGGTACGTATCTCTCGTGCATGGTGTGGTTCGGACTAGGCTTTAAGCAGCGCGCCACGAGGCGGGCACGCGGAAGTGGACGAAATCGGGCAGCCCGGCGGCGGGAGCAGGCTCACGGTTCTCGGGCCTGCATCATGGTTCCGGAAATTCGCCGGGTAACCCGGAGGGTCTCCAGGTTACCCGGCGAAACCCTGCCAACCGGGCGGAAACGACGATTATACCGTCCGTGGCGGGCGGTACGGCCGGGTGTCGCGGGCCGCGGCGCATTCTTGCCTGCGCCGGGCTCGCCGGCGGCCGGCAGGTCAGGGTTTCGCGCCCGCGGCGGCCGGCGCGGCGGCGCCCGCCGGCGGCACGTCGGTGACGAAGCCGATCCGCGTGAGGCCCGCGGCCTGCGCGGCGCCCATCACCTGCGCGATCACGTCGTAGCGGGTCGCGCGCGACGCGCGCAGCCGCAGCTCGGGCGGTGCGGCGCCCGCGGCGGCGGCCTGAAAGCGTGCCGGCAGCGCGTCGAGTGCGACGGGGGTGTCGTCCCAGTACAGCTTGCCGGCGTCGTCGATCGACAGCGTGACCGATTGCGGCGTATCGCGCGCGACGCCGGCCGCGACCTTCGGCAGGTCGAGCCGGATCGCGTGCGTCATCAGCGGCGCGGTGATGATGAAGATGACGAGCAGCACGAGCATCACGTCGATCAGCGGCGTCATGTTGATCTCCGCCATCGGCGCGGACGTCTTGTGGTGCTCCAGTCCGCCGAATGCCATGGTCGCTCCTCCCGGCCGCGCGTCAGGCGCCCTGCGCGCACACGAATACGTGCAGGTCGCGCGCGAAGCCGTCGAGTTCCTCGGCGAGCTGGCGCACGAGCCGCCCGAGGATGTTGTAGGCGAGTACCGCGGGGATCGCGACGACGAGCCCGAACGCAGTCATGATCAGCGCCTCGCCGACCGGCCCCGCGACGTTCTCGATCTGCGCCTGTCCGCTCGCGGCGATGCTGCCGAGCGCGTGATAGATGCCCCACACGGTGCCGAGCAGGCCGACGAACGGCGCGGTGCTGCCGATCGACGCGAGCAGCACCTGACCGAACTCGAGACGCCGCTGCGAGCGCAGCATCGCGTGACGCAGCGCGCGCAGCACGCGTTCACTGCGCTCGACGCGCGCGGCCAGCGCGGCCGGATCGTGTTCGTCGGCCGCGTCGCGCGCGGCTTCGGCGAGCGGCACGAACACGCGCTCCCGATCGGCGCCGGCGAGCGCGTCGATGCCTGCGTCGAGCGACGCCGCGCGCCAGAACGCGGCGAGCGCGCGCGGCCCCTGCCGCTTCGCGCGGACCAGCAGCCAGGCCTTCATGAGGAGAAAGCACCAGCTGGCGACGGACATCGCCAGCAGCACATAGGCGACGGCGTGCGTGATCGCATCGCCGCTTTCGAGGTAGTGGACAACGCCGGTGGGAATCGCCATCGGAGTTTCCCCGTGAGGGTCAGCGCAGGCCGAGCACGTCCTGCATGTCGAACAGGCCGGCGCCGCGCGCCGACAGGAAGCGGACCGCACGCAGCGCGCCCTGCGCGTACGACACGCGGCTCGACGACTTGTGCGTGATTTCGATCCGTTCGCCGATCCCGGCGAACAGCACGGTGTGATCGCCGACGATGTCGCCGCCGCGCACGGCCGCAAAACCGATCGTCGACGGATCGCGTTCGCCCGTCACGCCTTGGCGGCCGTACACCGCGCAGTCGTCGAGCGAGCGCCCGAGCGCGCCGGCCACGGCTTCGCCCATCATCAGCGCGGTGCCCGACGGCGCGTCGACCTTGTGACGGTGGTGCGCCTCGATGATTTCGATGTCGTAGCCGTGCGAGAAATGCTTCGCCGCGAATTCGAGCAGCTTCAGCGTGACGTTCACGCCGACGCTCATGTTCGCCGCGAACACGATGCCGATCCTGGCCGCAGCGGCCTGCAGCTCGGCCTTCTGCTCGGCGGTGAAGCCGGTCGTGCCGATCACGAGCTTCACGTCGTGGCGCAGCGCGGCCGCGACGTGCGCGATCGTGCCTTCCGGCCGCGTGAAGTCGATCAGGTAGTCGGCCTGCGCGAACACGGCATCGAGGTCGTCGGTCAGCTTGATTCCGGTTTCCTTGCCGAGGAACGCGCCCGCATCCTGGCCGAGGAACGGCGAATCGGCGCGGTCGAGCGCGCCGACGAGCTGCGCGTCGGAATCATTGAGAACGGCTTCGATCAGCATCCGGCCCATACGGCCCGATGCACCGGCAATCGCAATCTTCATGGCTTTCTACACGACAGGTCTAAAGGCGGGCGGCGCATGCCGCCCTGTTTCCGCACGCCGGCCGCTTACTGGGGCGCGGTGAGCGGCTGGTTCTGCAGGTTGTCGGAGCCTTGCGGGCCGACGGGCGGCGCCGCTTCGTTCGACACGTTCGGCTGCGGCGGGCGATGGAACTGGAACTGCGGCTGGATCGCCGGCGCGGCGCCCGGCGGCTGGCCGCCCGGCACCGGCGCGCCGCCCGAAGCCTGCGCGGACGGCGTGAAGCGACGGCTGGCCGAGCCCTGCCCCGATACCTGGTTGGTCGCGCGGTTCGCCGCGCGCGCCGCCTGGGCGTTCGCATCCTGGTCGACCGCCGCGCCGGACGCCAGCCCGGCGGACGGGCTCGCGGCCTCGGCAGCCTGCGCGGCGCTCGCGGCAGCGGCCGCTTCGGCCGCCTTCTTCGCCGCGGCTGCGGCCTTCGCCTTCTTGCCGCCGCGGTCGCCGTCGATGTCGGCCAGCAGGTCGAGCTCGGAAGGCAGGTTGTCGGCGCCGGTCCAGCTCGCGAGGCGATCGCTCGCGAACGTCAGCACGAGGTCGCGCTGCTGGACGACGGACGTGGAGCCGCGCTTGAAGTAAAAGAGGTAATCCCAGCGGTCGGCATGGAACATGTCCGCCAGCAGCGGCGTGCCGAGCAGCGCGCGGACTTGCTCGCGCGTCATTCCGGCCTGCAGCTGCGCGGCCTTCTCCTGCGACACGAAGTTGCCCTGCACGACCGTGATCCGATAGGGCGTGATGCTCTGCGCGATACGCTGCGTCACGCTGTCGTACGACGAACAACCAGCCAGCGCGGCAACGGCGGCGGCAGCGATGATGGCACTCCGCATGCGACTCCTCTGAAAGTGCGAAAGAGATTCCGGGAACATTTCCGTCACCGTGCTGGCCCGCGTCGCGAGCCGCGCGTGTTTCTGGAACGGCGAAAAGCCGGTAACATTGAAGCCCTGCATTGTACTCTAGGGATGCCTAGCCATGACCAATCCGACGGATCTCAAGAATATCGGGCTAAAGGCCACCCTACCGCGCCTCAAGATTCTCGAAATCTTCCAGCAAAGCCCGGTGCGTCACCTGACTGCCGAAGACGTCTACCGCAACCTGCTCAACGAGCAGCTCGACATCGGGCTCGCCACCGTTTACCGCGTGCTGACGCAGTTCGAGCAGGCCGGCCTGCTTACGCGCAGCAACTTCGAATCCGGCAAGGCCGTGTTCGAACTGAATGAGGGTTCGCACCACGATCACCTCGTCTGCCTCGATTGCGGCCGTGTCGAGGAATTCTTCGATGCCGAGATCGAAAGCCGCCAGCAGGCGATCGCGAAGGAACGCGGCTTCCGGCTCCAGGAACACTCGCTCGCGATGTACGGTTCGTGCACGACCGAGAACTGCCCGCACCGCAAGCACTGATCGAACCCCTCGCGCAAGCGACGCGGCCCGGCCGGCATCCCGCCGCCCGGGCCGCGTCGTTTTCGGAGCCGGAATGAAAACGGCCCGCGGGTCGCCTGCGGGCCGGGTCGGGACGAACGTTTTCAATCGATCGTGCGGCGGCGAGCCGTGCAGCCGCCGCACGATCGTCGACGCCCGGTGATCGGCGCCCGATGCCGCCCTTCGCCGTGCGTCAGGCCGCGCTCGCGCAGGCCGGCTCGAACTCGAGCGCCCATGCGTCGTCGAGCGGAATCTCGTCGCAGTTCGGCTGCGGGCCGCCGCGGTCGACGATCACGAAGTCGCTCACCGCGTCGAGCGCGAGCAGCGGATGGTGCCAGACGCCCTTCGCGTAATTCACGCCCTGCCAGCCTTCGGCCAGGAACGCACGCATCGCGTCGGGCCGGAACTCGCCGGCCGGCGCGACGACGATCGCGTAGCGCGACACGGCCGCGAGCGGGATGAACGCCTGGCTGCCGTGCGGGTGGCGCTCCATCAGCGTGATCGCGACCGGCAGCGCACGCGGCTGCGCGCGGAACACGCTGACGAGCGGCCGGCCGCCGTCCGCACAGACATCGATCGTCGCGAGATCGTGGAAGCGCTCGGTGGTGCCGCCGTTGATCGGGAAATGCCGCGCGCCGTCGAGCGCGATCACGTCGCCGAACGGCGCGAACGCTTCGCGGGTCAGGCGCTCGACGCGCAGGATGTGGGGTCCGCTCATGCCGTTGCCCTCCTTCAAGCCGGCTCGCCCCACAGACGCAGGCGCGACACGCCGCCGTCCGGGAAGATGTTGAAGCGCACGTGCGTGACGGGGCCGAGTGCCGCGAGCTGGTCGAACGTATGCACGTGGTCCATCTGCAACTTCTGCTCGCCGAGCAGTTCAGCCCAGAACATCGCCTGCGTGACGAGCGAGTCGTCGGTGCCGCCCGCGACCCGCGCGGCCTGCAGCGAACAGCGGTCGGGGAAGTTGCCCTTGAAGAACGCCGTATCGACCTCGACGCGCCGGATGATGCCCGGCCGCGCCAGCGCGACGATCGCCCAGTCGTTGCCGGGCTCGCGGCGGCGCCGCGTTTCCCAGCCGTCGCCCATGTTCGCGCCGCGCCCCGGCATCAGCATCTGCGAGGCCGGGCCGAAGTGCTGGTTGTTCGCTGCCACCAGGTAGCCGCCGTTCTCGATCGCCGCGAGATCGACGAGCTCGCCCGTCGGCACGTGGCGCCAGTCGCGCTGCGGCTGGCCGTACACGCGCAAGCGCGCGAGCCCGCCGTCCGGATACAGGTTCACGCGCAGGTGCGTGAACGGTTGCGCGTCATCGACGCTGACATAGTGATGCGAATTGCCCTGCAGCGTCGTCGCGGGGACAATCGTGCGCCATTCGGCGTCGTCCGGCGGCGTGTCGCCGTCCACCGCGCATGCCTCGATCGACGCAGCCGGCGGGAAGTTGCCGGTGAAGTGGCTCGTATCGAGATCGACGCCGTAAATCACGCCCGGCCGCGCGAGCCGGACCACGCAGAAGTCGTGGCCGGTCGTGCGCTTGCGGCGCGTTTCCCAGCCGTCCATCCACTTGCCGTGATCGTCGTACTTGCCGGGGATGAAGACGGCCGGCTCGGGATTGAGCATGCGCTCCTTCGGCGCGAAGAATTCGTCGCTCGCGAAGAGCGCCTGCGCGCCCAGTCGCGGGTCGGCGAGGTTCATGTAGCGCCGCGTGAAGGCCGGCGCGTTCGGATCGAGGATGGGGGCTGCCATGTCGTCTCCACTATTTTTTGAGATGGGCGGGCGCGTCGTGGCGCCGGCCGCGGGAAATTCGATCGCGCGCAGCAGCCGGGGAAAGCCGCTGTGCACAAGTGATGCTCAGAGCGCGTGGGCCTGGTCGCCGGCGACCGGTGCGCTGCTGCCTTGTGCGTCGGCCGCCACGTAGCGCAGCTCGCGGTTCAGCACGCGCGTCGCGCGGGCCCGGTCGATGTCGTTCTCCCACACCGCGACGACCACCGTGGCGACGCAGTTGCCGATCAGGTTGGTCAGCGCGCGGGCGATGCCGACGAACCAGTCGACCGGCAGGATCAGCACGAGGCCGAGCACCGGAATCGCGGGAATCGCCGACAACGTCGCCGCGAGGATCACGATCGCCGAACCCGGAATCCCGTGCGCGCCCTTCGACGTGACGAGCGACACGAGCAGCACGACGATCAGGTCATGCGTGGACAGCGGCGTGTTGGTGGCCTGCGCGATGAACAGCACGGCGAGCGTCAGGTAGATCGAGAAGCCGTCGAGGTTGAATGAATAGCCGGTCGGGATCACGAGGCCAACCGTCGAATCCTTGATGCCCATGTATTCGAGCTTGCTCATCACCTGCGGCAGCACCGCGTCCGACGATGCCGTGCCGAGCACGATCGACAGTTCCTCGCGCAGGTAGCGGATCAGCTTGAACACCGAGAAGCCCGCGAGACGCATCACCACGCCGAGCACGACCGTGACGAACACGAAGCAGCTCAGGTAGAACACCGCGACGAGATAACCGAGCTGCTTGAGCGACGAGACGCCGTACTTGCCGGTCGTGAACGCGATCGCACCGAGCACGCCGAGCGGCGCGAGCTTGATGATGAAGCCGATGATGCGGAAGAACACGTGCGACAGTTCCTCGATCAGGCTGTTCACGCGCTGCGCCTTGTCGCCGAGCAGCGACAGCGCGGAGCCGAACAGCACCGCGAACACGAGGATCTGCAGGATGTCGCCCTTCGCGAACGCGTCGATCGCGGTCTCGGGGATGATCTTCATCAGGTAGCCGGCCGTGTCCTTCAGGCTTTCGGCGTTCTTCGCGTACGACGTGAGCGAGGCTGCGTCGAGCGAGCGCAGGTCGATGTTCATCCCGACGCCCGGGCGCGTGAGCCACGCGAGGACGAGCCCGATGCCGAGCGCGAGCGTGGTCATCACCTCGAAGTAGATGACGGCCTTCAGGCCGACCCGGCCGACCTTCTTCAGGTCGCCCGCATTGGCCATCCCGCTGACCACGACGCAGAACACGATCGGGCCGATGACCATCTTGATGAGCTTCAGGAAGCCGTCGCCGAGCGGTCGCAGCGACTCGGCGAAATGCGGGAAGAACGCGCCGAGCGCGACCCCCAGGATTAATGCGACGACTACCCGGCCAAACAGCGAATTGAGGAATTTCGACACGGCGCTCTCCCGATCAACGGTTGCAGTTTCGTCTGTTCATACTGGTAAGACCAGTGATGTTATGGTGGATAGTAGGAAGCCGATATAGTGGCGTCAAGGACGAACAAAATAGGGATTTCCCGCCCCCTTCGCCCCGGTTTTCGGCGCACCAAACAGGGGCTGATCGTGGCTTTCCCGTAGGGCGCTCATGCACTGCACGCGTGCGGATTACAATGCCGGTCAGACCGGCCATCGCTCACATCATGAAAAACGTTCCGCACACCGTGACCGACGCCGCCATCGCGACGATCCGCGACCGGATCGAGGCAGGCGTCTATCCGGTCGGCAGCCTGCTGCCGGCCCAGCGCCAGCTCTCCGAGGAGCTGGAGATCAGCCGTGCGTCGCTGCGCGAGGCGCTCTCCACGCTCGAGGCGCTCGGGATGCTGCGCATCCGCGCCGGCAAGGGCGTCTATGTCGAAAGCGCGCAGGCGAGCGCCGCCCATCCATGGCAGTTCGCCGAGCAGTCGTCGCCGCCCGACACGTACCAGATGCGCTATGCGCTCGAAGGGTTCGCCGCGCGCATGGCCGCGCACGTCGTCACCGACGACGACATCGCATGGTTCGAGGACAACCTGGCCGATCTGCACGTCGCGCTCACCGAGAGCGAGCTGGACGAAGCGTCGCGGCTCGACTTCGACTTCCACATGCGGATCATCCATCTCGCCGGCAATGCGGCGATCGAGTCGGTGCTGCGCAGCAGCGCGGACATCATGAAGGAAAGCCAGCGCATGCCGTTCTATCGGCGCGAGCTGCTGCTGTCGACGTGGCACGAGCACCGCGCGATCGTCGACGCGCTGATCGCCCGCGATGCGGCCGCCTCCGGCATCGCGATCGAGACGCACATCGCGAACGCCGCGCAGCGCGCGGGCATCTTCTTTCCGACGCCGGGCCGCTGACGCCATCCGGCAGCACCGTCGCGAGCCGGCCGCCGCGCACGCGTGCCGGTACCGCGCCGGCCGGATTCGTCTCGATCACGATCGTCGGCTGCGCGCCCTGCTCGATAAAATAGCGGTCGATTCGCTCGCGCGTCGCGAACGTTTCCGCGGCACGACGAAAAAAGCACGCCCCGCGAATCGCGGGCGTGCCTTTTTCCGACGGCGTCGATGGCGTCGTGCGCTAGTGTCGGACCTTCACGCGGCCTCGTCGGCGAAATCGATCAGCACCTTCATCGCACGCTGCCGGTCGCCGGCCAGTTCGAACGCGAGGTTCGCGTCGCGCATCGAAAACACGCGCGTGACGGCCGGCCGCAGGTCGACGCGCCCCGCGTTGATCAGTTGCACCGCCAGCGCGAATTCCGCGTGAAAGCGGAACGATCCGCAGATCGACAACTCCTTCGCGACCACCACGTTCTGCGGCAGGCTGACGTCGCCGCCGAGCCCGAGCTGCACGACGACCCCGCGCGGACACATCACGTCCAGCCCGTCACGCAGCGCGCGTGCATTACCCGAACACTCGATCATCACGTCGAACGTGCCCTTGTCGGCACTGTAGCGTTCGACCCATCCGGCATCGGCCGCCGCATTGATCGTGCGGTCGGCGCCGAGCGCGCGTGCCACTTCCAGCGGCGCGTCGACGACGTCGGTCGCGACGATCTCCGCCGCGCCGTGCACGCGCGCGGCCGCGATCGCCAGCACGCCGATCGGCCCGCAGCCCGACACGAGCACGCGCTTGCCGATCAGCGGGCCCGCGCGCGACACCGCATGCAACCCGACCGCGAACGGTTCGGCGAGCGCCGCGAGCGACAGCGGCACGTGATCGGCGACCTTCACGCACTGCACCGCGTCGCACACGAGCGCGTTGCGGAACGCGCCCTGCACGTGCGGCATCCGCATCGCGCTGCCGTAGAAGCGCATATCGAGACACTGGTTCGGCAGCCCGGCGAGACAATAGCGGCACGCACCGCACGGCCGGCTCGGATTGACCGCGACCCGGTCGCCAACCTTCACCGACGTCACGTCCGGCGCCACTGCCGCGACCGTGCCAGCGACCTCGTGGCCGAGCACCATCGGCTGCTGCAGCCGGATCGCACCGAAGCCGCCATGCCGGAAGTAATGGAGATCGGAGCCGCAGATGCCGCCCATCGCGACGTCGACGCGCACCTGGCCCGGACCGATCTCGCCCGCGTCCTGCTCCTCGACCCGCAGGTCGTTCGGCCCGTGGATCACGACACACCTGCAACGCATACGCATGACGTTCTCCTATACCGCGCTGGTGAGGCCGCCATCGACGAACAGCGTCTGGCCGTTCACGAAATCGGATGCGGCCGACGCGAGGAAGATCGCCGCGCCGCACAGCTCGTCGACGCGCCCCCAGCGGCCGGCCGGCGTGCGCTTGCACAGCCAGTCCGAAAACGCCGCGTCGTCGACCAGCGCGCGGTTCAGTTCGGTTTCGAAATAGCCGGGCGCGAGCCCGTTCGCCTGGATGCCGTGGCGCGCCCAGTCGGCGCACATCCCTTTCGTCAGCATCCGCACCGCGCCCTTCGTCGCTGCATACGGCGCGATCGTCGGCCGCGCGAGCTCGCTCTGCACCGAGCAGATGTTGATGATCTTCCCGTGACCGCGCGCGATCATGTGACGCGCGACGGCCTGCGCGACGTTGAACACGCCGTCGAGGTTCACGCGCATCAGTGCGTGCCAGTCGTCGGGTTCGAATGCATCGAGCGGCGCGCGACGCTGGATGCCCGCGTTGTTCACGAGGATGTCGATCGCGCCGACGCGCCCCTCGAAATCGTCGATCGCCGCGCGCACCTGCGCATGCTCGGCGACGTCGAATATGGCGTAGTCGACCGTGAAGCCTTCCGCGCGCAGGTGCCGCACGAGCGTTGCGGCCTTCTCCTCATTGCGATCGTTGATGACGATCGCCGCGCCGGCTTCCGCGAGCCCGCGAGCGAGCGTCAGCCCGATCCCGCGTCCGGAACCCGTAATCAGTGCGCGGCGGCCGTCGAGGCGGAACCGGTCCAGCGCGTTGGTCATGGATGTCTCCTCGTGCCAGTCGAGCCGGCTGCCCGTCGCGGCCGGTCTCGCGTTGACGATATCTTCGGCTGCCGCCGGGCACCGCGCCAATGGTCTTTTTTGATCCGGTTATCATGAAATCTGATTACCGCGCTCGCCTGCCCACCGCCCATGGAACTCAAGCAATTGCGCGCCTTCGTCACGCTTGCGGAAGAACTGCATTTCGGGCGCGCCGCGCAGCGCCTGTTCATCGTGCAGCCCGCGCTGAGCATGCAGATCAAGGCGCTCGAGGAAGAACTCGGCGCGCGCCTGTTCGAGCGCGACCGGCACAAGGTCGAACTGAGCGACACGGGGCGCGTATTCCTGCCCGAAGCGCGGGCGACGCTGCAGCAGGCCGCGCGCGCGGAACAAATGGCGCGGCTGTCGAGCCGCGGCGAGATCGGCACGCTGCGGATCGCGTTCGTGTCGTCGGTGCTGCCCGCGCTGCTGCCGGCCGTGCTGCGGACGATGCGCGAGCGCTATCCGCTGATCGCGCTCGAATTGAAGGACATGCCGACGCCCGACCAGATCGCCGCATTGCGCGACCGGCGGATCGATTTCGGGATGATCCGGCTGCCGGCCGCGTATGCGGGCATCGACACGCGCGTGGTGCTCGAGGAGGGTTTCGTCGTCGCGCTGCCGCTCGACCATCCGCTCGCCGGGCACGACGCGGTTTCGCCGGCCGCGCTGCGTGGCGAGCCCGCGTTCGTGCTCGCGCGCCGCTACGCACCGGGCTTTTACGACGACATGCTGCTCGCGCTGAGTCGCGCGGGCACGACGCTCGAAATTGCGCAGGAGTTCGGGGAATTCACGACGATGCTCGCGCTCGTCGCGGCGGGAATGGGCATCGGGCTGATCCCGGCGGAAGCCGCCAGCGCGCTGCCGCCGAACGTGCTCGCGCGGCCGCTCGACCTGGCCGGGCACCGCACCGGCATCGGCCTCGCGTGGACCGATCTCGACAGCCCGCTGAAACGCGCGGTCGTCGCCGCGCTCGAGCAGGTGACGGCGGCGGCGGCGGCGCAATAAAAAAGCCCGGCCGGAAAAACCGGGCCGGGCTCGTTCGCCGCGCAGGCCGCCTGACGGCGGGCCACGCAACGTACGGGATTACTTCGCGTTCGCGAATGCGACTGCCGTATCCAGCATGCGGTTCGAGAAACCCCACTCGTTGTCGTACCAGCTCGACACCTTGACGAGGCGGCCCGACACCTTGGTCAGCGTCGCGTCGAACGTCGACGAAGCCGGGTTGTGGTTGAAGTCGATCGACACCAGCGGCGCGTCGTTGTAGCCGAGGATGCCCTTCAGCGAGCCTTCCGATGCTTCCTTCATGATCGCGTTGACTTCCTCGACCGTCGTGTCGCGCTTCGCGATGAACGACAGGTCGACGATCGACACGTTGATCGTCGGGACGCGGATCGCGTAGCCGTCGAGCTTGCCGTTCAGTTCCGGCAGCACGAGGCCGACGGCCGACGCAGCGCCCGTCTTCGTCGGGATCTGGCTGTGGGTGGCCGAACGCGCACGACGCAGGTCTTCGTGATAGACGTCCGTCAGCACCTGGTCGTTCGTGTAAGCGTGGATCGTCGTCATCAGGCCGGTTTCGAGGCCGATCCGGTCGTTCAGCGGCTTGACGAGCGGCGCGAGGCAGTTCGTCGTGCACGATGCGTTCGAGATGACGGTGTGCTCGGCCTTCAGCACGTTGTGGTTCACGCCGTAGACGATCGTTGCGTCGACGTCCTTGCCGCCCGGCGCCGAGATGATCACCTTCTTCGCGCCGCCCTTCAGGTGCGCGCTCGCCTTTTCCTTCGTCGTGAAGAAGCCCGTGCATTCCATCACGACGTCGACGCCGAGCTCACCCCACGGCAGTTCTGCCGGGTTGCGGTTGGCCAGCACGCGGATCTTGTCGCCGTTGACGACGAGGTAGTCGCCGTCGACCGACACTTCGCCCGGGAACTTTCCGTGCGCGGTGTCGTACTGGGTCAGGTGCGCGTTGGTCTTCGCGTCGCCCAGGTCATTGATCGCGACGATCTCGAGATCGTGCTTCTTGCCGTTTTCATAAAACGCGCGCAGCGTGTTGCGGCCGATGCGGCCGTAGCCGTTGATTGCGACGCGGATCGTCATGGTCTATCTCCTGATGGCTGAAAAAAATTAGTTACGTGCAGCTTCACGGTGCGACGCGCGCGAGGGGTGGCGCGCGTCGCGTATGCTTTCAGGCCAGCACGGCCTTCGCGGTCTCGACGACGTGCTCGACGGTGAAACCGAAGTACTTGAACAGCACGCCGGCCGGTGCCGATTCGCCGAACGTGTCGATCCCGACGACGCCGCCTTCGAGGCCGACGTACTTGTGCCAGAAGCTCGTCACGCCCGCTTCGATCGCGACGCGGCGCACGCCGTGCGGCAGCACGCGCTCACGGTATTCGGCGTCCTGGCGATCGAACACGTTGGTCGACGGCATCGACACGACGCGGGCCGCGATGCCCTGCTGCGCGAGGGGCTCGACGGCCTTCATCGCAAGTTCGACTTCCGAGCCCGTCGCGATCAGGATGATCTTGCGCGCGACGATCTCTTCGTCCCAGTCCTTCAGCACGTAGCCGCCCTTCTCGATGTTCGCGATCTGCGCATCGGTACGCGGGTTGAACGCGAGGTTCTGGCGGCTGAAGATCAGGCTCGACGGACGGTCGGCAGCGACCGCGTGGGTCCATGCGACGGCAGTCTCGACCGTGTCGGCCGGACGCCACACGTCGTGGTTCGGGATCAGGCGCAGGCTCGACACGTGCTCGATCGACTGGTGCGTCGGGCCGTCTTCGCCGAGGCCGATCGAATCGTGCGTGAACACGAAGATCGACGGGACCTTCATCAGCGCCGCGACGCGCAGCGCGTTGCGGCTGTAGTCGGAGAACGTCAGGAACGTGCCGCCGAACGGCTTGTGGCCGCCGTGCAGCGCGAGGCCGTTGATCGCGGCGCTCATGCCGAATTCGCGCACGCCGTAGTTGATGTGGTTGCCGAGCAGCACGCCCGCGCCTTCCGGATTCGCGCGCACCGCCTTCGATGCCTTCCAGTTGGTCAGGTTCGAGCCGGTCAGGTCGGCCGAGCCGCCGAGCAGTTCCGGCAGTGCGGCGGCGAGCCCTTCGATTGCCTGCTGCGAGGCCTTGCGGGTCGCGACCGTCTCGGCGCGCGCGTTCGCGCCGGCGATGATCGCCGCGGCCTTCTCGGCCCAGTCGGCCGGCAGTTGGTTGGCCATCCGGCGCTCGAATTCAGCGGCTTCTGCGGGGAATTTCTCGCGATATTGCGCGAACGTCGCGTCCCATTCGGTCTCGGCACGCTTGCCGGCTTCCTTCGCGTCCCAGGCCGCATAGACTTCCTGCGGAATCACGAACGGCTCCCACTTCCAGCCGAGCGCTTCGCGCGTCTTCGCGATTTCTTCCGCGCCGAGCGCCGCGCCGTGCACGTCGTGGCCGCCGGCCTTGGTCGCCGCGCCCTTGCCGATCACCGTCTTGCAGCAGATCATCGTCGGCTTGTCCGACAGCTTCGCCTTCGCGATGGCCGCGTCGACCGCGTCGACGTCGTGGCCGTTCACGTTCGGGATCACGTTCCAGCCGTATGCCTCGAAGCGCTTCGGCGTGTCGTCGTGGAACCAGTTGACGACGTCGCCGTCGATCGAGATGCCGTTGTCGTCGTACAGCGCGATCAGCTTGTTCAGCTTCAGCGTGCCCGCGAGCGAGCAGGCTTCGTGCGAGATGCCTTCCATCAGGCAGCCGTCGCCGAGGAACACGTACGTGTGGTGATCGACGATCTTCGCGCCGTCACGGTTGAACTCGTCGGCCATCAGCGCTTCGCCGAGCGCCATGCCGACCGCGTTCGCGAGACCCTGGCCGAGCGGGCCGGTGGTCGTTTCGACGCCCGGCGTAATGCCGTATTCCGGGTGGCCCGGCGTCTTCGAGTGCAGCTGGCGGAAGTTCTTCAGCTCTTCGATCGGCAGATCGTAGCCGGTCAGGTGCAGCAGCGAGTACAGCAGCATCGAGCCATGGCCGTTCGACAGCACGAAGCGGTCGCGGTCTGCCCAGTGCGGGTTCGTCGGGTTGTGCTTCAGGTGGCGCGACCAGAGCGCAACGCCGATTTCGGCCATGCCCATCGGCATGCCGGGGTGACCGGAGTTCGCTTGCTGGACGGCGTCCATCGCGAGCGCACGGATCGCGTTGGCCATCAGAGTGGTGGAGGCGGGAGACGAAGTCGTCATGTCGAGTCCGGAGAACGAGTCGAGGAAACGGGGGCACGGCGGCATCCGGAAGCTCGAGCGTCAATCGTTCCCGGCGCGCGGTGCGGCGCCTGACGGACGCGAAGCGGACGGAGCCTACGGACGGGGCTGCAAAGCTCGTCATTTTAACAGATGGGCTGACATTTCCCTTGTCGATGCGCGGTGTTCCGGCACGCTTTTCCGTACAACCGCGCGCCTCCTATAATTCAGACGTCAGAACTGCCCGCCCCGAGCCGCCCGCCCGTGAGCACGACCCTTCTCTTCCATCCCACGCCCAACGCCGCCTACGGATTCCCGAACGCACGCCGGCTCGCGCACGTCGCGTCGCCGCACCAGCGCATCGAAGTCTGGGAAACGCCGCAGCTCGGCCGCCTGTTTACGCTGGACGGCCGGCCGATGACGTCGGTCGGCGACGAATACGTGTATCACGAGTGCATGACGCACCCGGCCGCACTCGCGCATCCGTGCCCGAAGAAGGCGCTCGTGCTCGGCGGCGGCGACGGCGGGGCCGCGCGCCAGTTGCTCAAGCACGCATGCATCGAGCGGATCGTCGTCGCGGAGCTCGACGACGAAGTGGTCGGCATGGCGCGCCGCTATCTCGACGACGTGCACCAGGGCGCACTCGACGACCCGCGCGTCGAGGTCGTGATCGGCGACGCCGCGCATTTCGTCACGTCGACCATCGAGCATTTCGATCTCGTCGTGTTTGACCTCACGCCGCCCGATTCGCCCGCGGCCGGCCTCTATACGCGCGAGTTCTACGCGCAACTCAAGCGGATCCTCACGCCGTGCGGCGCGATCTCGATGCACCTCGGCTCGCCGGAGTTCCACGCGGCGCGCATCGCCGCGCTGCTCGACGACCTGCGCGCGAGCTTCGCGGTCGTCGATCCGCTGTCCGCGCACGTGCCGCTATACGGCTCCCAATGGCTGATGGCGATCGCGAGCGATACGCTCGATGCGGCCGCGCTGTTCGCGCACGACGTCGACGAACGCCTCGCCGCACGCCACGTGCAGGGATTGCGCTACTACGATGCGCGACTTCATGCGGCCCTCTTTGCCCTGCCGTGCGCGCTGCGCGATACACTGGGCGCTCGCCGCTGAGCTGACGGGCGAACGCATTGTTCTGCAGGCAGGTCGCGCGTTCTCCCGCGCTCGACCTGCGACGCCCAGGCCCGGAACGATTCCGATGGCCCGCCCAGGTGTCCGCGACATGGCGCGGGCCGGGCGCCCGGGCGCCAATACCCGTTGGACCGCGAAGCATGGGACCGGCGTAGCCGCTCAAGCGCCAACACTGTTCGACAGGAGATTTTCATGACCGATCCACGTCCGGCCAACGTGCCTTGGTTGACACCCTATCTGGCCGTGCGCAATGCGCAGGCGGCCATCGCGTTCTTCCAGGCCGCATTCGGCTTCGAGCTGCGCGACGTCCTCGATGAAGACGGCGCGATCATGCACGTCGAGATGACCTACCGCGGGCAGCTGATCGTGATGTTCGCGCCCGAAGGCGCGTTCGGCTCGACCGCGCTCACGCCGAAGAGTGCGGACGCAACCGCCCCGCAATCGTTCTATCTGTATGTCGACGACGTCGACACGACCTGGCAGCGCGCGCTCGACGCGGGCGCGAAGTCGCTGACCGCGCCGCAGGACCAGTTCTGGGGCGACCGCTTCGCGCAGATCGAGGATCTCAACGGCTATCGGTGGGCGCTCGGTTGCCGCCTGAGCGCATGAACGGAGCCGCGCCCAACATGAGTGAAGCCACCACCACCGCGGCCGTGCCGCGCTTTTTCGTCGAAGCGGCGCTGCGCGCCGATGCGACGCTCACCCTGCCGGCCGATGTCGCGCGTCACGCGCAGGTGCTGCGGCTGCAGCCCG
Organism: Burkholderia sp. B21-005; assembly: GCF_020843965.1. Classification (NCBI taxonomy): domain Bacteria; kingdom Pseudomonadati; phylum Pseudomonadota; class Betaproteobacteria; order Burkholderiales; family Burkholderiaceae; genus Burkholderia; species Burkholderia sp. B21-005. The sequence goes on along the minus strand of NZ_CP086301.1, from coordinate 571,423 downwards.
GCGACACGCTCGCACTGTTCGACGGCAGCGGCGGACAGTACCGCGCACGGCTCGTCGAGATCGACAAGCGCAACGCGCTCGCACAGATCGAAGCGTTCGACCCGGCCGAAGCCGAGCCGCCCTATCGCGTGACGCTCGCGCAGGGCATCGCCGGCGGCGACAAGATGGACTGGGTCATCGAGAAAGCCGTCGAGCTCGGCGTTGCGGCGGTCGTGCCGCTGTCGACCGCGCGCGGCGTCGTGAAACTGTCGGGCGAGCGCGCGGACAAGCGCGTCGCGCACTGGCGCGGCGTCGTGCGCGCGTCGTGCGAACAATGCGGACGCAACCGCGTGCCCGACGTCGCGCCGGTACGCGGCTTCGGCGCGTGGCTCGACACGCTGCCGGCCGCGCCGGCCGACGGTGAGCTGAGGCTGCTGCTGTCGCCGCGCGCGAGCATTCCGTTCGCGTCGTTGCCGGACGCGCCGCCCGCGGCAGTCGTCACACTGCTGATCGGGCCGGAAGGCGGACTGTCGCCGGACGAAGAAAACGCGGCCCGCGCGCACGGGTTCACCGCGTTGTCGCTCGGGCCCCGTGTGCTGCGCACCGAGACGGCCGGTGCGGCCGTGCTCGCCGCCCTCGCGGCACGCTGGGGCGGGTGGTGACGAGCGGGCCGTGCCGGGCCCCGACGGGGCACGGCACTTCCCGATCCGCCCATCGCCGCGCCGCGGCCGCGCTACGCGGGCATGCCGCCGCTTATCGCGACTTGTCGCTCGGCGCCCCGTCCGGCCGATGCCCGTGAACGACGCGCCGCGCCGGCCCGCCGGCCGCGCGCGGACGCAAAAAAGCCCGCTCGACGCGGGCTTTTCGGCAGATCGACCGCAGATGCGCGGCCGATGGATACGCGCTTAAGCGAACGAATAGAACACGCGGAACGCGACCTTGCGCTCGGCCCAGAACTCGGCCGCTTCGCGGAACACGTCCAGCAGCGTCTCGCGCCCTTCCTTGTCGAATTTCTGCGCGATCGGCAACCCTTCGAGGACGATCACGAAACCGGGCTGCGCGCCGGCCTTCGCGACGAGGTCGGTCAGGCAGTCGTACAGCGCGTCGTAGTTCTTCCCGAAATGCTTCGGAAACAGGAACGACGTCGCGATCGTCTCCATCACCTCCTGCTTCGACTGCGCTGCGCCGCAATACGCGTACAGGAAATGCTGGCCGAGCCGGCTGGCTTCGTCGGCGAGATCCTGCACGCGGAACGCGCGGATCGACTGCACGAGGTTGGGTCGCACGGTCGTGAAAAGGCTCATAGGCTCCTCGTTCGATGAAAGCCCGGGCTCGGCTTCCTGTTGCTCCGACGCGCCGCCGGCCTGTGCCACCGCGTGTAGTTGCATCACGCGCTGAAACAGATTGCCGTCGCCGGCCGCGAACAGTTCCGCTCCCGCCGTGTCGTGCGCGTAGATGGAGTCGCTCATGCCATTCATCCCGAAGTCATTCAACAATACGTTTAAAACTGTTGTAGTGGTCGTCCGTGTAATAACAGTTGTCGATCCGGCGCAACGGCCCGCCACAGACGATGCGGCGCGCGCCGCGATTGCGTGCGCGCGGCGTCGGCACCGTGTACTCGTGGTAGTAGCCGCGCTTCGCCTTCGGCAGGATCCGCTCGCGGTTGCCGAAGACGACGCCGTCTTTCTCGTACGGATAGGGGCCACCGGCGCCGATCAGGCCAAGCGTGGTCACGGCCTCGCGCGGCAGACGGGCGGTCGGGATCGTATCGACCCCGCCGACGGCCAGGTCGGCCGAAACGGCCTGCCGTGCGTAAGCGGCGGAAACCAGACTGCCCGTCGGTGTACCGACGATACCCATCGCGAACATCGCGAAGACGGACGCCAGCGCGCCGTTGCGGAGCCACTTGCGTGCCATGAACCAGGGTTCCCGCTGTTAAATCAAGTAGTTGACGACCAACCAAAGGCGTTAGCGTAGCGCTATTGTCCTTGCGAATCAATGTTCGTTTGGGAATCGAAAGCGTCGCGCGGCCCGGAATCGCGCATTTCTTACCGAAATAAGGCTACATTTAACTTTCATAGGATAAAATATCGGCGGCATCTCTCGCATGGCAAGACCCTGCCTCCTTGCCGCGCTCGCTACCCGGAGTGGAGAGATGCTGCTGTTGCTTATGGGAAGCGCGTTTGCGCCCTGCCCGACGGCGTGCCCCTTGCGGGCACGCCCCTTTTTGCTTTTGTTTACAATTTCGCCCGGCGCGCGGCACCGGTTGACCGGCGCCGCGCGTTCGTCCTGGCTCAGCGTGCGGCGTTCACGTCGGCGACCAGCAGCGCCGCCATGTTGACGATGCGGCGAACCGTCGCCGATTCGGTCAGCACGTGCACCGGCTGGGCTGCGCCCAGCAGGATCGGCCCGATCGCGATGTTGTTGCCGGCAGCCGTCTTCAGCAGGTTGTACGCGATGTTCGCGGCGTCGATGTTCGGCAGGATCAGCAGGTTCGCGTCGCCTTCGAGCGTCGATTCCGGCAGGATTTCCTTGCGCAGCGCCGCGTCGAGCGCCACGTCGCCGTGCATTTCGCCGTCGACCTTCAGCTCCGGCGCGCGTTCCTGCAGGATCGCGAGCGTATCGCGCATCTTCTTCGCCGAAGGGGCGTTGCTCGTGCCGAAATTCGAGTGCGACACCAGCGCGACCTTCGGCTCGATGCCGAACCGGCGCACTTCTTCCGCGGCCATGATCGTGATCTCGGCGAGCTCTTCCGGCGTCGGATCGACGTTCACGTGCGTATCGACCAGGAAAATCTGGCGACCCGGCAGAACGAGGCCGTTCATCGCCGCGTACACGCTGCAGCCCGGGCGCTTGCCGATCACCTGGTCGATGAAGTGCAGGTGGCGGTGCGTCGTGCTGATCGTGCCGCAGATCATCCCGTCCGCTTCGCCCTTCTTCACCAGCATCGAGCCGATCAGCGTCGTGCGGCGGCGCATCTCGACGCGGGCCAGCTGCTCGCTGATGCCCTTGCGCGACATCATCTTGTAGTACGTCTGCCAGAAGTCGCGGTAGCGCTCGTCGTGCTCGGTGTTGACGACCGTGAAATCGGTGCCCGGCGTGAGGCGCAGGCCGTAGCGCTGGATACGGTGCTCGATCACCGACGGGCGACCGATCAGGATCGGCGTCGCGAGCTTCTCGTCGACGATGATCTGGACGGCGCGCAACACGCGCTCTTCCTCGCCTTCGGCGAACACCACGCGCTTCTTCTCTGCCGGCGCGGCGCGCGCGATCTGGAAGATCGGCTTCATCGTCGTGCCGCTGTGATACACGAACTGCTGGAGGTGAACGCGGTACGCCTCCATGTCCTCGATCGGGCGCGTCGCGACGCCGCCATCCATCGCGGCCTGCGCGACGGCCGGCGCGATCTTGACGATCAGGCGCGGATCGAACGGCTTCGGAATCAGGTAGTCGGGCCCGAACGACAAGTCCTGAATGCCGTATGCGGTCGCGACGATGTCGCTCTGCTCCTGCTGCGCGAGTTCGGCGATCGCGTTGACGGCCGCGATCTCCATTTCACGCGTGATCGTCGTCGCGCCGACGTCGAGCGCGCCGCGGAAGATGAACGGGAAGCACAGGACGTTGTTGACCTGGTTCGGATAGTCGGTGCGGCCGGTGGCCAGCACGGCGTCCGGGCGCACTTCGAGCGCCAGTTCCGGCAGGATTTCCGGCGTCGGGTTCGCGAGCGCGAGGATCAGCGGGCGCTCGGCCATGCCCTTCACCATCTCCTGCTTCAGCACGCCCGCAGCCGACAGGCCGAGGAAGATGTCCGCGCCTTCGATCACCTCGGCCAGCGTGCGGGCTTCGGTTTCGCGCGCGAAACGCTCCTTGTCCGGATCCATCAGCTCGGTGCGGCCCTTATAGACCACGCCGGCCAGGTCGGTCACCAGGATGTTCTCGATCGGCAGGCCGATGTCGACCAGCAGGTCCAGACACGCGAGCGCGGCCGCACCCGCGCCCGACGCGACGAGCTTCACCTTCTTGATGTCCTTGCCGACGACCTTCAGGCCGTTCGTGACGGCCGCGGCCACGACGATCGCGGTGCCGTGCTGGTCGTCGTGGAATACCGGAATCTTCATCCGCTTGCGCGCTTCGCGCTCGACGATGAAGCAGTCCGGCGCCTTGATGTCTTCCAGGTTGATCCCGCCGAAGGTCGGCTCCAGCGCGGCGATCACGTCGACCAGCTTGTGCGGGTCCGACTCGTTCAGTTCGATGTCGAACACGTCGATGCCGGCGAACTTCTTGAACAGTACGGCCTTGCCTTCCATCACCGGCTTCGACGCGAGCGGGCCGATGTTGCCGAGCCCGAGCACCGCGGTGCCGTTCGTGACCACGCCGACGAGGTTGCTGCGCGCGGTGAAGCGCGCGGCGTTCAGCGGGTTCTCGACGATCTCCTCACACGCATACGCGACGCCCGGCGAATACGCGAGCGCGAGGTCGCGCTGGTTGATCATCTGCTTGGTGGGGGCGATCGCGATCTTCCCGGGAGTCGGGAATTCGTGATAATCGAGAGCGGCTTCGCGAAGCTTGGCTTTGGAGGAGGCTTGGGTCGACATGTGTCTCTTGACGGGCGGATTAGAATAACTGTTCGACGGCATTGTAGCGCCAATCGAAGGCCGCCAGACCGGCGATTCGGGTGCGACAGCCGCGACAAAAATGGTCTGAACGGTGCAGGAACGGCGCCGTTCGCTGCGTACAATGCCGTTCCTTTCATCGCTTCCGGGTCCGTCCGCCGTGCCAGCCGCCTTGTCCGAGTTTTCGCTGATCGATCGCTTCTTCGCGCGCCGCGCGGCCCGCGGGGCGCGTGCGTCGACGCTCGGCATCGGTGACGATTGCGCGCTGATCGCGCCGCGATCCGGAAAATTGCTGGCCATTTCGACGGACATGCTGGTCGAAGGCCGCCATTTCTTTCCCGATGTCGCGCCCGACGCACTCGGCCACAAGACGCTCGCGGTCAACCTGTCCGATCTCGCGGCGATGGGCGCCGAGCCGCGCGCGTTCACGCTCGCGTGCGCGCTGCCGCGCGCCGACGCCGCGTGGCTCGAGGCGTTCAGCAACGGGCTGTTCGCCCTCGCCGAACGGTTCGGCTGCGAACTGATCGGCGGCGACACGACGAGCGGGCCGCTGAACCTGTGCGTGACCGTGTTCGGTGAAGTCGCGCCGGATGCGGCGCTGCGGCGCGATGCCGCGCGCGACGGCGACGACGTCTGGGTGTCCGGCACGCTCGGCGACGCCCGCGCGGGGCTCGGGCTCGCACGCGGCGAATGGAGCGCCGGCGCGGCCGAAGCTGCCGCGTTCCGGCAGGCGCTCGAGCGTCCCGAGCCGCGCATCGCGCTGGGGCTGGCACTCGCGGGCGTCGCGCATGCGGCGCTCGACATCTCGGACGGCCTCGCCGGCGACCTGCGGCACATCCTGACCCGCTCGAACGTGCGCGCCGACATCGACGCCGACGCGGTGCCGCGCTCGGCCGCGCTCGCGACGCTGCCGCCCGACGTGCAGCGACGCTGCACGCTGGCCGGCGGCGACGACTACGAACTGTGCTTCACGGCCCCGGTCGCGTCCCGCGCGGCGGTCGAGGCAGCGGGCGCAAGCAGCGGCGTTCGGGTCACGCGAGTCGGTACAATACATGCGTTGTCCTCGCCGTCGGAGCAGCCCGCGATCGCGTGGCGCGACGTCGCCGGCACGCCCCTGACTCTCACGTTGCACGGTTTCGACCACTTCCATGCAGACTGACCCGACGACCGCACCGAACGCGGCCGCGTCCGGCGCCGCCCGGAACGCGCCGCAGCGCGCCACCGTGCGCTTCATGCTGTCGCATCCGGCGCACATCGTGTCGCTCGGCTTCGGCAGCGGGCTCGCGCCGTTCATGCCCGGCACGTTCGGCTCGCTGTTCGGGTGGCTGACGTTCGTCGTGCTGAACCGCTACCTGACGGTGCCCGAATGGTGGGCGCTGATCGCGCTCGGGTTCGTCGCCGGCACGTGGATCACCGGCTTCACCGCACGCAGGATGGGCACGACCGATCCGGGCGCCATCGTCTGGGACGAAATCGTCGCGATCTGGCTCGTGATGCTGTTCGTCACGCCCGCGACCTTCATCGGCCAGTTGTGGGCGTTCGTCGCGTTCCGCTTCTTCGACATGCTCAAGCCGCCGCCGATCCGCTATTTCGATCGTCGCGTGAAAGGCGGGCTCGGCATCATGGTCGACGACCTGATCGCCGCGTTCATGACGCTGCTCGTGATCGCCCTGTGGCGCTCCGCCGTCAGCTGACCGTTTTTCCCGACTCCCGTTTCCCGACGCGCATGCCAACCGATTCCGTCGTCCACCAGCTTGCGATCCGCGCAGGCAACAAGCTGCGTGACGAGCACCTGTCGCTCGCCACCGCCGAATCCTGCACGGGCGGCATGATCGCCGCGGCGATCACCGACATCTCCGGCAGCAGCCAGTGGTTCGAGCGCGGCTTCGTCACGTACTCGAACCAGGCCAAGAGCGAGATGATCGGCGTGCCGCCCGACCTGATCGAGAAACACGGCGCCGTCAGCGAGCCGGTCGCGCGCGCGATGGCCGAAGGCGCGCTGCGCAACAGCCGCGCGCAGGTTGCGCTGGCCGTCACCGGCATCGCCGGCCCGGCGGGCGGCAGCGAGAAAAAGCCGGTCGGCACCGTGTCGTTCGCGTGGAGCAACCGGCTGCATACCGACGTCGAGACCCGCGTGTTCAAGGGCGACCGCGAGCAGATTCGCACGCAGGCCGCCGCGCATGCGCTGCGCGGGCTGCTGACGCTGCTCGACGAGCGCGAAGGCTGATCCAAGGCTGAACCCAGGCTGATTTGCCGCCGCAACGGCAGGGGCGGCCTGCGCCCCTCCCCGCTTACTGGATCGCGTCGGGCTTCACGACGATCCAGTTCTTGTCCGCCGTCACCGGCAGGCCGAGCGCTTTCTGCTTCGCGGCCGATTCGTCCGACCACGCGCGGATCTGCGCCATCTGCTTGTCCTTCTTGTTGACCCAGACGCGCACGCCGCCGCGCGCGACGTCGGTCGCATTCAGCAGCATGTAGCCGTCGGACGTCGGCGTGTCGCCCGCGACGAGCACCGGCTTCTTCCACTGGTCGATCCAGCCGACGATCGAGCCGAGCTTGCCTTCGTACCACGTCATCGGGTTCATCAGGAACGGCGTGATCACGAGGTTGCGGTTCGCGGCCTCGTCGTACTTGCCGGCCTTGATCTGCAGCCGCGACGTCGTCAGCGCGCCCGTCGCCGGGTTGCGCAGCAGCGTCGTCACGCCGATCACATTCTGCGGCTTCACGTTGTAGCCGTATTTCGGATCGGACAGCACGAGCCGCGCGAGCTCCTCGTGCGCGGCGGTCATCACATAGACCTCGATCCCGTTCTCGCGCAGCGCGTTGTACAGCTCCTGCATGCCGCGGAAGAAGCGCGGCGGGTTCGCGGCGCCGTCGACGACCTTGTCGCCCTGCCAGTAACGGATCGGCACCGGCTTGCCGTCGGCGAGCATCGCGTCGACGTGGCGCTTCAGGTCCGCGAGCGACAGCCCCGCGAACGCCTGCGCGATCCACGGGTAGCAGACCAGGTCGTCGATCTCGCAAAGCCGGTAGTAGTAGCTCGTCAGCGATTCCTTGTAGTCGGCGGAATCCTTGAACGGGATCAGCTTCAGCGACGGATCGAGCGAGTCGCGCGTGAGCACGCCGCGGTTCTCGAGATACGGCAGCAGCGATTCCTCGAGATCGTAGCGGTAGGTCGTGTTGTCGGCGTCGAACACCGCGTAGTCGCCGCGATTCGCATGGGCGGCGATCATCGCGTTCAGCGCCTTCGCGCTGTCCGCCGGCCAGTGCGACAGGTCCGCCGCGTGGGCGAACGACATGCACAACGACGCGGCAAGCGCGCTCAGAATACGGCGGGACAGCTTGGGCATGACGTCGCTCCCTTTCGTGACAGTATGGTGACAAATCGATGACGAGGGCCTGATCCCCGGCAGCATCGCGCGATTGCGGCGCGGGCATGCGGTGCGGAAGCGACGGGAAGTTGTTCGCGTGCGCCAATGCGGCAGGCGCTGGAGGCACACGCGCGGCCCGCGAATGCGGGCGCGGCGGTGAAAGGCCGCCCGGACGGGCGGCCGGTATTTCAGCGATGCGCGTTGATCGTGTCGCGCGTCTTCTGCGCGGCGAGCGCCGCGGCTTCGGCGAAATCCTCGTCCTTGCTCGCGTACAGGATCGCGCGCGACGAGTTGATCATCATGCCGGTGCCGTCCGCCGTGCGGCCCGCGTTGACGGTGGCCTCTACGTCGCCGCCCTGCGCGCCGATGCCGGGAATCAGCAACGGCATGTCGCCGACGATCCCGCGCACGATCTCGATTTCCTTCGGGAACGTCGCGCCGACCACGAGGCCGAGCTGGCCGTTCTTCGCATTCCACTTGTTCGCCGCGAGGTCGGCCACGACCTGGTACAGCGGCCGGCCGTTTGTCTCGAGGAACTGCAGGTCCGAGCCACCCGGGTTCGACGTGCGGCACAGCACGATCACGCCCTTGCCTTCATGCTCGAAGTACGGCTCGACCGAGTCGTAGCCCATGTACGGGTTCACGGTGACCGCGTCCGCGCGATAGCGCTCGAACGCCTCGCGCGCGTATTGCTCGGCGGTGCTGCCGATGTCGCCGCGCTTCGCGTCGAGGATCACGGGCAGGCCCGGATGCTGGAGGTGGATGTGCGCGATCAGGCGCTCGAGCTGGTCTTCGGCGCGATGCGCGGCGAAGTACGCGATCTGCGGCTTGAACGCACTCGCATACGGTGCGGTCGCGTCGACGATCTGCCGGCAGAATTCGAAGATCGCGTCGGGCTGGCCGTCGAACTGCACGGGAAAGCGCGACGGCTCGGGATCGAGGCCGACGCACAGCAGCGAATTCGTGCGCTGCCACGCGGCGCGCAGCGATTCGATGAAAGTAAGCGGGGAAGACATGGCGGATACTCGCGGCAAACCGTTGGTAGACCGCGTATTTTACCCGCGTCGCCGGCGTCCCTCGCGCGCGGCCGCATCGACGCGTGCATCGGCCCGCTCGACGGTGAACGCGAAACGCCGCGTGAGCCGCTCGCCCGGCGCGAGCAGCGTCATGCCGTGCGCGGCCGCGCCGCCCGGCAGGTTCACCGCGTTGATCGGATGATCAACGGGTTCGAAGCAGAAGAAATCCTCGCCGGGCGGCGTATACAGCACGTACGCATCGGCGTCGGCCGCCACCGTCAGCGACAGCCCGCGGCGCGGCCAGCTCACCGCCGCGTGGCCGCCCCAGCCGGTGAACGCATGATTGACGAGCGTCGCCGGCAACGGATACGCGACGCCGAACTGCCAGGCCGGCGGCACGCTCACGTGCCGCACCGGCAGGAAATCGGCGCCCGACAGCCACAGCCCACCCGCGGCCGCGGCAAGCTCGGTCACGTCGTCGCGCACCAGGAACGGATGCACGCCAAGACCGAACGGCAGCCGCGCGCGCCCCGCATTCTCGATCGTCAGTGCGATCGACAGCGTCGTGTCGTCGAGCGCGAACGACTGGATCGCGCGAAACGCATACGGCGCACCGCTCGCGCGATCGAGCGACAGCTGCAGCGTCGTGTCGGTCGCGTCGTCCACCTGCCACGGCGCGAGCCAGCCGTCGCCGTGAATCGGCAGCGGCTCGTCGCGACGATTGCGCGGCACCGCGACGCTGCGCCCGTCGCATTCGAAGCGGCCGTTGCCGATCCGGTTCGAATACGGCAGCAGCGGATAGCACGCGAGTTCATTCGGATCCGTGGCCGTTTCCGGGTGCTCGCAGCGGCGGAACACCGGCACCAGCGCGCCGTGGTCGCCGCGCCAGTCGAAGCGCGCGATGCCGCCGCCGAGGTGCGGCAGCACGTCGAGCCGCAGCGCCGCGTTCGACAGCGTGACGGCCGCGGCATGGGCGGCGCCGACGCCCTGCGCGAACGCGGCGGTCTGCGGGCCGGCGCTGACCGGCTGCGCGGCGGCAGCCAGGCGCGCGCGGCGCGACTGGCTCGTGGACGACAAGGCGCGCGAGGACGTGGCGGTCATGGTGAACTCCTTTGCTTCGTCGATGAAACGATACGGGTCGTCGCACGGTGCCGCGCGAACATCAACACCAACAATCAGGCCCAGCCGCCGTCGACCACCACGTCCTGCGCGGTGATCATCCGGCTGTCGTCGGCCGCGAGAAACAGCGCCATGCGCGCGAGATCGTCCGGCAGCAGTTCGGCGTCGATGCACTGGCCCGCCTTGATCGCCGCGCGGCCCGCGTCGTCGAGCCATAGCTTGCGCTGCTTGTCGGTCATCACCCAGCCGGGCACCAGCGAATTCACGCGGATCCCGAACGGGCCGAGATCGCGCGCGAGCCCGCGCGTGAGCCCCTGCACGGCCGCCTTCGCCATCACATAGACGGGATAGCCGCCGTTCTTCAGCATCCAGCTGATCGAGCCGAGATTGACGATCGCGCCGCCGCCGCGCTGCTTCATGTCGTCGATCACCGCCTGCGCGGCGAAGAACTGATGGCGCAGGTTCACGGCGATGCCTGCGTCGAACGACGCCGGTGTCACGTCGCCGATCGCATGGCGCGTGTCGTTCGCCGCGTTGTTCACGAGCACCGCGATCGCGCCGATCCGGGCGCGGATCGCGTCGATCGCATGGCGCAGCGCGTCGATGTCGGTCAGGTCGCACGGCAGGAACAGCGGTGCGTGGCGTACCTCCGGCATCTGCGCGAGGCTTTCCGCGAGCGCCTGGCCCGCCTGCGCGTCGAGATCGACGAACGCGACGCGCGCGCCCTGCCGCGCGAAGTGCTCGACGAACGCCGCGCCGATCCCGGTCGCGCCGCCCGTGATCAGCACCGCGCGATCCTCGAGGCTCGGGTAGCGCGCATAGCGCGCGTCGCTCGCGGCGCGCGGATCCTGCGCGGAAGTTTCGATGGTCATGCGAATCGTCTCCGTGGAATCGGTCAGTCGCGTACGCCGCGGTTCTTCAGCTGGTCGAGCAGCACGGCCGCGAGCAGGATCGCGCCGCGCACCAGGTACTGGTAGAACGCGTCGATGTTCATCAGGTTCATCACGTTCTCGACGGTGCCCATGATCAGCACGCCGATCACGACGCCCGAGATCGTCGCGCGGCCGCCCATCAGCGACACGCCGCCGAGCACGCATGCGGAGATCACGTTCAGCTCGAAGCCCTGCGCGGCGTTCGGCTGGCCCGACGTGATGCGCGACGCGAGGATCACCCCGGCGAGCGCCGTCACCGCGCCCTGGATCAGGAAGATGTAGACGCGCGTGCGTTCGACGTTGATCCCCGCCAGGCGCGACGCCTCCGGGTTGCCGCCGATCGCGAGCGTATTGCGGCCGTAGACAGTCTGGTTCAGCAGCACGCCGAACACGATGAAGCACAGGAGCGTGACCCAGATCGGCAGCGATACGCCGAAGAGCGACAGCCCGCCGAGCGCGATGAACGTGTCCGACGACACGCCGACCGCCTGCCCCTTCGACACGATGAAGCCGAGCCCGCGCACGATTTCCATCGTCGCGAGCGTCGTGATCAGCGCGTTGATGCGCAGGTACGCGATCACCGCGCCATTCACGAACCCGATCGCCGCACCGGCGGCGACCGCCGCGATGATCGCGACGAACGTGTTGTCGGTCGCGTTCAGCACCATCGCGCACAGCACGCCGGAGAACGCGACGGTCGAACCGATCGACAGGTCGAAATCGCGCGAGGCCAGACAGAACATCATCGTGCACGCGACCATCCCGATCTGCGAGATCGACAGCGCGAGGCCGAGCATGTTGTCGATCGAGAAGAAGTGATCGACCGTCAGCGACATGGTCAGGAACATCACCGCGAAGATCGCGATCAGGCTGTATTCGGTGAGGTGCTGCCACCACTTCTGGCGGTCGCTCTGCTGTGGAACCAGCGCGTCGGCCGATGGCTTCACGGCTGCGCTGGCGAGGTTTTCCCGGACTTGCATGGTTGTGTCTCCTGCTCCTGCTTCGCGCGGCCCGCGCCGCGCGTGATCGATTCGAATAGCGTGCGTCGCCCGCGGCGACCTGACACCGCGTCAGGCCGCCTCGGCGACGCTCGTTTGCGGCAGCGCGAGGCTGAGCACCGCATGCTCGTTCGCCTGCTCGCGCGACAGCTCGCCCGCGATGCGGCCTTCGCGCATCACGACGATGCGGTCGGACACGCCGAGCACTTCCGGCAGTTCCGACGACACCATCACGATCGCACAGCCGCGCTCCGCGAGCCGGTAGATCACGTCGTAGATCTCGTGCTTCGCGCCGACGTCGATCCCGCGCGTCGGCTCATCGAGGATCACGACCTTCAGGTCGGGCTCCGCGAGCCAGCGCGACAGGATCGCCTTCTGCTGGTTGCCGCCCGACAGGAAGCGGATCTTCTGCCGGCGGTTCGGCGTCTTGATCTTCAGCCGCTGGATAAAGCGGTCGGCCGTTTCGATCTCGGTCTTGCGGTCGATGAAGAGCCCGGCGCGCAGCGAATGGCGGCGGCAGCTGATGTTGATGTTCTCCGCGACCGACGCCATCGCGATGATCCCTTCTTCCTTGCGGTCCTCCGGACACAGCACGATGCCGTGGCGGATCGCGTCGCCAGTGCGCTTCACGTCGATGCGCTTGCCGTCGAGCGTCAGCTCGCCCGCGCGCCGGCGGTCCGCGCCGTACACGAGCCGCATCAGTTCGCTGCGCCCCGCGCCGACCAGCCCGAAGAACCCGATGATCTCGCCCGCGCGCACCGAGAAGCTCGCCGGTTCGCGCAGCGCCGGGCCGTCGACGCCTTCGGCCGAAAACCGCACGTCGCCGAGCGCGCGCGGCGCGTAATGGTAGATGTCCGAAATCTCGCGCCCGACCATCTCGGCGACGAGCTGCTCGCGCGGCACGTCGGCGAGCGATTCGTGCGACGCGATCTTGCGCCCGTCGCGGAAGATCGTGCACGCATCGCACAGCCGGTAGATCTCGTCCATCCGGTGCGAGATGTAGATCAGCGCGCGGCCCTGCGCGCGCAGGTCGTCGACGAGCTTGAACAGCACCTCGGTCTCGCGATGCGACAGCGAGCTCGTCGGCTCGTCGAGCGCGATCACGCGCGCGTTGCGCATCAGCGCCTTGCAGATCTCGACCATCTGCCGCTGCGCGATCGACAGCCGCCCGAGCTTCGCGTCGGGATCGAGATCGACGCCCATCGCGGCGAGCCGCTCGCGCACATGGCGCTTCGCCTCGCCCTTCTTCACCCAGCCGAGCGCGTTCGGCAGGCGGCCGAGCAGCAGGTTCTCCGCGACCGTCAGGTCGGGCACGTACTGCAGTTCCTGGTGAATCACCGCAATGCCGGCCGCGATCGACGCGGCCGCACTCGAGAAATGCACGGGCTGGCCGTCGACCAGCACGCTGCCCGCATCGGGCTGGTATTCGCCGCCGAGAATCTTCAGCAGCGTCGACTTGCCCGCGCCGTTCTCGCCCATCAGGCCATGCACCTCGCCCGCATGCACGTCGAACGAGATGCCGTCGAGTGCGCGCACGCCGGGAAATACCTTGCCGATATTGTCAAAACGCAGTGCCGCTGACACGTCGTCTCCCCACTTTGCAGATCCATCGATCGCCGGCTGCCGCATCGCCGCGGCAGCCGGCAAGCCGCTTACTTCGATGCGAGCCCCATCTCGTCGCGCACCTTCGACACGTTGTCGCGCGTCGCGAGCATGCCCGTCGTCAGCGTCAGCGCCGGCGGTGCCTTGCCCTGCGTGATCCAGGCGTACATCAGGTCCGAGGTTTCCTCGCCGTGGCGCTTCGGGCTGATGATCACGGTGCCGTAGAAGCCCGTCGGCTGCGGCTTCTTGAATTCGCTGAGCGCCGAATCGGAACCGCCGATGCCGATGCCGATCATGTTGTCCGCCTTGAAGCCGCGCCCTTCGGCCGCGCGCACCGCGCCGAGCACGGCTTCGTCGTTCAGGCCGTAGGCGACCCAGTGCTTGAACTGCGGGTTCTTGGTGAGCGCGATGTTCGCCGCGTTGAACGCGTTCTCGGTGTCGGTCTTCGCCTGCGGCGCCGCGATCACGTTCGCCTTCGGGAAACCGGCCGCCACCAGCGCGTCGGTCGCGCCGCTCGTGCGGTCGTGCGCGGTCGGCAGCTGCTCGTACGTGATGTCGATCGCGCCGACGTCCTTCATGTTCCAGCCGCGCTTCTTGATCTCGGCCGCGATGCCGTCGCCGACCTGCTTGCCGATGTTGTACGCGGAAATGCCCATGTGCGGCACCGACTCGATCGGCTTGCCCGCGCCGTCGACGAGGCGGTCGTCGACCGTCATCATCTTCAGGTTGTGCGACTTCGCCTTCGCGACGATGCCCGGCCCGAGCTTCACGTCGGGCGTGCAGATGATGAAGCCCTGCACCTTCTGCGCGGACAGGTTGTCGATCGCGCTCATCACCTTCTCGCCCGACGGCGCGCCGATCTTCACGAGCGTGAAGCCCTTGTCCTTCGCGGCCATCTCGGCGAACTTCCACTCGTCCTGGAACCACGGCTCTTCCGGCTGCTTCACCAGAAAGCCGATCTTGACCGGATCGGCCGCGTGCGCAACCGGACTCCCCATCACCACCGCCGCCGCGGCGGCCAGCGTTACGAACGTTCTGCGTTTCATCTCCAGTGTCTCCTTGTCTTCATCGAACAGGATGCAGCCGCTTGTTGGTTTCGACGCAGCGTGCGCGCGGCCGTCGCACGTGCGGTCTTTCGAATCATTGCGTCAATCGTGGTACAGCGCCGCGCGCCCGCCGTCGACGGTGATGCACGCGGCATTGATGAACGGCGCCTCGTCGGAGGCGAGGAACACGGCCGTCATCGCGACTTCCTCCGGTTTGCCGATCCGCTTCATCGGCTGCAGCGCGAGCGTCTCGGCGCGCGCCGCGGCCGGGTCGGCTTGCGCATCCCACCAGTCGCGCGTGAGCTGCGTCTCGATGTAGCCGGGCGCGATCGCGTTCATCCGCACGTTGCGCGCCGCGTATTCGATGCCGAGCGCGCGCGTGAGGCCCAGCACGCCGTGTTTCGCGACCGGGTACGGAAAGCAGCCCGGGATGATCCGGAACGCATGCGTCGACGCGATGTTCACGATGCTGCCGCGACCGCGTTCGACCATCCCGGGCAGCGCCGCGCGGCAGCCGTGCCACACGCCGTCGAGGTCGACCGCGAAGCAGCGGCGCCAGTCGTCGTCCGTCATCGTCAGCGGATCGGCGAACACGTTGATGCCGGCGTTGTTCACCAGCACGTCGAGCGGGCCGAGCGTCGCTTCGGTCTGCGCGAACGCGTCGCGCACCGAGTCCTGCCGCGCGACGTCCGCATGCAGCGCGAGCACGCGCGCGCCGTCGATGCCGGCGGCGATCGCAGCGGCCGTGCGCTGCGCCTGCGGGAAGTCGAGGTCGACGAGCGCGACGGCCGCGCCCTCGCGCGCGAACGCCTGCGCGATCGCGGCGCCGATCCCGCGGCCCGCGCCCGTCACCACCGCGACCTTGCCCGCGAGACGTCCCATCATGCGGCTCCGCCCAGCGCCGCGCGCAGGCCGGCCTGGAACGCGCGCGCATTCGCCAGGGTTGCGTCCGCCGACTGGCCGGGCCGGTACAGCGCCGAGCCGAGGCCGAAGCCGTTGGCGCCGGCCACGAGGAACGGCTGCATGTTGTCCGGCGCAATCCCGCCGACCGGAATCAGCGGCACCGCGCGGTCGATCACCGCGCGCCACGCCTTCACGACGGGCACGCCGAGCTGCTCGGCCGGGAACATCTTCAGCACGTCGGCGCCGTTCGCGAGCGCGGCGAACGCCTCGGTCGGCGTCGCGACGCCCGGTGCGCTCGCGAGCCCGCGCTCGCGCGCGCGGCGGATCACGGCCGCGTCGCTGTGCGGCATCACGATCAGCGTGCCGCCGGCGTCCTGCACGCGGTCGACGAATTCGGCGCGCAGCACGGTGCCCGCGCCGACGATCATGTCGTCCGGCAACGCGCGGCGCAGCGCCGCGATGCTGTCGAACGGATCGGGCGAGTTGAGCGGCACCTCGACGATCCGCAAGCCGGCTTCGTGCAGCGCGAGGCCGTGGTCGGCCGCTTCGGCGGGCGTGATGCCGCGCATGATCGCGATCAGCGGGCACGCGTCGAACGCTCTCATCAATGCGGGATGCGGCGTGTACGGCGCGGGCAACGTCAGGTCGGACGACATCGAGGGTTCCTCTTCAATCGGTTCATTGATCGGCGCAGACGGGTTCGCCGTCCGCGCGCACGAGTCCGGCACGCGATGCGATCTGCCACAGGCCGCGCTCGGTCGCCTGCGCGACGACGCGCGCATGCAGGCAGCCGAACACGCGCAGCGCGTCGACATAGCGCGCGCACAATCCGTCGTCGCCGATCAGCAGCAGCGGCTGGTTCGCGAGCGCGACACCGCGCTCCGCGAGCATCGCGTCGAGCGCGCCGAGTTCGTGGCCGATCAGCAGGCCGGACAGGTAGTCGCCCTGTGCATCGGGCGCGAGCCGGTCGGTCAGGCCGAGCGTGCGTGTGCTGAAGATCGTCGCGAGCAGCCCCGCGCGCTGCGCGCCGCGTGCCACCGCGACGCCGCGCGCGAATGCCGCGCGGTCGGGCGACGGGCTCGCGCGCATCGTGCGGCCGAGGATCGTATGGTCGCGCAGCGCCGCGAACAGCTCGCCCGTCATGAAAGTCTGGAAGCGCTCGATGAGCCCGTCCTTCACCCACGCCCACTTCGCATGCGTGCCCGGCAAGCCGATCAGTAGCCCTGAACGATCGGCATCAAGCATGGGATCGTTCGCGAGTGCGCCGAATATCTGCGTTTCTTCGCCGCGCATCACGTCGGGCAACTCGCCCGTCGCGATCACGCCCGGCACGATCGACACCGCCGTGCCGCGCGCCGTCGTCACCGTGACGAGGCCCGCGACGAGCGCGTCGGCGCCGGCCGGCACCGCGACGTACGGCGCCTCGCGCCAGCCCTGCGCGCTACCGACCATCCCGGCGGCCAGCACCGGCACGCCCGGCGCGCGGTCGAGCCAGTCGCCGCACGCTTCCTCGAACACGACGTCGAATGCACGCGCGCCGCCGGCCGGCACATGCATCACGCCCGCCGCGCGACTGCGCGTGTCGAGCAGCGCCCCGTGCGCATCGAACAGATACGCGCGCAGCGACGTCGTGCCCCAGTCGAGCGCAATCAGCGACGGGGCGGCGGAGTTGGCGTCCGGAGCGGTCCGGGTCGAATGGGTCATCGTTTGATCCTGCGGGTACCCTGCGGCGGGCTCCAGCCCAGTTCCGCGGAAATGGCTCGCGCTTCGCGCTGCACAAGCGGAATCAGTTCATCCATCCGGTCGTGCGGCATGTACGGAATCGTGCTCGCGACCGACACGGCCGCGACGACCGCGCCCGATGCGTCGCGAATCGGCGCGGCCACGCAGCGGATCGACGCCTCGTTTTCCTCGAGGTCGAACGTGTAGCCACCGGCCGCGTAATGCGCCATGCGCTGCAGGAACGCGCTCGTCTCGGGCCGGTTGTCCGGCTTGAAATTGACGCCGGCCAGTGCGCGGCGCGCGGCTTCGAACAGCGAGCGCCACAGGTCCGGATCGAGGTCGAGCATCATCGCCTTGCCGATGCCGGTGGATGCGAGCGGCATCCGGTGGCCGACGCGCGAACGCATCTCGAGGCCGCGCGTGCCGGGAATCTTGTCGATGTACAGCACGTCGTCGCCGTCGCGCACGCCGAGGTGAATCGTGTCGAGCGTCGCTTCCGCGAGCGCCTCGAGGTGCGGCCGCGCGACCGCCGTGAGCGGCATCTGCTCGAGTGCGATCGTGCCGAGCTCGATCAGCTTCGGGCCGAGCAGGTAACCGCCCTGCACCTGCCGCAGGTAGCGCGCCTGCACAAGGCTGCTGACGAGACGGTGCGTCGTGCTGCGCGTCGTGCCGAGCGCGGCGCCGATCGCACGCATGTCGCGCGCGCCGTTCGCGATCGCCTCGAGGATCGCGAGACCGCGCAACAGTGTCTGCGTGCCGGCCTGCTGCGCGGCGAGATCGAGCGGCGTGCTGGTCGCGCCGATGCTGTCGGTCAGCGGCGCATCGTCCGGCGTCGCGCGCCGGGCGTCGAGAGCAAGGGAATCGGGCATCTTGGTCATGGAACGGGCTGTTCAGCGGAATCGGTGAAGCCGCGGTCGCGAGGCCGGAACGAGGTCGGGCGTCGCGGCAACGCGGCGGTCGATGCACCGAGGAAAGCGCCCGGCGAACTTCATGGAATGTGTCTCCGTGTGCGTCGGGCGCCGCGCGATGCGTGGGTCCGAAGCTGTCGATGTGCTTCGGATTGTAGGAGCGCACGCACTCGTCTCCAATATTTGAATGCGTTGTCCAGATACTGAGAAGAACCGGCAATCGCCGTGAAACGGCCGTGCCACGTGCACGGGGGCGGAACCGGACGCGTCGCGGGTTCCGCCCCCGTTAGCCACGTGCGCCGCGCTTATTGCTGGGTCGTGCTGCGCGTCTGCATGTAGCGCTGCACGTCGGAGAACGACACGCGACCGCTGCCGCTCGCGTCGATCTGCCGGAAATGGTTCGCGACGTAGCCGAGGCCGGCCGCGCGCGCCTGCGCTTCGGTGATCGAACCGGTGTTCTGCGTATCGGCCGTGCCGAACTGCCGCGCGAGCTTGCGCACCACCTGCGCGTGCAGCGCGGCGCCCGTCGTCTGCGTGCCGGCGGTCGGCTTGCGCGCGGCCGGCGGCACGTACGGATCGCCGAGCTGCGCCTGGCGCGCCCGCGCCGGGGTGGCGGCGTCGCTCGCTTGCGCGAACGCGGACACGGATGCGAATGTTGCAGCGCCGGCGCATGCAAGCGCCGCGGCAACGACGATGAAACGTTTCTTCATGTCAGGCTCCAGTCTGGAATGAGGTCGTCGACGGCCGACGAACGGCGCCGCCACGGGCGCGCGTCGCCAGGTCCGCCCATCGCATCAGTGCGCGGCCGCGTTGTAGAAGGTCACGAGGTCGGCCTTCTCCTGCGGACGCGACGTATCGTCGAGATAGACCATGTGTCCACCCTGATAGTCCTTGATCGTCAGGTTCGGTTGCGACCCGAGCCGCGCGAGGTCCAGCTCGGTCTGGTAGAACGGCGTCGCGATGTCGTGATACCCGTTCAGGGACAGCACCTTCAGCGACGGATTCAGCGTCAGCGCCGCGGCGAGATCGGGAATCGTGTCGGGCATCGCGAGGCCGTCGTGCGACCAGTCCCACGTGTTGATCGCGTTGCTGCTCAGCGAATACGCGGACTGCGCGCTGTACTTCAGCACGTTCGGCAGATAGCTGCCGATCGTGTCGGTGAACGGCTTCGTGATGAACGTGCTCGACGGGTCGCCGTCGGCCGCGAGCGGGCTCGACGACGGCACGTTCACGCGTGCGTCGTAGCGGCCGATCAGCGTGCCCGGGATCAGCGCCACCTGGAAGCTGTTGTCGAAGAACGTCGGGACCACGTTGAAGTCCGCATTCCACAGCGACTGCTTCACGCCGGTCGAATTCACCATCGTCGTGACGAGCGTCGGCGGGGGCGGCGTGTGGCTCGCGAGATACGCGTTCACGGCGGGCGCGTAGCTGCCGGCCGTCAGCAGGCGCATCTGGTCCGCATACTGCGGCAGGCTCGACGGGTTCGGATTGTCGAGCTGGTAGTACGCGCCGACGGTGCCGTAGGACGGCACGAAGCCCGCGCAGCTCACCGGGCTCGACCCGTTGTTCGAGTTGCCGATGTAGTCGCTCGCCATGTCGCAGTTCGCGTTGTAGTTCAGGATCGACGACTGCAGCACGATGCCGGCGAGCTTCACGCCGGCCGTTTCGAGCAGGTTCGCGAGCACGTCGGTGCGCGGCGTGCCATACGATTCGCCGAACAGGTATTTCGGCGAATCGTTGCGCTGGTTCACGGCGATGTAGCGCATCACGAAATCGCGAAACGCGCCGCCATCCTGGTCGACACCCCAGAACGTCTGGTTCGTGTTCGGCGCGATCGCTTCCGAGAAGCCGGTCCCGATCGCATCGACGAACACGAGGTCGGTCGTATCGAGCAGGCTTTCCGCGTTGTCGACGAACGGGAACGTCGAGGCGTTCGCGTTCGGGTCGCCCGTCTGGATCCGTTTCGGACCGAACGAGCCGAGATGCAGCCACACCGATGCGGAACCGGGGCCGCCGTTGTACAGGAACGTGACGGGCCGCTTCGCGGCGGGCTGGTTGTCGGCCGTGTACGCGATGTAGAAGAACGACGCTTCGGGCGCGCCCGTCTGCGGATTGCGCGCGACGAGGTGGCCGGCGGTCGCCGTGTAGCGGATCGTGTGGCCGTTCAGCGTGATCTGGTGATGGGTGACGGCGGCCTTCTCGACCGCGGCGGACGCATCGAGCGACGCGGTCGCGCTCGACGAATAACTGTTGGGATCGTTGTACGGCCTGTCCACCTGAGCGGCGGGATCGGCTGAATTGTCGGTACCTGCCGCGGCGGACGACGTCACGTCGTCGTTGCAGGCCGTCAGAATCAGCGAAGAGAACACAACTCCCAACAACAGCTTCGCTTTGCTCGCTGGCATCGTTGCTTTCCTTCTCTCGAATGTTTTTTGTGTCGAGCAGCCGGGTACGCCGCCCCCCGCCTCGATTGCGGCCGATAAGCCGAGGCGCTGGCCAATATACGCGAGCGGGTCGGCTTTGAAAAATTTGGAAATATTCGAGCGCGGGTCGGTGCGGTGCACACCTTTCAGGAATGCTTCGATTCGCACACCATCGTTTTTCAGCCGGCTTTCAGCGGTGGGCGCATGACCGTTGGAATGCGGAAGCCGCGCGGATTTCGTGCCATATCGGCAAACAAAATCGCGCGGCCGCGGGCATTGCTCAGCAAAGCGAAATAGACGATTTCGTCTAAAGGATACGGCCCGAAATGCGGGCGACACGCATGCGCTGCAGCGCACCAATGGCGCGTCGGCGACGGAACGGACAATGCAACGGCGCGAGCGCGCCGCTCACTGCGATTGCGGAAGCTCGGCTGCACCCATCCGGCGGGCAATGACGGCCGCGCGCTGCGCCTGGTAGGCCGAGCCGCGGTGCGCGTCGAACCAGCGCGGCTTCGGCAGCATCACCGCGAGGCGCGCCGATTGCCACGCGCCGAGCCGGTTCGCGGGAATCCGGTAGTAATAGCGTGCGGCGGCCTCGACGCCGTATACGCCGCGGCCCCATTCGACCGAATTCAGGTAGATCTCGAAGATCCGCTCCTTGTCGAGCACCGTCTCGAGCATCCACGTGATGATCAGCTCCTGCCCCTTGCGGATGTAGCTTTTCTCGCGCGACAGGAACAGGTTGCGCGCGAGCTGCTGCGTGATCGTCGAGCCGCCCGCGACGATCCGGCCGCGCGCCTTGTTCTTCTCCCATGCCTGCAGGATCGCGTCGACGTCGTAGCCGTTATTGGTCGCGAAGGTCGAATCCTCCGACGCGATCAGCGCGCGCTTCAGGTTACGCGAGATCTGGTCGTACGGCACCCACTGGTGCTGGACCTGCGCGGGCGGCTTGTCGCGCGACAGCCACCATGCGTCGGTACGCATGAACGCGGTCGAACCGGGATTGATGAACGACCACAGCGCGATCTGCACGAGATAGAACAGCTGCGTCGCGAGCCACGCGCCCGCGAACACCGAACCCGCATAGACGACCCAGCGGGTCGGGCTGACCGTGCGCATGCGCCGCGCGCCGCTTACCGCCGCCACCTGCCGCGCTCCGCTCAGGCCGCCGCGAGCGCCTGGCGCAGCGCGGCCAGCACGGGTGCGCCGTCCGGCCGCACGCCGCGCCAGATGAAGAACGATTCGGCCGCCTGCTCGACCAGCATGCCGAGACCGTCGGCCGTACGTGCGCCGAGCGACGCCGCATGCTGCATGAACACGGTCGGCTGCGCGCCATACATCATGTCGTATGCCAGCGTGCCCGCACCGAACGCGGCAGCGTCGCACTCCGGCAGCGCCGCGTCGAGACTGCCGGCCGTCGCATTGACGATCACGTCGTACGGTTCGGCACGCACGGTGTCCGGGCCGCCGCCCGCCAGCACGCAGCCCGCATCGTGCGCGGCCTGCGTGAACTGGCCGACGAGCGTCTCGGCCTTGCTCGCGGTGCGGTTCACGATCGTGATCGACAGCGGTGCGCGCTCCAGCATCGGCAGCACGACACCGCGGGCAGCGCCGCCCGCGCCGAGCAGCAGGATGCGCGCGCCTGCGAGCGACACGCCGAGATTCAATTCGATGTCACGCACGAGGCCGACACCGTCGGTGTTGTCGCCGTGGATGCTGCCGTCGGCGTCGATACGCAGCGTGTTCACCGCGCCGGCCGCCGCCGCGCGCGGCGACAGCGTGTCGGCGAGCGCATGCGCGTCGAGCTTGAACGGCACGGTGACGTTCGCGCCGCGACCGCCTTCGGCGACGAACGCGCGCACGGCGGCCTCGAAGCCGTCGACCGGCGCGAGCCGGTGCTCGTAAGTGATCGCCTCGCCCGTCTGCGCCGCGAACTGCGCGTGGATGAACGGCGACTTGCTGTGCGCCACCGGGTTGCCGAACACCACGTAGCGGTCGGCGCCGCTCGTCGGCGCGGTCGCGGTCATGATGCGCGCCCCTCTTCGCTTGCCTGACCGTTGCCGGTCGCGGCATCGTCGCCTTCGGCCGCCGCGCCGTCCGATTCGGCCAGCGCTTCGGCCTCGGTTTGCGCCGACGCGTCTTCCGCATCGACCAGCGTGTCGTCGCCGCCTTCGGTTTCGTCTTCGTCCTCGGCCGCCTCGCCGCTCGTCACGGTCGGCGCGTCGAGCACGTTCAGGAGCCGCACCGACGCCTCGATCGTCAGCTCGTCGAGCGACATCACGTCGAGCAGCACGCGCGTGCCGCGCGCATGCACGCCGAGCCCCGGCACGTGCAGCAGCAGCGGAATTTCCTCGAGACGCACGAGATCGCCCTTCACGACGCTCGCGACGACCTGCTTCTTCTGCTCCTGCGCAAGCCAGCGCAGGCACCAGAAGTATTCCATCCGGCGCTGGTAGTCGGCGTACGCGGTATAGGTGTCGTCGAAGCCCTGCACGACCGCGTACAGGTCGGCGTCCTTCGGCTTGAACGGCGCGGCGAGCTTCGCGGTGACGCCGTGCTGCACGCACGCGAGCAGCTGCCACTGGTTCACGAGGTCGACGTAGCGACGCAGCGGCGACGTGCTCCATGCGTACTGCGCGACGCCGAGGCCTTCGTGCGGCGCGGCCGACGTCTGCATCCGCGTGCGCTTCGGGCCCGGCGCGCCGAAGCCGCGCTGCGAGCGGTAGATGCCCGGCACCGTGTGATCGTGCAGGAACGCACCCCACGTCGAGTTCGCGAGGATCGCGAGCTCCGACACGATCAGGTCGAGCGGCGACCCGCGGCGACGCGGCGTGATCGTCACGTGCTCGCCTTCGACGTAGAAGTTGTAGTCGGTATTGCGCTGCACTTCGCGCTTCAGGCCATAGCCCGCGCGCGCGACCTGGCGCTTCTCGAACAGCGCCTGCGCGAGCGGCCACAGCACGGCGATGTCGTCCTTGTGCGGGTAGTCGCCGGTGCCGGCCGCGAGCGTCTCTTCGTTGACGAGCTCGTCGAGCGTGTTGTGGCGCAGGTTGCTCTTCACGAACACGAGTTCGGCGCGCGTCTCGTTCGCCACGATGTCCTGCGTCTCGCGGTTGACGATGATGTACAGCGACAGCGCCGGGCGGTAGTCGCCCTCCTTCAGCGTGAACACGTCGACGACGTCGTCCGGCAGCATCGTGATCTTGTCGCCCGGCATGTAGACGGTCGACAGGCGCGCACGCGCGATCGCATCGACCGCGTCGCCGCGCACGATGCCGAGCGCCGGCGCCGCGATGTGCACGCCGATCCGCACGCGACCGTCGGCCAGGTGCTCGACCGAGAACGCGTCATCGATTTCAGTCGTCGTGACGTCGTCGATCGAGAACGCCTCGACATTCGCGCGCGGCAGGTCGTCCGGCAGCGGGCCGACCGTGACGGGCGGAAAGCCCGTGCCGTGCGGGAAGAATTCCGCGAGGAAGCGCGCCTCGTGCAGCGCACGCGCCGACGCGACGCCGCCGCAGTCGAGCATCAGCCGCGCCGGCGACACGCCGCGCGCACCGGCCGCCGCCTCGAGCGCCTTGTATTCGATCGCGTTCTTGTCCGGGCGCGTCAGCAGCCCGAGCACCTTGCCCGCGAACGCCTCCGGCAGCTTGCCGGCCTTCAGCTCCTCTTCATACTGGACCTGGACGAGCGCCTGCTGGCGCTTGCGCTCGAGCGACGCGAGCGCCATCTTGAGCTGGTCTTCCGGCGCGCGCTGGTACTGGCCGCGCCCCTTGCGGCGGAAGTAGACGGGCGAGCCGTGCAGCCGCAGCACCAGCGCCGCGCGCTCGACCGCGCCGTAGGTCGCGCCGAAGTATTCCGCGGCCAGCGCCGTGTAGGTGAATTCCTCCGCCGGCGCGCATTCCCACAGGAAATCCAGGTCGATCTGCTGCGCGGCCGTGTCGGCTTCCTGCATCAGTTCGCTCGCGGCCGGCTTCTCGAATTCGATCAGCACGTCTTTTGCGCGCACCTTCGCCCGCCGCCCGCCGGGCAACTCGACCTGAAACGCGTCGCCCTGGCGCGACAGCACGCTGCCCGCCTTGAAACTGCCCGATTCCTCGAAGAAAACGTTCACTCAGTACTCTCGTTCAGACTGCCGGGCGCCGCATCGGCGGCGCCGCATGATGATGGGAATTCGATCGGCATGACGCCGGGCTCATGACGTCGTGTCGTCGCAAAAAGCGAGAACGTCGTCGACATAGTCGGCAAATTCGCTGATTCCGTGATCGCTGCCTTCGATCACGCGCGTTTTCGCGCCCGGGTAATGGGCGAGCATCTCGCGGTAGTCCAGCACTTCGTCGCCCGTCGCTGCGAACAGATAGTAGCGCTCGGGCCGCGAAATCGCCGGCACGCGCAGCGCATCGAGCTCCTGCAGGTGACGGCGTTCGACGACGATCGAGCCGCCGCCGTGCCACAACGGCTGTTCGCCCAGATATTGTTCGAGATCGCGTTGCGGCACGATCGCCGGATTCAGCAGCACCGCCTTCCAGCCGTGCTTTTCCGCCAGCCAGGTCGCGTAGTAGCCGCCGAGCGAGCTGCCGATCACCGTCACGTCGCGCGCACCGGCCACCTCGGCTTCCGCGACGGCGATCGCATCGAGCGGCGACACCGACAGCGACGGGCAGCGCCACTCGTGCGTGCGCCCGAGCTCGGCCATGCGCGCGGCGAGCAACCGCGACTTCTGCGACTCCGGCGACGACCGGAACCCGTGCAGGTACAGGATCACGCGCGGCTCCCGAGCGCGTCGAGCAGCTTCTGGTGCACTCCGCCGAAGCCGCCGTTGCTCATCACCAGCACGTGGTCGCCCGGACGCGCGGCCTCGACGACCGACTTCACCAGCAGGTGGAGATCGTCGAACGCATGTGCCTTGTCGCCGAGCGGCGCGAGCGCGTCGGCGAGGTTCCAGCCGAGCACGTCGCGCCCGGCGGGCGCGCCATAGCCGAACACCAGGTCGGCGTCCGCGAGGCTTGCCGGCAGTTGCGCCTTCATCACGCCGAGCTTCATCGTGTTCGAGCGCGGCTCGAGCACCGCGAGAATGCGGGAATTTTGACGGCCGATGCGCGCACGAAGGCCGGCGATCGTGGTTTCGATTGCGGTCGGATGGTGCGCGAAGTCGTCGTAGACGGTCACGCCGTCGATGCTGCCGCGCACTTCCATGCGCCGCTTCACGTTGCGGAACGATGCGAGGGATTCGGCGGCCTGGGCGGGCGGCACGCCGACGTGGCGCGCGGCGGCGATCGCCGCGAGCGCGTTCATCCGGTTATGGTCGCCCTGCACCTGCCACGCGACGGCACCGACGCGCTCGGACTGCGAATACACCGCGAACCGTTCGTCGACCGGCACGCCGTCCTCGGCTGGCAGCGCCTGCCAGCCGCCGTCGACGCCAAAGCGCTCGACCTCGCTCCAGCAGCCGCGCGCGAGCACGCGTTCCAGAGCGTCGGAACGGCCGTTGGTCACGATCCGGCCGACACCCGGCACGGTACGCACGAGATGATGGAATTGCGTTTCGATCGCGGCGAGATCCGGAAAGATGTCGGCGTGATCGAATTCGAGATTGTTGAGCACCGCGGTGCGCGGCCGATAGTGGACGAACTTCGAGCGCTTGTCGAAGAACGCCGTATCGTATTCGTCGGCCTCGATCACGAAGAAGCTCGAATCGGTCAGCCGCGCCGACACGCCGAAGTTCAGCGGCACGCCGCCGATCAGGAAGCCCGGGTTCAGGCCGGAATCTTCCAGCAGCCACGCGAGCATCGACGACGTGGTCGTCTTGCCGTGCGTGCCCGCGACCGCCAGCACCCACTTGCCCGCCAGCACGTGCTCGCCGAGCCATTGCGGGCCGGACACGTAAGGCAGGCCGCGATCGAGGATCGCCTCCATCAGCGGGTTGCCGCGCGTGACGACGTTGCCGATCACGAACAGGTCGGGCTTCAGGTCGATCTGCTCGGCGCCGTAGCCCTCGATCAGCGTGATGCCCTGCGCCTCGAGCTGCGTGCTCATCGGCGGATAGACGCCCGCGTCGCAACCCGTCACCGTGTGGCCCGCCTCGCGCGCGAGCACGGCAAGACCGCCCATGAAGGTGCCGCAGATGCCAAGAATGTGGATGTGCATAGATGAATGCTTTCGCGCCGCCGGGCGCCGTCGATTCGGAAAGGAAGGTCTGCGGCACGCCGGACAGGCCGCCCGGCCAACGACTTTCGCCGCGACACAAAGACCGCCATTGTAACTGACGGCCCGCCATGCCCGGCGGCCCGAACGACGGATCGCGGATGCTGCCCGCGCGGCCAGCGGCACGCACCGGCACCGCGTTCGGGCGTGGCGGCGATCGAGTATGATTGCCGGATCATGTCTCGCAAACCCCTTGTCGACCCGCGGCGCGCCCGCGAGGAAATCGCCCAGTCCGCCGCCCGCCTGATCGCGGAGGACGGCCTCGATTACGCCAGCGCGAAGCGCAAGGCCGCGCGCCAGCTGTTCGGCGATACGCGCGTTGCCGGCGAATGGCTGCCCGATAACGACCTGATCGAGGAAGAACTGCGCGAGTATCTCGCGCTGTTCCAGAGCGACACGCAGCCGGACGAACTGCGCCGCCTGCGCGAGATCGCGCTCGACTGGATGCGCCGGCTCGCCGAGTTCAATCCGTATGTGACGGGCGCGGTGCTGCACGGTACCGCGAACGAACATTCGGACATCCATTTGCAGATATTCACCGACAACCCGAAGGACGTCGCGATCTACCTGCTGAACCAGAACGTTCAGTACGACGTGTCCGAGACGCGACATTTCGCCGGCCGCGCCGACGTCGAGACGCTCAGCTTCCTGTGGCGCCCGCGGCGCGACGTGGACGCGATCGGCATTCACGTCGCGCTCTACGCGAGCGACGACCTGCGCGGCGCGGTCAAGGCCGACGCGCGCGGCCGGGTCCCGCGCGCGGACGCCGCCGCATTGCGCGCGCTGCTCGAGGCCAGCAACGCTCCTTCCGAACCGGAATGATTCGACGATGATGAAGAAACACATGTTGGCGCTCGCGGTGGTCGCGGCGGCCGCCATCGCCGGCGGGCTCGCCGCCGGCCACTGGTTCCGCGGCGGCAGCGCCGATGACGGCGTCGCCGTCGCGGCGCCCGCCGCGCAGGGCAACCCGGTCGACCAGTTGTGGGCCGCGTCGCTGACCGGCGTCGACGGCAAGCCGGCGTCGCTCGCCTCCTTCAAGGGCCAGAAGGTCGTGGTCAATTTCTGGGCGTCGTGGTGCGGCCCGTGCGTCGAGGAGATGCCGGAGCTCGTCGCGCTGTCGCATCAATACAAGCAGAAAGGCATCCGCTTCATCGGGATCGGCGTCGATTCCGACCAGAACGTGAAGAACTTTCTCCAGAAGGTGAAGGTCGACTATCCGGTTTTCGTCAGCGGTTATGCGGGTGCCGATCTGGCCCGAAATTTCGGAAATACGGCCGGCGCGCTGCCATTCACGGTCGTCATCGACGAAACCGGCAAGATTCGCGAGACAAAATTAGGACAAATCCAGCCGGCCGAGCTGAGAAAGACCCTCGACGCGTTGTGATCGTCCTGAACGACCGCCCGCACGTTGGCGGCGATTTGTGCGTCGATCGCCGCAATTTCGCGTGAATTCACCGATACTTTGCCGCTCCACCGGTAATTCTTGCAGGTCCGGCGCGCCTGGCCGTTCGGCAAAACTAGACAAATTTCTCTAAATAGCGCTAAAGTTCGCGCAATTCCGCAGAAATAGAAGCGACCATGACACGATTGCTGGTGCTGCACGGCCCCAACCTGAACCTTCTCGGCACCCGGGAACCGGAGGTGTACGGCCGCGTCACGCTCGCGCAGATCGATCAGGCGCTTGCCGCGCGGGCGCAGGGAGCCGGCGCCGAACTGTCGTCGTTCCAGAGCAACCATGAGGGCGCGCTCGTCGACCGCATCCAGGCCGCGCGGCAGGAACAGACCGATTTCATCCTGATCAATCCCGCCGCGTATACGCACACCAGCGTCGCGATCCGGGACGCGATCGCCGGCGTAGGCATCCCGTTCGTCGAGATTCATCTGTCGAACGTGCACCGCCGCGAAGCGTTCAGGCATCACTCCTACTTTTCCGACCAGGCCGAAGGCGTCATCTGCGGGCTCGGCTGGAAAGGTTATCTGTACGCGCTCGAGTACGCGCTGGACAAGCTGCAAGGCGCGTCGCGCGGCTGATTTCGCGATCTAGATTCAGCGCCGGCCCCTAACCGGCGCTTTCACGTATTGAAAGGGGAATTCCCGATGGATCTTCGTAAGCTGAAAACTCTGATCGACCTCGTTTCCGAATCCGGCATCTCCGAGCTGGAAGTCACGGAAGGTGAAGGCAAGGTGCGCATCGTCAAGAACGCGCCGCCGGTCTACGTGCAGCAGACGGCTGGGTTTGCCCCGCAGGTCAGCGCGCCCGCTCCGTCGGCCGCGCTGCCGACCGACGGCGCCGCCGCGCCGGCCGCAGGCGCGGCAGCCGCACCGGCCGTCCCGCAGGGCCACGTCGTGACGTCGCCGATGGTCGGCACGTTCTATCGCGCGCCGTCGCCGGGCGCCGACCCGTTCGTCCAGGTTGGCGACACGGTCAAGGAAGGCCAGACGATCTGCATCATCGAAGCGATGAAGCTGCTCAACGAGATCGAGTCGGACAAGGCCGGCGTGATCAAGGAAATCCTCGTCGAGAACGGCCAGGCCGTCGAATACGGCCAGCCGCTTTTCGTGATCGGCTAAGCCCGCCGCGCGGCCCTGCCGGCCGCGCGCCGCCGATGCTCGCCAGGCGCCGTTCGCGCGCCCCTCGAAGAGACGAATACTCGCTATGTTTGAAAAAATCCTCATTGCCAACCGCGGTGAAATCGCGCTGCGCATTCAGCGCGCGTGCCGCGAACTCGGCGTCAAGACGGTGGTTGTCTACTCGGAAGCCGACAAGGAAGCCAAGTACGTGCGCCTCGCGGACGAAGCCGTCTGTATCGGTCCCGCCCCGTCGAACCTGAGCTACCTGAACATGCCCGCGCTGATCAGCGCCGCGGAAGTCACCGATGCCGAGGCGATTCACCCCGGCTACGGCTTCCTGTCGGAGAACGCCGATTTCGCGGAGCGCGTCGAGCAGTCGGGCTTCACGTTCATCGGGCCGCGCCCGGAAACGATCCGCATGATGGGTGACAAGGTCACCGCGAAGCAGACGATGATCAAGACCGGCGTGCCGTGCGTGCCGGGCTCGGAAGGCGCGTTGCCGGACGATCCGAAGGAGATCGTCAAGATTGCGCGCGCGATCGGCTATCCGGTCATCATCAAGGCGGCGGGCGGTGGCGGCGGGCGCGGAATGCGCGTCGTGCACACCGAGGCCGCGCTCGTCAACGCGGTCAACATGACCCGCGAGGAAGCCGGCCGTGCGTTCGGCAACCCGCAGGTGTACATGGAGAAGTTCCTCGAGAACCCGCGCCACATCGAAATCCAGGTGCTGTCGGACGCGCACAAGAACGCGATCTGGCTCGGCGAACGCGATTGCTCGATGCAGCGCCGTCACCAGAAAGTGATCGAGGAAGCGCCGGCGCCCGGCATTCCGCGCCGCCTGATCGAGCGCATCGGCGACCGCTGCGCGGACGCGTGCAAGAAGATGGGCTACCTCGGCGCGGGCACGTTCGAATTCCTGTACGAGAACAACGAGTTCTACTTCATCGAGATGAACACGCGCGTGCAGGTCGAGCACCCGGTGTCCGAGATGATCACGGGCGTCGACATCGTGCAGGAACAGATCCGCATCGCGGCCGGCGAGAAGATCGCGCTGCGCCAGCGCGACATCCAGTTCCGCGGGCATGCGATCGAATGCCGGATCAACGCGGAAGATCCGTTCAAGTTCACGCCGTCGCCGGGCCGGATCACGTCGTGGCATACGCCGGGCGGCCCCGGCGTGCGCGTCGACTCGCATGCGTACAATGGCTATTTCGTGCCGCCGAACTATGATTCGATGATCGGCAAGCTGATCACCTACGGCGCGACACGCGACCAGGCGATCCGCCGGATGCGCATCGCGCTGTCGGAAATGGTCGTCGAAGGCATCCACACGAACATTCCGCTGCACCGCGAGCTGATGATCGACTCGAAGTTCGTCGAAGGCGGCACCAGCATCCACTACCTCGAACACCGGCTCGCCCAGAAGCAGCAGGTCGCACCGGAAGAAGCGTAAGCATGAGCTATCGCGAACTCGTCGTCGAACTGGCCCGTGAGCATGCGGAGGCGCTGTCCGACGCGCTGCTCGAACTCGGCGCGCTGTCGGTGTCCGTCGAAGACGCCGACGCCGACACGCCCGACGAACAGCCGCTCTTCGGCGAGCCGGGCCTGGTTCCCGATCGCACCGCGTGGCAGCACTCGCGCGTGATCGCGCTGCTGTCGCCCGATCACGAGCCGGCCGTGCTGCTTGCGGCGGCCGTGAACGAAATCGGCGTCGCCGAGACGCCGAAGTTCGACGTGCGCGAAGTCGAGGAACAGGACTGGGTGCGGCTCACGCAGTCGCAATTCGAGCCGATTCCGATCGGCGAGCGGATCTGGGTCGTGCCGTCGTGGCACGACGCGCCCGACCCCGACGCGCTGATCCTCGAACTCGACCCCGGTCTCGCCTTCGGCACCGGTAGCCACCCGACCACGCGCCTGTGCATGGAATGGCTCGAACAGTCGGTGAAGCCCGGCCAGTCGGTACTCGACTACGGCTGCGGCTCGGGCATTCTCGCGATCCTCGCGCGGAAATGCGGGGCGAACCCCGTGGTGGGCATCGACATCGATCCGCAGGCGGTCGAGTCGGCGCGGCAGAACAGCGAACGCAACCATGCGGAAGTCACGTACGGGCTGCCCGACGCGTGCCCGGCCGGCGAATTCGACATCGTCGTCGCGAACATCCTGTCGAACCCGCTGAAGCTGATGGCGTCGATGCTCGCATCGAAGGTGAAACCGGGCGGGCGCATCGCGCTGTCGGGCGTGCTCGCGCGCCAGGCGGACGAAGTCGCAGCCGTCTATGCGCGCTACGTCGACATCTCGGTCTGGCGCGAACACGAAGGTTGGGTATGCCTCGCGGGAACCCGGCGCGAAAGCCATTAGAATAGCGCTGTCCTTCACTCTGGCCAGCAGGCCGCCCGGCTCGACATGCTTCTTGCGACGCGCTGCCCTCATTGCGAAACCGTCTTCCGGCTGCAGCAGGAACAGCTCTCGCTGCATGACGGGCTCGTGCGCTGCGGACACTGCCACCAGGTCTTCAACGCATCGCAGTCGCTCGTACCTGATCCGGCGCGGCAGCCCGACCCGGCGCTGACCGAAGCGGCACCGGCCGGCCCGGACGCCGCCGCCCCGCAACACGACGCCGCCCCCGCGCGGCTCTTCGCCACCGACGCCCCGGTCGAGCCGGCGTCCGATATCGACTACAAGCCGGAAGGCTGGGACATGTGGGCGCCGTGGCTCGATGCCGGCGTCGATCCATCCTTGCAGCACACCGTGCAGACCGTACGCGCCGAGCCGCTGGTACCGCTCGCGCTGCCGGCCATGGAGGCCGGTGTCGTTCGCCTTTCCGGCACGCCCGCACCGATTGCGTCCGTCCCTGCCGAACTGCACGCTGCAGTCGCGCAACCGGCCGAACCGGAGGCGACGCTGCCCGAAACCGACGCATCGGGCACGTCGCTCGCCGCCCCGACAGTCGAGCCCGACCTGCGCGAACCGCGCTTCGTCGCGCACACGCCATCGGTTGAACAAGCCGCAGCGGAGCCCGCCGAACCGGTTGGCAACGCGCACTTCGCAGTGCCCGACGACGAGCACGCACCGCGCGAACCGCGCTTCGCGTTCAGGCCGGCGCAAGCCATATCCGAATCCGAACCCGAATCAGCACCCGACATCCACGCCGACGAACGCGCGCCCGCACCGACCGCGGCCGCCAGCGAACCGGCAGCCCAACCGGTCGTCCAACCGGCCGTACCGTTCCCCGCCGCCCTAACCGATGACGACCGCCCGCATTTCGCCGTGACGCGCGAGACGCGGGAGACGGGCGCGCCGCAGCGACGCGGGATGCTCGGCGGCTTTTTCGGCGGGCTCGTCGCCGTGGCCCTCGCGGTGCTGCTCGTCGCGCAACTCGCGTGGTGGCAGCGCGAAACCGTGATGCTCTACTGGCCCGTCACGCAGAGCTGGTTCCGGCAGGCATGCGCGCCGCTCGGCTGCAAGCTCACGCCGCCGCGCGCGATCGACGGCCTGCGGCTCGACGCGACCGACCTGCGCCAGATCGACGGCCCGCGCATGCTCGAGCTGAAGGTGCCGCTGACGAACCGCTACCACGTCGCGCTCGCCTACCCGTCGCTCGAGCTGACGCTGCTCGACGACACGAATCACGTAACCGTGCGCCGCGTGCTCGCGCCGCGCGACTACGTGCGCCCGGGCACGCCGATCGACGCCGGGCTGCCGCCGGGCACGACGCAGACGATGGTCGTCCGTCTCGACACGAACGGCATGCCCGCCTCGAATTTCCGCGTCCAGATCTTCTATCCGTGACGCACCGCGGCGCGCGCATGCGCGCCGTCTCAACCCGCGCGCCGCAGCGGCGCGCTATTTCGGAGCACGAACATGAGCAAAGTTACGCTGGGTGGCAACCCGATCGACCTCGCCGGCACGTTCCCGGCCGTCGGCTCGCAAGCCCCCGACTTCAAGCTGGTCGGCAAGGACCTCGCCGATCTGTCGCTCGCCAGCTTCGCCGGCAAGCGCAAGGTGCTGAACATCGTCCCGAGCCTCGACACGCCGACCTGCGCGACGTCGACCCGCAAGTTCAACGAAGCCGCGTCGTCGCTCGACAACACGGTCGTGGTCGTCGTGTCCGGCGACCTGCCGTTCGCCGCCACGCGCTTTTGCACGACCGAAGGCCTCGCGAACGTCGTGACGGCTTCGACGTTCCGCGGCGGCCGCGCATTCGCGAACGCCTACGGCGTCGACGTGACGAGCGGCCCGCTGAACGGCCTGACGGCCCGCGCGGTCGTCGTGCTCGACGCCCAGGACAAGGTGATCCACGCGCAACTCGTCGACGAGATCAAGGACGAGCCGAACTACGACGCAGCGCTCGCCGCACTGAAGTAATCCGCTGCCACCCGACCCTGCCGCGCGAGGCCGGACGGCCTCCGCGCGCCGGTCGGGTGGCCGCCCCCCTTTGCTCTCTACAGGAACGCACGCCTTGACTACGCTGATTTGCGGCTCGCTCGCCTACGACAACATCATGACCTTCGAAGGCCGGTTTCGCGAGCACATCCTGCCCGACCAGGTTCACCTTCTGAACGTGAGCTTCCTCGTGCCGACGATGCGTCGCGAATTCGGCGGTTGCGCGGGGAACATCGCTTACGCGCTGCACATGCTCGGCGGCGACGCGCGCATCATGGCGACGGTCGGCGCGAACGACGCCGATCGCTATCTCGAGCGTCTCGACAGCCTCGGCCTGTCGAAGGCCAGCGTGCGCGTGGTGCCCGAAACGCACACCGCGCAGGCAATGATCACGACCGATCTCGACAACAACCAGATCACCGCATTCCACCCGGGCGCGATGATGGTGTCGCACCTGAACCGCGCGGACGAAGTGGCGGGCGTGAAGCTCGGCATCGTCGCACCGGACGGCTTCGACGGGATGGTCCAGCACGCCGAGCAATTCGCGAAGGCCGGCGTCCCGTTCATCTTCGATCCGGGCCAGGGCCTGCCGCTGTTCGACGGTGCGACGCTGCGCCGCATCATTGAACTCGCGACCTTCGTCGCGGTCAACGACTACGAGGGCAAGCTCGTCAGCGACAAGACGGGCTGGTCCGAACAGGAAATCGCCAGCCGGGTTCAGGCGCTGATCATCACGCGCGGCGAGCACGGCTCGACTATTCTTCACAAAAACGGCGAAGAACAGATTCCGGTCGTGCAAGCAGAACGTGTCGTGGATCCGACCGGCTGCGGCGACGCCTTCCGGGGCGGCCTGCTGTACGGCATCGAGAACGGCCTCGACTGGGCAACCACGGGCCGCCTCGCGAGCCTGATGGGCTCGATCAAGATCGCCCACCAGGGGCCCCAAACTTACGCACTGACGCGCGCCGAAATCGACGCGCGCTTCGAGGCTGCCTTCGGGTACAGTCTCAAATGAATATTGTGGGAGAGCAAAGATGTTGACCAAAAAAAACCTCACGCTCGCGGCCATGCTGACGGCCACGCTGACGCTCGCCGGCTGCTTCACGGCGCCGGGCTCGGCGGATGTCTATAGCGTCGGCCAGGCGCAGCGCGAGCAGACCGTCCGCATGGGCACGGTCGAAAGCGTCCGTGCAGTGCGCATCCAGTCCGACGGCGGCGGCAGCGCGATCGGCACGCTCGGCGGCGGTGCGCTCGGCGCGGTCGCGGGCAGCGCGATCGGCGGCGGCAAGGGGTCGATCCTGACGGCCATCGCGGGCGGCCTCGTCGGCGCGGTCGCGGGCAACGCGGTCGGCGAAAACCTCGGCACGGCGAACGGTGTCGAAATCACCGTGCGCCTCGATAACGGCGACCTGCGCTCGATCACGCAGGCGGCAAGCGGCGAAATGTTCCGCGCCGGCGAGCGTGTGCGACTGCTGTCGAGCGGCGGCGTCACGCGCGTCACGCACTAACGAGCATCCTCAGCACGCGGCGCAAGCCGCGGTCGAACGCATGTGCGAAGCTGCACATGCGTTTTTTTTCGTCCGCCATTCGCTGCCGGCCGCGGGTCAGCACTTCGATGAATACGGACGAAAAAAATCCCGCCACCTGAGCCAGATGGCGGGATCGATTGAGTAGCGCTACTCAACCCACGGACACCACATGAGTGTCCGGGTGGTACTAGCCAGCCGCGATTACGGACGGCTGCCGGTCGGGAACGGCCATGCCGCTGCCGGGTTGAGCGCGGTCTTCACGCCCGATGCCGGCGCAACCGATGCGGTCGACGCGGTGGTTGCCGGTGCAGCCTTCTTCACGACGGCCTTCTTCGGAGCAGCGGCCTTCTTCGGAGCAGCAGCCTTCTTCGCCGGGGCAGCAGCCTTCGGTGCGGCAGCCTTCTTCGCAGGGGCAGCCTTCTTGGCAGGCGCAGCCTTCTTCGCAGCGGCCTTCTTCGCAGGCGCAGCCTTCTTGGCGGCAGCCTTCTTCGCCGGCGCGGCCTTCTTCGCAGCAGCCTTCTTCGCCGGTGCGGCCTTCTTCGCAGCAACCTTCTTCACTGCGACCTTCTTGGCTGCAACCTTCTTCGCAGCGGCCTTCTTCGCCGGCGCGGCCTTCTTCGCGGCAACCTTCTTCACCGCGACTTTCTTGGCAGCGACCTTCTTGGCTGCAACCTTCTTCGTTGCGACCTTCTTAGCCGCGACCTTCTTCGCAGCGGCCTTCTTCGCCGGTGCTGCCTTCTTCGCGGCAACCTTCTTCACCGCGACCTTCTTCGCAGCAACCTTCTTCACTGCGGCAGCCTTCTTGGCCGGAGCAGCCTTCTTCGCAACGGTCTTCTTGGCAGCAACCTTCTTCGCAGCCGGTTTTTTCTTGGCAGTAGCCATGTTGTTCTCCTTCAGGTTCAGATGAGAGTCAGTTCAAACTACACCCTTCGTCAAAACCCGCTTCCCGCGGACGCTGTTCAGGACGTGCGCTTCGAAGCGGGCTATTCATCGGCGTACGCAGATACCGCGCGCTTACGCTAATGAATACGGTATGGCGCGCGTGACCCCATGGCCTCGCGCGCCAAATCAAGTCGGTAGCCGGCGCACCTCGCGCCGCTACCCCTAATCGCTTGATCAAGCGGACCGCCACACGGCCGTCCGCTTTTTCCGGAGGGAAGTTTGCCCATCCCACTGAAGGGTTCGCAAAGTGCCGATCATGTCGTTGGGCCGTTAAGGCACCGGGCATGCTTTGCATCAGGCGTTCTTGCTCCTAAACCTTGGGCCGGGGCCGAGAGGCCGCCGGCTGCTCCATCATGTGACGAGTTCGCTGCTGCGGGTTATTCCCAGGACAGCGCGCCACCCGTCTGATACTCGATCACACGCGTCTCGAAGAAGTTGCGTTCCTTCTTCAGGTCGATCATCTCGCTCATCCACGGGAACGGGTTTTCCTCGTTCGGGTACAGCGGGTCGAGGCCGATCTGCTGGCAACGGCGGTTGCTGATGAAGCGCAGATAGCTCTTGAACATCGACGCGTTCAGGCCCAGCACGCCGCGCGGCATCGTGTCCTCGGCGTAGCGGTATTCGAGTTCGACAGCCTGCTTGAACAGCTCGCGGATCTCGGCGCGGAATTCCGCGGTCCAGAGATGCGGGTTCTCGAGCTTGATCTGATTGATCAGGTCGATGCCGAAATTGCAGTGCATCGACTCGTCGCGCAGGATGTACTGATATTGCTCTGCAGCACCCGTCATCTTGTTCTGGCGGCCGAGCGCGAGGATCTGCGTGAAGCCGACATAGAAGAACAGGCCTTCCATGATGCAGGCGAACACGATCAGCGACTTCAGCAGCTTCTGATCCGCTTCGAGCGTGCCGGTCTTGAAGGCCGGATCCGTCAGCGTGTGGATGAACGGGATCAGGAATTCGTCCTTCGCGCGGATCGACGTGACCTCGTGGTACGCGTTGAAGATCTCGCCTTCGTCGAGACCGAGCGATTCGACAATGTATTGATACGCGTGCGTGTGGATCGCCTCTTCGAACGCCTGGCGCAGCAGGAACTGCCGGCACTCGGGCGCCGTGATGTGGCGGTATGTGCCGAGCACGATGTTGTTCGCGGCAAGCGAATCGGCCGTCACGAAGAAGCCGAGGTTGCGCTTGACGATGCGGCGCTCATCCTCGGTCAGACCGTTCGGGTCCTTCCACAGTGCGATGTCGCGGGACATGTTGATTTCCTGCGGCATCCAGTGGTTCGCGCAACCCGCCAGATACTTTTCCCACGCCCACTTGTATTTGAACGGCACCAGCTGATTGACGTCAGTCTGGCCGTTGATGATGCGCTTGTCCGCAACGTTGACCCGCGCTTCCGACCCGCCAGCGGGAACAGCCGATGCTTGCGGCGGCACCGCAAGATCGCCTTCGAAAATGTCGCGGACCTGATGGGCGGCAGGCGCTGCCGCCTGCATTCCGACAGCCATCCCTGCGGAGGTGCGCAACGCGTTCTGCTGCGCTCCGCTCGCGGGGGTTACGGCAGTCTTCTCGTCATCCCAGTTGAGCATAAATTCTCACCATCAATTTAGAACGGTTTGTACCATCTTTTCCTGAGCGATAAAAGGGTTCGCTCACGAAAAATCCTTTTTTCGATTCGCGTTGCGACCTCGATACAACACTTTGAGCAACGCATCGTCGTTCATGCAGCGCGCGACGCGTGTCGCACGTGTATCGCGAGGTGCGCTCGACGCATCGAACGCTGATCGAAACGCGACGTCGTCGGGGATGTTTCGATCGCTCGTCACTGCCTGCAACGCGAGTGGCGCGTTACAGATTCCTTATCATTTTTTTAGTTGAGAGCGGCGCACACTTCAACCTCGATCGGTTGTCATGCGCGCCGCACGAACCTTAGGTCATACGCGCTGCGTTACTGGCAGGCTTCGCACTCGTCGAAACCCGCATCGCCCGGACGCATCGTGCACACCGGACCGTCTGCTTCGACCGGCGCCAGCGCCGCTGCCGCATTGACCGCGCCCGACGATGCATCGCCGCCTGCCGCACCGAAGCCGCCTGCCGCGCCTTGCGCGCCGCCGCTGCTCGAGCCGCCTGCACCGCCCGTCGGCACTGCGTTCAGCGCGCCGTGCGCGACCGTCGACTTCTCGACGTGCGTCGCCGCCATCGTGCGGAGGTAGTAGGTCGTCTTCAGACCGCGCAGCCACGCGAGCTTGTAGACCTCGTCGAGCTTCTTGCCCGACGCGCCGCCCATGTAGATGTTCAGCGACTGCGCCTGGTCGATCCACTTCTGGCGACGCGATGCCGCTTCGACCAGCCACGTCGGGTCGACTTCGAACGCGGTCGCGTAGATCGCGCGCAGGTCGGCCGGGATGCGGTCGATGCGCGACAGCATGCCGTCGAAGTACTTCAGGTCGGAGACCATCACTTCGTCCCACAGGCCGCGTTCCTTCAGGTCGCGCACCAGGTACTCGTTCACCACCGTGAATTCGCCCGACAGGTTCGACTTCACGTACAGGTTCTGGAAGGTCGGCTCGATACAGGCCGACACGCCGATGATGTTCGAGATCGTCGCCGTCGGCGCGATCGCGACGCAGTTCGAGTTGCGCATGCCGTGCGTGGCGATCCGCGAACGCAGCGTCGTCCAGTCGAGCGATTCGGACGTGTCGACCTCGACGTAGCCACCGCGCGCTTCCGTCAGCAGCTTCAGCGTGTCCTGCGGGAGGATGCCGCGATCCCACAGCGAGCCGCGGTAGCTCGAGTAACGGCCACGCTCCTCGGCCAGCTCGGTCGACGCGTGGTACGCGTAGTAGCAGACCGCTTCCATCGAACGATCGGCGAACTCGACCGCCGCTTCCGACGCGTACGGCGTGCGCAGCAGGTGCAGGCAGTCCTGGAAGCCCATGATGCCCATGCCGACCGGACGGTGCTTCAGGTTCGAGTTACGCGCCTTCGGCACCGCGTAGTAGTTGATGTCGATCACGTTGTCGAGCATGCGCATCGCGACGCTGATCGTGCGCTTCAGCTTGTCGTGGTCGAGCGCGTAGGTGCCGTCGGCCTGCTTCACCAGGTGGGCGACGAGGTTCACCGAGCCGAGGTTGCACACCGCGATTTCCGTGTCGCTCGTGTTCAGCGTGATTTCCGTGCACAGGTTCGACGAGTGCACGACGCCGACGTGCTGCTGCGGCGAGCGGATGTTGCACGGATCCTTGAACGTGATCCACGGGTGGCCCGTCTCGAACAGCATGCCGAGCATCTTGCGCCACAGCTGCGCCGCCGGGATCTTCTTGAACAGCTTGATCTCGCCGCGCGCGACCTTGTCTTCGTAAGCCGTGTAAGCCGCCTCGAATTCCGCGCCGAACTTGTCGTGCAGGTCCGGGCAGGTCGACGGTGAGAACAGCGTCCAGTCGGCGCCTTCCATCACGCGCTTCATGAACAGGTCGGGAATCCAGTTCGCCGTGTTCATGTCGTGCGTGCGGCGGCGATCGTCGCCGGTGTTCTTGCGCAGCTCGAGGAACTCCTCGATGTCGAGGTGCCACGATTCGAGGTACGCGCACACCGCGCCCTTGCGCTTGCCGCCCTGGTTGACCGCGACGGCCGTGTCGTTGACGACCTTCAGGAACGGCACCACGCCTTGCGACTTGCCGTTCGTGCCCTTGATATGCGAGCCGAGCGCACGCACGCGGGTCCAGTCGTTGCCGAGACCGCCGGCGAACTTCGACAGCAGCGCGTTTTCCTTCAGCGCTTCATAGATGCCGTCGAGGTCGTCCGCGACCGTCGTCAGGTAGCACGACGACAGCTGCGAGCGGTGCGTGCCCGAGTTGAACAGCGTCGGCGTCGAGCTCATGAAGTCAAAGCTCGACAGCACGTTGTAGAACTCGATCGCGCGCGTTTCGCGGTCGATCTCGTTCAGCGACAGGCCCATCGCGACGCGCATGAAGAATGCCTGCGGCATTTCGATGCGGGTGCCTTCGACGTGCAGGAAGTAGCGGTCGTACAGCGTCTGCAGGCCGAGGTAGCCGAACTGCAGGTCGCGGTTCGCGTCGAGCGCTTCGCCGAGACGCTTCAGGTCGAACTGCAGCAGCTTGTCGTCGAGCAGGCCGGCATCGACGCCGCGCTTCAGGAACTGCGGGAAGTATTCCGTATAGCGGGTCGACATCTCGGCCTGGAGCACTTCCTCGCCGAGGATCTCGCGGCGGATCGTGTGCAGCAGGATGCGGGCCGTGACCTGGCTGTACGCCGGGTCCTTTTCGATCATCGTGCGCGCCGCGAGGATCGCCGAGTCGTAGACCTGGCTCATCGGCACGCCGTCGTACAGGTTCTTCACCGTCTCCGCGACGATCGGCTCAGGGTTAACCGCAGCGCCGAGACCGGCGCATGCCGACACGATCAGCTCGCGCAGCGCGTTCATGTCGAGCGGGCGCGTGACGCCGTTGTCGACGACGTTGATGCCCGCGCTCGCGTCGCCGCCCGCTGCCGCCGCTTCTTCGCCCGCATGCTGGCGCTCGAGGTGGCGCTTCTCGCGATACAGCACGTACGCACGCGCGACGTTGTGCTCGCCGCCGCGCATCAGCGCGAGTTCGACCTGGTCCTGGATGTCTTCGATATGGAACGTACCGCCGTTCGGACGGCTGCGCACGAGCGCGCGCACGACGCTGTGCGTGAGCTGTTCGACCTGCTCGCGCACGCGCGCCGATGCCGCGCCCTGCCCGCCGTTGACGGCCAG
Source organism: Burkholderia sp. B21-005 (assembly GCF_020843965.1). Classification (NCBI taxonomy): domain Bacteria; kingdom Pseudomonadati; phylum Pseudomonadota; class Betaproteobacteria; order Burkholderiales; family Burkholderiaceae; genus Burkholderia; species Burkholderia sp. B21-005. The sequence goes on along the minus strand of NZ_CP086301.1, from coordinate 530,403 downwards.
GAAAGCCTTGGTCACCGCGATCGCGATCTTCGAAGGCTCGAACGAGACTACGCTGCCGTTGCGGCGGATCACCTTGTAGTCGGCGAACGTGGCCTGCGGCGCGAGCGCCTTCGCGCCCTGTTCGGTCCCGCCGAGCGGACGGCTCGAGGCGCTCTCGTACTGGGACGTCGCGTTGTCGGTGGTTTGCATGTGCAAAGCTCCTGGTGTTGGATGGTGCGGAGAGAACCGCGGATTAAAACGAACGCTGCGCAATGAGGTGCGCGAGCGGTAAGAGGCGAGCGATGCGGCGGGGAAGCCGGTTCGGTCGATGCGCGACAACCGAGCCGGTCGTGTGCTTCGTCATGTGTACCCTGCCCCGTCGAAGTTCGCTGCGCTTGATCGCGACGCCCGGACCGTCCGGCCCTGGCGCGCCGCCCTGAGAACCCTGTCCGCCGGCGTTGGCCGCCGGCCGGTGCCGCTCGGGTTTCCCCTGCGACACACACTATATCTAGTACAGAACTGCTCAACTGGCACCAAGTATAGTGGACATTCGGACGAGGTCAAAACGGATAATTTGCGCTGAAGGTATTGACATCACCCCCGCCCCGCGCAGGCGCAGACGTGACAAGGCATTGGTCGGAAAAAATTTTTTCGCGGGCTCGAAAACCCTGCGCTCAGTGCTGACGGAAAGGAAAGTATTCGACCGAAAAGCCGGCATCGCCTGCGAAGCGTTGCCAATCGAAATGCGGCCCCGGGTCGGTCTTGCGGCCCGGCGCGACGTCGGAATGCCCGGCCACCGCATCGATCGGGTAGCGTGCGGCGAGCGTACGGGCGAGCACGCCGAGCGTCGCGTACTGCGCCGGGTCGAACGGCACGTCGTCCGCGCCCTCGAGCTCGATGCCGATCGAGAAATCGTTGCAGCGCGGCCGGCCGAAGAACTCGGACGAGCCCGCATGCCATGCGCGCTCGTCGCACGACACGAACTGCACGAGTTCGCCGTCGCGGCGAATCAGGAAGTGCGCGGACACGCGCACGCCGCGCAGGTGGCTCTGGTAATAGGGATGCGCATCGCAATCGAGGCGATTCAGGAACAGCGACTCGATCGCGTCCCCGCCGAACTCGCCGGGCGGCAGGCTGATGTTGTGGACGACGACGAGCGTCGGCACCGCGCCCGCGGGCCGCGCCTCGAAATTCGGCGACGGCGCGTGGCGCGCTTCGCGCACCCAGCCGTGTGCGTCAACCGACAGCAGCGCCGCGTCGCTCATCGCGCGTCGTGGCCGCTCGCGCGTGCGCCGTGGCGCTGCGCATGCTCGGTGCTGCAGAAGTATTCGCCGCCCGCGGCGACGGCGTCGCCCTTCGGCGCATGCACGCCGCATTCGGCGCAGCGCACCATCGGCTCGGGCAGCGAGCGCGTGCCGCCGTTCGGGCGTGCCGCACCCGCGCCGCCATGACTGGCCGCGCCGTCGGAGCCGTCACCACGGCCGGCGCGCGCCTGCGCTTGCTCCTGGGCCTGGCGCAGCTTGCGCGCGAGCCACGAGCCCGCGAAGAAAAGAAGAATCAGGAGAAGAATCTGTCGCATCGGAAACCTGCGTTCAAACCACGGAGCGGTGCAGCAGCACCTCGAAAACGAACCGGCTGCCGACATACGCGAGCAGCAGCGCCGCAAACGACACGAGCACCCAGCGCGCGGCGCCGCGCCCGCGCCAGCCCGACGTCTTGCGGGCGACCAGCAGGCCGCCGAACATCAGCCACGACAGCACCGCGAACACGGTCTTGTGATCGAGCCGCAGCGCGCGTGCATCGACCTGCTCGCTGAACAGGATCCCCGATGCGAGCGTCAGCGTCAGCAGCACGAAGCCGGCGCCGATCAGGCGGAACAGCAGCTTCTCCAGCGTGAGCAACGGCGGCAGCGTTTCGAGCCAGCTCGCCATCCAGCCGGTCGAACCGTCGCGCCCGCCGCTCCTCAGCGACTGCAGGCGCCGCTCGACCATCAGCATCAGGACCGCGTGCAGCGCGGCGATCGCAAAGAGGCCGTATGCGATGTTCGCGATCAGGAAGTGCATCTTGAACAGCGGCGCTGCGGCATAAGGCAGCACCCGCACGCCGCCGAACACGAGCGGCAGCAGCGACGCGCCGCACGCGAGCGGCAGCACCAGCAGGCGCAGGCTGTCGAGCGGGAAGAAGAAGCTCTCGATCCAGTAGATGCCGGCGCCGAGCCAGAACATCGCGGACAGCGCGAACGCGAACCCGAAGATCATCGCGTCGTGCGGGAAGATCGTCATGTGCAGCAGCACGCCGTGCGCGACGAGCGCCGCGAACAGCAGCCCGCGGCCGGCCGCGCTCATCCCCGACGCGGCGGACGCCGGAACCGGCACGGCCGGCACGCTCGCGACGAGCGGCGCCGCACCCTGGCGGTGCGTGCGCCAGCCTGCGACGGCGAGGCCGCCGTACAGGAATGCGGTGAGGGCATACAGTACAATATCCATGTTCGAAGTTTACACTAGGCCCCCTCCCCGCGACGGCTCCCTTTGTTCGGTTCCGTTGCGCCTTCGGGCCCCACTGTCCATCGCTCCCCATGCTCGACAATCTCACTCAACGGATGGCGCGCGTCGTCAAGACGCTGCGCGGCGAGGCCCGGCTTACCGAGGCGAACACCCAGGAAATGCTCCGCGAGGTGCGTCTCGCGCTGCTCGAGGCCGACGTCGCGTTGCCCGTCGTCCGCGAATTCATCGCCAAGGTCAAGGAAAAGGCGCTCGGCGAGGAAGTGATCAGCAGCCTGTCGCCGGGTCAGGCGCTCGTCGGCGTGGTCCAGAAGGAACTGACCGCCGTGATCGGCGGCGACTACGAAGGCAAGGCCGCCGAGCTGAACCTCGCGGTCACGCCGCCCGCCGTGATCCTGATGGCGGGCCTGCAGGGTGCCGGCAAGACCACGACCGTCGGCAAGCTCGCGAAGCTGCTGCGCGAGAAGCACAAGAAAAAGGTGCTGACGGTCTCGTGCGACGTGTATCGCCCGGCCGCCATCATGCAGTTGAAAACGGTGAGCGAACAGGTCGGCGCCGACTTCTTCCCGTCCACACCGGATCAGAAGCCCGTCGACATCGCGGTCGCGGCCGTCGACTGGGCAAAGCGCCACTACCATGACGTGCTGATCGTCGATACGGCCGGTCGCCTCGGTATCGACGAGGCGATGATGCAGGAAATCGCCGCGCTGCACGGCACGCTGAAGCCGGCTGAAACGCTGTTCGTCGTCGACGCGATGCTCGGCCAGGACGCGGTCAACACCGCGAAGGCGTTCAACGACACGCTGCCGCTCACCGGCGTCGTGCTGACCAAGCTCGACGGCGATTCGCGCGGCGGTGCCGCGCTGTCGGTGCGCCACATCACGGGCAAGCCGATCAAGTTCGTCGGTGTCGCCGAAAAGCTCGACGGCCTCGAGGTGTTCCACCCGGATCGCATGGCGAACCGGATCCTCGGCATGGGCGACATCCTCGCGCTCGTCGAGGAAGCGCAGCGCGGCGTCGACGTGCAGGCCGCGCAGAAGCTCGCCGACAAGGTGAAGAAAGGCGGCGACTTCGACCTGAACGATTTCCGCGCGCAGATCTCGCAGATGAAGAACATGGGTGGCCTGTCGTCGCTGATGGACAAGCTGCCGGCGCAATTCCAGCAGGCGGCGGCCGGTGCCGACATGGGCCAGGCCGAGAAGTCGATCCGCCGGATGGAAGGCATCATCAGCTCGATGACACCCGCCGAGCGCGCCAAACCCGAAATCATCAAAGCGACGCGCAAGCGCCGCATTGCAGCCGGCGCGGGCGTGCCGGTGCAGGAAGTCAACCGGATGCTGAACCAGTACGACCAGATGCGTACGATGATGAAGAAGCTGAAGGGCGGCAACATGCAGAAGATGATGCGCGGCCTGAAGGGCATGATGCCCGGCATGCGCTGATTCCGCCCGTCGGCCGGCGCGCGGGTTTTTGCTGTAGCGCGCGCCGTCCGTTCTGCTTCATTCTTATTTGTATACCGACTGCTCGCCAGAACACATGAACCGCGAAGAAGCCCTCCACATTTTCGACCACTCCGAAGAGATCGTCTCGGCTGACGCCGTCAACGCCTCGATCTCCAGAATGGCCGACGCGATCCGCGCCGAGATCGGCGACGCGTTCCCGCTCGTTCTTTCGGTGATGGGCGGCGCCGCGGTGTTTACCGGGATGCTGCTGCCGCATCTCGATTTCCCGCTGGAATTCGACTACATCCACTTGACCCGCTACCGCAACACGACGCAGGGCAGCCCGGAGATGCACTGGCGCGTCGCGCCGCGCGAATCGGTGAAGGACCGGATCGTGCTCGTGCTCGACGACATCCTCGACGAAGGCGAGACGATGGCCGCGATCCGCGACCGCATCCTCGACATGGGCGCGAAGCGCTTCATGTCCGCCGTGCTGTGCGAGAAGACGCTCGCGAAGACGAAACCGCTGCATCCCGACTTCTGCGGCTTCCCGGTGCCGGACCGCTACGTGTTCGGCTGCGGGATGGACGCCAAGGGTTACTGGCGCAACCTGCCGACGATCCGCGCGCTGACCGCGAACGTCTGACCGCCCTGCCCGCCTTAAAGAAAAGCGGCGCTCCGGTTTCCCGGAGCGCCGTTTTTTTTCGTCGGCCGCGCCACCCGTGCTACAGCTGGTGCACGAACGCCCGGACGCCGGCCAGCAGCATCTCGACCGAGATCGCGACGAGCACGAGGCCCATCAGCCGCTCGAACGCCGCGACGGTCCGCTCGCCGAGCCACTGCTGGATCCGTTCGGCCAGCACCAGCGTGATCGCGCAGACGATCATCGTGACCGTCAGCGCGCCGACCCACTCGAACATCTTGCCCGGCGCCTGCGACGTCAGCAGCATCACCGTCGCGAGCGCGGACGGCCCGGCGAGCGCGGGAATCGCGAGCGGCACGATGAAGGGTTCGCCGCCCGCGCGCGGATCGCTGCCGAGCGCGCCGTCCGGATGCGGGAAGATCATCCGCAGCGCGATCAGGAACAGCACGATCCCGCCGCCGAGCCGCAGCGACAGGTCGGTGAGGTTCATCATCCGCAGGAAGCGGTCGCCGACCACCATGAAGAACAGCAGGATCACGAACGCGATCCCCACCTCGCGCAGGATCAGCTTCACGCGCCGCTCGCGCGGCACGTCCCGCATCGCCGTGATGAACAGCGGGATATTGCCGAGCGGATCCGTAATCAGCACGAGAAGCACGGTGGCCGACAGGAAGGTGTATTCCACCGTGTCCCCCGGTCGCAGCGCTTAGTGCGCGAGCGCGGCGCGGATCTTCTCCGTCACCGTCGCCGCAGCCTCGTTCGCCGGCAGCAGCGTCGCCTCGGCGTCGCGGCGGCCCTGGTACTCGATCTTGCCTTCCTTCAGGCCGCGCTCGCCGATCACCAGGCGATGCGGCACGCCGATCAGTTCCCAGTCGGCGAACATCACACCCGGGCGCTCGCCGCGATCGTCGAGGATCACGTCGATGCCGGCGGCGACCAGTTCCGCGTACAGCTTGTCGGCGGCCTCGCGGACCATGTCGCTGCGATCGTAGCCCATCGGGCACAGCACGACCTCGAACGGCGCGATCGACTCGGGCCAGATGATGCCGCGGTCGTCGAAGTTCTGTTCGATCGCCGCGCCGAGAATCCGCGTGACGCCGACGCCGTAGCAGCCCATCAGCATCGGCTGCGGCTTGCCCGATTCATCGAGGAACGTCGCGCCCATCGCTTCCGAATACTTGGTACCGAGCTGGAACACGTGACCGACTTCGATGCCGCGGCAGATGTCGATCGTGCCCTTGCCGTCCGGCGACGGATCGCCCTTCTTCACGTCGCGCACATCGGCGACTTCCGGTTCCGGCAGGTCGCGGCCCCAGTTCACGCCCGCGATGTGATAGTCGACCTCGTTCGCGCCGACGACGAAATCGCTCATGTTCGCGACCGTGCGATCGGCGATCACCTTCACCGGCTTCTTCGTGCCGACCGGGCCGAGATAGCCCGGCGGCGTGCCGAACCAGTCGACGATTTCCTGCTCGGTCGCGAAGCGGTGGTTCTTCAGCCCCGGCAGCTTCGACACCTTGATTTCGTTCAGATCGTGGTCGCCGCGCAGCATCACGAGCCAGATGGTCGGCTCGGCGCCTTCGTTCTCGGTGGCGAGCACGATCGACTTGATCGTGCGCTCGAGCGGGATCGCCAGCAGTTCGGCGACCGCTTCGCACTTCGCCTTGCCGGGCGTCGCGACCTTCTCCATCGCTTCGGCCGGCGCAGCACGCTCGGCGATCAACGGCAGCGCCTCGGCCGCTTCGATGTTCGCCGCGAAGTCGGACGTCGGGCAATAGGCGATCGCGTCCTCACCGGTATCGGCGATCACGTGGAACTCGTGCGAGAAGTTGCCACCGATCGAGCCGCTGTCGGCCGCGACCGCGCGGAACTCGAGGCCGAGGCGCGTGAAGATGCGAACGTACGCGTCGTACATCTTGCGATACGACTCGTTCAGGCCGGCCGTGTCCTTGTCGAACGAATACGCGTCCTTCATGAGGAATTCGCGGCCGCGCATCACGCCGAAGCGCGGACGGATCTCGTCGCGGAACTTCGTCTGGATCTGGTAGAAGTTCACCGGCATCTGCCGGTAGCTCTTGATCTGGTTGCGCGCGATGTCGGTGATCACTTCCTCGTGCGTCGGCCCGATCACGAAGTCGTTGTCCTTGCGGTCCTTGAAGCGCAGCAGCTCGGGGCCGTACTGTTCCCAGCGGCCCGACTCCTGCCACAGCTCGGCCGGCTGCACGGCCGGCATCAGCAGCTCGATGGCGCCTGCCCGGTTCATTTCCTCGCGCACGATCGCCTCGACCTTGCGAATCGAACGCAGGCCGACCGGCAGGTAGTTATAGATGCCGCCGGCGACACGACGGATCATGCCGGCGCGCACCATCAGCTTGTGGCTGACGATCTCTGCGTCGGCCGGTGCTTCTTTGAGGGTGCCGATAAAGAAACGGGAAGCTTTCATGCGGACGGTTCCAAATACGGCGCCCCCAGGCGGGGCGCCCGAAAAAGTTTCAAGGTGAAAAAGCTGCGCGCGACGAACGACGATGGCGCAGATGACGTAGCAGACAAATCAGGGACAATTCAGTCGCCGTACCCCGCGCGGATTCGCTCCGTCACGGTGCGCAGCGCCCGTTATCTGTTTATAATCAAAGCAATTTTAAAGGATTCGAAGGTGGTTGTATGCTGGATCGTGAAGGCTTTCGCCCGAACGTCGGCATCATCCTCTTGAACGCGCGCAACGAGGTGTTTTGGGGCAAGCGGCTCCGCGAGCATTCCTGGCAGTTTCCTCAAGGTGGGATCAAGTACGGCGAGACCCCCATGCAGGCGATGTACCGGGAGCTGCACGAGGAAACCGGCCTGCACCCGGAACACGTCAAGATAATCGGCCGCACCCGCGACTGGTTGCGTTACGAGGTGCCTGACAAGTTCATCAAACGCGAAGTACGCGGCCATTACCGCGGCCAGAAGCAGATCTGGTTCCTGCTGCGGATGGTCGGACGCGATTGCGATATTTGCTTGCGCGCGACCGATCACCCGGAGTTCGATGCGTGGCGCTGGAACGAGTACTGGGTGCCACTCGATGCGGTGATCGAGTTCAAGCGGGATGTCTATCAGTTGGCGCTGACGGAACTGTCGCGCTTCCTGCGCCGCCCGGCGCAGCGAGCCGACAAGCCGCAGGGGCCGCGCCTGTCGCGCTATCCACGCGTCATCGGCGCGCAGTCCCAGCAGACGCTGACGATTGTCGACACATCGGTAGTCTGTTCGGAGATCGAAGTGGAGGCGAGCACGCTCGATGAGATGCCGCCCCGCGTGATCGTCGGCAAATGACGAGTCGGACTGCATGACCGGGCGCGACCTTGGTGTCGCGCCCTTTTTTTACGAGGAATGCATATTGAAAGCGATTGCTCTCGCGCTCGCATCGGTTGTCGCGGCGGCCACGCTGGCCGGTTGCGCCAATTCGAAAGCGCCGTCCAACAAGGACGACAGCGAGTTCGTCTATCTGCTCGACCGTAAGGGTGAGTGGAAGGAAAACCCGGTCGAGACGCTGCCGCCGCTGCCGCAAGCGGGCGACCTGCTGCCGTTCACCGTGTCGCAGAACACGCCGCTCAAGTTCTTCGTCGATGCGAAGTCGCTCGCGGTCGGCACCGACGGCATCGTGCGCTACGCGGTCGTCATCACGAGCCCGGCCGGTGCGCGCAACGTGAACTATGAAGGCATCCGCTGCGACACCTACGAATGGCGTCAGTATGCGGGCCTGAATTCGGATCACGACGGCTGGGATCGCACGGTGGAGAACGACTGGCGTCGCATCGAGAACGGCGAACTGAACTCGTATCACTCGGCGCTGTACCAGGACTACTTCTGCTCGAACAAGATGCCGCAGGGCACGACTCACCAGATCATCGAGAACATCAAGTTCCATCGTACCGCGATGAGCCAGCTGCGCTGAAGGCGCCACGCAGGCCGCCTGGCCGGTCCTGCTCCGCCCCGTCACAACGAAAAAGCCCGCGCAATGCGGGCTTTTTTGCTTTTTGGCTGTCTGGCGACGCCGCGCCGAACGGTTACACGAGCACGAGGTTGTCGCGGTGAATCAGCTCCGGCTCCAGCATGTAGCCGAGCACCGTCTCGATCTCACCGCTCGGCTTGCGATGAATCAGCTTCGTTTCCGCGCTACTGTAGTTAGTGAGGCCGCGCGCCACTTCACGTCCGTCGGGGCCGACGCACGCGATCACCTCGCCGCGCGCGAACGCACCCTGCACCCCGATCACGCCGATCGGCAGCAGGCTCTTGCCGCCGGCCGTGAGCTTCTCGACCGCGCCCGCATCGATCACGACGTGCCCGCGCACTTGCAGGTGATCGGCCATCCATTGCTTGCGCGCGGCCATCCGCGCGGTGCGCGCGATCAGCTGCGTGCCGATCGCCTCACCGGCCGCCAACCGCACCAGCACGTCGGTTTCGCGGCCGCTCGCAATCACGGTGTTCGCGCCGCTATGCGCCGCGCGCTTCGCCGCGAGGATCTTCGTCAGCATCCCGCCGCGGCCGAGGCTCGAGCCTGCGCCACCCGCCATCGCCTCGAGGTCCGGCGCGCCCGCGCTGGCTTCCGCGACGAGCGTCGCGTTCGGATCCTTGCGCGGATCGGCAGTGAACAGCCCCGACTGGTCGGTCAGGATGATCAGCGCATCGCCTTCGATCAGGTTCGCGACGAGCGCGCCGAGCGTGTCGTTGTCGCCGAACTTGATTTCGTCGGTGACGACCGTGTCGTTCTCGTTGATGATCGGCACGACGCCGAGCCGCAGCAGCGTCAGCAGCGTCGAGCGCGCATTCAGGTAGCGTTCGCGATCCGCGAGGTCGGCGTGCGTGAGCAGGATCTGTGCGGTGCGGATGTCGTGCTCGGTAAAGCGGCTTTCATAGACTTGCGCGAGCCCCATCTGGCCGACCGCGGCGGCAGCCTGCAGCTCGTCGATCTCGCGCGGACGCTTGCTCCAGCCGAGCCGCTGCATCCCTTCGGCAATCGCACCCGAACTGACGAGCACCACTTCCTTGCCCTGTGCGCGCAGCGCGGCGATCTGGGCCGCCCAGCGGCCGATTGCAGCATGATCGAGCCCCTTGCCGTCGTTGGTCACGAGGCTCGAGCCCACCTTCACCACCAATCGCTTCGAATCCGCGATGATCGAACGCATCGTGCGCCGTCTCCTGTATCTGATGCCTGCCCGGCCGGGCGCGATTGAATTCCGGCACCGGGCGCGATGCCCGGTGCGTTTCGGGTCCGCTCAGGCGTCGTCGCCGGGCGTCGCACCGCCATCGGCGGGCGGCGCATCGCGGAACCGCACGTCCGTGGCCAGATCTTCCTCTTCCGCCGCGCGATGCGCGTCCGAATGCTCGGCGAGGTAATCGTAGATCGCGTAGCACAGCGCTTCGCAGCCCTGGCCCGTCAGCGCCGAAATCTCGAACACCGGGCCGTCCCAGTCGAAACGGGCGAGGAAATCGGCGACGCGCGCCTCACGCTCGTCTTCCGGCACCATGTCGAGCTTGTTGAGGACGAGCCAGCGCGGCTTCTCGTAGAGCGCCTCGTCGTACTTGCGCAGTTCGCCGACGATCGCCTTCGCTTCCGCGACCGGGTCGACGTTTTCGTCGAACGGGGCCAAATCGACGAGATGCAGCAGCACGCCCGTGCGCTGCAGATGTCGCAGGAACTGGTGGCCGAGGCCCGCACCTTCGGCAGCGCCTTCGATCAGCCCCGGGATATCGGCGATCACGAAGCTCTTGCTCGGGCCGACCCGCACGACGCCGAGGTTCGGCGCGAGCGTCGTAAACGGATAGTCGGCGATCTTCGGCTTCGCGTTCGACACCGACGAGATGAAGGTCGACTTGCCGGCGTTCGGCATGCCGAGCAGCCCGACGTCGGCGAGCACCTTCAGCTCGAGCCGCAGCATGCGCCGTTCGCCGGGCTTGCCGTCGGTCTTCTGGCGCGGCGCACGGTTCGTGCTCGACTTGAAATGCAGGTTGCCGAGACCGCCGGCGCCGCCGTTCGCAAGCATCACCTGCTGGCCGTGTTCGGTCAGGTCGGCGATCAGCTCGCCGGTATCCATGTCGGTCACGACCGTGCCGACCGGCATGCGCAGCGTGACGTCGTCACCGCCCTTGCCGTAGCAATCCGAGCCGCGACCGTTTTCGCCGTTGCGCGCCAGGTGCTTCTTCGCGTAACGGTAGTCGATCAGCGTGTTGATGTTGCGGTCGGCGATCGCGTAGACGTTGCCGCCCCGGCCGCCGTCGCCGCCGTCCGGCCCGCCGAACGGAACGAACTTCTCGCGGCGCATCGACGCGCTCCCATCACCTCCGTCGCCGGCGATGACTTCGATTCGTGCTTCGTCAATGAACTTCATTCGTTACTCCGACCAGTATTTCCGCTATTGTGCCGCGCGCCGGCACGCTTGAACAATCTGCCGTTCGGCCGATTGCCCGCCGTTTCGCGACAGCCGCCGGCGCGCACATGCGCCCGGCGGCCAAATAAAAAAAGGCCCCGCGAAGACTGCGGGGCCTTTCGGCTACGAAGCCCGTGGGTGCCTAACTTAGGCAGCCGCCGGGACAACGATGACCAGATGCTTCTTGTCCGCGCCCTTGGTCGCGAACTTGACGTGACCGTCGACCAGCGCGAACAGGGTGTGATCCTTGCCCATGCCGACGTTCTCGCCAGCGTGCATGCGCGTACCGCGCTGACGCACGATGATGCCGCCAGCGTTGATCGCCTGGCCGCCGTACACTTTCACGCCGAGACGTTTCGACTCGGAGTCGCGGCCGTTCCGGGAAGAGCCGCCTGCCTTTTTGTGTGCCATCTGATTGCTCCTTTACCGAGGCGCTTACGCGTTGATCGCGTCGATGCGCAGCTCAGTGTAGTTCTGGCGGTGGCCGCCGTGCTTTTGGTAGTGCTTCCGGCGACGCATCTTGAAGATGGTGACCTTGGCATGACGACCGTGCGACACAACGGTGGCCTTGACGGAAGCCCCACTGACCAGCGGCGTACCGAACTTAATCGATTCGCCTTCGCCCACTGCGAGAACCTGGTCGAGCGTGATTTCAGCGTCAATGTCAGCCGGTATCTGTTCTACTTTGAGTTTTTCGCCAACGGCAACCTTGTACTGCTTGCCGCCGGTTTTTATGACCGCGTACATTGAGAACCTCACTCTGGATCCAAATTTTCCGCACACCACGCGCGGAAAACACGTGATTATACATGGGGTTAGCACCCAAGTCAAAGCCGATCCGCGATTGCCGCGCGCAGGCCCTTGCCGGACGGCCAAAATCACGGTGCAGGCGCGTCCGACAGACCGGGATATCGCGGATTGGACTTATAATCCGCCGCATCACCCATTTCGATCATCATGTCGTCGTCCACCGCCTCCCCCACCCTCAGCGCCGCCCACCTGCTCGCCCCGATCACAAGCGACATGGAGCAGGTGAATCGCGTTATCCGGCAAAGCCTCGCGTCCGACGTGCTGCTGATCAACCAGATCGCCGAGTACATCATCGGCGCGGGCGGCAAGCGGCTGCGTCCGGCCCTGCTGTTGCTCGTCGCCGGCGCGCTCGGCGAGACGTCGCACCAGCGGCACGTGCTGGCCGCCGTCGTCGAGTTCATCCACACGGCCACGCTGCTGCATGACGACGTCGTCGACGAATCCGAGCTGCGGCGCGGCCGCCAGACGGCCAACGCGCTGTTCGGCAACGCGGCGAGCGTGTTGGTGGGCGACTACCTGTATTCGCGCTCGTTCGAGATGATGGTCGGCGTCGGCAAGATGCGCGTGATGGAAATCCTGTCGGAAGCGACGACGATCATTTCCGAAGGCGAAGTGCTGCAGCTGCTGAACATGCACGACGCGGACGTCGACGAGACGCGCTACATGCAGGTGATCCGTTACAAGACGGCGAAGCTGTTCGAAGCATCGGCCCGCCTCGGCGCGGTGCTCGCGGGCGCCGATGCGCCGACCGAAGCCGCCGCGGCCGAATATGGCCGCCGGATCGGCACCGCGTTCCAGATCATGGACGACTGGCTCGACTACGCGGGCACGGCCGAAGCGATGGGCAAGAACGCCGGCGACGACCTGCGCGAAGGCAAGCCGACGCTGCCGCTCATCTATCTGATCGAACGCGGCACGCCCGAACAGTCGGCGCTCGCACGCGAGGCGATCGAACAAGGCGGCACCGATCGCTTCGACACGATTTTCGATGCGATCACGCGTTCGGGCGCGCTCGACCATACGCTCGAATGCGCGCGCCAGGAAGCACAGGCCGCTGCCGCCGCGATCACTGCGTTCCCGGATTCGATCTACAAGGAAAGCCTGCTCGGGTTGTGCTCGTACTCGACGTCGCGGCAGTCGTAAGCGCGAGGAAAACACGAGGCGATATCCGGTCTCGAAAAATTTCTGCGCCAAGGTATTCCCTTTTCGAAAAAACATCGCTATAGTTATGTTCTTGCTCGACGACGCAGCGGCCTTGAAGAAGACGGCGAAGTCGGAAGAGTCCAAATCGGGGTGTAGCTTAGCCTGGTAGAGCGCTACGTTCGGGACGTAGAGGCCGGAGGTTCGAATCCTCTCACCCCGACCAGATTTAAAAAAACCGTGCACCGTGTGCACGGTTTTTTTTTGCCTGCTTTTTGCCTGGTCGCGCGGGCCCTCGTGCCGCGCACCACACATCACGGCCGCCGGCCTCTGCTATATTCCCTCCATCCCTGTCCTTCACTGCCCTTTCTGACGCGTGGACCAAATTCCCTTATGGGCGCAAATCGGCGCCGTCTTCCTGCTTCTCCTCTGCTCCAGCTTCTTTTCCATTTCCGAGACCGCGATGATGGCGCTCAACCGTCATCGGCTGAAGCATCTCGCCGGCCAGGGCGTGCTCGGCGCGAAAACCACGCAGGGTCTGCTCACGCGCACCGACCTGCTGCTCAGCGTGATCCTGATCGGCAACAACCTGTTCAACACGATCATCCCGGTCCTGACGACGTCGCTCGCGCTGCACACGTTCGGCCGTAACAACCTCGCGCTGTCGATCGCGACCGGCATCGTCGCGTTCCTGATCATCGTGTTCGCGGAAATCGCGCCGAAGATCGTCGGCGCGACCTTTCCCGAGCGCATCGCGCTGCCCGCCAGTCTCGTGATCGCGCCGCTGATGCGCGTGTTCAAGCCGGTCGTCTGGTTCGTCAACGCGCTGGCGAACGGCGTGCTCTGGGTGCTGCGCATCAATACGAAGAAAGGCCGCGACCAGCGGATGTCGGCCGACGAATTGCGTGCGATCGTGCTCGAGTCGAGCAGCTTCATGCCGACCAAGCACCGCAGCATCCTGCTCAACCTGTTCGACCTCGAGAACATCACGGTCGACGACGTGATGGTGCCGCGCCGCCAGATCGAGTCGCTCAACTTCTACGCGCCGCTCGACGACATCCTGCATCAACTCGAGACCTGCTATCACAACCGTCTGGTCGTCTATGAAGGCGACATCGACAAGGTGCTCGGCGTGCTGCATGTGCGCAAGACGCTCACCGCGCTGCACAACCAGGATTTCGACCGCGAAACGTTGCGCACGCTGCTCGCCGAGCCGTACTACGTGCCGTCGGGCACGCCGGTCGTCCAGCAGCTCCAGTATTTCCAGGAAAGCCGGGCGCGCACCGCGCTCGTCGTCAACGAGTACGGCGAACTCGAGGGGCTCGTCACGCCCGAGGACATCATCGAGGAACTGATCGGCGAATTCACGACGTCGATGCCGCGCGGCGAACGCGCGGGCGGCTGGGACGACAACGGCGAATGCATCGTCGCCGCCAGGATGCCGCTGCGCGAACTGAACCGCTGGCTGCACCTGCAACTGCCGACCGACGGGCCGAAGACGCTGAACGGCCTGATCCTCGAGATCCTCGAGGAAATTCCCGACGGCGACGTATGCCTGAAAATCCGCGACGTGATGCTCGAAGTCATGCGCAGCGACGACCAGGCCGTGCGCACCGTCAAGCTCTTCAAGCCGCGCAGCACGCGCGCACGCGCCGCCGCGCGCTAGCCGAACGGCCGACTGTCGGCACCGCTCGCGATACGCGACCATTGGCTGGTCACGATCAACAGGCGGCCGAGCGCCGGCTCACATGCACTTCCCACCTCCCGGGGCGCCGCTGCGCACGCAGCGGCCACCTGCCTCCATCGACGCATCGCCCGCCGACCCGCCCCATTCGCTCGATGCGGCGCAACTCGACGACTCGCCCGCCGTACGGCTGCTGACTGACACGCTTCACGCCGCCCGCGTGCGCGACGCGTCCGACATCCACGTCGAACCCTTCGAAGCAGGCTGGCGCCTTCGCCTGCGCATCGACGGCGTCCTGCATGAACACGCGCGACCGCCCGTCCATCTGCGCGACGCGCTCGTGACGCGGATCAAGGTGCTCGCACGCATGGACATCGCCGAGCGCCGGCTGCCGCAGGACGGCCGGCTGCGCATCACGGTCGACGGAGGGTTGCGAGGCGATTACCGGGTCAGTTCGCTGCCCACGCTGTTCGGCGAGAAACTCGTGTTGCGCCGCCTCGAAACGCTGCCGCCCGACCTCACGCTCGCGCGCCTCGGCTTCGACGCGCGGCAGGCCGCGGCAATGGAGGCCGCGATCCGCGCGCCGCACGGTCTCGTGCTCGTCACCGGTCCGACCGGCAGCGGCAAGACGCTGTCGCTCTATTGCGCGCTGCAGATGCTCGATCGCGACGCGCACAACGTATGCACCGTCGAGGATCCGGCCGAGATTCAGCTCGACGGCATCAACCAGGTCGGCGTGGCGGAGAAAGCCGGGCTGACCTTCGCCACGGCGCTGCGCGCGCTGCTGCGGCAGGATCCGGACGTCATCATGGTCGGCGAGATTCGCGATGCGGAGACGGCCGACGTTGCGATCAAGGCCGCGCAGACCGGGCACCTCGTGCTGTCGACGCTGCATACGAACGACGCGCCGGCCGCGGTCGCGCGACTGCTCGATATCGGCGTCGCGCCGTACAACCTGGCGGCCGCATTGCGCCTCGTCACCGCACAACGGCTCGTCCGGCGTCTGTGCGTGAGCTGCCGCGCGCGTTCGGACGCGCCGGCACACGCGCTGCGCGACGCGGGCTGCGATTCGGCGGCACTGGCATCCGGATGGCGCCCGTTCGTCGCACGCGGCTGTGCCGCCTGTCACGGTATCGGTTATCGAGGCCGGATCGGCCTGCATCAGACGATGCCGGTTTCACCGGAGATGGCCGAACGCATCGTCGCGCGCGCAAGCGTCGGAGCGCTCACGCAATGCGCGGCGGCCGAAGGCGTGCGCAGTCTGCGTGACGCGGCACTCGTGCACGTTCGCGACGGCACGACGAGCGTCGCGGAAGCCCTGGCCGCGACGCCTGACGCATGATCGCAATGCATGCACCGCCTCACGAAACCCGCTTCGCGTGGCGCGGCCGTCGTCGCGACGGCACGCCGTGCCGCGGGAACGTCATCGCATTCGATGCAGCCGCCGCACGTGCGACGCTCGCGCGCGACGGCGTCGCGGTGCTGTCGCTCGACATCCGCGGCACGGCCCGGCCACCGGCGGCCGGCGCACGCGAGGTCACGCGCTTCACCCGTCAGCTCGCGAGCCTGCTGCAAGCCGGACTGCCGCTCGCACCGTCGCTCGAGATGCTTGCCCGCACCCGTACGCGCGACGGGCTCCCGCGCATCGCCGCAGGTCTCGCACGCGAGATCGTCGGCGGCCAGCGCTTCGCCGCCGCGCTGGCACGCTATCCGTCCCAGTTCGGCACGCTGTATCGCCAGTTGATCGAGGTGGGCGAAGCATCGGGTGCGCTCGGCACCGTGCTGACCCGCGTCGCGGAGCACCGCGAACGCGCCGACGCGCAATGGCGCAAGCTGTGTGCCGCGCTCGCCTACCCGGTCGCCGTCATCGTCTTCGCGCTCGCGATCTCGGCCGCGCTGATGGTGTGGGTCGTGCCAACGTTCCGGCAGATCTTCGAGGGCTTTGGCGCAGCACTGCCGGCGCCGACCCGCGCCCTGCTCGCCCTGTCCTCCGCGACATCGGCCTGGGGCGGCACGTTCGTCGCCGGCGCCGCGGTGGCGGGGCTCGCCGCACGCCACGCGCTGCGGCGCTCGCCGTCGCTGCGCTACACGGCCGCGCGGCACGTACTGAATGCGCCGTTGGTCGGCAGCGCGCTCACGCGGTTCGCGGCCGCGCGCTGGTGCCGCTCGCTTGCCACGCTGCTCGGTGCCGGCGTACCGCTCGCCGATGCATTCGCCACGCTCGAACGCACGGCCGGCCACCCGGTGTTCGAGCAGGCCACCGCGCAAATCGCGGCGCGCGTGCTGCGCGGCGCGCGTCTTGCCGATGCGATGCACGCGGCGGGCTGCTTCCCGGACGACGTGGTACAGCCAATCGCCGTCGCCGAGGAAACCGGCGCACTCGACACGATGCTCGCCGACATCGCCGCGCTCTGCGAGCGTCAGCTCGACGCGCGTCTCGATGCGCTCACCGCACTCGGCGAGCCGCTGATCGTGATCGTGCTGGGTGCACTCGTCGGCGGCCTCGTGATCGCGATGTATCTGCCCATCCTTCAGCTGGGCAACGTGGTGTAGCATCGCAACCGATTCTGTCGCCTTTCAAGCCCGAACCCGAGCCCATGACGCCCGCGCCCCTGACCACCGTTTTCGATTCTCCCGACAGCACGTTGCTCGCGCTGGCGATGCTGCCGCCCGCGGTGCAATATGCATTCGCCGTCGTGCTCGGGCTGTGCGTCGGCAGCTTCGTCAACGTCGTCGTGCACCGGATCCCGGTGATGATGCAGCGCGCATGGCAGGCCGAAATCGCCGAAGCGACCGGCAGCGCAAGCGCCGCGCCGGACGACGGCTATCCGCCGCACTACGATCTGTGGCGCCCGCGCAGCGCATGTCCGCACTGCGGCCACGTGCTACGCGCGTGGGAAAACATCCCGCTCGTCAGCTACCTGATGTTGCGCGGTCGCTGCCGCCAGTGCGGCCATGCGATCGGCGTGCGCTATCCGCTCGTCGAGCTCGCCGGTGCGCTGCTCGCCGCCGGGTCGCTCGCCGCGTTCGGCCCTACCGCCGCCGCACTCGCCGCGTTCGGGCTCTGCGCCGCGCTGCTGGCGATGAGCGCTATCGACATCCGGACCGGCTACCTTCCCGATTCGATGACGCTGCCGCTGCTGTGGGCAGGGCTCGCACTGAATCTCGGCGGCACGTTCACGTCGCTGCGTTCGGCCGTGGTCGGCGCGATGGCCGGCTACCTGTTCCTGTGGTCGATCTACTGGCTGTTCAAATGGCTGCGCGGCATCGAGGGCATCGGCTTCGGTGACCTGAAGCTGCTCGCCGCGCTCGGCGCATGGATGGGCTGGGCCGCGCTGCCGCAGGTCGTGCTGTTCGCCGCGGTGACGGGCGCGATCGTCGGGCTCGTCGCGACCTGGCGCGGGCGCATGCGCTTCGAGGAGCCGATTCCGTTCGGCCCGTTCCTCGCGGCAGGCGGCGTCGCGACGCTGTTTTTAGGCACCCCTTTCTATTTGGCGATCGGCGGCTGACATGACGCACCGCCACCGTCCGCCTTGTTCGCTGCGTCGCGGGGAGGAGACTCGTTTCCTCGTGGCGGCCCGGCGGAGGCTCACATGTTTGCAATAGGACTCACCGGCGGCATCGGCAGCGGCAAGACGACCGTCGCCGACATGTTCGCCGCACGCGGCGCATCGCTCGTCGATACCGACCTGATCGCGCACCGCATCACCGCACCCGCCGGTCTCGCGATGCCGGCGATCGAACACGCATTCGGACCGGACTTCGTCGCGGCCGACGGCTCGCTCGATCGCGCGAAGATGCGCGCACTGATTTTCAGCGACGACGACGCACGCCGGCGCCTCGAAGCGATCACGCATCCGCTGATCCGCGCGGAGACCGATCGCGAGGCCCGTGAAGCGCAGGGGCCGTACGTGATCTTCGTCGTACCGCTGCTCGTGGAGTCAGGTAACTGGAAGGCGCGCAGCGATCGTGTGCTGGTCGTCGACTGTCCGGTCGAAACGCAGATCGCACGTGTGATGCGGCGCAATGGTTTCACGCGCGAACAGGTCGAAGCGATCATCGCAAGACAGGCGACGCGTGAAGCGCGTCTCGCGGCGGCCGACGACGTGATCGTCAACGATGCGACGGCGCCCGATAGGCTTGCCGCGCAGGTCGATGCACTGCACCAACGCTATCTTGGATTCGCGGCCGCCGCGCACTGACCGCCGCATGCGATCGTGATGGTGCACGAAATTGGCGCGTTGCTAGGGTAGACAGTGAGCATTAGAATGTCCTGCATTGTTTCAATCCCTACCCCGAGAGGCGAGCGCGCTTGATTCTTTACGAGTATCCGTTCAACGAGCGAATTCGCACGCTGTTGCGCCTCGAAGACTTGTTCGAGCGCTTCGCGTTCTTTTTGGCTCAGGAGGACCCGCGTGAACATCACGTCGCGCTGACGACGCTGTTCGAAATCGCCGAGGTCACGGGCCGCGCGGACCTGAAATCGGATCTGATGAAGGAACTCGAACGTCAACGCCAGACGCTCGCTCCCTTTCGCGGCAATCCGGGCATCGAACAGAATGCGCTCGAAGCCGTGCTCGGTGAAATCGAGCAGACGCTCGCCAATCTTGCGCAGATGCAGGGCAAGACCGGGCAGCATCTGGTCGACAACGAGTGGCTCGCCAGCATCCGCAGCCGCGCGGTGATTCCCGGCGGCACGTGCAAGTTCGACCTGCCGTCGTACTATGCGTGGCAGCAATGGCCCGCGGAACAGCGGCGCCACGACATCGCTAAATGGATCATGCCGCTGCTGCCGCTGCGCGACGCGGCGGCAATCGTGCTGCGGCTCGCTCGCGAATCGGGTCAGGCGTCGAAGGTGATGGCGATGCAGGGCAGCTACCAGCAGATGCTATCGGGGCGCAGCTACCAGCTGATGCAGGTGCGCGTGCCGCCGGAACTGCGCGTGATTCCCGAAGCGAGCGCCAACAAATACATGCTGTGGGTACGGTTCACCATGCAGGACGGCGACGTGCGGCCGCGCGCGGTGGACATCGACGTGCCGTTCCATCTGACACTCTGCAATCTGTAACGGCCCCGCGCCGGTTCGACGCTTTCGTATGACTACCGTTGTGAAATGTCCTTCGTGCGGCGCAGAAGTGCGCTGGACACCTGAAAACAAGTTCCGCCCGTTCTGTTCGGCCCGCTGCAAGCAGCTCGACCTCGGCGCATGGGCCGCGGAAAAGTACCGGATCGGTGGCTCCTCCGACGAAGGTCCGTCGTCCGAGGAAGAAGACGGCACCGACGGCCGTCGCGACAGCTGAGCGGCGCGCGGTACCCCGCAGGCGGATACGGCCCGCTTTTCAGGCGAGCCGCCGCGGCGTCATTGCGACGCCGCTTCCTTCTCGAGCAATTCCAGCACCGGCAGCGCCGCCGGCAGCAGCGGCGCGACGTCGACCGGCAGTTCCTGCCACACGAACGCCTGGCCTTCCTTGCTGTGCGGCTCTCCCGTCCAGCCCGTCACCTTGCAGAAATAGAGCCGCACGTACGCGTGCGGATAGTCGTGCTCGAGCGTATGCCAGCGGTGGCTGGCGGTGACGACGATGCCGAGTTCCTCGTGCAGCTCGCGCGCCAGCGCGTCCTCGACGCTCTCGCCGGCTTCCAGCTTGCCGCCCGGGAACTCCCAGTAGCCTTCGTACGGCTTGCCCTGCAGCCGCTGCGCAAGCAGGTAACGGCAGTGGCCGCCCGGGTCGCCGGGCTGTACCATCACGCCGACCGCGACTTCCGTCACCTTGCGGCCGTCGGGCGCGCGCACGGCGCCCACCGCGGAATCCGTGCTCATGCCTGCTCCTTGCGACCCGACCAATCGCGCGCGAACTGCCACGCGACGCGCCCCGAGCGCGAACCGCGCTCGAGCGCCCAGACGAGCGCGTCGCCGCGCGCCGTCTCGATCTCGCCGTCCGGGCAACCGAAATGGCGCAGCCAGTGCGCGACGATGTCGAGATAGTCGTCCTGCTTGAACGGGTAGAAGCTGACCCACAGGCCGAAGCGCTCCGACAGCGAAATCTTTTCCTCGACGACTTCACCGGGGTGGATCTCGCCGTCCGGCAGATGCTTGTACGACTCGTTGTCGCTCATGTACTCGGGCAGCAGATGGCGGCGGTTCGACGTCGCATAGATCAGCACGTTGTCGGACTGCGCGGCGATCGAGCCGTCGAGCGCAACCTTCAGCGCCTTGTAGCCCGATTCGCCTTCCTCGAACGACAGATCGTCGCAGAACACGATGAACCGCTCCGGACGCTGCGCGATCAGCTCGACGATGTCACCGAGATCGTGCAGGTCGTCCTTGTCGACTTCGATCAGGCGCAGCCCGTCCTTCGCATAGGCGTTCAGGCACGCCTTGATCAGCGACGACTTGCCGGTGCCGCGCGCACCGGTCAGCAGCACGTTGTTCGCCGGCTTGCACCGCACGAACTGTCGCGTGTTCTGTTCGATCAACCCTTTCTGCCGATCGATGTTGTGCAGATCGTCGAGCGTGATCGACGACGCGGCCGGCACCGGCTGCAGATAGCCGCGCCCCTGGCGCTTGCGCCAGCGGAACGCGGTGGCGGCATTCCAGTCGACAGCCGCCGCTGCGGGCGGCAGCATCCCCTCGAGGCGGCCGAGCAGCGCTTCGGCACGCGTCAGAAACTGTTCGAGCTTGTCCATGTGGTCCGAGCGCTCCCGATCAGGAACGGTAATCCGCGTTAATGCTCACGTAATCGTGCGACAGGTCGCACGTCCAGACGGTAGCCTGCGCGTCGCCGCGGCCGAGCAGCACGCGGATCGTGATTTCGCTCTGCTTCATCACGCGCTGGCCGTCCTCTTCCTGGTAAGCCGGGTTGCGGCCACCGGCCTTCGCGACGAGCACGTCGTCGAGATAGAGATCGATCTTGCCGACGTCGAGATCCGTGACGCCCGCATAGCCGATCGCCGCGAGAATCCGGCCGAGGTTGGGGTCGGATGCGTAGAAGGCCGTCTTCACCAGCGGCGAATGACCGATCGCGTAGGCAATCTGGCGGCACTCGGCGACACTCTTGCCGCCTTCGACCTGCACCGTCATGAATTTCGTCGCGCCTTCGCCGTCGCGCACGATCAGCTGCGACAGCACCTGGGCGACCTGCGTGACCGCTTCGCGCAGCGCCGCATAGGCCGGCGAGTCGGTCGACGTGATCGCGGGCAGCGTGCTCTTGCCCGATGCGATCAGGATGAACGAGTCGTTCGTCGACGTGTCGCCGTCGATCGTGATGCAGTTGAACGAGCGATCGGCCACGTCCTTCACGAGCGTGTCGAGCACCGGCTGCGCGACGTTCGCATCGAACGCCAGGAAGCCGAGCATCGTCGCCATGTTCGGCTTGATCATGCCCGCGCCCTTGCTGATGCCCGTCAGCGTGACCGTGTGACCGTCGATCGTCACCTGGCGCGACGTGGCCTTCGGCAGCGTGTCGGTCGTCATGATCGTCTGCGCGGCGTCGTACCAGTTCGCGGCCTTGCGGTTCGCGAGCGCGGCCGGCAGCCCTGCCTTCAGGCGGTCGATCGGCAGCGGCTCGAGAATCACGCCGGTCGAGAACGGCAGCACCTGTGCGGCGTCGATGCCCGCGAGGCGCGCGAGTTCCGTGCAGGTCTCACGCGTGTTCGCGAGGCCCGGCTCGCCGGTGCCCGCATTCGCATTGCCCGTATTCACGACGAGCGCACGGATGCCCGCGCCGCCCGCACGCATGTTGGCCAGGTGCTCGCGGCACACGATCACGGGTGCGGCGCAGAAGCGGTTCTCGGTGAATACGCCGGCGACCGTCGCCCCTTCCTCGACGGAGATGACCAGCACGTCCTTGCGATTCGGCTTGCGGATGTTCGCTTCCGCCCAGCCGAGCGTGACGCCAGCGACGGGATGCAGTTGGGCGGGATCGATCGACGGAAAATTGACAGCCATGGGGCACACCTGCCGGATGGAAAATGCCGGCACGCGCCGGCATTGATTGGAAGAACCGACGGCCGCACGAGCGGGCCGCCGCAACTCACTTCACTGACTCGAAGCTGCGGATGAAGCGGCACGCCGATGCGCGCCGCCGCCGATCATGACAGCTTCCCGTGACATTGCTTGTACTTCTTGCCGCTGCCGCACGGGCACGGGTCGTTGCGGCCGACCTTCGGCATCTCGCCGCCGGGGCCGCTGTGGGTCATCGCGCTGCCGACCATGTCGGCCGTCGCGGTGGCCGCCGTGGCGGCCGCGACGTTCGCCACCGGCGCGCCCGATTCCGCGTAGTCGGCATGCTGGTACTCGACGTTCTCGACATGACCGCTGCGCTCCTCGATCTGCTCGGCGGCTTCCTCGAGCTGCTCGGGCGACTGGATCTGAACGTTCATCACGATGCGCGTGACTTCCTGCTTGATCGCATCGAGCATCGCGGCGAACAGCTCGAACGCTTCGCGCTTGTATTCCTGCTTCGGGTTCTTCTGCGCATAGCCGCGCAGGTGGATGCCCTGGCGCAGGTGGTCGAGCGCAGCGAGGTGCTCGCGCCAGAGGCGGTCGACCGTCTGCAGCATCACCGAACGCTCGAACGCGCTGAACGATTCGCGGCCGACCATCGCGACCTTCGCCTCGTACTGCTCGTCGGCGGCGGTCGTCACGGCGTCGAGAATCTCGTCGGCCGTGATCGACGATGACTCGTTCACCATTTCCTGGATCGCGAGGTCGAGCTGCCAGTCGTTGCGCAGCGCTTCCTCGAGCTCGGGCACGTCCCATTGTTCCTCGATGCTGCCTTCCGGCACGAACTGGCGGACGACTTCGGTGACCACGCCGTGACGCATCGCCGAGATCGTCTCGGTGATGTCGTGGGCTTCGAGCAGTTCATTGCGCTGCTGGTAGATCACCTTGCGCTGGTCGTTCGACACGTCGTCGTATTCGAGCAGCTGCTTGCGGATGTCGAAGTTGCGTGCTTCGACCTTGCGCTGCGCGGATTCGATCGAACGCGTGACGATGCCGGCCTCGATCGCCTCGCCTTCGGGCATCTTCAGACGATCCATGATCGAACGCACGCGGTCGCCCGCGAAGATGCGCAGCAGCGGATCGTCCAGCGACAGATAGAAGCGCGACGAACCCGGGTCGCCCTGGCGGCCCGCACGGCCGCGCAGCTGGTTGTCGATCCGGCGCGATTCGTGGCGCTCGGTGCCGATGATGTGCAGGCCGCCTGCGGCCTTCACCTGCTCGTGCAGCGTCTCCCACTCGTCGTGCAGCTGCTTGATGCGGCGCGCCTTTTCGTCGGCCGGAATCGCTTCGTCGGCTTCGATGAACGCCGCCTGCTTCTCGGCGTTGCCGCCGAGCACGATGTCGGTACCACGGCCGGCCATGTTGGTCGCGATCGTGATGCGTTTCGGACGGCCGGCTTCCGCGACGATCGCGGCTTCACGTTCGTGCTGCTTCGCGTTCAGCACTTCGTGCGGCAGCCCGGCCTGCTTCAGCAGGTGCGACAGCAGTTCCGAGTTCTCGATCGACGTCGTGCCGACCAGCACCGGCTGACCGCGCTCGTAGCACTCGCGAATGTCGCGGATCACCGCGTCGTAGCGCTCCTTGGCGGTCTTGTAGATCTGGTCCTGCTTGTCGATCCGCTTCGGCGGCCGGTTGGTCGGGATCACGACCGTCTCGAGGCCGTAGATCTCGTTGAATTCGTACGCTTCGGTGTCCGCCGTACCCGTCATGCCCGCGAGCTTCGCGTACATCCGGAAGTAGTTCTGGAACGTGATCGATGCGAGCGTCTGGTTCTCGCTCTGGATCTTCACGTGTTCCTTCGCCTCGACCGCCTGGTGCAGGCCGTCGGACCAGCGGCGGCCCGCCATCAGGCGGCCCGTGAATTCGTCGACGATCACCACTTCGCCGTTCTGCACGACGTAGTGCTGGTCCTTGTAGAACAGCGTGTGCGCGCGCAGCGCGGCGTACACGTGGTGCATCAGCGTGATGTTCTGCGGCGCGTACAGGCTCTCGCCCTCACCGATCAGGCCCCACTCGGCGAGCAGTCGCTCGGCCTTCTCGTGGCCCGACTCCGTCAGGAACACCTGGCGCGATTTTTCGTCCAGCGTGTAGTCGCCCGGCTTCTCGACGCCCGTGCCGTCGGCCTTCTCCTCGCCGATCTGGCGCTCGAGCAGCGGCGGCAGCGCGTTCATCCGCACGTACAGTTCGGTGTGATCTTCCGCCTGGCCCGAGATGATCAGCGGCGTACGTGCCTCGTCGATCAGGATCGAGT
This sequence comes from Burkholderia sp. B21-005, assembly GCF_020843965.1. Lineage (NCBI taxonomy): Bacteria > Pseudomonadati > Pseudomonadota > Betaproteobacteria > Burkholderiales > Burkholderiaceae > Burkholderia > Burkholderia sp. B21-005. Next base: position 505,547 of record NZ_CP086301.1, on the reverse strand, counting down.
CCACTTCGTCGACGACCGCGAAGTTCAGTGCCCGCTGCACGCGCGCTTCGGTCTCGTAGACCATGTTGTCGCGCAGGTAGTCGAAGCCGAACTCGTTGTTCGTACCGTAGGTGATGTCCGACGCGTAGGCCTGCTGCTTCTGCTCGTGCTCCATGCCGGACAGGTTGATGCCGACCGACAGACCGAGGAAGTTGTAGAGACGCGCCATCCATTCGGCGTCGCGCTGTGCGAGGTAGTCGTTGACCGTCACGACGTGCACGCCGCGGCCAGCCAGCGCATTCAGGTACACGGGCAGCGTTGCGACGAGCGTCTTGCCCTCGCCGGTGCGCATTTCCGCGATCTTGCCGTAGTGAAGCACCATGCCGCCGATCAACTGCACGTCGAAGTGGCGCATCTTCAGCACGCGGCGGCTCGCCTCCCGGCAGACCGCGAACGCCTCGGGCAGCAGCTTGTCGAGCGACTCACCGGCCGCGACCCGCTGGCGGAACTCATCCGTCTTGCCGCGCAACTGGTCGTCCGTCAGCTGCTCGATCTGCGTTTCGAGCGCATTGATCGTCGCGACGGTCTTTTGATATTGCTTGACGAGCCGCTGGTTGCGGCTGCCAAAAATTTTCTGGAGAAAACCGGTTGTCATCGGATCGGATCCTGCGTCGCAGCACCGGCGCCCGGCGCGTGTTGCGCGCCCCGACGCCCGAGCCTCGGCGGCTTAGCGAATTAGTGGAATCAAACGAGGAATTTTAGCACGCGGGGACGCATGCGGCTGGACGCGCGCCGCGCGGCGAACCCGCGCGGGCCACCAGGCGCACGGCCCGAAAGCCGCCCGTGCGCGGGCCGGCGCGGGTACAATCGGCGTCAACGTCCGCGCACGTGCGCGCCCGAAGAATGCCTCGATGAACCGATTTTCCAAGCGTTTCGGCCCGCTCTCCGCGTATCGCCCCCAACCCGTGTCCGAAGTGCTCAACCGCACCGACGCGTTCGCCGCGCTGCGCGCCGGCGTCGAACAGGTGGCGTCGCTGCAGCGCGACCTCACCGCGCTCCTGCCCGACTATCTTGCGAATCATGTCGAACCGGGCTCGATCAAGGACGGCACCCTGACCCTCTTTGCCGCGCACAATGCGCTCGCTGCCCGGCTGCGGCAGGTCGAGCCGCGGCTGCTCGCCGAGTTGCAGAAGCGCGGCTGGCCGGTTTCGGCGCTGCGCGTACGCGTGCGTCCGAAGGACGCGCCGGAGCCGCCGCACGTAAAGCAGGCGCGCATGACGACCGTCGGCGCCGCCGCGTTGCGCGAACTCGCCGATCACCTCGAGCCGTCGCCGCTGCAGGCCGCGCTCGCGCGGATGGCCGCGCGGCACGGCACGAAGTCGTCGCGCTGAGCGCGCCGTCGACCGCGCGCCGCCCAATAAAAAAGCGACCCGAAGGTCGCTTTTTTATTGGCTCGTGACGGACGCCGATCAGGCGAAGGCCGTCTGCGTGTCGAACGCGAAACCGCTCGGTGCGGCTTGCGGATCGTCGAACGTGACGATCTCGTATGCGTCTTCGTGGGCGAGCAGTTCGCGCAACAGCGCGTTGTTCAGCCCGTGACCCGACTTGTATGCCGTGTACGACGCCAGCAGCGGATGGCCGACCACGTACAGGTCGCCGATCGCGTCGAGCATCTTGTGCTTCACGAACTCGTCGTCGTAGCGCAGCCCGTCGTTGTTCAGGATCCGGTATTCGTCGAGCACGATCGCGTTGTCCATGCTGCCGCCGCGTGCGAGACCCAGCTCGCGCATCATTTCGACTTCGTGGGCAAAACCGAACGTGCGCGCGCGCGCGATCTCGCGCACGTATGACGTGTTCGCGAAGTCGACCTCGAGCTCCTGGCCGGTCTTGTCGACCGCCGGATGACGGAAGTCGATCGTGAACTTCAGCTTGAAGCCGAAATACGGCTCGAGACGCGCGAACTTGTCACCGTCACGGATTTCGACCGGCTTCGTCACCTTGATGAAGCGCTTCGGCGCGTTCTGCTCCTCGATGCCCGCGGACTGGATCAGGAACACGAAGGACGCGGCGCTGCCGTCCATGATCGGGATTTCCTCGGCCGTCACGTCGACATAGAGATTGTCGATGCCGAGGCCGGCGCATGCCGACATCAGGTGCTCGACGGTCGACACGCGCGCGCCATCCTTCTGCAGCACCGACGCGAGCCGCGTGTCGCCGATCGACATCGCGGATGCCGGAATGTCGACGGGCGTGGGCAGGTCGACGCGCGAGAAAACAATCCCCGTGCCCGGCGCGGCCGGACGGAGCGTCAGTTCGACCTTGCGGCCCGAGTGCAGACCGATACCCACGGTCTTCACGATCGATTTGATGGTGCGCTGCTTCAGCATGGTCTTCTTCAACTTGATTGAGAATATCAATCAGGAGTTATATTCGATAGGTGGGATTATAGCGTAATTCCCTATTCAACGCTGTTTGAAACTGCGTATCAATCTGTTTCGACTGTTTACCCGCGTCGATACGGGACGGGCCGATGCCCGGAACGGAGGCGTTTCCGGTCATCGGCCCGTGTTACAACTGCCCCGACGGCGGTGAGCAGCGTTGCCGGCAGGCAACGGCGCACCGCACGATCAGGACGTCAACGTCGCGAGAACACTCGCCGCATCGCTTACTTCGAACTTGCCCGGCGCTTCGACAGCCAGCGTCTTGACCACACCGTCGTCGACCACCATCGCGTAGCGCAGGGAACGGATTCCCATGCCACGCGCGGACAAATCCTGCGTCAGCCCCAGCGCATGAGTGAAAGCAGCGCTGCCGTCCGCCATCATGCGCACCTTGCCCGCGGTGTGCAGATCACGTCCCCATGCGCCCATCACGAATGCGTCGTTGACGGACACGCACCAGAGCTCGTCGATGCCCGCCGAGCGCAGTTGCTCGGCGTGCTCGACATAGCCCGGCACATGCTGCGCCGAACAGGTCGGCGTGAAAGCCCCCGGCAATCCGAAGATCACCACCCGCTTTCCCGCCACCTGGTCGCGCACGCTGAAGGCGTTCGGCCCCAGCGTGCAGCCTGCGCGCGCGTCGTCGATGAACTCGAACAATTGCGCGTCGGGCAGCGCGTCGCCCACTTGAATCATGGCTGGTCCCTCATAGCGATACGGTTTTTCAGCGTATTGCGGACAGCACGTCCCATCCCGCTCCGCTCATGCGAAGAGGGCACGTTTCCCGGCCCGGCGTCGCATCCGACGCGGCCTGTCGTGGTCCGTGGCATCCGTCACGCCGGCGTTACCGCGGCAATCTCAGCGATTGCGCCGCGGCTTCGCCTGTGTGCGTCGTCAGTCAGCCTGCTTGCGCAGGAAAGCCGGGATGTCGTACGTATCGACACCCTTCTCCTGCAGCGCCTGCACGTGCGATGCCGCGGTTTCGCGCGAGTTGCGCCACACCGCCGGCGTATCGAGCGCGCCGTAGTCGGCCGTGCTGACGTGTTGCGGCTGCGCGTAACCGTGCGAGACCGCGCTGACCGGCTGGTTGTCGGTACCCGTGCGCAGCAGCGTCATCGGAGCCGATTGCTGCTTCTTCGCCGCACGGCCCAGACCCGTCGCCACGACCGTCACGCGCAGTGCATCGCCCATCGCGTCGTCGTACACCGCACCGAAGATCACCGTCGCATCTTCCGCCGCGTAGCTCTTGATCGTGTTCATCACTTCGCGCGTTTCCGACAGGCGCAGCGAACGGCTCGACGTGATGTTGACCAGCACGCCGCGCGCGCCCGACAGATCGACGCCTTCGAGCAGCGGGCTCGCCACGGCCTGTTCCGCCGCGAGGCGTGCGCGATCGACGCCGGCGACCGTCGCCGTGCCCATCATCGCCTTGCCCTGCTCGCCCATCACCGTCTTCACGTCTTCGAAGTCGACGTTCACGAGACCATCGACATTGATGATTTCGGCAATGCCTGCGACCGCGTTGTTCAACACGTCGTCCGCGCACTGGAAGCACTTGTCCATCTCGGCGTCATCGCCCATCACGTCGAACAGCTTGTCGTTCAGAACGACGATCAGCGAGTCGACGTGATCCTCCAGTTGCTGCGAGCCTGCTTCCGCGACGCGCATGCGCTTGCCGCCTTCGAATTCGAACGGCTTGCTGACGACGCCAACCGTCAGGATGCCCATCTCCTTCGCGATCTGCGCGACCACCGGCGCCGCGCCCGTGCCCGTGCCACCGCCCATGCCGGCCGTGATGAACACCATGTGCGCGCCACGCAGTGCATCGGCGATGCGCTCACGCGCTTCTTCCGCCGCGGCACGGCCCATTTCCGGCTTCGCACCGGCGCCGAGGCCCGTGTTGCCCAGCTGGATCACCGACGATGCGCGCGAACGCGACAGCGCCTGAGCGTCCGTGTTCATCACGATGAAGTCGACGCCCTGCACGCCGCGGTTGATCATGTGCTGAACGGCATTGCCGCCAGCGCCGCCAACGCCGACCACCTTGATGATGGTGCCGTTGGTTTCGGTTTCCAGCATTTCGAATTCCATTGTTGCCTCCGTCAAGAAAATAAGACTACTCGGCCGTTATTCGGCAGGAGATCGGGCAACCCCCTGTCGCGCGCCAGCCGCCGGCACCAGCGCGAATTTCGATTCGGCTCATCCCCAGGACAACGTCGGGCCGCCCCGCGTTTTCCTGGCCCCCTCGGGGGCAGGCTCGGCGTACCGAGCCGTGGGGTACTCAAAAATTGCTCAGGAACCATTCCTTCATCCGCGAGAAGATCTGCCCCGCGTTGCCGGACTGCACGGCGACCTTGCGGCCGCGCATGCGCTGCGCACTGCCTTCGACGAGCAGGCCCATCGCCGTCGAATAGCGCGGATTGCGCACCACGTCGGCGAGGCCGCCCGCGTATTCCGGCGCGCCGATGCGCACCGGTTTCAGGAAAATGTCTTCGCCGAGCTCGACCATGCCCGGCATCATCGAAGCCCCGCCGGTAATGACCACGCCGGAGCTCAGCAGTTCTTCGTAACCCGACTCGCGCACGACCTGCTGCACGAGCGAGAACAGTTCCTCGACGCGCGGCTCGATCACCGCCGCGAGCGCCTGGCGCGACAGCGTGCGCGGACCGCGTTCGCCGAGGCCCGGCACTTCGACCATCTCGTCCGGATCGGCGAGCGCCTGCTTGGCAATGCCGTAGCCGACCTTGATGTCTTCCGCGTCCGGCGTCGGCGTGCGCAGCGCCATCGCGATGTCGCTGGTGATCTGGTCGCCGGCGATCGGAATCACCGCGGTATGACGGATCGCGCCTTCGGCGAAGATCGCGATGTCGGTCGTGCCGCCGCCGATGTCGACCAGCACCACGCCGAGATCCTTCTCGTCTTCCGTCAGCACGGCCAGCGACGACGCGAGCGGCTGCAGGATCAGGTCGTTCACTTCCAGCCCGCAGCGGCGCACGCACTTGACGATGTTCTGCGCGGCGCTGACCGCGCCCGTCACGATGTGCACCTTCACCTCGAGGCGGATGCCGCTCATCCCGATCGGCTCGCGCACGTCTTCCTGGCCGTCGATGATGAATTCCTGCGTGAGGATATGCAGCACCTGCTGATCGGTCGGGATATTGATCGCCTTCGCGGTCTCGATCACGCGCGCGACGTCGGTCTGCGTGACTTCCTTGTCCTTGATCGCGACCATCCCGCTCGAGTTGAAGCTGCGGATGTGGCTGCCGGCAATCCCCGTGAACACGTTGGTGATCTTGCAGTCGGCCATCAGCTCGGCTTCCTCGAGCGCGCGCTGGATCGACTGCACGGTGGCCTCGATGTTGACCACCACGCCCTTCTTCAGACCTTTCGATTCGCTCTGGCCGAGGCCGATGACCTCGTAATGGCCTTCGCCCTTCAGCTCGGCGACGATGGCCACCACCTTCGACGTGCCGATGTCGAGGGAAACCAGCAGATCCTTGTAGTCTTTGCTCATAAAGTGCTCTTGCGTGTGATCTCTCGTTACTTCTTGCGCTTGTCGGTATCGGTCAGGAACCGCATGCCTGCCGCACGAATCGCGAATCCGTTCGGATAACGCAGGTCCGCGTACTCGATGTCGTTGCCCCAACGCTCCGTGACAGCCGGCCACGCGGCGACGAGGCGCTGGCTCCGGTCATGCAGGGTCTCGCTGGTGCGCTCCTTGCCCAGTTCGACCTGCATGCCGTTCGACAGCTTCACCGTCCACGCGTAGCGCGCCGACAGCGTCACTTCTTCCGGCGCCGCCTTCAGCGGCGCAAACCAATTCGCGAAGTCGCGATACCGCGTGACGACTTCCTTCGCACTGCCCTCCGGGCCATCGAAGGCCGGCAGTTCCTGATCGAGCTCGCCCTGGTTCGCGGTGAACAGCTCGCCGTCGACGCTCACGAGCTGCGCGCTGCCCCAGGTCCCGAGCGGTTTGTACTCCTCGAGCGTGACAGCCAGCGCATTCGGCCACACCCGGCGCACGCTCGCGTGACGCACCCACGGCATCTGCTCGAACGCGGCACGCGCCGAGTCGAGATCGACCGTGAAGAAATTGCCTTTCAGCCGGCCGACCACGCCCGCGCGCACCGTAGGCGAGTTGATGTGCTCGGTGTCGCCGTCGATCCGGATCTCGCGCAACGCGAACGTCGGACGCTGGATCAGCCAGTAGCAGCCGGCCGCCGCCAACACGAGCAGCAGCAGCGCGTACAGCGCGCTGGCGGCAAGGTTGAGTTGGCGAACGTTGTTCCACATACGTCGTTCCGTTCCTGCGTCAGTCGTTGAGCGTAAGCGACAGCACCTTCACGACCAGCTCCGAATAGCCGATGCCGATCGAGCGCGCGGCCTTCGGCGGCAGCGAATGGTCGGTCATCCCGGGGGCCGTGTTCACTTCCAGGAAATACGCGTTGCCGGCGGCGTCGAGCATGAAATCCGCCCGGCCCCAGTCGGTGCAGCCGAGCACGTCGAACGCGCGGCGCGCAATGCGCTTCAGTTCGGTTTCCTGCGCCGCCGGCAGCCCGCACGGAATCAGGTACTGCGTATCGTCGGCGACATATTTCGCGTGGTAGTCGTAGAACTCGCCCGCCGGCACGATCTTGATCAGCGGGAGATCGAGATCGCCGGCGATGCACGCGGTGTATTCGCCGCCGCCTTCGATGCTCTTCTCGACGATCACGATCTTGTCGTGCGTCGCGGCTTCCGACAGTGCGGCGGGCAACGCGTCGGCCGTCTTCACCTTCAGCACCGCGACGCTCGAGCCTTCGCTCGCCGGCTTCACGAACAGCGGCAGACCGAGCTTCGCGACGATGTCCGTCGCGCGCACCGCGTAGTCGTCACCGCGCATCACCGTCTCGAACGGCGGCGTCGGCACGCCCGTCTGCTGCCACACGAGCTTCGTGCGGAACTTGTCGAGGCCGAGCGCCGAGCCGAGCACGCCGCTGCCCGTGTAGCGGATCCCGTAGAAATCGAGCGCGCCCTGGATCTGGCCGTTCTCGCCATAGCCGCCGTGCAGCGCGTTGAACGCGCGCACGAAACCTTCATCCTTCAGCGCCGACAGCGGCCGCTCTGCCGGGTCGAACGGATGCGCGTCGATGCCCGCGTCGCGCAGGCCCTGCAGCACGAGGCGGCCCGAGGTAAGCGACACCTCGCGCTCGGCGGATTCACCGCCGAACAACACTGCCACCTTGCCGAAACGTTTCGGATCGATCCCGCTCATGTCATCCCTTCTGTTGCGTGTTCTGCACGATCTTCGCCGGCACGCCGCCGATCGAACCCGCGCCCATCGTGATCACCACGTCGCCGTTCCGCGCGACCCCCGCCAGTGCGTCCGGCACGTCGTCGACCGTCGCGACGAATACCGGGTCGACCTTCCCCACCGCACGCAGCGCACGCGACAGCGCGTCGCCGTTGGCCGTCGAGATCGCCGCTTCGCCGGCGGCATAGACTTCCGTCAGCACCAGCGCGTCGACCGTCGACAGCACGTTGACGAAGTCGTCGAAACAGTCGCGCGTGCGCGTGTAACGGTGCGGCTGGAACGCCAGCACGAGGCGGCGGCCCGGAAACGCGCCGCGCGCGGCCGCGACCGTCGCGGCCATCTCGACCGGGTGGTGGCCGTAGTCGTCGATCAGCGTGTACTGGCCGCCGTCCGCACTCGGCACCTCGCCGTAGCGCTGGAAGCGCCGGCCGACGCCGTTGAATTCCGCCAGCGCCTGCTGGATCGCGTCGTCCGACACGCCGAGATCGGTCGCGATCGCGATCGCCGCGAGCGCGTTCTGCACGTTGTGCAGGCCCGGCAGGTTCAGCACCACCGCGAGCGGCGCACGGCCTTCGCGGATCACCGTGAAGTGCATGCGGCCGTCGCGCGCGTCGATGTCTTCGGCGCGCACCTGCGCATCCGGCGACAGGCCGTAGCGCACGACCGGCTTCGAGATGAACGGGATGATCTGCCGCACGTTCGGATCGTCGACGCACACGACCGCGCTGCCGTAGAACGGCAGGCGCTGCGTGAATTCGATGAACGCCTGCTTGAGCCGCGCGAAATCGTGGCCGTAGGTGTCCATGTGGTCGGCGTCGATGTTCGTGATGACTTCGATCACCGGATACAGGTTCAGGAACGACGCGTCCGACTCGTCGGCCTCGGCGACGATGAAGTCGCCCGTGCCGAGCCGCGCGTTCGCGCCGGCGCTGATCAGCCGGCCACCGATCACGAAGGTCGGATCGAGGCCGCCCGCCGCGAGCACGCTCGCGACGAGGCTCGTCGTCGTGGTCTTGCCGTGCGTGCCGGCAATCGCGATCCCCTGCTTCAGGCGCATCAGCTCCGCGAGCATCACCGCGCGCTGCACGATCGGCACGCCCTGGTGCCGTGCGGCCAGTACTTCGGGATTGTCCGAGCGCACGGCCGTCGACACGACGACCGCGTTCGCGCCCGCGATGTTCGCCGCGTCGTGGCCGATCGCGATCCGCGCGCCGAGCGCCGCGAGACGATCGGTCACCGCGTTGCGCGACAGGTCCGAGCCGCTGACCTCGTAGCCGAGGTTGACGAGCACTTCGGCGATGCCGCTCATGCCCGCGCCGCCGATCCCGACGAAATGAATCTGTTTGACGATGTGTTTCATGTCAGCCTCCGCCGGGCCGCCCCAAGGAGGCTGACCGCCCCCTTGGGTGACAGCGAACGAAGTGAGCGTAGGGGTTGTTTCATTTAATTTCTTCCAGGTTCGCGCCGGCCACCTTCGCGCAGATGCGCGCGACTTCGTCGGTGGCCTCGGGCTTAGCCAGCGAGCGCGAACGCTCCGCCATGTCCGCGAGCGATGCCCGCGACTGGCCGCGCAGCCAGTCGGCGAGCAACTCCGCCGACAGGTCTCGTTGTTGCACCAGCACCGCCGCGCCCGCATCCGCGAGGAACGCGGCGTTGGTCGTCTGGTGATCGTCGACCGCGTACGGGAACGGCACGAACAGCGCGGCCACGCCCACCGCCGCGATCTCCGACACCGTCATCGCGCCGGACCGGCAGATCACGAGATCCGCCGCCGCGTACGCGCTCGCCATGTCGTCGATGAACGGCACGAGCCGCACGGCGTCGCCGCCCGCGAAACCGGCCGCTTCGTAATTCGCCTTCAGCGCGTCGATGTGCTTCGCGCCGGCCTGGTGCACGACGCGCGGGCGCTCGCCCGGCGCCAGCAGCGCCAGCGCGCGCGGCACGACTTCGTTCAGTGCGGCCGCGCCCAGGCTGCCGCCGACCACCAGCAGGTTCAGCGGGCCGCTGCGCGATGCATAGCGTGCTTGGGGCGTTTCCGTGCGCGCAAGTTCCGCGCGAATCGGGTTGCCGGTCCATTCCGCGTGCGGCAGCGCGCCGGGGAACGCGACGAGCACGCGCTTCGCGAATTTCGCGAGCACCTTGTTCGCGAGGCCGGCAATCGAATTCTGCTCGTGCAGCACGAGCGGACGGCCCGACAGCGCGGCCATCACGCCCGCCGGGAACGTGATGTAGCCGCCCATCCCGAGCACGACGTCGGGCCGCACGCGGCGCAATGCGCCGAGGCTCTGCCAGCACGCGCGCAGCAGGTTGAACGGCAGCGTCAGCTTGGTCTTCAGGCCCTTGCCGCGCAGTCCGCCGAAGCGCACGTATTCCATCGGAATGCCGTGTTTCGGCACGAGCGTCGCTTCCATCCCGGCCGGATTGCCGAGCCATACGACGCGCCACCCCGCCGCTTCCATCCGGTGCGCGACAGCGAGCCCCGGGAACACGTGGCCCCCGGTGCCGCCTGCCATCACCATCAGCGTGCGTCGCGACGCGGTCATACCTTCCCTCCGCGCATCAGCAAGAATGAATCAATGTTTTGGCTACGGCCGCTACGCTTGACTTCGCACGCTGCGCGCACGAAGTTAGCCTTCGCCGAAATCGCGTACTGACGCGGGGAGGTCATACCTTCCCTCCCCGCATCAGTACGCGATTTTCGTAATCGACCCGCAGCAGCACCGCGAGCGCGACGCAATTCAGCAGAATGCCCGAGCCGCCGTAGCTCACGAGCGGCAGTGTCAGGCCCTTGGTCGGCAGCAGGCCGAGGTTCACGCCCATGTTGATGAACGTCTGCGCACCGAACCAGATGCCGATGCCCTTCGCGGTCAGGCCCGCGAACGTGCGATCGAGCGCGAGCGCCTGACGGCCGATCTCGAATGCGCGGCGCACGATCCAGTAGAACAGCAGGATCACGACCAGTACGCCGACGAAGCCGAGTTCCTCGCCGATCACCGCGAGGATGAAGTCGGTATGCGCTTCAGGCAGGTAGTTCAGCTTCTCGACGCTGCCGCCGAGGCCGACGCCGAACCACTCGCCGCGGCCGAACGCAATCAGCGAGTGCGTGAGCTGGTATGCCTTGCCCTGCGCGTAGCGCTCGTCCCACGGATCGAGATACGCGAAGATCCGCTCGCGACGCCACGGCGACAGCCACACGAGCATCGTGAACGTGCCGACCGCCGTCGCGACGAGGCCGCCGAACAGCTTGCCGTTCACGCCGCCGAGGAACAGCACGCCCATCGCGATCGCGGCGACCACCATGAACGCGCCCATGTCCGGCTCGAGCAGCAGCAGCGCGCCGACGAGACCGACCGCGAACGCCATCGGCAGGAAGCCCTTCGCGAAGCTCTGCATGTATTCCTGCTTGCGCACCGTGTAGTTCGCCGCGTAGATCGTCACCGCGAGCTTCATGATTTCCGACGGCTGCATGTTCGTGATGCCGAGCGGAATCCAGCGGCGCGCGCCGTTCACGCCCTTGCCGACGTGCGGAATCAGCACGATCACGAGCCCGACGAGCGCGATCAGGAAGAGATGCGGCGCGTACTTGTCCCACGTCGACACCGGTACGCGAAACGCGATCACCGCCGCGATGAACGCGACGCCGAGCGACACGCAGTGACGCATCAGGAACGCGTAATCGTGATACGCCGCGTATTTCGGCGAATCGGGCATCGCGATCGACGCCGAATACACCATCACGACGCCGAGTCCGAGCAACGCGATCGCGACCCACAACAGCGAGTAGTCGAAGTCCAGCATCCGCGAGCGGCTCGGCCGCACGCCGTTGACGACGCTGGCGAGGCCGCCCGTCGCGGCGCGCGTGGCCGACGCGACGCGGCCGCCCGCGGCATTGCCGCCGGTGCCGCGCCGGTCGTTGAAACGGGAGACGAGGCGATCGGACCAGCTCATGTCGTCGCTCCTTTGTCGATGGCGATTTCGTCCACGGCCGCGCGGAACACGTCAGCGCGGTGGGCGTAGTTCCTGAACATGTCGAGGCTCGCGCACGCGGGCGACAGCAGCACCGCGTCGCCCGGCTCCGCGAGGTCGGCCGCCGCATGCACCGCCGCCTCGAGCGTCGCGTGGTCGGCAAGCGGCACGCCCGTCTCGGCGAGCGTGTCGCGGATCGCCGGCGCATCGCGGCCGATCAGCATCACCGCGCGGCACCACCGCGCGACGGGCGCGACGAGCGGCGCGAAATCCTGCCCCTTGCCGTCACCGCCCGCGATCAGCACGATCTTCTGCGCGAGTCCGTCGAGCGCGGCCACCGTCGCGCCGACGTTCGTTCCCTTGCTGTCGTCGACGTAGTCCACGTCGTCGATCGTCGCGATCACTTCGACGCGATGCGCTTCGCCGCGATATTCGCGCAGCGCGTGCAGCAGCGGCGCGGCCGGCAGGTCGATCGCACGCGCGAGCGCGAACGCGGCCAGCGCGTTCGCCGCGTTGTGCAGCCCGCGAATGCGCAGCGCGTCGGCCGGCATCAGGCGCTTTTGCGCGATGTCGGGCGTATGCGCGCCGTCGCGCTTGCGCCGGCGGCTCGTCGTCTCGTCCGGCGCGTCGCGGTCGACCGCCTCGACCAGCCATGCGATGCCGTTGTCGCGCGACAGGCCGTAGTCACCCTGCTGCGTCGGTTCGTTCAGGCCGAACGTGACCGTGCGCGCCGCATCGGCCGCGCCGGCGGCCGGCGCGAATTTCATCACGGCCGCATCGTCGCGATTGAGCACGCGCGTCGTCGTCGCGCCGAAGATCCGGCCCTTCGCCGCGGCATACGCGTCGAAGCTGCCATGCCAGTCGAGGTGATCCTGCGTGATGTTGAGAATCGCGGCCGCATCGGGCGCGAACGTGCGCGCCGTCTCGAGCTGGAAGCTCGACAGTTCGAGCACCCATACGTCGGGCAGCGCCGTCTCGTCGATCGCGCCCGCGAGCCGGTCGAGCATCGCCGGGCTGATGTTGCCGGCGACGGCGACCTTCTTGCCCGAACGCTGGCACAGCAGGCCCGTGAGGTTCGTCGTCGTGGTCTTGCCGTTGGTGCCGGTGATCGCGAGCACCTTCGGCTGGTAGCCGCTCGTGCCGAGCGCGCGCAGCGCCTGCGCGAAGAATTCGAGCTCGCCCCACACCGCGATCGCGCGCTCGTTCGCGGCCGCGAGCAGCGCGGCGAGTGCCGGCTCGAGCGGCGACAGGCCAGGGCTCAGGCCGACGATCTCGATGCCGCCGTCGAGCAGCGCGGGCGTGAACGGCCCGCCGACGAACTCGGCATCGATGCCCTCGGCCTGCAGCGCGGCAAGGTTCGGCGGCGCCTCGCGGGTATCGGCAATACGCAGCCGGCACCCGTGCCTCGCGCACCATCGCGCGATCGCGAGGCCCGATTCCCCGAGCCCCAGTACGAGCACCATCGGCCGCTGCCGATCTCCAAACATCTCGCCAGACATCCTTTTACCTTTCCTTTACCGCAACTTGAGGGTGGACAGACCGAACAGGCACAGCATCAGCGTGATGATCCAGAAACGCACCACCACCTGCGTTTCCTTCCAGCCGGACAATTCGAAATGGTGATGCAGCGGCGCCATCTTCAGCAGGCGCCGCCCTTCGCCGTAACGCTTCTTCGTGTACTTGAACCACGACACCTGCAGCATCACCGACAGCGTTTCCGCGACGAAGATGCCACCCATGATGAACAGCACGATTTCCTGGCGCACGATCACCGCGACCGTGCCGAGCGCGCCGCCGAGCGCCAGCGCGCCGACGTCGCCCATGAACACCTGCGCGGGGTGCGTGTTGTACCAGAGGAACGCGAGCCCTGCCCCGCCCATCGCCGAACAGAAGATCAGCAGTTCGCCCGCGCCCGGAATGTGCGGGAACAACAGGTATTTCGAATAGACCGAGCTGCCCATCACGTATGCGAACACGCCGAGCGACCCACCGACCAGCACGACCGGCATGATCACGAGGCCGTCGAGGCCGTCGGTAAGGTTCACCGCGTTGCTCGCGCCGACGATCACGAAGTAGGTCAGCACGATGAAGCCCCACACGCCCAGCGGGTAGCTGATCGACTTCAGGAACGGCAGCATCAGGTCGGCACGCGCGGGCAGCCCCATCGACAGACCGCTGCGCACCCACGCCATGAACAGGTCGAACACGCGCACGTTGCTCGCCTCGGACACGCTGAATGCCAGGTAGACCGCCGCGAACAGCCCGATCACCGATTGCCAGAAATACTTTTCGCGCGACGACATCCCGCGCGGGTCCTTGTAGACGACCTTGCGATAGTCATCGACCCAGCCGATCACGCCGAAACCGAACGTGACGAGCATCACGATCCAGATGAAACGGTTGGTCAGGTCGCCCCACAGCAGCGTCGCGACCGCGATGCCGATCAGGATCAGCACGCCTCCCATCGTCGGCGTGCCGGACTTCACGAGGTGGCTCTGCGGGCCATCCTTGCGCACGGCCTGCCCGACCTTCATTTGCGTCAGCTTGCGGATCACCCACGGTCCGCACACGAGCCCGATCCCGAGCGCGGTGATGGTAGCCATCACCGCACGGAACGTCAGGTACGTGAACAAGCGCAAAAAGCTTGCGTCGCCCTGCAGCCATTGCGCCAGCGCCAGCAGCATGCTTCCTTCCTTCTACTCAGTGTGCGGCGGGCACCGTGCCCGCCGCGGATTGGTTCGTCAGCGCGTCAACCACGCGCTCCATCTTCATGTACCGCGAGCCCTTCACGAGCACCGTCGCCTGTGCGCCGTAGCCCGCCGCGAGCAGCGCCGCCACCAGCGCGCCGACGTCGCCGAAATGGCGGGCCGTGTCGCCGTACGCCGTGCACGCATCGCGCGACGCGTCGCCAAGCGCGAACAGCGCATCGATGCCGCGCTCGCGCGCATACGCGCCGATCTCGCGGTGGAATGCCGGGCCTTCGTCGCCGACCTCGCCCATGTCGCCGATCACCAGCACGCGCGGCGCCGGTTGCGCGGCCAGCACGTCGATCGCCGCGCGCATCGAGTCAGGGTTTGCGTTGTAGGTGTCATCGACGACCGTCGCGCCCGCGAGGCTGCCGACGTCCGCCTGCCGGACCTGCAGACGACCCTTGACCGGTTCGAACGATTCGAGGCCCTGCTTGATCGCCGCCAGCTCGATGCCCGCCGCGAGCGCAGCCGCCGCCGCCGCCAATGCGTTGCGTGCGTTGTGCTCGCCGAGCGCGCGCAGGCGCACCGTCACCGCGCCCGACGGCGTGTCGATCGCAAGCTCGCCGCCGTGCAGACGGCCCGTGACCTGCGCTTCGACCTGCCGTTCGGCATCGTGCAGCGCGAAATCGAGGATCGGGTTGCCGGTCGCCGCGACGCGCCAGATGCCCGCGTACGCATCGTCGGCCGGAAACACCGCGACGCCGTCCGGCGTCAGCGCGTGGATCACGGCCGCGTGCTCGAGCGCAACGGCTTCGACCGTCGCCATGAATTCCTGGTGCTCGCGCTGTGCGTTGTTGACGAGCGCGACGGTCGGTGCCGCGAAGCGCGCGAGGATGTCGGTCTCGCCCGGGTGGTTCATCCCGAGTTCGATCACCGCGACGCGATGCGCGCCGGACAGGCGCAGCAGCGTCAGCGGCACGCCGATGTCGTTGTTCAGGTTGCCGGCCGTCGCCAGTCGCGCGTCGGCGCCGACTGCCGCCGCGAAGATCGACGCGATCATTTCCTTGACGGTCGTCTTGCCGTTGCTGCCCGTCACCGCGACGAGCGGCACCGCGAAGCGCTTGCGCCAGCCGTGTGCGAGCGCGCCGAGCGCGGCACGCGTTTCACCGCCCTCGACGACCGGCATCGCGAGACCCGCCGGCACGTGCGCGACGAGGGCCGCGGCTGCGCCACGCGCAGCCACGTCGCCCAGGAAGTCGTGCGCGTCGAAGCGGTCTCCCTTCAGCGCGACGAACAAGTCGCCCGGGCCGACCGTGCGACTGTCCGTCGACACGCGCTCGAACGTCGTGTCCGGATCGCCGTGGACGGTGGCGCCGGGAATCAGGCGGGCGGCTTCGCCGAGACTGAGCATCGTCATTCGCCGCCTCCCTTGCCGTGCGTCGCGCGTGCCGCGAGCGCGAGCCGTGCGTGATCCTGATCGGAGAACGCGCGCTTCTTGCCCATGATTTCCTGCGTCGCCTCGTGACCCTTGCCGGCCAGCACGACGACATCCTCGCGGGCGGCGCCGCGCACGGCCTGCAGGATCGCGCTTGCGCGATCCTCGATGCGGCGCGCGCGATCGGGCGCCGTCATGCCCGCGACGACCTGGTCGATGATGCGCTGCGGATCTTCGCTGCGCGGGTTGTCGCTCGTGACGACGACTTCGTCCGCGAGCCGCTCGGCGATCGCGCCCATCAGCGGGCGTTTCGTCGTATCGCGATCGCCGCCGCAGCCGAACATGCAAACGAGCCGGCCGCCGCGCGCGGCCGCGATCGGGCGCAACGCGTCGAGCGTCTTCTCGAGCGCATCGGGCGTATGCGCATAGTCGATCACGACCAGCGGTTCGTCGTTCTGCAGCCGGCCGCCCAGGCGCTGCATGCGGCCATTGACGGACTCGAGCCGTGCGATCTCCGCGACCGCCGCGTCGAACGGCACGTCGGCCGCGAGCAGCGAGCCGAGCACCGCGAGCAGGTTGCTGACGTTGAACGCGCCGAGCGTGCCGACCTCGACGTCCGCGTCGCCCCACGACGAACGCAGGTGGAACGCCGTGCCCGTGGCGGTGGCGCGCACGTCGAGCGCGACCAGTTCGCGATCGGCGTCGGGCCCCTGCGCGTCGCCGATCCCGTATGCGATCGTGCGCACGCGGCCGGCCAGCTTCTCGAGCAGGCGGCGGCCGGCTGCGTCGTCGCGATTGACGACCGCCGCGCGCAGGCCGCGCCACGCGAACAGCTTCGCCTTCGCGGCTTCGTACGCGTCGAACGTGCCGTGATAGTCGAGGTGATCCTGGGTGAGGTTCGTGAAGACGGCGATGTCGAATGCCGTGCCATTCACGCGGCCCTGATGCAGCGCGTGCGACGACACTTCCATCGCGACGGCCTTCGCGCCCGCGTCGTGCAGCTGCGCGAGGCTTCGCTGCAGCTGCGGCGCGTCCGGCGTGGTGAAGCCGGTCGGTACCAGATGCCCGTGCATGCCGCTGCCGAGCGTGCCGATCACCGCGCACGGCTGGTGCAGCGCCGTCAGCGCGGCGGCGATCCATTGCGTGCACGACGTCTTGCCGTTCGTGCCGGTCACGCCGATCGCGAGCAGGCTGTCGCTCGGGTCGCCGTACCAGCCGCTGGCAATCTCGCCGGCCAGTTGGTCGAGCGCCGGCACCGCGAGTGCGACGGGCACGGCCGGTGCGGCCGAAAGACCTTCCGGCTGATACAGCACGGCGGCCGCGCCACGGGCGACGGCATCGGCAATGAAGGCGCGATTGTCTGCCCCGTCGACCGCATAGCCGAGAAACACGTCGCCGGCCTGCAGGCTGCGCGTGTCGGCATGCAGTTGCGCCGCGGGGGCCACATGCTGGCGCAGCCACGCAAGCGCGGCTGCGATCTGCTGATGCGCCGGATGGGAACTGCGAGCGGCGCTCATCGAACAACTCCTGGTGAATTACGTGTCGTGCTGGATACGATCATATGCTTCGCACCGCTGCCCGCGGCGAGCTTTTGCGGGCCCGGCTTGGCGGGCGCGCCCGGCGCGTCGTCGGACACGACCAGCTGCTTGATCGGCATGTTCGGCGGCACGTTCAGCGCGCGCATCGTATCGCCGGCGATCGCAGAGAATACGGGGCCCGACACCTGGCCGCCGAAGTGGCTGCCGGCGGTCGGTTCGTCGACCGACACCGCAACGACGATGCGCGGATTCGGCATCGGCGCCATCCCGACGAACGACGCGCGGTACTTGCGCGTGTAGCCGTGGCCTTCATGCTTGTACGCGGTACCGCTCTTGCCGCCGACGCGATAACCCGGCACCGCGGCGTCCGGCGACGTACCGCCCGGCGCGACCACGGTCTCGAGCATCGTGCGCACTTCGCGCGCGGTGGTCGGCGTGAATACCTGCGTGCCGGTGATCTGCTGGTTGGGGTCGGTCTTGAAAATGGTGACCGGCATCATCTCGCCGTCGTGCGCGATCGCGGTGTACGCGCGCGCAAGCTGGAACAGCGACACCGACAGGCCATAGCCGTACGACATCGTCGCCTGCTCGATGCGGCGCCAGCTCTTCCACGGACGCAGGCGGCCGGCCGCGGCGCCCGGGAAACCGACCTTCGGCGCCTGGCCGAGGCCGATGCTCGTGTACATATTCCACATTTCCTCGGGCCGCATCGTCATCGCGATCTTCGTCGCGCCGATGTTGCTCGACTTCTGGATCACGCCGCCGACCGTCAGCGTGCCGAAGCCCGCATCATCGGTGATCGGCGCGCCGTCGAGCACGAAGTGGCCGTTGCCCGTCTCGACGAGCGTGTTCGGCGTCACGCGATGCAGGTCGAGCGCGAGCGACACCGTGAACGGCTTCATGATCGAGCCCGGCTCGAACACGTCGGTGAGGATCCGGTTGCGCAGCTGCTCGCCCGTCAGGCGCGTACGGTCGTTCGGGTTGTAGGTCGGATAGTTGACCAGCGCGAGCACCTCGCCGGTGCGCACGTCGACGACCATCGCCGCGCCGGCCTTCGCCTTGAACTTCTCGACGGCGGCCTTCAGGTTCGCATAGGCGATGTACTGGATCTTGCTGTCGATCGACAGGCCGACGTCCGTCCCGTTGTGCGGGGGAATCTGTTCGGCGACGTCCTCGACGATGTGCCCCAGCCGGTCCTTGATCACGCGGCGCACGCCGGACGTGCCGGACAGCATTTTCTGGTCGCCGAGCTCGACGCCTTCCTGACCTTCGTCCTCGACGTTCGTGAAGCCGATCAGGTGGGCGGTGATCTCGCCTTCCGGATAAAAGCGCTTGTACTCGTTGCGCTGATAGATACCGGGGATATCGAGCGCGGCGACCTTGTCCGCGACGTCGATCGGCACCTGGCGCTTTACATAGACGAAACCCTTGTCTTCCGACAGCTTCACGCGCAGTTCCTTCGGCGTCATGCCGAGGAGCTTGCCGAGCTGGTTGATCTTGTCCGCGCCGAGATCGTCCGGCACGGCGTCCGGAATCGCCCAGATCGCACGCACGGGCAGACTCGTCGCGAGCACGAGCCCGTTACGGTCGAGGATCTTGCCGCGCGTGGCGGGCAGCTCGAGCGTGCGCTGATAGCGGCTTTCGCCCTGCTTCTGATAGAACGCGTTGCCGGGCCCCTGGATCCAGAACGCCCGCGCGGCGAGCGCGACGAACGCCATGAACAGCATGAACACGACGAGTTTCGAGCGCCACATCGGCAGGTGCACGCCGAGCACGGGGCTCGACGAGAATTTCACGTCCTGGCGCTTTTGCGACGGCTTCATCGCGCGCCCCCCTTACCCTTGGTGGCCGCGTCGGCCGAGGCGGGAATCGGCGCGTCGATCGCCTTCACGGCGCCCGGCGGCAGCGTCAGGTATTGGGTGCGGCCCGTCGTGATCGGCTGCATCTTCAGCGAATCGTTCGCGAGTTGCTCGATGCGCGACGTCTTCGACAGCGCGCTCTGCTGATATTGAAGCTGCGCATAGTCCTGCTGGAGCTGACGCTCCTGCGACTGCGCGCGCTGCAGCTGGATGAAGATCTGGCGCTGCTGGTTCGTCGAGTTGACGACCGACAGCGCGCAGCCCATCACGATGATCAGCAGGAAGATATTGAAGCGGCTCATGGCGTGACGCGCTCCGCGATGCGCATCACGGCCGACCGGGCGCGCGGATTCGCGACGACTTCCGCTTCGCTCGGGAATTGACGGCTGATTATCTTGAGCGGCGGGCTCGGGAGGTCGACGGCACGGATCGGCAGGCGACGATCGACCGCGGGCGCACTCGCGTGCGCCTGCATGAATCGCTTGACGATCCGGTCCTCGAGTGAATGAAAGCTGATGACCACCAGCCGCCCCCCTTGCTCCAGCAACGACAATGCCGCGTCTAGTACGACTTGCAGGTCCGCAAGCTCTTGATTGACGTGAATCCGTATAGCCTGAAAGGTGCGGGTTGCCGGATCCTTGCCCTTCTCACGGGTTTTGACGACGTGACCCACGATTTGGGCAAGCTCGCCCGTGGTGTCGAGAGGCCCAAGACGGTCGGACTCTGCCCGGCGAGCAACAAGCGCCTTTGCAATCTGAAAAGCAAACCGTTCTTCCCCATAATCCCGTATCACCTCCGTCAATTCCTGCACCGAAGCCCGCGCGAGCCACTCGGCCGCCGACTCCCCACGCGTCGGATCCATTCGCATGTCCAGCGGGCCATCGGCGCGAAAGCTGAAGCCGCGCGCCGGATCGTCCACCTGCGGCGAAGACACGCCCAGGTCCAGCAACACACCCGACACCTTCTCGATACCGCGCGCCGCAAGCGCGTCGCGCATCGATGCAAAGCTGTCATGCACGATCGAGAAGCGCGCATCCTCGATGCGCTGCGCTGTCTCGATCGCCCTCGGATCCTTGTCGAACGCGATCAGCCGGCCGGCCTCCGCCAGTCGCGCGAGTACCGCGCCGCTATGGCCGCCGCGCCCGAACGTGCCGTCGACATAAATGCCGTCCGGCCGCGTCACGAGCGACTCGACTGCTTCGTCCAACAGCACGGTCCGATGCTGCAATTCATTTCCCATCGCGGGCGTCTCCGTCACCGCAATCAGAACGTAAAGTTCTTGAGCGCATCGGGCATGCCCTGCGCCATCGCCGCCTGCTCCTTCGCGATGTAGGTCTGCGAATCCCACAGCTCGAAGTGACTACCCATTCCCAACAACATGACTTCCTTTTCCAGTCCGGCTGCCATCCGCAGCTCGGGCGATACGAGAATCCGGCCCGCGCTGTCGAGATCGACATCCATCGCATTGCCGAGAAAAATTCGTCGCCACCAATGGGCGTCCATCGGCAGCGCGGCGATCTTGGCGCGGAATACTTCCCATTCGGGGCGCGGAAACAGCAACAGGCAGCCGTCCGGGTGCTTGGTCACAGTCACCCGTCCTTCTGCCTGTCCTTGCAGCGCTTCGCGATAGCGAGACGGCACCGACATCCGCCCTTTCGCATCGAGCGTCAGCGCCGACGCCCCTTGGAACACTTTCCGCTCTCCCGTTCAGGGCACCGAAGCACCCGCCCAACGCTCAAGAATTTAGCCCGAACAGCCCGCCAAATCACACAAAAATACACTTTCTCACACTGTCTCCCACTTTAGAGGAAGGGTTTGGCACGGTCAAGGGAGCGGCCCGGTTTTTTGACGAATTTTGTTAGTTAGAACAAGGACTTACGCGCACATGCTCATGCCACCCCTCATTCCAAAAACCGTTATAAATGAATGGGCTAGGGAAGCTTGTGAAGGTGATACGTGAGAAAGGCGGGCCAGACTGGTGTGCGGACGGGACTTTCGGGGGCGGGAAAACGCGGAAAAAACGGGCGGCATCGGGATCGGCGGACCGGAGCGACGTCGTGCGTCGCCCCGGTCCGGATTTCAGAGATAGTACGCTGTGCTCGTCATGACTTTCGACGCGGCGCGCATCAGCATCCGCGCGGGCAGCGGCAGTTCGACCCCGCCGGCGTCGGTCGCGGCCTTGCCGTGCTTGACCTCGTCGAGCCGCATCTGCTCGACGATCGCGCGCGACGCCGTATCGGGGGCCGGCAACTCGGAAAGGTGCCCGTCGAGATGGCTCTCGACCTGACGCTCCGTCTCCGCCATGAAGCCGAGGCTGACCTTGTCGCCCAGCGTGCCAGCCGCGACGCCGACCACGAGCGCGCCGGCGTACCACAGCGGGTTGAGCAGGCTCGGACGCGAATCGAGCTCCTTCAGCCGATGTGCGGTCCACGCGAGGTGATCCTCCTCCTCGCGTGCAGCTTCCTCGAACATCGCTTTCGACGACGACGAGCGCGCGGTCAGCTTCTGCGCCTGATAAAGCGCCTGCGCACAGACCTCGCCGACGTGGTTCACGCGCATCAGCCCGGCGGCATGCGCGCGCTCCGCGGGCGTCAGTTCGCCGGCGGGCGGCTCCGCCGGCACGGGCACCGGGCGGCTCATCCGGCTAATGCCGGTCAGCGATCGCAAGCCGCGATCGAATTCGCTGATCAGTTCATCCAACACCATCCTGTTCTCCTGGCTGCGTGTGCCGCCGCGGGCGGCAAAGGCACGTGCTCCGCTGCGTAACCGACTTGATTATTCAGCGGAAATTGCGGTTAACCCGTGATTTTAACCATTGTTGCATAAAGGAAACATGGCGACCTTGAGCCACGGCATTTCGCTTTGTCCGAAAAATCGGTTTTGCTACATTACGTGCGACTTCTTGCGAAGTTGATGGGGCCCGTCAACACAACAACTATCCGCCCCGCCAAAAAAATTCAGTGATTCTTGGAGATCCGTTAATGAAAAAGTCGCTTCTCGCGCTCGTCGCGCTGGGCGCGTTCGCTGGCGCAGCTCATGCGCAAAGCAGCGTGACGCTTTACGGCATCATCGATGAAGGCTTCATCTTCAACAACAACGCGAAGGGCGGCCACCTGTACGGTCTGTCGAGCGGCGTGATGCAAGGCAGCCGCTTCGGCCTGCGCGGTACTGAAGATCTGGGCAGCGGCCTGAAGGCGATCTTCGTGCTCGAGAACGGTTTTGACGTCAACTCAGGCAAGCTCGGCCAAGGCGGCCTGATGTTCGGCCGCCAGGCTTACGTCGGCCTGTCGAGCCAGTTCGGTACGGTCACGCTGGGTCGTCAGTACGACTCCGTCGTCGACTTCGTCGGCCCGCTCGAGGCAGGCGACCAGTGGGGCGGCTACATCGCTGCTCACCCGGGCGACCTCGACAACTTCAACAACGCATACCGTGTGAACAACGCGGTCAAGTACACGAGCCCGACCTACGGCGGCTTCTCGTTCGGCGGCATGTACAGCTTCGGCGGTCAAGCCGGCCAGTTCTCGAAGAACCAGGTCTGGTCGCTCGGCGCCGGTTACAACAACGGCCCGCTGGTGTTGGGTGTCGGCTACTTGAACGCACGCACGCCGGCAAACTTCGGCGGCATGTTCAACACCGGCGCGTCGGCTGCCGCGACGGCCGTGTCGTCGCCGGTCTACGGCGCGTACGCGAACAGCGCGAACACGTACCAGGTCATCGGCGCGGGCGGTGCGTATACGTTCGGCGCAGCGACGATCGGCGCGACGTACTCGAACACGAAGTTCAAGGGCTTCTCGGTTGGTCCGTTCGTGAACCAGACCGCGACGTTCAACAACGGCGAAATCAACTTCAAGTATCAGCTGACCCCGGCGCTGATCGTCGGCGCCGCGTATGACTACACGCAAGGCAGCAAGATCGACGGCAACTCGGCAGCCAAGTACCACCAGGGTTCGCTGGGCGTCGACTACTTCCTGTCGAAGCGCACGGACGTCTACGTGATCGGCGTGTACCAGCATGCATCGGGCAACGCGCTCGACGCGGCAGGCAACGTCGTTCAGGCACATGCTTCGATCAACGGTCTCGACCCGTCGACGACCAGCAACCAGGTCGCAGCCCGAGTCGGCATCCGTCACAAGTTCTAATCAGCTTGCCTGACAAGCCGCAGCATATTGAAGGCGCCTTCGGGCGCCTTTTTCTTTTTGGCGCCGGGAAGCGAAGCCGGGAACGGAACGGTCGGAGCACGCCGCGTTGACTGCAACGTATCGTTCGCGGGGCTCCATCGACGCGCGCGCCTTAGCCGATTGCTCGCGGAATGCGCCGAGCGCCATTCAGCGTGGGCAACCCGGTTGAGGCGTTCCATCGGCTGCGACGCGCCCGGTCGAACGCGCGTCGTTCCGGCGATAGCCGAATCGGTGCGTCGCAGCCCCGATGCCGGCATCACAAACGAAAAAGCCCGGCACAGGCCGGGCTCGTTGTTCGACTTCGGTGTTACGCGCGTCCGTCGCGCAATTCGCGCCGCAGGATCTTGCCAACGTTCGTCTTCGGCAGCTCCGTGCGGAACTCGACGAGTTTCGGCCGCTTGTAGCCGGTGAGCCGCTCCTTGCAGTACGCGAGGATGTCCTTGTCAGTAAGCGCCGGATCCTTCTTCACGACGAACAGCTTCACGGCTTCGCCCGAGTGCTCGTCCGGCACGCCGACCGCCGCCACCTCGAACACGCCCGGGTGGGACGCCACCACGTCCTCGACCTCGTTCGGATACACGTTGAAGCCGGATACCAGGATCATGTCCTTCTTCCGGTCGACGATCTTCACATAACCGCGCGCGTCCATCACGCCGACGTCGCCGGTCTTGAAGAAACCGTCCGGGAACATGACCTTCGCGGTTTCATCCGGACGGTTCCAGTAGCCGGCCATGACCTGCGGTCCGCGGATGCAGATCTCGCCCGGCTCGCCGAGCGCGACGTCGGTGCCGGCATCGTCGCGAATGGCAATCTCGGTCGACGGCAGCGGCAGGCCGATCGTCCCGCTGTACTCGGTCGCCGTCACGGGATTGCAGGTGGCAACCGGCGACGTTTCGGACAGGCCATACCCTTCGACGATCGCCGTATGGGTCTTCTCATACCAGCGCTTCGCAACGCCTTCCTGGATCGCCATGCCGCCGCCGTTGGCGATCGCAAGCTTCGACAGGTCGAGCTGGTTGAATTCGGGATGGTTCAGCAGCGCGTTGTACAGCGTGTTGACGGCCGGGATCGTCGAGATCTGGTAACCCTTCAGCTCCTTGATCATGCCGCCGATGTCGCGCGGGTTCGGAATCAGGATACCCATGCCGCCCGTGCGCATCGTCAGGAAACCGCAGACCGTCAGCGCAAACACGTGATAGAGCGGCAGCGCGACGACCGTCACGAACTGCTTCACGTCGGGGTACTTCTCGTGTGCGGGATGGTGCCACGCGCCGGCCTGCAGCACGTTCGACACGATGTTCCGGTGCAGCAGCGTCGCGCCCTTCGCGACACCCGTCGTACCGCCCGTGTACTGGAGGAACGCGACGTCGTCGGGGCCGAGCTTCTGCGGCTTGAAGGTCTGGCGGGCGCCTTCCGACAGCGCGGCCTTGAAGCGCGTAAACGACGGAAGCTGCCAGGCCGGCACCATCTTCTTCACGTTGCGCACGACGTAATTGACCAGCCAGCCCTTGATGCCCAGCAGGTCACCCATCGACGCGACCACCACATGCTTGACCGCGGTATTGGCGATGACGGCCTGCAACGTCGACGCGAAGTTCTCGAGGATGACGATCGCCTCCGCCCCGCTGTCCTTCAGCTGATGTTCGAGCTCGCGCGGCGTATAGAGCGGGTTGACGTTGACGACGGTGTAGCCTGCGCGCAGCACCGCGACGATCGCCACCGGATATTGCAGCACGTTCGGCATCATGAGGGCGACGCGCGCGCCGCGCGTCAGACCGCGCGACTGCAGCCACGCGCCGAACTGGCGCGACAGCGCATCGAGCTCGCCGTACGTGATGCTCTTGCCCATGCAGACGAACGCCTTGCGGTCGCGATATTGCCTGAAGCTTTCGTCGAGGAGATCCGGAATGGAAGGATACGGGGACGCGTCAATTTCGGCTGGAACGCCGGGTGGGTACGATTTCAGCCAAATTTTGTCCATACTGCGCGTCTCCTCACAGATTTTCGAATGGTCGTGCTAAAACGCATCGTAACGGCTCGCCCGTCCCGAGACAACAGGGTTAGATGCCCACTTCCAACTTTCGAATGATTTCGTCTGATCATATCTCGAAGTTCGGTCAAATCCGCTCAACTTCGACGAGACAATCGTAAAACGTCGCCGAGTTGCCGAGATCGGTCAGCGCCTGGCTCGTCACTTCGTTCGCATTGCGCCCATCCGCCGATAATTTCTTCCACCAGATCGACAGCCCGACGACGAGCCCCTCCCGCGCGCGATCGGTCACTCTCGCGACCGCCTGCATCGAGCCGCGGTCGTTGAAGATGCGCACGACATCGCCCTCCCGGATGCCGCGCGCATCGGCGTCGGCCGGGTGCAAGTCGAGATGCGGCTGGCCTTCCGTGCTGCGCAGGCTCTCCACGTTGACGAACGTGCTGTTCAGGAAATGCCGTGCAGGCGGCGAAATCATGGCGAGCGGATAGCGGGCGGCGAGTTCGGGCGCGGCCTCCGCTGATTCGAACGGCGGCAGGTAATCGGGCACCGGGTCCATGCCCATCTGTTCGAGTCGCGCGCTATGGAACTCGCATTTGCCGGACGGCGTACGGAAGCCGCCATTCGCGAAAGGCGCGTCCGCCACCTTGAGCTTCAGCCAGCCGGCACGCTTCAACGTATCCCAATTGCTGTCGAGCGCCGGGTCGTCCCAACGGAGCGCGGCCTGCGCGACCTCTTCATCGCTGTGGAAAAGCGCGGGCTCGTCGAGCCCCATGCTGCGGGCAATGCCACGAAAGATTTCAGTGTTCGGCCGTGCGTCGCCGACCGGTGGAATCGCCGGCAGATTCGCCATCACATAGGTGTGGCCGTACGACTTGTGGACGTCGAGATGCTCGAGCTGGGTCGTGGCCGGCAACACAATGTCGGCGAAATCGGCCGTATCTGTCTTGAAGTGCTCGAGAACGACCGTGAACAGATCTTCTCGCGCGAACCCCGCCGCTACTTTCGACGAGTCGGGCGCGACCGCGACCGGATTCGAATTGTAGACAATCACCGCTTCGACTTTCGGCCCGAAAGCCGCATCGCCCGGATTCAGCAACGCGTCGCCGATCGCGTTCATGTTGATGATGCGCGGCAGCTTGTGCGGCCAGCCGGGCATCAGATCGGGGCGCAGCAGCGCCGCCCGATTGACCGGCGCCGATTCCGACGACGACAGCAGCAACCCGCCGGCCCGATCGCGCCACGCGCCGGTCAGCGCAGGCAGGCTCGCGACCGCGCGCACGGCATTGCCGCCGCCGCGTACGCGCTGCATGCCGTAATTGAGGCGGATCGCTGCCTTGCGGGTCGCGCCGTAACGACGTGCGAGTTCGATCAGCTCCGACGCTTCGATGCCGCAGATCCGTGCGACGCGTTCCGGCGGATAGGACAGGGCTCGCGCCTTGAGCGCATCGAAGCCAAGCGTATGACACGCGATGTAGTCGTGATCGAGCAGATCTTCGGTAATCAGCACATGCATCATCCCGAGCGCGAACGCACCATCGGTGCCCGGTTTCAAAGCGATGTGCTGGTGACATTTCTCCGCCGTGAGCGAGCGGTACGGATCGATCGCAACCAGACGGGCGCCGCGACGCTTGGCTTCCTGCGCGCGGGTCCAGAAATGCAGGCTCGATGCGATGGGATTGGCGCCCCAGATCAGGATCAGCTCGCTTTCCTCGAAATGCTCGAGATGCATGCCGACGCTTCCGCCGTACGTATAGCGCAGCCCTGCCGCGCCGGCCGCGGAGCAAATTGCCCGCTCGAGCCGCGACGCGCCGAGTTTGTGGAAGAACCGCTGCGCAATGCCTTCGCCCTGCACAAGCCCCATCGTTCCCGCATAGCTGTACGGCACGATCGCCTCCGGCGCGCGCGCGGCGATTTCACCGAGGCGGCGACCAATCTCGTCGAACGCTTCGCTCCAGCTGATCGGCGCGAAACGCCCTTCTCCCTTCGCGCCGACGCGCTTGAGCGGAACGGTAAGACGGTCCGGATGATGAACGCGGTCTGCATATCGGCTGACTTTCGTACACAACACGCCTTGCGTGGGCGGATGGCCGGGATCGCCCGTGACCTTGATCGCCCGGCCGTTTTCGACGGTCACGCGCATTGCGCACGTGTCCGGACAATCGTGTGGGCATACGGCCCGAGCTATCTGAGTGGCGGCGTTCATCGTTCCGAATGCATCTGGGTAGAGAGGATTCGCAAATTTTACGTGGACGGGCCGAATAAGACGTCAATTCGTATGAATTTCCCGTCTATTTTGGAGAAAAGCAGTAACGGAGGATGTGAATATCGACGGTGGAGCGGCTTCGAACGGCCGGTGCGGTGGTACGGGTGCGGAAGCAACCTTGATCGCGGTTTCGCTACGTCGACCCGGATCGCAGGTTTGATCGGAGATAGAGACGAATAGGCCCGTGAACTGATCAGGATGACGGAATCTGGCGGGTGGGCGTTACAACTTGAGCGACAACAGGGGGAATCCGATTGCTTGAGCACACTCGGAATACCCCGCGCATTTGCATTCGAGAGGCCGACATGGCCGGCCCGCCGAGCCGCCGCGCCCCGCTCGCTGCCACCGCTCTTTTCCGCCGCCGAAATGCAAAAACCCCCGCCTTTTCGGGCGGGGGTTTCTGGCTTAGGGAGCCTGACGATTACCTACTTTCACACGGGAATCCGCACTATCATCGGCGTAGAGTCGTTTCACGGTCCTGTTCGGGATGGGAAGGGGTGGGACCGACTCGCTATGGTCATCAGGCAAAGAGGGTTGTCACGTTGCTTCGCAACGCGACCAATCTGGGAAGAAGCAGTAATTTTGAGTTGTGTGTATCACACACGAGAATCCAACTTGTCCGACGCGCTCTGTTAGCGCGAAACAGACTTGTTATAGGATCAAGCCTTACGGGCAATTAGTATCAGTTAGCTGAACGCATTACTGCGCTTACACACCTGACCTATCAACGTCCTGGTCTCGAACGACCCTTCAAGGGGATCTAGTCCCCAGGGATATCTCATCTTAAGGCGAGTTTCCCGCTTAGATGCTTTCAGCGGTTATCTCTTCCGAACATAGCTACCCGGCGATGCCACTGGCGTGACAACCGGTACACCAGAGGTTCGTCCACTCCGGTCCTCTCGTACTAGGAGCAGCCCCCTTCAAATATCCAACGCCCACGGCAGATAGGGACCAAACTGTCTCACGACGTTTTAAACCCAGCTCACGTACCTCTTTAAATGGCGAACAGCCATACCCTTGGGACCGGCTACAGCCCCAGGATGAGATGAGCCGACATCGAGGTGCCAAACACCGCCGTCGATATGAACTCTTGGGCGGTATCAGCCTGTTATCCCCAGAGTACCTTTTATCCGTTGAGCGATGGCCCTTCCATACAGAACCACCGGATCACTATGACCTGCTTTCGCACCTGCTCGACTTGTCGGTCTCGCAGTTAAGCACGCTTATGCCATTGCACTATCAGCACGATTTCCGACCGTACCTAGCGTACCTTCGTACTCCTCCGTTACGCTTTGGGAGGAGACCGCCCCAGTCAAACTGCCTACCATGCACTGTCCCCGACCCGGATCACGGGCCAAGGTTAGAACCTCAAACAAACCAGGGTGGTATTTCAAGGACGGCTCCACCGAAACTAGCGTTCCGGTTTCATAGCCTCCCACCTATCCTACACAGATCGGTTCAAAGTCCAATGCAAAGCTACAGTAAAGGTTCATGGGGTCTTTCCGTCTAGCCGCGGGTAGATTGCATCATCACAAACACTTCAACTTCGCTGAGTCTCGGGAGGAGACAGTGTGGCCATCGTTACGCCATTCGTGCAGGTCGGAACTTACCCGACAAGGAATTTCGCTACCTTAGGACCGTTATAGTTACGGCCGCCGTTTACCGGGACTTCAATCAAGAGCTTGCACCCCATCATTTAATCTTCCGGCACCGGGCAGGCGTCACACCCTATACGTCCACTTTCGTGTTTGCAGAGTGCTGTGTTTTTATTAAACAGTCGCAGCCACCAGTTTATTGCAACCCCTTCACCCTCTGCGCGCAGGCGCATCAAGCTACAAGGGCGTACCTTATCCCGAAGTTACGGTACCAATTTGCCGAGTTCCTTCTCCCGAGTTCTCTCAAGCGCCTTAGAATACTCATCTCGCCCACCTGTGTCGGTTTGCGGTACGGTCATCGTTAGACTGAAGCTTAGAGGCTTTTCTTGGAACCACTTCCAATTGCTTCGCTCCCTAAGGAGCTCGCGCCACACCCTTGAATTACGCACCCGGATTTGCCTAAGTGCCTTCTCCAATGCAGCGACCGGGACTTCCAACACCCGGACAACCTTCCGCGATCCGTCCCCCCATCGCATCTAACAATGGTGCAGGAATATTGACCTGCTTCCCATCAGCTACGCATTTCTGCCTCGCCTTAGGGGCCGACTCACCCTACGCCGATGAACGTTGCGTAGGAAACCTTGGGCTTACGGCGAGGGGGCCTTTCACCCCCTTTATCGCTACTCATGTCAGCATTCGCACTTCCGATACCTCCAGCACGCTTTTCAACGCACCTTCGCAGGCTTACGGAACGCTCTCCTACCATGCGTGCAAAGCACGCATCCGCAGCTTCGGTATATAGCTTAGCCCCGTTACATCTTCCGCGCAGGACGACTCGATCAGTGAGCTATTACGCTTTCTTTAAAGGGTGGCTGCTTCTAAGCCAACCTCCTGACTGTTTTAGCCTTCCCACTTCGTTTCCCACTTAGCTATATTTGGGGACCTTAGCTGGCGGTCTGGGTTGTTTCCCTCTTGACACCGGACGTTAGCACCCGATGTCTGTCTCCCGTGATTGCACTCTTCGGTATTCGGAGTTTGCTATGGCGGGGTAATCTGCAATAGACCCCCCAACCATGACAGTGCTCTACCCCCGAAGGTGAGACACGAGGCACTACCTAAATAGTTTTCGGAGAGAACCAGCTATTTCCAAGTTTGTTTAGCCTTTCACCCCTATCCACAGCTCATCCCCTAACTTTTCAACGTTAGTGGGTTCGGACCTCCAGTACGTGTTACCGCACCTTCATCCTGGCCATGGATAGATCACTTGGTTTCGGGTCTACGCCCAGCAACTGAACGCCCTATTCGGACTCGCTTTCGCTACGCCTGCCCTATACGGTTAAGCTTGCTACTGAACGTAAGTCGCTGACCCATTATACAAAAGGTACGCCGTCACCCCTTACGAGGCTCCGACTGTTTGTATGCATGCGGTTTCAGGATCTATTTCACTCCCCTCCCGGGGTTCTTTTCGCCTTTCCCTCACGGTACTGGTTCACTATCGGTCGATCACGAGTATTTAGCCTTGGAGGATGGTCCCCCCATCTTCAGACAGGATTTCACGTGTCCCGCCCTACTTGTCGTACACTTAGTTCTTTCATACTGTTTTCGCCTACAGGGCTATCACCTGCTATGGCCGCACTTTCCAGAGCGTTCGGCTAACAATACAAATAAAGAGTACAAGGCTCATCCCATTTCGCTCGCCACTACTTTGGGAATCTCGGTTGATTTCTTTTCCTGCGGTTACTTAGATGTTTCAGTTCACCGCGTTCGCTTCGCATGGCCTATGTATTCAGCCATGGATACTCCAAAAGGAGTGGGTTTCCCCATTCGGACATCTACGGATCAAAGCTCGTTTGCCAGCTCCCCGTAGCTTTTCGCAGGCTACCGCGTCCTTCATCGCCTGTGATCGCCAAGGCATCCACCACATGCACTTGTTCGCTTGACCCTATAACGAGTCTGTCTCGTTACAGGTTGAGTTCTCGCGTTGTGCCGTATTCCAATTGAGTCAAACATAGAGTTCGAATCATCTTGAGATACATCGATACAATCACAACCCGGATAACTTTCACGTCCATCTCATAGACGCTTCCGCTATCCAAATTACTTACTTCTTCCAGATTGTTAAAGAACGACAGCCGATATGGTGTTACTCATATCACTCTGACTGGCTCAATCGCCAATGCAAAATTCTCGGTTCAGTGTCTGAACCAAGCCCTTAGCGTTGGTGATTGGTGGAGGCAGACGGGATCGAACCGACGACCCCCTGCTTGCAAAGCAGGTGCTCTCCCAGCTGAGCTATGCCCCCATGTGTACAGAGATCTCAGGTTTCAGCCTAGCGGTAGAGGTATTCGTCAGCGCTGAAGCGCTAACGACCACCGACACGTCAGACAATGGTGGGTCTGGTTGGATTCGAACCAACGACCCCCGCCTTATCAAGACGGTGCTCTAACCGACTGAGCTACAGACCCCTGAGTCTGTCTTTAATTTACAGCCGATAAGCGTGAGCGCTCAACTTTGCGAGAAGCTCTGGAAAGGAGGTGATCCAGCCGCACCTTCCGATACGGCTACCTTGTTACGACTTCACCCCAGTCATGAATCCTACCGTGGTGACCGTCCTCCTTGCGGTTAGACTAGCCACTTCTGGTAAAACCCACTCCCATGGTGTGACGGGCGGTGTGTACAAGACCCGGGAACGTATTCACCGCGGCATGCTGATCCGCGATTACTAGCGATTCCAGCTTCATGCACTCGAGTTGCAGAGTGCAATCCGGACTACGATCGGTTTTCTGGGATTAGCTCCCCCTCGCGGGTTGGCAACCCTCTGTTCCGACCATTGTATGACGTGTGAAGCCCTACCCATAAGGGCCATGAGGACTTGACGTCATCCCCACCTTCCTCCGGTTTGTCACCGGCAGTCTCCTTAGAGTGCTCTTGCGTAGCAACTAAGGACAAGGGTTGCGCTCGTTGCGGGACTTAACCCAACATCTCACGACACGAGCTGACGACAGCCATGCAGCACCTGTGCGCCGGTTCTCTTTCGAGCACTCCCACCTCTCAGCAGGATTCCGACCATGTCAAGGGTAGGTAAGGTTTTTCGCGTTGCATCGAATTAATCCACATCATCCACCGCTTGTGCGGGTCCCCGTCAATTCCTTTGAGTTTTAATCTTGCGACCGTACTCCCCAGGCGGTCAACTTCACGCGTTAGCTACGTTACTAAGGAAATGAATCCCCAACAACTAGTTGACATCGTTTAGGGCGTGGACTACCAGGGTATCTAATCCTGTTTGCTCCCCACGCTTTCGTGCATGAGCGTCAGTATTGGCCCAGGGGGCTGCCTTCGCCATCGGTATTCCTCCACATCTCTACGCATTTCACTGCTACACGTGGAATTCTACCCCCCTCTGCCATACTCTAGCTTGCCAGTCACCAATGCAGTTCCCAGGTTGAGCCCGGGGATTTCACATCGGTCTTAACAAACCGCCTGCGCACGCTTTACGCCCAGTAATTCCGATTAACGCTCGCACCCTACGTATTACCGCGGCTGCTGGCACGTAGTTAGCCGGTGCTTATTCTTCCGGTACCGTCATCCCCCGGTTATATTAGAACCAAGGATTTCTTTCCGGACAAAAGTGCTTTACAACCCGAAGGCCTTCTTCACACACGCGGCATTGCTGGATCAGGCTTTCGCCCATTGTCCAAAATTCCCCACTGCTGCCTCCCGTAGGAGTCTGGGCCGTGTCTCAGTCCCAGTGTGGCTGGTCGTCCTCTCAGACCAGCTACTGATCGTCGCCTTGGTAGGCCTTTACCCCACCAACTAGCTAATCAGCCATCGGCCAACCCTATAGCGCGAGGCCCGAAGGTCCCCCGCTTTCATCCGTAGATCGTATGCGGTATTAATCCGGCTTTCGCCGGGCTATCCCCCACTACAGGACATGTTCCGATGTATTACTCACCCGTTCGCCACTCGCCACCAGGTGCAAGCACCCGTGCTGCCGTTCGACTTGCATGTGTAAGGCATGCCGCCAGCGTTCAATCTGAGCCAGGATCAAACTCTTCAGTTTAAACCTGTTACTGTTTTCGGTTCGGTTAAGAACCGGTCGCTCACTCAAAGCTGACAGGAATATGAATTGCTTCATAAACCTGACTTACTTTAGTGTGAGACTCTTGATACTTTCGCTATCTGATCCGAGGATCAGCTCGCTTCCATCAAGCGCCCACACTTATCGGCTGTTAATTTTTAAAGAGCATTTCTGCGAGAAACCTTCTGTTTCCCAGCAGCGCTGCGTTTTCAGCAGCAGAGAAGCGAGATTATGAACCGTCTTTCTTCGCTCGTCAACAACTTTCTGAACTGCTTCGTTGCGACGGCGGGGGTTCAACTTCGTGTGCGCCGGGGTTCCTACAACCTACCCTCGACAGCACCGCTTCCCTTCCCTCCCGCGCCGCGTTTCCGTTAGCGCGAAAGAGGCGTGATCTAGCACCCCACCCCGTCTCCGCAAGCCCCTTTGTGAAAATATTTTGAAAAAGCCCCCGTGCGCTGCCGCGCACGGGGGCTGGGGGTTCGTTGCACCAGGAAATCATGCCGGCGACCGACACCCGTCGCCATCGAATCAGCGGTTCTTGAATACCGGCTTCCGCTTCTCGACGAATGCCGCCATCCCTTCCTTCTGATCTTCGGTCGCGAACAGCGAATGGAACAGTCGACGCTCGAAATGAACGCCCTCGGCCAGCGTCGTCTCATACGCACGGTTCACCGACTCCTTGACCATCATGACCGCCGGCAGCGAAAACTCGGCGATCGTCGTCGCCGCGGCAATCGCTTCGTCGAGCAACTTGTCGGCCGGCAGCACGCGCGACACGAGCCCTGCCCGCTCCGCCTCGGCCGCATCCATGAAGCGCGCGGTCAGGCACATGTCCATCGCCTTCGCCTTCGACACCGCGCGCGGCAGGCGCTGCGTGCCACCCGCACCCGGCATCACGCCCAGCTTGATTTCGGGCTGGCCGAACTTGGCCGTATCCGCCGCGAAGATGATGTCGCACATCATTGCAAGCTCGCAGCCGCCGCCGAGCGCGAACCCCGCCACGGCAGCAATGATCGGCTTGCGGATCTCGCGGACGGTCTCCCAGTTACGCGTGATGTAGTCGCCGCGGTAGACATCCATATAGGAATAGGTCGCCATCATGCCGATGTCGGCCCCGGCCGCGAACGCCTTTTCGCTCCCCGTCACGACGATCGCGCCGATCTCGTCGTCCGCGTCGAACGCCTTCAGCGCAGCACCCAATTCATCCATCAACGCGTCGTTCAGCGCATTGAGCGCCTTCGGACGGTTGAGCGTGACCAGCCCGACCCTACCCCGGGTCTCCACCAGGATGTTCTCGTAAGACATCTATTTCTCCTCGATCAATGAAATGAGAAACGCCTCGCACACGCGAATAGTTTGATGCTACCATTCTCCGACCAACCGGTCGGTTAATTAATCGGTCCAATTCCTCTCAACGTCCATCAGGCCGCCGTCATGACCCATGCACTGTTCACGAAGCACGAAGACACGCTGAAACACGCCCTCGCCGCCATCGAGAGCCGCGGGTACTGGAGCCCGTTCGCGGAAATGCCAAGTCCCAAAGTGTACGGGGAAAGCGCCAACGCCGAGGGTGAAGCGGCGTTCAAAGCACACCTCGGCAACACGTTCGTGCTCAACCAGCCGGCGTCCGGCGGAACCGTCGGCGCGGAGCAGTCGCCGTACGGGATCGCACTCGGCATCCGCTATCCGAAATCGACGCCCGACGAGCTGATTGCAGCGGCCGCCGCTGCCCAGCGTGCATGGCGCGAAGCGGGCCCGAGCGCGTGGATCGGCGTCAGCCTCGAAATCCTCGCGCGGCTGAACCGCGCAAGCTTCGAGATTGCCTACAGCGTGATGCACACCACGGGCCAGGCGTTCATGATGGCGTTCCAGGCCGGCGGCCCGCATGCGCAGGATCGCGCACTCGAAGCAGTCGCCTATGCGTGGGACGAACTGCGTCGCATCCCCGCCGATGCGCACTGGGAAAAGCCGCAAGGCAAGAACCCGCCGCTCGCGATGCACAAGCGCTATACGATCGTCCCGCGCGGCACCGGCCTCGTGCTCGGATGCTGCACGTTCCCGACCTGGAACGGCTACCCCGGCCTGTTCGCCGACCTGGCGACCGGCAACACGGTGATCGTCAAACCCCACCCGGGTGCGATCCTGCCGCTCGCGGTCACGGTTCGCATCGCCCGCGACGTGCTGCGCGAGGCCGGCTTCGATCCGAACGTCGTCACGCTCCTCGCAACCGAGCCGAACGACGGCGCCCTCGTCCAGAACCTCGCGCTGCGTCCTGAAATCAAGCTGATCGACTTCACGGGCAGCACGCAAAACGGCACGTGGCTCGAACGCCATGCCCATCAGGCCCAGGTGTATACGGAGAAGGCCGGCGTCAATCAGATCGTGATCGACTCGACCGACGACCTGAAGGCCGCGGCCAAGAACATCGCGTTCTCGCTGGCGCTGTACTCCGGCCAGATGTGCACCGCACCGCAGAACATCTACGTGCCGCGCGACGGCATCCGGACGGCGGACGGCCACGCGAGCTTCGACGAAGTCGCGCAGGCGATCGCCGTGTCCGTGCAGAAGCTGACCGGCGACCCGGCTCGCTCGGTCGAACTGATCGGCGCGATCCAGAACGACGGCGTGACCGCGCGCATCGACGACGCCCGCAAGCTCGGCCGCGTGCTCGCCGACAGCCAGACGCTCCAGCACCCGGCGTTCGCCGACGCTCGCGTGCGCACGCCGCTGGTGCTGCAGCTCGACGTGGCCGACCGCGCGAAATTCACGCAGGAGTGGTTCGGCCCGATCTCGTTCGTGATCGCGACCGACTCGACCGCACAGTCGCTCGATCTCGCCGGCGAAATCGCCGCGGAGCATGGCGCGCTGACGCTTTCCGTCTGCAGCACTGACGACAAGGTCCTCGACGCCGCGCACGATGCGGCGGTGCGTGGCGGCGTCGCGCTGTCGATCAACCTGACGGGTGGTGTGTTCGTCAACCAGTCGGCCGCGTTCTCCGACTTCCACGGCACCGGTGCGAACCCGGCCGCCAACGCGGCGCTGGCCGACCCGGCGTTCGTCGCCAATCGGTTCCGCGTGGTGCAAAGCCGCGTCCATGTTGCGCCGAAGGCAGTGCCCGCGGAAGTCGGCCAGACTGCATAACCCGAATGGCCGACGTGCAAACGCCGCCACGTTCCCTACCATGAACGAATCCGCCACCCGGCGGGTTCGTTGCACATCGACACACCCATGACCGACGCCTACATCTGCGACGCGATTCGCACCCCCATCGGCCGCTACGGCGGCGCCCTGAAAGACGTTCGTGCCGACGATCTCGGCGCGGTGCCGCTCAAGGCGCTGATCGAACGCAACCAGAACGTCGACTGGTCGGCGATCGACGACGTGATCTACGGCTGCGCGAACCAGGCCGGCGAAGACAACCGCAACGTCGCGCGCATGTCCGCGCTGCTCGCGGGCCTGCCGACCGCCGTGCCGGGCACGACGCTGAACCGGTTGTGCGGCTCGGGCATGGACGCCGTCGGCACGGCCGCGCGCGCGATCAAGGCGGGCGAGGCACGCTTGATGATCGCGGGCGGTGTGGAAAGCATGACGCGTGCGCCTTTCGTGATGGGCAAGGCCGCCAGCGCATTCGCGCGCCAGGCCGCCATTTTCGACACGACGATCGGCTGGCGCTTCATCAATCCGCTGATGAAACAGCAATACGGCGTCGATTCGATGCCCGAGACGGCCGAGAACGTCGCGGTCGACTACAACATCAGCCGCGCCGACCAGGATCTGTTCGCGCTGCGTAGCCAGCAGAAGGCCGCGCGTGCGCAGCAGGACGGCACGCTCGCCGCTGAAATCGTCCCGGTCACGATTGCGCAGAAAAAAGGCGACGCGCTCGTCGTATCGCTCGACGAGCATCCGCGCGAAACGTCGCTCGAAGCGCTCGCGAAGCTGAAGGGTGTCGTGCGTCCCGACGGCTCGGTGACGGCCGGCAACGCGTCGGGCGTCAACGACGGCGCATGCGCACTGCTGCTCGCCAACGCGGAAGCCGCCGATCAATATGGGCTGCGCCGCCGCGCGCGTGTCGTCGGCATGGCGAGCGCCGGCGTCGAGCCGCGCGTGATGGGTATCGGCCCGGCGCCAGCCACGCAGAAACTGTTGCGCCAGCTCGGCATGACGATCGACCAGTTCGACGTGATCGAGCTGAACGAAGCGTTCGCCTCGCAGGGTCTCGCGGTGCTGCGCATGCTCGGTGTCGCCGACGACGATCCGCGCGTGAACCCGAACGGTGGTGCGATCGCGCTCGGCCATCCGCTCGGCGCATCGGGTGCCCGGCTCGTGACCACGGCGCTTCACCAACTCGAGCGTACGGGCGGCCGCTTTGCGCTCTGTACGATGTGCATCGGCGTCGGCCAGGGCATCGCGATCGCGATCGAACGCGTGTAACCGACGCGCCGCGCGCCTATAACGAAGTCATGAAGGAGACTCTGCATGTCATATCAGGCGATCCAGCTGGATATCGATCAGGCTGCCCACGTGGCCGCGATCACCCTCAACCGTCCGGACAAGCTGAACAGCTTCACGCGGGCGATGCACCGCGAACTGCAGTCGGCACTCGATGAAGTCGAGGCGAGCGGCGCGCGTGCGCTGATCCTGACGGGTGCGGGGCGCGGCTTCTGCGCGGGCCAGGACCTGGCCGACCTCGACTTCACGCCAGGCGCGTCCACCGACCTCGGCACGCTGATCGACGAGTATTTCAATCCGCTGATCCGCCGCCTGCAACGCATGCCGATTCCGGTGATCGCCACCGTCAACGGCACGGCGGCCGGCGCCGGTGCGAATCTCGCGCTCGCATGCGACATCGTATTTGCCGCGCGCTCGAGCAGTTTCATCCAGGCCTTCGTCAAGATCGGGCTCGTACCCGATTCGGGCGGCACCTGGTTCCTGCCGCAACGCGTCGGCATGGCCCGCGCGCTCGGGCTCGCCCTGACCGGCGACAAGCTCGGGGCCGAACAGGCCGAACAATGGGGCTTGATCTGGCGCGCGGTCGACGACGATGCGCTCGCCGCGTCGGCCCGTCAGGTCGCCAACCAGCTCGCGCAGCAGCCGACGCTCGCGATCGCATCGATCAAGCAGTCGATGCGCGACAGCATGACGAATACGCTCGACCAGCAGCTCGACCTCGAACGCGACCTGCAGCGCAAGCTCGGCCAGTCGGCCGACTACGCGGAAGGCGTCAAGGCGTTCATCGAGAAGCGCGCGCCGCGCTTCGAGGGGCGTTAACATGACCACGTCCACCGACACGCTCGCCCCCGATGCGCTCGCCCGTGCGACGGCCCAGGCCATGTACGATGCGGACGCCTGCAGCCGCGCGTTCGGCATGGAAATCGCCGAAGTACGCGCCGGCTACGCTCGCCTGCAGATGCGCGTCCGGCCGGAATTCCTGAACGGACACCAGACCTGCCACGGCGGCATCATCTTCACCCTCGCCGATTCGACGTTTGCGTTCGCGTGCAACTCGTACAACCTGAATACCGTTGCGGCGGGCTGCTCGATCGAATACCTGCGTCCCGTGTACGGCAATGACCTGCTGACGGCCGAGGCGATCGAACAGACGCGCAGCGGCCGGCACGGCATCTACGACATCCGCGTCACGAACCAGACAGGCGAAACGGTCGCAATGTTTCGCGGCAAATCGACCCAGATCAAGGGCACGGTCCTCCCGGAAGACCGCTGACGTCCACGGCTCGCTCATAACAATCACTGGAGACACGCATGACTACCCCGCTACCGCTCGAGCCAATCGAGACCGCCTCACGCGACGAGCTGACCGCGCTGCAACTCGAACGCCTGAAATGGTCGCTCCGGCATGCGTATGAGCACTCCCCGGTCTATCGCCGCAAATTCGACGAAGCGGGCGTGCATCCCGACGACCTGAAAACGCTCGCGGATCTGTCGCGCTTCCCGTTCACGACCAAGAGCGACCTGCGCGACAACTATCCGTTCGGGATGTTCGCGGTGCCGCAGGACCAGATCTCGCGCATTCACGCGTCGTCGGGCACGACCGGCAAGCCGACCGTCGTCGGCTATACGGCGCGCGACATCGACACGTGGGCGAATCTCGTCGCGCGCTCGATCCGCGCGGCCGGCGCGCGCCGCGGCGACAAGGTTCACGTCAGCTACGGCTACGGGCTGTTCACGGGCGGGCTCGGCGCGCACTACGGCGCCGAACGCGCGGGGCTGACGGTGATCCCGTTCGGCGGCGGCCAGACCGAGAAGCAGGTGCAGCTGATCCAGGATTTCCGGCCCGACATCATCATGGTGACGCCGAGCTACATGCTGTCGATCGCCGACGAGATCGAGCGCCAGGGCCTCGATCCCGCGCAAAGCTCGCTGCGCATCGGCATCTTCGGCGCGGAACCGTGGACCAACGACATGCGCGTGGCCATCGAGCAGCGAATGGGCATCGATGCGGTCGACATCTACGGGCTGTCCGAAGTGATGGGTCCGGGCGTCGCATCGGAATGCGTCGAGACCAAGGACGGCCCGACCATCTGGGAAGACTACTTCTATCCGGAAATCATCGATCCCGAGACCGGTGAAGTGCTGCCGGACGGCGAACTCGGCGAGCTGGTCTTCACGTCGCTGACGAAGGAAGCATTGCCGATCGTCCGCTACCGGACGCGCGACCTGACGCGTCTGCTGCCCGGAACCGCGCGCACGATGCGCCGAATGGAAAAAATCACCGGGCGTTCGGACGACATGA
Source organism: Burkholderia sp. B21-005 (assembly GCF_020843965.1). Classification (NCBI taxonomy): domain Bacteria; kingdom Pseudomonadati; phylum Pseudomonadota; class Betaproteobacteria; order Burkholderiales; family Burkholderiaceae; genus Burkholderia; species Burkholderia sp. B21-005. The sequence goes on along the minus strand of NZ_CP086301.1, from coordinate 465,494 downwards.
TGATCGTGCGGGGTGTCAACGTCTTCCCGACGCAAATCGAGGAACAGCTGCTGAAGCAACACGCGCTCGCGCCGCACTATCAGATCGTGCTGACGAAGGAAGGGCCGCTCGACGTGCTGACGCTCAACGTCGAACCGTGTCCCGAAACGGCCCCCGACACGGCGGCGATCCATGCGGCCAGGCAGGCGCTCGCGCACGACATCAAGTCGCTGATCGGCGTGACGGCCGTGATCAACGTGCTACCCGTGAACGGGATCGAGCGCTCGGTCGGCAAAGCTCGCCGCGTGATCGACAAGCGCAAGGGCTGACACCCGCCGCGGCCCCATCGCCACGCGAAGCAGCAATCGCGCACGCAAAAAAACAGCCCGACCGGCCAACAAACCGATCGGGCTGTTTCGTTTCGATGCCCGGCTACACGTGCGCGCCGGCACCGCCACGCATCACGAATTCGGGAACAGCAGCCACATCCGGCCGGTCTGCTTCATCCGCCCGGCCTGATCGCCGGCGTCGTCGCCGAGCCCCCAGAAATAGTCGGCCCGCACGCCGCCCCGGATCGCGGAACCCGTATCCTGCGCGAACACGAGCCGGTTCATCGGCGTATTCGTCAAAGGACGCGTGGTCTGCAGGAACACGGGCGTGCCGAGCGGGATCGACGACGGATCGACCGCGATCGACCGCTCGGGCGTGAGCGGCACGCCGAGCGCGCCGATCGGGCCGTCCGCGCCGCCGTGCGGCGCATCTTCCTTGGTCGGCATGTCACGGAAGAACACGAATCGCGGATTCGTGTCGAGCAACGCGTCGACGCGAGTCGGGTTCGCCTTCGCCCATGCCTTGATGCCCTGCATCGTCGCCTGTGCGGGCGTCAACTCGCCGCGATCGAGCAGCCACTTGCCGATCGAACGATACGGCTGGTTGTTGGTCCCGCCGAAACCGACCCGCATCACCGAACCGTCGTCGAGCAGCACGCGTCCCGAACCCTGCACCTGCAGGAAGAACGCCTCGATCGGATCGTCGACCCACACGAGTTCGTTGCCGTTCAGGATGCCGGCGCGCTCGAGCTGCGCGCGAGCGGGCAGTGCTGCACCGGCGCGATAGCCTGTCGGCCAGCGGTACAGCGCGTACTGGTAAGGACCGCGACGCACGCGTGAGCCATGCAGCAGCGGCTCGTAATAGCCGGTCACGAGCCCGTCGAGCGTGCCGTCGGTGTTCGCCAGCTGAAACGGCGTGAAATACGTTTCGAAAAATGCACGCGCGCCGCTGACGTCGAGTTCGTCGAGGCGATCGGCGGCCGCGCAGGCGCGCTGCCACGCCGGCTGGCGCGCGAGCCGCACGCAGTTCTGCCGCAGCGCGGCCGCCGCGCCAATCAGCGAATCGTCCTGCCAGCCCGGCACCTGCTGCCATGCGACCGGCGTCAGCCGCTTCGCGGCGACCTGCCCCGGCACGATCGCCGCGCCGGTCGGCGGCTTGAGCGTCGACGTCCGCGTCGGCGCGCCGCCGCACGCGGCAAGCAGTGCGGCCGTCGCGGCCGCCGCAACCCAGCCGGCCAGCCGGGGCCCAAACCACATACAATGTCCGTTCTTGATGGAAACCGCCATGTCAGATTTTCTCGACCAATATCCGATGCTCATCTTCGCGCTCGAAGCTTTCGTAGCGCTCGCCCTGCTGATCTTCATCGTCGTGTGGACGTCGTCGGGCAGGAAGAAGCACGCCCGCGGCAACGACCGCCAGCCGCGCTGACCGCCCCCGCACGCTCAATGCAGCGTGCGCGGCATGTGCAGCGCAAATTCGTCGACCGGCGCATCGAACCGCTCGCCGTCCTCCGCCACGCAGAAGTACGCGCCGCGCATCGTGCCGACCGGCGTCGCGATCACGGCCCAGCTCGTGTATTCGAAGTGTTCGCCCGGCTGCAGCAGCGGCTGGTGCCCGACGACGCCGAGCCCCTTCACTTCCTGCACGTGGTTCTCGCTGTCCGTGATGATCCAGTGACGCGCGATCAGCTGCGCCGCGACCTGCCCGGTATTGCGGATGGTCAGCGTGTACGCGAATGCGTATTGACGCCGATCGGGGTCGGATTGTTCCGGCAAGTAGCTGGTTTTCACCGAAACGGTGAACTGATACTGACTCATGATGTTTCCGCTGTAGGTAAGCACCCGCGCCAACTCGAGCGGCCAGGCCGCGGGCGCGCCGCATTGGTTCGGCATTCTATGCGGAATCGGGCCGCAACCGCACGGCCTGTCGCCGCGCACCGGGTCGCCGGACGGTAGAATGGCGGTTTTGCGCCGCAGCGTCCCCGCTCCCCTGTCATGACTCAATTCCGCATCGCTCCCAGCATCCTGTCGGCCGACTTTGCACGGCTCGGCGAAGAAGTCCGCAACGTGGTCGCCGCCGGCGCCGACTGGATTCACTTCGACGTGATGGACAACCATTATGTGCCGAACCTGACGATCGGCCCGCTCGTCTGCGAGGCGATCCGCCCGCACGTGCAGGTGCCGATCGACGTGCACCTGATGGTGCGCCCGGTCGACCGGATCGTGCCCGATTTCGCGAAAGCCGGCGCGAACCTGATCAGCTTCCACCCGGAAGGCTCGGACCACATCGACCGTACGCTGTCGCTGATCCGCGATCACGGCTGCAAGGCCGGCCTCGTGTTCAATCCGGCCACGCCGCTGAACTATCTCGACCACGTGATGGACCGCCTCGACTTCGTGCTGCTGATGTCGGTGAACCCCGGTTTCGGCGGCCAGTCGTTCATTCCGGAAACGCTGAACAAGCTGCGTGAAGCGCGTGCCCGCATCGACGCGTACACCGAGCGCACCGGCCGCGAGATCCTGCTCGAGGTGGACGGCGGGGTGAAGGCCGACAACATCGCGGAAATCGCGGCAGCCGGCGCGGACACCTTCGTCGCGGGTTCGGCGATCTTCGGCAAGCCCGACTACCGCACGGTGATCGACGAGATGCGCGCCGCGCTCGCCACCGTCGAGCGGAGCTGACGCCGTGGCCGATTCCTCGCTGGCGGGTCGGGCACCGGCCGAAGCCGACGGCCCGATCCGTTTCGCGGCGCCGCGCATCGACGCGGCGCTGATCGACCTCGACGGCACGATGGTCGATACGGCCGACGATTTCACGGCCGGGCTGAACGGCATGCTCGCGCAGCTCGGCGCGCCGGCCACGTCCCGCGACGAGGTGATCGGCTACGTCGGCAAGGGCTCCGAGCATCTGATCCAGAGCGTGCTGAAGCCGCGCTTCACGCCCGACGAAGCGCACGCGCGCTTCGACGACGCGCTCGCGATCTACCAGACCGAGTACGCAAAGATCAACGGCCGTCACACGCGCCTCTATCCCGAGGTCGCGGCCGGTCTCGATGCGTTGCACGAGGCCGGCATCCGGCTCGCGTGCGTGACGAACAAGCCGCACCGCTTCGCGGTCGAGCTGCTCGAGCAATACGGGCTGATCGATCGCTTCGGCATCGTGCTCGGCGGCGACAGCGTCGCGCGCAAGAAGCCTGATCCACTGCCGATGCTGACGGCCTGCGACGCGCTCGGCGTCGCGCCGGACGCGGCGGTCGCGATCGGCGACTCGGAAAACGACGCGCTGGCGGGCCGTGCGGCCGGCATGGCGACGCTGACGGTGCCGTACGGGTACAACCACGGCAAGGCTATACAAACGATAAATTCGGATGGTATAGTCGATTCGTTGCTGGTCGCAGCACGCGCGATCGCCGCGCACAACGCCGGCCGGCCAACCATCTGATTATTTCTTCCATCCGCATGTTTCTGAATAAAAAACGGAGTCTGAGCAGCATCGACCGGGGAGCCTGGCCCTGGCGTCGCTGGTCGCGCTAACCTCTTCGATGAGGTACGCTGAGGCACGTCTTCAGCGCCGTTTTTTATCTCGCTGCGCATCCGCGCGCCGATCGTCGCACCACCTCGAGTTCTACCGCGCCCGAACGCTTGCGTTCAGGATCGGCCGCAGGCTCGCGACGCTCACGCCCGGAATGCCGGCCGGCAACAGGCACTTCTCGATCGACCGCCCTTTCGCCGACGGCAGCCCGCGCAGCGTCAAGTGATCCCTGGCGCACACCGCCGCTCGTCCCGAACAGGACCGGAACATGACCGAACTCGAATTCCAATCGCTCGCGAACGAAGGCTACAACCGTATCCCGCTGATCGCGGAAGCGCTCGCCGACCTCGAAACACCGCTGTCCCTCTACCTGAAGCTGGCCCAGCCTGAACGTGCGGGCGCCAACTCGTTCCTGCTCGAGTCGGTGGTCGGCGGCGAACGCTTCGGCCGCTATTCGTTCATCGGCCTGCCTGCACGCACGCTGGTACGCACCCGCAACGGTGTGTCCGAAGTGGTGCGCGACGGCCAGGTCGTCGAGACGCACGACGGCGACCCGTTCGAATTCATCGAGTCGTTCCAGGCGCGCTTCAAGGTCGCGCAGCGCCCGGGCCTGCCGCGCTTCTGCGGCGGCCTTGCCGGCTATTTCGGCTACGACGCGGTGCGCTACATCGAGAAGAAGCTCGCGAACACCGCGCCGCGCGACGATCTCGGCCTGCCCGACATCCAGCTGCTGCTCACCGAAGAAGTCGCGGTGATCGACAACCTCGCCGGCAAGCTCTACCTGATCATCTATGCGGATCCGGCCCAGCCCGAGGCTTATACGAAGGCGAAGCAACGCCTGCGCGAGCTGAAGCAGCGCCTGCGCACGACCGTGCAGCCGCCCGTCACGTCGGCGAGCGTGCGCACCGAGACGTTCCGCGAATTCAAGAAGGAAGACTATCTGGCCGCCGTGCGCCAGGCGAAGGAATACATCGCGGCCGGCGAACTGATGCAGATCCAGGTTGGCCAGCGGCTGACGAAGCCGTACCGCGACAATCCGCTATCGCTGTATCGCGCGCTGCGCTCGCTGAATCCGTCGCCGTACATGTATTACTACAACTTCGGCGATTTCCACGTGGTCGGCGCGTCGCCGGAAATCCTGGTGCGCCAGGAAAAGCGCGGCGAAGACCAGATCGTCACGATCCGTCCGCTCGCCGGCACGCGCCCGCGCGGCAACACGCCCGAACGCGACGCGGAACTCGCGACCGAACTGCTGAACGATCCGAAGGAAATCGCCGAGCACGTGATGCTGATCGACCTCGCGCGCAACGACGTCGGCCGCATCGCGCAGATCGGCTCGGTGCAGGTCACCGACAAGATGGTGATCGAGAAGTACTCGCACGTGCAGCACATCGTCAGCTCGGTCGAAGGCAAGCTGAAGCCCGGCATGACGAACTACGACGTGCTGCGCGCGACGTTCCCGGCCGGCACGCTGTCCGGCGCGCCGAAGGTGCGCGCGATGGAACTGATCGACGAGCTCGAGCCGGTCAAGCGCGGGCTGTACGGCGGCGCCGTCGGCTACCTGTCGTTCTCGGGCGAAATGGATCTCGCGATCGCGATCCGCACGGGCCTGATCCACAACGGCAACCTGTATGTGCAGGCGGCGGCCGGCGTCGTCGCCGACTCGGTGCCCGAATCCGAATGGCAAGAGACCGAAAACAAGGCGCGCGCGGTGCTGCGTGCGGCCGAACAGGTCCAGGACGGCCTCGATAGCGACTTCTGACCGGAGACTGACCATGCTGCTCATGATCGACAACTACGACTCGTTCACCTACAACCTGGTCCAGTACTTCGGCGAACTGGGCGAGGACGTGCACACGTACCGCAACGACGAAATCACGCTCGACGACATCGCGCGCCTGAATCCCGACACCCTCTGCCTGTCGCCCGGCCCGAGCAACCCGCAACACGCGGGCATCACGCTCGACGTGCTGCGCGAATTCGCGGGCAAGAAGCCGATTCTCGGCGTCTGCCTCGGCCACCAGGCGATCGGCGAAGCGTTCGGCGGCCGCGTGGTGCGCGCGAAGACCATCATGCACGGCAAGGTGAGCCGGATCGAAACCGACTGCCGCGGCGTGTTCGCCGACCTGCCGAAGCATTTCGACGTCACGCGCTACCACTCGCTCGCGATCGAACGCGAGTCGCTGCCCGACTGCCTCGAGGTGTCCGCGTGGACCGACGACGGCGAGATCATGGGCGTGCGTCACAAGACGCTGCCGATCGAAGGCGTGCAGTTCCACCCGGAATCGATCCTCTCCGAGCACGGCCATGCGCTGCTCGAGAATTTCCTGAAGCAGAATCGCGCGGCGGCCCACGCGACCGCGCCGGCCGCCTGACGGGAGACGCACGATGACGATTACCCCGCAGGAAGCGCTGCAGCGCACGATCGAGCACCGCGAAATCTTCCACGACGAGATGCTGCACCTGATGCGGCTCATCATGCGCGGCGACATGTCGCCCGTGATGGCGGCCGCGATCATCACCGGGCTGCGCGTGAAGAAGGAGACGATCGGCGAGATCGCCGCCGCCGCGACCGTGATGCGCGAATTCGCGAATCACGTCGAGGTGCAGGACAACTCGAACTTCGTCGACATCGTCGGCACGGGCGGTGACGGCTCGCACACGTTCAACATCTCGACCGCGTCGATGTTCATCGCGGCAGCGGCCGGCGCGAAGGTCGCGAAGCACGGCAACCGCGGCGTGTCGAGCAAGTCCGGCAGCGCCGACGTGCTCGACGCGCTCGGCGTGAACATCGACCTGCAGCCCGACCAGGTTGCCGCGTCGATCGCCGAAACCGGGATGGGCTTCATGTTCGCGCCGAACCACCACCCGGCGATGAAGAACATCGCGGCCGTGCGCCGCGAGCTGGGCGTGCGGACGATCTTCAACATTCTCGGCCCGCTGACCAATCCGGCCGGCGCGCCGAACCAGCTGATGGGCGTGTTCCACCCCGACCTCGTCGGCATCCAGGTGCGCGTGATGCAGCGTCTGGGCGCGCAGCACGTGCTGGTCGTGTACGGCAAGGACGGGATGGATGAAGTGTCGCTCGGCGCCGCGACGCTCGTCGGCGAATTGCGCGACGGCAAGGTGCACGAATACGAGATCCATCCGGAGGACTTCGGCCTGCAGATGGTGTCGAACCGCACGCTGAAGGTGGAAAATGCCGAGGAATCGCGCACGATGCTGCTCGGCGCGCTGGACAACCAGCCGGGCGTCGCGCGCGAAATCGTCACGCTGAACGCAGGCACCGCGCTCTACGCGGCCAATATCGCCGAATCGATCGCGGACGGCATCCAGCTCGCCCGCGAAGCGATCGCGAGCGGCAAGGCGCGCGCGAAGGTCGACGAACTCGTGCGCTTCACGCAGCAGTTCAAGCGCTGACTCCCCTTACGAATCAAGCAGGAACCCACATGAGCGACATTCTCGACCGAATCATCGCCGTCAAGCGCGAAGAAGTCGCGGCGGCCATGCGCAGCACGCCGCTCGAGGCACTGAAACTGGACGCATCGGCGCGCGACCTGCGCGACTTCGTCGGCGCACTGCGCGCGAAGCAAGCGGCCGGCAACGCGGCAGTGATCGCCGAAGTGAAGAAGGCGAGCCCGTCGAAGGGCGTGCTGCGCGAGCATTTCGTGCCGGCCGACATCGCGCGCTCGTATGCGGCCCACGGCGCCGCGTGCCTGTCGGTGCTGACCGACGAGCAGTTCTTCCAGGGCAGCGTCCGCTACCTCGAGGAAGCGCGCGCGGCCTGCACGCTGCCGGTGCTGCGCAAGGACTTCATCGTCGACGCGTACCAGATCCTCGAAGCGCGCGCGATGGGCGCCGACGCGATCCTCCTGATCGCGGCCGCGCTCGACACGCCGCTGATGCAGGACCTCGAGGCGTATGCGCACTCGCTCGGCCTTGCGGTGCTGGTCGAAGTCCACGACCGCGACGAGATGGAACAGGCGCTGACGCTGAAGACACCGCTGCTCGGCATCAACAACCGCAACCTGCGCACATTCGAGACGACGATCCAGACCACGCTCGACATGCTCGACATGATTCCGCCGGAACGGATGGTCGTGACCGAGTCCGGCATCCTGTCGCGCACCGACGTCGACACGATGCGCGCGGCGAACGTGAACGCGTTCCTCGTCGGCGAAGCGTTCATGCGCGCCGACCAGCCGGGCGAGGAACTCGCGCGGATGTTCTTCTGATGGCGATCGAAACGGAAATCAAGCTCGCGCTGCCGGCCGGTCAGGCCGATGCCGCGCGGCGCTTTTTCGCGACGCTGACCGGCGAAGACGGCGACGTCATCACGCTCGCGAACGTCTACTACGACACGCCCGATCTCGCGCTGGCCCGTTCGAAGAGCGCGGTGCGCGTGCGCCGCACGCCGCATGGCTGGCTGCAGACCTTCAAGACGGTCGGCAGCGCGCAAGACGGCCTGCATAGTCGCCACGAATGGGAGTTGCCCGTTGCCGGCGATGCGCTCGAAATCGATGCGCTCGTCGCCGCGTGCGACGTGCCGAACGCTGCCGCCGCACTGCGCGACGCGGCGCCGGCGCTGCATGCGCTGTTCCGGACGGATTTTTCGCGTACGCTGTGGCGCATCGCAATCGGCGGTGCAACCGTCGAGGCCGCGGTCGACGTCGGCGAGATCGTCGTCCAGACGGAAAACGATACGCGCCGCGAACCGATCAGCGAAATCGAACTCGAACTGATCGACGGCCCGGAAGCGGCGCTCGCGACGCTCGCCGCCGAACTGCAGCAGGCGCTGCCGGGCCTCGCCCCCGAAAACATCAGCAAGGCGCAGCGCGGCTATCGGCTGCGCGCGCAATAAACACGCATCACGCATGGCAACCCGCAAGACTCTCCGCACGCCGCAGCAGGCGTCGCTGTTCGACGATCCCGTGCCGGAAACGGCGCAGGACGATGTTTCCGCCTCGGCGCCCGCGCCGGCCGCTGCCGGGCGCAAACCCGCAAAGAAGGCCGCAGCGGCCGCCCCGGTTTCCGCCGCGCCGCAGCCCGCGCGCCCCGTTGTCGCGAACGTCCCACACCTCGCCGCACAGTTCGACGCGCTGCCGGCCGTCTGGCGCGACGTGTTGAAACCGTTCACCGACAGCGACGCGTATGCGCCGCTGTGCCGCTTCGTCGACGACGAGCGCGCGGCCGGCAAGACGGTCTACCCAACCGATGTGTTCCGCGCGCTGCGCCTGACGAGCCCGGACGACGTGAAAATCGTGATCCTCGGCCAGGACCCCTACCACGGCGACGATCGCGGCACACCGCAGGCGCACGGCCTGGCGTTCTCGGTGCCGCCGGCCGTCCGCACGCCGCCGTCGCTGCGCAACATCTTCAAGGAAATCGCCGCGAATTTCGGCCACGACACGCCGCGTCACGGCTGCCTCGACACCTGGGCGCGCCAGGGCGTGCTGTTGCTCAACACCGTGCTGACGGTCGAGCGCGGCGCGGCTGCGAGCCACGCGAAGCGCGGCTGGGAGCAATGCACGGACACGCTGATCCGCGAACTGGCCAATCGCCATCGCGGGCTCGTGTTCATGCTTTGGGGCGCGCACGCGCAGGCGAAGCGCGCGCTATTCGATGCGAGCGCGCACTGTGTCCTCGAGGCGCCGCATCCGTCACCGCTGTCCGCACACCGCGGCTTCCTCGGTTGCCGCCACTTCGCGCTCGCGAACGACTATCTCGTCGAAGCGGGCCGCGAGCCGGTCGACTGGCGCCTGCCTGAGGTGGCCGAAACGCTCGCGTAATCGCGTTCCGCTTTTACCCGCACCACGCAAGAACGCCGCGCCCTTTCGGGACGCGGCGTTCTTTCATCCGGCGACGCAACGCGGGTGCGATGCACCCGCGCCGGCCTTACGCGGCAGCGATCGCTTCGCGTGCGCTGGCGAGCGCCGCGCTCTGCGAATCCGGCCCGAGGTTCAGGCCTTCCGCGTGGATGAAGTTCACGTCGGTCAAGCCGATGAAGCCGAGGAACGTGCGCAGGAACGGCGTCTGGCTGTCGTTCGGCGTACCGGCGTACTTGCCGCCGCGCGCCGTCACCACGTAAACCTTCTTGCCCTTGATCAGCCCTTCCGGACCGTTCTCGGTGTAGCGGAACGTGACGCCTGCGCGGGCGATCCAGTCGAAATACGTCTTCAGTTGCGACGAGACGCCAAAGTTGTACATCGGCGCACCGATCACGATGATGTCGGCGGCTTGCAGTTCGGCGATCAGCGCATCGCTCTTCGCGACGATCGCATTCTGTTCCGCGCTGCGCTGGTCGGCCGGCGTGAAAAATGCGCCGAGTACCGATTCGTCAAGGTGCGGCAGACCGTTGGCCAGCAGGTCGCGAACCACGACCTTCGCACCGGCGTTCGATTGTTGCAGCTTTGCCGTCAGTTCGTTGGCCAGCAGTGTGGATTGCGCACCTTGCGAGCGCGCCGCGGAATTGATTTGCAGAATGGTCGTCATGTCAGGCTCCAGTTGGGCTGCGCTTCGGTAGCGCGAGTGACGCCATTGTGCGTGGCCGCATCGTCGCGAAAAAGCGGCTTAGGGGCGACGGATTGTTGCAGCAGCAGAACAATCCGTGGTCGCGCCCCTAAATCCATTCGCGCATGATCAGCCCTTCAGCCAGATGTCCCGGGACTTGCGCACGGCGGCCGGTTTCACGGCCGCCGTGAGCCGGTAGCGCATGACTTCAGGCCCGTCCAGCTTCAGTTTCGCGGTCCGCAGTTCGTCGCGGCGGAATGCGTGCACCTCGACCTTGTCGCCCGGCCGGTAGCGCGCGAGCAGCGTGTCGAGATTCGTGCCGGTGACGCGCAGCCCGTCGAGCGCGATCAGCGTGTCACCGGCCGACAGCCCCGCGCGATGCGCGCCACCGCCCTCGTACACCGCCGCCAGCGTGCAGTCCGCCCCGCCGCGCAGGCGCGCGCCGATCGTCGGTTTCGCGGCCGCGCCAAGCGCGACCTCGGGCGCGAGCGTTACGCCGAACGGCGCGAGCAGTTCGGCGAGCGGCAGGTCGCGCGTGCCGTGCACGGCGTCGGCGAACAGTCGGCCGAGTGCCACGCCCGTCGCTTCCTCGATCAGCGCCTCGACCTCGTTTTCCTCGACGCCTGCCTGCTTGCCGCGATAGAACTCGCGGCCGTAGCGCTGCCACAGCAGACGCATCACGTCGTCCAGCGACTTGCGGTCGCCCGTCTGCGCGCGGATCGCGAGATCGAACGCGAGCGCGACGAGCGAACCCTTCGTGTAATAGCTGACGATCGCGTTGGTCGCGTTCTCGTCCTGGCGGTAATACTTGATCCACGCGTCGAACGAGCTGTCCGCGACGCTTTGCTTCAGGCGCCCCGTGCCGCGCAGCACGCCGCCGACGGTACGGCCGAGCGCCGCGAAATACTCGTCCTGCGACATGAGCCCGCTGCGCACGAGCATCAGGTCGTCGTAATACGACGTGAAGCCCTCGAACAGCCACAGCAGCGACGTGTAATTCTCCCGCGCGAGGTCGTACGGCACGAACGCGGCCGGCTTGATGCGCTTCACGTTCCACGTGTGGAAATACTCGTGGCTGCACAGGCCGAGATACGTGCGATAGCCTTCCGTCGTTTCCGGCCGGCCCTTCACCGGCAGGTCGGTGCGGTTGCAGATCAGCGCGGTCGACGCACGGTGCTCGAGGCCGCCGTAGCCGTCGCTGACCGCGAGCGTCATGAACACGTAGCGGTCCATCGGCGCCTTCTTCGATTTCGGCTCGAACAGCGCGATCTGCGCTTCGCACACGCGCTTCAAGTCGGCGCGCAGCCGTTCCATGTCGAGCTGCGTCACGCGCCCGGCGATCACGATGTCGTGCGGCACGCCGTGCGCGTCGAACGTCGCCAGCGCGAATTCGCCGATCGTCACCGGATGGTCGGTGAGTTCGTCATAGTTCGAGGCCCGATATGCGCCGAACCCGTAGCGCTTGGTGCCGCGCGCCTCGGGCAGCGACGTACCGACGCGCCACGTGCGGAACGCCGCGCCCGCCGGTTTCGCGATGTCGACTTCGCACGGTGCATCCTCGCGACCGGCGACGCTCAGGAACACGGCCGTGGCGTTGAAGAAGCCGCCCGATTCGTCGAGATACGCGGAGCGGACCGACAGATCCCACGCGTATACGTCGTAACGCAGCGTCAGCGTGCCGTTCACCGGCGCGGCCTGCCACGTGTTCTTGTCGGTTTTTGCGATCCGCACCTTGCGGCCCGCGTCGTTGAACGCGGCGAGCGTCACGATGTTGCGCGCGAACTCGCGCACGAGGTAGCTGCCGGGAATCCATACCGGCAGCGAGAAGCGCTGGCCTTCGGGATCGGGATCGGTGACCGTCACCGACACTTCGAACAGGTGCGCGGCAAGATCTTTCGGGGCAATCGAATAACGGATCGGCTGGGTCATCGTGGCAATCGGTCGAAAATCGGACGGAATATGGCGGCGGAAACGAAGAGAGGCGCCGGCAGATATCGCGGGCGCCCCTCGCTGGCCGGGCCATGCGGCCCGGCGTGTCGGTCGGTTACTTGTTCGACGCGAGCGCCTGATTCAACTGATCGGCCGATACCGCGCCCGGCAGGCGACGGCCGTCGGGCAGGAAGATCGTCGGCGTGCCCGTGACGTTCATCCCGCGGCCGAGCGCGAGGTTCTTGTCGAGCGCGCTCGTATCGCAGTTGCCGGCGCCGGACGGCGCGCGATGGTCGAGCATCCAGCCCTCCCAGCTTTTCGCACGGTCGGTCGCGCACCAGATCGCCTTCGACTTCGTGGTCGAATCGGGCGACAGCACCGGGTACAGGAACGTGTAGACGGTCACGTTGTCGACCGACTGAAGCGTCGTCTCGAGCCGCTTGCAGTACGGGCAGTTCGGATCGGAGAACACCGCGATCTTGCGTGCGCCGTTGCCCTTGACGACCTTGATCGCGTTCGCGAGCGGCAGGCTCGCGAAGTCGATCTTGTTCAGGTCGGACAGGCGCGCGTCGGTCAGGTTCTTGTGCGTCTTGGTGTCGACGAGATCGCCGAGCAACACGTAGTCGCCGGCTGCATCGCTATAGATGATCTGCGTGCCGAGGTTCACTTCGTACAGGCCCGCGACTGGCGATTTCGACACGCTCTTGATCGGCGCGTCGCTGCCCAGACGCGCTTGCAGCGTGGCTTTCAACTTGTCGGTGGTTTGGTCGGCCTGCGCGGTGCAGCCGAGCGTCGCCATCGTGACGGCCAGCGCCAGCGATGCGATGCGGATCGTTTTTTTCATCCTGTTGTTCCTTCAGCTCAATCGGAGTGCACGTCACAGTGTACGCCGTAACGGAACCCTGTCCGACAGGCCGGGCGCGCGAAGGTTCGATCAGCCGAGCGCGGCCGACACGAGCCAGCGCTTCACGAGCGGTTGCGCGCCGACGAACGCCATGCCCGCGTTGCGCACCGCCTTCGCGAACGAGCCGGGCACCGCGAACAGCCGCTGCAGCCCGTCGGTCGCGACCATCAGCGCGCGGATGTCCTCGCGGCGCGAACGCTCGTAGCGGCGCAGCAGCACCGTGTCGCCGAGGTTGCGGAAACGCTCCTTGTTCGCGATCGCATCCGCGAGCGCCGCGACGTCGCGCAACCCGAGATTCATCCCTTGCCCCGCGAGCGGGTGGATCAGGTGTGCGGCATCGCCGACGAGCGCGACGCGCGGGGCGATCAGCTTGTCGACGGTCTGCAGCGCGAGCGGGAAACCGGCGGCCGGCGTCACGCATTCGAGCGTCCCGAGCTGCCCGTGCGACACGCGCTCGACTTCGGCCGCGAGCTGCGCGGGATCGAGCGCGAGCAATTCATCCGCGTGCGCGGTGTGCGCGGACCACACGAGCGACACATGACCGTCCGGCAGCGGCAGCAGCGCGACGATCTCGCCGTCGCGGAACCATTGGGTGGCGGTCTCGCGGTGCGGGAGCGATGCCTTGAAGTTCGCGACCACGCCCGTCTGCCGGTAATCGCGCCGCTCGATCCTTGCTCCCATTTGGGAGCGCACCCAGGAATGCGCGCCGTCCGCGCCGACCACGAGGTCCGCTTCGAGCACTTGCCCCGACGACAGCGTGAGCACGGCCGCGTCGTCGCGCACGTCGAAGCCTTGCGCGCGCGCATCGAACCACGTGAGGTTCGGCTGGAACCGCAGCGCGGCGTCGAGCGACGTCTCGATCAGCGACGATTCGGCGATCCAGGCAAGTTGCGGAACGGACGCCTGATAGGCGGAGAAATGCAGTTCCGCATGCGCGTCGCCGTACACACGCATGTCGTAGACCGGCGCGAGCCGGCCATGGTCGAGCGCCTGCCAGACCCGCAGCCGCTCCAGCAACGCCTGCGAGCTGGACGACAGCGCGTAGATGCGCGTGTCGAACGCGAGATCGGCGGGGCGCGGCGCAGCCGGCTGGGCGAGCAAGGCAGTCTTGTAGCCGGACTGGGTCAGCGCGAGCGCGGCGGTCTTGCCGACGAGCCCGCCGCCGACCACGGCGACGTCGAAGGTGTGGTGGGCAGTCATGGCGGGCATTATAGCCGCGGGGCCAATCCCTTACGCCGCCGGACTTTGCGGGAAATCAGCAGAATCGCGGGCTGGCCCGGCAGCGCGGCGGCCCGTCGCATCGGGCGTTCGGGGGAAGGCCGGAAACCGGGGCGTCGGCACGGTACAATAGCGGCTTCGAACATCGGCCCGCCGCACTCCAGGCGCCGGCCGTCCCTATTTTTCCCGCGCCGCCGCGCTTTGTCCGGCCGCGCCGCCTCACCGGTCCGAAGGATTCCATGAGCCTCAAATGCGGCATCGTCGGCTTGCCCAACGTCGGCAAGTCCACCCTGTTCAATGCGCTGACCAAGGCCGGCATCGCCGCCGAGAACTACCCGTTCTGCACGATCGAGCCGAACGTCGGCATCGTCGAAGTGCCCGACGCGCGCCTGAAGGCGCTGTCCGAAATCGTGAAGCCCGAGCGCGTCGTGCCGGCCGTCGTCGAATTCGTCGACATCGCCGGCCTCGTCGCGGGCGCGAGCAAGGGTGAAGGCCTCGGCAACCAGTTCCTCGCGAACATCCGCGAAACCGATGCGATCACGCACGTCGTGCGCTGCTTCGAGGACGACAACGTCATCCACGTCGCCGGCAAGGTCAGCCCGATCGACGACATCGAAGTGATCAACACCGAGCTCGCGCTCGCCGACCTCAGCACCGTCGAGAAGGCGCTCACGCGCTACTCGAAGGCCGCGAAGTCGGGCAACGACAAGGAAGCGGTGAAGCTCGCCGCGGTGCTCGAGAAGGTGCGCGCGCACCTCGACCAGGGCAAGGCCGTGCGCGGCCTCGATCTGTCGGAAGACGAGCAGGCGCTGCTCAAGCCGTTCTGCCTGATCACCGCGAAGCCGGCGATGTACGTCGCGAACGTGAAGGACGACGGCTTCGAGAACAACCCGCACCTCGAAGTGGTGCGCAAGTACGCGGAAAGCGAGAATTCGCCGGTAGTCGCGGTGTGCGCGGCGATCGAGGCGGAAATCGCCGATCTCGACGATGCGGACAAGGAAGCGTTCCTCGCCGACATGGGCATGGAAGAGCCGGGCCTCGACCGCGTGATTCGCGCGGGCTTCAGGCTGCTCGGCCTGCAGACCTACTTCACCGCGGGCGTGAAGGAAGTGCGCGCGTGGACGATCCACGTCGGCGACACGGCGCCCCAAGCGGCCGGCGTGATCCACACCGACTTCGAGCGCGGCTTCATTCGCGCGCAGACGATCGCCTTCGACGACTTCGTCTCGTACAAGGGCGAACAGGGTGCGAAGGAAGCCGGCAAGATGCGCGCGGAAGGGAAGGAATATGTCGTGCACGACGGGGATGTGATGAACTTCCTGTTCAACGTCTGATACATCGACAAACACCGCTTCTCGCAGTGTCACGGCACCCCGGAAAGGCCCGCAGAAGTAGCGGGCCTTTTTTCATTCCGGATTGGTTCATGAAGGTTTGCGGGAGGCGCTCGCGGACAATCTTTTCGTCATTTCCTTCGTCGCCTCCGTTGCACAGATCGCCCGTGCTGCAGGACGCATTGACCCGTCACCCCATGCGTTACGCGTCGATTTTTCGCATGATGCGTCGCGCGCCCTCTTCCACTTCGCAATCTGCGCGTCGAGCGCCTTCTTGCGCCGCGGTTGCTCGCCCGCCTGTTTATCAACGACGCGCTGCAATTCCCGCTCGGCGACGAGTTGATCGCGCCATGCACAGAAATTCATGCTCGTCTGATTCGAATCGCAGTCGCTGAGCAACGCATTGACCTCGCTTGCCGGCAAACCACTGCGCGCTGCTATCTCGTCGGCTGGCGTCGGACCGGCAAATGCATTCGTCGACACAAGCACGAAAAAACCGATCATGGCCCGTCTCACTGTGCCCTCTGTTGTGGCTGAAACGGCGCCGCCTCGAGCCGACGCCGATCGACAAGGCCGTTCGAACGGACGGGTGCCAGGCGACGCCCGTTCTCGTCTCGCGGATGAATCCAGACGAGCTGGCTCATGTGTGACACCACGCCAGCATCATCGCTCTGATTCGCCGAACGCAGCGCGGCCAGCGCGCCTGTATTACCGGCATTGTATGTATAGCTGACGAGTTCATCGAATTGCACCTGCGTCAATTGCCGAGTTGAAACATGTCGTCGCACGGCGGCCTCCGCCCGTCTGACACGGGCTGCAAGTTGCGCATTCACCTGCGTCGTCGTAACCGGCCTGCGCAATTCTTCCGGAGTGCAGGGCCCGGTATGAGCAAGCGTCCCGACACCATAAGTGCAGTTGTTCGCCTGATCGTTGTAGTAAGCCATCACCGCGCTTTCCCGCCGACGCAGCTCGGCCCAGCCCGTTTCACTCAATCGCATGCTCTCATTCGCCATCTGTCACCCTCCCGGCATGACCGCTAATCGCGAGTCGACTTCATCATTCACTTCGGTTGTCGAAGCGAACAATGTATGAAGTTGCCGTTGTCGATGAAATCAGACGAGTTCGATTTTTATGAGTCCAGATGTCGATGGCGCGCCATGTTGCGGAACGCCCTGCATCGCCAGGGGCAAGCGCATCTGCTTACTCGTGAAAGACAAATGGCCCGAGCGGCACATGCCGATCGGGCCATTTTCACGACGGTAATTCCCGCGCCGGCAGGCAGCAAACGCTCAGTGCAGCCGCCGCTCCGTCACGTCGTCATTACATCGCCGACACCCGCCGCCCCGCCCCTGCCCGCGCATCGCGCCCCCGCTTGTTCAGCCACGCGGCAAACAGCACGAGCAACGCCAGCACGGCCGTCGCACCCACTTCCATCCGGTGTTCCTCGCTGACGAACATCACGGTCAGCGTGCCGCAAATGAACAGGATCACCGCCCACGTGAGCCACGGGAACAGCCACATCCGCAGCGTCAGGTCGGCGCCGCCCGATTCGAGCGTCTTGCGCATCCGCAGCTGCGAGATCGCGATCACGAGATACACGAGCAGCGCGATCGCACCCGACGTCGCCAGCAGGAAGCCGAACACCTGTTCCGGCATCAGGTAGTTGGCGATCACGGTCAGGAAACCGAACGCCGTCGATGCGAGCACGGCTGCACGCGGCGTGCCGGTCGAATCGGTGCGGTGCAGGAACGCGGGCGCGTCCTTGCGCCTGGACAGCGAGAACAGCATCCGCGACGCGGTGTACAGCGCGGAATTCAGGCAGCTCGCGACCGACACGAGCACGATCACGTCGATGATCGCCTTCGCGTTCGGAACGCCGATCAGCTCCATCGCACGCTGATACGAGCCGTGCGTCGGCAGCAGCGGATCGTTCCACGGCACGATGGCCGCGACGACGAGGATCGAGCCGAGATAGAACAGCGTGATGCGCCAGATCACCGAGTTCGTCGCACGCACGATCTGGCGTTGCGGGTTATCCGATTCGGCGGCCGCGATCGTCACGATCTCGGTGCCGAGGAACGAGAACATCGTGGTCAGCATCGCCGCGAGCACCGCACTGGCGCCGTGCGGCATGAAGCCGTCATGCGCAAACAGGTTCGACACGCCCGACACGGCCGGGGCAGGAATGATGCCGACGATCGCCGCACCGCCGATGCACAGGAACACGACGATCGCGACGACCTTGATCAGCGCGAACCAGAATTCGAATTCGCCGTAGTTCTTGACCGAGAAGAGGTTGGTGATCGTCAGCAGCAGCGTGATGCCGAGCGCGAAGATCCAGGTCGCGACGCCAGGGAACCACGCATTGAGAATGGTCGCGGCGGCCGTCGCCTCGATCGGGATCACGAGCACCCAGAACCACCAGTACAGCCAGCCGATGGTGAAGCCTGCCCAGTGGCCGATCGCGCGATCGGCATAGGTCGAGAACGAACCGCTGTCCGGATGCGCGACGGCCATCTCGCCGAGCATGCGCATCACCAGCACGACCAGCACGCCCGCGATCGCATACGCGAGGATCGATGCCGGGCCGGCCTCGGCGATGGCGTGGCCGGAGCCGACGAACAAGCCCGCGCCGATGACGCCGGCAATCGACATCATCGTCACGTGACGCTGCTTCAGGCCCGTGCCGAGGCCTGTGTTGCTTCCACTCATATGTCTCTCTCCAAAAAACGATTCCGGTACGACCGGGGGTCTCGTGAAGGCGGCGTGGGGAGTTGTCGTTGTTGAACCCGGCAGCCCGCCGCGCGTGCGCGGCATGCGGGCAGGAAGCCGGATCGAGCCTGTTTCGGTCGGTGCGCGACGCAGTCTGCGAAGCTGCGGGTGCGATGCGGCACGCGAGGATGCCGGCGCATCGCGTGCGCCCTTTCCGTCGGCTGTCGGTCAGCCGCCTTCGAAGCGAACGAGTGTAAGCATCAAACGGTTCTTCACTAAGAACCAATTGAAGAATTTCGATGGAACCACTTGTTGTATCGATGTGAATCGATGCAACGCTTGGTCCGGTTCGGCGTCCGCTTTGCGCGTCGCCGGAGCGGGCAACCGAAGGCGATGCTGCCCCCCGGCATCGCGGCGGCCCCGTTCCGTCGAAGAGGTTCGTTCGCCGCGCGGGCGCCGCGCCGGATGCTCAGTTCGCGCCGCGTGGCTCTTCGTCCCGCCATTTGGCCGGCACGATCGCCTGCCATTCTCGCAGAAGCAGATTTTTCACGGCGTCGGGATGCGCGGCCGACAGGCGCACCAGCACGATGGGCCAGCCCGCGTAGTGGTCGGTCACGTAATACACGTCGGGCTCCGATTCGATCAGCCACGCGCGCTCGTCGGGGCCGACGCCCTTCACGACGAGCGTGTCGCCGTCCTCGCGCAGGCGCGCGAGCATCTTGCCCTTCACCTTGAGTGCGGGCGTGCCGTACGACGTGCCCTCCTCGACACCGCGCCATGCCAGCGCGATCCGTCGAACTTCGTCGAATGTCACGATGCGCCTCCGTCCGTCGATGATCGACGCCCCGCACACCGTAGCGGAAATCGTGGATGACGCCTAGCCGCGAGGCGTCAGGCCGCGTGGCCGGCGACGCGTGCCTAGCGGCCGGCCGCGCGCGCCGCCAGCGGCGCGCGGCCGGTGGTGGCGACGATCGCGAACGCGATCGCATTGGCGGCCGCGCTGCCCAGGATCGGCACGAGATAACCGCCGCCCGCGTCATAGATGAAACCGGCCGCGGCGGGCCCGATCAGCGTGCCGAACGCAACGCTCGTGTACAGCACGCCTATGATCGCGCTCACGTTGCGGCCGCCGAAGTAGTCCATCACGACGGCGGGCAGCACGGCGACCCAGCCGCCGTAGAACACGCCGAACACGAGTGCGAACGCGGCGAGCGTCGCGACGCTCCCGGCACCGGCCCAAGCCACGAGTGCGACGGCCATGCCCGCGAACATCGCGAGCAGCGACGCGCGGCGGCCGAAGCGATCGGCGAGGCCGCCGAGGAAGAACCGCCCTGCCGTGCTGCCGACGCCGATCGCGCCGAGCAGCAGCACGGCCGTCGACGGCGCGACGCCATGATCGAGCGCGTACGGCACGAGGTGCACGAACGGCACGAAGACGCCGAACGAGCACACGAGACACGCCGCGTAGAGGCTCGCGAACGGCCGCGACGCGACGGCCTCGCGCACGGTCGCACCGGCCGGAACCGATGACGTGGCACCGGGCAGCGCATCGCCCGCTTGCGTACGCGCCACATCGCCGTCGGGCAGCAAGCCGCGCCCGCGCGGGTCGTTCTCGATCAGCAGCGACATCCCCGCGCCCACCACCACCGCGATCGCCGCCAACGTGACATACGCGCCTCGCCAGCCGACGTGCGCGATCAGCGCGGACGCGAGCGGCGGCATCACCAGCGTGCCGACCCCGATCCCTGCGACCGCGAGCCCCGACGCGAAGCCGCGCCGCCGCACGAACCAGCGTTGCACGGCACCGACGGCCGGCACATACGCGCAACCGACGCCGAAGCCGACACCGAGCCCATACGCGACATAGACCTGCAGCAGCGTATGCGCGGCGCCGGCTGCAGCCAGACCGGCGGCCGTCAGCAACATGCCGGCGACGGCGAGCCGTCGGGAGCCGAAGCGATCGGCAAGCGGGCCGCTGACGATGCCGAAGCCGAAATACAGGAAGCCGGCCAGCGAGAACACGAGCGAGATCTGCCCGCGCGACGCGGCGAAATCCCGCTGCAGCGATTCGACGAACGCGCTGAACGTGTACGCACTGCCGAAGCCGACGAACGTGACGGCGAACGCGGCCGCCACCACATACCAGCCGTAGAAGACGCGCGATGCGCGCGGGCCGCTCATGACGATGCTCCTCCCAGGTTCCGCCGGACGCCGCGCGGCGCCCGGATTGCCTCATGGATATAGTTGAACTATGTTGATCGCATCGGTCGCTGCAAGTCAGTCGCGACGAATGCGATCCGATGCGACAACGGTACTCGCGCGCACCCATTGCCTCAAACGATATTTCGTCGGCCTTTCACTTTAGAAAAACTAAATGAACCGTTCCCGCCTGCCGCCCCTCAACGCGCTGCGTGCGTTCGAGGCGGCGGCCCGCCACCTGTCGGTGAAATCCGCGGCACAAGAGCTGTCGGTCACGCCCGGCGCGGTGAGCCAGATGATTCGCACGCTCGAGCGCCACCTCGGCGTGCAGCTGTTCGAGCGCGTGAACCGCGGCATCCTGCTGACCGCTGCGGGCCGCGACTACCTGCCGCCCGTGCGCAACGCGTTCCGGCAGATCGCCGACGCGTCGCAGCGCGTGTCGGGGGCCGCCGACAGCGGCGTGCTGACGGTGAGCGTCACGCCGTTTTTCGCGTCCGCGTGGCTCGTGCCGCGCCTCGCGCAGTTCCGCGACGCGTGCCCGGACATCGACCTGCAGATCGCCACGAGCCATGCGCTCGCCGATTTCTCGCGTGACGGCGTCGACGTCGCGATCCGCCACGGTCTCGGCCGTTACGTCGGGCTGTGCAGCGAACGGCTGCTGACGGTGGAGATCGTCGCGCTTGCGGCACCGGCACTCGTCGCGCGGCTGGGCATGCCGGCCACGCCCGCCGACCTGGCCGGATGGCCGCATCTGCACGACGCCGAGCGCAAGGGCTGGCACATCTGGTTCGACGCGCAGCGGATCGACGATTTCGGTCCGCCGCGCGGCCCCGCGTTCGACGATTCCGGCCTGTTGCTGCAGGCGATTCTCGACGGCCAGGGCGCGGGCCTGCTGCCGGCGGCGATGGTGCGCAACGAGCTCGCGAGCGGCCGGCTCGTGCAGCTTGCCGACATCGCCTGGCTCGACGACTTCGCGTACTACCTCGTCTACCCGCCGCATCACGCGGAACGTACGAAAGTCGCGGCGTTCCGCCGGTGGATTCTCGAGGCCGCGCAAGCCGACGGCGCGGCAGCGATGACCGGCGCGGCGTAGCGTCGCCGCACCTCGGCGCAGCGGCACCGATCTTCAGCCGATCGGCTAACATGCGGCCCGGGATCGACAGCAGATAACAACATCCGGAGAGAGACCATGCCTGCCCAGCTCCGCCGCGCGATGCGCATCGCGACCCTGTCCGCCGCGCTGTTCGCCGCGTGCGCCGCCGTGCCGCCTGCGGCGCACGCGTATCGCGCGTCGCCCGGCTACGGTAACGAAGCCGACCTCGACCGGCACGACACGTACCGCAATCGCGACGGCGACACCGTCCATGCGCCGGCCCATTCGAAATCGGGCCGCGTGCCCGAGGGCGCGAGCGCGCGCTGCCGCGACGGCACATACAGCTTCAGCCGCCATCGTCGCGGCACCTGTTCGGGGCACGGCGGCGTCGCCGCGTGGCTGTGAACGCGGGTCGGCCGAATGGCCGGCGCGGTGTCAGCGGCAGCCGGCGGCGAAGTACAATACGCGCTCGCGCCGCCAACCCGCGGCGACACCGCCGCGCCCCGCGCGGCACGCTCCGTACCGAATCCCCCGACGCCACGCATGCCCAGGCGCTGCGAGGCAGTCTCAACCCTTTCTGACTTTCACACCCAAATGGCCCAATACGTTTTCACGATGAACCGGGTCGGCAAGATCGTGCCGCCCAAGCGCCAGATCCTGAAGGACATCTCGCTGTCGTTCTTTCCCGGCGCGAAGATCGGCGTGCTCGGCCTGAACGGCTCGGGCAAATCGACGCTGATCCGCATCATGGCGGGCGTCGACAAGGACATCGAAGGCGAAGCAACGCCGATGCCGAACCTGAACATCGGCTACCTGCCGCAGGAACCGCAGCTCGACCCGACGAAGACGGTGCGCGAAGCCGTCGAGGAAGGCCTCGGCGACCTGTTCCAGGCGAACAAGAAGCTCGAGGAAATCTACGCCGCGTATGCGGAGCCGGACGCCGACTTCGACGCGCTCGCGGCCGAGCAGGCGAGATACGAAGCGATCCTCGCGTCGAGCGACGGCGGCAGCCCGGAGCAGCAGCTCGAAGTGGCCGCCGACGCGCTGCGCCTGCCGGCGTGGGACGCGAAGATCGAGCACCTGTCGGGCGGCGAAAAGCGCCGCGTCGCGCTGTGCAAGCTGCTGCTCGAGAAGCCGGACATGCTGCTGCTCGACGAACCGACCAACCACCTCGACGCCGAATCGGTCGACTGGCTCGAGCAGTTCCTGGTGCGCTTCCCGGGCACCGTCGTCGCCGTCACGCACGATCGCTACTTCCTCGACAACGCAGCCGAGTGGATTCTCGAACTCGACCGTGGCCACGGCATTCCGTGGAAGGGCAACTACAGCAGCTGGCTCGACCAGAAGGAAGAACGCCTGAAACAGGAAGAAGCATCGGAATCGGCGCGTCAGAAGGCGATCAAGAAGGAACTGGAGTGGGTGCGCCAGAACCCGAAGGGCCGCCAGGCGAAGTCGAAGGCCCGTATCGCGCGCTTCGAGGAGCTGAATAGCCAGGAATACCAGAAGCGCAACGAAACGCAGGAAATCTTCATTCCGGTCGGCGACCGCCTCGGCAATGAAGTGATCGAGTTCAAGAACGTCAGCAAGGCGTTCGGCGACCGCCTGCTGATCGACAACCTGAACCTGAAGATCCCCGCTGGCGCGATCGTCGGCATCATCGGCCCGAACGGCGCCGGCAAGTCGACGCTGTTCCGGATGCTGACCGGCAAGGAACAGCCGGATTCGGGCGAAGTCGTGATGGGCCCGACCGTGAAGCTCGCGTACGTCGACCAGAGCCGCGACGCGCTCGACGGCTCGAAGACGGTGTTCGAGGAAATCTCGGGCGGCGCCGACGTGCTGACGGTCGGCAAGTACGAAACGCCGTCGCGTGCGTACATCGGCCGCTTCAACTTCAAGGGCGGCGATCAGCAGAAGATCGTCGGCAATCTGTCCGGCGGTGAGCGCGGCCGCCTGCACCTCGCGAAGACCCTGATCTCCGGCGGCAACGTGCTGCTGCTCGACGAACCGTCGAACGACCTCGACGTCGAAACGCTGCGCGCGCTGGAAGACGCGCTGCTCGAGTTCGCAGGCTCGGTGATGGTGATCTCGCACGATCGCTGGTTCCTCGACCGGATCGCGACGCACATCCTCGCGTTCGAAGGCGATTCGCAGGTCACGTTCTTCGACGGCAACTACCAGGAATACGAAGCCGACAAGCGTGCACGCCTCGGCGAGGAAGCCGCGAAGCCGAAGCGCCTGCGCTACAAGCCGATCAGCCGCTGAACGGCGCGGCCCGGGCACCCGGCACTGCGGCGACGCGGGCCGGATGCCGAAAGCGGCCGCCACCGGATCGGCAAAACGAAAAAGCGGGCCGCTGGCCCGCTTTTTTTATCCGGCTGTCGTTCGGCCGCCTACGCGAGCGCGCCCAGTTCACGCAGGCGCGCCTCGGTCGCTGTCGCGCTCGTGTGATGAATGCCATGCCAGCCGAGCGCCGTCGCGGCCGCCGCGTTCTTCGCGTTGTCGTCGATGAACACGAGTTCGTGCGGCGCGATGCCCGGCAGATGCGGATCGATCCGCGCGTGCATTTCGCGATAAATCGCCGGATCGGGTTTCACCAGCTTCACGCGGCCCGACACGACGATGTCCTTGAAGCGCCGCAGCACCGGGAAGTTGTCCCATGCATACGGAAAGGTTTGCGCGGACCAGTTGGTCAACCCGAAGAGCGGCATCCCCTGCGCGTCGAGCCGGTCGACGAGCGCGGCGCCGTCGTCGAGCACGCCGCCGATCATCTCGTGCCAGCGTGCGTAGAACGCGCGGATCAGCGCCTCGTGCTCCGGAAACTTCGCGACCAGCTCGCTCGTTCCCTCGTCGATCGTCTGGCCGCCGTCCTGGCGGATCACCCAGTCCATCGCGCACACGTGCGTGAGGAACCAGCGACGCTCGGTTTCGTCCGGAATCAGTTGCCGGTACAGATAGTCGGGGCTCCAGTCGATCAGCACGCCGCCGAAATCGAACACCACGGCCTTGATCGTCATGCGAACTCCGTTGCAAGCACGTCCGCGAGCGGACGCGGCCGCACCGCGTTGCCCGACAGCGAATTGTTTTCCCAGACGAAGTGATGATGCGCGACGATCTGCGCGGCCGACAGGTGCGTGCGCTCGTTCGTCGTGTGCAGATCGGAGACGACGGTCGTCCGGTAGCCGAGCAGTGCCGCGCGGCGGGCGGCCGAATCGACGCAGAACTCGGTCGCATAGCCGCAGATCAGCACCGAACGGATTCCGTGGCCGTCGAGCTGCGCGGCGAGCGGCGTATCGTGGAACGAATCGCTCACCTGCTTGCGGATGCGCCAGTCGGCGCGACCGACGATCAGCGCCTCATGCAGTTCCCAGCCGGGCGTGCCGGGCACGATGTCGTCGTCCGCATCGCCGTCGTGCTGCACGAAGCATACGGGCGCGTGTGCCGCGCGCGCCGCCGCCGTCAGCCGGTTGATGCCCGACACGACGTCGTCGAGCCGGTACGCGGACCGCGCCCGCTGCACCAGCCCGCGCTGCATGTCGATCACGATCACTGCGGTGTCTGCCATCGGTTGCCCTCTCGGTCATGGTCCGGCCGTCGTGCGGCCGGTATCGCGTGTTGCGTCAGATCGGCTGCGTGCGCGCGTCGAGCCACGCCTTCGCGTCGCCGCTCACGTGCCGGCCGACACGCTCGCGCACGGTCGCGTGATACGCGTTCAGCCACGCGCGCTCTTCTTCATGCAGCATCTCGATCAGCACGCAGCGCGTGTCGATCGGGCACAACGTGAGCGTCTCGAACGCGAGGAAGTCGCCGAACTCGGTCTGCCCACCCGCGCGGTTCACGACCAGGTTCTCGATCCGGATACCCCATTTGCCGGGCCGGTACACGCCCGGCTCGATCGACGTGATCATCCCTTCTTCCATCGCCGTGTACGGCTCGGCCGGCGCGTAGTGCGAGATGACCTGCGGGCCCTCGTGCACGTTCAGGAAGTAGCCGACGCCGTGGCCGGTGCCGTGGCCGTAGTCGAGCCCGGCCGCCCACATCGGCGCGCGCGCGATCGCATCGAGCATCGGCGAGCGGATGCCGCGCGGGAAGCGTGCGCGCGACAGCGCCATCATCGACCTCAGCACGATCGTGAAATCGCGGCGCTGCAGGTCGCTGAGCGTGCCGACCGGCACGACGCGCGTGATGTCGGTGGTGCCGGTCGTGTACTGGCCGCCCGAATCGACGAGCAGCAGGCCGTCGCCGGCGATCGTCGCGTGCGACTCGGGCGTTGCGCGATAGTGCGGCATCGCGCCGTTCGCGTTGAAGCCGGCGATCGTGGCGAAGCTCGGCGACACGTAGCCGGGGCGCCGTGCGCGCGCGGCCGTGAGCTTCTCGTCGATCGTCAGCTCGGTGACGGTCTCGCGGTTCACCGCCTGCTCGAACCACGCGAAGAATTCGGCAAGCGCGGCGCCGTCGTGCTCCATCGTCACACGCACGTGCTCGATCTCGGCGGACGTCTTGCGCGACTTCGCGAACGTCGACGGGTTCACCGCCTCGATCAGCTTCACGCCGGCCGGCACGGCCTCGAGCGTGCCGAACGTCACGCGGCGCGGATCGATCAGCAGCGTCGCGCCGTCGGGCAGCGCCGCGAGCGACGCGTGCACGGCGTCGTACGCACGGACCTCGACGCCGTCCCGCGCGAGCGACGCGGCCAGCGCCGGCGACACCTTGCCGTCGGCGACGAACAACGTCGCGCGATCGGCGCCGATCAGCGCGTGCGCGACGAACACGGGATTGAAGTTGACGTCGGCGCCGCGCAGGTTGAACAGCCACGCGAGATCGTCGAGCGTCGACACGAAATGCCATTGCGCGCCCTGCGCGTGCATCGCGCGGCGCACTTCGGCGAGCTTGCTCGCGCGCGTCGTGTCGGCCTGCGGCGCCAGGTGCTCGAACACCGCGTCGCCCGGCAGCCCCGGGCGCTCCGGCCAGATCGCGTCGAGCAGGTCGAGATCGGTGCGCAGCGCGATGCCGCGCGCGCTCAGCGCGGCCGTCAGCGCGCGTGCCGCCGTGACGCCGAGCACGGCGCCGTCGACGCCGACCGTCGCACCGGCCGGCACGTTCTGCGCGAGCCAGTCGACGTGGGGCGCGCTCTGCTGCCCGCCCGTCATCTTCATCAGCTGGACGCCCGTGCCGGCGAGTTCAGCCTCGGCCTGCACCCAGTAACGGCTGTCGACCCACAAGCCCGCGAAATCCGCGGTCACGACCAGCGTGCCGACCGAGCCCGTGAAACCGGACAGCCAGCGGCGCGCCTGCCAGCGCTCGGGCAGGTACTCGGACAGGTGCGGATCGGCGGACGGCACGAGATAGGCGGCCAGATCCTCGCGGACCATCGCGCCGCGCAGCAGCGCGAGGCGGGCCGGCACCGGCGAGACTTCGGGGAGACGGGCATTCATGATTTCACCTGAGAGCTTTCGCGACGGGCCGACAGGGCGACCGTCACGGCTACGGCGAGGAACGCGACACCGGTGCAGACCGGCCATTCGAGCGTTTCGCCATCGTAAAACAGTCCAGAGAGGTTGCCGGCCATGCGCGCGGCGGCGGCGCCTGCGATGCCGACCAGCACCACGATCCACCATGCCGGCCGGCCCGTGCGCCGCATCGGATGCAGCCACCGGCCGAACAGCCCGACGGCCGCTCCCAGGACAAGGATTCCAAACCAGTTCATTCGACGCCTTCTATAAATTCAGATTCGTCCCATAGGCGTGAACGTTGCCAGCGGCTAGCATCGATTCATCCATCGAACCCGAGACCAGCCGGGCGCCGCGAACATTCGAGTGTAGGGGCCGACCCGACGTTATGGCAAGCGCGCACCGGCAGCCGTATTGAAGAAATCCTCATGCGAATCGCCCTGATCGATCCGGAGGCGCGTCATGCTGCGCTCCTGAACCGCCTGCTCTTCGCCGGCGGTCATGTGTGCCACGCGTTTCTGTCCAGCGCGGCGTTCTTCGAGTGGCTCGCCACCGATACCTGCGACATGCTGATCACCGGCAACTGGGCCGGCGATCAGCCCGCCGAGGAAGTCATTCCGCGGGCGCAGGCGATCCTGCCCGGGCTGCCGGCCATCGCCGTGATGCAGTTGCCGCGCGAAAGCGAGGTCGTGTCGTGCCTGCACGCGGGCGCCGACGACTGCCTCGTGCGCCCGGTGAGCGGGCCCGAGCTGCTTGCGCGGATCAATGCGCTGAGTCGGCGCGCCGGGGTCCGGCGGCCGCCGAATCGCTCACGCGAAATGTTTGGAGAATACGCATTCGATGCGACCCACAGCCTCGTGCGCTTCGGCGACGCGGTCGTCGCGCTCACGCCGAAGGAGTTCCGCTTCGCGCAGCTGCTGTTCGCGAATCTGTCCCGGCCCGTATCGCGCGCCCATATCCTCGAAACCGTCTGGGCCCGCCGCCGCGACATGAAGTCGCGCACGCTCGACACCCATGCGTCCCGCCTGCGCAGCAAGCTGCAACTGCTCCCGGAGCACGGCTACCGGCTTCTGCCGCTCTACGGCTACGGCTATCAGCTCGACCGCGTGCCGATCGAGCCCCCAAATTCGAGGCCACGCCACGCTGATGCCCGGTATGCCGCGAGTGAGGAAATCGCTGAAACGCTATAATATGGGGCTAAACGATAGCCCTCGATATGCAACTCCTCACGATCGGAATCAACCACCACACTGCGCCTGTCGCCCTGCGCGAACGCGTGGCGTTTCCGCTCGAGCAAATCAAGCCGGCTCTCGTCACGTTCAAGAACGTGTTCCTCGGCCCTCAGGCGCCCAATGCGCCGGAAGCGGCGATCCTCTCCACCTGCAACCGCACCGAACTCTATTGCGCGACCGACGATCGGGCCGCACGCGAGGGGGCGATTCGCTGGCTGTCGGAGTACCACCAGATTCCGGTCGACGAGCTCGCGCCGCACGTCTACGCGCTGCCGCAGTCGGAAGCGGTCCGACACGCATTCCGCGTCGCGTCGGGCCTGGATTCGATGGTGCTCGGCGAAACGCAGATTCTGGGCCAGATGAAGGACGCGGTGCGCACCGCGACGGAAGCCGGCGCACTCGGCACCTATCTGAACCAGCTGTTCCAGCGCACGTTCGCCGTCGCGAAGGAAGTGCGCGGCACGACCGAGATCGGCGCGCAGTCGGTATCGATGGCCGCCGCCGCCGTCCGTCTCGCGCAGCGCATCTTCGAAAAGGTGTCGGATCAACGCGTGCTGTTCATCGGCGCCGGCGAGATGATCGAGCTGTGCGCGACGCACTTCGCCGCGCAGAGCCCGCGCGAGCTCGTGATCGCGAACCGCACGGCCGAACGCGGCCAGCGGCTCGCCGAACGCTTCAACGGCCGCGCGATGCCGCTGTCCGACCTGCCGGCGCGGATGCACGAGTTCGACATCATCGTGTCGTGCACCGCGTCGACGCTGCCGATCATCGGCCTCGGCGCGGTCGAGCGCGCGGTGAAGGCGCGCCGCCACCGGCCGATCTTCATGGTCGACCTCGCGGTGCCGCGCGACATCGAGCCGGAAGTCGGCAAGCTGAAGGACGTATTCCTCTACACCGTCGACGATCTCGGCGCGATCGTGCGCGAAGGCAACGCATCGCGCCAGGCCGCGGTCGCGCAGGCCGAGACGATCATCGAGACGCGTGTACAGAATTTCATGCAATGGCTCGACACGCGCAGCGTCGTGCCGGTGATTCGTCACATGCATACTCAGGCCGACGCGCTGCGCCGTGCGGAAGTCGAGAAGGCGCAGAAGCTGCTCGCGCGCGGCGACGATCCCGCCGCCGTCCTCGAAGCGCTGTCGCAAGCGCTCACCAACAAGCTGATCCACGGCCCGACGAGCGCGCTCAACCGCGTGAACGGCGCCGACCGCGATTCGCTGATCGACCTGATGCGCGGCTTCTACCAGCACGCGCCGCGCTCGAACGACCAATCCGGCCACTAGCGCCGCCCGGTTGCCCTGCCGCCGGCCGCGAGCCGGCCTATCCTTTCCGAATACCCCTTGCCCGGGAGCGCCGCTCCACACCATGAAGACGAGCATGCAACGCAAGCTCGACCAGCTGTCTACCCGGCTGGCCGAACTGAACGACCTGTTGAGCCGTGAAAACGTCACGGCCGACCTCGACCAGTACCGCAGGCTCACGCGCGAACACTCTGAACTCGGCCCGGTCGTCGAGCAGTACGCACTGTGGCGCCAGTCGCGCAACGACGAGACGGCCGCGCAGGAACTGCTCGCCGATGCATCGATGCGCGATTTCGCCGAAGACGAGATTCGCAGCGCACGTGAGCGCATGGTCCGTCTCGAAGCCGAATTGCAGAAGATGCTGCTGCCGAAGGACCCGAACGACGATCGCAACATCTTCCTCGAAATCCGCGCGGGCGCCGGCGGCGACGAATCGGCGCTGTTCGCAGGCGATCTGCTGCGCATGTACCTGCGCTTCGCGGAACGCCAGCGCTGGCAGGTCGAGATGATGTCGGAAAGCGCGTCGGATCTCGGCGGCTACAAGGAAGTGATCGTGCGGATCGCCGGCCAGGGCGCGTACTCGCGCCTGAAGTTCGAGTCGGGCGGCCATCGGGTGCAACGCGTGCCGGCCACCGAAACGCAGGGGCGCATCCACACGTCCGCATGCACGGTCGCGGTCATGCCGGAAGCCGACGAGATCGGCGAGGTCGAGATCAATCCGGCCGACCTGCGGATCGACACGTTCCGCGCGTCGGGCGCGGGCGGCCAGCACATCAACAAGACCGATTCGGCGGTGCGCGTCACGCACATCCCGACCGGGATCGTCGTCGAGTGCCAGGACGACCGTTCGCAGCACAAGAACAAGGACCGCGCGCTGAAGGTGCTCGCCGCGCGCATCAAGGACAAGCAGTATCACGAGCAGCACGCGAAGGAAGCGGCGACGCGCAAGAGCCTGATCGGCTCCGGCGACCGCTCGGAACGGATCCGCACGTACAACTTCCCGCAAGGCCGGATGACCGACCACCGGATCAACCTGACGCTGTACCGGCTCGAGGCGCTGATGGACGGCGATCTCGACGAACTGATCGGCGCGCTCGTCACCGAGCACCAGGCCGAACTGCTCGCGTCGCTCGGCGACACCGACTGAGGCCGCGATGCCCGACACCACCGCCGACGACCTGCTGCGCGCGTCGCCGCTCGATGCGGTCGATGCACGCGTGCTGCTCGCATACGCGCTCGGCTGGACCCGCACGCAACTGATCACGCGTGGCGACACCCCGCTCGAGCCCGCGTCGATCGAGCGCTACCACGCGCTCGAAGCGCGCCGCGTGGCCGGCGAGCCGGTCGCGCAGCTCGTCGGGATGCGCGAATTCTTCGGCCGGCCGTTCGATGTGACGCCCGACGTGCTGATTCCGCGCCCGGAAACCGAACTGCTCGTCGAAGCCGCGCTCGACGCGATCGACGGACGGCCGCATCCGGCCGTGCTCGATCTCGGCACCGGCAGCGGCGCGATCGCCGTGTCGATCGCAGCGGAACGGCCTGACGCACGCGTATGGGCGCTCGACCGTTCGTCGGCCGCGCTCGAAGTCGCCCGGCGCAACGCGGACAAGCTGCTCGACGCGCGCCGCCCCGGCGGCCCGCTGCACTGGCTGCAGAGCGACTGGTACGCCGCGCTCGACCCGGCGCTCGCGTTCGACACGATCGTCAGCAACCCGCCGTACATCGCGCAGCACGATCCGCACCTCGCGCAGGGCGACCTGCGTTTCGAGCCGCGCGGCGCGCTCACCGACGACGCCGACGGCCTGAGCGCGATCCGCACGATCGTCGCAGGCGCCGGCGCTTACCTGAAACCGGGCGGCACGCTCTGGATCGAGCACGGCTACGACCAGGCCGAAGCCGTGCGCGCGCTGCTCGTGTCGCGCGGCTTCGTCGCGGTCGAATCGCTCGCCGATCTGGCCGCGATCGAACGCACGACCGGCGGCCGCCGGCCCGGCTGATGGCCGGCCCGCCCGGTTGAAATCCGCTATCATTTCGTTCCAACGCCCCGCAAACGCAAGGTCAGTCATGGACACCCAACAACGTATCAAGCAAATCGTCGACGAAAACCAGGTCGTGCTCTTCATGAAGGGCAACGCGCAATTCCCGATGTGCGGCTTCTCGGGCCGCGCCGTGCAGGTGCTGAAAGCCTGCGGCGTCGACCAGTTCAAGACGGTCAACGTGCTCGAGGACGACGAAATCCGCCAGGGCATCAAGGAATTCTCGAACTGGCCGACCATCCCGCAGCTGTACGTGAAGGGTGAATTCGTCGGCGGCTCGGACATCATGATGGAGATGTACCAGTCGGGCGAACTGCAGCAACTGTTCGCCGCCGCGTAACGCCCCCTTCCCGATGGCATCTCCCAGCGCGCCGCCACGCCGGCTGATCGTCGCGATCACCGGCGCCACCGGCGCGGTCTACGGCGTGCGGCTGCTCGAATTGCTGCGCGCCGCCGGCGGCGTCGAAACGCATCTGATGGTTTCGAACGCCGGCTGGCTCAATATCCAGCATGAACTGAAGCTGTCGAAGGCCGAGGTCGAAAGCCGTGCGGATGTCGTGCATTCGGTGCGCGATGTCGGCGCGACGATCGCGTCGGGCTCGTTCGCGACCGACGGAATGGTGATCGCACCCTGCTCGATGAAGACGCTTGCGAGCGTCGCGCACGGGCTGTCGGACAACCTGATCACGCGCGCGGCCGACGTCACGCTGAAGGAACGCCGCCGTCTCGTGCTGATGGTGCGCGAAACGCCGTTCAACCTCGCGCATCTGCGCAACATGACCGCCGTGACCGAAATGGGCGGCATCGTATTCCCGCCGCTGCCCGCGTTCTACGCGATGCCGAAGACGATCGAGGAACTCGTCGACCAGACGGTCACGCGCGTCCTCGACCTGTTTGCGCTCAGTGCACCGATGACGACGCCGTGGGCCGGCATCCGGCCCGCCCAGTAAGCTGCTCGACGCGGCGCTTCTGCGCCGTTCCTCACGCATCATCGTCGATTCAGCAGCCTTCCGGCTCAATTCGGCCATCTCAAGCACCGCCTGCCGTTCGCGCACGCGGAAGCACCCGCATTAACAACCAGCAAGATTCAATTAAATTCCCGGCGGCCGATTTATCAATGCGTGGTGCGCGCCTATAGTCACAGGCAAACCCTTTTGCAGGCTCCCCCACCATGAACCGCTTGCCTTCGCTTTACCTGTCCCACGGCGCGCCGACGCTGCCGATCGACCCGACGCTGCCGTCCGGCGCGTTCACGCACCTCGGTGCCGAATTGCCGCGCCCGCGCGCGGTGCTGATGCTGTCCGCACACTGGGGCACGCAGCAGCCGGTCGCGAGCGTGGCCGCGCATCCGGCAACGATCCACGACTTCCATGGCTTCCCGCGTGCCCTGTACGAGATCCGCTATCCGGCACCGGGCGCGCCCGAGGTCGCCGAACGGGCGGCCGCGCTGCTGAATGCGGCCGGCATCGCGACCGCGACGACCGAGCGCGGCCTCGACCACGGCGCGTGGGTGCCGATGCTGCTGATGTTCCCGGAGGCCGACGTGCCCGTCGCGCAATTGTCGATCCAGCCGCGCGCGGACGCTGCCCATCACTTCGCGCTCGGCCGCGCGCTGCGGCCGCTGCGCGATGAAGGCGTGATGGTGATCGGCTCGGGCCAGATCACGCACAACCTGCGCGCCGCCGATTTCGGCGCGGCGCCCGAGGATGCAGACCCCCGCGTCACGGAGTTCACCGACTGGTTCGAGGCGAAGCTCGCCGCGCGCGATGTCGACGCGCTGCTCGACTATCGCCGGCAGGCGCCGCACGCGGTGCTGATGCATCCGACCGACGAACACCTGCTGCCGGTGTTCACCGCGCTGGGTGCGGCCGACGACGACTACCGGCTCGGCATCCAGTCGCTCGGCACGTATCAACGTGTGCTCGCGATGACGAACTACGTGTTCGCGAGCGCGGCAGCCTGAGTCGCCCGGCACAACCGGCGACCCCAAACAAAAAGCCCGCCCGAGCATCGCTCGGGCGGGCTTTTTTTGCGCTTCCTGCCACCGCCGATTCCGGTGGCAGGTCAGGCGTCAGGCACCGACCTTTTCGAGGATCTCGTCGTGCGATTCACGCTCGTCGAGATATTGGGTCCGGTAGCCCGTGTTCACGCCCCAGAAGTAGAACACCAGCGAGATCGCCGCGACGATCACCATGTCCCAGCCGTACGGCATCAGACCATGGCCGCCGAACTCCTTGCTGCCGATCAGCGACAGCACGGCCATCGTCGGCAGGTACGCGACCAGCCACCATGCGGCCTTCAGGTCGGCGCCCCAGCCGCTCCAGCCAGACTTGGCCTGGAAGAAGAAGTACACCGGCAGCGCGACGATCATCAGCAGGATGATTTCGCCGGTCAGCGGCCACTTCGCCCAGTACAGGATCAGCGAGGCGCAGACGAACGCGAACGGTGCGATCAGCTTCATCAGCGGAATCGACAGCGGACGCTCGATGTCGGTCGCCGCGCGGCGCAGCGCCATCAGGCTGATCGGGCCGGTCAGGTACGAAATCACCGTCGCCACCGAGATCACCGCCGCGAGCGAGCTCCAGCCGCGGAAGAAGAACAGGAAGATGAACGACACGAGCAGGTTGAACCACATCGCCTGGCGCGGCACGCCGTAAATCGGGTGCACGTTGCCGAACATCTTCGGCATCGTGTTGTTGCGCTCCATCGCGTAGATCATGCGGGTGGTCGTCGCCATGTAGGTCGTGCCGGTGCCGCTCGGGCTGATGAACGCATCGACGTACAGCAGGATCGCGAGCCAGTTCAGGTTCAGCGCGATCGCGAGTTCCGCGAACGGCGACGAGAAGTTGAAGTGCGCCCAGCCCTTCGCGACGTCGGCCGGATTCACCGAGCCGATGTACGCCATCTGCAGCAGCACGTAGATCACGAGTGCCAGCAGGATCGACGTGATCACCGCGAACGGCACGCTGCGCGACGGATTGCGCGCTTCACCGGCGAGGTTCACCGGGCTCTGGAAGCCGTTGAACGCAAACACGATGCCGCTCGTCGCAACCGCGGTCAGCACGGCCGACCAGCCGTACGGCGCGAAGCTCGCGTTCGATGCGGTGCCGAGGTTTTCCGAATGGAAGCTCGTCAGCATCAGGCCGAGGATCGTGAGGCCGGGGATCAGGAACTTGAAGATCGTGATCGCGGTGTTTGCCCGCGCGAACGCCTTGACGCCCCAGTAGTTCAGCATGAAATAGATGACGACCAGCACGGCCGACAGCAGCAGGCCGAGGGTCTGCAACTCACCGTTCACGAACAACGCGTGCGCCCATGGATACGGCCACGTGCTCATGTACTGGATCGACGCTTCCGCCTCGATCGGGATCACCGATACGATCGCGATCCAGTTCGCCCATGCGCTGATGAAGCCCACCAGCGAACCGTGCGAGTAGCGCGCATAGCGCACCATGCCGCCGGACTCGGGGAACATCGCGCCCAGTTCGGCGTACGTGAGGGCAATCGCGAGAATCACGACCGCGCCGATGATCCATGCGCAGATCGCCGCCGGACCGGCGATCTTCGCGGCCTTCCAGGCGCCGAACAGCCAGCCCGAGCCGATAATCGAACCCAGGCCCGTCAGCATCAGTGCAAACGGGCCGATGTTCCGTTGAATAGAACTCTTCACATCCTCTCCTGTGTCTCAAAAAGCGTGGTCGGCCAGCTGTCCGGGATCGGCTCGGACAGCACCGCGCGCGTCATTTTGGGGGGACGGGTAACCCGATCGGGGCAACCCGTCCAGCGGCGCGTAGTTTAACGGTTGCACCTGCAAGATGGCGCCAAAATCGTTCGCCCCCTACAAAAAATTCGCATCGTTTGCAAGGTTTGTAAACATGAACTCCGCAATAACCCTGAGTGCATGGAAATCCGGTTGACCACGCGAGCGATTAGCCGTATAAACAACGTTGCAGGATTTCAAGCGGCGAGTGAATTGGTTCTTTCGTAGTTCGCCCATCAACGGTACTCCGGTTGGTCCTATTACCCCCTTCCTTGATCTTCCGCACCCCATGGGCCTCGGCCCCGTTTTATCTTTTTAGGAATAAGTAACATGGCAACCGGTACCGTCAAGTGGTTCAATGACGCAAAGGGCTTCGGCTTCATTACCCCGGAAGGCGGCGGCGACGATCTGTTCGCGCACTTCTCGGAAATCCGCGTCGAAGGCTTCAAGACGCTGCAAGAAAACCAGAAGGTTGAATTCGAAGTGAAGACGGGCCCGAAGGGTCTGCAAGCTGCGAACATCCGTCCGGTCTAAGTTCGGCGCGATATTTCGTGTAAAAAAGCCCCGCTTCGGCGGGGCTTTTTGTTTTACGGCGCGGCAGCCATGCGGCCACCGCCAGTCCGGCTCACCTTCGCTCAGCCGAACAGCCGCTGCGCGTGAATGCCGAGCCCTGTCGCGACGCTCGCGAGGCGATCGCCGAACACCGGCTGCGCGTCCGGAAATGCGCCGGCGAGCGCACCCGACAGAAACGCGAGCCCGGTCGAGCCGCCGGTGAAATACAGCGCGCCGAGGTCGCGCGGCGCAACGCCCGCCAGCCGCACCGTTTCGCGCGCGGCGTCGACGATGCGCGCGGTGTCGTCGACGCTCGCATCGACGAGGCGTTCGGCGTCGAACGCGATCTGCAGATCCTCTTCCACGTCGTTCAGGTCGATCATCGTCTCCCCGCCCGCCGCCACGCCGATCTTCGCCTCTTCCGCGCGTGCCATCAGCGCGTGCCCGAGCCGCTGTTCCACCACGCGCGTAAGCCGGTCGTACTGCCGCCCATCCTGGTACAGGTGCTTCATCAGCTTCAGCTCGCCCAGCCGCTTCGGCGTGTAGACCGTGTTGATCAGGTGCCAGGTCGCCAGGTCGAAGTAGATCCGGTTCGGCAGTTCGCGCCCCTCGGGATCGAGCGAGCGGTAGCCGAACGCCGGCAGAATCGCCGCCAGCTCGACGCGGCGGTCGTAATCGGTGCCCGCGACGTGCACGCCGTGGTGCGCGAGCACGTCGTCCTTGCGCTCGAGGCGCGCCATCCGCTCCGGCCCGACACGCACGAGCGAGAAGTCCGACGTACCGCCGCCGATGTCGGCAACCAGCACGAGCCGTTCGGCCTGCTGGCGCGACTCGTAGTCGAACGCGGCCGCGATCGGTTCGTACTGGAAATGCACGTCGGTGAAACCGACCGACCGCGCGGCCGCTTCGAGCTGGTCCTGCGCGAGGCGGTCGGCGCGCGGATCGTCGTCGACGAAGAACACCGGCCGGCCGAGCACCGCGCGGCCGATCGGCGCGCCCGCGCGTGCCTCGGCCTTGCGCTTCAGGTGCGTCAGGAAGCGCGCGATGATCTCCGTGTACGCCATCGCGCTGCCGTCGCCGAGATCGGTCGTGGTTTCCGCGAGCGGCGAGCCGAGGATGCTCTTCATCGAGCGCATCAGCCGGCCTTCGAAACCGTCGATATACGACGCGAGCGCCGCGCGGCCGTATTCGACCGTCTGCTCGTCGTTGTTGAAGAAGATCGCGGTGGGCAGCGTCAGGTGGTCGCCCTCGACGGGCGCGAGGCGCATCCCATCGCCGTCGGGCAGCGCCACGGCGGAATTGGACGTGCCGAAATCGATCGCGCAGTAAGTCATCGGAAGGTGCCGCAGCATGGCCGGCGCGGAAAACGGAAAGGACGGGCTTTTTAACATGAAGCCCGCCGGATCACAACCGGGGCCGGCCAGCGGTACGGCGCAACCGGCCCGGGGCGGGGATCGGGCGCGCCGGCGGGCGCGTCAGGAGCGACAGGTGCGGTCGGCGGCCAAACGCGCCCCGCCGCCTGCCGCGGGGAATCAGGCTGCCGCTTCGAAACCCTTCTTCCATGCACCCGCATAGACGACCTCGCCGAGCGCATGGCGCGTGCGCGGCGCCTTTTCGCGGTCGCGCAGCACCGGATCGAGCTTGTCGACGTTGCCGTAGTGGCCGAGCGAGATAAGCGCCGGAATGGCGACGTCGGCCGGAATCTCGAACGCGTCGCGGAACGCCTTCGCGTCGAAGCCGCTCATCTGGTGCGCGGCAAGGCCCAGCGCGTGCGCCTGCAGCACCAGCGACATCGCGGCCGCGCCCGCGTCGTACAGCGCGGTCGACGCCGGCTCGCCCTTCGGCGTGAGCGTGTGCGAAGTCACGGCGATCAGCACCGGCGCCGGCGCGTTCCAGGCCTGGTTGAACGGCACCAGCGTCGCGAATGCGCGCTTGAACGCCGCTTCGTCCTGGGTGCGATCGAATACGATGAAGCGCCACGGCTGCGCGTTGTACGCGGACGGCGCCCAGCGCGCGGCTTCGAGCACCGCGTGCAGATCGGCGGCGCTGATCGGCTCGTCCGAATACGCGCGCGGGCTCCAGCGGCCCGCGATCAGGTCGTGAATCGAAACAGTGGTGGGAGCAGGTTTGACAGACATGCGGTTCCTCGCTGACATCGATGAAGGGGCGCGAACGCGCGCCGAACCGCAAGCATAACCGCTTGAGCAATCACGCGCCCGATCGTCCCGCGCAATGCAAATCACCGATCCTGCATTGACCAGCTGCCCGCCGCGCACGGGCCGGCCGGAGCGTCGCGCTCAGGCGGCCTGCGCGGTGGCGCGGGACGGGCCGCGGTTGATCCGCAGCACGATCAGCGCGCCGACGATGCAGAGCCCGCCCGAGATCATCGACGCGATCGTATAGGTGCCGAGGCTCGCACGCAGCAAGCCCGCGCCGAGCGCCGCGAATGCCGCGCCGAGCTGGTGGCCGGCGACGATCCAGCCGAACACGACCGGCGCCGCGGCCTTGCCGAACACATCGGTGGCGAGCCGCACGGTCGGCGGCACGGTCGCGATCCAGTCGAGCCCGTAGAACATCGCGAACAGCGGCAGCCCGAAGAAATCGATGCCGAACGCATGCGGCAGGTAGATCAGCGACAGCCCGCGCAGCCCGTAGTACCAGAACAGCAGCACGCGGTTGTCGTAGCGATCGGACAGCCAGCCCGACAGCGTCGTGCCGAACAGGTCGAACACGCCCATCGCGGCGAGCAGCGACGCGCCCTGCACTTCGGTCATCCCGTAGTCGCTGCACATCGCGATGAGGTGCGTGCCGACATAGCCGTTGGTGCTCGCGCCGCAGATGAAAAAGCTGAAGAACAGCAGCCAGAAGTCGCGCGAGCGGCTCGCCATCAGCAGCGTGCGGAACGCGACCGCGAGCGGGTTCTCCTTCGTCGCGTCGGGCGCGGCCGGCGCATCGGCCGGCTCGCCGTACGGGCGCAGCTGCACGTCGGCCGGCCGCTCGGGCAGCAGGAACGCGACCAGCGGAATCACGATCGCGGCCGCGACCGCGACGACGAGTACGACCGGCCGCCAGCCGTGGCGCTGCGCGATCGCGGCGAGCATCGGCAGGAACACGAGCTGGCCGGTGGCCGTGCTCGCGGTCAGGATGCCCATCACGAGGCCGCGCCGCGCATGGAACCAGCGCGTGACGAAGGTCGCGGACAGCGTCAACGCGACGACACCGGTCGAGCAGCCGACCATCAGCCCCCAGATCACGACCATCTGCCAGCTCTGCGTCATCATCGACGACAGCGCGACGCCCGCGCCCATCGTCACCAGCGCGGTCAGGATCGTCGGCCGCAGCCCGAAACGCTGCATCGCCGCGGCCGCGAACGGGCCCGTCAGGCCGTACAGCGCGATGTTCACCGAAATCGCCAGCGAAATCGCCGCGCGGCTCCAGCCGAGTTCGCGCTCGAGCGGCACCATCAGCACGCTCGGTGTCGCGCGCGTGCCGGCGGCCGCCAGCAGGATCAGGAAAACCACCGCCGCCGCGAGCCATCCGTAGTGGAATCGCCCGCCGATTCGTGTCACTGCCCAGTTCATGTTGTCGCTCTCCAGTTGGCAGCGCGGCGCCCGCGCGCCCGCCCCGCCTCACCACCAGGCCACCTCCGCCGCACGCTGCATCGGCTGACCCGGGCCGACACCTGGCATTTGTCTGTCGATCCGCTCGGCATTGTTACCGCTCGGTCACAAGTGTGTTGCGATCGTAGTTACCAGTCGGTAACATGTCAAGCAATTCATCACGCAGTCGAGGATCATCATGTCGGGCATCGAGGCCGTCAACAAGCCGCCGGCACGCCGCACGCGCCGGCCGATCGCCGCGGCCGCGGCGCAGGAACACCTGCTGCGCGCCGCCGAGGAGCTGTTTTACAAGGAAGGGGTGCGCGCGGTCGGCGTCGAGGCGGTCGTGGAACTCGCGGGCGTCAACAAGATGAGCCTGTACCGCCAGTTCTCGTCGAAGGACGAGCTGATCCTCGCGTATCTCGAACGGATGGATGCGTGCTTCTTCGAGCGTTTCGATTCGAGCGTCGCGAAGCATCCGGGCCAGCCGAAGGCGCAGTTGATCCAGTATTTCGTCGATCTCGCGGAGCGCGCGACGCAGAAGGACTATCGCGGCTGCCCGTTCGTCAACGTCGCGGCCGAATTCCCGGATGCGTCGCACCCGGCGCGCGAGCGCGTCGCGCAGAACAAGGAACAGCTGATGAAGCGGCTCGTCGCGTTGTGCGAAAGCGCCGGCGCACGGCAGCCGCAAGC
Source organism: Burkholderia sp. B21-005 (assembly GCF_020843965.1). NCBI lineage: Bacteria > Pseudomonadati > Pseudomonadota > Betaproteobacteria > Burkholderiales > Burkholderiaceae > Burkholderia > Burkholderia sp. B21-005. The sequence goes on along the minus strand of NZ_CP086301.1, from coordinate 425,138 downwards.
GCTCGCCGATGCGCTCGCGCTGGTGGTCGAAGGCATCTACGCGGCCAGCCAGACGTACCGGCACGGCGAAACGCCGATCGGCACCGCGCCTGCGCTGGTCACGCAGCTGATCGAGGCCGGCTGCGCGTGACGGGCGGCGCACGCCCGAACCCCGCCGGTCCGCTCCAGCTACAATGCGGCCCTCGCTGCCGCTTCGCCCGATTGCCTTCGCCATGACCGATCCCCGCCCCGACTCGCTCGACGCCATCCTCGCCGCCACGCGGCACTGGCTCGCGCGCGCGGTGATCGGGCTCAATCTGTGCCCGTTCGCGAAGAGCGTCTATGTGAAGGAACAGGTGCGCTATGCGATCAGCGAAGCGACGACGCTCGAGGACGCACTCGCCGACCTCGAAACCGAGCTGCGCGCGCTCGAGGCGGCGGATCCGCAGCAGGTCGACACGACGCTCGTGATCTATCCGCGCGCGTTCGCGGATTTCGTCGACTACAACGATGCGCTGTTTTTCGCCGACCGGCTCGTACGGCAGTTGCGGCTCGACGGCGTGCTGCAGATCGCGAGCTTCCATCCGGAGTACCGGTTCGAAGGCAGCGAAGCCGACGACATCGAGAACTACACGAACCGCGCGCCGTATCCGATCCTGCACCTGCTGCGCGAGGACAGCATCGCGCGCGCGGTCGACGCGTTTCCGGACGCGTCCGCGATCTACGAGAAAAACCAGGAAACGCTGCGCCGCCTCGGCCACGACGGCTGGCGTGAATGGATGCGCCGGCCGGGCGACGACGTCTGACGCGTCGCGCGACGGCCGGCCATCGCGCGGCCGACGGGCCGCGCGTCAGTCGGCTCAGTCGGCTCAGTCGGCCTGTCGGCCTCAGTCCGCGGCCGGCTCGACGGCCTCGTCGTCCGCCGCCGCGGGCGCCGGCACGAAGAAGCGCTCGTTCAGTTCGGCGAGCCCGAACATGCCGAGGATCTCGTTCAGCCGCTCGCCGGGCTTGCGGCGCGGCAGGTTCTTGTACTGCGCGATGATCAGCTCGTTCTTCATCGAATGCTCCCAGCCGACCAGCTCGGTCACGCTGACCTGGTAGCCGTGCGCCTCGAGCTGCAGACAGCGCAGCACGTTGGTGATCTGGCTGCCGAATTCGCGCGTATGCAGCGGATGCCGCCACACTTCCGTCAGCGCATTCGCGAGCGACTTGCCCTTGTTCCTGCGCAGCACGCCCGCAACCTCCGCCTGGCAGCACGGCACCAGCACGATGTGCTGCGCGCGCTTCGCGAGCGCGAAACGGATCGCGTCGTCGGTCGCCGTGTCGCACGCATGCAGCGCGGTCACGACATCGACCGTTTCGGGCAGCTTCGGCGACGTGATCGAGTCGGCGACCGACAGGTTCAGGAACGACATCCCGCCGAACCCGAGTCGCGCGGCGAGTTCGGCGGAACGCGTGACGAGCTCTTCGCGCGTCTCGATGCCGTACACGTGCGACGCGAACGCCGGCGTGCCGTGCCCCCGCTGCTGCTTGAAGAACAGGTCGTACAGGATGAAGCCGAGATACGACTTGCCGGCGCCGTGATCGACGAGCGTGACGGCGCCCTTGTCGGCCTGCACGCTCGCGAGCAGCGGATCGATGAACTGGAACAGGTGATAGACCTGCTTCAGCTTGCGGCGGCTGTCCTGGTTCAGCTTGCCGTCGCGGGTCAGGATGTGCAGTTCCTTCAACAGCTCGACGGACTGCTCCGGACGGATTTCGTAGGTCTTGTTCGACATCGTGAAGCGGCGCCGGGCCATGGTCGGGTGACCACGGCCCGGCGGCGTGAATTCGTGAGGAATGGCGACAGTTTACCGAAAATGCGCGATCAGGCCCGCGCGCCGAGCCGCCAGAGCGACGTGAGCTCGGCGCGGCGTGCAGCGTGCAGCGGATCGTCCGCGTCGGTCGACTTCGGATGCGCGGGGCGGATGTCTTCGCGGCCGAGCACGACGAGACCGGCTTCATCGATCCATTGCAGCAGCGTGTCGCGCGGCCGCAGGCCGAGATGCTCGGCGAAATCGGACAGGATCAGCCAGCCTTCGCCGCCCGGCTCGAGATGGTCGGCGAGCCCGGCGAGGAAACCGCGCAGCATGCGGCTGTCGGGATCGTAGACCGCGTATTCGATCGGCGCGCTCGGGCGGGCCGGCACCCACGGCGGGTTGCACACGACGAGCGGCGCGCGGCCGGCCGGAAACAGGTCGGCTTCGACGACGTCGACGCGATCGGCGTGGCCGAGCCGCGCGATGTTCTCTCGGGCACACGCGAGCGCACGCGGATCCTGGTCGGTCGCGACGATGCGCTCGACGCCGCGCGACGCGAGCACGGCCGCGAGCACGCCGGTGCCGGTGCCGATGTCGAATGCGAGCGACGTCGCCGGCAGCGGCGCGCGCGCGACGAGTTCGACGTATTCGCCGCGCACCGGCGAAAACACGCCGTAATGCGGATGGATCGGCGCACCGCCGAGTGCCGGAATCGGCACCCCCTTCTTGCGCCATTCGTGCGCACCGACGAGACCGAGCAGTTCGCGCAACGACACGACCGACGGCGCGTCGCCCGGCCCGTACGCTTCCTCGCACGCGGCGCGCACGTCGGGCGCGCGGCGCAGCGGGATCGTGTAGTCGGCATCGAGCGGGATCAGCAGCATTCCGAGCGTGCGGGCGCGCTGCGATTGCGCGAGCCGGTGCAGGTTGAATGCGTCGGCGCCGACCGCAGCCTTCGCCTTCTTCGGCTTGCGTTCGACGCGGCGGGCCATCGCCTGCACGAGCTGGCGCGCATTCTGGAAGTCGCCCTGCCAGACGAGCGCGGTGCCCTCGCACGCGAGGCGGTACGCGGCATCGGCGGTGAAGCGGTCGTCGGCGGGCACGGCGCGCTTCGGCGGCTGCACGCCGGCTTCGGAGCGCCAGCGCACGGCATGTTCGGCGCCGTCGGCGTCGGTCCAGTGGAAAACGGGGAAATCGGTCACGCGAGCTCGGCTACGGTTGGCTTCAGACAGGCGGCGAGAATTCACCGCGCGGACGACACCATACCGCGCTTTGTCCAGCCCCGCAAAAACCGGGGCCGCGGCGCCCGCCCGAAGGCGTTTGCCGCGGCACGATCGTCAATCAGGCGAGATCGACAGTCTCTGCGGCGGGCGCGTCGCGCTTGACGGCAGCAATCCCGTTGTCGCGGCCTTGTGTGCTCTTGTACGTTTCACTCGTACCGATAACCTGGTGGTTCGCGGCCTTCAGGTTGAACATGTACTCGCCGTTGTGCGCGATCTTCCGCTCATAACGTTCGTCCAGCGGCGCATTCTCGCGTACGGAAGCGATGCCGGTTCGCGCGCCACCCTTCTCCTCATACCGCTCGCTCGCCAGAATGATCTCGCCATTCGCCGACTTCAGATGGAAGAAGTACTGACCGTTCGTCGCCTTTTTGATCTCGAACTTTGCAGCCATGTGGTTACTCTCCTAAAAGAACGTCCGACCCTCGGACATTGACCAGTGTAGGAGCCGTAACCACCACAATCTAACTTCCGCCAAGCAAACTGTTGAAGACTGTTAATTCGTCAACTTTTCGTGACATTTGGCCGACGTTACCGTCACACCTACCCACCCCATCCCGGCGTCGTCGGCATGCGCAACGTGCCCGCGTCGCGGAAATGCACGCTGCCCAGCACACCGCCCGCGAGCCGCCCGCGCAGCGCGTAGGGCAGCTCGCCGCTGGCCGCCGCGCCGGGCAGGTTCCACGCCTGCCGTGCGGCGGCGAACGCCGACACCGAAACGGGCACGTCGATCACCGCCTCGCCGAAACGCGGCACGACGCCCGAGCGATCGCTGACGCCGCTCGCGAACGGCGTGCCGTTCAGGTCGAGCGCGACCGAAATGCCGTCGTATTCGATCGGCGCGTCATTCGGGTTCTGCACGCGCAGCTTCAGGCTGAAGCGCATCTCGAGGCCCTGCCCGACCAGCGGGTCGAGCCCCGCGACCGATACGCTCACGGGCTCGCGCGTGAAGCCCGCGCAACCGCCAAGCATGACGGCGGCGGCGAACAGCAGCAGCACGGCGCGCAGCGGCGCGATAAGGAACAGGGCTCGTGGCATGGGCTGGCCTCCTTGCGGCAATCAATCTCAATCGACAGGTCGTCGATGCATTGTACCGAGCACGCCGCGCCACACGCCGGTTCGTAGTTTTCGCGTATCTCCGAGATCGTTAATAGATTAAAACTACGGAAAGCAGTAGCTAAACGGAAAGTGAATTAATGCCTTCCAGCATTCAATGGCACACGAAAAATTCAATCGAGTCACTTTCTAATTTTTTCGTTTCCTTTACCCAAAACCATCAAGTATATTTACGCATCCTTCGAGCAGGCCGACAAACCTTGATGCCGCATGACGGCGATTTTACGGAACGGCGACACGCCGTCCTTCCGTCCTGCGGTCTGGTACGGCCAGCCCCGTGGGTCGTCGGTTCAAAGGGAATGCACGCCCGTGCAGGGCGGGCGGCCGCGTGTCGTGCGCGCGAAATCAATTCAGTACAACACGCGCACGGCCATTTTGAACCGGCAAGTTAACCGACATCCGGAAACACAGAGGGGGCAGTAAACGATGATTACCTTCACGTAGTCGGCCGACCGTCTTTTCGAATAATCCGTCATTGGCTTTTCTCATCGCTGCTGATTAACGGCGAGGGATTGTCTTTGCCGGCGTTTTCGCAGCACTGAACGATTCTTTCAACAATCGAGGTTTCAGTCATGTCGATCAACATTCACAAGATGCGTTATCTACCGCTGGTCGCCGCACTCGCACTCGCCGGTTGCGGCGGCGACGACGGCGGCGTGGGCTCGGCTTCCGCACTCAGCTCGGCCGGCGCGCCGCACTCGGGCTCGTCGCCCGCCGCCAACACGCCGCCGAGCGCGTCCAACGTCGACAAGAGCGTGTCGCCTGTCGAGCTGCCGGACACCGTGGTACCGGTCAACTACCGGCTGTGGTTCCGCCCGAACGACGCGCTGAACGCGTTCGACGGGCGCGCCGATGTCGAAATCAAGGTGCTGAAACCGGTCAACAACATCGTGATCGCCGGCCACCGGATCAAGTTCACGAACGGCCGCATCACACTGCAGCCGGGCAACATCCAGCTGATCGCGACGCCGCAGGACAAGGGCGACTTCTACCAGCTGCGCCCCGCGGCCGGCACGATCGCGCCGGGCAACTATTCGCTGCACATGGAGTGGTCGGGCATCATCAACTTCAAGTCGTACGACGATCCGGCCACGCAGACGGGCGGCAGTTGCGGCGACGATCCGTATCCCGGCTGCTCGGCCGCGGAAGGCGTGTTCCGCGTCGACCTGAAGGGCACCGACGGCAAGACGAGCGGCGCGATCCTCACGCAGGGCGAAACCAACCTGTCGCGCCAGTGGTTCCCGGGCTGGGACGAGCCGGCGTTCCGTCCGACCTATGAAGTGACGGCCGAAGTGCCGCAAAGCTGGCGCGTCGTGTCGAATGCGGCCGAGAAGCCGTCGACCAACGTCGGCGGCGGCTACAAGCTCGTGCAATTCGAGAAGACCCCGCCGATGCCGTCGTACCTGCTGTTCTTCGGCGGCGGCATGTTCGACACCTACGAGGACGATTTCTCGAGCCCGCTGCCGGGCGGCAAGGGCGGCCTGCACCTGCGCGTGTTCACGCCGCCGGGCATGAGCGACTGGGCGAAGCCCGCGATGGACCGCACCAAGCAGGCGCTCGACTACTACTACCGCTACACGGGCATCCCGCTGCCGCTGACGAAGTTCGACACGGTCGCCGCGAACGACGCGTTCAAGGAGCAGAAGGACCTGAACTTCGGCGGGATGGAGAACTGGGGGTCGATCCTCGAGTTCGCCGACGACATCCTGCCGCAGCCGGGCCAGCCGATGTCGCGTTACGGTAACGAGGTGCTCACGCACGAAGTCGCGCACCAGTGGTTCGGCGATCTCGTCACGACCGACTGGTGGGACAACGTCTGGCTCAACGAGTCGTTCGCGACGTTCTTCGAGACGAAGACGACGATCCAGTTCTTCCCCGACGAGTTCAGCTGGCTCGACCAGGTGAAGAACAAGTACCGCGTGATCAATCGCGACATCGGCCCGAACGCGTTCCCGGTCGCGCCGAACTTCAACGACTGGGCGTCGAACGACTTCGTGCTGAGCGCGAGCGCGTTCACGTACGACAAGGGCGGCCACGTGCTGAAGACGCTCGAGAACTATCTCGGCGAGCAGACGTTGCGCCAGGGCCTGCAGCAGTATCTGGTCGACTACTCGTTCGGCAACGGCACGCCGAAGCGCCTGTGGGATGCGCTGTCGAAGGCGAGCGGCCAGTCGGTCGGCCCGATCGGCGACAGCTACGTGCGCCAGACGGGCGTGCCGCTGATCTCGCTCGACACGCAGTGCGACATGACGAAGAACCAGACGATCGTCACGCTCAAACAGCAGCCGTTCCCGAACAAGAACGCGTATCCGGGCCTGCAGTGGACGGTACCGCTCACGATCGCGTACGGCCAGGGTCTCGCGAAACACACGACGATCGCGCTGAAGGATACGCAGGCGCAGACGCGGATCGACGGCTGCACGGGCGTGGTCGCGGATCCGAGCGGTCTCGACTACTACGTCGTGAACTACAGCGACGCCGCGTGGAGCGGCCTGCTCACGCAGGTCAACAGCTCGACCGATCCGGTGCTGCTCGCGAACCTGAAGAGCGAGGCCGCACTGCTCGTCGCGAACAACCTCGCGCCGGCTTCGCGTTCGACGTCGATCGGCTCGGTCGCTTCGCCGGCCGCGATGAAGCTGCGCCAGACGCCGAGCTTCGGCGGCATCGCGCCGACGGCGAAGGAACGTCCGTCGCTGCGCTATCAGGGCATGTTCAAGCCGCGCAAGACGCTGGTTCAGTAACGTTGTCCGGCCGGTGCCGCGCGGTTCGCGGCGCCGGCCGGCGTTCAAGTCCTCACGTCCTTCGGCAGGCCTCGCATGCGGGGCCTGTTTTTTTGTCGGGTCCGCTCGCGCCGCACCTGCAAGGGCTAGCGATCGTCGCGCCGGCGAAACGCCCACCACGCGGCAAGCGCGGTAAAGCCCGCGACGAGCAGCACCATCAGCCAGAAGCCGTGCTTGTTCTCGGAGAACGGCACGCCGCCGACGTTCATCCCGAAGAAGCCCGCGACGATGTTGATCGGCAGCGCGATCACGGTCACGAGCGTCAGCGTGAACAGCGTCCGGTTGTTCTGCTCGTCGAGCCGCGAGCCGATCTCTTCCTGCAACAGCTTGATCCGCTCGTTGAGTCCCGACAGATCGGCGAGCACGAGCGAGAACTCCTCGGTCGACTCGCGCAGCTCCTGCACGTCTTCGGGATGCAGCCACGCGGGCGGTTTCGCGAGCAGCCGGAAGATCGAGCCGGGCTCGGGCGCCAGCATCCGCTGCAGGCGCGTCAAGGTGCGGCGCATCGCGCCGAGTTCGACGCGATTCGACGTGAGCCGTTGCGACAGGAAGCGATCCTCGATGCGATCGACGTCGACGCTCGTACGCCGCATGATCTGGATCAGCAGGTCAGCCTGGTCGTGCAGCAGGTGCACGAGCAGTTCGACCGGCGACCGGAACCGCTCGCCGTCGCGCACGCCTGCGCGCAGCGTGTCGACCGAGCGCAGCGGCTTGAGCCGCGCGGTGACCATGATGCGCCGTTCGACGTGGACGAACAGCGTGGCGATTTCCGACGGCGTCAGTTCGAGGTTGAACATCACGTCGTTGACGATCGCGCGCAACGCGCCGTCCTCCTGCTCGATGCGCGTCGAGCGCGACCCTTCGTGCAGGAATTCGAAGAAGCTGTCGGGCAACCCGAGGTGGGTGCGCATCCAGCGCTCGCTCGCGCCGTGCGCGAGATTGAAGTGCAGCCAGACGAAATCGTCCGATGCGGTCGCATCGCGCTCGCGGCACGTGCGCAGCCATGCAGCGGCCGCTTCGGCGTCGAGCATCACGCCCGATCCGCCCGGGACGAAGCGGAATCCGCACACCATGCCGGACGTATCGGCGCCGTAAGTCTGTACGATCAGGTCCATCGTGTCGAAGGTCGTGCGGCGCCCGCCGCGCCGCGCATCGCGCATCGCGGCGCCACGCCGGGAAATGAAACGAAACGTATGCCCGACGAATATGACACTCTCGCGACACTGTCACATACGCCTGTCCGGGCCTCATCAGCCTATCCCAAAAAGCAACGCGCCGCCCATTGGGCGGCGCATGTGCGATGAGCGGACCGGCGCGAAGCCTTGGATTACTGCCGCGGCTCCGACTGCGCGGCGGTCGGGCACGCCGGATCCTTGCCCCAGTGGCCGTCGCAGACGCGCCAGCGGCACAGCTGATCCTCGAAGAAGCCGCGCTCCGAGCAATCCTTCACGCGCGATGCGAGCGAACCGCCCGTCGTGGCAGCGGTCTTGGTCGGCACTGCCTGCCCCTTCTGGGCGGCGGCCTTCTTGTCGGCCGGCTTCGTGCGTGCGACGAGCGCGGCGAGCAGATCCGCATCCGGGTCGTCCTTCCCCGACGCCTTCGCGCTCGCGGTACGAGTCGTCGCTTCGCGACGCTTCTTCGCCTGCGCGAGTTCCGCCTGCTGTTCCTTGTGATGCTTGCGGGCTTCTGCCTTCGTTTCGGCCTTCGCATCGGCCTTGCTGCGTGCGGCGACCTTGTCGCCCTTCGCGGTGTCGGCCTTCGCCGTTTTCGTCGCCGCTGCGGCGGCGGCCGTCGCGGCGGCGGCGCCTGCCGTGGCTGCGCCCGACGCATCGTCGGCACCGTTCGCGAGCGCGCGCGACAAGCGGCTGCTGTCCGCGCCTGACGCGGACGATGCGGACGCAACGGTCTGGGATGCGGCATCGTCATTGACGATCGTCGCGGGTTGCGCGGCGGGCGCGGCTGACGCTGCATTCTGCGCGACCTGCACGGCGGCACCGCTGGCCGCCTCGGCCTTCACCGGTGCCGGCACGGACGCGGCGGCCACGACGGCCTGCTCGCCCGATTGCTGCTGCAAGCGCCAGGCGCCCCAGCCGCCGACGGCGACCACGAGCGCGACAACGGCCGCGATCGGCCCCTTCAGCGAACGGCGCGGCGCTTCGGCTGGCGGCGTGACACGTCCTTCCAGATTCGCGAGAATGCGCGATTGCTGAGGTCCGCCCGCGCCTGCCGGTTTGGTATCGGACAGCAGGCTGGGCGGGGTTTTCGAATTTGAATTTTCCGGCGCACTCATTCAGCGTCTCATTGAATCCTGGTTTAATTCACCGCGATAATATAGCCCGGCCTCTCAAAGCAGCCTGATTCTAAGAGCAAGCATTGCAAAACACAATCAATTCCAATTTCCGGGGATTTCCTTGATTGCCGTCGCACTCGTCGCCTATTTCGCCCTTGCCGTCGCGGTTGCGGCCCTGTTGCTTTTACCGGGTATCAGGGCGACCGTTTTCGAATCCGTCGCCCAGTTTCACGGCCGCATGACGCGCCGCGCGAACGATCGCGCCGCACGCACGCGCAGTCAAATTGTTAAATCGGCAACCGTGACGCGCGGCGCATTAAGTGGCGTGCAAAATTTACTGGTTCGGCGGCGCTTGATGATTATGGTGTCGGCAGGTATTCTTGCGACGCCGCCATTGGTGGCCATTGCGTTACGCGGTCGGCAATTATTTCAGTACGACGACACGGCGCGCGTGCCCGACGAGAAGATCGCCGCGCTGTTGCAGGGCGAACAACTCGTGCCGCCGCCGCCGTTGCCGCCGGAAGTCTTTGCCACGAAGGAAGTCGAACAGGTGCGGCCGGCGCTGAAGGATGCGAGCCGCGACTGGAACCTGCTGGATCCCGATTTCCGTACGCGTTTGCTGCTGGTCTACAAGATCATGCACGAACAATATGGTTACGAGATGGCGCTGCTGGAAGGTTATCGGAGTCCGGAACGGCAAAACCGGCTCGCGCAGATGGGCACCAACGTGACCAATGCGGCTGCCTTCCAGAGTTATCACCAGTTCGGGCTGGCGGCGGACAACGCGTTCCTGCGCGACGGCAAGCTGGTCATTTCCGAGAAAGATCCCTGGGCGATGCGCGGCTACCAGTTGTACGGGCAGGTTGCCGAGCAGGTCGGCCTGACCTGGGGAGGCCGTTGGAAGATGATGGATCTCGGGCACGTGGAATACCATAAACCCGGTTTTAAACTGGGACGCGGCAGCTAGTCACGGCTGCCGGACAAGAAATAATGAGGGCGGCATGGGGCTTTTTAATCACCCGGCAGGAAACGATTTGGGCGGCGCAATCGATCGGGCATTCCGTTGCGCGATTTTTTCAGGCCGCCGCATCCGTTTTAATTCTCACAGCGTCCTTTCATTATTGCGCGCGCCTTCTCCGATGCCGCGGGCGCATTGATGCCAGCCCCCTTCATCCCGTTTGACAGCATGGCGACACATCGCAGCGCCACCCTTGCCGCTCGGCGCGCCTGCGTCGCCTCACTGAATCGCACCGGAACCTGAACGTCCTATGCAACGCATCCTCAACGTGCTGACTCATCCGCGTACGCTCTCGATTGTCGGGATCGTCGCGCTAGCGGCGATTCTCTTCATCGTCGCCGACATGCTGCAGCTGCCGCTCCTGTGGGCGGCGGTCGCCTTCGCGGCGATCCTCGTGCTGTGGCTCGGCGTCGCGTTGTGGCGCCGCTGGCGCGTGAAGCGCGCGAACCAGCAATTGGGCCAGGTGCTGGAGGAGCAGGCGGAAACCGGCAAGATCGCCGCACCGGCCGCGGCCGCGCTCGCGCCCGACTCGAAGACCGCCGACCTCGACGTGCTGCGCACGCGCCTGTCCGACGCGGTGAAGACGATCAAGACGTCGAAGATCGGCCAGGTGTCGGGCGGCTCCGCCCTGTACGAACTGCCGTGGTACATCGTGATCGGCAACCCGGCCGCGGGCAAGAGCAGCGCCGTGCTGAACTCCGGCCTGCAGTTTCCGTTCGCGGACAAGAACAGCGCCGTGATCCACGGCATCGGCGGCACGCGCAACTGCGACTGGTTCTTCACGACCGAAGGGATCCTGCTAGACACGGCCGGCCGCTACTCGGTGCACGAGGAAGACCGCAGCGAATGGCTCGGCTTCCTCGGCCTGCTCAAGCGCTACCGTCCGAAGGCGCCGATCAACGGCATCATCGTCACCGCGAGCATCGCCGAGCTCACCGGCAACCGCCCCGAATTTGCGATCAACCTCGCGAAAAACCTCCGTCAGCGCGTTCAGGAGCTGACGGAAAAGCTCGAGGTGTTCGCGCCGGTCTACGTGATGTTCACGAAGGCCGACCTGATCACCGGCTTCACCGAATTCTTCAGCAGCAGCGACAAGCACGAGTACGACCGCGTGTGGGGCGCCACCCTGCCCTACGAGCCGGACGAGAAGCGTGACGTCGTCGCGCTGTTCGACGAGCGCTTCGAGGAACTGTACGAAGGGCTGAAGGAAATCAGCGTCGCGCAGCTGTCGCTGTCGCGCGGCAACCAGCTGTCGCCGGGCCAGTTGAGCTTCCCGCTCGAATTCTCGACGATCAAGCCGTCGCTGCGCGCGTTCCTCGCGACGCTGTTCGAGAACAACCCGTTCCAGTACAAGCCGATCTTCCGCGGCTTCTACTTCACCAGCGCGCTGCAGGAAGGCGAAACCAACAGCACCGCCGCGCAGCGCATCGCGCACCGCTTCGGCCTCGACGCGAGCGCGCTGCCGAAGCCGCACAGCGCGTTCTCGAAGAACGGCTTCTTCCTGCGCGACCTGTTCTCCAAGGTGATCTTCGCGGACCGCCAGACCGTGCGCCAGTTCGCGAGCCCGACCAAGACCCGGCTGCGCTACGCGACCTTCTTCGGCTTCGTCGCGGCCCTCGCGCTCGCACTCGGCGGCTGGACCTGGTCGACGATCGGCAACCAGCAGCTCGTCGCGAACGTGCAGGCCGACCTCGACAACGTCACGCGCCTACAGCAGGGCCGCAACGACCTGCAGTCGCGCCTGCAGGCGATGGACATCCTGGAAGACCGGATCGAACAGCTCGAGCAGTTCCGCCGCGACAAGCCGGTGTCGGTATCGCTCGGCCTGTACCAGGGCGACCGTCTCGAGCAACACCTGCTGACCGAGTACTACAACGGCGTGCGCCAGATCCTGCTCGTGCCGGTCTCGCAGAACCTGGCGTCGTTCATGAAGGACGTGAACGCGCACCCCGAACAGCTCGTGCCGATGACGCGCCCGCCCGAATCGGGTGCCGTGCAGGGCGGCGCGCTGCCGGTCTCGACGAACCCGCCGGGCGCCGCACCGCTGGCCGGCGCCGCGCAAGGCGCATCCGCCGCGACCGCCGCCGCGCCGCAACAGCCGGCTGCTCCGCAGGGCGGGCTGTACAGCGACGCGTCGCCGACCAACGTGCAGGACGCGTACAACGCGCTGAAGACCTACCTGATGCTGTCCGACAAGCGTCACGTCGAACAGGCGCACCTGACCGACCAGCTCGCCCGCTTCTGGCGCGGCTGGCTCGAGACGAATCGCGGCAACATGCCGCGCGACGAGATGATCAAGAGCGCCGAGCGCATGATCTCGTTCTATCTGTCGCGCGTGACCGACGACGACTGGCCGATGATCGACGCGAACCTCGCGCTCGTCGACCAGACCCGCGAGAACCTGCGCCGCGTCGTGCGCGGCATGCCGGCCCGCCAGCGCGTCTATGAGGAAATCAAGGCTCGCGCATCGACCCGCTTCGCACCGATGACCATCGCGCGCATCGTCGGCGACGGCAACCAGGGGCTGGTCGCCGGCAGCTACGCGATTCCGGGCACGTTCACGCGTGAAGCATGGTTCGACTACGTGCAGCCGGCGATCCGCGACGCGGCGACCAAGGAGCTGCAGGCGAAGGACTGGGTGCTGAACACGTCGACGCAGGACGACCTGACGCTGGAAGGCAGCCCCGAGCAGATCCAGAAGACGCTCGTCGGGATGTACAAGACCGAGTACGCGCAGCACTGGCAGAAGTTCATGCAGGGCATCGCGGTGCAGGGCTTCAGCAGCTTCGGCCAGGCCGTCGACGGGATGAACCGCCTCGGCGATCCGCAGGATTCGCCGATCCGCAAGATCCTCGAGACCGCGTACGACCAGACGTCGTGGGACAACCCGTCGCTCGCGAACGTGACGATCAAGAAGGCGCAGACGGGTGTCGTGAACTGGGTCAAGCAACTGTTCACGCGCTCGCAGGCCGGCCAGATGGCGGCCGCGAACATCGACATCAACGGCAATCCGGCCGAGGTGCCGATGGGTCCGATCGGCCAGGAGTTCATCGGCCTCGCGCGGATCGTCGCGACGCACGACGGCACGTCGATGCTCAAGGGCTACATGGACTCGCTGTCGAAGGTGCGCACGCGCTTCAACGTGATCAAGAACCAGGGCGACCCCGGCCCCGGCGCGCGCCAGCTGATGCAGCAGACGCTCGACGGCAACGGCTCGGAACTCGCCGATTCGCTGAAGTTCGTCGACGAGCAGATGCTGACCGGCCTCACCGATTCGCAACGCAAGTCGCTGCGTCCGCTGCTGGTGCGCCCGCTGATGCAGGCGTTCTCGGTGGTGATCCAGCCGGCCAGCGCCGAAGTCAACAAGGTGTGGAACGCGCAGGTCTACCAGCCGTTCCAGAGCTCGCTCGCGACGAAGTACCCGTTCGCCGCGAATGCGAAGGTCGAGGCCGGCGCAGGCGAAATCGCGCAGGTGTTCGGTCCGGACGGTGCGATCGCCAAGTTCGTCGGCACGACGCTGGGCCCGCTCGCGGTGCGCCGCGGCGACACGCTCGCGGCCCGCACGTGGGGTGACATGGGCATCGGCCTCACGCCTGACTTCACGAACGGCTTCGCGCGCTGGGTCGCCCCGCTCGCCGGCGGCGCCGCAGGCGGCGCGGCCGCGGCGGCCGAACCGCAGACCGTGTTCCAGATCCTGCCGCAGCCGAGCACAGGCACGACGGAATACACGATCGCGATCGACGGCCAGCAACTGCGCTACCGCAATACGCCGCCGCAGTGGACCAATTTCGTGTGGCCGAACCCGCAGGGTTCGCCGGGCGCGACGCTGTCCGCGACGACCTTCGACGGCCGCACGGTGCAGCTCGTCAACGAGCCGGGCCGCTACGGTCTCGAGAAGCTGATCAACTCCGCGCAGCGCAAGCGCCGTCCGGACGGCACCTTCGACCTCACGTGGGTCCAGGGCAGCGTGAACGTGTCGGTGACGATGCGCATCATCAGCACGTCGCAGCCGACGAGCGGCGGCGGCGACCAGCCGCAGCAGCAAAGCCTGCGCGGCCTGCAGCTGCCGTCGTCGGTCGCCGACGCGAGCGCGGGCGCAGCACAGAACGCGACGCAGGCCGGCACGGGCGCGCCGGCCGCGGCACCGGCCGTCACGGCCGCCACCGCAACGAATGCACAGGGGGCGCAATGACGCAAACCGTTCAGGCGCAGATCGCCTACTTCGGCAAGATTCCGTCGCGCGGCGACTTCGTGAAGAGCCCGCACAATCCGCAGTTGCTGCAGACGCTCGATCGCTGGATCGCGCAGGCGCTCGAACTGCTCGCGGAAGATCCGCGCTGGAAGATCGTCTACGAGGATGCGAAGCCGATGCATTTCGCGTTCCTCGGCTCGCGCAGCAAGCTCGCGATCGCGGGCCACATGGTCGCGAGCCACGACGTGTCGATGCGCCGCTTCCCGTTCCTCGGCGCGACCGCGCTGGAAGTCGACCGGCCGCTCGCGTTCCTCGCGCGCAGCCCGCTCGCGTTCGCGCGGCTGTGGTCGCGCGTCGCCGCGCAGATCCCGCCGCTGCTGGCCAAGGAGGAGCCGCCCGGCGCGCTGCAGGCGCTCGGCGACACCCAGGTGCCGATCGACGTCGGCGGCCCCGGCACGTCGCATGACGGCACCTTCAACGACTTCATCGAACACCAGTCGCTGTACGGCCTGCAGCAGATGCTGCTCGAAAGCGGCCATCCGGTCCGGCTGCGCGGCGCGATGCTCGCGCTCGGCTCGCTCTTGCGGCCCGTGATGCAGAGCGGTTCGTCGCACATCGAGCGCGGCCTCACGCTGCCGCTGCCGGTCGATCCGTTCTATCGCAGCCTCGTCGCCGCGTTCTGGCTCGAACTGATCGCACCGTTCGTCGCGCAGGCCGACTTCGAGCTCGCGATCTTCATCGGCTCGATCGCCGAGCGCGAGCGGTTGATCATCGGCTTCAACGGCGCGTCTTCGAAGACGCTGCTGAGCGTCGTCGACCCGCAGACTTACGCCGCCCACAACATCGACATCGACGATCCCGAGTGGATCGACGCCCATGCGCAAAACGATCACCAGATCAGCAAGCTCGTCAGCTACCTCGACCAACCGCAACTCTCGCTGCGCGTCGCCATCGACGCATTCCGCGAAGCGTTCATCGGAGGCTGACCGGATGCAACGCACGATTCACGTCCGCCGCGCGCGCTTCTCGCCCTTCGTGGCCGCCCTCGTCGCCGCCGGCCTCATCGGCAGCGGCGCGGCCTACGCGCAGAACACGGGCGGCGCGACCGTCACGCCGGTCGGCAACGGCACGGTCGCGACCGCCGCCCTGCCTGCGAACATCAATCCCGCCGCCGCGTCGGCCGCAGCGTCCGGCACGGTGGTGCACGGCACGGCCGGCACGATCGCGCCGCCGCCCGCGAATGCGACGCCCGGCCAGGTAGTGGCCGGCGGCAAGGTGCCCGACGAGGCAACCAAGGCCGCCGTGCTACAGAAGCTGCGCGACACCTACGGCGCGGCGAACGTGGTCGACCAGATCGAGGTCGGCGACGTCGCGACGCCGCCGAACTGGAGCGCGAACGTGCAGAAACTGCTCGGCGCGCAGCTCAAGCAGATCAGCAAGGGCCAGTTGAAGATCAACGGCACGCAGATCGAGGTGAAGGGCGAGGTGCACAACGAGGCGCAGCGCCAGCAGCTCGCGAGCGACATGGCGAACACGCTGAACCCGACGTATACGATCAAGAACGGGCTGCGCGTGTCGGCGTCCGAGCAGGGGCTGCTCGACCAGACGCTCGCGAACCGCACGATCGAATTCGAGACGGGCAGCGCGACGCTCACGCCGCAAGGCAGGCAGATTCTCGATCAGATGGCGGCCGCGTTGTCGAAGTTGCAGAACCGCACGGTCGACATCATCGGCCACACCGACAACTCGGGGAACCGGACGTCGAACATCGCGCTGAGCCAGGCGCGCGCGGATGCGGTGAAGGGGTATCTGATCACGAAGAGCATTCCGCCGCAGCAGATGACGACGACGGGGGTCGGGCCGGATCAGCCTATTGCGCCGAACGATACGGCGGACGGACGGGCGAGGAATCGGCGGATCGAGTTTCGGGTGGGGCAGTAAGCGGCGATCCGGGGGCAGGATTACTGGCAGACTGTCCCGCGGATTGCGCAGGCCCCATTCTGCTCCCGCAGTGTCAACAAGTCGGTCGCCTGACCGACCGACTACTGAATCCAGCCCGCGACTGCCTCACGACTGCTCGTCGGGCCTCACACCCAGCAGCTCGCGGATATGCGACAGCGACCCGTCGTCCTTCACCACACTCTCGAGCCACTTGTGCAGTGGCATGTCGGCCCATTCGGCAGCCTTGTCCGCGAGATACGCGACCGGGCTGTGCGGCTCGGTCTGCCGGAAGTAACGCGCGACGGCGCGCAGCTGGTCGACGGCCTGCGCGCGGTTCTGGATGCCGGCAATCATTTGCGTCATCGGAGGACGCGGAGCGGTCTGCGACTGCACATGGGTCTCCTGGGTAGGGAACGCGTCGCCGAAGCTCGGCTCGATGCGCTCGGGCTGCGTCTGCGATGACGACGGCGCCTGCGGCGCACTGCCCGTATAGCCCTGCTCGCGCGCAAAGCGCTCGGTGAGCCGGTACACGGTCTCGAACGCGTCGCGCGCCTGCCGGAAGCTCGGCGCCGAATCGCCCGCACGTTCGACGAGCCGCTCCTCGAACGCGTCGAGCGAGAACTCGAACGCCTTCAGGTTCGCGAGCAGCGTCGTGTAGAACGCGATCGGCGTCACGCGCCGCGACGCATCGACCTGCTCGACCGACGGTTTGCCGCGCGCGATGTCGTCCGCGTGTTCGGGGTCGCGCTTCACGGCCTGCGCCACATGCTGCGCGACTTCCCAGTCGAGCGTGGTGAACGCGTTCGACGCGCCTTCCGTCACGGGAATGCCGCGCAGCAACTCGGCCGTGCGGCCGGACAGCCACGCGACGTTGCCGAGCCGGTATTCGACGTCGTCGCCTTCGGGCAGCGGATGCACGGTGTCCCAATAGTCGCGGCACAGGCCTTCCAGCAGCGCATAGCCTTCGGTGAGGCCGGTGATGCCGTCCTCCAGCGCGAGCGCCTCGGTCAGCCACACGGCGAGCCGCAGGTCCTTGGTGCGCGTGCGCAGCAGCTCGCCCGCGTGATCGACGACGAAGCCCCAGTCGGCCTCCTTGATCTCGGTCACCCACTCGCCCTGGTCGAGCGTCGGATCGTCATAGCGCCGCGCGTCCTGGATCGCGTCGAATTCGTTCGAGAACAGCAGGTCGTCGCCGCTGGGCGACGCATCGCTGATCGGCGTCAGCAGCTCGGGAAGATTGATCGGCATGGTTCGGTCAGTTCATCAATGCGTGTTGCGCGGCCGTGCTCATTCGACGGTGTATGCGAATTCGCCGGCCTCGTCCGCGCGCACCGCGATGCGCGCGATGGCCGCGCCGTCGGCGATCCGGCCGAGCACGTGGCCCGCGATCTCCGGCAGCAGCGTGCCGTTCAGGATATGGTCGACGTTGCGAGCGCCCGAGTCGACCTCGGTGCAGCGCGCGAGCACCGCATCGACGAGCGATTCGTCCCACTCGAACGCGGCCTTGTGGTTCGCGTCGATGCGGCGGCGGATCCGTTCGAGCTTCAGCTCGATGATCTCGGCCAGCACGTCGTCGGAAATCGGGTAGTACGGCACGACCTTCATCCGGCCGAGGAACGCGGGCTTGAA
This sequence comes from Burkholderia sp. B21-005, assembly GCF_020843965.1. Classification (NCBI taxonomy): domain Bacteria; kingdom Pseudomonadati; phylum Pseudomonadota; class Betaproteobacteria; order Burkholderiales; family Burkholderiaceae; genus Burkholderia; species Burkholderia sp. B21-005. The sequence goes on along the minus strand of NZ_CP086301.1, from coordinate 407,114 downwards.
CGTCTTGTACAGCTGCGGACGCAGCGCCTCGGCGAGCGCGTCCGGATCGGGCAGCTCCTCGGCCGGCTTGTTCAGGCACGCCTGCATCACCGCGGTCGACCCGACGTTCGACGTCAGGATGATCAACGTGTTGCGGAAGTCGATCTCGCGCCCTTCGGCGTCGTCCATCGTGCCCTTGTCGAACACCTGGAAGAACATCTCGAGCACGTCCGGGTGCGCCTTCTCGACCTCGTCGAGCAGCACGACGGAATACGGGTTGCGGCGCACGGCCTCGGTCAGCACGCCACCCTCGCCGTAGCCGACGTAGCCCGGCGGCGAACCCTTCAGGCCCGACACGCTGTGCGCTTCCTGGTACTCGCTCATGTTGATCGTGACCATCTTGCGCTCGCCGCCGTACAGGATGTCGGCCAGCGCGAGCGCCGTCTCGGTCTTGCCGACGCCCGACGGCCCGACGAACATGAACACGCCGCGCGGCTTGTTCGGATCCTCGAGGTTCGCGGTCGCCGTGCGCACGCGCTGCGCGATCGCGTCGAGCGCATGGTCCTGGCCGATCACGCGCGCGCTCAACAGCGGCTGCAGGTTCAGCACGGTGTCGATCTCGTCCTTCACCATCCGGCCGAGCGGAATGCCGGTCCACGCGGCGACGATCTCGGCGACGACGTGGCCGTCCACCTGCAACGGCACCATCGGCTCGCCGCCCTGCAGCGCGCGCAGCGCCGCGACGCGCTCCGCCAGCTTCTCGCGGGTGGCCGGCACGTCGACCGGCTCGCCGTCCTCCGACGGGCCGCGCGCCTTGTCGAGCGTGTCGCGCAGTTCGGTGATCTCGGCGACGATCACGCGCTCGGCTTCATAGCGCGCCTCGTCCTCGGTCAATTGCGCGAGCGCCGTGTCGCGCGCGCCGCGCAGCTCGCCGAGCCGCTCGTCGTGCGACGCGCCGCCCGCGGATTCGCGCTCCAGCGACGCGATTTCCGCGTCGATGCGCTCGATGCGCTTCTTCGTATCGTCGATCGCCGCCGGCGTCGCGCTGTGCGCGAGCGCGACCTTCGCGCACGCGGTGTCGAGCACGCTGATCGCCTTGTCCGGCAGCTGGCGGCCGCTGATGTAGCGATGCGACAGGCGCACGGCCTCGGTGATCGCGTCGTCGAGGATCCGCACGTTGAAGTGCTTCTCCATCAGCCCGGACATCCCGCGCAGCATCGCGGCCGCGAGCGGCTCGCTCGGCTCCTCGACCTTCACGACCTGGAAACGCCGCGCAAGCGCCGCATCCTTCTCGAAGTACTTCTTGTATTCGCTCCACGTCGTCGCGGCGATCGTGCGCAGCTCGCCGCGCGCGAGCGCCGGCTTCAGCAGGTTCGCCGCGTCGTTCTGGCCGGCCTGGCCGCCCGCGCCGATGATCGTGTGTGCCTCGTCGATGAACAGGATGATCGGGTGCGCGCTCTTCTTCACCTCGTCGATCACGCTCTTCAGACGGTTCTCGAACTCGCCCTTCACGCTCGCGCCGGCCTGCAGCAGGCCCATGTCGAGCACGTGCAGCGCGACGCCGCGCAGCGGCGGCGGCACGTCGTCGGCCGCGATCCGCAACGCGAGCCCCTCGACGACCGCCGTTTTGCCGACGCCGGCCTCGCCGGTCATGATCGGATTGTTCTGGCGGCGGCGCATCAGGATGTCGATCGCCTGGCGGATCTCCGCTTCGCGGCCGATTACCGGGTCGATCTTGCCGTCGCGCGCACGCTGCGTGAGGTTGGTCGTGTAGGTGTCGAGCGCGGGCGTCTTCGACGGGCCGGCCGCGGGCGCGGCGCCGTCGGCGGCCGACGCGACGTCACCCTCTTCCGTATCCGGCTGGCGCGGCTCGGCCTCGCTCGAGCCGCCCATGATCTCGTCGAACTTGTGCTTCAGGTCCGTCACGTTCATTTCCGCGAACTGCGACGACATGCGCTGCGCGAACTGCGCGAGATCGGGCGCGGTCAGCAGCGCGAGCAGCAGGTGCCCGGAGCGGATGCGGCCGAGCTGCGAATCGAGCGACGCGATCAGCCACGCCTGCTCGAACAACGCGATCAGATGCACGGAGAACACCGGCGTGCGCGTGTTGCCCGTCTTCAGCCGCGTGAGTTCGCGCTCGAGATCGGCACGCAGCGCATGCGGATCGACGCGGCTCGCGCGCAGCGCGAGCGGCAGGTCGCCCGTCGCTTCGTCGAGCAGCGCGAGGAACAGGTGCTCCAGATCGACCTCGTAATGGCCGCGCGCCAGGCACGCGCTCGCCGCACGCTCGGTCGCGTGCCGGCACAGCGGATTCAGTTTCGTGATCAGGGTCTTCAGAGGCGTGCTCATGGCGTCGATCTCAGGTTCGATTGGTGTTTATTGTCGTTTGGAATCAGTGAATCACATGCAGTTCGTAGCGGGCGTCCGAGCGGTCGTCGAGCGCGTCGCGCGTGCAGAGGAACGCGTCCCAGCCGAGCCGCGAGCCCGCGCCGAGCACGCTCGCGCCAACCTCGGTGCGCTTCAGCACGAGCTTCACCTCGTATTCGAGCGTGACGCCGGCGAGCAGCGTCAGCATCCGTTCGAGCGCGACGGCGTGCGCGCCGCCGGGCAGGAATGCCTCGTAGTCGCGCTTGGACAGCGGGCCGACGACGATCCGCGCGCGCATGTCGCGCTGCCACACACGTTCGCCGACGAGCGCCGTCGCGCCGAGCACCGCGTTGACCTCGCCGAGCACGCTCAACTGGTCGGGCGGCACGTCGTACCATTTGCCGACGAACTGGTCGATCTTCACCGGCACGCGGAAGTAGTCGGACAGCGTGCGCTGAAGGTACGCGGCCGACATCGGACGGTGCCGCGCGGCGAGCGCATAGCCGGCGACGGCCTCGTCGAGCACGCCGCCCGCGCCGGCCGCGAGGCTGTCGCGGATCTCGTCGCTCGGCACGCCGGCGATCGCGAGCAGCAGCGGCAGGTAGCGCTCGTCGCGATCGAGTTCGTAATGGAACGGCAGCCGGTATTTCTTCCACGCCGCATAGAACAGCGCGGTCGCGCGGTTCGAGAACACGTCGAAGAACGCGCGTGCCGCGTGGTCGCGCTTCAGATGCTCGCGCGCGACGATCTGCTCGGTGTAGTGCAGCGGCAGCGCGCCCTGAGCGCCGAGCAGCCCGAAGAACGCGGGCGTCAGCTCGACGTGACCCAGTTCGCCGGCCGCGAGCGCGGCGCCGCGTTCCTCATCCGAATCGAGCAGCTTGCCGCCGTCGTGGAACGAGCGGGCGCCTTCGATCTCGCTCGGCGGAAAGCCGAGCGACAGCGTGTTGCGGAATTCGATGTGCTGCGCGACGACGTCGCCGTGCCGCCATGCGCCGGGCGCATCGGACGCCTGCCGCGCGAACAGCCCTTCGAGCACGCGCACCGCCTGGAAGAATTCGAAGCGGTGCGGCTCGTCGAGCAGCGCGTCGACTACGCCAGGATCGATTCGCCGGTTCGGGGCTTGCATCGGATGATCTCCTCGCCGGTGCGCTTCGACACCACGACTAGTTGAACGAAACTGTTGAGGTGGACATACAGCCCGAAGAAGCTGTCGAGCACGCGCACGAACGACGCGAGGCTCGCACCGACGAAGTGCTCCTCGTCGATCGTCAGCCGGATCTCGATGCCGCGCACGAAGGTCGCGAACGGCTTGCCGGGCAGCCACTGCACGGCGCCGCGCTGCTCGACGCCGGCGAGGCCGTCGATCTGGCGCATCGACACGGCGGTGCGCCGCAGGTCGTACAACGTCAGCATTTCCTTGAGCGGCGCGAGCCCGTGTGCGACCAGCGACACGTGGTTCAGCGCGAGGTGCGACACGAGCCGCCAGTGCGCGGCGCGGCCGCGCTCGAAACGCACGCTCTGGGTCGGGCGCCGCAGCAGCGAGATGCCGCTCGTCTGCGCGCCGCCTTCCTGGAACAGGTCGCCGCCTTCGAGGCCGAACGCGAGCATCGACGGCAGGTCGCGGTTCGTGCAGGTGAGGTCGAGGCTCAGCGTGTCGGTCTGCGGCGACGTCGGCTCGAAGTCGATGTCGACGATCGAGATCTCCGTTTCGTATCCGGGGCTTTTCTGCGCGACCCAGTCGTTGCGGCGCGCGAACCAGTAATGACCGATCCGCGCCGATTCGCCGTGATGCAGCGAATAGAACGGCCGGAACTCGATCACCGATTCCTCATGCGCCTGCTGCCGGACGAGCTTCACCGAATCGATCGAGTACACCTCGTACGCGAACGCTCGGCGCGCTTCGGCGATCACCGGATACGACACCGCGCGGTGCGTGATGCGGATCGGCTCGCCGTGCTGGCGGAACAGGTTGACGATCGGCGTGCAGAACAGCCGGAAATGGCTGGCCGTCAGCAGCTCGAGCAGCCGCGCGACGTGCGAATCGCTGCGCACGTCCTGCAGCACCAGATGCAGCGTCGCGCGCTGGCAGCGGCCCGACGCGCGCGCAATCGCCGCGAGGTCGAAATCGACGAAATCGAACTTGTCGGGGAACGCGAAGTATTCGGTGAGCAGGCGATAGGCGGGGTGCGACTTCGCCGGGTAGTCGATCAGCGCGTCGTCCTCGTCGAAGCCGGCGTGCGCGATCGGCAGCTTGCGCAGCGCGGTCCAGCGGCCGTTGCGCTCGGGCTCGACATACGCGCCGAGCACATTGACGAACAGGCAGTCGGTCAGCGCGGCGACGAACGACTGTTCGCCGTGCAGGTGCGCGCGCAGCGTGGGCAGCTTCAGCGCGCCGAGATCGAGCTGCGCGGCGAGCGATTCGAACGTGATCGAGATCACGCCCGTCGCATTGGACGGCAGCACCGTCGCGCTCGGCGCGAGCGCGACCGGCATGTAGCGCGCTTCCGAAATGCGGATCGGCGCGAGCGTCACGTCGTACGCGGTGCGGAACCGGCACTGCACGCCGCGGATCGGACGGCTCTTCAGCTCGGTGCCGCGGTCGATCACGACCGGTTCGGTCTGCTGGCCGGGCGAAGCCGGCGTGAATTGCGCGATCGAGCACGACGGGAACGGCCGCAGGTAGTGCGGATACAGCACTTCCAGCAGCGCTTCGGTGAATTCCGGGTAGTCGTCGTCGAGCTTCTTGTTGATGCGCGCGCCCAGCAGCGCGAACGACTCGATCATCCGCTCGACGTGCGGATCCTCGCAGTGCTCGCCGGACAACGCGAGCCGCGCGGCGATCTTCGGATAGCGTTCGGCGAAATCTCGCGAATAGCGCCGCAAAAACGATAATTCGCGCTCGTAATACGGCAGCAATTCTTCCATCGACGACCCCGAACCTCAATATTTCCTGCCGGACCCTGTTCCTCCACCGGGCGGTCCGGCCCGCTCGGCGGCTTGACTCACAGCATTCTTGCCGCGCGTGTGCGCGTGACCGAATACTGCAGCGTCGACGGCTGCAACATCGCGTCGAAACTCACCGGCTCTTCGGCCGGATGCACGACGAGCAGCGCCTGGATCGCGAAGTAAAGCGCGTTGGTCGACTGCTCGTTCAGCTCGAACGTCACCTGCACCTGCTGCAACCGCGGCTCGTGGCGCGCAATGGCCTGCTGGATCGACTTGCAGATGAACGCGCGGTCGTAATGACTCGCGAGGCTCAGCCCCGCGAAATCGTTCAGCCCGTAGGTCAGCACCGACTTCTGGCATTCCGGCAGCGCGGCCAGTTCGATTTCGGTGTGCGCGATACGGGTGTTGAGGATCGCCTCGACGTCGCGGGCGACCGTGTTCTTGAGCTCGTCCAGCGACAATTGCCGCATCGCTGCCGAGGCCGGCAGGTGCGGTTCGTCGTCGAACAGCTTGTCGAGAAAACTGGGTTCGAATCGTTTCATCAGCCGGCTCGCACAGCGAAAACGGCAACGGGACGCGCGCGCCCCGTTGCCGCAACCGACCTTAGACCGCGTAGGTCTTGTCGTTCTTCGTCAGACTCCAGGCGCCTTGCGTGTTGCCGCCCTGGTTGCCGCCGATCTTCTGCTGGGTTTGCTTCCACTGCACAGCTGCGTACTTCAGCGAGAACGTCTCGAGCGGCAGACCTTCTTCGCGAACGCTCGGGGCGATGCTCGAGATGATCACGTACTTGAGCTTGACTTCCAGATACTGCACGCGCTTGCCTTCACCGTCAGCGCGCGAGAAATGGACCGTCACCTCGTCGAACGTGGTGCCGCCCGAAGCGTGTTGGTACAGCAGCGGGCTCGACGAATCGATTTCCTTCGTGAAAATCATGTCGCCGTGCTCGCAACGCGTCATCGTGTGACCGCCAGCAGTCGATGCGGTTGCCGAACGCGGTTGAACGATCGAGTGATCCCACGATTTCAGCTCGATCCAGCCCTGGTGGTCCTTGTCCGCGGACTCGCCCTTCACCGCGGGACTACCAAACTGCAAGTGCATATGTAACATGGCCCTTCGACTCCCCAAAGAGGTGGTTTTAACGTCCTACCCAGGCGGCCCGCCCGGGCGATCTACTCGCTTATGAATTTGCCGGTTTGGGCAGATCAGCGACAAGTCGCAGAGAAATCGAGAGTTCGTCGAGCTGAAAGTGCGGGCGCAGGAACGCGACCGAACGATACGAGCCCGGCTTGCCCGGAATCTCTGACACTTGTATGGATGCCTCGCGCAGCGGGAATTGCGCCTTCTGTTCCTGCGATGCGTTGTCGTCGAGCAGGACGTACTGCGAAATCCACCGGTTGAGGAAAGTCTCCACGTTCTGCGCCGATGCGAAGCTGCCGATCTTGTCCCGCATCATCGCCTTCAGGTAGTGCGCGACGCGCGATACCGAGAAGATGTACTGAAGCTGGGCGGACAGGACGGCGTTCGCATTCGCGCTGTCGGTGCTGTATTTTTTCGGTTTCTGCACCGATTGCGCGGCGAAGAACGCAGCGTAATCCGAGTTCTTGCAATGGACGAGCGGGATGAAGCCGAGGTCGCTCAGCTCCTTCTCGCGGCGATCGGTGATCGCGATTTCGGTCGGGCACTTCAGCGCGACTTCACCGTCGTCGGTCTTGAACGTGTGGGTCGGCAGATCCTCGACGAGGCCACCGCCCTCGACGCCGCGGATCGCCGCGCACCAGCCGAAGTCGTCGAACGCGGCGGTCAGGCGTGCCGCGAACGCCCACGACGCGTTGCACCACAGGTACTTGTCGTGCTCGGTGCCGTCCACATCCTCGACGAAGTTGAAGTTCTCCGCGGTCTGGCCGTCCTTCGGATTGAACGGCAGGCGGCCGAGGAAGCGCGGCAGCGTGAGGCCAACGTAACGCGAATCCTCGGAATCGCGGAACGACTTCCACTTCGCGTATTCGACCGTGTCGAACACCTTGCCGAGATCGCGCGGCTTGCCGAGGTCGGAGAACGACTCGAGGCCGAGCAACTCCGGCGACGCCGACGCGATGAACGGCGCATGCGCAGCGGCCGCAACGTGCGACATCTGCTCGATGAAGTACATGTCTTCCGGCTGGCGCGAGATCTCGTAGTCACCGATCAGCGCACCGAACGGCGAGCCGCCGAACGTGCCGAACTCTTCTTCGTAGACCTTCTTGAACAGCGCGCTCTGGTCGAACTCGCTCGCGCCCTTGAAGTCGCGCACGAGGTCGCGCTTCGGTGCGTGCAGCGCCTTGATCTTGATCGTCTGGCCCGTGTTGCTTTCCTTGACCAGGTAGTCCATCCCGCGCCACGTGCTTTCGAGGCGCTGGAATTCCGGCGCGTGCATCACCGCGGAGAGCTGCGTGGAGATCAGGCGGTCGAGCTCCGCGACGCGCGCGTCGATCGTCGCCGACAGGTTGTCCGACACGATCACCGTGCCGTCGAGCACCTGGTGCACGAGCTCGCCGATCAGGTCCTTCGCACGCGCATGCTCGGAATCGGATTTCGCGACCTTGCTCTTCTCGACGATGTCGTCGAGCAACGAAGTCCCGGCGGCGTATTCCGCGCCGCTCGCTTGGGCCGCAGCCGTTTGCTGGTTCATCTCAATACTCCGTCGTCATTCGCCGTCTTTGTCGCCGCCCGTGCCCTTCGCGAGCTCCTGCAGCTGCTGCGTGTTCTTCAGCACTTCCGACAGCAGATCCTCGAGCTTGTCGTTGCCGGCGAGCTTGTTGCGCAGATCGGCGAGCTTCGAGCGCGCCTCGAGCAGGCGGCGCAGCGGCTCGACCTGTTCGACGACGTCGTCCGGGCTGAAATCCGACAGCGAACGGAACTTCAGGTCGACCGCGAACTTGCCGCCTTCCGGGCTCAGGCGGTTTTCCACCTGAAACGCGGCGCGCGGCTCGATCGCCTTCATCACGTCGTCGAAGTTGTCGCGGTCGATATTGACGAACTTGCGGTCGCGCAGCTTCGGCTGCTCGATTTCCGACTGGCCCGCCAGATCGCCGACGACCCCGACGACGAACGGCAGTTCCTTCACCTCGATCGCGTCGCCCTTCTCGACCTCGTAGGTCAATTGGACGCGCGGCGGCCGAATTTTCTGCAAGCTTTTCTGAATGCTTTCTTTCTTGGCCATCTCGACGGCTCCCAGGTTAGTTGTGGTTATCGCGTCAGTTGCGGTCAGTTGCGCAGCGCGCTGAATGGATCGGCTCCGCCCTTCTGCCCCGCGGCGGCCTGCGGCGCGGCAGGCGGCGTCGGCGCGGTCGTTGCCGCTTCAGCGGCCGGTGCCGCACCGGCCTTCGGACGATGAACGATACGGCGCGGCGTACGCGCCTTCGTGACCCGTTGTTCCGGCGGGAACAGCGCCGATTCGCCGAGCGTGTCGCGCAGCTGCTTCGCGAGCGCCTGCGCGTCCGACTTCGCGTCGCCCGCGAGCGACGAGTCCTGGCGCAACTCGCCGAGCGACTGCGTCGCGATCCGCAGGCCCGCGACGGCCAGCACGCTCTTGGCCTGGCGGTCGGTCGCGTCACGCTGCAGCGCTTCCTGCGCGGCGACGATCGCCTGGCCATAGTGGTTCTGGGCAAACTGGATCTGCGCGATGCGCGACCACGGCTCCTCGCGCGTCGGATCCGACTTCGCGAGTTGCTGGTACAGGCCGAGAGCCTTGTCCTGGTCACCCGACTTCGCAACGGCGTCTGCATCGGCCAGCGACTTGTTGAACACCTCGGCAGTCGGCGGCGCCGGCGGCTGGCTCGCGCAACCGGCGATCACGCCGCAAGCCAGCACTACCCCAGAAAGTTTTGCGAAGAGACGGTCTTTCATCTTATATCCACCGGCGCGTGAGTATTAAAATCGTTGAGAATCTGGTTCTTTTGCTTTGCAAGAAGCGCGCGGGTATAGTACCGATCAATTTTTCATAATTCAATCGCTGCGTGCAGAGTAATTCCTTTTAAAACCGAGCGCTACCCCTCGAAACGCCTCTGGCAACGGCCCCGCGGCGGCTTTCCCATCGACCGGAATGCGCAAGTTTTACTTGCCCGGCAACGCATCGCCAGGGCGACGGAAAAATTTTCCGGGGACGCGATGCGTCGCACGTTTGCTTAATAGTTGAACACCAGATAAGCCGGACATACGCGGAGAACGCGCAAGGCCCGGTAGTTTTGACAGGGGAGTTAAAGGCGGCACGCCGGAAATACGATGAGATCGTCCATGATTCGCTATGCGCTGCCGCTGATCGCCTGCGCGCTCCTGGCCGGATGCGCGGCCGCCCCGCTGCTCGGCTCCGCCGCGAGCGCCGTGCTGCAGGCTGCCGGCGTCGGCAAGCCCGACCTGCCGGATGCCCAGAAGCCGCCGCGCAACATCGGGCTCACGCTCGCCGCCGCGTCCAACCTGAATGCCGCGAACGATCGCAAGCCGCTCGCATTAGTGGTGAGACTCTACGCGCTGAAGGATCCGACTTCGTTCCAGCAGGCGCCGTTCGATGCGTTCACCGATCCGACCAAGGAAAAGGCCGCGCTGGGCGCCGATCTGCTGAACGTGCGTGAAATCACGCTGATTCCGGGCCAGCGCTATACCGCGACCGAAAAGGTATCGCGCGAAGCGCAGGCATTCGGCATCGTCGCGCTGTTCCGCGATCCCGCAATCCAGCGATGGAAACTGACGTTCGACCCGGCGAAGTCGGAGAAATCCGGCATAATCATCGGCCTGCATAATTGCGCGATGACGGTCACCGATGGTTCCGTGATCGCACCGCAACAAGGCGCGCCTTCGCAACCGCTGAATATGCTTTCGTCGGTCAGCTGCGGTTAAAGACATGACGCGCGAATGTCAATTAACAAGAGTTAACAATTGGCGAGTTAATTCGGGCATGACCAAATCGATTACATCGCAACGCCACATTAACCGGATTTGACATGAGTTATTCGGCCAAGGTGCTGTGGGGGGAAGGGCTGTTCCTCCGGCCTCAACACTTTCAGCGGCAGGACGCCTACCACGAGGCGCGCCTGTTCGAATCCATCCAGGCGATCCAGCCGTACAACTGGGGCGTGCGCTCCGTGCGCATCGACCGCGATGCGCTCGGCAGCAACGTGCTGCGCGTGGCCGAGCTCGCGCTCGTGTTCCCGGACGGCGCGCTGTATGCCGCGCCGCAGGCCGACGACCTGCCGCCGCCGATCGCGCTCGACACGCTGCCCGACGGCATCAACGAATTCGTGTTCTACCTCGCGCTGCACCCGCTGCGCGAGAACGGCACCAACTACAGCGACGATCCGGCCGCCGGTTTCATGACGCGTTTCGTCAGCGAGCAGACGAGCGTCGCCGACAACTTCACCGACGCCGCCGAAGCCGACATCACGTTCCTGAAGACCCAGGTCAAGCTGATCGCGCACAGCGAGCCGCGCGACCAGCTGCTGTCGGTGCCGCTCGTGCGCGTGCGCCGCACCGCGACGTCCGGCTTCGAGATCGACGACAGCTTCGTGCCGCCGTGCCTCGCGATCGAGGCTTCGCCGATCCTGCACCAGCGGTTGCGCCAACTGGTCGACGCGCTGCAGGCGAAGGTCAACGCGCTGTACGGCTTTCACCGCGAGCCGTCGAAGAACATCATCGAGTTCCGTTCGGGCGACATCGCGTCGTTCTGGCTGCTGCACACCGCGAACGCCGCGTTCGCGACGCTCGCGCATCTGCACCAGCATGCGGCGCTGCATCCGGAACGACTGTTCCAGGAACTGTTGCGCCTCGCGGGGCAATTGATGACGTTCTCGAAGGGCTATACGCTCGCCGACCTGCCCGTGTATCGCCACGACGATCCGGGCCCGAGCTTCGCGCGTCTCGACCTGATGCTGCGCGAGCTGCTCGACACCGTGATCTCGACGCGCTACTTCGCGATCACGCTCGACGAGGTGCGTCCGTCGTTCCACCTCGGCCGCCTCGATTCCGGCAAGATCGACGACAAGACCGAGTTCTACCTGGCCGTGTCCGCCGACATGCCGAACGTCGAGCTCGTCGATGCCGTGCCGGCCCGCTTCAAGGTCGGTGCGCCTGACGACGTCGACAAGCTCGTGCTGTCGGCGATGCCCGGCGTGCGGCTTGCGTACACGCCGCAGGTGCCGCCCGCGATCCCCGTGCGGCCGGGCGCGTGCTATTTCTCGCTCGATTCGCGCGGCGCGCTGTACGAGCGCATGCTGCAGGCCCAGTCCGCGATGATCTACGCGCCGACTGGCATCAATGACCTGAAATTCGAACTGATCGCGGTCACCTCATGAGCTACGCGCCCTCCCTGTTCGGCGACAACACGCCGGCACCGTTGCAGACCCCGGCGTCGACCGACGCCGCGTTCCAGGCCCGTTCGCTGGTCGACCTGCTGTACGACGGGTTCTTCATGCTGTTCCTGCTCAAGAACGGCCGCGAGCCGGACAGCGCGAGCGAGTTCAGCACGAAGATCCAGGAATTCCTGTCGGATTTCGAGCGCGGCGCGAAGAAGCTGAATATCGCTGCGGAAGACGTGTACGGCGCGAAGTTCGCGTATTGCGCGGCGGTCGATGAAATGGTGCTGTCGTCGCAGTTCAAGATTCGGGCCGACTGGGAGCGCCGGCCGCTGCAGCTCGTGCTGTTCGGCGAGCAGCTCGCGGGGGAGAAGTTCTTTCAGTATCTCGAGGAATGTCGCGCGCAGGGCGCGGCGCGGCTGCAGTCGCTCGAGGTGTTTCATATGTGCCTGCTGCTCGGGTTCCAGGGCAAGTATCTGCTCGAGGGGCCGGAGAAGCTGGCTTATCTCACCGCGCGGCTGGGCGACGAGATCGCGCATATGAAAGGCAAGCGCGCACCGTTCGCGCCGCATTGGCCGCTGCCCGACCAGATCGCGCATCGGTTGAAGCGCGAGGTGCCGGTTTGGGCGATCGGGGCGGTGTTCGCGCTGGTCGCACTGCTGGGGTATCTCGGGCTCAATACGTATCTGAAGGACAAGACGCTGCAGGCGTTGGCGCCTTATTCGCAAGTCGTCAAGGTCGGGCCGGAGTCTGCGAATTTGACGATTTCGTTGCCTTGAGGGGCAGGCTTCGTTCCGCGCTGATGCTTCATCAAAAAGGGACCGCTCAGCGGTCCTTTTTTACTGTGGCGCGTGGCACGTTGCGCGCGTCGTCAGAGCAGGATGAACTCGTCGTTGTCGACGTAGAACACGAATGCATCGAACAATTGCGCGACTGATGGTTCGTCGACCTGGTCATGTGCGTTGATCACGATGTCCTCGATCGTCGCGCTGTTCAGCGTGACGCGCCAGCCGGGTTGCGGGGCGGTGGCGGGCGGCATGTCGGCTTCAGTGTGGTCGGCGTCTTCGATGAATACGCCTTCTGTATCGAGCGTCCATGGCGTCGGCGGCAGACAGAGCCATCCGGAGAAATCGCCGGGGTGTTCGAGAATGTGCTTCAGCGACGCGGTGGTCGCGGTGGTGGTCGACATGGGTAGTGCGTTTGTAACGAGGATGAGTTTTGCTGGGCGCCGCAGTGTCACGTTGGCAGGCCGTCATTATGCCGATTCCGCGACGGGGAAATTGGTCGGGCTTGATCATCCTGCGTCGCACGAGTGCCGAGGGAAGCGACTCGCCGACAACACCCTTGGAAGCCCATCATCTTCTAGCACATCAAAATTCGAGCAATGTCCTCAAGCTCATCAACGGAAAAATCACTCACAGCCTCAAGAGAAACTCCGTAATCCAGATCAAATTTCACATTGAAATATTTTCCCATATACGCGCAACACAAAACATCAGCCTCCGGTAGACAGACGACTTTTTCGAGGGCAATCCCCCCCTCCCCCCGAGCAATGCACTGCGAACGCTCTCGAAATCCAGAGCATCCAAATCCTTAGAATTAAATTCCCGCATCGTTAAGTACCTTATCGCAGTCAAGATCGGTCCTGATCTCACCTCTCCCCAAGCGTCAAGCCTTTGAGCTTCACCAACAGATCGGTAAGTGAATCGGCCGATCTCTCCAGGAACTTTGGATTCGTTACGCCCATTCCTACTTCAAACACCTCTCCGGCAGCATTGATCAGAATTGCTTGACCGCCGCTATCATCGCCAATCATGAAATATCCAGGAAGGTACTTCTGGACTTCATATTCGATATTTCGCTCAGGCAAAACTTCTATCTCATGCAGGGCCAAGCAGCCAGTCGAATTGAGCCCATTGGTAATTAGAAGAAAGTCAACGTACTCTTTAGGAAAAGACAGTCCGACCTTCGCCTCCGCAGCATGAATCTGGGCAAGCAGCGCGGGAACTCTCAGTTCGAAGTGCTGGCTAAGATTCGCTCTATTTGGCATTGAAAGATCCAAAACAGTCAAAATGCTTGTAATTTTGCCGCATAGCTCGCCTCACGACATCTTCTGGAACACCTGCTGCCCTCATCCGTCTAGCGGCCTCATTGAATTCCGTGCGTACATCCGTATTGATTTCGGAATGCCCGTTGCATACCAGAGATTTGAGCAGTCCTCGATCCGCGACAACTGTCCCGCCGCGACATAACGATACCGCCGCTCGGCGAGCGGCGCGGGCGACGTCGACCGTTGAATCGTCTGCTGCAGCACGCGCCCTGCCGGATCGCAGTGCGTGCGCTGCCCGACCGTGCTTGACAGCACGCGCACCGTCTCGCGATGAAGATCATCGCGCTCGAACTGCACGCGCTCCTCACCATCGAGCAGCATCCGGTGCGCATGGCCGGAACCGTACATCAACCAGTCGACGGCATGCCCGTCCGGCCGCACAGTACGTCGCCGGTTGTCGAGTTCGTCGTATTCGTGATGCCAATGGCACGAAACGGAAATGACCCTGATTTAAAGGCGCATTTCTAAACGCATGAGATGCCGCGTCGTCACTCTGCACTGCACCCGCCGCCCGCTGAAATCGATTGCAATCAGGGCCAATTCGACTTTCGGCACGGGCCGGTTGCGAGTAGTGTCTACGTGCCCGTATTCCGGCCCAGCCCGGGCACGCTCGATGCCCGGCGCACAATTACCACACTGAACACTGGAGATCTGCGATGAAACGTTCGAAGTTTCTGCTGTCGGGCCTGCTGCTCGCGTCGGCCCTCGGTTTCACGGCCGTCGCCGCGCACGCGGAAGACCTGCTCGACTCGGTTAAGAAAGCCGGCGTGCTGCGCGTCGGGCTCGAAGGCACGTATCCGCCGTTCAACTCGCGCGGCACGTCGGGTCAGCTCGAGGGCTTCGACGTCGACGTCGCGAATGCGGTTGCCGGCAAGCTTGGCGTGAAGACACAGTTCATCCCGACCGAATGGAGCGGGATCATCGCGGGGCTGCAGGCCGGCAAGTTCGACGTGATCGTCAACCAGGTCACGATTACGCCGCAGCGCAAGGAAGTGCTCGACTTCAGCGAGCCGTACACGTACTCGGCCGCGCAGCTGATCCAGCGCAAGGACGACACGCGCAACTTCAAGTCGCTCGAGGATTTCAAGGGCAAGAAGCTCGGCGTGACGCTCGGCACCAACTACGACCAGATGGCGCGCAGCGTGCCGGGCATCGAGGTGCAGACGTATCCGGGCGCGCCGGAAAAGCTGCGCGACCTCGCCGCGGGCCGGATCGAGGCGACGCTCGACGACCGCCTGATGCTGCCGTACATGATCAAGACGTCGAACCTGCCGCTGCGCTCGGGCGCGGTGCTGAACGGCGGCAAGCAGGAGATGGCGATCCCGTTCCGCAAGGGCAATCCGAAGTTCGAGAAGGCGATCAACGATGCGCTGGATTCGCTGCGCAAGGAAGGCACGTTGAAGAAGATCTCGATGCACTGGTTCGGCAGCGACGTGACGGTGCCGCTCGCGCAGTAAGCGGTTCGCCGCGCTTTCATCGCGTCACGTCCTTCGCTGCGGCGAAGGCGTGACGCGCTTCTGCAGTTCTGTTCGTTTCCCCTCAAGCAGCTTCGTCAAAGCGCGCGAGCAGCAGCTGTCCGATCGGCGTCAGCGCCGGGCGTGCAGCCACCGCATTCACGCGTACCTGCGTATCGTCAACGAGCCGCTTTTCGACGAGCACGGCGAAAGCCGGGTTCGATGGGTCGACGCTGTCCGGCGCGCGAGCAATGCGCAGCAGCATCGAAAATTCATGTGGACTCAGCATGGTCCGTGTCTCCTGATCGTCCGCGATCCAACTCAATCGGCGTCGATCGTGTTTTCGAATGGAATAGCGCGGTGCATGGTCGATGCGCTGTCGGGAGCGAGATCCCGGTTGGCCGCTTGCGCGACGCGGGCACGGCGTCGCGTGCGGAGTGCGCACGCCCGGATCGCGACGACGGCGCCGCAACGGGAATGTGCAACGTTAGGGGCGCAGCATGACGCCGGCGTGACAGGGAAACGGGGGCGTAGCGATGCGTGCTGGCTGGCAGAATTGCGGGGCGCGGGAGGCGGGAGATGCCGCCGGCCGGCTACGCGCATTCGCGACGATTCAGGCTTCGGGCGGACATGTTCGGCGCCGGTTAGCGACATGCGCGGCAGGATTACGTTTTGACAGATGTTGGACGATGCGTTGGCAAACCGCGCGACGTACACGACAATCACGCGAACACTCGGCGCACGGCTGCATGGCCTCGATGCCGACGCGAGGATTTGCCCGACAGGCCAACTATGAAAACAATACGTGGAATCGCAGTGTGCGTCGTTGCAGCGCTGGTGAGCGGCTGCGTTGCGACACCCAATCTCCTCGGCGAGGGCACGGCGGGCGCTACGCCAACGCAGGCGAGCGGCATTCTGATCGTCGTGGACGGCAGGATGTTCGACGCGCCGTCGTTCGGTAAGGAGGGCCGCGCCTATCTGGTCGGACTGGGCGAAGGCATCCAGGGCGCACTGGCGGACGTGCCGACGAAAGTCGTGGAACTCGACGTGATGAAATTCGTGAATCCGGTACCGTCCGCGCTGCAGGCCATGAGCCCAAGTCACACGATCCGCTTGTTCACGGAGTCCGACATGATGCGCTACGGCACGCCCATCAGCGCGACGTGGCAGATGGAGGTATCGGACGTTACGACTGCACCGGTGCCGGCGACCAACGACAAACCCGGTGGTACCCGCTATACGATCAAGCCGATCTACAAGGCACGCGCCAACGGAGAAACGTGTCTCGATTCCGACAGCCTCGCCCGGAAGTGCGGTGTGGCGATGGGGAAAATGTTCGGTGAAACCTTGCGTGCGGCGCACGTGGTGCGAATCGGAACGGGGACGTAAGTCGGCGGCGCTCAGCGCGTTGTTGGTGATTGCGCCGAAACGAAAAAAGGGGCTACGGAAATTCCGTAACCCCTTTTCGGATTTGGTGCCGGCTGCAGGACTCGAACCCGCCACCTGATGATTACAAATCAACTGCTCTACCAGATGAGCTAAGCCGGCGTAAGCGCGAGATTCTACCTCATTTCACGATCTTGAGGCGAGGTCTGCTACCGCCTTTCGAGCCGTCGCCGTCGGTTTTCGGCGGTTCGTCGGCGCCTTCGGACGGCTCCTCGTTCGCGCCGACATCGACGACAGGCGTCAATACGGCAGGCGACTCGTCACGCGACGCCTCATCGGCCTGCGCGGCATCGTCTTCGAATGCACCCGAATCCTCGCCCTCACCCGCCACCGCGTCGACCTGGAACGCCATCCCTTGCCCGTTCTCCCGCGCGTAGATCGCGAGCACGTTGGCCACCGGAATCTCGATCTTGTGCGCCTTCCCGGAGAACCGGGCGGTGAACTCGATCCACTCGTTACCCATCTGCAGCTGGCTCGTCGCCTCGAAGCTGATGTTGAGCACGATCTCGCCGTCACGCACGAACTGACGCGGCACGCGCGTCGAGTTGTCGACCCTCACCGCGATATGCGGCGTGTAACCGTTATCGGTGCACCACTCGTACAGCGCGCGCAGCAGATATGGCTTCGTTGAAATCTCTTGCATCACAATCCTCGAACCCGGAGCGGGCACGCGGCACGCCGCGCCGCCCGCTCCGTCATGCCTTCATTGCATCATCAACGACGCATGACCTTTTCGGACGGCGTCAGTGCTTCGATATAGGCCGGGCGGCTGAAGATCCGCTCGGCGTACTTCATCAGCGGCGCGGCGTTCTTCGACAGCTCGATGCCGTAGTGATCCAGACGCCACAGAAGCGGCGCGATCGCGACGTCGAGCATCGAGAACTCCTCGCCGAGCATGTACTTGTTCTTCACGAAGATCGGCGCGAGCTGCGTCAGGCGATCGCGGATCGCAAGGCGTGCCTTCTCGTGATTCTTCTCCGCTGCCTTGCCCTTCTCGTTCTCGAGCGTGCTGACGTGAACGAACAGCTCCTTCTCGAAGTTGAGCAGGAACAGGCGTGCACGTGCGCGCTGCACCGGGTCGGCCGGCATCAGTTGCGGGTGCGGGAAGCGCTCGTCGATGTATTCGTTGATGATGTTCGATTCGTACAGAATCAGGTCGCGCTCGACCAGAATCGGCACCTGACCGTACGGGTTCATCACCGAGATGTCTTCCGGCTTGTTGAACAGGTCGACGTCACGGATCTCGAAATCCATGCCCTTCTCGAACAGCACCAGCCGGCAACGCTGGGAGAACGGGCAAGTTGTGCCGGAATACAGAACCATCATATTTGCGTTTCCTCAAAAAAGCCGAGGGCCGGCACGCGGCGCAACCCCTTTCACGGGTTCCGCCTTGCGCCGGCCCCACGCCGGTCAGGCGTGTTTACTTGATATCTTTCCAGTAGGCGGCATTGAGCCGCCAGGCCAGGAAAGTCAGGACACCGAGAAAGACCAGCACCCACACGCCGAGGCGTTTGCGGGTCTGCTGGGCCGGCTCGGACATCCATGTCATATAGGCCACCAGGTCGGCCACCGCAGCGTCATAGTCCGGCGACGATAACGTCCCCGGCGTGACCTGCTGGAAGCCGACGAGCGTGTGGGCCTTCTCGCCCGTCTCCTCGTCCGTCTTGTCTTCGAATTTGGCAGTGCGCTGCCCCTGCAGTTGCCACAATACATGGGGCATGCCGACGTTCTCGAACACCGCGTTGTTCCAGCCGGTCGGCCGCGTATCGTCGCGGTAGAAACTCCGCAGATACGTGTACAGCCAGTCGCGGCTGCGCGCCCGCTCCTCGACCGACAGGTCGGGTGGCATGGTGCCGAGCCAGTTCTTCGCGTCTTCGGGCCGCATCGCGACGGACATCGTGTTCCCGACCTTGTCGGTCGTGAACAGGAGATTCGTTTCGATCTCCTTCTGGGATATGCCCAGATCCGTCAGACGGTTGTAGCGCATCAGGTTCGCGCTGTGGCAGTTCAGGCAATAGTTTACAAACAATTGCGCGCCGTGCTGAAGCGAAACGAGATTTTCCGTGTTATCGGGCGCCCGGTCGAGCGGAAAATTACCTTCCGCGCGCACGGCCGGCGCCGCCAGCAGCGCAACGGCCGTCGCCCCGATCAGCGCGAGCGTCGAAAGCAGTTTCTTCATGTCGTTCTCTCCTCGCTCACGTTAATGGGGCTTGAAGCGCACCCGCTCCGGCGGCTGCTTGAACGTGCCAAGCGGCGTCCAGACGGGCATGCCGAGGAAGAACGCGAAGTAGATCAGCGCGCAGCCCTGCGCAATCAGCGTCGCGACCGGCGATGGCGGCCGTGTGCCGAGGAACGCGAGGGTCAGGAACGCCACGACGAATATCCCGAGGAACACCTTGTGGAACAGCGGCCGGTAGCGGATCGACTTCACCGGGCTGCGGTCGAGCCACGGCAGGAAGAACAGCGTGATCACCGCCGAGCCCATCACGACGACGCCCCAGAACTTCGACTCCGTCAGGAACATGAACACGACGATCGCCGCGGCCAGCACCGGCAGGCCGACCTTCCACTTGCCGCGCGCGCGGATCAGCGCGAGCACGCCGAGCAGCGCGATCACGATCATCAGCACGATCTTGAACGGGTCGGTGGTCGCGCGCAGCATCGCGTAGAACGCGGTGAAGTACCAGACCGGCGCGATCTCCGGCGGCGTCTGCAGCGGGTTCGCCGGGACGAAGTTGTTCGACTCGAGGAAGTAACCGCCCATCTCCGGCGAAAAGAACACGATCAGCGCGAACACCATCAGGAACACGCAGACCCCGAAGAAGTCGTGCACCGAGTAGTACGGATGGAACGGGATGCCGTCGAGCGGAACACCGTTCGCGTCCTTCTTCGCCTTGATCTCGATGCCGTCCGGGTTATTTGACCCCACTTCGTGCAGCGCCACGAGGTGCGCGATCACGAGGCCGACCAGCACGAGCGGAATCGCGATCACGTGGAACGCGAAGAAGCGGTTCAGCGTGACGTCGGACACGACGTAGTCGCCGCGAATCCACAGCGACAGGTCCGGGCCGACGAACGGGATCGCCGAGAACAGGTTCACGATCACCTGCGCGCCCCAGAACGACATCTGGCCCCACGGCAGCAGGTAGCCGAAGAACGCCTCGGCCATCAGGCACAGGAAGATCGCGCAGCCGAAGATCCACACGAGCTCGCGCGGCTTGCGATACGACCCGTACATCAGCCCGCGGAACATGTGCAGGTACACGACGACGAAGAACATCGATGCACCGGTCGAGTGCATGTAGCGGATCAGCCAGCCCCACGGCACCTCGCGCATGATGTACTCGACCGACGCGAACGCGAGCGTCGAGTCGGGCTTGTAGTTCATCGTCAGGAAGATGCCCGTGACGATCTGGTTGACGAGCACCAGCAGCGCGAGGGAGCCGAAGAAGTACCAGAAGTTGAAGTTCTTCGGCGCGTAGTACTCGGAAACGTGCTTCTTCCAGGTGGACGTGAGCGGGAAGCGCTGGTCGATCCAGCCGGTGAGACCTGTCGTGGAGACTTCTTTGTTGTCGGCAGCCATCACGCTTCTCCTTTCTCGTCCTTGCCGATCACGAGGGTCGTCGCCGACGTGAACATGTAGGGCGGGATGTCGAGATTCTGAGGCGCCGGCTTGTTCTTGAACACGCGACCGGCGAGGTCGTAGGTCGAACCGTGGCACGGGCACAGGAAACCGCCCGGCCAGTCGTCCGGCAGGTTCGGCTGCGGACCCGGCGTGAAGCGTTGGCTAGGCGTGCAGCCGAGGTGCGTACAGACGGCCATCACGACGAGAATGTTCTTGCGATCGGTCCGCGCGCGATATTCGTTCGCGCAATACGCGGGCAACGGCATCGAATACGGAGATTTCGTGGTCGGATCGGCCACTTCCTTGTCGGCCTTGACCACATCGGCCAGCATCGAATCGGTGCGATTCAGGATCCAGACGGGCTTGCCGCGCCACGGCACCGTGACCATCTCGCCGGGCTTCAGGCCGCTGATGTCGACCTCGACCGGCGCACCGGCCGCTTTCGCTCTCGCGGACGGCGCAAGCGACGCCGCGAAAGGTACAACGGTGGCGACACCTCCCACGCCACCTGCTACGGATGTCGCAATCAGCCAGGTACGGCGGCCGCTGTCGACGCGTTTCTCTTCCTTGTCTCGCATCACACGCCCCACTTCTGAGTTGGATTTTCCGTCACGACTTTCCATTCCGCCGCTAGTTTGCTCGAATGGAGTCGCCATTTACAAGGCCCGGAGATGAAAATCCCTTCGAAGTGGTTGATAGTTAAGGGTTTTCCCGCACTATCGGAGCAATTAAATCATTTCACTTTTAAGCACCTGCTACATTGTGAAATTTCGATGCGCTGCCGCAAATCCGTCGTTCAGACCGGATTATGAATATCGATAAAAAGGTGTTCGATATCGAATTCTTCGGACAAGTGGCGCCCCAGCGCCTGGATTCCGTAGCGTTCGGTGGCATGGTGCCCTGCCGCAACGAACGCGACGCCGCTCTCGGCGGCCGCGTGCGTGACGGATTCCGACACCTCGCCGGTCAGGAACACGTCGGCGCCGGCATCGATCGCGGCATCGAAGTAGCTTTGGGCGGCACCGGTGCACCACGCGATGCGGCGCAACTGCATGTCCGTATCGCCGAGCACAAGCGGCGTGCGGCCGAGCGTGCGCTCGACCTTCGCGACGAAGTGCTCGAGCGTGACGGGCATCGGCAGCGTCGCCAGCCAGCCGAGGTCGCCGTCGCCGAAACGCTGATCGCCGATCAGCCCGAGCTTCTGGCCGAGCTGCGCGTTGTTGCCGAGCTCGGGATGCGCGTCGAGCGGCAGGTGGAACGCGAACAGGTTCAGGTCGTTCGCGAGCAGCAGCTTCAGGCGCTGGTATTTGCGGCCCGTGATCTGCGGCGCCTCGTTGCGCCAGAAATAGCCGTGATGGACGAGCACCGCATCCGCCCCCCATTCGAGCGCGGCTTCGAGGAACGCGACCGACGCCGTCACGCCGGTGGCGATCTTCTCGATCTTGCGGCGCCCCTCGACCTGGAGGCCGTTCGGGCAATAGTCCTTGAAGCGCGCGGTTTCAAGGGTATTGTTCAAGTACAATTCGAGTTCGATCCGATCCATATAAACCTCTAATCCATTCAGATGCTTAGACGCTTCTGGCTGTTCTTCGCGCAGGCGGTGACCGTACTGCTCGCGCTGATGTTCATCGTCGTGACGCTCAAGCCGCAATGGCTGCAACGGCAAGGACAGCTCGGCAAGCAGCTCGCCACGCCGATCGTTGCGCTGCGGGAAGTGGCGCCGGGCATCGGCGGAGCGCCGGCGACCACGTCGTACGCGGAGGCCGCGCAAAAGGCGATGCCCGCCGTCGTCAACGTATTCTCCAGCAAGGACGGCTCGCTGCCGCCCGATCCGCGGGCGAAGGATCCGCTGTTCCGCTACTTCTTCGGCGACCGCAACGCGCGCAAGCAGCAGGACGAACCCGCCGCCAACCTCGGCTCCGGCGTCATCGTGAGCCCTGAAGGTTACATTCTAACGAACCAGCACGTCGTGGACGGCGCCGACCAGATCGAAGTCGCGCTCGCCGACGGCCGCACGGCCACCGCGAAGGTGATCGGCAGCGACCCCGAGACCGATCTCGCCGTACTGAAGATCAACATGACGAACCTGCCGACGATCACGCTCGGCCGTTCCGACCAGTCGCGGGTCGGTGACGTCGTCCTCGCGATCGGCAACCCGTTCGGCGTCGGCCAGACGGTCACGATGGGGATCATCAGCGCGCTCGGCCGCAATCACCTCGGCATCAACACGTTCGAGAACTTCATCCAGACCGACGCGCCGATCAACCCCGGCAACTCGGGCGGCGCGCTGGTCGACGTGAACGGCAACCTGCTCGGCATCAACACGGCGATCTATTCGCGCTCGGGCGGCTCGCTCGGCATCGGCTTCGCGATCCCCGTGTCGACCGCGCGCACCGTGCTCGAAAGCATCATCACGACGGGCTCGGTCACGCGCGGCTGGATCGGCGTCGAGCCGCAGGACGTCACGCCGGAAATCGCCGAGTCGTTCGGGCTCCAGCAGAAGTCGGGCGCGATCGTCGCGGGCGTGTTGCAGGGCGGTCCGGCCGACAAGGCCGGCATCAAGCCGGGCGACATCCTCGTGAGCGTGAACGGCGACGAAATCACCGACACGACGAAGCTGCTGAACACCGTCGCGCAGATCAAGCCGGGCACGTCGACCAAGGTGCACGTCGTGCGCAAGGGCAAGGAGTTCGACCTGAACGTCGTGATCGGCAAGCGCCCGCCGCCGCCGAAGCAGGCGCTCGACGAACAGGACAGCGACAGCGAGTGACATCCGGCGGGCGGCGCGTCTGCGCCGCTTGCTGGCAGCTGGCGGAAACGAAAAACCCCCAAGGGCTGGATTGATGTCCAACGCTTGGGGGTCAACTCGATTCGGCTGCCCTTCCGCTTTGCAACGAAACGCTTTCGTCGCGGTGAAGCCGTGTTCTCGCCCTCACCGCATGCCATTCCGGCCACGCGCCCGGCTTCGATGTGGCTTGCCGAAAGGCCGCATCGACGGCGGCCAGCATGCCGGCCACCGTGCCCCGTTTCCTGCTCAACTGGCGGCGCCGTTCTCCGGCTCGGGTTCTTCCGTCGTTGGCTTCGGCACGAAGAACCGCGCGGCCAGCAGCCCGACCTCGAACAGCACGATGAGCGGCAGCGCGAGCATCAGCTGCGAGAACACGTCCGGCGGCGTGACGACCGCCGCGACGACGAACGCGCCGACGATCACGTACGGCCGCATCTCCTTCAGCTTCTTCAGCGTCAGCACGCCCATCCGCACGAGCAGCACGACGATGATCGGCACCTCGAACGTGACCCCGAATGCGATGAACATCCCGAGCACGAAGCTCAGGTAGTTGTCGATGTCGGTCGACATCTCCGCGCCGAGCGGCGCGTTGTAGTGCGCCATCACGCGGAAGATCGTCGGGAACACGAGGAAGTACGCGAACGCCATCCCGCACAGGAACAGGAAGTAGCTGCTGCCGACGAGCGGCATGACGAGCTTCTTCTCGTGCTGGTACAGGCCCGGCGCGACGAACGCCCAGATCTGGTACAGCACGATCGGCAACGCGATCACGAGCGCGACGAGCATCGTGACCTTCATCGGCACGAAGAACGAGCCGGTGACGTCGGTCACGATCATCCTGCCGCCCTTCGGCAGGTTTTCCATCAGCGGCCGCGCGAGCAGCCGGAAGATGTCGGGCGCCCAGTACACGAGCCCGAGGAACACGACGATCACGGCCAGCCCCGCGCGAATGATGCGATCGCGAAGCTCGACGAGATGGGAAATGAAGGTTTCTTCCGGGGCGTCGCCCGGATTCTGCTGGGGGTCGCTCACACCGGCCCTCGGTAGGATTGACGAGCGAGCATGCGCTCGGCTCAGAGAAAGCGCGTCGGCCGGCGCAGGCTGGCCGGCTGGTGGCGCGCGACACGCGCGGCGCCCGACTGCACGTGCGTGCGACGGGTCGTCGCGCGCTTGTACCAGACAGGCATCGCCGCCTGCTTCACACGCCAGTTGCGGCGCTTGCGCGAGAGCGCGGCCGTACTGCCGCGCCACGACGGCGCCGCAGGCGTGTCGGAGCCGTACGTGCCGGCATCGACCGAGCCTTCGTTAAGACCGCCGACCGCGGAATGCCACGTGTCGTTCAGTTCCTTCTCGTGCTCGCGCAGGTTGTCGTGAATCGTCGTCTCGACATTGCGCGCGGCCGACTCGAAATCGGTCTTCATCGTCCGCAGCGCGTCGAGTTCGATTTCGCGCGAGACCTCGGACTTCACGTCGTTGATGTACCGCTGCGCGCGGCCGAACAATGCGCCTGCCGTGCGCGCGACGCGCGGCAGGCGCTCGGGGCCGAGCACCACGAGCGCGACGACGCCGATCAGCGCCATCTTCGAAAGACCGAGATCCAGCATCGCGTATGCCTGTCAGCTTGCCGGCGTTACGCCTTGTTCGAATCGGAACGCGTCGTTTCCTTCGCGTCGACGTCGACCGAGCCCGTGCGCGGCAGTTGCTGCGCATCGGCCGGTGTCTCGCCTTCCTTCATGCCGTCCTTGAAGCCCTTCACGGCGCTGCCGAGGTCGTTGCCGATGTTGCGCAGCTTCTTCGTACCGAAAACCAGCGCGACGATCAGCAGCACGATCAGCCAGTGCCAAATGCTCAATCCACCCATGATGAAACCTCTCCTCAACCATGCCGCGTGGCGGCGCAAATCGCCGGCGGCACGCCGGCTTCGACTATCGATGCGGGGAAACGCCCCGCTACGTCAACCCATCCGCAGCCACGGCCGCGGACCGGCCAGGATATGCGCGTGCAGGTGGTAGACCTCCTGCCCGCCGCCGGGGCCCGTGTTGATCACCGTGCGAAAACCGGTTTCGCCGCCCGTGTAGGCAACGCCGAGCTGGTCGGCCAGACGCGCGACGAGCAGCATCAGCCGGCCGAGCATCGGCGCATCGGCCTCGCTCGCCGCCGACAGCGTCGGCAGGTGCCGGCGCGGAATCACCAGTACGTGCGTCTCGGCCGCCGGGCGGATGTCGCGGAACGCGACGAATTCGTCGTCCTCGTGCACCTTCGCGCTCGGGATCTCGCCCGCCGCGATCTTGCAGAACAGGCAATTCGGATCGTGACTCATGTTGCTCCTGCGAAACGCCCCGCGCGCCGGTCAGAACCAGGCCTGCGGATCGAGCGTCTTGTTGTCGTTCAGGTACAGCCAACCCTTGATGATACGGTACAGCGTCCAGATCCACGTGACAAACATGATCGCGAATCCCACCACCACGAACATCAGCGCGAAGCCGATCACGTACGCGATCAGCGCGCGCCAGAACGTGCGGATCTGCCACTCGAAATGGTCGGCGTACGGCGTGCCGGCCACGTCGCCGCGCTTCACGTAGTTGATGATGATCGCGATGATGCCGGTTACGCCGCCCGTCAGCCAATGAATCGCGTAGAGGCCGTACAGCACGTGCGTCAGCGTGCGCAGGCCGTTCAGCCGCTCGGCGTCCGCTGCGCCCGGCACCGACGGCGTCGGAAACTCGCTCGGCGTATCGGTCATGATGCTACCCCCGTTAGATGACAATTCTTACAGCTTACCGCACTGTTGCCGGCGCGGCAGGCCGCGCGTCGTCACCCGCCGTTTTCCTCGCGCTCGCGGCGCTTGCGCAGCGCCTTTTCCTCGATACCCGACAGCCCTTCGCGGCGCTCGAGCTCGCCGATCACGTCGGCCGGACTCAGGTCGAAATGCGACAGCATCACGAGGCAATGGAACCACAGATCGGCTACTTCGCCGACCAGCGCCGTCGGCGCACCGCCCTGGCGCACGTCCTTCGCGGCCAGCACGACTTCGGTCGCCTCTTCGCCGATCTTCTTCAGCACCGCGTCGTCGCCCTTGTGAAACAGGCGCGATACGTACGATTGATCGGGGTCGCCGCCCTTGCGGCTATCGATCACGGCCGCGAGGCGCAGCAGCGTGTCTTCGGTCGATTGCGTCATTTGTAGATGTGTTCGGGATCTTTCAGCACCGGATCGACCGCGACCCAGTCGCCGCCGTCCACCGTGCCTTCGAATTTCTGGAAGAAGCACGAATGCCGGCCGGTGTGGCATGCGATGCCCGACACCTGCTCGACTTTCAGCAGCACGACGTCCTCGTCGCAGTCGAGCCGTACCTCGTGCACGTGCTGCACGTGGCCCGACTCCTCGCCCTTGAACCACAGGCGCTTGCGCGAGCGCGAATAATAAACCGCCCGCTGCATTTCGATCGTCTTCGCGAGTGCCTCGCGATTCATCCACGCGAACATCAGCACGTCGTTCGTCGACGCTTCCTGCGCGATCACCGGCACGAGGCCGTTGTCGTCCCAGCGGACCTTGTCGAGCCACGCGGGCAGGGCTTTCGTTTCCGTATTCATCACAGCCTCACCGGGATGCCCTGGTCGGACATGAAGCGCTTCGCCTCGCCGACCGTGTGCTCGCCGTAGTGGAAGATACTCGCGGCCAGCACCGCGTCGGCGCGGCCGTCCTTGATGCCGTCGGCCAGGTGCTGCAGCGAGCCGACGCCGCCCGACGCGATCACCGGCACCGGCACCGCGTCCGACACGCCGCGCGTGAGCGCGAGGTCGAAGCCCGACTTCGTGCCGTCGCGGTCCATGCTCGTGAGCAGGATCTCGCCCGCGCCGAGCTCGGCCATCTTGCGCGCCCATTCGATCGCGTCGAGGCCCGTGTTCTTGCGGCCGCCGTGCGTGAACACTTCCCAGCGCGGCGTCTCGCCGTCGGCCGATACGCGCTTCGCGTCGATCGCGACGACGATGCACTGCGAGCCGTACTTGTCGGCCGCGTCGCGCACGAGCTGCGGGTTCGCGACCGCCGACGAATTCATGCTGACCTTGTCCGCGCCCGCGTTCAGCAGGCGCCGCACGTCCTCGACGGCGCGCACGCCGCCGCCGACGGTCAGCGGAATGAACACCTGCGACGCGACGGCTTCGATGATCGGCAGGATCAGGTCGCGCTGGTCGGAGGTCGCGGTAATGTCGAGGAACGTCAGTTCGTCGGCGCCCTGGTCGTCATAGCGGCGGGCGATTTCGACGGGGTCGCCGGCATCGCGCAGCTCGACGAAGTTGACGCCCTTGACGACGCGCCCGGCGGTCACGTCCAGGCAGGGGATGATGCGTTTAGCTAGAGCCATGATGTTGCGCCAAAGGCCGCGATGGGACGGCCGGTTACGGAAGCCTCGCGCGAGGCTTCCGGTCGGGGCCGCCAGCAGGCAGCCCCGGCGAACGGGACAACCGCGCTTACGCGTTGTCGAGTTCGCCGTTCAGTTCGTCCGCGCGCTTTTGCGCGGCCGCGAAATCGAGATCGCCGGAGTAGATCGCACGGCCGCAGATCACGCCTTCGACGCCGTGCTCTTCCACTTCGCACAGGCTATCGATGTCCGCGAGGTTCGACAGGCCGCCGCTGGCGATCACCGGAATGCCGACCGCCTGAGCGAGCTTCACGGTCGCCTCGATGTTGATGCCTTGCAGCATCCCGTCGCGGCCGATGTCGGTGTAGACGATTGATTCGACGCCGTAGTCCTCGAACTTCAGCGCGAGATCGATCACTTCGTGGCCCGTCAGCTTGCTCCAGCCGTCGGTCGCGACCTTGCCGTCCTTCGCATCGAGGCCGACGATGATGTTGCCCGCGAACGCGGTGCACGCATCCCGCAGGAAACCCGGGTCCTTCACGGCCGCCGTGCCGATGATCACGTAGGACAGGCCGGCGTCGAGATACTTCTCGACCGTCTCGAGGCTGCGGATGCCGCCGCCGAGCTGTACGGGGATTTCGTCGCCGACTTCGTCGAGGATCGCTTCGATCGCCTCGAGGTTCTTCGGCTTGCCGGCGAATGCGCCGTTCAGGTCGACCAGATGCAGCCGCCGGGCGCCGAGATCGACCCACTTGCGGGCCATCGCCGCCGGGTCCTCGGAGAAAATCGTGGCCTGGTCCATATCGCCCTGTTTGAGGCGCACACACTGACCGTCTTTGAGATCGATGGCCGGAATCAGCAGCATAGCAATCGGGTGTCGTCGTGGAAGAAGAAAAGAATCCGGCGCGTACCGGCCAATCCGGTACCGCGCCGCCTCGCTAGTTTAGTACAACTCTTTCGGCGCTTTCGCGAGCGCGCTGTGTGCGACAGGCCGTTCCGGCCCGCCGACTGTGGCACGCACGCGACGCTCACGGCTTCCAGTGTACGAAGTTGCGATACAGACGCAACCCGACTTCCGCGCTTTTCTCGGGGTGGAATTGGGTCGCGAAGAGATTGTCCCGCGCGACCGCGGACGTAAACGGCGCGCCGTATGCCGTTTCGCCCACCGTGTGTGCCGGGTTGTCCGGCCTCACGTAATAGCTGTGTACGAAGTAAAAGTATGCGTCGTCGGGCACGCCGTCCCACAGCGGGTGCGGCTGCGACTGGCGCACGCGGTTCCAGCCCATCTGCGGTACCTTGAAGCGCGAGCCGTCATCCTGCAGCCGGCCGTCGAGCTCGAAGCGCACGACCTTGCCGGGCAACAGGCCCAGGCCCTTCGTGTCGCCTTCCGCGCTCCAGTCGAACAGCATCTGCTCGCCGACGCACACGCCGAGCAGCGGCTTCGTGCGCGATGCCTCGATCACCGCCTCCTGCAGCCCCGATTCGCCGAGGCAGCGCATGCAGTCCGGCATCGCGCCCTGGCCGGGCAGCACGACGCGGTCGGCCGCGCGAATCGCGGCCGGCGTGTCGACGATCGCCACGTCGGCGGCCGGTTCGGCCTTCTTGAGCGCCTGCGCGACCGAGCGCAGGTTGCCCATCCCATAATCCACAATCGCAATCGAAGTTTTCATCTCAGTGCAGGCAGTAGCGCCCTCAGTCCATTGACGATGAATTCCACCGCCAGCGCCGACAGCATCAAACCCATCAGCCGCGTGGCGATGTTGATGCCGGTGCGGCCGATCCAGTTCGCGATCGGCTCGGCGAGCCGCATCGCGACGAAACACAGAAAAGCCAGGGCCGCGCCGATCGCGACCAGCCCGGCCCGCTCATACCAGTGATGCGAGTTCGCCGCATAGATGATCACCGTGCTGATCGAGCCGGGGCCCGTGAGCAGCGGAATCGCCAACGGCACGACCGCGATGTTGTCCTTCGACTCGGCTTCGTAGCGCTCCTCCGGCGTCGATCGCGTGTTGCCGATCTGCGCGTTCAGCATGTTGATCGCCATCAGCAGCATGATGATCCCGCCGCCCACTTCGAGCGAGCCGACCGAAATGCCGAAGAAGTCGATGATCTGCTGCCCGAGCAGCGTCGTCACCGTCATCACGCAGAACACCGACACCGACGCGATCCGGATCGTGCGGCGCCGCTCGCCGTCCGTTTGCTGCGCGGTCAGGCTCAGGAAGAACGGCACCGCGCCGACCGGGTTGATCAGCGCCAGCAGCGAAATGAACGATTTGAGCAGATCCATCGCAAGCCGGCGCGCCGCGCCGAAGCCGTGAGGTTGTCCTGGGCGTGGGCCCGTTCGGAAGGTTAGAGGCTGCCCTTCGTCGACGGAATCTGCCCCGCCGCGCGCTCGTCGAGCTCCACCGCCGCACGCAGCGCCCGGCCGAAGGCCTTGAACACCGTTTCGAGCTGATGGTGCGCGTTGATCCCGCGCAGGTTGTCGACATGCAGCGTGACGCCCGCGTGGTTCACGAATCCGCGGAAGAATTCGATCGACAGGTCGACGTCGAACGTACCGATCCGCGCACGCGTGAACGGCACGTGGAATTCGAGACCCGGCCGGCCCGAGAAGTCGATCACGACGCGCGACAGCGCCTCGTCGAGCGGCACGTACGAATGGCCGTAGCGGCGAATGCCCTTCTTGTCGCCGATCGCCTTCGCGACGGCCTGGCCGACCGTGATACCGACGTCCTCGACCGTGTGGTGGTCGTCGATGTGTGTATCGCCATGCGCTTCGACCTCGAGATCGATCAGACCATGTCGCGCGATCTGATCGAGCATATGGTCGAGAAACGGCACGCCGGTGGCCAGCTTCTGCCGGCCCGTACCGTCGAGATCGAGCTTCACACGGATCTGCGTTTCGCTGGTATTGCGAACGACTTCCGCCACACGCATGGCAATTCCTTGAATGAGTCTGATGTAAATGGGGATTGATCGTCGCGCGCCGCCGCGCCCTGGGCTCAACCGGGCAGCGCGAGTTTCAAGGCAGCCAGCAGGCGCGCGTTTTCGTCGGGAGAACCGACGGTCAGCCGCACGCATTCGGCCAGCAACGGATGCATTTTACTCACGTTTTTGATCAGCACCCGCTCGGTGAGCAGCGCATCGAACACGGCCGCCGCGTCCGGCACGCGCACCAGCAGGAAATTGCCGGCGCTCGGGAACACCGTCGCGCCCGGCAGCGCGGCCACGGCCTGCGCGAGGCGCGTGCGTTCCGCACGCAGTTCGGCCGCCTGCGCATCGAGCACGTCGAGGTGGTCGAGCAGGAAATCGGCGCTCGCCTGGGTCAACACGTTGATGTTGTACGGCGGGCGCACCTTGTCGAACTCGGTCAGCCACGCGGGCAGCCCGGCGAGATAACCGAGGCGGATGCCCGCCAGGCCGAGCTTCGACACCGTGCGCATCACGACGACGTTGTCGAACTCGGCGGCGCGCGGCAGCCAAGAGCGCTCCGCGAACGGCTGATACGCCTCGTCGATCACGATCAGGCTGTGTTGCGCGGCCGCGATGATCCGCTCGACGTCGGCTTCGTCGTACAGCGTGCCGGTCGGGTTGTTCGGGTACGCGAGATAGACGAGCGCGGGCCGGTGCTCGGCGATCGCCGCGATCATCGCGTCGGCGTCGAGCGTCAGGTCGTCCTTGAGCGGCACACCGACGAATTCGAGCTGCGCGAACTTCGCGGACAGCTCGTACATCACGAAGCCCGGCACCGGCGCGAGCACCTTCGCGCCCGGCTTCGCGCAGGCCACCGACATCATGCTGATGATTTCGTCCGAGCCGTTGCCGAGCAGCACGTCGCACGCGGCCGGCACGCCCATCGCGCGGCGCAGCTTGTCGAGCAGCGCGCCCGGGCGCGGCGCCGGGTAGCGGTTCAGCGCGACCTGCGCGAGGCGCTCGCCGAGCGCGGCCGCCAGCGGCGCGGGCAGCGAATACGGATTCTCCATCGCGTCGAGCTTCACGAAGCCGCTCGCGTCGGGCACCGGGTAGCTCGTCATCGCGAGCACGTCGCGGCGGATGATGTCTTGGGGCGTCGTCATGGTCTCAAGCCGGCGTGCTTCGCGCCGGCGTCAAATGGTCTCGGCACGGCGGCGGCTGCCGCCCTGCGCGGGGTCTCCTCGTCGACCGCGGCCGGTGCGTCGGCACCGGCTGCGGCGCGTGTCACCCCTTCATCCGGAGCTCGGCGCTGCGCGCGTGCGCCTGCAGCCCTTCGCCGTACGCGAGCTCGGATGCGATCTCGCCCAACGTCTGCGCACCTTCGGCGCTGACTTCGATCAGGCTCGAGCGCTTGATGAAGTCGTACACGCCGAGCGGCGACGAGAAGCGCGCGGTGCGCGACGTCGGCAGCACGTGGTTCGGGCCCGCACAGTAGTCGCCGAGGCTTTCGCTCGTGTAGCGGCCGAGGAAGATCGCGCCGGCATGGCGGATCTGCTGGCCCCATTGCTGCGGCTCCAGCGCGGAAATCTCGAGGTGCTCGGGCGCGATGTCGTTCGCGATCCGGCACGCTTCGGCCATGTCGCGCACCTTGATCAGCGCGCCGCGGCCTTCGAGCGACGCACGGATCACCTCCCGGCGCGGCATCGTCGGCAGCAGCTCGTCGATCGCCTTCTCGACGCGCTCGAGGAACGCGGCGTCCGGGCACAGCAGGATCGACTGCGCGAGCTCGTCGTGTTCGGCCTGCGAGAACAGGTCCATCGCGACCCAGCTCGGATCGGTCGTGCCGTCGCACAGCACGAGGATTTCCGACGGGCCGGCGATCATGTCGATGCCGACCGTGCCGAACACGCGACGCTTCGCCGATGCGACGTACGCATTGCCCGGCCCGCAGATCTTGTCGACCGGCGGCACCGTGGCCGTGCCGTACGCGAGCGCGCCGACCGCCTGCGCGCCGCCGATCGTGAACACGCGATCGACGCCGCCGAGCAGCGCCGCGGCGAGCACGAGCTCGTTCTTCACGCCGTCCGGGGTCGGCACGACCATCACGATCTCGCCGACGCCCGCGACACGCGCGGGAATCGCGTTCATCAGCACCGACGACGGATAGGCGGCCTTGCCGCCCGGCACGTACAGGCCGACGCGGTCGAGCGGCGTGACCTTCTGGCCGAGCACCGTGCCGTCGCTTTCCGTGTACTGCCAGCTATGCGTGCCGCACTCGATCTTCTGCTTCTCGTGGTACGCACGCACGCGTGCGGCGGCCGCTTCCAGCGCCGCGCGCGCCTTCGGCGCGAGGCCGTCGAGCGCCGTCTGCAGCGCGTCCTGCGGCAGTTCGAGCGCGGCGACGCTGCTCGCGTCCAGCCGGTCGAAGCGGTTCGTGTACTCGAGCACCGCGGCGTCGCCGCGCGACTTCACGTCGGCGAGGATCTGCGCGACCGATTGCTCGATCGCTTCGTCCTCGCTCGCCTCGAACGCGAGCACCGCGCGCAGCGCGGCGCCGAAGCCGTCGCTCGTCGAATCGAGTTTGCGGATGGTGATGGCCATGGGAGTTCCGTTACGGTGATGCGCTCAATTGCCATTCTGCGACGCGCGTTCGAACGCGTCGAGAATCGGCTTGAGCGCCGCGCGCTTCAACTTCAGCGCAGCCTGGTTCACGACGAGGCGCGACGAGATCGCCATGATCTCCTCGACCTCGACCAGATTGTTCGCCTTCAGCGTGCCGCCCGAGCTGACGAGGTCGACGATCGCGTCGGCCAGCCCGACCAGCGGCGCCAGCTCCATCGAGCCGTACAGCTTGATCAGGTCGACGTGCACGCCCTTCGCGGCGAAGTGTTCGCGTGCCGTTTCGACGTACTTGGTCGCAACCCGCAGGCGCGCGCCCTGGCGCACCGCGTTCGCGTAGTCGAAGCCGGCCGGCACGGCCACCGACATCCGGCAGCGTGCAATGTTCAGATCGATCGGCTGGTACAGGCCCGAGCCGCCATGCTCGACCAGCACGTCCTTGCCGGCCACGCCGAAATCGGCCGCGCCGTATTCGACATAGGTCGGCACGTCGCTCGCGCGCACGATGATCACGCGCAGGTTCGGATCGGTCGTCGGCAGGATCAGCTTGCGCGACGTTTCCGGATCCTCGGCCACCTGCACGCCGGCGGCCGCCAGCAGCGGCAGGGTTTCCTCGAAAATCCGGCCCTTCGACAGGGCGAGGGTCAGCGGCGCGGTCATGCTTGGCTCCCGGAGAGGCGGCGCACGTTCGCGCCGACGGCGGTCAGTTTGGTTTCCATGCGGTCGTAGCCGCGGTCCAGGTGATAGATGCGGTCGACGAGCGTTTCGCCTTCGGCGCGCAGCCCGGCGATCACGAGACTCGCCGAAGCGCGCAGGTCGGTCGCCATCACGTTCGCGCCGGACAGCTTGTCGACGCCCGTCACGAGCGCCGTGTTGCCGTCGATCGTGATGTTCGCGCCGAGCCGGTTCAGCTCCTGCACGTGCATGAAGCGGTTCTCGAAGATGGTCTCGACGATCTGCGCGGTGCCCGTCGCGACCGAATTGAGGGCCATGAACTGCGCCTGCATGTCGGTCGGGAACGCCGGGTATTCCGACGTGCGGATCGTCACCGCCGACGGGCGGCGGTCCATCCGCACGCGCAGCCAGCTGTCGCCTTCCTCGATCGACACGCCGGCCTCGCGCAGCTTGTCGATCACTGCGTCGAGGATGTGCGGGCGCACGCCCGTCAGCAGCACGTCGCCGCCGGCCGCCGCGACCGCGCACAGGAACGTGCCGGCCTCGATGCGGTCGGGAATCACCGAATGGCGTGCGCCGTGCAGCCGCTCGACGCCCTGGATCACGAGGCGATCGGTGCCGATGCCGGCGATTTTCGCGCCCATCGCGACCAGCAAGTGTGCGAGATCGCTCACTTCCGGCTCGCGCGCCGCGTTCTCGATCACCGTCTCGCCGTCGGCCAGCGTCGCGGCCATCAGCAGGTTTTCCGTCCCCGTCACCGTGATCATGTCGGTCACGATGCGCGCGCCCTTCAGGCGCTTCGCGCGCGCTTCGATGAAGCCGTGCTCGATGCTGATCTCGGCGCCCATCGCCTGCAGGCCCTTGATGTGCTGGTCGACCGGACGCGCGCCGATCGCGCAGCCGCCCGGCAGCGACACCTTCGCCTCGCCGAAGCGCGCGAGCAGCGGCCCGAGCACGAGGATCGACGCGCGCATCGTCTTGACGAGCTCGTACGGCGCGACGAGGTTGTCGACGCGCGACGCGTCGAGCTGCACGCGGCAGCCGTCCGTTTCGCTCTTCACGCCCATCTGGTTCAGCACCTTCAGCGTGGTGCGCACGTCCTTCAGGTTCGGCACGTTGTCGAGCTCGACCGGCTCGGCGCTGAGCAGCCCCGCGCACAGGATCGGCAGCGCGGCATTCTTCGCGCCCGACACGACGATCTCGCCCGAGAGCCGGCGACCGCCTTCGACCACCAGCTTGTCCATCCCGTGTCCCTGCGATTCCCCGTTAGCGGCCGGGTGTGCCGTGGCGACGCTCTGGACGGCGTCGCGCTCGTTGACGGTGACTTGCACTCAGTGGTTCCGGTTATGCGTTCTGCCATTCGGCGGGCGTCAGCGTCTTCATGCTGAGCGCGTGGATTTCCTGTTTCATGCGATCGCCGAGCGCCGCATAGACGAGCTGGTGCCGCTGGATCGGCCGCTTGCCTTCGAAGGCCGCCGACACGATCGTCGCGAAGAAATGCTGGCCGTCGCCTTCGACTTCCAGATGAGTGCAGGCGAGACCGCCGGCGATGTATTGCTTGACCTGTTCGGGAGTCGGCAACATGAGGGGGCTCCTGTCGGCGCGCGCCGCCCGTGGGCGGCCGCTGCCTGTCGATATCAATGACGCAGTTTGTAGCCGGTCGCGAGCAGCCGCATCGCGAAGATCGCGAGCAGCACGAAGAAACCGGTGACGATCGCGAGGCTCGCGAGCGGGTTGATGTCGGACGCGCCGAAGAACCCGTAACGGAAGCCGTCGATCATGTAGAAAAACGGGTTGAGACGCGAGATCTCGCGCCACACGGGCGGCAGCGAGTGCGTCGAATAGAACACGCCGGACAGGAACGTCAGCGGCATGATCAGGAAGTTCTGGAACGCGGCGAGCTGGTCGAACTTCTCGGCCCAGATCCCGGCGATCAGCCCCAGCGTGCCGAGGATCGCCGAGCCGAGCAGCGCGAATGCGATGATGAACAACGGCGCCGCGAAATGCATCGGGATAAACCAGATCGTCACGACGAACACGCCCGCGCCGACCGCGAGGCCGCGCACGACGGACGCGAGCACGTAGGCGCCGAAGATGTCGCGGTACGACAGCGGCGGCAACAGCATGAACACGAGGTTGCCGGTGATCTTCGACTGGATCAGCGATGACGAGCTGTTCGCGAACGCGTTCTGCAGCACGCTCATCATCACGAGGCCGGGCACGAGAAAGCTCACGTACTCGACGCCTGGATACACCTCGACGCGGCCCGACAGCGCGTGGCCGAAGATGGTCAGATACAGCAGCGCCGTCACGATCGGCGCGCACACCGTCTGGAACGACACTTTCCAGAAACGCAGCAGTTCCTTGTAGAACAGCGTGCGAAACCCGCTTCCAGCCACTACGACGGGCTCGGGCGTTTGCCGGGAACGGGGGGGCCGCGCCTCCCCGGGCGAACGCAATTCGCGTGTGGGTTGTTGATTCATGCCAGCCCCTCGATCACCTCGGCCCCGTTCATCACCTGGACGAACACATCTTCGAGGTCGGCCTTGCGGACCTCGATCTCGTCGAACGTGCAGCCCGCCGCGCGACACTGCGCGAGGATGCGTTCGACATCGTCGTAGCTCGTCAGACGCAGCAGGTGCTCGCCCGGCGCGCGCGCGGCCGGATCGGCCTCCAGCCCTCGCAGCTCGGCGGGCAGCGCACCCGAAGCAAGGCGCAGGTACAGCTGCAGCCCCGCGAAGCGGCGCAGCAGCGCGTCGGTGCGGTCGAGCGCGACGACTTCACCGCGACGCAGCATCGCGATGCGGTCGCACAGCGACTCGGCTTCCTCGAGGTAATGGGTGGTCAGGACGATCGTGTGGCCCTCGCGGTTCAGCCGCGAGATGAATTTCCACAGCGTCTGGCGCAGTTCGACGTCGACGCCGGCGGTCGGCTCGTCGAGCACGATCACGGGCGGCCGATGCACGAGCGCCTGCGCGACCAGCACGCGGCGCTTCATCCCGCCCGACAGCGCGCGCATGTTCGCGTCGGCCTTCTCGGTGAGGTCGAGATTGGCCATCACTTCGTCGATCCAGTCGTCGTTGCGGCGCAGCCCGAAATAGCCGGACTGGATCCGCAGCGTCTCGCGAACGGTGAAGAACGGGTCGAACACGAGTTCCTGCGGCACGACGCCGAGCGCGCGGCGCGCACCCCGGAAGTCCTTGACGACGTCGTGGCCGAGCACGGAGATACTGCCTTCATCGGCCCGGGCGAGCCCGGCGAGGATACTGATGAGCGTGGTCTTGCCTGCGCCGTTCGGGCCGAGCAGACCGAAAAACTCGCCTTCCTCGACCGACAGGCTGACGCCCTTGAGCGCCTGAAGCGATTTGTAGCGCTTCTTGACGTGACGGATTTCTATGGCTGACATGACTGTGCGCGACGCAAGGGTCGCGACGCCTATTCTGTGCTTGCTGCGGATGAAAATGGGGGCCGGACGCCGATTGGCTGCCCCGCAAAACGCTTGATTATAGGGCAAACCGGCTGGTGGGGCCGGCGCTGAAGGCGCGCGGCCTGAAGCGTGCGCGCGCCGGCTGGCGCGGCAGGCTTCGATCGGACAGGGTCAATGTCGCCCGGTGCCTTCGATGAGCGCGTCGACGCCGTAGGCGTTCGCGAGGCTGGCGAGCTTCGGGGGGAGATTGAGGATGTCGAGGGTCGCGCCGCGGGCTTTCGCGGCACGTTGCCATGCGAGCAGCACGGCGAGCGCGGACGAGTCGAACTGCGTCAGCGCCGCGCAATCGACGGCGGTGGCGCCCGCGTCGATGCGCGCGAGACCGTCCGCGAGCGCGGACTTCGCGCTCGCGACGGTCAGCGAGGAGCCGGCTGCGAAGCCGCTCACGAAGCTTGCTTGCCCGCGGCAAGTTCCTGGTTGCGCTGCGTCAGGAACTTGATCAGGCCGTCCACGCCGCTTTGCTGGATCTTCTCGTTGAACTGCTGCTGGTACGTCTGGATCAGCCATGCGCCGAGCACGTTCAGGTCATATACCTTCCAGCCGTTGGCCGTCTTGTACAGGCGGTAGTCGATCTGGACCGGTTGACCGTTGTTCATCGCGACCGTCTTCACGACGACGTCGGTGTCGGCAGGATCGGCGCGGAACGGCGGGTACTGGATCTGCTGGTCCGGCTTCAGCTGCGCGAGCGCGCCCGAATACGTGCGGATCAGCAGCAGCTTGAACTGCTCCTGAACCTGCTGCTGCTGCTCGACCGACGCCGCGCGCCAGTTGCGGCCCATCGCGAGCTGCGTGGTACGGCGGAAATCGGTGTACGGCAGGATGTCCTTGTTGACGATCGTGATGATGCGGTTGGTGTCGCCCTGCTTGATCGTCTGCTGCTTGACCTCGTCGAGCACCTGCTGCGTCGCCGTCTTGATCAGCGCCTGCGGGTTCGACTGGTCGACTTGCGCGTGAGCTGCGCTGCCGAACGAGAACAGCGCCGCGAAAACGGGAATCAGGAACAGTTTTTTCATCATAGTGACCTGCATGAAGAGTCGATCCGGAGGTTGGAGCCGGTAGCTTACGCGCAAGTTCGCGAACGCTACCGACTGAATCGTTTCCGGCTGTAACGAATGTAAGTTGATCAGTGCAGCCGGATGCTCGGGAAGCGGAACCCGCCCGGCGACGGCGGCGCCACCTGCATCGCCGGCACGTTCGTTTCGCTGGCCGGGTTCGGCGCTTCGGGCGTGCCCGACGCCGGTGCGGGAACGCCCGCACCCGATGCGCCGGCCGGCGCGGTCGCGCCGCCAACGGCCGCTGCGCCCGCCGTACCGGCCGTACCGGCCGCGCCGGCTGCCGCCGGTGCCGCGCCGTCGTCCGGCAGCTCGTACTTCGGCAGCGCGTCGTTGCTCGACGTCGCGGCGGCCTCGCCGCGCGCGTTGCTGATCAGCATCTGACGGCGTTGCAGGTACGCGTTACGTACGAACGAATACTTGTCGAGCGCCGCGGCATCCAGCACGTCGCCCGCGCCGAGCAGGTTCGCACGCGTGTTGACGAGGTTCACGCCGAACAGGCCCCAGCTCAGGCCGTCCGGCTTCACGTAGGTGAGCGGGTTGCCGACGTAGTCGACGCCGAGGCCTGCCGTGTCGCGCAGCGTGCTCGGGCCGAGCAGCGGCAGCACGAGGTACGGGCCCGACGGCATGCCGTAGCGGCCCATCGTGATCCCGAAGTCGGCCGTGTGCTTCGGCAGTTTCGCGATCGTCGCGACGTCGAACAGGCCGCCGACACCGAACACCGTGTTGATCACGACGCGCATGATGTCGCCGACGCCGTCCGCGATCCGCAGCTGCACGATGTTGTTCGCCGCGATGTAGACGTCGCCGATGTTCGAGAAGAAGTTCGTCACGCTGTCGCGCACCGGCTGCGGCACCACGTACTGGTAGCCCTTCGCGACCGGCTTCAGCGCATACGTGTCGACCGTGTCGTTGAACTTGTACATCGACCGGTTGAAACCTTCGAGCGGATCGCCCTTGGTCGGCGTCTGTACAGTCGCGCAACCGCTCAACGCGGCGACTGCCGCCACTGCGAGCGCGGCGTGCCTGATGCGGATCGTCTGCATGGTCATTCCCTCTTGTCTTTCTCTCGTGTGGTTATTGGGCAGCCGAGCCGGACACCGCGGACGCCGGCACCGCGACCGGTGCGGGCGCGGCCGGTGCTGCCGGTGCTGCCGACGCACCGGAAGCCGGCTTCGCGCCGCCCGCGTCGGCCGCCTTGCTGTACAGGAACTGGCCGATCAGATTCTCGAGCACGATCGCCGACTGCGTCATCGTGATCGTATCGCCCGACTTCAGCATTTCGGTGTCGCCGCCCGGATCGAGGCCGATGTACTGCTCGCCGAGCAGGCCGGACGTCAGGATCTTCGCCGACGAATCCTTCGGGAACGGGTATTGGCCGTCGACGTCGATCGTCACGAGCGCCTGATACGTATTGCTGTCGAAGCCGATCGCCTTCACGCGGCCGACCACGACGCCCGCGCTCTTCACGGCCGCACGCGGCTTCAGCCCGCCGATGTTGTCGAATTTCATCCTCACCGAGTAGGTCGGCTGAAACGACAGCGAGCTCATGTTGCCGACCTTGAGCGCCAGGAACAGCACCGCAAGGAAGCCCACCACCACGAACAGGCCGACCCAGAAGTCGAGAGCAGTCTTTTTCATCGTCATCCCAAAATTTGGCTTGGCTGAGGCTTAGCTGAACATCAGCGCAGTCAGCAGGAAATCGAGGCCGAGTACGGCGAGCGATGCGAATACGACCGTCTTGGTCGTCGCACGCGACACGCCCTCGGGCGTGGGCTTCGCTTCATACCCTTGAAACAGTGCAATGAAGGTCACGGCGAACCCGAACACGATGCTCTTGATCACGCCGTTGCCGACGTCGGCCCACACCTGGACCCCGCCCTGCATCTGCGACCAGAACGCGCCGGGATCGACGCCGATCAGCACGACGCCGACGAAATAACCGCCGAGCACACCGACCGCGTTGAAGATCGCGGCGAGCAGCGGCATCGCGATGATGCCGGCCCACAGGCGCGGCGCGATCACCGTCTTGATCGGGTCGACGGCCATCATCTCGAGCGCGGTGAGCTGCTCGCCGGCCTTCATCAGGCCGATCTCGGCCGTGAGCGACGTGCCCGCGCGGCCCGCGAACAGCAGCGCGGTCACGACCGGGCCGAGCTCGCGCACGAGCGACAGCGCGACCAGCAGGCCGAGCGCCTGCTCGGACCCGTAGCGGTTCAGCGTGTAGTAGCCCTGCAGGCCGAGCACGAAGCCGACGAACAGGCCCGACACGGCAATGATCACGAACGAATAGTTGCCGAGGAAGTGGATCTGCTTCGTGACCAGCCGCGGCCGGCGCAGCAGCGGGAAGAATTCCAGCACGAGGCGCACGAACAGCCGCGTGCCGTAGCCCGCGCGCTCGAGGCCGCCGATGACGTAACGTCCGATCGCGCTGATCATGCGCGCCCTCCGCCGAGCCCGAAATCCGCCGCCAGCGGCGGGCTCGTGTAATGAAATTTGAACGGGCCGTCCGGCGCGCCGTCGATGAACTGCCGCACGCTCGGATCGGTCGACGCGCGCAGCTCGGCGGGCGTACCCTGCGCGAGCACGCCGCCGTTGGCCAGAAAATACACGTAATCGGCGATCGCGAAGGATTCCGGCACATCGTGCGTGACGAGGATCGACGTTGCGCCGAGCGCCTGATTCAGCGTGCGGATCAGATTCGCGGTGATGCCGAGCGAGATCGGATCGAGGCCCGCGAACGGCTCGTCGTACATGATGAGCTGCGGATCGAGCGCGATCGCGCGCGCGAGCGCGATACGGCGCGCCATCCCGCCCGACACCTCGGAGGGCATCAGGTCGCGCGCGCCGCGCAGCCCGACCGCGTTGAGCTTCATCAGCACGAGGTCGCGGATCAGGTCTTCGGGCAGGTCGGTATGTTCGCGCAGCGCGAACGCGACGTTCTCGAACACCGACATGTCGGTGAACAGCGCGCCGAACTGGAACAGCATGCCCATCTTGCGGCGCAGCGCGTACAGGCCGTCGCGCGTCTGCGCGCCGACGTCGGCGCCGTCGAACAGCACCTGGCCACGGCGCGCACGCACCAGGCCGCCGATCAGGCGCAGCACGGTCGTCTTGCCGCAGCCCGACCCGCCCATGACAGCGACGACCTGGCCGCGCCCGAAGCGCAGGTTCAGGTTCGACAGGACGAGGCGGTCGCCATAGCCAAAGTCGACGTCGCGAAGTTCCAGCAGAGTCTCGGTAGGAGTGGGGCTC
The DNA here is from genome assembly GCF_020843965.1 of Burkholderia sp. B21-005. Lineage (NCBI taxonomy): Bacteria > Pseudomonadati > Pseudomonadota > Betaproteobacteria > Burkholderiales > Burkholderiaceae > Burkholderia > Burkholderia sp. B21-005. Next base: position 365,712 of record NZ_CP086301.1, on the reverse strand, counting down.
ACGGAGCTGACAGTCCTTTAACGCAGAACGCCGAATTATAGGGCCTGCATTGGAATGATGTCGTGACGCCGTTCCGGGCCCTGCGGTCAATGATTGTCAAATTGTCCGGCAAAACATTGCTGCAACGCAACAATCGCCGCTCGATAATCGATAGCGCCCGTTATCGCACTGACGACCGCGACGCTGCCGACGCCCGTCGCCAGCACGTCAGGCAACGCGTCGAGGCCCACGCCGCCGATCGCGACGAGCGGCGCCCGCGCCCCCGCGAAGCGCGCATAGCGGGCGATCCGCGCGAGTCCCTGCGGCGGCGCCGCAACCGCCTTGGTCGCGGTCGCGTACACGGGACCGAGCGCGAGATAGCTGGGGCGCTCGTGCAACGCCCGCAACATCTCGTAATAACCGTGGCTCGACAGCCCGAGCCGCAGGCCGGCGCGCGCGATCGCGGCCAGATCGGCCGTCTCCAGGTCTTCCTGACCCAGATGTACGCCGTACGCCCCCTCTTCTACCGCGATCTGCCAGTGATCGTTGATGAACACGCGCGCATCGGGATAGCCGCGCCCGGCCGCGACCGCACGCGCGATTTCGCCGCGCAACGCGGCGGGGTCCGCACCTTTCACGCGCAGCTGCACGGTCCGCGCGCCGCAATCGAGCACGCGCTCGACCCATTCGGCGTCGGGGACGACCGGATAGAGGCCGAGTTGCGCGGGGCACGGCGGGAATGCGGGCTCCGGCGCGGCGGCCAGGCCGGCGACGCGCGGAAATCGCGCGGCGTCGACCGGCCACGCATCCGCGCCGCGCGTCTCGTCGCCGTCACGCCACGCCAGCGCGAGCACCAGCGCGTCGATCGGCGCGAAACCGCAATCGAGAAACGCGGCCAGCGCCGCAATCCAGTCGTCGGCGAGCGGATGCGCGGCTTCCAGCGTATGGCGCACGCCCGCGGCATGCAGCGTCGCGCCGTGCTCGTCGAACTCGATCGCGACCGCATCCGGCGCCGCGGGGCGCGATGCGGCCGACGCACGCGCCTGCGCGGCACGGTCGCCGGCCGACACGATCAGCACGTCGCCGTCGACCGGCACGTCGGGCGCCGCGACGCACAGCCGCCACGGCGTCGTGCCGGCCGGCCAGTCGCCCAGGCGGGCGCGAATCCGCTCGGCCGCTTCGGCCAGCTCGTCGGCCGGCGGCCAGAAGGCATCGGCGAAGCGCGCGCTCATGCGCCACCCCCATCCTGGTGCCAGAACGGCATCCCGACGACCGGCGTGCTCGCGTGCGCGGTCTCGCGAGCATCCATCGGCCCGGCGAGGTAGGCCGCGCGGCCGGCCTCGACACCCTGCGCGAACGCGCGCGCCATGATCTCCGGATGCGTGGCCTGCGACACGGCCGTGTTCAGCAGCACGCCGTCGAAGCCCCACTCCATGACCTGGCACGCATGCGACGGCACGCCGAGCCCGGCGTCGACGATCAGCGGCACGTCCGGCAGCCGCTCGCGCAGCACGCGCAGCCCGTACGGGTTCACGACGCCCTTGCCGGTGCCGATCGGCGCGCCCCACGGCATCAGGGCCTCGCAGCCGACGTCAAGCAGGCGCCGGCCGATCACGAGGTCCTCGGTGCAGTACGGCAGCACCTTGAAGCCGTCCTTGACCAGTTGCGCGGCCGCCTCGATCAGGCCGACCGGGTCGGGCTGCAGCGTGTAGTCGTCGCCGATCAGCTCGAGCTTGATCCAGTCGGTGTCGAAGACCTCGCGCGCCATGTGCGCGGTCGTCACCGCCTCGGCGACGGTCTGGCAACCGGCGGTGTTCGGCAGCAGCGGCACCGCGTGACGCTTGAGCAGGTCGAAGAAGCCGGCTTCGGCGGTGCCGCCCGTCATCTGGCGGCGCAGCGCGACCGTCACCATTCCGGGACGCGACGCGGCGATCGAATCGGACAGCGACTGCAGCGACGGATAGCGCGATGTGCCGAGCAGCACGCGGCTTGCGAAGGTTTCGCCGTACAGCGTCAGCGCGTCGGCGGAAGTGAGGGACGTCATGTCGTTTTCCTGGAAGAGCGGGGGCGAACCGGCGGCGCTCAGCCGCCCGCGACGGGGTGCACCACGTCGAGCTTGTCGCCCGTCGCGAGCGCGCGCGCCGCATGCTGCGTGCGCGCGACGAAATTGCCGTTCAGCGCGACCGCGTACGGCGGACGCGCGCCGAACGCCACGAGTGCGTCGGCCACCGTCGCGCCGTCGGGCAGCGTCAGGGTCTGTTGGTTGATCTGGATATCCATGAGGCTTGATCGAATTCGGTCGGCGGCGCGCATCAGGCCGGCTGGCGCGCGTCGTCGCGGTGATGAAGGAGCGCCGGCCAGCGCGCGGCATCGCGCCACGCGGTGAACGCATCGGCACCGGCGAACGCGCCGCCGAGCGCGGCCTGCGCGAACGCGACCGCCGCATGCGCGACTTCCGGCGCGATCATGAAGCCGTGCCGGTACAGGCCGTTGACGGCGAGCGTCGTCGCGCCGTCCCAGATCACCGCCGGGCGATGGTCGGGCAGCGTCGGGCGGCACTGCGCATTGAGTTCGAGGATGCGCGCCTCGCCGAACGCCGGGTGCACGGAGAACGCCGCGCTCAGCAGTTCGAGCGCGGAGCGCACGCTGACGGGCGACATGTCCTCGCCCTCCACCTCGGTCGCGCCGATCACGTACAGGTCGTCCTGTTTCGGCGCGATGTACAGCGGATAGCGCGGATGCAACAGCCGCACGGGCCGCGTGAGCCCGATGCCGGGCGCGCGCACCCGCGCGACTTCGCCGCGGATGCCGCGCAGCGCGGGCAGCGCGGATTTCGCGCCGAGGCCGCGGCAATCGATCGTGAAATGTGCGTCGGGCCGGTTCGCGTCGTCGATCGTCGCGTGCCAGTGCAGCTCGACGCCGCGCTGCGCGAGGCCCGCCGCCAGCGCACGCAGCGCCTGACGGTTGTCGAGCTGCCCTTCGCGCGACAGCAACAGGCCGCGCGAGAAGCGCCCCGCGAGCGCGGGCTCGGCCGCGTCGACCTGCGCGCCGGCCAGCGTGACGAAGCCGCCGTCGAACAGCTCGGCCGGCGCGTTCGCGCGCACGCGCCGCTCGAACAGCGGCGCCTCCGCCCGATCCGCGTGATGCCAGACGACGAGCGTGCCGTGATGCTGGAAGAACACCGGTTCGGGCAGTTCCGCGAGCCATTGCGGCCAACGCGCGAGCGACGCGGCGCCGAGTTCGGTGATCAGCAGTTCGGCGCTCGCCGCCTCGGCGAGCGGCGCGAGCATCGCGGCGGCGATCCACGCGGCCGACTGCTCGCCGTCCGGGCCGCCGCGCTCGTACAGTGCGACGCGATGTCCGTCGCCCGCGAGCCGCCAGGCGATCAGACGGCCGACGAGGCCGCCGCCGAGCACCGCGAAATCCGGCCGGGAAGCGTGGACGTTCATCACGCACCCTCCCCGCGAACCGCGCGGGCCCGTGCGACGGATGTCGGCACGCGCGCGCCGTCCCGTGCCAACGCACGCGACAGCGGATCGGGAACAGCGCAAAAGACTGAAGATTGAGCGGTCATCATTCCTTCCGTAACGCGCAACGCGCGTACCCAAAAGGACGAAACCGGCAGCAAAGGCCGGCCGGGCGGGACTCGGGCGCTGACCATGTGGGATGGCGGCCAGCGCGGCCCGGCGGGATCAGAAACTTCCCTCGCCGGTATTACCCGGATCGGGTGCGAAGGGTCTTTCTCAGCCTCGCCGCGTTGCCCGGAATTAACCGTCGGCCGCGCTCGAAGCACCCCTGTTTCGTCGTCGGCCATTAGACCATAAAAGCGGAAAGCGCCGCAAACTGTCCCCCTTGCGGCAAATTCGCCGTCGCGCCGCGCCGCTCTGGCACAATGCCCGCAGGCCGGCCGCGCAAGCGGCCGGTTGCCGCGTCACCGCCGGCCCTTAAGCGCCGTTTAAGACGCGCGGGCGACCATCCGTGCGCCCGCCGTCAGTCGGCGCCGCGCCCCGGCATGCCTTATCGCGGCGCGCGCCCGGCTTCGCCCGGCCCGCGCGCCGGCTACTCATCAGGAAGCACATGACCCAATCGATCGATCCCGTCCGCTCCGCCTCCGACGCGCCGCAGGACGAGCGCCCGGTATCCGCATGGAGCCTCATCAAGCCCTACTGGGTGTCGTCCGAATGGAAAACCGCGTGGGGGCTGCTCGTCACGATCATCGTGATCAATCTCTGCGTCGTCTGGATCAACGTCAAGCTGAACAAGTGGAACGCGCAGTTCTACAACGCACTGCAGTCGAAGGACGTCCACGACTTCCCGAACCTGCTGATGCAGTTCTCGGCACTCGCGTTCGGCTTCATCATCCTCGCGGTGTACGGCCGCTACCTGCGGCAGATGCTCGGGTTCCGCTGGCGCCAGTGGCTCACCGACCGCTTTCTCGGCCAGTGGCTCGGCGATCGCGCGTTCTACCGGATCGAACGCGACCGCCTCGCCGACAACCCCGACCAGCGGATCACCGACGACCTCCAGTCGTTCGCGACGACGACGCTCGCGCTGTCGCTCGACCTTCTGTCGACGGTCGTCACGCTCGTGTCGTTCATTACGATCCTGTGGTCGCTCGCCGGCGCGCTGACGCTCTCGCTCGGCGCGACGCCGATCACGATCCCCGGCTACATGGTGTGGGCGGCCGCGTTGTACGCGGTGGTCGGCTCGCTGATCATCCAGAAGGTCGGCCACCCACTCGTGTCGATCAACTACCAGCAGCAGCGCGTCGAGGCCGATTTCCGCTTCGGGCTGATCCGCGTGCGCGAGAATGCCGAGCAGATCGCGTTCTACGACGGCGAGAAAACCGAGACCCGCAACGCGCAGAGCCTGTTCATGCGCATTCGCGACAACTGGTGGCGCGTGATGAAGTACACGAAGCGCCTCACGTTCGTGCTGAGCTTCTACGGGCAGATCGCGATCATCTTCCCGCTCGTCGTCGCCGCACCGCGCTATTTCGCGGGCGCGTTCTCGTTCGGCGTGCTGATGCAGATCTCGTCCGCGTTCGGCACCGTCAGCGATTCGTTCTCGTGGTTCATCAACAGTTACTCGACCCTCGTCGAATGGCGCGCAACCGTCAACCGTCTGCGTGAATTCAAGCGCGTGATGGGAACGTCGCACCTGAAGGAAAGCCTGTCGCCGGCAACCGAGCACGGCGGCATCAACCTGCACTACGTCGATGCCGCGAAACTGTCGACGTCGTCGCTGAAGCTCGCGCTGCCGAACGGCACCGCGCTCGCGAACATCGGCAACCTGACGATCGAACCCGGCTCGCGCTGGCTCGTGATCGGCAAGTCGGGTTCCGGCAAGAGCACGTTCATGCGCGCGCTTGCGGGCCTGTGGCCGTTCGGCGACGGCGCGATCGACGCGCCGGTCGGCGCGCGGATGATGTTCGTGCCGCAGACGAGCTACTTGCCGATCGGCACGCTGAAGGCCGCGCTCACCTATCCGGCCGCGCCCGACGCGTTCACCGACGACGCGTGCCGCGACGCGCTGCGCGCGTGCCGCCTCGAAGACTACGTCGGGCGCCTCGACGAGACCGGCCACTGGACGCGCGTGCTGTCGCCCGGCGAACAGCAGCGTCTCGCCGGCGCACGCGTGCTGTTGCACAAGCCGGACTTCCTGTTCCTCGACGAAGCGACGAGCGCACTCGACGCGGACAACGAAGCGCGGCTCTATCACGTGTTCGCCGAACGGCTGCCGAAGGCCGCGATCGTCAGCATCGCCCACCGCGAGTCGCTGGCCGCGTTCCACGTCGGCATGATCAACGTCGAGCGCGTGACCGACAACGACAAGGTCGCCGCGTAAGCGCAAAAGCAAGAGGCCGGCGCACGCCGCGCCGGCCCTCTCTTGTTCGTCCCGCCCCCTTCCCGCTACGCCCGCCCGATCGGCACCGACACGATCGGCACATGCGACACACCGTCGTGCGACTGCCGGCTTTCGAACAACGTCAGCGCGACGAAGCGCACCGCGACCGGTCGACCGGTCGCGCCGCCGTGCGCGGGCTGTCCGTCAGCATCGCGCGGCAGCCGCGCGAGCGTCACATGCGGCCGGAACGGCCGGCGGTCGGCCGGCACGCCCAGGTCGCGCAACAGCGCGGACAAATCGGCATTCAGCGCCGTACAGGCGGGATCGGCAGCGAGTTCCGCGACGATCAGCCGCGCGCGCGGCAGGCTCGGCCACCACGCGATCCGCTCGACCCGCTGCAACGGCAGCGCATGCGCGCTCGCGAGCGCCGGCAGCCGCTCGGCCAGCGCGTCGCACCGTGCGCGTTCGATCGCGCCGATGAACGCAAGCGTCACGTGCAGTTGCGCGGGCAGCGTGCGCCGTGCGCCGCGGGTGACCGGCAGCGCGTGCAGCGCGTCGCGCGATGCCGTATCGGGCATCAGCGCGACGAATGCACGGAGCCGCTCGCCGTTCATGACTCGCGCACCGCCACGCGGGCTTCGGCCACCGCGTCGTTCGCCGCTTCGTCCACCGCATCAGCCGAAGCCGGACGCAGCGGCAGCGGGCCGTGCTCGCCCCACACGTCGGCCGGCAGCACGCGTGCGAGCTCGGGAATCGTGTTGCGCGTGAACACCGGCTCGGCAATGCCCTGCGCGCGCTGGTGGCGATAGTCGCGCCACGCGGCATGCGCATACTTGCCGAGCGCGAGGATCGCGACCAGGTTGATGATCGCCATCAGCCCCATGCTCGTATCGGCCATCGCCCACACCAGCGGCAGTTGCCCGACGCTGCCGAACATCACCATCCCCAGCACCGCGATGCGGAACAGCGGCAGCACGCCGCGCCGCTTCGTGATGAACTCGACGTTGCCTTCCGCATACGCGTAGTTGCCGATCACCGACGAGTACGCGAAAAAGAAGATCGCGACGGCCATGTAGATGCCGCCCCAACCGCCGACGTGGCTCGCGATCGCGCGCTGCGTGAGCGCCGCGCCTTCCATGCCGGTGCCGAGTTCGTACTGGCCCGACAGCAGGATCACGAACGCGGTCGCGCTGCAGATCACGATCGTGTCGACGAACACGCCGAGCATCTGGATCAGCCCCTGCACGACCGGATGCCGCACGCTCGCGGTCGCGGCCGCGTTCGGCGCGCTACCCATGCCGGCTTCGTTCGAGAACAGCCCGCGTTTCACGCCCATCGCGACCGCCTGGCTGACCGCATAGCCGGTCAGGCCACCCGCCGCCTGCTCGAGCCCGAACGCACTCTTCACGATCAGCGCGATCACGCCCGGCACCAGCGCCGCGTGCGTCGCAACCGCGTAGACGGCCAGCGCGAGATAGCCGATCGCCATCACGGGCACGATCACCTGCGCGACCGACGCGATGCGGCGAATGCCGCCGAAGATGAGCGGCGCGGTGAGCAACACGAGGCCGAGGCCAACCGTCTCGCGGCGCCAGCCGAACGACGTGTGAAATGCATCGGCGATCGCATTGGCCTGCACCGCGTTGAACACGAAGCCGAACGCGAGGATCAGCGACAGCGAGAACAACACGCCGAAGCCGCGCGAGCGCAGGCCCGTCTGGATGTAGTACGCGGGGCCGCCGCGATAGCTGCCGTCCGGGTGCGACACCTTGAAGATCTGCGCGAGCGTCGCTTCGACGAACGCGGACGACATGCCGACGAGCGCCGTCATCCACATCCAGAAGATCGCGCCCGGCCCGCCGACCGTCAGCGCGACCGCGACACCCGCGATGTTGCCGGTGCCCACGCGGCTCGCGAGGCCGGTCGCGAACGCCTGGAACGACGAGATGCTGCCCGGCTCGCCCTTGCTGCCGACCAGCTTCATGCTGAGGAGCAGCGCCTTCAGCTGGATCATTCGGAACCGCAGCGTGAACCACGCGCCCACGCCGAGCAGCAGCGCAATCAGCACGTAGTTCCACAGCACACCGTTGACGGCATCGATCAGCCCTTGCACGAATGCTTCCATCCAGAATCCTTGTAAACGGGGTCAGTCATATTCGGCTGCCATGCGAACGCGGCCGGAGGGGCGACATGATATGACAGTTTCCAAGGATTATTACAAAACGAAAGGAAACGGGATCGCGGAAAATCAACGTCCGATGTGATCAGGTTAGGCGACGCTTCGGGGAGATGACGAGGGTTGGCGGCCGCCGCGAACTGGCACGGCCGACATCGGAGGCCGACGCCAGCGGCACCTGCGGGCGCCGGCCATAAAAAAACCGGGCGCCCTTTCGGACGCCCGGCTGATACGACAGTGGCCCGCGAACCGCGCTTATCGCGGCAGGTTCGAATGCCCCATCAGATACGCGTCGACCGAGCGCGCGCACTGGCGGCCTTCGCGGATCGCCCAGACGACGAGCGACTGGCCGCGACGCATGTCGCCTGCCGCGAACACCTTGTCGACCGACGTGTAGTACGAGCGATCGCCTTCGGTTGCCGCACGCGCGTTGCCGCGCGCATCCTTCGCGACGCCGAACGCCTCGAGCACGGTGGCTGCCGGCTGCGTGAAACCCATCGCGAGCAGCACCAGGTCAGCCTTCATCTCGAACTCGGAACCCGGCACTTCCTGCATCTTGCCGTCCTTCCACTCGATGCGCACCGCGATCAGCTTCTCGACCTTGCCGTTCTTGCCTTCGAGACGCTTCGTCGCGACCGCCCAGTCACGCTCGCAGCCTTCTTCGTGCGACGACGACGTGCGCAGCTTGATCGGCCAGTACGGCCACACGAGCGGCTTGTTTTCCTCTTCCGGCGGCTGCGGCAGCAGCTCGAACTGCGTGACCTGCTTCGCGCCGTGACGGTTCGACGTGCCGACGCAGTCCGAACCCGTATCGCCGCCGCCGATCACGATCACGTGCTTGCCCTTCGCGAGCAGCTGATCGACGAGCTTGTCGCCCGCGTTTACGCGGTTCTGCTGCGGCAGGAAGTCCATCGCGAAATGAACGCCGGCGAGCTCGCGGCCCGGCACCGGCAGGTCGCGCGGCGTTTCCGAACCGCCTGCGATCACGACCGCGTCGAATTCTTCCTTCAGCTGCTCCGGCGAAATAGTTTCCTTCGCGAGGCTGCCGATCGACTCGGGCAGCGGATCCTTGCCGATGAACACGCTGGTGCGGAACGTCACGCCTTCCGCTTCCATCTGGCGCATGCGGCGATCGATCAGCCACTTCTCGAGCTTGAAGTCGGGGATCCCGTAACGCAGCAGGCCGCCGATGCGATCGTTCTTCTCGAACACCGTCACGTCGTGGCCCGCCCGCGCGAGCTGCTGCGCGACGGCGAGGCCCGCGGGGCCCGAACCGACGACCGCGACCGTCTTGCCGGTCTTGTGCTCGGGCGGCAGCGGCTTCACCCAGCCTTCCGCCCAGGCCTTGTCGATGATCGCGTGCTCGATCGACTTGATGCCGACCGGATCGTCGTTGATCCCGAGCGTGCACGCTGCCTCGCACGGCGCCGGACAGATGCGGCCCGTGAACTCGGGGAAGTTGTTGGTCGAATGCAGGACTTCGATCGCCTGCTGCCAGTCCTGGCGGTAAACGAGATCGTTGAAGTCCGGGATGATGTTGTTGACCGGGCAGCCGTTGTTGCAGAACGGGATGCCGCAATCCATGCAGCGCGCGCCCTGGACCTTCGCGTCCGCGTCGGTCAGTGCCGCGACGAATTCCTTGTAGTGCTTCACGCGCGTGAGCGGTGCTTCGTACGCCTCGTGGCGGCGTTCGAACTCCAGAAAACCGGTTGCCTTGCCCATAAGGTGCTCTTCTGTTCGGTGTATCGGGTGGGGGAGCCGCGCGCGGCAGTCATGCGCGCGCGGCATTCGCTATGTCGTTCGTCGCTCAGGCGGCCAGTACTTCCTTCGCCGCCTTCTTCGCACCGATCTCGCCCAGCGCGCGCTTGTATTCGTGCGGGAACACCTTCACGAACTGGCGGCGCGCCGCGTCCCAGTTTTCCAGCAGCGACTTCGCGCGCGGCGAACCCGTGAACTGGAAATGACGCTCGACGAGCCCCTTGAGCAGCGCTTCGTCCGTCATGCCTGCATGCCAGAGCGCGCGGTCGACCGTACGCTCCTGCTCGGCCTGCTGCAGCACCGGATCGAGTGCGACCATCGACTTGTTGCACTTCGCCGCGAACGTGCCTTCCGGATCGTAGATGTACGCGAGACCGCCCGACATGCCGGCCGCGAAGTTGCGCCCGGTTTCGCCGAGCACGACGACCGTGCCGCCCGTCATGTATTCGCAACCGTGGTCGCCCGTGCCTTCGACGACCGCCGTCGCACCCGAGTTGCGCACGCAGAAACGCTCGCCCGCGACGCCGCGGAAGAACGCCTCGCCTTCGATCGCGCCGTACATCACCGTGTTGCCGCAGATGATGTTTTCCTCGGACTTGCCGCGGAAGTCGTTGGTCGGGCGGATGATGATCCGACCGCCCGACAGGCCCTTGCCGACGTAGTCGTTGCCGTCGCCGACGAGGTCAAGCGTCACGCCCTTCGCGAGGAACGCGCCGAAGCTCTGGCCGGCCGTGCCCTTCAGCTGGATGTGCACCGCGTCGTCGGCCAGGCCGTCGTGGCCGTGCTTCTTCGCGATCACGCCCGACAGCATCGCGCCGACGGTACGGTTCACGTTGCGCACCGGCTGGATGAACGACACATGCTCGCCGTTCTCGATCGCGGCCTTCGCCTTCTCGATCAGCACGTGGTCGAGCGCGCGCTCGAGGCCGTGATCCTGCACGTCGACGTGGCGCGGCGCGACGTCCTCGCACTCTTCCGGCTGGTAGAACACGCGCGAGAAGTCGAGGCCCTTCGCCTTCCAGTGCTCGACGCCCTTGCGCGTATCGAGCAGGTCGGCGCGGCCGATCAGGTCGCCGAACTTCGCGATGCCGAGCTGCGCCATGATCTCGCGCACTTCTTCAGCGACGAAGAAGAAGTAGTTCACGACGTGCTCGGGCTGGCCCTTGAACTTCGCACGCAACACCGGATCCTGCGTCGCGACGCCGACCGGGCACGTGTTCAGGTGGCACTTGCGCATCATGATGCAGCCTTCGACGACGAGCGGCGCCGTCGCGAAGCCGAATTCGTCCGCGCCGAGCAGCGCGCCGATCACGACGTCGCGGCCCGTCTTCATCTGGCCGTCGGCCTGCACGCGGATCCGGCCGCGCAGGCGGTTCAGCACCAGCGTCTGCTGCGTTTCGGCCAGACCGAGTTCCCACGGCGTGCCCGCATGCTTGACCGACGACAGCGGCGATGCGCCCGTGCCGCCGTCGTGGCCGGCGATCACGACGTGATCGGCCTTCGCCTTCGCGACACCGGCCGCAACCGTGCCGACGCCCACTTCCGACACGAGCTTCACCGAGATGCTCGAGCTCGGGTTCACGTTCTTCAGGTCGTGGATCAGCTGCGCCAGATCCTCGATCGAGTAGATGTCGTGGTGCGGCGGCGGCGAGATCAGGCCGACGCCCGGAACCGAGTACCGCAGCTTGCCGATGTATTCCGACACCTTGTGGCCCGGCAGCTGGCCGCCTTCGCCCGGCTTCGCACCCTGCGCCATCTTGATCTGGATCTGATCGGCCGATGCGAGGTACTCGGCGGTGACGCCGAAGCGGCCCGACGCGACCTGCTTGATCTTCGAACGCAGCGAATCGCCATCCTTCAGCGCAATGTCGCTGACGATCTCGTCGCCGATCACCGACTTCAGCGTCTCGCCCGACTTGATCGGAATGCCGCGCAGCTCGTTGCGGTAGCGCTTCTGGTCCTCGCCGCCTTCGCCGGTGTTCGACTTGCCGCCGATCCGGTTCATCGCGATCGCGAGCGTCGCGTGCGCCTCGGTGCTGATCGAACCGAGCGACATCGCGCCCGTCGCAAAGCGCTTGACGATGTCCTTCGCCGATTCGACGTCGTCGATCGGGATCGCCTTGGTCGGCTCGACCTTGAACTCGAACAGGCCGCGGAACGTCATGTGGCGCTTGGTCTGGTCGTTGATCAGGTGCGCGTATTCCTTGTACGTCTGGTACGAGTTGCTGCGCGTCGCGTGCTGCAGCTTCGCGATCGAGTCCGGCGTCCACATGTGGTCTTCGCCGCGCACGCGGTACGCGTACTCGCCGCCCGCGTCGAGCATGTCGCGCAAGACCGGGTTGTCGCCGAACGCATCGCGGTGCAGGCGGATCGCTTCTTCCGCAACTTCGAACAGGCCGATGCCGCCGACCTTCGAAGCCGTGCCCTTGAAGTACTTCTCGACGAGGTCGCTCGACAGGCCGAGCGCTTCAAAGATCTGCGCGCCCGTGTACGACATGTACGTCGAGATGCCCATCTTCGACATCACCTTCTGCAGACCCTTGCCGACCGCCTTCGTGAAGTTGTAGACGGCCTTCTCCGGCGACAGGTCGCCCGGCAGGCCTTCCGCCATCTTCGCGAGCGTTTCCATCGCGAGGTACGGGTGCACGGCTTCCGCGCCGTAGCCCGCGAGCAGCGCGAAATGGTGCGTCTCACGTGCCGAACCCGTCTCGACGACGAGGCCCGTGCTCGTGCGCAGCCCTTGCTGGACGAGGTGCGTGTGGATCGCCGACGTGGCGAGCAGCGCCGGAATCGCGACGTGTTCGGCGTCCGTCTTGCGGTCCGACACGATCAGCATGTTGTAGCCCGACTTGACCGCGTCGACAGCTTCCGCGCACAGCGACGCGAGGCGCGCCTCGATGCCTTCCTTGCCCCATGCGACCGGGTAGCAGATGTTCAGCTCGTATGCGCTGAACTTGCCGCCCGTGTACTGGTCGATCGCGCGGATCTTCGCGATGTCCTTGAAGTCGAGCACCGGCTGCGACACTTCGAGACGCATCGGCGGGTTGATGTTGTTCGTGTCGAGCAGGTTCGGCTTCGGGCCGATGAACGACACGAGCGACATGACCATGTTTTCGCGGATCGGGTCGATCGGCGGGTTCGTGACCTGCGCGAACAGCTGCTTGAAGTAGTGATAGAGCGTCTTGTTCTTGTTCGACATCACCGCGAGCGGCGAGTCGTTGCCCATCGAACCGACAGCCTCCTCACCCTGCTGCGCCATCGGCGCCATCAGGAACTTCAGGTCTTCCTGCGTATAGCCGAACGCCTGCTGGCGGTCGAGCAGCGCGGCGCCCTGCGTGCGGCCGGCCGCGACGTCCTCGGCCTTCGGCTCGATCTCGTCGAGCTTGATGCGCACGGCGTCGATCCAGCTCTTGTACGGCTTCGCGTTCGCGAGGTTGTCCTTGAGTTCCTTGTCGTCGATGATGCGGCCGTGTTCCATGTCGATCAGGAACATCTTGCCCGGCTGCAGGCGCCACTTCTTGACGATCTTCGATTCGGGGATCGGCAGCGTGCCGGCTTCCGACGCCATGATGACGAGATCGTCGTCCGTGACGATGTAGCGCGCCGGGCGCAGGCCGTTACGGTCGAGCGTCGCGCCGATCTGGCGGCCGTCGGTGAACGCGATCGCGGCGGGGCCGTCCCACGGCTCCATCATCGCGGCGTGGTATTCGTAGAACGCGCGGCGGTTGTCGTCCATCAGCGTGTGCTGTTCCCACGCTTCCGGGATCATCATCATCACCGCGTGCACGAGCGGGTAGCCGGCCATCACCAGCAGTTCGAGACAGTTGTCGAACGACGCGGTGTCCGACTGGCCCGGGTAGATCAGCGGCCACAGCTTCGGCAGGTCGTCGGCGAGCACGTGCGACGCGATCGCGCCGGTACGCGCGTTCAGCCAGTTCACGTTGCCCTTCACGGTGTTGATCTCACCGTTGTGCGCGATCATCCGGTACGGGTGAGCGAGTTCCCATGCCGGGAACGTGTTGGTCGAGAAACGCTGGTGCACGAGCGCGAGCGCCGACACGACGCGCGCGTCCTGCAGGTCGCGGTAATACACACCGACCTGACCTGCCAGCAGCAGCCCCTTGTAGACGACCGTGCGCGCCGACATCGACGGCACGAAGTATTCCTTGCCGTGCTTGAGCTTCAGCGCCTGGATGCGGTGGCTCGCGGTCTTGCGGATCACGTACAGCTTCCGCTCGAGCGCGTCCGTCACCATGATGTCCTTGCCGCGGCCGATGAAGATCTGGCGGATCAGCGGCTCGCTCGCCTTTACCGTCGGCGAGATCGGCATCGAATGGTCGACCGGCACGTCGCGCCAGCCGAGCACGACCTGCCCCTCTGCCCGCACCGTCCGCTCGAGCTCCTGCTCGCACGCGAGACGCGACGCGTTTTCCTTCGGCAGGAAGATCATCCCAACCCCATATTCGCCGGCCGGCGGCAACGTCACGCCCTGCTTCGACATTTCCTCGCGATAGAACGCGTCCGGAATCTGGATCAGGATGCCGGCGCCGTCGCCCATCAGCGGATCGGCACCGACTGCGCCGCGGTGATCGAGGTTCTCGAGGATCTTCAGACCCTGCTGAATGATCTCGTGGCTCTTCTTGCCCTTGATGTGTGCGACGAAGCCGACGCCGCAGGCGTCGTGTTCGTTTTGCGGGTCGTACAGACCTTGTGCGGCGGGCACCGCGGCGAGCGGCTTCTGGTGGTCGTTCATGGGGACACCGTCGTAAAGGGGGCCTCGAGGGCCGTTGAACCATTTTTTTGTTGCCGTCGATCCCGCTCCCGACGGGAGACGGCACGGCCGACAGTGGTTGGGCGAGCTTCACCCGGGCCACCGGAATTCGGAATATACGCGACGAATCAAAGGAATAGCAACAAAAACCGCTTGATCGATCCCCAATTAAAGCCGTGCGCTGATCTGGTGCTGTTTTATTGGGGCCGTATCGTTTTGGTGCAAAAAGAAGCGGCGCCCGCAGCGCCGCCTCGTGATCCGCCTGTTCCGCGCTATTGCTGGATGGGCGGCGTGTTTTCACGCACCTTTCTGGGGCGTCCGCGCGGCAGCGGCGACACGCGACGATTCGCGGTGCGAGCCGCCCACTCGCGGTAGTTCTCGCCGCCGAGCACCCAGCCCTTCAGCGTCGCTTGCTGGAGCTGGTCGGCCTGCCGCTCGTCGAGCGGCTGTTCGCACAGCTCCTTGTACGCGCGCTGCCGGTCGAACGGCGTGTTGCCGAGCGCCCAGTAGAGCGGATGATCGGTGATCAGGCTATCGACGGTCAGCCCGACGTGGTGCCGGAAGCTCGACCAGCGATAGGCGTCGGGCGTCGCGACCAGTTGCGCGCGGACCGGGCTCATCTCGACCACGCGGCTCGCGAGCAGGAAATAGCGCTCGCCTTCGATCACGGTCGCCCGATAGCGGCCTTCCCACAGGGTGCCGCGACGTGAATAGCGGCGGTTGAAATGCGCGACGTAGCGGCGGCCGACCGCCTGCATCGCCTTCGGCAGGCTCGCCTCGTCGCTCGGCGTCACGAGGAGCTGCACCTGACGCGGGAGCAGCACATAGGCATGCACCGAAAGATGGTGATCGCGGGCCGCGGCCTTCAGACAATCGATGAAGAGTTCGTAGTCCTGGTCGTCGACGAACGCGGGTTGCTGATCCAGGCCGCGCAGTATCACGTGCTGCGGCTGGTCGGGAACGTAGAGTCGTGCTAACCGTGCCATGCTGAATGTCCGTTTGAACGCGTTAGGAAATACCCGAAGGTCCGAAATTGCGCACCTGCGTAGAATGCCTGTCCCTACGGGGCGCGGAAGCGTACGGTCGTGCGAATCCTAGGGAGAAAGCTCTAACTTGCGAGCTTGTTTGGTTTTAAACGCAGTCGTCATAATGAGCACGCCTTTGATCGGAGGAGACACAATGAAACGAAAACTGGCCATTACGGGGGCCGCAACGCTCGCATTCGCATTTGCGGGCGGCACGGCACACGCACAATCCGCAGGTGATTTCTACGTCAGCACCGGCTGGCTGCACCTCGCACCGCAGGACAGCAGCGACCCGCTGTTCCTCTACCGCGTCGGCGGCACGCCCATCAACCAATCGATTCCCAACACGGGCGCCGGCATCAACGACGCCGATACGCTCGGGCTCGCAGCTGGCTACTTCGTTACGGACCACATCTCCACCGAGCTCGTCATGGGGATACCGCCGAAGTTCGACATTACCGGCAAGGGTCAGTTCGAAAAGTTCGGCATACTCGGCCGTGCGTACCAGTGGAGCCCCGCCCTGTTGCTTCGCTACCACTTCAACGACGCCAACGCGAAGTTCCGTCCGTATCTCGGCGTCGGCGCCACGTATGTCTGGTTCACCGGCGCAAAGATCACGAACAGCAGCTTCGAGAACGGCGTGCTCGGCGGCCCGACCAGCGCCACGACCAGCAACCAGTGGGCGCCCGTGCTCAACGCCGGCTTCACGTACAACTTCACGAAACACTGGTTCGGTGGCCTGTCGATCTCGTACATCCCGGTCAGCGTGACCGCAACCTTCACGACGGCCCGCCGAACGCCGGTCGGCACCCTGACCGAAACGTCGAAAGCGAAGATCTCGCTGAACCCGATCGTCACGTACCTGAACGTCGGCTACCGCTTCTAAGCGTAGTCGAATATTTGGGGAATGGTTAATCCTGCTGCAATTTGTAGCGGATTTTTCCCGACGTAACGTCTCCACGATGCAAAACGCCCCGGCGGGAATCCCGCCGGGGCGTCGTTTTTTCGCGTCAGGCATGTTCCCGGACAGGATTTTGCCCGGGGCGCGCGGCGCTACACGATGTCGTCGAGTGCCGTCGGGCCGATCAGGTCGATCCGGTCCGTGCAGACCGCGTCGACGCCCCAGCGGGCAAGTTCGCGCGCCCGTTCGAGGTCGTTCACCGTGTAAACCAGGATGCGCAGCCCGGCCGCCTTGATCGCGCGCACGAGAGGTTCGTCGAGCCGTTTGTGGTCTGCATGCAACGAAACGCAGCCGAGCGCCCCGACGACCTGCGCATGCCAGTCGTCCGGCACGGCTTCATAGAGCATCCCGCGCGGCAGCGCCGGCACGGTCGCGCGCGCCTGCTGCAACGCATCGAACGAGAACGACGACAGCAGCGGCGGCACCGCCGCGCCGTGCCAGTACGCGGCGGCGTCGGCCGCCACGCGCTGCCCCGTGTCGCGCTCGCGGCCCGGGCACGGCTTGATCTCGACGTTGGCCGCCAGCCCGTGCGCGATGCAGCGCGCCGCCGCCGCCTCGAGCGTCGGCATCCGTTCGCCCGCGAAGCGCGCGTCGAACCACGCGCCGGCGTCGAGCGCGGCCAGCGCCGCATAACGCATGCCCGCCGCCGGCCCACTGCCGTTCGACGTGCGGTCGACGGTGTCGTCGTGCAGCAGGAACGTCACGTCATCGGCGGACAGCTTCGCGTCGAATTCGACCATCCGGTGACCGCGCCGCGCGCCCTCGTCGAATGCGGCAAGCGTGTTCTCCGGCGCGAGCGTGCCGCCGCCGCGATGAGCGACCACGCGCGGATAGGGCCAGTCGGTGCGAAGGGTCATCGTCGGTCTCTCGGCAAGTGCAGCAGGTTCAGCCGGCACGCTTGCCGGTCTCCGGATCGAAGAAATGCAGCCGGTGCGCGGGCACCGCGGCGCCCAGCGCCGTGCCGCGCGCGGGACGAACCGCATGCGGCAGGCGCACCGCGACGTCGTGGTTGCCCCAGCGGCCGTGCGCGAGGTTGTCCGCACCGAGCAACTCGCACGAATCGACCGGCAGTGTCGCCTGCGCGACGCCCGGCTGCGGCGTCATGTGCTCCGGGCGCACGCCGAGCACCCAGTCGCGCCCGGTGGCGATCGTGGTGCCGATGCCGGGCGCGCCGGCGACGGGCAGCGCCGGACCGCCGCCCGCGACCGCAAACGTCGCACCATCCTCCGACAGCCGGCCATGCATCAGGTTCATCGCCGGCGAGCCGATGAAGCCCGCGACGAACACCGTCGCCGGCTTCTCGTACACGTCGACCGGCGCGCCGATCTGCTCCGCATAGCCGCGGTTCATCACGATCACGCGCTGCGCGAGCGTCATCGCCTCGATCTGGTCGTGCGTCACGTACACGCTCGTCGTCGCGAGCCGCGCATGCAGCCGCTGGATCTCGAGCCGCATCTGCACGCGCAGCTTCGCATCGAGGTTCGACAACGGCTCGTCGAACAGGAACACCGACGGCTCGCGCACGATCGCACGCCCCATCGCGACGCGCTGCCGCTGGCCGCCCGACAGTTCGCGCGGGCGCCGCGCGAGCAGCGGCTCGAGTTCGAGGATCTTCGCGGCCGCGGCCACCCGCGAGTCGATCGTCGCTCGCTCGATGCCGCGGATCTTCAGCCCGTAGCCCATGTTCTGCGCGACCGTCATGTGTGGGTACAGCGCGTAGTTCTGGAACACCATCGCGATGTCGCGATCCTTCGGCTCCAGCGCGTTGACCACGCGGTCGCCGATCGCGATCTCGCCGTCCGTCACCGTCTCGAGCCCCGCGATCATCCGCAGCAGCGTCGACTTGCCGCAGCCCGACGGGCCGACCAGCACGATGAATTCGCCGTCGGCGATCTCCACGTCGATGCCGTGCAGCACGTGCTGCTTGCCGTCGTAGGATTTCCTGACGCCCTTCAAGCTCAGCGCAGCCATACTTGGTCCTTCTCCCGGTTGCCGTCCGTGTTCATTTCTCGGAATCGACGAGGCCGCGCACGAACCAGCGCTGCATCGCCAGCACGACGACGAGCGGCGGAATCATCGCCAGCAGCGTCGCCGCCATCACGTATTGCCATTCGGTCGCGGCGTCGCCGCTCGCGATCATCGTCTTGATGCCCACCACCGCCGTCGACAGCGACGCCTCCGTCGTGATCAGGATCGGCCACAGATACTGGTTCCAGCCGTAGATGAAGGTGATCACGAACAGCGCCGCGATGCTCGTCTTCGACAGCGGCAGCACGACGTCCCAGAAGAAGCGCATCGGCCCTGCGCCGTCGATGCGCGCGGCGTCCATCAGCTCGTCGGGCAGCGTCATGAAGAACTGGCGGAACAGGAAGGTCGCCGTCGCCGACGCGATCAGCGGCAGCGTGAGCCCCGCGTAGGCGTTCGTCAGGTGCAGCGTCGACACCACCTGCACGGTCGGGAAGATCCGCACCTCGACCGGCAGCATCAGCGTGATGAAAATCAGCCAGAACGCCGTGTTGCGGAACGGGAAGCGGAAATAGACGATCGCGTACGCGGACAGGATCGACACCGCGATCTTGCCGACCGCGATCCCGAGCGCCATCACGAAGCTGTTGACGAGCAGCCGGCCGAACGGCGCGGTCGTGCCGCCGCTGCCGTGCCCCCAGATGTAAGCGATGTTCTCCAGCAGGTGCGTGCTCGGCACCAGCGACAGCGGGATCGTGAACACCTCCTGCGCGTTCATCGTCGCCGCGCAGAATGCGACGTAGACGGGGAACACGATCGCCACGACGCCCGCGACCAGCACCGCGTGGCAGAACAGGTCGAAACCCTTGCGATTTTCGATCATGCGTATTGCACCCTGCGTTCGACGAAGCGGAACTGGATCACCGTGAGCCCGACGACGATGATCATCAGCACGACCGACTGCGCGCCCGAACTGCCGATGTCGAGCCCCTGGAAGCCTTCCGTGAAGATCTTGTAGATCAGCGTCTTGGTACTTTGCGCGGGGCCGCCCGCGGTGGCCGCGTCGATCACCGGGAACGTGTCGAAGAACGCGTAGACCAGGTTCACGACCAGCAGGAAGAAGCTTGTCGGCGACAGCAGCGGCAGCACGATGTTGAAGAACCGCCGCACCGGCCCGGCACCGTCGATCGCCGCCGCCTCGATCAGCGAGCGCGGAATCGCCTGCAGCCCCGCATAGAAGAACAGGAAGTTGTAGCTCACCTGCTTCCACACCGACGCGAGCACGACGAGGAACATCGCCTGGCCGCCGTTCAGCGCGTGATCCCAGACAATGCCGCACTTTGCGAGCGCATAGGTGACGAGGCCGATGCTCGGGTTGAACAGGAACGCCCACAGCACGGCGGCGATCGTCGGTGCGACCGCGTACGGCCAGATCAGCAGCGTGCGGTACACACGCGCGCCGCGGATCACGCGGTCGGCGCACGCGGCGAGCAGCAGCGACACGACGAGCCCACTCACCGTGACGAGCGAGCTGAACACCAGTGTCGTGCGGAACGAGTCGAGGTACAGCGGATCGGCGAACAGGTGCGTGAAGTTCGCGAAGCCGACGAATTCGCTCGACGTGCCGAACGCATCCTGCATCTGCGTCGACTGCCACAGCGCGACGCCGGCCGGCCACAGGAAGAACACGGCGGTGATCGCGAGCTGCGGCGCGATCAGCAGGTACGGCAGCAGGCTCGCGCCGAAACGGGAACGGGATTGCATCGCGGGCATCCGGTCAGGCGAAACGGAAAGGGAACCGCGCCGCCGGCCCGCGCGCATGCGCGAGGCGGCGGCCGGCGGCACGGACGCGATGCGGGCTCAGCCGCCCGACTTCTCGAAGCGGCGCAGCAGCTCGTCGCCGCGCGAGGCGGCCGAGTCGAGCGCGTCCTTCGGCGACTTCTTCTGCCCCCAGACCTGCTCCAGCTCTTCGTCGACGACCGTGCGGATCTGCGGCATGTTGCCGAGACGCAGCCCCTTCGTGTAAGGCAGCGGCGGCTTGTTCATCATCTGCTTGATCGCGGTTTCCGCGCTCGGGTTCTTCGCATAGAAGCCCTGCTGGCGCGTGAGGTCGTACGCGGCCGTCGTGACCGGCAGGTAGCCCGTTTCCTGGTGCCACTTCGCGGCGATCGGCGGCGAGGCCAGGAACGCGAGGAATTTCGCGACGCCCTTGTAGGTCGCCGGATCCTTGCCGGCCAGCACCCACAGGCTCGCGCCGCCGATGATCGCGTTCTGCGGCGCGCCCTTCACGTTCGCGTCGTACGGCATCATGCCCGTGCCGTAGCTGAACTTCGCGAATTTCTGCACGTTCGCGAGCGCACCCGACGACGTCGTCAGGATCCCGCAGTCGCCGCTGTAGAACTTCGCGGACGCTTCGTCCTTGCGGCCCGCGTACGTGAACGTACCGTCCTTCTGCATCTGCTGCAGGAATGCGATATGGGCGATCTGCTGCGGCTTGTTGAACTCGAGCACCGCGTCGGTGCCGTCGAAGCCGTTGTTGCGGCTCGCGAACGGCAGCGCGTGCCACACGCTGTAGTTCTCGAGCTGGATCCAGCCCTGCCAGCCGGTCGTGAAGCCGCAGGCCATTCCGGACTTGCGCAGCTTCTCCGCATCGGCCTGCACGTCCGCCCACGTCTTCGGCGGCTGGTTCGGATCGAGCCCGGCCTTCTTGAACGCGTCCTTGTTGTAGTACAGCACCGGCGTCGAGCTGTTGAACGGCATCGACACGAGATGGCCCGTCTTCGCATCGCTGTAGTAGCTCGCGATGGTCGGCACGAACGCCTTTTCGTCGAGCGGCACGCCGGCCTGCTTGAACACGTCGTAGACGGGCACGACAGCCTTCTTCGCCTGCATCATCGTCGCGGTGCCGACTTCATAGACCTGGAGGATCGCCGGCGCGTTGCCGCTGCGATAGGCGGCGATGCCCGCCGCGAGCGCCTGGTCGTAGGTGCCCTTGAAGACCGGCACGATCTTGTAGTCGCTCTGCGATGCGTTGAACTGCGCGGCGAGCTCGTTCACGCGCTCGCCGAGCGCCGACTCCATCGCATGCCAGAACTGGATTTCCGTCGCGGCGAACGCCGCATGCTGCACACCGAACATCAGCGCGCCGCCAAGCGCGATCGAGCGAACCATGGTCCCCGCAGGCTTCTTCTTCATCGACCTCTCCTATGAAAACGTTACCAACAGCGTGTGCAACATTCCCGTCGCCATTGAACCGGCGAAGTCTAGTGATCGTTTGTGACAGTCAGTTGTCGTTGACGACGAACAGGCGCTGGTATTCCTTCAGCGCGAAGCGGTCGGTCATGCCGGCGATGTAGTGCGCGACGAGGCGCGGCTGCTGCGCTTCGTCATCCGACTGGTACGGCGGCGGCAGCAGGCGCGGATCGTCGATGAACGCGTCGAACAGCCCGGTGACGACACGCTGCGCCTTGTTGGCCATGCGCATCACCTTGTAGTGGCGGTACAGGTTCTTGAACAGGAAACGCTTGAGGGCGGCCGCCTGCGCGGCGACCGCTTCGCTGTGCGCGACGAGCGGCGGCGCCGCGCGCACGTCGTCGAGCGACGCGGGCGCGACGCGCATGAGATTGCGTGTGGTCTCGTCGATCAGGTCGACGATCAGCGTGTTGATGATGCGGCGCACCGTCTCGTGCACGAGGCGGCGGCCTTCGAGATGCGGGAATTCCGCAAGCGCAGCCTCGTAGTGGCGCTGCCAGAGCTCGACTTCGGCGAGCTGCTCGATCGTGATCAGGCCCGAGCGCAGGCCGTCGTCGACGTCATGGTTGTTGTATGCGATTTCGTCCGCGATGTTCGCGAGTTGCGCCTCCAGCGATGGCTGGCGCCCTTGCAGGAAACGTTCGCCGAGCGCGCCGAGCTTGCGCGCATTCTCGCGCGAGCAGTGCTTGAGAATGCCTTCGCGCGTCTCGAAGCACAGGTTCAGGCCGTTGAACGCGCCGTAATGCTCCTCGAGCTCGTCGACGACGGCCAGGCTCTGCAGGTTGTGCTCGAAGCCGCCGTGCTCGCGCATGCACGCATTCAGCGCGTCCTGCCCGGCATGGCCGAACGGCGTATGGCCGAGATCGTGCGCAAGCGAGATCGCTTCGACGAGATCCTCGTTCAGGCGCAGGTTGCGCGCGACCGAGCGCGCGATCTGCGCGACTTCGAGGCTGTGCGTGAGGCGGGTGCGGAACAGGTCGCCTTCGTGATTGACGAAGACCTGCGTCTTGTATTCGAGCCGGCGAAACGCGGTCGAATGAACGATGCGGTCGCGGTCGCGCTGGAATTCGGTGCGCGCCGCCGGCGGCGTTTCCGGATGGCGGCGGCCGCGCGACTGCGACGCGTGGGCGGCATACGGAGCGAGATGGGCTTCCAGCGCCGCCAGCGTCGGCGGCTCGACCAGCGTCGCGACGGATGCGCGGCCGGCCTCGGGCAGTTTGCTGCTGGATGTCTCGCTCACGTCTCCTCCATGTCAGTGGCGCCGGGGCATCCGGGGCGCCGTTACCGGGTCGTCTGCGCCAGTGTAGCGAACACCGCTTCGTCGGGCGCCTGGGTGATCAGCGTATCGCCGAATCGCTTCAGCAGGATGAACTTGATCGCGCCGGCTTCGGCCTTCTTGTCGACACGCATCAGGTCCATGTAGCGCGCATCGCCGAGTGCCGGCCCGCGGACCGGCAAGTGCGCGGCGGCAATCACGGCATCGAGCCGCTGCCGCGACGCTTCGTCGAAGAGGCCGAGCCGCACCGACAGGTCGGCCGCCATCACCATTCCGCAGCCGACCGCTTCGCCGTGCAGCCATTCGCCGTAGCCGAGCCCGGCCTCGATCGCATGGCCGAACGTATGGCCGAAGTTCAGGATCGCGCGCAGGCCGCCTTCGCGTTCGTCGGCCGCGACCACGCTCGCCTTGATCTCGCACGAGCGCTTCACTGCATGCGCGAGCGCGGCCGGCTCGCGGCGGTTCAGCGCGTCGACGTTCGCCTCGATCCAGTCGAAGAATTCCGCATCGGCGATCGCGCCCGTCTTGATGACCTCGGCCACGCCAGCCGCCAGCTCGCGATCGGGCAGCGTGGTCAGCGCGCCGATATCGGCGATCACCGCCTGCGGCTGGTAGAACGCGCCGATCATGTTCTTGCCGAGCGGATGGTTGATGCCGGTCTTGCCGCCGACCGACGAATCGACCTGCGACAGCAGCGTCGTCGGCACCTGGATGAACGGCACGCCGCGCATGTAGCACGCGGCGGCGAAGCCGGTCATGTCGCCGATCACGCCGCCGCCGAGTGCGACGAGCGTCGTCTTGCGGTCGGCGCGCTCGGTCAGCAGGCCGTCGAAGATCAGATTCAGCGTTTCCCAGTTCTTGTACGCCTCGCCGTCCGGCAGCACGACCGTCGATACGCGCTTGCCGAGCGGCGCGAGCGCCGCGCGCAGCGCGTCGCCGTAGAGCGGATCGACCGTCGTGTTCGTGACGATCGTGACCGACGAACCGGTGATATGAGGGGCGAACAGGTCGGTGCGGCCGATCAGGCCGGCACCAATGTGAATCGGGTAGGCGCGCTCGCCCAGATCGACGTTGACGGTAATCATGCTTGTAGCGGCTTGGCGATGACGCCTGCCAGTTCGAGTTGCATCAGCACCATGTTGACGAGGCCGTTGACCGACGGACGGCCGGTCTCGATGATGAAGTCCGCGCATTCGCGGTAGAGCGGGTCGCGCACTTCGTAGAGCGCTTCGAGACGCGCCTTCGGGTCGCCGGTCTGCAACAGCGGGCGGTTCTTGTCCTTGCGCGTGCGCAGCCACAGATCGTGCGGATTGGCGCGCAGATAGATGACGATGCCGCTGCTTTTCAGGCAATCGCGATTTTCGGCGCGCAGCACCGCGCCGCCGCCCGTCGCGAGCACGATGTTCTCGCGCTGCGTGAGATCGGCGATCACCTGCGATTCGCGGTCGCGAAAGCCGGCCTCGCCCTCCATCTCGAAGATCACCGGAATGCGCGCACCCGTGCGGGCCTCGATTTCGTGGTCGGAGTCGAAGAACGTCCTGTCGAGCCGGCGCGCGACCGCACGGCCCACGGTGGTCTTACCCGCTCCCATAAGGCCGACGAAAAATACGTTTGCGTGTGGGTCCCGCGCTTGCAACGGCTTCCTCTGCTTGAATCTTGCTGGTGTGTGGCGCAGCTTACTGGCAAAGCGGCTGCCTTGTCGAGCCTGCGCCGCCGGCTTCCGGCCCCCTTTTTTCCACGTGCGCATCGCCCGCGCCGGCCATCTCGCACTGCGTGCCGACGACCGTCGGCGTGATGAAGACGACCAGTTCGCTGCGCTGGTCGCGCCGCGCGCGGTGCCGGAAAAGCGCGCCCAGAACCGGTATTTTGCCCAAGAGCGGCACCCGCGTCACATCATCCCGGTTCAACTGCTCGTAAATCCCGCCGATCGCGACCGTCCCGCCGTTTTCGACCTCCACGCGCGTCTGGACGTGTTTCGTATGAATCGCCGGGCCGGCCGCGGTCGGCTCGCCGATGCTGTCCTTCGTCACGTCGAGGTCGAGCACGACGCGCCCGTCGGGCGTGATCTGCGGCTCGACCTCGAGCTTCAGCGTCGCGCGGCGGAACTGCACGCCGCTCACGCCGTTGCCGACCTTGGCCTGGTACGGCAGCTCCGAGCCCTGTTCGACGATCGCCTTCACGCGGTCGGCCGTGACCACGCGCGGGCTGGAGACGATCTGGCCCCGCCCCTGCGCCTCGAGCGCGCTCAGCTCGACGTCGAGCACGCGGCTGAGCGGCGCGGCGAACAACGTGAAGCCGGCCGTCGCCGCCTCGAACCCGCCCAGCGGTCGCGCGACGAGATCGAGCGCGTTGCGCGTGTCGGCCGCGGATGCCGCGCCGTCGGCCGCGGGCGCCCGTCCCTGCGCGCGCAACGCGACGCGAGCGCCGAGGTTGCGCGAGAAGCCCTGTTCGCCTTCGACGATGCGCGCCTCGATCCGCACCTGTCGCGACGGCCGGTCGATCGCATCGATCAGGCCCGCGATCTGCGCGATGCGCGGCGCAAGATCAGTGACGAACAGCAGGTTCGTGCGGGGATCGGCCGCCGCGGCGCCGCGTTTCGACAGCAGGCGCTGGCCGGTCGCACCGGCCAGCAGCCGCTGCACGTCCAGCGCGCGCGGGTAATGCAGCGCGAAAGTCCGGCTCGCGAGCGGCTCCAGCTCGGCCGCGCGGGCGTGCGTTTCGAAGCGCTCGCGCTCGCGCGCCGCGAGTTCGGCCGCCGGCGTGACCCAGATCACGTTGCCGCGCCGCGACATGGCCAGTCCGTGCGTGTCGAGCAACGTATCGAACGCATCGCGCCAGCGGACATTGTTCAGACGTAACGTCACGGTGCCGCGCACCTGTTCGCCGACGATGATGTTGAGCCCGGTGAATCGCGCGAGCGCATCGAACGCGGCCGCGAGCCCGGCGCCTTGCAGATTCAGCGAGATCCGCCGCGCGTCGTCCGCATCGCCGGGGTGCCGCGCCGCGGCGTCGCTCATGCGGCTCGGCGGCGGCAACGGAATCGGCGGCCCTTCCAGCAGCGGCACCGGCACGGTCGTGCCCGCCCGAACCGCTGCACGTGCGGCCTGATCGAACGGCCGTGCGCCGTCCTGTGCGGATACGGCACCGTTCACACCGTCCGCGCCATCGAGCGCGCCCTGCGGCAGCGGTGTGTCGTCAACGGGCACCTGCATCGATGCGATCGACCAGCCGGCCGGCGGCAAAGGGGGCAAGGGAGGCAAAGGCGGTAGCGCCGCGTGTACCGTGGCCACGCATGATCCGACCTGGAGTGCGATCGCCCACCATCCGTATTTCGTCATGGACGACCTCCGTCGTCCACGACGAACCGGCGCGCGCCATCGGCCGTCGCAAGCGTCACGGCACCGGCATCGACGCGCATCACACGCGCGGCCCCAAGCGCTTCGCCCCGCGCGACGGTCGCGAATCCGCCGTCACCGGCGTCGAACAACGCGAGCCCGGCGCGCGCGTCGCGAATCGTGCCGGCCAGACGCGGCACCGCATCGTCGGCTACCGTGAGCGAACCCGCGCCGCCGAACGGATCGTCACCTGGCGCACCGGCGAGCATGGGCACCGTGCCATCCGGGAAACGGACTCCCGGCAGCGCCGGAAACACATCGATCGTCATGTCCACCCGCGCTGTGGGCGGTTTTCGCTCGATATGCAGGACCGACGGCACCACCAGCGCGGGCAAACCCGCCAGCCCACCCATCAGCCGCAGCAGCGCCGGAAAACCGCCGTCCGCGACGATCCGCACCGTGCGTCGGCCATCCGGTGCCGCATCGTCCGCGCGCTGCGGTTCGATCGACACGATCCGCAGTCCGCTCGCTCCGGCCAGGTCGGCCAGCTCCAGCATCAGCGCGGGCCACGCCGGCGCACGCGTCGAGCTCACATTGCGCCCGGCAGCCGGGTCCGGGTCGCGCCGCTGCGCGGCGGCGAGCGTCCGCTGTGTGTCGGCGGCACGCACCTGTGCCGTTGCCAGCAACGCACGACTGCGCGCGAGCCCGCTCAAGTCGCCGGCATCCGTCAGATGAATGCCGCCCACCAGCACGGACACGAATGCCACCACGCAGCCGACAGCGTGTGCGGTGGCCGGCGATACCCGCGTCACGCGGCCGAGCGACCCGGCAACGCCCGGCACGGACCTATGCACGATCACCGTCATGCGCCGCCTCCCGCTGCGCCGTGCGGCAACGCATCGTACCAGCGCACCTGGACGGAAAACCGGAACGGCGCGGCTGACGCCGTGACCGGCGTGGCCGAAGCCGGTGTCAGCATCCCGATATCGAATCGCCAATCGCGCTGCTCGGCCGCGATCCGCGCGAGCCACCGCGCGGCCGCCCGGTAACTCGTCGCGCGCGCGTCGAGCACGGCGCCGGACGACGTCGTGCGCAATGCGTCGAGCCGGACGGTGTCGTCGCGCACCTGCGCCAGCGTCGCGAGCAGCCCGGTGGCGTGCCGGTAAGGCGCGGCAAGCACGACCGACCGCGCATCGCGTTGCGCGAGGTCGGCGGCCGCGCCGGCGGCGCGCCTGGCGGCCGCGACCTGTGGCTGCCATTGCCGCAGTTGCGCCTGCACACGCGCACGCTCGGCATCCACGCGCCATCTCCACACCGTCTGCGCGCCCGTCCAGGCGCAGGCCCCGAATACGCCGAGCACGATCGCTGCCCCGCACTGCGTGACACGACGCCGCCGCAACGCCTGCGCCAGCCGCTCCCGGTACGGCAGCAGATTGAAGCCGCCGAGCGCGGCGTGGCCGACGATAGTCCTCCCGAACCCCGTATCGGCCATCATTCCCACACCCCGCGCAGCGCCAGCCCGACCGCGACGGCAAATGCCGGACCGTCCGGCATACCGCCGGGCTCGCCCGGCAGCCCGTTCCATCCCAGGCAGTCGAACGGCACCGCCGCCACGCCGAGTGCATCGCCGATGTCGGCGACCGACGTACCGCAGCGGGCGATGCAGCGCGCGTCACCGGCCACGAGCACGCAGCGCACCGGCTCGAATACGCACTGGCGCAATGCGTCGGGAAGCGCCGCCTGCACGTCGCCGGCTACCGCGAGCATAGGTGCGGCGACCGGGCCGTCGACCCGCCAGCCGCGCACGCCCGTGTCGCTGAACCAGAAAGCGGCGTACGGGCCGTGCGCGTCGAGCTCGAACTGCGCGGCATGGCGCAATGCGCGCAGCGCGGCGGCCGACTCGCCGTCGACGGCCGTCAGGTCGATGCCGGCCTGCGCGGCCACGTCGATCCGCCGCTCGAGCAAGGCCTGCGGCGCCACGGCGACCGCAATCTCGCCCGAACACGCGCCGCCTTCCTGCCGCCAGTCGAATGCGAAACTGTCCGGCGCCAGCCCCGAGATACGTTCGGCCGCCTGCCGGGCGGCGTGGGCGACGTCCTCGCGCCCGGCCAGGTCGAGCGTTGCCGTGCGCATCTCGTCGTCGCGCAGTGCCATCACGCCATGCGCGTCGCAGCGCACGCCTGCCGCCGACAGCCGCGCCACGGCGGCCGCCAACGCCCGCGCGACCGCGGCCCAGCGCGCATCCTCCGGCCCGTCCGCCAGCCCCACCGGCTCACGCTCGAGCCCTTCGACCCGCACATCCGTGCCCCGGCCGCGCCGGCTCAGCACGGCCACCCTCACCTCGTCCGCCCCGACGTCGATGCCCGTCGAACGGTGCCTGCCCGGCGCGAACCGCGCCGCCCATCGTGCTGTCATCCCAGCCTCCCGCGATCGTTGCGGCCCACGCCGCGTTTCCGATGCCTAATTCTGCAAAGTGGCGCGTGCGCCCGACAGTCGGCCGGATGGCCAGGCATGGCGCGCGGCGGCCGCGCGGACGTTATGCTGGCGGCACCGCGATCCGCCGCTTTCCGGCGGCCACCCGTCGCGTCAGGACCGGTCTTACCGGGCAGCTATAATCGCGGGACTGTTTTCCGGTATGCCTATGCAATCCACGTCTCCTACGTCCCCGCCTCCCGCACCCGAGCCGAAGAAACGGCCCTGGTGGCAGAAAGCCCTGATCGGCATCGCCGCGATGTGCGTGGCCCTCGTCGTGGCCGGCGGCCTCGTGCTCGGCTACGCGCTCGTCGTCGCGTGGCCGAACATGCCGTCGCTCGACGCGCTGACCGACTATCGTCCGAAGGTTCCGCTGCGCATCTACACGTCCGATCACGTGCTGATCGGCGAATTCGGCGAGGAACGCCGCGACATCGTCCATTTCAAGGACGTGCCCGACTCGCTCAAGAAGGCGATCCTCGCGATCGAGGACGCGCGCTTCTACGATCACGGCGGCGTCGACCTCACCGGCATCGCCCGCGCCGGCTTCGTCGCGCTGACGAACGGCCATGCGTCGCAGGGCGCGAGCACGATCACGATGCAGGTCGCGCGCAACTTCTTCCTGTCGAGTGAAAAGACCTACACGCGCAAGATCTACGAGATGCTGCTCGCGTACCGCATCGAGCGCGCGCTGACGAAGGATCAGATTCTCGAGGTCTACATGAATCAGATCTATCTCGGCCAGCGTGCGTACGGCTTCGCGAGCGCCGCGCGCGTGTATTTCGGCAAGGATCTGAAGGACGTCACGCTCGCGGAAGCGGCGATGCTCGCGGGGCTGCCGAAGGCGCCGTCCGCGTATAACCCGGTCGTCAACCCGAAGCGCGCGAAGGTCCGGCAGGAATACATCCTGCAGCGGATGCTCGAGCTGAACTTCATCACGCGCGAGCAGTACGACGAGGCTGCCGCGCAGCCGCTGGTCGTCAAGGGCGCGGGCCGCGAGTTCAGCGTGCACGCCGAGTACGTCGCGGAAATGGTCCGGCAGATGATGTATGCGCAGTACCGCGAGGAAACCTACACGCGCGGCTTCAACGTCGTCACGACGATCGATTCCGCCGACCAGCAAGTCGCGTACACCGCGCTGCGCAAGGGCATCATGGATTACGAGCGCCGCCACGGCTATCGCGGGCCGGAAGGCTTCATCGAGCTGCCGGCCGGCGCCGACGACCGCGAACAGGCGATCGACGACGCGTTGCTCGAGCATCCCGACAACGGCGAACTGATCGCGGCGGTCGTCACCGCGGCCACCCCGCGCCAGATCACGGTGGCCTTCATCGACGGCAGCACCGCGACGATCGAAGGCGACAACCTGCGCTTCGCGTCGGGCGCGCTGTCGGCCAACGCGCAGCCGAACCGCCGCATCCGCCCGGGCGCGATCGTCCGGGTCGTGAAGAACGACGCCGGCAAGTGGTCGATCACGCAGTTGCCGCAGGTCGAAGGCGCGTTCATCTCGATCGTCCCGCAAGACGGCGCGATCCGCTCGCTCGTCGGCGGCTTCGACTACAACAAGAACAAGTTCAACCACGTCACGCAGGCGTGGCGGCAACCGGGTTCGTCGTTCAAGCCGTTCATCTACTCGGCGTCGCTCGACAAGGGCCTCGGGCCGGCCACGGTGATCAACGACGGCCCGCTGTATTTCAGCGCCGCGGAAACCGGCGGCCAGCCGTGGGAACCGAAGAACTACGGCGGCGGCTTCGAAGGTCCGATGTCGATGCGCACTGCGCTGCAGCGCTCGCGCAACCTCGTGTCGATCCGGATCCTGAACCACATCGGCACGAAATACGCGCAGCAGTACATCACGCGCTTCGGCTTCGACGCCGACCGCCATCCGGCCTACCTGCCGATGGCGCTCGGTGCGGGCCAGGTCACGGCGTTGCAGATGGCCGGCGCGTACTCGGTGTTCGCGAACGGCGGCTTCCGCGTGAACCCGTATCTGATCGCCGAAGTGACCGATCCGAACGGCGCGATCGTCGCACGCGCACAGCCACTCATCGCCGAGCAGAATGCGCCGCGCGCGATCGACGCCCGCAACGCGTACGTGACGAACAGCCTGCTGCAGAGCGTCGCGCAGCGCGGCACGGGCGCACGTACCAACGTACTGAAGCGCACCGACCTCGCGGGCAAGACCGGTACGACGAACGACTCGCACGACGCGTGGTTTGCCGGCTACCAGCACACGCTCGCGGCGATCGCATGGATCGGCTACGACAACCCGCGCAGCCTCGGCGATCGCGAAACCGGCGGCGGCCTGTCGCTGCCGGTCTGGATCGAATACATGGGTGCGGCGTTGAAGGGCGTGCCGGAGTTCAAGCCGACGATGCCGGACGACGTCCAGTCGCTCGGCGGCGAGCTG
Organism: Burkholderia sp. B21-005; assembly: GCF_020843965.1. Lineage (NCBI taxonomy): Bacteria > Pseudomonadati > Pseudomonadota > Betaproteobacteria > Burkholderiales > Burkholderiaceae > Burkholderia > Burkholderia sp. B21-005. The sequence goes on along the minus strand of NZ_CP086301.1, from coordinate 334,485 downwards.
TACTTCAGCGAGTTCACGCCGGGGCACGGCTTCGTGTCGACGGTCGGTGTGCCGCAGGCGCCGGCGGTGCAGGACACCGAGGAAGCGGTGCCGCACGTCGACGAGCAGGAAAAGCAGGACATCATGAACCTGTTCCGCGGCCACTGACGAACGGCCCGGGCATGAAAAAAGCGCCCCGCGGGGCGCTTTTTCTTTGTGCGTCGATCCGACGTATCGGCGCCCGACGGGCGAGCGAGCGTCGTTACGCGTGGAACGTGATCGGCAGGCCGGCCTGCTGCGTCGCGTAGTCGGTGAGCGCCGAGAAGAACTCGGTGCCGGTGCGCGTATCGCGCCATTCGCCGTCCACGAAACGGTAATGGAATCCGCCCGCCTTCGCGGCGATCCACAGCTCCTTCATCGGCGGCTGCAGGTTGATGATGATCTTCGAGCCGTTCTCGAACGTGAGCGTCAGCACGCTGCCGTTGCGCTCCAGATCGATGTCGTGATCGCCGTCGTTTGCGGCGTCCACGGTACGTTCGACGGATGCCAGCACAGCCTCGGCACGGGCCAGGTATTCAGTATCGGACATGCTAAACTCTATCGGTTAAATAATTGCTCAGGGACGATCATGCGAGTCGTTTTCCGGATGAGCGCGATTGTAGCGGCTTTGGCGATTCTTGCCGGCTGCGGTCAACGCGGTCCGCTCTATCTGCCTACCGTGCCCCCGTTGCCGGCGAAGCCCATCCAGCAGCAGGACACGCCGCCGTCGGACGTCAAGCCGACCGATGAAAACGCGTCCTCCGACAGTATTCCCGATTCTTCCGGCACGCCGCTCACGCTGTCGCCCGAGCTGTCGAGCGATGCGTCGAAGCCCGCCACGCCGGCATCAGGCCCGGCCTCCGCGCAGTAGTCGCACGCCGCCGCCGCGGCGGTTTCTCTCGCGCCCCAAGGCGATGACTTCCCGTCATCGCCTTTTGTTTTTTCGGGCCCGCCACGTCACGTACGGACGCGCCGCCAGCCCCATGCAAGCAGCCGCCAGCCGAGCAGCACCGCGACGATCGTCGCATAGAGCTTCGGCTGCGCGAGATTGTGCTTGCCGGCCCGCATCCACCAGAAATGCAGCACGCCGAACAGCGCGATCGCATAGATCGCGCGATGCAGCGTGGCCCAGTGACGGCCGAGCCGGCGCGCCATCCCACGCGGCGATGTCGCTGCCAGCGGAATCAGCAGCACGAACGCAGCGAAGCCGATCGTGATGAACGGACGCTTGCCGACATCCTTCAGGATCGCGAGCACGTCGAACCACTTGTCGAACCACAGGTACGTCGTGAAGTGCAGCGTCGCATAAAAGAACGCGAACAGGCCGATCATCCGGCGAAAACGCAGCAACGCGGGAACGCTCGTCACGTGCCGAAGCGGCGTGATGGCAAGCGTGACGCAGAGTATGACCAGCGTCCAGAGGCCCGTCGAACGCGTGATGAATTCGATCGGGTTCGCACCGAGCCGGTCGGTCAGCCCGAACAGCACGAGTCGCGCGAGCGGATAGAGGCCGGCCGCGAAAACCAGCACCTTGGCGGGCACGAGCCAGCGCGGCGACGTAGTACGCGCGGCGCCGGCCCGGGAAGCACCCGCGGCGGACGTGCGCGTGCCGGACGCGCGCACGGGCTCCAGTGTCGAAGGAGGCATGTCGTTTCTCACCGTCGCGCTCAGAAATTCTTTTTCAGATCCATGCCCTGATACATCGACGCGACGAGATCGCCGTAGCCGTTGAACATCAGCGTCTTGCGCTTCGGCGTGAAGAAGCCGTCCTCGCCGATCCGGCGCTCGGTTGCCTGGCTCCAGCGCGGGTGATCCACGTTCGGGTTCACGTTCGAATAAAAACCATATTCGTTCGACGCATACGTGTTCCAGCTCGTCTTCGGCTGCTTGTCGACGAAGCGGATCTTCACGAGCGATTTTGCGCTCTTGAAGCCGTACTTCCACGGCACGACGATGCGCACCGGCGCGCCGTTCTGGTTCGGCAGCACCTGGCCGTAGACGCCCATCGTCAGCAGCGTCAGCGGATTCATCGCCTCGTCCATCCGCAGCCCTTCCGAGTACGGCCAGTCGAGCACCGGCGTCGACAACCCCGGCATCTGGGACGGATCGGCCAGCGTGATGAACTGCACGTATTTCGCGTTGCCGGTCGGCTGCACGCGCTTGATCAGCTCGGACAGCGGCACGCCGATCCACGGAATCACCATCGACCAGCCCTCGACGCAACGCAGCCGGTACACGCGCTCCTCGAGCGGCGCGAGCTTCAACAGTTCGTCGAGATCGAACACCTTCGGGTGCAGCACCTCGCCCTCGACGCTCACGCGCCACGGGCGTGGCCGCAACGTGCCCGCGTTCTGCGCCGGGTCGCCCTTGTCGGTGCCGAATTCGTAGTAGTTGTTGTAGGACGTGATGTCCTTGAACGGCGTCACCTTGTCGGCCGCGACGAACTTCGGGTTGGTTTGCGCCGCGAGCTTCGCGGCCCGCGCGTCGGGTGACGCATACGCGGCGAACGCCGAGCCGCTGCCGCCCAGCAATCCGCCCGCCGCCGCCAGGCCGGCGGCCTGCAATACAAGCCGCCGGTTCTCGAACACCGCGCGCGGCGTAATCTGGCTCTGCGCGATATCACCGCCGGTCAGTACGGTGCGCAAAGGGGTTTTGATCCACATCGTGCTGCTCCTCCTGCATGCGCGGCGCGCACGCTTCATCAGCGTTCGACCCGGCCGATCATGCGCCGTTCGACGACCGGGCCACCCGCCCATTACAAAAGAAAACCGCCGGGCACGCAGTGCGCCGGCGGTCTTTTGTCGGACCAGCGTCGAAAATCTTACAGCTTGCCGTAGCTGTGCAGCCCGGACAGGAACATGTTGACGCCGAGGAACGCGAACGTCGTCACGAGCAGGCCGGTCAGCGCCCACCAGGCGGCGACCGCGCCGCGCAGGCCCTTCATCAGGCGCATGTGCAGCCAGGCCGCGTAGTTGAGCCACACGATCAGCGCCCAGGTTTCCTTCGGGTCCCAGCTCCAGTAGCCGCCCCATGCTTCGGCGGCCCAGAGCGCGCCGAGGATCGTCGCGATCGTGAAGAACGCGAAGCCGACCGCGATCGACTTGTACATCACGTCGTCGAGCACCTCGAGCGTCGGCAGGCGATCGGCGAGCACGCCGCGCTCCTTCATCAGGTACGCGACCGACACCATCGCCGACAGCGCGAAGCTGCCGTAGCCGATGAAGTTCGCCGGCACATGGATCTTCATCCACCAGCTCTGCAGCGCCGGCACGAGCGGCTGGATCTGCTGCGCATCGCGCGCGACCGAGTACCACATCAGGAAGCCGACGGCTGCGCTGATGACCAGCAGCACGAATGCGCCGAGTGCGCGCGTGCCGTAGTGGCCTTCGTAATAGAGATAAAGCAGGGCGGTGATCAGGCTGAACAGCACGAACACTTCATAGAGGTTCGATACGGGGATATGCCCGACGTCGACACCGATCAGGTAGGACTCGTACCAGCGCACCATCAGGCCGGTGAAGCCCATCAGCACGGCGACCCACGTGAGCTTCTGGCCGATCGCGGAACCCGACTCCGAGCGTGCGAGCAAGCCGATCCAGTAGAAGATCGTCGCGAGCACGAACAGCGCGCTCATCCACAGGATCGCGGACTGGCTCGACAGGAAGTACTTGAGGAAGAACGCCGAATCGGCGCGGGCGAGATCGCCCTGGTAGATCTGGATCGACAGCAGCGACAGCACCGCGATCGACGCCATCATCAGCCGAGCAGGCTTCCAGCGCCAGCCGAGTACGACAAGCGCCGGCACCGTGCCGATCATCACCGCCTTGTCGTAGTAATTCATGTGTTCGTTGTAGTGCACGAACGCATAGCCCGCGCCGACCACGAGTGCCAGGGCGAACAACCAGTCGATGACCGACAGGCGCGCGAGGAACGGACGGTCGTCGAACAACGGCGCCGGATTCGAGGCCTGGACCGGCCCCGAACGGGAAGAGGAAACTTGAGTGAGATCCATGATGTTACCGGGTGGAATTCTCGGAATCGGAATCGGAACCGCCGCCGGCGGGCGGACGGGCAGTCGCTGCCGCGCCTGCGGGCGCGGCGTCGCGCGGTGCGGCGCGCAAGGCGGCGCCGGCCGCGTCGCGCGTCTGCACGAATTCTTTCTCGAAATCGAAGGTCTTGCGGGCCGTGGACATCGCCATCACCACATCGACGCCCGAACCGGCATCCTTGAGCCAGAACCAGAGGCGCCGCTCACGCACGTAGAACATCGAGAAGATGCCGGCGACCAACAGCAGGCTGCCAAGATACACCAGATTCTTGCCAGGTGCGCGCGTCAACTGAAATACCGAAGCTTGCACCTGCTTGAAGGAATCCAGCTGTAAATAGACCGGCGATCCATACAAAAAGCTGTCCGATAGCGCATTGATCGCGTTCTGCACGAAGCGGATCGTGTCGGTGCCCTGCTGGGCGGCCGGCTCGCCGGCGCGCTCGCGCGCGATCTGCCAGACCTCCCACATCGAGCCCTCGAGCATGCGCAGCAGCAGGCTCGCTGCCTTTTCCTGTTCGGCCTTCGGCACCGAGCGGTCGATGAACGTCGCCACCGCCTGGAAGCCGCCGATCGGCTGGCCGTCGGCGCCGCGACCGACGCTGTCGTCGCTCGCCGCGAAGAGGGTCAGCACCTTGAATGCACTGTCCTGCAGGCGGCCGCGCAGCGACGCTTCGGTCGTCGGCAGTGAACGCTGCGCGAAACGCGCGGCGGCGTCGGCACGCACGGCCGGATCCTCGAGCGCGGCGCGCAGGCGCATCCATTCGCCGATCGAATCCTGGCTGTCGGCCGGAATCCGCATGTAGCGGAACGGATCGTTCGGGCTCGCGCGCACGCCGGCGAGGAACACGCGCGTGCCGCCCATGTCGACGGGCAGCATGTAGTTGTTGAATTCGCGCGCCTGGCCGTCCTTGCCGCGAATCTTGTATTGCACCGACGGGCCGATGTTGTGGAGCTGCACCGGCTTCGACGTCTTCGCGCCCGAGCCGAGCCGCTCGTCGAACACCTCCTTCAGCGATTCCGTCTTCGCGACACCGCGCACGTCAGGCTTGCCGTTCGCGTCGGTCATGTTTTCGACGTTGATCGCACGGAAGTCCGAGAACTCGATCGTGTCGCCGTCGCTGCCCGGCATCTGCAGCGGCGCCGTACTGCCGATCGTGCCCTTTACCGCGAAGGACTTCGCGTTGTCGCCCGTCATCGGGTAGGCCGTCATCTGCATCTGCGAGCCGCCGTCCTGGAAGCTCGACTGGTAGATCGACACGCCCTTGTACGTGAACGGCTTGTTGACCTCGACGCGCGCCGGGATCTTCTGGCCCGTCTCGCGATCGATCACGACGATATCGCTCGCGAACAGCTTCGGCATCCCCGTCGTGTAGTAGTCGACGATGAACTTGTTGAGCTGGATCGAGAACGGCAGGTCCTGGATCAGCGAGCCGCTCGGCTGGTTCAGGATCGCGGTCGACACGAACTGGCCTTCCGGCACCCATGCGTAGCCGCGGAACGTCGGGTTCGACGTGGACAGCCGGTGGTCGGGCGAGATCTCGCTGATCGTCGCGCTCGTGTTGACCGGACTCTTGCCGAACATCCACATCTGGAATTTGATCGGCAGGTTGCTGTCGAGCAGGCCGCCGATGCAGATCACGACGATCGCGAGGTGCGCGGAGATGTAGCCCCACTTCGTCAGCGCGCCGCGCTTCGCGGAGATCAGCGTCGCGCCGTCGGTTTCGCGCACGACGTGCTTGTAGCCGGCCTTGGCGACGAACGTGGCGAGCGTGGCCGCAACGGTCGCACGCGTGCCGGACGCCGTGTATTCGGCCTTGTGATGGAACGCGCGCAGGCTGCCTTCGCGGACCTTGTCCTTCCAGCTCTTCGCATCGGCGAGCATCTTCGGCGCGTTGCGGATCACGCACAGCGAGATCGACGTGACGAGGAAGATCAGGATCAGCATGAACCACCACGCGCTGTACACGTTGTACAGGCCCAGCGAGCGGAAGATGTCCGCCCAGAAAGGCCCGAACTGGTTCACGTAGTTCGGATACGGGTCATCCTGGGTCAGGACCGTGCCGATGATGCTCGCGATCGACAACACCACCAGCAGCGCGATCGCGAAGCGCATCGAGCTCACTAGCTCGACCGCGCGCCTGGACACACTTTGACCCGACTTCGACTGCAACCCCGACGTGGTAACGCTCATTCAAACTCCGACTTTGGGGGGAAACAGCCCCCACACTCACTTTGTTCGCTGCCCCGGAAGGGGCGGTCAGCACTCCAGGGCGGCCCGGCGAGTGCCGATAAAAAAGGGCGAGGCCACCGCGATCACGCGGCGCCCCACCCTTTTCTTGTTCTGACTCCGGCCGCCCTTCGGGCGTCCGGTCATTCCATTCGCGACGGCCCGTTCAACGCAGGCCCGCGATGTAATCCGCGACGGCCTTGATCTCGTTGTCGGACAGACGCGATGCGATCTGATGCATCGCCTCGTTGTTGTTGCGCGCGCCGGCACCCTGCTGGAACGCGGTCAACTGGGCAACCGTGTAATCGGCCCACTGCCCCGACAGACGCGGGTACTGGACCGGCAGCCCCTGCCCCGTCGGCCCGTGACAGCTCGCGCAGGCGGGGACACCCTTTTCCGCAATGCCGCCACGATAGATCTTCTGGCCGATCGGCACGGTCGCCGCATCGCGTGCGGTGCCGAGCTTCGTTGCCTGCGAGCCGTAATACGCGGCGACGTTGCGCATGTCGTCCGCACTCAACGCACTCGCGAACCCGACCATCACCGGATTGGTCCGCGCCGGCCCCTTCGCGCCCGACTGGGTCTTGAAGTCGTTCAACTGCTTGACCAGATATTCGGGATGCTGGCCGGCGAGCTTCGGGAAACTGCCCGACGCGCTGTTGCCGTCTGCGCCGTGACACGACGCACATACCTGCCCGGCAATCGCCTTGCCGCGGTCCAGATCCGGCTTTGCCGCGTCCGCCGCGTTTGCCTCCGCTACGAAACCTACGAACCCTGCTGCAACCTGAAGCACCATCAGAGACTTGCACAGTCGATTCATTCGCACACCCTGTTTCGTCTTGTGGGAATTTGAGGTTCTGCAAAAAACGACGTCGACCAGTCTACCGCAGAAGCTGCATAAAAGCGCGAGGCAGGCGCCCGCAACTCTTCGGCAAAACCGGCGTATTGTACAATATCGCGCTGAAAGCTCCCGCGCCTATCGGGGCTACCCCGCCTCCACCCCAGCGGCTCGCGCCGCCCCGTCCCTCCGGTTTCCCATGGCCTTTTTGCTCCATCAAGCCCGCTTCTATACGACCGTCAATCATCTGCGCGACCTGCCGCCGACGGTGCAGCCGGAAATCGCGTTCGCGGGCCGCTCGAATGCCGGCAAATCGACGGCGATCAACGTGCTGTGCAACCAGAAGCGGCTCGCCTTCGCGTCGAAGACGCCCGGCCGCACGCAGCACATCAACTACTTCTCCGTCGGCCCGGCCGCCGAGCCCGTCGCGAACCTCGTCGACCTGCCCGGCTATGGCTACGCGGAAGTGCCGGGGGCCGCGAAGGCCCACTGGGAAATGCTGCTGTCGTCGTACCTCGCGACCCGTTCGCAGTTGTGCGGCCTGATCCTGATGATGGATTCGCGCCGCCCGCTGACCGACCTCGACCGGCGGATGATCGAGTGGTTCGTGCCGACCGGCAAGCCGATCCATACGCTGCTGACGAAGTGCGACAAATTGACGCGCCAGGAAAGCATCAATGCGCTGCGTAACACGCAAAAAGGACTCGACTCGTACCGCGACCAGGGCGTGAAGGGCAAGCTGACCGTCCAGCTGTTCTCGGCGCTGAAGCGCACCGGGCTCGATGAGGCGCACGAACTGATCGAGAGCTGGCTGCGGCCGACCGTCGCCGACGAAAAAAGCGAGCCTGTAGCACAATGAGCGGGCAACGCGCGGCCAGGATTGGCTGTACGCACCTGACGGCACCTGCGGATTCGGCCGGCTCATAAAAAAACCCGCCGTCGAACGGCGGGTCAAACAGCCTAATCGAAAAACGACAGGCACCCGCTCAGGGAGGAGAAGCGGGGAGCAGCACGCAACGCGTGCCGCTCGATCGCTATCATATACCAACGATCTCGAAAATGACCTAAGGGTTCCGTAAGGTTCTTCTTGCCCTGATTTCTGCCAAATCGCCATGAGCTTCCATCCGCTTCATCGTCCGCGCCGGATGCGCCGCGACGACTTCTCCCGGCGCCTGATGCGCGAAAACCGCCTGACCACCGACGACCTGATCTATCCGGTGTTCGTCGTCGAAGGCACCAACGAACGCCAGCCCGTACCGTCGATGCCCGGCGTCGAACGCGTGTCGGTCGATCTGCTGATGCAGGTTGCCGAGCAGTGCGTCGAACTCGGCGTGCCCGTACTGTCGCTGTTCCCGGCCATCGAGCCGTCGCTGAAAACGCCCGACGGCCGCGAAGCGGCCAATCCGGAAGGTCTGATCCCGCGCGCGGTGCGCGAGCTGAAGAAGCGCTTCCCCGAACTCGGCGTGCTGACCGACGTCGCGCTCGATCCGTACACGAGCCACGGCCAGGACGGCGTGCTCGACGAAAACGGCTACGTGATCAATGACGACACGATCGAGATCCTGGTCGACCAGGCGCGCACGCAGGCGGAAGCCGGGGTCGACATCGTCGCGCCGTCGGACATGATGGACGGCCGCATCGGCGCGGTCCGCGAAATGCTGGAAAGCGACGGCCACGTCCATACGCGCATCATGGCCTACTCGGCCAAGTTCGCGTCGGCGTTCTACGGCCCGTTCCGCGACGCGGTCGGCTCGGCGTCCAACCTGGGCAAGGGCAACAAGATGACCTACCAGATGGATCCTGCGAACAGCGACGAAGCGCTGCGCGAAGTACGCCTCGACATCGACGAAGGCGCCGACATGGTGATGATCAAGCCCGGCATGCCGTATCTCGACATCGTGCGCCGCGTGAAGGACGAGTTCCGCTTCCCGACCTACGTGTACCAGGTGAGCGGTGAATACGCGATGCTGAAGGCCGCCGCGATGAACGGCTGGCTCGACCACGACAAGGTCGTGCTCGAATCGCTGCTCGCATTCAAGCGTGCGGGCGCGGATGGCGTGCTCACGTACTTCGCGCTCGATGCCGCGCGTCTGCTGAAAGCGCAGCGCTGAGCCGCGCGCCGGCAGGCACAAGGAAAAACGGCGGGACACTTCGGTGTCCCGCCGTTTTTCATTTGCAGTCCGGTCGGCGCAAAGGCCGCCCGTGCACGCCGCCGAGCGCGCGTTACACCGTCGGTACCGCTGCGCGATCGAGGCTGCGCAGGAATGTCTCGGCCGCCTGATAGCCGACCACGCGGCCGATTTCATTGCCGTTGCGATCGAAGAAGATGATGCCCGGCGGCCCGAACAGGTTGAAGCGCTTGAGCAGCGCCTGGTCGTCCGGATTGTTCGCGGTAACGTCCGCACGCACCAGGTGAAGCTGCGCGAGCCGCGCCTGCACGCGCGAATCCGTGAACGTCAGATGCTCCATCTCCTTGCAGCTCACGCACCAGTCGGCGTAGAAATCGAGCATCACGGGCCGGCCCGAGGTCGTCAGCAGCGTGTCGAGTTCGCCACTGGAGCGCACCGATGCGAACGCCGGCCCCGGCTGTGCGGCCGCCGGCGCATCGCCCGACGCAACCGTGCGCGCCGCGAGGACGGCCAGCGGCTTCACCGGGTCATTGGAACCAGCCGCGAGACCGACGAGCAGCGTCGCTGCCCAGATCGCAAGCGCCGCACCGAGACCGCGGCCGAGACGGCGCCAGATCGACGCGGCGCCGGCATGCGGCGTGAACAGGCCGAGCGCCGCGGCGGCGACGAGCAGCCACAACGCGGCGAGGACCATCTTCAGACCGCCCGCGAGCACCGGCCACACGATCCACAGCGCGGCGGCGAGCAGCACGATGCCGAAGAACACCTTGACGCTGTCCATCCATGCGCCCGCGCGCGGCAGCACCGTACCCGCACCGACGCCGACCACGAGCAGCGGCACGCCGAGCCCCAGCCCCATTGCGAACAGCGCGGCGCCGCCGAGCAACGCATTGCCGGTATGCGCGATGAACGCGAGCACCGCGAACAGCGGCGCCGTCATGCATGCGCCGACGACCAGCGCCGACAACGCCCCCATCGCGGCGACCGCGATGAAGTGGCCGCCCTGGCGCGCGCTCGATGCTTCCGCCGCACCGTTCTGCCAGCGCTCGGGCAGCGCGATGTCCTTGCCCGAAATCAGCGATACCGCGAATGCGGTGAGGAGCACGCCGAACGCGCCGAGCACCCACGGGTTCTGCAGCCACGCACCGAGGCTCTGGCCGACCAGCGCGGCAGCGATGCCGAGCACCGTATAAACGAGCGCCATGCCGACCACGTAGGTGAGCGACAGCGCAAAGCCGCGCGCATGCGTCGCGCGCGTGCCCTGACCGATGATGATCGCGGACACGATCGGAATCATCGGATACGAGCAAGGCAGCAGACTCAGCACGACGCCCGCGACGAAATACAGCGCGACGATCGTGAAGAAGCCGTGCCCCTCGAGCAGCGACTGGGCGAAATCCGCGCTCGTGACCTTGTCGAACCAGCTGCCCGAAGCCGTCGCGCCATCGGCCGGCGCGGTCGCACCCAGCGCCGCGCCGTCGACTTTCACGACATGCTCGGCAGGCGGATAGCAGATCCCTTCGTCGGCACACCCCTGCGACGTCACCGCGAGCTCGAACGGACCCGTCGCCTGCTTGACCGGCACGTGAATCACGACCTCGTCGCGATAGGTCTCGACTTCCTTCTGGAACGTCTGGTCGAACTTCACATGTCCGGGCGGGAATTGCGGGTCGCCGAGCGTCGCCTGCCCGCTCTTCACCGCGAACGCGAACCGCTCGCGGTACAGGTAGTAGCCGTTGGCGACCTTGAAGCGGACGTCCACCTGCCCCGGCGATTCGCTCGCGCTGAACTTGAACGCCACCGACGGATCGAGAAAATCGTCGGCCGCGCGCGCGACCGACAGGCCGCCCAGCGCGAAAATGAACGACAACAGGATCGCGAAGAACCGCGGTGCGCGCATGCGCACGGAGAGCGCCATACCGTTAAACATGAAATAGACGTTGAGTTTCGCTCGTCACCCACTGGCCGTACTCGACCGAGGCCGTCGCCTGCCACGAGACGATTTCCGGCGTCTCGTACGGATGATGCGCGAGAATAAATCGCTCCAGTTCGAGCGAGCGCACGGGGCTCGTCTTGAACAGCAACTGGATCTCGTCGGCCGTTTCGACCTTCCCCTGCCAGTGATAGCGCGACTTGATCGCACCGAGCTCCGACACGCATGCGGCCAGCCGCGCGTCGAGCGCACCGTCGGCGAGCGCCGCGGCCGTTGCCGCATCCGGCACCGTCGTCAGCATCAACACCACCACCATACGCCCTCCCGACTGGTTTACCGGCTTTCGCCGCCACGGATCGCGTCAAGTACCCGCGCCGACAGTCCCGTATCGTAGCGCAGCGCGCGCGAGGCTGCCGGCACCGGCCTGCGACAATCGATCGCAGCCCGTGGGGCGCCAACAACAAAAAGGGCCAAGCAATTGCTCGGCCCCTTTCAGATACTGCTGCGTACCGGAAGCTTACTCAGCTTCTTGCACGACTTCCGTTTCGTCGACTTCCGGACGATCGAGCAGCTCGACCAGTGCCATCGGTGCGTTGTCGCCGACGCGGAAGCCGAACTTCAGCACGCGCAGGTAGCCGCCCGGACGGTTCGCGAAACGCGGACCGAGCACGTCGAACAGCTTCGCCACCGAGTCACGATCGCGCAGGCGGTTGAACGCCAGGCGACGGTTTGCCAGCGACGGCTTCTTGCCGAGCGTGATCAGCGGCTCGACGACTTTACGGAGTTCCTTCGCCTTCGGCAGCGTCGTCTTGATGACTTCGTGCTCGATCAGCGAGTTGGACATGTTACGGAGCATAGCCAGACGGTGGCTGCTCGTGCGGTTCAGTTTCCGCAGACCATGACGATGGCGCATTTCAGTTTCCTTGATTCAAAGTTTTGATCCAGCTCTTCTATCGCACCGCTGGGGTGCACGGGCCGGTAACGAAAAAGCAAGATGCGGATTTTAAAGGAAAATCCGCATCTTTGCCAACTACAGCAACAACCGGGCTTACTTGTCGAGACCAGCCGGCGGCCAGTTTTCGAGCTTCATGCCCAGCGTGAGACCGCGCGAAGCGAGCACTTCCTTGATCTCGTTGAGCGACTTGCGACCGAGGTTCGGCGTCTTCAGCAGCTCGTTTTCCGTGCGCTGGATCAGATCGCCGATGTAGTAGATGTTCTCGGCCTTCAGGCAGTTCGCCGAACGAACCGTCAACTCGAGGTCATCCACCGGACGCAGCAGGATCGGATCGATCTGCGGCGCGCGCGACGGTGCTTCGGCAGCCGTTTCCGTGCCTTCCAGTGCCGCGAACACGGACAGCTGGTCGACCAGGATGCGGGCCGATTGACGGATCGCCTCTTCCGGGGTGATCACGCCGCTCGTCTCGATGTTCATCACGAGCTTGTCGAGGTCGGTACGCTGCTCGACACGTGCGCTTTCAACGGCATAGCTCACGCGGCGAACCGGCGAGAACGATGCGTCGAGGACGATGCGGCCGATGATCTTGGCCGTGTCTTCGCCGTAGCGACGGACGTTGCCGGGTACGTAGCCGCGACCCTTTTCGATCTTGATCTGAACGTCGAGCTTGCCGCCCTTCGACAGGTGTGCGATCACGTGATTCGGGTTGATGACTTCGCAATCGTGCGCCAGCTCGATATCGCCGGCCGTGACGACGCCTTCGCCTTCCTTGCGCAGGGTAACCGTCACTTCGTCACGGTTGTGCAGCTTGAACACCACACCCTTCAGGTTCAGCAGCAGGTTGACGACGTCCTCTTGCACGCCATCAAGCGTCGAGTACTCGTGCACCACGCCAGCGATCGTGACTTCGGTCGGCGCGTAGCCAACCATCGACGACAGCAGCACGCGGCGAAGCGCATTGCCCAAGGTGTGGCCGTAACCGCGTTCGAACGGTTCCATGACCACCCTCGCGTGGTTCTCGCCAAGCGATTCCACGGCGATGATCTTGGGTTTCAGCAAACTGGTTTGCATGGGCTTTCCTTTTCAATACCCTCGGCTCGTTACACCGATAAGGCTGACCGGTAACAACCAGAAAATAAACAGCCGAGGCCCCCCCTTGCGAAACGCAATCGGGGTACCTCGGCCGTCAATCGGATTAACGCGAATACAATTCGACGATCAGGCTTTCGTTGATGTCGCCTGCGATGTCAGCGCGTTCCGGCATTTGCTTGAACGTGCCTTCGAACTTCTTCGCATCGACTGCAACCCAGCTCGGCATGCCGCCTTGCTCGGCCAGCGACAGCGCTTCGACGATACGCGCCTGCTTCTTCGCCTTTTCGCGGATCGCGACGATGTCACCAGCCTTCACTTGCTGCGACGGCACGTTCGCGACGACGCCGTTCACGGTGATCGACTTGTGGCTCACCAGCTGACGCGCTTCAGCGCGGGTCGAGCCGAAGCCCATGCGATACACGACGTTGTCGAGACGCGACTCGAGCAGTTGCAGCAGGTTTTCACCCGTGTTGCCCTTGCGGCGGTCGGCTTCAGCGAAGTAGCGGCGGAACTGACGCTCCAGAACGCCGTAAATACGCTTGACCTTCTGCTTTTCGCGCAGCTGCGTACCATAGTCGGACGTACGTGCGCCCGAGGTACGGCCGTGCTGACCCGGCTTGCTGTCGAGCTTGCACTTGTCGGCGAGCGAGCGGCGCGCGCTCTTCAGGAACAGGTCGGTGCCTTCACGGCGGGACAGCTTGGCCTTGGGGCCGATATAACGTGCCACTTTGCATTCCTTTATCAATCAGTCACGCGGATCGAAATCCGCGCTAGTTCGCGCCCTTTGGGGCGAACGGTGGGCTTAGTCAATCAAAAAAGCAACGCCCGTCGACGCTACGCGGCGACAGGCAAATGTGCCAGCACAAACGTGCCAGCAGCATTCTTAGATACGACGGCGCTTCGGCGGACGGCAGCCGTTGTGCGGAATCGGGGTGACGTCCGAAATCGCGGTGATCTTGATGCCGAGGCCATGCAGTGCACGCACTGCCGACTCACGACCCGGGCCAGGGCCCTTGATCCGCACTTCCAGATTCTTCACGCCGTATTCCATCGCCACGCGACCGGCCGACTCAGCAGCAACCTGAGCAGCGAACGGCGTCGACTTCCGCGAGCCCTTGAAGCCCTGGCCGCCCGACGTCGCCCACGCCAGTGCATTGCCCTGGCGATCGGTGATCGTGATGATCGTGTTGTTGAACGACGCGTGAACGTGAACCACGCCTTCAGCGACGTTCTTCTTAACCTTCTTGCGAACGCGTTGCGCCGCGGTATTCGAAGCCTTAGCCATTACGTTTTCCTGTAACTGTCAGTTCCGCTTACTTCTTCAGCGCTTGCGCTGCACGACGCGGGCCCTTACGGGTACGTGCGTTCGTACGCGTACGCTGACCGCGCATCGGCAGGCCCTTGCGATGACGAACACCACGGTAGCAACCGAGGTCCATCAGGCGCTTGATGTTCATCGTCACTTCACGGCGCAGATCGCCTTCGACGATGAACTTGCCTACTTCCTCACGCAGCTTTTCGAGGTCTGCGTCGGTCAGGTCCTTGACCTTCTTCGAGAATTCCACGCCAGCTGCCGAGCAGATGCTGCGCGAGCGCGTGCGGCCGATACCGAAGATTGCCGTCAGGCCGATCTCGGTATGCTGGTGATTCGGGATGTTAACCCCTGCGATACGAGCCATTGTTTTTCCTCAAACAAAAAGCGCAAACAAACGCGCGGTCAGCCTTGGCGCTGCTTGTGGCGCGGATCCGAGCTGCAGATCACGCGAACGACGCCTTTGCGCTTGATGATCTTGCAATTGCGGCAAATGCGCTTAACCGATGCCATCACTTTCATGATAATACCCTTTTTTCAAATCACTTCGCCCGGAACACGATCCGCGCACGAGACAGATCGTAAGGCGTCAATTCAACCGTGACCTTGTCGCCCGGCAGGATGCGGATGTAGTGCATCCGCATCTTCCCGGAGATATGCCCCAACACGACATGGCCGTTTTCCAGCTTCACGCGGAAGGTAGCATTCGGAAGGTTTTCGATCACCTCACCCTGCATCTGGATTACATCGTCTTTGGCCATAGTCCTGAATTAACGCATTGGGATGTTGCCGCCCTTGAAGTTTGCCTTCTTGAGCAGCGACTCATACTGTTGCGACATAACGTACGACTGCACCTGTGCCATGAAGTCCATCGTGACGACGACAATGATCAGCAGCGACGTTCCACCAAAATAAAACGGCACGTTCCAGCGCAGCACCAGGAATTCCGGCAGCAGACACACGAAGACGATGTAGATCGCACCAGCCAGCGTCAGACGCGTGAGGATGCGGTCGATATATCGTGCGGTCTGATCGCCCGGTCGAATACCCGGAACAAACGCGCCGCTCTTCTTCAGGTTGTCCGCGGTTTCCCTGCTGTTGAACACCAGTGCGGTGTAGAAGAAGCAGAAAAACACGATTGCCAGCGTGTACAGCAGCACATAGACCGGCTGACCCGGCTTCAGCGCCTCCGCGACGTTATGCAACGTGTTGGAGATCCAGCTCCCCGTCGGCTGACCCGTGCTGAACCAGCCGAGAATCGTGGCCGGAAACAGGATGATCGACGATGCGAAGATCGGCGGAATCACGCCCGACATGTTCAGCTTCAGCGGCAAGTGCGACGACTGCCCACCGTAGATCTTGTTGCCGACCTGGCGCTTCGCGTAGTTCACGAGGATCTTGCGCTGGCCGCGTTCGATGAACACGACCAGGTAAGTCACCGCGGCAATCAGAACGACGATGATGATCGCCGAAATGATGCTCATCGAACCCGTACGCACCAGCTCGAACAGCCCACCGACGGCATTCGGGAACCCTGCTGCGATCCCGCCGAAGATGATGATCGAGATGCCGTTGCCCAGACCACGCTCGGTGATCTGCTCACCCAGCCACATCAGGAACATCGTGCCGGTAACCAACGTCACAACCGTCGTCAGTCGGAACAGCATGCCGGGGTCGATCACGAGGCCCGGCTGGTTTTCCAGCGCAGCCGCGATACCGAACGCCTGGAAGGTCGCGAGCACCACGGTGAAATACCGCGTGTACTGCGTGATCTTCCGTTGCCCTGCCTGCCCTTCCTTCTTCAGCGCCTCGAGTTGCGGCGAGACGATCGCCAGCAACTGCATGATGATCGACGCCGAGATGTACGGCATGATCCCCAGCGCAAAGATCGTGAAGCGGGAAAGCGCACCACCCGAAAACATGTTGAACATGCCCAGGATGCCGCCCGCCTGGCTCTGGAACAGCTTCGCCAGTTGATCCGGATCGATGCCCGGCACGGGGATGTGCGCGCCGATGCGATAGACGATCAGCGCCAGGAGCAGGAACATCGCTCGCCGACGCAGATCGCCGAATTTCGCCGTGCTTCGACCGGGTTTTGCAAGACTCGGGCTGTTAGCCAAGTACCTTCTCCGATGAATGCAAGTAACGACGCGCTACGCGTGTCACTCGGCGAACGAACCGCCAGCCGCTTCGATCGCAGCGCGCGCACCCTTGGTGGCACCGAGACCCTTCACGACGATCTTGCGCTTCAGTTCGCCCGTCGCGATGATCTTTGCGCTCTTCGTCAGCTCGCCGACCAGGCCGGCTTGCTTCAGTGCGAGCAGATCGATTTCATCGACCGGCAGCTTCTCGAGGTCGCCCAGGCGCACTTCACCGACGAATTCCTTCGTCAGCGACGTGAAACCGCGCTTCGGCAGACGACGTTGCAGCGGCATCTGACCGCCTTCGAAACCGACTTTGTGGAAGCCGCCCGAACGCGATTTCTGACCCTTGTGACCACGGCCAGCCGTCTTGCCGAGGCCCGAACCGATGCCTCGACCGACGCGACGCTTGGCGTGCTTGGCGCCAGCGGCCGGCTTCAGGTTATTCAATTCCATATCAACTCCTTGATCCGTAGGGCCGCTTACGCGATGACCTTAACGAGGTACGAGACCTTGTTGATCATGCCGCGGACCGCCGGCGTGTCCTGCAGCTCGCTAACCGAGTTGAGTCGGCGCAGGCCCAGGCCACGCACGGTCGCGCGGTGCGATTCGCGGGTCCCGATCAGGCTCTTAACGAGCTGAACCTTGACAGTTTTTTCAGACATGGTGACCACCCGGGCTTAGCCCAAAATATCTTCGACGGACTTGCCGCGCTTCGCCGCGATGTCTGCCGGGGTCGACTGCTTGCGCAGACCGTCCAGCGTGGCGCGAACGAGGTTGTACGGGTTCGTCGAACCGTGGCTCTTCGCCACGACGTTCTGAACGCCCATCACGTCGAACACTGCGCGCATCGGGCCGCCGGCGATCACACCCGTACCTGCCTTCGCCGGAGCGAGGAGGACAGCGGATGCGCCATGCTTGCCGTGCACTTCGTGCTGCAGCGTGCCGTTCTTGAGCGGCACCTTGAACATGTTGCGGCGAGCTTGTTCCATTGCCTTCTGGACAGCGACCGGCACTTCCTTCGCCTTGCCCTTGCCCATACCGATGCGGCCATCGCCGTCGCCAACCACGGTCAGTGCGGCGAAGCCGAGAATACGGCCACCCTTCACGACCTTGGTCACGCGGTTGACCGAAATCATCTTTTCGCGAAGGCCGTCGTCGCGCTCGTCAGCCTGAACTTTCGCTTGCATCTTTGCCATGACGAATTCCTTCCTTAGAACTTGAGCCCAGCTTCGCGAGCTGCCTCAGCCAGCGCCTTGACGCGGCCATGGTAGCGGAAGCCCGAGCGGTCGAAGGCGACGGATTCGATGCCGGCGGCCTTTGCCTTCTCGGCAATACGCTTGCCGATCAGCGTCGCAGCATTAACGTTGCCACCCTTGCCCGACTTGTCGGCCAGTTCGGCGCGCACTTCTGCTTCGAGCGTCGACGCGCTGGCGAGCACCTTGGTGCCGCACGGCGAGAACACTTGAGCGTAGATGTGCGTGTTCGTGCGATGCACGGCGAGACGCGCGACCTGCAGCTCAGCGATCTTGATACGCGTCTGGCGAGCGCGGCGCAGGCGAGATTGAGTCTTATCCATGATTGCGCACCCTTACTTCTTCTTCGTTTCTTTGAGGATCACAACCTCGTCGGAATAGCGCACGCCCTTGCCCTTGTAGGGCTCCGGCGGACGGTAACCGCGAACTTCCGCAGCTACTTGACCGACTTGTTGCTTGTTGATCCCCTTGATCACGATTTCGGTTTGCGTCGGGGTTTCAGCCTTGACGCCTTCCGGCATCTGGTGCACCACCGGGTGCGAGAAACCCAGCGACAGGTTCAGCTTGTCGCCTTGCGCCTGCGCACGATAACCGACGCCAACCAGCGTCAGCTTGCGCTCGAAACCCTTGGTCACGCCTTGCACGGCATTCGCGATAATCGCGCGCATCGTGCCCGACAGTGCATTTGCTTCGCGGCTTTCGTCGACCGGCGACAGATTCAGCGTGCCGTCGTTGTTCGCCACGTTCACGAGCGGATTGATCGCTTGCGTGATGGTGCCCAGCGGGCCCTTGACGGTGATTGCACCGTCGGCCAGCTTGACTTCCGCGCCTTGCAGCGCGATCGGGCTTTTACCTACTCGAGACATGTTTCTCTCTCCTCGGCTTTAAGCGACGTAGCAGATGACTTCGCCGCCGACGCCGGTAGCGCGCGCCTTGCGATCAGTCATCACGCCCTTCGGCGTCGACACGATTGCCACGCCCAGGCCGTTCATGACCTGGGGAATGTCGTTGCGGCCGCGGTACACGCGCAGACCAGGCTTCGACACGCGCTCGAGGCGTTCGATGACCGGGCGACCTGCGTAGTACTTCAGCGCGATATTCAGTTCGGACTTCGCACCTTCCGCCTTGACGGCGAAATCGTCGATATAACCTTCGTCCTTCAAGACTTGCGCGATTGCAACCTTGACCTTCGACGAGGGCATCGCGACCGATACCTTCTCGACCATCTGCGCGTTGCGGATGCGAGTCAGCATATCGGCGATAGGATCACTCATGCTCATTTACGTTTCTCCTATTACCAGCTCGCCTTGGTCAGGCCAGGAATCTCGCCACGGAATGCGATTTCACGAATCTTGTTACGCGCGAGGCCGAATTTACGGAACGTGCCACGCGGACGGCCCGTGATCGCGCAGCGGTTACGCTGACGGGTCGGGTTTGCGTTGCGGGGCAGTTGCTGCAGCTCCAGGCGTGCTTCGTAGCGCTCTTCTTCCGACTTGCTTTGGTCTTCGACGATCGCCTTCAGCGCTTCGCGCTTTGCTGCGAACTTCGCGACCAGGCGGGCGCGCTTCTTTTCACGTTCGATCAGTGCCAGTTTAGCCACGGTAACCTCAGTTTCTGAACGGGAACTTGAAGCTGGCGAGCAGAGCCTTTGCTTCGTCGTCGGTCTTCGCAGTCGTCGTGATGCTGATGTTCAGCCCACGCAGTGCGTCGATCTTGTCGTAGTCGATTTCGGGGAAAATGATCTGCTCTTTCACACCGATGTTGTAGTTGCCACGGCCATCGAAAGCACGACCCGACACGCCGCGGAAGTCACGCACGCGGGGCAGGGCGACGGTCACGAAACGGTCGAGGAATTCGTACATCGCACGGCCACGCAGTGTCACCATCGCGCCAATCGGGTAGCCCTGGCGGATCTTGAAGCCTGCGATTGCCTTGCGTGCCTTCGTGACGACCGGCTTCTGACCGGCGATCTTCGTGAGGTCGCCAACGGCGTTCTCGATGATCTTCTTGTCAGCGATCGCTTCGCCAAGACCCATGTTCAGCGTGATCTTGGTGATGCGCGGCACTTCCATGACCGACTTGTAACCGAACTTCTCGATCAGGCCGGGCACAACCTTTTCTTTGTAAAACTCTTGAAAACGAGCCATTTTTTACTCCGCTGCGTCAGGCGCTCAGTACGGCACCGGTCGTCTTCAGGAAGCGAACTTTCTTGCCTTCCTCGACCTTGATGCCAACACGCGACGCCTTGCCATTCGCGTCGACCAGTGCGACGTTCGAAATATGCAGGGGCATCGTCTTCGCTTCCACACCGCCCGTCGTACCCTTCATCGGGTTCGGCTTCACATGCTTCTTGACGAGGTTGATACCTTCAACCGTCACATGTTCAGCACCGACAGCCAGCACGACGCCGCGCTTGCCCTTGTCCTTACCAGTGACGACGATAACTTCGTCACCTTTGCGAATCTTGTTCATCGCGACTCCTTACAGCACTTCCGGCGCCAGCGAAACGATCTTCATGAATCGTTCGCTACGCAGCTCACGCGTCACCGGCCCGAAGATGCGGGTGCCGATCGGCTCAAGCTTGTTATTCAAAAGCACAGCGGCGTTGCCGTCGAACTTGATCAGCGAGCCGTCTTGACGGCGAACACCCTTGGCGGTGCGGACCACCACGGCGTTGTAGATTTCGCCTTTCTTCACGCGCCCGCGCGGCGTTGCTTCTTTGACGGTCACCTTGATGATGTCGCCAATGCCGGCATAACGACGCTTCGAGCCGCCGAGCACCTTGATGCACATGACTTCACGCGCACCCGTGTTGTCGGCTACTTCGAGCCGAGATTCGGTCTGGATCATGGTTTGTCTTTCCCAACTTAATCCGGATGCACCACCATGATGCATTCGGTCAGTCTTGGTCCCGTCAGCCAATCGGCTGCTTGGGTTGGAACAGCAGCGACGGCAAACGAAACCCGCCATCGCAATTCGGTGAATCTTTCGGACAGGCTGGCGCCAGTCCGCTTCCCCCACCAACTTCGCCCGCGACGGGGCTCCCATAAAGAGGGAAGACCAGGATTATAACAAATAATCCTGGTCACGCAAGCAAAAACTTTGCGATTTCAAGCACTTCGTTGAAAAGTGCCTGTTACTGCCTACTGCACGGACCCGCTTAGATCACGCGAGCCGCTTCGACGAGGCGCGACACCGTCCAGGCCTTCGTCTTCGAAACAGGACGGGTTTCCTGGATTTCGACGAGATCGCCTTCGTTGCAGGTGTTCGCTTCATCATGCGCGTGGTACTTCTTGGAGCGCACGACATACTTGCCGTAGATCGGGTGCTTGACGCGGTGCTCGATCAGCACGGTGACGGTCTTGTCCATCTTGTTGCTGACGACCCGACCGACCAGCGTCCGCTTCAGCGAGGTTTTCACGCTATCGTTCATTTCTGGTTCGCCTTCTGAGTCATGACGGTCCGCACACGTGCGATGTCGCGACGAACCTTCTTCAGCTGGCTCGTGTTCGTGAGCTGCTGGGTCGCGAGTTGCATGCGCAGGCCGAATTGCGCCTTCAGCAGGTCCGCCAGCTCCTTGTTGAGCGCGGCCTGGTCTTTCTGGAGAAGTTCGGAAGCCTTCATGTTTTCTCCTTAGGCGCCGAGCTGGCGCACGATGAATGCCGTCTTCAGCGGCAGCTTGGCTGCAGCCAGACGGAACGCTTCGCGTGCCAGTTCTTCGGTTACGCCGTCCATTTCATAGAGCATCTTGCCCGGCTGGATCTCTGCGACGTAGTACTCCGGGTTACCCTTACCGTTACCCATACGTACTTCGGCCGGCTTCTGCGAAATCGGCTTGTCCGGGAAGATCCGGATCCAGATACGACCGCCACGCTTGATGTGACGCGTCATTGCACGACGCGCAGCTTCAATTTGACGTGCGGTCAAACGACCGCGACCGATCGCCTTCAGGCCGAAATCACCGAACGACACTGCGTTGCCGCGCGTCGCCTTGCCGGTGTTACGCCCCTTCTGCTCTTTACGATACTTTCTGCGTTTCGGTTGCAGCATCGTTATTCTCCAGTCTTGCCGTCTTCGGGCTTGCCGGCGCCACGGCGCGGTGCGCCACGGCGAGCACCCGGAGCGCCGCCTTCGCCGTCACGGCGCGGACGACGGTCGCCCGGACGCGCATTGCGACGCGGACGCTTGTCTTCGGCTACTTCTTCGACCACCGGCGCATCGTTGCGGCCGAGCGTGTCGCCCTTGTATACCCACACCTTGACACCGATGATGCCGTAGGTCGTCTTCGCTTCCGAAGTCGCGTAGTCGATATCGGCACGCAGCGTGTGAAGGGGCACGCGACCTTCGCGATACCACTCCGTACGAGCGATTTCGATACCGTTCAGACGGCCTGCGCTCATGATCTTGATGCCCTGGGCACCCAGACGCATCGCGTTCTGCATCGCACGCTTCATCGCGCGACGGAACATGATCCGGCGCTCGAGCTGTTGCGTGATCGAGTCAGCGATCAGTTGCGCATCGGTTTCCGGCTTGCGGATCTCTTCGATGTTGACGTGAACCGGAACGCCCATGCGGCGTTGCAGTTCCGTCTTCAGCTGTTCGATATCCTCGCCCTTCTTGCCGATGACGACGCCCGGACGCGAGCTGTAAATCGTGATGCGCGCGTTCTTTGCCGGACGCTCGATGACGACCCGACCGACCGAAGCGTTCTTCAGCTTCTTCTTCAGGTACTCACGAACACCGATGTCTTCCTGCAGCATCGCCGCGAAATTGTTGTTGTTCGCGTACCAACGCGAAGCCCAATTGCGGCTGACAGCCAGGCGGAAGCCAGTCGGATGAATTTTCTGTCCCATCGTATGGCTCCTTAATTCCCGACCGTCACAGTGATGTGACAGGATTGCTTCTCGATGCGGTTACCGCGGCCCTTGGCGCGCGCGGTGAAACGCTTGAGCGATGCAGCCTTGTCGACGTAGATGCTCTTGATCTTGAGCTCGTCGATATCAGCGCCTTCGTTGTGCTCCGCATTCGCGATTGCCGACAGCACAACCTTCTTCACGATGCCAGCCGCCTTCTTCGGCGAGAACGTCAGGACGTTCAGCGCCTTGTCGACCGGCAAACCGCGGATCTGGTCAGCCACAAGGCGCGTTTTTTGCGCCGAGATGCGGGCACCGCGATGAATTGCTTTCACTTCCATCTTGATTGCCCCTTATTTCTTGGCCTTCTTGTCGGCCGCGTGACCCTTGAACGTACGGGTCAGTGCGAACTCGCCAAGCTTGTGGCCGACCATGTTTTCCGAGATGTACACCGGAACGTGTTGACGGCCGTTGTGAACAGCGATCGTCAGGCCGATGAAATCCGGCAGAATCGTCGAGCGACGCGACCAGGTCTTGATCGGCTTTTTGTCGCGCGAAGCTGCAGCCGCCTCAACTTTCTTCAGCAAATGGGCGTCGCAGAACGGACCTTTTTTTACAGAACGTGCCATTGCCTACTCCTTAACGCTTGTGACGGCGCTGAACGATCATCGTCGTCGTGCGCTTGTTGCTGCGGGTGCGATAACCCTTAGCCGGCGTACCCCACGGGCTCACCGGGTCGCGACCTGCAGCCGTCTTGCCCTCACCACCACCGTGCGGGTGATCAACCGGGTTCATCGCAACGCCACGCACCGTCGGGCGGATACCGCGCCAGCGGTTCGCGCCAGCCTTGCCGATCTGGCGCAGGCTATGCTCTTCGTTGCCGACTTCACCGATCGTTGCACGGCACTCGATGTGCACGCGGCGGATTTCGCCCGAACGCAGACGAACCTGCGCGTAGACGCCTTCGCGTGCCAGCAGCATGGCCGACGTGCCAGCCGAACGCGCCATTTGCGCGCCCTTGCCCGGCAGCATCTCGATGCAGTGGATCGTCGTACCGACCGGAATGTTGCGGATCGGCAGCGTGTTGCCTGCACGGATCGGCGCTTCCGAACCCGACATCAGCTGTTGGCCGACGGTCAGGCCCTTCGGGGCAATGATGTAGCGACGCTCGCCGTCTGCGTAGAGCACCAGCGCGATGTTCGCGCTACGGTTCGGGTCGTACTCGAGACGCTCGACCTTTGCCGGGATGCCATCCTTCGTGCGACGGAAATCGACGATACGATAGTGCTGCTTGTGACCACCACCCTTGTGACGCGTGGTGATACGGCCGTTGTTGTTACGGCCGGCGGTCGAGCTCTGCGAGTCGAGCAGTGCCGCGAACGGCTTGCCCTGGTGCAGATTCTTGTTGACCACCTTGACCATCGCGCGGCGACCCGGCGAAGTCGGTTTAACTTTCACGATTGCCATGATTACTTGGCCTCCGCTTCAAAGTTGATTTCCTGGCCGGGCTTCAGGCAAACGTACGCCTTCTTCACGTCCTTGCGGCGACCCATCGAACGGCCGAAACGCTTTTGCTTGCCCTTCTGGACCAGCACGTTGACCGAATCAACTTCAACCTTGAACAGCAGCTCGACAGCCGCCTTCACTTCCTGCTTCGTGGCATCCGGTGCGACTTCGAACACGACTTGCTCGTTCTTGTCGGCAACCAGCGTCGCCTTTTCCGAGATCACCGGTGCGAGCAGGACCTGCATCAAACGATGATCGTTTTTGCGAATCTCGCTCATGACAGCAACTCCTCGATCTGGGCGACCGCAGCCTTCGTGACCAGCACTTTCTTGAAGTAGATCAGCGACAGCGGGTCAGCGTAGCGCGGCTCGACAATCGCCACGTGCGGCAGGTTGCGCGAAGCCAGGTACAGGTTCTCGTCGACCGTATCCGTAATGATCAGCACGGAGTCGAGACCCATGGTCTTGAATTTGTCAGCCAGCAGCTTGGTCTTCGGCGCTTCGAGGATGATGTCCTCGACGACCGACAGACGGCCTTCACGGGCCAGCTGCGAGAAGATCGAGCAGAGACCTGCGCGATGCATCTTCTTGTTGACCTTGTGCGAGAAGTTTTCTTCCGGCGAGTTCGGGAAGATGCGACCACCGCCACGCCACAGCGGGCTCGACGACATACCGGCACGAGCGCGGCCCGTACCCTTCTGACGCCACGGCTTCTTGGTGGTGTGCTTGACTTGCTCACGGTCCTTCTGTGCGCGGTTACCCTGGCGAGCATTCGCCTGGTACGCGACGACGACCTGGTGGATCAGCGCTTCGTTGTAGTCACGACCGAACACGACGTCCGACGCGTTGACCACTGCACCTTCCTGACCATTTTCGTTCAGGAGCTTGAGTTCCATTATTTCGCCCCCTTGGTCTTGACGGCCGGCGTCACGAAAACCTTGCCGCCCTTCGCGCCCGGAATCGCGCCCTTGACGAGCAGCAGCTTGCGCTCTGCGTCGATACGAGCGATTTCGAGGTTCTGCACCGTCACCGTAACGTCACCGAGGTGACCCGTCATGCGCTTACCCGGGAAAACACGACCCGGATCCTGCGCCATACCGATCGAGCCCGGCACATTGTGCGAGCGCGAGTTACCGTGCGTGGCACGGCCGGAGGAGAAGTTGTAACGCTTGATCGTACCGGCGTAGCCCTTACCGATCGACACGCCTTGCACGTCGACCTTCTGGCCTACTTCGAAAAGATCAGCACCGACCACGGCGCCATTCGACAGCTCAGCTGCCTTGGCCGCGTCAATGCGGAATTCCTTGAGGATTTCACCGGCTTCTACACCGGCTTTGGCGAGATGACCTGCCAGCGGCTTCGTCACGCGCGATGCGCGGCGGGAGCCGAATGCAACCTGCACGGCCGTGTAGCCGTCGGTTTCAACAGTCTTGATCTGCGTCACGCGGTTGTCCGACACGTCCAGCACGGTGACGGGAATCGAATCCCCTTCAGCCGTGAAGATACGGGTCATGCCAACCTTGCGACCTACGAGTCCAAGGCTCATCATTTTCTCCATTCCCGACTGCGATTGGTCGGGGCTGATTTACAAAATGCCGGGCACGCAAGGCCCAACTTTTTTATGCGAATACGCGAAAAGCCAAGCATTATAGCCCGACCTCTCGATTTCCGCAAGCAATCAAAGACTTAGCGCCACCCGACAAGCCGGTTGGCGCTGAAAGCCTTACTGCAGCTTGATTTCCACGTCGACGCCAGCCGGCAGATCGAGCTTCATCAGCGCGTCAACCGTCTTGTCGGTCGGATCGACGATGTCCATCAGGCGCTGGTGGGTACGGATTTCGAGCTGATCGCGCGACGTCTTGTTGACGTGCGGCGAACGCAGGATGTCAAAACGCTGGATGCGCGTCGGCAGCGGCACCGGGCCACGGACGATTGCACCAGTCCGCTTCGCGGTATCGACGATCTCGGCAGCCGATTGATCGATCAAACGGTAGTCGAAAGCCTTCAGGCGAATGCGGATTTTCTGTTGCTGCATGACGATTCCTTGAAAAGAGCGAGGCGATGTTGCATCGCCGGACACTAAAAGAACGCGAAACCTGTTGCCTGCGGGGAGCGAGGCGACACGTCCCGAACGGTACTTCCACTGCTAAGCCCGCGATTCTACACGAAAATTCGGAGCGGTGGTGGGCGTTGTCAATACAGCGACGCACGCACCACAAAGACAAAACCGGGTGCCAGATCAAACTGGACACCCGGTTTCGACGGTACAACTGCCTACCGTGGAATCGCGGACCCCGGAGGGATCCGCGGATCGTCGATATTACTCGATGATCTTGGCGACGACGCCGGCGCCGACGGTACGGCCACCTTCGCGGATTGCGAAGCGCAGACCTTCTTCCATCGCGATCGGAGCGATCAGCTTCACCGTGATCGACACGTTGTCGCCCGGCATCACCATTTCCTTGTCCTTCGGCAGCTCGATCGAGCCCGTCACGTCCGTCGTACGGAAGTAGAACTGCGGACGGTAGTTGTTGAAGAACGGCGTGTGACGGCCGCCTTCGTCCTTGCTCAGCACGTACACTTCAGCCGTGAAGTGCGTGTGCGGCGTGATCGAACCCGGCTTCGCCAGAACCTGGCCACGCTCCACGTCTTCACGCTTCGTGCCGCGCAGCAGGATACCAACGTTGTCGCCTGCTTGACCTTGGTCCAGCAGCTTGCGGAACATTTCAACGCCCGTGCAGGTCGTCTTCACCGTCGGCTTGATACCGACGATTTCGATTTCTTCGCCGACCTTCACGATGCCGCGCTCGACACGACCCGTCACAACCGTACCACGGCCCGAGATCGAGAACACGTCTTCCACCGGCATCAGGAACGCGCCGTCAACTGCACGCTCCGGCGTCGGGATGTACGTGTCCAGTGCGTCTGCCAAGCTCATGATCGCCACTTCGCCCAGCTCGCCCGTGTCGCCTTCCAGCGCCAGCTTTGCCGAACCCTTCACGATCGGCGTGTCGTCGCCCGGGAAGTCGTACTTCGACAGGAGTTCGCGAACTTCCATCTCGACCAGCTCGAGCAGTTCAGCGTCGTCCACCATGTCGCACTTGTTCAGGAACACGATGATGTACGGAACGCCAACCTGACGCGCCAGCAGGATGTGCTCACGCGTTTGCGGCATCGGGCCGTCTGCTGCCGAGCAAACCAGGATCGCGCCGTCCATCTGCGCCGCGCCCGTGATCATGTTCTTCACATAGTCAGCGTGGCCCGGGCAGTCGACGTGTGCGTAGTGGCGGTTAGCCGTTTCGTACTCGACGTGTGCCGTGTTGATCGTGATGCCGCGCGCCTTTTCTTCCGGTGCCGCGTCGATCTGGTCGTATGCCTTCGCTTCGCCGCCGAACTTCTTCGTCAGAACCGTCGTGATCGCTGCCGTCAGCGTCGTCTTGCCGTGGTCAACGTGACCAATCGTACCAACGTTCACGTGCGGCTTCGTCCGCTCGAATTTACCTTTTGCCATGATTCTCTTCTTTCAAAAATAATCGATTGTGATAACGAATTACTTCGTCTTCGCGCTGATGATCGCTTCTGCAACGTTCTTCGGAGCTTCAGCGTAGTGCTTGAACTCCATCGTGTACGTTGCGCGACCCTGCGTCAGCGAACGCAGCGACGTCGAGTAGCCGAACATTTCCGACAGCGGCACTTCGGCGCGCACGATCTTGCCGCCGCCTACCATGTCATCCATGCCCTGGATGATGCCGCGACGACCCGACAGGTCACCCATCACGTTACCCATGAAGTCTTCCGGCGTTTCCACTTCCACGGCCATCATCGGCTCGAGCAGAACCGGATCCGCACGACGCATCGCTTCCTTGAACGCCATCGAACCGGCCATGCGGAACGCATTTTCGTTCGAGTCGACGTCGTGGTACGAACCGAACGTCAGCGTGACCTTCACGTCGACAACCGGGAAGCCTGCCAGCACGCCGCTCTTCAGCGTTTCCTGGATACCCTTGTCAACCGACGGGATGTATTCGCGCGGAATCACGCCGCCCTTGATCGCGTCGACGAACTCGTAGCCCTTGCCCAGTTCGCTGCGCTCGAGCGTAATGACCGCATGGCCATACTGACCACGACCACCCGACTGCTTGACGAACTTGCCTTCGACGTCCGCGGCCGACTTGCGAATGGTTTCGCGGTAGGCCACCTGCGGCTTGCCGACGGTTGCTTCCACGCCGAATTCACGCTTCATCCGGTCGACCAGAATTTCGAGGTGGAGCTCGCCCATGCCCGAAATGATGGTTTGACCCGACTCTTCGTCGGTCTGCACGCGGAACGACGGATCTTCCTGAGCGAGACGGTTGAGCGCCAGGCCCATCTTCTCCTGGTCAGCCTTCGTCTTCGGCTCGACGGCCTGCGAAATCACCGGCTCCGGGAAAATCATGCGTTCGAGCACGATCGGATGTGCCGGATCGCACAACGTGTCGCCCGTGGTCGCTTCCTTCAGGCCGACCGCAGCAGCGATGTCGCCTGCGCGAACTTCCTTGATTTCTTCACGCTGGTTCGCGTGCATCTGCAGAATACGGCCGAGACGCTCTTTCTTGTCCTTGGTCGCATTGAGCAGCGTGTCGCCCGAATTGACGACGCCCGAGTAGACGCGGAAGAAGATCAGCTGGCCGACGAACGGGTCGGTCATGATCTTGAACGCGAGTGCCGCGAACTTCTCGTCGTCGGACGCACGGCGCTCCGTCTTCTCGCCATTTTCGAGTTCACCCGTAACCGGCGGGATGTCGACCGGCGACGGCAGGAAATCGATCACGGCGTCGAGCATGCGCTGCACGCCCTTGTTCTTGAACGCGGTACCGCACAGCATCGGCTGAATTTCGCACGCGATCGTACGGTCACGCAGACCCTTCACGATCTCGGCTTCGGACAGCTCGCCCGCTTCGAGGTACTTGTTCATCAGGTCTTCGTTCGACTCGGCAGCCGCTTCGACCATCTTTTCGCGCCATTCGTTGCACGTGTCGACGAGTTCCGCCGGGATGTCCACGTAGTCGAACTTGGTACCTTGCGATGCCTCGTCCCAAATGATCGCCTTCATCTTGATCAGGTCGACGACACCCTTGAAACCTTCTTCCGCACCGATCGGCACCACGACCGGAACCGGGTTCGCCTTCAGGCGCAGACGGAGCTGGTCGTAGACCTTGAAGAAGTTCGCGCCGGTACGGTCCATCTTGTTGACGAACGCGAGACGGGGAACCTTGTACTTGTTGGCCTGGCGCCACACCGTTTCCGACTGCGGCTGCACGCCGCCCACTGCGCAGTACACCATGCACGCGCCGTCGAGCACGCGCATCGAACGCTCCACTTCAATCGTGAAGTCGACGTGGCCCGGGGTGTCGATGATGTTGATGCGGTGTTCCGGATAGTTGCCGCCCATGCCCTTCCAGAAGGCCGTGGTAGCAGCGGACGTGATCGTGATGCCACGCTCCTGTTCCTGCTCCATCCAGTCCATCGTGGCTGCGCCGTCGTGGACTTCACCGATCTTGTGGTTCACACCGGTGTAAAACAGAATGCGCTCGGTCGTCGTCGTTTTGCCGGCGTCGATGTGAGCGCTAATACCGATATTTCGGTAGCGCTCGATAGGAGTCTTGCGAGCCACTTTGATCCTCTACTGGGATGACATGATGCAGCCCTGCTGCATCATGCTTCAACACAAACGGGCGAGGCGCCTGAAAAGCGCACCCGCCCGGAATTTATTTCCGCTAACAGCCCTGACAGGCGCTTAGAAACGGAAATGCGAGAACGCGCGGTTGGCTTCTGCCATGCGGTGAACTTCGTCGCGCTTCTTCATCGCGCCGCCACGGCCTTCGGCCGCTTCGGAGAGTTCACCTGCCAGGCGCAGAGCCATCGACTTCTCGCTGCGCTTCTTCGCAGCCTCGCGCAGCCAGCGCATCGCCAATGCCATACGACGCGACGGGCGCACTTCGACCGGAACCTGATAGTTGGCACCACCAACGCGGCGGCTCTTCACTTCGACCACCGGCTTCACGTTGTTGAGCGCAACCGTGAACACTTCCAGCGGGTCCTTGCCACCCTTGGTCTGGATTTGTTCGAATGCGCCATAAACGATGCGCTCTGCGACCGACTTCTTGCCGGACAGCATCAGCATGTTCATGAACTTGGCTACATCAACGTTGCCGAACTTCGGATCCGGCAACACTTCCCGCTTGGGGACTTCGCGACGACGCGGCATGATTCTTCCTTTACCTGTTCAGTTGGAGCTGTATCCAGCCCCGCGGCCACCAACAAACCCGATCACATCTTCACGACTAACCAGCTTGGCCGGGTGACCACTTACTCGACAGCACCGGCAATCCGGCACTCCCGCCTTGACCGCCCTTGGGCGATCCCTGATCAAAAACTGCTTACTTGGCAGCCTTTGCACGCTTCGCGCCGTACTTCGAGCGCGCTTGCTTACGGTCCTTGACGCCCTGGGTATCCAGCGAGCCGCGAACCATGTGGTAACGCACACCCGGCAAGTCCTTCACACGGCCGCCGCGGATCAGCACAACCGAGTGCTCCTGCAGGTTGTGGCCTTCACCGCCGATGTACGAAATCACTTCGAAGCCGTTCGTCAGACGAACCTTGGCGACCTTACGGAGTGCCGAGTTCGGCTTCTTCGGCGTCGTCGTGTACACACGGGTGCACACGCCGCGACGCTGGGGGCAGTCCTGCAGGGCCGGGCTCTTGCTCTTCGTCGTTTCCGACTGACGGCCTTTGCGAACCAGTTGGTTGATGGTTGGCATTGTTTATTCCTGAAATTGAACAAAATCTGCACATCGATTTCGGGCAAAGCGAGAATCGACGCACAGTTGACTTCCGACACCGGCGATACGGACACGAACGTTGGAACGCGACGTGACCTGCCGAATACCGGAACCCAACATCATATTCCGGAAATACCAACTAAGTCAACGGCTTGCGTGATTTGCCGGCCGCGCGAGCGGTTTACCGGAAGGGTCGGAACGCCTGTGTCATGCCGACTCGACGACGTCGATGAGCTCGTCGCCGAAGCGCTCGAGCTTGCGCACGCCCATGCCGGGGATATGGCGCAGGTCCTCGATGGTCTCGGGCGCATTTCGCGCGATTTCGGCGAGCGTGGCGTCGTGGAAGATCACATAGGCCGGCACACCGTCGGACTTCGCGGTTTCCGCGCGCCACGCACGCAACGCATCCCAGCGGGCCCGCTCGCGCGCGCCCATGCCGGCCGTCGGGTCGACACGCGTGCCGCCGCGGCTGGACGACTGGCGCGTGCGCTGCGGCTTCACATAGCGACGCAGCGTGACCTTCTCCTCATTCTTCAGCACCGGCTTCGCGGCCTCGGTCAACATGAGCGCGCCGAATCCGCCATGGTCGACCGCCAGATAGCCGTATGCGACGAGCTGCCGGAAAATCGCGCGCCACTCGGGCTCGGACAGCGACGCGCCGATCCCGAACGTACTGAGCTGGTCGTGACCGCGCTGCAGCACCTTCTCGGTGCGGCCACCGCGCAGGATCTCGATCAGATGGCTCGAGCCGAAATTGAAGCCACTCGCGCGCTGTGCGCGGAACACGCACGACAGCGCCATCTGCGCCTCGCGCGTCGCATCCCACGAATCGGGCGGCTCGAGGCAGGTGTCGCAGTTGCCGCACGGCTGGCTCGCCTCGCCGAAGTAGTTCAGCAATCGCACGCGGCGGCACGAGATCGTCTCGCACAGCCCGAGCAGCGCGTCGAGCTTCGACGTCTGGACGCGCTTGTGCGCGTCGTCCGCATCCGACTCGTCGATCATCTTGCGCTGCTGGACGACGTCGCCGAGGCCATACGCCATCCACGCGTTCGCCGGCATCCCGTCGCGGCCCGCACGGCCCGTTTCCTGGTAATAGCCTTCGACGCTCTTGGGCAAATCGAGGTGCGCGACGAAGCGCACGTCCGGCTTGTCGATGCCCATGCCGAACGCGATGGTCGCGCACATCACGACGCCTTCCTCGCGCTGGAACATTTCCTGGTGCTTCTGCCGCACCTCGAACTCCATCCCCGCGTGGTACGGCAGCGCACGCACTCCCTGCGCCTTCAGCCATTCGGCCGTTTCCTCGACCTTGCGGCGCGACAGGCAGTAGACGACGCCCGCGTCGGTCGTGCCGTCCGCGTTCGTATGCTCCGCGCGGATGAAGTCGAGCAGCTGCGAGCGCGCGTTGTCCTTCTCGACGATCCGGTAGCGGATGTTCGGGCGATCGAAGCTCGACACGAATACGCGTGCATCGTCGAGCGCGAGGCGATGGATGATCTCGTCGCGCGTGATCGCGTCGGCGGTGGCCGTCAGCGCGATACGCGGCACCGACGGGAAGCGCTCGTGCAACACCGACAGCTGAATGTATTCGGGACGGAAGTCGTGACCCCACTGCGACACGCAGTGTGCCTCATCGATTGCGAACAGGCCGATCCTCGCGCGTTCGAGCAGCTCGAGGAAGCGCCCCGTCATCAGCCGCTCGGGCGCCACGTACAGCAGATCGATCTCGCCTTCGCGCAGCGCGCGCTCGGTCGCCGCGGCTTCGGCGCCCGACAGCGTCGAGTTCAGATACGCCGCGCGCACGCCGACTTCGCTGAGCGCGGCGACCTGGTCCTGCATCAGCGCGATCAGCGGCGACACGACGATGCCCGCGCCCTGCCCCGCCTCGCGGCGCAGCAGCGCCGGAATCTGGTAGCACAGCGACTTGCCGCCGCCGGTCGGCATCAGCACGAGGCAATCGCCGCCGCCGGCGACGTGCTCGACGATTTCGCCCTGCTGGCCGCGAAATGCGGAATAACCAAAGACTTCGTCGAGGATTTCGAGGGCGCGGGACATGAATGAGAAGGAGGACGGCGGAACGATGACCGCAATTTTAACAACCCGCTCGCGCAGCGCGCGGCGAATCGTGCAACGTTGGCCCATCGGACAGGGTTCGTGCGCGCGCATGACGGGCCTGCGCAGCCGTGCGGCAAGCCCGTCATGCACGTGAACGACGGATAAAAAAAACCGCCCGGCGGACCGGGCGGCTTCGATGACAGCGAATACAGCAACGTAAGGCGGCTCGCGCCGCCCGTGCTTACTCGGCTGCCGGGTGTTGCGGCTCTTCCGCCGGCGCGCTCGGCGTACCGAAGTCGAATGCCTCTTCCGCAGCGATCTGGTCGAAACGCTCGCGGTCGGACATCTCCTTCGCCTTGCGCGCCTTGTGGAACGCGAGACCCGTACCGGCCGGAATCAGACGGCCGACGATCACGTTTTCCTTCAGGCCACGCAGATCGTCGCGCTTGCCCATGATCGCCGCTTCGGTCAGCACGCGGGTCGTTTCCTGGAACGATGCCGCCGAGATGAACGAGTCGGTCGACAGCGACGCCTTCGTGATACCGAGGAGCACGTTGTCGTACGAAGCCGGGCGCTTGTCCTCGGCGATCATGCGATCGTTCTCGTCCAGCATGTCGGAACGCTCGACCTGTTCGCCCGGGATGAAGCGCGTATCACCGTTGTCGGTGATCTGCACACGACGCAGCATCTGGCGAACGATCACCTCGATGTGCTTGTCGTTGATCTTCACGCCCTGCAGACGATACACGTCCTGCACTTCGTCGACGATGTAGCGCGACAGCGCCTCGATACCCTGCAGACGCAGGATGTCGTGCGGATCGGCCGGGCCGTCCACGATCATTTCGCCCTTGTTGACGACCTGAGCATCGTGGACCAGCACCTGCTTTTCCTTCGCGATCAGGAACTCGTGCTGATTGCCTTCGAGGTCCGTGATGACGAGACGCTGCTTGCCCTTCGTGTCCTTGCCGAACGACGTCGTACCGGTGACTTCCGCGAGAATGCCGGCATCCTTCGGCGAACGCGCTTCGAACAGTTCCGCCACCCGCGGCAGACCGCCGGTAATGTCACGCGTCTTCTGCGCTTCGGTCGGGATACGTGCAAGCACTTCACCCACCTGCACTTGCTGGCCGTCCTTCACGGTGATCAGTGCGCCGACCTGGAAGCCGATCTGCACTGCGTGTTCCGTGCCCGGGATCTTCACTTCCTCGCCGTTTGCGTCGAGCAGTTTCACCTGCGGACGCACGCTCTTCGAAGCTTGCGAACCACGACGCTTCACGTCGATCACGACCAGCGTCGACAGGCCGGTCACGTCGTCGATCTGCTTCGCGACGGTCACGCCTTCCTCGACGTTCTCGAACTTCACCGTACCACCGTACTCGGTGATGATCGGACGCGTCATCGGATCCCACGTCGCCAGCTGCGTGCCGGCCTTGATCGCCGCGCCGTCGAGCTGCAACAGCGTCGCGCCGTACGGGATTTTGTGACGTTCACGCTCGCGGCCGATATCGTCGGTGATCAGCGCCTCGCCCGAACGCGAAATGACGATCTGCTCGCCCTTCGCGTTGGTGACGTAACGCATCGTGGCCGTGAAGCGCACGATACCGTTGCTCTTCGCTTCGACCGACGACGCCACTGCCGCACGCGATGCCGCACCACCGATGTGGAACGTACGCATCGTCAGCTGCGTGCCCGGTTCACCGATCGACTGTGCCGCGATCACGCCGACTGCTTCGCCGACGTTCACGAGCGAGCCGCGGCCCAGGTCACGGCCGTAGCAGGCCGCGCACAGACCGTAACGCGTTTCGCAGGTCAGCGGCGTGCGCACGCGCACTTCGTCGATGCCGAGGCGTTCGATTTCCTCGACCGCCGTTTCGTCGAGCAGCGTGCCCGATTCGTACAGCGTTTCCTGCGTTTCCGGGTTCACGACGTCCGCGACCGCGACGCGGCCGAGGATACGGTCGCGCAGCGCTTCGACGACTTCACCGCCTTCGACCAGCGCCTTCATCGCCACGCCGTTCGACGTGCCGCAATCGTCCTCGACCACCACCAGATCCTGCGTGACGTCGACGAGACGACGCGTCAGGTAACCCGAGTTCGCGGTCTTCAGTGCCGTATCAGCCAGACCCTTACGTGCACCGTGGGTCGAGATGAAGTACTGCAACACGTTCAGGCCTTCGCGGAAGTTCGCGGTAATCGGCGTCTCGATAATCGAGCCGTCCGGCTTCGCCATCAGGCCTCGCATACCGGCCAGCTGACGAATCTGCACCGCCGAACCCCGGGCGCCCGAGTCGGCCATCATGTAGATCGAGTTGAACGACTCCTGGCGCGTCTCGTTGCCGTCGCGGTCCGTCACCGGCTCCGTCGACAGCTGCTCCATCATCGCCTTGCCGACCGCTTCCGACGTTGCCGACCAGATGTCGACCACGTTGTTGTAGCGTTCCTGCGCGGTGACGAGACCCGACATGTACTGGCGGTCGTACTCCTTCACCTTCTTCGCGGCGTCACCGACGATCGTTTCCTTCTGCGGCGGCACGAGCATGTCGTCCACGCAGATCGAAATACCGGCACGCGTCGCGAGACGGAAACCCGACTGCATCAGCTGGTCGGCGAACACGACCGTCGCACGCAGACCGCACTTGCGGAATGCGGTGTTGATCAGGCGCGAGATTTCCTTCTTCTTCAGCGGCTTGTTCAGCACCGAGAACGGCAGGCCGTGCGGCAGGATCTCCGACAGGATCGCGCGACCGACGGTCGTCGCGTACAGCGAGATCTTCGGCACGAATTGCGGCGCGCCTTCCGACGTGTCCTCGTTGCGAACCATTTCGGTGATCCGCACGTTGACGCGCGACGCCAGCTCGACTTCCTTGTTCTCGTACGCGCGGATCACTTCCGACACGCCGGTGAACGACAGGCCTTCGCCCTTGGCGTTGATCGCTTCGCGGGTCGCGTAGTACAGACCCAGCACGATATCCTGCGACGGCACGATCGACGGATCGCCGTTGGCCGGGAACAGCACGTTGTTCGACGCCAGCATCAGCGTACGCGCTTCCATCTGCGCTTCGAGCGACAGCGGCACGTGAACGGCCATCTGGTCACCGTCGAAGTCGGCGTTGAACGCCGCGCAGACGAGCGGGTGCAGCTGGATCGCCTTGCCTTCGATCAGCACGGGTTCGAACGCCTGGATACCGAGACGGTGCAGCGTCGGCGCACGGTTCAGCATCACCGGGTGCTCGCGGATCACCTCTTCGAGGATGTCCCACACCACCGGCGTCTGGTTCTCGACTTCCTTCTTCGCAGCCTTGATGGTCGTCGCGACGCCCATCACTTCCAGCTTGTTGAAGATGAACGGCTTGAACAGTTCGAGCGCCATCAACTTCGGCAGACCGCACTGGTGCAGCTTCAGCGTCGGACCGACCACGATGACCGAACGGCCCGAGTAGTCGACGCGCTTGCCCAACAGGTTCTGACGGAAACGACCGCCCTTACCCTTGATCATGTCGGCGAGCGACTTCAGCGGACGCTTGTTCGCGCCCGTCATCGCCTTGCCGCGACGACCGTTGTCGAGCAGCGAGTCGACGGCTTCCTGCAGCATCCGCTTTTCGTTGCGGACGATGATTTCAGGTGCCTTCAGCTCGAGCAGACGCTTCAACCGGTTGTTACGGTTGATCACGCGGCGATACAGGTCGTTCAGGTCCGACGTCGCGAAACGGCCACCGTCCAGCGGCACGAGCGGACGCAGTTCCGGCGGCAGCACCGGCAGCACTTCGAGGATCATCCACTCGGGCTTGATGCCCGAGCGCTGGAATGCCTCGAGGACCTTCAGGCGCTTCGCGTACTTCTTGATCTTCGCTTCCGAGCCGGTGTTCTTCAGCTCGGTGCGCAGCGTCTCGACCTGCTCGTCGATGTTGATCGCGCGCAGCAGTTCACGCACGCCTTCCGCGCCCATCTCGGCACGGAATTCGTCGCCGTATTCCTCGACCTTGTTGTAGTAATCCTCTTCGGTCATGATCTGCCGCGCCTTCAGCGGCGTCATGCCCGGTTCGATCACCACGTACGCTTCGAAATACAGCACGCGTTCGATGTCGCGCAGCGTCATGTCGAGCACCATGCCCAGACGCGACGGCAGCGACTTCAGGAACCAGATGTGCGCGACCGGCGAGGCCAGCTCAATGTGGCCCATGCGTTCGCGACGCACCTTCGCCAGCGTCACTTCGACGCCGCACTTCTCGCAGATCACGCCGCGGTGCTTCAGACGCTTGTACTTGCCGCACAGGCACTCGTAGTCCTTGATCGGCCCGAAGATCTTCGCGCAGAACAGACCATCGCGTTCCGGCTTGAACGTACGGTAGTTGATGGTCTCCGGCTTCTTCACTTCGCCGAACGACCACGAACGGATCTTGTCCGGCGAGGCCAGACCGATCTTGATCGCGTCGAAAACTTCTTCCTGTTGGACTTGCTTGAATAGATCGAGCAGAGCTTTCATTGCCTTCTCTCCGTAGTCCGATTAATTGCGGTCGAGATCGATATCGATACCGAGCGAGCGGATTTCCTTCACGAGCACGTTGAAGGATTCCGGCATGCCTGCATCGATGACGTGATCACCCTTGACCAGGTTCTCATAGACCTTGGTCCGGCCGTTCACGTCGTCCGACTTCACCGTCAGCATTTCCTGCAGCACGTAGGACGCGCCGTACGCTTCGAGTGCCCACACTTCCATTTCACCGAAACGCTGGCCACCGAACTGCGCCTTACCACCCAGCGGCTGCTGCGTCACGAGCGAGTACGGGCCGGTCGAACGCGCGTGCATCTTGTCGTCGACCAAGTGGTGCAGCTTCAGGTAGTGCATGTAGCCAAGCGTCACGCGACGTTCGAACATTTCACCCGTGCGGCCGTCGTACAGACGGACCTGGTTCTTCGACGGGTTCATGCCGAGCTGTTCGGCGATGTCGTCCGGGAACGCGAGGTCGAGCATCTTGCCCATTTCTTCCTCGGTCGCACCGTCGAACACCGGCGTCGCGAACGGCACGCCTTCGCGCAGGTTCTTCGCGAGTTCGAGGATCTCGTCGTCGGTGAAGCTTTCCAGATCTTCCTTGCGACCCGAGTCGTTGTAGATCTTCGTCAGGAACGAACGCATTTCCTCGATCTTCGCCTGGCGCTGCAGCATTTCGCCGATACGCCAGCCGAGGCCCTTCGCGGCCCAGCCGAGGTGCACTTCCAGAACCTGACCCACGTTCATCCGCGACGGCACGCCGAGCGGGTTCAGCACGACGTCAGCCGGACGGCCATCGGCCATGTACGGCATGTCTTCGATCGGGACGATCTTCGACACGACACCCTTGTTACCGTGACGGCCTGCCATCTTGTCGCCAGGCTGCAGACGGCGCTTCACCGCGAGGTACACCTTGACCATCTTCAGCACGCCCGGCGGCAGTTCGTCGCCTTGCGTGAGCTTCTTGCGCTTCTCTTCGAACGCGAGGTCGAACTGGTGACGCTTTTCTTCGATCGAGTTCTTGATCGCTTCGAGCTGCGCCGCTGCTTCGTCGTCCGCCAGGCGGATGTCGAACCAGTGGTAGTGGTCGAGGTCTTCCAGGTAAGCCTGGTCGATCTTCGTACCCTTCGCGAGCTTCTTCGGGCCGCCGTTCGCGACCTTGCCCACGAGCATGCGCGCGAGACGCTGGAACGCGTCGCCTTCCACGATGCGCAGCTGGTCGTTCAGGTCGAGACGGTAGCGCTTCAGTTCGTCGTCGATGATCTGTTGCGCACGCTTGTCGCGCTGGATGCCTTCACGCGTGAACACCTGGACGTCGATCACGGTACCGCTCATGCCCGACGGCACGCGCAGCGACGTGTCCTTCACGTCCGATGCCTTCTCGCCGAAGATCGCGCGCAGCAGCTTCTCTTCCGGCGTCAGCTGGGTCTCGCCCTTCGGCGTGACCTTGCCGACCAGCACGTCGCCCGCTTCGACTTCCGCACCGATGTACACGATGCCCGATTCGTCGAGACGGCCGAGCTGGACTTCCGCCAGGTTCGAGATGTCGCGCGTGATTTCTTCCGGCCCGAGCTTCGTGTCGCGTGCAACGACGTTCAGCTCTTCGATGTGGATCGACGTGTAGCGATCGTCGGCGACCACCTTCTCCGAGATCAGGATCGAATCCTCGAAGTTGTAGCCGTTCCACGGCATGAACGCGATCAGCATGTTCTGGCCGAGCGCGAGCTCGCCCAGGTCCGTCGAGGCGCCGTCGGCCAGCACGTCGCCGCGCGAGACCTTGTCGCCCATCTTCACGATCGGACGCTGGTTGATGTTCGTGTTCTGGTTCGAACGCGTGTACTTGATCAGGTTGTAGATGTCGACACCGACTTCACCCGCGACGGCTTCGTCATCGTTCACGCGAATCACGATACGGCCTGCGTCGACATAGTCGACGACGCCGCCACGGAACGCCTGAACCGTCGTACCCGAGTCGACCGCACAGGTGCGCTCGATGCCCGTACCGACGACCGGCTTCTCCGGACGCAGACACGGCACGGCCTGACGCTGCATGTTCGAACCCATCAGTGCACGGTTCGCATCGTCGTGTTCGAGGAACGGGATCAGCGATGCTGCAACCGACACGATCTGCGACGGCGCGACGTCCATGTACTGGATACGGTCCGGCGTGACCATCATCGTTTCGCCGGCTTCACGCGACGACACGAGTTCGTCGACCAGCTGGCCGTTCTCGTCGATCGCGGCGTTCGCCTGAGCGATCATGTAGCGGCCTTCCTCGATCGCCGACAGGTAATCGATCTGGTCGGTCACCTTGCTGTCCACGACCTTGCGGTACGGCGTCTCGAGGAAGCCGTACTCGTTCAGGTGCGCGTACAGTGCGAGCGAGTTGATCAGGCCGATGTTCGGACCTTCCGGCGTTTCGATCGGGCACACGCGGCCATAGTGGGTCGGGTGCACGTCACGAACTTCGAAGCCTGCGCGTTCGCGCGTCAGACCGCCCGGGCCCAGTGCGGAAACACGGCGCTTGTGCGTGATTTCCGACAGCGGGTTGGTCTGGTCCATGAACTGCGACAGCTGCGACGAACCGAAGAACTCGCGAATCGCCGACGAAATCGGCTTCGAGTTGATCAGGTCGTGCGGCATCAGGTTTTCGCTTTCGGCCTGGCCGAGGCGTTCCTTGACCGCGCGCTCGACACGCACGAGACCCGCGCGGAACTGGTTTTCCGCCAGTTCGCCGACACAACGCACGCGGCGGTTGCCGAGGTGGTCGATGTCGTCCACTTCGCCCTTGCCGTTGCGCAGCTCGACGAGGATCTTGATCGTCGCGAGGATGTCGTCGTCCTGCAGCGTCATCGGGCCGGTGATCTCGTCACGGCTGACGCGGCGGTTGAACTTCATACGGCCGACCTTCGACAGGTCGTACGCTTCTTCGCTGTAGAACAGACGGTTGAACAGCGCCTCGACCGCTTCTTCGGTCGGCGGCTCGCCCGGACGCATCATGCGGTAGATCGCAATGCGCGCGGCCGTCTTGTCGGTCGTTTCGTCGACACGCAGGGTCGACGAGATGTACGGACCCTGGTCCAGATCGTTCGTGTAGAGCGTCTGGATTTCCTTGATGCCCGCTTCGCGCAGCTTCTCGAGCACGCTTTCCGTGACTTCGTCGTTCGCGCTCGCGATCACTTCGCCGGTGTCGCCGTCGACGACGTTCTTCGCCAGCACGCGGCCGAGCAGATAGTCTTCCGGCACCGAGATGAACTTGGTCTTCGCGGCTTCGAGGTCGCGAATGTGCTTCGCGTTGATCCGCTTGTCCTTCTGGACGATGACCTTGCCGTCGCGATCCGTGATGTCGAAGCGCGCGACTTCACCACGCAGGCGCTCGGGCACGAACTCGAGTTGCGCGCCTTCGTCCATCAGCGTGAAGTTGTCGAACACGAAGAAGTTCGCGAGGATCTGTTCCGGCGTGAGGCCGATGGCCTTCAGCAGGATCGTGACCGGCATCTTGCGGCGACGGTCGACGCGGAAGTACAGGATGTCCTTCGGATCGAATTCGAAGTCGAGCCACGAGCCGCGGTACGGAATGATCCGTGCCGAGAACAGCAGCTTGCCCGAGCTGTGCGTCTTGCCCTTGTCGTGTTCGAAGAACACGCCCGGCGAACGGTGCAGCTGCGAGACGATGACACGCTCGGTGCCGTTGATGACGAACGAGCCCGTCGGCGTCATGAGCGGAATTTCGCCCATGTACACTTCCTGCTCCTTCACTTCCTTGACGACCGGCTTGTTCGGCGATTCCTTGTCGAGGATGACGAGGCGGACCTTCGCGCGCAGCGCGGAGCAGTACGTCAGGCCCCGCTGCTGGCATTCCTTGATGTTGAATGCCGGCGAGGACAGCGCATAGCTCACGAACTCGAGGCGCGCGAAACCGTTGTGCGAAACAATGGGAAATACCGATGTGAAGGCGGCCTGCAAACCTTCAGGCTTGCGTTGCGTGCCCGGCACATCGGCTTGCAGAAACGTGCTGAATGATTCAAGCTGGGTAGCCAGCAAGAACGGAACTTGGTGAACGATGGGGCGCTTCGCGAAACTCTTGCGAATGCGCTTCTTCTCGGTGAAGGAATATTGCATACGATCTCCGAATCACGGCGGGTGCTGTCGAGGCGGGATACCTGGACGTTTCTAACCCGAGTGTTCACCGACTGAGACCCGATGGCCGCCCGATGGCTTGAACGAGCCGAGAAGCTTGGTGGTTGGCCGCTACCAACCGCTGGCTGACGGCAGCGGATGCCTGTGTTGCCCGCTACCCGACCAAACTTGCCTTCTGCAGTCGCTTCAGAAGACAAAGAGAAACGCCAATCGTGACCATTGACAACGATTTGGCGGTTTTCTTTGGCTTCTGGGGCCGATTATTCGGGCTCCCAAAAGAGTGCCAGAATAACGTCCCCACAAAGCACAAAAAGGCCGGCGGTGAAAATACCGCCAGCCTTCGCACAGCGCGTCGAAACTTACTTGACTTCGACCTTCGCGCCCGCGTCTTCCAGCTTCTTCTTGGCTTCGTCAGCAGCAGCCTTGTCGACGCCTTCCTTGACAGCCTTCGGTGCGCCGTCAACGACGTCCTTCGCTTCCTTCAGGCCCAGGCCCGTCAGTTCGCGAACTGCCTTGATGACTGCAACCTTGTTGCTGCCTGCTTCAGTCAGGACGACCGTGAATTCGGTCTTCTCTTCTGCAGCAGCAGCAGCGCCGCCGCCTGCCGGGCCAGCGACTGCCACTGCAGCTGCCGACACGCCAAACTTCTCTTCGAATGCCTTGACCAGTTCGTTCAGTTCCAGAACGGTCATCCCTTCGACTGCTGCCAGGATGTCTTCTTTTGCGATTGCCATTTGAAATACTCCTAAATTGAATTCGAATACAGCCAGCGATCAGTGACGCTGATGCATGTTCGCTTACGCAGCTTCCGCTTGCTTCTTCTCGGCCAGCGCGGCGAGAGCACGCGCGAAGCCCGAAACAGGCGACTGCATAACGAACAGCAGCTTCGAGAGCAGTTCTTCACGGCTCGGGATGCTTGCCAGCGCTTGCACGCCAGCCTTGTCCATCACCTTGCCATCGAACGAACCAGCCTTGATGACCAACTTGTCATTGCCCTTGCTGAAGTCGTTGACGACCTTAGCAGCGGCAATTGCATCTTCAGAGATGCCGTAGATCAACGGACCAGTCATCTGCTCTGCCA
This sequence comes from Burkholderia sp. B21-005, assembly GCF_020843965.1. Taxonomy (NCBI): domain Bacteria; kingdom Pseudomonadati; phylum Pseudomonadota; class Betaproteobacteria; order Burkholderiales; family Burkholderiaceae; genus Burkholderia; species Burkholderia sp. B21-005. Next base: position 291,592 of record NZ_CP086301.1, on the reverse strand, counting down.
GCGGAGCAAACGGCGTACCTTCAACAGCGCGACGCGCCAGCGTGTTCTTCAACACGCGCAGGTACACCTGCTTCTCACGCGCTTGCGCGCGCAGCTTGGTCAGATCGCCAACCGCAATTCCACGATACTCAGCCAGCACAACGGTCTGGGCCTTCGCGACTTGCGCGGCAACCTCAGCGACGACGGCTTGCTTGTCTTCTCTATTAAGCGGCACGGTTAGCCTCCAGAAACGATACGTTCGGTGCGGCCGGCATGGCCGAAACCTCACGCACCTCGTTCAACAACGGCGTCCGACCTCGTTAGGAGTATTTCCACCTCACGCCGTGAATCGCTTCACGACCTGCGGCTTCACCACTGCAAAACTTTTTCGGGTTCGCCATCTGCGTTGGCTTGAATTAAGGGATCGCCTGCCTGCTGCGCCCCACCAACGGTCTTTGATAACCGGTTGCCCGCCCTACTGCACGAACAACCGCCCAAAGCCCATGTAGGCCGCTTCGCGAACGAAGCGGCCCGAATACTTGCTTACTGTGCTGCCAGCGTAGCTTGGTCGACACGCAGGCCAACGCCCATCGTGCTCGACAGTGCGACCTTGCGCAGGTAGACACCCTTGCTCGTTGCCGGCTTCGCCTTCTGCAGCGCTTCGATCAGTGCCGACAGGTTTGAGCGCAGTGCAGCTGCTTCGAACGATGCACGGCCGATGGTCGCGTGGATGATACCGGCCTTGTCGACACGGAATTGCACCTGACCAGCCTTCGCGTTCTTGACTGCCGTCGCGACGTCCGGCGTGACCGTGCCGACCTTCGGGTTCGGCATCAGGCCGCGCGGGCCGAGGATCTGACCGAGCGTACCGACGATACGCATCGTGTCCGGCGAAGCGATCACGATGTCGAAGTCCATCTGGCCAGCCTTGATCTGCTCAGCCAGGTCTTCCATACCGACGATTTCCGCGCCTGCTGCACGAGCCTGCTCGGCCTTCTCGCCTTGCGCGAACACGGCAACGCGAACCGACTTGCCCGTACCTGCCGGCAGAACGACCGAACCACGAACGACCTGGTCCGACTTCTTCGCATCGATGCCGAGCTGAACTGCGACGTCGATCGATTCGTCGAACTTCGCGCTCGCGCATTCCTTCACGAGTGCCAGTGCGTCTTCGATCGCATACAGCTTCTGACGGTCGACCTTGGCGGCAAATGCCTGACGGCGCTTGGAGATCTTAGCCATTTACACGCCCTCCACAGTGATGCCCATCGAGCGTGCGCTACCAGCGATGGTGCGAACGGCTGCGTCCAGATCAGCTGCCGTAAGGTCCGGCATCTTGGTCTTCGCGATTTCTTCGGCTTGAGCGCGCGTGATCGAACCGACCTTGTCGGTGTGCGGCTTGCTCGAGCCCTTGTCCACCTTCGCCGCCTTCTTGATCAGGACGGTCGCCGGCGGCGTCTTCATCACGAACGTGAAGCTCTTGTCAGCGAATGCCGTGATGACCACCGGCACCGGCAGACCCGGCTCCATACCTTGAGTCTGCGCGTTGAACGCCTTGCAGAACTCCATGATGTTCAGGCCGCGCTGGCCCAGTGCCGGACCGACCGGCGGCGACGGGTTGGCTTTACCTGCAGGAATCTGCAGCTTGATAAAGCCAACAATCTTCTTTGCCATTTGTAAACCTCGTTGGAACGCCAGGCGGCGTTCGGTGAGTGATAACGCGCGTTCGCCGCTGGCTACTGACGCTCCTCAACGGCCATAACGCGGGCCGTAAGCGCGAAGGTGGGCAGCCGAGGCTGCCCACCGAATGGGATCAAACTTTTTCGACCTGACCGAACTCGAGTTCGACCGGGGTGGAGCGGCCAAAGATGGTGACCGACACACGCACGCGCGATTTTTCGTAGTTGACTTCTTCGACCGTGCCGTTGAAGTCCGTGAACGGGCCTTCCTTGACACGCACCATCTCGCCAACTTCGAACAGGGTTTTCGGGCGCGGCTTCTCGACGCCTTCCTGCATCTGCGACATGATCTTTTCGACTTCCTTCGGGGAAATCGGGGTCGGGCGGTTACGCGCACCGCCGACGAAACCCGTGACCTTCGCCGTATTCTTCACGAGGTGCCACGTTTCGTCCGTCATTTCCATTTCCACCAGCACGTAGCCAGGGAAGAAACGACGCTCGGTCACAGCCTTGTGGCCGCCTTTGACTTCGACCACTTCTTCGGTCGGAACCAGGATCTGGCCGAATTTGTCCTGCATGCCAGCACGTTCGATGCGCTCTTGAAGCGCGCGTTGCACGCTCTTCTCCATACCGGAGTAGGCGTGCACGACGTACCAACGCTTTCCGCTCGGGGATGCCGGAGTATCGCTCATATCATTTCCATCCCAGAATCGCCGAGAAAATCACCCACTCGATCGATTTGTCGCTCAACCAGAGAAAAATCGCCATCACGAGCACGAAACCGAACACGACGAGCGTGGTTTGCGTGGCTTCCTTGCGGGTGGGCCAAACGACCTTGCGGACTTCCTTGTACGAATCCTTGGCAAACGCGATAAGGCCCTTGCCAGGTGCGGACATCAGGCCGACGGCCACGCCGGCGATGATACCTACCGCCAATGCGGCACCGCGGACATACCACTGCTGGTTGGCCAGCCAGAAGAAGCCCACGAATCCGGCCAAGACCAACAATACGCCCAGGGCCAGCATCAGCTTATCGCCGGAGGTATTTACAGTTTCGACGGATGGATTCGCCATAACACCTTAAAACAAATGCCACGTGGGACCACGTGGCGATTTTTGGCAGGGGCAGAGGGAATCGAACCCCCAACCTTCGGTTTTGGAGACCGACGCTCTGCCAGTTGAGCTATACCCCTAAACCATGCTGGGGCCGGCTGTTGCCAGCCCCAAAACTGTCGATCAACGAATAACTGGCTTACTCGATGATCTTGGCGACGACGCCGGCGCCGACGGTACGGCCACCTTCGCGGATTGCGAAGCGCAGACCTTCTTCCATCGCGATCGGAGCGATCAGCTTCACCGTGATCGACACGTTGTCGCCCGGCATCACCATTTCCTTGTCCTTCGGCAGCTCGATCGAGCCCGTCACGTCCGTCGTACGGAAGTAGAACTGCGGACGGTAGTTGTTGAAGAACGGCGTGTGACGGCCGCCTTCGTCCTTGCTCAGCACGTACACTTCAGCCGTGAAGTGCGTGTGCGGCGTGATCGAACCCGGCTTCGCCAGAACCTGGCCACGCTCCACGTCTTCACGCTTCGTGCCGCGCAGCAGGATACCAACGTTGTCGCCTGCTTGACCTTGGTCCAGCAGCTTGCGGAACATTTCAACGCCCGTGCAGGTCGTCTTCACCGTCGGCTTGATACCGACGATTTCGATTTCTTCGCCGACCTTCACGATGCCGCGCTCGACACGACCCGTCACAACCGTACCACGGCCCGAGATCGAGAACACGTCTTCCACCGGCATCAGGAACGCGCCGTCAACTGCACGCTCCGGCGTCGGGATGTACGTGTCCAGTGCGTCTGCCAAGCTCATGATCGCCACTTCGCCCAGCTCGCCCGTGTCGCCTTCCAGCGCCAGCTTTGCCGAACCCTTCACGATCGGCGTGTCGTCGCCCGGGAAGTCGTACTTCGACAGGAGTTCGCGAACTTCCATCTCGACCAGCTCGAGCAGTTCAGCGTCGTCCACCATGTCGCACTTGTTCAGGAACACGATGATGTACGGAACGCCAACCTGACGCGCCAGCAGGATGTGCTCACGCGTTTGCGGCATCGGGCCGTCTGCTGCCGAGCACACCAGGATCGCGCCGTCCATCTGCGCTGCGCCCGTGATCATGTTCTTCACATAGTCAGCGTGGCCCGGGCAGTCGACGTGTGCGTAGTGGCGGTTAGCCGTTTCGTACTCGACGTGTGCCGTGTTGATCGTGATGCCGCGCGCCTTTTCTTCCGGTGCCGCGTCGATCTGGTCGTACGCCTTCGCTTCGCCACCAAACTTCTTCGTCAGAACCGTCGTGATCGCTGCCGTCAGCGTCGTCTTGCCGTGGTCAACGTGACCAATCGTACCAACGTTCACGTGCGGCTTCGTCCGCTCAAATTTACCCTTGGCCATTTTCGACTCCCAAAAGGAATTTCACAGGTTGCGCCGCGCGCAAACAGACACCGACTTGTACTGCTGGTGCCCATGGGCAGGATCGAACTGCCGACCTCTCCCTTACCAAGGGAGTGCTCTACCACTGAGCCACATGGGCGCTTTTACGCTTCAACTTCACGAACTGGAGCGGGTGAAGGGAATCGAACCCTCGTCGTAAGCTTGGAAGGCTTCTGCTCTACCATTGAGCTACACCCGCACGGGCTACCAACGATTCCCTGCCGCTCTTCAAGCTGATGTTCTGGTGGAGGAGGTTGGATTCGAACCAACGTAGGCGTAAGCCAACAGATTTACAGTCTGCCCCCTTTAGCCACTCGGGCACCCCTCCGTAGAGAACTGACGATTATGGGGGTGCATCGCACTCCTGTCAAGCACATCCGGAAGATTATTTTCATTCTCTTCCAGCACGCCTGCGCGACTCACCCACACCCACGCTCGCCCGGCTGAGGCAAGCACGAGAGGACCGCCACACGGCGCGCCCACATCCTCGTCAGACTCCGCCTTCAGCGTCGATTTGCATCTTCGCTGAAAACGAAAGACCGCCATCATACGGCCTCCGGCTCATAATGCCAAGCGGGTAGATGAAAAAAATCCGCAATTTCCATGCCGGGCGGATCGGGGGCATCCGCAGAGGGCTCGGAGCGGATGAAGTTGGTCATCAGAAACACGCCGACGTACCGCTAGGCATGGGACGGCCGACGCCTCTGTAGTGGTTGTCGGCACACCGACGCTGAAGCCGGATTCCGGTTCGGAGTAAAAGGCTCCTCGGCGCCGCCGCGGCATATCTAACCTCTGGATAGGGCCCCTCCGCCCGGCGCCTGCTCGTCACCGAAGACAGAGAGCCGGCGCGGCACCATTCCGCGCCGCGCGATCGAGCCAACCTCCCCTCTCGCGCCGTATGCGAAATCTGGTCTTCCTTGTTGCCCTCGCGCCGATCTTCGCAGCTTCTGCGGCCCATGCGGGCGACACGCCAAATGCGTGGCGCCGCGCAGAAAGGATCGCGGCAATCGGGTAGCAGTCGCTTTCAGAGAGCCACGCCTCAGGGCGCGCGGAAAACGCGGCGGCCCTCGCGGAGGGTGACGCGTTAAAGCCGGCAATCGACGCCGGGTATGCGATCACGGCCGAGAACGGGATGGCGACCGCGAGCGCCATGGCTCCGGATGCGATCACGTGCGCGTGGCTACAGAACGACGCGTCGACCTACCGTATCGCGGCTGGCAGCGACGATGACGCCTCTCAGGGCGACACCGACAGCTCGGCCGGCTTTGATGTCTCGCAGCTGCTGATACGCGACGATCTGCGCACGCGAGCGTGGCTGCCACATCAGCTGCGCGTCGGCGTCGCGGCGAACGGACAGCAGTGCAAGCGCGCATTGCGTCGCCCCTCGTGCCAGCCGACCAACGTGAGTGCCTGGTCGCCCTATCGCAGCGAAGCAGCGCTGTGCACGCGCAACCGACGTGTCGATACGATGCACGCCTTGTTCAGTTGAGCTCGGATAGCGACTGGTTTCGGCGGTACTGCCTATTCGCTCGTCGAAGAATCCACGTCCCTCGAAACGGGCACCCCGTTCTCGTCAAAAGCAACAGCGCGAACTTCCGACGGCATCGGACCCGGCAGATCAGTTTTTTTGTCTCCGTGTTGTCTCGGCGTCGGCGGACGGCCTGACGACAGTTTCGCTCATCGTTCACGCGCCGACAGGCACGCTTTTGCAGGCTCGTTCTGCCCGCGAGAGCCCCAAGATCTGCCAGCGAACGCGTCGGTCGAGCACCAACACTTCGAACACAATCACCGATATTGAGCGGAGATAGATGAAATATGCATGCCGATAGGCCGCGACGAGGGATCGCCACGGCGTGACGATTCGGCTAGTCGTGCAGTGCGCTCGAGGCGGCAAATAGCGGAAGAAAGGCCAGGAAACGAGATCATTCCGAGCATGAAGCGAGCACCAATGACAGCCAGACGAATGGCGAATCCTCGCCTTGCAAAAGGGCGATCGGCGGCGTTCCGATGATCGATCGTTCGAAGGGATGGAAGCCGGCGTGGAGCTCGATGCCAGCGGTAACAAGAGCCTCCGGATGTGGTAGATCTCGCTGCGCGGGTTCGATGCTGTCGATCGTGATAAGAACCGGATGCGTCGACCTGACGTCGTCAGATCAAACGATTCGGCGTCGACACGATTCCCGCTCTGCGAGCGATGCAAGCTTACTGTCGTGGCCGCAGAGATGGCGGCGACACGGATGCGACGTACGTGAGGATCCTGCCCGGCCAGCTCACCTGCCCGCCGGCGCCAGCGCCCCACCTCGCTGCGATCGCTCTTTCCGCCGCCGAAATGCAAAAACCCCCGCCTTTTCGGGCGGGGGTTTCTGGCTTAGGGAGCCTGACGATTACCTACTTTCACACGGGAATCCGCACTATCATCGGCGTAGAGTCGTTTCACGGTCCTGTTCGGGATGGGAAGGGGTGGGACCGACTCGCTATGGTCATCAGGCAAAGAGGGTTGTCACGTTGCTTCGCAACGCGACCAATCTGGGAAGAAGCAGTAATTTTGAGTTGTGTGTATCACACACGAGAATCCAACTTGTCCGACGCGCTCTGTTAGCGCGAAACAGACTTGTTATAGGATCAAGCCTTACGGGCAATTAGTATCAGTTAGCTGAACGCATTACTGCGCTTACACACCTGACCTATCAACGTCCTGGTCTCGAACGACCCTTCAAGGGGATCTAGTCCCCAGGGATATCTCATCTTAAGGCGAGTTTCCCGCTTAGATGCTTTCAGCGGTTATCTCTTCCGAACATAGCTACCCGGCGATGCCACTGGCGTGACAACCGGTACACCAGAGGTTCGTCCACTCCGGTCCTCTCGTACTAGGAGCAGCCCCCTTCAAATATCCAACGCCCACGGCAGATAGGGACCAAACTGTCTCACGACGTTTTAAACCCAGCTCACGTACCTCTTTAAATGGCGAACAGCCATACCCTTGGGACCGGCTACAGCCCCAGGATGAGATGAGCCGACATCGAGGTGCCAAACACCGCCGTCGATATGAACTCTTGGGCGGTATCAGCCTGTTATCCCCAGAGTACCTTTTATCCGTTGAGCGATGGCCCTTCCATACAGAACCACCGGATCACTATGACCTGCTTTCGCACCTGCTCGACTTGTCGGTCTCGCAGTTAAGCACGCTTATGCCATTGCACTATCAGCACGATTTCCGACCGTACCTAGCGTACCTTCGTACTCCTCCGTTACGCTTTGGGAGGAGACCGCCCCAGTCAAACTGCCTACCATGCACTGTCCCCGACCCGGATCACGGGCCAAGGTTAGAACCTCAAACAAACCAGGGTGGTATTTCAAGGACGGCTCCACCGAAACTAGCGTTCCGGTTTCATAGCCTCCCACCTATCCTACACAGATCGGTTCAAAGTCCAATGCAAAGCTACAGTAAAGGTTCATGGGGTCTTTCCGTCTAGCCGCGGGTAGATTGCATCATCACAAACACTTCAACTTCGCTGAGTCTCGGGAGGAGACAGTGTGGCCATCGTTACGCCATTCGTGCAGGTCGGAACTTACCCGACAAGGAATTTCGCTACCTTAGGACCGTTATAGTTACGGCCGCCGTTTACCGGGACTTCAATCAAGAGCTTGCACCCCATCATTTAATCTTCCGGCACCGGGCAGGCGTCACACCCTATACGTCCACTTTCGTGTTTGCAGAGTGCTGTGTTTTTATTAAACAGTCGCAGCCACCAGTTTATTGCAACCCCTTCACCCTCTGCGCGCAGGCGCATCAAGCTACAAGGGCGTACCTTATCCCGAAGTTACGGTACCAATTTGCCGAGTTCCTTCTCCCGAGTTCTCTCAAGCGCCTTAGAATACTCATCTCGCCCACCTGTGTCGGTTTGCGGTACGGTCATCGTTAGACTGAAGCTTAGAGGCTTTTCTTGGAACCACTTCCAATTGCTTCGCTCCCTAAGGAGCTCGCGCCACACCCTTGAATTACGCACCCGGATTTGCCTAAGTGCCTTCTCCAATGCAGCGACCGGGACTTCCAACACCCGGACAACCTTCCGCGATCCGTCCCCCCATCGCATCTAACAATGGTGCAGGAATATTGACCTGCTTCCCATCAGCTACGCATTTCTGCCTCGCCTTAGGGGCCGACTCACCCTACGCCGATGAACGTTGCGTAGGAAACCTTGGGCTTACGGCGAGGGGGCCTTTCACCCCCTTTATCGCTACTCATGTCAGCATTCGCACTTCCGATACCTCCAGCACGCTTTTCAACGCACCTTCGCAGGCTTACGGAACGCTCTCCTACCATGCGTGCAAAGCACGCATCCGCAGCTTCGGTATATAGCTTAGCCCCGTTACATCTTCCGCGCAGGACGACTCGATCAGTGAGCTATTACGCTTTCTTTAAAGGGTGGCTGCTTCTAAGCCAACCTCCTGACTGTTTTAGCCTTCCCACTTCGTTTCCCACTTAGCTATATTTGGGGACCTTAGCTGGCGGTCTGGGTTGTTTCCCTCTTGACACCGGACGTTAGCACCCGATGTCTGTCTCCCGTGATTGCACTCTTCGGTATTCGGAGTTTGCTATGGCGGGGTAATCTGCAATAGACCCCCCAACCATGACAGTGCTCTACCCCCGAAGGTGAGACACGAGGCACTACCTAAATAGTTTTCGGAGAGAACCAGCTATTTCCAAGTTTGTTTAGCCTTTCACCCCTATCCACAGCTCATCCCCTAACTTTTCAACGTTAGTGGGTTCGGACCTCCAGTACGTGTTACCGCACCTTCATCCTGGCCATGGATAGATCACTTGGTTTCGGGTCTACGCCCAGCAACTGAACGCCCTATTCGGACTCGCTTTCGCTACGCCTGCCCTATACGGTTAAGCTTGCTACTGAACGTAAGTCGCTGACCCATTATACAAAAGGTACGCCGTCACCCCTTACGAGGCTCCGACTGTTTGTATGCATGCGGTTTCAGGATCTATTTCACTCCCCTCCCGGGGTTCTTTTCGCCTTTCCCTCACGGTACTGGTTCACTATCGGTCGATCACGAGTATTTAGCCTTGGAGGATGGTCCCCCCATCTTCAGACAGGATTTCACGTGTCCCGCCCTACTTGTCGTACACTTAGTTCTTTCATACTGTTTTCGCCTACAGGGCTATCACCTGCTATGGCCGCACTTTCCAGAGCGTTCGGCTAACAATACAAATAAAGAGTACAAGGCTCATCCCATTTCGCTCGCCACTACTTTGGGAATCTCGGTTGATTTCTTTTCCTGCGGTTACTTAGATGTTTCAGTTCACCGCGTTCGCTTCGCATGGCCTATGTATTCAGCCATGGATACTCCAAAAGGAGTGGGTTTCCCCATTCGGACATCTACGGATCAAAGCTCGTTTGCCAGCTCCCCGTAGCTTTTCGCAGGCTACCGCGTCCTTCATCGCCTGTGATCGCCAAGGCATCCACCACATGCACTTGTTCGCTTGACCCTATAACGAGTCTGTCTCGTTACAGGTTGAGTTCTCGCGTTGTGCCGTATTCCAATTGAGTCAAACATAGAGTTCGAATCATCTTGAGATACATCGATACAATCACAACCCGGATAACTTTCACGTCCATCTCATAGACGCTTCCGCTATCCAAATTACTTACTTCTTCCAGATTGTTAAAGAACGACAGCCGATATGGTGTTACTCATATCACTCTGACTGGCTCAATCGCCAATGCAAAATTCTCGGTTCAGTGTCTGAACCAAGCCCTTAGCGTTGGTGATTGGTGGAGGCAGACGGGATCGAACCGACGACCCCCTGCTTGCAAAGCAGGTGCTCTCCCAGCTGAGCTATGCCCCCATGTGTACAGAGATCTCAGGTTTCAGCCTAGCGGTAGAGGTATTCGTCAGCGCTGAAGCGCTAACGACCACCGACACGTCAGACAATGGTGGGTCTGGTTGGATTCGAACCAACGACCCCCGCCTTATCAAGACGGTGCTCTAACCGACTGAGCTACAGACCCCTGAGTCTGTCTTTAATTTACAGCCGATAAGCGTGAGCGCTCAACTTTGCGAGAAGCTCTGGAAAGGAGGTGATCCAGCCGCACCTTCCGATACGGCTACCTTGTTACGACTTCACCCCAGTCATGAATCCTACCGTGGTGACCGTCCTCCTTGCGGTTAGACTAGCCACTTCTGGTAAAACCCACTCCCATGGTGTGACGGGCGGTGTGTACAAGACCCGGGAACGTATTCACCGCGGCATGCTGATCCGCGATTACTAGCGATTCCAGCTTCATGCACTCGAGTTGCAGAGTGCAATCCGGACTACGATCGGTTTTCTGGGATTAGCTCCCCCTCGCGGGTTGGCAACCCTCTGTTCCGACCATTGTATGACGTGTGAAGCCCTACCCATAAGGGCCATGAGGACTTGACGTCATCCCCACCTTCCTCCGGTTTGTCACCGGCAGTCTCCTTAGAGTGCTCTTGCGTAGCAACTAAGGACAAGGGTTGCGCTCGTTGCGGGACTTAACCCAACATCTCACGACACGAGCTGACGACAGCCATGCAGCACCTGTGCGCCGGTTCTCTTTCGAGCACTCCCACCTCTCAGCAGGATTCCGACCATGTCAAGGGTAGGTAAGGTTTTTCGCGTTGCATCGAATTAATCCACATCATCCACCGCTTGTGCGGGTCCCCGTCAATTCCTTTGAGTTTTAATCTTGCGACCGTACTCCCCAGGCGGTCAACTTCACGCGTTAGCTACGTTACTAAGGAAATGAATCCCCAACAACTAGTTGACATCGTTTAGGGCGTGGACTACCAGGGTATCTAATCCTGTTTGCTCCCCACGCTTTCGTGCATGAGCGTCAGTATTGGCCCAGGGGGCTGCCTTCGCCATCGGTATTCCTCCACATCTCTACGCATTTCACTGCTACACGTGGAATTCTACCCCCCTCTGCCATACTCTAGCTTGCCAGTCACCAATGCAGTTCCCAGGTTGAGCCCGGGGATTTCACATCGGTCTTAACAAACCGCCTGCGCACGCTTTACGCCCAGTAATTCCGATTAACGCTCGCACCCTACGTATTACCGCGGCTGCTGGCACGTAGTTAGCCGGTGCTTATTCTTCCGGTACCGTCATCCCCCGGTTATATTAGAACCAAGGATTTCTTTCCGGACAAAAGTGCTTTACAACCCGAAGGCCTTCTTCACACACGCGGCATTGCTGGATCAGGCTTTCGCCCATTGTCCAAAATTCCCCACTGCTGCCTCCCGTAGGAGTCTGGGCCGTGTCTCAGTCCCAGTGTGGCTGGTCGTCCTCTCAGACCAGCTACTGATCGTCGCCTTGGTAGGCCTTTACCCCACCAACTAGCTAATCAGCCATCGGCCAACCCTATAGCGCGAGGCCCGAAGGTCCCCCGCTTTCATCCGTAGATCGTATGCGGTATTAATCCGGCTTTCGCCGGGCTATCCCCCACTACAGGACATGTTCCGATGTATTACTCACCCGTTCGCCACTCGCCACCAGGTGCAAGCACCCGTGCTGCCGTTCGACTTGCATGTGTAAGGCATGCCGCCAGCGTTCAATCTGAGCCAGGATCAAACTCTTCAGTTTAAACCTGTTACTGTTTTCGGTTCGGTTAAGAACCGGTCGCTCACTCAAAGCTGACAGGAATATGAATTGCTTCATAAACCTGACTTACTTTAGTGTGAGACTCTTGATACTTTCGCTATCTGATCCGAGGATCAGCTCGCTTCCATCAAGCGCCCACACTTATCGGCTGTTAATTTTTAAAGAGCATTTCTGCGAGAAACCTTCTGTTTCCCAGCAGCGCTGCGTTTTCAGCAGCAGAGAAGCGAGATTATGAACCGTCTTTCTTCGCTCGTCAACAACTTTCTGAACTGCTTCGTTGCGACGGCGGGGGTTCAACTTCGTGTGCGCCGGGGCTCCTACAACCTACCCTCGACAGCACCGCTTCCCTTCCCTCCCGCGCCGCGTTTCCGTTAGCGCGAAAGAGGCGTGATTCTAAGCACCCCACCCCGTCTCCGCAAGCCCCTTTGTGAAAATATTTTGAAAAAGCCCCCGTGCGCTGCCGCGCACGGGGGCTTGGGGTTCGACGGACTACGCACCGCCCGCGATCCTGAAGCAGCCGGCGGCTGGTCGCACTCTCTCTATATATATGTATTAGGCGATTTCACTTGCCGCCGGCCGCGGCCTGCAGCCGCTCCAGCGGCACCGCGTCGGCCATCGCCGTGTAGCCGGCGTCGCTCGGGTGAATGCCGTCACCGCTGTCGTATCGGCGCAGCAGCACGCTCGGGCGCGCCGGATCGCGCAGCACAGCATCGAAGTCGACCACACCGTCGAACCCGCCGCCGCTCCGAATCCATCGGTTCACCTCAAGCCGGATCGCCTCGCGCCCGGCCGGCAATGCCGCAGGCGTAAGCGTTGCACCGAAGACCTTCACGCCCTGGCGGTGCGCGGCCTCAATCAACCGGCGGTAGCCGTCGATCAACGACTCGGCCGTGACCAGCGTATGCGGGTTGTCACAATCGAGCCCCGCACGCGGCGGCATCGCCGCGAAGTTGATGTCGTTGATGCCGATCAGCACGATCGCCGCCTTCACCCCCGCGCGCGAAAGCGCATCGCGCTCGAACCGCGACGCGAGCGACGTGCCGTAGCACGCCGAATCGCTGAGCAGCCGGTTGCCACTAATCCCGAGATTCACCACGCCGAGCGTATTCGAACCTGCCGCGGTCAGCCGGAGCGTCAGCGCATCCGGCCAGCGACGGTTGCGGTTCAGACTGGAGCGCAGCCCATCGGTGATCGAGTCCCCGATCGCCGCGACACTCGCCCGCGCGGCACCGGCCTCGACGGCCAATTCGGTCACCCACGCATACTGGGTAAAGCGCGTGCGGAATGCGCCAGCACCCGGGTCGTTCACGTGATCGCCCGGCGCCGATACGTAATTGAACTGGTTCGACACGCGGTGCCACACGGTCATCCGCTGGTTCGCCCCCATCCGCAGGCTGATTGCATACGGCCGCCCGGCCGTCACGTCGATCGCCACCGGGTCGCTTTCGAGCTCCTGGCCCGGCGCGAGCGTCACCGACGCCTTGCCGCCGAAGCGCACGGCCATGCTCGCCCCATCGGCAAGCGTCGCGCCGTCACCCGCGCGCGCAAGACCCGCGGCGTCGATCACCAGCGGCGCGCGACCGTATGCATTGCTCACGCGAATCCGCGCGGCATGTCCCGATACGGTCGGATAGACGATCTGCCGAACGGTCCGCCCGGCCACGTCGGGCGCACGATAGAGCGGCGGCGGCGCAGCCAGGTCGGGAATCGGCTGCAAGGCAGTCGCCCACGCGGCGACCCACCCGGCCGGTGCGGCCGAGGCCGCGAGCGGCGACAGGAACATGGACGCGCCCAGCACGGTCGCGACGAAGCTGCTTCGAAATGACATCGGCGAAATCCTCATCGGAAAGCGGGCATTGTGCCGCAGAAGCCGCCGATCTCACGCGCCGAACCGCCTTCCAGCGCGGCGATCGCACCCCGACGCCTCTCGTTTACCCCAGTCTCGCCGCAAATGCGCAAGAAATTTATTAACCGACCGGTCGGTTGGTTTATACTTCGCACACATTCAACCGGACGAGAATCTCCGCCATGTACACGCAATCCCTCGACATCCCCGGCAACGTCGCGCCGCTCGACGCCGCAGCCGAGTCGCCCGAGCAAGCGCGGTTCGACGCGGTCATGGCCGCGGACGGCAAGATCGAACCGCAGGACTGGATGCCCGACGCCTATCGCAAGACGCTGGTCCGCCAGATCTCGCAGCATGCGCACTCGGAAGTCGTCGGCATGCTGCCGGAAGGCAACTGGATCTCGCGCGCGCCGAGCCTGAAGCGCAAGGCGATCCTGCTCGCGAAAGTCCAGGACGAAGCCGGCCACGGCCTCTATCTTTATAGCGCGGCCGAAACGCTCGGCGTATCGCGCGATTCGCTGATCGACGCGCTGCACGCCGGCAAGGCGAAATACTCGAGCATCTTCAACTACCCGACGCCGACCTGGGCCGACGTCGGCGTGATCGGCTGGCTCGTCGACGGTGCCGCGATCATGAACCAGATCCCGCTGTGCCGCTGCACGTACGGCCCGTACGCGCGCGCGATGATCCGCGTGTGCAAGGAAGAGTCGTTCCACCAGCGCCAGGGTTTCGATGCGCTGCTGTCGATGATGAAGGGCACCGACGCGCAGCGCGCGATGGTCCAGCAGGCCGTGAACCGCTGGTGGTGGCCGGTGCTGATGATGTTCGGCCCGAGCGACGCCGATTCGGTCCACAGCAGCCAGTCCGCGAAATGGGGCATCAAGCGGATCTCGAACGACGACCTGCGGCAGAAGTTCGTCGACGCGACGGTCGACCAGGCGAAGGTACTCGGCGTGACGTTGCCCGACCCGGACCTGAAATGGAACGACGCGCGCGGCCACCACGACTACGGCACGATCGACTGGGATGAATTCTGGCGCGTCGTCAACGGCGACGGCCCTTGCAACAAGGAACGCCTCGCGACCCGCGTGAAGGCGCACGACGACGGCGCGTGGGTACGCGAAGCCGCGCTCGCGCACGAAGCGAAACGCCGCGCCCGCGCCGAACAGCACGCCGCCTGAGCGGCAACCATCGAATACAGGATTCAGGAGAGAGTGATGAACAAGGAATGGCCGATCTGGGAAGTGTTCGTGCGCAGCAAGCAGGGGCTCGACCACAAGCATTGCGGCAGCCTGCACGCGGCCGATGCGTCGATGGCGCTGCGCATGGCGCGCGACGTCTATACGCGCCGCCAGGAAGGCGTGAGCATCTGGGTGGTGCCGTCGTCGGCGATCACCGCGTCGGATCCGGCCGAGAAGGCCGAGCTGTTCGAACCGGCGGGCGACAAGATCTACCGTCACCCGACGTTTTACACGCTGCCCGACGAAGTCAACCACATGTAACGCCCGCGCCATGACGATCACGCCCGAACACCTCTCCTACGTGCTGCGCCTTGCCGACAACGCGCTGATCCTCGGTCAGCGCAACGCCGAATGGTGCGGCCACGGCCCGATCCTCGAGGAAGACATCGCGCTCACCAACATGAGCCTCGACCTCATCGGCCAGGCCCGCATGCTGTATACGCACGCAGCCGAACTCGAGCGCCAGCTCAACGGCGCGGCGAAGACGGAAGACGATTACGCGTACTTCCGCACCGAGCGTGAATTCGCGAACTTCACGCTCGCCGAACTGCCGCACTACGGCCCGATCGCCGGCACCGCGCACGCCGACAAGGACTACGCGGTGACGATCGTGCGCAACTTCCTCTACGCGACGCTGATGCTGCACGTGTGGACGGCGCTCGAAACGTCGACGGACGCGCACCTTGCCGCGATCGCCGCGAAATCGGTGAAGGAGACCCGCTATCACGTGCAGCACGCGCGCGAATGGCTGGTGCGGCTCGGCGACGGCACCGACGAATCGCATCGCCGCGCGCAGGCTGCGCTCGATTACCTGATTCCGTACACGCGCGAATTCTTCGCGGCCGACGCAATCGACGACGCCGTCGCCGCACCGGGCATCGCCCCGGCACCGGCCGCGCTCGAAGCCGCGTGGCGCGCGGACGTGGACGATGCGCTCGCGGAGGCGACGCTCACCTTGCCGGCGCCCGTCCAGCACGTGACGACCGGCAAGCAGGGCGAGCACTCCGAGCACATGGGCTACCTGCTCGCGGAAATGCAGAGCCTCGCGCGCCAGCACCCCGGCGCGACCTGGTAACCAGCCGACCCAACGGAGCCCGACGATGTCCGTCCAGACCGCCACACCCGCCGACGCCACGCCCGCCGCGCACCGCAACGATCCATTGCTCGCGCGTGCGTGGGACGTGCTCGAAGCGGTGCCCGATCCCGAAATCCCGGTCGTGTCGATCCGCGAGCTCGGCATCCTGCGCGACGTCCGTCGCGCGGACGACGGCCTGCTCGAAGTCGTGATCACGCCGACCTACTCCGGCTGTCCGGCCATGTCGCAGATCGCCGAGGACATCGCCGCCGCGCTGCAGGCCGCCGACCTGCCGCCGCACCGGATCGAGACGGTGCTCGCGCCCGCGTGGACGACCGACTGGATCACGCAGGAAGCGCGCGAGAAGCTGCGCGCCTACGGCATCGCGCCGCCCGTCGGTCAGTGCGGCAGCGCCGCGCCACGGGAAACCGTCGTGCGTTTCGTGCCGCGGCCGGTCGCGGCGCCCGTTTGCCCGCGCTGCGGCTCCGCCCGCACCGAGCGTCTCGCGCAATTCGCGTCCACGGCCTGCAAGGCGCTGTATCGCTGCGTCGACTGCCGCGAACCCTTCGACTACTTCAAACCCTATTGATCATGGCGACTCCGCAATTTCACCCGCTGCGTATCCGCGACGTGCGGCCCGAGACCGCCGACGCCGTTACCGTCTCCTTCGACGTCCCGCCGGAGCTGCGCGACGCGTACCGCTTCACGCAAGGCCAGTTCGTCACGCTGAAGACCCATATCGACGGCGAGGAAACGCGCCGCTCGTACTCGATCTGTGTCGGCACGACCGACTACGACCGCGACGGCGAACTGCGCATCGGCATCAAGCGCGTGCGCGGCGGCCGTTTCTCGAACTTCGCGTTCGACACGCTGAAGCCGGGCCACACGATCGACGTGATGACGCCGGATGGCCGCTTCTTCACGCACCTGAACGCCGATCACGGCCAGCAGTACGTCGCGTTCTCCGGCGGGTCGGGCATCACGCCGGTGCTCGCGATCGTGAAGACGACGCTCGAACTCGAACCGCGCAGCACGTTCACGCTGATCTACGGTAACCGCAGCGTCGACGCGATCATGTTCGCGGAGGAGCTCGAGGACCTGAAGAACCGCTACATGAACCGCTTCGTCCTGTATCACGTGCTGTCGGACGACCAGCAGGACGTCGAGCTGTTCAATGGCGTCCTCGACCAGGCGAAATGCACGGAATTCCTCGCGACGCTGATGCCCGCCGACGCGATCGACGAAGCGTTCATCTGCGGCCCCGCCCCGATGATGGACGCAGCCGAAGCCGCGCTGAAGGCAGCCGGCGTGCCGCAGGCGAAGGTGCATGTCGAGCGCTTCGGCACGCCGCTGCCGCAGGCCGGCGCCCCCGTCGTCGAGATCACCGACACGACGCCGGCCGCGGACCTCGAAATCGTGCTCGACGGCAAGAAGCGCAAGCTGCGCTTGCCGTACGAAGGCGTGAGCCTGCTCGACGTCGGCCTGCGCGCGGGCCTCGCGCTGCCCTACGCGTGCAAGGGCGGCGTGTGCTGCACGTGCCGGGCGAAGGTGGTCGAAGGCGAAGTCCGGATGGAAAAGAACTACACGCTCGAGGAACACGAAGTGAAGGACGGCTTCGTGCTCACGTGCCAGTGCCACCCGATCAGCGACAAGGTCGTCGTAAGCTTCGACGAGCGTTGAGCGGCGTCGTACCGGCACGGCGTGCCGGTTTCTCGTCGTCACACATCTCGCTTACACTAGGGGCCGCCGGCCGGCTGGACGTCATCGCGTCCGCCCGTCCGGCGGTTTTCTTTTGTGTGATGACAGGCCGATGAGTACCATTCACGTGATTCAGGGCGGCACCGCCGCCGCGTCGTTGCGCGAGGCGCTCGCGCAAGCCGGACGCGACGAGCGCGTCGTCGGATTGCTCGACGATCTCGCGGTCGGGCCACTGAAGGGCGCCGACGAGACGCCCGACACGCGCGCCGCCTTCTGGCAGCGCGTGCTCGGCGATCAGATTCCCGACTGGAACGCGGAAATCGAAGGCGAGTTCGCCCGCCTCGACCAGCTCGCGATGGACACGGGCCAGGTGGTCGTCTGGCACGCGCCGAGCGTCGGCGACAAACTGCTGCTGCGCCGCGTCGCCTATCACCTGCGCAACGTGCCGCAGCGCCTGAACGAGGTGCGGCTGTCGACCGCCGACCTCGACGCGCCGCAGCGCGCGGCGCTGACCCGCACCGACCAGGCCTGTTCGACCGGGATGTTCTCGCCGGCGGCGCTCGCCCGCAAACGGCCGATGGCCGCGCCGGTCTCGGTGCTGCGCATCGGCCGCCTCGCGCTCGAATGGCAGGAGGCCAAGCATCTGAATGCCGAGTTGCGCTACTGGGTGAGCAACACGATCAAGAGCGGCCAATACGCCGATCTCGACGCGCTAATCGCCGCGCACGCGGAACCCAGCTGGCTGCCCGCGCAACGCGTCGTCGGTGGCATCATGGCCGGCGCCGACCGCGGCGGGCTGTTCGTCAGCGACTCGATCGCCTGGTGGCGCTGCCGCGAGCTCGCGGCAGCCGGCCGGCTCGAGCTGCAGGACGACGCGCCGGCCGCCCTCTCTTCCACGCAAGTACGCGCGCCAGCCGCGCCCCGCTAACGCTACTCTTTCGCATTCGACCATGGCCCGTACCCGAGCGCCCGACCACGAATCCCAGCGCGAGCAGATCCTCGATCTCGCCGCCGAGAAATTCGCGCAAACGAGCTATCCGAGCACGTCGATGTCCGATCTCGCGACCGCGAGCGGCACGTCGAAGGCACGTCTCTATCACTATTACGAGAGCAAGGAAGCGATCCTGTTCGACCTGCTCGACCGCTACACGAAACGGTTGATGCTGATCATCGCCGAGGTCGAAGGCGCCAGCCAGCGGCGCGGCCTCAGCGAGCGCGACGCGTTCGCCGAACTGGTGCGGGCGTTCCTCGCCGAGTACGAGACGTCGCACAGCCGCCACGTCGCGCTGCTCAACGACGTGAAGTATCTGGAGGATGCGCAGCGCGAAATCGTGCTGGACCGCCAGCGCGACATCGTCGCGGCATTCGCGCGCCAGCTCGCGCGCGCCTATCCGGACCGGATCTCCAAGGAAAACCAGACGTCGGTCACGATGATGGTGTTCGGGATGATCAACTGGACGTTCACGTGGCTCAAGCCGGGCGGCCGCCTCGGCTACCGCGACTTCGCCGAACAGGTGATCGACCTGATGGAGCGCGGGCTGTCGTCTGGCGCCTGATTGCCGCGCAGCAGCATGCGTTGCGCAGCGGGTACACTGCGACAGGCCGCCGTGCATTTCATATGATGAATTTTTAATCCGTTATAAATCAAATAGATAGCAAATGAACTAAGCGGATTTAGAATTTCCCCTCAGCACAAATAACGTCAAATACGGGTTTTCCCCAACCCCGCTCGGGTAAAATGCTGTTGCATCGCACAACACACTTGTGCAGCACCACACTGAGGAACCCACGATGAACACGCAACTCAACCGCCGCGCCGATGCCGTCGGCGACGCCGGTACTGCGCCGGTTCTCGTCAGGGAACTGGCTTCCAAAGACCGTGAGCGAATGCTCACCCACTTTCTCTCGCTCGACGAAGAGGACCGCCTGCTGCGCTTCGGCCAGATGGTGCCCGACCACGTGATCGAGA
Organism: Burkholderia sp. B21-005; assembly: GCF_020843965.1. Lineage (NCBI taxonomy): Bacteria > Pseudomonadati > Pseudomonadota > Betaproteobacteria > Burkholderiales > Burkholderiaceae > Burkholderia > Burkholderia sp. B21-005. Next base: position 271,987 of record NZ_CP086301.1, on the reverse strand, counting down.
ACTATGTCCGGACGATCGACTTCGGCCGCGACACCGTGTTCGGCGTGTTCGACCATGCGCTCGAACTGATCGGCGTCGGCCACCTGGCGTACCTGCCGGCCGAAGGCGACAAGCGCACGGCCGAATTCGGCGTGTCGGTGCTCGAAAGCGCCCGCGGCCGCGGCGTCGGCTCGAAGCTGTTCGAGCGCGCGGCGATCCGCAGCCGCAACACCCGCGTGACGATGCTGTACATGCATTGCCTGTCGCGCAACGCGACGATGATGCACATCGCGAAGAAGTCCGGGATGCGGATCGAATACGCATACGGCGAAGCCGATGCGTACCTGTCGCTGCCGCCGGCCGACCACTCGACGATCCTCGCCGAGATGCTGCAGGAACAGGCCGCGGTGTTCGACTATGCGCTGAAGCGCCAGACGCACCGCACGTCGAAGTTCATCGAATCGCTGATGCCCGCCGCGCTGACGGCGTGACATCGGCTGACCGGGTTGCCCGCGGGGCGCCCGGCCCTCTTTTCTTGCCCCCTTCTCCCGGCACCGCGCGCTAGCGCACCGACCGGATCGGCAACGCCGTCGTCTCCTTGAAGCACTCGAGCGAAAAGCTCGTCTTCACGTCGATCACCGACGGGTGGTGCAGCAAATGCTCCTGCACGAAACGGGAGAAGTGCGCCATGTCCTCGACCTGCACGCGCAGCAGGTAATCCATGTCGCCCGTCATCGCATGGCACGCGACCACTTCCGGCCAGGTCTGCACGGCCGCGCGGAACAATTCCGCGTGGGTCGCGCCCGCGCGCGCCGACGTCTCGTCGGCACGAACCGGCGCCAGGCCGCCGCGCTTCTCAAGCCGCACGCTCACGTAGGCGAGCAGGTCGAGCCCGAGCTTCTGCGGATCGAGCAGCGCGACGTAGCCGGTGATCACGCCGATCTCCTCGAGCCGTCGGATTCGCCGCAGGCACGGACTCGGCGACAGGTTCACGCGCTCGGCGATCTCCTGGTTCGACAGGCGGCCGTTCTCCTGAAGAATCGCGAGAATCCGCCGGTCGATGGCATCCAATTCGGCTTGCGCCATTTTCTGCCCTCCAATGATTATTTTGAGACTTGAAATTGCGCCATCGTAGGTACGGACAATCAAGTTCGCAAGTTTACGCTCCCCCCTGCCCGCTACACTTTGTCGCATGGAGCGATGCGTTGCGCGCGCCGCGGCACGCATCACCTTCGACATGAAACCGGCCGGGCTGCCCACCTCACCCCGGCCGCTCGCTCAGCACACAGGAGACACGGCATGCAGATCCCCAACTGGGAGAATCCCGTCGGCACCGACGGCTTCGAATTCATCGAATACACCGCACCGGATCCGAAAGCGCTCGGACAGCTGTTCGAGCGGATGGGTTTCACCGCGATCGCACGCCATCGCCACAAGGACGTGACGGTCTACCGCCAGGGCGACATCAACTTCATCATCAACGCCGAACCCGATTCGTTCGCACAACGCTTCGCGCGCCTGCACGGCCCGTCGATCTGCGCGATCGCGTTTCGCGTGCAGGACGCCGCGAAGGCGTACCGGCACGCGCTCGACCTCGGCGCGTGGGGCTTCGACAACAAGACGGGCCCGATGGAGCTGAACATCCCGGCGATCAAGGGCATCGGCGATTCGCTGATCTATTTCGTCGACCGCTGGCGCGGCAAGAACGGCGCGCAGCCCGGTGCCATCGGCGACATCAGCATCTATGACGTCGACTTCGAGCCGATCGCCGGCGCGAACCCGAACCCGGCCGGCCACGGCCTCACCTACATCGACCACCTGACGCACAACGTGCATCGCGGCCGCATGCAGGAATGGGCCGAGTTCTACGAGCGCCTGTTCAACTTCCGCGAAGTGCGCTACTTCGACATCGAAGGCAAGGTGACGGGCGTGAAGTCGAAGGCGATGACGTCGCCGTGCGGCAAGATCCGGATCCCGATCAACGAGGAAGGCTCGGACACGGCCGGCCAGATCCAGGAATACCTCGACGCGTATCACGGCGAAGGCATCCAGCACATCGCGCTCGGCACGAACGACATCTACGGCGCGGTCGACGGCCTGCGCGCCAAGGAAGTGAAGCTGCTCGACACGATCGATACATATTACGAGCTGGTCGACCGCCGCGTGCCGAACCACGGCGAATCGCTCGACGAGCTGAAGAAGCGCAAGATCCTGATCGACGGCGCCCGCGACGACCTGCTGCTGCAGATCTTCACCGAGAACCAGATCGGCCCGATCTTCTTCGAGATCATCCAGCGCAAGGGCAACCAGGGCTTCGGCGAAGGCAACTTCAAGGCGCTGTTCGAATCGATCGAGCTCGACCAGATCCGCCGCGGCGTGGTCCAGGACAAGGCCTGACGCGGACAGCCGCGCGCACATCGGCGGCACAAGAAAAAAGGGCGGGAATCTTGCGATTCCCGCCCTTTTGTCGTTCTGCGCGTTTCGGCGCGGCCCGGCGGCCGCGCGAACGGATCAACGCACGCTCGCCTTCGCTGCGATGACGCGCTCGGCCGCCTGCGCTGCGGCGTCCTGCGCCGGCGCGATCTGACGCATCTGCGCGCCGGCTGCCGCCAGTGCGCTCGCGCCTCGCGCGTGCACCGGGCCGGTCATCGCGAAAAACGCCGCGGACACGATCAGGAAACTCTGGATATGACGTGTATTCATTGCACCTCCTTAAAAACTGCCGGCGCCTCCCCGGTTGCGTCGAAACGGGCCGACGCGGCCGGGCACCTCCGGCAGGCCGACAAGATTAACGGCATTTGTACGAAGATGGGGCCGGCTTTACATGCTTTTACATGATGTAACGCATTGCGGCGCGCCGTTTCGTCGACGCGGCGCGGCACGCCGGCCGATGGGCGACGGGTTTATCCCAGTGCTACCATCGCTTAAAATCGGCCAATATGCCGGCCACTGCCGAGACGTTCACAAGACGTCGACGCAAATGAAGCTTTGGTGATCCCAAACTGGGTGGAGGAGACTGTTCAATGAATGCCCCGCTAGACGCAGACCAACGCGCTTCGCTTGAAGCCGCGCTGAAGTCCGTCACGCTCGACGACAAATACACGCTCGAACGCGGCCGCGCGTACATGAGCGGCATCCAGGCGCTCGTGCGCCTGCCGATGCTCCAGCAGGAACGCGACCGCGCCGCTGGCCTCAACACGGCCGGCTTCATCTCCGGTTATCGCGGTTCGCCGCTTGGCGGCCTCGACCTCTCGCTGTGGAAGGCCAAGCAGCACCTCGCCTCCCACCAGATCGTCTTCCAGCCCGGTCTCAACGAAGATCTCGCCGCCACCGCCGTGTGGGGCTCGCAGCAGGTGAACCTGTACCCCGGCGCGAAACACGACGGCGTGTTCGGCATGTGGTACGGCAAGGGCCCCGGCGTCGACCGCACCGGCGACGTGTTCAAGCACGCGAACTCGGCCGGCTCGTCACGGCACGGCGGCGTGCTGGTGCTCGCCGGCGACGACCACGCGGCGAAATCGTCGACGCTCGCGCACCAGTCCGAACACATCTTCAAGGCCTGCGGGCTGCCGGTGCTGTTCCCGTCCAACGTGCAGGAATATCTCGACTTCGGCCTGCACGGCTGGGCGATGAGCCGCTACTCGGGCCTGTGGGTCGCGCTCAAGTGCGTGACGGACGTGGTCGAATCGTCGGCGTCGGTCGACATCGACCCGCATCGCACCGAGATCGTGCTGCCGACCGACTTCATCTTGCCGGAAGGCGGCCTGAACATCCGCTGGCCCGACCCGCCGCTCGTGCAGGAAGCGCGGTTGCTGGACTACAAGTGGTACGCGGCGCTCGCCTATGTGCGCGCGAACAAGCTGGACCGGATCGAGATCGACTCGCCAACCGCGCGCTTCGGGATCATGACGGGCGGCAAGGCGTACCTCGACGTGCGCCAGGCGCTGAGCGACCTCGGCCTCGACGACGAAACCTGCGCCCGGATCGGCATCCGCCTCTACAAGGTCGGCTGCGTGTGGCCGCTCGAAGCGCAAGGCGCGCAGGCATTCGCGCGCGGCCTCGACGAAATCCTCGTCGTCGAGGAAAAGCGCCAGATCCTCGAATACGCGATCAAGGAAGAGCTGTACAACTGGCCCGATGCGCAGCGCCCGCGCGTATTCGGCAAGTTCGACGAGAAGGACGGCGCCGGCGGCGAATGGTCGGTGCCGATGGGCAACTGGCTGCTGCCCGCGCACTACGAACTGTCGCCCGCGATCATCGCGAAGGCGATCGCGACGCGCCTCGAGAAGTTCGAGCTGCCGTCCGACGTGCGCGCGCGCATCGCCGCGCGGCTCGCGGTGATCAACGCGAAGGAAATGGCGCTCGCGAAGCCGCACGTGCAGACCGAGCGCAAGCCGTGGTTCTGCTCGGGCTGCCCGCACAACACGTCGACCAACGTGCCGGAAGGCTCGCGCGCGATCGCCGGGATCGGCTGCCACTACATGACGGTGTGGATGGACCGCAGCACGAGCACCTTCAGCCAGATGGGCGGCGAAGGTGTGCCGTGGATCGGCCAGGCGCCGTTCACGGACGAAAAGCACGTGTTCGCGAACCTCGGCGACGGCACCTATTTCCACTCGGGCCTGCTGGCGGTGCGCGCGGCGATCTCGTCGAAGGCGAACATCACCTACAAGATCCTCTACAACGACGCCGTCGCAATGACGGGCGGCCAGCCGGTCGACGGCGTGCTGACGGTGCCGCAGATCACGCACCAGCTCGCGTCCGAAGGCGCGAAGAAGATCGTGATCGTCACCGACGAGCCGGAAAAGTACGACGGCCAGAAGGCGCTGCTCGCGCCGGGCGTGACGATCCATCACCGCGACCAGCTCGACGACGTGCAGCGCGAGCTGCGCGAGATCGCCGGCACGACGATCCTGATTTACGACCAGACCTGCGCGACCGAGAAGCGCCGCCGCCGAAAGCGCGGCACGTATCCGGATCCGGCGAAGCGCGTCGTGATCAACGACGCGGTGTGCGAAGGCTGCGGCGACTGCTCGGTGCAGTCGAACTGCCTGTCGGTCGAGCCGCTCGAAACCGAATTCGGCACGAAGCGCCAGATCAACCAGTCGAGCTGCAACAAGGACTTCTCGTGCTTGAAGGGCTTCTGCCCGAGCTTCGTCACGGTCGAGGGCGGCCAGCTGAAGAAGCCGAAGGCCGTGTCGGTCGACGGCGGCGCGCTGCCGCCGATTCCGGAGCCGACGCTGCCGGCGATCGATCGTGCCTACGGCGTGCTCGTCACGGGCGTCGGCGGCACGGGCGTCGTCACGATCGGCGCGCTGCTCGGCATGGCCGCGCACCTGGAGAACAAGGGCGTGACCGTGCTCGACGTCACGGGCCTCGCGCAGAAGGGCGGCGCCGTGATGAGCCACGTGCAGATTTCGCACGCGCCGACGGACATCCACGCGACGCGAATCGCGATGGGCGAAGCCGACCTCGTGATCGGCTGCGACGCGATCGTCACGGCCGGCGACGAATGCACGTCGCGGATGCGGCACGACACGACGCGCGTAGTCGTCAACAGCGCGCAGACGCCGACCGCCGAGTTCATCAAGAACCCGAACTGGGCGTTCCCGGGCGTGTCCGCCGAAAACGACATCCGCGCGGCGGCAGGCACGGCCGTCGACTTCATCGATGCAAACCGCTTCGCGGTCGCGCTGCTCGGCGACGCGATCTACACGAACCCGTTCGTGCTCGGCTACGCGTGGCAGAAAGGCTGGCTGCCGCTCACGCTCGCCTCGCTCGAACGCGCGATCGAGCTGAACGCGGTGTCGGTCGAGAAGAACCGGGCGGCGTTCGACTGGGGTCGCCGCGCCGCGCACGACCTCGCAAGCGTGAAGCAGGCCGCGGCCGGCGACGCGCGCCCCGTGCAGGGCGCGACGGTGATCGCGCTGCACACGAAGAAGGCGGTCGACGCCTTGATCGCGAAGCGCGTGGATGTCCTCACCGCGTACCAGAACGCCGCGTACGCATCGCGCTATGCAGCCTTCGTCGACAGGGTGCGGGCGGCCGAACGCGCGCTGGCGGACGGCGACGCCGTGCAGGAGCCTCTGACCGAAGCGGTCGCACGCAATCTGTTCAAGCTGATGGCCTACAAAGACGAGTACGAAGTCGCGCGGCTGCAGTCCGATCCTGCGTTCCTCGCGCGCCTGTCGTCGCAGTTCGAAGGCGACTGGAAGCTGAAATTCCACCTCGCGCCGCCGCTGTTCGCGAAGACGGATGCACACGGCCATCTCGTGAAGAAGGCGTACGGCCCGTGGATGATGTCCGCGTTCCGGCTGCTCGCGAAGGCGAAGTTTCTGCGCGGCACGGGGCTCGACCCGTTCGGCCGCACCGAGGAGCGCCGCACCGAGCGCGCACTGATCGGCGAGTACGAAGCGCTGATCGGCGAAGTGCTCGACAAGCTGAACGCGGCCAACCGCCCGCTCGCGCTCGAGCTCGCGGCGCTGCCGGACGGCATTCGCGGCTACGGCCACGTGAAGGAGAACAACCTGCGCGCGGTGCGCCAGAAGTGGAACACGCTGCTCGCGCAGTGGCGTTCGCCGACGGCCGGGCAGACGAGCCAGCAGGTCGCGTAACGGTACGCGGCGGGCGTTCGCGGTCGGGACGCCCGCCCCGTGCGGCACGCAGGACACAAAAAAAAACGCCACGGAACGCGAGTTCCGTGGCGTTTTTCATGGTGCCGCGCGTGATGCGCGGCCCACGCGGGCGCGAACTTACTTCGTGTTCGCGTTCGCGGCGGCAACCGCCGTCATGTTGATGATCCGGCGCACGGTCGCGGCCGGCGTCAGGATGTGGACCGGCTTCGCCGCGCCGAGCAGGAACGGGCCGACCGTCACGCCTTCGCCGCCGACCATCTTCAGCAGGTTGTACGCGATGTTCGCCGCTTCGACGTTCGGCATGATCAGCAGGTTCGCTTCGCCCGACAGCGTCGTGCCCGGGAACGCGGCCTTGCGGACCGCTTCGGACAGCGCCGCGTCGCCGTGCATTTCACCGTCGACTTCGAGGTTCGGTGCGCGCTCGCTGATCAGCTTGCGGGCTTCCGCCATGCGGCGCGACGACGACGACGGCGCGCTGCCGAAGTTCGAGTTCGACAGCAGCGCGGCCTTCGGCGTGATGCCGAAGCGCTCGATCTCGGCGGCAGCCTGGATCGTCATGTCGGCGAGCTGTTCCGCGCTCGGCACTTCGTTCACGTACGTGTCGCACATGAACAGGTTGCGGCCCGGCAGCATCAGCAGGTTCATCGCCGCGTAGTGCTCGGCGCCGTTCGCACGGCCCAGCACCTGCTCGATGAACTTCAGGTGCGTGTGGTACGTGTCGATCATCCCGCAGATCATCCCGTCCGCATCGCCCAGATGCACGAGCATCGCGCCGATCAGCGTGTTGAACTTGCGCAGCGCGGCCTTCGCGACTTCCGGCGTGACGCCGTCGCGCGCGCCGATCTCCTGGTACGCCTGCCAGTAGCGGTGATAGCGCGTGTCGTCTTCCGGATTCACGATCTCGAAATCGACGCCGGCCTTCAGCTTCGAGCCGATCTTCTGCAGGCGCATCTCGACGACCGACGGACGGCCGATGATGATCGGCTTCGCGATCTTTTCCAGCAGCACGAACTGCGCGGCGCGCAGCACGCGCTCGTCCTCGCCCTCGGCGAACACGATGCGGGCCTGCTTCTGCTTCGCCGTCGCGAACACCGGGCGCATCACCATGCCGGTGCGGTAGACGGTCGCGCCGAGCTGCTCGCGGTACGCGTCCATGTCCTGGATCGGGCGCGTGGCGACGCCCGAATCCATCGCGGCTTGCGCGACGGCCGGCGCGATCTTGATGATCAGGCGCGGGTCGAACGGCTTCGGAATCAGGTATTCCGGCCCGAATTCGAGCGAGTGGCCTTCATACGCCTTCGCGACTTCCTCGCTCTGCTCGGTTTCCTGGGCCAGTTCGGCGATCGCGCGCACGCATGCGAGCTTCATTTCTTCCGTGATCGTCGTCGCGCCGACGTCGAGCGCGCCGCGGAAGATGAACGGGAAGCACAGCACGTTGTTGACCTGGTTCGGGTAGTCCGAACGGCCGGTCGCGACGATCGCGTCCGGGCGCACGGCCTTCGCGTCTTCCGGGCGGATTTCCGGTTCCGGGTTCGCGAGCGCCAGGATCAGCGGCCGGTCGCCCATCGTCTTGACCATGTCCTGCTTCAGCACGCCCGCGCTCGAGCAGCCGAGGAACACGTCCGCGCCGACGATCGCGTCGGCGAGCGTGCGCGCGTCGGTGGTCGCCGCATAGCGCTGCTTCGACGGATCGAGGTTGCCGCGCCCTTCGTAGATCACGCCCTTCGAATCGGCAACGAGGATGTTCGACTTCGTCAGGCCGAGGTTCACCAGCAGGTCCAGACATGCGATCGCTGCCGCGCCCGCGCCCGAGCACACGAGCTTCACTTCGGCGAGCTTCTTGCCGACGACCTTCAGGCCGTTCAGGATCGCGGCCGACGCAATGATCGCGGTGCCGTGCTGGTCATCGTGGAAGACCGGGATCTTCATGCGCTCGCGCAGCTTCTGCTCGATGTAGAAGCATTCCGGCGCCTTGATGTCCTCGAGGTTGATGCCGCCGAGCGTCGGCTCGAGCATCGCGATCGCCTCGACGAGCTTGTCGGGGTCGGACTCCGACAATTCGATGTCGAACACGTCGATGCCCGCGAATTTCTTGAACAGGCAGCCCTTGCCTTCCATCACCGGCTTTGCAGCGAGCGGGCCGATGTTGCCGAGGCCGAGCACGGCGGTGCCGTTCGTGATGACGCCGACGAGGTTGCCGCGCGACGTGTACTTCTGCGCGTCGAGCGGATCGGCGTGGATCGCTTCGCACGCAGCGGCGACGCCCGGCGAATAGGCAAGCGATAGATCGAGCTGGTTCGACAGCGGCTTGGTCGGGGTGACCGAAATCTTGCCGGGTTTCGGGTTCAGGTGATAAGCGAGTGCGGCCTGCTTCAGTTGTTCGTCCATGATTGACCTGCGAGAGACATGCGAAATTTTGACGGTTCAGTACACAGCACCTTGAGCCGCGTCTGCCGGGATCGAGGGGATAGTCGACTGCGAGACGGCTCGCGACGCGCCGGGTCGGCACGCCACCGAACCTTGGCGGGTGGGCAAGAGGAAGTACAAAGTACTGAACGATTTCTAAGGGTCGCCTAGTGTACACCCCCTAAATGACCTCTGTTGGTGCACCGCGGCATCCCTGGCATCAGCATTAGGATGATCGCGCCCCGTTTGTTTCGCCGGTGGTGAACGCTGCGCGAGTTCGCCGAAAACCGGCCTGAATCGGGTAAAATAGCCGGCTACGCGCGCAGCGATGCGATCGGCCCGCCGATCGCACCCCGGCCCCTCCGGCAGGTTCCCCTTGCTGCGCCACCGGGCCCGCGCCCGCTCTTCGCTCATCACCCAAGGAATGCCCATGACAGGCTACGATCGTCAGTCGATCTCGGATACGACCGCCAAAATCCTGCTCGAAGTGCAGGCGGTGCACTTCAACGCCGAAAAACCGTTCATCTTCACGTCCGGCTGGGCAAGCCCCGTCTACATCGACTGCCGCAAGCTGATCTCGTATCCGCGCGTGCGTCGTGCGCTGATGGAAATGGCGGAAACGACGATCATGCGCGACGTCGGCTTCGAGCAGATCGACGCGGTGGCGGGCGGCGAGACGGCCGGCATCCCGTTCGCGGCATGGCTCGCGGACCGCATGATGGTGCCGATGCAGTACGTGCGCAAGAAGCCGAAGGGTTTCGGCCGCAACGCGCAGATCGAGGGTCATCTGGAAGAAGGCTCGCGCGTGCTGCTGGTGGAAGACCTGACGACCGACAGCCGCAGCAAGATCAACTTCGTCAACGCGCTGCGCACCGCGGGCGCGACAGTGAACCACTGCTTCGTGCTGTTCCACTACAACATCTTCAAGGAAAGCGTGTCGGTCCTGAAGGACATCGACGTCGACCTGCACGCGCTGGCGACCTGGTGGGACGTGCTGCGCGTCGCGAAGGCGTCGGGCTACTTCGAGACCAAGACGCTCGACGAAGTCGAGAAGTTCCTGCACGCGCCGGCCGAGTGGTCGGCCGCGCACGGCGGTGCAACGGCCCCGAAGGAATGACGCCGCGCCGGCACGCACGCCGGCACCCTGGCTGAAAGAGCCGCTCGCCTGATCGCGAGCGGTTTTTTTTCGTCCGTCGATCCGCATCAGGCCGCTCCCGATTGCAGGCAACGGCATGCATCGCTCATCGAACCCTAATGCTAGACTTGATCCATCGCCGCCATCAGCTGCGCAGGCAACGCACAACGCCAACAATGCCGGGAGCATCGGCCCGGTTTACGTGACGGGAGAAGCGCCATATGCGTGTGGATCGCCGGATCACTTCGCCTGCGTGCCCGGGTCGTCCGTCTCCGTTCATCGTCGCCCTTCTCTGCGCTGCCGCGTGTGCCGCGTTCGCCGCCCTGCCCACGCGGGCGGAAAGCCCGTTCACCGTGTCGAGCGACGAGCTGACGCCCGGCGGGCGCGTCGGCGCCGCGAACGTGTTCGACCGCGGCGACTGCAAGGGCGAGAACCGTTCGCCGCAGCTCAGCTGGCGCAATCCACCGCCCGGCACGCGCAGCTACGCGATCACGATCTTCGATCCCGATGCGCCGGGGCACGGCTGGTGGCACTGGGCCGTCGCCGGCATCCCGGCGAGCGTCACGAGCGTGCCGGCCGATGCGAGCGCGTCGGGCTTCCTGCGGCGCATCGGCGCGAGCGAGGCGCGCAATGACTTCGGGGTCGACGGCTACGGCGGCCCGTGCCCGCCGCCCGGCAAGCCCCACCGCTACGTGATCACTATCTATGCGCTGAAGGGCACCGACCTGCGCGTCGCGCAAGGGCGCCCCGCCCCGATGTTCGAGCATGAGATCGGCACGCTGACGATCGGCACCGCCCGACTCACGGTCAATTACGGACAGTAAGCGCTCGCGCGCCGCCGCACGTCCGGCGTCGCGATGGTCCCCGCCTGCGAAATTCGGTGTGTCCGACGCACGCTTTTCTCCCGTCATTTCGGCTTGCTAGACTCGGCTGCACCGAACGCGGCATCCCGCCGCGCATCGGTCGCGCCGCCCAAGCGGCGCGTGTCGCGGCAGGCCACGGCGCCTGCCGTTTCGCCCCCTTCCGGAGAACGCTTCATGTCGAACATCGTCATCGTCTATCACAGCGGCTACGGTCACACGCAGAAACTGGCCGAGGCCGTCCATGCGGGCGCGCAGGATGCCGGCGCCACCGCACGCCTGATCGCCGTCGGCGAACTCGACGACGCAGGCTGGGCCGCGCTCGACGCGGCGGACGCGATCGTCTTCGGCGCGCCGACCTACATGGGCGGCCCGTCCGCGCAGTTCAAGCAATTCGCCGATGCCACGTCGAAACCGTGGTTCACGCAGAAGTGGAAGGACAAGATCGCCGCGGGCTTCACGAACTCCGCGACGATGAACGGCGACAAGTTCTCGACGATTCAGTATTTCGTCACGCTGGCGATGCAACATGGGATGGTGTGGGTCGGCACGGGCATGATGCCGGCTAACTCGAAGGCGGCCACGCGCAACGACATCAACTACGTCGGCGGCTTCACGGGCCTGCTCGCGCAGTCGCCGGCGGACGCGACGCCCGACGAGGGCCCGCTGCCCGGCGACCTCGAGACCGCGAAGGCGTTCGGCGCGCGCGTCGCCGACGCGGCGGCCCGCTGGATGGCCGGCGGCCGCTGAACGCGCCCGGGCGCCCGCCCGCTCGCGCCGCCGGTCGCGGGGCGACGCGGCGCAGGTGCGTGAAAGGGACACAAGACGGCCCGCGGGCCGTCTTTTTTCGCCCCGTGCGGTGCAGGTCCGCCGGATGACGTCTTAAAATGGCGGTTTCAGGGCGCCGCGGCTCCCGTTTCATTCAGTGAGAGCGAAATGAGCACCAAAGTTTTTGTCGACGGCCAGGAAGGTACGACCGGCCTCAAGATCTTCGAATACCTGTCGGCGCGCAACGACATCGAGATCCTGCGCATCGAAGAAGCGAAGCGCAAGGACGTCGACGAGCGCCGCCGCCTGATCAACGCGTCGGACGTCACGTTCCTGTGCCTGCCGGACGTCGCGTCGCGCGAATCGGCATCGCTGGTCGAGAACCCGAACACGACGCTGATCGACGCGAGCACCGCGTTCCGCACGAGCGCCGACTGGGCGTACGGCCTGCCGGAACTGACCCGCGCGCAGCGCGAGAAGATTCGCACGTCGAAGCGCATCGCCGTGCCGGGCTGCCACGCATCGGCCTTCGTGCTCGCGATGCGTCCGCTCGTCGACGCGGGCATCGTCGCGCCGACCTTCGCCGCGCACAGCTACTCGATCACCGGCTACAGCGGCGGCGGCAAGTCGATGATCGCCGAATACGAAAGCGCGGCGCCGGGCGGCAAGCTCGCGAGCCCGCGTCCGTATGCGCTCGCGCTGGCGCACAAGCACCTGCCGGAAATGGCCGCGCACACGGGCCTCGCGCACGCGCCGATCTTCACGCCGATCGTCGGGCCGTTCCTGAAGGGCCTCGCCGTGACGACCTACTTCACGCCCGAACAGCTCGCGAAACGCGCGACGCCGCAGGACGTGCAGCGCGTGTTCGCCGAGTACTACGCGGACGAACCGTTCGTGCGCGTCGCGCCGTTCAACGCGGACGCGAATCTCGACAGCGGCTTCTTCGACGTGCAGGCGAACAACGACACGAACCGTGTCGACCTGTTCGTGTTCGGCAACGAAGAGCGCTTCGTCACGGTCGCGCGCCTCGACAACCTGGGCAAGGGTGCATCGGGCGCCGCGATCCAGTGCATGAACCTGAACATCGGCGCCGCCGAGGACGCGGGCCTCACGCGCTGATCCCGCTTGCACGCGATGCAAAGCCGGCCGCTGGCCGGCTTTTTATTTACCCGCGGCAAGCAATATATAAAATCCGGTTCGCGCATTTACAAATATTTACAAGCTTTCCATTGCGCGATTACCGGTGAATTAATTTCGCCCTCCCTTTCTCCTGTCAATCCCGAATAGGGATAAACCGGATACCCTCGCTTTAAACACTGCCGTTATACGCGGGAAGGCTCCGCGAGCCGACCGTGCGTGGCAATCGCCCAACTTCGGCAGTACTCTACCGCCCTCCACGCGTTTTAATTCTTACTGAAAACCCCATCCTGCAAGGATTCCTAACGCGCGCTTTGTTTCAATCGCCTTTTTTAGACGAGTTCATCAATTGACAGCAAAAATCCGCGCAGCGACATTAGCTCGCACAATTAAACGATTGGAGACAGCGGCATGTCGCACGCCTTATCGAAGGGGGTGGCAACGGCCTTTGCCATCGCACCTTTCCTGATTGCCTGTGGTGGTGGGGACGGTGGCTCGCCCGCGCCGATCAACGCCCCCCAATGTTCCGGATCGAACTGCGGCACGCAAGGGCCGCCGCCGTCGCAGCCCGTCAATGGCTCGCTGTGCCCGGCCGATGCCGACATCGTGAAGAGCACGTACCTCGGCGGCGCCGGTAGCGGCGAGATCGTCAGCGTCAACATCGACGCGGTCGCGATGACCTACACGCTCAAGTGGCTCGAATCGCCGATTCCGCTCGCGACCGGCACGGTCACGCCGACCCGCGCCGGCACCACGATCACCGGCAAGGTCATCCACCCGCCGACCGGCGCGCTGCCGACCGCGGAGCAGACGCGCTGCGCGTTCGTCTTCACGCCGGGTTCGGGCAAGGCGCCGGACGGCTCGACCTATTCGACGGCCGCCGACTTCAACCGTGCGAACCCGCCGATGCTGCTGGTCGGCATGGGTGTCGCGGGCGGCGGCATCCCCGGCGCGACGGTCCAGTACGACGGGCTGACGATCAGCGTGGTCGGCCTCCCGGTCTTCAAGAACGTCGGCCAGGTGCCGAACCGCCACTTCGACTTCTATCCGTTCCTCGGCTTCGCGAACACGACGACCGACCTCACGAAGCTGCCGGGCACGTACAACGCGCTGCTCTACCACCTCGTGCCGTCAGGCAACTACGCGACGAAGGGCACGAATTCGAGCGAGACGTTCGATGCGAACGGCGCGTGTACGTCGACGAGTGCGGGCGGCTGCCAGACGACCGGCGATCCGTGGACCGTCAACACCGCGAACGGCGGCTATCTCGACAGCGCGAAGGCACCGCAGATCCTGCCGCAGACGCAACTGCCGCTGATCGGCGCGACCGGCAAGTCGGCGACCGCGCACATGGTCATCGGCCAGCTCAACGGCGCGACCGTGCCGGTGGTGGTCCGCACGGGCTCCGTGTATCTGGGCACCGACCTCGCGCTGCATACCGACGCGAAGGTCGACGACGAATCGGGCATCGCGGTGCTCGGCGCGGCGAGTGCGATCCAGTCGGGCGCGATCGACGGTGGCTACGCGGGCGCGGATTCGAACTTCAAGTACACGGCCGCACTGATCCGCGGCAGCAACGCGTCGTTCATCAATCCGACCACGCAGGCTGAAGAAGACGGCTTCACGCTCGACTACGGCCAGACGACGGCCGGCCTGCTGAACGCGACGACGAAGCCGCCGAGCGGGGCGAGCTACCCGTCCGCATCGGGCGTGGTGATCGCGACGGGCGGGCTGTACGCGGCACTGATCCAGGGCACGGTGAACGGCGGCGTCACGCAGACGTCGGCGAACTCGAGCACGTCGTCGACACCGTACTTCGGCGTGGGTGCGCAGATCAGCAAGTAACGATCGGGGACGCGGCGGCGGCCGGTTCGCCGCCGCGGGATGCAGGGAAGGCACGAAGCGACGGCGCCCGGCACGGCGCGGGCAGCACGAGCACAAGCAATAGAAGCGGCCGACAGGGAGCTGGCCGCCGGACAAGACAAATCTGGAGGAGCAACATGAAGCGCAACCTCATTCTGGCGGCGGCCTTTGCCGCCCCCCTTCTTTCCGCCTGCGGCGGCGGCAGCGACAATCCGCCCCCGCTCGTCGAAGACCGGCTCTGCCCCGCGTCGCTCGACTACAGCACCGTCTACACGGGCGGCGCCGGCAGCGGCGAACTGGCCAAGGTGCAGCTCGACACGACCAAGATGACCTGGCAGGTCACCTATGTCGAATCGCCGGTCCCGCGAACGACCGGCACCGTCACGCCGACCCGCGCGGGCACCGTCGACAGCGGCACGCTCACCCAGGAAACGATGCTGCCGACCAACAAGCTGAACCAGTGCGCGTTCCGCCTGAATGGCGCGAGCCTCGATTCGTCGCGTCCGGCGCGCATCTTCGTCGGCTTCGGCGTCGCGGGCGGCACGATCCCCGGCAAGGAAATCCAGTTCGGCGGCGTGCTCGGCCAGGCTGCCGTGCCGGACACGAAATTCCCGTACTACCCGTTCATCGGCTTCTCGTCGATCGAAACCGACATCACGAAGGTCGCGGGCACGTACAGCCACGTCGGCTTCGGCGAAGTGCCGTCGCAGAACTTCGCGCCGGCGTCGATCGACGCGAAGGTGACGATCAACGCGGACGGCACGTGGACCAAGTGCGATTCGACCGGCCAGTTCGCCGGCGGCGCGTGCGCGCAGCAGGGCACGAACTTCGTGCAGTCGGCCGATGGCAGCGGCGCATTCCAGACGAACAACTACGCGAGCCAGCTGAAGCCGACGCTGTCGGCGACGCCGCAGGGCAAGGGCTTCATGATCGTCGGCAAGCTGCGCAACCAGCTGGTGCCGATCCTCGTGCGCACCGGTGTCGCGAACCCGAACCCGACGCCCGACAGCAACGGCGTGCCGGGCCTGACCGCCGACGACGAATCGAGCATCTCGATCCTCGCGCCGCAGACGGCAATCGCGGCCGGCTCGCAGAACGGCGAGTACATCGGCGTCGACAGCCGGTTCGACTACCGGACCACCGCGCTGATCAATAACCAGGCCACGCTGCTGGATCCGTTCCAGCCGTCGCAGGCCTCGCTCGCGACCCCGCTCGACCTGGACTACACGCAGAAAGTGCCGGGCACGGTCACGACGATCCATACGGGTTCGGGCAGCACGTCGCCGACCGGCAAGTTCATCTTCACGGGTGGCGTGTTCGGTTTCCTCGACAACGCGGGTTCGACGCCGTATTTCACGATCGGCGCGTTCGTCCAGTAAGCGGAGGCAAGCCGTGATGAAGAAGACCCTTCTCTGCGCGGCGGCCGGTGCCGCCGCCCTGGCGCCGCTCGCGGCGCACGCGCAGAGCGCCGGCAGCAACGTCGTCACGCTGGGCTGGTTCCACGTGATGCCGCAGCAGAGCAGCACGCCGATGACGACCAACGTCGCGCCGACGCCGATCAACACGCCGCTGCGGCTGCCGCCGTCGTTCACGTCGGAGGGCACCGGGCTGCGCACGAGCGGCGCGGATACCGTCGGCCTGACGGTCAGTCACTTCCTGACCGACCATATCGCGGTCACGTCGGTGGCCGGCGTACCGCCGGTGTTCAAGGTATCGGGCCAGGGGACGATCCGGCCGCCGGGCCCTGCCGGCGCGCTCGGCACGCAGAACATCGGGCTCGGGTCGGTGAACCCGATCGTGAAGAGCGTGCGGCAGTGGAGCCCGGCAGTAATCCTGCAGTACTACTTCGCACAGGCGAACGCGAAGTTCCGGCCGTTCCTCGGCCTCGGCGTGTCGTACAACTGGTTCAGCGACCTGCAGCTCAACACGAACTTCATCAAGCAGACGCAGGACAACCTCGGCGCGATTCTCGCGGCGGGCGCGGGCAAGCCGGGTACGACCTCGGTGGAAGCGAAGGCGTCGTCGTCATGGCAGCCGGTGTTCAACGCGGGCCTGCAGTACAACATCACCGAGCATTTCGGGCTGGTCGCGTCGGTGACCTACATCCCGCTGAAGACGACGTCGACGGTGACGATCAAGGCGGCCGACGGCACGGTGCTCTCCGAGTCGAAATCGGACCTGAAGGCCGATCCGATCATCAGCTATGTCGGGATGACCTACAAGTTCTGACGCCGGCGACGGGAAGGGACGAAGGAAGGAAGGAAGGAAGGAAGGAAGGAAGGAACGGATGGCCCGCGGCAAAATCGCGGGCAAAAAAAAGCCCGCCTAAGAGGCGGGCTGAATCCATATCAGAGGAGACATGGAGGAGACAGGTGTAACTATAGCGAATCGATTTCCGCAATGCAACATTTCCGTCGGGAAAATAAGGATTTTCCCTCGAATGTGCACTCTAGATCGCTAGTTCGACTCCGACCCCTTCCTGTTCTCCCTGTCGAGCACGTCTGCCAGCGCGTCGCGCAGCAGCGCAACCGGCCGCGTCAGGCGGCCCGGCAGCGCACCGTGCACGACCCACACGTTGATCCGGGTCTCCAGCCCCGCCGTTTCCACCACCCTCAGCGCCTCGCGATGCGCGCTGCGCGCCAGCGCGTTCGGCGGCGCGATGCCGATGCCGGCGCCGCGCGCGACGAGCGACAGCTGCAACTCCGAGCCGAACGCCTCGACCGCGACGTCGAACGGCAGCCCGGCCGCCCCGAGCGCACGGCTCAGCGCCGAACGCATCCCGCAGCCGTCCTGGCTCAGCACCCACGGGAAACGCGACAGCACGTCGAGCGACAGCGGGCCGTCCGGCAGCGGGAAATCGCGCGCGGCGACGAGCACCGTCGGCTGCATGCCGAGCAGCGTGGCCGTCAGCGCGTCGGGCAGCGCCGCGCTGGCCGGCGCCATCACCGTCGCGACATCGAGCGTGCCGCGCTCGATGCCCTGCACGAGCGCGGGCGACCAGCCGGCCGTCACGCGCAGCGTCAGCCGCGGAAACGCATCGCGCAGCCGGTCGATCGGTTGCTCAAGCGCCAGCTCCGACAGGAACGGCGGCACGCCGATGCGCAGTTCGCCTGACGGCTCGCTGTCCGGCGCGCCGGCCGCCATCAATTCGTCGACCGCGCCCAGCACGTTGCGCGCGAGCGCATAGACGTCGCGCCCGGCGGCGGTCGGCTTCAGCGGCTTGCTCTGACGCTCGAGCAGCGCCATGCCCAGCAGCGTCTCGAGGTTCTGCACGCGCCGCGTGAGGCCCGGCTGCGTCAGATGAAGCTTCGCGGCGGCGGCGACCATCGACCCGCTGTCGACGACCGCGACGAACGCCTGGAGATCACGCGTATTCAAAGAAAACTCGCATAATCATGTTATACATATTTCAATTGTCGCATAAACATCGGCCGCCTACGATGGGGATTCCTTCGATCAACGCCCCAGGTTTCCGATGAACTGTCCTGCCGACTCCCGCCCTGCCGCCGGTCGCCCCGCGCTCGGCGCACCGCCCGCGCTGAGCGCGGGCATGACGCTCTTCTTCGCCGCGACGGTCGGCGTGATCGTGATGGACCTGTTCGCCGCGCAGCCGCTGACCGGCCCGATCAGCGCCGACCTGCGGCTGCCGCCCGGCCTCACGGGCCTCGTCGCGATGCTGCCGCAGCTCGGCTACGCGGCCGGCCTCGTGCTGCTGGTGCCGCTCGTCGACCTGCTCGAGAACCGCCGCCTGATCGTCGTGACGCTCGTCGCATGCGCGGCCGCGCTCGCGCTGCCGGCATTCACGCGGTCCGGCACCGTGTTCCTGCTCGCGACGCTGGCCGCCGGCGCCGCGTCGAGCGTGATCCAGATGCTGGTGCCGATGGCCGCGTCGATGGCGCCCGAAGCGCAGCGCGGGCGCGCGGTCGGCAACGTGATGAGCGGGCTGATGCTCGGCATCCTGCTGTCGCGGCCGCTCGCGAGCCTGATCGCGGGCACGGCCGGCTGGCGCGCGTTCTACGCGCTGGCCGCGCTCGCGAACGCGGCGATCGCCGCGGTGCTCGCGCTGCGCTTGCCGCCGCGCGTGCCGTCGGTGACGGCCAGCTATCGCGCGCTGCTCGCCTCGATGGGCCGCCTGCTGGCCGACGAACCGGTGCTGCGCCGGCATGCGCTGTCGGCCGCGCTCGCGATGGCCGCGTTCAGCGCGTTCTGGACCGCCGTCGGGCTGCGGCTCGCGCAGCCGCCGTTCGGCCTCGACCTGCACGGGATCGCGCTGTTCGCGTTCGCCGGCGCGAGCGGCGCGATCGTCACGCCGCTGGCTGGCCGCGCCGGTGATCGCGGCCATGGCCCGGCCGCGCAGCGTATCGCGCATGTGGCGATGCTCGCGGCGCTCACCGTGCTCGGCATCGCCGGCGCCGGCTGGTTCGGCTTCGATGCGCACGCGCATCACGACGTCGCGCTGGCGCTGCTGGCCGGCGGCGCGGCGCTGCTCGATGCAGGCGTGATCGTCGATCAGACGATCGGCCGCAGGGAAATCAATCTGCTGAACCCGGCCGCGCGCGGGCGTCTGAACGGGCTGTTTGTCGGGCTGTTCTTCGTCGGCGGCGCGCTCGGCGCGGCGCTCGCGGGCAGCGCGTGGGCATGGGGCGGGTGGAGCGCGGTGTGCGGCGTCGGCTTCGTGTTCGCGGGCGCGGCCGCCGCGTTCGGCGTGTCGGCCGGCCGCCGGAGCGGCGTCACCGTGCGGCCGCGCGCGTGACGCGGCCCCGGATGTGAAAACGCCCCGCCCTCTGACGAGGTGCGGGGCGTGCGGCGGGCCGCGCGGCCGAAATCAGTGACGGACCAGCGCCATCATCGCGCCGAAGCCGACGAAGATGCCGCCCGTCAGCCGGTTGAAGACCTTCGCGACGCTCTGGCTCTTCAGCGTCGCGCCGATGCGCGTGCCGAACGACGCGTAGACGAGATACCAGCTCACCTCGATCACCGCGAACGTGACCACGAGGATGCCGAATTGCGG
The DNA here is from genome assembly GCF_020843965.1 of Burkholderia sp. B21-005. Taxonomy (NCBI): domain Bacteria; kingdom Pseudomonadati; phylum Pseudomonadota; class Betaproteobacteria; order Burkholderiales; family Burkholderiaceae; genus Burkholderia; species Burkholderia sp. B21-005. The sequence goes on along the minus strand of NZ_CP086301.1, from coordinate 252,193 downwards.
CAGCGTCGGCTCGGCGGCATTGATGAACTGCGGCAGCAGCGCGGCCGCGAACAGGATCGCCTTCGGGTTGCTGCCCGCGACCAGGAAACCATTGCGGAACAGCGTCCAGCGCGATGCCGACGCGCTCTGCGAAACGGCCTCGACGTCGCCGGCCGGCGCGTCGTCGACGCGTGCGCGCCACGCCTTCACGCCGAGATAGATCAGATAGGCCGCGCCCGCCAGGCGCAATCCATCGAACATCGCCGGCCATGCCTCGAGGACCGCCCCGAGCCCCGCCGCGGACACCGCCAGCATCAGCACCAGCGCGCTCAGGCAGCCGGCCATCGTCGCCGACGAGCGGCGCAGCCCGTGCCGCGCGCCATGCGTCATCACGAGCAGCATGTTCGGACCCGGAATCGCCGACACGACGAACACCGTCGCCACGAAAAGCCACCACGTATGCAGATTCATGACCGCTCCGACCGAAAGAAAAATGAAATGTCGATTATGCCGCGTGCGCGGCGTTGCTGTCCCGCGTCGGCTCAGCGGCCCGCGCGGCGCAGCGCGACTTCGCCGAGCACCGCGAAGTCCTGTTCGCCGCCGCCGTGCGCGAGCGCATCGAGCAGGCTGTCGCGCACGACGCTCGCCACCGGCAGCGGCACCGACGCCGCGTCGCCGGCCTGCAGCGCGAGCCGCACGTCCTTCAGCCCGAGGCGCGCCTTGAAACGCGCGGGTTCGTAGCTGCGCTCGGCGATCATCCCGCCGTAGCCTTCGTAGACCGGCCCCGGAAACACGCTGTTCGTGATCACGTCGAGGAAATCGCGCATCGCGACGCCGTGCGCGCCGAGCAGCGCGGACGCCTCGCCGAGCGTCTCGATCGCCGACGCCAGCGTGAAATTCGCCGCGATCTTCGCGACGTTCGCATGCTGCGGCAGCGAGCCGAACCGCCAGGTCTTCTGGCCGATCGCGTCGAACAGCGGCTGCACGCGGTCGATCGCCTCGGCCGGGCCGCCGGCCATGATCGTCAGGCGCGCGGCGGCCGCGACGTCCGGGCGTCCCATCACGGGCGCGGCGACGTACTGGAGGCCGCGCGACGCGTGGGCGTGCGCGAGCGTTTCGGCGAGCGCGACCGACACCGTCGCCATGTTCACGTGGATCAGGCCGCGCGGCGCCTCGGCGAGCAGCGCGTCGTCGAATACGTCGCGCGCGGCCGCATCGTCGGCGAGCATCGAGAACACGGCATCGCCGCGAAACGCATCGGCCGGGGTAGCGACGATCTGCGCGCCCAACGCGGCGAGCGGCTCGGCGCGCTCGCGCGACCGGTTCCAGACCCGCACGGCGTGCCCGGCCTTCAGCAGGTTCGTCGCGATCGCCTGCCCCATTTCGCCCAGTCCGATAAATCCAAGATCCATTTCCCGCTCCTTCGACCCGTGAAGCGGGGAGTTAAACACAGATGGCGGCGGCCTGCAGCCCCCCGCCACCGGCCGCGCGCGGTGCGATACTGCGCGCATGGCGACCGCGACCTTCCGCTTCCACGGCGAACTGAACGCGTTTCTCGCACGCGCGCAGCGCGAGCGCGCGTTCGCGCACGCGTTTGCGCGCGATGCGACGGTCAAGCATGCGGTCGAAGCGCTCGGCGTCCCGCATACGGAAATCGGCCGGCTCTGCGTGAACGGCGCGCCGGCCGCCCTCGACCGGCCGCTTGGCGACGGCGACCGTGTCGACATCCATCCGGAACGCGCGCGGCCGGCCCCCGAATCGGCGCTGCCGCAACCCGAGCGCTGGCGCTTCATCGCCGATGCGCATCTCGGCGGCCTCGCGCAGCTGCTGCGCCTCGCCGGCTTCGACACCTGCTACGACAACCACTACCGCGACGACGAACTCGTCGCGCTCGCCGCGCGCGAAGGCCGGATCGTGCTGACCCGCGACCGCGAGCTGCTGAAGCGCCGCGCGGTCGTACGCGGCTGCTACCTGCACGCGCAGCAGCCGGACGCGCAGCTGCACGAGCTGTTCGCGCGGCTCGACCTCGCGCCGCACATGCGGCCGTTCCGGCTGTGCCTGCGCTGCAACGCGCCGCTGCACGCGCTCGATGCGGCGGACGCCGCGCCGCGCGTGCCGCCCGGTGTCCGCCAGCGGCACCGGCGCTTTGCCGCGTGCGACGTGTGCCGGCGCGTGTTCTGGGAAGGGTCGCACTGGCGGCGCATGCGCGCGGTGGTCGACGCGATGCGCGCGCTGCCGCCCGGCGCGCCGGATGCGGCGGACGCGGCGGACGGCTGAAAAAAAACCCCGCAGGCCGGAGCATGCGGGGTTTCTCGACGGGCGGCCGGCTATGCCGGCCCCGACGAAGCGCGCTTAGTTTGCTGCGCCTGCGTCGTTCGTGCCGGCTGCCGAAGCGGCTGCGGCCTTCGCCTTGCCCTTTGCCGAACCGTGCTGCTTCAGCGCATGCTTCGGCTTGGTGTGATCCTTCTTCATCGGTGCCGGTGCGGAAGCCGACATGTCGGCTGCCGGCGCGGACGCCTGTGCGAATGCCGAAACCGATGCGAGAGCGAATGCTGCGGTCATGATCGAAGCGAGCGTCTTCTTCATTGTTCTTCCTTTAGCGGAGAAAAAGTCAAACGTACCGGTAAGAGATGCGAGGCATCCGCATCGGGACATCAGCCGCGCCGGGTTACCGGTCGCCGCCGGGCGGGTCGGCTCTCGCCTCTTCGCCTCGGCAAATACTGACGCACTGGCTCCATAACGCACCGCCCGCACCGCGAGTTGACACGCTGCCCGCCTCCCTCGGGTTTCCCCCGAGGCACGGGCTGGCGGCCCGCCCGACGCGCCGCCGCGACCGGCGTCAATTGTCCGACAAACCGGCTCTCGCGCCCGCCGCGGCGACGCTATACTGGCGTCCTTCCGTCCCAACCGGAGCGCGGCCGGTCACGCTACCGCCGCCGTCGCGAGGCGCCCAAATTGCCCGACCACAATCTGGACAAACTGAAAATCGACCGGCGTCCGATCGCGCCCGCGCCTCGTCGGCGCCGGTGGGTCCGCTATGCGGTCGCCGCCGTGCTCGTGCTCCTCGCGATCGTCGCCGTGCTCGCGCTCACCGGCCGCCCGACAGTCGACACGACCTCCGTCACGTCCGCCTACCCGTACCAGAACGACACCCAGCTCAATGCGACCGGCTACGTCGTGCCGCAGCGCAAGGCCGCGGTCGCGTCGAAGGGCCAGGGGCGCGTCGAATGGCTCGGCGTGCTCGAAGGCACGCGCGTGAAGAAGGGCGAGATCATCGCGCGGCTCGAAAGCCGCGACGTGGAAGCCTCGCTGGCGCAGGCCCGCGCACAGGTGCTGGTCTCCCGCGCGAACCTCGGCGTCGCGCAGGCGGAACTGAAGGACGCGCAGATCGCGCTGCGCCGCACCGCCGTGCTCGCACCCAAGGGCGCGGTACCGGCCGCCCAGCTCGACACCGACACGGCCCGCGCGAACAAGGCGCGCGCGACGCTCGGCAGCGACCAGGCCGCGATCGCGTCCGCCGAAGCGAACGCGCAGGCCGCGCAGGTCGCAGTCGACCAGACGGTGATCCGCGCCCCGTTCGACGGCATCGTGCTCGCGAAGCACGCGAACGTCGGCGACAACATCACGCCATTCTCGTCGGCGTCGGACAGCAAGGGCGCCGTCGTGACGATCGCCGACATGGATACGCTCGAGGTCGAGGCCGACGTCGCGGAATCGAACATCGCGAAGATCCGTGCGGAGCAGCCGTGCGAGATCCAGCTCGACGCGCTGCCCGACATGCGCTTCGCAGGCCGCGTGTCGCGCATCGTGCCGACCGTCGACCGCTCGAAGGCGACGGTGCTCGTGAAGGTGCGCTTCGTCGACCGCGACGAGCGGGTGCTGCCCGACATGAGCGCGAAGATCGCGTTCCTGTCGAAGCCCGCGTCGGCGCAGGACCGGCAGCCGGTGACGGCCGTGCAGGCGAGCGCCGTGGTCGAGCGCGACGGCCGGCCGGTCGTGTTCGTCGTGAAGGACGACACCGTGCACGCAACGGCGGTGACCACCGGCACGCGGATCGGCGAACTCGTCGCGATCCGCGGCGTGAAGCCCGGCGACACGGTCGTGCTCGCGCCCGGCGCGACGCTGAAGGACGGCGCGAAAGTGACCGTCGCGAAGAAGTAGCGTGGCGCGCGTGAACGACGCCTCGCCTCCCCTCGTCGAGATCAGCCACGTCGCGAAGTCGTACCGGCGCGGCAACCAGGTCGTGCCGGTGCTGACCGACATCACGCTCGACATCGGCGAAGGCGACTTCGTCGCGCTGATGGGGCCGTCGGGGTCCGGCAAGAGCACGCTGCTCAATCTCGTCGCCGGCATCGACCGGCCCGACAGCGGCGAGCTGCGCGTGGGCGGCCTCGACATCTCGCGGCTCGAGGAAGCGCAGCTGGCCGAATGGCGCGCGGCGAACGTCGGCTTCATCTTCCAGTTCTACAACCTGATGCCCGTGCTCACCGCGTTCGAGAACGTCGAGCTGCCGCTGATGCTCACGCACCTGTCGCGCCGCGAACGGCGCGAGCGCGTCGAGCTGGTGCTCGACATGGTGAACCTCGGCGACCGGACCAGTCATTACCCGTCCGAGCTGTCGGGCGGCCAGCAGCAGCGCGTCGCGATCGCGCGCGCGCTGATCACCGATCCGGTGCTGATCGTCGCCGACGAGCCGACCGGCGACCTCGACCGCGCGTCGGCCAGCGACGTGCTCACGATGCTGCAACGGATGAACGCCGAGCTCGGCAAGACGATCATCATGGTGACCCACGATGCGCACGCGGCCGGCGCCGCGCAGTCGCTCGTGCATCTGGAAAAAGGGGAGCTGATCGATGGGCACGCCGTCTGACGGACGGGAGCGCGCGCGATGTACGTGCTGAAGCTGATCGCGCGCAATACGCTGCGGCACCGGCTGCGCACGCTGTTGACCGTGCTCGGGCTGACCATCGCGGTGCTGGCGTTCGGGCTGCTGCACACCGTGGTCGACGCGTGGTACGCGGGCGCGGCCGCCGCGTCGAGCGGCCGGCTCGTCACGCGCAACGCGATCTCGCTCGTGTTCCCGCTGCCGGTCAGCTACGAGAACCGGATCCGCGGCGTCGACGGCGTGACGGCCGTGGTTCGCTCGAACTGGTTCGGCGGCGTGTACCGCGACCCGAAGAACTTCTTCGCGAGCTTCGCGGTATCGGAAAACTATCTCGACCTGTATCCGGAATTCGTCCTGCCCGCGCAGCAGCGCGCCGACTATGACCGCGACCGCCGCGGCTGCCTGGTCGGGCGCCAGCTCGCGACACAGTTCGGCTTCAAGGTCGGCGACGTGATCCCGCTGAAGGGCACGATCTATCCGGGCACGTGGGACTTCGTCGTGCGCGGCATTCTCGACGGCCGCGACGACTCGACGATCACGCGCCAGTTGGTGTTCCACTGGGACTACCTGAACGAGACGGTGCGCACGCGCACGCCGAAGCAGGCCGACCAGGTCGGCGTGTTCGTGCTCGGCGTCGCCAATCCGGACGACGGCGCCGCGATCGCGCGCAACGTCGACGCGGTATTCAAGAACTCGCTCGCCGAAACGCTGACCGAGACCGAGCAGGCATTCCAGCTCGGCTTCGTCGCGATGTCGAACCAGATCATCGCCGCGATCCGCCTCGTGTCGTACGTGGTGATCCTGATCATCATGGCCGTGATGGCGAACGCGATGGCGATGAGCGCGCGCGAACGGACCGCCGAATACGCGACGCTGAAGGCGCTCGGCTTCGGCCCCGGCTTTCTCGCGCTGATCGTGTTCGGCGAATCGGTGGTGATCGCGGTGGCCGGCGGCGGGCTCGGGATACTCGCGACGCCGCCGGCCGCGAGCCTTTTCAAGCAGGCCGCGGGCGGCATCTTCCCGGTGTTCAAGGTATCGACCGAGACGATGGCGCTGCAGGCCGCATGCTCGGTCGCGGTCGGCATCGCGGCCGCGCTCGTGCCGGCGTGGCAGGCCGCGCGCGTGCGCGTGGTCGAAGGCCTGCGGGCGATCGGCTAGGCGCGCTCATGGCGATTCCGTTGACCTACATCGCGCGCAACCTGTGGACCCGGCGGCTCACCACCGCGCTCACCGCGGGCGGGATGGCGCTCGTGATCTTCGTGTTCGCGACGGTGCAGATGCTCGATGCGGGGCTCACGAAGACGCTCGTGTCGACCGGCGAACCCGACAACGCCGTGGTGATCCGCAAGGGCGCCGAAACCGAGATCCAGAGTTCGATCGACCACCAGCAGGCCAACGCGCTCGAGATGCATCCGGCCGTCGCGCTCGGTCCCGACGGCCGGCCAAGGGTATCGAAGGAAGCCGTCGTGCTGATCTCGCTCGTGAAGACGTCGACCAGCAAGCCGTCGAACGTCGTGATCCGCGGCGTGTCGCCGGCCGGCCTCGCGCTGCGGCCGCACGTGAAGCTCGTGGCCGGCCGCACGTTCGCGCCGGGTTCGTCGGAGATCGTCGTCGGCAGCGCGATCGCGAAAGGCTTCAGCGGCACGCAGCTCGGCGACAGCCTGCATTTCGCGCAGCGCGACTGGACCGTGGTCGGCGTGTTCGACGCCGGCGGCAGCGGCTTCGATTCGGAGATCTGGGGCGACGTCGACCAGCTGATGCAGTCGTTCCGGCGCACGAGCTACTCGTCGATGGTGCTGCGCATCCCGAGCGCCGACGGCTTCGCGCGCTTCAAGGCCGATATCGACGTCGACCCGCGGCTGACCGACGAGGCAAAGCGCGAGCAGACTTTCTACGGCGACCAGTCGAAGGCGCTGTCGAGGTTCATCAACATCCTCGGCATCACGCTGTCGACGATCTTCTCGATCGCCGCGATGATCGGCGCGATGATCACGATGTACGCATCGGTCGCGAACCGCACCGCCGAGATCGGCACGCTGCGCGCGCTCGGCTTCAAGCGCATGAACGTGCTCGCCGCGTTCCTGCTGGAAGCGCTGCTGCTCGGCTTCGTCGGCGGCGTCGCGGGGCTCGCTTGCGCGTCGCTGATGGAGTTCGCGTCGTTCTCGACGACCAACTTCCAGACCTTCTCCGACCTGTCGTTCCGTTTCGTGCTGACGCCCGCTATCGTCGTGAAGACGCTGCTGTTCTCGCTGGTGATGGGCCTCGTCGGCGGATTCCTGCCGGCGATGCGCGCCGCGCGGCTGAACATCGTTGACGCGCTGCGCGCGCGGTGACGCGCGCGGCCGCTCACGCCCGGCGCCCGCGCGGCACCCACGCGCCGTGGAACCCGGCGGGCACGCGACGCGGCAGGTGCACCGTCGCGACCGGCGCCGCATCGATCGCGCGGGCATCGAGGATCACGACGTCGCTCGTATCCGTCGCCGCGCGGTAGACCACCACCAGCAGCCAGCCGTCGTCTTCGTCGGTACCGCCCGGGCGCTGCACGAACACCGGCTCGCCGTTCTGGTCGCCGGCCGGCACCGCGTAACGCGTCGTCGTGCCGCGCACGTGGTCGAAGCGCATCACGCCGCGCATTTCCGCGTTGTTCGGCTGCTCGACCGCATACAGATAGCGGTAGCAGCGCCCCGTCCTGCTTTCGTTGATGCGCGGCAGCTCGATGCCGCCGTCGGCAAGCGGCCCTTCGTCGACCAGCCCGTTCGCGGTATCGATCACGTAGCGCCACAGCTCGCCGACCGGGTTGTCGGCAAAGCGGCCGGTGCGCGCGTCGAGCCGCAGGAACCATGGATAGCGAACCACATCGAGCAGAATGCACGACGCGTCGCAGTCGTACGCGTTCACGACGTGCTGGATGAAGCACGGCTCGATGCCGAACCAGCGCACGTCGCCGCCGTGGCGCGGGATCACGCCGATCCGGGCATCACGGTCGTCGTGCCAGCGCAGCGGCATCCGGTGCCCCTGCTTCAGCATCGCGAAGTCGTAGCCGACATTCAAGTCGAGCAGCAGGCTGCGGGTTTCGGTGATCGCGAGGTCGTGCATCATCGACGGCGCGCGCACGTCGACGGCGAGGTCGACGCGCTGCACGCCGTGCGCGTCCGCGACGCCATAGCGCAGCCACGGTTCGCGCCAGTCCGCGCGAAACAGGATCAGCTCGCCCGTCACCGGATCGACCTTCGGATGCGCGGTCATCGCGCCGCCGAGCGCCGCGTGCCGCGCGGGCGCGCCGAGCGTGTCGAGCGCGGCCGTGATCGCGAGCGGCGCGCCGCCTTCGGCCAGCGCCAGCAATTCGCCCGCGTGCTGCAGCACGTTCACGTTCGGATTGGCGTCGGGCAGGTGCGGCGCCTGCGCGGGTGCATGCACCGCGGCCCAGCGCTGCGTGCGCGCCCAGCGGTTCCGGTAGCCGGCCGCGCGGCCGTTTTCGAATGCGATCGCATGCAGCATCGCCGCTTCCGGCCACCACGACAGTACGTCGTTCCCGTCGAAGCGGCCGCCCGGCGGATTCGGGCCGTTGCGCAGCAGCGTGCCGTCGAGTTCGGGCGGGATCGTGCCGGTCACGCGCAGCCCGACGACGTCGACTTCGTCGGCGACCGGCGCGATCGCACCCCGGTTCAGGTCGAATACGGTCATTGCATCGGCGCGCCGTCAGCAGTCTTCGGTCGACGGCGGCAGATCGCCGCGCGCCAGCGCGAGCGCATGGTCGCGCACGTCGTCCGGCCAGCCGGCGATCAGCTCGCCCAGCCGCGCGAGGTCGTTCGCATACAGCGCACGCGCGGCTTCCTCGAAACCAGGCAGGTCGCCCGCGATCGCGGACATGAAGTGGTACGCACGCGCTTGCGCGTCGCGACGCCGGTCGGCCGCCGCATGCGTGCGGCGCGCATCCTCGACGAGCTTGCGCAGCGCGACCGACGCGCCGCCCGGCTGCGTGGCGAGCCAGTCCCAGTGACGCGGCAGCAATGTGACTTCGCGCGACACGACGCCGAGCTTCGGGCGACCGCGGCCGCGTGGTTCGTCCGCGCCGGCCGGCTCGCCCGCTGGCGCGGACGCATCGGCTGGCGCCGCCGCGTATCGCGCACGGATCTCGTCCGCCGTGCCGCGCAGGTCGAGGTCGATCGCGCGGCCGGTCGCGTCGTCGAAGATCAGGATCGTGCCGGGTGTTGCGTCGCCGGCAGCCTGCCGGACCGCAAGCGCGACCGTCGCGAGCGGCCCCGACATGAGCCGCCGGTGGCCGTCGAAGGCCGTGTACGAAGGAAGGAGCGTGGAGAGTGTCATCGTGGTCGCCCGCAGGCTGGAATCAGAATGACGCTATTTTTATCCGGGTATAAATTGAATGTCAATATTATCCGGGTAAAAACATATCTCGACGCGCGACCGATCGATTCAATTCATGAATCGATCAAGTCAGCAATTGGCATGAAAGCGCAAATTTCGCCATGACAGAATGATCCGGACGCCCCGTCTCGGGGCGGCGCCCGGTCTCCGGCCGGCAATACCACCACGAAAAAACGCGCGCACTCGACGCGCAGCCGCACGACGGCACCTTCCGCCCTTCGGAGGAGACAGTCATGAATCCGCTTCACGCATTGCCGGCATCCGTGTCGGCAACGGCCCGGCGCACCCGCGTGCGCTGGCTCGTGCTGACCGTGCTGTTCGCGGTCACGACGATCAACTATGCGGATCGCGCGGCGATCGCCATCGCGGGCCCGGCGCTCGCCCGCGCCATGCACCTGAGCCATGTGCAGATGGGCTTCATCTTCTCGGCGTTCGGCTGGTCGTACGTGATCGCGCAACTGCCGGGCGGCTGGCTGCTCGACCGCTTCGGATCGCGCATCGTCTATGCGTTCAGCATCTTCTTCTGGTCCCTGTTCACGCTGCTGCAAGGCGGCATCGGCTTCTTCAGCGGTGCGGCCGCGTTCGCACTGCTGTTCGGGTTGCGCTTCCTGGTCGGTGCGGCCGAGGCGCCGTCGTTCCCGGCCAACAGCCGGATCGTGTCCACCTGGTTCCCGGCCTCGGAACGCGGCACTGCATCGGCGATCTTCAACGCCGCGCAGTACGCGGCGACGGTCGTGTTCGCGCCGCTGATGGGCTGGCTCGTGCATGCATTCGGCTGGCAGTCGGTGTTCGCGGTGATGGGCGTACTCGGCTTCGCGTTCGTGCTGGTGTGGAATCGCACGATGTATGACCCCAAGGCGCACCCGCGCGTCAACGATGCGGAGCTCGACTACCTCACCGAAGGCGGTGCGCTCGTCAACATCGACCAGGCGACCGGCGCGCGCGACGGCGGCCCGTCGATGCGTCACGTGAAGGCGCTGCTGAGAAACCGGATGCTCGTCGGCGTGTACGTCGCGCAGTACTGCATCAACGCGCTCACCTACTTCTTCATCACGTGGTTTCCCGTCTATCTCGTGCAGGCGCGCGGGATGTCGATCCTCAACGCGGGGCTGGTCGCGTCGATCCCGGCCGTGTGCGGGTTCCTCGGCGGGATTCTCGGCGGCATCGTGTCCGACGCACTGCTCAAGCAGGGCCGCTCGCTGTCGGTCGCGCGCAAGGTGCCGATCGTGATCGGCATGCTGCTGTCGATGTCGATGATCGTCTGCAACTACACCGACTCGCACGTGCTCGTCGTGCTGTTCATGGCGCTGTCGTTCTTCGGCAAGGGCCTCGGCGCGCTCGGCTGGGCCGTCAACGCCGACACCGCGCCGCGCCAGATCGCCGGCCTGAGCGGCGCGCTGCTCAATACCTGCGGCAATCTTTCCAGCATCACGACGCCGATCGCGATCGGCTATATCGTCGACCGCAGCGGCTCGTTCAACGGCGCGCTGGTGTATGTCGTCGCCCACGCGCTCGTCGCCGTGATCTGCTACCTGTTCGTCGTCGGCGAAATTCGCCGCGTCGAGCTGAACTGAACTGAACGGCGCGGGCCGCGCCGGCGCGTCCGGCGGCCCGTGCATCACCGGAACCAGGAGCGAACCGATGTCCGAATCCCGCCGTGCCGGCACGCCGCGCGTCACGCGCATGCAGGTGATCCCCGTCGCCGGCCGCGACAGCATGCTGCTGAACCTGTGCGGCGCGCACGCGCCGTATTTCACGCGCAACCTCGTGATACTCGACGACAGCAGCGGTCATACGGGCGTCGGCGAAGTGCCCGGCGGTGAAGGCATCCGTCATGCGCTCGAACGGATGACCGACCTCGTGGTCGGCCAGTCGATCGGGCGTTACCAGGCGACGCTCAACGCGGTGCGCGCGGCGCTGTCCGGCGCGGGGGCGGGCGCCGGCCGCACGATCCAGCACGAAGTGACGTCGGCCGGCGAGGCGGCCGTGCTGCGCCAGCCGCACGAGATCAACCTGCGGCTCGACAACGTGATCACCGCGATCGAGGCCGCGCTGCTGGACCTGCTCGGCCAGCATCTTGACGTGCCGGTCGCCGCGTTGCTCGGCGAAGGCCAGCAGCGCGATGCGGTGCCGATGCTCGCGTACCTGTTCTACCTCGGCGAGCGGCGCCGCACCGACCTGCCGTATCGCGACGAAACGCATGCAACCGATCCGTGGTTCCGTCTGCGCAACGAGGCCGCGCTCACGCCCGCCGCGATCGCGCAGCAGGCCGAGGCCGCGGTCGAACGCTACGGCTTCGTCGATTTCAAGCTGAAGGGCGGCGTGATGGCCGGCGCGGACGAGATGGAAGCGATCGCGGCGATCAAGGCGCGCTTTCCGGACGCCCGCGCGACGCTCGACCCGAACGGCGCGTGGTCGCTCGACGAAGCGGTCGCGCTGTGCCGCGGGCAAGGCCACCTGCTCGCGTATGCGGAAGACCCGTGCGGGCCGGAAGCCGGCTACTCGGGCCGCGAGGTGATGGCCGAGTTCCGGCGGGCAACCGGCATCCCGACCGCGACCAACATGATCGCGACCGACTGGCGGCAGATGGATCACGCGGTGCGGCTGCAGGCGGTCGACATCCCGCTCGCCGATCCGCACTTCTGGACGATGCAGGGCTCGGTGCGGCTCGCGCAGCTGTGCCGCGACTGGGGACTCACGTGGGGTTCCCACTCGAACAACCACTTCGACGTGTCGCTCGCGATGTTCACCCATGCGGCCGCGGCGGCGCCCGGCACGATCACCGCGATCGACACGCACTGGATCTGGCAGGAAGGCGACGCGCGGCTCACGCGCGAACCGCTCGAGATCGTCGGCGGCCAGGTGGCCGTGCCCGAGCGGCCGGGGCTCGGGATCGAGCTTGACATGGCGCAGGTCGAGGCAGCGCACGCGCTGTACCGGGAGGTGGGCGGGACGGCACGCGATGATGCGATGGCGATGCGGTATCTGGTGCCGGGGTGGACGTATGATCCGAAGCGGCCGAGTTTCGGGCGCGGGTGATGGCGGCGGGGCCGGCGGGCAGGCGGGCACGCACGCGTCTGCGGATATCGTCCCTCATCGACGGCCTGCTTATGGGCGAGACCCAGTCGATCGGTGCAGCCGACCAGCGGGAGTTTGTGGCCATCGGCTACGGCTGCGCAAATCTCGTTGGCTTTGTCATCCGGAATCAGAAATCGGGTCTTGTCCGTAGCAATGGCCTTGTAAATGGCATTCAGCACTCTCGTGTAGCCCCACACGCAACGACTGCCGAAACCCTTTGCCATCGACTTACCGTCAGTCGAGTACGTCAACTCGCCAATTTCCTTGAACGGCGTACCTACGCCTGGAATATAGAAACGAAATATTCCTTCTTCATTCTTATCCTGTGCCGCGCTGTAAAGTCGAGCAACGTTGCTATGCGTGCGAGCGAGCGAATCCCGCAACGGATTGGTCTGCACGTCGTTATTGTTCGTGCCGTCAAAGAAGAGCGTGATGTGGAGCGTCTGGGGGCAGGACATCAACGCGTCGCACACCAGCGCGCGCCCCTTCCTCAGCGCCGTGACGCTGCCCGCCAGACGCCCCCCCTGGGGCATGGGGTCGGCCCATTTGACGCTCATTGTGTGTTTCCTCCGTCACGGTATAACCGGTTCCATTCCTGATCGACCACACCGTGCGCGATGTACGGATCGTTGTCCGGGGGGCGTATGCCAGGGTCGTTAGCATCCCCTTTCTGGCCGTCCGCTACCATGATGCGAACCCGGTCACCCGGCAGGAAGACGGCCCACAGGCCTCCCATCACTCGCCCATATTTCGGTATCCGAACGTTCTCGGCCTTGTACCAGTACCCCGGTGTCTTCCCGTCCTGCTTCTTGTCGACCTGCCAGCGCACCGTCAGCCTCAGATCCGGCTGCCATGCTGTAGGGATGTTGCTGCAACACGTTTCAGCACCGCCGCCGGACGGCTTGCCGTCCGCTCCCGCCGGCCATACATTGGGGCCACCGCCAGTCACCCCTGATCCGTCTGGGCCCTCGATCCCCCACTGATGGATGTACCAAGGGGTGTAGTTCAGCGTCAAGGAACTTGCGCCGAGCGTGTCGTAGTGCTTCGGCAGGTTCGCCAAGTCGAGTTGTTGCGCAACGGGGCCGGGATGCTTGTCGCATGCGCCGAGGCCAAACACGGCAATAAGGGCGATGGTCTGGATCGTACGTCGCCCGTAACGGGGAAATCGGTCTGTCATTATGAATAGGTCTACGGTTTAACGGGGCACCAGGGCTGCTCCGCCCCGGGCCGCCTTAAGCATGCATTCGACACAGATCTTCTTCGGCGACAGATCAACCATCTGGTCCTTCGGACCCGGCAGGTCGTGGGTCGCGGCAAATGCAGTAAATTTTCCCGTCGTGCCGCTCACCACGCCGCTCGCATCCATGTTCAAGAAACTGCCGTTGACCTCGACGCGAAATTTGTGCGCACGCAGCAGGATCTCCTCGCTTTCCAGCAGGATCTGCTTCTGCGCCCGCGCCACAATGGACTTCGTCAGCGCGTTCAATACGATGTCGCCTGCCGCCGGTGCATCGGACCGGTCTGCGCGAACAGGCGAAGGGTAGCGTCCCACGCAGAGTTGATTCGACGTCGACTTGGCCGATCCAGTGGACTTCACACTCGAGCACGGCGCGGCGAGCATATTTCACGCCAATGATGTTACAAGCCGCACTGCGAACGCACGCAGAGGCACGCGAAACGGCTTGCAAGAATGTGTAACGAGGGACGAGCCGCGACGGCTAGCGCGGTCTTTAGATCAAATCCAGCAGATGCTCCGGTTCGACCGAGCAGCCACGCGAGCGCCCAAACAAAAAGCCGGCTCAAGGCCGGCTTTTTGTTTGCGAAGCATAAGGCTGCACTTTGTAAACGGAAGCATAACTCCGCACCTAGTGCAAAATTATCCTTCCTGTCTCAAGTAGCCGGTTTTGTAGGAATTTCTTGGTGGAGCGGAGGAGGATCGAACTCCCGACCTTCGCATTGCGAACGCGACGCTCTCCCAGCTGAGCTACCGCCCCAACAGACAACCATCATACACAGGCATTTCCGCGCTTGGCAATAGGGCTTGCCTTACCCCCGCCGGGTCACTTCGACGGCGCGCCGGCCAGCACCCAATCGACCACGGAACGCAGATCCGCGTCGCTCAGACGCGGGTGCGCCGGCATCGGAATCGCGCCCCAGACGCCGGAGCCGCCGTCCTTCACCTTCTTCGACAGCTTCGCAACAGCCTGCGGATCGGACTTGTAGCGCGCGGCGATGTCCTTGAACGACGGGCCGACGAGCTTGCGGTCCACAGCGTGACAGCCCATGCACGCATTGCTGCGCGCGACCTTCAGGCCGTCGCCGACGTCCGCGTGCGCCGTGCCGAGCGCACCGGCCGCGAGCGCCGCGGCCGCGGCGCCCTGCACGATCCATTGCCTGATCGTCATCTGCGTCGACTTCATTGCGGCGTTGCCTTCGGGTTGCCCGGATGCACGCTCGACGAATTCGAGATCGGTGCGGGCGGTTGCAGCGGAGTGGACTGGACCGATGCATCGGGCACCGCACCGACCGTCGCGGCATCCGCGGGCGCGGCGGCGGCCTGCGCGCCGGACGCAGTGCTCGGCGACGCAGCCTGCAGCGCCTGCGCGTCCTGCGGCTTGATGTACTGGAACACCTTCACGACCTTCTCGACGCCCGGCACCTGGCTCGCCGCATCCGCGCCGCGATTGCCTTCGTCGACCGTCACGAGACCCAGCAGGTAGATGTTGCCGCGCTCGCTGACGACCTTGTAGTAGTTCGCCGACAGCCCCTTCGTCGCGATCAGCTCGGACTTCACGCGCCCTTCGAGGTACGAGTCGTTCGCGCGCGACGACAGCGACGATGCCGGCTCGACCGACAGCTCGTTGACGATCGCGCTCACGTTGTTGATGCCGCGCACGATTTCCTCGGCGCGCTGCTTCGATGCGTCGTTCGGCACTTCGCCCGTCAGCAGCACGCGGCGGTTGAACACCGTGACGTTCACGTGCGACTGGTCCGGCAGCCCGTTGTTGATCTGCGTGAGCGACTTGACCTGGATCTCGCGATCCTCGGTCTGCGCGCCGAGCGTACGGCGATCGGTCGCAATCAGCGCGCCGCCGCCGGCCGCCGCACCCAGCACGCCGAGCACGCAGCCCTGCAGCGACATCGCGAGGCCCGCCGTCAGCGCGGCGAGCAACGTGGTTCTGACGAGCGTCTGTTTGACGCGGCTTTGATTCATCGACGGCTCTCCTTCGTTCAATCCTCACCCAGCAGCATCGCGTCGATGCCGTCGCACAGGCAGTGGATGGTCAGCAGATGGACTTCGTGGACGTGCGCCGCACGCGAGGCGGGCACGCTGATTGGAATATCGGTATCGGACAGCGCGGCCGCGACGGCGTGGCCGTCACCGCCCGTCAGCGCGACGACGGTCATCTCGCGCTCGTGCGCCTCGTCGATCGCGGCCAGCACGCGCGGCGACGCGCCGCTCGCGTCGAGCACCAGCAGGATGTCGCCTGTCTGCCCGAGCACGCGCACCTGCTGCGCGAACAGCTGATCGGCAGCGGCCGCCCCGGTGAGGCCGCCCTGCGACGCATCGGTGGCCAGCGCGATCGCGGGCAGGCCCGGACGCTCGCGCTCGAAGCCGCCGACGAGCGACACGGCGAGGTAGTGCGCGGCGGCGGCCGACAGGCCGTCACCACATGCAACGATCTTGTTGCCATTCGCCAGCGCGGCGAACATCGCGTCGACCGCGGCTGCGATCGGCAGCGACAGCGCATCGGCCGCTTCGGCGTGAAGCGCGGCACTGTCGCGAAAATGTTGCTGAATACGTTCGACTGACATCGATTCCTGGTGAACTGGGCGCGTGGCACGCAGCACGCAACGTCATGGGTGCGGCGAGTTTACCGCACTCCGGCACCATCTCCAGGGGTATGGCAAGAACTCTTTACATCTCGTCACAGCTCGCGGCTACACATCGTCGGCACGAAATGCGTCACGCAGCCACTCGAGCCGGCCGGCTTCGAACGCGACGACGTCGAAACGGCACGCGGCACCCGCGCCGTGCCGCACCCAGAAATGGAGCGCGGCCGCGACCAGACGCCGCCGCTTGCGCCAGCCGACGCTCGCGGCCGCGCCGCCGTGCCGAGTGCTGCGCCGCGCGCGCACCTCGACGAACACGAGCGTGCCGTCGGCCGTGCGCATCACGAGATCGAGCTCGCCGCCGCGCATCGTCACGTTGGCCGCGACGAACGCGAGACCGCGGCGTTCAAGGAACTGCCGCGCGCGCTGCTCGAACGTCGCGCCGACCGATCTGGATCCCGCCGCGCCGGAAAAGTTGCCGCCGCCGGGCGGCAAACCGCGCCCGCTGCCCGGCGCGGCCGGCGCCGCGTGGCACAATGCCGTCCTTGTTCCGCTTGCGCCGCGATTGCGCGCATTGCCTGCCATGACTGCCCTCCTCGAACTCGCGCAAACGCAGCACTACCCGGACGCCGCGCTCTATGTGGTCGCGACGCCGATCGGCAACACCGCCGACATCACGCTGCGCGCGCTGCACGTGCTCGGCCTCGCCGACCGCATCGCGGCCGAAGACACCCGCAACACGGGCCAGCTGCTGGCCCGCTACGGCATCTCGAAACCGCTCGTCGCCGTGCACGAGCACAACGAACGCGAAGCGGCGCTGCGCGTGATCGAGCTGCTGCGCGCCGGCGAACGCGTCGCATACGTGTCGGACGCCGGCACGCCCGGCATTTCGGACCCCGGCGCGCGGCTCGTCGACGCCGTGCGCGCGGCCGGCTTCGCGGTGATTCCGCTGCCGGGCGCGAGCGCGGCCGTGACCGCGCTGAGCGTGGCGGGCGACTGGGCCGGCGCGTTCACCTTCGCGGGCTTCCTGCCGCCGAAGGCGAAGCAGCGCGCGAACGCGCTGCAGGCGCTCGCGCGGCACCCGTACGCGCTGGTGTTCTACGAAGCGCCGCACCGGATCACCGACACCGTCGCCGCACTCGCCGACGCGTTCGGCCCCGCGCGCCGGCTGCTGATCGCGCGCGAGCTCACCAAGCTACACGAGCAGCTGTTCCAGGGCACCCTGGCCGAAGGACAGAGCTGGCTCGACGGCGATGCGAACCGGCAGCGCGGCGAGTTCGTGCTGGTCGTCGAAGGCGCGCCGGCCGACGTCGGCGAAGCCGACGACACCGCGCACGACGCGCTGCTCAAGCTGCTGCTGGAAGAAGTACCGGTGAAGAGCGCGGCGAAGCTCGCGGCCGCGCTAACGGGCGCGTCGCGCAACACGCTGTATGCGCGCGCGCTCGTGCTGAAGGAAGGCTGACAGGCGAGCGCGGGCTGCACCCGCCACCCGGCCCGCGAAAACGCAAAAGGGCTGCCCGAAGGCAGCCCTTTTTGCATGAGCGGACGAACCGCCGCGTTACTTCGACGAGAGCGACGCGAACATTTCGTCGCGTGCCTCGCGCGCTTCCTGCGGCGACAGCCCTTCGATCTTCACGCGACCCGTGCCGGAATGCACGAGGCCGATCATCCGGGCGGCGGCATACGACAGGTCGAGCACGCGGCCACACTTGTACGGCCCGCGATCGTTGACCTTCACGACGACCCACTTGCCGGTCGACGAGTTCGTCACCTTGATGTACGAGGACAGCGGCAGCGTGCGGTGCGCGGCGGTCAGCGCGTTCATGTTGAAGCGCTCACCGTTCGCGGTGCGGCGGCCGTGGAAATCCCGGCCATACCACGATGCCCGGCCCGTCTGGCGGAAGTCTGACACGTCCTTGCCGTCGATCGGCTCGGCGTCCGCCAGCGACGACTTCTTCGCGTCCTTGCTGTCGGCAGCCGGCATCGACGCCAGCGCGGAATCGAAACTCAGTTGCTGCTTGTCGTCGTCCGCCTTGGCGGCCGCGGCCGTCTTGCTGACCGCGTTCTTCTGGTTGGCGCTGCCGGTGGTCTGGCTGGATGGCACCGCACAGCCCGTCAGCGCAAAAAATAATGCAATGGTCCCGAATCGAGTCGGAAAACGAAAATTCATCGACGTGTCGCCTTGTGGTTCGGGCCGCACCGATACAACGCTGCTCAACAACGCGGATACACGGCCCGGACGGCAAATGCGGGCACGCCCCGCTCGGATGCGAGCAGGCGGCTAGCATGGGCGCGGCTTTCGTCTCTGCCGCAACCGTCCTGATTAGTTTTCACGTCTGGCGCAACCTGTCCCCGGCAGCCTGACCAGACCCCACATGCCGCCATCGAACATGGCTTTCACGTTCGCGCGCGTCGCGTACAGCCAACGCACAGGAACGGCGGCACAGGCCTCATCCGGCGGCGCGGCAGCAAGGCCGCAGACGGGCGCGCAGCACCCGGCCGGACAAGACGTGAGCACCGAATGCTCGGTGCTGGATACACCGCCGAACTCCCCGGCGGTCGATGCTTGACGGTGAATCCGACGCCCTCATTTAACGGGGCCGAAACACCAGCGAATTGCGTGAAATTCACGCGCAATGGGCCGCATTATACATAAATCAAAAGGTCATCTCGAAAAGGCCCCCGCCCGGACCATTGATTCTCACTATGGCGGTAACAATCGGCATGCTCGGGGATTGCCCGGACGAGCGCGTCCGACGCTGCGCCGCAGGGCCGGCAGGCAGCGCGCGCGACCGGTACAATCGCTCCTTTTAGCCGCCGGTGCCTCCATGAAAGTCACGCTCATTCCGGTCACGCCGTTCCAGCAGAACTGCTCGCTCGTCGTCTGCGAAAAGACCGGCCGCGCCGCCGTCGTCGATCCGGGCGGCGATCTCGAACGGATCGAACAGGAGATCGCGCGGCAGAACGTGCAGGTCGAGAAGGTGCTGCTCACGCACGGCCACATCGATCACTGCGGGGGCGCGAAGGCACTCGCGACGCACTACGGCGTGCCGATCGTCGGGCCGCAGGAAGACGAGCGCTTCTGGATCGAGCAACTGCCGATGCAGAGCCAGCGCTTCGGCTTCCCGGCCGCCGAAACGTTCGAGCCGGACCACTGGCTGAACGATGGCGACACCGTGCAGGTCGGCGACGAGACGCTCGAGGTCTATCACTGCCCGGGCCACACGCCCGGCCACGTCGTGTTCTTCAGCCGCGCGCATCGCGTCGCGATCGTCGGCGACGTGCTGTTCGCCGGCTCGATCGGCCGCACCGATTTCCCGCGCGGCAACCATGCGGACCTCGTGCGCTCGATCAAGGAGAAGCTGTGGCCGCTCGGCGACGATGTCACGTTCGTGCCGGGCCACGGCCCGGTGTCGACCTTCGGCGACGAGCGCCGCACGAATCCGTTCGTGTCCGACAAGGTGTTCGGATGAACCAGACCGCCATTCCCGAAATCTACGTCAGCACCGACGTCGAGGCCGACGGCCCGATTCCCGGCCCGCACTCGATGCTGAGCTTCGCGTCGGCCGCCTATACCGAGGACAAGCAGCTGATCGCGACGTTCTCCGCGAACCTCGAGACGCTGCCCGGCGCCCAGGCCCATCCAGTGCAGGAAGCGTGGTGGAAGACCGAACCGCAAGCGTGGGCCGCGTGCCGGCGCGACCTGCAGGCGCCCGAGGCCGCGCTCGTCGCGTACGTCGAGTGGGTCGAGGCGCTGCCGGGCAAGCCGGTGTTCGTCGCGATGCCGGCCGGCTTCGATTTCACGTTCATGTTCTGGTACATGATGCGCTTCACCGGACGCTGCCCGTTCTCGTGGTCGGCGCTCGACATCAAGACGCTCGCGTTCGCGATGACGGGCCTGCCGTACCGCAAGGCGATCAAGCCGCGCTTTCCGAAGCACTGGTTCGACGATCATCCGCATACGCACGTCGCGCTCGACGACGCGATCGAGCAAGGCACGCTGTTCTGCAACATGCTCGCCGACCTGCGCCGTCAGCAGGCAGCGCTCGCGGGCCTCGCGGTGGCCGATACCGACCGGTCGGAACAGGCGGGGGCGGGACAAAATCCCACGGATCCGCGCGCAAATTAGAGAATCTCGCTCAGCGGCACGCCGCCAGATTGCCTTTCCTTTCCCGGCCCTCTAACATTGAGCATGTTGTAGCTGCCGCATGGAGGCGCAGGTGACGCTCGATTCCTTTTCGCAAAAAATCCTTCGCCTGTTGCAGCTCGACGCGCGCCGTTCCGTACAGGAAATCTCCGACCAGGTCGGCCTGTCGAGCACGCCGTGCTGGCGCCGCATCAAGGACATGGAACAGTCCGGCGTGATCCAGCGCTACACCGCGCTGCTCGATCGCGAGAAGCTCGGCCTGCACGTATGTGCGCTCGCGCACGTGCACCTGACCCGCCACAACGAAGGCGGCGTCGAGCAGTTCGAGCGCGAAATCGCGACCTGCCCGGAAGTCACCGAGTGCTACAGCACGACGGGCGAAGCCGATTACATCCTCAAGATCGTCGCGCCCGATATCAAGGCCTACGACGTCTTCCTGCACGAACGGATCTTCAAGATCCCGGCCGTGTCGCAGGTGCGCACGAGTGTCGTGCTGCGCGAAATCAAGTTCGACACGCAGTTGCCGCTGTAACGCGCGGCCCGCGGCCGCCTGCGCCGCTCACGGCTGCGCGGGCAGCCCGCGCGTGAAACCGATCCGGCGCGCGCCGAACTGGCGCTTGAGCGCCTCGACATCGAGCCGACCGGCGAGCGCCGCGTCGGTATCGTCTGTGCCGGCGTCCAGCGTCACGTCGATCTCGAGTCCCGTACTCAGGTAGTGCAGGTTGATCGCGGCCGGACGCAGCCCGCGCTGCGCAAGCGCGGCCTCGAGCCGCGTCGCGATCTCGGCGCGCGGCGGCAGCGCGAGCGCCGGACGGCGCGCTGCGTCGTTCTCGGGGTCGACGTGGATCAGCGCGTCGAGCACGCGCGGGTCGCGCAGCACGCGCGCCCGCGCGGTTTCCGCGATGTAGTGCCCTTCGGATACGGAGATCATCGGATCGACGAGGATGTGCGCGTCGACGAGCGCCGCATCGCCCATCTTGCGCGTGCGCAGGTCGTGCACGTCGCGCACGCCCGGCGTGGCCACGAGCAGCGCGCGGATCTCGGCCGAAGCGGAGGTGTCGAGTGCGCGATCCGACAGGTCCTGCAACGCGTCATAGCCGAACGTCCAGCCCATGCGCGCGACCATGAAGCCGACGATCGCGGCGGCGATCGGGTCGAGCAGCCGCACGCCGGCGAGGCTGCCGATGATGCCGATCGCCACGACGAGCGACGATGCGGCGTCCGAGCGCGCATGCCACGCGTTCGCGACGAGCATCGCCGACCGCACGCGCCGCGCCTCGCGCAGCATGTAGCGGAACAGCGCCTCTTTCGACACGAGCACGGTCAGCGCGACGATCAGTGCGGAGAAATGGACGGCCGGGATGTTCTCGAGGTTCACGAGACGGTTGCCGGCGCGCCAGAGCATGCCGATGCCGACCGCGATCAGGATCGCGCCGAGGAACAGCGATGCGACCGTCTCGTAGCGGCTGTGTCCGTAATTGTGATCGGCATCCGGCGATGCACCACTGTGGCGATTCGCAACCAGTACGACAAAATCCGAGATCAAATCGGAAATCGAATGCACGCCATCGGCAATCAATGCCTGCGAATGCGCAACCACACCCACGGCGATCTGAAACGTTGCAAGCACCACATTCAGCACAATACTGACGAGGGTGCTCTTGCGCGCGACCGTGTGCTTATCCGCGCTTTGCGCGTCGCCAGAAAACGTGGACATGAAATACGAGATATCGGTTGGGATACGGAATTCTATCAAACGGCGCCCGCGCGGCATTCGAGTAACGCGAAATTTTCCATTTAAATCAGTCGCTTATGCGAACGGGTCGCATTTTCATTCACGCGCCGTTTCTGACATTTTCATGACAACGCGCAACCACTCCGATGCCACAATACAAAAAGCCGCGCTCCTGGACGGACACGCGGCTCTTTTTGAGGCGACGACTTAAACGGACGTTTAAATCGTGAACTGTTCGCGGTTCTTGCCGGCGATCCAGCGCGGCGGCTTGCCGCGGCCCGACCACGTCGCGCCCGTTTCCGGATCGCGGTACTTGGCTGCCACGCCTGCGCGCGGGCGACCGACCTTGCCTGCCTTCGCGCGGTTGAGGCCGAGTTCGGCGAGCGAAAAGCCGTAGTCGGCAATTTTCTGCTTCACGTCATTCAGCACTTCGGCGTATTCGCGCGACTTCGCTTCTTCGATTTGCTTCTCCAGCTTCTCCCGCTGGGCCAGCAGGTCCTTGTAAGAAGACATAGTTTCCCTTTCTATATGACTAATGGCGCCGGTCTGAGCCAGCTCACCATTCATGGAATATTTGTGCCTCGGATTTTCGAAGGCAGAGATTAGCACAAAAAAGATTTGATAGAAGCGGGATTCACGAAAATCCCGAGACCAATTGTAATTCACGCATGTCATTTTGACCGGCAACGGCCTTTTCTCAAATTTTCATGCGCTTGCATAGAGATTAGGACATTACCGATTCCGGTAATAGGCCTATCAACATACGCAATTACCCTGCATGTGGGAAAATCAAAGCTTTCATCCCGCGACAGGTTTGTGTAAATCGTATGGTGCTATTCGCCATACAGACGAAGCGGCATCCGCGGCGTCACGTCACATCCTCCGCGCATGCCATCAACCGCTCGCGCAACGCGCTGGCGTCGCCCGGCAGCGGATCGAATGGCGTGCGCACGCGGCGGCCGTCGCAGCGCCAGTCGGCGCCGTGGCGGTCGACGCCGAGCAGGTCGAGCCCGTCGCGGCGCGCGCCGCTCGAGTCGTATGCGTCCCACAATGCCCGCTCGTCGTCGAACCCGAGCGGCGGCAGCGCATCGAGGCCCGTGCCGTCCACCCAGCCCATCCGGCCGAACCCACCGATATAGCGTAGCCGCTCGATGTCGAGCGCCCAGAACGCGAAATCGCCGAGCGCGAGGTAGCGCGCGGCGTCGGGCTCGTAGCGCGTGTAGCGCGCGGCGACATGCGGATCGTCGCCGAGCGGCACGAAGCGGCCGAGCAGCGTCGCGCGCTCGGCGTTCAGCACGTCGCCGCCCGGCGCGTCGACGACGAGAAAGCCCGCGCGCGGATCGGCGGCGAGGTTGCGCGTGTGTTCGGCGAGGCCGCTCACGAGGATCACGGGCCGATGATTCGCATCGGGTGCGAACGGCACGACCGTCGGATACGGAAAACCTTGCGGGTCGCGCGCGTGGGTCGCGAGCGTGCCGAGTGCGCAGCGGTGCAGCAGGTGCAGGGCAAGGGCGGGATCGATGTTCACGGTGACTCCTGCGATCGGAAGGACTGGGCGGGCAAGGATGGCGAAGGCGCGCAGCACGGGCAAGCTTCGGACACGCCGCCTGCGCATCGATGTTACCCGCGGCGGCGGCCGGCTGGACATTGGCCGGATGGCTGATGCGGCCCGCGCAGGTGGCGTGGGTGGCGTGGGTGGCGTGGGTGGCGTGGGTGGCGTGGTGGCGTGGGTGGCGTGGGTGGCGTGGGTGGCGTGGGTGGCGTGGGTGGCGTGGGTGGCGTGGGTGGCGTGGGTGGCGCAGGTGGCGCAGGTGGCGTGGGCAGCGTGGGTGGCGTGGGCGGCGATCGACCAGACAGCCAGCGCGCCGGCAAGACCGTAAGCGATTCGATAGAATCGGACAAATCCGATGGGCGCGACGCGCCCGCGCATCGTCCATTCAAGCGTATTCCATGTCCGAATCTTCCTCCCGATCCTCGTCCGACTTCGCCGCGCCGCCCGACGTGCATCGCACGCTGGCTTTGCCGGTCCGCCAGCGCGCACGCACGGCCACGATGGCGCTGTTCTTCGTCGCCGGCATGATGTACGCGTCGTGGGGCGTGCATGTGCCGACCGTACGCGACAAGTTCGCGTTGAGCCCCGGGCTGCTGTCGATCGCGCTGTTCGCGGTCGCGGGCGGCTCGATCGCCGCGATGCTGACGATCGCGCGCTGGATCGCGCGGGTCGGCTCGCGCACCGCGTGCCTCGGCGGCGGGCTCGTGATGTCCGCGTGCGCGGCGCTGATCCTCGTCGTGCCCGACTACTGGATGCTGCTCGTCGTGCTCGCGCTGTTCGGCTTCTCGATGGCGACGCTCGACGTCGCGATGAACGCCGAGGCGAGCGCGGTCGAGATCGCGCTCGGCAAGCCGATCATGTCGTCGCTGCACGGGATGTTCAGCATCGGCGGGATGTCGGGGGCGGCGGTCGGCGGCGCGCTGCTGTCGGCCGGCATGGCGCCGGCGGTGCATCTCGCGCTCGCGGCAGCCATCAACGCGGCGGTGCTGCTGGCCGCGAGCCCGGCCGTGCTCCCGCACGTCCCGCATCACGAGCACGCGCACGGCGGCGGCAACCGCTGGCGCTCGGCCGCGCTGTGGATGCTCGGCGGCATCGCCTTGGTTGCGCTGATCGCCGAAGGCGCGATGTACGACTGGGCGACGGTCTACATGCGCGACGTGGTCGCGGCGAGCCCCGCGCTCGCAAGCGCCGCGTATGCGGCGTTCTCCGGCGGAATGGCGATCGCGCGTTTCGCGGGCGACGCGGTGCGCGCGCGGTTCGGCGCGCCGCAGCTCGTGTTCGCGAGCGCGTCGCTCGCGTGCGCCGGGATGATCGGCGCGCTGCTGCTGCCGAACCCGATCGCCGTGCTGACGGGCTTCACCCTGATGGGCCTCGGCCTCGCGAACATGATGCCCGTGCTGTTCGCCGCCGCCGCGCGCGTGAAAGGCATCCACGCGGCCGAAGGTCTCGCGCACGTGGCCGGGCTCGCGTACTTCGGATTGCTGTTCGGTCCGGTCGTGATCGGCGCGGTCGCGCAAACCGCGAACCTGACGGTCGGCCTGTCGGTCGTCGCGCTGTGCGCGGCGCTCGTCGCGGTGATCGCGCCGAAGGTACTCGCGCATCTGAAGATCTGAGCGCACGGCGGGCACGCCGCCTGCCGCGAGCCCGCCAAAAAGAAAGCGCGCCCGCGTTGCCGCGGGCGCGCCTTCACCCCTTCTGTCGACCGCTTGTCAGCTTACATCTTCACTTCGTCGAGCAGCGTCTTCTTGCCGCTCTTGTAGTTGTACAGCGAGATCACGCCGTGACGCAGGTCACCCTTCGCGTCGAAGGTCGTCGTGCCGATCACGCCCGTGTAGTTCGTCGCCGGCATCGCGGCGAGGATCTTCGCCGGGTCCGTCGAGTTCGAGCGCTTCATCGCGTCGGCGATGATGTACACGGCGTCATACGTGAACGGTGCGTAGATCTGGATCGGCTGGCCGAAACGCTTCTCGTACTTCGCCTTGAACGCGCCGCCGCCCGGCATCTTCTCGAGCGATGCACCAGCTTCCGAGCACACGACGTTGTCGGTCGCATCGCCGGCCAGGTCGGCCAGCTTCTCCGTGCACACGCCGTCGCCCGCGAAGATCTTCGCGCGCAGGCCGAGCTGCTTCGCCTGTTTCGCGAACGGGCCGCCGGTGGCGTCCATGCCGCCGTACATGATCGCGTCCGGATTCTCGCCCTTGATCTTGGTCAGAATCGCGCGGAAGTCGACCGCCTTGTCGTTGGTCGCGTCGTGCGACACCACCTTCAGGCCGAGCGCCTTCGCCTTCTTCTCGAACTCGTTCGCGAGACCCTGGCCGTATGCGGTCGAGTCATCGACCACCGCGACGCTCTTGATGCCCTTCGAGTGCGCGTAGTTCGCGAGTGCCGGACCCTGCTGCGCATCGGTCGCCACCACGCGATACGTGGTCTTGAAGCCCTGCTGCGTGTAAGCCGGGTTAGTCGCCGACGGCGAGATCTGCACGATGCCCGAATCGCTGTAGATCTTCGAGGCCGGGATCGACGTGCCCGAGTTCAGGTGGCCGACCACCGCGACGACCTTGTCGTCGACGAGCTTCTGCGCAACCTGCGTGGCCTGGCGCGGGTCGGCCGCGTCATCCTGCGCATCGAGTTGCAGCGTGATTTTCTGGCCGCCGATCGTGAGACCCTTGGCGTTGATCTCCTCGACTGCGAGACGTGCACCGTTTTCGTTGTCCTTCCCCAGGTGTGCAATGCCGCCCGTCAAGGGCGCGACGTGGCCGATCTTGACGACTTGATCGGCGGCCGCGTTGCTTGCAGCTGCAACGCACAGCATCGCCGCGGCGGTGATCGGCAGCAGCTTTTGCATCTTGATATTCATGTAAGTCTCCAGTTTCGGTCCCAATAAAACGCCATCGCCCGGTGCCCCGCTGCCATCCCTGTGTTTGCATCACTGGACGATTCGCCGGTTGCATCGTTCATGCACTTGGCCTCAAGCACGTAAAGACAACCGCTTTTAGCGGCCCCCCGTCCGTACTTGCGCGCAAGTGTAGGTGATCAAATTAATTTGTGGGACTTTTTTGGGGTAGTGGTAACACTACCGATACGGGCGCTTTGGAATGACTACTCGAATACTCCGGAAGCCCCGCCTGATAAGGGTTTCCGCTAATTACGGACGGCCGGATGGAAGGGGGATTTAAAGCATTCCCGTGTCATTTCGATTCGGTATTTTGTGCACGGGATCATTGAATGAAACGCGCGTGACAGCACGCGCGTTTTCTTCACGCGATAGAGGCGCCGACACGCACCGGTCACACGGCAGTCGACCCATTCATACGGCGATTGCACGCCATTCGGCGTCGAGTGCGTCGACGAGTTGCGACGTCGTCAGCGCGGCGTCGCGCCGCCGTGCGAGCGGCGCGCCCTGCCCGGCCCACAGCGACAGGTAGTCGCCGTCGTTCGCGCGCGCGGCGGCCTGGCGCAGCGGCTGCGTCAGCGCGTTCTGCACCGGATACGGTGCGGCATCGGCCACGCGTTCGCCGAGCCGCGCCATCAGCGTGTTGCGCAATCCGCGCGCATGACGCCCGGTGATCGCGCGCGTGACCTGCGTCGACGTATCGGCGCTCGCGAGCAGCCGCGCCTTCCAGTCCGCCGCGATCGCGCTTTCCGCGCACGTCAGGAACGCGGTGCCGAGTTGCGCGGCCTGCGCGCCGAGCGCGAGCGCGGCGGCGATCCCGCGGCCGTCCATGATGCCGCCCGCGGCGAGCACGGGCAGGCCGGTCGCGTCGACGAGCTGCGGCACCAGCGCGAGCGTGCCGATCAGCGCATCGTCGGCCGAGCCGATGAAGGTGCCGCGATGGCCGCCGGCTTCGGCGCCCTGCGCGGACAGCGCGTCGGCGCCGGCCGCCTGCCACGCGAGCCCTTCGGCGACGTGCGTCGCGGTGCCGATCACGTAGGTACCGGCCGCCTTCAGGCGCGCGACATCGGCCGCGTCGAGCACGCCGAACGTGAAGCTCGCGACCGGCACCCGCAGCGCGACGAGCGCATCGAGCTGTGCCCGGAAGTCGGGGGCGTAGCGCGCGGGCGCGGTGCCGGACGGCAGGCCAAGTTCCGCATTCAGCGGATCGATCGCGGCGAGCGCGCGAGTGACGCTCGCCGCATCGGGCGCGACCTCGGACAACACGAACAGGTTCACGGCGAACGGCCGCGCGGTCGCCGCGCGAATCGCGTCAACTTCGGTCGCGAGACGCTCCGGCGCGAACGCGCCGGCGCCGAGGCTGCCGAGCGCGCCGGCATTGGACGCGGCCGCGACCATCGCGGCCGTGGTGGCGCCAACCATCGGCGCCTGCACGAGCGGCAGGCGCAGGCCGAAGCGTTCGGAAAACGGGGTGGAAAATGCACGGGCGGACATGGCGAATCCTTCGATGACGACGCGCGAAAGCGCTTTGTAAAGGCTGACACATCGACTCTATCGAAGCCGCGCACCGCCGAAAAATGAATAATCGAGATCAAAACGATCGCTGCACGAGAAGCAGGTTCGGGCGCGGCTCCGACCAGCGCTAACACCCGGCAAGCAAGCGCTTGCGCGCGCTGCAGCGCCACAGGATTGGTGGCACACTAGGCCGCCCCTTTTTCCATCCGCGGCGCGCGTGTCGCGCGCCCGTTCGCCAGGAGTTCAAACGTGACTGCCCAATGGATCGACATCCCGACCGGTAACGACAGCTTCGGCGGCTATCTCGCGCTGCCCAAGCGCGGCAAGGGCCCCGCCGTCATCATCATCCAGGAGATCTTCGGCGTGAACGCGCACATCCGCGCGGTCGCCGATCAGTACGCGGCCGACGGCTTCGTCGCGCTCGCGCCGGACGTGTTCTGGCGCACGCAGCCGCGCGTCGAGCTGACCTACGAAGGCGCCGATCGCGACAAAGGCATCGAGCTGATGAAGAAGACCGACGTCGGCCTCGCGGTCGCGGACATCGGCGCAGCCGCCGACGCATTGCGCGCACGCCCCGAAGTCGCCGGCAAGGTGGCCGCGATCGGCTACTGCTTCGGTGGCCAGCTCGCGTACCGCGTGGCCGCTGCCGGCAACGTCGATGCGGCGGTCGCCTATTACGGCGGCGGCATCCAGAATGCGCTCGACCTCGCCGGCAAGGTCACGCAGCCGATCCTGTTCCACTACGCGGAGAACGACCACGGGATCCCGCTCGACGCCGTCGAACAGGTGAAGGGCGCGTTCGCGGGCCGCGACAACGCCTCGTTCCATGTGTACCCGGGCGCCGAGCACGGCTTCAACTGCACGGACCGCGCGTCGTACAACCAGCGCGCGTCGGCCCTCGCGCACGGCCGCACGCTGACGTTCCTCGCCGAGCATCTGTAAAGGGCGGCCCGGCCGGTAACGGGCCCGGCACGCCGGGCCCGCGTTATCCTCCTTTCATCGCCACAGGTCACAACGGGGGTGACAGCGATGCACTCGGACTATCTCGCGCATGACGCGATCGGCCTCGCCGCGCTCGTACGCGAACGCAAGGCGAGCCCGCGCGAGCTGCTCGACGCCGCGATCGGTCAGGCCGAAGCGGTAAACGGCGCGGTCAACGCGATCGTGCTGCAGGACTACGAGGCCGCGCGCAAGCGGACGGAGTCGGCCGTCGGCGCCGGCACGGACGCGCCGTTCGCGGGCGTCCCGTATCTCGTCAAGGATCTCGGCGCGGCGGTCGCCGGCCTGCCGCTGTCGATGGGCAGCCGGCACTACCGCTACTTCGTTCCCGCCGACGATTCGCCGCTGATCGCGCGCAGCCGCGCGGCGGGGCTCAACGTGTTCGGCAAGACCAACACGTCGGAAATCGGCCAGATGCCGTACACCGAACCCGAACTGTTCGGCGCGTGCCGCAATCCGTGGAACCTCGATCACACGCCCGGCGGCTCGAGCGGCGGCGCGGCAGCCGCCGTCGCGGCCGGCATCGTGCCGCTCGCGCATGCGTCCGACGGCGGCGGCTCGATCCGGATCCCCGCGTCGTGCTGCGGGCTGTTCGGCCTGAAGCCGAGCCGCAACCCGATGCTGGTCGACCTGCCGTCGAACGGCGAGCTGGTGGTCCAGCACGCGGTGTCGCGCAGCGTGCGCGATAGCGCGCTGCTGCTCGACGTGACGACCGACCAGACGCTGCCGCCCGGCGCGCCCGGCACCTTTCTCGGCGCGCTCGACACGCCGCCCGGCCCGCTGCGGATCGGCCTCATCGCCGACCCGATGCTCGCCCCGGCGCTCGACGACGACACGCGCGCCGCGCTCGACGACGCAGCGGCGCTCGTCGAATCGCTCGGCCATCACGTCGAACCGGCGACGCTGCACATCGACTATGCGCGCGCGGCCGAGACCTTTCTCACGCTGTGGGCGACGATTGCCGAGGAGCTGGTGCTCGGCGCGCGCACGCTGACCGGACGCACGCCGAAGCGCGCCGAATTCGAACCGGCAACGTGGGCAATGGCCGTGGTCGGGCGGCGCGTCGCCCGCGCACGGCTGCCGGACGTGCTCGAATGGCAGCGCCAGCTCACCGTGCAGGTCGCGGGCCTCGTGTCGCGCTACGACGTGGTCCTGTGCGCGACGCTCGCGGGGCCGCCGGTCAAGATCGGCGCGTTGCAGCCGACGCCGCTCGAAGCCGCGCAGATGAAGCTGCTCGGCGCGCTGCCGGTGAAGCCGCTGCTGCGGGAAATGCTGGCGAAGTCGTCGGAGAAGGCGTTCGCGTGGGCCGGCTGCACCGAGCTGTTCAACCTGACGGGCCAGCCGGCGATGTCGGTGCCGCTCTACTGGAATGCGCGCGGGCTGCCGATCGGCGCGCAATTCGTCGCGCGCCACACCGACGATGCATTGCTGCTGAAGCTCGCACGTCAGCTCGAACAGGCGCGGCCGTGGTTCGACCGGCGCCCGCCGTTGATGCAGGCGCGGCGCTGACATAAGCACGATTGCCACCGCGCTCGGCCGGCGGCGAAAAAAAACCCCGCCGGTGTTGGCCGGCGGGGCTTTCTGGCATGCAACCGCGCGATGGCGCTTACAGGGCGAGCCGTTCGCAGATGGTCTGCGTCGCGGACGCCGCGTTCAGCGTATAGAAGTGCAGCCCCGGCACGCCCGCGTCGACCAGGCGCTGGCACAGGTTCGTGACGACGTCCGCGCCGAACGCACGGATCGCGTCGCGATCGTCACCGAAGCTCTCGAGCCGGCGCGCGACCCAGCGCGGCACTTCCGCGCCGCACATTTCCGAGAAGCGCATCAGTTGCGTGAAGTTCGTGATCGGCATGATGCCCGGCACGATCGGCACATCCACACCCAGCTTGCGCGCATCGTCGACGAAGCGGAAATACGCGTCGGCGTTGAAGAAGTACTGCGTGATCGCGGAATTCGCGCCGGCCTTCACCTTGCGCGCGAAATTCTCGAGATCGGCCTTCGGCGAGCGCGCTTGCGGGTGGTACTCCGGATAGCCGGCGACTTCGATGTGGAACCAGTCGCCATGCTCGGCGCGGATGAAGCTGACGAGTTCCGACGCATAGCGGAGCTCGCCGACCGCGCCCATCCCCGACGGCAGGTCGCCGCGCAGCGCGACGATGTGGCGGATGCCGTGCGAGCGGTACTGGTCGAGGATCGCGCGCAGGTCGGCGCGCGACGAGCCGATGCACGACAGGTGCGGCGCGGCTTCGAGGCCGTCCTTCTGCATGTCGAGCACGGTGTCGAGCGTGCCCTGCTGCGTCGAGCCGCCGGCGCCGAACGTCACGGAGACGAATTTCGGCTTCAGCGGCAGCAGCTGCGCACGCGTCGCGCGCAGCTTCTCGACGCCTTCCGCCGTCTTCGGCGGGAAGAATTCAAACGAGAGTTCGATCGGTTTCATGATTCGCAAGAGTGGGCCCGGCCGTCAGCCGATGTCGCGCTGCCCGAAGATCAGCGCGGACAGCAGCCACGACACGATGCTGTACAGGATCGAACCGAAGAACGCGGACCAGAAACCCGACACCTCGAACCCCTTGAGCAGCGACGACGCGAACCAGAAGCACAGCGCGTTCACGACGAGGATGAACACCCCGAGCGTGACGATCGTGACGGGCAGCGTCAGCAGGATCAGCACCGGACGGATCACCGTGTTGATCAGGCCGAGCACGACCGCGATGATCAGCGCGGTGCCGAAGCTCTTGATGTGGATCGACGGCACGAGGTACGTTATGATCAGCAGCGCGAGGGCGTTGATGACCCAGGTGAGGATGACGCTCATGGAGGGCTCCGGTTCGATTGTCGATCTGTACGGTCAGTGGCCGCCGCCGGCCGCCACGCGTGCCCGCGGGCACGGCGCGACGGCCGGCGATCCGGCACCATGCCGCGATGCCGCGCACGCCCGAAGCGGGACGCGCACGGCACGGCGGCGGCGCATCAGTAGCGGTAGTGGTTCGGCTTGAACGGGCCGTCCTTCTGCACGCCGATGTACGAAGCCTGCTCGTCCGACAGCACGGACAGGTTCGCGCCGATGCGCGCGAGGTGCAGGCGCGCCACCTTTTCATCGAGATGCTTCGGCAGCACGTACACCTTGTTCTCGTACTCGGCGCCGCGCACGAACAGCTCGATCTGCGCGAGCGTCTGGTTCGCGAACGAGTTCGACATCACGAACGACGGGTGGCCGGTCGCGCAGCCGAGGTTCACGAGGCGGCCTTCGGCCAGCAGGATCACGCGCTTGCCGTCCGGGAAGATGATGTGGTCGACCTGCGGCTTGATGTTTTCCCACTGGTACTGGCGGGTCGACGCGACGTCGATTTCCGAGTCGAAGTGGCCGATGTTGCAGACGATCGCGTTGTGGCGCATCGCCTTCATGTGATCGTGGTTGATCACGTGGTAGTTGCCGGTCGCCGTCACGAAGATGTCGGCCTTGTCGGCCGCGTATTCCATCGTCACGACGCGGTAGCCTTCCATCGCCGCCTGCAGCGCGCAGATCGGATCGATTTCCGTGATCCACACGGTGGCGCCCAGGCCGCGCAGCGACTGCGCGCAGCCCTTGCCCACGTCGCCGTAGCCCGCGACGACCGCGACCTTGCCCGCGATCATCACGTCGGTCGCGCGCTTGATGCCGTCGACGAGCGATTCACGGCAGCCGTACAGGTTGTCGAACTTCGACTTCGTGACCGAGTCGTTCACGTTGAACGCCGGGAACGGCAGGCGGCCGTCCTTTTCCATCTGGTACAGGCGGTGCACGCCGGTCGTGGTTTCTTCGGTCACGCCCTTGATGTGCGCGAGGCGCGTCGAGTACCAGGTCGGGTCGGCGTCGAGGTGCTTCGCGATCGACTTGTACAGCGCGACTTCTTCCTCGTTGGTCGGCTTCGCGATCACCGAACGATCCTTCTCGGCCTTCGAACCGAGGATCAGCAGCAGCGTTGCGTCGCCGCCGTCGTCCAGGATCATGTTCGCGAATTCGCCGTTCGGCCATTCGAAGATGCGGTGCGAGAACTCCCAGTATTCGTCGAGCGACTCGCCCTTGAACGCGAACACCGGCGTGCCGGCTTCGACGATCGCGGCAGCGGCGTGGTCCTGCGTCGAGAAGATGTTGCACGACGCCCAGCGGACATCGGCGCCGAGCGCCTTCAGCGTCTCGATCAGCACGCCGGTCTGGATCGTCATGTGCAGCGAGCCCGCGATGCGCGCGCCCTTCAGCGGCTGCTGCGCCTTGTATTCGTCGCGGATCTGCACGAGGCCGGGCATTTCGGTCTCGGCGATGTTCAGTTCCTTGCGGCCCCAGCCGGCAAGCGCCATGTCGGCGACGACGTAATCCTTGGAAGCTTGCGAATCGATAATGGCGTTCATCACGCCCTCCTTTCTAAAAAAGTTCTAGAAATTGGTGACGTGAGCGCCGTTCAGGAAGCGGGGCCGGCGCGAATCTCGCCGCACGGCTGCTTGGTGAAGCTCTCCGAGCCTGGCGGACGCAGAAGGTCCGTCGCAACGCTCCTCGGAAAACGGGAGGGATTGTAGCAAATCGCGACGAAAATTTCTTGTGTCGGACCGTTGAATGCCATACGCGGCGACGCGCTGCTCGAAGCGCGCCCTTTTATTGAGACGGGCGCGGCGCGGGCTGCGCTAGATTGACGCAGCGCGCGGCTCAGGGTCGCGGCATGAGCGCGACGCCGCAACGGCTGTCCTGGCGGCGCACGAGAAACCGCTGGACACAAGAACGAGTGAGAGAAATGTCGAAGTGCGACGATCGACGTTGCCCGATTTGCTACCCGAATTGGCGAGAGGAAGAGGCTGCGGCAAACCAGCGTGCGGAGGACGACCGACAGGATTGCGTGAACGGCTGGCGCCACTTCCAGAGACAGGCTGAAGCCATTGTCTCGGATGGCGACCCGATATCGATCAATCGGCGGATCAACGCAGCCTACGCGCAGCTCTGGCTCGACGATCGCCGGTTTCAATGGGCGGGGCTCGCCGCGTTTGCGTCGAAGCAGGTCGGATGCGGTCTGCTGAACGCAGCCGACATGATCGCCAGATCGAATCGTCAGCGCGATGCGTACCAGCGTTGGGAACGGGCCAGTTCCCCGCTGGAGCGCTTGTCGCCTTACGGGTCGCCGCGAATGCCGGTGCACGATCAAGCCTACGGGGAAGGTTCACGCAAGGCGTATGAAATGCTCGCCAAGGGAAACGCGGCGCTGTTTCTTGATATCTGGCCGCTGCACATGTTCTACAAGGAGTTCGGCTTGCAGCGATTCGAGCGCTGCCTGAAAGAACGGGAGCAGCTCAGGGGAACAGTTCGCTGGCCGATTGGCGACAGTGTTCGGTTTGCGGCCGTCAAGGATGAAATTCGAAGTGGATTCCGGGCAATCGACACGGGCACCCTGAGCGAGGGTGTCAGGTGGCTGGCTCGACATGAGCAACTGAACATTCTCCAGCCCGCCATGTACGACGATCCATACTTCGCGATATTGATGCGAGCCAATCAGTTTGCCTGGGCGCTCAACATTCCGTCAGCGTCGTCTCGAGAAATCCAGTTGACCCTTGCCAATCAATGCACGGTCAGTGGCGGGAATGCACAGCAGGAAGTGTTCAGCAAGCAACCGCTGGCAAACCTCGCCAATGCGGATCAGCGGATGGCGTTTGTGATGCGCGCTGCGCGTCGCTTCGACGATCTGCTGAGCGATCCAATTCAGCGTGTGCTTGTGGAGAATTCACTGCGTCTCATCGCGCAAGGGGGCCG
Source organism: Burkholderia sp. B21-005 (assembly GCF_020843965.1). Lineage (NCBI taxonomy): Bacteria > Pseudomonadati > Pseudomonadota > Betaproteobacteria > Burkholderiales > Burkholderiaceae > Burkholderia > Burkholderia sp. B21-005. Next base: position 217,417 of record NZ_CP086301.1, on the reverse strand, counting down.
TTGATGAAAAGCAGGAAAATTGGCTGGCGCTGGCGGATAGCAAGCGCCACGCTTGCGCTGGCTGTCTTGTGGGGGAGCTTCGTGGCGCTTCGCCCCGGTGATCAGGTTACCCTGACGATCGGCGAGCCGTATGAGCAGGTACGTCAGCAATCCCGCTCGACCTTGCCGATTGCGACGCAGGACAATTCGATCGACCTGCATGTCAAACGGCCAGCCGCCTTTCGGTTCAGCGACAGTCAGTATGGATTCGTGACGCCGGCAGCAAAGTTTCTGAGCCTCTACGCGGACGAGCGTGGAGCAGTCCGGGCAGTCACGTTGTCTCCGCAGACAAAGACCCTGCCGCTGGACGAGACGATAGCGATCCTGCTCGATTTACAGGACCAGTTGCGGCGTGCAGGCTGGCGTCAGATTTTCGCTGCGCAGCATCCGCCGATCAGCGACACCCGCGATATGAAAGCGCTCATGCGTGCCAATCTCGCACCGCAAACATTCTGGCTGGCTGGCGACAAGTACCAGGTATCGATCGACGTTCGCCGCTTCGTCCACCAAAACCGGCCGGACGACGAGCGCTATCTGATTACGTTGCAATTGAGCGGCCCGCCTCTGATGGAAGACCTGCCCGGCGGATGACGTGCCGCGCCGCCATCAGCCGGCATATTCAGCTCTCCGCGCCAACCCACGCCTGTTCGCGCAACCGCGCGCGCAGGCGCGCGACGGCTTGGCTGTGCAGCTGGCACACGCGCGACTCGCTGACCTCGAGCACCGCACCGATCTCGCGCAGGTTCAGCCCGCGCTCGTAGTACAGCGACATCAGCAGCTTCTCGCGCTCGGGCAGGCGGTCGATCGCTTCGACGAGCGCCTCGCGCAGGTGGTCGTCGAGCAGCGCCGACAGCGGATCGGCGTGATCGACGCGATAGCGGTCGAGGAACGGCTCGTCGTCGGCCGCGCGGTCGAAATCCTCGTAGTAGATGAGCTGGCTGCCGTGCAGGTCCTGCAGCATCCCCTGGTATTCGTCGAGCGGCATCTTCAGGTGCTGCGCGATCTCGGTCTCGCTCGCCGAGCGGCCGAGCTGCTGCTCGACCTGGTGCACCGCGTACTCGACCTCGCGCGACGTCTTGCGCAGGCTGCGCGGCAGCCAGTCGTTGCTGCGCAGCTCGTCGAGCATCGCACCGCGGATGCGCTGGGTCGCGTAGGTCTCGAACTGCGCGCCCTGATCTTCCTTGTAGCGGCCGGCCGCGTCCATCAGGCCGATCATGCCGGCCTGGATCAGGTCGTCGAGGTCGACGCTCGCCGGCATCTTCGCGACGAGCTGCAGCCCCAGGCGCCGCACGAGCGGCGCGTATTGCGCGAGCACGTCGGCCTGGGTCATCTTGCCTTGAGCGTTGTACATCATGGCTCTCTCCTTCCTCACGCGGCGTGAGCCGCACCCGCCTCGTAAGACGGCTTGCCGCCCGCATGCACGGCACGCCCCGCACCCGAACTCGGGCGCATCGGCCAGTACAGCAAATCGGCGGCAATCTGCCGGTAATCGCGCGCCGCGGCCGACGACGGGAACGCGTCGACCACGGTATGCATCAGATCGCGCGCATGCTCGGCGAGCGGATCGGCGCTCACGCAGCCGGCGTCGGCGATCGACACCGTCAGGTAGCGGCTCGCGACGCCCGCGAGGTTGTCGAATGCGGTCCTGGCGTCGGCGTGGCTGCCGACGTGATTGGTCAGCACGCGGAACTGCGCGACCGCGTGCGCGAAATGCAGCCGCTTCATGCACGCGTAGGCCTCGGTGATCGCCTGCGCGGCAACCCGCGTGACGATCAGCACGTCGTGCGCCTCGCGCGCGAGCGCGGAGAACGCGCCGTCCGCGCCGAGCTGCGCGTCGACCAGCACGATGTCGGCCTGGCCGTCGATGAAATCGCTCAGCTGCGTGTCGCTGTAGCCGTCGCGCGCGAGCCGCGCGGCCGCGCACAGGCCGAACCCGGCGGCGACGCGCGTGCGTTCGCCGTCGCGCAGCCACGCGCCCGCCAGCGTCGCCGAAGCCGAATGCACGTCGGCACGCTCGTCGACGACGAGCACGTCCTTGCCGAGCGCGGCCAACGCGGCCGCGACGTTCAAGACGGTGGTCGTGCAACCGACGCCCGCCGGCCCGCCCGTCACCGCGACGATGCGCGATGCGCGCCCGGCCAGCAGGCGCCGCAGCCCTTCTGCCTGGTCGATGATCCGTTTATCCAAATCGCACCTCGTGCAGATCGGCGGTGGAACGGGCGGTCAGTGCGGAAAGCAGCGTCGGCATGTCCTCGTCCTCGGGCACGAAGGGCGAACCGTCGCGCGGCACACAGAACGCGCTCTTCAGCAGGAATTTGGTCGACGCGACGTACAGGTTCTCCGGCACCTTCTGGCCGGTCGACACGTAGTGAATGGGCAGCTTGTAGCGGATCACGGTGTCGAGTACGCCGCCGAGGTGAGTCGCCTCGTCGAGCTTCGTCAGGATGCAGCCGGCGAGATCCGGATACTCGGCCGCGCTGCGGTAGGCCTGGACGACCTCGTTGAGCGTGTCGCCGTGGCTCGTCGCGTTGAGCAGCAGCAGGCGCTGCACCGGCGCGTTCGCGCCGTGCAGCATCGCGATCTGGTCGGACAGCGCGCGATCGCGCTGGCTCATGCCGATCGTGTCGATCAGCACGATGTGCTTGTTGCGCAGCTCGGACAGCGCAAGCTCGAGGTCGCCCGCATCCTTCACCGCGTGCACGGGCACGCCGAGGATCTTGCCGAAGATGCGCAGCTGCTCATGGCCGCCGATCCGGTAGCTGTCGGTGGTCAGCAGCGCGACCTTGCTCGCGCCGAAGCGCATCACGCAGCGCGCCGCGAGCTTTGCGGTGGTGGTCGTCTTGCCGACGCCGGTCGGCCCCATCAGCGCGAACACACCGCCGCGCTCCATCAGCGCGTCTTCGTTCTCGAGCACCGGCAGGTTCGCCGCGAGCACCGACTGCGCCCATTCGGCGGCCTGCTCGAAGGTCTGCGCGCCGTCGCCGGACGGCAGGTTGTCGACCATCATGCGCACCAGCTGCGCGGAGAAACCGGCCGAGAACAAGTGCTTGGTCAGCGCGCCGTGCACCGGGCTGCGGCGCTGGCGGTCATGCCACATCAGGCTGTCGAACTGCTCTTCCATCATCCCGCGCATCGCGCCGAGCTCGTGCATCACCGTGTCGTTGACGATGCTCTCGATGCGCGCCTTCACCGCGTCGGCTACCGCGGCGGCCGCGTCGACGGACAGGGGCGTGCGTTCGGCCGGCTTCGCGGCGCTCCTTTCGCTCGTTTCGCTCGCGCGGACGGCGGCGGCCGCGGACGGCATCCGGCGTTCGGCGTTGCGCACGATGTCGCGCGCCCAGCCGGCCGGCGTCGCGGACGCCGCGTCCTGCTGCATGCGGGCCGGCGCCGGTGCTTGCGGCGCGGCCGATGCCGCCTGCGCGCGGGCGATCAGCGCTTCGCGCTGCTGCGTCAGGCGCTTCGCGTGCTCGACGAGCCACGGCGCGGGTTCGGACGACGCTGCCGGTGCGCCGGCAGCGGGTGCAGGCGTAACCGATGACGGCGCCGCCGCGTCCGTTGCGTGTGAGTCAGCATCGAAGGCGGCCGGTTCCGTCGCTTCGGCGCTTGCGCCGAACACCGACGAGAACACGTCCGGCAGCCCGCCGTCGCCGGCTGCATACGGATTCACGGCCGGGCGCGCGAGCGCGGCGCCCGGGCGCGACACGATGCCCGGGACGGCCGCGGCCGGCACGGATTCCGGTGCGCGCGATGCGAGGCGCGGGCGGGCGGCGGCCGGCGGCGTGACCGCGGCGAGATCCGAGTCGGCGAGTGCGACGATTTCGACGCTGCCGTCATCGAGCGTGCGGTTCGACAGCACGACGGCGTCGGCGCCCAGGGCCTCTCGCACGAGGCGAAGCGCGTCGCGGCTGGTCGCGCCAGTGAATTTGCGAATGTTCAAGCGGAACCCCCGATGACGTTAACGACTTTGATCGTGCGTGTGTCCGGCACTTCGGCATACGACAGCACTTTCAGTTGCGGCAGGCTGCGGCGCAGGAAACGCGCGAGCATCGCGCGCAGCGCGTGCTGCACCAGCAGCACGGGCGGCAGCCCGAGATTCTGTTGACGCAGCATCGCCTGTTGCGTGCCGGTCAGAAGGTTGTGCGCGAGGCCGGGCTCGAGGCCCGGGTTCGCGCCGGTGGCGAGCGCCTGCGACAGCACGCGCTCGAGATTCGAATCGAGGCCCATCACCTGCATCTCGCCCGCGCCCGGATACCACTGCTGCGTGATCGCGCGGCCGAGCGACAGCCGCACCGCGGCGGTGATCTCGTACGCGTCGCCGCGGCCGGCGTGTTCGGACACGGCCTCGAGGATCGTGCGCATGTCGCGGATCGGCACGCCTTCCTCGAGCAGGTTCTGCAGCACTTTCTGCAGGGTCGTCAGCGAGATCGTCTTCGGCACGAGGTCCTCGACGAGCGACGGCGCATCCTTGCCGGTGCGCTCGACGAGCGCCTGCACTTCCTGGCGGCCGAGCAGTTCGGCCGCGTGCTGGACGACCAGATGGTTCAGGTGCGTCGCGACGACCGTGCTCGCATCGACGACCGTGTAGCCGTACACCTGCGCCTGCTCGCGCATCGCGACGTCGATCCACACGGCCGGCAGCCCGAACGCCGGGTCCTGCGTCGCGGCGCCCGGCAGCGCGGCCGTCACCTGGCCCGGGTTGATCGCGAGCCACTGGCCCGGGAACACTTCGCCCGCGCCGATCTCCACGCCCTTCAGCGCGATCCGGTATGCGTTCGGCCGCAGCTCGAGGTTGTCGCGGATATGGATCACCGGCGGCAGGAAGCCGATTTCCTGCGCGAATTTCTTGCGGATGCTCTTGATGCGCTTGAGCAGTTCGCCGTCGCTGTTCTTGTCGACGAGCGGAATCAGCCGGTAGCCGACTTCGAGGCCGAGCGGGTCGATCAGCTGCACGTCGCCCCAGGTCGCCTCGTGGCTGTCGCCCGGCAACGCGGCGGGCGGCGCGACCTCGGTCACGTCGCCGGCGGCCAGGCGGGCCGCCGCGCGGCGGCTCTGCGTGCGGGCCAGCCAGATCGCGCCGGCGCCGAGCGCGAGGAACGCGAAGTGCGGCATGCCGGGGATCAGCCCCATCAGCACGATGATCGCGCCGGTGATGTTCAGCACGCGCGGGTTCGTGAACAGCTGGCCGGTGATCTGCGTGCCGATGTCCTCGTCGGTCGCCACGCGCGATACGATCACGCCGGCCGCCGTCGAGATCACGAGCGACGGGATCTGCGCGACGAGGCCGTCGCCGATCGTCAGCAGCGTGTAGTTGGTGCCGGCCGCCGCGAAGCTCATGTCGTGCTGCACCATCCCGACGATCAGCCCGCCGATCACGTTGATCGCCATGATGATCAGGCCCGCGATCGCGTCGCCGCGCACGAACTTCGACGCGCCGTCCATCGACCCGTAGAACTCGGCTTCCTGCGACACGGCCAGGCGGCGCTTGCGGGCCTGCTCTTCGTTGATGAGGCCCGCGTTCAGGTCGGCGTCGATCGCCATCTGCTTGCCGGGCATCGCGTCGAGCGTGAAGCGCGCGGACACTTCGGCGATCCGCCCCGCGCCCTTCGTGATCACCATGAAGTTGATGATCATCAGGATCACGAACACGACGATGCCGACCGCGAAGTTGCCGCCGACGAGGAAGTGGCCGAACGCCTCGATCACCTGGCCCGCCGCGTCGGGGCCGGTGTGGCCCTCGAGCAGCACGACGCGCGTCGACGCAACGTTCAGCGACAGGCGCAACAGCGTCGAGAACAGCAGCACGCTCGGGAACGCCGCGAAGTCGAGCGGCTTCATCGTGTACATGCTGACGAGCAGCACCATCACCGACAGCGCGATGTTGAAGGTGAACAGCAGATCCAGCAGCAGCGGCGGCAGCGGCAGGATCATCATCCCCAGGATCATGCAGATGAGGACGGGGCCCGCGAGCCCGCGCAGGTTGGTGCCCGCGAACGGGTTCGTGCGTTTGGCGAACAGGCCGGTGGTCGGGGTGCTCATGCTGCGTTCCCTTGCTGGCCGAGCGTGTCCTCGGCTTCTTCACGCGCGTCGTCGGCCGATACCGACGTCCCCTTGTCGAGGTCGGCCGGCACCTCGAGATCGACCGGCGCGGCCGGGAAGGCGCCGCCTTCCGAGCGGAAGCGCCGCAGCTGGTAAACCCACGCGAGCACCTCGGCGACGGCCGAGTACAGCGAGCCGGGAATCTCGCGTTCGATTTCGACGTTGTGATACAGCGCACGCGCGAGCGGCGGCGCTTCGAGCAGCGGCACGTTGTGCTCGGCGGCGAGTTCGCGGATGCGCGCGGCGACGAGGTTCACGCCCTTCGCGACGACCTTCGGCGCGCGCATCTCGCCGTCCGTGTATTGCAGCGCGACGGCGAAGTGCGTCGGGTTCGTGACGACCACGTCGGCCTTCGGCACGGCGGCCATCATCCGGCGCCGCGCGATCGCGCGCTGCTGCTGGCGGATGCGGCCCTTCACGTGCGGATCGCCCTCGTTCTCGCGATGCTCGCGCTTCACTTCTTCCTTCGTCATGCGCAACTTCTTGTTGTACTGCCAGATTTGGTAAGGCACATCGAGCGCGGCGACCACCAGCATCCCGGCGACCGTCGCGCCGCAGCACACGGCGACCAGATGCATCGCATCGGCGAGCGCCGAGCCGAGCGGCTGGGTCGCGAGACCGAGCAGCTCGTCCTTGCTGCGCCAGATCGCGATGCCGCCGATCCCACCCACGACCAGCGTCTTCGCGAGCGACATCAAGAGCTGGATCGGCCCCTGGATCGAGAAGATGCGGCCGAGGCCCGAGATCGGGTTCAGGCGGTCGAACTTCAGCTCGAAGGTCTTCTGCGAGATCAGCCAGCCGCCGAGCGCCATCGGCGCGAGCAGCGCGGCAAGGCCGGTGAGCGCGAGGATCGGCAGCAGCGCGGCGAGCCCTTCGATGCTCGCGCTGCCGGCCGCCGACAGCATCCGGTGCGTGTCGAACGCGGTGGCGCGGTCGAACGCGAACGCGCCGCGCAGCATGGCCTGGAGATGGGCGCCCGACGGACCCGCGAGCAGCCACGCGCCGTAGAACCCGGCCGCGAGCAGCGCGAACGAAGCCAGCTCGCGCGAACGCGCGACCTGCCCCTCCTCGCGCGCCTTTTCGCGGCGTCTCGGAGTGGCGGCTTCGGTTCTGTCGAGATCGCTCTCGTCTGCCACGGGGCCTCCAGTCGGGTACGGCGAAATGCCGCTTTCCAGTGACACCGATTATTCATGCGCACGTCAAACGCCGATCGGTCGAGCAAAGCCGGGAAAGGGGGGTATTTCGGGGAATCGGGCAAGCCGGTGCGGCGAGAGGCGGCGGGTGGGTGCGGCGGGCGGAAGACCGTGCGGAAACGCGTGCGCGAGCGGGTGTGGTGAAGCGGAGGAGGCGGTGAGGTGGTGAGGTGGTGAGGTGGTGAGGTGGTGAGGTGGTGAGGTGGTGAGGTGGTGAGGTGGTGAGGTGGTGAGGTGGTGAGGTGGTGAGGTGGTGAGGTGGTGAGGTGGTGAGGTGGTGAGGTGGTGAGGTGGTGAGGTGGTGAGGCGGGAAAGCGGTGAATCGAGGCAGCCGCGAAGCGATCATCGGCCCGCCCCGACGCGACGGCCGCGCGTCGGGGCGGCCGGCGCTCAGATCGCCGGGATCGGATCCGTGCCGAAGCGGTTCGGGCCGTTCGTGCCGCGCGAGCACATCCACACGAGCAGCAGGATCCCGCCGATGAGCGGAATGCACGCGATCAGCAGGAACCAGCCGGAGCGGCCGGTATCGTGCAGGCGCCGGACGGTGACCGCGAGGCTCGGCAGCACCAGCGCGAGCGACACGACCAGCGCGACGATCGCCAGCAGCAGCGGAATCGCGCCGCTTTCGCGGCCGGCGGCGGCGAGCAGCTGGACGGCGATCGACACGACGCCGGTGAGCAGCGCGAAATACCAGTACTCGGCGCGACGTGCGCGGCCTTCGAATTTCGCATACTGATTGAATACGGAACGAACGGCTTCGGTGAAATTCATCTTATTGCCCTCCTGTTTTAAATCGACGACCCCGGAAACAACGCGGGCATTATAAGTTTGAATTTCCACACATCGCATCTCTTTTCGCGTGCCGCTCGCCGTCGTGGCGTCTTCGCCGCGCCAGAGCGGTCACAGCGACGGTGCGCCGTATCACCGAGTGCATGTCACGCCATTTTTATAATCGCAACGCCCCGACAAAAATATCATCCGGATAATCCATGAATTGATTACACCAGGATGAAACGGATCACGATCGATAATCAAAACAATCGGTTGGCGATCGATTTACCGGCCGGCCGGGAATAGCTTCGGGGCGTCGCATGCCCGCGTCGACAATACCGCCTCCCGGCCGACATCGGCGCTAGCCGGCCGCCGCCTGCTGCAGCGCATCGAGATCGAGCTTCTTCATCTTCATCACCTGCGCCATCACGCGTTCGGCGCGTGCCGGGTCGCCCGCCATCAGCTCGGACATCTGCACGGGCACCACCTGCCACGACACGCCGAAGCGGTCGCGCAGCCAGCCGCACTGCTGCGCGCGCTCGTCGCCGCCTTCGGAGAGGGCGGCCCAGTAGCGGTCGATCTCGCGCTGGTCGCGGCAATTGACGACGAACGACACGGCCGGCGTGAGCGGAAATGCCGGGCCGCCGTTGAGCGCGAGAAACGCCTGCCCGTCCAGTTCGAACGACACCGTCATCACCGCGCCCTCGGCCTGGCCCGACGCTTGCGCGCCGGATTTGCCGTAGCGGGCGACGTGCAGGATGCGCGCGTCGTCGAACACCGACACGTAGAAGCGGGCGGCCGCCTCGGCGTCCTGGTCGAACCACAGAAACGGCGTGATGCGTTGAATGCGCTGACTCATGGCGCTGTCTCCTCGATGTCGTGCCGGCACCGGTGCCGGTCTTATATCGTAGGCGCTGTGTCGGCGCGGCGCGGCCGCCCGGTACGTAGTCCGCCTGCAGCCCGCCGCCGGCGGGATAAAAAAAGGGGGCGATCGCTCGCCCCCTCTTGCTGCTGCCGTTCGTGCGCGCTCAGAACGCGACGTAAGGCTGCGCGCCGCCGCTCGACGTCTTGTCCATCCCGAAGTAGATCGTCTTGCCGTAGAAGTGCGGCATGCCGATATCGAGCCAGCCGGCCGCGCCGAACGGGCCGGCGATGTCGTTGAACGCGAACGTCGACGCGTTCGCGAACAGCGAATCGGCGTTCGCGACGGGCATCGACACGCCGCCCGACGTACCGTTCTTGCCGGTCAGCGTCGCCGTATAGGTGGTCGACGACGACGGGCAGTAGAACTGCGTATTGGTCGTGCAGGATTTCTGCGCCGAATCGTTGAAGAAGTACGCGTTCGAGCCCGTATCGAAGAACGCGGTCACGCTGCTGCCGAGGAACGTCGCGCTCACGTCGCCCGTCGTCGACGACGTCAACACCGTCGACGCCCCGAGCGCGTTGTTGCTCTGCGTGCCGATCCCGAACGTCAGCAGGCCCGTCGCGCTGCCCTGCCCGTTGTTCGAGATGCTCGGCATCTGCACGATCACGCCGTTGTTGTCGGTCGCGAAGCGATGGACCGGGTTGGCCACCTGCTGCGCCACCGGCACCGGCGTCACCGCGCAGCTCGCATTGCCGTTCGGGCACGCGTAGTAGTTGTTGAACGTCGCCGACGTCGACGTCGCGCAGTTGGTGCCGCAATCGACCGGCGCCGGCCCGATGCCGAGGATGCCGTTCGCGCCGAGGTCGTTCGCCGTGTTGGCCGACGCGCCGCCGTTCGTGCACGAGCTCGGTACGTTGCTCGTGCCGAGGTCGCCGATGATCTGCACCGGCAGCGAACCCGCCTGCTCGGAGCCGATCGTCAGGTCGACGGTACGCACCGTGCCCCAGGTGTAGCTCGACACGAACTTCCCGCATTCGGCGACCGGCGCGCCGCCGCTCGTCACCTGCGGCAGCTTGTTCAACACGCCCGACACGGCGCTGCCGACCAGCCGCAGCCCGTACGACGCGGTGTCGACGAGCACGTTGTTGACCACCTGGCAGTTCGACGTGCCCGGCGCGCAGATCTTCACGTTGACGGTCGGGATGTTGATCACGTGCGCGACGCCGGTGCCGACCGTGATCACGGCCGTGTTCGCGGTGTTGCCGTCCGATACGTTGCCGCCACCATTGCCGCCGCCGCTACCGCCGTTGTTGTCGTCGCCGCCGCCGCATGCGGTCACGAGCATGGCCGTGGCAGCCGCCAGGCTCAGCAGGCCGACCCAGCGCTTGAAGGTACGAGGAATTCTCAAGATCGCTCTCCCGCTGTCACTGGATATCGGTGCCGGACAGGCCGGCAGGCAGCGCCGCCGGCAGCCACGCCTGGCCCGCGAAGGCGCCCATGTGGCCGCCCGTGCGGATCACGAGCCCGGTTGTATCGACGGACACGGGCGCGCGCCAGCCGCGCGCCGCGTGCGCGGCCTGGACGCCGGCGGTGTACTGCGGGAAATAGCTGCCGAGCAGCGACGCGAGGTCCGGCATGCTCGGCCCGCGCCAGGCAAGGCCGAACACGGTGCCCGCGGCGGTCGTGTATTCGTGGATGACGGTGCCCGATCCGAGCGTGATCTCGCGGACGGTGTAGGCGGCCGTGCTCGCCTGCGCGCCGTCGGCCGAGCGCATCGCGCGCTGCATCGCGCGCACGGTGGCGGCGTGATCGTCCGCCGGCGGCGACATCGGTGCACCGCCCAGTTCGGCGTGTGCGTGGACGCTCCACAGCACACCCATTGCAGCCGCCACATGCGTGGCGGCCCAGCCCAAGCGTTTCAGCTTCACGTTCCCCCCCAAAGGGACTGGCTTCGTTGCCGGCGGGCCCCCATCAGGCTCGGCGCCACCGGCCAACATGTGAAAGTCGTAAGAATGACGCGTCGTTACTGCTGACGCGTAGTATGCCTGCGGAGTGTGTCGGAGTGTCAAATCGTCGCGGCACGACGTGCGCAACGGCCCGCTTCCGGCCGGTGGGGGGAAACCGGCGAAGGCCATGCGCGTCGGGCCGCTCCGAGACATGGGAGCGGCGCCGATGCCATGAGAAGCCGCGGGCAGCCTCAGAAGCCGAGGCTTGCGAGCAGGTCGTCGACCTGCGCCTGATCCTGCACGACGTCGGACTTGCCTTCCGGCGCGATCTGCGGCCCGTTCAGCAGCGACTCGGGGCTGCCGGTCGAGCTGATCTGCTCGGCCGCGAGCGCGGCGGCGGTCGCCGCGAACTGCTCGCGCCGCTCGGGCGCGATGTTCTCGACGAGCACGGTGAGCAGTTGCTGCTCGATCAGGTAGACCATGTCCATGATCTTCTTGATCACCTGCCCGGTCAGGTCCTGGAAATCCTGCGCGAGCATGATCTCGAGCAGCTGCGCGCTGGTCGCCGACGTCGCGTCGGGCAGCGCGTGCAGGAACGTGCGCGTGTCGTCCATCAGCTCGCGCACTTCCGCGTGCTCGATCGGCGCCGCGTACCACTGCGTCCAGCGCGCGTCGAGCGCCTCGGCCTCGTTCTGGATGCGCTCCTGCACCGGCTTCGCGATCTCGATCGCGTTCAGCACGCGCTCGGCCGCCTGCTCGGTCATCGTCGCGACGTAGCGCAGCCGGTCGCGCGCATCGGGCACGGCTTCCGCCGCGCGCTCGACGTGCTTGTCGAGCCCCAGTTCGCGCATCGAGTCGCGCAGCGCGCGCGTGACCTGGCCGATGCGCGCGAGGATCCGGTCGCTCGCGAAATCGGCGCCTTCGGCGTGGCTGTCGGCACTGAAGCCCGTGCCGGCGAGCGCCGCATGGATCGGCTCGTTCACGTCAGCTCCCGGCCTTCGCCATCTTGTCGATGATCTTGTTCAGCTTCTCGTCGAGCGTCGCGGCCGTGAACGGCTTCACGACATAGCCACTCGCGCCCGCCTGCGCCGCCGCGATGATGTTCTCCTTCTTCGACTCGGCCGTGACCATCAGCACCGGCAGGTGCGTGAGCGTCGCGTCCGCGCGGATTTCCTTCAGCATCGCGAGGCCGTCGAGGTTCGGCATGTTCCAGTCGGAGATCACGAAGTCGAAGCCGCCGCCGCGCAGCCGCGCGAGGCCGGCCGCGCCGTCCTCGGCTTCGTCGACGTTCGTATAGCCCAGTTCCTTGAGCAGGTTGCGGACGATCCGGCGCATCGTCGGGAAATCGTCCACCACCAGGATTTTCATGCTCTTGTCCATCGTCGTTCCTTTGCAGATTCGTTACCGTCGGGGCCCGCAGCATCGCACGTGCCCCGTGACATTTGATTCAGACGCGCTGCACGCGATCGCCCATCGTCGCCAGGCGCGCCATCACGCGCCGGCTCATCTCGGCAAGCGAGACGACCTCGTCCGCGCCACCGAGCGCGATCGCCTCGCGCGGCATCCCGAACACGATGCAACTCGCCTCGTCCTGCGCAAACGTGTGGGCGCCCGCGCGCTTCATGTCCAGCAGGCCGGACGCGCCGTCGCGGCCCATCCCCGTGAGGATCACGCCGATCGCGTTCTTGCCCGCATGCTGCGCCGCCGAGCGGAACAGCACGTCGACCGACGGCCGGTGGCGGTTCACCGGCGGCTCGTCGGACAGCTGCGCGATGTAGTTCGCGCCGCTGCGCGCGAGCAGCAGGTGCGCATGGCCCGGCGCGATATACGCATGGCCCGGCAGCACGCGTTCGCCGTGCTCGGCTTCCTTCACCGCGATCCGGCACAGGCCGTTCAGCCGCTGCGCGAACGACTTGGTGAAGCCGGGCGGCATGTGCTGCGCGATCAGCACCGCCGGCGCATCCGGCGGCAGCGGCGTCAGCACCTCGCGGATCGCCTCGGTGCCGCCCGTCGACGCGCCGATGATGATCAGCTTCTCGGTACTGACGAGCGGGTTGTTGATCATCGGCGCGGCCGGCTGGCCGCTCGCCGTGGGCGCGGCGGCCTGCGGCTGCGGCGTCTGCCGCACGCGGGCGCGCGATGCCGCGCGGATCTTGTCCGCGAGCTTTTCCGCGTAGTCGAGCATGCCGTCGCGAATCCCGACGCGCGGCTTCGTGACGAAATCCACCGCGCCGAGTTCGAGCGCGCGCAGCGTGATCTCGGAGCCGCGCTCGGTCAGCGACGACACCATCACGACCGGCATCGGCCGCAGGCGCATCAGCTTCTCGAGGAAGTCGAGCCCGTCCATGCGCGGCATTTCGACGTCCAGCGTCAGGACGTCCGGGTTGTGCTGCTTGATGAGATCGCGCGCGACGAGCGGATCGGGCGCGGTCGCGCACACCGTCATGTCGGGCTGGCTGTTGATGATCTCCGTCATCAGGCTGCGGATCAGCGCCGAATCGTCGACGCACAACACTTTGATCTTCTGCACTGCGGTCATGCCTCCTGCTTTCTCGAAAGGTTGGCCGCGGTCGGGCTGCCGGCGTACGTGCCGCCGGTCTTCGTGTTCGTCGTCTGCGCGCCGCCGGCGCCGCGTGCGCCGAACAGCTCGATGCGCGGGCGCGCCGGCGGCGGCGCGGCCGGCCGCTTCGCCGCGAACAGCTCGACGTGCGCGCGCTGCCGGCCGGCCCGCACGCGGTCGGCCTCGCGCGCCAGCGCGGCTTCGCGCTCGGTCACACCCGGCACCTGCAGCCGCAGCTTCTTCACCATCGCGCGCCCGGTGCGCGGCATGAACGCGACCTTGCGCGGGTGCACGCCCTGCAGATCCTCCGCGGTGATGCGGATGCGTTCGAGCGCGAGATAGCGGCGCACGAAATCCGCGTTGCGATCGCCGATGTTGATCGTCGTCATCCCGGCCAGCACGGCCGCGCCGCCGAACACCTTCGCCTCGATGCGCTCGCGGCGCCCGCCGGCCTTGATCAGTTCGTTGATCAGCACTTCCATCGCGTACGCGCCGTAGCGCATCGAATCCGACGCGGCCGCGCCGGCATCGGCGCCGTCGTCGGGCAACATGAAGTGATTCATCCCGCCGATGCCCGCGAGCGGGTCGTGCAGGCACGCGGCGACGCACGAGCCGAGCACGGTCATCAGCACCATGTCCTCGGACGTCGTGTAGAACTCGTTCGGCAGCAACTTCACGCCCGGGCGTTCGAAGTGATTGTCGAAGTAGCGATTGGTCGCGATCGGCAGGCCGCTCATCCGCGTTCTCCGTAAGCGAGCGCGGCACGTGCGGGGGTGCGCGGCGGCGCGGCGGCGGCCGGCGCCGCGCCGCGCGGGCGCGAGCCTTGCGCGGCATCGCGCGTCAGTTCGTACACCGTCTGCCCGCGCAGCCGGAACGCCTGCGTGACGTACGTGAAATTCTCCGAATGCCCGGCGAACAGCAGCCCGCCCGGCTTCACGAGCGGATCGAAGCGCGACAGCACCTGCCCTTGCGTCGGCTTGTCGAAATAGATCATCACGTTGCGGCAGAAGATCGCGTCGAACGGCTTCGCGATCCCGTAGTCGGCATCGGTCAGGTTCAGCTGCTCGAAGCGGATCATCGCGCGCAGTTCCGGGCGCACCTTCACGCGGCCGGCCTGCGCGCCGGTGCCCTTCAGGAAGAAGCGCTTGAGCCGCTCCGGGCTCAGGTGCTTGACCTGGTCGTATGTATAGATGCCGGCCTCGGCCTTCGCGAGCACCTGCGTGTCGAGGTCGGTCGCGAGGATCGATGCGCCGCGCGCGGCCGACTCGCCGAGCGCCTCGATCAGCGTGATCGCGATCGAGTAAGGCTCCTCGCCGGTCGACGCCGCCGAACACCACACCGACACGGGCGCCGCACGCCCCTTCACGAAGTCGGCCAGGATCGGGAAATGGTGCGACTCGCGGAAGAACGCGGTCAGGTTCGTCGTCAGCGCGTTGGTGAACGCCTCCCACTCGAGCGGATCGTCCTCCTGCTCGAGCAGGTCGAGATAGTCGCGGAACGTGTCGAGGCCGCGTGCGCGCAGCCGGCGTGCCAGCCGGCTGTACGCCATGTCGCGCTTGTGCTCGGACAGCGAGATGCCTGCGCGTTGATGGATCAGCGCGCGGATGCGTGCGAAATCCGCGCCGGTAAACGCGAAGTCGCGCCCCGGCTCGCCCGCGCGGGGCGAGGTATCCGGTGCATCGGGTCGAAACGGTGCGCGCGCGGACGGCATGGCTTAGAAGGTCTCCCAGTCGTCGTCGGAGGCACCGGCCGCGGCCAGCGCCGGCTTCTCGCCGTTCAGCGCCGGACGCAC
The DNA here is from genome assembly GCF_020843965.1 of Burkholderia sp. B21-005. Lineage (NCBI taxonomy): Bacteria > Pseudomonadati > Pseudomonadota > Betaproteobacteria > Burkholderiales > Burkholderiaceae > Burkholderia > Burkholderia sp. B21-005. Next base: position 202,155 of record NZ_CP086301.1, on the reverse strand, counting down.
CAGTGCGGGCTTCTCGGCCGGCTTGGGCGATGCTGCAGCGGCCTTCGCGAGACGCGGGCCGTAGCCGCCCGCGGCCGGCGCTTCCTTCGATGCGCGTGCGGCGGAATCCGTCGGGCGCTTCGCTTCGTGGCGCGTCGTCGGTGCCGCGGACTGCGGCGCGGGCGCCGCGCGGCGGGCCGGCTGGGCGGCGGCCTGCGGTGCATGCGCTGCCGGCGCGGCGTCGTAACGGTTCTCCGACGGCAACGCCGGGGCCGGTGCATGTGCGGCCGGGCGCGCGGCGCCGCGCACCGGCACCATCGCGATGCCGCCCGCGACGCGCCAGTCCGACACGATCGCCTTCATCTGGCGCGTCTGTTCCTCGAGCGACGCGGCCGCCGCCGCGGCCTGCTCGACGAGCGCCGCGTTCTGCTGCGTGACCGAGTCCATCTGGCCGACCGCGCGATTGACCTGCTCGATGCCGGTCGACTGCTCGTCCGACGCGGCGCTGATCTCGCCCATGATGTCGGTCACGCGGCGCACGGCCTGCACGATCTCGTCCATCGTCGAACCGGCCCGCGCGACGAGCGCCGACCCGCTTTCGACCTTCTCGGCCGAATCGCCGATCAGCTGCTTGATTTCCTTGGCGGCGCTCGCGCTGCGCTGGGCCAGCGAGCGCACTTCGCCCGCGACCACCGCGAAGCCGCGGCCCTGCTCGCCCGCGCGCGCGGCTTCGACCGCCGCGTTCAGCGCGAGGATGTTGGTCTGGAACGCGATGCCTTCGATCGTGCCGATGATGTCGACGACCTTGCCCGAGCTCGCCGCGATGTCCTGCATCGTCGACACGACCTGGCCGACGACTTCGCCGCCGTGCGTCGCGATGTCGGACGCGTTCACCGCGAGCTGGCTCGCCTGCCGCGCGTTCTCCGCGTTCTGGCGCACGGTGCCCGTCAGCTGCTCCATGCTCGAGGCGGTTTCCTGCAGCGACGCGGCCTGCTCCTCGGTGCGCTGCGACAGGTCGGTGTTGCCGGTCGAGATCTCGCGCGCGCCGACGTCGATCGACTCGGTGCCGCGATGCACGGCCTGCACCATCGTCGTCACCGCGTCCTGCATCCGCTTGATGCCGCCGAACAGCCGGCCGATCTCGTTGGTGCTGGACACGTTCACCGGCTGCGTGAGGTCGCCGCCGGCGATGCGCTCGAAGTGCGCGATCGCGTCTTCGAGCGGATTGGTGATCAGCCCGCGCAGCGCGAAGCGGATCGCGATCACGACAACGAACGCAATCGCGACGCCGGCCGCGATCAGGCCGATCATCATCGAGATCTGCGACTGCGTCGCGGTCTGGCGTTCTTCCGCGCGCTTCTGCAGCGACGCGACCACGGCCGCTGCCGCCTGGTCGTACGCGACGAACATCGGGCTGATCTTGGTGTCGGCGACCGCGTGATAGGCCGCCATGTCGCCCGCGCGCGCGGCCGCGAATTCCGGCTCGACGCCTTCCTTCACGATCGTCGCGTAGCGCGCGGCGAGGTCGTCGACGAGCGCCTGCTCGATGCCGAGCTTCGGCGTTGCCTGGAACGCCTGCCAGTTCTGGTTCGACTTCGTGTACAGCTCCTGTGCGCGCTCCAGCACCTTGCTCGCGTCGGCCGTGTTACCGGCCTCGGTCAGCGAGCGGAAGCGGTCGAGCGACACGCGTGCGCGCAGCAGGTACGACGACGTGTCGTCGAGCGTATGGATCGCCGGCAGATCGACGTGCGCGATCTCGTCGAGCGAGCGGCTCGCGTGATCGAGCGCGTAAAGGCCGAGGCCGCCGACCGCGGCGGCCAGGCCCACGAGGATGAGTCCGACCGCCGTGAGCGTCGTGCGGATCGACCAGTTATGCAACATTGCAGATTCTCCCGAAATTCCTGCGTGCGCGGCGCACTTACCCGCCGAGCGTTTCGATCAACGCCATTTCCCGGCTCGACATCAGCTTCTCGATGTCCATCAGGATCAGCATGCGGCCGTCGACGGTGCCGAGGCCCGTCAGGTACTCGGTCGTCAGCGTCGCGCCGAATTCCGGCGCCGGCATGATCTGGTCCGTCTGCAGCGTCAGCACGTCCGACACGCCGTCGACCACCATCCCGACCACGCGGTTCGACACGTTCAGGATGATCACGACGGTCTGGTGGTCGTACTCGACGCGGCCGAGATGGAACTTGATCCGCATGTCGACGATCGGCACGATGATGCCGCGCAGGTTGATCACGCCCTTGATGAAGTCCGGGGCGTTCGCGATGCGCGTGACGCTGTCGTAGCCGCGGATTTCCTGCACCTTCAGGATGTCGATCCCGTATTCCTCGTCGCCGAGCGTGAAGACGAGGAACTCCTGCCCCGTCGCATCGCCATGCGCGGCGTCGCGGCCTCTGGTAGCCGCGTTCGCCGCGGCCGGATTGATCATTTGGACTTCAGCAGACACGTGTGCCCCCAATCGGTTGAATGGCGAGAGTCAGAAGATCGCGAGCTCGGCGCCGGCTCGGGCGCCGTGCATCGCACGGGTTTCGCGGTTCAGCGCCGCGACGTCGACGATCAGCGCGACACTGCCGTCGCCGAGAATGGTCGCCGCCGAGATGCCGTGCACCTTGCGGTAGTTGGTTTCGAGGTTCTTCACGACCACCTGCTGCTGGCCGACCAGCTCGTCGATCAGCATCGCGAAGCGGCGCCCCTCGGTTTCCATGATCGTGACGATCCCCTGGGTCGGATCGGTGCGCGCGTCCTCGACCGAGAACACCTCGTGCAGCGCGACGAGCGGCAGGTATTCGCCGCGCACGCGCACCACGCGCTCGCCGTTGCCGACCGTGTAGATGTCGTCGTTCGACGGCTGCAGCGACTCCATCACGAAGTTCAGCGGCAGGATGAAGATCTCGCTGCCGACCTTCACCGACATCCCGTCGAGGATCGCGAGCGTGAGCGGCAGCACGATCCGCGTGGTCGTGCCGCGGCCGGCCTGCGACGAGATCTCGACGTGGCCGCCCATCGACTGGATGTTGCGCTTCACGACGTCCATCCCGACACCGCGGCCCGACACGTCGGTCACGGTCTCGGCGGTCGAGAAGCCCGGCGCGAAGATCAGTTGCCAGACTTCGTCGTCGCTGATGTTGTCGGACACCTGCATGCCCTGCTTCGCGGCCTTCGCGAGGATCCGCTCGCGGTTCAGGCCCCCGCCGTCGTCGCTGACCTCGATCACGATATTGCCGCCGTGATGCGCGGCCGACAGCACGAGCTGGCCGACCGCGTCCTTGCCGGCGGCGACGCGCTTGTCGACGGTCTCGATCCCGTGATCGAGGCTGTTGCGCACGAGGTGCGTGAGCGGATCGATGATCCGCTCGATCAGGCTCTTGTCGAGCTCGGTCGCCTGGCCGAACGTGACGAGCTCGACCTGCTTGCCGAGCTTGCCGGCCAGGTCGCGCACGAGCCGCGGGAAGCGGCTGAACACGTAGTCCATCGGCATCATGCGGATCGACATCACCGCTTCCTGCAGGTCGCGCGCGTTGCGCTCGAGCTGCGCCATCCCGTTGAACAGGCGGTCGTGCAGCGCCGGATCGAACGCGCTCGCGGTTTCCGCGAGCATCGCCTGCGTGATCACGAGCTCGCCGACCAGGTTGATCAGCTGGTCGACCTTCTCGACGCCGACCCGGATCGAGCTGCCTTCGGCGCCCGATGCGGCGGCAGCCGGGCGCTGACGCTTGTCGTCGTGGTGCGCGGCGGCCGGCGCCGCGGGTTCGGCGTGCGGTTGCGGCGCCGGTTGCGCGGCGGCGCTCGGCTGGGCCTGCGGTACGGCGGCGGCCGGTGCGGCACCGGGGGCTTGCGCGAATACCTCGACCCGCGCGGCCGGCTCCGGCGTGGCTGCCGGCGTAGCTAACGATTCGGCGGCCGGCGTGGCGGCAGGCGCCGCCGGTGCGGCCGGCGCGGTGCCGCGCGCGATGCGGATCTGGCTGTCGTCGATCACGAAGCAGCACACGGCGACGATGTCGTCGGACGTCACGTCCGATTCGAGCCACAGGGTCAGGTCGGCGCCCGCTTCCTCGCGACCGACGATCCGGCCGAGATTGCCGAGTTCCTCGGTAAGCAGCGCCTGGTCCTTCGGGTCGACGCCGACGAGCGTGATCTTCAGATGCGGGCCGTCCGCGCCGACCTCGGCTGCCGGATGCGCGGCGGCGACGGCCTGTTCGACCACGTGATCGGGCGCCCCGTTGCTGCTGGCGGCCGGTGCCGGCGCCGGTGCAGCCGCCACGGCAGGCGCGGCCGGCGCAACGTCGGCGGCCGCGGCCGCACCCGCGCCGCTCTCGGCCTTCAGGCGTTCGAGCTTCGCGCAGATCGTCGCGGCGGCCGCCGCGTCGGGTTCCGCGCTCGCGCGATAGTCGACGAGCTGGTCGGACAGCACGTCCTTGGTCTCGAGGAACGCGTCGACCATTTCCTTGGTCAGCGTCAGCTCATGGTTGCGTGCGCGGTCGAGCAGCGACTCGAGGATGTGGGTCGTCTCGGTCAGCGCGGAAAAGCCGAACGTCGCCGCGCCGCCCTTGATCGAGTGCGCCGCGCGAAAGATCGCGGCCAGGTCCTCGGGGTCGGGCGAGCCGACGTCGAGGTTCAGCAGCAGCTGCTCCATCTGCGCGAGCAGTTCGTCGGCTTCGTCAAAAAAGGTCTGGTAGAACTGCGTGATGTCGAGAGTCATGCCCGGTCACCGGTTGGATTCGTCGCGTTCATGTCAGGAGGCCGTCTGCTCGGACAGCGTCGCGACCAGGTCGACCAGCACGGCCGGGTCGATCGGTTTTTCGATCCAGCCGGTCGCGCCCGCTTCGCGCGCGGCGTCCTTGAACGCATCGCTGCCTTCGGTCGTCAGCACGAGGATCGGCGTGTCCGCGTACGCGCTCAGCTTGCGCAGCGCGGCGATCACCTCGAGCCCGTTCCTGCGCGGCATGTTCTGGTCGGTCAGCACCAGGTCGTACGGCACGGTGGCCGCCATGTCGAAGCCGGCTTCGCCGTCCGGCGCCACCGTCACGTCGTAGCCGGCCTGCGCGAGCGTTGCCTGCAGCAGCGCACGCATGGTCGCGGAGTCGTCGATGGCGAGAATGGTCCGGATCATGTCAGCCTCCGCGGGGCCGCCCCGACGGCGCAGCAGGGAATTCGCGGAGCATCGCTTCGCGCCTGCGCGGCCGGCCGGCTTTGCAGGGCCGGCCGTGGGCCGCTGAGCGCCCCCTCGGGGGGCAGCGAACAAAGTGAGCGTTGGGGTCGTTTCATGCGTGTCTCGGAATCGGGGAAACGTCAGGGTTTCGGCGCCACGGCGACGGCGCTCGCGAGCACCGGTTGCGCGGCCGGCGTCGGGCCGCCGAGCTGCTGGGCCAGCAGCTTCGAGCCCGCCGCGTCGGCCGACAGCGTCGTGGTCGTCGCGTCGTCGCGCATCAGCGCGTCTTCGGATTTGCGATTCAGCACGATCACGCTGATCCGGCGGTTTTCCGGATCGAGCGGATCGGCCTTGTTCAGGTTCTGCGTCGACGCGAGGCCGAGCACGCGCAGCACCTTCGCCTCGTCCATGCCGCCCGTGATCAGCTCGCGGCGCGACGCGTTCGCGCGGTCGGCCGACAGCTCCCAGTTGCTGTAGCCGCCTTCGCCGCCCGCGTACGGCACCGCGTCGGTGTGGCCCTGGACGATGATCCGGTTCGGCACGTCGTTCAGCGTCTTGCCGATCTCGCGCAGGATGTCGCGCATGTACGGCTCGACGTGGTCGCTCGACATCGCGAACATCGGCCGCTTCTGCGTATCGACGATCTCGATGCGCAGCCCCATCAGCGTCGAATCGATGCGGATCTGCTGCTTGAACTGGCGCAGCGTCGGGTTCGCCTCGATCGCCGCCATCAGCTTGATCTGCAGGTCGTGCAGGCGCGCCTGTTCGAGCCGGTCCTGCGCGCCTTGCGCCTGCGAGCGCGAATGCTGGTCGCCTGCTTTCGCGACACGGTCGGCCAGCGACGTCGTGCCGTCGGTGCGGCGCAGCGTGCCGGCGTCGACGCTCGACAGGTCGCGGCCGCCGCCGTTGATGATGCTGGAGTCCTGCGAGCTGCGATCGCCGCTGCCGAACAGCGCGGCCTTCAGCGGCGTGTTGAAGTACTCGGCGATCCCCTTCAGTTGCACCGGCGTGACCGAGCTCAGCAGCCACATCAGCAGGAAGAACGCCATCATCGCGGTCATGAAGTCCGCATACGCGAGTTTCCATGCGCCGCCGTGATGGCCCTTCTTCTGCGGGGCCACCCGTTTCACGACGATCGCGCGATCCTTGCCATTGCTCATCGAACGCTCCGCGTCACTTTGCCTTCACGCGGCGCACGTGCTCTTCGAGCTCCGTGAACGACGGACGCTCGGTCGAGAACAGCACCTTGCGGCCGAACTCCACCGCGATCGCCGGCGCATAGCCGTTCAGGCTCGCGAGGATCGTCACCTTGATGCACTGGAACATCTTGGTGGACTCGGCGACGCGCTGCTCCGCGAGGCTCGCGAGCGGCCCGATCAGCCCGTACGACAGCAGGATCCCGAGGAACGTGCCGACCAGCGCCTGCGCGATCATCGCGCCGAGCACCGCGGGCGGCTTGTCGGCCGACGCCATCGTGTGCACGACGCCCATCACGGCCGCGACGATCCCGAATGCCGGCATCGCGTCGCCGACGCGCATCAGCGCGTGCGCGGGGCCCTCGCCTTCCGTGTGGTGCGTCTCGATCTCCTCGTCCATCAGGCTCTCGATCTCGAACGCGTTCATGTTGCCGCCCACCATCAGGCGCAGGTAGTCGGTCAGGAATTCGACGATGTGGCGATCGGCGAGGATCTTCGGGTATTGCGTGAAGATCGGGCTCTTGTCCGGATCGTCGATGTCGGCCTCGAGCGTCAGCGTGCCTTCCTTGCGCGCCTTCGCGAGCAGCACGTACAGGAGCGCCATCAGCTCCATATAGACGTCCTTGGTGTACTTCGAGCCCTTGAAGAGCGTCGGCAGCACACGCAGCGTCGCCTTGATGGTCTTCATGCCGTTGCCGAGGATGAACGCGCCGACGCCCGCGCCGGTGATCATCAGGATCTCGAGCGGCTGGACCAATGCGCCCAGATGCCCGCCTGCCAGCGCATAACCGCCGAAGACGGACAACAGCGTCACGAGTGTTCCCACGATAATCAGCACTGCCTGTCCCTCACGAAAGACCGGCGGGGAGACCGCCGTTAATCAGGTTTACGGCAGTCGGCAGGAAAACTTTCGCGGCAGCGCCGGCGCGGCGCGGCGGTGTTTACCAGCAAGCCCCCGGCCGGTTCGCGCGGCGCGCGGCAGCCGCCAGGCTCCCGCTCAGCCCCGCCCGGCGCCGTTCAGGCCGCGGCGGCAGCCAGTTCGGCGCGCGCCGCGGCGGCCTTGCGGGTCTTGCCGGCACGCGACGGCGGCTGGCACAGGCCGCACACGAAACCTTGATGCGGATCATGCGCATGCGCGACAAAGTGGCCGCCGCAGCGCGTGCACGGGGTCATCTGGAGCATCCCCGAGTCGAAGAAGCGCACGAGCGTCCACGCGCGCGTGAGACTCAGCGCGGCCTCGTCGCCGGACAGGTTCACGTGCTCCTGGTAGAGCCGGTACGCCTTCACGATCGACTGGATCGGATCGCAGCGGCCGTGGTCCTGCATGAACCGGTAGATGTTGTAGAACAGCGACGAGTGGATGTTCGGCTGCCACGTCATGAACCAGTCGGTCGAGAACGGCAGCATCCCCTTCGGCGGCGACACGCCCTTCAGCTCCTTGTACAGCTTGATCAGGCGATCGCGCGACAGGCTCGTCTCCGCCTCCAGCAGCTGCAGCCGGGCGCCCAGTTCGATCAGTTCGATAGCGAGGGTGATTTCCTTCACCTCGATCACGACGCTTTTGCTTGCCATGGTGAATAACTGTCCGCTTGACGTTGTTCGGATGAGTGGCCAATACGCCGCCCGCCGGCGCGGCGCGCCGGGACGAACGCAAGGCGAAAAAAGGATCAGCGGACGCTTTCGACCGGCTGGCCGGCCATCAGGATGGCCGAGTGCGCGTGCGTGACGACGTCGCTGCGACCCTTGTCGGCGAGCGACGACAGCAACGCGTGATCGTCGAAGCGGAAACGGCACAGGATCTGGTTCGACGCGGCGAGCTTCACGGTCTGGGCGAGCGTGAGGTTCGCGAGTACGTCGGCCAGTTCCTGGGAAACTCCCATGCGGAACATGCCCATCGCTTTGTCTTCCCGCAGCAGGCGTTGCGCGAGGAGGAGGTACGACAGATTGACCTCTTTGATCTCACTGAGCATTTCGCTGGTGGCGCTCATGATTCCCCCGTTAAGAGCTTTGCTTTGGCCTTTCATGTTATGACAACGTTTGCTCGGTCAGGCCCTATTGGCTTCCGCCGGCACATTTATCAGTCTTACAGGGCGAATTTTGGCCAAACGGCATTTATGCCGGTATCAGCGAAGTGGCGTATGCCGCGCAGGATTTGTCTGTAAACCGTGTAGGAATTTTTCCGACAAGGCGAATTGAAAGGGGACACAAGGCGAGGCAAATGGGGGCGCGAATTCGTCGGAGATGGGGTTCCGCATGGGATGAATCCGGCTGGAGGCCGTCCGGCAAGGCTGCCGGGGCGTGAATCGGTAAAAATTATAGTGGTTTTTCACGATAGCGCAACAATAGTTGCGTCTGTCTCGCATCATGTTTCCGGACCCTTTTTATCGGGGTTTTCTCGTATTTCATGGTGTAACAAGCCTTAAGTGTTTGAAAAAACACTCGAACCCCTCTAGGCGATATCGATAATGGACTCAAACGGGCGGCGGCGTGAGGCGCACCGCCCCGCCCCGCAGCTTGCCGCCCGGCGTCCGGCGCACCCCGCAACGGACCCGGCCACGTATCGCAGAAAGCGTACGTCGGCGAGTTCCGCAACCTTGTATCGGACCAGCATGCGCACTCGAGCGCCCACGCTGGTCGACATCGGAGAACGCCCATGCGTATTGCCCAGATCGCGCCGCTTTACGAAGCTGTCCCGCCGAAACTCTACGGCGGCACCGAGCGTGTCGTGTCCTACCTCACCGAGGCGCTCGTCGAGCTCGGCCACGATGTGACGCTGTTCGCCAGCGGCGACTCCGTCACGTCCGCCCATCTCGAGGCGGCATGGCCGCGCGCACTGCGGCTCGACCCGTCGATCCGCGATTCGATGGCGCCCCATATGCGCCTGATCGAGCAGGTCGCCCGTGTCGCGCACGAATTCGACGTGCTGCACTTCCACCTCGACTACCTGCCGTTCCCGCTGATGTCGCGCCTCGATACGCCTTACGTGACGACGCTGCACGGCCGCCTCGACCTGCCGGAGCTGCAGCCGGTGTTCGACGCGTTCCCGAACGCGCCGGTCGTCTCGATCTCGAATTCGCAGCGCAAGCCGCTACCGCAGGCCGCCTGGGCCGGCACCGTGTATCACGGGCTGCCCGACACGCTGCTCACGCCGCAACCGGACGTGAAGCCCGAATACCTCGCGTTCCTGGGCCGGATCTGTCCCGAAAAACGGGTCGACACCGCGATCCGGATCGCCGCGCAAAGCGGGCTGCCGCTGAAGATCGCCGCGAAGGTCGACAAGGCCGACGCCGACTACTTCAAGGAAGTGATCGAGCCGCTGCTCGGCGAAGCGCATGTCGAATTCATCGGCGAGATCAACGAGGCGCAGAAGCCGGCGTTCCTGTCCGGCGCGAAGGCGCTGCTGTTCCCGATCGACTGGCCGGAGCCGTTCGGCCTGGTGATGATCGAGGCGATGGCCTGCGGCACGCCGGTTGTCGCGTTCAACCGCGGCTCGGTGCCGGAAGTGATCGAGGACGGCGTGACCGGCTTCATCGTCGAGGACGTGCAGGGCGCGGTCGGTGCGCTGCACCGGATCGACAGCCTGTCGCGCGACGCGATCCGCGCGCGCTTCGATACGCGTTTCAGCTCGAAAGCGATGGCGCGACGTTATGTCGAAACTTACGAATCGCTTTGCACGACGGCAAAACGGCCGACCTTGCGCCGGGTCGCGGGCGCCTGACGCCGAAATTCGTCAGGAAATATTCCGTAAAATTCGCGCCGAAATCGGCGCGGAAAAACCAAAGAGCCGCATCGTCGATGCGGCTCTTTCTTTTTGCGCGGTCATTCGATCAGGAAACGATCGCGGTTTTTCCCGACGATCCAATTCGGCGGCTTGCCGCGTCCGCTCCAGGTTGCACCCGACTTCGGATCGCGGTACTTCGGCGGCAGCGGCGCCTTTTTCGGCGGGCGGCCGCGCCGCGCACGCTCCACGAAGCCCAGGTCCTGGGCCGTGAGGCCATATTCGGCAATCATTCGCTGGACTTCGGCGATCACCGTCGCCACTTCCTGGCGACGCACGTCATCCGCCTGAGCCTGCAGATCGGCGATCTGCGCCTTGAGTTTCGCGTATTGAGACATTTTTCGACTCCCTTTTTTCCATGATGCGGCTCCGGCGAGTCCGGCCGGAACACCAACACCCGTTACGTCGTCCGCACTGCCGCCCTGCTCTTCAAAATTAATACTGCCATCTTTAACCGATTCGGCTATATCGAGAATGCGGACTTATTCTAATAAAGGCCATTCTCCAGCATTCAAATTTAACAATCGTTGACCCTCTTGAACCCGATTCATTTCCTATAATCCAGACCAATTCCGGACGGCGGAATAAATCATCCGCCCAGCCGTTTGTCTTCAACCCACTTGAACAAGGTCCCTACATGAATCTTTCTCAGCGTCTGGCTGCAGAGGCATTCGGCACGTTCTGGCTGGTGCTCGGCGGGTGCGGAAGCGCCGTGCTGGCCGCCGCCTTTCCGGGCCTCGGCATCGGCTTTGCCGGCGTCGCACTTGCATTCGGCCTGACCGTGCTGACGATGGCATTCGCGATCGGCCATATTTCGGGTTGCCATTTGAATCCGGCTGTGAGTGTCGGCCTGACGGTCGCCGGCCGCTTCCCGGCGCGCGATCTCGCGCCGTACATCGTCGCGCAGGTGGTCGGCGCGACGCTCGGTGCGTTCGTGCTGTACTTGATCGCGACCGGCAAGCCGGGCTTCGACCTCGTCGGCAGCGGCTTTGCGACGAACGGCTTCGGCGAGCGCTCGCCCGGCCACTACTCGCTCGGCGCGGCGTTCATCTGCGAAGTCGTGATGACGGGCTTCTTCCTGTTCGTGATTCTCGGCGCCACCGACAAGCGCGCGCCGGCCGGCTTCGCGCCGATCGCGATCGGCCTGTGCCTGACGTTGATTCACCTGATCTCGATCCCGGTCACCAACACGTCGGTGAACCCGGCGCGCTCGACCGGCCCCGCGCTGTTCGTGGGCGGCGAGGCGATCGGCCAGCTGTGGCTGTTCTGGATCGCGCCGATCATCGGTGCGGCCATCGCAGGGATCATTTACCCGCTGGTCGCGGGGCGCGACGACGCCGTCGGCCTGCTGCCCGCATCCGCTCGCACAAGCGAATAAAACACTACGGGGTCACGCGAGCAGAACAGCGAGCCTCACGCTGTCGAACAACATCGAGGCAGGTAATTTGAACGGGCGCCGCTGGCGCCCGTTTTTCATTTCCGCTCAGGAAGCGGCGACGCCGTCGAGGGTGTCCTCGAGCGAGAACAGCGTGCGCAGGTGGCGGGCGACGCCCGCGTCGAAGTTGTTGCCGATCCGCGGGATGTGCGGCAGGTGCGCGATCAGGTCGGGATTCGCGTTGTTCATCATGAACGCGTGACCGGCCGTTTCGAGCAGGTCGATGTCGTTCATGTTGTCGCCGAATGCGATGCAGTGGCCGGTATCGACGCCGAGCCGCGCGAGCACCGCGCGCAGCGCGCGGCCCTTCGACACGTTCGCGGTCATTACTTCGAGGCAGTCGGGCAGCGAGTACGTGACGTACAGCGCATCGCCGAACTGCACGCGCATTTGCTCGGCGACCACCGCCAGATCGGCCGGCTCGCCGATGTACAGCACCTTCGCGATGTCCGCGCCGTCGTGCGCGGCCATGTCGATCACGTCGTACCGGAAACCCGAATCCTGGTGGAATTCGAGCAGGTGCGGCGCTTCGCGGTCGATCAGCCAGCCGCGGTCGGTGAACAGGTTGACGATCACGCGCCCGTGCGCGCCGGTCACGCCCGGCTGCACGAGACCGCGGACGATCGCGGGATCGATGTCCTGCGCGTGGATCGCCGTGTCGTCCGGCGCATGCACGCGCGCACCGTTCGACGTGATCAGGTACGGCCGGATGCCCAGCACGTCGCGGATGCCGGCGACGTCCGCGTAATGGCGCCCCGTCGCGATCACGAACTGCAGGCCGTCGCGGTCGAGCCGGCGGACGGTCTCGATCGTGTACGGATCGAGCTGGTGGTCGCTGTTCAGCAGGGTGCCGTCGAGATCGGTGGCGATGACTTTGTACATGGGACGGAAGAATGGCGCTCAGGGCTCTGCGGAACGGCCATTTTAACGTCGTGCCCGGTTGCCCGCCGGACGGTTCCCGGTCGATCGCCGCCAGCGGCGCGGTTGCGGTGTGCTTTCCTCCCGCCTCGACACGCCGTCAGCGCCCTTCCGCCGCCCGCAGCGCCTGCAGCGCGAGCCGCAGCGCGCCGTGCGCGGAATCGTCGAGCGGCGCGCGCAGCCGGGCGGCATGGCGCGCCGGCACGGCCGGTGCGAGGGCGTCCGCCAATCCGCCGCACAGCGCGACCGGCAGCGCCTGCTGCGGATCGAGCGCGTCGATCATCTTGCCGATCTCGTCGCCCGCCTGCGCGATCAGCGCGCCCGCGACCGGATGCGAACGATGCGCGAGCACGATCGGCGCAAGCCGCGCGTAGGTCGTCTGGTTCGCATCGCACGACCACTGGACGAGCGCGTCGCGATCCTGGGCGCCCGTTTCCGCGAGCAGCGCACTGGCGAACGCATCGCGCGGCACGCGGCCGTCGAGCGCCTGCTGTGCATACGCGAGCGCGCGCACGCCGAGCCATGCGCCGCTCGCCTCGTCGCCGGACGGGAAGCCGAAGCCGCCCGCGATCCGGCACACGCCGGCCGCATCGAGCGCCGCCGCGATGCTGCCGGTGCCGAGCGCGACGATCAGCCCCGGCGCGCCGCCGTGCGCGCCGACGACGGTCGTATACGCGTCGCTCTCGACCGCGAGCGCGCCGAGCGGCGCCTGCGCGCGGAACGCGGCCAGCCACGCCGCATTGTTGACGCCCGCGAGCCCGCAGCCGAGCGCGCACTGCGACCAGTCGAATGCATAACCGGCCTGGGTGAACGCATCCGCGCAGGCCGCGCCGATCGACGCCCACGCGCGCTCGATGCCGAGCCCGAGCCCCGACGGGCCGCCGCGCCCCTGCGCGAGTTCGCGCCCGTGCCGGTCGGCCAGCACCGCACGCGTGCCCGTGCCGCCGCCGTCGATGCCGATCGCAAAAAGTAATGCCGCCATGCCTTCATCCCGCTGATTCGAACAGGCGCCAAGCTTAACCGGATCGGCGCCGCGCGCCCATCTGCCGTTCGGCCGGCTGTTCCGTGAAAAGGGCTTCCGCTATGCTGACGCGATCGAAACGATACGGAAAGCGAGGCAGACGATGTCGCAGCGGTGCAACTGGGTGAAGACGGAAGCGGATGCTCACTATCACGATACCGAGTGGGGCGTGCCGTCGCACGACGATCGCCACCTGTTCGAAATGCTGATCCTGGAAGGCGCGCAGGCCGGCCTGTCGTGGTCGACGATCCTGAACAAGCGCGCGGGCTATCGCGAAGCCTTTGCGGATTTCGACGTCGATGCCGTCGCGCGCTTCACGCCGAAGCGCATCGAGAAGCTGCTGGAGAATCCCGGCATCGTGCGCAACCGCGCGAAGGTCGAATCGGCGGTCAACAACGCGCGCGCCGTGCAGCGCATCCGCGAAGAGCACGGGTCGCTCGCCGCGTTCCTGTGGTCGTTCATCGGCGATGCGCCGATCCAGAACGCGTGGCAGTCGTACCGCGACGCGCCCGCGTCGACCGAACAGTCCGACGCGCTCAGCAAGGCGCTGAAGGCGTATGGCTGCAAGTTCGTCGGTTCGACGATCTGCTATGCGCTGATGCAGGCCACCGGCATGGTCAACGATCACGAGGTCGGCTGCCCGTGCCACGCGCAGTGCGCGGCGCTCGGCGGCAAGCAGCCCGCACGCCGCCGCAAGGCGGGTTGACGGTGCGGGCGTCCGCCGCCCGTCGTTTACCGCGGCCCTGCGCCGGTTACACCGTCTCGACTTCTGAACGGCGGGCCGGCGGCCGCAAACCGCCGGCCGTCAGCCATCAGCCGGAACGACCGTCCCGCCACGGCCTCGGGATTTTCCCGGACCCCAAAAGCAAAACGGCGGAGCGGCTTCTTTCGAAGCACGCTCCGCCGTTTCGCGGCGAACCGACAGACGCTCTTAGTGGAGCTTCTTCGGCAGCATCTGGCTGCGCAGGCGCTTGTGCAGGCGCTTGACGGCTGCTGCCTTCTTGCGCTTGCGGACTGCGGTCGGCTTTTCGTAGGACTGGCGTTCGCGCAGTTCAGCGATCAGGCCATTTTTTTCGATAGCACGGCGAAAGCGGCGAATCGCCACTTCGAACGGCTCGTTTTCTTTCAGAAGAATCGTCGTCATGTCGTTCCTAAATTGCTTAAACGGTCAAAAACGTAGCGGCCAAGCGCCACGCACCGGCCATCCGGGCGTCCCCACAACAGGCGAAACGAGCGGAAATACGGCCTCGGAGGCCGGAAAAGAGAGGCGGAAAGCACCGCGGGTACGCTTCACAAGCCACGTGCAGCGCCGCGTTTGACTGCCAGCAAGAATGCCGAGACGGCACAGGCTTGACAGAAAATCTCAATTCAGCCCGCCATCATAGCAGAGAATCACAGACAAAACCACCCTTTTGCATCGCCCGGTTCGTCGCTCCGCGTGGCGCGGCCGATCGCCCCGTCGAACGGGGCCGGGTGCCGCACCTGCCCGCGGGCGGGCCGGCCAAGCCGGACGGGCCTTTCGGCCGACAGCCATCCTTCCGTCCCGAATTTACCCAAACATCCCTCTAAAGTTTTCGCCGGGTGCCGCCGTCAACCAGGAAAGGCGGGGCAGCGCCAGTCGCGATAAAGCGCAACGCCGAAATCAGAACCTGTCTGTATCCCAGCCATTTTCTAAAACGAGGAAGCAAATGCTGAACATCAACACCAACATCCTTTCGCTGACGACGCAGACGAATCTGTCGGGCTCGCAAAGCGCACTGTCGCAAGCAATCAACCGCCTGTCGTCGGGCAAGCGCATCAACACCGCTGCTGACGATGCAGCAGGCCTGGCGATCTCGACGTCGCAAACGGCGGCAATCAATGCGCTGACGCAAGGTGTTGCAAACGCGAACAACGGCATCTCGATGATCCAGACCGCCAACGGCGCGCTGCAATCGACGGTCGACAACCTGCAGCGTATCCGTACGCTGGCGCAACAAGCGGGCGACGGCTCGCTGGATTCGAGCGCTCGCGCGAACCTGCAAGCTGAAGTGACGACGCGTCTCGGCGAAATCGACCGTGTCGCATCGCAAACGACGTTCAACAGCCAGACCATCCTGGGCGGCACCGGCAGCGTCACGTTCCAGATCGGCGCAGCAGCGAACCAGGTCGTTACCGTCGACTTCGGCACGGCGAACTGGAACAGCACGGGCATGAGCGTGAACACCCTGAGCGTCGCCTCCCAGTCGGGCGCGCAATCGGCGATCACGGCGATCGACGCGGCGCTGAAGCAAGTCAACACGTTCCAGGCAACGCTGGGCGCAGCACAGAACACGTTCCAGGCTGCGATCTCGACGACGCAAACCCAGGCGACCAACATGACCGCCGCTCGCTCGCAGATCACCGACGCGGACTTCGCGACGGAAACGGCGAACCTGAGCAAGGCGCAAGTGCTGCAACAAGCTGGTATCTCGGTTCTGGCGCAAGCGAACTCGCTGCCGCAGCAAGTCCTGAAGCTCCTCGGCTAATCGAGCAGCACCCGCGGCGGGCCACGCGCCCGCCCGCCTCCGGGCCCGGCGGCGTCGCCATGCGACGCATCGCGACGCCGCCGAAACCGCCCGGATCAGAATTCTCCAGGGAGGCACGCCTCCCTCTTTGCATTGAACCGCGGCGCCCCGCCGCATCGCGCACGTTGATTGCGCGGACGACCGGAGCAACGGCATGGCCACCACGACCCCCGTCAGCAGCACGGACATCAGCACCATCCTGGCGAATGCAGGTCAATCGATCATCAGCGGCGCGACCAATTCGTCGCTCGACGTCAATACGCTCGTCACGACGCTGGTGAACGCGAAGACGGCCGGGCAATTGCAGACCCTGCAGACCCGGCAGACGAACGACAATACGCAGCTGTCCGCCATCGGCCAACTGAAGGGGGCGCTGTCCGCGCTGCAGACCGCGCTCACCGGCCTCTCGGACGGCACCGCGCTCGGCAGCCTGGCCGCGACGGCGAGCGGCACGGGCATCGCGACGTCGATCAAGAGCGGCAGCGGCGCGGTGGCCGGTTCGTATTCGGTCAATGTCACGCAGCTCGCGACCGCCAACAAGCTGTCGTCGGCCGGCGTGACGTCGACGGACACGATCTCGGCCGGCTCGCTGAGCATCACCTTCGGCAGCAACGCCGCGTTCAACGTCAACGTGGCGGCCGGCGCGTCGCTGTCCGACATCGCGTCGTCGATCAACTCCGCGTCCGGCAATGCCGGCGTCACCGCGTCGGTCATCACCGGTTCGGACGGCCAGCATCTCGTGATGCAGTCGAACCTCACCGGTGCAGCCAACACGATCTCGATCACGGGCACGGGCGTCAACTCGAAACTGACGTCGGGGTACACGACGGTCACGCCGGCCGCCGACGCGAAGCTGACGATCGACGGCACGCCGGTGTCGAGCGCGTCGAACAACGTGTCGGGCGCGCTGACGGGCGTCACGCTGGCGCTGTCGCAGGCCGCTGTCGGCACGACGCAAACCATCACGCTGTCGCAGGACACGGCCGCGGCGACGACCGCGATCAACAATTTCGCGACCGCGTATACCAACTTCGTGAATACCGCGAAATCGCTGACGAGCTACGACCCGACGGCGAAGACCGCCGGCCCGCTGCTCGGCGACGCGATGATGAACACGATCAGGAACACACTCGCGACGACGCTCAGCAGCGGCGTCACGACGGGCGGCACGACCTATTCGCTCGGCAGCATCGGCATCAACGTGGACTCGACCGGCGCGATGTCGGTCGACACCGCCGCGCTGACCACCGCGCTCAAGTCGAACAGTTCCGCGGTGACGGCGATCTTCAACCAGACGAACGGCATCGCCCAGGCGCTCAATGCGAACATCAACTCGTACACGCAGACGTCCGGCCTGATCGACCAGCGCACCAACGCGATCAACGCCGATCTGAAGAGCGTGCAGGGTCAGGCGACGCAGTTGCAGACCTACTCGGACCAGCTGACCAAGCAATACAATGCGCAGTTCACCGCGCTGAACACGCTGATGGCGACGATGGCGAACAACACCCGCTACCTGACCCAGCTGTTCGGCGGCCAGAACAGCGCCGGCGCGATGGCCAACAACAAGTAAGCCTTGGCCGCCCCCTCCCTTCGGAGCCGAACCATGACGAACGACACCCTGTCCCGCGCCTTCGACCTGACCCGTGCCATGCAGTCGGCGGCCGACGCACGCGACTGGGTGCGCGTCGCGGCACTCGTCGACGAACGCTCGCCGCTGCTGATGAACCTGTCCGGCGAGCAGACCCCGGACGTGCTGGACCAGGTGCGGCAGATCATGGCGATCGACGCGTCGATCACGGAGCATGCGCAGACGGACCGTGACCGCCTGGCTGCGGAATTTGCGCAGTCCCAGGAGCGGATCAAGGCCGCGAGCCAGTACCAGAAGGCCGGCATGCTGTGACCGGCCGGGCGTCTCGCCCGCCGCGCATATCGAATTAAAAGACGCCGCCAGTCGAGCGGTCCGTTGTCGCCGTACCGTCGAGCCGCTTCAATGCGGCTTTTTTTTCGCCTGCAGGCGGGAGCGCGCGCCGGATCGCGCCGGCTACGCCCGCGTCGCCCGCTCGACGGCCGCGTCGATCATCTCGGGCGGCCGGCCCGACGATGCGCGAGCGCGGCTTCCAGCCGTGGCGCGATCCCGCTCGTCACGCGTCCCGGGTCGCCGTCTCGCCGGCCGCGTAGCTTGCCCACATGCCGTGCAGCGCGTCCTCGAGGTTGCGTGCGAAGCGCGACGCATCGCACAGCGGCGACGCCAGCGCGCGCTCGCGCAGGGTTGCACGCAGCGTCGCCAGCCCGTCGCGGTCGCGCGCGAACGCGACGGCCTTCGCGAGGTACGCATCCTTGTCCGTCGCGATCCAGTCGCCCATGCCCGCCGCGTGCAGCAGGCTTTCGCAAATGTGCGTGACGAACCGGCTGCCCTTCATCCCGAGCACCGGCACGCCCATCCACAGCGCTTCGGCCGTGGTCGTGCCGCCCGGGTACGGGAACGGGCTCAGCGCGACGTCGATGCGGTTGTATGCGGCGAAGTATTCCGCACGCGGCGAGCCGCCTTCGAGGATCAGCCGATCCGCACCGATGCCGTGCCGCGCGAAGCGGTCGAGCGTCGCCTGGTTCACGTCGCCGGCGCCGAGCTCATGGGCCTTCAGCAGCAGGCGCGCGTCCGGCAGCGCGTGCAGGATGCGCGACCACAGCGCGACGACCTCGTCGCTGATCTTGATCAGCTTGCCGAAGCAGCCGAACGTGACGCCGCCATGAGTCGCCATCGGCAGCGGGCCGACCGCGACATCGTACGGCGGCGGCGTGAAGCACAGGTAGCTGTCCGGCAGCCGCCACGGCCGTTCGGTGAAGTGATGCGCCTCGTCGGCCGGTAGCGTATGCGCATCGCCGATGAAATAGTCGATCGCGCGGCAACCGGTCGTCGCGAAGAACCCGAGCCAGCTCGCCTGCACCGGCGCGGGCTTGTGCCCGAAGATCGGCAGGCCGCTCCAGTTGGTATGGCCTGCCATATCGATCAGGATGTCGATGCCGTCGTCGCGGATCAGTTGCGCGGCCTCCTCGCGGCCCAGGCTGACCACCTTCTTCCAGCTCGCGAAGTTCGGCCTGAGCCGCGCGGTCACATCGTCCTCGCCGACGAAGGTCACATAGGCATGCGGCTCGATGCGCGACCGGTCGATCCGCGCGAGCACGCTTTCCAGGAAGATGCCGACCGGGTGCTGCCGCAGGTCGCCCGACACGAAGCCGACGCGCAGCGGCCGCCCCTGCGCCTGCGCGACACGCTGCGCGCGGTCGTGCTCGAACGCAAGCGCATCGCGCTCGAGATGTTCGCCGTAGCGGCGCGCTTCAGCGACCCACTCCTGCGGCTCGAACGCGGGCGAACTCGACATGTTGAACAGCATCCGCGAATACGCGCGATGCAGGTCGTGCCGGATCGCCGAGCGGAACGCATCCAGCGCGCCGGCGAGATCCCCTTTCGCCCACAGGATGTCGCCGAGCGTCATCTGGACCTTCAGCGGATCGATGCCGAGCGCCCGCGCGATCTCGGTGTGCTTCATCGCCTCGTCGAACTTCTCGAGCCGAAACAGCGCGGCGGCGAGGTTGTGATGCGCGTCGGCATCATCGGGGTTCAGGTCGATCGCGTGCCGGTGGCTCAGCTCCGCCGCAGCCAGCAGGTTGAGGTTGTGATACGCGAAGCCGAGGAAATTGTACGCATCGGCCAGTTCGGGATCGAGCTCGATCGCGTGCCGGCACGCCTGCACGGCCTGCCCGTATTCGCCCTGCTGGTTGCGCAGGTCGCCGAGCCAGGCCCACGCCCGCGCATGCGCGGGATCGATCGCGATCGCCCGCTCGAGCAGTTCGACCGCCTTGTCGAACTCGCTCATGCGCTGCAGCAGCCTGGCCAGTACGCAGTGCGCGTCCGCGTCGCCCGGATCGAGCCCCTCGCGCGCATGGTCGACCGCACCCCGCAGTTCACCTGCCGCGCGCAGCGTCTCGCTCAGCCCCTGGTGCGCGACACGGAAGCCCGGTTGCAGCGCGATGGCGCGACGATAGGCATCCGCGGCATCGTCGAATTTCTCCTGCGCACGCAGCGCGTTGCCGAGATTGCAGTACGCATCCGCGTATTGCGGCTGGTGCGCGACCGCCTTGGCGTAGCTCGCCGCCGCCGCCTCGTGCTCGCCCAGGTCCTGCAGCGCGTTGCCGAGGTTGTTGTACGCCTCCGCGTAACCGGGCCGCAGCTCGATCGCGCGCGCGCAGCTCGCCATCGCGGCCGCCGGCTCGCGTGCGTCGCGCAACGCGTTGCCGAGGTTGTTGTGCGCCTCCGGATAGTCCGGCCGCAGCCCCACCGCGCGCCGGTAGTGCGTGATCGCGTCGTCGAGCCGGCCGCTTTCGCGCAGCATGTTGCCCAGGTTGTTGAAGTACGACGCGTCCGGCCGCGCGACGAGCGATTGCTCCATCAGTGCGAGCCCCGCGTCGTACTGCTTCAGCTGGCACGCCAGCAGCCCGAGGAAATGCAGCGCATCCGGCTGGCCCGGCTGCGCGGTGAGGATCGCGTCGTACAACGTCTTCGCTTCGGCGAGACGCCCCGCCTGATGGTGCGCCAGCGCGGACTGCAGCGTGTCGTGGATATCGTTCATGCTTCGTGTTCCGAGTTCGTATAGCGTTGCCACATGCCGATGAACGCCGCTTCGAGATGCGCCGCGAACCGGCGCGCGTCGCACAACGGCGACGCGAGCAGCTGCGCGCGCAGCTCGGCGCGCAGCGTCGCGAGCCGCTCGCGGTCGCGCACCGCCGCGATCGCCTTCGCGACGTAGGTGTCCTCACCGTCAGCGACCCATTCGCCCATGCCCGCCGCGTGCAGCACGCTTTCGCAGATGTGCGTGACGAACCGGCTGCCCTTCATCCCGAGCACCGGCACGCCCATCCACAGCGCTTCGGCCGTGGTCGTGCCGCCCGGGTACGGAAACGGGCTCAGCGCGACGTCGATGCGGTTATATGCGTGGAAGTATTCCGCGCGCGGCGAACCGCCCTCGAGGATCAGCCGGTCCGCGCCGATGCCATGCCGCGCGAAGCGCGCGGCGGTCGCGTCGCGCACGCCCTCGCGGCCGAGCTCGTGCGCCTTGAGCAGCAGCCGCGCGTCCGGCAGCGCGTGCAGGATGCGCGACCACGCGCGCACGACGTCGTCGCCGATCTTCACGAGCTGGCCAAAGCAACCGAACGTCGGATGGCCGCTCGCCGCCATCGGCAGCGGGCCGACCTCGACGTCGCAGGCCGGCGGAGTGAAGCACAGGAAGCTGTCCGGCAGCCGCCACGGCTTCTCGACGAAGTGATGCGCTTCGGCGTCCGGCAGCGTGTAGCGGTCGCCGATGAAGTAGTCGATCGCGTCGCAGCCGGTCGACGCGAAGAAGCCGAGCCAGCTCGCCTGCACCGGCGCGGGTTTCCAGCCGAACACGGGAAGCCCGCTCGACTGCGTATGGCCCGCGAGGTCGACGAGGACGTCGATTTCGTCGTCGTGAATCATCCGCGCGGCCGCCTCCGGATCCAGCGCGGCGATCGAACGCCAGCCGCTCGCGTGCGGCTTCAGTTTCGCGGTGATCGCGTCCTCCTCGTCCGTGGTCACGTACACGCGCAGGTCGATGCGCGTGCGCTCGAGGTGCGCAAGCACGCTTTCCAGGAAGATGCCGACCGGATGCAGGCGCAGGTCGCCGGACACGAAGCCGACGCGCAGTGGCCGCCCCTGCGCGCGCGCGGCCCGCTCGCGCGGATCGTGCGCATGGCGCGTCGAACGTGCGGCCAGGTGCCGGCCGTAGCGCCGCGCGTCGGCCAGGTAGTCGGCGGGGTTCACGCAAGCGGACGCCGCCGCGCTGAACAGCAGCCGGTTCAGCACGGTCGCCGCGACGTCGTCGGCGTCATCGCGCACCAGCGCAAGCGCATCGCGATACGCGTGGACCGCGGCATCGACGTTGCCCTGCGCGCGCAGGATGTCGCCGAGATTGACGTGCATCAACACGGCCGGCGGGCCGGCCTGCAACGCCCGCCGGCAATACACCAGCGCCTCGTCGAGCCGCTGCAGCTTCAGCAGCACGACGGCCAGGTTGTGGCACGCGCCGGCGTCCGCCGGATTCAGCGTGACGGCCGTGCGATGGCTGGCTTGCGCCGCGTCGAGCCGGTCCAGTCCGTGATACGCGTTGCCCGCGTGGTTGTGTGCTTCGGCGAGGTTCGGCGCGAGCCGGATCGCGTCCTGCGCATGCACGAGCGCTTCCGCGCAGCGCAGCTGCCGGTGACGCACCGCGCTCAAGTTCGCGTGGGCCATCGCCATCGACGGGTCCAGCTCGATCGCGCGGCCGTAGTGCGTGGCGGCGCCATCGAGGTCGTCCAGGTCTTGCAACGCGTTGCCGAGGTTGTTGTACGCCTCCGCGTAACCGGAGCGCAGCTCGATCGCGCGCGCGCAGCTCGCCATCGCGGCCGCCGGCTCGCGTGCGTCGCGCAACGCGTTGCCGAGGTTGTTGTGCGCCTCCGGATAGTCCGGCCGCAGCGCCACCGCGCGCCGATAGTGCGCGATCGCGTCGTCGAGCCGGCCGCTTTCGCGCAGCATGTTGCCCAGGTTGTTGAAGTACGACGCGTCCGGCCGCGCGACGAGCGATTGCTCCATCAGCGCAAGCCCCGCGTCGTACTGCTTCAGCTGGCACGCCAGCAGCCCGAGAAAATGCAGCGCGTCCGGCTGGCCCGGCTGCGCGGTGAGGATCGCGTCGTACAGCGTCTTCGCTTCCGCGAGACGCCCCGCCTGATGATGCGCCAGCGCCGCCTGCAATGCCTGTCCTGTTCCGTCCATCTCGTCTGCTTTGCTCATTAGGAATGCGGATCGTGTCCGAAGTCGATCCGCCTGCCGCCATGCCCGATCATCACGGCCGACGCCGCCATCCCATCGCGTGCCATCCCGACGACGGTGTCGCGCACGCGCCCCCCGTCGGAATGACGATCACGTCGGCCGGCGCGGTGTTCCGCTTGCCGCCGGCGTGGAAGTGCCCACGCACGTCACGTCGTGAGCGGCCTCACACCGATGCGGCCGGCGCGGCTTCGACGTGCTGCGCCCACATGCCGTGCAGTGCGTCCTCGAAGTGGCGCGCGAAGCGGGGCGCGTCGCACAGCGGCGACGCGAGCACCTGCGCGCGCAGCGTCGTGCGCAGCGCCGCCAGCTCGGCGGGCTGGCCGACCTGCGCGACGGCCTTCGCGACATACGCGTCGTCGTCGTGCGCGATCCACTCGGGCAGCCGCGCCGAATGCAGCAGGCTCTCGGCGATGTGCGACAGGAAGCGCTCACCGCGGCGGCACAGCACGGGCACGCCCATCCACAGCGCTTCGGCGGTCGTCGTACCGCCCGGATACGGGAACGGGCTCAGCATCAGGTCGACGCGCCAGTACGCGGCCAGGTATTCGGCGCGCGGCGAGCGGCCTTCGAGGATCAGGCGCTGCGCGTCGATGCCGTGCGCCGCGAAGCGCGCGGCAAGCGCCTGCTGCTCGCGCGGATCGTCGAGATGCTCCGCCTTCACGAACAGCTTCGCGCCCGCGACCGATTGCAGCACGCGCGACCAGGCCGCGACGACGTGATCGGTGAGCTTCGCGAGCTTGCCGAAATAGCCGAAGGTCGGATGGCCGTTCGCGAGCATCGGCAGCGCGCCGACGTCGATCGGCTCGGCCGGCGGCGTGAAGCACAGATAGCTGTCCGGCAGATGCCACGGCCGCTCGGTGAAATGCGCGGCCTCGGCGGGCGGCAGCACGTGACGGTCGCCGATCACGTAGTCGATCGCGCGCACGCCGGTGCTCGCGAAATAGCCGGGCCAGCTCGCCTGCAGCGGCGCCGGCTTCCACGCGAACAGCGGCAGGCGGTTGTAGACCGTGTGGCCCGCCGCGTCGAGCAGCACGTCGATGCGGTCCGCGCGGACACGCGCGGCCGCCGCTTCGTCGCTCAGGCCGGCAATGCAGGTCCACGTCGCGAAGGCCGGCTTGATGCGGGCGGTCACGTCGTCCTCGACGTCGCGGGTCGGGTACGCATGCATCTCGATCCGGTTCGCGTCGAGATGCTTCAGCATGCTCTCGATGAAATAGCCGACCGGATGCGCCTTCAGGTCGCCCGACACGATGCCGACCTTGAGCGGCCGCCCGGCGCGGGCGGTCAGGTCGACGAGCCAGTCCGTCCACGGCGTCGCGCACCGCGTGACGACTTCGTCGTAGCGCGCGGCCTCGGCGAGATAGGCGTCGTGGTCGAACGCTTCGCTGCAGTGGCTCGCGAACAGCAGGTTGCTGCGCGGCTCCGGCAGTTCGGGGCGCAGCGCGACCGCGTGCCGGTAAGCCTCGAGCGCGGCCGGAATCTCGTTCAGGTCGAACAGCGCATTCGCAAGGTTGTTGTAGGCCTGGCCGTTGTCCGGCTTCAGCGCGATGGCCTGGCAGAACGCATCGACGGCCGCGCGGGCGTCGCCGGCGAGCCGCAGCGCGTTGCCGAGGTTGTTGTACGCATCGACGTAGTCGGGTCGCAGCTCGATTGCGAGACGGAAGCACTCGGCGGCGGCGGCGTGACGGTTGTCCGCCTGCATCACGTTGCCGAGGTTGTAGTAGTACATCGGGTCCGGCCTGGTCTCGATCGCCGCCATGATCAGGTCGGATGCCTCCTGATAGCGCCCGTACTGATGGCCGATCAGGCCGAGCAGGTGAAGCGCGTCCGCGTGCCGGGGATCGGTGTCGAGGATCTGCCGGTACAGCGTCTCGGCCTCGTCCAGCCGGTCGGCCTGATGGTGCGCCAGCGCCTGTTCGATCGTGGCGGCGGCGGGGGAGGTGGGCATCATGAGCTATGTCGTCCTGGTAGCCAATACGGGATTCGAATCGCGGCCGGCGCCGCTGCGTCGGCGCACGCCTTCGCCCGCGGACGCACGCACCGACGATCTCCGACGTGTCCGAATTCTCCTCGCGCACGCCGCGTTCCAATTTGGCGAGCAGGTGCTGGAATTGGTCGCTATTCCCGCTACTGCAAGCCGCACCCGCGGGCGCCCCGAATTCGCGCCGGAACCCGCGCATCCATCGAAATGCGGGGTGAAACCACCCGCTAATCCGACATTCGATCCTGGCTGTGCTCGCTAGACTTGATCGCAGAAAGATGTCCGACCTGCGACGCTCGGACGGTTGCGCATTTCGATGCCACCGCGCCGACACGCGCTCGTCCGGTCACACCCTTTGTGCCTGGAGCCCTGTGTATGCACGAATCAGCGATCATCACCAACGCAGATGGCGATCAGCTCGCGGCGCGCCGCGAACTGTTCGACCTGATGCAGACCTACCCCGCGACGCGCGAGGAACTGGAACGGTCGCTCGGCCTGTTCGTGCGCGGCTCGCTCCTCGCACGCATTCTCGCGACCTTTGAGATCTATCAAAAAATCGTGCCGCTGCCGGGCGCGATCCTCGATCTCGGCACGTGGCGCGGGCAGACCGCCGTGCTGTGCGAGAACTTCCGCGCGATTCTCGAGCCGCTGAACTTCCAGCGCCGCATCCATGCATTCGACACGTTCACGGGCTACACGGGCTTCGCCGAGCACGACACGCGCGACCGCAAGCTGTTCTCCGACGGCACGTACTCGCTGTCCGGCGAGTACGCCGACCTGCTGCGCAAGCTGCTGAACCTGCACGAGCGCAGCAACGCGATGGGGCACGTGCATGACAAGCACCACGTGTGGGAAGGCGACTGCCGCGACACGCTGGCGGCGTTCGACGAAGCGCATCCCGGCGAGATGGTCGCGCTCGCATGGTTCGACCTGAACGTGATCGAGCCGACCCGGCACGCGTTCGACGTGGTGATGGAGCGGCTGGTGCCCGGCGGCGTCGTCGCGTTCTGGCAGCTCACCCGCGGCGGCCAGCTGCCCGCGGAAGGCGTCCATTACCTGCGCGACCTGCTCGGCAACCGTCCGCACCGGATCCACAAGGCGGCGGCCTATCCGTCGCTGTGCTACCTGTCATTCCCCGAAGGTGGAGGCGCACGCAAATGAAAATCGCCATCCTCGGCAACGGCATTCTCGGCCTGATGACGGCCCGCGCATGGCAGCGGGCGGACCCGGGCGTCGAGCTCGTGATCGTCGGCCACGCGCATCGGCCCGGCTCGGCCACGCGCGCTGCGGCGGCGATGCTCAATTCGTTCACCGAGCTGGAAGGCGATTCGCTCGGCACGCCGATCGACCGCTTCAAGTTCGAGCTGAGCCGCGGCGCGACGGCGGCCTGGCCCGCCGTATTCGCTGAAATCTGCACGCCGGAGCGCGCGGTCGCGCACGGCTTCGGCACCTTCGTGCTGAACAACGCGGCGACCGACGCGCTCGACGACGAGAACTTCGCGGCCATGCAGCGGTTCTGCGGCGAATTCGAGGAGCCCTGCGAGGCGGTCGATCCGTCAGGCATCCCGAACTATCATCCGGACCCGCGCTATCGCGCGCTGAAGGCGGTCTTCCTGAAGCGCGAAGGCTGGGTCAATCCGAAACAGTTTCTCGACGCGCTGACCGAGTCGGTCGCGCAAGCCGGCAACGTGCGCTTCATCGACGCCGAGGTCGAGCGGCTCGACACCGCGGCCGGACGCGTCACCGGGGCGCGCCTGTCCGATGGCAGCGTGCTCGGCGCGGACCGCTTCATCCTCTGCAACGGCGCCAACGTGACGCGCGTGCTGCAGGCGAGCCTGCCCGAGCTGCCGGTGCAGCGGATGTTCTACGGCGTCGGCATGTCGATCGAACTGCAGAGCGCGGAGAACGTGCACACGCACTGCGTGCGCACGACCAACCGCGGCCTCGCGTGCGGTGTGTATTCGGCGCCGCACGGGCCTGACCGGACCCTCGTCGGCGCCAGCAACTACATCAGCCCGGTGCCGCACGAGCACGGCCACGCCGGCAGCGCGTACACGCTGCTCAAGTCCGCGATGGACCAGATCAACACCCGCTTCTCGCGCGCGAACCTGGTCAACGTCAACGTCGGCTGGCGGCCGACGACGTCCGACCTGTATCCGCTGTTCGGCGAAACCAGCGTGCGCGACCTGTGGATTCTCGGCGGCACCAAGCGCGACGGCTTCCACCTGTCGCCGGTGCTGAGCCGTGATCTCGTCGCGGCGATGCGCGGCGAGCCGATCGATCCGCGCTACGCGGAACTCGCGCCCGAACGCCCGCTGATCCGCAACATGACGCGCGAGGCCGCGATCGCGAAGACGGTACGCCATCAGATCAATGCCGCATACCAGCACGACTTCGTGCCGGCGCGCAACCGCATGGTCGAACAGCTCCAGAACGCGATGCGCGCGGACCTGGAGGCGCTGCACGACAAGCTGGGCGCAACGGACTGGGGCATTCCGCCCGAGCTCGTCGACATGTACCGGTACGGCCACATTCCGGCATGAGCGGTGCGACCATGAACCGCGACGCGAAGCGGGTGGCGATCGTCCAGTCCAACTACATTCCGTGGAAGGGCTACTTCGACCTGATCGCCGCCAGCGACGAGTTCATCCTCTACGATGACGCGCAGTACACGCGCCGCGACTGGCGCAACCGCAACCAGATCAAGACGCCGCAGGGCGTGCAATGGCTGAGCGTGCCGGTGAAGGTGAAGGGCAAGTATCACCAGTCGATCCGCGAAACCGAGATCGACGGCGCCGACTGGGCGCCGCTGCACTGGAAGGCCCTGCAGCAGAACTACGCGCGCGCCCCGCACTTCGCGCGCTATGCGGACGAGCTCGAAGCGCTCTACACCGGTCGCACCTACGGGATGCTGAGCGAGCTGAATGTCGCGATGCTGACGTGGGTCCTCCGGCAACTGGAGATCGGCACGCGCGTGTCGTCGACGTCGGACTATGCGCTGCACGGCGACCGCACCGAGAAGCTGCTGAACCTGTGCGTGCAGGCGGGCGCGACCGAGTACCTGTCCGGCCCGGCCGCGCGCAGCTACCTCGACGAGAACCTGTTCGCCGATGCCGGCGTCGCGGTGCGCTGGTTCGACTATCCGACCTATCCCGAGTATCCGCAGCAGTGGGGCGACTTCGTCCACGGCGTGACGGTGCTCGACGTGCTGTTCAACTGCGGTCCCGAAGCGCGCCGGTACGCGCTGACCTCGAAAGACTGAGGCGATGTCCATGAGCGAATCCCGGCATGCGAGCCTGCTGGAAGAAGTGGCCGCGTACTACAGCGCGCGGCTGGCGGAGCACGGCGCGACCGCGCGCGGCGTCGACTGGAACGGCGAAACCGGCCAGTTCCTGCGCTTCGAACAACTGACGAAGATCCTGCCCGCGTCCGGCGGCCACTCGGTGAACGACATCGGCTGCGGCTACGGTGCGCTGGTCGATTTCATGAAGGCGCGCGCGCTGCCGGACGGCTTCGCGTATGCGGGCTACGACATCTCGTCCGACATGGTCGACGCCGCGCGGCAGCGCTACCGCGACGACGCGAACGTCGCGTTTCATGTCGGCGCGGTGCCGCAGGCCGCGTCGGACTACGGGATCGCATCCGGCATCTTCAACGTCAGGCGCGGTCACGACGACGACGCGTGGCTCGACTACATCCACGCGACGCTCGACACGCTGCACGCGACGAGCCGACTGGGCTTCGCGTTCAACTGCCTGACGTCGTATTCCGATCCGCCGTTCATGCGCCCGGACCTCCTGTACTACGCGGACCCGTGCGCGCTGTTCGATCGCTGCAAGCGCCGCTATTCGCGCCACGTCGCGCTGCTGCACGACTACGGCCTGTACGAATTCACGATTCTCGTCCGCAAGGACATCTGAGCGGCGCCGCGCGCGAGCCGCGCGGCCGAACGTCCCACCCCTTGACGCGGAGCCTGACCATGTTCGGCCCACCCAACCTCGACTGCATTCCGTTCGGCCGCCCGTTCGTGGTCGGCAAGGAGCTCTACTACATCGCGAAAGCGGTCGAGCAGGGCGGCCTCGCCGGCGACCAGGCGTTCACGAAGCTCTGCCACCGCTGGCTGGAAGCGCGCGTCGGCTGCCAGCGCGCGCTGCTCACGCACTCGTGCACGGCCGCGCTCGAGATGGCCGCGATCCTCGCCGACGTGCAGCCCGGCGACGAAGTGATCATGCCGTCCTACACGTTCGTGTCGACCGCCAACGCGTTCGTGCTGCGCGGCGCGACGCCGGTGTTCGTCGACATCCGCCGCGACACGCTGAACCTCGACGAGACGCAGATCGCCGCCGCGATCACCAGGCGCACGCGCGCGATCGTGCCGGTGCACTACGCGGGCGTCGCATGCGACATGGACGCGATCGGGCAGCTCGCGGCGGACCACGACCTGTGGGTGATCGAGGACGCCGCCCAGGCGCTGCAGTCGACGTGGAACGGCAAGCCGCTCGGCAGCCTCGGCCACCTCGCGTGCCTCAGCTTCCACGAGACCAAGAACGTGATCTCGGGCGAAGGCGGCGCGCTGCTGGTCAACGACCCGCGCCTCGTCGAGCGCGCGGAGATCATCCGCGAGAAGGGCACCAACCGCAGTCAGTTCTTCCGCGGGCAGGTGGACAAGTACACCTGGGTCGACGTCGGCTCGTCGTTCCTGCCGGGCGAGCTGATCGCGGCGTTCCTGTACGCGCAGTTCGAGCACGCGGACGTGATCACCGCGCAGCGGCGCGCGACCGTGCAGCGCTACCAGGACGCGCTGCAGCCGCTGCACGCGGACGGGCTGATCGAGCTGCCCGCGATTTCGCTCGCCGAGCGCGGCAACGGCCACATGTTCTATTTCCTCGCACGCGACCTCGCCGAACGCACCGAGCTGCTGCAGCAGATCCGCGCGGTGGGCGTGAATGCGGTGTTCCACTACGTGCCGCTGCACAGTTCGCCGGCCGGCCAGCGCTACGGGCGCTGCGGGTCCGGCATGGCGGTGACGGACCTCGTCGCCGACCGGCTCGTCCGGCTGCCGCTGTACCACGACATGACCGAAGCCGAACAGGATCGCATCCTCGACGTGGTCTTCGACTTCTACCGCACCCGATAACGATGACGACTCCCCAACCTGGCTTGGCGCACGGCGGTTCGCGCATCTTTACGCGACTCGACCACCCGTACTACATACACGCGCCGAATTTCCGGCAAACCTCCGGCGGGATCCGCGCGATGCACTACCTGTGCCACGTGCTGAACCTGCTCGGCCACGAAGCGTACGTCTGCACGCCGGTCGTGCATCCCGACCTGCGCACGCCGCCACTGACCCACGACATCGTGCAGGCGCACGCCCGCGCGAATCGCAGCCCGATCGTCGTCTATCCGGACGTCGTCGCCGGCAATCCGTTCAACGCGCGCTGCGTCGCGCGCTACCTGCTGGCCGAGCCCGGCCGCATCAACGGCGAACCGATCAGCCTGCAGCCGGACGACCTCATCTTCACGTTCGGGCCGTCGCTGGTGCCCGAAGATTGGAAGGCGGACCTGCTGCGCATGCCGCTGGTCGACACGCGCATCTTCAACAGCGACAGTGTCGACGACACCCGCCGCAACGGCACGGCCGTCTTCATCAATCGCCACCTGCGGCGCGGCGGCACGCTGCATCCGGTCACCGCCGAGTCGATCGAAATCTCGACCCGCGTGCCGGAACGTTCGGCGCACGAACTCGCGGCGCTGTTCCGACAGGTCGAGTGCGTGTACATGTACGAATGGTCCACCGCCGTGTTCGAAGCGCTGATGTGCGGCTGCCCGGTCGTGTGCATCATGAATGACGCGTCGCTGTCGGAGCCGACCCGGTGGGTGATGGACGGCAAGGGCATCGCGTGGGGGCTCGACGAACACGAGATCGCCCACGCGAAGGCCACCGTTCACGAAGCGCGCAGCGTCTACCTGAAGGAAGAGGAGACGTTCTGGCAGCAGTTGCAGAACTTCGTCGAGCGGACCCAGGCCCACGCGGACAAGCTGGATGCGCAGGCCGTCGCGACGGGCGCCGCCGCCCAGGGACAGCCCGCGTCCGCGCCGCGCGCGTGCATCGCGGTCGTCACCGCCGAACCGGCCGACCACGCGCGCACCAGCCTGCGCTTCGCGCAGCCGTTCGCGCGGCTGGACCGCGAATGGGCGCTGACTTTCCCTGTCACGCAAGCCGGCATCGATCCCGACGCGCTGCAGCGCGCGGACCTGATCGTGCTGCAGGGCGACACGCCGGGCCTGCTGTCCGCCGCCACGCTGGAACACCTGTTCTCGCTCGGCAAGCCGGTCGTCCTCGAGATCGACGCGCCGCTCGACACGCTGCTCGCCGACATCCCCGGCGCGGCCGACAACGCGCGCCGCAAGGCGGGCATCCGCAGCGCCGTGCAGCGCGCGCATGCGCTCGTCGTGCCGTCGGAAGCGCTGGTGCGGCAGTACCGTCATGTCAACGCATCGGTCCACGTGCTGCCGACCGGCGTCGATCTCGAACGTCTGCACCGTGCAGCGCCCGGCGTGCGCGACCACGTGAACCTCGCGGTTTCCGGCACCGGTCTCGACGGCGTGCGTCTCGAGCAGGTCCGCCAGGCGCTGGCCGAGCTCCGCCGCCGGTTTCCGGGGAGGCTCCGGGTGTCGTTCGTCGGCGCGGCGCTGCCGGCCGGCTGGGACCGCGAACCGGACGTCACGCTGATCGCGGAGCCTGCCCCTTACGACAGCTACGCCGACGCGCTGAAGCGCGCGGACCTCGACATCGCGCTGGTCACGGCACCGGTCACGTTGCGCGACGATGCGCCGCCGCGCGCATGGCTCGAATGCTCGGCGGCCGGCGCGGCCACGGTGCTCGTCGCCACGCCGGCGGAAGGCTGCCCGGTTGTCCACGGCCGCACGGGCTGGCTCGTCGCCGACACCGCCGACGCGTGGGTCGACGCGATCGCGCACCTGATCGAACATCCGCAAACCCGCGCGCAACTCGCCGCGGCCGCGCAGGATGCGATCCGCGCGCAGCACGACATCGGCCGCAACGCCGCACGCCACGGTGCGCTGTACGCACGGCTGCTGGCGGAGAACCGGACGCTGGCGCCCGTCGCCGCAACTGCGGACGCCGCACCGCGCCGCAAGCGCCTGATCGTGTATTCGATCGATCCGGACACATGCGCGTCGTCGCGAATTCGCCTCACGCTGCCGTTCGGTCTGCTGAACGACGAATGGGAACTCGTCCCGGGCTTCCGGGACGGCCAGCTCGACAGCAGCGCGCTGGCCACGGCCGACGCCATCCTGCTGCACCGGCTGACGCCCGGCATGCTGACGGGCAACGACCTGTATACGATCTTCAAGCATGAAAAGCCGGTGATCTACGAGACCGACGACCTGCTGACCGACCTGCCGGCCACGCATCCGCTCGCCGCGCAAGGCGGGATGGCCCGCGCGGGGATCGAGCTCGTGCTGCGCAACGCGGACGCCGTAATCGTATCCACGCCGTTCATCGCCAGCCGCTACCGGCTGTCGCACCCGCGCGTTCACGTGCTGCCCGACAGCGTGGACTTCGACCGGTTCTACCGCCCCGTGGCGGCGCGCGGCGACGACTGCGTGACGATCGGCATCGCCGGCGCGTCGCTGCGCGCCGACAACTTCGCGCTCGTCGACGCGGCGCTGCAGGCGATCTGCGCGCGCCATCCCGGCAAGGTCAGGGTGAGTTTCGTCGGCGCGGACGTCCCGCCGGGCTGGGCCGGCCACCCGGCCGCCGGGTGCGAGCCCGAGCTTCACGACTACGACGCGCACGCACGACGCCTGCCGGAACGGCGCTGGGACATCGCGCTGCTGCCGCTCGCCGACCACGACTACAACGCCGGCACGAGCACGATCCAGTGGCAGGAATACGCGGCGGCCGGCATCGCCTCGATCGTCAGCGACCGGCCAGCCTATCGCTTCGCGCTGCACGACGGCTGCGACGGCCTGCTGGTCCCGGATGCGCCGCAGGCCTGGGTCGACGCGCTCGACCGGCTGATCGCGAACCCGGCGCTGCGCCGCGGGCTCGCGCGCACGGCGCAGGCGAAGGTCCGCAAGCATCACGCGCTGCAGCAGGCGCTGCCGCGCTATCGCCACGTGTATCAGCAGTGCATCGACAAAGGCGCGATCGGCAACCCGCCCGGCCGGCCGGATGCGCCGATCCCCGGCGCGCTGATCCTGGACGCCGACGGCGACCTCGACAAGGTCCGGCTGAGCCTGCAGGAAATCGCACGGCGGCCGGAGCAGGATCTGCTGGCGGTCGTGGTGACTTCGTCGCAGGCGCCGCTGCCCGAATGGACCGACAAGGTGCGCTACCTGCACGCGCCCGCGCACGAGTACACGGCCACCGTCGAGCAGCTCTGCGCACTGCCGGCGTTCGACTGGACGCTGATCGTCGAGGCGGGCGACGGGCGTGCCGCGCAGGCACGCACGCCCGCCGATGCCGCGATCACGTAAGTCGGCGCGCGCCGTGCCGCCTGCCTGACGCTGGCGGCACGGCGCGCTATCCCGGCAGCGCGCCCTGTGCTCAGTTGCTCGAACAGCCGCCGCAACTGCTCGAGCTGCATGAGCTCGACGAACCGCACGAACTCGAACTGCTGCTGTCCCCGGCGTCCGAGTCGGACGAACCGCTCGACCCGCCGGTTTGCACGGCGACGGGCGGCGGCGCCATCAGCACTTTCGAATGCGTGGCCCACACGGTGCCGGCGAGCGCGCCGGCGCCGAACAGCGCGGCCGTCCACAAGAGCCCGTCCGGCGTCGCGCGGTCGCCCCGGCGTTGGTCGCGGTGCGCGTCGAGCGCCGCCTCGCCGCCGCGCGTCATGCCGCCGCGCCCGAAGCCGGGCAGGCGTCCGACCATGAAGTGGTACGCGACCATGAACGCCGCCATGACAATCATCAGCAGCAGCACGGGCCGGCCGCGGGTCAGACCGACCGCGAGCTTCGCCGCGCCCGCGCCGAACACGAGCAGCAGGATCGCGCGCGCGGCCATCCGCGTCGCCCGCATCTCGCCCGGTGCCCAGAGCCAGCCTTTGCGCTGCAACGCTGCCGCGCAGTCGGCTTCGCGCCACGCGAGACGCTGACGAAACGCGTCGCAGCTCGTCTCGCCGCCGGGTTGCCGCCTCAGCCATTCCCAGTCGGCGCCATACGCGCCTGCGTGTCGCGGATCGTCGATCCGCACCCGCGCGCCGTGGACCTTGCTCATCCGCAGCTCAATCGCACCGGCATGCGCGAGCGACAGCATCGCGACCTGCGCCATCCGCGCACCGCCGCCCGCGAGATACGCCGCTTCCTCCGCGCTCAGGTCGGGTGACGATTCGGGGGCGCGCGTTCCCCACGCACGGTGGCGGTATTCGATCCACTGCAGGCCGGCGATCAGCAGCAGCGCGGCGACGCAGAGCGGCACGTAGAACAACCCGAGAAAGTCCGGCCCCGAGAAGTCCAGCACATTGAAATCGCTCGCGCTCGCGCAGGTCGCCGCGACGCTGATCGCCGCCGTCGGCCACGCGAACTTCGCGAAGCGCCGCCAGCGTCGCGGGCTCGCGGCGGGCTCGCTCGACGGGCCGTCGCGCAGTTCCGCGCGCTGCACCGGGGCGTCGGCGGGCACGGCCGGCTCGGCGACGGGGCGCGGCCAGATCGCTTCGGGCGGCTCGCAGCCGAACAGCCTGCGGTAGCTGTCGAGCGTCTGCCGGTAGTGCCGCGCGTACTGCGCGGCCTCGTCGGGCGCGCCCGCGCCCGGCACGTGATGCAGCCGCGCGCGCAGCACGTCGGCACAGAACACGTCCCAGTATTCGCGCGTGTATTGCAGGTGCAGGTGCCATGCGGCATCGACCGCGACCGACGGTGTGACCGGGTGTCCGGCTGCCTGCGCGAGAAACGCGAAGCGCTTGTATTCGTCGATCACGGCCAGTGCGTGAGCATGCGTCCAGCCTTCAGCCTCGGCGAGGCGGCGGCTGTATGGCAGCGCGGCGTGCGGGTCGTCAGGGGAATAGGCAAGCAGGCGCGTGAGCAGTGCCTGCTGCGCATCGGTCAGCGCGCGGGCATCGCCTGCGCTCGGGAGAGACGGGATGGCTGCCATCGGGAGAGTCGGCGCGATGCGCGGACGGCCGCCGCGATCGACGCTTGGAGTTGTCGTTGCGGGGGATTCTCGCATAACGGCGCGGCAGCGAACCGGCGCGGGAAACGGCCGGCGGATGCCGAGATGCCACGGTGCCAACGAGACGACGCGACATCGGAAGCCACAGGGATTCGGCCGATTGTGCAATTCAGCGCTTCAGCGAATTCGGGAAAACGGATCGGGAAGTTCGGTGCCTGGAATCAGGCCATTTGGCGCGCCCGGCTGGGATCGAACCAGCAACCCCTGCCTTCGGAGGGCAGTACTCTATCCATTGAGCTACGGGCGCGTGTGACAGTGAAACGACCCCATAAACCGGCCGCCCACCATTGGCAAGACGGCAAGGATACCCGGTTTCCCATGACGCGTCCACCGTGCCCGCCCGAATCCCCGCCCGCCCCCCTTTCGTCCGGGTAAACACGCGCCTTCGCACCGCTCGCCGTGATGTAAACGTTCCGTCTATAATCGTCCGTGCTTCATTGGACTGCCATTTTGCCGTTGCACCGCGCTCACAATTCCTATTAATGGAGACGAGGCAAGCATGAGCGAAGCACCCCACGAATCTCCCGTCAAAACTCCCGGGCAGCTGATTGCCGTTGTCATCGCATCATTCGCGATTCCGATCGCCGTGATCGTCCTGTTTGCCACCTATGCCAACCATGCGTTCCGTGCGGGCGCAGGCACGGACGCGCTCTCCGACGAACAGGTCGCCGCGCGCATCGCACCGATCGCGAAGGTCGACGTGAAGGACGCCAATGCGCCCCGCACGTACAAGACCGGCGAGGCAGTCTACAAGGCCGTGTGCGTGACCTGTCACGGCACGGGCGCCGCCGGCGCGCCGAAGTTCGGCAACAAGGACGACTGGGCGCCGCGCATCTCACAGGGCTTCGACACGCTGCTGAAGACGGCGCTGTCGGGCAAGGGCGCGATGCCGCCGCGCGGCGGCACGAGCCCCGACGACGTCAGCGACTATGAAATCGCGCGTGCGATCGTCTACATGGCGAACAACGACGGCGCGAACTTCCCCGAGCCGGCTGCCCCGGCCGCCAATGCGGCGCCGGCAGCGAGCGGCGCGGCGGGTGCGGCAGGCGCATCGGGCGCCGACGCATCGAACGCGCAAGCCGCCGCCGCGATGGCCGCGATCGCCGCGATTCCTAAGGCCGGCGAAAAGCCCGCGGCCGCACCGACCAGCGCCGACGCCGCATCAGCCGGCAAGGCGCTGTACACGCAGGTGTGCCAGGCGTGTCACGCGGCCGGCGTGCTCGGCGCGCCGAAGTTCGGCAGCAAGGACGACTGGGCGCCGCGCCTGAAGGAGTCGATGGATACCGTCTACAACTACGCGCTGCACGGCAAGGGCGCGATGCCGCCGAAGGGCGGGTCGAGCGCGTCCGATGCCGACGTGAAGGCGGCCGTCGATTACATGGTCAACGCGGCAAAGTAACGCCTGCCGGCCAGAAAAAACCCCCGCGGCGCACGCGCATCGCGGGGGTTTTGTTTTGCCGAGGCCGAAACGAAGGCCAGCGCGCACATCACTTCTGCAACAACGCCTTCAGGCTCGCGAGCCGGTCCTTCGGCGTCATCGGCGCTTCCTCCGGCGTCGGCGGCGGCGCTTCATCGAGCCCCATCTCGGGGATGAAGCGCGACGGCTCGCACACGACCGTCTCGCGCGCCCGCTTGCGCTTCTTGCACCAGTTCAGATGCAGGCTGCGCTGCGCGCGCGTGATCGCGACGTACATCAGCCGGCGCTCCTCCTCGATCCGCTCGCTGTCGATCGGGCCGTCGTCCTCGCTGCCGCCACGGTGCGGCATGATGCCTTCCTCGACGCCGACCAGGAACACGTGCGGGTACTCGAGGCCCTTCGATGCATGGACGGTCGACAGCCGCACGGCGTCCGGATCCTCGTCCTTGCCTTCCAGCATCGACATCAGCGCGACGGTCTGGATCAGGCCGAGCAGGTTCTTGCCGGTATCGGCGAGCCCGTCCGCGTTGTGGAATCCTTCCGCCTCGCCGTCGACGGCTTCCGTCTCGGGCTTCGTGCCCTTGCGCTTCAGCCACTCGAGGAATTCGAGCACGTTCTGCCACTTCGACTGGGCCTGCCGCTCGTCAAACGCGTCGTACAGGTAGGCCTCGTAATGGATGGCCTCCATCATGTCGTCGAGCACGACGGTCGCGGGCTCCTTGTCCGCGCGATCGGTCAGGCGCTGGATGAAGTCGCAGAACATGCGCAGCGGCTCGACCTGCCGCGCGGACAGCCGCGCCTCGATCCCGCCCATGTACACGGCCTCGAACAGCGACACCTTGGCCTGGCCCGCGAACGAGCCGAGCGCCTCGAGCGTCGTGTTGCCGATCCCGCGGCGCGGCGTCGTGACCGCGCGGATGAACGCGGGATCGTCGTCGGCGTTCGCGATCAGGCGCAGGTACGCGCACAAATCCTTGATCTCGGCCTTGTCGAAGAACGACTGGCCGCCCGACAGCACGTACGGGATCCGCTCGCGCCGCAGCACCTGCTCGAAGATCCGCGCCTGGAAGTTGCCGCGATACAGGATCGCGTAGTCGCGGAACTGCGCGCGCCGCTCGAACTTGTGCGCGGACAGCCGGAACACGACCGATTCGGCTTCGTGCTCCTCGTCGTTGCACGGCGTGACGGTGATCGAATCGCCCATCCCGTGCTCGGACCACAGCTTCTTCTCGAACAGTTTCGGATTGTTCGCGATCACGTTGTTCGCGGCGGTGAGAATGCGCACCGTCGACCGGTAGTTCTGCTCGAGCTTGACCAGGTGCAGCTTCGGGAAATCCTTGCCGAGCTGCGCGAGGTTTTCGAGCGTCGCGCCGCGCCAGCCGTAGATCGCCTGGTCGTCGTCGCCCACCGCCGTGAACGCGGCGCGCGGGCCGGCGAGCTGCTTCAGCAGCTCGTACTGGCACGCGTTGGTGTCCTGGTATTCGTCGATCAGCAGATAGCGCAGCTTGTTCTGCCAGCGGTCGCGCACCTGTTCGTTCTTCGCGAACAGCTCGGCCGGCAGGCGGATCAGGTCGTCGAAGTCGACCGCCTGGTACGCATGCAGCGTCGCGACGTAGTTGCGGTAGACCAGCGCCGCCTGGTGCTCGTCCTCGTTGGCCGCGATCGTCATCGCCTCATCGGGCATGATCAGGCCGTTCTTCCACAGCGAGATGGTGCTCTGGATCTTGCGGATCAGGCCCTTGTCGGTGGTGCCGATCTGCTCCTGGATCATCCCGAAGCAGTCGTCCGAATCCATGATCGAGAACTGCGGCTTCAGGCCGACGTGCTCGGCTTCCTGACGCAGGATCTGCACGCCGAGCGAGTGGAACGTGCACACGGTGAGCTGGTTGACGGGCACCTTGCGGCCTTCCTTGCCGGGCGTGGTGAGCGTCTTGCCCTCCAGCAGCTTCGACACGCGCTCGCGCATTTCGGCGGCGGCCTTGTTCGTGAACGTGACGGCCGCGATGTGGCGCGGCTCGAAGCCTTTCGCTTCGATCAGGTGCGCGATCTTCTGCGTGATCACGCGGGTCTTGCCGCTGCCCGCGCCGGCGAGCACGAGGCAGGGACCGTCGAGGTAGCGCACCGCTTCGTTCTGAGCGGGGTTGAGGCCTGCGGACATGATGGCGGATGATGTTGCGGTTGACGGCGGAACGCCGGGAGGATGCCGCGCGCGGCAAGCCTGGAATGCAGGCGGACACACGGGCAGGACGCGCATGTTAACACGTCGGCGGCGCACTTTTCGGGAGCCCCGCCGGACGGGGGCCGCGCAGGCAGGCTGCCGTTTCGTCCCCTGTCCGATCGGCCAATCCGGCCCCATCCGCGGCCCGATCGGCCACAATGGACGCATGTCGGCGCGTCCGCGCCGGGCCCGCCAGCATCGTCACCGGATCGACTTCATGGGATACCCGTTCGCCACCGCCGCCCTCGGCCCGCTGCTGTTCCTCCAGGGGCGCCACGTGCGCCGCGTCACGCCACGGCTGCCCGAGGCGGCCGGCCCGCGCGACGGCGTGGCCGGCGACGGCCCGCCGCTGCGCGTGCTGGTGGTCGGCGATTCAGCCGCCGCGGGCGTCGGCGTCGCATCGCAGCACGACGCGCTGTCCGGGCAGCTGGCGCGCACGCTCGCGGCCACCCACCGGGTCGGCTGGAAGCTGCTCGCGCGCACCGGCCTGACCACGCGGGAGCTGGTCGACTGGCTCGCGACCGAGCCGGCCGAGCCGTTCGACGTGGCCGTGACCTCGCTTGGCGTCAACGACGTGACGGGCGGCGTGCCGCCGGCCCGCTGGCAGGCGCAGCAGGCCGAACTCGTGCGGCTGCTCGCCGCGCGCTTCCAGGTCGGGCACGTGATCCTGTCGGCGGTGCCGCCAATGGAGCGCTTTCCGGCGCTGCCGCAGCCGCTCGCGTGGTATCTCGGGCTGCGCGCGAAGCGGCTCAATGCCGCGCTTGCCGACTGGGCCGCGACCCAGCCGAACTGCACGTTCCTGCGCGTCGCGCTGCCGCTCGAACGCCATCTGATGGCGGCCGACGGCTTTCATCCGGGCGCGGCCGCGTGCGCCACGTGGGCCGCGCAAGTGGCCGACGCCGTGCCGCGGCAGCGGGCGCCGGATCACGCGGCACGCTGACGGGCTGCCTGCCGGCGCCCACATGCCGCCGACGGCACGGGCAACCCGCGCGCAGTCCTTCCGGTGCCGCGCCAAACGCCCGCCATGACCGCGCATGCGCCGCCTCCTGCCGTGCGTTTTGCCGAACGCGTCGGTGCGTGCCGCCGCGCCATGCCAAAATAGTCGGTCGTCCACGCGCCGCCACGGCGCGCCATCCTTTCGTTTCGTATGCAGCCAGGGATTGCCATGTCGTCATTGCTCAGGATTGGTTTGATGGGTTTCGGTTTCGCCGGCGCGACGTTCCACGCGCCCGTGATCGCCACGAGCGGCCGCACCGAGGTCGCCGCGATCGCGACGGGGCAGCCCGATCGCGCACGCGCCGCGTATCCGGGCGCGCGCATCGTCCCCGATCTCGATACGCTGCTCGGCCTCGACGACATCGACTGCGTGGTGATCGCCACGCCGAACGACACGCACTTCACGCTCGCGCGCCAGGTACTCGAAGCCGGCCGTCACGTCGTCGTCGACAAGCCGGTCACGCTCACGGCCGACGAGGCGCTCGCGCTCGCGCGGCTCGCGAACGCGCGCAGCCGCCTGTTCGCGCCGTTCCACAACCGCCGCTGGGACGGCGACTTCCTCACCGTGCGCCGCATCGTCGAATCCGGCGAACTTGGCCGGCTGACGTATTTCGCGTCGCACTTCGACCGTTTCCGGCCGACCCCGCGCACGCGCTGGCGCGAGGAGCCCGCACGCGGCGGCGGCCTGCTGCTCGACCTCGGCCCGCACCTGATCGACCAGGCGCTCGCGCTGTTCGGACTGCCGGACACGGTCAGCGCGACGGTCAAGACGCGCCGCGACAACGGCACGGCGCCCGATTTCGTGCACCTGCTGCTCGGCTATCCGGACAAGGACGTCGCGCTGCACGCGAGCGCGCTGTCGGCGATCGAGCCCGCGCGCTTCACGCTGCACGGCACGCGCGGCAGCTACCAGAAGTTCGGGCTCGACACGCAGGAAGACCAGTTGAAGGCCGGCCTCACGCCCGATCACGTCGAGTTCGGCGGCGGCAACCCGCCCGGCGCGCTGCGCACGCTCGAAGGCGAGGTCGAGGTCGAGCGGCCGGTGCCGACGCTCGACGGCCAGTATGCGGAGTTCTATCGCGCGCTCGCCGCGTCGGTCCACGACGGCGCACCGTTCCCGGTCACGCCGCAGGACGCGGTCGACGTGATGACGATCATCGAGCTTGCCGCGCAGAGCGAGCACGAAGGCCGTCGGGTACCATTCGTGCGCCGCGCCGTCTGACGGCCGCCGGCCGGGCAGCGCCAACCCGGCCGCAGCTGCCATTCCGCGCATCCCGCGCCATTCCGCGCCGCGCCGCACGCCGGCTGCGGCCATGCGTCAGCCCCCACGGCGCCGCTGTCCCGAACATTCCGTTACAAATGGTGCGGGAACGAAAGTCAGCGGTCGCCCGGTCTGACGCGTTTCTCAAAAAGTCGATCCGACTCCAAACCGTCAGGAGAATGTGATGCAACGGTTGATTCGCGCAGCGGCATGCTGCGTCCTGGTTTCCTCGCTCGCCGCGTGTGTCGTGCAGCCGCAGCGGCCGGTCCGGCAGGTGCCGCCGCCTGCCTCGCGACCGAATCCGCAGGTCGTCGCGAACGACCGCATGCAGGAGGTCCAGGGCCGGATCGACAACCTGCACCGCCGGATCGACACGCGCGTCAATGGCGGCTACTACCCGCCGCCGTACGGTGCGCAGCTGCACCATCGCCTCGACGTGATCCGCCAGGAAGCGAACGACATGTCGACCCAGCACAACGGCGGCCTGTCCGGCGACGAGCAGCGCGTGCTGAACCAGGAACTCGACACGGCCGCACGCGCGATCGGCGAGTGACGCCGGCGCCCGCCGGCGCCGGCAAAAGCGGCGGCGCCCCACGCCGCCGCTTGTCGCGAAGCGACATTCTTTTGCTCAAATTGACAATGCCCACCCGCTCGCGTACAGTCGCCCGCACGCGTCGGGAGAGCGTGTGACCGCGTAGTTTGGAACGCCGGTCGCGCCGCCGAAGGGGCACACCCGCAAACTCTCAGGCAAAAGGACCGACCGCGTCGGGGAATCCCGTCCGCGCATTGCGCGGGCCGCACTCCCCGCACTCTGGAGAGCGGCAGTAGCCCGTTGCGCCCATGCGGCGCGGGCAAGCTGCCCACCGAAGGGGCGCGCGTTCGCAGGCTCACGGCCGCAACGCAATCTCTCAGGTATCGAGGACAGAGGGGCATGTACCGGATCGCTCGCAGGCTCACGGCCGCGGCGGTCGGCACATGGCCGTTCTGACCCGCGCGCAAGCGCCTTGCCTGAGGCCTCGATGACTGCACTGAATCACACCCCGCTCAACGCCGCGCATCGCGCGCTCAATGCCCGCATGGTCGACTTCGGCGGCTGGGACATGCCCGTCAACTACGGCTCGCAGATCGAAGAACACGAAGCCGTGCGCACCGACGCCGGCATGTTCGACGTGTCGCACATGTGCGTCGTCGATTTCACCGGCAGCCGCGTGCGCGCGTTCTTCGAGCACGCGATCGCGAACAACGTCGGCAAGCTCAAGACCCCCGGCAAGGCGCTCTACTCGTGCCTGCTCAATCCGCAGGGCGGCGTCATCGACGACCTGATCGTCTATTACTTCACCGAAGACTTCTTCCGCGTCGTCGTCAACGCCGGCACGGCCGAGAAGGACATCGCGTGGTTCAACCAGCTCAACGAACAAGGCGGCTACGGTCTGACCATCGCGCCGCGCCGCGATTTCGCGATCGTCGCCGTGCAGGGCCCGAACGCCCGTGAAAAGGTCTGGACGACGGTGCCCGCCGCACGCGCCGCCACCAGCGAACTGAAGCCGTTCAACGCCGCACGGGTCGCCGGCACGCCGTTCGGCGAGCTCACCATCGCGCGCACCGGCTACACCGGCGAAGACGGCTTCGAAGTGATCGTCCCGGCCGTGCACGTCGAAGCGCTGTGGACCGCGCTGCAGCAAAACGGCGTGCGCCCGTGCGGGCTCGGCGCGCGCGATACGCTGCGCCTCGAGGCCGGCATGAACCTGTACGGCCAGGACATGGACGAAAACGTGTCCCCGCTCGACGCGGGCCTCGCTTGGACGGTCGACCTGTCGGCACCACGCGACTTCGTCGGCCGCGCCGCGCTCGAGCGCGACGGCACGCGCGCCGCGTTCGTCGGCCTGATCCTGCAAAAGGAAAACGGCAAGGCGGGCGGCGTGCTGCGCGCACACCAGAAGGTCGTCACGCCGCACGGCGAAGGCGAGATCACGAGCGGCACATTCTCGCCGTCGATGCAGGAATCGATCGCGTTCGCACGCGTGCCAGCGGCGGTCCACGTCGGCGACACCATACATGTGCAGATTCGAGACAAGCAACTTCCCGCGCGCGTGGTAAAACTGCCGTTCGTGCGCAACGGCAAGGTCCTCGCTGCGTAACGACCGGGGGCCCGCCTCCCGGCAAGCCGGGAAATGGCGCCCGGCGCAACCCCATCCGGCGCGCCCCGGCGGCGCGCCAGCATAACGAACATACCTTTTATCCAGGAGCATCCGATGAGCAACGTCCCGGCCGATCTGA
Organism: Burkholderia sp. B21-005; assembly: GCF_020843965.1. Lineage (NCBI taxonomy): Bacteria > Pseudomonadati > Pseudomonadota > Betaproteobacteria > Burkholderiales > Burkholderiaceae > Burkholderia > Burkholderia sp. B21-005. The sequence continues at coordinate 158,890 of NZ_CP086301.1, read as the reverse complement.
AGTACACCGACGAACACGAGTGGATCCGCACCGAAGCCGACGGCACGCTGACGGTCGGCATCACCGATCACGCGCAGAGCACGCTCGGCGACATCGTCTTCCTCGAGCTGCCGGCAGTCGGCAAGTCGGTGAACGCAGGCGACGCAGTCGGCGTCGTCGAATCGGTGAAGGCGGCATCCGACATCTACTCGCCGGTGTCCGGCGAGATCATCGCCATCAACGAAGAAGCCGCCGACTCGCCGGAAGAAGTGAACAGCGACGCATACGCCGTGTGGCTCTTCAAGATCAAGCTCGCGGACGGCGCATCGACCGACAAGCTGATCGACGCCGCTGCATACAGCAAGCTGATCGACTAATTTTCCTTACCCGAACCGCGCGCGGCCGGCCTGCCGGCCCGCGCGGGACCAGAGTCACGCCATGAAGCTCGAACACCCGGACCGTCTGATGAACCGCACGCCCCTCTCGCTCGCCGCGCTCGAAACGCATGACGCGTTCGCAGAACGCCACATCGGCCCCGATGCCGCCAGCCAGCAGGCCATGCTCGACACGCTCGGCTTCGCGTCGCGCGCCGCCCTGATCGACGCCGTGATCCCGGCCTCGATCCGCCGCGCCGAAACGCTGCCGCTCGGCCCGTTCGCGCAACCGAAGAGCGAGGCCGAAGCCCTCGCCGCGCTGCGTGCCCTCGCGGACAAGAACCAGGTGTTCCGCTCATACATCGGCCAGGGCTATCACGACACGCACACGCCGGCCGTGATCCTGCGCAACGTGCTCGAAAACCCGGCGTGGTACACGGCCTACACGCCGTACCAGCCCGAAATTTCCCAGGGTCGCCTCGAGGCGCTCCTGAACTTCCAGCAGATGGTCGCCGACCTCACGGGCCTCGCGATCTCGAACGCATCGCTGCTGGATGAAGCCACCGCCGCGGCCGAAGCGATGACGCTGCTGCAGCGCACCGGCAAGCCGGCGTCGAACGTGTTCTACGTCGCCGACGACGTGCTGCCGCAGACGCTCGAAGTGATCCGCACGCGCGCGCTGCCGATCGGCATCGAAGTCAAGACGGGCCCGGCAGCCGACGCCGCGCAGGCCAACGCGTTCGGCGTGCTGCTGCAATATCCGGGCGTCAACGGCGACGTGCACGACTACCGCGCGCTCACCGAAGCGATCCACGCGGCCGGCGGCCATGTCGTCGTCGCGGCCGACCTGCTCGCGCTGACCGTGCTGACGCCGCCCGGCGAATGGGGCGCGGACGTCGCGATCGGCAACACGCAGCGCTTCGGCGTGCCGATGGGCTTCGGCGGCCCGCACGCCGCGTATCTCGCGGTGCGTGACGAATTCAAGCGCCAGATGCCGGGCCGCCTCGTCGGCGTGACCGTCGACGCACAGGGCAAGCCCGCGCTGCGCCTCGCGCTGCAGACGCGCGAACAGCACATCCGCCGCGAGAAGGCGACGTCGAACGTGTGTACCGCGCAAGCGCTGCTCGCGATCATGGCGAGCATGTACGCGGTCTACCACGGCCCGCACGGCCTGAAGACGATCGCGCTGCGCGTGAACCGCATCGCGGCGCTGTTCGCCGCCGGCGTGAAGCAGCTCGGCTTCGCGCCCGTCAACGACACGTTCTTCGACACGCTGACGATCGACACCGGCGCGCGCACCGCGCAGGTCCACGAATTCGCGAAGGCCGCGCGCATCAACCTGCGCCGCGTGAGCGGCACGCAAGTCGGCGTGTCGATCGACGAAACGACGACCCGCGACGACCTCGCCGCTCTCCTCGCCGTGTTCGCGCAGGCCGCGGGCGGCACCGCGCCGTCCGTCGACGCGCTGGACGCGGGCCTCGCCGGCGTCGCCGCGCTGCCGGCCGGCCTCGAGCGCACGAGCGCGTACCTGACGCACCACGTGTTCAACCGCCACCATTCCGAAACCGAAATGCTGCGCTACCTGCGCAGCCTGTCGGACAAGGATCTCGCGCTCGACCGCTCGATGATCCCGCTCGGCTCGTGCACGATGAAGCTGAACGCGACGTCGGAAATGCTGCCGGTCACGTGGCCCGAGTTCGGCAGGATCCACCCGTTCGCGCCGGCCGAGCAGACCGTCGGCTACCGCGAGATGATCGACCAGCTCGAGCAGATGCTCGTCGCGGCCACCGGCTACGCGGCCGTGTCGCTGCAGCCGAACGCCGGCTCGCAGGGCGAGTACGCGGGCCTGCTGATCATCCACGCGTACCACGCATCGCGCGGCGAAGCGCATCGCGACGTGTGCCTGATCCCGGCCTCCGCGCACGGCACGAACCCGGCCTCCGCACACATGGCCGGCATGAAGGTCGTGGTCGTCGCATGCGACGCGCAGGGCAACGTCGACATCGCTGATCTCAAGGCGAAGGCCGAGCAGCACGCGAACGACCTCGCGGCGATCATGATCACGTATCCGTCGACGCACGGCGTGTTCGAGCAGAACGTGCGCGAGATCTGCGAGATCGTCCATGCGCACGGCGGCCAGGTGTACGTCGACGGCGCGAACATGAACGCAATGGTCGGCCTGACCGCGCCGGGCCAGTTCGGCGGCGACGTGTCGCACCTGAACCTGCACAAGACCTTCTGCATCCCGCACGGCGGTGGCGGCCCGGGCGTCGGCCCGGTCGCAGTCGGCGCGCACCTCGCGAAATTCCTGCCGAACCAGCGTTCGACCGGCTACACGCGCGAAGAAAACGGCATCGGCGCGGTGTCGGCCGCGCCGTACGGCTCGGCATCGATCCTGCCGATCTCGTGGATGTACATCGCGATGATGGGCGCGAAGAACCTGACCGCCGCCACCGAGATCGCGATCCTCAATGCGAACTACATCGCGAAGCGCCTCGCGCCGCACTACCCGGTGCTGTATTCGGGCCCGGGCGGGCTGGTCGCGCACGAGTGCATTCTCGACCTGCGCCCGATCAAGGAAACGAGCGGCATCAGCGTCGACGACGTCGCGAAGCGCCTGATGGACTACGGCTTCCACGCGCCGACGATGAGCTTCCCGGTGCCGGGCACGCTGATGGTCGAGCCGACCGAATCGGAATCGCAGGAAGAACTCGACCGCTTCATCGCCGCGATGATCGCGATTCGCGAGGAAATCCGCGCGGTCGAGGAAGGCCGCGCCGATCGCGAGGACAACCCGCTGCGTCACGCGCCGCATACGGCCGCCGTCGTCACCGCGAACGAGTGGCCGCACGCGTACTCGCGCGAGCAGGCCGCGTACCCGGTCGCATCGCTCGGCACGAACAAGTACTGGCCGCCGGTCGGCCGTGCGGACAACGCTTACGGCGACCGCAACCTGTTCTGCTCGTGCGTGCCGATGTCGGAATACGCATAACGCCTGCCGCGCGCCGGAGTCCGATCGTGACCACACCGCACGCAACCATCGGTTGCGTGCGGTTTTTGCGTTCATCGCCCGGCCAATCGATTCACGCTTGCCCGCCAATCCGGCTAACATCACACGCGATCCAGCCAATCAAGGAGTTCCGCATGGTGCGTCCGATGTTTCCGGGCCAGGGTGCAACGCACGAGCGGCCGCGCACGCGCCGCTTCGTGCCGCTGCTCGTCGCGTCGCTGTCGTTCGTCACCGTCGGCCTCGGCACGGCCGGCAGCGCGCGCGCGGCGATGAATTTCTGCGCGGCGCCCGCCTTGCAGGCGAGCGAGACGATACAGGCCGAGCCGGGTGTGCAGGCGTTGATCCGCAGCGTCGACGCGCGCATCGGCGAGCAGCCGAAGGCGATGCCGCGCGTGCACACCGAGGGCACGCTGCCGCACGAAGGCATCTACGACCAGAGCGCCGACGCGCTGAAGGACATGGAGCTGATGCGCGACGCCGCGCTCGCGTGGCGCGTGACGAATGCGCCGCGCTACCTGCAGCTCGTCGACCGCTTCCTGTCCGCGTGGGTGTCGACCTACCAGCCGAGCTTCAACCCAATCGACGAGACGCGCTTCGACAGCCTGATCGTCGCGTACGACATGACGGCGAGCGCGCTGCCGGTCAAGACGCGCAACGCAACCGCGGCGTTCATCGCGAAGCTGGGCGCCGGCTATGTCGCGCAGATCGACGCGCAGAAGCGCCCGCTCACCGGCACGTGGCGCAACAACTGGCAGAGCCACCGGATCAAGCTGATCGCGCTGTCCGCGTTCACGCTCGGCGACCGCAAGATGATGAACGCCGCGCAGCGGCTGTTCGTCGAGCATCTCGCCGACAACATCGGTCCGGACGGCAAGACCTGGGATTTCGACGAACGCGATGCGCTGCACTACGCGGTGTACGACCTGCAGCCGCTGGTGACGGCCGCGCTCGCCGCGCGCCGCTTCAACCGCAACTGGCTGCGCGAGCGCGGCGCGAACGGCGCGACGCTCGCGGCCGCGCTCGACTGGCTCGTGCCGTACGCGCTCGGCGAGAAGACCCACGAGGAATTCGTGAATTCGCCGGTGCCGTTCGACGCGAAGCGCCGCGAAGCCGGCTTGCCGGGCTACACGGGGCAGTGGGACCCGAAAAACGCCACCGAACTCTTTCATCTGGCCGCGCGGCTCGACGGGCGCTATGCCCGTGTCGCGCGGCAGTTATCCGTCATGCCGCCCGCATGGCTGGCCGCGTGCCTGCCATTGCAGGCGCGCTAGCATCATTCTCAAAGCAAGGCAGGTATCAAAATGGCAGTCAGCGTGTTTGACCTCTTCAAGATCGGCATCGGCCCGTCCAGTTCGCATACGGTCGGACCGATGCGCGCGGCGCTGATGTTCGTCCAGGGCCTCGAGCGCGACGGGCTGCTCGACGCGACGGCCACCGTGAAGGTCGAGCTGTACGGCTCGCTCGGCGCGACCGGCAAGGGCCACGGCACCGACCGCGGCGTGATGCTCGGCCTGCTCGGCGACGCGCCCGACACCGTCGATCCCGACACGATCGACGCGCGGCTCGACGACGTCCGCAAGTCGAAGCAGCTCGCGCTGCTCGGCACGCATCCGGTGCCGTTCGTGCTGAAGGAGAACATCGCGTTCTACCGGCAGGCGCTGCCCGAGCACCCGAACGGGATGAAGCTGCGCGCGTCCGCAGCGAACGGCGACGTGCTGGTCGAGCGCACCTACCTGTCGGTCGGCGGCGGCTTCGTCGTGACGGCCGGCGCGCCGAACACGAAGGTGCTGAGCGCGGCCGAGCAGATGACGCACCCGTTCCGCACCGGCGCCGAGCTGCTCGCGCTGACCGAGACGACCGGCAAGTCGATCGCGCGGCTGATGTGGGAAAACGAGCGCGCGTGGCACACCGAGGAAGAGACGCGCGACGGGTTGCTGAAGATCTGGGCCGTGATGCAGTCGTGCGTATCGCGCGGCTGCGGGATCGGCAACCCGGACGCCGACGGCAACCTGCCCGGCCCGTTCCAGGTCAAGCGCCGCGCGCCGCAGTTGTATCGCGCGCTGACCGGCAACCCCGAACAGGCGCTGCAGGATCCGCTGTCGATGATCGACTGGATCAACCTGTATGCGATCGCCGTCAACGAGGAAAACGCGGCCGGCGGCCGCGTCGTCACCGCGCCGACCAACGGCGCGGCCGGCATCATTCCGGCCGTGCTGCACTACTACACGCGCTTCACGCCGGGCGCGAACGAACAGGGCGTGATCGACTTCCTGCTGACGGCCGCGGCGATCGGCATTCTGTACAAGCTCAACGCGTCGATTTCGGGCGCGGAAGTGGGCTGCCAGGGCGAAGTGGGCGTCGCGTGCTCGATGGCGGCCGGCGCGCTCGCGGCCGTGCTCGGCGGCACGCCGCGCCAGGTCGAGAACGCGGCCGAGATCGGGATGGAGCACAACCTCGGCCTCACCTGCGACCCGGTCGGCGGGATGGTGCAGATCCCGTGCATCGAGCGCAACGCGATGGCGTCGGTGAAGGCCGTCAACGCGGCGCGCATGGCGCTGCGCGGCGACGGCTCGCACTACGTGTCGCTCGACTCGGTAATCAAGACGATGCGCGAGACGGGCGCCGACATGAAGACGAAGTACAAGGAAACCTCGCGCGGCGGCCTGGCGGTGAATATCGTCGAATGCTGATGCGGTAAGGTCCGCGAGCGTGTGCTGCCTCACGGCGGCTCACGCTCGCTCCATGCGTTTCCTGGTCGCTCCCTTCGCGTTCCGGCACTTTCACCGCCCCGCCAACGGGCGTAAGCTGTACGTCCCGCTACCCAGGGAGACGGCAGCCCATGTCGCATTCCAAGGATCTCGAGCAGAGCGCCACCACCGGCGCGCGACTGCTCGTCGATGCGTTGCTCGCCAATCACGTCGAACGCGCGTTCTGCGTGCCGGGCGAGAGCTTCCTCGCCGTACTCGATGCGCTCGCGGACCACACCGCGCGCATCCAGACGGTCGTCTGCCGCCACGAGGCGGCCGCCGCGAACATGGCGGAGGCGGTCGGCAAGCTGACCGGCCGCCCCGGCATCGCGTTCGTCACGCGCGGGCCCGGCGCGACCCACGCGTCGATCGGCGTGCACACCGCGTTCCAGGATTCGACGCCGATGATCCTGTTCGTCGGCCAGTGCGCGCGCGAGCACCTCGATCGCGAAGCCTTCCAGGAAATCGACTACCGGCGGATGTTCGGCCAGATGGCGAAATGGGTCGCGCAGATCGACGACCCGCGCCGCATTCCCGAATACCTGAGCCATGCGTTCCACGTCGCGACCTCCGGTCGCCCGGGCCCCGTCGTGCTCGCGCTGCCGGAGGACGTGCTGTCCGAAGCGTGCGCGTCGCAGCCGGTCGTGCCGGCCGCGAAACGCGTCGCGGCATCGCCGTCTGCCACGCAGCTCGACGAGCTGCGCGAACGGCTCGCGCGCGCGGAACGGCCGTTCGCGATCGTCGGCGGCAGCGGCTGGACGCCCGACGCATGCGCGAACCTGCGCACCTTCGTCGAGCGCTGGCAGTTGCCGGTCGCGTGCGCGTTCCGCTTCCAGGACACCTTCGACAACGCGCACCCGAACTACGCGGGCGACGTCGGCCTCGGGATCAATCCCGCGCTCGGCAAGCGGATTCGCGACGCCGACCTGCTGCTGGTGCTCGGCCCGCGCCTCGGCGAAGCGACGACGGGCGGCTACACGCTGCTCGACATCCCGAAGACGCGCCAGACGCTGATCCACGTGCACCAGGGCGCGGACGAGCTCGGCCGCGTGTATGCGGCCGACCTGCCGATCGTGTCGGGGATGCCGGAGATCGCGGCGCCGCTCGCCGCGCTCGAACCGCCGGCGCACCCCGCGTGGGCCGGCACGGCTGCCGACGCGCACCGCGCGTACCGCGAATGGCATGCGCCGCTGCCGATGCCCGGCGACGTCCAGCTCGGCGACGTGATGGTGCAGTTGCGCGAGCGCCTGCCGCACGACGCGATCCTGACCAACGGCGCCGGCAACTACGCGATCTGGCTGCATCGCCATTTCGCGTACCGGCACTTCCGCTCGCAGCTCGCGCCGACCAGCGGCGCGATGGGTTACGGGCTCCCCGCCGCGCTCGCCGCCAAGTCGCTGTATCCGGCGCGGGCCGTCGTCGCGCTCGCCGGCGACGGCTGCTTCATGATGGCCGGCAACGAACTCGCGACCGCGATGCAGTACGGGCTGAACATCGTCGCGATCGTCGTCAACAACGGGCATTTCGGTACGATCCGCATGCATCAGGAGCGCAACTATCCGGGGCGCGTGCACGGCACGGGGCTCACGAACCCCGATTTCGCCGCGTATGCGCGCGCGTTCGGCGCGCATGGCGAGACGGTCGAGCGCACCGCCGACTTCGCGCCGGCACTGGAGCGCGCGCTGACCTGCGGGCTGCCGGCGCTGATCGAGATCCGCATTCCGCAGGACGCCAGCACGCCGGCCGCGACGCTCGAGCAGATCCGCGAGCAGGGCCGCCGGGCGCGCGGCGCATGATCATGGGAATGCACGCCGCACCGGCCAGTCTCGCGTTGTCGCACGACGACGCGCTCGTCCACCCCGGCACGCTGCTCGCGCCCGACGGTACGCTCGTCGCACCGTACGACGTCGAGCACGGCAGCGATCGCGCGGAAGGCTGTGTGCCGGCCGCGTCGGCGCTCGGTCTGCTGCATGCCGTTCATCGGCCGTTCCGGCGCGACTATGGCCGTACGTCGGACGTACACGTGATCAACGGGATGGGTGTCGCACTCGGCGACTCGGTGATCGGGCTGACCGCGCTCGCCGCGCTGCGCACGATGCATCCGGGCGTGCGCTTCACGCTGTACCGGCCGGCCCGCGCACCGCGCTACGTCGAAGCGCTGTATGCGCTCGCGGCCGACGTCGTCGCACCGTCACGTGCGCTGCCGTACCCCATCGACGCGCTGCCCGCGCACGCGCCGTGCATCGATCTCGGTAATCACCTGTACTGGCCCGCGTTCGCGCGGCAGCCGATGATCGACTTCTTCCTCGATGCGCTCGGTGTGGATCCGGCCACGGTGCCGGCCGCCGCGAAGCGCAATCGCTGGCTCGCACGGCTGCCGCTGCCCGCGCTGCCGGCCGAATGGCAGCGGCCGTACGTCCTGTTTTGCCCGACGGCAAGCACCGCGGTGCGCAGCGTGCCGCCCGCGCTGCGCGCGGCATTCGTGGAGCGACTCGCGCAGCGTTACGGGCTGCCGGTGGTCGGGTTCGGCCCGGTCGCGCATCCGGCCTACGTCGACGTGAGCCGCGACGCGCCCGACACCGCGCACTTCATTGCCTGGGTCAAGGGTGCGAGCGTGCTGTTCGCGCCCGACACGGCCGCGCTGCATGTCGCCGACGGCTTCGACGTGCCGACGCTCGGGTGTTTCACGACGATCGGGCCGGCGCTGCGCGTGCGCGACTATCCGCACTGCGTGCCGGTCGAGCTCGACGTGCCGGCCGAATTGCGCGGGCTGCATCGCAGCGAGCGGCCGGAGGATCTGGCGGCGGTCGAAGCCGCTTACCGGGCGATCGACTGGGATGCGTTGCCGTGGCCGGCGCCGCGCGAAGCGGCCGCCGGGGCCGCCGCGGCCGAATAGAAAAACGGAAGTCGCCCGAACGATCGAACCTTCAGCGGCCTCCACGCGCCGCCGCCACGCTCACCCGGCTCACCCGGCCGCGACCATCACCGCACGCTCGCGCAGCGTCTCCGACGGCCGCTTGCCGAACAGCCGCCGGTAGTCGGTCGCGAACTGGCTCAGGTGCCAGAAGCCCCACGCCTCCGCGACGTCCTGCACCGAACCGGCCGCCCGACCGCACAGGTCGCGCCGCGCGCCGTTCAGCCGCAGCGTGCGCAGGTAGGTCGCGGGCGCCATGCCGAGCACGTCCTGGAAGCAGTACTGCAGCGTGCGCCGGCTCACGTGCAACTGCTCGCACAGCTCGGGCACGCCGACCGGGCGCGTGCGGTGCGCCAGCACGTACTCGCGCGCCTGCTCGACGATCCAGCGCCGGGTCGACGGCGCGCCGCCCGCGCCGTCGTCCGCCGGTTGCGCGCACGCATCGAACAGCGCACCCAGCACCTCGGCCTGCAGGTCGTCGCGCTGTGCGTCGGGCAGCGGGCCGCCGACGGCCGCCGCGCCGTCGAGCCGGCGGCCGAGCAGCGCGCACAGGCGCGCGAGCCGCGTGTCGCCGACCTGGATCACGTGCTGCGTGAACAGCCGCTCGTCGAGCGCGCGGTGCTCGACTTCCTCCGCGTAACGGCGCAACACGTCGCCGCGCACGACGACGCCGTAGATCGAGAACTGCGCGGGCGTCAGTAATTCGAATTCGACGTTGCCGGGCCGGAACGCGAGCGCGCCGGGGCCGATGCGGCATGCATCGACGCGCGCGGTGCCGTCGCTCACCAGCGGGATGCCGAACCAGTACGCATCGCCGCGCACCTCGCACGCCTGGCGCAGCAGATGGCTGGTCGATTCGCGAAACAGCTTCATCGTGTCGAGCGGCAGCTCGGTCAGCGTGCCGACGAAGCGGCCGGCCGCGAGCTGGTCGTAGGTCTGCCGCCAGCCGATCAGGTTGCGCGCCTGCTCGTCCGCGTCGTGCGCGACGCTGACCACGGCCTGGCCGGCCAGCGCGTCGTCACCCTGCGCGCTGCACCGCGTGTCCTCGGCCGTCGGTTCGGCCATGCACTCCACTCGTTGCTCCATCGTGTTCTCCTCACCTGCCCGGGACCGCGTCCATCACGCAAGTCCCGTGCCGAACCGCGCGGCCCGGCGACCAGCCCGTCATTCCACGCTGTACGGCCGCCGCGCGCCATGCGGGCGCACCCGGAGGCGGCGTGCCGCGCACCGCGCGGGTGCGGCATGCATGCCGCCGGCGGCCCGGCCCCGCGCTAGGTGCGCGGCTGCAACCGCACGACCCGCGTGCCGCAGTTGCCGTACGCCTGCGCGACCGCCAGCTCGACGATCGGGCTGCCGGCCGGCCAGGGCGCCGCGTCCGCTTCCGGCAGATCGGCCCGCAGCGTCGCGCGGCCGTTGATCCGGTAGCGGATGCCGCGCACGAAATCGATGAACAGCAGCCCGACGCCGCGGCCGTCGCACCCGAGCGCATCGATCCGGTCGCCGTCGCCGGGCGTCGGCAGCGCGAAACGCAGCGTCTTCGTGTCGATCACGCGCACGACCGGCCACAGATCGCCGTTCGCGTCGCGCATGCCCAGCACGATGTCGCAGGTCACGCGCGCCGGTCCGCCGCGCGTCGTGCCGACGAACATGAACGGCTGCGACTCGACGAACTGGCGCACGCCGATGCTCAGCCGCGTCGTCACGACGTCGCTCATCCGCTCGGCTTCGTCGGCGACGCCGAACCGGTGATGCGCGTCGAGCTCGCCCGCGTGGAACACCGGGTGGCGCGGATAGGATCGGGGTGGTTCTGCCATGCTGGTTTTCCGTCGGGCCCACCGGTGCGCGATGCGGCCGCCGCGACCGCGCGACTGCCGGGGTTGGGGGCGCCGCGTGTCGAATGTCTCGAGGCGAAAGCGGCGAAGTGCCGGGCGAACGGCCGTCGGCGCATCACATCGCCGCGGGCACCGCTCGACGGCCGCGGATGCGTCACCCGAGCGCCGAACCTTGCCCGGCATCGGGAATCGGGAACCGGCAACCGTACCGGGCAGCGTTCCGCCGCCGCCCGGCCGGCCCCGGCACTTCGCCCCCTGCTCCGGCGCTCAGAAGAATCCGAGCGCCTCGGCCTGGTAGCTGACCAGCAGGCACTTCGTCTGCTGATAGTTCGACAGCGCCATCTTGTGCGTCTCGCGACCGATGCCCGACTGCTTGTAGCCGCCGAACGCCGCGTGCGCCGGGTACAGGTGGTAGCAGTTGGTCCACACGCGGCCGGCCTCGACCTCGCGGCCCATCCGGTACGCACGCGTGCCGTTGCGCGTCCACACGCCCGCGCCGAGCCCGTAGAACGTGTCGTTCGCGAGTTCGATCGCTTCCTGCTCGTCCTTGAACGTCATCACCGACGCGACCGGCCCGAAGATCTCTTCCTGGAACACGCGCATCTTGTTGTTGCCGAACAGCATCGTCGGCTTCACGTAGTAGCCCGTGCCGAGCTCGGCGGCCGGCGCCGTGCGCTCGCCGCCCGTCAGGCATTGCGCGCCTTCGTCGCGGCCGATGTCGATGTACGACAGGATCTTGTCGAGCTGCTGCTGCGACGCCTGCGCGCCGATCATCGTCTGCAGGTCGAGCGGGTGGCCGCCCTTGATGCGCTCGACGCGCGCGACGGCCTTCTCGATGAAGCGTTCGTAGATCGACTCCTGGATCAGGATCCGCGACGGGCACGTGCACACCTCGCCCTGGTTCAGCGCGAACATCGCGAGGCCTTCGAGCGCCTTGTCGAGGAACGCGTCGTCCTGGTCGAGCACGTCCGCGAAGAAGATGTTCGGGCTCTTGCCGCCCAGTTCCACCGTCGACGGGATCAGGCTGTCGGCCGCCGCATGCAGGATGTGCTTGCCGACCGGCGTCGAGCCGGTGAACGCGATCTTCGCGATCCGCTTGCTGGTCGCGAGCGCCTCGCCCGCTTCCTTGCCGAAGCCGCTCACGATGTTGATCGTGCCGGCCGGGAACAGGTCGCCGATCAGCTCCATCAGCACCATCACCGACGCGGGCGTCTGCTCGGCCGGCTTCATCACCACGCAGCAGCCGGCCGCGAGTGCCGGCGCGAGCTTCCATGCGGCCATCAGCAGCGGGAAGTTCCACGGGATGATCTGGCCGACGACGCCGAGCGGCTCGTGGAAGTGATACGCGACGGTGTTGTCGTCGATCTCGGAAATGCCGCCTTCCTGCGCGCGGATGCAGCCCGCGAAATAGCGGAAGTGGTCGATCGCGAGCGGCAGGTCGGCCGCCATCGTCTCGCGCAGCGGCTTGCCGTTGTCGATCGTCTCGGCCACGGCGAGCAGCTTCAGGTTCTTTTCCATCCGGTCGGCGGCGGCCAGCAGCAGGTTCGCGCGCTCGGCGACCGACGTCTTGCCCCACTTGCGGCGCGCGGCGTGCGCGGCGTCGAGTGCGACCTCGATGTCGTCGGCGCTCGAGCGCGGCACGCGGCAGAACGGCTTGCCGTTGATCGGCGACACGTTCTCGAAATACTCGCCCTTCACCGGCGGAACCCACTTGCCGCCGATGTAGTTGTCGTACTGCTGACGGTACGGATATTCGACGTCGAGGCCCAGTTGCTTCAGGTCAAACGGGTTCATACATGTCTCCTGTTCATCGTGCTTGTGTGAATGCAGCGCCGGTTGGATCGCGCTGCACGGTTTACGCAACATGCGTGCCACACGGGCCGAAAACGGAACAGGAGCGGTGCGTCCGGCCGCCCGCCGGGCGCGGTGCCGGCGCACGGGAAACGAGTGTGCCGATTCTGAACACCGCGACGGCACAGCGGCGCGGCGGGTGTTCGGATTTTTCACAGCGCACCGGCGCACACGTCGCCGCGCACCACGCGCACCGCATGGCATGTCGCTTGCGTGCGCAACGCGGATCCGCACGCCGCGGCCACGCACGGACCGACACCATGAACGAACCGGGCCCCCTCAGCGACGATGTCGTCGCGTTCATCCGCGAACAGGCGTTCCTGATCGTCGCGACCGCGAACGCGGTGGGCGACAGCGACTGCTCGTATCGCGGCCGGCAACCGCGCGCGAACGGTTCGTTCGCGCCCCTCGTCGACCTGCCCGATCGCCGTACGCTCGTGCTGCCCGACTTCGCGGGCAACAACCTGTTCAACACGATCGGCAACCTGCTCGTGAATCCGGCGATTGCGCTGCTGTTCGTCGATTTCGTCCGGCAGACGACGTGGCTCGTGCAAGGGCGCGCGACGATCGACGAAGACGCGGGAAGCCACGCGCACCTGTGGCCGGCTGCTCAGCGTTACGTGATCGTTGAAGTCGAAAGCGCGCACGCGCGCGCCGAAGCCGGGCTACCACCGCTCGTGCTGGCGTGACGGCGCCGCTCGGATAATCGTCGGCACGCGGCCACGGCGATGAAGGCACGCGCGTGCGCTGTCGCTGCCATTGCCGGAATCCGCCGCCCCGACGACACCGTGCTCAGCGCCCGTTTGCGTCCGCACACGCCGGTTCGCTCCGGCGCCGCGCCGACGCTTGGCCACGCGGCGGCTCACCTTCATCGCGGCGCCCTTGCGCAATCGCCGGCCGCGCGCCAAGAAACGCGAACACCACGCCCGCGCACAGCACCGTGACAACCGCGAGCCCGATCAGCAGCCGGTCTAACGCGTGCGTATAGCTCGCGAGCAGCACCGCACGATCGACGCCCGGCAACACGGCCGCCGCGCCGGCGAGATCGCCGGTCGCGAGCCGCGCGGCGGCCCGCAGCGTCGCGCCGGACGTGCCGGCCGCCATCCGCCGCAAATCGGCGTGCGCGAACGTCGCGAGCACCGCGCCGACAATCGCGAGCGCGATCCCCTCGCCCGCCACGCGCGTCGTGCTGAAGATCCCGGTCGCCATCCCCGCGCGCTCCTTCGGCACGACGCTGACCGACAGCCCGTCCATCAGCCCCCACGGCATGCCGGCCCCCACGCCGATCGCGAGCATCGGCGCGATCGCCGCCGGCCCCGCGCCGCCGCGCAGCGCGACGCCCAGCCACACGAGGCCCGCCGCCGCGAGCAAGAGCCCGAGCCCCGAGATCACGCCGGCCGACAGCCGGCGCGTGAGCGTCGCCGCGACGAACGGCACGACGAGCATCGGCGCGGAAATCGCAAGCATCAGCCAGCCCGTGTCGATCTCGCTGAAACCGTCGATGCCGATGAAGCGCAGCGGCAGCACGACGAGCAGCACGATGTAGCAGCAGCAGGTCGATACCGGCAGCACCTGCACGCCGACGAAGCGCGGAATCCGGAACAGCGACAGGTCGAGCATCGGCCGCGCGACGCGCGTCTCGATCGCGACGAACGCGCATGCGCCGAGCGCCGCGCCCACCAGCAGCGCGACGACGAGCGGATGCGTCCAGCCGCGCGCGGGCGCCTCGATCACGCCGAACGTGAACAGCGTGAGCGCGGCGGTGAACGCGGTCGTGCCGGGCCAGTCGAGCCCCGTCGCGTGCGGATCGCGCGATTCGTGCATGCGCGGCAGCCCGAACGCGAGCGACAGCGCGCCGGCCGCCGCGCCCGTAACGAAGATCGCGCGCCAGCCGTAGTGCGCGATCAGGACGCCGGCAAGCACGGGCCCGAACGCGAGCCCGATCCCGAACGTCGTGCCGAGCAGGCTGAACGCACGCGTGCGCGCCGCACCGTCGAACTCCTGCGCGAGCGCGGCCGTGCCGCCCGCAAGCGCCGCGGCCGCCGCGAGCCCCTGCGCGGCGCGCAGCAGGTCGAGCGCGAGCATCGACGGTGCGAACGCGAGCGCGACCGACATCAGCGTGAAGCCACCGACGCCGATCGCGAACACGCGCTTGCGGCCGAACTGGTCGGCCAGCGCGCCCGCCGCCATCAGGAAACTGCCGAACGCGAGCATGAACGCGTTGGTGATCCAGTTCATCGCGACCGGCCCGCCGTGCAGGTCGCGGCCGATCGCGGGCGTCGCGACCGCGCCGCCCGAAAACGACAACGGCAGCGCGACGGCGGCCATGCAGACGGCGGCCAGCACCCACGCGCGCCGGCGCGCCGAGCTGGCCGAATCGGGTGAAAACGGGTGATCCATCATCGCTCCTCGAAATGCGGGCGCGGCTGCGCCGCCAGAGCGATCAAAGATAAATCCGATTCAATCGACGAAAAACCGTGCAAGACTCCGGATATAACGGACTAATATTCCGCAATCAGCCTCTTCGCCTCTCCTTGCCGGCCCGCTTATGTCGATGGAAAACCTGAACGGCATCGCCGCCTTCGTCCGCACCGCCGAGGCGCTCAGCTTCGTCGCGGCCGGCCGCGCGCTCGGCATTTCCGCGTCCGCCGTCGGCAAGACGATCGCGCGGCTCGAGCAGTCACTCGGCGTGCGCCTGTTCAACCGCACGACGCGGCGCGTCACGCTGACCGACGAAGGGCGCCATTTCTACGAACGCTGCCAGCGGATCCTCGCGGATTTTCGCGATGCGGAAGCGACCGTGACGGCATCCGCGCAGCGCCCGCGCGGCAAGCTGCGCGTGAGCCTGCCGGTGATCGGCTACCGGTTCCTGCTGCCGGTGCTGCCCGAATTCAGGCAGCGCTATCCGGACGTCGAGCTCGACCTGGATTTCAACGACCGGATGGTGGACGTCGTCGAAGGCGGCTTCGATGCAGTGATCCGCAGCGGTCCGCTGTCGGATTCGAGCCTGATGTCGCGGCGGCTCGGCCCGTTCGCGTTCGTGCTGTGCGCGACGCCCGCGTATCTCGCGCAGGCCGGCACGCCGCGCGCGCCGCACGATCTCGAAGCGCACGATTGCGTGCGTTACTGCTTCCCGACCACCGGCAAGCTGCAGGACTGGGCGCTCGCCGCCCGCGACGGGACGCCGCTGAAGCTGCGCACCGCGATGACCTGCAACAACATGGAAGCGCTGCGCGGCGCGGTCATGGCGGGGCTCGGCATCGGCTACATGCCCGACTTCCTCGCGCGCGACGCGCTGGACACCGGCGCGCTCGTCACCGTGCTCGACGACTACCGGATCGCGCCGGGGCAGTTCTCGATCGTATGGCCGTCAAGCCGGCAGTTGTCGCCGAAGCTGCGCGTGTTCGTCGACTTCCTGTGCGAGCGGCTGTTCAAGTAGATAGGTAGACGGCTGGCGCGCTAGGCACCGCCGCCCCGTCATTCCACGCCGATCCGCTCCGCGTCCGCCTGCGGCAGCAGCGCATCGCTGTCGTCCTTCAGCCCGACACCCGTGAGCCCGAGCCGCCGCGCATGCGTCATCAGGTAATGCAGCTTGTGCGCGGCGGCGGCATGCGGGAGCCCCTCGGGCCGCACGTTCGAGATGCAGTTGCGCAGCGCGTCGTGGCAGCCGACCTTCGGCGCCCACGTCAGGTACACGCCGAGACTGTCGGGCGAGCTGAGCCCCGGCCGTTCGCCAATCAGCATCGCGACGACCTTCGCGCGCAGCAGCTCGCCGATCTCGTCGCCGAGCGCGACGCGCGCCTGCGTCGCGACCACCACCGGGCCGATCCGCCAGCCGTCCGCGTCGAGCCGCGGCCGCACGGCCTGCAGCAGCGGCAGCGCCTGCTTCGCGGCCGCGAACGCCGACAGCCCGTCGCCGACCACGAACACCACATCGGGCGCGTCGTCGAGCGCCGCACCGTAGCCGGCCAGCAGCCCGCGGCTGTCATCCGACAGCTTGCGGCCGAGGTCGGGCCGGCGCAGATAGTGGTCGCGGTCCGGCGCGGCGCTCTGCACGCCGAGCGTCGGCAGCAAGCCGGCCGCCTCGATCGCGCGCCGCAGCGCGTCCGCGTCGAGCGGCTGGTGCACGGCGTCGCGCGCCTGCGCGTGAGACAGGTTGAACGCGAGCAGCGGCGCGGTCGGCAGGCTGTTGCCCGCGCGGCCGAGCGCGATCCGCGCGTTCGTGAACGACCTCAGCTGCGCCCACGGATTCTTTTCGACGGCGTCGCTCATGCGGAAATCCCCATCCAGTCGTTCGCGCCCGCGAGCAGCGGCACGCGCGCGCTCGCCACGCGCAGCGCGCCGTGCGCGTCGGCGATCTCCATCGTCTCCAGCCACTCTTCGAACTCGGGCGCGCGGCGCAGGCCGAGCACCTCGCGCACGTAGAGCTGGTCGTGAAACGACGTGCTCTGGTAGTTCAGCATCACGTCGTCCGCGCCCGGAATCCCCATGATGAAGTTGATGCCGGCCGCACCCAGCAGCGTCAGCAGCGTGTCCATGTCGTCCTGGTCGGCTTCCGCGTGGTTCGTGTAGCAGATGTCGCAGCCCATCGGCACGCCGAGCAGCTTGCCGCAGAAGTGATCCTCGAGCCCCGCGCGGATGATCTGCTTGCCGTCGTACAGGTATTCGGGCCCGATGAAGCCGACCACCGTGTTCACGAGGAACGGGTCGAACTTGCGCGCGACCGCGTACGCCCGCACCTCGCAGGTCTGCTGGTCGACGCCGAAGTGCGCGTTCGCCGACAGCGCGCTGCCCTGGCCCGTCTCGAAATACATCAGGTTGTTGCCGACGGTGCCGCGCCCGAGCGACAACGCGGCCTCGCGCGCCTCGCCGAGCAGCGCGAGCGAGATCCCGAAGCTCGCGTTCGCCTTCTCGGTGCCCGCGATCGACTGGAACACCAGGTCCACCGGCGCACCCTTCTCGATCGCGGCGATCGTGTTCGTCACGTGAGTGAGCACACACGACTGCGTCGGCACGCCGTAGCGTTCGCGGAACCCGTCGATCATCGCGAGCAGCTTCACGATCGCCGCGAGGCTGTCGGTCGCCGGGTTGATGCCGATCATCGCGTCGCCGCAGCCGTACATCAGCCCGTCGAGCATCGATGCGGCGATCCCCTTCACGTCGTCGGTCGGGTGGTTCGGCTGCAGCCGCACCGACATCCGGCCGGCCAGCCCGACCGTGTTGCGAAAGCGCGTGACGACGCGGCGTTTCCTGGCAGCCGCGATCAGGTCCTGGTTGCGCATCAGCTTCGACACAGCCGCGACCATCTCCGGCGTGAGGCCCGGCGCGATCCGCTCGAGCGCGGCGCCGTCGGCCGCGGGCGACAGCAGCCAGTTGCGGAAATCGCCGACCGTCAGGTGCGAGATTTCCGCAAACGCGGCCGCGTCGTGATCGTCGAGGATCAGGCGCGTGACCTCGTCGTGTTCGTACGGAATCAGCGCCTCGTTCAGGAATGCCTTCAGCGGCACGCCCGCGAGCGCGATCTTCGCGGCGACGCGCTCCTCCTCGCTCGCCGCCGCGACGCCGGCGAGCTGGTCGCCGGAGCGCAACGGGCTCGCCTTCGCGAGCAGCGTCTTCAGGTCCGCGAAGCGGTACGTGCGCGGGCCGATCGTCTCCGTGTAGGCCATCGTTCGAATCTCCTTGCCAGTCCTTGCCCATCCTTGCCAGACGCCGACGGCGCGCCCGTTCGACGGGGCGCGCCGGATGCCGTCAGGCGCGGCCGTGCGGGTTCGCCATGCTCACTCCTCGAGCGCCACGTCGCCCGGCGCGCTCGCGCGCTGCGAACGGGTCGCGAGGAAGTACGCGTAGCCGAGCGCGAGGAACGCGACGAACACCATCGCCACCAGCCCGTTGAAGACCACCATCGTCCCGAGGCAGATCAGGGCCGCCACGATCGCGAACGCCGGGAAGAACGGGTACAGCGGCGCGCGGAACGGCCGCGCCATGTCCGGCTGCGAACGGCGCAGCTTGAACAGCGCCGCCATGCTTACGATATACATCACGATCGCACCGAACACCGACATCGTCACGATATTCGCGGTGAGCGTCTGGCCGCCGAACTGGATCAGCTCGTCGCTATAGATCGCGGCGATCCCGACCACGCCGCCCGCGAGAATCGCGCGATAAGGCGTCCGGAAGCGCGGATGCACCTTCGCGAGCCATTCGGGCAGGTAGCCCTCGCGCGCCAGCGCGAAGATCTGGCGCGAATAGCCGAGGATGATCCCGTGGAACGACGCGACCAGCCCGAACAGCCCGAGCCACACGAGCATGTGCATCCAGCCGCTGTTCGCGCCGACGATGTACTTCATCGCCTGCGGCAGCGGGTCGTTGATGTTCGCGAGCTTGGTCCAGTCGCCCGCGCCGCCGGCGAACACCATCACGCCGATCGCCAGCGCGACGAGGGTCAGGATGCCGGCCACGTATGCGATCGGGATCGAGCGCTTCGGGTTCTTCGCCTCCTCGGCGGCCATCGCGACGCCTTCGATCGCGAGGAAGAACCAGATCGCGAACGGGATCGCCGCGAACATCCCGTGGAATGCGCCGACGCTGAAATGATCGGCGCCCGACCAGCCGCCCTTCGTGAAGTTGCTCCACGCGAAGCCCGGCGACACGACGCCCATGAACACCAGCAGCTCGAAGATCGCGAACAGCGTGACGACCAGCTCGAACGTCGCGGCGATCTGCACGCCGACGATGTTGAGCGCCATGAATACGAGATACGCACCCATCGCCGCGTGTTTCGGTTCGAGCCCCGGAAACTGCACGTGCAGGTACGCGCCGATTGCCAGCGCGATCGCGGGCGGCGCGAACACGAACTCGACGAGCGTCGCCGCGCCGGCGAGATAGCCGCCCGCCGGGCCGAACGCGCGGCGCGCATACGCGAACGGGCCGCCCGCGTGCGGGATCGACGTCGTCAGTTCGGTGAAGCTGAAGATGAAGGTGGTGTACATCGCCGCGACGAACACCGCGGTGATCACGAAACCCAGCGTGCCGGCACTCGCCCAGCCGTAGCTCCAGCCGAAGTATTCGCCGGAAATCACGAGGCCGACTGCAATGCCCCACAGTTGCCAGGTCCCGAGCGTCTGCTGCAGCGCGGGCTGGCCGGACGACTTGGCGCCGGCGGCGGGCCGGCCATTCGACTCTGCTTTCATCGGATTCTCCTGAAAGGCGCCGGCCTGCCGGCCCGCGCGACTGAGAATCGATGCTAGAGAGTCATTAAAGGACGTGTTATCGAAATTCGGCAAAGATGACGGCTGGCGTTTCGCCGACGGCAACGCCGGCCGTGGCTAGCGCTCGTGATGCGCCCGTCATGCGCGCGCCATCCGGCCGCACGAGGCGGCCGGATGGGCGACGCGACGCCGCTTACTGGCCGCCGCCGCGCTGGTTGAACCAGCGGTCGAGCAGCTTGCCGGCCGCTTCGCGGCCGCCGAGGCCGAACGACAGCGCGACCGCCACCGCGATCGCGCCGAGCACGAGGCCGAACGCGAGCTGCACGATCTCGTTGGCGATGCCCATCGCGCGCAGCCCCATCGCGAACACGAGGCCGAGGATCGCGAATTGCGCGATCCGCGCGAACAGCACGCTGTGTTCGCGGTCGGCCTGCTCGATCACGCGGCGCGCGAGGCTAGCGAGCCACACGCCGATCACGAGGATCACGCCACCCATCAGCACGTGGCCGCCGAATTCGATGAACAGCGTGACGACGTCGCGCACCTGCGTGAAGCCGAGCCGGTTCGCGGCCTCGACCGCCGCGAACAGCATCGCGAAGAACACGATCAGCCGCGCGACCAGCACCGACGGCTGCAGAATTCCCGAGAACACGCGCTCGACGCCGAGCACGGCCGGCAGCCCGTCGGCGCCGGCGGCTTCCAGCAGCTTCTGCGCGAGCGACGCGACGAAGCGCGCGAAATAGAACGTGACCAGCACGATCACGATCGCCGCGACGATGTCCGGCACCGCGCCGAGAAACTGGTTCAGCATGTTGGTGGCGGGAATCGAGATCGCGTCGATCTTCAGCGCGTCGAGCGCGGAGATCAGCGTCGGCACGAACACGAACACGTAGACGATCGTGCCGATCAGGCTCGACACGCGCACCGGCGTCGGACTGTCGAGACTCGCGGTGAGGCGGTCGGCGCCGGCGGCGACCAGCAGGTTCGTCACGAGGCCGCGCAGCACGCGCGCGACGATCCAGCCGACGACGCCGATCACCGCGGCCGCGAACAGGTTCGGCACGATCGCGAGCAGCTTGTCGACCATCCCCTGCACCGGCGACAGCAGGCCGGACAGCGCGAACGACCCGAGGATCGCCGGCAGGAACATCAGGATCACGAGCCAGAACAGCACGTCGCCGAGATAGCCGCTCATCGGCTGCATGCCCGCGCTTTCGGACAGCTTGTCGTCGACCTTGCTCGCTCGCAGCGCGCGGTTCGCGAGGCTGCGCAGCAGCGATGCGATCAACCACGCGATCAGCGTCAGCGCCGCGCCGCCGATCAGGTTCGGCAGGTAGTTGACGATGTGCGTGACCAGCAGCGAGAACGGATTGGACACCGCGTACAGGTTGAGCACATTGAAGATGCCCACCGCGGTGACGAGCAGCACGAGCCAGAACAGCCCGCCGGCGATGATCCGCTCGACATACGCGCCCTGCCCGGTGCTTTCGTTGATCCGCTGATCGACCTTCAGCGCGTGGAGCAGCCGGAGCGCGCCGGCCCGCACCACCACGGCGATCAGCCAGCCGATCACCAGGATGCCGATCGCACCGGCGATCTTGGGCAGGTATCCGCCTAGCGTGGTCTGCAGCGACGTGATGAAGCTGGAAGCATCCATTTCTTATTCTCCCGAAAAACGTGGCGTTGCGATTGAACATCGACGAACTACCCGCGTACTTCGACAACCGTGCATTGGCGCCCGACCAACTTACCCGAGAAAAATGACGCGTTCACCCGATTTCACCGTCTTTAACTTTAGACAAGATCGACGGGGACGAGACCCAATTTCGCCGGAATAAAAAGGGGCGGATTTGGTGGTCCTACGTATCGCCGCAGGTTTTATCGATCGGCTGCGTGCTACCGTGACGTCGATTCTTGCGGGGGACGTACGGCGAAACCCCTGCGTGGGTCCGCCATGCGACACGCGTCGCGCGCTGTACGGCGAGTCGATCGTGCTGACGGTGCGGCGGGGTCCACCGGCGGATTTATCCGTTACAGAGAGGAGAGGAAGACATGTTCAGGCATGAAGTCGAGATCCGGCGGCTGCCGGAACTGCGCGGTTATGCGGTGGCGCATACAGGCGCGTACCTGAAGATCGGCGACGCGTTCGGGCAGATCGGAGCGTGGGTCGGGCAGCACGGGCTGATCGGCCCCGGCGCGAAGATGATCGGGATCTTCTACGACGATCCCGATACCACGCCGCAAGCGCAGTTGCGCGCGAAAGCGGGCTTCGTGCCGGCCGACGGCGCGCCGGACGTCGAGCCGGCGCCGCCCGTCGAGCGCATGACGATCGCCGGTGGCGAGTACGCGGTGCTGCTGCATACGGGACCCTATGCGGACCTGAAGACGGCCTACCAGTGGTTGTACGGCGACTGGCTGCGTCAGTCGGGCCGCGAAGCCGCCGACGCGCCGCCGTTCGAGCTGTATCTGAATACGCCAATGGATGCGGCGCCGGCCGACCTGCGCACCGAGATTCATTTGCCGCTGCGTTGATCGGCGGGCCGGGATTCGGGCGGTCGGACGGTCGGACGGTCGGACGGACGGACGGTCGGTCGGTCGGTCGGTCGGACGGTCGGTCGGTCGGTCGGTCGGTCGGTCGGTCGGTCGGTCGGTCGGGCTGGCCGGCTGGCCGGCTGGCTGTCGGGCTGTCGGGCTGTCGGGCTGTCGGGCTGTCGGGCTGTCGGGCTGTCGGGCTGTCGGGCTGTCGGGCTGTCGGGCTATCGGGCTATCGGGCTGGCCGGCTGGCGGGCTGGCGGGCGCGAGCCAGCGCCCCGTTGCCACATCATGGCCGTTGCAGGCGCCATCCCGAAGTCGAGATCGGCTGTCACGCCGGCAACAAGGCCCGCGAGCGAGCCTTACCCGGCCTGCGTCCCGCAGCCCGGACAGAAGCGCGCGTCGGCGGCCAGCGCCGCGTGGCAGCGACTGCACGCGTTGCCGCGCTGCGATGCGCCGCACTGCGCGCAGAAACGCGCATCCGCCGCGTTGATCGCGCCGCAGCCCGCACATGCGAGCTGGCGCAGCGGCACGTTGCCGCCCGGGCCGCCCCGCGCATCGGCCGACGGTTGCCCGCCCCAGCCGTGACGGTCGCGGCCGCGCGCATCGTGGCCGCCGTGGCCTTCCCGGCCCGCTCCGCCATGATGGCCGCCACCGCCATGGCCGCCACTACCGTGTCCGCCGCCATGACCACGCCCGTGGCCGCCCAGGATCCGTTTCAGAAAGCTTATCACCCGCGCCTCATCGCTGCGTCTGCGCGCCGTCGAACACGCCGGCTTTCGACAGCAGCCGCAACCCGTTGCCGACGACGATCAGGCTCGCGCCCGCGTCGGCGAACACGGCCATCCACATCGTGCCGAGCCCGGCGACCGTGAGGCCGAGGAACACGATCTTCACGCCGAGCGCGAAGCCGATGTTCTGCACCAGCACGCGATGCGTCGCGCGCGACAGCCGCACGAACGCGGGAATCTTGCGCAGGTCGTCGTCCATCAGCGCGACGTCGGCCGTCTCGATTGCCGTGTCGGTGCCCATCGCGCCCATCGCGAAGCCGATGTCGGCGCGCGCAAGCGCCGGTGCGTCGTTGATCCCGTCACCGACCATCCCGACCGCGCCCGTGCCGCCCGCAGACAGTTCCTCGACCGCCGCGAGCTTGTCCTCGGGCAACTGGTTACCGCGCGCATCGTCGATGCCGGCCTGCTGCGCGATCGCCTGCGCGGTGTGCGGGTTGTCGCCGGTCAGCATCGCGGTGCGGATGCCGAGCGCGTGCAGGTCGGCGATCGCCGCGCGGCTGGTGTCCTTGATCGTGTCGGCCACCGCGAAGATGCCGAGCACGCGCGTATCGTCGACCAGCATCACGACGCTCTTGCCCTGCCGCTCGAGCGCGTCGAGCTTCGCCTCCAGCGCGGGCGAGCAGCGTTCGAGCTCCTTGACGAGCCGGTGGTTGCCGAGCCAGTAACGCGTACCGTCGATGGTGCCGCGCACGCCGCGCCCGACGAGCGCTTCGAACGCCTCCACCTCGGCGAACGCCGCCGTCTGCGCGTCGCGGGCCGCCGCCGCGATCGCCTGCGACACCGGGTGATCGGAGCGCGCCGCAAGGCTCGCGCCGAGGTGACGCACGCGTGCGGCGTCGACGTCCGTTGCATGCAGGTCGAAATCGGTCTGCACCGGCTTGCCGTGCGTGATCGTGCCGGTCTTGTCGAGCGCGAGCCATGCGAGCTTGCGGCCTTCTTCCAGATACACGCCGCCCTTCACGAGTATCCCGCGCCGTGCCGCGGCCGCGAGCCCCGACACGATCGTCACCGGCGTCGAGATCACCAGCGCGCACGGGCACGCGATCACGAGCAGCACCAGCGCGCGGTAGATCCAGTCATGCCACGCGCCGCCCATGACGAGCGGCGGCGCCACCGCGACCAGCAGCGCGATCGCGAACACGATCGGCGTGTAGACGCGGGCGAACTGGTCGACGAAGCGCTGCGTCGGCGCCTTCGCGCCCTGCGCTTGCTCGACTGCGTGGATGATCCGCGCGAGCGTCGAGTTGGCGGCAACCGCCGTCACGCGATAGTCGAACGAACCCGCCTCGTTGATCGTGCCCGCGTACACCGCATCGCCTGTCGTCTTGTCGACCGGCAGGCTCTCGCCGGTGATCGGCGCCTGGTTCACCGTCGAGCGGCCCGCGACGACTTCGCCGTCCAGCCCGATCCGCTCGCCCGGCTTCACGCGCACGACCGCGCCGAGCGCGACCTGCGCGGCCTCGATCGTGCGCCACGTGCCGTCGGCGCCCTGCACGGTCGCGGTGTCCGGCGCGAGCTGCATCAGGCCCTGGATCGCGTTGCGCGCACGGTCGAGCGACTTCGCCTCGATCAGCTCGGCGATCGTGAACAGCACCATCACCATCGCGGCTTCCGGCCACTGGCCGATCGCCATCGCGCCCGTCACCGCGATACTCATCAGCGCGTTGATGTTCAGGTTGCCGTTGCGGATCGCGATCCAGCCCTTCTTGTAGGTGGTCAGCCCGCACGCGAGCACCGCCGCGAGCGCCAGCACGGCCGACAGCCACACCGGCAGGCCGGCCCAGCTCACGGCCTCGGATGCGATCGCGGCGACGCCCGCCAGCGCGAGCGGCCACCACGGCTTCGCGGGCGGCGGCGCGACGGGCGTCGCCGGCGCGTCGGCCGCTGCGGCCTCCGGCGTCATCCCGAGCGTGCGGATCGCGCTTTCGATCGCGGGCTGCGCGCCCGGCACGTGGTCGATGGTCAGCATCCGCTGCATCAGGTTGAATTCGAGCGCCGACACTTGCTGCATCCCGCCGAGCTTCTTGCGGATCAGCGTTTCCTCGGTCGGGCAGTCCATCTGCATGATCCGGAACGCGGAGCGCACGTGACCCGACGCGGTCGCCCGCGCGACCGGCAGCGGCGCGAGCGTCAGCGCGGCCGGCGCGCAGCAGGCGCCGGCGGCGTGGTCGTGGTCGTGGTCGTGGTCGTGGTCGTGGTCGTGGTCGTGGTCGTGGTCGTGGTCGTGGTCGTGGTCGTGGTCGTGACCAGCATGGTCATGCGCCGCATGATCGTGCGAGCACGCAGCGCCGTGCACATGCCCGTCGCCATGCGCGTGGTCGGCCTGATCGCCGCGGTCGTGCCCCGTGCCCTGCGCGGATGCGTGATCGTGGTCATGATCGTGACCGCGTCCATGCGGCTGCGCGCCGCGCGCTGCCGCGTCGCCGTGCGCGTGCTCGCCGGCCGCCGGCGCCGCATCGGCAACGGTCGCCGCCTGCGTGTCGCGCGCGTCGGCGCTGCAGGTCGCGGCGCCGCCGGCATGACGGTGTCGTGGGTCGTGGGGACGCTGCGCGTCGGTCATGACAACCTCCTCTATGGCTTGACGGTGTAGAGTTAACACCCTGAAGCCACTACAAGGTCAACCCTTGCAACGGAGAAAGCCATGAAGATCGGCGAATTGGCCAAGGCGGCCCGCTGCACGCCCGAAACGATCCGTTTCTACGAGCGCGAGGGGCTGATGCCCGATGCGGAGCGCACCGATGCGAACTACCGCAACTACACCGACGTGCACGTCGAACGGCTGCGCTTCATCCGCAACTGCCGCGCGCTCGACATGGCGCACGACGAAATCCGCACGCTGCTGCAGCTCACCGACACGCCGGCCGACCCGTGCGATTCGGTCAACACGCTGCTCGACGAGCACATCGGCCACGTCGATGCGCGCCTCGCCGAACTGACGCATCTGCGCGACCAGCTCACCGAATTGCGCCGCCAGTGCGTCGGCGAACATTCGGTGGAGGATTGCGGAATCGTGCATGGTCTCGCGACGATGGAAACCGTCGCGCCGCCTGCAAAGCGCTCGCACCTCGGCTGAAACCCTTGTGAAATATGATAGTCTAGTTAATACTAGTTATATTCTTACTAGACATAATCGAACTATTCATGACATCGGGCCGCCCGTCTCCGCTCGCGCTCGCGGTCCTCGCGACGCTCACCGAAACGCCGATGCATCCGTACGGGATGCTGCAGCAGCTGAAGGCGCGCGGCTACGACGAAGTCGTCAACGTGCGGCAGCGCACGAGCCTCTACCAGACAATCGATCGTCTGCTGCGCGACGGGCTGATCGCCGTGCACGACACCGAGCGCGACGGCGCGTTTCCCGAGCGCACGCTGTACACGCTGACCGAGGCCGGACACATGGCCGGCCAGGCGTGGCTGCATGCGCTGCTCGCGGAGCCCGCGCGCGAGTTTCCGGCGTTCGGCGCCGGCCTTGCCTTCCTGCCGCTGCTCGACGCCGACGACGCGCGCCAGCAACTCGAGCGCCGCATCGCCGCGCTCGAAGCCGAACGCGAACGTCTCGAGTCGCTGCGCAATGCCGCGCAGAACGACCAGGTGCCGCGCCTGTTCCTGCTGCAGAACGAGCATGCGCTCGTGCTGCTCAACGCGGAGCTCGACTGGGCACGCAGCGTCGTCGAACACCTGAAGATCGGCGCGCTGCGCTGGGTCGACGGCTGACGCGCGTCACCATCGGCTCGCGCCGATCAAAGCACCTTGCCGGGATTAAGTAGGCCAGCGGGATCGAGCGCGGCCTTCAGGCGCCGCATCAGGCCGATTTCGGCTTCGCCGCGCGTGTGGCCGAGATAGGCTCGCTTGAGCATGCCGATGCCGTGCTCCGCCGACACCGAGCCGCCCATCTCGCGGACGACCCCGTACACGCACCGATCGATCGCGTCGGCGTCCGCGTCGCGCATGCCGGCGAGCGATACGCCGATATGCACGTTGCCGTCACCGACGTGGCCGAAGCACAGACACACGATGTCGGGCCAAAGCGCGCGCAATGCCCCTTCGCAGCGCTCGGCGAACAGGCCGAGTTCGCCGGTCGGCAGGCTCACGTCGAAGTTCATCAGATGCGGCAGCGCATCGATTGCGAGGCCCTCGCGCAATGTCCACAGGTCACGCGCCTGCCGCTCCGAGGTCGCCAGCGCGGCATCGTCAACGAGTCCCATGTCGATCGCATCCGCGAGAGCAGTTTCCAGTGCCTCGCGCGCATCGCCGCGCGGGGCGCTCGTCGCGCACTCGATCAGCACCGCGAAGCTGCCGTCGCCCGCGAACGGCGCGACGACGCCGGGCGTATGACGCGCCACGTAGTCGTAGAAAGCCGGCCACATCGCTTCGAAACTGACGATCTCCGGTAGTGCGCGCAGGCGGTTCCACAACGCGACGACGGCGTCGTAGCCATGCACCCGGCAGAGTGCGGTGGCCGGTGCGGCGAGCTTGGGATGCAGCCGCAGCACCGCGCGCGTGACGACGCCGAGCGTGCCTTCGCTGCCGATGAACAACTGCTTCAGGTCGTAGCCCGCGTTGTTCTTCAGCATCCGGTTCATCGACGACACCACGGTGCCGTCGGCCAGCACAGCCTCGAGCCCGAGCACCTGCTCGCGCATCATGCCGTAGCGGATCGCGCGCGTTCCGCCCGCGTTGGTCGCGAGCATGCCGCCGATCTGGCACGAGCCACGCGCGCCGAGATCCACACCGAACGTGAAACCCGCCGCGTCCGCCGCTTCCTGCACCGTCTGCAGCGGCGTCCCGGCGCGCACCGTCATCGTCCCTGCCGCCGCGTCGATTGCTTCGACGCCGGCGAAACGTTCCAGCGACAGCACGACCTCGCCGCCCAGCGCGACCGCGCCGCGCGCAAGCCCCGTGAGGCCGCCCTGCGGCACGACCGGCTGCCCAAGCCGCGTGCACAGCGCAAGCGTGCGTGACACGTCGTCGACGCTGCGCGGCCGCACCAGCGCGCGCGGCCGCACGCCGGCCGGCTCGTTGTACGCGGTGAAGTAGTGCGGATCGATCTCGGCCGCCCGCGTGACGAGTGCGTCGCCCAAGCCGGCGACGAGCGCCGCCTCGAGCGCGTCGTCCGCCAGCGGTGCCGCGCCGTGACCGTTTTTCGCGGCAGCCGTATCCAGGCTCTGCATCACGCGCGCCCGCTTACTTGGTGGAAATGTCGATGTCGCCGAAGTACTTCTGGCCGAGCGACTTCACCGTGCCGTCCGCCTTCAGCTTGTCGATCGCCGCATCGAGCTTCGCCTTCAGCGCGTCGTCGCCCTTGCGCAGGCCGAACGCGATCCCGCTGCCGAGAATGCGCTCGTCGCGCACCGGCTGACCGACGAACGAGAAGCCCTTGCCGTCCGGACGCGACAGGAAGCCGCGCTGGCCGGCCGGCGCGAGCACCAGCGTCGCGTCGAGGCGGCCCGCCACGAGATCCGCATACGCCTGGTTCTGGTCCTGGTACGCGACGATCGACACGCCGGCCGGCTCCCAGTGCGCCTTCGCGTAGGTTTCCTGGATCGACGCCTGCAGCACGCCGACGCGCTTGCCCTTCAGCGATTCCGGCGTCGGCAGCAGGCCGCTGCCGGTGCGCGCGATCAGTTGCGTCGGCACGCGATAGATGATCGTCGTGAAGTCGATCGCCTGACGCCGCTGTTCGGTCGCATTCATCGCCGAGTTGATCGCGTCGAACTTGCGGCCTTTGAGCGCGGGAATCAATCCGTCGAACGACGTCTCGACCCACTTGCACGACAGCTTCGCGCTCTGGCAGACGGCGTTGCCGACGTCGATGTCGAAGCCCTGCAGGTCGCCGTTCGGCGCCTTCGATTCGAACGGCGGGTACTGCGCCTCCAGGCCGAAACGCAGGGTCTGGCCGTCGGCGAACGCCGCACCGGCGCCGAGTGCGCATGCGAGTGCAAACGCGAGTTTCAGGGTGTGTCCGTGCTTCATCGTGATCTCCTGACTTGTCGACCGGCGCCGCGCTTCGGCACGTGCTCCGGTCCCATCCGTGGCCTTCGGTGCGACGTACATGTCGCCTGCTTGGGTGCGGGCTCGCGCCCGCGATTACAGCGACCGCAACCGCCGCGCGCCTTCGATCAGCGTCGCGTCGTCCTTCGAGAAACTGAGGCGAATCACGCCCGCGTCGGTGCCGTCGGCATAGAACGCCGACAGCGGAATCGTTGCGACGCGCGCATCGCGGATCAGGCGCAGCACGAAGTCGCTGTCGCGCTCGTCCGAAAAGTGCCGGAACCGCGCGAGCATGAAGAACGAGCCTTCGCTCGGCAGCAGCTCGAAGCGCGAATCGGCCAGCTCGCGCGCGAGCAGGTCGCGCTTGGCCTGGTAGAACGCCGACAGGCCGAGATAGCTTTCGGGCCGCGCGAGGATCTCCGCGAACGCGACCTGCATCGGCGTATCGGCCGAGAACACCATGAACTGGTGCACCTTGCGGATCTCGCCCATCAGCTCGGCCGGCGCGAGGCAATGACCGACCCGCCAGCCCGTCACGTGGAACGACTTGCCGAACGACGACACGATCACGCTGCGCTCGGCCAGCTCGCGATGACGCGCGACGCTCTGGTGCTGCGCGCCGTCGAACACGACGTGCTCGTAGACTTCGTCGGACAACACCACGATGTCGGTATCGCGCGTGAGCTGCGCGAGCCGTTCGAGATCGTCGGCGGAAAACACCGTCGCGGTCGGGTTGTGCGGCGTGTTGACGATGATCATCCGCGTGCGCGGCGTGATCGCCGCGGCCACTTCGTCCCAGTTCACGCGGAAATGCCCGGACGACAGCTTGATCGCGACCGGCGTCGCGCCCTGCATCCGCACGATCGGCGCATAGCTGTCGAACGACGGCTCGAAATAAATCACTTCGTCGCCCGGATGCACGAGCGCGCTGATCGCCGCGTAGAGCCCTTCGCTCGCACTCGCGATCACGGTGATCTCGGTGCCCGGGTCGTAGCGCGTGCCGTACAGCGCCTCGGTCTTCTCCGCGAGCCGCTCGCGCAGCGACGTGAGGCCGGCCATCGGCGCGTACTGGTTGTGGCCGTCGCGCATCGCGCGCGCGACGCCCTCGACGAGCGCCGGATCGGGCGCGAAATTCGGCGCGCCCTGCGACAGGTTCAGCGCATCGTGCTGCGCGGCGAGCTGGCCGATCACCGTGAAGATCGTCGTCCCGACTTCCGGCAGTTTCGAACGGGGCGTGGTGGCGCTTCGCATGACTCCTCCTTCTGGTGTCCCTTCTGGCTGGCCCGCGCAACGCGCGCGGCCCGGCTCATGCCGCATGATTTAGCCCGAGCCAATAACCGCGGACAACCGAAAGTTCGTCATGGAGGCCATGCATTTTTCTCATGGCCTTGCAGCAGAAAGGCGCGACGCTACCGTGGTGCCGCCGGCCGCGCATGCGAATCAGGCATTACCCCTAGGGCCTGTTCACGCTAATAACGGGCTTGCGCTGGCCCCCAGAAGGGCCGAGCGCAAGGAATGCGACGAAGCGAATACTCGACGTATTCGCGAGGCGCATGACGCGGCGATCGGCCCTTCTGGGGGCCAGCCCCACGAATGGTTTTTCCAAACAGGGGAACGTGCCTTTCCGCCCGCATTGCGGCGTCGTTCGTCGTTGCAATAGCTACGGCTATTGCGCCTCCTCACTCCTTGCCCTGCGGGCGGAAAGGCACGTTCGCAAGCCCGTTATTAGCGTGAACAGGCCCTAGGGCCGTGCAGCCGCAGCGGGCGTCACTCGCCCGCTGCCGCCAGATAGCCGCGCAGCACGGCTTGAAGCTCACCGCGCAACGCGGCGAAATCGAGTGAGGGCCCGAGCGTGAGCAGCGCCTGCGACACGCCGCCGTAGCAGATCGTATGCGCCATCCGTGCGATCCCGTCGAGCCGCGCGGCCGGCGGCGGATCGGCGGCCTGCGCGAACGCGTCGCGCCACAGCGCGACATACGCGTCGTAATGCCGGCGGTACGCAGCGAGCGGCGACACCTGCCGCTCCAGCGCGAAGAAAGCGCTCCAAAGCGCGGCGTCGGCGCCGATCGCGTCGACCTGCACATCCACCAGCGCGGCCGCGAGTTCGGCGCGCGGCGCGCCGCCAAGGCCGTGCGCCGCGTCGCGCAGCCGGTCGGCCAGCGCCTGCACGCGCCGGTGGATGCACAGCGCGGCGAGGCTCTGCTTGTCGCCGAAGTATTCGTAGAAGGTGCCGATGCTCACGCCCGCGACGGCCGCGATCTCGCGGATCGTCGCCTTCGCGTAGCCGCGCTCGATCAAAAGCTGAACGAATGCCTGCTGGAGCGCGTCGGACGTGGCCTGCGCGCGCGACTGGCGCGGCCGGCGGCGCAATGCGGGCGCGGGTTGCGCCGCCGGCTGGCCGGGCGGCGCCGGAACCTGAACATGTCGCGGCGGCATATTTGCTACTCTGAAATTCAGCGGATACACGTTTGACCGGAAGCCGGCGCTGGCGCGCAATCGCCAGCGCGACGGCGCCCGAGCGGCAGACCGCGAAGCACGAGACCGGAGACAGCCCGATGACCGAATCGAACCATGCCGTCACGAACCAGTTCGACGAACTGGTCGACTATAACCCCTTCGCCACCGACATCGCGCTGCGCGACGCACTGGCCCGCGCGGGCGCCGACTGGGCCGTGCCGCGGCTCGACGCATACGGCGCGCGGCTCGGCAGCGCCGACACCGCACGCCTCGCCGACGAAGCGAACCGCTACACGCCGGAGCTGAACGCGTTCGACCGGCGCGGCCGGCGCATCGACCGCGTCGACTTCCATCCGGCCTGGCACACGCTGCTCGGCCTGTACCGCAACGAAGGCTTCGTGTCGCTCCCGTTCCGCGATACGCGCCCCGGCCGCTGGGCCGCGAGCGCGGCCGGCTTCTACCTGCACGGCCAGATCGAGGCCGGCACGCTGTGCCCGGCGACGATGACGCAGGCCGCGATTCCGGTGCTGCAGAAGGAGCCCGCGTTGTGGGACCTGCTGCGCGACAAGCTCTACAGCGACGACTACGATCCGCGCGACGTGCCGGTCGCCGACAAGCGCTCGATCTGGTTCGGCATGGGGATGACCGAGAAACAGGGCGGCTCCGACGTGCGCGCGAACACGACGCTCGCGACCGCGGTCGGCGCGGGCGGGCGCGGCGGCGAATACCGGCTGCGCGGCCACAAGTGGTTCTTCTCCGCGCCGATGTGCGACGCGCACCTGGTCGTCGCGCGCACCGAGGCCGGCAGCCCCTCGTGCTTCTACGTGCCGCGCTGGCGGCCGGACGGCACGAAGAACGCGGTCGAGATCCAGCGGCTGAAGAACAAGGTCGGCAACCGCAGCAACTCGAGCAGCGAGATCGAGCTGAACGACGCGTGGGGCATCATGCTCGGCGACGAAGGCCGCGGCATTCCGACCATCATCGAGATGGCCACCTACACGCGGCTGAGCTGCGTGCTCGGCAGCGCGGCGATGCTGCGCCAGGGCGTCGTGCAGGCGATCGCATACACGCGCCGGCGCCACGCGTTCGGCCGCGCGCTCGCCGAGCAGCCGCTGATGCGCACCGTGCTCGCCGATCTCGCGCTCGAAAGCGAGGCCGCGCTCGTGCTCGCGATGCGGCTCGCCGACGCGTTCGAACGCGACGACTCGCCGCGCGAACGCGCGTGGAAACGGATCGTCACGCCCGCCGCGAAGTTCTGGGTCTGCAAGCGCGCGGTCGAACTGACCGGCGAGGTGATGGAAGTGTTCGGCGGCAACGGCTACGTCGACGATGGCCCGATCGCGCGGCTGTTCCGTGAAGCGCCGGTCAACTCGATCTGGGAAGGCTCCGGCAACGTGATGTGCCTCGACGTGCTGCGCGCGGTGTCGCGCGAACCCGACGCGGCCGCGGCGCTGCTCGCCGAACTGACCGACCTCGGCGCGGGCGAACCGCGCATCCGCGCGGCGCTCGATGCGCTTCGCGCGATGCTCGCGGCGCCGGCCGACACGCTCGAGGCGTCGGCCCGCCTGTTCGCGCAGCGGCTCGCGCTCGTCGCGCAGGCGTGCCTGCTGCGGCGTGACGCGCCCGCGGCCGTCGCCGACGCGTTCGTCGCGACGCGGCTCGCCGCGCCCGACTGGGGCCGCATCGCGGGCGGCTTCGATCCGCATGCGCTCGACGTCGCCGCGTTGCTGCAACGGGCCTATCCGGCTTGATGGCCTCCCGCCCCTGTCGCCGCGATGATCGTCGTCATCCTTTGTGCGCGAATGCCAGCACGATCGCGTTGCCCAGTTCATCGACAACCCGGGCCGACGCGCCCGGCGCCGCGAACATCGTGAACTCGACATCGGGCAGGGCCGGCAGGCCGGCATCCGGCGGGATCGCACGCAAGCCGTGCGCAAGTTGTGTGTGCACGATCGGCGTCACCGCAAAGCCCGCGTGCGCGGCGGCGCACAGGCCGGCGCTGCTCGGGGACACGAGCACGATCCGGTAATCCACGCGCGTGCGGGCCAGTGCCGCCAGCGCGGCCTCACGATACGGGCACGGTTCCGGCAGCAGCGCAATCGGCACCGGTACGCCAGGCGTGAGCGACGCCCAATCCGCACCGGCCCACACGAGCGGCTCGCGCCAGAGCACGCGTCCGGTGGGCCCGTCGTGGCAGCGTCCACCCATCACCACATCCAGTTCACCGTGATCCAGCGCCTGGAGCAGTTCGCCCGGGATGCCGACTCTGATGCTGAATGCGATGCGCGGGTACCGCACGGCAAACGCCTGCATCACATGCATCAGCCTGACATTGGCGAGGTCTTCCGACAGACCCACGCGGATCGTGCCGGCGCTCGGTTCGCGCAGCAGTTGCGCCCGCGCGTCCTGATTGAGCGCGAGGATGGCGCGCGCGTAACCCAGCAGCAGTTCGCCGTCCACGGTGAGCGTGACCGAGCGGGTGGTGCGCACGAGCAGGTCACGGCCGATCTGTTTTTCCAGGCGCCGCAGATGCGCACTGACCGCGGACTGCGTCAGATTCAGACGGGCCGCGGCATGCGTGAACCCGCCTTCCTGGACGACGGCCACGAAAGAGCGCAGCAAAACGGTATCGAACATGAGATGCCCCGCAATATAGTGCGAATACTACTGATTAGCGCGATGATACTTCGTTTATATTTTGAATCGAACTATGTTCTGATGAGGGCCGTCAACCTGTCAGGAGTGGTTCCATGTCGACCTTGCTGCATATCGAATCTTCCCCGCGCAAGTCGCGGTCCGCATCGCTCGACGTCGCGCACGCGTATCTCGACGCCTGGCGCGACGCGCATCCGGAGCATCGGGTCGACGTGCTCGACCTGTGGGCGACGCACTTGCCGGAACTCGACGGCGATGCGCTCGATGCCAAATACGCGGACTTGAGCGGCACGCCGCTCAGCGAAGGCCAGCAGCAAGCGTGGGCAGGTTTTCGGCAGCTGGCGCAGCGGATGCACGACGCGGATACGCTGTTGTTCTCCGTGCCGCTGTGGAATTTTTCCATCCCCTACAGGCTCAAGCATTTCATCGATGCCGTGTCCCACCGCGGCATCCTCTTCTCATATGACGAGAGCGGGTTGGCGGGATTGCTGAACGGCAAGAAAGCAGTCGTGATCTATGCGAGAGGCCTCGACTATTCAAGGCAATCGAGCACGCCCGCAGAGTCGTTCGACTTTCAGCGACCGTTTCTTGAAGCGTGGCTGCGCTTCATCGGTATTACGGACATCGAATCGATCGTCGTCGAGAAAACGCTGTTTGGACCTGAAGTCGATCACGCGGGCAGAGAGGCTGCGCGCGAACGGGCTGTGACGCTGGCACACGCGGCTTCGTCATCATCAGCAGCGTCAGCTTCGGTTGACGGCTGAACTGGCCAACGGCTGGAGATCGCCGCGCACCGTGCGGTCGTCGGCGATCGAAAATTATTGCAGACGTAAAAAAACGCCCGCCACAAGCGCATCGCGCTTGCAGCAGGCGTTCGACGCTGGCCGCCGACACCGCAAAACTCCCGTTTCACGGCGCCGCGAACCCCCGTCATACCATCGTGCTTACTTGCCGCCGATGCTCTTCAGCGGCTTCCACTCGCCCTTCTCGACCTTGTACATCGTGATGCCGCCGTTCTTCAGGTCGCCCTTCGCGTCGTACGCGACGTGGGTCGACGTGACGCCGGCCATGTCGGTCTTCGCGAGTACCGGCAGGTACTTCGCCGGATCGGTCGAATCGGCCTTCTTCATCGCGTTCATCATCGCCATCGCGCCGTCGTAGGCGTACGGCGAGTAGGTCTGCACGTCTTCGCCGAAGCGCTTCTTGTACTTCTCGGCGTACGACTTGCCGCCCGGCATTTCGTCGAGCGGGAGACCTGCCAGCGATGCGATCGTGCCTTCGGCCGCGTTGCCCGCGATCTTCAGGAACGTCGGCGTCTTCACCATTTCGCCGCTCATCAGCGGTGCGGTCATGCCGAGCGTCTTCATCTGCTTGACCATCGGCGCTGCCTGCGAATCCGCGCCGCCGTAGTAGACGAGGTCCGGCTTCGCCGCCTTCAGCTTGGTCAGGATCGCCTTGAAGTCGACGGCCTTGTCGTTCGTGAACTCACGGTCGACGATCGTCGCGCCGCCGGCCTTCGCGGCCTTCTCGAACTGGTCGGCGAGACCCTGGCCGTAGGCCGTGCGGTCGTCGACGATCGCGATCTTCTTCATGCCGAGATCCTTCGACGCGAACGTGCCCGCCACCGAGCCCTGCTGCGTGTCGGACGTCATCATGCGGAAGGTCGTCTTGTAACCCTGCTGCGTGTATTCCGGCGCCGTCGCCATCGCGATTTCCGGAATGCCGGCGTTCGCGTAGATGCGCGAGGCCGGGATCGTCGTGCCCGAGTTGAAGTGGCCGAGCATGCCCTTGATGCCGTCGTCGACGAGCTTCTGCGCAACCGTCGTGCCGGTGCGCGGGTCAGCCTGGTCGTCCTGCGTCTCGAGCATGAACTTCACCGGCTTGCCGCCGATCTTCGGGTTCGTCGCGTTGAAGTCTTCCAGCGCGAGCGCGATCCCGTTCTGCATATCCTTGCCGTAGTGAGCCTGGGCGCCCGTCATCGGCCCTGCGTAACCGATCTTCACGTCGTCCGCATGGGCCGTCCCCGCCAGCGACATGACAGCGACGAACGTCGCGCCTGCCACCTTTTTCATCGTGTGTTGCATAGCATCTCCTTGGTACCAGGGTAAATGGAGCGGCTTCGGGATCGCCTTGCCGCTTCCTTTGTTTGATCCGAACGGCAAGGATGGTCAGCCGATCGTCATCAAATTTGCATTGCCGCCCGCCGCGGCCGTGTTCACGCTGACCGAGCGCTCGGTCAGCAGTCGCTCGAGCGCGTAGTCTTCCGCATCGCCGTTCTCGAACGCGCCAGCCGACACGCCCTGCACCGATACGATCGGGCCCGGGCGCTGCGCGACGTCCTTCACGAGCGTCTGCAGTTCGTCGCTGTCGCCTTCGAACAGCACCGCGTCGAACAGCGCGTCGGGCTGCTTGCGCACGGCCGCATGCGCCTTCAGCGCAGCCGGCAGCGCCGCGACCAGCGCCTCGCCCGCCGCACCGGCGAACAATGCGCGGTTGCCCGTCGCCAGCACCGCCGCGAACTGCGCACGCGCACCGCTCGGCGTCGCCGCGACGCACAGGACCGTGCCGCGCGGGCCGAGTGTATACGTGTTTCGCTCGCCCGTCGGGCCGGTCAGCACCGCGGTCGCGCCGGCCGGCACCTGCGCCAGATAGCCGTCGCAGCGCGCGGCCAGCGCCGGTTCGCGCTGCTCGATCAGCCAGTCGCGCAGCGCGGTGAGCGCCGCCGCCGGGTTGCCGCGCTGGTCGCCTTCGACCGAGCCGTCGGCGATCAGCGTCTGCGCGAGCGAACGCGGCAGGCCCGACGGACGCGTCGCGAGCAGGCGCTGCAGGTACAGCGCGCCGCCGGCCTTCGGGCCCGTGCCCGACAGCCCTTCGCCGCCGAACGGCTGCACGCCGACCACCGCGCCGATCACGTTGCGGTTCACGTAGATATTGCCGACGTGCGCGTTCGAGATCACGTGCGCGATCGTCTCGTCGATACGCGTGTGGATCCCGAGCGTCAGGCCGTAACCGGTCGCGCGGATCTGCTCGAGCAGCTTGTCGAGCTGATTGCGGCGGTAGCGCACGACGTGCAGCACGGGGCCGAACACCTCACGCTTGAGCTCGTCGATGCTGCCGATCTCGATCAGCGTCGGCGGCACGAACGTGCCGTGCGCGCAGGCTTCCGGCGACGGCAGCTGCGTGACCGTGTGGCCCTTGTCCGTCATCGTCGCGACGTGCGTGTCGATCGTCTGCTTCGCTTCGGCGTCGATCACCGGGCCGACGTCGGTCGACAGACGGTCCGGGTTGCCGAGCGCCAGCTCGTGCATCGCGCCCTTGAGCATCGTCAGCGTGCGGTCCGCGACATCGTCCTGCAGACACAGAACGCGCAGCGCCGAACACCGTTGACCGGCCGAGTCGAACGACGACTGCAGCACGTCCGCGACCACCTGCTCCGCGAGCGCCGACGAGTCGACGATCATCGCGTTCTGGCCACCCGTTTCCGCGATCAGCGGAATCGGCTTGCCGTCCGGGTCGAGGCGCGCGGACAGCGTCTTGTTGATCAGGCGCGCGACTTCGGTCGAGCCGGTGAACATCACAGCGCGCGTGCGCGGATCGGCGACCAGCGCCGCGCCGACGGTCTCGCCGGTGCCCGGCAGCAACTGCACCGCGCCGGCCGGCACGCCGGCCTCGCGCAGCAGGCGCACGGCTTGTGCGGCGATCAGCGGCGTCTGTTCGGCCGGCTTCGCGAGCACCGTGTTGCCGGCTGCCAGTGCAGCGGCCACCTGGCCCATGAAGATCGCCAGCGGGAAGTTCCACGGGCTGATGCAGACCACGGGGCCGAGCGGACGATGCGTGTCGTTCGAGAATTCGTCGCGGATCTGCGCCGCGTAGTAGCGCAGGAAGTCGACGGCTTCGCGAATTTCAGCGATCGCGTTCGGCAACGACTTGCCGGCCTCGCGCACGATCAGGCCCATCAGCGTGTGCATCTGCGCTTCGAGCAGGTCGGCCGCGCGCACCAGGCAGTCGGCGCGCGCATCGACCGGCGTCGCCTGCCAGATCGGCGCGGCAGCCACCGCATGCGCGAGCGCCGCGCTCACGTGTTCGGCCGTCGCTTCGCTGACCGTGCCGACCACGTCACGCAGGTCGGCCGGGTTGCGCACGTCGCGCGCCGGTGCGTCGGCGAGCGCGTCGTCGGCGAGCATCGGCGCCGCGCGCCACGGATGATGCGCGCTCGCGAGCAGCGCGGACGACAGCGACGCGAGACGATGTTCGTTCGACAGGTCGAGGCCCATCGAATTGGGACGCTCGTCGCCGTACAGGTGGCGCGGCAGCGGGATCTTCGCGTGCGGCGCGCCGAGCGGCACGACCTTCGACGCCTCGTCGGCCGGATCGGCGACCAGTTCCTTCACCGACACGGACTTGTCCGCGATGCGGTTCACGAACGACGTGTTCGCGCCGTTCTCCAGCAGACGGCGCACCAGGTACGCGAGCAGCGTTTCATGCGTGCCGACCGGCGCGTACACGCGGCACGGACGGTTCAGCTTGTCGCGGCCCGTGACTTCCTCGTACAGCGGCTCGCCCATCCCGTGCAGACATTGGAATTCGTACTGGCCCGGGTAGTAGTTGTGGCCGGCCAGGTGATAGATCGCGGCCAGCGTGTACGCGTTGTGCGTCGCGAACTGCGGGTAGACGGCGTCGGGCGCCGCGAGCAGCTTCTTCGCGCACGCGAGGTACGACACGTCCGTGTAGATCTTGCGCGTGTAGACCGGATAACCTTCGAGGCCGTCGACCTGCGCACGCTTGATTTCGCTGTCCCAGTACGCGCCCTTGACCAGGCGGATCATCAGGCGGTGACGGCTGCGGCGCGCGAGGTCGATCAGGTAGTCGATCACGAACGGGCAGCGCTTCTGGTAGCCCTGCACGACGAAGCCGATGCCGTTCCAGCCCGCGAGCTCCGGATCGAAGCACAGCGCCTCGAGCAGATCGAGCGACAGTTCGAGGCGGTCGGCTTCTTCCGCGTCGATGTTCAGGCCGATGTCGTAGCGGCGCGCGAGCAGCGCCAGCGCGCGCACGCGCGGCAGCAATTCGCTCATCGTGCGGTCCTGCTGCGAGCGCGAGTAGCGCGCGTGCAGCGCCGACAGCTTGATCGAGATGCCCGGGCCTTCGTAGATGCCGCGGCCGCCGGCCGCCTTGCCGATCGCGTGGATCGCCTGCTCGTACGATGCGTAGTAGCGCTGCGCGTCCTCTTCGGTCGTCGCCGCTTCGCCGAGCATGTCGTACGAGTAGCGGAAGCCGCGCGCTTCGTACTTGCGGCTGTTCGCGAGTGCCTCGGAAATCGTCTCGCCGGTGACGAACTGCTCGCCCATCAGGCGCATCGCCATGTCGACGCCCTTGCGGATCAGCGGCTCGCCGCCGCGGCCGATCAGGCGCGTGAGCGCCGACGACAGGCCCGCTTCGCTGTTGGTCGTCACGAGCTTGCCGGTGATCATCAGCCCCCAGGTCGCCGCGTTCACGAACAGCGACGGTGCGTGGCCGACGTGCGAACGCCAGTCGCCCTTGCTGATCTTGTCGCGGATCAGCGCATCGCGCGTCGCGCGGTCGGGAATGCGCAGCAGCGCTTCGGCGAGACACATCAGCGCGACGCCTTCCTGGCTCGACAGCGAGAACTCGTGGATCAGCCCTTCGACGCCACCGCCCGAGTTCTTCTCGCGCAGCGCCTCGACGAGCGTCGTCGCGAGCGCCTGCGCGTCGGCCTGCAGGTTAGCCGGCAGGCGCGCCTGCCCGAGCAGGAACGGCACGCATTCCGGCTCGGGGCGGCGATACGCGGCCGTGATCGCCGCGCGCAGCACCGATTGCGGCTGCACGTTCTGCGCGAACTCGAGGAACGGATGCGGCGAGTTGTCGTCGTCGCTGTCCGCCG
The DNA here is from genome assembly GCF_020843965.1 of Burkholderia sp. B21-005. NCBI lineage: Bacteria > Pseudomonadati > Pseudomonadota > Betaproteobacteria > Burkholderiales > Burkholderiaceae > Burkholderia > Burkholderia sp. B21-005. The sequence continues at coordinate 118,647 of NZ_CP086301.1, read as the reverse complement.
CCTGACCGTCGGCGAGCTCCGTCACGCCGCTGTGGCCCGACAGCTCGGGCGGCAACTGGCCGTGCTCGATCCGCTCGAGATACGCGAAGATCGCCTGCTTGATCAGCCAGTGGGGGGTGCGCTCGAGACGCGCGGCCGCGTCTTTCAGGCGCGAGCGGAGAAGGTCGTCGACTTTGACGCCGAGAGTCGTGCTTGCCATGGTGGGTTCGTGCGCCGGTGCGAGCCCGGCAATGTGGTGTGAGAGGATGCGCGAAATCCTACGGCACGCAATAAAAAGGTGCAACCGAATTGCGATATTGGTTGCACCTACAAGTTAGCCAATATAATCAGCCACTTAGATCGTTGCAACCTAGGGGTTGCCCGTGGTCGGCGGATCGGTGTTTTCCCTGATCGGACTGATTTGGCGCGCGTGGGCAACCCGCGGGGTGAGGGGCGGAGAGGAAAAACGGTTGCACTGGGGCGGCCCGGCGGGTGCCGCAAGCGGGTATGGAAGGGGCCTCGACAGCTGGCCCGGGTGTCACATGGCGTCACATGGTGGCGCGCGGCACGACGGCCGCGGCCACGGCGCTCGGATCAGATATCCAGCGGATCGACCTCGAGGCTCCACCGATGGACGCCCTTCAGCGCGCGCAGCTCGGGCAGCCACGCGCGCAGCGCATGCTGCAGTGCCGCCCGCGACGCGCTTTCGAGCAGCAGCTGGGCGCGGTGGACGTTCGCGACCTTCACGATCGTCATCGGCACCGCGTCGTATACAGTCACCCGATCGGCGCCCGGCAGCCCCGGCAGCGCGGCCGCGGCCTGCAGCAGGAACGCGAGCGCCGCGTCGAGCGTGCGTCCTTCGGCGCGCAGCAGCGCCTGGTAGACGAACGGCGGCAGGTGCGCGTCGCGGCGCTCACCGAGTGTCGAATTCGCAAAGCCGACGTAATCCTGCCGGCCGAGCGCGTGATACAGCGCGTGACGCGGATAACGCGTCTGCACGAGCACCTCGCCCGGCAGCCCGGCGCGCCCCGCGCGGCCGCTCACCTGCATCAGCTGCGCGAACAGCCGCTCGCTCGCGCGAAAGTCGTGCGAGAACAGCGCGGTGTCCGCATTGAGCACGCCGACGAGCGACACGCGCTGGAAGTCGTGCCCCTTCGCGATCATCTGCGTGCCGACCAGGATGTCGACTTCACCGGCGTGCACGTCCGAGAACAACGCCTGCGCGCTGCCCTTGCGTCGTGTGCTGTCCGCGTCGATCCGCAGTATCCGCGCGCCCGCCACGGCCTCGGCGAGCGCCTCCTCGATGCGCTGCGTGCCGCGCCCGAGCGGCGCGATGTCGACGTTCCCGCACTCCGGGCACGAGTGCGGAATACGCGCTTCCCAGCCGCAGTGATGGCAGCGCAGCGCATGCTCGGGCTTGTGCAGCACGACGTATGCGCTGCAGCGCGGGCAACCGGCGACCCAGCCGCACGCGTCGCACGCGAGCTGGGGCGCGTAACCGCGCCGGTTCAGGAACACGAGGCTCTGTTCGCCGCGCTCGAGCCGCGCCTTCAGCGCCGCGACGAGCGGCCCCGACAGCCCGCCCAGCGACGCGCGCCCGCGTCGCCGCTCCTCTTCGAGATCGATCAGCCGCACGGTGGGCAGCGTCGCGTCGGCCACCGCGCGGCGCGACAGCGTGAGCCGCGTGTAGCGCCCCTGCTCGGCCTGCCACCAGCTTTCGAGCGACGGCGTCGCCGAACCGAGCACGACCGGAATGCCGAGATGCTTCGCGCGCCACACTGCGAGATCGCGCGCCGAATAGCGCAACCCTTCCTGCTGCTTGTACGCGGGCTCGTGTTCCTCGTCGACGACGATCAGCGCGAGCGTCGGCAGCGACGCGAGCACCGCGAGCCGCGTGCCGAGCACGATCCGCGCGCGACCCGTGTGCGCGGCGAGCCAGTTGCGCGCACGCTCGCCCTCGGCCAGCCCGCTGTGCAGCGTGACGATCGCGTCGTCTGCGAGCGTGCCCGCGAAGCGCGCGCGAAACGCGGCCTCGAACTGCGGCGTCAGGTTGATTTCGGGCACGAGCACGAGCGCCTGCGCGTCGGGTCGCGCCTCGAGCAGCGCGGCAAGCGCATGCAGATAGACCTCGGTCTTGCCGCTGCCCGTCACGCCATGCAGCAGGAACGGTGCGAAACCCTGCCCGGCGCGGATCGCGTCGAGCGCCTCGGCCTGCTGGTCGGTGAGCGCCGGCGGCACAGCTCGTCCACTGGTTGTCGACAGGTTATCCACAGCTTTGGGCACAGGCGCATCGGCCCAGCCGATCTCCTCGATCGCGACCCAGCCGCGCGCCGCCCAGTCGTCGAGCGTGGCGACCGCCTTCGGGTGCAACGCGCGCGCGTCGGGCAACGTCAGCGAATCGGTGTCGGCGAGCGCCTGCGCGAGCCGCCGCAGCGCGGCCCCGCGCGCGGGCAGTGCGTCGGGAAGCGCGGCGCGGCCGGCTTCGCTCAGCCGGTAGCGCACCTCCGGCGCCAGCAGCCGCCCCCAGCGCTGCGCATCGCGCAACGCCTGCGGCAACGCCGGCAGTGCGACTTCGCCGCGGCCGCGCTGGTAGTAATCGGCCGCGAACGACACGAGCGCGAGCCAGTCCGGCGCCAGCGGCGGCAGTTCGGTACAAATTGCGTCGATCGCCCGCAACCGGGACGGCGGCACGTCGGTGTGAGCCGTCACTTCGCACACGAGCCCGACGACCTGCCGCTTGCCGAACGGCACCTGGACGAGCGTGCCGGGCTCCGGCGCCGGCTGGACGTCGCAGCGGTAGTCGAACAGGGTGGCGAGCGGGTGGTCGAGCGCGACGCGCAGGTAGGTATCGCCCATCAGCGCGCTCCGGCGGCGGTTCGGGTCGTGCGAACGGCCGGCGCCCGCATTCGCGTCAAGGTGGCGAACTTAAAGTAAAACTTCAGATTCGGCGCTAAGTTTTGGATTCGCATTAGGAATCGCCGTATACCCTGAACAGCCTGTGGATAACTTTGTTGAGAACTCGCCGTTCAACCGCCGCAAAGCGCGCGGGGCCGTGCTTTCCGCCGATTTGGCCCGCCCTCAGCCGCGCCCCGCGGAGCCTTATTCCATAAGGCTGCTATTCAAATTACCAAACCATAGCGAGACAATTCGACCGATACAGGGCTCTACCGCGCTGCAACGTGGAAAATGTGCATAAGTCAAGTCTTGACAAGCCATGAATCGGCAACCGGTACGGGCTTGCGCCCTGTTTAGTGCCGACAGCGAAACGCTGTCACGCCGCAGTGCAGCATGACAGCGCTTGCGCTCAGCCCGCCGCTCCGCTAAGGATCTTGCGGCTGTGGCTGTGCACTTCGTCGACGAGTTCGGCGACGTGATCCGGCGACGTGAACTGCGAGATGCCGTGACCCAGGTTGAATACGTGGCCCGGATGATTGCCGTAGCTGTCGAGTACCGCGCGCGCCTGCTCGCGCACCGCGGCCGGCGGCGCAAACAGGATCGTCGGGTCGAGGTTGCCCTGCAGCGCGACGCGCCCCGCGACGCGCTCGCGCGCGGCGCCGAGGTTGACCGTCCAGTCGAGCCCGACCGCGTCGACGCCGGTCGCCGCGATTTCCTCGAGCCACAGCCCGCCGCCCTTCGTGAACGTGATCACCGGCACGCGCTCGCCGTCGTGCTCGCGCTTGAGCTGGCCGACCACGCGGCGGATGTAGTCGAGCGAGAAGCGCTGGTATGCGCCGTCCGCCAGCGCGCCGCCCCACGTATCGAAGATCATCACGGCCTGCGCGCCGGCTTCGATCTGCGCGTTCAGGTACGCGGCCACGGCCTGCGCGTTCACGTCGAGGATCCGGTGCATCAGGTCGGGGCGCGAATACGCCATCGACTTCACCGTGCGGAAATCGTCCGACCCGCCGCCTTCGACCATGTAGCACGCGAGCGTCCACGGGCTGCCCGAGAAGCCGATCAGCGGCACGCGCTGGCGCCCCTGGCCGTCGGTCAGCGCGCGGCGGATCTCGCGCACGGCGCCCGTCACGTAGCCGAGCGTCGCTTCGATGTCCGGCACCGCGAGCTTCGCGACGTCGGCCTCGGTGCGCACCGGATGCGCGAACTTCGGCCCTTCGCCGACCTGAAAGTCGAGGCCGAGACCCATCGCGTCGGGAATCGTCAGGATGTCCGAGAACAGGATCGCGGCGTCGAGCGGGAAGCGCTCGAGCGGCTGCAGCGTCACTTCGGTCGCGTAGTCGGGATTCTTCGCGAGGCCGAGGAAGCTGCCGGCGCGTGCGCGCGTCGCGTTGTATTCGGGCAGGTAGCGGCCCGCCTGGCGCATCAGCCAGATCGGCGTGTAGTCGGTCGGCTCGCGCAGAAGCGCACGCAGGAAGGTGTCGTTGAGCAGGTTATGGGCCACGGTAGGAGCGACGATGCGAAGGCAAAGCGGCATTTTACCGGAGCGGGGCCGTGCCGCTGCGTATGCCGATGCGATGGCGGCCATATGACGCGCGCGAGGGCTCCGTTATGATCGGACGCTGATATCAACCCGAACGAAGGAGGAGACCGATGAAGACATTCGCGCTGGCCGCGCTTGCCGCCGCCACCATGCTTTGCTGCGCCGCCGCGCACGCTCAGACCGCCGCAGCCGCGTCCCCCGCCGGCGCAGGCTCGCGGCTCGACGACGTGCTCGCCCGCGGCACGCTGCGCGTGTGCACGACGGGCGACTACAAGCCGTATTCGTACTACCGGACGGACGGCCGCTTCGAGGGCATCGACATCGACATGGCCGAATCGCTCGCGAAATCGCTCGGCGTGAAGGCCGACTTCGTGAAGACGAGCTGGTCGAACCTCACCAACGACTTTGTCGCGAAGTGCGATATCGCGGTGGGCGGCGTATCGACGACGCTCGAGCGCCAGAAGCGCGTGTTCTTCACGCAGCCGTACGTGGTCGACGGCAAGACGGCGATCGCGCGCTGCGCCGACGCCGACAAGTACCAGACCGTCGCGCAGATCGACCGGCCCGAGACCCGCGTGATCGTGAACCCGGGCGGCACCAACGAGCGCTTTGCGAAGCAGTTCTTCACGCACGCGAACCTGAGCGTCTACCCTGACAACGTGACCATCTTCAAGCAGATCCTCGCGGGCAAGGCGGACGTGATGGTGACGGATGCGTCAGAGACGCTGCTGCAGCAAAAGCTGAATCCGGGCCTCTGCTCCGTGCATCCGGACAAGCCGTTCCAGTTCGGCGAAAAGGCGTACATGGTGCCGCGCGGCGACGTCGCGTTCCAGCAGTACGTCGACCAGTGGCTGCACCTCGCGCTATCGAGCGGCGAGTACCAGACGATTTCCGACAAGTGGCTGAAATAAGCGCGATCGCGCACGGCAACGGCGGCCGATAACGGGCACCGACCCCGCGTCCCTGACGCCTAACGCGCCGCGCCGTTACACATCGGCGCGGGACGCGGCGGTCGCAAAACCGTGAAACTGGCCGAACGGCCGACTATCGCGGCCGCCGATCACGTTTCAAAATCTTTCCGACGAATGAATCGTCATACGCGGTAGCTGCCATGCGATGCACGTTCGGTCGTGTAAATCGGCAATTCAGCGATGCCGATACGCATGAAAAACGCATTGCGCGCACACGATGAAAACTCTGCGGAAACGATAAGTAAATATGACCATTTTCAGGATCCCGAAAACAGCAAAAAATCCCGGAAAGCCTTATCTGGCGGGCGTTACAACCTGAAACACTTTGTTACCGCGAGGGGTCATTAATTCGCCCACAATGGGCCTCAACGGTTTCAACACGGATGCGGTCTCGTGTGCCAAGTGTGAGCGGACGCGAAGCGCTGCGAGCCAGTCGGTCACGTACCGAAGCCCTTCCGAGGGGCATCCCTGTTGGAGTCGTTTCCGGCCCCCCGCCGGACTCGGTTTCATCTTTGGTCTCCTCGCGCTAACCCCGTAGCGTGTGGTTTTTAGCGGGCTAATAAGCCCGCTTTTTTTCGTCCATTGAAAACGCAGCGGCCCGCACGCAACGGCTCAAAGGCCGCCGCGCTTTTCCCGCCTTCAGGCCGCCCGTCGTTTCAAGCGGTCTTCTGCACGTCGAGCTTCAGTTCCTCGATCATCCGTTCGCGCATCACGAACTTCTGCACCTTGCCCGTCACCGTCATCGGCAGCTCGTCGACGAAGCGGATGTAGCGCGGAATCTTGTAGTGCGCAATCTGGCCATTGCAGAACGCGCGCACGTCGTCCTCCGACATCTGCTCGTCCGCACGCAGCACGATCCACGCGCACAGCTCCTCTCCGTACTTCGCATCGGGCACGCCGAACACCTGCGCGCTCTGAATCTTCGGATGCCTGAACAGGAATTCCTCGATCTCGCGCGGATACACGTTCTCGCCGCCGCGGATCACCATGTCCTTCAGACGGCCCACGATGTTGCAGTAGCCATCCGCATCGAGCGTCGCGAGGTCGCCCGTATGCATCCAGCCGTCGACCAGCACTTCGCGCGTCTTCGCGTCGTCGTCCCAGTAGCCGAGCATCACCGAATAGCCCTTCGTGCACAGCTCGCCCGTCGCGCCGACCGGCACGATGCGCCCTTCCGGATCGACGATCTTCACTTCCAGATGCGGCTGAATGCGTCCGACCGTCGTCGTGCGCTTCTCGAGCGGATCGTCGGTCGAGCTCTGGAACGATACGGGGCTCGTCTCCGTCATTCCGTACGCGATCGTGATCTCGGACAGATGCATCTGCGACACGACGCGCTTCATCGTCTCGATCGGGCACGGCGAGCCGGCCATGATCCCGGTGCGCAGCGTCGACAGGTCGAATTTCGCGAACTCGGGATGATCGAGTTCGGCGATGAACATCGTCGGTACGCCGTGCAGCGCGGTGCAGCGTTCGTCGGCGACGGCCGCGAGCGTCGCGACCGGGTCGAACGCCTCGCCGGGGAACACCATCGCCGCGCCCTTCGATACGCACGCGAGCACGGCCAGCACCATCCCGAAGCAGTGATACAGCGGCACCGGGATGCACAGCGAGTCCTGCTCGCTGAACCGCATCGCCATCGCGATGAAGCGCGCGTTGTTGACGACGTTGCGGTGCGTGAGCGTCGCGCCCTTCGGGCTGCCGGTCGTGCCGCTCGTGAACTGGATGTTGATCGGATCGGTGGCCGCGAGCGTCGCGCCGATCGCATCGAGCCGCGCGACGTCGAGCGTGTCGCGACCGCGCGCCATCACGTCCGCGAAGCGGAACATGCCGGCCGGCACGACCTCGCCCATCGACACGACCGTGCGCAGGCTCGGCACGCGCGCCGCCTGCAGGTTGCCCGGCGTCGCGCTCGCGAGCTCCGGCGCGATGGTCTGCAGCATCTCGACGTACGCGGAGCTCTTGAAGCGCTCGGCGGCGATCACGGCCTTGCAGCCGACCTTGTTCAGCGCGTATTCGAGTTCCGCGAGCCGGTAGGCCGGATTGATGTTGACGAGCACCGCGCCGATCCGCGCGGTCGCGAACTGCGTGAGCAGCCATTCGCTGCGGTTCGGCGACCAGATGCCGACGCAATCGCCCTTCACGATCCCGAGCGCGGCCAGGCCGGCCGCGAGCACGTCGACCTCGTGCGCGAACTCGCGCCAGGTCCAGCGCACCTGCTGTTCGCGGAACACGACGGCCGGACGATCGGGAAAGCGGCCGACCGTGTCGAGCAGGAACCGGCTGATCGTCGCTTCGGATAGCGGCACGTCGATCGCGCCGCGCACGTACGACAGTCCGTTTTCGGGCGCGATCAGCGCGCCCACGCCAAGGTCTGCTGCCATGAATGTCTCCGTCCTTTTTGTCTGATCGCCCTGCGCGCTTCCGCCGCCCGCCTCCGCCGCGCAATCGCGTCGGATAACCTCAACACGGATGATGACGCGCGCGGCTGACGATACTCTGACAGCAAATCGCGGCGGACGGATGAAATAGCACGACCGGACGGTATGATCCGGCACGCAAAAATCAGATGAAAACGACGGGCGAAAAAAAAGCAGCCCGAAGGCTGCTTTCTTTCGCGAGATACGCGCGCGCGGCTTAGTGCCGGCTGCGAATCTTCGCGAGGCGCTGAATCGCCTCGAGCTGCGCCATCGCGGTCGCGAGCTCGGATTGCGCCTTTGCGAGGTCGAGGTCCGACTTCGCGTTCTGCAGCGTTTCCTCGGCACGCTTGCGCGCTTCCTCGGCTTTCGCCGCATCGAGGTCCTTGCCGCGGATCGCGGTGTCGGCGAGCACCGTCACGGCGCCCGGCTGCACTTCGAGAATGCCGCCCGCGACGAACACGAATTCGTCGTTGCCGCCCTCGACTTCGATGCGCACCGCACCCGGACGAATCCGCGTGATCAGCGGCGTGTGACCCGGCAGAATACCCAGCTCACCCGTTTCGCCCGGCAGCGCGACGAATTTCGCCTCGCCCGAGAAGATCTGCTCTTCCGCGCTGACGACGTCTACTTTGATGGTTGCCATATCGACTCCTGCCGACGGGAGTTGGCGCTTTAGCGCTTACTCCCGTCCCATGCCGCGCTTGGAAAGAGTTGGCGCTTCAGCGCTTACTCTTTCCTCGCGGCGGTCGATCGGAGCGGACACTTGCGCGCTGACTCCGATCCCATGCACGGCGGGTTGAGCGTGTCGCATGGGCTCCGATCCGCGAAAAGATACCATCATGGTATCCATCACGGACGCACGGCGCCCGCTGCGTTACGCCCGCCCCTTACGAGATCTTCTTGGCCTTTTCGAAGGCTTCGTCGATCGTACCGACCATGTAGAACGCCTGCTCCGGCAGGTGGTCGCACTCGCCGTCGACGATCATCTTGAAGCCACGGATCGTTTCCTTCAGCGGCACGTACTTGCCCGGCGAACCCGTGAACACTTCAGCGACGTGGAACGGCTGCGACAGGAAACGCTGGATCTTACGCGCACGCGCGACCGACAGCTTGTCTTCCGGCGACAGTTCGTCCATGCCCAGAATCGCGATGATGTCGCGCAGTTCCTTGTAGCGCTGCAGCGTCTGCTGAACGCGACGGGTGATCGAGTAGTGCTCTTCACCGATCACGTTCGGGTCGATCTGGCGCGACGTCGAGTCGAGCGGGTCGACCGCCGGGTAGATACCCAGCGAAGCGATGTCACGCGACAGAACGACGGTTGCGTCCAGGTGGCCGAAGGTCGTGGCCGGCGACGGGTCGGTCAAGTCATCCGCAGGGACGTACACGGCCTGAACCGACGTAATCGAGCCCTTCTTGGTCGACGTGATGCGTTCCTGCAGCTTGCCCATTTCTTCAGCCAGCGTCGGCTGATAGCCCACTGCCGACGGCATACGGCCGAGCAGTGCCGACACTTCGGTACCGGCCAGCGTGAAACGGTAGATGTTGTCGACGAAGAACAGCACGTCGAGGCCTTCGTCACGGAAGTGCTCGGCCATCGTCAGGCCGGTCAGCGCGACGCGCAGACGGTTGCCCGGCGGCTCGTTCATCTGGCCGTACACCAGCGCGACCTTGTCGAGAACGTTCGAGTCCTTCATTTCGTGGTAGAAGTCGTTCCCTTCACGGGTACGCTCGCCCACGCCCGCGAACACGGAGTAACCGCCGTGTTCCTTCGCGATGTTGTTGATGAGCTCCATCATGTTGACGGTCTTGCCCACGCCAGCACCGCCGAACAGGCCAACCTTGCCGCCCTTTGCGAACGGGCAGATCAGGTCGATAACCTTGATACCCGTTTCGAGCAGTTCGGTCGACGGCGACAGTTCGTCGAACGCCGGAGCCTTCTGGTGGATCGAACGCGTCACTTCGCTTTCGATCGGGCCAGCTTCGTCGATCGGACGGCCGAGCACGTCCATGATACGGCCGAGGGTCGGCTTGCCGACCGGCACCGAAATCGGTTTTGCCGTGTTCTTCACGGTCAGGCCGCGGCGCAGGCCGTCGGATGCACCCAGACAAATGGTACGGACCACGCCGTCACCCAGCTGCTGCTGGACTTCGAGCGTCAGTTCCGAGCCATCGAGAATGAGCGCGTCGTAGATCTTCGGCATGCTGTCGCGCGGGAATTCCACGTCGATAACGGCGCCGATGCACTGTACGATCTTGCCTTCTACCAAAGCAGCAGTACTCATCGCTTTTCCTTTAAATACCTGATTCTTTACTCGCGCAAAGGCGCAGTTGTCGTCCCGGGCGCGCGCTTAAACAGCGGCTGCGCCGCCGACGATCTCCGACAGTTCTTTCGTAATCGCGGCCTGGCGGCTCTTGTTGTATACGAGCTGCAGTTCGCTGATCACCGTCTTCGCGTTGTCGGACGCGGCCTTCATCGCGACCATCCGCGCCGATTGCTCGGACGCCATGTTTTCCGCGACAGCCTGGTATACCAGCGCCTCGACGTAACGCACGAGCAGTTCGTCGACGACTGCCTGCGCGTCCGGCTCGTAGATGTAATCCCACGACGTGGCCGGCGTACCGTCATCGGCCTCGAAGTGCTCCGACGACAGCGGCAGCAACTGCTCGATCACGGCTTCCTGCTTCATCGTGTTGACGAAGCGCGTGTAAGCGATATAAACCGCCGACAGCTTGCCTTCCGAGTACAGATCGAGCTGCGTCTTCACGGCGCCGATCAGCTTGTCCAGGTGCGGGGTGTCGCCGAGGTGCACGACCTGCGACATCACCTTCGCGCCGAAGCGGTTCAGGAACCCGAGGCCCTTGCTACCGATCGCGGTGGCGTCGACCTTCTGGCCCTTCTCTTCCAGCTCCTTGAACTTCTGCACCGTCGCACGCAGCACGTTGGTGTTCAGACCACCGCACAGACCCTTGTCCGTCGTGACGAGGATGATGCCGGCCGTCGTCGCGCCGTCGTTCGCCACCATGAACGGGTGGCGGTACTCCGGGTTCGCACGGCTCATGTGCGCGGCGATGGCACGGACCTTGTCCGCGTACGGACGAGCGGCGCGCATGCGTTCCTGCGCGCGGCGCATCTTCGATGCGGCCACCATCTCCATCGCCTTCGTGATCTTGCGCGTGTTTTGCACGCTCTTGATCTTGCCGCGAATTTCCTTCATTCCAGCCATAGCTTGCTCCTTGACCGAAGCGGCGCGGGCGCATCAGCACCCGCGCGGCCTCAGTGTGTCACTCGCGGATCAATAGGCACCCGATTTCTTGAAGGATTCGATCGCCGCGCGCAGCGCGCCTTCGTCGTCCTTCGAGAGATCCTTGGTGTCTTCGATGCGCTTGATGAGGTCAGCGTGGCTGGTCTTCAGGTTGTCGCGCAGGCCCTTCTCGAACGGCAGCACTTGCTTCACGTCGAGATCGTCGAGGTAGCCGTTGTTCGCGGCGTACAGCGACACGGCCAGTTCCCACACCTGCAGCGGCTGGTACTGCGGCTGCTTCAGCAGTTCCGTCACGCGGCGGCCGCGCTCGAGCTGCTTGCGGGTCGCTTCGTCGAGGTCCGATGCGAACTGCGCGAATGCGGCCAGTTCACGGTACTGCGCGAGGTCGGTACGGATACCGCCCGACAGCTTCTTCACGACCTTCGTCTGAGCGGCGCCGCCGACTCGCGACACCGACACACCGGCGTTGATTGCCGGGCGGATGCCTGCGTTGAACAGGTCGGTTTCCAGGAAGATCTGGCCGTCGGTGATCGAGATCACGTTCGTCGGAACGAACGCGGTCACGTCGCCAGCCTGCGTTTCGATGACCGGCAGTGCCGTCAGCGAGCCGCTCTTGCCCTTCACTTCGCCGTTCGTGAACTTCTCGACGTACTCTTCCGACACGCGAGCAGCACGCTCGAGCAGACGCGAGTGCAGATAGAACACGTCACCCGGGTAAGCTTCACGGCCCGGCGGGCGGCGCAGCAGCAGCGAGATCTGACGGTATGCCCAAGCCTGCTTGGTCAAGTCGTCATAGATGATCAGCGCGTCTTGACCGCGGTCGCGGAAGTATTCGCCCATCGTGCAGCCGGCGTACGGTGCCAGGTACTGCATCGCGGCCGAATCCGAAGCCGAAGCGGCGACGACGATCGTGTATTCCATCGCGCCCGTTTCTTCGAGCTTGCGAACCACGTTCATGATCGACGAAGCCTTCTGGCCGATCGCGACGTAGATACAGACCAGGTCCTTGCCCTTCTGGTTGATGATCGCGTCGATCGCCACCGCGGTCTTGCCGCACTGACGGTCGCCGATGATCAGCTCACGCTGGCCACGGCCGATCGGCACCATCGCGTCGATCGACTTGATGCCCGTCTGCACCGGCTGCGACACCGACTTACGCCAGATCACGCCCGGAGCGATCTTTTCGATCGCGTCGGTCAGCTTCGCGTTGACCGGGCCCTTGCCGTCGATCGGGTTGCCGAGCGCATCGACCACGCGGCCGACGAGTTCCGGACCCACCGGGACTTCCAAGATGCGGCCCGTCGTCTTGACGACGTCGCCTTCCGAGATGTGTTCGTATTCGCCGAGAATCACAGCGCCGACCGAGTCGCGCTCGAGGTTCAGCGCGAGGCCGAACGTGTTGCCCGGAAACTCGAGCATTTCGCCCTGCATCACGTCCGACAGGCCGTGGATGCGCACGATACCGTCGGTCACGGAGATCACGGTGCCCTGGTTGCGAACGTCTGCGCTCGCTTCAAGGCCCTGGATCCGGCTCTTGATCAGCTCGCTGATCTCAGAGGGATTGAGTTGCATTATTCGCTCCTGATAGTCAATTCTGTTGCGTGCCGGCGTGGCGCTCAGGCGGTCAAGGCAGCCTGCATCGATGCGAGGCGCGCGCGAACCGAGGTGTCGAGCACTTCGTCGCCGACCGTCACGCGCACGCCGCCGATCAGCGACGAATCGACTTCGACCGTCGGCTTCAGCTTGCGCTTGAACTTGCGTTCGAGGCCAGAGACGAGACTTTCGAGATCCGCGCCGTTCAGCGGGAACGCGCTCACGATCTCGGCGTCGGCTGCACCTTCACGTTCGTTCTTGAGCGCCTCGAACTGCTCGGCAATTTCCGGCAGCAGCGCGATACGATGATTGTCGACCAGCATCTGCACGAAGTTCTTCGCTTCTGCGCCGGCCGCGACCGGCGACTTCACCGCAGCAAGCAGCAGCTCGACCACTTGCGTGCGCGTCACCTTCGGGCTCGACGCGACCGACAGCACTTCCGGCAGACGCGCAACCTGGGCCAGCTCTTGCACGAGCGTGGACCAGGCGGCGATGTCACCTCCCTCGGCCACGCGGAACAGCGCTTCTGCGTAAGGGCGGGCGATGGTTGCAAGTTCGGCCATGATCAGAGCTCGGCTTTCAGTTGATTCAGCAGTTGGGCGTGGGCCGTTTGATCGACTTCGCGCTTCAGGATCTGCTCGGCGCCCTTCACGGCCAGCGAGGCGACTTCGCCACGCAGCGCTTCGCGCGCCTTCACGATTTGCTGTTCTGCTTCCGCCTTCGCCTGGGCGACGATGCGGGCGGCTTCAGCCTGGGCGTTGGCCTTGATTTCCTCGGCGACCGCCTGGGCACGCTTTTCAGCGTCGGCGATGCGCTGCTGGCCGTCGTTACGGGCCTGCGCGAGTTCCTGGTCCACGCGCTTGTGCGCTGCGTCGAGTTCCGCCTTGCCCTTCTCCGCGGCGGCGAGGCCGTCGGCGATCTTCTTCGAACGTTCGTCGAGGGCGTTGATCAACGGCGGCCACACGAACTTCATCGTGAACCACGCGAGGACCAGGAACACGACCATTTGCGCAAACAGAGTTGCGTTGAGATTCACGGTGTTTCCTTATCTGCTATCCGGAAAAATGAAACGGTAAGGCGCTCATCGAGTTGCATTCGATCAGCGCCCCAAGTCTCCGTTCCGCCCTGCGCCGGCTTGCGCCGGGCGCATATTTCCGAGGAACCTTAGCCTGCGAGCTTCGACAGGAGCGGGTTCGCGAACGCGAACAGCATTGCGACACCAACACCGATCAGGAATGCAGCGTCGATCAGGCCGGCCAGCAGGAACATCTTCGTTTGCAGCGGGTTGATGAGTTCCGGCTGACGTGCGCACGCTTCGATGTACTTGCCACCCATCAGCGCGATACCGATACAGGCGCCGATTGCACCCAGGCCGATGATGATGCCGATACCGATGGCGGTCAGACCCTGGATGTTGGCGATGTAAGCTTGCATGATCACTCCTTTGTGAAAAGACTTGGAACTGAGAATTAAAAAACTAAAACGAAGACTCTTTCTTGCACGCCGCGCTTAGTGCTTGTCGTGCGCCTGGCCGAGATACACCAGCGTCAGCATCATGAAAATGAATGCCTGCAACAGAACAATCAGGATGTGGAAGATTGCCCAGACGCTGCCCGCGATCACGTGACCAATGAAGCCGAGGAACGTTGCGTCGCCACCGAAGCTCCACATGCTGCCGAGCAGGGCGATCAACAGGAACAACAGCTCACCCGCGTACATGTTGCCGAACAGCCGCATACCGAGGGAGACGGTCTTCGCGAGATATTCGACGATGTTGAGCGCGAGGTTCGGGATCCACAGCAGCGGGTGGGCGCCAAACGGGGCCGACAGCAGCTCATGCACAAAGCCGCCCGCGCCCTTGATCTTGATGCTGTAGTAGATCATCAGGACGAACACGCCGAGCGCGATGCCGAGCGTGCCGTTCAGGTCGGCCGTCGGGACGATGCGATGGTGGGAAATCACGTCCGACAGACCGAGCAGGCCGATCACGCGGCCCGGCAGGTCGACCGGGAGGAAGTCGAGGGAGTTCATCAGCGTCACCCACACGAACACCGTGAGGGCGAGCGGAGCGATGAAGGTACGATTGCCGTGGACGATGGCCTTCGACTGGTCTTCGACCATTTCGACGAGCATCTCGATCGCGCACTGGAAACGGCCCGGCACGCCCGACGTCGCCTTGCGGGCGGCCAGACGCAGCAGGAGGATCGTCACGATGCCGCACACGATCGACCAGAACAGCGTATCGAGATTCCAGACGTGGATATCGAAAATCGACGTCTGATGCGAGGTGGAGAAATTCTGCAAGTGGTGCGCAATGTACTCGGACGGATCCGGACGCGTGCCTTCGCTAGCTGCCATATCGTTAATGCCACCCAAATTGTCGAAAATCGTTTTGCCCCGTTCCGCAATACGCTATTGCGGGAACGGGCCGGTGCGGTTCGTTGTCGAAACCGCACGCTGCTTGTTTCTTACCGCCAGGCCAGCGCGATCCAGTACGTCTTCAGCACGACGAGGTACGTGATCAGGAACGGCACCCAGTGCACGCCGGCCCAGCCGAACGCCACTGCTGCGAACATCCCGATCGTCAGGCCGAGCTTCAGGGCTTCGCCCATCACCCAGCTCATGACGGTGGCCGAGCCACCTGCCTTCAGTCGTGCCACGAACAACGCGCTTGGCACCCAGCCGATCGCCCCGCCCAGAAACGCGGACTGCGCAGCGGCGCCCGGCGACTTTGAAAACAGCCACCACGCCAGCGTTGCAACCAGGGACAAGACCACCTGCGCGGCCACCACCTTGTAGGGGGTCACGCGCGACGGCTTGCTCACGTTCGGACCGAACAGCCTCTCGGCTTCCGTCCGCGTGAGCGGAACGATGTTGTTATCTTGTTGCTCGGCATCCCAGTCGTCGGCATCGGACTCGCGCCGCTCGCCGGCCGCTGAAGCGGTGCGTTGCGCTCGGTGATCATCGTGCCTGTCGTTCGGCGCCTGACCCGCCATCGCAATTTTCCGCAAAATCCTTGAACCCGGCCCCAGACTTTCCGAAAGCTTTCAGGGGTGCCTAGCTAACAAATCCGGGCGATTGTAAGCGATAGTTGCAAGTGATTCAAGGCTTTAGAAGCGACAAAAACCTGTGCAAAACGACGCCTCATCATGTGAAAAACGCGCGAATCGACGAGGTACGATGACAGTTGTAAGGTCGCCTTCCTGCACCGGTATTTCTTGCCCGAAAAAGTCCGGCGACGAGGAGATGACGCGACATCGATGCCTGGCACGGGCGTCATCGACGCGACGCGATCGCAGCAGGAATGCTGCTGTGACGCGACCACGTAAAACGACCCGGCGCAACGATGCGGAACAAAGGAAATAGCGTGAGCACCGCGTTGGGCGCAACGCGCGAAATGCGCTCGGCCGCGAGCGGAACGAGGCTCGCAATCAGTTGTTGTGCCGCCACAGAATATCGACTGTGAATCGCCGCACTTATCAACAGCCCGGCTTCGCAACGAGCGGGAACGCCGCGCGCCCTCCCCGCCCGGCTTGCAGCACGCCTGCACCGCAGGCGGCCGCGCCGCTCAACCGTGAATGAGCAACCACGCCCCCAGTGCCGCGCTCGCGATCGCGAACGGAATCGACACCAGGTGAAACGGCAGCCACATGCGCGGCTCCTTCGCGAGACGCACCGCGATCAGGTTCGCGAGCGAACTGATCGCGAAACCGAAGCCACCGACCGATACGCCGAACGCGAGCGCACGCCAGTCGTGCGTGAATTCCGACAGCAGGATGGCCGCCGGCACGTTGCTGATTCCCTGTGACAGCACCGCACCTGCCGCGAACACACGCAGCGGCGAATCGAGATGGGTCCGCGCGATCGCGTCGTGGACGACGGGCAGCGCGGCCGCGCTACGCAGCACGACGAACATCAGCACGAAGATCAGCAGCAGCAGCCAGTCGATCTTCAGGACTGCGTCACGTTTTGCCACCAGCAGCGCGATCACGACGGCGATCAGGGCCGGCACCGGATGGTGCGCATCGGCCAGCAGCACGAATGCACCGAACAGCACCGCCGCGAGCAGCGCGTGCATGCGCTGCACGGGAACGGCCTCGACGTCGCCCGACAGGTCGAGCGGTTTCGCGCGAAACGCGCACGCCGTCAGCACGAGCAGCAGCGCCATCAGCGCCAGCGCGAGCGGCCCGAGCGTGACGACGAAGCGGCCGAACGACATGCCGCTCAATTGCCACAGGAAAAGGTTCTGGGGATTGCCGAGCGGCGTCGCGACGGACCCCGCGTTGACGGCCAGCGCGACCACGATCACGAGCCGCCGGAACGGCAGCGGCGTCAGCGCGCGCAGCGACACCATCAGCGGCACGACGACGAACAGCGCAACGTCGTTGGTGAGCCACATCGCGAGTGCCGCCGCGAACACGACGAGCAGCATCGCGAGCCCGCGCTCCGAATGCACGTGATGCACGATGCGATGCGCGAGCCACATCAGGCATCCGGACAACTCGAGCGCCTTGGTCAGCATCAGCAGGCCCGCGAGCGTCGCGACGGTCTGCCAGTCGACGCGCTCGGCCAGTGCGGCGATTGGTTGCGGATGCAACCATTGCAGAATAATCAGTGCAAGCGCCAGTACCGACAGCACAGGCTCCTTCAACAGCCAGGCAAGCCACCGGCGTGGCGCCGCCGCGCCCGTGTTCTCTATCAATCGCGCCTCGTTACTCTTCGGTCGCGACGTTGCCGCGCAGGCGCACGAGAATGCCCTCGAGCGCATCGAGGTTGCCGAAATCGATCATCACCTGCCCTCGCCCGCGGCGGCCGAGCTTGATCTTCACCGTCGACGCGAGCAGGTCGGACAACTCCTCTTCGAGACGGCGCGTGTCGCGGCCGCCGTCATCCTTCGCGCGCGCCTTCACCGTCGGCGCTTCCTTCGTCGTGTGCGCGACCAGCTTCTCGGTCTCGCGCACCGACATGCGCTTGTTGACCACCTGGTGCGCGAGCGTGATCTGCGTCGCCGCGTCGACCGCGAGCAGCGCACGCGCGTGGCCCATGTCGAGATCGCCGGCCAGCAGCATCGTCTGCACCGGCGAAGCGAGGTTCAGCAGGCGCAGCAGGTTCGACACCGCGCTGCGCGAACGGCCGACCGATTCGGCCGCCTGTTCGTGCGTGAAACCGAACTCGTCGAGCAGGCGCTGGATACCGTGCGCCTCTTCCAGCGGGTTCAGGTCCTCGCGCTGGATGTTCTCGATCAGCGCCATCGCGGCAGCAGCCTGATCGGACACGTCCTTCACGAGCACCGGCACTTCATCGAGACCGGCCAGGCGTGCCGCGCGGAAACGTCGCTCGCCGGCGATGATCTCGTATTTGTCAGACGAAATGGGTCGCACCAGGATCGGCTGCATCACGCCTTGCGCGCGAATGCTGGCCGCCAGTTCCTGCAGGCTGCCTTCGTCCATACGTGTCCGCGGCTGGTATTTGCCGGCCTGCAGCTTGCCGAGCGCGAGCGTGTTCGGCGCCCCTTCGATCTTCACCGCTTCGGTGATGTCCGCACTGCCGCCGAGCAGCGCTTCGAGGCCACGTCCCAAGCCCTTCTTCTTTGGTACCGCGTTCATGTCTTTCTTCCTCGCTTCGCTCATGTCCGGATCACGACACCTCGAACGCGCGCACGCGGTCGATCATCTCGGCACCGAATTGGATATATGCCTGCGCACCGCGCGAGTTGCGGTCGAACACGACGCCCGGCAACCCGTAACTCGGCGCTTCCGCCAGGCGCACGTTGCGCGGGATCACCGCGTCGAACACCTTGTCGCCGAAGTGCGCTTTCAGTTGATCGGAGACTTGCTGCTGCAGCGTGATGCGCGGATCGAACATCACGCGCAGCAAACCGATGATCTTCAGGTCGCGATTCATGTTCGCGTGAACCTGCTTGATCGTGTTGACGAGATCCGACAGCCCTTCCAGCGCGAAGTACTCGCACTGCATCGGGATCACGACGCCATGCGCCGCGCACAGTCCGTTCAGCGTCAGCAGCGACAGCGTCGGCGGGCAATCGATCAGCACGAAGTCGTAGTCGTCGGCCACGTGCTCGAGCGCGGCTTTCAGCCGACGCTCGCGGTTGTCGATGCCGATCAGCTCGATCTCGGCACCGGACAGCTCGCGGTTGGCCGGCAGCACGTCGTACGTGACGCCCTCCGGACGCACGCGCGCTTCCGCCACCGATACGCCGTCGATCAGCACTTCGTACACGGTCGACTCGCAGGCGGCCTTGTCGATCCCGCTGCCCATCGTCGCGTTGCCCTGCGGGTCGAGATCGATCAGCAGGACTCGTTGCTCCTGCGCTGCAAGGCTTGCGGCGAGATTGACCGATGTCGTCGTCTTGCCGACGCCCCCCTTCTGGTTCGCAACGCAGAAGATCTTTGCCATCGTTGGTGTGTTCCCTTTACCTTCAAACAAACGGCGCGCTACTGCGCGCCTTCAATTCGCCTCGTCGACGACGACCTCGATCAGATGCCGTTCGGCATCGAGCATCGGTACCGCCAGCCGCATCGTCTGCTTTACGCGGCTGCCTTCCGGCAGTCGTGCAATTTCGTCGTCCGGGTGAACACCCTTCATTGCCCAGATCGATCCGCCGGGCGCGACGAGATGTCGAGCAAGTTTAACGAAGTCGGATAGATCCGCGAAGGCGCGGGACACGATCATGTCGAATTTTTCCGGCACGTCGACACCCGGCTGCAACAATTCGACCCGCCCGGTGACGACCGACAGGTTCGCGAGCTTCAGCTCCGCGCGCATTTGCGTCTGGAATGCAGACTTTTTCTGCACGATATCGTTCAACGTCACCTGCCAGTCCGGCTGGACGATCGCCAGCACGATGCCGGGCAGCCCGCCACCCGAACCCACGTCGAGCACGCGCGCCGATGCACGGTCGCGCAGATGCGGAACGATGGAGAGCGAATCGAGAATGTGCTGGATCAGCATCTGCTTCGGGTCGCGGATCGCGGTCAGGTTGTAGACCGCGTTCCACTTGCCGAGCAGCGCGACATAGTCGAGCAGCTGATTGCGTTGTGCATCCGTCAATGCGATGTCGAGCGCGGCCGTGCCGTCGACGAGCATCTGTTCAAGTACGTCCCGATTAACCGCCGGCGCGCGACGCGCCGTCATTGTTGCGTCGGGACGGTGCCGTCCCCCTGCTCCGTCGCCTCTGCGGCGGTGCCGTTACGACGGCCAAGGCCACGGCGTTTCAGGTGCACCATCAGCAACGAGATCGCAGCCGGCGTGACGCCCGAGATCCGCGATGCCTGACCGATCGTTTCCGGCCGGAACTCGTTGAGCTTCTGGCTCACTTCGAACGACAGGCCGCGAACCTCGCGGTAGTCGATACCGTCCGGCAGGCGCGTGTTCTCGTTCGCATCGTTGCGCTCGATCTCGCTCGCCTGTCGCTCGATATAGCCCTGATATTTGATGCCGATCTCGACCTGCTCCTTGATCTGCGCCAGCAGCACCGGATCGTCGGCCAGCGGTTCGGCCGGCGCGCATTCGCCACCCTTCAGGCCGCACACGCCGTCGTAGCTGATGCCCGGGCGGCGCAGCAGTTCGGCGAGGCTGTACTCGTGATCGATCGCCTTGCCGAGCAAAGCCGTCGCCTCTTCCGGCGGCAGCGTCTTCGGCGTGACCCACGTCGACTTCAGGCGTTCGGTTTCACGTGAAACAGCGTCGCGCTTCCGGCTGAATGCGTCCCAGCGCGCGTCGTCGACGAGCCCCAGTTCGCGGCCGACCTCGGTCAGACGCATGTCCGCATTGTCTTCACGCAGGCTCAAGCGGTATTCCGCACGGCTCGTGAACATCCGGTACGGCTCGGCCACGCCACGCGTGACGAGGTCGTCGACCAGCACGCCCAGGTAGGCCTGGTCACGACGCGGGCACCATGCGTCCTTTTCCTGCACGTAGCGGCCGGCATTCAGGCCGGCCAGCAGGCCTTGCGCGGCCGCTTCTTCGTAGCCGGTCGTGCCATTGATCTGGCCCGCAAAGAACAGCCCGTTGATCGCCTTCGTCTCAAGCGATGCCTTCAGCGCGCGCGGATCGAAGTAGTCGTACTCGATCGCGTAGCCGGGGCGCAGGATGTGCGCGTTCTCGAGGCCGCGCATCGAGTGCACGAGCTCAAGCTGCACGTCGAACGGCAGGCTCGTCGAGATCCCGTTCGGATAGAACTCGTTGGTCGTCAACCCTTCCGGCTCGAGGAAGATCTGGTGCGATTCCTTCGACGCGAACCGGTGAATCTTGTCCTCGATCGACGGGCAGTAACGCGGGCCGACGCCTTCGATCACGCCTGTATACATGGGCGAACGGTCGAGGCCGCCGCGAATGATGTCGTGCGTGCGCTCGTTCGTATGCGTGACCCAGCATGGCAGCTGCTGCGGATGCTGTTCCGCGCGGCCCAGGAACGAGAACACGGGAATCGGATCGAGATCGCCCGGCTGCTCGTCCAGCTTCGAAAAATCGATCGAGCGGCCGTCGATACGCGGCGGCGTACCGGTCTTCAGGCGGCCCTGCGGCAGCTTCAGCTCCTTCAGGCGCGCTGACAACGACACGGCCGCCGGATCGCCCGCGCGACCGCCCGTATAGTTGTTCAGACCGACGTGGATCTTGCCGTCGAGGAACGTACCTGCCGTCAGCACCACTGCACGCGCGCGGAAGCGGATGCCGATCTGCGTGACGGCGCCGACCACGCGGTCGCCTTCGACCATCAGATCGTCCACGGCCTGCTGGAACAGCCACAGGTTCGGCTGATTCTCGAGCCGATGGCGGATCGCGGCCTTGTACAGGATACGGTCGGCCTGAGCGCGCGTCGCCCGCACGGCCGGGCCCTTCGATGAATTGAGGATCCGGAACTGAATACCGCTCTCGTCCGTCGCGGCAGCCATCGCGCCGCCGAGCGCATCGACTTCCTTGACCAGGTGGCCCTTGCCAATGCCGCCGATCGACGGATTGCAGCTCATCTGCCCGAGCGTTTCGATGTTATGGGTCAGGAGCAGCGTCTTCGCGCCCATACGGGCCGATGCCAACGCGGCTTCCGTGCCGGCGTGCCCGCCACCGACAACGATGACGTCAAATTCTGTGGGAAAAAGCATGGTGGATTCCGTACACAGGACTGCGCACGAACCTATCTGAGAAATGTATGGGCCGAATTATAGCGGGTTCGCTTTTCACCCGAAGGCCATCCGAATGGTAGGGCCGGTTCATTTCGCCGTTTTTTTGGCCCGATCGGCCGAGCTGTGCCGTCCATCCTGCTACGGCGATGTGCGCCGCGGCCTCGACGCACATCGCCAAGCTGTGCAAAACCGGGGTCGACATTCCTGCCCGGTCACAGTATTTCCGATCGATCGGCCGATACTTATCCCCTGTGCTGTTCGTCTCATGGCAATAGTGATCTGTCGCGCATACAACGCTCGTTACCCTGTGCAACCCGGCACGATAGGCACCCTGCCCCCATCACAGCGCTTCGGCTGTGTGCTCCGGCACTTATCCCCAAACCCCATTCATCGACGCGTCGCCCTGCCCCCGAAAACAAAAACGGCGTGTTTCACGTGAAACACGCCGCCCGTTTCCCGCCAACCGCGCAACCATCAAGCCGTTTTCTTCGCCAGCCCGAGGTAGGTTTCGATCACGCGCGGATTTTGCGCCAGCTCGGCCGCCGGCCCTTCCAGCGCCAACTCACCCGTCTCCAGTACATAGCCGTAGTCCGAGATCTGCAGTGCCGCCCGCGCGTTCTGCTCGATGAGCAGCGTCGCGACACCTGTGCCGCGCAACGCGCTGATGATATGAAAAATCTCCTTTACGATCAGCGGCGCCAGCCCGAGGCTCGGCTCATCGAGCATCAGCAGGTCGGGTTTGCCCATCAGCGCGCGGCCCACCGCAAGCATCTGCCGCTCACCGCCCGACAGCGTACCGGCCGCCTGCTTGCGCCGCTCCTTGAGCCGCGGAAACAGCGCAAACACATGATCGAGCTGGTCAAGGAAGTTCGACTCGCCCGCGAGCTTGCGGCGATACGCGCCCAGCACGAGGTTGTCCTCGACCGTCATCGTGCTGAACAGCTCGCGCTTTTCCGGCACGAGGCACATCCCGCGCGCGACACGCCGCTCGACCGGCAGCGCGCCCACGTCGTTGCCACGGTACATGACCGCGCCCGACGCATGCCCGGTCACCGGCAACGCACCCATGATCGCGTTCAGCATCGTCGACTTGCCGGCACCGTTCGGGCCGATCACGCTGACGATCTGCCCGGCGCCCACCTTGATCGCCGCACCGTGCAGCGCCTCGACTGTCCCGTACCGGACCGCCAGTCCGCGCACCTCGAGAATCGGCATCGTCGTGTCCGCCGCCATCACTCCACCCCGCCCAGATACGCTTCGAGCACCGCAGGATCCTGCTGCACATCCTGCGGCAGCCCTTCCGCGATCCGCGTGCCGAATTCCATCACCACCAGCCGATCGGTGAGATTCATCACGAAATCCATGTCATGTTCCACGAGCAACACGCTCATCCCTTCGGCCTTCAGGCGCCGCAACAGATCAGCAAGTTGCTGCTTCTCCTGGTAGCGCAGCCCGGCGGCCGGCTCGTCGAGCAGCAGCAGCGTCGGGTCGCAGCACAGCGCGCGTGCGATTTCCAGAATCCGCTGCTGGCCGAGCGCGAGGCTGCCCGCTTCGTCGTACAGGTGCTTTTCGAGCCCGACGCGGCGGATCTGGCGTGCCGCTTCGGCCAGCAGTTGCGCCTCCTCGTGCGCGTTGAGCCGCGCGATGCTGCGCCACACGCCCGTATGGCCGCGCAGATGCGCGCCGATCGCGACATTCTCGAGCACCGTCATCGTCGGCAGCAGCTTCACGTGCTGGAACGTACGGCCGATCCCGCGCCGGACGATCTGACGCGACGTGAGCCCGTCGATCCGCTCGCCGCGGAACGTGATCGTGCCGCCGGTCGGTTGCAGCACGCCGGTCACGAGGTTGAACGTGGTCGACTTGCCGGCGCCGTTCGGGCCGATCAGGCCGATGATCTGCCCCGCCTTCACGTCGAAACTGACGTCGTTGACGGCCACCAGCCCGCCGAACTGCTTGCGCGCGTTGTCGACGACGAGCAGCGGCTCGCCGGCCAACGGTTTCTCACGCAGCGGCAGTGGATCGGCCTGGTCGGGCACATGTGCGCGCGGCCCGCGCGGAAACAGCTTCGCGACGAACGGCCACACGCCCTGGCGCGCGTACTGCAGCAGCAGCACCATCAGCACGCCGAACACGATGATCTCGAAGTTGCCTTCCGAGCCGAGCAGCTTCGGCAGCAGCGTCTGCAGGTAGTCCTGCAGCACGGTGAGGATCGCCGCACCGAGCACCGCGCCCCACACGTGCGACACGCCGCCCACCACGGCCATGAACAGGAATTCGATCCCGTGGTTCAGCCCGAACGGGGTCGGGTTCACCGCGCGCTGCAAGTGCGCGTACAGGAAGCCCGATACCGCCGCGAGCACGGCCGCGTAGACGAAGATCACGACGCGCATCCATGCGGTGTTCACGCCCATCGCCTCGGCCATCACCCCGCCGCCGCGCAGCGCGCGGATCGCACGGCCGGGGCGGCTGTTGAGCAGGTTCTGCACCGACACGATCGCCGCCAGCACGACGGCCCAGATCAGGAAGTACAGGCTGCGGCCGCTGCCGAGTTCGATGCCGAACAGGTTCAGCGCCGGAATCCCGTTGATCCCGTCGTACTTGCCTAGCAGCTCGAGATTACCGAACAGATAGAACAGCGCGAGGCCCCACGCGATCGTGCCGAGCGGCAGGAAGTGCCCGGACAGGCGCATCGTGACCGCGCCAAGCACGAGCGCGACGAGCGCCGTCAGCACGACGCCGACGATCAGCGCGAGCCACGGCGACACGCCGTATCGCGTCGTCAGGAACGCCGTCGCATACGCGCCGATGCCGACGAACGCGGCCTGCCCGAAACTCGTCATCCCGCCGACACCCGTCAGCAGCACGAGCCCGATCGCGACGATCGCGTAGAGGCCGATGTAGTTCAGCAGCGTGATCCAGTATTCGGGCACCTGCAGCGCGCCGGGCAGCACCGGCAGCGCGAACAGCACCACGAGAAACACCCAGAAGGTCTTGTTGCGTACCATCGTCTTCATCGCGTCACTCCTCTTCCTCTTCCGCATGCGGCGTCGCGAAACTTCGCCACAGCAGCACCGGGATGATCAGCGTGAACACGATCACTTCCTTGTACGCGCTCGCCCAGAACGACGAATACGATTCGAGCACGCCGACGAGCAGCGAGCCCGCGGCCGCGAGCGGATAGCTGACCAGCCCGCCGATGATCGCGCCGACGAAACCCTTCAGGCCGATCAGGAAGCCGGAGTCGTAATAGATGGTCGTCAGCGGGCCGACGAGGATGCCGGACAGCACGCCGAGCCCCGCTGCCAGCGTGAACGCCAGCCGCCCGGCTTCGGTCGTGCCGATGCCGACGAGCCGCGCGCCGAGCCGGTTCACCGACGTCGCGCGCAGTGCCTTGCCGGCGATCGTGCGACCGAAGTACACGTAGAGCGCACCGATCAGCACCAGCGCGGTCACGACCACGAGAATGCTCTGCACCGACACCGTCATGCTGCCGACCGACAGCGACGCATCCGCGAATCCGTTGGTACGCGAGCCTTCCGCGCCGAACATCACGAGCCCGAGGCCGACCATCGCGAAATGGACGGCGACCGACACGATCAGCAGCAGCAGCGTCGTGCCCTCTGCGATCGGCTGATAGACGAGCCGGTAGACGAACGGCCCCATCGGCACGACGATCGCGAGCGTCAGTGCGATCTGCGCGAGCATCGGCAGCGGCTGCGCGGCAAAGCTGCGCGTGAGCGCGAACACCGCAAGCGGCAGCAGCACGTAGCGGCTCGCCAGCGTCGCGAGCGTGCGGCCGAGCTGATGGCGGCGTTCGCGATGGCGGACCAGGCCGCCGACTTCCAGCATGAAGCACGCGATGCCCATCACGAACAGCAGCCAGCAGGTCGCGGGAAATTTCTGCGCCTGCAATGCCGCAAGCGTGAGCGCGCCGTAGGCGACGAATTCGCCCTGGGGAATGAAGATCACCCGCGTGACGGAAAACACCAGCACGAGCGCCAGCGACAGCAATGCATAAATGGCGCCGGTCGTGATGCCGTCTTGCGCGAGGATCGCCGCAATCGAGAAATCCATACGTTTCGTGTATCGAGAATGCTGCGGAGAAACGGCGACGGGAGCGGCCCGCGCGCGCGGACGCCAAGACCGGAAGATCAGGCGGCGTGCGGCGGCTTCCCGGACATTCCATGCGGCGCGAGCGCGGGCCGCCAGGCCCGCCGCGCTGCCGACGGCGCGCACGGCGCCGTTCGCGCCGCGCCCACCGGTTTCACGTGATGCTTACTCGGCCTGCAGCTTCCACTTGCCGTCGACGATCTGCACCATCACGCGCGCACGCGTGTCGAAGCCGTTGTGGTCGGTCGACGTCATGTTGATCACGCCGTGCGACACGGGCAGGTCCTTCACGCTCTCGAGCGACGCGCGCAGCGCCTCGCGGAACGCCTCGGTGCCCGGCTGGCCCTTCTTCAGCGCGTCGGGAATCGCACGCTGGAGCAGCAGCCCCGCATCCCACGCATGCCCGCCGAAGGTCGCCAGCGAGCCCGCGCCATACGCCTTCTCGTACGCAGCCTTGTAGCCGAGCGCCGGCTTCTTCACCGGATTCGAGTCCGGCAGCTGGTCGGTCACGAGCACCGGACCGGCCGGCAGGATCTCGCCTTCGCAATCCTTGCCGCACACGCGCAGGAAGTCGTTGTTCGCGACGCCGTGCGTCTGGTACACCTTGCCCTTGTAGCCGCGCTCCTTGAGCGTCTTGGCCGGCAGCGCGGCCGGCGTGCCGGAACCGGCGATCAGCACCGCGTCGGGGTTCGAGCCCAGCAGCTTCAGCACCTGCCCCATCACCGACGCATCGGTGCGGTTGTAGCGCTCGTTCGACACCACCTTCAACCCGTTCTTCGCCGCGGCCGCGTTGAACGTGTTGTACCAGCTGTCGCCGTACGCGTCGGCGAAGCCGATGAAGCCGATCGTCTTCACGCCGTGCTTCGCCATGTAGCCGGCGATCGCGTCCGCCATCAGCTGGTCGTTCTGCGGCACCTTGAACATCCACGCGCGCTTCGCGTCCATCGGCGCGATGATCTGCGCGCTCGCCGCGAGCGAGATCGTCGGCGTCTTGCCCTGCGACACCGGATCGAGCATCGCGAGCGAATTCGGCGTGACGGACGAACCGATGATCGCGTCGACGTGATCCTCGTCGATCAGCTTGCGCACGTTCTGCACCGCGCGGCTCGTGTCGGACGCATCGTCGAGCACGATGTACTGGACGCTCTTGCCCGCGATTTCCTTCGGCAGCAGCGCGATCGTGTTCTTTTCCGGAATCCCGAGCGATGCGGCCGGCCCGGTGGCCGACAGCGTCACGCCGATCTTCACCTGTGCCGACGCCGTGGCTGCCGCACACACGAGGCCCGCGGCAAGCAGAACCTCCATCCATCGATTCATCTTCATTTACGTTGTCTCCAAACGCTGCTCGAAAAATCCGCGGGTCGCTCGGGCGGCTCCCGGTCCTCAAACAAGTTAATAATTTAACTATCTCGCCGTGCCGCGCCTACGCTCGTTTTCCCGTGAAACGCGCGCACGCATGCGCCGCCGCGCATTCCGAAGCGGTCGTTCGACCGTCACGATGCGCGGCGGCAATGTCGTCAGGATGAAGCAAGCGCGGAAATGCGGCTTTGCGGGAAAGGCGATCGATGCGCAGGCAACGATCGCCGGCAGGTCCACCGGCCGAACCGGATTCGGCCACGCACGCGGGCGGCGCAAGATCGGAAGAGCGGCAGTTCATATGGATGCGAACGCAACGACTGGAGAAACAGCCGCGCCGGCCAATCGCGCCGGAGCGCGCATACCGGCCGCAGGGCGGCTCGTGAAAGCGAGGGCATACCCATGCGCTCCCGACCCCGTACGAGCGGCGCCAGCCGCCTCTCGTGCCCCGATCCATCGTCCTGCGCTTCTCATCCAACCGTACTCCCTCTTCTGCATTTTGCTTGTAGGAGAACTGCCGACCGATTTTCCCGACCGCGCGGTCGGCGAAAGCTGAGTGTAACGGACGCTTTTTGCGCACGCCAACCGGGTAAGCCCGGACGGCATGCACGCGGTTGCGCGCCAGCGGCGATCGACTGGCAGGCAAGACGAAAACGGGGGGACGGGGGTGAAACGCGGGCAGTGCGAAGCGGAATACGGGCGCGCGGAACGCGGCGCCACTCCCCTGCACCATCGAGGGAAATTCGCGCACACAAATGAAAAAGCGCTGTTGGATTCCGTCCAACAGCGCTTTGGGGTCCGGGCACTTTGTGCCTCGATTGTCTCCTCGTTCTCCACCTGCAAATTCGTTTCGCGGTGCATCAGAACTGAAACGAAGATTAAAGGACCTTTCATGCTGCGACAACTTAGCATTTACCCCTATGGTGCATCGCCGCACGAAAATGGGGCACCAGCCTTGCCGCGCGGCGCCGGCCGGAGGCCGCCGAAACGCCCTTTCCGGTCGTCCCGGATGGTGCTTCGCATCAACCCGCCGCACCGGCACGATGCACTCAGGACGGCCTGAGCGTCTTGACCCGCGCGACCATCTCGCCGACGATCCCGCGCCGGAATGCCAGCACGCACGCGATGAAGATCACCCCCGTGACGATCGTCGTCGATTCGCCGAGCGAGTGGAACCAGCCGATGCCGGTGACCGACGCGAGCCATTCGCCGATGTCGCCGAGCCGGTCCTCCAGCGCGACGATCAGCGCCGCGCCGAGCAACGGCCCGAACAGCGTGCCCATCCCGCCGACGAGCGTCATCAGCACGACGAGGCCCGACATCGTCCAGTGCGCGTCGGACAGCGTCTCGAAGCCGAGCACCAGCACCTTCAGCGAACCGGCCAGCCCCGCGAGCCCGGCCGACAGGATGAACGCGAGCAGCTTGAAGCGATCGGTGTCGTAGCCGAGCGAGATCGCACGCGCCTCGTTCTCCTTGATCGCGACGAGCACCTGGCCGAACGGCGAGTGCACGATTCGCACGATGAACGCGCACGCTGCAACGATCACCGCGAGCACGACGTAGTAGAGCGCGACGTCGTTCGACAGGTCGACGAGCCCGAACAGGTGTCCGCGCGGCACGCCCTGCAGGCCGTCCTCGCCGTGCGTAAACGGCGCCTGGAGGTAGATGAAGTAGACCATCTGCGCGAACGCGAGCGTGATCATCGCGAAGTAGATGCCCTGCCGCCGGATCGCGAACAGGCCGACGACGAGCCCGAGCAGCGTCGCGGCGAACGTGCCGACGAGCACGCCGAGCTCCGGCGTGAAGCCGAGCGTCTGGATCGTATAACCGGTGCCGTAGCCGGCGGTCGCGAGGAACATCGCATGGCCGAACGACAGCAGCCCCGTATAGCCGATCAGCAGGTTGAACGCGGCCGCGAACAGCGCGAACGTGAGCACCTTCATCACGAAGACCGGATACGCGCCGATGAACGGCGCGGCGAGCAGTGCGGCGAGCAGCACGCCGTAGAGCACTTTTCTCTGCATCATTTTTCCTTGCCGAACAGGCCCGCCGGGCGGATCAGCAGCACGATCGCCATGATCACGAACACGACCGTGGCCGACGCTTCCGGATAGAACACGCGCGTGAAGCCCTCGATCACGCCGAGCAGCAGCCCCGTGATGATCGAACCGAGAATCGAGCCCATCCCGCCGATCACGACCACCGCGAACACGGTGATGATCATCGGCTGGCCCATCAGCGGCGACACCTGGATCACCGGCGCGGCGAGCACGCCGGCAAACGCCGCGAGCGCGACGCCGAAGCCGTAGGTGAGCGTGATCATCATCGGCACGTTCACGCCGAACGCCTCGACGAGCTTCGGGTTCTCGGTACCGGCACGCAGATAGGCGCCCAGGCGCGTCTTCTCGATCACGAACCAGGTCGCGAGACACACCGCGAGCGACGCGACGACCACCCACGCGCGGTAGTTCGGCAGGAACATGAAGCCGAGATTGGTCGCGCCGGACAGCTGCGACGGCACGTCGTACGGCTGGCCGGACGAGCCGTAGATCGAGCGGAACACGCCTTCGACGACGAGCGTGAGGCCGAACGTGAGCAACAGCCCGTACAGGTGATCGAGCTTGTACAGCCAGCGCAGCATCGACCGCTCGACCAGGATCCCGAACGCGCCGACGATCAGCGGCGCGAGCGCGAGCATTGCCCAATACGGCAACCCGAGGTACGACAGCCCCATCCATGCGAGCATCGCACCCAGCATGAACAGCGCGCCGTGCGCGAAGTTGATCACGTTGAGCAGCCCGAAGATCACCGCGAGCCCGAGGCTCAGGATCGCGTAGAACGAGCCGTTGACGAGCCCGAGCAGCAACTGGCTCAGCATCGCCGGCAACGGAATGCCAAAGATTTCCATCGACTTAGCCGTCAGTATGAGTTTCGTTGCGTGCGCAACCTTCAAGCCGCGGCGCACGCGAGCGGCGCAGCGATCTCATCGCCGCGGCCGCCGCAGAGCGCCGCCATGCCGCTACGTCGCGCTTACTTCCACAGCGCGCAACGCGATTCCTGCTTGGTGCCGAACGCCTGGTCGCCCGGAATCGTCGCGAGCACCTTGTAGTAGTCCCACGGCTCCTTCGACTCCGACGGCTTCTTCACTTCCATCAGGTACATGTCGTGAATCATGCTGCCGTCCTGGCGGATCGCGCCCTTCGCGTAGAAGTCGTTGATCTTCATCTTCTTGAGCTCGGCCATCACCTTGTCGGATTCGGTCGTGCCGGCGGCCTGCACGGCCTTCAGGTAGGTCGTCACCGACGAGTAGTCGGCCGCCTGCAGGCTCGACGGCATCTTCTTCATCTTGCCGAAGTAGCGCTGCGCCCACTGGCGCGATGCCGCATCGCGGTTCCAGTACCAGCTGTCGGTCAGCACGAGGCCCTGCGTCGTTTCGAGGCCGAGGCTGTGCACGTCGTTGATGAACATCAGCAGCCCGGCGAGCTTCATCGTCTTCGTGATGCCGAATTCCTTCGCGGCCTTGATCGAGTTGATCGTGTCGCCGCCCGCGTTCGCGAGGCCCAGGATCTGCGCCTTCGACGATTGCGCCTGCAACAGGAACGACGAGAAATCCGACGCGGACAGCGGGTGGCGCACCGTGCCGAGCACCTGCCCGCCGTTCGCCTTCACGACGTCGGACGTGTTCTTCTCGAGCGCCTTGCCGAACGCGTAGTCGGCGGTCAGGAAGAACCACGTCTTGCCGCCCTGCTTCACCACCGCCGAGCCGGTGCCTTTCGCGAGCGCCATCGTGTCGTACGCATAGTGCACCGTGTACGGCGTGCACTCCTCGTTCGTCAGCGTGTCCGCGCCCGCACCGATGTTGATGTAGACCTTCTTCTTCTCCGCGGCGAGCTTGGCCATCGCCAGCGCCGTTCCCGAATTCGTGCCGCCGACGAGCAGGTCGAGCCCGCCGCGGTCGATCCATTCGCGCGCTTTCGACGCGGCAATGTCCGCCTTGTTCTGGTGATCCGCGTACACGACCTCGATCGGCTTGCCGAGCACCTTGCCGCCGAAGTCGGCGACCGCCATGCGAATCGCCTCGAGGCCGCCCTGGCCGTCGATGTCCGCATACAGCCCCGACATGTCGGTGACGAAACCGATCTTCACGGTATCCGCGGCATGCGCGGCGCCGGCGGTGAACGCGGCGGTCGCGAGCGCGAGACAGGCCTGTGCGAGGGTCTTCATTTTCATTGACGTCTCCTGTTTTTCTGATGCGTTGTGGTTGTTCGAGGGCCGCCACGGCTAGCGGCTAGGGAAACGGGGGCGGCGTCACACCCCAAGCAGGTCGTGAAGGATCGGCATCTTGCCTTCCAGTTCGGATGCACGGAAATGCTCGACGATGCGGCCATGCTCCATCACGTAGAAGCGGTCGGCGAGCGGCGCGGCAAAGCGGAAATTCTGTTCGACCATCACGACCGTGTAGCCGCGCGCCTTCAGCGCGACGATCATGCGCGCGAGCGCCTGCACGATCACCGGCGCGAGGCCTTCGGAGATTTCGTCGAGCAGCAGCAGGTTCGCGCCGGTTCGCAGGATCCGCGCCACCGCGAGCATCTGCTGCTCGCCGCCGGACAGCCGCGTGCCCTGGCTCTGCCGGCGCGACGCGAGATTCGGGAACATCGCGTAGATCTCGTCGAGCGGCATCGCATGCTCGCGCGGCCCGATCAGCGGCGGCAGCATCAGGTTCTCCTCGCACGACAGGCTCGAGAAGATCCCGCGCTCCTCCGGACAATAGCCGACGCCGAAATGCGCGATGCGGTGCGTCGCGAGGCCGATCGTCTCGTTGCCCGCGACCTTGATCGAGCCGCTGCGGCGGCCGGTGAGGCCCATGATCGCGCGCAGCGTCGTGGTGCGGCCCGCGCCGTTGCGGCCGAGCAGCGTCACGACCTCGCCGCGATGAACGCTCAGGTCGACACCGTGCAATATGTGGGATTCCCCGTACCAGGCCTCGAGGCCCGTGATCTCCAGCGCGGGCGTGCCGCTCTCGACGCCGCTCAATTCGCGTTCCTCCCGTTCGCTGCGCTTCATGCGTGCGCCCCCGCGAGCGCCGCGTCGGCGCTGCCCATGTAGGCTTCGATCACGAGCGGATTCTTCGACACCTCCGCATACGAGCCTTCGGCCAGCACCTCGCCGCGCTGCAGGACGGTAATCGTGTCGGAGATGCCGGCGATCACGTTCATGTTGTGCTCGACCATCAGGATCGTGCGGCCACTCGCGACCTTCTTGATCAGCGCGGTCACGCGGTCGACGTCCTCATGGCCCATCCCTTGCGTGGGCTCGTCGAGCAGCATCAGTTCGGGTTCCATCGCGAGCGTCGTCGCGATCTCGAGCGCGCGCTTGCGGCCATATGCGAGCTCGACGGTCGGCACGTGCGCGAAATCGGTGAGGCCGACCTGCGTGAGCAGGTCCATCGCGCGATCGTCGAGCCGCTTCAGCGTGCGCTCGCTGCGCCAGAAATGGAATTCGGTGCCGAGCGAGCGCTGCAGGCCGATGCGCACGTTCTGCAGCGGGCTCAGGTGCGGGAATACCGCCGAGATCTGGAATGAACGGATGATGCCGCGGCGGGCGACCTGCGCCGGGCGCTCGTCGGTGATGTCGATGCCGTTGAAGACGATCTGACCGGCCGTCGGTGTCAGGAACTTGGTCAGCAGATTGAAGCAGGTGGTCTTGCCCGCGCCGTTCGGTCCGATCAACGCATGGATCGCACCGCGGCGCACACGCAGGTTGACACCGTTCACGGCGGTGAAGCCCCTGAATTCCTTCGTCAGTCCGCGTGTTTCGAGAATCGTGTCGCCGAGAATCATGTTCCCTTCCGTACGAAGTCAGGCGAACCACCGGGAAGATTCGCGCAAGCGACCACGAACAGGTCTGCGGATGAGCGGGCTGTCCCCGGACGCTGTATGACGCATCGAGGGTGGTCTCCCGCGCCGACGCGTATGCACATTGCGCAACATTGTCGCCCCGTTGGTGCAGTGCAATCATCGGGATTTGCACTTATAGGGCTGGCCGCCATAGCCGATGCGGCGCTTCGCGAATTTTCGACGTGTTTTTTTGACACGCGCATCATCGGCAATCGCACGCGCATCGCGCGTGCCTGCGCGAACGCACGCACACTGTGCACGTTTATCTCACCAATCGAGTGCGATCCGCTCGCTTCGGCTTGCTTCGCATAGCGAATCAGCGGGCGACTGGATGACGGCCCGCTGTCGCGGATGTCAGCGTGGTGTCACGCAGCCGTCACCGCCGCGTCCATGCGCGCCTGCGTCGCTTCGTGCGCCGCGCGTCGATCGGCGCGGATCATGTCGCTCGCGCGCTCGGCGATCATCAGCGTCGGCGAATTCGTGTTGCCCGACGTAATGAACGGCATCACCGATGCATCGACGATCCGCAGCCCCGCAATGCCGCGCACACGCAGCCGGCTATCGACGACGGCCCGTTCGTCGTCCGCGCGCCCCATCCGGCACGTGCCGACCGGATGGAAGATCGTGGTGCCGACCGCACCCGCCGCATCGATCAGTTCGGCTTCGGTCCGATATTGCGTGCCCGGCAGGATCTCCTCCGGACGATAGCGCGCGAGCGCCGGCGCGGATGCGATCCGACGCGTGAGACGCAGCGCGTTCGCGGCGACATGACGATCGTGGTCGGTCGACAGATAGTTCGGCGCGATCGATGGCGCCACGCCCGCATCGGGGCTCGCGATGTGCACGCTGCCGCGCGAGCTCGGCCGCAAATGGCAGACGGACGCCGTAAAAGCATTGAAACCGTGCAGCGGCTCGCCGAAGCGCTCGAGCGACAGCGGCTGCACGTGATATTCGAGATCGGGGCGTGTGAGCGCGGGATCGTCCGGATCGGACTTCGCGAACGCGCCGAGCTGCGACGGCGCCATCGACATCGGCCCACGCTGCAGCAGCGCATATTCGGCGCCGATCATCAGCTTGCCCCACCAGTGCGCGGACAGCGTGTTGAGCGTGCGCACGCCATCGACGCGAAACGCCATCCGCAACTGCAGGTGATCCTGCAGGTTCTCGCCGACGCCGGGCAGATCGTGCACGACGTCGATGCCGAGCGCCTGCAGTCGTGCACCCGCACCGATGCCCGACAGTTCGAGCAGTTGCGGCGAATTCACCGCGCCGGCGGTGAGCAGCACTTCGGCGCGCGCGTGTGCGACATAGTCGGTGCCGCCGCCGCGATACTCGACCCCGACCGCGCGCCGCCCGTCGAAGATCACGCGCTGCGCGAGCGCGCCGGTGATCACGGTCAGGTTCGGGCGCGTCATCGCGGGCCTCAGGAACGCCTTCGACGTATTCCAGCGCACGCCGCGCTTCTGGTTCACTTCGAAATAGCCGACCCCGGTGTTGTCGCCGCGGTTGAAATCGTCGGTCGCGGGGATGCCCGTTTGCTGCGCGGCCTGCGCGAACGATTCGAGGATCTCCCAGCGCAGCCGCTGCTTCTCGACGCGCCAGTAGCCGCCCGCGCCGTGCGCATCGCTCGCGCCCGCGTGGTGGTCTTCGCTGCGCTTGAAGATCGGCAGCACGCTGTCCCATGACCAGCCGGCGTCGCCGGTTTCCTGCGCCCAGCTGTCGTAATCCTCGCGCTGGCCGCGCATGTAGATCATCCCGTTGATCGACGAGCAGCCGCCCAACACGCGGCCGCGCGGATACGACAGCGCGCGGCCGTTGAGCGCCGCCTCGGGCTGCGTCTTGTACAGCCAGTCGGTGCGCGGATTGCCGATGCAGTACAGATAGCCGACCGGGATGTGGATCCAGTGATAGTCGTCCTTGCCGCCCGCCTCGAGCAGCAGCACGCGGATCTCGGGATCCTCGGTCAGGCGGTTCGCGAGCACGCAGCCCGCGGTGCCCGCGCCGACGATCACGTAATCGAATTCGCCCTCGAGCGTACGTTGAGTACTCACGACATGTCTCCTTACGTCTTCTTCCTTGTTGTACGCCGCGCGGCGCGATCCCGCGCGTCGTTTTCAGCATAGTGCGTCGCGGGCGACGCGATCGATGAAGCGTACTCCGCGGCCCGGGCGTCGATCCAATGAGTTATGCTGAACTGCGTTATAAGCTGCGCTCATATCACGACAATGGATCTCACCCTGCTCCGCGCGTTCGCGACGGTCGCCCGCGAAGGCAATCTGACGCGCGCCGCCGTGCAGCTGCACCTGACGCAGCCGGCCGTCAGCCTGCAGATCAAGCATCTGCAGGAAACGCTAGGCATCACGCTGTTTACGCGCACGTCGCGCGGGCTCGCGCTCACGCGCGACGGCCAGACGCTGCTGCCGCACGCCGAGCGCGCGCTCGCCGCGGCCGCCGACGTGCAGCGTGCCGCTGCCGCGCTGCGCCATGAAGTGCGCGGCCGGCTGCGGATCGGCACGATCCTCGATCCGGGCTTCCTGCGGCTCGGCGGCTTCCTGCGCGCGCTGGTCGAAACCCATCCGCAGATCGAGACGGCGCTGCGGCACGGGATGTCGGGCTGGGTACTCGAGCAGGTGCGTGCGCAGGCGCTCGACGTCGGCTACTACATCGGCCGGCCGGGTGAAGACGATCCGCGCGACGACACGCTGTTCCACACGGTCACGCTCACGCGTTTCCAGTATCGTGTGCTCGCGCCGGCCGGCTGGAAGGAGCGTGTGCAGCGCGCGCACGACTGGCGCGCGCTCGCCGCGCTGCCGTGGATCTGGACGCCGCCCGCATCCGCCCATCATCGGCTGCTGTCGCGGCGCTTCGCGGCGGCCGGCGCGCAGCCGGTCAAGGTTGCCGAGGTCGACCAGGAGCAGTCGATGCTCGACCTCGTCAAATCCGGGATCGGCTTGACGCTCGCACGCGACTCGACCGCGCTGGCCGAAGCGCATGCGCATGCGCTGACGATCGTCGAACGCGTGACGGTGCCGACCGAGCTGACGTTCGTGACGCTCGCCGAGCGGCGCGACGAGCCGGCGATCGCGGCCGCGTTGCGGCTGATCGAGGCCCAATGGGCGATATGAGGGCTGCTGATGTCGATGCGGCCGATCGTGCAGCGGGCTTCGGCGCCTGATCCGCCACCCGATCGCCACAACGCCCGAATCGCCCGCCCCGCGTCGTGTCGTCGCGTCCCGGTGGCGCGGCACGCCACCATCGCGGGCTTTTTGCTAGATTGTGCGTTCGCACACCGCGAGATCCCTGATTGGAGGAGACCCGCATGGCCCGCAACATCGAGATCAAAGCCCGCGCCCGTGAATTCGACCGGCTGCGCGAACAGGCGGCTACGCTCGCGACCGAAGCACCGCTTTTCTACCGCCAGCAGGATTTCTTCTACGACGTGCCGCGCGGCCGGCTGAAGCTGCGCCGATTCGAGGACGGCACGCCGGCCGAACTGATCTTCTATCAGCGCGACGACCGCGACGGCCCGAAGGCGTCGTACTACACGCGCAGCCCGGTGACGAACCCGGACGCGATGCATTCGCTGCTCGCGACCGCGCTGACCACGCGCGGGATCGTGACGAAGGAACGGCACGTGTACCTCGTCGGCCGCACGCGGATCCACCTCGACCGCGTCGACGGCCTCGGCGACTTCATCGAACTGGAAGTGGTGCTCGGCCCCGACGACGACGAAGCCGGCGGCGAAGCCGAGGCGCATGACGTGTTCGCCAAGCTCGGCGTGGCGCAGGACGATCTCGTCGCGGTCGCGTACGTCGACCTGCTGAACGCCGACGCGCAATCCGAAGCCGCCTGATCGGGCCCTATCCGCGGCGGGGTCTTGCACCCCGCCGCCGGCCCGGCCGCCGCATCACGCGGCGCCGGGCGCCAGATGCGCGAGCGGCAGCGCGCCGTTGCGCTTGAACGTCGTCAGCACGATGTTCGAGCGCACGCTGTCGACGCCCGGCACAC
Organism: Burkholderia sp. B21-005; assembly: GCF_020843965.1. Taxonomy (NCBI): domain Bacteria; kingdom Pseudomonadati; phylum Pseudomonadota; class Betaproteobacteria; order Burkholderiales; family Burkholderiaceae; genus Burkholderia; species Burkholderia sp. B21-005. The sequence goes on along the minus strand of NZ_CP086301.1, from coordinate 81,466 downwards.
GCATCAGCTTCTTCATCACGAACTGCGACAGCGCGTTGAGATCCGGCGCGACGATCCGCAGCAGATAGTCGGCATCGCCGACCACCGCATGGCATTCGAGCACCTCGGGCAGCACGTCGATCTGCTGCTGGAACTGCTCGATGATCGAATCGCCGTGGTGCTTGAGCTTCAGGCTCGTGAACGCGGTGACGCCGAGCCCGAGCTTTTCGGGGCGCAACATCACGCGGTAGCCTTCGATCACGCCGGCCGCCTCGAGCCGCTGCAGCCGCCGGCCGATCTGCGACGGCGACAGCGGCACCTCCTCGCCGAGCTGCTGGTGCGTCGCGCGGCCGAAGCGCTGCAGCACGTCGAGAAGCGCGAGATCGAAGTGATCGAGTTCCAGCATGAGCATACTCCGCATTGATTCGTGTTTTGATGCATGATTATCGCATCAACCAGCGAATTCACGCCATCTTTGCGCCCATTCCGCACGTCGCCCGCTCTACACTTGCATGGTTCCCAACCACAGCGTGCAGAGCCTGATCATGTCCACCGTCGTCACCGCGAAACTGCAGGAGCAGTTCGACGCGGGCCTCGAAACCCGCGCCGATTTCACCATCGACCAGCCGCTCGAACGCTACGGCCAGGTCGACCACGCGGTGTGGCAGCAGCTCTATGCGCGCCAGTCGGCGCTGCTGCGCGGACGCGCGTGCGATGCGTTCGTCGCCGGGCTCGGGAAGATCGACCTGCCGGCCGACCGCGTGCCGTCGTTCGCCGACGTGAACCGCCAGCTGAAGCGGGCAACCGGCTGGGAGATCGTCGCGGTGCCGGGCCTCGTGCCCGATCGCGTGTTCTTCGAGCACCTCGCGAACCGGCGGTTTCCGGTCACCTGGTGGATGCGCCGCCCGGACCAGCTCGACTACCTGCAGGAACCCGACTGCTTCCACGACCTGTTCGGCCACGTGCCGCTCCTGATCGAGCCGGTGTTCGCCGACTACATGCAGGCTTACGGCCGCACCGCGCTCGCGGTCGCCGACGACGAAGCGGCGCTCGCGCGGCTTGCGCGCCTCTACTGGTACACGGTGGAATTCGGGCTGATCCGCGACCCGAACGGCACGAACGGGCTGTCGATCTACGGCGCCGGGATCGTGTCGAGCAAGGGCGAGAGCCTCTACAGCCTCGAAAGCGCGGCGCCGAACCGGCTCGGCTTCGACCTGGAGCGCGTGATGCGCACGCAATACCGGATCGACACGTTCCAGACGACCTACTTCGTGATCGACGATTTCGCGCAGTTGTTCGCGCTCGCCGACGTCGACGGCCGTGCGCTGGCCGACCGGCTGGCCGCGCTGCCGGAATTCCCGGCCGGCGCGGTGCTCGAGCACGATCTCGTGCTGCATCGCGGCACGGGCGAAGGCTGGCCGGACGACGCGCGGGCGTAACGCGGCAGGCCACGCCGGGATGCTTCGGGCGCTGGCGCCCGCATCCGGATGGGCGTCGCCGGATGGCCGTCCCCGGATGCCCGTCGCGCAACTATGAAACAATGACCGGTACCGGCTTTGCCGCGTGGCTTTTGCCCGCGCGCGGGCGCCGTTAGTTACCGAACGAGGTGCACCATGATTCACAAGCTCACATCAGAAGAACGCAAGACCCGGCTCGAAGGCCTGCCGCACTGGACAGCCGTGCCGGGCCGCGACGCGATCCAGCGCAGCCTGCGCTTCGCCGATTTCAACGAGGCCTTCGGCTTCATGACGCGTATCGCGATCAAGGCGCAGGAAATGAACCACCATCCGGAATGGTTCAACGTGTACAACCGTGTCGACATCACGCTGTCGACCCACGACGCGCACGGCCTGACCGAGCGCGACATCTCGCTCGCGCAGTTCATCGACCACGTGTGTGCGCACACCCAGCCGGCCGCCTGAGACTTCCCCGCCGCCGCGCATCCTGCGACGCGCGGCGCGTCAACTTTTCATTTCGCTGAACGTTTTCTAGGATGTACTCAGCGAAAGCCTTCAGCTTTCCAAGCCATCCTTAAGGCGCACGTAAGTCTCATACGCTTTCCGCGCCTTGGGGTCTAAACCTTCCAGTTGCAGCGCGCCTTCGCGCTGTACAATCAGCAGCGCATACGGCTTGGAGAGCGCGCTGGCCTCTTCGCAGAGTTTGAGTTCGTCGCCGCTCGACGGCGAGCGGGCGCGCCAGAAATTGATCGCGGCTTCGAGGTCGTGGATCGAGATATCGGACATGATTGGATTTAATCGTTCGCTGGCCGCCATGCTTGATGTCAGGCGATGCGGCGCCCCTGTGGAAACGGCGTCGTGCTGTCCGCGTGCCTGAACCGCCAACCCATTGTACTTGAGCGAACTTCATGCGACTCCTTCTGATCGAAGACGACCGCCCCATCGCACGCGGTATCCAGAGCAGCCTCGAGCAGGCTGGCTTCACCGTCGACATGGTGCATGACGGCATCTTTGCCGAACAGGCGCTGGCACAAAACCGCCACGAACTCGTGATCCTCGACCTCGGCCTGCCGGGCATCGACGGCATGACGCTGCTCACGCGTTTCCGCCAGACCAACCGCCACACGCCCGTCATCGTGCTGACCGCGCGTGACGAACTGAACGACCGGATCCAGGGCCTGAACTCCGGCGCCGACGATTACATGCTCAAGCCGTTCGAGCCGGCCGAGCTCGAAGCGCGCATCCGCGCGGTGATGCGTCGCAGCGGCCCGCACAGCGACATGCCGCGTCCGGAAGTGTCGCTCGGCGGCGTCCGCCTGTCGGGCGTCGATCGCCGCATCTTCAACGACGACAAGCCGCTCGAACTGTCGCCGCGCGAATTCGCGGTGCTCGAAATGCTGCTGCTGCGCCACGGCCGTGTCGTCAGCAAGGCCCAGCTGCAGGATCACCTCACGCATTTCGGCGGTGATCTCGGCGACACCGCGATCGAAGTCTACGTGCACCGCGTGCGCAAGAAACTCGAGCAGTGCCGTGTCGAGATCGTCACGGTGCGCGGCTTCGGCTACCTGCTGCAGGAAATCCGCCAGACCGCGAGCGTCTGAGCGGCGCCGCATGCCGGCCGGCCATGTGCCGCCGGCGCGCCGCCCTGCCCGCGTCGCCGTCCGGCGCACGACCGCGCCGCTCCCCGTGAGCGGCGCTTATCCATTTGCCCGTCGAAATGTCTTCTGATCCGGCTGTCACCACCAGCCTGCGCCGCTCGCTGCTCAGACGCCTCGCCGCGCCGCTGTCGATGCTCGCACTGATGAGCGGCCTGATTGCCTACTGGCTCGCGTGGCAATACACGCAACACGTGATCGACCGCTCGCTCGCCGATCTCGCGACCGCCATCTCCAAACAGATCCAGATCGCCGGCCCCGACGCGCCATTCACGGTGCCGCCGCTCGCGCAGGCGATGTTCTCCGATCCAGCCGAGGCGCTGATCTACCGGATCAGCGACGGCGAAGAGGAACTCGCCGGCGATCCGAAGCTGCCGCTGCGCGGCATCAACGTGCGCCGCATGCATCACGCGTACGTATTCGAGGCCGAGTACGACAATCGCGCAGTGCGGGTCGCGCAGGTGCGCGTCGAGGAAGTCGACGGCGGCCGGCCGATGGTGGTCGAAGTCGCGCAGCCGGTGCGGCACCGCTACCGGATCGCCGCCGAATTCCTCGTCGCGATCATGATGCCGCTGCTGCTGCTGCTGCTGGCGGGCTGGGGCATCGTGTGGCGCGTCGTGAACCAGCAGCTCGGCCCGCTCACGCATCTCGCCGATTCGCTGAACCGGCAGACCCACACATCGCTGGAGCCGGTCGACGAAACCGACGTGCCGCTCGAGATCCGGCCGCTGACGAGCGCGATGAACGCGCTGCTCGGCCGCCTGAAGACCGCGCTCGACGCGCAGCGCAAGTTCATCGCCGATGCCGCGCACCAGCTGCGCACGCCGCTCACCGCCGTGAAGCTGCATGCCGAGCAGGCCGCCGTCGCGCGCGACCCGCAGCAGACCTACACCGCGGTGCGCGAGCTACGTGCGGCCGCCGACCGCGCAGTGCGGCTGTCGAACCAGTTGCTGTCGCTCGCGCGGGCGGAGCCGGGCGAACAGGCCGCGCGTTTCGTCGACGTCGACCTGGCCGCGATGGCATTCGAGACGGGTGCCGAGTGGGTACCGCGCGCGCTCGCGTCGCATGTCGACCTCGGCTTCCAGCGCAGCGACGAACCCGGCGAAGACGAAACGCTGAACGTGCGCGGCAACCCCGTGCTGCTGCGCGAGGTGATCGCGAACCTGCTCGACAATGCGTTGAAATACGTGCCGCTCGCACGGCCGGACGGCGCGCGGATCACGGTGAACGTCGCGCGCGGCGCGCTCGAGGACGGCCAGCCAGCCGCCGAGATCGTCGTCGAGGACAACGGCCCGGGCGTGCCGGCCAATCAGCAGGCCGACCTGTTCAAGCGCTTTTTCCGCGGCGATGCGCAAAGCGGCAACGGCGTCGAGACGGGCGCCGGGCTGGGGCTCGCGATCGTCCACGACATCATCGCGATGCACGGCGGCACGGTGTCGTACGAGGATGCATCGGAAGGCGGTTCGCGCTTCGTGGTGCGCGTGCCGCTCGCCAAGCGTACCGAGAAGCCGGCGAGCGAAACGCCGGCCGCCGCGCCGACGCACTGAGTCGCGCGCGGTGCGCGCATCGGGAGGGCGGGAAGAACAGCCGCGCGGCACTTACTTCGGCGCGCGGCGGCCGTCCGAGGAAGCCGCCGCGCGCGATGCGCGGCCGCCCCGCTCACTTCTTCTTTTTCTTGTCCTTCGCAGCGGATTCGGATTTGCCGTCTTTCTTGTCCTTCTTCTTTCTCTTCTTGCCATCGTCGTCCGGTGTGGCGAGCAGCGTGCCGCGGCACGCGTCCGCGCCGCAATGGCACGCGTATTCGCGCTTGAGCTTCTTCGTCAGCTTCTCGTCGATCACGAGGCCATAGTCGTAGAACAGCTCTTCTTCCGGCCCGATGTCGCGCAGCGCGTGGATGAACACGCGACCCTTCGTCTCCTCGGCCTCGCAGTTCGGCGCGCACGAATGGTTGATCCAGCGCGCGCTGTTGCCGTCGACCTTGCCGTCGATCACCCCGCCTTCTTCCAGTGCGAAGTAGAACGTATGGTTAGGCTCGCTCGGATCGTGCGGATGGCGACGCAGCGCTTCCTTCCACGAAATCCGCTCGCCCTTGTATTCCACTACGCGCTCGCCGGCCTTGATCGGCGCCACCGCGAACACGCCCTTGCCGTGTACTCCCGAGCGGCGCACCGCGATCCTGCGTGAACTCATCGAACGAATCCTTGTGAAGACGACTTGAATGGAAGACGGCCGCGCTCACGGCCCAGCGTCGCGCAAAACGAAAACGCGGCACCGGTGGGTGCCGCGTCGGGCCATGCGGCGAATCATCCGCATCCTACACGTTCAAGATTGCTTCGTTCAACATCGTGCGCAATATCGCGCGCATGACGCTCAACGCTGGCCGAAGGCGATGTCGCCGAACAACGCCTTGTGCTCGCGTGGTTGCGAACGCCAGTACTGCGGCGGCGCCGACACCTGCGCGCCGAGCTCGGCGGCCGCATGCCACGGCCAGCGCGGGTCGTACAGCATCGCACGCGCCATCGCGACGAGATCAGCGTCGCCCGCCTCGATCAGCCGGTTCGCATGCGCGGGATCGTTGATGAGGCCGACCGCGATCGTCGGCATCCCGACCGCGCGCTTCACGGCCTGCGCGAACGGCACCTGGTAACCGGGCGACAGCGGAATCTTCTGCAACGGCGAAACGCCGCCGGACGACACGTCGATCCAGTCGCAGCCGCGCTGCTTCAGTTCGTGCGCGAACGCGATCGTGTCGTCGAGTTCCCAGCCGCCCTCGACCCAGTCGGTCGCCGACACGCGCACGCCGACCGGCCGGTCCTCCGGAAACGCCGCGCGCACGATCTCGAAGATCTCGAGCGGAAAGCGCATCCGGTTCTCGCGCGAGCCGCCGTATTCGTCGGTGCGCTGGTTCGAGATCGGCGACAGGAACTGGTGCAGCAGGTAGCCGTGCGCCGCATGCACTTCGATCGCGTCGATGCCGAGGCGCGCGGCACGCTTCGCGGCGGCCGCGAACGCGTCGCGGATCCGGTTCAGGCCGGCCGCATCGAGTGCGAGCGGCGGCGTCTCGCCGTCCTTGTGCGGCAGCGCCGACGGCGCGTGCGGCAACCAGCCGCCATCGGCGACGGGCACGAGCTGGCCGCCCTTCCACGGCACCTCGCTCGACGCCTTGCGCCCTGCATGCGACAGCTGCATCGCGATGCGGACCGGCGAATGCTTGCGGATCGACGCCAGCACTGGCTTGAGCGCCGCTTCGGTCACGTCGTCCCACAGCCCGAGGTCGCCGGCCGTGATGCGCCCGTCGGGTTCGACGGCGGTCGCTTCGATGCAGAGCAGGCCCGCGCCGGACAGCGCGAGATGGCCGAGATGAATCATGTGCCAGTCGGTCGCCTCGCCGCGCTCGGCCGAGTACTGGCACATCGGGGAGATCACGATCCGGTTCGGAAGGGTCACGCCGCGCAGCGTGAACGGAGAAAACAGCGCAGTCATGGGTGCCGCTCGCCAGGAAAGGGAAAGAGCTGAGGAGCGTAGCATGCAGGCTCGAAGCCTGCTGGCGGCCGGTTCGGCAGTAAGCCGATGGTCAGGGACAGCCGGCGTGAAGCCGGCGGCGATGGCGATGCAATGCGCACGCGCGATGCCGCAGTGCGCCGGCCGGTTGTGCCGGCGGGCCGCTCACGCGCGTGCCGCACGCTCGGCATCAAAGCCCGACGCTGTCGAGCCACTCCGCGAACATGCGTCGCGCGGCCGTCTCCAGCGCGGGACCGTGCTGCACGGTGTCGGCGCGCAGCTGGCACGCGTCGATGCCGGGCGTCGACGCGATTTCGCCGGCGTTACCGATCAGCCAGGGTTCGAAGCGGTCGGCGCGGATTTCAGGATGGCATTGCAGCGCCAGCACGTGCTGCCCCCACGCGAATGCCTGGTGGCGGCATGCGGGCGTCGACGCGAGATGGATGGCGCCGCCGGGCAGGTCGAACGTATCGCCGTGCCAGTGCAGCATCGAAGTCGCCGCGCCGTCGAGATGGCGCATCGGCGACGCACGGCCCGCGTCGGTGAGCGTCAGCGGCGCCCAGCCGAGTTCCTTCTGCGCAGCCGGATAGACGCGCGCACCGAGCGCACGGGCGATGAACTGCGCACCCAGGCAGATGCCGAGGATCGGCAGTCCCGCGTCGATGCGCTGGCGCACGAGCGCCGCGAGCGGCGCGATCGACGGATACTGCGCATCGTCGTACACGCTGAGCGGGCCGCCGAGCATCACGAGCAGCGACGGCTGGAGCGCGTCGAGCACCTCGACGCGCGACGATCCGACGTCGACATAGCGCACTCGCCGCCCGCGCTCCCCGAGCACCTGCTCGAAGCTGCCGAGGTCCTCGAAATGCACGTGGCGAATCGCCACCACTTCAGCGTTCATCATCGGCCTCCCGGTCGATCGACGGACGTCAGCCGGCGAACACCTTCCAGGTCTTCTTTTGCGTCGCCGCGTCGCCTTCTTCGTGCACCGAACAGTCGAGACGCAGATCGCTGTCGGCCATCGACAGGTCGAGCGCCGCGCAGTAATGCACGGTCTTCTTCGACTGCTTGCCCGGCTGGAAATGCGCGCACGTCAGGCACATGCGCTGCGGCGGTGTCGCACCGGCCACCTGCAGTTCGCGCAGCGTCTTCAGCAGCGCGCGGTACAGCGCGCCCTGCTCGTCCGCGCCGAGCTTGCCGACTGCTTTCGTCAGGAATTCCGGCCATTGCAACGCCTTCTTCGCCGCGGTACGGCCGCGAGCCGACAGGCGCACGGCGAGCGCGCGGCCGTCGTCCAGTGCGCGACGCTTCTCGACGAGTCCCTTCGTTTCGAGCGTGCTGACCGCATCGCTGGTGGTCGCCGCGGTGAGCTGCGTCTCGCGCGCGATCTCGCCGAGCCGCATCGGGCCCTTGCGTTGCAGCAGCAGCACGAGGATCTCGCCCTGCGTCGGCGTGAGACCCGCGCCTTCCGCCCAATCCCATGCCTGGCTTCGCATGGCCGTACTCAATCGCAGCAAGCTGTGGGTCACACGTCCCGAAGCCTGATTCCCGTAAACGCCTTCGCTCATAGTCTTTTCGCTTTGCCGCCGCCCGGATTGCCGAGCAGCCGTAGTGTGGAGATCGAATGTCTATCTCAAAACAGACGCTCGGTGAGGAGCGTCGACACGGCCGTCGCGAGGCACACGCGGCGGTCGCGTTCGCGGCGACCGGTGAGACACACGTCGTTCCGGTGTCCGCAAAGCCGACATTCTAAGCGAGAGCGGAAAATCGCACAGCTAAGTTATCCCCTTCATTCTGTGGAAAATCACTGGATAACCGGACTTTTTCGTTGTGCCGGCGATCTCTGCCGGCTCCACGGCGCCACGCGCAAACATTTTCCTGTTCGGATCGGCCATCATGCCGACGGCACTGGTCCACCGGGTTATCCATCCCGCAGAGCGTTGACTTTGAAGCAGAATATTGAGTTATCCACAGATTTTCAGGACGACTGGCGACGCGCCGCGCGCGAATCGGCACTGAACGACGTTCAGTGAATCGCCGCGCGGTCGAGCCCGTAATCTGCAAAACATTTTTTCATTCACGCCAGCGCAGGCACTGCTGGCGAACCGTCTCGTTCAGCGATTTTTCCTGTTTGAAAACGGTTCTCAACCAGGATGCGTCATTTACGCGCGCCTTCGCGAGCGCGCCGATCTCGTCGAGCGCCGCGCGCGAGCCGAGCGCGGCCGCATGCGGCGCGATCCGGTCGAGCGTGTCGAGGATGTCTTCCGCGATCGTGCGGCGCTCACCCGTCTGAGGATTGACGCAGGTGCCCTCGAGCCCGAAGCGGCATGCTTCGAAACGGTTGAACGTGTAGACGAGATAGTCGTCCTCCGACAGCTTCAGCGGCCGGTCGGTCAGCAGGTAGCGCGCGAGCGTCTGGATGTAGCACGCGATCGCGGCCGCGCGATCGACCGACAGCGGCGTGTCCATCACGCGCACCTCGATCGTCCCGTAGCCGGGCTTCGGCCGGATGTCCCAGTAGAAGTCCTTCATCGAGTTGACGACGCCCGTGTTGACCATCTTCGTGAAGTACTCCTCGAAGCTGTCCCAGGTCAGCACGAACGGTGCGCGGCCCGACAGCGGGAACGCGAACACCGAATTCAGGCGCGCCGAATGGAAGCCGGTGTCGACGTTCTGCACGAACGGCGACGACGCGGACAGCGCGATGAAGTGCGGAATGAAGCGCGACATCGAGTGAAGCAGGAACAGCGCGCTGTCCGGATCGGGACAGCCGATGTGCACGTGCTGGCCGAACACGGTGAACTGCTTCGCGAGATAGCCGTACAGCTCGGAGATGTACTGGAAACGCGGCGCGTCGTAGATCTGCCGGTCGCTCCACTGCTGGAACGCGTGCGTGCCGCCGCCGCACAGCCCGACGTTGAGCTGGTCGGCCGCCTTCACGAGCACGTCGCGGATCGCATGCAGCTCGGAGACTGCCTGCTCGTGCGAGTGGCAGATGCCGGTCGACAGCTCGATCATGCTCTCGGTGATTTCCGGCGTGATGTTGCCGGGGAAGGTCTCGCCCTGGATCAGGCGCATCAGGTCGGATGCAGCCTTGGTCAGGTCGTAGTTGTGCGTGTTGACGACCTGGATCTCCAGTTCGACGCCGAACGTGAACGGCTCGGAATTGACGAAGGTTTCGAGTGCCATGGCAGGTTCCGGAATCAGTTTCTGTCGCTGCGTTCGCTGACCGCCGACAGGCAGCGGTAGACGACGAACGGGCTGACAAGCTGCAGGATCACGATCGTGCACATCACGATCGCGCGCAGATGCGGGTCGAAATTCGGATAGAGCTGGTAGGTGTCGTCGACGAGCAGGTACGACAGCGCGGACATCGGTGTCAGCGCGATGCCGAGCGCGACGCCCTGCTTCATGCCGAGCCCGCTCGGCTTCGCGAACACGACGACGCCGGCCAGCTTGGCGACGAGTCGCGTGACGATCAGCACGATCGCGAGCAGGCCGCCGAGCGCGATGTCGCCCCACGTGAACGACGTGAGCGTCAGCACGAACAGGATCACCGTCAGCAGCCAGCCGGCCGTGCCGAAATGCTCGGGCCACAGCTGCGGACGCGCTTCGAGGTTCTTCACGATGATGCCGGCGAGCAGCAGCGTGAGCAGCGTCGACAGCTTCAGCGCCTGCGCGACCGCGATCGCGAGCATCACGAGGCCGAACAGCGCGACGAACGAATGCTCGTCGCGCATCGTCGAGGTCATGTGGCGGAACAGGTAATTGCATGCGCGCGCGACCAGATACGCGACGATGAACGAACCGGCGATCAGGTAGACCGGTTGCAGGATCGTCGCGAAAACGTTCCCGTATGCTTCCTGGTGAAGCCAGCTCGTCACGAGCTTGGTCAGCACGATCGCGTAGACGCTATTCAGCGCGGTCAGCGTGATGAGGCGCTGCGACACCTGCCCTTCCGCGCGCAGTTCGGTCTTCAGCTGGATCACCATCGACGGCGACGTCGCGATCGCGATCGCCGACAGCACGAGCGCGACCATGCCCGACACGCCGAGCGCGAGCATCACGAACAGCACGAGCACGAACGTCAGCGTCGCCTCCGCGAGGCTCGATGCGATGAGCCACGGATTGCGGCGGATCCATTTCAGGTCGAGACGGCTGCCGAGCTCGAACAGCAACAGGCCGAGCGCGACGTTGATCAGCAGCCGCGAGGTTTCGTCGGTGCTCGCGTCGATCACGCCGAATCCGAACGACCCGGCAACAAGACCGATCACCGCATAACCGGTGATGCGCGGCAGCCGCCATGCGCGATAACACAGCTCGCCGCACAGGCCGGCTGCAAACAACGCAAGCCCGGCCCAGAACACGGCATCCGGCGCGAGCGGCCAGTTGGGCAGGAATGAGAACGCCGACTTCATCGTGGTGACTTCTCCTTTGGAAGCAACCGCCAGCGACGCGGGGTCAAGCGTCGGAAATGAAATGCGCGCCGGCTGGGTGTCGCCCCGAATGTGATTGTTGTGGTCGACGACGGCAGGACATGGGATCCGCCTCTTCCGCCATCAGGCGGAACTGTCGTTCAGGCTGCCGATCTGGATTGTCGGCCTGGTGTGTGAACGGACTGCGCGGTCTCGAAGACTCAGATTCGAAATCGTGCCGACCGTTCCATTGAAGCATGTCCGGCGCCAGGGCCGAACGAACGCGAAGGAAACCGATTGTGCCACAGCTTTTTCGCTCCGGAACCGATCGAATCCACTCGCGGCGCTGTGAGGCACCGCAGGTCTTTGGTTTCAAAGGTTTACTTGTATATATACATAGTAGAAGTTAACAAGGCGCCCACAGTTCTGTGGATAACTTCAGTTTACGCAACAAGATCAAGAGGTTGGCGCTGCCACAACCCGTTGCACAGGTTGTTTGCTCACAGCGGTTTGAGTTGAGTAACTTTCGGCCGTTTCACAGCTGTGCCGAGTTGCCCAGTTTACGTCCACTGTGATTACACACGAAGTGCGCGCGGATTCCTCGCGGTTATCCACAGCATCGCGTGGATAACTTTGCACAGAAAAATCGAAGCACTGTGAGGATCCGGCTGACGAGATCAGCCGATCTGGCGGCCGCGCAGCGCGCGGATCAGGAACCGGGCCGGGTCGACGGCGTCGACGAGTTCGCGCTCGAGCGGCAGCGGCTCGCCTTCGAGTTGCGACGCGATCAGCTCGGCGCCGAGCGCCGCCCATACGAGGCCGCGGGAGCCGTAGCCGAATGCGCCGTAGAGGCCCGCGGCGCGCGGCAGGTCGCGCGCCTTCGCACCGCTCAGCGCGCGGGCGTTCGCGACGGCCTGCGCTTCGTCGGCGAGCGGGCCGATCACCGGCACGCGGTCGGCGACGACCCAGCGAAACGCGACGCGTCCGCGCAGCGTATCGACGTCCGGCAGCTCGCCGATCAGGCCGGGCAGCAGATGCCGGACGCGCTCGAGGTTTTCGATATGTCCGGCGCTGCGCATCGTCCGGTCGACGTCGTCGGGTTCGAACGTCGCGCCGATCAGCAGCGTGCCGTCGTCGAGCGGCACCGCGTAGCCGTCGCCGATCGTGGGGCACGGCAGCGGCGCCGTGCTGCCGGGCGGCAGCAGCGTGAGCTGGCCGCGCACCGGTTGCAGCGCGACGTGCCGCAGGCCCGCGAGACGCACCGCGTCGCCCGCGTTCGCGAGCACGACGACCGGCGCTTCGGCGAGCGTCGCGCCTGCCGCATCGACGGCGCGCCACCTGTCGCGATCACGCTCGAGTCGGGCGACTTCGGTGCCGGCCAGCAGTTTTACGCGTTCGCCGGCCGCCGCGAATTGTGCCGCGCACACCCCGGCCGGCCAGACGGCGCCGCCGTGCGGAAACAGCAGGCCGCCGTGTGCGACCGGCAGGTTCAGATGCGCGCGGGCGGCGTCCGTATCGAGCAGCGACACATAGTCGGACGGTGCGCCGAGCGCGTCGAACGCATCGCGCATCCGCGCGAAATCGTCGGCCGATTCCGCGAGATGGATCATCCCGCGCGTGCTGCGCGCGAACGCATGGCCCGCATCTTCGAGCGCGCGCCAGCGTGCGAGCGCATGCAGGAACCCGCTGCGCGTGAGGCGGCTCGCGACGTTGTCGTCGCGCGTCATCAGTGGATGGAATACACCGGCCGGATTGCCTGATGCCTCGCTCGCGATCCGCTCGTGCCGCTCGATCAGCGTGATGTTCCAGCCGCGCGCGGCGAGCCGTTCGACGACCGCGCAGCCTGCCAGGCCCGCCCCGATCACGATCGCTTCGCGCGCGGCAACCGGCAATGCACGCGGTGGTTCGTGCCGGCGCATCCGCCAGCGCGGCGCGTATTCGCCGACGCGCAATGCGGGTTCGCCTGCGCAATCCTCGACGTCGCGACTCGTGAAACCCGTTTGCTCGAGCGCATGTTTCACGGTGTCGTCGTGCGAATGCGTCGCATAGGTCGCACCCTCGGCGGCGATGCGTGCGAGTGCGCGGATCACGTCGGCCGACAGCACATCGCCGTGCGCGGCCGACGCGACATTGCCGAGATAGAACGCGTCGACGCGCGCGACGAGCCGTTGCAGCATGTCATGTGCATCGCCGAAGGCGAGCGTGAGCACTACGCGCCCCGCGTCGAATTCGAGCCGATGCAGGCCGGGCACATGCATCGGCCACGCGTCGAGCAGTGCGTCGGCATTTTTCGAAATGGTTGTGTCCGCAACCAGATGGGAAGCGGCACGGCGCAGGTCCTCGTACGCGAACGGATGCGGTTCGATCGCGACGAAATGCAGCCGCTCGCAGCGTGCGGGGTCGTCGCGCCATGCGGCCCACGTCGCGAGAAAACGGCTGCCCGTGCCGAATCCCGTCTCGACGATCGTGAACGTGCGGCGGCCCTGCCAGCGGGCCGGCAGGCCGGTGCCGGCGAGCATCCGGTTCGCGTGCGCGCGAGCGCGCGACGCGTCGCGAGGGAGCTCGCCGTACTCGGGCGAGACGAGAATGCCGTCGTCGCGGCGGGCGAGCGTGGCGGGAACGAGTCGGTCTGGCATGCGAAACAAAAAACGTGGCAGCCAAGCCTGGCAAGGGTTTGCGCGGAGGCGTCCGGCGGGCCGTTGGCAAAATCCAACGGCGTTGCGCGCGGGCGGACGCGGCTGCGTATCCTGTCCGGTTGGCGCAGGTCAAAAAACGGGCAATCGACGATTCATTCGGCGAAATACCGATGAAAATCTTTGAAACCCTTGTCGTTATTGGGTTTGCGCTGCGCTATCATAGCAACGCCGTACCGCGGGGTGGCCGCCGGCCAAGCCGGACGGCACGTCGCGCGGGCCAGGATTCGGCGCTGTGTCGTCGGAGTCTGACTCTCGACGGCACGGTTCGCGCACGTATAATCGGCGCGTTCGCGCTGTTCGTGTCAAACCTAACCTGAAAAAGGAACCTTAATGAACAAACAGGAACTGATCGACGCCGTCGCCGCCCAAACGGGCGCCAGCAAGGCTCAAACCGGCGAAACGCTGGACACGCTGCTCGAAGTCATCAAGAAGGCCGTGTCGAAGGGTGATGCGGTTCAGCTGATCGGCTTCGGCAGCTTCGGTTCGGGCAAGCGCGCAGCACGTACGGGCCGCAACCCGAAGACCGGCGAAACCATCAAGATCCCGGCAGCCAAGACGGTCAAGTTCACGGCTGGCAAGGCGTTCAAGGACGCCGTCAACAAGCGTTAATTCAGCGCCTGTGCCAGGAAAAAAACCCGCCTTTTGGCGGGTTTTTTGTTGGGCGCGCGCGGCATTTTCGCCACAGTCCGCGCCCCTCTTGCAAGATTTAACGGTTACTTTTCGCGAGCCGTTTTTTACCGCGTGTTACGCGTGCACGATCTGCGCGTCGGGATCCTCGTCGTCATGCGCGTCGACATCCCATGCCGGGAACGGATCGTCGAACGCGGTCCATTGCGCCGCACCGAGCGCGAATTCCGCATCGGTGAGCAGGCATGCGTCGAGCTTCGCGCGCCATGCGTCGGCATCGAGCCCGATGCCGATCAGCACGAGTTCCTGACGGCGATCGCCAACCGAGCGGTCGTCGAGGTCCCCCTGCCACTCCGTGCGAATTTCCGCGAGCAGTTCGTCGTCATCCGGCCATTCCGCGCGATCCTGCGCGGCCCACCAGAGGCCTGCCGGGCCATGCCGGCACACGCCGCCTGCCTGCGACAGCGAACCCGCGATGTCGTTGCGCGTCGCGAGCCAGAAGAAGCCCTTGCTGCGCAGCACGCCCGGCCACTCCTGATGGAGCAGCGCCCAGAGTCGCGCCGGATGAAACGGCCGGCGCGCGCGGTAAACAAAATTGCCGATGCCGAATTCGTCGGCTTCGCCGTGCACGTGCGCATGATGCGGATCATGGCACTCGGGATCGTCGCACTGCGTGTGATCGTCATCCAGCGACGCGAGCCAGCCCGGCGCATTCGCGGCTTCGTCGAAATCGAAGCGGCCGGTGTTCAGCACTTCGTCGAGCGGCACGTTGCCGAACGTCGACACGACCTGGTGCGCGCGCGGGTTGAGCCGCGCAAGGATGTGTCGCAGGCGCGCGAGTTCGTCCGCGCCGACGAGGTCGGCCTTGTTGATCACCAGCACGTCGCAGAATTCGATCTGCTCGATCAGCAACTCGACGAGCGTGCGATCGTCTTCGTCCGATGCGGCGATGCCGCGCGTCGCGAGCGCGTCGTCGGAACCGTAGTCGCGCAGGAAATTGTAGGCGTCGACCACGGTGACGAGCGTGTCGAGCCGCGCGACGCTCGACAGCGACGTGCCGTCGTCGTCGACGAACGTGAAGGTTTCGGCGATCGGCATCGGCTCCGCGATGCCGGTCGATTCGATCACGATCGCGTCGAAGCGGCCGTCGGCCGCGAGATTGCGAATCTCGACGAGCAGGTCGTCGCGCAGCGTGCAGCAGATGCAGCCGTTCGACATCTCGACGAGGCGTTCCTCGACGTGCGACAGCGCCTGCGCATCGCGCACGAGCGACGCGTCGATGTTGACCGCCGCGAGATCGTTGACGATCACGGCGACTTTCAGGCCCGCGCGGTTCGCGAGAATGTGATTGAGCAGCGTGGTCTTGCCGGCGCCGAGGAAACCGGACAGCACGGTGACGGGCAACGGCTGGTTCATTGCCGGATTCATAACGATTTGCACCAACGGAAAAAATGAAAAAGCGGCCGTGGCGCCCTGGCGGGGCGCGATCGGCCCGGAGCCGGTCGCCCGATGCCAGTCGAAACCGCGGCGTGAGCCCGCATTGTGCATCAAACGCGCGCCGGCCGAGCGGCCCGGCGTCAGCGCGCGCCGCGGCGCGGCGTCACTGCTCGGGCGGCAGCAGCTTCCACTGCGTCAGGATTGCGGCGATCTGCCGCGCATACTTGTCGCGCAGCGACGGCGTTTCGGAATGATAGGCGCCGACGGCCTGCCATGTGTTGCCGTAGCGATTCATCTTCTGGCGCAGGTGCCACGCGGCGATATAGACGTTCTTGCACGGCTCCATCAGCGTGTCGCGGCCGATGCCGTAGCGCGACAGCGTGGGCAGGTGGATCGAATTGATCTGCATCAGGCCGTAGTCGACCGAGCCGTTCGTATTCTTGTTCAGCGCGGCGGGCCGGTTGCGCGACTCCTGCCACGCAATTGCACGCAGGATCAGCGGATTGACCTTCTGGTACCGGGCGGCCTCGTCGAAACAATCCGCGCGAGCGTTGCCGCAGGCGAACCACACGCCGGCGGCGATCAACGCGATCGAAGCGAACCGTCTGTTCATGGTGCGGAAACGAAAAGGGAATGACGCAAAGGTCGGGAAAACCCGTGCCTGTTATTCGTACGGCTGGAAACGCGCCGCCCGTATCATACCGACAGTCCGTCACGTGGTGACATGCGGAAGACGGCAGCCCGTTTATACCGCATTTCGGTGTCAATTCATCGCAAAACCGCGGCGATGGCCGGAATGCCTAGGCGGCGCCGAAATCTTACATATCGCATACGGCGTGCCGGATACATGTCGTATGTGAGACAGTCCTCAGCTCAATGTGATATTTCGGACATGAAAAACTGCTAATGTCGCCTCTTTAGGACCTGGATCCCAGCACTACCGCCGGAAGTGGCCTGAGCCGGCATCGACCCATTCATCCATGACAAGAAATCGCTTCGTTATGCGTCGCGTCGCCACGACCCTGGTCGTCGCCGGCATCATCGTCTCGCAGGCCGCCTACGCTCAGGTCACGCTCAATTTCGTGAATGCGGATATCGACCAGGTCGCCAAGGCGATCGGCGCCGCAACCGGCAAGACCATCATCGTCGACCCCCGCGTGAAGGGGCAGCTCAACCTCGTGGCCGAACGTTCCGTGCCGGAAGACCAGGCGCTGAAGACGCTGCAGTCGGCGCTGCGCATGCAGGGCTTCGCGCTCGTGCAGGATCACGGGGTGCTGAAGGTCGTGCCCGAGGCCGACGCGAAGCTGCAGGGCGTGCCGACCTATGTCGGCAATACGCCGCGCGCGCGCGGCGACCAGGTCATCACGCAGGTGTTCGAGCTGCACAACGAATCGGCGAACAACCTGCTGCCGGTGCTGCGGCCGCTGATCTCGCCGAACAACACGGTCACCGCCTACCCGGCGAACAACACGATCGTCGTCACCGATTACGCGGACAACGTGCGCCGCATCGCGCAGATCATCGCAGGCGTCGACAGCGCCGCGGGGGCGCAGGTGCAGGTCATCCCGCTGCGTAACGCAAACGCGATCGACCTCGCCGCGCAACTACAGAAGATGCTCGACCCCGGCTCGATCGGCAACAGCGACGCGACGCTGAAGGTGTCGGTCACGGCCGACCCGCGCACCAATTCGCTGATGCTGCGCGCGTCGAGCGCATCGCGCCTCGCGGCGGCGAAGCGCATCGTGCAGCAGCTCGACGCGCCGAGCGGGGTGCCCGGCAACATGCACGTCGTGCCGTTGCGCAACGCCGATGCGGTCAAGCTCGCGAAGACGCTGCGCGGGATGCTCGGCAAGGGCGGCAACGACAGCGGCTCGTCGGCGTCGTCCAACGATGCGAACAGCTTCAACCAGAGCGGCGGCTCGTCGGCGAGTGGCAACTTCTCGACCGGCACGTCCGGCACCCCGCCGCTGCCGTCCGGCGGCCTCGGCGGCTCGTCCTCGTCGTCGGCCTACGGCACCGGTGCGTCGGGCAGCGGTGGCGTCGGCAGCGGCGGCCTGCTCGGCGGCGACAAGGACAAGAGCGACGACAACCAGCCGGGCGGGATGATCCAGGCCGATGCGGCCACCAATTCGCTGATCATCACCGCGTCCGATCCGGTCTACCGGAACCTGCGCTCGGTGATCGACCAGCTCGACGCGCGGCGTGCGCAGGTCTATATCGAGGCGCTGATCGTCGAACTGAATTCGACGACGCAAGGCAACCTCGGGATCCAGTGGCAGGTGGCGAGCGGCCAGTTCCTCGGCGGCACGAACCTGGCACCCACGGCCGGAACTGGTCTGGGCAACAGCATCATCAACCTGACGAGCGGCGGCACGGCCGCCACCACCGGGCTGGCCGCCAATCTCGCGGGCCTGAGTCAGGGCCTCAACATCGGCTGGCTGCACAACATGTTCGGCGTGCAGGGCCTCGGCGCGCTGCTGCAGTATTTCGCGGGCGTGAGCGACGCGAACGTGCTGTCGACGCCGAACCTGATCACGCTCGACAACGAGGAAGCGAAGATCGTCGTCGGCCAGAACGTGCCGATCGCGACCGGTTCGTACTCGAACCTGACGAGCGGCACGACGAGCAACGCGTTCAATACCTACGACCGTCGCGACGTCGGCCTGACGCTGCACGTGAAGCCGCAGATCACCGACGGCGGGATCCTGAAGCTGCAGCTCTACACGGAGGATTCCGCGGTCGTCAGCGGCACCACCAACGCGCAGACCGGCCCGACCTTCACGAAGCGCTCGATCCAGTCGACGATCCTCGCGGACAACGGCGAGATCATCGTGCTCGGCGGCTTGATGCAGGACAACTACCAGGTGTCGAACAGCAAGGTGCCGCTGCTCGGCGACATCCCGTGGATCGGCCAGCTGTTCCGTTCGGAATCGAAGCAGCGCCAGAAGACCAACCTGATGGTGTTCCTGCGCCCGGTGATCATCTCCGATCGCAGCACCGCGCAGGAAGTCACGGCCAACCGCTATGACTACATCCAGGGCGTGACCGGCGCGTACAAGTCGGACAACAACGTGATCCGCGACAAGGACGATCCGGTCGTCCCGCCGATGCCGCTCGGCCCGAGCCAGGGCGGCACGCCGGCCGGCAACCTGTTCGATCTCGACAAGATGCGTCGCCAGCAGTTGCAGCGCCAGGTCGCGCCGGTGCCGGCCCAGCCGCTGCCCGAGGCGACGCCCGCGCAGCCGCAAGGCGTGCCGCAGCAGTCGGTGCCGCAACAACCGCTGACCGCCACGCCGGGAGCCTCGCAGTGAGCAACATGCTCGCGTCCTCGGCCCAAGACGGCGCGCCGGGCGACCGGCAGCCGCCGTCGCCGCTCGCCGCGCGCCTGTTGCCGTACGGCTTCGCGAAAAGCGGCCAGGTGCTGATCGCGCACCAGCTCGACGACACGCTCGAGGTGTGGATCAGCGAGCGCACGAACGATGCGGCGCTCGCCGAAATCGCGCGCAACTTCGGCTCGATTTCCGTGCACCGCGTGCCGGCCGACGAGCTCGCGCAGGCGATCAACCAGGCATACGCGCGCCAGGACGGCAGCGCCGCGCAGGTCGTCGGCGAGGTCGAAGGCGAAGTCGACCTGTCGCGACTGATGCAGGACATCCCCGAAGTCGAGGATCTGCTCGAATCGGAAGACGACGCGCCGATCATCCGGATGATCAACGCGCTGCTCACGCAAGCGGCGCGCGAACAGGCGTCGGACATTCACATCGAGCCGTTCGAGAATGCGTCGGTCGTGCGGTTTCGCGTCGACGGCACGCTGCGCGACGTCGTGCGGCCGAAGAAAGCGCTGCACGGCGCGCTGATCTCGCGGATCAAGATCATGGCGCAGCTCGACATCGCCGAGAAACGCCTGCCGCAGGACGGCCGCATCACGCTGCGCGTCGGCGGCCGGCCGGTCGACGTGCGTGTGTCGACGCTGCCGACCGGGCACGGCGAGCGCGCGGTGCTCCGTCTGCTGGAAAAGGATGCGCAGCGCCTGAACCTCGAAGCGCTCGGGATGGGCCGCGACACGCTCGTCCAGTTCGACAAGCTGATCGGCCGCCCGCACGGGATCGTGCTGGTGACGGGCCCGACCGGCTCGGGCAAGACGACCACGCTGTATGCGTCGATGTCGCGGCTCGAAACGGCGACGACCAACATCATGACCGTCGAGGATCCGATCGAATACGACCTGTCCGGCATCGGCCAGACGCAGGTGAACGAGCGGATCGGGATGACCTTTGCCCGTGCGCTGCGTTCGATTCTGCGTCAGGATCCGGACGTGATCATGATCGGCGAAATCCGTGACCTCGAAACCGCGCAGATCGCGGTGCAGGCCTCGCTCACGGGCCACCTCGTGCTCGCGACGCTGCACACCAACGACGCGGCATCGGCCGTCACGCGCCTGACCGACATGGGCGTCGAGCCGTACCTGCTCGCGTCGTCGCTGCTCGGCGTGCTCGCGCAGCGTCTGGTGCGCCAGCTCTGTCCCGTCTGCAAGGAAGAGCGGCACGAGGACGGCCGCACCGTGTGGCATCCGGTCGGCTGCGACCGATGCGGGCATTCGGGCTATGCGGGCCGGCGCGGGGTATACGAACTGCTGGTGATCGACGATTCGATCCGCGCGCTGATCCACCGCAACGCGGCCGATGCGGAGATTCTCGCCACGGGCCGCGCACAAGGGATGCGCACACTGCGCGACGATGCCGAGCGCTGGCTCGCGGCCGGCGCGACGTCGCTCGAGGAAGTGCTGCGCGTGACGGGAGGCGCATAGCGCGATGCCGGCATTCCGTTTCGAAGCCATCGATTCGGCGGGGCGACCGCAGAAAGGCGTGATCGATGCCGACAGTGCGCGCGGCGCACGCGGCCAGCTGCGCACGCAGGGGCTCACGCCGCTCGTCGTCGAGCCGGCCGCCAGTGCGACCCGCGGCGCGCGTTCGCAGCGCCTCGCGTTCGGCCGCAAGCTGTCGCAGCGCGAACAGGCGATCCTCACGCGCCAGCTCGCGAGCCTGCTGATCGCGGGGCTGCCGCTCGACGAGGCGCTCGGCGTGCTGACCGAGCAGGCCGAACGCGACTACATCCGCGAATTGATGGCCGCGATTCGTGCCGAGGTGCTCGGCGGCCATTCGCTCGCGAATGCGCTGGGCCAGCATCCGCGCGACTTCCCGGAAATCTACCGCGCGCTCGTCGCGGCGGGCGAGCACACCGGCAAGCTCGGCATCGTGCTGTCGCGCCTCGCCGATTACATCGAACAGAGCAACGCGCTGAAGCAGAAGATCCTGCTGGCGTTCACGTATCCGGGGATCGTCACGCTGATCGCGTTCGGCATCGTCACGTTCCTGCTGAGCTATGTCGTGCCGCAGGTCGTCAACGTGTTCGCTAGCACGAAGCAGCAACTGCCCGTTCTCACGGTCGTGATGATGGCGCTGTCGGAGTTCGTGCGGCACTGGTGGTGGGCGATCCTGATCACGGTCGCGCTCGTCGTGTGGTTCGTGAAGGCGACGCTGTCGCGCGACGGGCCGCGGCTCGCGTTCGACCGCTGGGTGCTGACCGCGCCGCTCGCGGGCAAGCTCGTGCGCGGCTACAACACGGTGCGCTTCGCGAGCACGCTCGGGATCCTGACCGCGGCCGGCGTGCCGATCCTGCGCGCGTTGCAGGCGGCCGGCGAGACGCTGTCGAACCGCGCGATGCGCGCGAACATCGACGATGCGATCGTGCGCGTGCGCGAAGGCTCCGCGCTGTCGCGCGCGCTGAACAACGTGAAGACGTTTCCGCCGGTGCTCGTGCACCTGATCCGTTCCGGCGAAGCGACGGGCGACGTGACGACGATGCTCGACCGCGCGGCGGAAGGCGAGGCGCGCGAGCTCGAACGGCGCACGATGTTCCTGACGAGCCTGCTCGAGCCGCTGCTGATCCTCGCAATGGGCGGCATCGTGCTCGTGATCGTGCTGGCCGTGATGCTGCCGATTATCGAGCTGAACAACATGGTGCAGTGACGGCCTGACCGCCAGTCAGGCCGCTACCGTTCAACGCATGTAGATCGCGGGGGACGGCGTGTTCGCGGGGAGCTGGACTTCGGCGCGGGCGCCGTTGCGGTCGATGATGATCGAGCGGCTGCGGACTTCGGCGAGCTTCGCGCCGGACGTGAGCTCCGCGCCGAGCGACACGGCACGCGGCGGCTCGCCACCGATACCGACGATCGCGGCGGCGCCATGACCGATCGAGAGAATGCCGAACAGGTGGATGTCCTGGACGGGATTCTTGTCGAGCTGTCCGCCGAAGAGCGCGGCGGCGTCCTCGGTGCGGATCGGCAACCGCGCGGCGGCGGCGGGCAGCGGCGCTTCGCGGGCCGACAGCGTGACGACCCAGTAGGTGGCCGTCGCGCACAAACCCGCGAAGAGGGCGAGGGAGAGGATCCGGATCGAGAGCGCGTTCATGCGCGCTATTGTACGGATGTATATGAAATTTGCGTTGGGTGAAAGCCCTCGGCAATGCGCGCCTTACAATGCGTGCTCCGCGCCCGGTGAACCGGAAGCTTGCCGTCAGGCAAACGTCCGCGATGCGCCGGGTGCGTCACTCAATCGACGATATTTTTTGGAAAGAGGTAGTCAGTCATGCAAACGTGGATCACTCGCCGTAATGCGGCCGTGCGCCGTCAGCGCGGTTTCACGCTGATCGAGATCATGGTGGTGGTCGCGATCCTCGGGATCCTGGCGGCACTGATCGTGCCGAAGATCATGAGCCGACCCGACGAGGCGCGCCGTATCGCCGCGAAGCAGGACATTGGCACCGTCATGCAGGCGCTCAAGCTGTACCGTCTCGACAACGGCCGCTATCCGACCCAGGAGCAGGGCCTGAACGCGCTGATCCAGAAGCCGTCCACCGATCCGATCCCGAATAACTGGAAGGACGGCGGCTATCTCGAGCGCCTGCCGAACGATCCGTGGGGCAACGGGTACAAGTACCTGAACCCGGGCGTGCACGGCGAGATCGACGTGTTCAGCTACGGCGCTGACGGCAAGGAAGGCGGCGAAAACAACGATTCCGACATCGGTTCGTGGCAGTAAGCCTGCGTCGACCGATCCGACGATCGTCCCCGTTCTTCATTTCATGCCCGCCCTTCGCACGCCCTTGCGCTCCGCTCGCGCTCGCCGCGATGCCCGCGACCGCCGCGTGCGTCGCGGCGCGGCCATGACCGCGGCACGCACGCGTGCACGCGGCTTCACGCTGCTCGAGATGCTGGTCGTGCTCGTGATCGCGGGCTTGCTGGTGTCGCTCGCGTCGCTGTCGCTGACGCGCAATCCGCGCACCGACCTGCGCGAGGAAGCGCAGCGCATCGCGCTGCTGTTCGAGACGGCCGGCGACGAAGCGCAGGTGCGCGCGCGCCCGATCGCGTGGCAGCCGACCGCGCACGGCTTTCGTTTCGACGTGAGTTCGCCCGACGGCTGGCGCACGCTGCGTGACGACCTGCTGCGCCCGCGCGACTGGGACGGTGGCGTCACGGGCGCCGATATCGACTATCCGGGGTCGGACACGCACGCGAGCACGGTCGTGTTCGGCACCGAAAGCGTCGACACGCCGGTGCGTGTGACGCTGCATTCGGCGGTCGGCAGCGCGACGATCGTCGGCACCGGCAACGGCCGCTACGAGGTGCAATGACGATGCGTCGTCGCCTGCCCTTCCCGGCTTCCGGTTCCCGAGGCTTCACGATGATCGAGGTGCTGGTCGCGCTCGCGATCATCGCGGTCGCGCTCGCCGCGTCGATCCGCGCGGTCGGCACGATGGCGAACAATGCATCCGATCTCCACCACCGGCTGCTGGCCGGCTGGAGCGCCGACAACGCGCTCGCGCAGCTGCGGCTCACGCATGCGTGGCCGGAGGTCGGTGAGCAGAATTTCGATTGTTCGCAAGGCAACGTGCAGATGGTCTGCACGCAGCGCGTGAGCACGACGCCGAACCCGGTGTTCCGGCGCGTGCAGATTTCGGTGAGCATGCCGGGGCACCCCGGCGTGCTCGCGCAAATGGTGACGGTGGTCGCGAATGAAACCAGCCGTCCGCTCTGACGCGCCGATGCGGCGCCGGCCCGTGCGTTTCGTCGGCTCGCGCCGCGTGCGCGGCTTCACGCTGATCGAACTGATGATCGCGATCGCGATCCTCGCGGTGGTCGCGATCCTCGCGTGGCGCGGGCTCGACCAGATCATGCGCGGCCGCGACAAGGTCGCGTCCGCGATGGAAGACGAGCGCGTGTTCGCGCAGATGTTCGACCAGATGCGCATCGACGCGCGGCTCGCCGCGACCGACGACGAAGCCGGCCAGCCGGCGATCGGCGTCGCCGGCAATACGCTGCAGATCGTCCGCGAACTCGACCTGCCGGGCGCCGCGCCGCGGCTGCAGGTGGTCCGCTACCGGATCGCCGGCGGGCGCGTCGTGCGCTATGCATCGCTGCCGCTGGCCGATGCGAACCGCTTGCGCGACGTGCTGAAGGACAGCAGCGTCGACGGCTGGACCTGGGTCGCGCTGATGGGCGGCGTCGGTGCGATCGACGCGAAGCTGTACGTGCCGCGCGTCGGCTGGACCACCAACCTGCAGACGGCCAACGACGCGCTGTCGCAGAACAACGATGCGCTGAAGGTGCCGCAGATCGGCAACGCGCCGCCGACCCGCGCGGTGACGGGGCTGCAGGTCAGCATCGGCGCGACGTCGCTGCGCGTGCCCGTCACGCGCATCTTCCTCGTCGGGGAATGACGATGCGCGCGCGCCCTCACCGTTCCCGCTTCGCCGGCCGCCCGCCCGCGAGCACACATGCCCGCCGCGAGCGCGGCGCGGCGATCATCACCGCGCTGCTCGTCGTCGCGCTGTCGGCGATCCTCGTGTCGGGGATGCTGTGGCGCCAGCAGGTGCAGATTCGCCGGATCGAGAACCAGCGCGTGATCGCGCAGGCGCAGTGGGTCGCGCGCGGCGCGCTCGACTGGACGCGCATGATTCTGCGCTCCGAGGGCGACACGGCGCCCGGCATCACCTATCTCGGCGGAATCTGGGCCGTGCCGATCGCGAAGACCAAGCTGTCGGACTTCCTCGGCCGGATCGGCGCGCCGAACGACAACGGCGGCGAAGACACCTACCTCTCCGGATCGATCGAGGACGCGCAGGCGAAGTACAACCTGCGCAATCTCGTGTCGTCGCCGGCACCCGGCGTGCTGCAGCTCAACGTGATGCAGCTGCAGGCGTTCCAGCGACTGCTGACGACGCTCGGCTACGACGGCGCATTCGCGAAGCGGATCGCACTGCAGATGCGCGCGGGCCTGATGCATTCGGCGACGCGCTTCCAGACGCCGACGCTGCCCGGCGCCGGTACGGCCGCGACCGCGCCGGTGGCCGGCGGCGACATGCAGGCCGGCAACTTCACCGACGAGCCGGGGATGTCCGACGGTGACCGGGGCCCAGCGCCGCTCGTGATGACGGGCGTCGACAACCTGCTCGACGTCGACGGCGTGACGCCCGAGATGGTCGCGCGGCTGCGCCCGTTCGTCACCGTGCTGCCGACCACGACGCCGGTGAACATGAACACCGCGCCGGCCGAGGTGATCGCGGCGCTGGTGCCGGGGATGAGCGTGTCGTCCGCGCAGGCGCTCGTGTCGCGCCGCGAGACCGTATTTTTCCGCAACGTCGGCGACGTGCAGCTCGCGCTGCGCGGTGCCGGCGCGCCGAACGTGACGATCGACTCGAGCCTCGTCGACGTCAATTCCAGTTATTTCATCGTGCATGGCCGGATCCAGCACGATCGCGCGGAGGTGGATCGCACCTCGCTCGTGTATCGTGATCCGACCACGCACTCGACGCGGGTCGTGCGCATCCGCGACCAGCTATAACGACGCCATTCGGGAGAGGAGCTCTTGAGCACGCTGATTGTTTCTTTGCCGCCGCGCGAGCCGGCCGTGCCGTTGCAGGAATGGCAGTGGCCCGAGCTGCCGTTCACGCTCGTGGACAAGGCCGGCCAGGTGCAGCGCGCGGGCCACGCCGCGCTCGCGCTGCTGCCGCGCGCGAACGAGACGCTGCTGATCGTCGCCGCGCGCGACGTGCTGCTGCTGGCCGCGACCGTGCCGCCGCTCAAGGGGCCGAAGCTGCGCCAGGCGCTGCCCAACATCGTCGAGGATCAGCTGATCCAGGATCCGCTCGGCTGCCATGTCGCGCTCGATCCGGTCGCGCTGCCCGATGGCCGTCGCGTGCTGGCCGTCGTCGACCGCGCGTGGTTCCGTACGATCTGCGACGCGTTCGCCGCGGCCGGCCACCGGCGCCTGAGCGCGGTACCCGCGACGCGCTGCCTGCCGGCGCCGCGCGAGCCGGCGCCAGCGCCGCTCGATGCGCCTGCCGACGGTGAGGCCGTCACGGCCGGCACGATCGCGAACGCACCGGCCGCCCGCCCGACGGCCGTGGCCGCGGTGCTCGGGCTGGCGAGCGCGGTCGAACCGGCGCTCGTCGAAGCCGGCGCGCTGCCGGTCGCGGCCGGTGCGCCGCGTCTCGAACTCGCGATCGCGCGCGGCGCGCTCGGCGAGGGTTTCGCGGCGCCTGCGTCGCGTGCCGCCGGCACGCTGGCCGCGCTCGCGGGCGGCGGCGACGTCGAACTGTACGAACTCGGCGAGCCGGGCGCGGAGCCACGGCTCGCGTCGGTTGGCCGCGCCGACGGCCCGCTGCTGCCGGGTGCGCAGCCGCTGTCGTTCGACACGTTCGCGCGGCGTGCGCTCGCCGAGCGCTTCGATCTGTGCCAGTTCGAATTCGAGTCGCAGCCGTGGCGCTTCGACCGCGCGACGATGAAGCGCCTGCGCGTGCCGATCGCCCTCGTCGCGGCAACGCTCGCCGTCGCGGTGATCGGGATGAACCTGCACTGGTGGAAGCTGTCGCGCGAGCGCGATGCGCTGTCCGCGCAGATCACCGAGACGCTCCTGTCCGCCTTCCCGAAGACCACGACGGTGCTCGATCCGCCCGCGCAGATGCAGCGCCAGCTCGACCAGCTGCGCCTCGCGGCGGGCGAGCTGTCGCCGAACGACTTCCTCGCGCTGTCGAGCGGGCTGTCGCGTTCGATGGGCGCGCTGCCGCTGAACGGAATCGCGTCGCTCGATTATCACGACCGGCGGCTCGACGTCGGCTTCAAGCCGGAGGTCAAGGTCGACCCCGATTTCCCGCAGCGTCTCGCGCGCAACGGGCTCGCTGGCGAAGTCGACAGCAGCACCGGCAAATGGACCATCCGGAGCCGCCCATGAAGACCGAACAACTGACCCAGACGCTGGCCCAGTTCTGGGGCGAGCGCTCGCAGCGTGAGCGGACGCTGCTCGGCTGGGGCGGCGCCGTGCTGGCCGTCGCGATCGCGTATTCGGTGCTGTGGTCGCCCGCGCAGGAAGGCCGCGCGCGCATCCGGCACGAGCTGCCGACGATGCGCAGCGAGCTCGCGCAGATGACCGCGCAGGCCAACGAGGCGAAATCGCTGACGGCCGCCGCGCAAGGCGTCGCGCCGACCGGCCTCGCGCTGAAGGACGCGCTCACCGCGTCGCTGTCCGATCACGGGCTGCAGGGCGCGCAGGTGCAGGTCGTCGGCAACGGCGTGCAGATTCAGATGAAGAACGTGCCGTTCCCGGTGTGGACGCAGTGGCTCGACGACGCGCGCCGGCAGTTCAAGGTGCAGGTCGGCGAAGCCCACGTGACCGGCCTGAAGGAAGACGGCCAGGTCGACCTGACGGCCGTGATGCAACCCTCGACGCAGAAGTGACGCAGTGGATGAAACCAGCGACGGTCGGCCGATGAGGCCAGGGATCAGGCGGCTTGCCGCCGCGGTGCCGTGGGTGGTGGCAGGCGGGCTCGCGACGGCGCTGACGCTCGTCGCGCTCGCGCCGGCCGCGTGGATCGCGCCGCAAGTCGCGCGCGCGACCGGCGCTCACGTGAACCTCGTCGATCCGGACGGCTCGCTGTGGCACGGTTCGGGCACGCTGATGCTCGCGCCGGGTGCGGACCAGAGCGCGGCGACGCTGTTGCCGGGGCGGGTCCAGTGGACCACGCGCTTCTGGCCGCTGCTGACCGGGCGCGTGCAGATGCACATGCGGCAGACCGAGGCGATGCCCGACGCCGTCACGCTCGACGCGACGTGGCGCGGCGCGGTGCTGTCGGCGGGCTCGATGGCCGTGCCCGCGTCGCTGCTCGCGGGGCTCGGCACGCCGTTCAACACGCTCGACCTGCAGGGCGACGTGCGGCTCGGCTGGACCGACTGGCGGATGATCGGCAACAACGCGTTCGGCCAGCTGACGGTGACGATCGATTCGATGAGTTCGCGCGTGTCTCGCGTGAAGCCGCTCGGGTCGTACCGTGCGGTGCTGCAGGCGAAGGGGGCGGACGCCGATCTCGACCTGTCGACCACGCAGGGCCCGCTGTTCCTCGACGGGCATGGCAGCTTTGGCCCCGGCCGCGGATCGTTTCGCGGCACCGCGCATGCGGCGCCCGAGCAGCAGGCGAACCTCGCGGGGCTGCTGAACCTGCTCGGCCGTCCGATCGGAAACAACCAGGTGTCGCTGATCTTCGGCGACGCGACGCGCTGAACGCGCGCGGCGCCCTCTCCCCTTTCCCCGATTACTTCTGCGCGAGCGGCGCGGCAGCCGACGGTGCGGTCGCGGCCGGCGCCGCCGCACCGGACGCCGGCACCGGTGCGGGCGCCGCCATCTCGCCCGTTTCGCGCGCCATGTCCGACGCATCCCAGCCGCCGCCGAGCGCCTTCACGAGCCCGACCGACGACACCATCCGCTGGCCGGAGATCGTCGCGAGCTTTTGCTGCGCGGTAAACGCGGTGGTCTGCGCGCTCAGCACGTTCAGATAGGCGACCGTGCCGGCCTTGTACTGGTTCGTGACGATCGCGAGCGCTTGCTCGGCGCTGTCGACGGCCTGCCGCTGCACGTCGACTTCTTGCGCGAGGATGCGCTGCGACGCGAGGTTGTCCTCGACGTCCTGGAACGCGGTGAGTACCGCGAGGCGATACGCGGCGACGTCCTGGTCGTAGGTCGCGCGGGCGGCATCGGTCTGCGCGGCGCGCAAGCCGGCGTCGAACAGCGTCGCCGCGAGCTGCGGGCCAACCGTCCAGAACCGCGCGGGCAGCGTGAACAGTTGCGACCACACCGAGCTCTGGAAGCCGCCGGTGGCCGACAGCGTGAGCGTCGGGAAGAACGCGGCGATCGCCACGCCGATCTGCTCGTTCGCGGAAGCCGCGCGGCGCTCGGCCGCCGCGATGTCGGGCCTGCGCTCGAGCAACGCGGACGGCACGTCGATCGGCGTGATCGGCGGTTGCGCGGTGAGCGGGTTCGGCGGCAGCGAGAACGTCGATGCCGGTTCGCCGATCAGCGTCGCGATCGCATGCTCGTACTGCGCGCGCGCGACGCCGTTGTCGATCGATGCGGCCTGCGCGCTCTGCAGCTGCGTTTGTGCCTGGATCACGTCCGCGCGCGCGGCGACGCCCTGCGCGTACTGGTTCTGCGTGAGCTTCAGCGATTCGCCGTACGACTTCACGGTGTCGTCGAGCAGCTTCTGCAGCGCATCGGACGTGCGCAGCTGGAAGTAGGTCTGCGCGAGCAGCGCCTGCTGCGACAGCCGCGCATTCGCGAGATCGGCCGCGGCGGCCGCTTCGCCGGCGCGCTGCGCGCTGACGCTGCGGCTCACCTTGCCCCACAGGTCGGGCTCCCAGCTCGCATCGAGGCCGACGCTGTAGCTGTTGCTGATCGACGAACTGCTGCCGAAGCTCGACGAACTCGACGACGTGGACGTGCGTCCCGAGCGTGCGCGCGAGCCCGACGCGGTCAGCCCGACGGTCGGGAAATACGCGGCGCGCGCTTCGGTGACGAGCGCGCGGGCCTGCCGGTACGCGGCGGCCGATTGCGCGATGGTCTGGTTCGATGCGTTGAGCTTGCCGATCAGCGCGTCGAGCTGCGGATCGTTGTAGACGGTCCACCACGGGCCGCGGTCGGCCCGGTCGGCCGGCTGCGCGACCTTCCAGCCAGCCGGCGCTTCCTTGAAGGCGGCGGGGATCGACGTGTCGGGCCGGTGATAGTCGGGCCCGACGGCGCAGCCGGCGAGCAGCACGGCAGTCGCAACGGCGACGGCGGCGCTCAGCGGGCGAAAGGCGCGCGGGAGGGGGGCGTACGGCATCGTGGTTTTCCTGTCTGGGCGCGACGGCCGGCGAGCGGCGCCGCGCGATGCGGTCGTCGTGCCGCTGGCGGACAAATGGTAACTGACGGCGGGAAAGCCGCGCAGCCCTAAGGGTACGGCGCGCGGCGGCACGCATGTGTTACCGGCGCGGCCGGCCGGTTTACCGGCCATTACGGACCGCTTGCGGACGAGACAGGAAGGAAATGAAATGCGGCCGGACCCCACTGGGCCGCGAGGGGCGCGGCCGGCGTTCAGTCGGGATGGCGAAAGCGGCGTGGCTTCAGTGGCAGCGCACGGGCACCGGGACGGGATCGGCGGCGGACCGCCATGTCGACGGCTCCGTTGCCGCCGGCTGGCTCGTGCGGCGGGCGGCGTCCTTCGCGTTGCGCTGCCGGCGATGATCGAACCATGCGAACCCGAGCGCCGCGAGCGATCCGCCCGGTACCACCAGCATCGTCACGTACAGCGCGATCTTCCAGCCGCGGTGCGGCCCGGAGAACACATGATGAGCGGTATCGGTCAGGTTGCGGCGCAGCGCGCCGGCGGCATTTTTCAGGAACAGCATCGCGAACATCCTCGGGGGCCCGGCAGCGCGGGCAAAGCGGTCAGAACATAGTCTCCGGCAGTGCAACATGCACGTCGTAACTGGTTGACTGAAATAATATTGACTAAGCAATCATTTTTCAAGATACTGGGCGCGTTTTGACCTGAAACGCACTGTTGCTGTGTGCGCAATCGCATGAACGGC
Source organism: Burkholderia sp. B21-005 (assembly GCF_020843965.1). Lineage (NCBI taxonomy): Bacteria > Pseudomonadati > Pseudomonadota > Betaproteobacteria > Burkholderiales > Burkholderiaceae > Burkholderia > Burkholderia sp. B21-005. Next base: position 50,743 of record NZ_CP086301.1, on the reverse strand, counting down.
GGCCTCTACGATCCCGACACCATCGCCCTGGAAACGAGCCTCGGTTATTACCTGACCAAGGCCCGGCAGGCGCTCGTCGAGCGGATGGACCGCGCACTCGAGCCGCACGACCTCACCGCACAGCAGATCGGCGTGATCCTGCTGTTGTCGCGCGGCTATGCGCGCACGCCGTTCGAGCTGTCGCGCAAGATGTCGTATGACAGCGGCTCGATGACGCGGATGCTCGACCGTCTCGAGCGCAAGGGCCTGGTCGCGCGCTCGCGCAGCGAGCAGGACCGCCGGATGATCGAGCTGACGCTGACCGAGCGCGGCGCCGAGGCGGCCCGCGCGTTGCCGTCGCTGATCGCGACCGCGCTGAACGCGCAACTCGCCGGCTTCTCGGCCGACGAACTCGCGACGCTCACCGGCCTGCTGCAGCGGTTCATCGCCAACGGGCCCGGCGACGCCGGCTGCCCGAAACCCGACGAACCGGACCGCTGAGCGCGGGAGGCCCGATGTCTAGGTTAAGCATTCGCTTATTTGTCTGTCTGGGCAGAAGATGACAAGACACATGCTCCGTCTCTCCCCTTACCCGTTCCACCCGGCCGGGCCGCGCGGTATCGCGCGCCCGTGCGTTGTGCCGGCGCGTCGCGCGCGCCGCGTCTAGGAGATTCCGATGTCCGCCACCACGGCATCCGCCACGCCGCCTGCCGCCCAACCCGCGCCGCTCACCGGCGGCGCGCTCGCGCTCCTTACGGTCGGGCTCGCGCTCGGCACCTTCATGGAAGTGCTCGACACGTCGATCGCGAACGTCGCGGTGCCGACCATCTCGGGCAGCCTCGGCGTCGCGACGAGCGAAGGCACGTGGGTGATCTCGTCGTATTCGGTCGCGTCCGCGATCGCGGTACCGCTGACCGGCTGGCTCGCGCGGCGGGTCGGCGAGGTGCGCCTGTTTACGCTGTCGGTGCTCGCGTTCACGATCGCGTCGGCGCTGTGCGGCCTCGCGTCGAACTTCGAGACGCTGATCGCGTTCCGGCTGCTGCAGGGCCTCGTGTCGGGCCCGATGGTGCCGCTGTCGCAGACGATCCTGATGCGCAGCTACCCGCCGGCGAAGCGCGGGCTCGCGCTCGGGCTATGGGCGATGACGGTGATCGTCGCGCCGATCTTCGGCCCGTTGCTGGGCGGCTGGATCAGCGACAACTACACGTGGCCGTGGATCTTCTACATCAACCTGCCGATCGGCATCTTCTCGGCGGCCTGCGCGTACTTCCTGCTGCGCGGCCGCGAGACGAAGACGAGCCGGCAGCGGATCGACGCGGTCGGCCTTGCGCTGCTCGTGATCGGCGTGTCGTGCCTGCAGATGATGCTCGACCTCGGCAAGGACCGCGACTGGTTCAACTCGACCTTCATCGTCGCGCTCGCGCTGATCGCGGTCGTGTCGCTCGCGTTCATGCTCGTGTGGGAGGCGACCGAGAAGGAACCGGTGGTCGACCTGTCGCTGTTCAAGGACCGCAACTTCGCGCTCGGCGCGCTGATCATCTCGTTCGGCTTCATGGCGTTCTTCGGCTCGGTCGTGATCTTCCCGCTGTGGCTGCAGACGGTGATGGGCTACACGGCCGGCAAGGCCGGCCTCGCGACCGCGCCGGTCGGGCTGCTCGCACTCGTGCTGTCGCCGCTGATCGGGCGCAACATGCACCGGCTCGATCTGCGGATGGTCGCGAGCTTCGCGTTCATCGTGTTCGCGGGCGTGTCGGTCTGGAATTCGACGTTTACGCTCGACGTGCCGTTCAATCACGTGATCCTGCCGCGGCTCGTGCAGGGGATCGGCGTCGCGTGCTTCTTCGTGCCGATGACGACGATCACGCTGTCGAGCATTTCCGACGAGCGGCTCGCGAGCGCGTCGGGGCTGTCGAACTTCCTGCGCACGCTGTCCGGCGCGATCGGCACCGCGGCCAGCTCGACGTTCTGGGAAAACGATGCGATCTACCACCACGCGCGGCTGTCGGAATCGGTGAGCGTCTACGCGCAGAACACGACCGACTACCAGGGCGCGCTCGCGCAGCTCGGGATCGTCGGGCAGACGGCCAATGCACAGCTCAACCAGCTCGTCACGCAGCAGGGCTTCATGATGGCGACCAACGACTTCTTCCACCTGTCGGCCGGCGTGTTCATCGCGCTCGCGGCGCTGGTGTGGATCACGAAGCCGAGGAAGGGGGCGGGGCCGGCGATGGGGCATTGAGGGCGGCGGGTACTTTCGGTGGACGGGAGGACCTTGCGACGGGACCCCAATTAAACGAAGCTAGGGCGATCCGAACTTGGTTCAATTGGAGAATGCGATGCATACCTACGACATGCATGACGCGGAAACCAACCTGTCGCGGCTGATCGACGAAGCCGTTCACGCCGGCGAACCGTTCGTGATCGCCAAAGCCGGCAAGCCACTCGTCAAGGTCGTGCCGATCGATACGTCGGATCCGGTTCGGCCGAGCCGGATCGGGTTCATGAAGGGACAGATTCGGGTCCCGGATGACTTCGACTCGATGGACAGTGACAAAATCAGCAAGCTGTTCGAGGGCGCCGCATGAAATTGCTGCTCGACACTCGCCGGCCGCTTTCGGCGGCTGCTGGTGCAGCCGAGTTTCCCGCCCGCCCGATCCAGCACGTCTGATTACGCCGGGCATCGATCCGGCTTCACTCCCGTGCCCGCAATCCCCCGAAGGCCAGGTCGTCGCCCGACGCGATCGGCAGCGTCGCCCGCGCGACGTCGAGCCAGGCCCGCGCCGCGTGCGACAGGTAGCCCTTCTTCAGCCAGCCGAGCGCGATCGCCCATGTGATCTCCGGCTCGACGATCGGCCGGCACGTGAACTGCCGCGCATCGAGCCGCCGGCAGTACGGCTCCGGCAACAGCGCGATGCCGACGCCCGCGTGCACCAGCGCGGCCATGAAGTCCCAATGACCGCTGCGGCTCACGATCGACGGCGTGAAGCCGACCTGCCGGCACGCGTCGAGCACCGCATCGTGCAGCGCGAGGCTTTCCGCATAGAACACGAACGACTCGCGCGCGAGATCGGCGAGCGGCACGGCCGCGTCATCCTCCCAGCGCGACTCGCGCGGCGCGACGAGCCACAGCGGCGCGCGCACCATCGGCAGCCGCTCGAATGTGCCGGGATCGACCGGCTCCAGCAGCCCGCCGAGTTCCAGTTCGCCCGACATCAGCGCGGCCTCGATCATCCGCGCGCCCTGCTCGAACAGCTTCAGCTCGATGTTCGGATAGCGCTGCTTGTACGCGGCGATGATCGGCGTGAACAGCGACCCGCCGAGCGGCGGAATGCCGATCGTCAGCTCGCCGCGCCCGAGCGTGCCGAGATCGTTCAGCTCCGACTGCAGCTGCGCCTGCGCGGCGAGCACGTCCTGGCCGCGCTGGAACACGATCCGCCCCGCGTCGGTCAGCACCATCTGCCGGCCGTCGCGCAACAGCAGCGGCGAGCCGATCTCGTCCTCGAGCGCCTTCACCATCTTGCTGATGGTCGGCTGCGTGACGAACAGCCGGTCGGCGGCCGCGGTGAAGCTCTGCTGACGGACCACCTCGACGAAGTACCGCAGTGCGCGCAATTCCATCGATTACTCCCCAGTTTGGTGCGGCGAATCCAAAGCGAATTCCGAATTGGAATGACAAGGATAGAGACAAGTCATTTTATTTATGGTTAGGGGAAACCCTATACTCACACCATCAACGGAACATCTGTATGGAGCCTGCCATGACCCACCCGACCACCACTGCCGCCGCCCGCCCCGCCGCTGCGGGCAACGTTGCGCGCACGGGCCGGATCGTGCTGCAGGCCGCCGCGCTCGGCGTGCTGTGGATGGCGGTCGACTGGGTCGTGCGCGCGGTCGGTCTGCCGGTGCCGTCCGGCGTGATCGGCCTCGCGGTGCTGCTGGTGCTGCTGTTCTCGGGCCGTGTCGCGCCCGCCTGGGTCAAGGACGGCGCGAACTGGCTGCTGTCCGACATGCTGCTGTTCTTTGTGCCGGCCGCCGTCGCGGCGGTCCAGTACGGCGGGCTGTTCCGCGAGGACGGCTGGCGCATCGCGCTGGTCATGCTCGCCGGCACCGCGTTCGTGATGGTCGCGGTGGCCGTCGCGGTCGACCTCGCCGCGAAGCTCGAACGCCGGCTGGCCGCGCAGCGCGTGTTCGCCGAACGCCGCCGCGCGCGCCTCGCCACCGTGTCGGCTCACTGAGCCGGGGCCCGCGATGCCTGCGCTGTTGTCCGGCCTGTCCGTCGACCAGGTAAATACGGCGATCTCCGTCGGCTGCTTCGTGCTGACGGTCGTCCTGTATTTCGCGTCGAAGCGGCTCTACGCGTACAAGAAGACGCCGCTGTTCTCGCCGCTCGTGTTCGTGCCGGGCGTGCTGGTGCTGCTCGTGTTGCTGACCGGCATCCCGTATTCGGTCTACTTCCGCGACACGCGCTGGCTGATGTGGCTGCTCGGCCCGGCGACGATCGCGTTCGCGGTGCCGATCTACGAATATCGCGAGCTGATCCGCCGCCACTGGCTGTCGCTGTCGGTCGGCGTCGCGGTCGGGATCGGCGCGGGCGTGTGCGGGTCGCTGCTGCTCGCGAAGCTGCTGCACCTGTCGCCCGAACTGCAGCGCTCGCTGATGACGCGCTCGGTGTCGACTCCGTTCGCGCTCGCCGTGTCCGACAAGATCCATGCGCCGAAGGATCTCACCGCCCTCTTCGTGATCGCGACCGGCATCTGCGGGATGCTGCTCGGCGAGATCGTGCTCGCGCTGGTGCCGATGCGCACGCGGCTCGCGCGCGGCGCGCTGTTCGGCGCGGCCGCCCACGGCGTGGGCACCGCGAAGGCGCGCGAGATCGGCAGCGAGGAAGGCGTCGTGTCGAGCCTCACGATGATGATCGCGGGCGTCGCGATGGTGCTGATCGCGCCGCTGCTGTCGCTGCTGCCGATCTGACGCCGCAGGGGCGGGCGCTGCAGCCCGCCCTCCCAACTCACCGCAGCCGTGCGGGCCAGTCGTTGTCCCGCCGTTCCAGCCCCGTATCGAGCCGGCACCCGCCGACAATCGGCTGAGATAGCCGCAATTCCCCCCTCTTTTCCGCCCATCGGGCTCGGCCCGGATGCCGAACAATGCATGCTACGAGACATCACGCACGCATTCACATGGCCTCCACGACCGCAAACCCGACTGCCGACAAGCCGGCTTCATCCGGCAAGTTCAAGCGCCTCGCGCTCATCGCCGTCATCGCGCTGGGCGCGGCCGCCGCCGCCGCGGGCGGCATGTACGTGTTCCTGAGCAAGGCGGGCGTCGGCCACGCGAGCGCGCCCGCCGAACCGGCGCCGCTCGCCGCGCCGGTGTTCTTCCCGCTCGACCCGCTGACCGTGAACCTGCAGTCGGACGACGGCGTGCAGCATTACCTGCGGGTCGGCCTGTCGCTGAAGCTCACCGACCCGAAAGCGCAGGAGCAGCTGACCGCGCGCATGCCGGAGATCCGCAGCCGGATCCTGCTCGCGCTGTCGAACAAGCATCCCGAGGATCTCGCGACACCGGAGGGCAAGCGTTCGCTCGCGAAGGAACTGCGGGACCTGATCGAGCAGCCGACGCAGCCGGGCAACCAGCGCGCGAAGGTCGACGACGTGCTGTTCACCGAATTCGTCGTCCAGTAACGCGGCCGCAAAAGGAGCGCGCATGGGCCACCAGGAGTTCATGTCCCAGGAGGAGGTCGATGCCCTCCTCAAGGGCGTCACGGGCGAAACCGACACGGTCGACGAGCAGCGCGACCTGTCGGGCGTCCGCCCCTACAACATCGCGACGCAGGAGCGGATCGTCCGCGGCCGGATGCCCGGCCTCGAGATCATCAACGACCGCTTCGCGCGCTTGCTGCGGATCGGCATCTTCAACTTCATGCGGCGCACGGCGGAAATCTCCGTGAGCCAGGTGAAGGTGCAGAAGTACAGCGAGTTCACCCGCAACCTGCCGATCCCGACGAACCTGAACCTGGTGCACGTGAAGCCGCTGCGCGGCACGTCGCTGTTCGTGTTCGACCCGAACCTCGTGTTCTTCGTCGTCGACAACCTGTTCGGCGGCGACGGGCGCTTTCACACGCGCGTCGAGGGCCGCGACTTCACGGCCACCGAGCAGCGGATCATCGGCAAGCTGCTGAACCTCGTGTTCGAGCACTACGCGACCGCCTGGAAGAGCGTGCGGCCGCTGCAGTTCGAATTCGTGCGCTCGGAGATGCACACGCAGTTCGCGAACGTCGCGACGCCGAACGAGATCGTGATCGTCACGCAGTTCTCGATCGAGTTCGGGCCGACGGGCGGCACGCTGCACATCTGCATGCCGTACTCGATGATCGAGCCGATCCGCGACGTGCTGAGCTCGCCGATCCAGGGCGAGGCGCTCGAGGTCGACCGCCGCTGGGTGCGCGTGCTGTCGCAGCAGGTGCAGTCGGCCGAGGTCGAGCTGAGCGCGAATCTCGCGGAGATTCCGTCGACCTTCGAGAAGATCCTGAACCTGCGTGCGGGCGACGTGCTGCCGCTGGAGATCGAGGACACGATCACCGCGAAGGTCGACGGCGTGCCGGTGATGGAATGCGGCTACGGCATTTTCAATGGTCAATATGCGTTGCGCGTGCAGAAGATGATCAGCGCGAGCGACACGATGAAGGAAGGTGGATATGAGTGAGCTGAACCAGACGCCCGAACTCGACGCGCAGGCCCTCGCCGACGCGGCACTCGCGGAATCGGCCGCGGCCGCGCAGGCGGCACCTGCGGCGGCGCAGGAAGATCAGGGCCTGGACGACTGGGCCGCCGCGCTTGCCGAGCAGAACCTGCAGCCGGTGCAGGCGGGCGCGACCGGCGCCGGCGTGTTCCAGCCGCTGTCGAAGGCCGCGGCCAGCTCGACGCACAACGACATCGAGATGATTCTCGACATCCCGGTCAAGATGACCGTGGAGCTCGGCCGCACCAAGATCGCGATCCGCAACCTGCTGCAGCTCGCGCAGGGGTCGGTCGTCGAGCTGGACGGCATGGCCGGCGAGCCGATGGACGTGCTCGTCAACGGCTGCCTGATCGCGCAGGGCGAGGTCGTGGTCGTCAACGACAAGTTCGGCATCCGGCTGACCGACATCATCACGCCGGCCGAACGCATCCGGAAGCTGAATCGGTGAACGTCGTCACGCCCGGCCGCCGCGTGCGCGTCGCGACCTCGGTGGCGGCTGCCGTCGCCATTGCCGCGTCGCTCGCATGCGTGCCCGCCGGCGCCGCCGACATGAACGCGGTGAACAACCCCGGCTCCATCGCGTCGAGCGTGATGGTCGGCTCGGCCGCCCCGTCGCTCGGCGTCGGCGCGGTGCTGCAGACGCTCGTCGGGCTCGCGGTCGTGATCGGCCTCGTGTTCGGCTGCGCGTGGCTCGCGCGCCGCTTCGGGTTCCAGCCCGCGCGGCGCGGCGGCCCGCTGAAGGTCGTGTCGAGCGTCGGGCTCGGCGCGAAGGAAAGCGCGACGATCGTCGAGATCGGCGATACCTGGCTCGTGCTCGGCGTCGCGCCGGGCAACGTACGGTTGCTGCATACGCTGCCGGCCGGCTCGGCGGTGGCGCCGGCGTCGGCCGACCTTCCCGCCGGTACGCCTTCCGTCGAACGCGGCCAGCCCGGCACGTTCGGCGCGCGGTTTCGCGACGCGCTCGCGGGCGAAGCCGCGAAGCGCTTCGGGCGCGGCAAGGACAACCGCTGACATGGCGTCGCGCCCTCTTTCCGTATCTGCATTCCGATGAAACACGAATTCCTGCGTCGCGCGGCGCGCTTCGCGCCCGCGCTGATCCTCGGCCTCGCCCCCGCGCTCGCCTGCGCGCAGGCGGCCGGCCTGCCCGCGTTCAACACGAGCCCGGGCCCGAACGGCGGCACCACCTATTCGCTGAGCGTGCAGACGATGCTGCTGCTCACGATGCTGTCGTTCCTGCCGGCGATGCTGCTGATGATGACGAGCTTCACGCGCATCATCATCGTGCTGTCGCTGCTGCGCCAGGCGCTCGGCACCGCGACGACGCCGCCGAACCAGGTGCTGGTCGGCCTCGCGATGTTCCTCACCTTCTTCGTGATGTCGCCGGTGCTCGACCGCGCCTACGCCGACGGCTACAAGCCGTTCTCCGACGGCTCGATGCCGATGGAGCAGGCCGTGCGGCGCGGCATCGCGCCGTTCAAGACCTTCATGCTGAAGCAGACCCGCGAGACCGATCTCGCGCTGTTCGCGAAGATCTCGAAGGCCGCGCCGATGCAGGGCCCGGAAGACGTGCCGCTGTCGCTGCTGGTGCCCGCGTTCGTCACGAGCGAGCTGAAGACCGGCTTCCAGATCGGCTTCACGATCTTCATCCCGTTCCTGATCATCGACATGGTCGTCGCGAGCGTGCTGATGTCGATGGGGATGATGATGGTGTCGCCGTCCACCGTGTCGCTGCCGTTCAAGCTGATGCTGTTCGTGCTGGTCGACGGCTGGCAGCTCCTGATCGGCTCGCTCGCGCAGAGCTTCACGTAAGCGGAGGACACGCGCGATGACGCCCGAACAGGTGATGACGCTGGCGCACCAGGCGATGATGGTCGGCCTGCTGCTCGCCGCCCCGCTGCTGCTGGTCGCGCTCGCGGTCGGCCTCGTCGTGAGCCTGTTCCAGGCCGCGACGCAGATCAACGAATCGACGCTGTCGTTCATCCCGAAGCTGCTCGCGGTGGCCGCGACGCTCGTGATCGCCGGCCCGTGGATGCTGACGACGATGCTCGACTACCTGCGGCAGACGCTGCTGCACGTCGCGACGCTCGGCGCCGGCTGACCGGCCCGTCCGGCTCCGTTCCGTCGCAATGTTCTCGGTTACCTACGCGCAGCTCAACGGCTGGCTGACCGCCTTCCTGTGGCCGTTCGTGCGGATGCTCGCGCTCGTCGCGACGGCGCCCGTGGTCGGCCACGCGGCAGTGCCGGTGCGCGTGAAGATCGGCATCGCCGCGTTCATGGCGCTGGTCGTCGCGCCCACGCTCGGCGCAATGCCGGACGTCACCGTGTTCTCCGCGCAGGGCATCTGGATCGTCGTCACGCAGTTCCTGATCGGCGTCGCGCTGGGCTTCACGATGCAGCTCGTGTTCGCGGCCGTCGAGGCGGCCGGCGACTTCATCGGGCTATCGATGGGGCTCGGCTTCGCGACCTTCTTCGACCCGCATTCGAATGGCGCGACGCCGGTGATGGGCCGCTTCCTGAACGCGATCGCGATGCTCGCGTTCCTCGCGGTGGACGGCCACCTGCAGGTATTCGCGGCGCTGGCCGCGTCGTTCCAGACGCTGCCGGTGTCGGGCGACCTGCTGCACGCGCCCGGCTGGCGCACGCTCGCCGCGTTCGGCGCGACCGTGTTCGAGATGGGGCTGCTGCTCGCGCTGCCGGTGGTCGCGGCCCTGCTGATCGCCAACCTCGCGCTCGGGATCCTGAACCGCGCGGCGCCGCAGATCGGCATCTTCCAGATCGGCTTTCCGGTCACGATGCTGGTCGGGCTGTTGCTCGTACAACTGATGATCCCGAACCTCGTGCCGTTCGTGTCGCACCTGTTCGACATGGGGCTCGATGCGATGGGGCGGGTGTTGCTCGGCTGGCGCTAGTCCGCCGGCGCGCCGCTTGCTGGAAAACCCCTAAAGGAATCGCCCGCCCGCGAAAGGTAGCAGAAGGTTTCGCCTCCCTATACTCGTTAAGACGATGCAGCAAGCATCGCGCCATACGAATACAACGAAGGAGACGACCCCGATGCGACCCATCCTGCGCACCCTCGCCGTTGCGGCCAGCCTGAGCTGCGCGCTCGCCGCTCACCCCGCGCTCGCCGAAGACGGCGGCAAGATCACGATCATGGTCGGCGGGATCGCGAAGCTGATCTACCTGCCCGCGCGGCTCACGCAGGAGCTCGGCAACTTCAAGGCCGAAGGGCTCGACGTCGAACTGCTGTCGCAGCCGGCCGGCGTCGACGCCGAGAACGAGCTGCTGGCGGGCGCCGTGCAAGGCGTCGTCGGCTTCTACGACCATACGGTCGACCTGCAGAGCAAGGGCAAGGACGTGAAGGCGATCGCCGTGCTCTGCCAGGTGCCGGGCGAGGTCGAGATGGTGTCGACCAAAGCGGCGCCGACCTTCAAGTCGATGGCCGACGCGAAGGGCAAGACGCTTGGCGTGACGGGCCTCGGCTCGTCGACCAGCTTCCTCACGCAATACCTGGCGCTGCAGCACGGCGTGCCGTCGACGCAGTACACGATGCTGCCGGTCGGCGCCGACGCGAGCTTCATCGCCGCGATCAAGCAGGGCCGGATCGACGCCGGGATGACGACCGAGCCGACCGTGTCCGCGCTCGAGAAGATGGGCGATGCGAAGGTGCTGGTCGACATGCGCACCCTCGAGGGCACGCGCGCCGCGCTCGGCGGCACCTACCCGGCCGCGAGCCTGTACGTGCAGTCGGCCTGGGCCGATTCGCACAAGGCGGAAGCCACCAAGCTCGCGCACGCGTTCGCGAAGACGATGCAGTTCATCCACACGCACAGCGCCGAGGAAATCGCCGCGAAGATGCCGGCCGACTACCAGAAGGACAAGGGCCTGTACGTGTCCGCGCTGAAGGCGTCGCTGCCGATGTACACCGCCGACGCGAAGATGCCGGCCGACGGCCCGACGACCGTGCTGAAGGTGCTGTCGGCGTTCAACCCGTCGGTGAAGGGCAAGCACATCGACCTGGCGCGCACCTACACCAACGATTTCGTCAACGCGAAGTAATCGATCCCGGTACCGGCGCCCGCGGCGGCGATCCCGCTGTCGTGCGTTCCCCGTTCCGGCCCGGCTGACCGGCCCGGCGCCGCCACGATGCGGCGCCCTCTTCACCCGCAGGACGAATGCGATGAACCAGGCAGTTTCCCCGAGCACACCGGCGATCGAGTTTCGCAATGTGTCGTGCCGCTTCATTTCGCCGGAAGGCAAGGCCACCGTCGCGCTGCGCGACTTCAGCATGAGCGTCGCGCGCGGCGAGTTCATCGCGATCGTCGGGCCGACCGGCTGCGGCAAGTCGACGACGCTGAACCTGATCACCGGGCTGCTCAAGCCGGTGTCGGGCGAGGTACGCGTGATGGGTCGCCCGGTCGACGGGATCGACCCGCGCATCGGCTTCGTGTTCCAGGCCGACGCCGTGTTCCCGTGGCGCAACGTGATCGACAACGTCGCGGCCGGCCCCTTGTTTCGCGGCCGCTCGAAGGACGTCGCGTATACGCAGGCCGAGGAATGGATCCGCAAGGTCGGCCTCGACAAGTTCACGAAGCACTACCCGCACCAGCTCTCCGGCGGGATGCGCAAGCGCGTCGCGCTCGCGCAGACCTTCATCAACCAGCCGGAAATCCTGCTGATGGACGAGCCGTTCTCCGCGCTCGACATGCAGACGCGCACGCTGATGCAGGACGAACTGCTGCAGCTGTGGTCCGCGAACAAGGGCTCGGTCGTGTTCGTCACGCACGATCTCGAGGAGGCGATCGCACTCGCCGACCGCGTGTTCGTGCTGACCGCGCGCCCCGCGACGCTCAAGCGCGTGTACGAGATCGACCTGCCGCGCCCGCGCGTCATGTCGGAAGTGCGCTACGACGCGCGCTTCGTCGAAATTTCCAAGGACATCTGGCACGACCTGCGCGAAGAAGTGCAGATCGGCTGACCGCACGGCAGCCATGGCAACACACAGCAAGGACAGGAGCATGACCGACATGACGCTTCCCACTACCGCCCTTACGGCGACGACGCTCGAGGACGACGAGCGCGCCGCGCAACGCCGGCTGCGCCGCCGGCGCAACCTGATCGTCACGTTGCGGATCGCCGTGCTCGTCGTCGTGCTCGGCGGCTGGGAACTCGCCGCACGGCTGAAGTGGATCGACCCGTTCTTCTTCTCGATGCCGTCGCTGATCTTCGAGCAGATCCAGGACTGGTTCGTGAACGGCACGTCGCAAGGCCCGCTGCTCACGCAGGTATGGGTCACGCTCGAGGAAACCGGGATCGGCTTCGTGATCGGCTCGGTCGCCGGCGTGATCTGCGGGATCGTGCTCGGCCGCAACAAGCTGATGGCCGACGTGTTCGGCCTGTACATCCAGATCGCCAACTCGATTCCGCGCGTCGTGCTCGGTTCGATCTTCGTGATCGCACTCGGCCTCGGAATGGCGTCGAAGATCGCGCTGGCCGTCGTGATGGTGTTCTTCGTCGTGTTCGGCAACGCGTTCCAGGGCGTGCGCGAAGCCGACCGCTACCTGATCGCGAACGCGCAGATCCTCGGCGCGTCGCGGCGGCAGATCACCACGGCGGTCGTGATTCCGTCCGCGCTGAGCTGGATTCTGGCGAGCCTGCACGTGAGCTTCGGCTTCGCGCTGGTCGGTGCGGTCGTCGGCGAATTCCTGGGTTCCAAGCAGGGCATCGGCCTGCTAATCTCCACCGCCCAGGGCGCATTCAACGCAAGCGGCGTGTTCGCGGCGATGATCGTGCTCGCCGTGGTCGCGCTGGCCGCCGACTACCTGCTGACCTGGATCGAGAAGCGGCTGCTGAAGTGGCGTCCCGCCGCGTTCTAAGCAGCGCACGCATCGGACGACACACCCGAACCGCGCCGGTTGCCCCGGCGCGGTTCGGCATTGAGGAGAAGGAATGGCGCACAGCCTGCGCGGGCGGCTCCTGTGGTGGCTGCTGCTGCCGCTGGCGGCTTTCGTGCTGATCGCGGGCGCGATGTCATACGACACCGCGCGGCGCACGGCCGCGCTCGTGCAGGACAGCGCGCTCGTCGCGTCGGCGCGCACGATCGGCGAGGACGTCGAGTGGCGCAACGGGCTGCCGGTCGCCGACGTGCCGCCGGCCGCACTGGAGATCTTCGAATCGCCGTCGCGCGACTCGGTGTTCTACAAGGTGATCGACGGCCACGGCCGGCTGCTCGCGGGCAACCCGGCGCTCGAGGTCCCTGCCCGGCACGGTGTCGACCCGACGCTGTACGCCACGACGCTCGACGACCTGCCGCTGCGCGCGGCCGCCTACGATCGGCAGCTCTACGACGAGGGGCAGGTCGAGACGGTCACGGTGGTCGTCGCGAAGACGACGCGCTCGTACGACGCGATGGTCGCGACGATCTGGCGGCCGCAGCTCATGCGCCTGTCGCTGATGCTGGTGCTCGCGATCGTGCTCGTCTATCTCGGCCTCACGCTCGAGCTGCGCCCGCTGATGAAGCTGAAGGACGACGTCGCGGACCGCGGGCCGATGGAGCTGGAGCCGATTCGCCCGGAGCGGCTGCAGCATGAGCTGCGGCCGATCGTCGACGCGATCAACCAGTGCATCGCGCGGCTCAATACGCACACGGCCACGCAGCGCCGCTTCATCGCCGACGCCGCGCATCAGCTGCGCACGCCGATCGCGGTGCTCGACACGCAGATCCAGTACGCGCAGCAGCGCGGCAACGGCGATCCGGACCTCGCGTCGGTGCTCGACAGCATGCAGCGCAGCAGCCGCAAGATGGCCGACGTGACCGACAAGCTGCTGCTCCTCGCGCATGCGGAAGCGACCCCGCCGACGCTGCTCACGCATCGCGTCGATCTCGCCGCGGTGGTGTCGAGCGTGCTGGAGGAAACGATCGTGCTCGCGCAGCGGCGCGCCATCGACCTCGGCGCCGATCTCGGCGAACGGCTCGACGTCGCGGGCAGCGACAGCCTGCTGACCGCGCTGGTGATGAACCTCGTCGACAATGCGGTGCGCTATACGCAGCCGGGCGGCTGCGTGACGGTCGTCGCGCGGCGCGACGGCGATGCGGTCGTGCTCGACGTGGTCGACAACGGCCCCGGCATTCCGGCCGAAGCGCGGCCGCACGTGTTCAAGCGGTTCTACCGCGTGGCGGCCGACACCGAAGGCTCGGGCCTGGGGCTCGCGATCGTCCGCGAGATCGCGCAGGCGCACGGCGGCAGCGTGATGCTCGCGCCGGGGCCCGGCAATCGCGGTATCGTCGTGACTGTGCGGCTGCCCGCCTTTGATTGAAGAGATGCCGTCATGAAACTCCTGCTGGTCGAAGACAACGCCGAACTCGCGCACTGGATCGTGAACCTGCTGCGCGGCGAGGATTTCGCGGTCGACTGCGTCGGCGACGGCGAACGCGCGGACACGGTGTTGAAGACCGAGCGCTACGACGCGGTGCTGCTCGACATGCGGCTGCCCGGCATCAGCGGCAAGGAGGTGCTCGCGCGGCTGCGGCGCCGCAACGACAACGTGCCGGTGCTGATGCTGACCGCGCACGGTTCGGTCGACGACAAGGTCGACTGCTTCGGCGCGGGCGCCGACGATTACGTGGTGAAGCCGTTCGAATCGCGCGAACTGGTTGCACGGATCCGCGCGCTGATCCGCCGGCAGGCGGGCGTCGCCACGACGCAGCTCGTGTGCGGCGATCTCGTCTATGCGTTCGGCACGCGCGAATTCCGCTGCGGCGACGCGGTGCTCGCGCTGCGCCGCCGCGAGCACGCGATTCTCGAAACGCTGATGCTGCAGCAGAACAAGACGGTGTCGAAGGCGCGGCTGATGGACAGCGTGTTCGCGCTCGACGACGAGCCGAGCGCCGATGCGATCGACATCTACATCCACCGGCTGCGCAAGCATCTCGCGCTCAGCACGGCCGAAATCATCACGCTGCGCGGGCTCGGCTATATCCTGCGCGCGAAGAGCGCGCAGGACTGACGGGGGCTACCGCCCTGCCGCTGAAAACCGATTCGTAGCACGAAACGCGTCGCAGGCCCGCCGGCTGTCCGTCGGGCTCGCGCTCGCCCGCCTGCCCGATCCGCGATTATTGCGCGTTCGGTGTTTTCACCGATCCAATTCTTTCCTCCGGGAAAGCGGCGTGAAGGATTGCACCCTCTACGATGCTATGCGTCGGCCCTCTCGCTGTGGTCGGCAACATCCGGCATACATTACGTACTGCCAACGAACAGATTTCAATTCGGCAGCTCGGAGGAGACGATCTTGAAACGAAAAACCCTTGCCCTTTCCATCGCCGCGGCTGGCCTGTGCGCCGGCACTCAGGCGCATGCGCAATCGAGCGTGCAGCTCTACGGCCTGATGGACCTGAGCTTTCCGACCTACCGAACCCACGCCGACGCGAACGGCAAACACGTGATCGGGATGGGCAACGAAGGCGAGCCGTGGTTCAGCGGCAGCCGCTGGGGCCTGAAAGGCGCTGAAGACATCGGCGGCGGCACGAAGATCATCTTCCGCCTCGAAAGCGAATTCGTGGTCGCGAACGGCCAGATGGAAGACGAAGGCCAGATCTTCGACCGCGACGCCTGGGTCGGCGTCGAGGACGAACGTTTCGGCAAGCTGACGGCCGGCTTCCAGAACACGATCGCGCGCGACGCGGCGACGATCTACGGCGACGCATACGGCTCTGCGAAGCTGACCACCGAGGAAGGCGGCTGGACCAACTCGAACAATTTCAAGCAGATGATCTTCTACGCGGCCGGCCCGACCGGCACGCGCTACAACAACGGCCTCGCGTGGAAGAAGCTGTTCAGCAACGGCATCTTCGCGAGCGCCGGCTACCAGTTCAGCAACTCGACCGCGTTCGCGACCGGCTCCGCGTACCAGGCCGCGCTCGGTTACAACGGCGGCCCGTTCAACGTGTCGGGCTTCTACAACCACGTGAACCACAACGGCTTCAGGAACCAGACGTTCTCGGTCGGCGGCAACTACACGTTCAGCATCGTGCGCCTGAACGCCGGCTACTTCCGCTACAACGGCGACCAGGGCTCGCTCGGCCAGCGTCACGACGATTCGTGGACCGTGTCGGTGAAAGTCGCGCCGAAGGGCGCGCTCGACTACGAGCTCGGCTACCAGCAGATGCGCATCAAGAACGCCGCGAACAATGCCGACGGCTTCACGCCGAACGCGAACCTCGGCGCGTTCAGCCTGACCAACGGTGTCGCCAACGGCTTCAAGGAGACGATCTACGGGTCGGTGTTCTACCACCTGAGCAAGCGCACCGAAGTGTACCTGGCCGGCGACTACATGCGCCTGCACGGCGGCTACACGGTGGCGTCGACGTTCGGCGCGAAAAACCAGCTCGAACTCACGTCGGGCATCCGCACGCGCTTCTGACCTCGGGGACGGCCATCCGGGCGGGGCCGTCTGGCCCCGCCTCACCCTCCATCCGGGATTCTCCATGCGGGCACGCCGGCGCACTGCGCCGACCGTGCCCTTTTTTTCGTCGTTTTCGGCCCTCGTTTTCAGCCCGCGCGGCAGGCCCCGCCGGACGCCCGCCGGCAACCGCTCCGAAGCCGCTTGCGGCCCGTGGGGCGGGCGATCGCGGCCGATGCGCGCACGATCGCATCACATCGGTGCTTGACCTGCGCCGACCGACTCGCTAGCGTTTCGGGTTTGCCCGGGCGGCCATTGCCGCCGGTGCCGTGAGTGCGCCCGACGTCCTGGCGCACGCGGCCGGGCTCCGATGGAAAAAACGATGCAGAAACTCGATGCGGCGAGCCCGCAGGCGATGTCGACGGATTTCACCGCCGACAACGTCGCGCTCCTGAAGGCGCTGTTCCCCGAACTCGTGACCGAAGGCCCGGACGGCGCGTCGGTCGACGTCGACGTGCTGAAGGCGCTGGTCGGCGAGCGCACCGTCGGCGCCGCCGACGAGCGCTACGGCTTCCACTGGCACGGCAAGCGCAGCGCGCGCCAGGCCGCGCTCACGCCGTCGACGGGCACGTTGCGCCCCTGCCCCGACGACAGCGTCGCGTGGAACGACACGCGCCATCTCGTGATCGAGGGCGACAATCTCGACGTGATGAAGCTGCTGCACAAGAGCTACGCGGGCAAGGTGAAGCTCGTCTACATCGACCCGCCGTACAACACCGGCAGCGATTTCGTCTATCCGGACGACTTCAGCGACAGCATCCGCCACTACCTGGCGATGACGGGCCAGACCGACGGCGGCGTGAAGCGCAGCACCAATACCGAGGCGAACGGCCGGTTCCACACCGACTGGCTGAACATGATGTATCCGCGCCTGAAGCTCGCGCACGCGCTGCTGTCCGACGAAGGGCTGATCGCCGTGCACATCGACGAGCACGAGGTGCATGCGCTCGTGCTGATGCTGCGCGAGATCTTCGGCGAGGAGAACGAGCTCGGCGTGGCCGTGTGGGACAAGCGCAATCCGAAGGGCGATGCGCGCGGCGTCGCGTACCAGCACGAATCGCTGGTGCTGTTCGCGCGCAACGCCGAGACGCTGCTCGAACAGGCGCCGCTGAAGCGCCCGAAGCGCAACGCGCAGCGCATGCTCGACGCCGCGCACGACGCGGTGTACCGCAGCGGCAACACGAAGGACGCGCAGAAGGCGTACCGCGCGTGGATGAAGGCGCAGACCAACCTGTCCGGCGGCGAGGTGATGTACGACCGGCTGTCGGCCGACGGGCGCGTGTACCGCCTCGTGTCGATGGCGTGGCCGAACAAGAAGAAGGCGCCGGAAGAGTATTTCACGCCGCTGATCCACCCGGTCACCGGCAAGCCGTGCGCGATGCCGGCCCGCGGCTGGCGCAATCCGCCCGCGACGATGCAGGCGCTGATCGAGCGCGGCCAGATCGAATTCGGCCCGGATGAAACCACGCAGCCGCAGCGGATCTACTACCTCGACGAGAACATGTACGAGAACGTGCCGTCGGTGCTGCCGTTCGCCGGCTCCGACGACGCGCTGCTGAAGACGCTCGGCATCCCGTTCGACCAGCCGAAGCCGGTCGATTTCGCGGCGGCCGTGATCGGCTGGTGCACGCGCGGCGACGACATCGTGCTCGACTGCTTCGCGGGCTCCGGCTCGACCGGCCACGCGGTGATGCAGGTGAACGCGACCGACGGCGGCGCGCGCCGCTACATCCTCGTGCAGCTGCCCGAGACGCTCGACCGGCGCGACAAGACGCAGCTCGCGGCCGCCGATTTCTGCGCGAAGCTGAAGAAGCCGACGACGCTCGCCGAAATCACGAAGGAACGCCTGCGCCGCGCCGCGCAGCAGGTCGCGCGCGATTATCCGGAAAGCTATGGCGACCTCGGTTTTCGCGTGTACCGGCTCGACACGACCAACGTGATCGAGTGGGATCCGCGCCGCGACGACTTCGACCACGCGCTGTTCGCGTCCGTCGAGCACGTGAAGACCGGCCGCAGCGAGGACGACCTGCTCGCCGAGCTGACGCTGAAGCTCGGCCTCGATCTGTGCACGCCGGTCGAGCATCACCGGGTCGCCGGCAAGACCGTGCATCTGATCGGCCGCTCGATCGTCGCGTGCTTCGATGCGCGCATTTCGCGCGACGACGCGGGCCCGCTCTCCGACGGCATCGTCGAGTTGCTCGATGCGACCGGTGCGACACGCGACGTCACGTGCCTGTTCCGCGACAGCGGCTTCGTCGACGACGTCGCGAAGCTCAATCTCGCCGCGCTGCTCGAGCAGCACGGCGTGAAGCGCGTGCGGAGCCTGTGATGCGGCTGCATTTCGAAGCGGATCTCGACTACCAGCGCGAGGCGATCGACGCCGTCTGCGACCTGTTTCGCGGCCAGGAATCGTATCGCGGCGACTTCAGCGTGCTCGCGAACGCCGCGCCCGGCACGACGGCCGCCGCGCAAGGCTCGCTCGGCTTCGCGGTGTCGGAGCAAGGCGTCGGCAACCGGCTGTCGCTGACCGACGACGCGCTCGCGCGCAATCTCGCCGACGTGCAGTTGCGCGGCGGGCTGCCGCCGTCCGGCCTGCCCGGCTCGCGCGACTTCACCGTCGAGATGGAGACCGGCACCGGCAAGACCTACGTGTACCTGCGCACGATCTTCGAGCTGAACCGCCGCTACGGCTTCACGAAGTTCGTGATCGTCGTGCCGTCGATCGCGATCAAGGAAGGCGTGCACAAGACGCTGTCGATCACCGAGGACCATTTCCGCGCGCTGTATGCGGGCGTGCCGTACGACTACTTCCTGTACGACTCCGCGAAGCTCGGCCAGGTGCGCCACTTCGCGGCGAGCGCGGCGATCCAGATCATGGTGATGACGGTTGCCGCGATCAACAAGAAGGAGATCAACAACCTCTACAAGGACAGCGAGAAGACCGGCGGCGAAAAGCCGATCGACCTGATCCGCGCGACGCGGCCGATCGTGATCGTCGACGAGCCGCAGAGCGTCGACGGCGGGCTCGAGGGGCGCGGGCGCGAAGCGCTCGCCGCGATGGCGCCGCTCTGCACGCTGCGCTATTCGGCGACGCACGTCGACCGTCATCACATGGTGTACCGGCTCGACGCGGTCGATGCGTACGAGCGCAAGCTCGTCAAGCAGATCGAGATCGCGTCGGCGATCGTCGAGGATGCGCACAACAAGCCGTACGTGCGGCTCGTCGGCGTGTCGAACCGGCGCGGCGCGATCAGCGCGCGCATCGAGCTGGACGTCGCGACCGCGGCCGGCGTGAAGCGCCAGATCGTGTCGGCGACCGACGGCGACGATCTCGAGCGCCTGACGAAGCGCGCACTGTATGCGGGGCTGCGCGTCGGCGAAGTCCATGCGGTGAAGGGCGCCGAGTACGTCGAGCTGCGCCATCCGGAAGGCGAGGCGTTCCTGTCGCTCGGCGAGGCGTTCGGCGACATCGACACGCTCGCCGTGCAGCGCGAGATGATCCGCCGCACGATCCGCGAGCATCTCGACAAGGAATTGCGGCTGGCCGAGCGCGGCGTGAAGGTGCTGTCGCTGTTCTTCGTCGATTCGGTCGAACGCTATCGCCGCTACGACGAGAACGGGATGCCCGTGAAAGGCGACTACGCGCTGATCTTCGAAGAGGAATATGCGCGTGCGGCCCGCGTGCCGGCTTACCGTGCGCTGTTCGACGGCGTCGACGTCGCGCTCGAGGTCGAGCGCGCGCACAACGGCTACTTCTCGATCGACCGCAAGGGCGGCTGGACCGACACGAGCGAGAGCAGCGCCGCCGCACGCGAGAACGCGGAGCGCGCGTACGGCCTCATCATGCGCGAGAAGGAAGCGCTGCTGTCGTTCGACACGCCGCTGAAGTTCATCTTCTCGCACTCGGCGCTGAAGGAAGGCTGGGACAACCCGAACGTATTCCAGATCTGCACGCTGCGCGACATCCAGACCGAACGCGAGCGTCGCCAGACGCTCGGCCGCGGGCTGCGCCTCGCCGTCGACCAGGACGGCGAGCGCGTGCGCGACCCGGGCGTAAACACGCTGACCGTGATCGCGACCGAGCGCTATGAGTCGTTCGCCGAGAACCTGCAGAAGGAAATCGAGGCCGATACCGGCATTCGCTTCGGGATCGTCGAGGAACACCAGTTCGCGGCGCTGCCGGTGCAGGAAGGCGACGGGCCCGCGCATGCGCTCGGCATCGAGCTGTCACGCGTGCTGTGGGCGCATCTGCACGAGCAGGGCTACGTCGACGCGCAGGGCAAGGTGCTCGACCGGCTGAAGGATGCGCTGCGCCAGAGCGCGCTCGTGCTGCCCGAAGCGTTCGAGACGCTGCGCACGCCGATCGTCGCGACGCTGCGCAAGCTGTCGGGCCGCTTCGCCGTCCGCAATGCGGACGAGCGGCGCGCGATCGCGTTGCGCCGCGACGCGTCGGGCAAGGCCGTCGTGTTCGGCGACGACTTCCGCGCACTGTGGGACCGTATCCGCCACCGCACCGTGTATAGCGTCGCGTTCGACAACGCGAAGCTCGTGCGCGACTGCACGGCCGCGCTGCGCGACGCGCCGGACATCGCGCGCGCCCGGCTGCAGTGGCGCAAGGCCGAGATCGACATCGGCAAGGCCGGCATCGAGGCGGTCGAGGTGGCCGGCGCGGGCACGGTGCTGATCAACGAAGGCGAGCTGCCGCTACCCGACCTGCTCACCGAGCTGCAGGACCGCACGCAGCTCACGCGCCGCTCGCTCGCGACGATCCTGGCCGACAGCGGCCGGCTCGACGATTTCCGCGTGAATCCGCAGCAGTTCATCGCGCTGGCCGCCGATGCGATCAACCGCTGCAAGCGGCTCGCGCTGGTCGCGGGCATCGCGTACCGCAGGCTCGGCGAACGCAACGTGCATGCGCTCGAATCTTTCGAGAGCGAGGCGCTGACCGGTTATCTGCGCAACCTGCGTCCCGATGCGCGCAAGTCGATCCACGAGGCCGTCGTGTGCGAGACCGACGCGGAGCGTGCATTCGCCGATGCGCTGGAAGCGCACGACGGCGTGAAGCTGTACGCGAAGCTGCCTGCGTGGTTCCGCGTGCCGACGCCGCTCGGCAGCTATCACCCGGACTGGGCGGTGCTCGCGGAGCAGGATGGCGGCGAGCGGCTGTATTTCGTCGTCGATACGCCGAATGCCGATGGTGACGTGACGAGCGAGCACGAGCGCGCGAAGCTCGCGTGCGGTGAAGCGCATTTCCGTGCGCTGGTGGACGGGGAAGATGCCGCGCGATTCGTGCGCGTCAGGCAGGCGGATGCGTTGTTCGAGCCTGCTGCAACCGTCGCGCCGCTGGCGGGCGCGGGACGCTGAAACGAAGGGCGGCGACGAGCCGCCCTTTTTTCATGGACCGGGCCGCGACGCCGCTGCGATGGCCGTCTCTTGCCGGGGCGAATCAGCCTGTCGTTCGCATGAAAGCGATCTGTATCCTCGCGCGTTCGTGCGCGTGGTTACGGCTGGTTGCAAATCGGGGTCGATGCTGTGCGGGCGCGCGACAGCCCCTGGCGCAGCCGGCATGAAAAAAGGGCGCCGAAGCGCCCTTCCGTCTCATGTAGCGCTGCGCTTACAGCGTGTGGCCGAAGGCCTTGCGATGCGCGTGATGCGTGGACGTCGATGCATGCGCGGTATGCCCATGCGTTTGGCCATGAGCGTGGCCCGGCTGCGCACCCGCACGATCGGCGATCGTGTCGGAGCGATCGGCAGCTCGCGCGAGGCCCTTGTCGCGGTCGCCCGCGCGGAAGCCGTTCGAGTTGCTGAGCGCTTGGCCGCTCATGTGGCCGCCGGACATGCCGCCCGCGTTGCCGCCGGAGCCGCCTGCGCCATGACCACCGCCGTTGCCGCCACCACCACCATTGCCGCCGGCCGCCGCATTCGCGGAGACGGCACCGAGTGCGAGCAGCGCGGCTGCCAGCACGGACAGATATCGTTGGGTTTTCATTATTGGCTCCCTGGAGCGCGTTCGAGTGATTGCATTCTACGAACGCGCGGTTTCCGTGCTGCTCGACGTTGTAAATGATCGTAACGGTGCGCGCCGTGCACATTCGTCATATCAATTGGTCCGGTTTCGGCCGCACGGGCGAACCGCGCGGCCGGCCGTCATCAAACCGGCATCATGCGATCACGCTCACTGTGTCGTCGTGATCAGGATTCTCGTGAACCCGGTCGCCGGGTTCAGTTCCAGCCGCCGCGCCAGCCGTCGCGGTCATGCCAGCGGCGCTCGCGCCACTCGTGCTCGCGCCATTCACGGCGGCGCCACTCGTGTTCGCGCCATTCGCGCGCACGCCAGTCGTCGTCACGGTAACCCACCGGCGCGTACATGACGGGCGGAGGCGGCGCCACATAGACCGGCTCCGGCGCCGCGTAGACGCCCGGCACGCCAATGCCGACCGACAGGTCGACGTGGGCCGATGCGACGCCCGAAGCTGCCAGCGCCGCTACACCGAGAACTGCACCGAGAATAAGTTTCTTGCTCATCTCGCGACTCCCTGCACGTGTCGTGCTTCATGTGAATACGGTTCGGAGTCTAGGCACCCTGCGCCGACACAGGTGAAACCGGTCTGCGAGAGCGGTAACGGACGTTTACGGGTGGCCGCAGAGCCTTACGGGACAAGGATGACGAGTGATTCGACACGCCGTTGCAACGGCGCGTCGAATCGATAAAGGCGGGAATTTTTGCCGGTTCGCGTGCCGGCGACGCGGGCAACACGCGTACCGCACGCCGTGCGAGCGGTACGCAACGACCCAACGACCCAACAACGTCAAGCGCGGATATCGTCGACGCTGCGCAGCCAGTGCACGCTGAACAGGTTGTCCGCGTCGGTCCACACTGTGTCGGGCTCGAAGCCCGCACGCCGTGCGATCGCGTGGAAGCCGTCGATCGTGAACTTGTGCGAGTTCTCCGTGTGGATGCGCTCGCCGGCGTCGAAGCGGAACGCATGGCCGCGCACGTGCACCGTCTGCGCGATATCGCTGACGAGATGCATCTCGATGCGCTGCCGCTCGCGATCGTAGAACGCGCAGTGCGAGAACGCGTCGAGATCGAAGTCCGCGCCGAGTTCCGCATTCGCGCGGGCGAGCAGATTCAGGTTGAACTGCGCGGTCACGCCCTGCGCGTCGTTGTACGCGTCGTGCAGCGTGCGCTCGTCCTTCACGAGATCCGCGCCGACCAGCAGGCCGCCGCCGCGCAACAGCCGCGCGGCGTCGCGCAGGAACGCGTCGGCTTCCTCCGGCGAAAAGTTGCCGATCGTCGAGCCGGGGAAGAAGCCGATGCGGCGGCGCGGCGTTTCGGTCAGCTCGGCCAGTTGTTCGGCCTTCGTGTAGTCGGCCGCGATCGGCGCGACGTCGAGCCACGGATACGCGGCACGCAGCCGCGCCGCGGCGCCGTGCAGGTAGTCGGCCGAGATGTCGATCGGTACGTAGCGCGCCGGCGCGTTCGCGTAGTTGTCCGCGCATGCATCGAGCAGCACGCGGATCTTCTCGAGCGAACCCGCGCCGAATTCGACGATGTCCGCATGCGGGCCGACGCGACGCACGATTTCCGCGGCGCGATCGCGCAGGATGCCGAGCTCGGTACGCGTCGGGTAGTACTCGGGCAGTTCGCAGATGCGGTCGAACAGCGCGGAGCCGGCCGCATCGTAGAAGTATTTCGGCGAAATGCTGCGCGGCGTGCGCGACAGTCCGTCGATCAGGTCGCGCTCGAACGCGCTCGGCCGCGAATCGCGGGCGGGTTGCAGGCCACCGCTCGTGGCCGTCAGGTCAGACGTCTCGCGCAAGTCGCACTCCCGTGAATTGCCAGCGCGCGGCCGGCGGAAAGAAATTGCGGTACGTCGGCCGTTCGTGCCCCGGCGGCGTCGCGACGCTGCTGCCACGCAGGACCTGCTGGCCGACCATGAACTTGCCGTTGTATTCGGCAGCTACCCCGGCGAGCGGCCGAAAGCCCGGGTACGGCTCGTAGGACGAACGCGTCCACTGCCACACGTGCCCGAGCATCTGCTGCATGCCGTCCGTGCCGAACGCGGCTTCCCATTCGAACTCCGTCGGCAGGCGTGCGCCGGCCCATTCCGCGTAGGCGGCCGCTTCGTAAAAGCTCACATGACACACGGGCGCATCGGGCGCGAGCGGCTCCACGCCATGCAGGCCGAACGCGCGCCATGCCTGTACGGTTGTTGCATCGCCGTCGTCGTCGGGAATCCAGTACGAGGGCGCCGACCACCCTTCCCGCTGCACCGTTGCCCAGCCATCGGACAGCCAGAATTCGGGGCGTTCATATCCGCCGTCAGCGACGAAGGCCGCGAATTCCGCATTCGTCACGAGACGGTTCGCGATCTCGCACGGTCGCACGAGCGCCGTATGGCGCGGCCGTTCGTTGTCGAACGAGAACGCGTCGCCGTCGTGGCCGATCTCGACGAGTCCGCCCGGCTGATGCAGCCAGCGCAACGGGCCGGCGTCGCCCGCGGCCAATGCGGCGTGCGTGTCGGCACCGTTGCGCGGCCGGAATGCAGGCTTGAGCGGGTTGCACGAGAACGCATGCAGCATGTCCGTGACGATCAGCTCCTGATGCTGCTGCTCGTGATGCAGGCCCAGCTCGATCTCGGGTGCGATCGCGGTGAGCAACGCCGGATCGGCATCATCGAGCGCGCGCAGCATCGCTTCGTCGACGTACTGCCGGTACGCATGCACGTCATCGAGCGACGGACGCGTGAGCAGCCCGCGCTGCGGCCGTGGATGACGCGGGCCGAGCGCTTCGTAATAGGAATTGAAGAGGAACTGGAAGGCTGCGTCGAACGGCGCGTAGCCGGGCACGCGGCGCATCAGCACGACGGTTTCGAAGAACCAGGTCGTATGCGCGAGATGCCATTTCACCGGACTCGCGTCGGGCATCGACTGCACGGCCTGGTCTTCGGCGGATAGCGTCGCGGTCAGCGCGAGGCTATGGGCGCGCACGTCCTGGTAACGGCGCTGAAGCTGGGATGCAAGGAGGCTCATCGGTTTACCGTTCACGTCGCGATTCGCTGCGTTGCGTTGCCGGAAAAAGGAAAGCCTTGCGCTCGAATGCGCGCGGCTGACGTGCGACCTTCGTTGCTGCGTCGTCGGGCAGCCGGCGCGCGCGCCGGGCCGCTGATGCGGCATCACTTCTTCTGCCCGTGCAGAACAGTATGGGCCAGAAATGTGAACGTCGCGAATCGGATTTCGGGCGAAACAAAGGCGAAAGAAAAATGAAAGAATTTACCCCGTCTGGCTCGGCGGCATGACGAACCGTCGACGCCCGTCATGACGGGGCTCGGCCACTCTAGCGCAATGTGCATGCCTGCGCGTGCGCGCTACCGACGCCTCATGACAGCCATGCGGCGCAGATGAAAGGTCGATGGCGCGGCTTCGCCGGAGCAACGGGCGTCATGCGGGCGATGTCGGATCCCGATTCGCGCGCGGGTGTCGCGGGCATCGGCACCACGTTCGACCCCGCATGCTTCCCCGCCTTTGAAAATTTTTTGCGTCGATGTCACACGCGCGGGGAGCTCGCTCGTCATATCACCGGAACCCACACGAAAGGAGAAGGAACCATGACTGCAAAACTCAATCCGTTTGCCGCCGCCCCCGCGCTGATGAAGAGCTGGATGACCATGTCGGTCGCTGCTGCCGGGAGCCTCGAGCCGACGCTGATCGAGCTGGTCAAGATCCGCGCATCGCAGATCAACGCGTGTGCGAACTGCCTTAACATGCACACCGTCGAGGCGCGCGAGCAAGGCGAGACCGAGCAGCGCATCAACCTGCTGGCCGCCTGGCGCGAAGCGCCCTGCTACACCGACCGCGAACGCGCGGCGCTCGGCTGGACCGACGCGCTCACGCGGCTGTCGGAGGGCCACGGCGCGCATGAGGCCGCGTATGCGGCGCTGAACGACCACTTCAGCCAGGAGGAACAGGTGAAACTCACGCTGATGATCAACGTGATCAACGGCTGGAACCGGCTTGCCGTCGGCTTCGGGCTGTGGGTCGATCCGGCCGAAGCGAAGGCCGCGGCCGCGAAGATGGTGGCCTGATGACGAGCGTCGATCCGGCCACGGGCAGTGCCGAAGACCGGGCCGATGCAGCGGCGAGCTTCGACCCGCTGCGTCGCACGCTGATTCGCGTCGCGTACCGGATGCTCGGCTCCGTCGCGGACGCCGAGGACATGGTGCAGGAGGCGTTCATCCGCTGGATGGATGTCGATCGCACCGAGGTACGCGTGCCCGAGGCGTTCCTGCGCCGCATGGTGATGCGCATGTGCCTCGATCAGCTGAAGTCCGCGCGGCACCAGCGCGAGACCTATATCGGCCCGTGGCTGCCCGAGCCGGTCGTCGAGGAAGATGAACAGGAGGACGTCACGCTGCCGCTGATGCTCGCGCTCGAACGGCTGTCGCCGCTGGAGCGCGCGGCGTTCCTGCTGCATGACGTGTTCGGCCTCGAGTTCGACGAGATCGCGACCACGATCCAGCGCGACCCGGCCGCATGCCGGCAGCTTGCCGCGCGCGCACGCACGCATGTGCGCGAAGCTCGGCCGCGGTTCCATGTCGAGAAGCAGCGCGGGATCGAGCTGGCCGAGGCGTTCTTCGCGGCGTCCCGCAGCGGCGACATGCGCGCGCTCGGCGCGATGCTCGCCGAGGACGTGAGCCTGCATTCGGACGGCGGCGGCAAGCGCACGGCCGCGGGCAAGCCGGTGTTCGGCTTCGAACGCGTGATGAAGGTGCACGAATACCTGGCCGAGCTGTTCACCACGCATGCGTCGAAACTCGTGCGTGCGGGGTTCATCAACGGGCTGCCGGGGTTCGTCACGCTGGAGGCCGACGGTGAGCTGCAGACGACCGCGCTCGACATCGACGACGGGAAGATCGTCGCGATCTATGTCGTGCGTAATCCTGACAAATTGAAGCATCTGCATTGAGGGTGGCCGGTGGGTGCGTTGCGCCCGCTTGCCCTGCTCCGCGCCCTGCTTTGTCGATTGCCGGCTGCTTGCAGCGCGTGGATCCGCACGACGCATCGTGCACATGCATGCGCAGTTTCGGCCGCAAAAAGAAAAACGCCACGCGAGGTTGCCGCGTGGCGTTTGTATGTTTGGCGAGCCGGATTGCCTGTAGGCAATTCGCGCTGCCGGACCCCTTCATTTTGTTCGTTGGTAGGCTCGATTGGATTCGAACCAACGACCCCCACCATGTCAAGGTGGTGCTCTAACCAACTGAGCTACGAGCCTAAGAAGCCGCGAATTATAGAGAGGGTTTTGGAGGAGCACAAGCCCCTTCGTGAAAATTTTTTGAATCGGCGATGCCGCTTTGGGGGATTGTCCGGCGCTCGAGGCAAACCGCAATCGCATCCGGGTTCATCCTCACTGCGACGCCTCACCGAGTCGGAGCACGTTCCGTCATAATGGATTCGTCGCGAATCCTGGGCCGGGGTTGCGAACGACAATCAAAAGCAGGAACCGGCCCGTTCCGGTCACGGGGAACAGGCGCGCGTGATGCACGAACCGCTCGCCACAATGCACGGATCAGTAGCGCCTCGTGACGACGTAGACCGCAACGTACGCGTAACGATATCGGGGTGGGTATGGTCGCGCTCAATCTCGTGATTCCCTGCTTCAACGAAGAAGCCGTGTTGCCGGAGACCGTACGCCGGCTCACGATCCTGCTTGACCGGCTTAGCCGCGACGGCATCATTGACGACGCAAGCGGTGTGACGTTCGTCGACGACGGTTCGCACGACCGGACCTGGTCGCTCATCGAAGGCTTCCATGCCGCCGATTCGCGTATCCATGGCCTCAAGCTGTCGCGCAACCACGGGCACCAGAATGCGTTGCTGGCCGGTCTCATGAAAGTGAACGGCGACGTGCTGATCAGTCTCGACGCCGATCTCCAGGACGACCTCGACGCAATCCCGCGCATGCTGGGCGAATACCACTCGGGCGCCGAGATCGTATTCGGCGTGCGACAGCGGCGCGACAGCGATGGCTTCTTCAAGCGCGTCAGCGCGCGCGGCTACTACCGGCTGCTGCGCCGCTTCGGCGTCGACATCTTGCCGGATCACGCGGACTTCCGCCTGATGAGCCGCCGGGCGATCGAAGAGTTGCGCGGCTTCCGCGAGGTCAATCTGTTCCTGCGCGGCATCGTGCCGTTGCTGGGCTTCCGTACCGCGATCGTCCACTACGACCGACAACCGCGCTTCGCCGGCGAGAGCAAGTATCCGTTGGCGAGGATGATCTTGCTCGCGTCGGACGGCGTCGCGTCGTTTTCGACGAAGCCGCTGCAATGGAGCGCGTACGTTGGCGCCCTGCTCGCGCTGGCCTCGACCCTGTGCGGCGTCTGGGCGCTGTCGATCCGGCTGTTTACCGACCGCTCGGTGCCCGGCTGGGCGTCCACCGTGATCCCGATGTACTTTCTCGGCGGCCTGCAGCTGCTGTTCCTCGGCGTGATCGGCGGCTATGTCGCGAAGATCTATTCGGAGACGAAGCAACGCCCGCGCTTCATCGTCGAGAAGACGCTATGACGGGCAATCGGTCCTGTAGCGCAACGATCCGGCACGCGGCCGGCGGCGGCGGTCTCACGCGGGGGCTCGTGCAATGGATGACAGCACGGTAAGCGGCCGCCTGCCGCGCGCGTGGCCGTATCGCGGAGCCGATCGCGCGTTGCGCGCGTTGTTCGTTGCGACGGTCGCGGCGGCCGGTCTGCTGTTCTGGCTCGCGCCGCACCCGCCGATGGTCGATCTTCCGCAGCATGCGGCGCAGGTCGCCACGCTGCACGACATGCTGCGCGGCCAGTCGCCATGGGCGCCATTGCTGCGGATCAATCTGTTTACGCCCTACCTGCTCGGCTATGGCGCGGCGGCCGCACTGTCGTTCGTGATGCCTGTCACTGCCGCATTCAAGGTCATGCTGACGCTGTCGTTCTACGGTTTCGTCGCCGCGTACGTCGCGCTGCGCCGGCGTCTCGGTACGGACCCGCGCCTCGACTGGCTGTGCGTGCCCGGGTTCTTCGGCTTCGCGTATGAATTCGGCCTCTATTCGTACCTGGTCGCCACGCCGGTCGCGATGGTCTTCCTCGCGCTCGCGCTCGACTATGCCGAGCAGCCAACCTTTCGCCGCGGCGTCGTGCTGGCGCTCGTGAATCTTGCGCTGTTTTTCTCGCACGGGCTGATCTTCGTGTTCGCGAACGCGATCGGCGGATTGTTCCTGCTCGTGCGCCGGCCCCGCACGTTTTCGCGCGCACTGATCGCCGTGTGGCCGTATGCGGTGCTCGCGCTTGTCACGGTGCTGTACACGCTGTTGCATCGTGACGTCGATCTGGCGCCGATGTATCCGTTCACCGTGATCTGGACCATCAATCCACTGGCCCGAATACTTGCCGCCGTGTTCTATCCGTGGGGTATTACCCCCGACAACGGTTTACTGCTGGCCTTTCTGCTGATCGTCGCCGCACCGTTCCTGATGGCGTCGAAGGCAAACCGACACGTCACCGCCTATGTACCGGCGCTCGTTGTGACCATCGTCTGGTTCGGTGTGCCGCTGTTCGCGATCAACACGTTCTTCCTGTTTCCGCGCTTCGCGCTGTTCCTGTTGCCGTTCTATGCATTGATGTTTCGGGCACCCGTGCAGGCCGAATCGGGGCGAGCGGGTACGCCGTGGCTCGTGCTGATGACGCAGCTGATTCTTGCCGCGATCTGCGCCGGCTTCGTCGCGCAGCAAGGCGTGCGTGTGGTGCGCTTCGCCGAGGAGAGCGCTGATTTCGACGTGGTCGCCAACGCGATCGAACCGGCGCAGCGCGGCCTCGGGATCATCGTCGACCGGGCGAGCGTGGCCGCGGACAACCCGTTTGTCTACGAGAACTTTGCGGTCTGGTATCAGGCCGAGCATCGCGGATTCGTCGATTTCAATGCCGCGCGGTTCCCGCCGCAGATCGTCCGTTTTCGGCTCGACCAGTTGCCCGGCGTCGGGCCGTCCGACGTCTCGCCGTTGCCGCTATACCGGCACTTCAACTGGCAGCGGCACCAGGGGCGCTTGTACCGGTATTTTTTCGTCCGCGCCGAGACACCGCTGCCGGACGCGTTTTTCGCCAATCCGGACTGTCGCGTCGTGCGCGTGAAGACAGCGGGCGAATGGTCGGTGTATGAGAAGCAGGCTTGTCGGAGCGATTGATTGCACTGCCGTCATATGAGGTGCGTTGCGTCGCGCCACGCGACATGCACCGATCGCGCCATCGGGAGATTGCGATGCCACCTGGATTCATGGCGGACGACGCGCCGCGGCCGTATGACGAGACGTTCTACCGGTATCAGCGCGAAGGATCGGTACGATCCGCGCGCGGCGTACTGCCAGGCGTCAATGCAGTGCTGAGGCCTGCGAGCATCCTCGACGTCGGTTGCGGCGCCGGAGCATGGCTCAGTGTGCATCGCGAGTTCGGCGTGCAGGACTTCACCGGCATCGACGGCGACTATGTGGATCGTTCGGTGCTGATGTTCGACCCCGCCCGCTTCGTGCCGGCCGATATTTCGAAGCGCTTCGATCTCGGACGAGCGTTCGATCTCGTCCAGTGCCTTGAAGTCGGCGAGCACGTACCGAAGGCATCCAGCGAGGTACTCGTCGACAATCTCGTCCGGCATGGCAAACACGTGCTGTTTTCTGCCGCCGTGCCCGGCCAGGGCGGCGAAAACCACATCAACGAGCAGCGCTACGAATTCTGGCGCGACCTGTTCGCGCGCCACGGCTACCAGCTGTTCGATTTCGTACGGCCGCTGATTGCGGCGGATACGCGCATCGAGCCGTGGTACCGCTACAACCTGCTCTTTTTCGTTGCCGCCGACGAAGTGGAACGGCTGCCGGACGCCATCAAACAACACCGCATTGACCGCCGTTCGAGCGTACCGGACGTATCGCCGCCCGGCTACAAGGCACGCAAGTTCATGCTGCGCTGGCTGCCGGTGCGCGCGAAGACCGGGATCGCCATTCTGAAGAGCCGCAAGGTCGCAAACCGATTGAAGCGCAACGAGGGAGACAGGTGAAACTCTCCGTCTACGTTCTCATTCTGGCTGGCGTATTCCTCGCGGCAACCGGTCAGATCGCGTTCAAGCTCGGCGCCGACGGACGCCACGCATTAGCTGAATTCATCAATGCGTGGGTCGCGCTCGGGTTGCTCTGCTACGGCGCGGGCACGGTGCTCTGGATCTTCGCGTTGAGCAAGGCCGGACTCACGGTCGTCTATCCGTTTACCGCACTCACGTTCGTGCTCGTCTTTCTGGCCGGAATCGTGTTCTTCAGCGAGCGCGTGTCGTATGCGCAATGGGGCGGCGTCGCGATGATCCTCGGCGGCCTGTACCTGATCGCCGTGGTTCGATAGAGGGCGGAATTGCGGCGCAACTTATCCACAGATCTCTCTGGATAACCATCCGGCAAGCCTCTGGATTCACAGTGGAACGATTGAGGATATGTCGGCGCGGCTGTGAATCGGCGAAAAGTTGTTCTGTGCTGCACAGAGTTTTTCGTGTGCATCGCCTGTGGTTATGCATTCCGCTTTGCGCTGGAAATTCAGGACGTTACGGTGGTTATCCACTGTGAGGCCGCGTGCTTGTTAACTATCACTACGTATGTATACGAACTCTGTTAACACCATTGGATAAGCACAGTCGGGCGACTGTGATCCGGGCAGGCCATGCACTGCGTGCAGCTAGCAGACAACCAAATCGACGGCCTGTGAGGCCTGCGGTCAACGTGCGAACGATCAGGTCTGTAGAATCGCCGGCATTCACGAGACGACGAGTTGTCGACATGACATTGGCGATCCGGGTTGACTGGCAAAGCGGCGTGGTTCACGCCGACCGCGTGCGTATCGCGGTCGGCGGCGACGGGCGATTGAGTGAGGACGTTCGGCGCTTGTGTTCGCCGGTGCAGGCGTTGGAGAGCGGTGCGGTGCGTTATCGCATATCGCAGAAGATCACCTTCGGTGGACACACAGGCGAATGCTTGATCGACATGGTCGAAGCGCGCCTGGCGAGCGTGGCGATCCTGTTCGATACGATTCGCTTCCTCGACGCGAGCATCACAGAGTCGAAGATCGTTCGGTCGATCACGAAGGCGTCGGGACTGGCTGTGGTGAGCGCGCATCCCACAGAGGCGCGACTCGAGCCGTGTTCATGGGGCGTGGCGGAGTTTCGCTACGATCCCAGGCAAGGAGACTTGAGTTTGGAGATGAGATTTGGCCAAGTGCACCTTCAATGAACACGCCTGCTAATCAGCGCTCGTCGAGTTACCGCGAGATCGGTAATACCTAGGGGCAATATTGTTCGATTGCGTGGCACGGTACCAGTCAGTACGTGATCGAACGGATGTAAGCAGAGTGAATCGATCATGACATTCATGCAGTCGGCACTGTTGTGCGAAGACCTCGCTGCGATCGTTCGTGACGAGTTGCGGCTTGGCAATGTTTTGCCGGAGTCTCCCGTACGTTCCGACTGGCCGACGAACGGCGGCGTGTTCGCGGCATTGCGCGACGGTCTCCATCTGCACGCACTCACGTTGCCGCCGCATGTGCGGCACTCGATCTGCACCGATCCGCATTACGGATGGCATGACGAGTGTTTCTGCGAGCGGCACGGACAGTTGTTGGTGGCGGGGCGGACGAAGCCACCGAACTGCTGACGTATATACAGGGCCGTCAGATCGTGTGAGCCAGGCAATGGATGGGGACAAACGCTGCAAACCAGATCGAAAACGCTGTGGCACACTCGCGGCCGGTGTGCGTGGCGCGCCTCACGCTACGCGCAGACTCGACGTGTTCACTTGTTCGAGCCGCGGCTCATGTTGAAAAGATTGTTGATAATCCCGCGCCGGAACCAATCAAAATGCTGTGCGACGAAAGGGTGAGCGCTCCGTATACGGAGAATTTCATCGCGCCATGAGGCCCTTGTGACATGGCTTCGAGCGTTTCGACGCATTGACTCGATCAAGAGGCGGACAATCGATCGCAGTAACGGTCCGGGTGTGGATATCCCGACGGCAAATTTACTCGAAACGCTGTGCGCCGCAGCGGTGAGCACAATCGACCGCGGCGGCTCAGGATGTGGATATCCAATCCGGAAGCCACTCGAAATCCCGTGAAGGAGGAAGGTGAGGGCGGCGACGTTCGATCAAGACATCAATCCGTCCGCCCGATGTGGATAACCGACGCCGTGTTGACTCCAAACGCTGTGCGCTTGAATGGGGAGTAGGCGTACCGATGATTGGCCGCCCGCATAATCAGGTACTCGGACGGCGCATCAGCGATGCCGGGCCTGCGAGGCCGCGCATCGTACCAGTCAAGTCTGCTGATCCAGCGCCTGTACGACCGCTTTCTCCCCGAGGCTCCCCGCCGGCCCCACCACCGCGAAGTTAATCCCGTTCACCGAACCATACCGCGCCAGCAACGACCCATCCACGCGTTGCCCGGCCGGCAGCAGCCGATGTTTCGATTCCGCTGGCCGGAGATAGAAGCTGAGCGTCCGTCCGGCGTTGTCCTCATAGAGCACCATCGCGGCCGTGGCCCCGCTGTCCGTCGTAAACAATCGCCCGCCAACCGGCTTGAACCCGGCCGCACTCAAATCCGGCAACTTCGCCGACGCGCCCACGCGTCTGGTGAGCCACCCCTGCAAATCGCCCGCACTCGTCGGCCGGAAATCCACCTTCGCGACCTGATCGACCACCATCATCCGGTAAGCCTCGAGCGCATCGCTCATCGGCGCGATCGGCGGCGCCGCGTTCCACCCGCGCGCCTGCCACCCGCCGAACGTCCCCAGCCCGATACAGAACACGAACGAAGCCGCGATCGCGAACCGCATCCGCGAGCGCTCCGCACGCCGCGCACGAATCGCCGCCGGATCGAGTTCAGGATTCTCACCCGGCATCCGCACACTCTCGAGCGCGGCCCGCAACCGCTGCGCATCCTGCTGCCAGCGCTTCACCTGTTCCGCACTCTCCGGATGCAGCGCGAGATATCGCTCGACCGCGGCACGCGCATCGTCGTCGAGCTGGCCGTCGACATAGGCCTGGAGATCGTGTTCGTCGGGACGGAGGTTGTTCATTTCATCAACCGGAGAGAAGGAGCGGGAAGCTCGCCGTCGCTGAGCTGGCGCAGCGCCTGACGCGCGCGGGAGAGTCGCGACATCACGGTGCCGATCGGCACGTCGAGCAGGTCGGCGACTTCCTGATACGTGAAGCCCTCGACCGCGACGAGCAGCAGCAGGCTGCGCTGCTCGTCGGACAGGCGGCCGAACGCTTCGAGCGTCGCACGCGCGGCCACCTCGCGTTCGGCCGACGGCCAGTGCAGCTCGTCGTCGTTGCTAATGCGGCCGAGCAGCCACGCGTAACGCTTCGCGCTGCGTTTGCCGTCGAGAAACTGCCGGTAAAGGATCGTGAAGAGCCAGCTGCGCAGCGACGCGTCGTCGCGGCGGCTCGTCCAGCGCGACAGCGCGCGCTCGAGCGTCGACTGGACGAGATCATCTGCCGCATGAACGTCGCGCGCCAGCCAGAGCGCGAAGCGTCGCAGCCTGGGGATGAGTTCGCGCAACGCGTCGTCGTCGGGGGCGTTTTGGGGCATGGCCGGGGCGCTAGCCGATAAGCGTGGAGATTCCGCGTAGGACGCCGGTCGGCGCCGCTTATTCCGTCAGCATACGAAAAATTTCTTCATGGAATAAAGCGGCGCGTGCGGCGTCCTATGCCTGTTCGACAATGATCTGACGATCGGGAGTGCATCCATGAAGCAATCTTCCTCTTCTTCGCCGCCGCGCGAACCCGGGCGCGGGTGGTGGCGCTGGGCCGTGATCGGCGGCGCGGTGGCCGGCGTGGCCGTGGCGTTCGGGTATGTCGGCGGTTGGCTCGCGCCGACGCGGCTGACCCCGCACCGAATCGTCGATGCGCTGCAGACGGCCGGCGGCGGCGCGCATCCGGGTTTCCGGCGCAATCACGCGAAGGGCGTGTGCGTGACCGGTTACTTCGAAAGCAACGGCGCCGCGAGCGCGTATTCGGTCGCGCCGTTCTTCAAGGCGGTGCGCACGCCGGTGGTCGGGCGGTTCGCGCTGCCGGGCGGGAATCCGTATGCGCCCGACAGCAGCGTGCCGATCCGCAGCCTCGCGCTGAAACTCACCGCGCCGGACGGCCAGCAATGGCGGACCGGGATGAACGCGATGCCGGTGTTTTCGGTGGCCACGCCGAAGGCGTTCTACGCGCAGTTGCTCGCGACTCGGCCGGATCCGGCCTCGGGCAAGCCCGATCCGGCGAAGGTGAAGGCATTTTTCGGCGCGCATCCGGAGACGGCTGCATTCCGCGCATGGGTGAAGGGTGCGAAGCCGAGCGCGAGCTACGTCACCGAAAGCTATTACGGGCTGAACGCGTTTTACTTCGTCGACGCAGCGGGCAAGCGCCAGGCAGTGCGGTGGCGCGTCGTACCGGAGCAGACGGCCGGCGCCGGGGACGTCGCGACGGCCGCGGATCCGAACGTGTTGCAGCAGGACCTGACGCATCGCATCGCAGGCGGTGCGCAGAAGTGGAAGCTGCTGGTCACGCTGGCGGAGCCCGGCGATCCGGTGGACGACGCGACGAAGGTCTGGCCCGCGCAGCGCACGACGATCGACGCGGGCACGCTCGTGCTCGATCGCGTGGAGCCGCAGGACAGCGGGCCGTGCCGCGATGTGAATTACGACCCGACGGTGTTGCCGCAGGGGATTCAGGTATCGGGGGATCCGTTGCTGGCGGCGCGGTCGGCGGCATATGCGGATTCGTATCTGCGCAGGACGAGTGAAGAGGCCGGCGTGGCCGGTGCGGCGCGGTTGAGTGCGGAGGGACGGTGATGAAGGCGACTACGACGTTTAGCTTGCCGGCGAGGGTGCTGCATTGGGTGATGGCCGCGATGATTCTCACGATGCTGTTTATCGGGGTGGGGATGGTGGCGTCGGTTTCCGAGCGGCATGATTTCCTGGTGGCTTTGCATAAGCCGCTGGGGGTTGCGGTGCTGGTACTGGTTTGTGTGCGGATCGTGGTGCGGTTCATGTCGAAGCCGCCGGCGTTGCCAGCGGATCTTCCCGCCTGGCAGAAGGTGGCCGCGCATGGGTCGCATCTCGTGCTGTATGCGCTGATGGTCGCGATGCCGCTGATCGGCTGGGCGATGCTGTCGGCTGGCGGGTATCCGGTGACGCTGGGCGGCGGTGTGCAGTTGCCGGCACTGGTTTCGGCGGATCCGGTGACGTTTGCCTGGCTCCGGGTCGCGCACCGGCTGCTGGCTTACCTGTTCTTCGCTACGTTCGTCGCGCACTTTGCGGCCGCGCTGTATCACGGCTTGATCCGGAGGGATGGGGTGGTGAGGGCGATGGTGGGGAGGTGAGCAACGGAGGTTGCGTTCGATGCGGCAGGGCTGTTCACGGGCAACCGAGGCAGCTTCTGCCGAGTCGCTTCTATAAGTATCGGGGGCGGCTCAACGGGCCTGCCGCACCGCTTGTAAAAAAATTTTCACAAAAGGGTTGCAGAGACGAGGGCGGGTGCATAGAATCACGCCTCTTTCGCGCTAACGGAAACACGGCGCGGGAAGAAAGAAGGGAAGCGGTGCTATTGAGATTGGTTTTAGCGATCTCGGCGCACATTGAGTTGAATCCCAACCGTCGCAACGAATTAGTTAAATAAGTTGTTGACGAGTTGAAAAAAACAACTCATAATATCGCTTCTCTGCTGCTGAAAACGCAGCGCTGCTGGGAAGCAGAAGGCTTCTCGCAGAAATGCTCTTTAAAAATTAACAGCCGATAAGTGTGGGCGCTTGATGGAAGCGAGCTGATCCTCGGATCAGATAGCGAAAGTATCAAGAGTCTCACACTAAAGTAAGTCAGGTTTATGAAGCAATTCATATTCCTGTCAGCTTTGAGTGAGCGACCGGTTCTTAACCGAACCGAAAACAGTAACAGGTTTAAACTGAAGAGTTTGATCCTGGCTCAGATTGAACGCTGGCGGCATGCCTTACACATGCAAGTCGAACGGCAGCACGGGTGCTTGCACCTGGTGGCGAGTGGCGAACGGGTGAGTAATACATCGGAACATGTCCTGTAGTGGGGGATAGCCCGGCGAAAGCCGGATTAATACCGCATACGATCTACGGATGAAAGCGGGGGACCTTCGGGCCTCGCGCTATAGGGTTGGCCGATGGCTGATTAGCTAGTTGGTGGGGTAAAGGCCTACCAAGGCGACGATCAGTAGCTGGTCTGAGAGGACGACCAGCCACACTGGGACTGAGACACGGCCCAGACTCCTACGGGAGGCAGCAGTGGGGAATTTTGGACAATGGGCGAAAGCCTGATCCAGCAATGCCGCGTGTGTGAAGAAGGCCTTCGGGTTGTAAAGCACTTTTGTCCGGAAAGAAATCCTTGGTTCTAATATAACCGGGGGATGACGGTACCGGAAGAATAAGCACCGGCTAACTACGTGCCAGCAGCCGCGGTAATACGTAGGGTGCGAGCGTTAATCGGAATTACTGGGCGTAAAGCGTGCGCAGGCGGTTTGTTAAGACCGATGTGAAATCCCCGGGCTCAACCTGGGAACTGCATTGGTGACTGGCAAGCTAGAGTATGGCAGAGGGGGGTAGAATTCCACGTGTAGCAGTGAAATGCGTAGAGATGTGGAGGAATACCGATGGCGAAGGCAGCCCCCTGGGCCAATACTGACGCTCATGCACGAAAGCGTGGGGAGCAAACAGGATTAGATACCCTGGTAGTCCACGCCCTAAACGATGTCAACTAGTTGTTGGGGATTCATTTCCTTAGTAACGTAGCTAACGCGTGAAGTTGACCGCCTGGGGAGTACGGTCGCAAGATTAAAACTCAAAGGAATTGACGGGGACCCGCACAAGCGGTGGATGATGTGGATTAATTCGATGCAACGCGAAAAACCTTACCTACCCTTGACATGGTCGGAATCCTGCTGAGAGGTGGGAGTGCTCGAAAGAGAACCGGCGCACAGGTGCTGCATGGCTGTCGTCAGCTCGTGTCGTGAGATGTTGGGTTAAGTCCCGCAACGAGCGCAACCCTTGTCCTTAGTTGCTACGCAAGAGCACTCTAAGGAGACTGCCGGTGACAAACCGGAGGAAGGTGGGGATGACGTCAAGTCCTCATGGCCCTTATGGGTAGGGCTTCACACGTCATACAATGGTCGGAACAGAGGGTTGCCAACCCGCGAGGGGGAGCTAATCCCAGAAAACCGATCGTAGTCCGGATTGCACTCTGCAACTCGAGTGCATGAAGCTGGAATCGCTAGTAATCGCGGATCAGCATGCCGCGGTGAATACGTTCCCGGGTCTTGTACACACCGCCCGTCACACCATGGGAGTGGGTTTTACCAGAAGTGGCTAGTCTAACCGCAAGGAGGACGGTCACCACGGTAGGATTCATGACTGGGGTGAAGTCGTAACAAGGTAGCCGTATCGGAAGGTGCGGCTGGATCACCTCCTTTCCAGAGCTTCTCGCAAAGTTGAGCGCTCACGCTTATCGGCTGTTGATTAAGACAGACTAGCTGTCTGCGGTTAAACCGGTTATAATGCCGGCCGCTTTCAATAATCTTCAATGACAAATATTCGAATGAAGTTTGATTCGAGTCTTTTTCATTGGCGATTGAGCCAGTCAGAGCGGTACGAAAGTATCGGCTGTCGTTCTTTAACAATCTGGAAGAAGTAAGTAATTTGGATAGCGGAAGCGTCTTGAGATGGACGTGAAAACTATCCGGGTTGTGATTGTATCGATGTATCTCAAGATGATTCGTAAACTACTCCCTTCGGGAGTGGGGCCAGAGTAAGCGCTAAAGCGCTAACTCTAGCCGACATCAATTGGAATACGGCACAAATGCGAGAACTCAACCTGTAGCGACTGTCGCAAGACAGACTCGTTATAGGGTCAAGCGAACAAGTGCATGTGGTGGATGCCTTGGCGATCACAGGCGATGAAGGACGCGGTAGCCTGCGAAAAGCTACGGGGAGCTGGCAAACGAGCTTTGATCCGTAGATGTCCGAATGGGGAAACCCACTCCTTTTGGAGTATCCATGGCTGAATACATAGGCCATGTGAAGCGAACGCGGTGAACTGAAACATCTAAGTAACCGCAGGAAAAGAAATCAACCGAGATTCCCAAAGTAGTGGCGAGCGAAATGGGATGAGCCTTGTACTCTTTATTTGTATTGTTAGCCGAACGCTCTGGAAAGTGCGGCCATAGCGGGTGATAGCCCCGTAGGCGAAAACAGTATGAAAGAACTAAGTGTACGACAAGTAGGGCGGGACACGTGAAATCCTGTCTGAAGATGGGGGGACCATCCTCCAAGGCTAAATACTCGTGATCGACCGATAGTGAACCAGTACCGTGAGGGAAAGGCGAAAAGAACCCCGGGAGGGGAGTGAAATAGATCCTGAAACCGCATGCATACAAACAGTCGGAGCCTCGTAAGGGGTGACGGCGTACCTTTTGTATAATGGGTCAGCGACTTACGTTCAGTAGCAAGCTTAACCGTATAGGGCAGGCGTAGCGAAAGCGAGTCCGAATAGGGCGTTCAGTTGCTGGGCGTAGACCCGAAACCAAGTGATCTATCCATGGCCAGGATGAAGGTGCGGTAACACGTACTGGAGGTCCGAACCCACTAACGTTGAAAAGTTAGGGGATGAGCTGTGGATAGGGGTGAAAGGCTAAACAAACTTGGAAATAGCTGGTTCTCTCCGAAAACTATTTAGGTAGTGCCTCGTGTCTCACCTTCGGGGGTAGAGCACTGTCATGGTTGGGGGGTCTATTGCAGATTACCCCGCCATAGCAAACTCCGAATACCGAAGAGTGCAATCACGGGAGACAGACATCGGGTGCTAACGTCCGGTGTCAAGAGGGAAACAACCCAGACCGCCAGCTAAGGTCCCCAAATATAGCTAAGTGGGAAACGAAGTGGGAAGGCTAAAACAGTCAGGAGGTTGGCTTAGAAGCAGCCACCCTTTAAAGAAAGCGTAATAGCTCACTGATCGAGTCGTCCTGCGCGGAAGATGTAACGGGGCTAAGCTATATACCGAAGCTGCGGATGCGTGCTTTGCACGCATGGTAGGAGAGCGTTCCGTAAGCCTGCGAAGGTGCGTTGAAAAGCGTGCTGGAGGTATCGGAAGTGCGAATGCTGACATGAGTAGCGATAAAGGGGGTGAAAGGCCCCCTCGCCGTAAGCCCAAGGTTTCCTACGCAACGTTCATCGGCGTAGGGTGAGTCGGCCCCTAAGGCGAGGCAGAAATGCGTAGCTGATGGGAAGCAGGTCAATATTCCTGCACCATTGTTAGATGCGATGGGGGGACGGATCGCGGAAGGTTGTCCGGGTGTTGGAAGTCCCGGTCGCTGCATTGGAGAAGGCACTTAGGCAAATCCGGGTGCGCAATTCAAGGGTGTGGCGCGAGCTCCTTAGGGAGCGAAGCAATTGGAAGTGGTTCCAAGAAAAGCCTCTAAGCTTCAGTCTAACGATGACCGTACCGCAAACCGACACAGGTGGGCGAGATGAGTATTCTAAGGCGCTTGAGAGAACTCGGGAGAAGGAACTCGGCAAATTGGTACCGTAACTTCGGGATAAGGTACGCCCTTGTAGCTTGATGCGCCTGCGCGCAGAGGGTGAAGGGGTTGCAATAAACTGGTGGCTGCGACTGTTTAATAAAAACACAGCACTCTGCAAACACGAAAGTGGACGTATAGGGTGTGACGCCTGCCCGGTGCCGGAAGATTAAATGATGGGGTGCAAGCTCTTGATTGAAGTCCCGGTAAACGGCGGCCGTAACTATAACGGTCCTAAGGTAGCGAAATTCCTTGTCGGGTAAGTTCCGACCTGCACGAATGGCGTAACGATGGCCACACTGTCTCCTCCCGAGACTCAGCGAAGTTGAAGTGTTTGTGATGATGCAATCTACCCGCGGCTAGACGGAAAGACCCCATGAACCTTTACTGTAGCTTTGCATTGGACTTTGAACCGATCTGTGTAGGATAGGTGGGAGGCTATGAAACCGGAACGCTAGTTTCGGTGGAGCCGTCCTTGAAATACCACCCTGGTTTGTTTGAGGTTCTAACCTTGGCCCGTGATCCGGGTCGGGGACAGTGCATGGTAGGCAGTTTGACTGGGGCGGTCTCCTCCCAAAGCGTAACGGAGGAGTACGAAGGTACGCTAGGTACGGTCGGAAATCGTGCTGATAGTGCAATGGCATAAGCGTGCTTAACTGCGAGACCGACAAGTCGAGCAGGTGCGAAAGCAGGTCATAGTGATCCGGTGGTTCTGTATGGAAGGGCCATCGCTCAACGGATAAAAGGTACTCTGGGGATAACAGGCTGATACCGCCCAAGAGTTCATATCGACGGCGGTGTTTGGCACCTCGATGTCGGCTCATCTCATCCTGGGGCTGTAGCCGGTCCCAAGGGTATGGCTGTTCGCCATTTAAAGAGGTACGTGAGCTGGGTTTAAAACGTCGTGAGACAGTTTGGTCCCTATCTGCCGTGGGCGTTGGATATTTGAAGGGGGCTGCTCCTAGTACGAGAGGACCGGAGTGGACGAACCTCTGGTGTACCGGTTGTCACGCCAGTGGCATCGCCGGGTAGCTATGTTCGGAAGAGATAACCGCTGAAAGCATCTAAGCGGGAAACTCGCCTTAAGATGAGATATCCCTGGGGACTAGATCCCCTTGAAGGGTCGTTCGAGACCAGGACGTTGATAGGTCAGGTGTGTAAGCGCAGTAATGCGTTCAGCTAACTGATACTAATTGCCCGTAAGGCTTGATCCTATAACAAGTCTGTTTCGCGCTAGAGAGCGCGTCGGACAAGTTGGATTCTCGTGTGTGATACACACAACTCAAAATTACTGCTTCTTCCCAGATTGGTCGCGTTGCGAAGCAACGTGACAACCCTCTTTGCCTGATGACCATAGCGAGTCGGTCCCACCCCTTCCCATCCCGAACAGGACCGTGAAACGACTCTACGCCGATGATAGTGCGGATTCCCGTGTGAAAGTAGGTAATCGTCAGGCTCCCTAAGCCAAGAACCCCCGCCCAAAAGGCGGGGGTTTTTGCATTTGCGCGGCGGAAACGTGGGATCCGAGTGGCTTGAAGCGATCCGAACGAGGGATGCCCGATATCGAGAGCGGATGAAGAACGAGTATGTGGGGGCTGGCGGTCACGAGACAACTGGCTAGGGCTAGTTGTCTCGTCATTGCGGCTTTCGAGTGACTACTCGCCCTTAGCTAGCGACATGACATCACTCCACGAGATGCCGATGGGTTCGCCGTACGCCACTCCCTGACTTCTAACGTAAGCATCGATAGAGTGGGACGATAGTCGGCCAAGCCAGTGATCGCGGGTGAGCCATTGGATCTGGACACACCAATAGTTCCCGCGAGGAGCAGGATAGCCAGCCGCAGCCATTCCAGCTTCAGTTATTTCCTCTGCGTCAGAAACGATGCGAGCAAGCGCGACCTCATGCGTTGAAGGGCAGTAAAGGAGTAGAAGCTGACTGCTCAGTAGGGCTGCGCCGGGATGAACACCTCCACGCCGACCTTCAGCTCGAAGGTTGTACGACTTACGTCCTCGGATCCAGCTCCAGTGTTCATGGCTTTTTACGAAGCCCAAAAGGACGCTTGCATCAGGGGGCGGGGAAGCGGCCGCTTGAGCCGATCGCCGAAGTTGCGATGTGCTATATGTTTCCACCTGCCAGAATCGGCCGCGCTCATGCCTTGTTAGACGCGTTGCGACGTGATCGAGCACATCGCTGATAAATCGTCGAAGTGCCGATGTACCGCTTGCGATGCCGGTGTCGGTTGGCCGTAGCACGAACGCACCTAATCCCGGCAGGAGCTCGTGATACTCCGGGTATTTCAGGCCGTCTGGTGTTCACGCGCGGGGAGGGGCTGACAGCCTGCATCAAACAGAACGACAAGCGCGATTTCACGCGTGCTTGCGGCCTGGTTGGCGTCACGGACTTTCGCTGGTACGACCTGCGTCACACGTGGGCAAGCTGGCACGTACAGCGCGGCACGCCGTTGTTGGCGCTGAAGGAGTTGGGAGGCTGCCCGCCGTGAAGCTGAACTCCGAGGGGCGTCAACTGCGGTATCCGAGCAATCCCAACAAATCTCAGATAAAAAGGCCGAGCTACGACGGCTTCGCGTTCGAATTGCAACAAACGAGAGTACCAACTCCCTTCTGAAAAAGTCCTGGGACGAGCTGCGGGTGTTGCATTCACAACGTGCCCAAGGGATTGACACCGTTGATTTGATACAGGCACGGCAACGGCAGCAGGAGCTTGAGTCGGAGCTAAATCGCCTTCGGACTTCGGCTGTGGACCGACGCTCACAGCGGTCTGCACGAGTGGACGCAATCAAATCCCTAACTGCTTGCGTTTCGTCTCGGTTGCTTGGGGCCGACGGGCACGCGCGATTTGTTCCAGACGACGAGGTTCGCCCGTTTGGTGTCTTACGGGGTGGCGAGGCTTATCAGGTTCTGGAGGTACTTCTCGGCGACATCGTCTGCTTGCTGGACTCGGCCACGTCCGTTGTCAGTAGCCACCCGGGCTTCCTGGTTCACGACTGTCCGCGAGAAGCCGACATGAGCGAGCGTCTGTATAGAGAGTTCTTTCTCGTGGCGTCCGAAGCTGCGGAGCAATTTGGTGAGGGTGGCGACGTCCCGTTTCAGTTTATCGTTACGACTACCTCGCCTCCGCCACAAGAGGTGCACGGAGACCGATATGTTGTGCTGGAGCTGGAGCCAGGCGCTGAAGAAAAGCTTCTGTTTAAGCGGGAATTATTGCCTCAGTTGCCCGGCT
Source organism: Burkholderia sp. B21-005 (assembly GCF_020843965.1). Lineage (NCBI taxonomy): Bacteria > Pseudomonadati > Pseudomonadota > Betaproteobacteria > Burkholderiales > Burkholderiaceae > Burkholderia > Burkholderia sp. B21-005. The sequence goes on along the minus strand of NZ_CP086301.1, from coordinate 6,699 downwards.
TCGAGCAGCCGGAGGAATGATGACGCCGCTTGAGCGCCTTCGCGTCGAGAAAGCCGCTGCAGATTGTGGCTTTGAGCGCACTCCTATTTTGCGAAGCGACAACGGGCTAGAGTTGCGTTCGGTGCAGTTTCCAGAAGCGATATTCGTGCAAATTCGCGAGGGTGCAATTCGCGTTTCGGCTTCGAACGATGTCTTATTGGATGGCGCAGCCACCAGTGAAATCTCTGTGGGTGATTTGGACCAGCTTTACGTTGTCCTCCAACGTGCCGCGGCCATCGCCAGAACCATACCAAACCGTGTGGCCGACCAGTTCCGGCGCGCGAAGAAGCACCTACCTCAAACTACTGAGGCAGAGCGCCTGGTGGTACAACGTGTAGGGCAAGACTTGTATCGAAGCGCACTAATGGATTACTGGCAGGGACGCTGTTGCGTAACGGGCCTCGCCGTCCCGGCCTTGCTACGAGCCTCGCACATCAAGCCTTGGGCTAAGTGCCAAAGCGACGACGAGAGGCTGGACGTGTTCAACGGGTTTCTGCTTGCGCCACACGTTGACGCACTGTTCGACGGTGGTTGGATTTCATTCTCGGACCAAGGTGCCTTACTTGTGTCTGATGCGTTCCCGTCCGTTGCCAGGACTCAATTGGGGGTATCCTCTGAATGGACGATTCGGAAACTTAAGCCAGCTCATGTGCCATACCTGGTATTCCACAGAGCCAACGAGTTTCGTAAGGTCTCTTTGTTCGCTCGCCGCGAAGGCTCGAAAGAGTAAACGGCTTGACCTTGAGCACGGTCATCGAAATCCCACGCACCTTGGAACAGGAATCATACATTCAGACAACCCGAGGCAGGTGGCTCAAAGGGCGTTACCGTGCCCCGACCGGGCGAACTCAGCGCTGGACGGGTTCCATCAGCATCGACCACAGATACTCAGCGGCCCCGGTGTCAGACAGCTTCTCGGATATACGAAAAGAAAACCGATGCCATGCGTGTTCCAGCCGAAATTCACGGCGTTGTCGTGGCCGCAGGCAACACCGCGGCGGTCTCATTCCTGCGACCGTGACGTCAGTTAGATGACGTCATTAGAGCTATCGGAACGCATCCATCAATGAATGTCTCAATGGATGCTTCCCAAAATCTCAGGTTATGGTTCCCGCTACAAGGGAATCAAACATCAATATTCCCCGCCCGCAACGCATTCGACTCGATAAACGCCCGCCGCGGCTCGACGTCATCCCCCATCAGCGTAGTAAAGATCCCATCCGCAGCAATCGCGTCTTCGATCTGCACACGCAGCAGTCTTCGCACCGCCGGATCCATCGTCGTTTCCCACAGCTGCCCGGGGTTCATCTCCCCGAGCCCCTTATACCGCTGCTTCGACACGTTCCGCTCGGCATCCGCCAGCAGCCACTTCATCGCGCTCTTGAAGTCCGACACAGCCATGCTGCGCTCACCACGCTTGATGACCGCACCTTCCCCAATAAGCCCCTTGAACGTATCTGCAGTGGTCACAAGCTGCTGATAATCCGCCGTGTGCTGGAATTCCTGGTCGATGACCGAAACCCGCACGTTCCCGTGATGCGTCCGCTCGACATGCAGCGACCGTTGCTCACGAACCGGGTCGTACGAAGGCACAACACGCACGTCGTTCTTGAGCGCGTCGTCATGCAACGCCGCATGCAGCGCCTTCGCCGAAGCCTCCGTCGAAGCCTCGTTGGAGAGATCGATCGCCACCCCATCCATGACCGCTTCAAGCGCGGCCGGATCATACAACCGGCTCAACCGCTCGATCACGCTCTTCGACAGCAGGTATGACCGCGCCAACTCCCCAAGCGCATCGCCGGAAATCGCAGCCGCATTCTCACCCGGCACCAGTTCCGACCCTTGCAGCGCCAACCGCAGCATATGCGCGTTCAGCTCCGTATCGTCCTTCAGATACCGCTCGTCCTTGCCCGCCTTGATCTTGTAAAGCGGCGGCTGCGCGATATACACATACCCGCGCTCGATCATGTCCGGCATCTGGCGATAGAGGAACGTGAGCAGCAGCGTCCGGATGTGCGCACCGTCGACGTCCGCGTCGGTCATGATGATGATGCGGTGGTAGCGCAGCTTGTCGAGGTTGTAATCGTCCTTGCCGATCCCGCACCCAAGCGCGGTCACGAGCGTGACGATCTGCTCCGACGACAGCAGCTTGTCGTAGCGCGCCTTCTCGACATTCAGCACCTTGCCGCGCAGCGGCAGGATGGCCTGGAACTTCCGGTCACGACCTTGCTTCGCCGACCCACCTGCCGAGTCGCCCTCGACGATGTAGATTTCGCACTTGGCCGGGTCTTTCTCCTGGCAGTCCGCGAGCTTGCCCGGCAGGCCGACGCCGTCGAGCACGCCCTTGCGGCGCGTCATTTCACGCGCCTTCCGAGCCGCATCGCGCGCACGCGCGGCTTCGACGATCTTCCCGCAGATGATCTTCGCGTCGAGCGGCGTTTCGAGCAGGAACTCTTCCAGCGCCTTCGCGACGACTTCTTCAACCGGCGCACGCACTTCGGACGACACCAGCTTGTCCTTCGTCTGCGAGCTGAACTTCGGCTCCGGCACCTTCACGGAAAGCACGCACGACAGCCCTTCGCGCATGTCGTCGCCGGTCGTCTCGACCTTCGCCTTCTTCGCGATTTCGTTATCGGTGATGTACTTGTTGATGACGCGCGTCATCGCGGCCCGCAGGCCGGTCAGGTGCGTGCCGCCGTCGCGCTGCGGAATGTTGTTCGTGAAGCACAGCACGTTCTCGTTGTAGCTGTCGTTCCACTGCATCGCAACTTCGACGCCCACGCCTTCCTTCTCGCCGATGGCGTGGAAAATGGTCGGGTGCAGGTTGGTCTTCGTCTTGTTGATGTACTCGACGAAACCCTTCACACCGCCGGCGAACGCGAAATCGTCTTCCTTGCCCGAACGCAGGTCGGTGAGGCGAATCCGCACGCCGTTGTTCAGGAACGAGAGCTCGCGCATCCGCTTCGCGAGGATGTCGTAGTGGTATTCAACCGTGCCGAAAATCGTCGGATCGGCCATGAAGTGCACTTCGGTGCCGCGGTTCTCGGTGTCGCCGGTCACCAGCATCGGCGACACTTCCACGCCGTCCACCTGCTCGAGCACGCGCTCCTGCGCAACGCCGCGATGGAACTCCATGAAATGCTTCTTGCCGTTGCGGCGCACGGTGAGGCGCAGCCAGCTCGACAGCGCGTTCACGCACGACACGCCCACGCCGTGCAGGCCGCCGGACACCTTGTAGCTGTTCTGGTCGAACTTGCCGCCGGCGTGCAGCTCGGTCATCACGATCTCGGCGGCGCTGCGCTTCGGCTCGTGCTTGTCGTTCATCTTCACGTCGGTCGGAATCCCGCGGCCGTTGTCGGTCACGGAAATCGAGTTGTCGGCGTGAATCGTCACGTGGATGTCGTTGCAGTACCCGGCCAGCGCTTCGTCAATCGAGTTGTCGAGCACCTCGAACACGAGGTGGTGCAGACCGGTGCCATCCGACGTGTCGCCGATGTACATCCCGGGGCGCTTGCGCACCGCTTCCAGACCTTCGAGGATCTGGATCGACGAAGCGCCGTAGCTGCTGTTATCGGGTTGCGAATTGTGCTGTTCACTCATGGATATCTTCCGGTTCTGCGAGGCCACTCTCGTGGCGGCGCGGTGCGTTTCAGCGAGAGAAAGCGCGGGGCCGCCCAGGCCGGGCCGCTCCAGTTTCCTGGCCCGTCCGAGGTGCCGAAAAGGCACCAAAGGGACGGGTTGTCGGTTCGCCATAAAAACGCCAAAGGGGCTTGCCGCCCCCTGGTGTGTGTTGCGATGTCGAGCGCGTCAGATGCGCATCGGCATCACGACATACTTGAACTCTTCGTTCTCGGGCACGGTAATCAGCGCGCTCGAGCTGGCGTCGCCGAGGCTCACCTGCACGGTGTCGACCTTCAGGTTCGCGAGCACGTCGAGCAGATACGTGACGTTGAAGCCGATGTCGACGGTGTCGCCCTGGTACGCGATTTCCAGTTCTTCCTGCGCCTCTTCCTGATCGGCGTTGGTCGACATGATCTTCAGCTGGCCCGGCGCGATGATGCAGCGCACGCCCTTGAATTTGTCGGACGTCAGGATCGCCGCGCGTTGCAGCGAACGCTGCAGCTCTTCACGGCCGATCTCGAACGTGTTCTTGTGCGCCTTCGGGATCACGCGCTGGAAGTCGGGGAACTTGCCCTCGACCAGCTTCGACACGAGCTCGACCTGGCCGAACGTGAACTTGGCCTGCGTTTGCGCGATGTCGATGGTGACGGTGTCGTCGATATCTTCGAGCAGGCGCTGCAGCTCGAGAATCGTCTTGCGCGGCACGATCACTTCCTGGCGGCCGAACGTGCCGCCTTCGAGCTTCATCGACGAGAACGCGAGGCGGTGGCCGTCGGTGGCCACGGCCATCAGCTGGTCGCCGTCGACGACGAGCAGCATGCCGTTCAGGTAGTAGCGGATGTCCTGCTGCGCCATCGCGAAGTGCACCATGCCGAGCAGCTGGCGGAACGACTTCTGCGGGACGGTCAGGGTCGCGCCGAAATCCTTCGCCTGCGCGACGGTCGGGAACTCGTCGGCCGCGAGCGTCTGCAGTGCGAAGCGGCTCTTGCCCGATTGAACGGTGAGGCGCTTGTCGGCGAGCGACAGCGTGACCTGGCCGTCAGGCATCGCGCGTAGGATGTCGAGCAGCTTGCGGGCCGCGACGGTGGTGGCCACCTGGTCGCCGCCGACGCCGAAATCGGCGCGCGTGGTGATCTGCAGCTCCAGGTCGGTCGACAGGAAAGAAACGTCCGGGCCGTTCTTGGTGATCAGCAGGTTGGCGAGGATCGGCAACGTATGGCGGCGTTCGACGATGCCGCTGACCGTTTGCAGCGGCCTGAGGAGTGTGTCTCGTTCGGTCTTGACCAGTTGCATAGAGTTCCTTCGTTGAGTAACGGCCTGCAGCGCAGCAGCCACGCAGCGCCCCGCCAGCCGGGCTCTTGGCCGGCCGCCGCCGGGGCGGTCAAACCTGTATTGTGCCTCAAAACCGAACCGCCCCCCTTAATTTGGGGCGGATGCCGAATTATCAAGCGCGCCGCGCGCTCAGCCCTTCAGCGTCTGTTCCAGCACGTGCAGCTCGTGGTTGAGCTGCGCGTCCTTGCTGCGCTCGTCGGCGATCTTGCGCACGGCGTGCAGCACGGTGGTGTGGTCGCGCCCCCCGAACAGCTCGCCGATCTCGGGCAGGCTCTTCTGCGTGAGTTCCTTCGCCAGGTACATCGCGATCTGCCGCGGCCGCGCGATGTTCGCGGGACGCTTCTTCGAATACATGTCGGCGACCTTGATGTTGTAGAAGTCGGCGACGGTCTTCTGGATGTTCTCGACCGAAATCTGCCGGTTCTGCACGGTCAGCAGGTCCTTCAGCGCTTCCTTGGTCAGCTCGATCGAGATCTCGCGGCCGTGGAACTTCGAATACGCGAGGATCTTGCGCAGCGCGCCTTCGAGTTCGCGCACGTTCGAGCGCAGGTGCTTCGCGACGAAGAACGCGACGTCTTCCGACAGGTTCACGCCTTCCGACTGCGCCTTGCGCATCAGGATCGCGACGCGCATCTCGAGCTCGGGCGGCTCGATCGCGACGGTGAGGCCGGAGTCGAAGCGCGAGATCAGGCGATCGTCGATGCCCGAGATCTCCTTCGGATACGTGTCGCTGGTGATGATCACTTGCGCCTTGTTCGCGACGAGCGCCTCGAACGCGTAGAAGAATTCCTCTTGCGTGCGCGACTTGCCGGAGAAGAACTGAATATCGTCGATCAGCAGCAGGTCGAGCGAGTGGTAGTAGCGCTTGAAGTCGTCGAACGCCTTGCGCTGGTATGCCTTCACCACGTCGGACACGTATTGCTCGGCGTGGATGTAGCGGATCCGCGCGCCGGCCTTGTCGAGCAGCAGCTGGTTGCCGATCGCGTGGATCAGGTGGGTCTTGCCGAGGCCGACGCCGCCGTACAGGAACAGCGGGTTGTACGAGATGCCGGGGTTGTCCGCGACCTGGATCGCGGCGGCGCGTGCAAGCTGGTTCGCTTTACCGGTCACGAAGTTGTCGAACGTGAGCACCGGGTTCAGCTTCGAACGTTCGTACATCGAATCGGCTTCACCGCCGTTCGCGGGCGCGGCGCCGGGGCCCGGACGCCACGTGCGGCGCCCGGCGGCCGCTTCGTGCGCGGGCAGGCTCGGCAGGTCGATGTCGGCGTCATCGGCGTTCAGGTGGTGCGCGGCGGCTGCCGACGCCGTCATCGGCACGTCGGCCGGCGCGCTGGGCGCCGCACCGGCATTCGCGGCCAGGTTGGCGGCGATCGCGGCGACCGTCGCGGCGGGGCCGTTCGGTGTCAGCGGCGCGCGCTGCGCAGCCGGCGCGGCGTGCGCGGCGGCGCTGCGCATGCCGGCTTTCGGATCGAGGACGAACTGGACTTCGATCGGCGCATTCCAGAAATCCCGGGCCAGATCCGAGATCCGGCCCGAAAACTGGCTCTTGACCCAGTCCAGCTTGAAGCGGTTCGGCGCGGCGATGGACAGCGTGTTCGCCGACGCATCGAAGGCCACCGGGGCCAAGGGTTTGATCCACGTCACGTACTGCTGGGGCGTCAGCTCGCGCTCCAGCAGTGCGGAACAGTGTTGCCAGAAATCGTTCAT